>NZ_CP047028.1 GCF_009796865.1 Formosa sp. L2A11 | reverse complement strand
AAAAAAAAATGCTTTGCTATTGAATTTTAAGATTTTTTTCCTCATGTTTATCGGACATTGTAAGCTACGAAAAAATAATGAAACTTTAGTATGATAATTGACGAAATAGAAATAAGAGTACGATATGGCGAAACCGACCAAATGGGGGTTGTGCATCATGGTAATTACGCGCTATACCTAGAAATGGCGCGGACTGAGTGGCTTCGGTCGCTTGGAGTGTCTTATAAAGAGATGGAGGCGCAAGGTATCATGTTACCTGTGATTTCAATGTCTTTAAATTACAAAAAATCAGCTTTTTACGACCAGGTAATTAAAGTAAAAACAATACTAAAAAAGACGCCAGGTGTAAAGATTGATTTTGACTTCGAAATCACTAATCAGGAGGGAGAATTGTTGGTTTTAGCCAATACAGTTTTGGCTTTTATAAATATGGAAACTAAACGTCCTATGAAATGTCCGAAATATATACTAGATCTTATACCCGAATAATCTTACAGTTTTTTTATGTCGACTTCAAATAGAATGCTGAAACTGTTAAAAACAGCTTCAGCATCTTTTTTTCTAACAGAAATAGTGAGTTCACAATTCAGTTCTAATTTCTGATTAATCACATTTAAATTTTTCTCTTTAATAATACGCATCACCTTATTCATGTTTTTATAATCGAAAACAATAAGGTAATCTATATTTATAGTGCACTCTACAATTTTAGAAGCTTCCAAGCTTAATTGAGCAGATGTTCTATATGCGTTAATTAAGCCGCCAACTCCTAACTTAACGCCGCCAAAATAACGCACAACAATAATTAACACGTTTGTGACGTCGAAGGATTGTATTTGTCCGTAAATAGGCATGCCTGCAGAGTTGTTTGGTTCGCCATCGTCATTTGCGCGATAAGCAATAGTTTCTGTTCCTAACTGGTAAGCGTAACACCAATGTCTTGCAGAATGATGTTGCTTTTTTATGGCTTCTAAATGTGCTTTAACATCTTCTTCTGTCTTTACAGGAAAAACATATCCAAAAAACTTACTATTCTTTTCTTTAAAGAGGGTTTCTTCAGACGGTTTTAAAATCGTATTGTATGTGTCTTTTGTCTCCAAATATTAACTAAAAAGTTCTTTTTTTGTTTCAAATAAAGTGATTATGTCTTCCGTTTCTGGATTAATATTCCAGGTGTGTATGCCCAAGTTTTTCTGCAGCAACGGTGTTTTCTGTGGTGTCGTCTATAAAAAGTGTTTCTGCAGGCACTAAATTATTTTTCTTTATTACAAACTCATAAATGTCTGCTTCAGGTTTTCTTAGGTTAATTTCGTGTGATAAATAAAACACATCAAAACAGTTTTTAAATTCATTATAAAAGGGCACGTGTGCTTTTACAAATTCGATATGTAAATCGTTAGTGTTGCTTAATAAAATGAGTTTATATTTTTTGCTTTCAGACAGTTTTTTTAAAAACTCTAATCTGTATTCTGGAAAATCTTTTAAAATGGAGTTCCATATTTCTAATATTTTTTCAGAAGATACTTCTGGGAATGCTGTTTCGTAAAATTCTATAAATTCAGACGTATCCATTAATCCCATTTCGTAAAGACTATTTATATGTACTAAATCTTCAGGAAGACTGTCTAATTTAAAATTAAGTAAAGCATTTTCTAAAGCGCCAACTTTATCTAAATTGATAAAGACATCGCCAAAATCGAATATTATTGTTTTAATCATTGGTGTAATATTTTAAAGTATCGTTTAATATTTTGGTCTCTAAGGCTGGCTTAGCTATTATTACAGGTGCTTTTGTGCCTTGTAGAAAGGTGTTTGTACCGTAAAATACGCGGGCTTCGTCCCAGAGGTTTTCATCTATAAAAGTTTGAAGCGTTTTATTTCCTCCTTCAATAATTACAGACGTTATATTGTGTTTGTGTAAGCATTCGCAAATTTGAAACCCTAAAGGTTTTGAGAAATCTAATTCAGTTTCTGTTAATTTTATCGTTTTAGCAGCGGTATTAAATACGGCGTAGTTGTTTGGAAGATTATTATGGGTGTCTATTACAACACGTGTAGGTTGCAAACCTGTCCAATCGCGTACTGTTAAACTGGGATTATCTTGTATAACTGTATTGCCGCCAACTAAAATAGCTTGTTCTTCGGCTCTCCATTTATGTACTAATTGTCGGGAATAGATGTTTGTAATCCAAACTGGTTTTTGTTCGTTTTTTGTTGTAGGAGCTAAAAAACCATCTGCAGATTCTGCCCATTTTAAGATAATGTGTGGTCTTTTTTTATTGTGAAACGTAAAAAAGCGTTTATGGTGTGCTTTGCATTCAGCTTCTAAAACACCAACAGTAACATCGCATCCTGCATTTTTTAACCTTTTTATACCTCGACCAGCAACTAAAGAATTATCGTCTACCATTCCTATAACAACTTTAGGAATTTCGTGTTTAATAATAAGGTCGCTACAAGGTGGTGTTTTTCCAAAATGCGAACAGGGTTCTAGTGTTACATATAAGGTAGCGTGTTTTAAAAGTAATTTATCTGTAACCGATTGAATGGCATTAACTTCTGCATGTGCTCCGCCGTAAGGACTAGTGAAACCTTCTCCAATAATTAAGCCGTTATATACAATAACACAGCCCACCATTGGGTTTGGTCGGGTTGTTCCTAATCCGTTTTTGGCAATTTCTATACAGCGATTTATGTATTTTTCATGTATCTTCACGTCACAAAAATAAGATTAAAAATGGGGATGAGCCATTTCAAGATAAGAGAAATTCAAACTAAAGATAATCAGCAAGTCGCAGCAGTGATTCGCGAGGTGTTAGTTGGTGCTGGTGCGCCAAAAATTGGTACAGCTTACGAAGACAAAGCTCTAGATGATATGTTTGAAACGTATAATAAACCCAAAACAACCTATTTTGTTGTCGAAGAAAACAATCGTGTAATTGGAGCAGCAGGAATTGGTCCTGTAGATGGTGAAGATGATGTTTGCGAATTACAAAAAATGTATTTTTTAGATGAAGCTAGAGGTCGCGGAATAGGAAAACAAATGATGGATACGTGTTTGCAAAAGGCAAGAGATTATGGTTTTAAGCGTTGTTATCTAGAAACCTTACCTTATTTAAAATCGGCAATCCATTTATATAATAAAATAGGATTTAAAAATTTAGATGGCCCGATGGGGAAAACCGGACACTATTCTTGTACGGTTTGGATGATAAAAGAACTATGAAGTTAAAAGATATTAAACAGACGTTTCATGACGCTTTAGATGCTGAATATGATAAAAGAGAGGTCGATCATTTCTTTTTTATGATTTGCGAATATTATTTCAATTTTAAACGCATTACTTTGGCTTTAGAACCCGATTACAGTATTTCTGAAGCCGAATCCATTCCTGTTTTAGATGCTTTAGAGTCTTTAAAAAAACACGAGCCTATTCAGTATGTTTTAAAAACTACTGAATTTTTTGGTTTAGAATTTCAGGTGAATAATTCGGTGTTAATTCCTAGACCAGAAACCGAAGAGTTAGTCGCATGGATTATAGAGTCTGATTTAGATAAAATAAAAAAACCATTACGTATTCTAGATATAGGAACAGGAAGTGGGTGTATTGCAATTTCGTTAGCAAAACAGTTTACAAATGCAGATGTTTTTGCTGTAGATGTAAGTGAAGATGCAATAGCGGTAGCAAAGAAAAATGCCAAACATAATAATGTAACGGTTAATTTTATTCATGCAGATATTTTATCTGTAGAGACATATAAAAATGCAGATTTTAAATTACCATTTGATGTTATTGTTTCAAACCCACCGTATGTTCGTGAGTTAGAGAAGCTTCAAATGAAAGCAAATGTTTTAGAACACGAACCGCATTTAGCATTGTTTGTCGAAGATCATGATCCGCTTAAATTCTATAAAGCAATCACAAAATTGGCTAAAGTTAATTTAGTAAAGGATGGATTGTTGTTTTTTGAAATAAATGAATTTTTAGGTCAGGAAATGAACGATTTATTACAAGAACATAAATTTATACATGTAGAATTGCGTCAGGATATGTTTAAAAGAAATAGAATGATTAAAGGAATTAAAGAGATATGAAATCTATAGCTGTTTTTTGTGGATCGAGCGATGGTACCGATTCAAAAATAAAATCTGAAGCCTATCAATTAGGGAAAACCTTTGGCGAGCAAAATATTACATTAGTATACGGTGCTGCCAAAATAGGGATTATGGGAGAAGTTGCTCGTGGTGTAATGGATAAAGAAGGAGATGTTCTTGGAATTATTCCAGGCTTTTTGGAAACTAAAGAAATTGTTCATCCTAATTTATCAGAACTTATCGTGACTAATAACATGCACGAGCGTAAGGTAATTATGTATGAAAAATCGGATGGATTTATAGTTCTTCCTGGTGGCTTTGGTACTATGGACGAGTTTTTCGAGGTTACTACTTGGGGACAATTAGGACTTCATGTAAAACCTATTGGGATTTTAAATATTAATGGTTTTTTCGACCATTTATTAGCTTATTGTAAAACCATGGTCGAGCGTGGGTTTTTAAAACAAGACAATTTAGATGCGGTTGTTGTAGATAATACGATAGACGGTTTATTAGAAAAAATGAATAATTACAAACCATTGCCAGCACCAAATTGGTTAAATAAAGATAGATTGTAAGGATGACTATTGAAGCACAAATTCAGCAATTAAGAGACGAGTTAAACGATTATAATTATAAATATTACATTTTAGACGAAAGTGATATAAGTGATTTTGAGTTCGATATGAAACTTAAATCATTACAAGATTTAGAGTCTAAGCATCCGGAATTTAATGATATTAACTCGCCTACAAATAGAGTGGGGGGAACAATTACTAAAAATTTTAATACTGTAGTTCACGATTACCGCATGTATTCTTTATCGAATTCATATTCTAAAGACGATTTGATGGCATGGGAAGAACGTGTTAAAAAATTAGTAGATGGAGATGTGTCTTATACGTGTGAACTAAAATACGATGGAGCTTCAATAAGTTTAACTTACGAACATGGTAAGCTTACAAGAGCAGTTACTCGAGGAGATGGTGTGCAAGGCGATGAAGTTACAGCCAATATTAAAACCATAAAAACGGTGCCTTTAACTTTAAAAGGAGATTACCCTGATAAGTTTGATATTCGAGGTGAAATTGTATTGCCGTTTGAAGGCTTTAATAAAATGAATGAAGATCGTATTGAAATAGGTGAAGAGCCATATAGAAATCCGAGAAATACCGCGTCAGGAAGTTTAAAATTACAAGATAGTAGTGAAGTTGCTAAACGTCCGTTAGAATGTTTGCTCTATACTATAATAGGCAGAAATTTAAACATTCAGTCGCAAATAGAAGGTTTGCAAAAAGCAAGAGATTGGGGCTTTAAAGTACCAAATGCTGCTAAATTGGTACATTCTATAGACGAAGTTTTTGAATTTATTGAGTATTGGGATGTGCACAGACGTAATTTGCCTTATGAAACCGATGGTGTGGTTATAAAAGTGAATAGTTTTCAGCATCAAGAAGAATTAGGTTTTACATCTAAATCGCCACGTTGGGCAATAGCTTATAAGTTTAAGGCCGAACGTGTTTCTACACGGTTAAACGAAATTACATATCAGGTTGGTCGTACAGGAGCAATAACTCCAGTAGCGAATTTAGAACCTGTAGAGCTTGCAGGAACAACGGTCAAACGAGCATCTTTACATAATGCAGATCAAATTGCGAAATTAGATATTCGTGAGGGTGATGAAGTGTTTGTAGAAAAAGGAGGAGAAATTATACCTAAAATTATTGCTGTAGATTTAACACAACGCCCAGCAGATTCTAAGCCTACAGAATATATTACACATTGTCCAGAATGTAATACCGAATTGGTAAGACAAGAAGGAGAAGCGCAACATTATTGTCCAAATTATAATGGTTGTAAGCCTCAGATTATTGGTAGAATTCAGCATTTTATCTCAAGAAAAGCCATGGATATAGATGGTTTAGGAGGGGAAACAGTTGCTTTATTAGTACATGCTGGTTTAATTCATAATTATTCAGATTTATTTGAATTAACAAAGGAAAACGTTTTGCCTTTAGAGCGTATGGCAGAAAAAAGTGCAGATAACTTAATAAAAGGTGTAGAAAACGCTAAACAAGTTCCTTTCGAGCGTGTCTTGTATGCTTTAGGAATTAGATATGTTGGAGAAACTGTTGCTAAAAAATTGGTTAAACATTTTAAATTTATAGATGCAATTGCAGAAGCGACGGAAGAAACTTTGGTAGATGTGGACGAAATTGGAGTTAAAATAGCAAAAAGTGTTGTTGAGTTTTTTCAATCAGAACAAAACAAAATTATAATAAATAGATTAAAAGGTTTTGGCGTTTCGTTAGAGATTTCTGAAGATGCCTTGGCTAATCAATCAGATTCTTTAGCTGGAAAAATATTTGTAGTTTCAGGTGTGTTTACAACAGTTTCTAGAGATGAACTTAAAAAAATGATAGAAGATAACGGCGGAAAAGTGGGGAGTTCAATTTCTTCAAAAACTAGTTTTGTCGTTGCTGGAGATAAAATGGGGCCAAGTAAACGTACTAAAGCAGAACAATTGGGGATTGAAATTTTATCGGAAAGTGATTTCTTATCATTGTTAAATGTTTAGTGATTTTTTAAAATTTGAGGTGTTCTTGCTAGAAGTCAGCAAGTTTAATTATTAATAATTACATTTGTTAGCTTGTCTATTATATATCTATGAGAAAAACATATTTTATTTTAATTATATTATTCATTTTAAGCGTATCATATTTGTTCTTACAGTATGCTGAGTTTTATAGTGTTTCAAATGTTATTATGGCATTAGTAGTGCCTTTTATTTGTATTTTTTATTTGTTAACTCATAAAAATCAACTGTTATATTTTACTGCATTTTTAGTGTTGTTTTCTTTGGCTCATCTTTTAGCCTTTTTTAGTGAAACTAAATATTTGTATGAGAATTTAGTTTACTTTTTAGCAAATTTTTTATATATATCAGCTTATGTATCTTTAATTTTTGGGATTTTTAAAAGTATGCGTTTTAGAGATATTGTGCCCCGATTTAATCTTACCATAATTATTTTGTTATTATTAAATTCTTATGTGTTATATTCTTTAATAAATGGTGATTTTTCAATTAATTCTCCTTCTACAGAAACGGTAATAGGGGCTAGTGAAGTTCCTGAATTTGTAGGGGCTGCTACTTTAGATGAAGAAATTATCCCGTTAGGGGATACAATACCATCTATTGTTTTAGAATTTGTATACAATCTGGTAATTTTAATTCTATTAAATGTATCGTTTATTAACTATTTGTATAGAGAAAACACAAGATCTCTATTTTTGTTTATAGGGTCGATATGTATTGTTTTTTCTGAAGTTATTCAGTACGCAATATTGTATCCTTCAGAGAAAGTTGAATTAAATATTATATGTTATCTTTTATTAATTACAGGGTTTTCGCTCTTTTATTTCTTTGCTATTCAAAGTCCTAATAAGGAATTCAAAGCAATTGAATTGTAAAAAAGATATTTTCGCCTCTTTTTTTATATTGCTTTCAGAATGTGTTTCATCGAAATATTACTTTTTTTTTCGATAAAGTGTATGATTAATACGGTGTATAGTTGTATGTTTGTGGAACCTACTTATGATTGTTTATTTTGAAGAACTGGATTAAATTTAATTATAGTAAGATCTTTATATCGATTTTACTTCTTCTTATAGGCGTTAATGTTTTTGCAACTGTGTTTCATCATGAATTTCTGTTGCAATGCGTTAAACCCCTATTTGTACCTGTGTTCGTCGTTTTCTACTTCTCTAGATGCGACTACATTAGCTGGTACCTTGTGTCGTTTTTTTGTTTTTCATTTTTAGGTGACTTTACATCTGTTGTTGTTGATGCTAATTCTGTTATAAAATTTAGTAACCTATTTTATTTGTTGGCACATTTAAGTCTCTTAAGCTTAGTGATAACAAAGTTTAAAGGCATAAAATTCGGAACGTTTTTAGGGACTTATTTAATAGTTGTATTTATTGTAAATACCTATTTGTTATATCAACTATATACTGTTTTAGACGATATTATAACGAGTCCGACAGAAGTATTGTTTTTTGGTTTACGTAGTGTGACCTTAATAGTACTCGCTTTTTTCTCTTTTGCAGTCTATTTAAATGCAGACACTAAATCGTCTATTTTGTATTTAGTAATGGCTTTATGTTTTATATTTTCTGAAGTGTTATTTTACATCAGAAATTATTACATCTACGATTGGAGTTTAGTACTTGTAGAGCGCTTACTGTACGGTTGCGGATTGGTTTTCCTTTTCTACTATATGGTCACTAAAAATAAAGCCAAAAAAAGAGCGTTAAAAATACGCTCTTATAATTTTGTGTTTAATAAACATAAAAAATAAACTACTACACAAGAATAGAAGTTTCTTCTGCTGCTTTGTTTTTGTTATCGTCAAAATAGAAATCTATTTTTCCAAGATTAATACCGTAACATCCTACTTGGTTTACAAGCATGTTTTTGCCTTCAATATTTTCTACTATGGTAGGTTTGGCAAGAAAGGTGTGTGTGTGTCCGCCAATAATTAAATCAATATTTTTGGTTGCAGCTGCAAGCTTTAGATCATCAATCTTATCTTCAGTTCTATATTTGTAACCTAAATGGGATAAGCAAATAATTAAATCGCATTGCTCTTGTTCTTTTAATACACGAGTCATTTCTTGAGCGGCTTCAATAGGATCTAAATACTTTGTTTCTTTATACATTGCAGGATCTACAAGGCCATGAAGTTTTATTCCTACTCCAAATACACCAATTTTAAGTCCGTCTTTTATAAAGACCTTATATGGCTTGGTGTGTGTATTCATTATAGTATTAGTGAAGTCGTAATTAGAAATTAGAAACGGAAACTCTGCGTGAGGTAATTGTGCATATAAACCGTCTACACCATTATCAAAATCATGATTTCCTATAGTTGCAGCATCGTATTTTAGTTTGCTCATTAATTTAAATTCCAATTCGCCACCATAAAAATTAAAATAAGGTGTGCCTTGAAATATATCTCCAGCATCTAAAAGTAAAGTATTCGGATTGTCTAAACGTATAGAGTCTATTAAGGTTGCACGTTTAGCAACACCTCCTAGATTTGCATTTCTACCTTCATTAGGTCCGAAGGGATCTATATGGCTATGCACATCGTTGGTGTGTAAAATGGTTATTTTTTTTGTTTTTGTAGCAGTAGTAAAAGAGGATAAGCTTAATCCTCCTAAAGCAACTAAAGATGTTGCTACTGTAGATTGTTGTATAAAGTCTCTACGTTTCATAACACGCTGAATTTATTTTATTTGGATAAATCTGTCGTCTATCACAGGGTTTATAGTATCTACTTTAGTAAAGTAATCGATAAGTGCATTTCTTAATTTGTAATTTAAAACGTAAAGACTATCGCTAGGTCTAAAAAACGTCATATTGTCTCCTCCGTTATAAAGGTATTCGTTTGTTGCTACGTAATACGTTTTGTTTTCGTCTACAGGTTGCCCTTTTACTAAAGCTTCAACAATATTAAAATCGGAATTAATAACGAGTTTTAGCTTAGAAATGGGATGTGCCGTTTTAGCTTTTCTTAAATACGTTAAAGCCTCATTTACATTTTTCCCTTTTATAGCAGCGACAACAATACTGTTTTCAAAAGGCATAATTTCGTAAGCGGTATTTGAAGTAATATCACCTTTAGTTATTTGAGCTCTAATACCTCCTTTATTAAGTAAAACAAAATCTATATCGTGACCTGTTCTTCTTTTAAATATGGGGTTAGATTGTTCGTAAATAGCATCTGCCATAAAGTTTCCTATAGCAGTATTGTATTTTCCGTTGGCTTTATTATAAGTATCTGGAGCGTAAGCTAAAACACTATCTAGAGTGTTAGTAACGTGATCGTGATACGGTTTTATGAAGTTAGCTATGTCTTGATCTGGTTTTATTTCTTCTGAAATAGGAATTTCTTTTCCTTCAATTTTAGATAGACTTACAGGTGGTGTTTTGCAACTTGCCAAAAATAAAAGGCACGTACAAGCAATTAATTGTTTAAAAATCATAATTAAACTTAAAAAATTTACTGAAGTATGGTTATACTTTTTCTACATTTGCTAAAAGTTTAAAGATAAATGATTTTAAAAGGTTTTAGGGAAAAATCTAATAAAAAGTATTTTAATAAAATGTTAGCAAATCGTAAGGTTTCTAACACCTCAAAACCTATTGAAAGTTTGGGGGTTATATTAAATATTGACGAAGTTTCTAATATAGAAGCTATAAAATCTATGTCTAAATTTTTAAATATTAGACCTAATAGTTTTAAAATAATAGCTTATTCAGAGGCAGAACAGGTAGAGGCTATGGAGTTTCCTTGTTACTCTCCTAAAGATATAGGTTGGGGAGGTAAGATTAAAAACATTGAATTGGATATGTTTTTAAAGACTAAATTTGATGCTTTAATTAGTTATTATTTTACAGATAATTTAGATTTAAAAGTCCTTACAGCTGCAGCTAATGCAGATTTTAAAATAGGAGTTTTACAAGAAGAACAACGGTTAAACGATTTAATAATTAATGTAAATCCAGAGGCTATAGAAGTGTTTAAAAAGGAGCTTTTAAAGTACTTAAGTATATTAAAAAGAATTTAAAAAGATGAATAGTAAATTAATAGGTACTGGAGTTGCTCTAGTTACACCCTTTAAGGCAGATCTTAGTGTAGATCATGATGCTTTAACCCGAATTGTTAATTTCAATATTGAAAACGGTACCAATTATTTAGTTATAATGGGAACTACCGGAGAGAGTGCAACGGTTACTAAAGCCGAAAAGGAAGCTATTATAAAAACTATTGCTAAAGCAAATAACGGTCGTGTGCCTTTAGTTTTAGGAATAGGAGGGAATAATACAGCTGTAGTTATTGAAGAGATTAAAGCTACAGATTTAAGCATTTTTGATGCGGTACTTTCTGTGTCTCCTTATTATAGTAAACCAACACAAGAAGGCGTTTATCAGCATTTTAAAGCTATTTCAGAAGCGTGTCCTATTTCTATCATTTTATATAATGTTCCCGGAAGAACAGCGTCTAATATGTTACCGGAAACAACAATTAGATTAGCAAACGATTTTAAAAATATTGTAGCTGTTAAAGAAGCAGGTAACAATATTGGTCAATATTTAAAGTTATTAAAAGATAAACCAGAAGACTTTTTAGTTATTTCTGGAGACGATGATCTTGCTTTAGGTGTTATTTTAGCAGGTGGTGCTGGCGTTATTTCTGTAATTGGTCAGGCTGTTCCTGCACAATTTTCTAAAATGATTCAATTAGGATTAGAAGGAAAAGCCAAAGAAGCTTACGATATTCATTATAAATTAATGGACGTTGTTGGTTATATTTTTGAAGAAAATAACCCCTCTGGAATTAAGGCTGTTTATGAAGCTTTAGGTTTATGTCGTGCAGATGTAAGATTGCCGTTAGTAGAGGCTACGTCTGGATTAAAGGAAAAAATTAAAGCATTTGTAGATGCTTTTTAAGTGCTTTTAAATAAGTTGTTTTTGTCACTTAAGAGACAGGATGTTTTTAATAAAATGGTTTAAAAGTTAAAATATACTTAAAGCTAATTGTAACCTAATTACATCCTTTAATTTAGCTGAAAAATATTATTTTTAAAATCAATAAGAATAGCTTAATTTTGCATTCTGTTAAAAAACTATGGGGAAATATTTATACATTTTATTCGCGTTTATTGTTTTAAGTTCATGTGGTGAATACCAAAAAACACTTAAAGCTACAGACATTGGGAAGAAATTTAAAATGGGAGAAGAACTTTACGATCAAGGAGAGTTCGCTAAAGCCAATAAATTATTCGCTCAAATCGTGCCTAGTTACCGAGGTAAACCACAAGCAGAGAAACTTATGTATATGTACGCGCAATCGTACTATGGCATGAAAGACTAT
Organism: Formosa sp. L2A11; assembly: GCF_009796865.1. Taxonomy (GTDB): domain Bacteria; phylum Bacteroidota; class Bacteroidia; order Flavobacteriales; family Flavobacteriaceae; genus Formosa. The sequence goes on along the minus strand of NZ_CP047028.1, from coordinate 3,771,703 downwards.
TATGTTTCTGGTTACCAGTTTGATCGTTTTGCAGATTCATATCCAAAAAGTGAGAAATTAGAAGAGGCTTCGTTTTTAGCAGCTAAGAGTTATTATAAATTGTCTCCTGTTTACAGTAAAGACCAATCAGATACTAAAGATGCTATAGAGAAATTGCAATTGTTTATCAATCAATTTCCACAATCAGAGTACTTAAGTGAAGCGAGTGGTTACATTAGAGAGTTAGATGAGAAATTAGAACGTAAGGCGTTCGAAATTGCAAAACAGTATAATACAATCTTAGATTATCAAGCGTCTATTAAATCGTTCGATAATTTTCTATTTGAATTTCCTGGAACTTCATTAAGAGAAGAAGCTATGTATTATAGATTTGATTCGGCTTATCAGTTAGCAATATTTAGTATTGAACGTAAAAAAGAAGAACGATTACAATCTGCAGAAGGGTATTATAAAGATTTAATGAAAGGGTTTCCAGAAACTCAATTTTCAGAATCTGCAGTTAAAATGTATGAACAAATAGTAGAAGAATTAAAAAATTACAGCACTAAAAGTTAATATAATGGATTTAAAAAAAATCAATGCGCCTTTAAGTACAGTTACGTACAACAAGAATAAAGTTGACGAACCAACAGGAAATATTTATGAAGCAATTTCTATTATTTCTAGACGTGCAGATCAAATCAATACTGAGATTAAAAAGGAACTAATTGAAAAATTAGAAGAATTTGCAACTTATAACGATAGTTTAGAAGAGATTTTTGAAAACAAAGAACAAATTGAAGTTTCAAAATTCTACGAAAAATTACCTAAACCACACGCTTTAGCGGTACAAGAGTGGTTAGACAATAAAGTATACTACAGAAACACTGACGAAGACGTTCAGTAAATAATAAGCTATGTCAATATTAAGCGGCAAAAACGTACTGTTAGGCATTAGTGCAGGTATAGCTGCTTACAAGACAGCTTCATTAGTAAGATTATTTGTAAAAGCAGGTGCAGACGTAAAAGTCGTTATGTCACCTGCTTCTATAGGTTTTGTTACTCCCCTAACTTTATCTACACTTTCTAAAAACCCTGTTGTTTCTTCATTTTATAATGAAGAAGACGAGAGTGCGGTTTGGAATAGCCATGTAGAATTAGGCCTTTGGGCCGATCTTTTAATTATTGCTCCTGCAACTGCAAATACCATGTCTAAAATGGCAAATGGTACCTGCGATAATTTATTATTAGCGACTTACTTATCGGCTAAATGTCCGGTGTATTTCGCTCCTGCAATGGATTTGGATATGTTTAAACATCCATCTACATCCCAATCGTTTAAAACGTTACAAAGCTTTGGTAATATTATGATTCCTGCAACGTCTGGCGAATTAGCTAGTGGTTTGGTTGGAGAAGGGCGTATGGCAGAACCAGAAGATATTGTAGCATTTATAGAAAATCATATCTTAGGCAATTTGCCTTTATATGGTAAAAAAGTCATGATTACAGCTGGACCAACTTATGAAGCTATAGATCCTGTACGTTTTATAGGAAATCATTCTAGTGGTAAAATGGGATTCGAGTTAGCCAAAACAGCAGCTAATCTTGGTGCAGAGGTTACTTTAATTTCTGGACCTACCAATCAATCTCTTCAACATGGTTTAGTTAAAATTGTTCCTGTTGTTAGTGCTCAAGACATGTATAATCAAGCACATTTGTTTTTTAAAGATTCAGATGTTGTAATATGTGCTGCAGCTGTAGCAGATTATAAACCAAAAGAAGTTGCGACTCAGAAAATAAAAAAGGACGATAGTACGTTAACATTAAAGTTGGAGAAAACTAAAGATGTTTTAGCGTCTTTAGGTGCTATAAAAACGAATCAGTTTTTAGTTGGTTTTGCTTTAGAAACTAATAATGAATTAGAACATGCTAAAGGAAAATTAAAACGTAAAAATTTAGATTTAATCGTTTTAAATTCTCTTAACGATAAAGGTGCCGGTTTTAAGGCAGATACAAATAAAATAACGCTTATCGACACCGAAGAACATATTACAGAATTTAATTTAAAATCTAAAGCAGTCGTTGCTCAAGATATATTCAACGAAATATTAAATCAATTACATGCGTAATATCTTTTTTGTTCTATTTTTTAATGCTTCTATGAGTCTTACTGCTCAAGAATTAAACTGTAAAGTTGTTGTTAATGCAGAACAAACTGGAGACGAAAATGTAAAAGTATTTACAACTCTAGAAAAGCAGCTTACCGAATTTATTAATAATAAACGGTGGACAACAAGAGGCTTTAAGTTAAACGAACGTATTAATTGTAGTATGGTTATTATTGTTAGCGATTACGATAACGATAGCTTTACTGCAACCATACAAGTACAGTCTACTAGACCCGTTTATGGTTCTTCTTACACGACTCCAGTTTATAACTTTAACGATAAAAATTTTACGTTTAAGTATGCAGAGTTTCAAAACCTGAACTTTAGCGAAACACAATATGAGTCTAATTTAATTTCGGTTATAGCATTTCATGTGTATATGATTCTTGGTTTAGATGCAGATTCTTTCGAGTTAAATGGTGGAGACGAATATTTAAACCAAGCACAAAACATTGTTAATTATTCGCAACAAGAAGGCTATAAAGGTTGGAAATTATCAGATGGTTCGCAGTCAAGATATGTTTTAATAGACAATATGGTATCGCCTACATACAAAGAATACCGCGAAGTGATGTACAAATACCACAGAGATGGTTTAGATAAAATGAGTACAGACCTAAAAGCAGGTAAACAAGCCATTGCATCTTCCATAATTTCGTTTCAGGCCATGAATAACAGAAGACCAAATTCTTTTCTGTTACGTGTGTTTTTCGATGCTAAAAGCGATGAAATAGAAAGTATATTTTCCGACGGACCTAGCGTAAATGTTTCCGATCTTCTAGACGTATTAAGTAAAGTAGCTCCTACATATTCTAGTAAATGGAGAAATATTAAGTTTTAATTGATTACGACTTAAATCTAAATTATCTTTGATTTACAAATCTAAAGCACTTAATTACATTGCTAACATCTCTATCTATAAAAAACTATGCCTTAATCGATGATTTACAGGCAGATTTTAATACTGGTTTTACCATAATTACCGGAGAAACCGGAGCAGGAAAATCTATTTTATTAGGTGCATTATCTTTAATTTTAGGTAAGCGCGCCGATTTATCTTCTTTAAAAGACGATTCTCAAAAATGTATTATTGAAGCTGTTTTCGATGTTTCAAATTATAATTTAGAACCTATTTACGAACAAGAAGATCTGGATTTTGAAACACATACTATTATAAGACGTGAAATTTTACCTTCAGGTAAATCGCGTGCCTTTGTAAACGATTCTCCAGTAACGGTAAGTAGTTTGCAAGCATTAGGAGAACGTTTAATAGATATTCATTCGCAGCACCAAACCATGCAACTTACCGACGATGCCTTTCAGTTTCAGGTTATAGATGCATTGGCAAAAGTAGAAGAACCTTTAGTAGAATATAAAGGGTACTTAAAAACATATAAGTCGGTTCAGAAAGAATTAAAAAAATTACAAGATTTTCAAGCCGAAGCGAATAAAGAACACGAATACAATTCTTTTTTACTTCAAGAATTAATCGATGCTAAATTAGTAGATGGTGAATTTGAAAAGTTAGAAGAAGAATACGAAACGCTTGATAATATTGAAGCGATTAAAGAAAAGTTAGGAGCCTCTCATCAATTATTAAATGATGAACAAATAGGAGGTCTAGCTATTCTTACCGAAATAAAATCTAACTTCAGTAAGATTGCTTCATTCTCTAAGAATTACAAAGAATTGTACGATAGGATTGATAGTAATTTAATTGAGTTGTATGATATCTTTACAGAGATAGAAGCTTCTGAAGATGCACTTGAAGCAGATCCAGCCCGATTAGAGGTTGTAAATACAAGATTGCAGTTACTACATAATTTAAAGAATAAACACTTTGTTTCAACCATTTCAGAACTTATAGATATTCAGAATGCTTTAGACGAAAAAGTAGGGATAACCGAAAATTTAGATAAAAACATCAAGAAGTTAAAAACAGAAATTGGTAAACAAGAAAAGGCTTTAAATGCTTTAGCTAAAACCATTCATGCTAAACGTTCTGAAGTTATACCTGTTTTAAAATCGCAATTAGAAACATTATTGGCAGATTTAGGTATGCCAAATGCACAGTTTCAAATTACATTAAAAGTGGCTTCAGAATTTCATTCAAACGGAAAAGACGATTTACAATTTCTGTTTTCAGCAAATAAAGGTGGTACATTTAAAGCATTAAACAAAGCCGCTTCTGGAGGAGAATTATCTCGAATTATGTTGGCTATAAAATCTGTACTTTCAAAATATATACAGCTACCAACCATTATGTTCGATGAGATTGATACTGGTGTTTCTGGTGAAATTTCTAATAAAATGGGAGTAATCATGAAGCACATGAGTGAAAGCATGCAAGTGTTTGCAATTACACATTTACCTCAAGTTGCAGCAAAAGGAGATACACATTTAAAAGTTTATAAAGAAGATATAAACCAAGTTACAACTACAAACTTAATTGTAATTGAAGGAGAAGAACGGGTTGTAGAAATAGCGCAAATGCTTGGTGGGTTAGAATTATCTAGTTCTGCAATTGCTCATGCAAAACAACTTTTGCATGAATAATTTATTATAAAGCAAAATGTAATTCACTATTTAGTCTTTCTGTGTACGTCTTCTTTTTTAAGATGTGATTTAGACGGCGATAATTGTAGCGTAATTATAGAAAATGGAGAATGTATTCCCGATTATGTATTTCCTTTAAACACAACTATACAAGAAGCTGAAAAATATTACAACAATAAATATGGCGTAATTGTGTGTAATTGTGATAATTGGCTGTATAAAAGCGTTAGGATTATTACTAACAATGAATTATTAATAGAATAAAAAGTTTTCATAACTTTGACCATCCTAGGAAATAGACCTAGACAAAGTTAATATAAGAATTAAAAAAGATGTCATACAATTTATTAAAAGGAAAAAAAGGAATCATTTTTGGAGCATTAGATGAAAACTCTATCGCTTGGAAAACTGCAGAACGTGTTCATGAAGAAGGCGGAACGTTTGTTTTAACCAATGCACCAGTTGCAATGCGTATGGGACAAATTAATGAGCTTGCAGAAAAAACAGGTTCTCAAATTATTCCTGCTGACGCAACTTCTGTTGAAGATTTGCAAAATTTAGTTGAAAAATCTATGGAGATTTTAGGCGGAAAAATTGATTTTGTTTTACATTCTATCGGGATGTCTATAAATGTTAGAAAAGGAAAACATTATACAGATCAAAATTATGAATTCACTAAAAAAGGAACAGATGTTTCTGCAATGTCTTTTCATAAAGTAATGCAAACGCTTTATAAAGCAGATGCTATGAACGAGTGGGGAAGTATTGTTGCATTGTCTTATATGGCTGCACAACGTGTATTCCCAGATTATAACGATATGGCAGAGAATAAAGCCTATTTAGAAAGTGTTGCTCGTAGTTTTGGATATTTCTTCGGAAAAGATAAAAAAGTAAGAGTAAATACAATTTCGCAATCTCCAACACCTACAACAGCAGGTAGTGGTGTAAAAGGATTTGATGGTTTTATTGCTTATGCAGATAAAATGTCGCCTCTTGGAAATGCAACAGCAGCAGACTGTGCAAACTATACTGTTGCTATGTTTAGTGATTTAACTAAACGCGTGACTTTACAAAATTTATATAATGATGGTGGATTTAGTAATATGGGTGTAAGTAACGAAGTTATGGAAGCTTTTGTAGAATCTGTGAACAAATAATATTAGACCTTTATAAGTCTTTTAAAAGCTGCCTAAAAAGGCGGCTTTTTTTATGCATTTAACTACATTTGTGTATGCGTTTACAGTACTCTTTTATTATTCCTGTTTATAATCGTCCTGATGAAATTGAGGAACTACTTGTTAGTTTTGTCAATCTAAAAACGACTTTAAATTTTGAAATTGTAATTATTGAAGATGGGTCTTCTAAGACTTCAGAAACAGTTGTAAATACCTTTAAAGACCAGCTAAATATTACTTATTTTTTTAAAAAAAATTCTGGTCCTGGCGATTCTAGAAACTTCGGAATGCAAAAAGCAAAAGGAAATTATTTTATTATTCTCGATTCCGATTGTGTGTTGCCTTCAAATTATTTAAACCAAGTAGATGCTAGTTTAAGTGCCGAATTTGTAGATTGTTTTGGTGGTCCAGATGCTGCAGATACATCGTTTACAAATCTTCAAAAAGCCATTAATTTTTCAATGACGTCTTTTATTACTACTGGAGGAATTCGTGGCCATAAAAATCAGGTTGGGAAATTTCAGCCCAGAAGCTTTAATATGGGCTTATCTAAAAAAGCTTTTGTAGCGTCTAAAGGGTTTGGGACAATTCATCCAGGCGAAGATCCAGATTTATCTATTAGATTATGGGGTCTTGGTTTTAATACCAAATTAATTTCAGAGGCTTTTGTGTATCATAAACGTCGCATATCATGGTCTAAGTTTTACAAACAAGTACATAAATTTGGAATGGTTCGTCCTATTTTAAATCTTTGGCATCCACAAACTGCAAAAATTACGTATTGGTTTCCTACGCTCTTTATATTAGGCTTACTTTTTTCTGTTATAGCTAATATATTTCAGTTTAAATGGCTATTAATGGGGTATGTTTTGTACTTTATAGTGGCTTTTTTATTAGCGTTAATTCAGTCTAAAAATATAATAGTTGCTGTATTATCTATACCTGCAATTTTTATTCAATTTATAGGTTATGGCTACGGATTTTTAAAATCGTTTTTAAAAATTCATGTTTTTAAAAAAGACGCAGAACGCGTGTTTCCCGAATTATTTTTTAAATTATCTAAATGAAAGATATTAAATCAAGATTTTTAAAATTTGTAAAGAGTAAGAAAATAAACATTTTTGCACTGTTTCTGTTATTGTCTTTTACCATTTTAGTATTAAATAAACTGTCTAGAACGTTTTCTAATACCATTACATTTTCTGTAGAAACTATTAATCTACCAGAAACGTACGTGATTTTAAACGATAGTAGCCAGAAATTGAATATTACGCTTAAAACATACGGGTTTAAGTTTTTAAGATATTATATATCTAAACCCGATTTAATTTTAGATTATAATGATAAACTTCATCTAACAGATTCTTCTTTTGTGTGGAGTTCACATAGATCTTATTCTAAAATTAATGAACAGTTCGATAAAGATATTGAAATTGTAAGTGTCCTTCCAGATACATTACTTTTTAAATACGATCAAAATGCCACTAAAGATGTTCCTGTGGTATTGGAAGAAAATATAAAATTTAGTCCTGGTTTTGATGTTTTACATGCGTTTTCTATAACTCCAGATACCGTACATATTGTTGGTCCAGAAAAAATAGTTAATAGTATAACGTCTATTAAAACAAAGTCTTTAGAGCTTGAAGATGTACATTTAGACATCGATCAGAATATAAGATTGGAATTGCCCAAAGAGAATAAACTAATTAAATTTTCTCATCATAAAGTACGCTTAAAGGCAAAAGTAGAAAAATTTACAGAAGGCACTTTTAATATTCCTGTAACCATGATAAATGTGCCCTCTAATTTATCTTTAAAGTTTTATCCGAAATCTGTTTCGGTGTCTTTTTACACTAATTTAAGCGGATTTAATAAAGTACAAGCTAAAGACTTTAAAGTAGAATGCGATTATAATAAGCATGTAGACAATCAGTCGTATTTAGTGCCAGAACTTATAGCACAACCCGAAGCGGTAAAGAGTGCTAAAATAATTCATCAAAAAGTAGAATTTATAATTTCAGAATGATAGTAGTTGGTTTAACAGGAGGTATAGGAAGCGGTAAATCTACCGTAGCAAAGGCATTTCATGATGCATTTGGTGTTCCTACATATATTTCAGACGATGAAGCAAAATTGTTAATGGTAACTTCTCCTGAAATAAAATCGGAATTAATAATATTGTTCGGAGCCAATGCTTACCAAGATAATGCGCTAAATAAACCTTTTATTTCTAATGCGATTTTTAATAATAAAGATTTATTAAAGCAAATGAATGCTATAGTGCACCCAAGAGTTTCTGCACATTTTAAGACTTGGGTAAATAATCAAGAAGCGCCTTATGTTTTAAAAGAATCGGCTATTTTATTTGAAAGTCATGCAGATGTATTATGCAATCAAATAATAACCGTAACTTTAGATAAAGTGACAAAAATGGAGCGTCTTTTAAAACGAGATGAGACTACGATTGAAAAAATAGAATCGATCATGAAACAACAATGGACAGACGCTATGCGCATTGCTAAATCGGACTATGTTATTGTAAATGATACTATGGCGCATATGAAACAGCAAGTAGAAGATATTCATACTACTATACTTAATAAAATTAAATAAAAGAGCAATTTTAACAATTCTGTTAATGTAAGGTTAAATGTTAAAAAAGCTAAATGTTAAAATACTAATTTTGACCGATGAGTAAGAAGTTATTTATATTGCTAGTAGTTTTAATGAGTTTATCTCTGGTAGGAATAATCTTTGTACAAGCTCGATATATTAGTGATTCTGTAAAGAATGAAGAGAAGCAATTTACGTTTAATGTAAAGAAAGCATTAAGTTTTGTTTCTAAAGATATCGAGGAACGCGAATTAAATAAATACTTTAAAAAGTTTCAACGTTTAGTCGATCAAAAAAAGGAAGCAGATACTATAGCAATCACGCAACTTTTATTAAATCAGCAAAACGAAAGTACAGACGAAACTTTAATTTATAGAAGTGGTATTTTAGAACAAAACTATAAGTTATCATCATCGATCTTTGACATAGGTTTAGATAGTATTAATATTAAACGTATTATAGGTCAGTCTGAAACTAAAGTGTATAGTAATAAAAGTGTTTTAGAAAACAATGTAAATGTTAATCCAGTTTTGAGTATTTCGAATATTGGACGATTTAATGAAGCAGAAAAGCAGAGTTTTGAAGAAGCATTTAAGGTGCTTACCAGTAGGACACCAATTTATAAACGTGTTAAAAGTGAAGAAATAAAACGATTATTATCGAAAAAACTTCATGAAGATAATATAGATATAGATTACGAATTTGCAATTTATAGTAACGATTTAGCAACCAAAGTACAAAGTGATGGTTTCGAATTGAAAGAAGATAAAACGTTTAGTATACCCATTTTTCAAAACGATAATAGTCAGAATAATTTCAGATTATTAGTAAACTTTCCAGAACGAAATAAGTTTATTATGTCGTCTGTTGTTGGTATGATGTTGTTATCTTTCATATTTACATCAATTATTATTATTGCATACACAAGTGCTTTATACCAGTTAGTAAAACAGCGTAAAATTTCTGAAATTAAAAATGATTTCATTAATAACATGACGCATGAGTTTAAAACACCTATAGCAACAATTAATTTAGCTTTGGATGCGATAAAAAATCCGAAGATTATTGATGATAAAGAGAAGGTAATGCGTTACCTTAGAATGATTAAGGAAGAGAATAAGCGTATGCATGCACATGTAGAAAATGTGTTAAGAATATCTAAACTTGAAAAAAACGAACTAAATATTAGTAAGGATAGGGTAGACTTGCACGACTTAGTAGAAGATGCTATGACTCACGTAGAATTAATAGTAGAAGATAGACAAGGTTTTATAAAATTACATTTAGATGCCGATAAGTCTTCTGTATTAGCAAGCGAAACACACTTTACAAATGTTATAGTTAATATGCTGGATAATGCAATAAAGTATTCTCCTGATGCACCAAAAATAGATGTGTATACAGAACATATTGGGAATAGTATTTTATTAAAAATAAAAGACCAAGGAAGCGGAATGAGTAAAGCCGCTCAAAAAAGAGTTTTTGAGAAATTTTATAGAGAACACACTGGAAACATACATAATGTAAAAGGACATGGTCTTGGCCTTGCATATGTTAAACGAATAGTAGATGATCATCAAGGTCATATTTCGGTAGAAAGTGAGAAAGGAAAAGGAAGCACATTTATTGTTAAACTTCCATTAATATCATAATGTTATGAGCGAGCAACATAAGAAAATTTTATTAGTAGAGGATGATCCAAATTTTGGAACTGTTCTTAAAGATTATTTAACCATGAACGATTACGATGTTACCCATGCTAAAAATGGTATGGAAGGCTTCGAAAAGTTTAAGAAGGACGATTTCGATTTGTGTATTCTTGATGTCATGATGCCTTATAAAGATGGTTTTACTTTAGCTAAAGAAATTAGAGAAAAAAATACAGAAGTGCCTATTATCTTTTTAACTGCAAAAGCAATGAAAGAAGATGTGTTAAGAGGATATAAAGTAGGAGCAGACGACTATTTAAACAAGCCTTTTGATAGTGAAGTGTTATTAATGAAGATTCATGCAATCATTCAACGTAAGGCTTCAGAAACGGTTACAGATAGTAAACAATTCGAATTTAAGATTGGTAATTTTGATTTAAACTCTAAATTAAGATTCTTAAAATTAAATGACGAAGAGCCTATTAAATTATCACCTAAAGAAAACGAATTATTACGTTTGTTAGCTTTACATGAAAATGATTTAATGCCTAGAGAATTAGCATTAACAAAAATATGGAGAGACGATAATTATTTCACTTCTCGTAGTATGGATGTATATATTGCTAAATTACGTAAGTACTTAAAAGGAGATCCTAATGTTGAAATTTTAAACATTCATGGTGAAGGTTTCCGTTTGGTAATTAACATCCAAAAGTCATAATATTTACCATATAGATATAAAAAAAACCAGCTTTATGCTGGTTTTTTTATGTCTTATATTTACTTACAAGAAGTAAAAGATATTGTTTCTTTTGTGCTATTTAAAAGATTAATCCTAGTATTTGCGCACATATAATAAGTAATACCATAGCAATAGGATAAACTGTTGCATAAGCTACAGAAGGTGCGTCTGTAGTTGTCATAGTGTCTACAGCAGCTAAACCAGGAGTACTTGTCATAGAACCTGTTAATGTCCCTAATAAGGTTAGTATATTTATCTTAAAAAACATACGAGCTACAATAGTCGCTAAAACCATAGGGATAAAAGTTATTAAACCTCCAATTAAAAATAATTTAATTCCGTATTGAGAATAGGTTTCAACTAAAGTTGCTCCTGCATTTGTTCCAACCACTGCTAAGAATAGCATCAGTCCGAATTGTCTTAATAATTGGTTAGAGTTACCACTCATAACCCAAAGTACATTTCCTGTTTTTCCTAAGCGTCCTAAAATCATGGCTACAATAAGTACACCACCAGTAAGACCTAAGTTAAAACTAAAAGAATCTCCGAAAGAAAGCGATACACCTCCAACAAAAATACCAATAACAATACCTAAAGCTAATGGGAAAAAGTCTGTGTCTGAAAGTTTACTTTTATTATCACCTATAAGTCTTGATATTTGTGAAGTACAACTTTTCTGGCTAGAAATCATTAATTTATCTCCAATTTGAAGTCTTAATGTCGTGTTAGGAGATAAATCTATACCACTTCTTCTTATTCTAGTAATAGTAGCATTAAAGTTATCTTTTAAGTTTAATTCTCCTAATGTTTTATTTACTAGAGAGGTTTTTGTCATTAAATAAGATTGTACTACAAAATCTTCACCTAAAGAGATTTGAATATCTACTTTTGGACCAATTAGAAGTTCTACACGTCTTAAGGCTTCTTCTGTTCCAACCACTCTTATATAGTCTCCTTTGTGTAAAACAGTTGTTTTTGTAGGTACAAATGCTTTGTTGTTATGCTGTACTCTAGAGATAACACCTTTTGTCATCGATCTAACTTTTAGTTCAGCAATAGTTCTATCTATAGCTCCTTCGTTTTCTACTTCAAAATTACATCTTGTAATGATATCGAAATGTCCGTTTACTTTTTGTTCATAATCTGCTTCTTCTTTAGAAATATCGATTCTGAAAAGTTTAGGGTATAATTTTACAAATAAAATAACACCAATGACTCCAAAAGGATAAGCAATACCATAACCAATTGAAGCTAAGGGAGAATGTGTAACATCTATAGCGGTAGCTAAACCAGGTGTACTTGTTAAAGCACCAGCCATTAATCCTATAGCGATAGATTTATCAATTCCTAAAAATTGAATAGATAAGAATGTAATTAAAGCTGCTGTAAAAATAACAATGGCAGAAAGTACAACAAGATTTTTACCTTGTTCTTTAAAAGATTCAAAAAATCCAGGTCCAGCCTGTAAACCTATGGTATAGATAAATAATATTAATCCTATTTTTTGTAATATATCAGGCAGTTCGACTCCAAAATGGCCAAAAAGTAACGCAACAAAAATAATTGCCGATACATCCAGAGAAATACCCTTAATTTTAATATTACCGATAATAAAACCGATACAAATTATTACAAAAAGAGCTAAGTAAGTCGCATTTAAAAATTCCATCTAGTAAATTTTAATAAGTTGCAAAAGTAATTTATATTTAAAAGGTAGTTAATGACTTTTATCATTATAAGACAAGAAAAAAACTGTAGTAAAACAGTCTAAATATTTAATTCTAGAATATCTTTTGTTATCATAAAAATGATTTAAATCTTAAACAAAACAACATTTAAATTTTTGTTAAATTTAAAACTTTTTTACAATCTGATATAATTTCTTAAGCACCATTTATAGATTTGTTGTTAAATAAATGCTTTGCAAAAAGTTTTTAATGAGAATGTATTTACATTAGTAATATTGAAAAATAAATACCGCTTTTTATGCTTCAATTTTACTTTCTATATCCTGAATAATGGTTCTTATTGGCGTTTCATAATCAAACCATAGTGTGTTTTCGTTTCGTTTAAACCAAGTAAGTTGGCGCTTAGCAAAACGTCTTGAATTTTTCTTAATTTCTGAAATCGCAAAATCTAATGTCCATTCTCCCTTTAGGTAATTAAACAGTTCTTTATATCCAACCGTATTTAACGCATTTAAATGTTGTTTGTCTTCTAACGATTTTACCTCATCAAGCAAACCTTGTTCCATCATAATATCTACACGTCTGTTTATACGGTCGTAAATAATTTCACGATCTGCTTTAAGACCAACGGTAATGGTTTTAAATGTTCTTGAATCTTTATTCTTATTTAAGAAAGAAGAGTAAGGTTGCCCTGTGCCTAAACAAATTTCTAATGCTCTAATAACACGATGTGGATTATCTATTGCAATAGTTTTAAAAGATTTAGGATCTAGTTGCTCTAGTTGCTCTTGTAAACTTTTTAGACCTTCACTATCTAGTTGTGCATTTAAAGCAATACGTATGTTTGTATCTACTTTAGGGAAATTGTCTAGACCACGCGTAATCGCATCTATATATAAACCAGATCCACCAACCATAATTGCGGTATTATGTGTTTTAAATAGTGTTTCTAAAGTGTGTAAAGCTTCTTTCTCGAAGGTTCCAACATTATATACATCTTCTATAGATTTATGATGAATGTAATGATGTGGTGCTTCAGATAATTCTTCGGGAGTTGGAGCAGCTGTACCAATTTGCATTTCTTTAAAAAACTGTCTTGAGTCTGCCGAAATAATTTCGGTTTTAAAGTGTTTAGCCAGTTTAATACTTAACGCCGTTTTTCCAATTGCTGTTGGACCAACTATAGATATAAGATAATGATTTGTATTCAAAGGTTTAAGAATTGTGCAGTGATTCGCCGCAATTATAACAATATTTAGCACCGTCTCTATGATCGCTTTTTAAGCAATTAGAACAGGATTGCGAATTTAGATTAATGTTTCTTTTTACAGGCTTTTCTGGTGTGGGATTTATAGGGTTTCTTGTCTGATTACTATATTCTGCAGAAACAATTCCTGTAGGAACGGCAATTATACCGTAACCCAAAATCATGACTAAAGAAGCTATAAGTTGTCCTAAAGGAGTTTGCGGTGCAATATCTCCAAAACCAACAGTTGTTAGTGTTACGATACACCAATATACACTTTTTGGTATGTTTGTAAATCCGTTTTCTTCACCTTCAACCAAATACATAATGGTTCCTAAAATAATGGCAAGAATCACTACGGCAAATAAAAATACTGAAATTTTAGCACGACTAGCTTTTAATGCTGTCACTAAATTATTAGAAGCCCCTAAAAAGCGTCCCAGTTTTAAAATTCTAAAAACACGTAACAGTCTTAGCGCTCTTAAAGCAATTAAGGCATGAGTTCCTGCAAATAATATAGATAAGTATTTTGGAGCCGTAGATAGTAAATCTATAACGCCATAAAAACTAAAAATGTATTTAAATGGTTTCTTTACTGTTATAATTCTAGCAATATATTCTATTGTAAAAAGTACAGTAATAATCCATTCTAGAATATTTAAAAGATCGTGATATTTTGAATCTATAGCTTTTACGCTCTCTAGCATAACCAAAACAATACTTGCTATAATGATAACAAGTAGCATAACGTCGAATAATTTACCAGCGGGTGTATCTGCCTCGTAAATTATTTCGTGTAACTGATCTTTCCAGTTTTTTTTCTGTGTGGGTTTGCTCATAAAATCAAAAATATGAAAACTATTCTTCAATTGAATTTAAAACAATTATTGAATTTTTTTGAATGTTAATTAATTCACTCGCTAACGTCTTTAAACTGTCGTAATATTCGTGATTATAAACGGGTTTATTTAAACTAAATGTTATGCTAATTAGAATAAAATCTTTTTGTTGGTTCACATTATATACTAAAGATCCAGCCTTATTGGGTAAAGCAAAAACGGCACTTTTAGGAAGTTCTTCTACAGTGTATTTTGCTGTATTTAATTTTAGCATGTAACTAAATTTACTTTTATATCCAAAATCAATCGGGTAGGAGCGTTCTTGAAGTGTAAACGGATTCTTTCTAAATAAGGAAAATAGAATAGGGTTTATATATAATGTCTTTTTTGTTATACTATCTGTAGTTTTTGTTATGGGAGATAAACCTATTTTAGCACTTAGTCTTTCTTTAAAAACAGCATCGTTTCTGTCTGAATCTTCAATAGTATGTTTTAAAATGTAAAAAGTAGGATGCTTATCTTGGAAGTCTTTTAGATATTTCTCGTTATTCGCATTGTATTCTTTTCTAGAATCTATAGCATAATACCCCGTTTTTGTAGTTCCTACAGTAATATCTAAAGAATCGTTTACAATATTCATCTCCATTCTGTAAGCAAGTTGGGAAGTGTCATTTAGTTCTATATCTACCCATTTACTGCCTTGTTTAAAATCTATAATACGCCCATAATCATTTAAACATCTAAACGGTAATTCTCCAAATGGTAAAGATGCTTCTGCAGCATCTAAGAAAAATGTTTTAGTTCCAATTCTTGCTTGAACAATTAAGTAATTAAAATCGGACATAACTGGATATAGCTTGGTAGGAAGTCCATTATTTCTTGTAGAAATAAGTACGGGTTTAGCTTCAATATTACAATCTCTTAGTAAGTTGTTAAGCAGTATGTTTATACTAGATACATTTCCGGATTTATTTTTTATTAAATCTTTTACAGAAACATCTGTGAATATTTTATAGTCGCCATTCCATGTATATTGGTCTTGCACATAATTATAAATTGCTTTAGCCTTTTTTACCTGGTCTTTTTCATTAATAATATCTGTGGTTAAAAAGTCTTTTGCTTTTATCGATTTTTTAATTTGCGAACCAATGTCTTTATCTGTTTTTAATTCGTGATCTACATCTTTCCACGTTTTAGTAATTTGGTCTATGGTGCCATCAAAGTGTTTAATTGTTTTTAATTCAAAATCTAATCTCGAGATGTAATTTAACTTACTCGTCATATAATCTTCTTCTATAAAAGCGGGTAAATCTTTAATAACATAATTGGTAACACCACAATCTGCATAAGATCCACTTCGTCCTTTTAAACATTGTCCTTCAATTTTAGATGTGCTTTCAAAAAACTTAAAAGGACCAACAAGTTTTATATTATAGTTGTAATTGCCCGGAATACTTGCAACATATTCACTATAGAGTTTAGGAATATCTTCTTGATAAATCCACTCGTGATATTTATAAATATAAGGTGAAGATAATTTGTAGCTGTACGTAATAACACTTCCTTCTTGAATATTTGGTAACGTGAATCTTACTGTAGTATGATTTTCGGTATTGTCTTCATAAAAGATGTCTGAAGGGTTTAATCTTGTAGATGTAATTGAGCCATTATTAGAATTATAAGTAGTTGCAGTAATATCTGTAACACGTTCTTTTTGACTTTTGTTACTATACAACGGAATTTCTACGGTTGCGTATTTAAATCCGTTTCGGTTTAAAATTTTTACTTTTTTCTTATATTCCGTTTTAAGTAAAAAATCTTCGTCATCAATATAACTTTTTCCGTATTCGTAAATTACTAAAGCATTCGCAGTAGAGTCTTTTACAAATTTTTTAATATTTAAGTCGTTTTGGCTTACAGAAAATTCTTCACTGCTGTATGCTTGTGAGTATAAAGAAATGGTTGATAATAGTAGTAGGTTAATTAGTAGCGTTTTCAATATGGTTAGGGCGTTAGTTCTATTATTTTTAGATTTTTATGACTACGCAAATAACTCTGTATAATATGTTGTGCATCTCTATTGTTTTCCATTTTGGTTATAATGGATTCTAACACTTTAATATTATTTATTTGGTAGTTTAGACTGAAGAATCCTAAGCCTTCAAACTGTCCGTCCTTAATGTAAATGGCACTGCGTTCGTCTATGGCTCTTCCGCGATCTATAATAATCATGTTTTTGTATGGGTAACTGTTTTTATCCAGTAATTCTTGAACGCGTGCATTATAATCTTCTGGAGACTCTTCATTTATACATGAACCATTACAGTCTTTTATATTGTGATTAAAACACGGTTTTCCAGGAATATTAGTTTCTAAACCTGTAAGTTGTAAACATAAACTATAATCTTCTACAGCACGTTCTATAAAGTGTTTTGCACTTTGTTTATTACTAAATGTTGTAATGGAGCGTTTACGGCCGTCTGCAACATCAATCTTTAAATTTATGTAATCATTCTTGTCTTTAAATGTATAAAGCGCATGTGTAAAATGTGTGCGTTTTCTAGAGCGGTTGTAAATTGGTTTTACACGTTTTATTTCTTCACTCTCTTTAAGTAAAGCAATAAGTTCGCTTCCAGTTTCTTCGTAAGTTACAGCGGTAACATGAAGCTGGATTTTTTTAGATTTAGAATTTGGAGCTGTAAAATGTTGATTAACGCGACGTTTTATATTTCTGCTTTTTCCAATGTAGATAATATCTCCACCTTCTTTATGAATATAATATACACCAGTAACAGCAGGAAGTGTTTCTACAATATCAATTAATTTGCTGTCTAATTTTTTAGAATTTTGAGCTTCTTTAATTGAAGATTGAATAATTTGTTTCCCTGTGTCTTTTGCCTGAAGTAGTTTAAATAATTTTACCGTAGCTAAAGCATCTCCGTTAGCACGATGTCTATCTGTTACAGGAATACCAAGCGATCTTACTAATTTTCCTAAACTGTAAGAAGGCTGATCTGGTATTAAGTCTTTAGATAATTCTACAGTACAAAGTGTTTTGCGTTTAAATTCGTAACCTAAACGTTTAAATTCTGTACGTAAAATACGGTAATCAAATTCCGAGTTAT
The DNA here is from genome assembly GCF_009796865.1 of Formosa sp. L2A11. Taxonomy (GTDB): domain Bacteria; phylum Bacteroidota; class Bacteroidia; order Flavobacteriales; family Flavobacteriaceae; genus Formosa. Next base: position 3,753,923 of record NZ_CP047028.1, on the reverse strand, counting down.
GTGCGACAACAATGCAGTCTTCAGTAATTTCAATAATACGCTTGGCAACCTCGTAAAATTTAGGTGCGTTTTTAAGCATATTGCTGTTAATACCTGTAAGTTTAACTACAAAAGGTTGAATATCTCGTTCAGGATTTATTAATGAAATAAATTGATCTACAACGGTGTGTCCATCGTATTTATAGATTGCAATTTCGGTTATACCTTCTTCATTAAATTTACCACCTGTGGTCTCTATGTCTAAAATTACGTAAATAATATACTCTTAAAAAATTAATAATTTCGTACTCCAAAAATACTACTTCCTATACGTACCATAGTACTTCCGCATGCGATTGCTAAGGTGTAATCTCCACTCATTCCCATAGAAATGGTTTTAAATTGAGTTGGGTTTACATGGTGTTTTTTCAACGAATTAAAGATAGTTTTTAATTGGCTAAATTCACTTTTTATTTGAGATTCATTCTCTGTAAAAGTTGCCATCCCCATAACGCCAACAATATTAATATGTTTTAATTCTGAAAAGGCGTCAGGTTGAAGAATTTTTAAGGCTTCAGCCTCCGTCATCCCGAATTTAGAATCTTCGTCGGCAATTTTAATTTGAAGCAAACAATCTATAACACGATCGTGTTTTGCTGCTTGTTTATTAATTTCATTTAAAAGCTTTTCATTTTCTACACCATGAATTAAGCTTACAAAAGCAGCCATATATTTTACCTTATTACGCTGTACATGGCCAATCATATGCCACTCAATATCTTTAGGAAGAATCTCGTGTTTCTCGGCCATTTCCTGAATTTTGTTTTCGCCAAAAATACGCTGTCCAGCATCGTAAGCTTCTTGTAAATCGCTAACAGGTTTTGTTTTTGAAACCGCAACTAATGTTACATGTTCAGGTAATGTTTCTTTTATATGATTTAAATTTTGTTGAATAGACATGATAAAATAATTATACTTTTAAAATGAAAGATGTGCTTTGTGAATATGTCTTACTTTAAGAACTGCTTCGAGACGTGTTCTGCTTTTCTGCTAGATGAATAATCGTAAAAACCTTCACCAGATTTTATACCTAATTTACCTGCTCTAACCATATTTACTAATAAAGGGCAAGGTGCATATTTCGGGTTTTTAAAACCATTGTACATTACATTTAAAATAGATAAACAAACATCTAAACCAATAAAATCTGCTAATTGCAATGGTCCCATTGGGTGTGCCATTCCTAATTTCATAACGGTATCAATTTCTGTAACACCAGCAACACCGTTGTATAACGTTTCTATAGATTCGTTAAGCATGGGCATTAAAATTCTATTGGCTACAAATCCTGGGTAATCGTTAACTTCTACGGGTTCCTTCCCTAAAGCTTTAGCGAGTTCCATAATGGTTTTGGTAACAGTGTCGCTAGTGTTGTAGCCACGAATAATTTCTACCAATTTCATTATAGGAACAGGATTCATAAAATGCATACCAATCACTAACTCTGGCCGATTTGTAACGGCTGCTATTTGTGTAATAGAAATAGATGAGGTGTTAGTAGCTAAAATAGTATGTTCTGCACAAACAGTACTTAATTGTTTAAATATTTTAAGTTTTAAATCTATGTTTTCTGTGGCTGCTTCAACAACTAAATCGGCATTTTTTACACCTTCTGTAATATCTGTACATGTAGATATTAGATTTAGTGTTTCACTTTTTTTAGCTTCAGAAATAACAGCCTTAGAAATTAATCGCTCTAAATTTTTAGTTATTGTAGTTAATCCATTCTTTAAGGATGCTTCACTAATATCAATTAACTGAACATGAAAACCACTTTGGGCAAATGTGTGCGCAATACCATTTCCCATGGTTCCGGCACCAATAACTGCAATGTTTTTCATGATCGTTTAATTTTATATAGAAATGTAATTGAATGTTTTAGACTTTACTTTTTTAAGCGTTTTAAAACTGATCGATAATCATATTAGCAACACGTAACGCTTCTGTTCCATCATGTAAGGTTACTACAGGTTGTGTGTTGTTATTTATAGCGTCTGCAAATGTTTCAAGTTCGTCTAAAATAGCATTATTGTTTTCTACATCTGGATTTGCAAAATAGATTTGTTTTTTAACGCCTTCAGCATTTTGTAAAATCATATCGAAATCTCCAGGTGTTTCAGGTGCATCTTTCATTCTTACCACTTCACATTTCTTTTCAAGAAAATCTACAGAAATATAGGCATCACGCTGAAAAAAACGTGTTTTACGCATATTTTTTAACGAAATTCTACTTGCTGTAAGATTGGCAACACAACCATTTTCAAATTCAATTCTAGCATTTGCAATATCTGGAGTGTCACTAATTACAGAAACGCCACTCGCACTAATGTGTTTTACTTTAGATTGTACAACACTTAAAATAATGTCTATATCGTGAATCATTAAATCTAAAACCACAGGAACATCTGTTCCTCTTGGATTAAATTCTGCTAAACGGTGTGCTTCAATAAACATAGGTTTATCAAGTAAATCTTTAATGGCAGAAAAAGCAGGGTTAAAACGCTCTACATGTCCAACCTGACCTTTTACGTGATGTTCTGCAACAAGCGATCTTAAAGCTTCTGCTTCTTTAACGGTATTTGTAATTGGTTTTTCTACAAAGATATGTTTGTTCTTAGCTATTGCTAATTTAGCGCAATCGTAATGAGAAAGTGTAGGTGTAACGATGTCTACAACCTCTACTGCATCAATTAATTCTTCAACAGTTTCAAAAAATTTATAACCAAATTCTGCTTCTACTTTTCTTGCATTTTTTATATCGGCATCATGAAAACCTACTAATTGGTATTTTTCAGATTGATTAAGTAGTCTTAAATGAATTTTTCCAAGGTGACCAGCACCAAGAACTCCGGCTTTTAACATTGTTATAGGGTTTTACACAAAAATAAGATTTTTTATGAGTTTTAAATGCCAATTAAAATTTAAAAATTTAATAAAAGATTTACTTTTGCAAAACTTATAACTCGACTAAACCTACATAATACTTATACTCTTGAACGATACTTTTAAACATAAAGGATTAAGACAACAATTAGTAAATACATTAATAAAGAAAGGGATAACAGATCCTGATGTACTTAAAACAATAGGTAGTATCCCTAGGCATTTGTTTATGGATTCTAGTTTCTTAGATCATGCATACCAGGATAAAGCTTTTCCTATTGCGGCAGATCAAACTATTTCGCAACCTTATACCGTAGCATTTCAGACAGAATTGCTAAAATTATCTCGCGATTCTCAGATTTTAGAAATAGGAACGGGGAGTGGTTACCAAACTGCCGTTTTATGCGAACTTGGAGCTAAAGTGTTTAGTATAGAACGCCAATTAGAATTGTTTAAAAAAACGAGTAAATTTCTTCCTAAATTAGGTTATCGTCCTAGAAAATTAATTTTTGGAGACGGTTATAAAGGGATGCCTGAAGATGCACCTTTCGATGGTATTATTGTAACTGCAGGTGCGCCTTATGTGCCAACTCCATTACTAAGTCAGTTAAAAATAGGAGGACGTTTAGTTATTCCTGTTGGTAATGATGTACAAATTATGACCTTATTTATTAGAAAAGGACTTAAAGAATTTGAAAAGCATGAGTTTGGAGAATGTCGTTTTGTCCCGCTTTTAGAAGATAAAAACTAATTTTCATCTTTCTGAAGGAATTCTGAAGGGATTGGTTTCTCTTCAGTTTCATTAGACCATAATAAATTAATAATCCACCATCTGTTTCCGTCAAAAATAAGTTGAATACTATTGATGCCTTTCATGAACGGTTCTTTATCGTCTTCAGAATGGTAGGCTTCAAAGGTGCTAAATACTTGTGTTATGTTTCCAAAGGTATGTACAATACGGTTTATCTCTTTTTCGTGAAATCCGTTTTTTAACATCCAATCTTTAGACGTTTTTACATACTCGGCAGGTGTCATATATTTAGCCTGGAGTTTGTTTTCATAATCAACTCCAGTGGTTATTAATTTTGCATTTTCGTTAAATAAGTATTTAAATAAATCCCAATCTCGCTTTTCTTTTTTATCTCCAGAAATAGATAAATATAGTGTGCCTATAGTGGTTTCTAAAGATTTTACTAATGGCAGATAGTTTGTTTTTTGTATTTCTACTTCTTTTTTCTTTTGTGAAAATGAAGGAGAAATAAATAAAATACTTAATCCAATTGCGAATAAAAACTGTTTCATTTTAATGAATTTTTAAAGGGTTATTGGAGCCATCCATTTTGTTCTTAGCTTTAATTGTTCTGCAGATGGCGATGCATTTAAAGAAAAAGTGTTAGTTACAGGATTATAATCTACACCTATTTTATTGTAATATTCTTTTATGGGTAACGCATTTGCATGAACAATGTAATTGTCTATAAAAGCTTCTATTTCAGGATAGGTTTTCTTTACAAATGTTTTGAAAAATGTGGCATCGTCAAACGGTGTGTTTGGGCCGTATTCTTTAGCTAAATCATTAATAACATCAATATAACCACGTTTTCCGTTAGATAAGTCTAATAGTTTTATATCTAAAAGTCCAGCTACTAATGCACCTCGCATATAAATATTACCGTATTGCTTATTCCCTTCTTTTGTATAAGAGGTTAAAGACAAATCTTCTAAACTTACTTTAGAATCGAAATATTTAGAATTGATCATAATTTTTCTAGACAGTGTTTTAAAGTAATCGTCTGTAGATTTTAAACCTGAGCGAAAAAGCATCATATGTGAAGCCCATTCTGTTGTGCCTTCGTACAACCATAAATGTCTAGAAGGTACCGGAGTGATAAAATTAAACTGATCTACAATTTCGCTATGAATATTTAAAGGCGTTACCACATGAAAAAATTCGTGTGCAGCAACTTCTACAACTTGCTGTTCTAGGTTTTCCCATTTATCTTCTTTGTATATGTATTCCGAGCTATAAGAATGTTCCCAAGCTCCATTTGTAGAGTCTTCAAAATGAAATAAAAACGTATAATGTTTTACCGGTAATCCATGAAGAAACCCACTAGCAGATAACAACATGTTTTTCATAGATTCTAAAACCTCACTAGATGTTACTAAACCTGTTTTAGAATAGGTGTAAATATCTACGTCTGTACCTTGAACATTCATAGATGCTTTTGTAAGATTACCAAGTAAAATAGGCGAGTCTACAATTTTGTCGTAATCTTCTGCGTAGTATAAACTATCGCTATTTTTTTTTAAGGGTGTTCCTACTATCCAAGTCTCAGGAAAATCTAATTTTATAGTAATAGGATTGCCTTGTTTTTCTTTAAAATATCCAAATACAGCTTGTCCGTTTATTAAGGCATGGTCTTTTTCTATAGACGTTCCGCACATTAAATAAATTTTGTTTTCGGTAACAGGTGTGTCCCAAGTTTCTGAAATTTCATATTCTATTTTTGAAATATTTTCAGGATTTGTTAATTGAAATTGATTTGTAGAAATTTGAGTTGTTTCTAACTCTTTTCCATTTTTATCTAAGGCTTTAAAAGCTTTTACATAACGCCCAATATCCATAACTTGGTATGTTCCTGGAGCGGTAGAAGCAAATTGGTAAATAGAATTAGCTTCTGTTAATGTTGGCGGAGTAACGGTAACCTTATAAGTATCGTTATAGCGATCTAAAAGATTAACTTCAAAATTTACATTGTTAACTATTTCTTTAGAAGTAGATTTTGTTCCTCTACAAGAGTGTAAAGCAATTGTAAAAGCTAAAAAAAGTATTTTTAAAGTGTATTTCATAGTTTTAAATAAGATAAGTTGGTGGGCGTATTATTTGTAAATTTTCTTTACACGATCCAGATTACGTTTGTTGTCTCGGTCTTTAATAGTTTCACGCTTATCGTATAGTTTCTTACCTTTAGCTAAAGCAATATTTAACTTTGCGTACCCATTATCGTTTATAAAAAGTTTTAACGGCACAATCGTTAATCCGCTGTTTTTAACTTCTTTTTCAAGTTTTTTAAGTTCGCGTTTATTTAAAAGTAATTTACGTTCTGCTTTTGGGCGATGGTTGTAAAAATTTCCGTATTTGTATTCTTCAACCGTCATATTAATAACGAATAATTCGCCTTGTTCATTGAATTCGCAAAAACTTTCGGCAATAGATGCTTTACTGCTTCTAATCGATTTTATTTCGGTACCAGAAAGTACTATTCCTGCTGTATATTTATCTAAGATTTCGTATAAAAAACGAGCTTTCTTATTTTGTATGTTTATTTTATTTTGCATAGTGGTCAAAGGTAAATAATTAAATATAATTTTTAATATGCTTAAGCTTCATTAACTTCAATTCTAGATTAATTTAATGCTTTAAAAGATGCTTTACTGTCTTTTTTTTAATTATAATGATTTTTTATAAGACAGAATTTAATTTTAAAAATAATTATTTTGAATCTGTACTCAAGAGAATGATTAATTTTCTTGAACTACTGTTAGTTTTTAAGTTGTTTTATTGTTAATAATGTTTGTGTTGAGGTTTGTTTTTTGTGATATTAAAACTATGGTTTGCTTCTAATTTATATGCATTTATTGTCTGTTTTGAATGCTTATAAACGTTATGATTATTCTTGTTTGAGTTAATAATTACATGAATTTATTTTTACATTTGCGCATCAATAATTAAATTAAGAAAACAAAAATTATGAAAAAAATCACATTATTATTTACATTAGCTTTAATGTTTAGCGTGGCAAATGTTTTTGGACAAGCAAGAGAAGAATTAAACTTTGGACTTGTAGGTGTTAATTATGAAATTCCTGTTCATGAAGATATAACAATTGCTCCTGGAATAGGTACAGATTTTGATTTAGATTGGATTACAGTAGGTGTAAAAGCAAATTATTATTTCGACAATATTTTTGGAATTACAGATGATGCTTGGGATGTTTACGGAGGAGCTAACGCGGGATATGCTATTTATGCAGGAGATAACGATTTGGATGATAGTAGTTTTGATATAGGTTTACAAGTAGGAGGAAGATGGTTTTGGAATGATAAATGGGGTGTGTATGCTGAATTTTCTGGAGGTGTAAATACTGTAATGCCAGCAATTGGGGTTACAATGAAATTGTAATATAACTCGCTTAATAAAATTTAAAAGCATTTTGATATATGTATCAAAATGCTTTTTTATGTCTTATTATTAAATTGTTTATTGCTCATAAAAAAAGCAATGTTCATCATTTTCAGACTTACATTGCTTTTTTATTAACCAACCTAAACTTTAAAGGCGTTTAAGTTTATTATATTATCTATTAAATTGGGTTTAACATAATTTTAATTAATTATGAGGTACTAAACTTTCTTGATTTCTAAACACTAGTTTATCGTCGAAATTGTCCAATAATATAATACTGTCTGTTGTAACTTTACCAGATAATATTTCTTTACTCAATTCATTTAAAACATCTTTCTGTATTACACGTTTTACTGGACGAGCTCCATATTCTGGATTGTATCCTTTTTTAGCTAAATAATTAATAGCTTCTTGTGTGGCATCAAAAGTGATTCCTTGTTGCGCAATCATTTTAGAGACGCTCTTGAGTTGTAATCCTACAATCTCTTTAATGTTTTCTTTTGTTAAAGGCGTAAACATAATGGTATCGTCTATTCTATTTAAAAACTCTGGTCTAACCGTTTGTTTTAATAGCGCAAGTACATCAATTCTTGCGGTTTCAATAGCGCTTTCAATATCTTTTGTAGCTTCAAAACGTTCTTGTATAATCTGACTTCCCATGTTAGATGTCATAATTATTATCGTGTTTTTAAAGTCGGCTACACGTCCTTTATTATCTGTTAGTCGTCCTTCATCTAAAACTTGTAATAAAATATTAAACGTATCTGGGTGCGCTTTTTCAATTTCATCTAAAAGCACTACAGAATAAGGTTTTCTACGTACAGCTTCTGTTAATTGTCCGCCTTCATCATAACCTACGTATCCCGGAGGTGCTCCTACTAATCTACTTACCGAGTGACGTTCTTGGTATTCGCTCATATCAATACGCGTCATTGAGTTCTCGTCGTCAAATAGGTAAGACGCTAAAGCTTTTGCGAGTTCTGTTTTTCCAACCCCAGTTGTTCCTAAGAATAAAAAGGTTCCTATAGGTTTTTGTGGGTTTTGTAAACCAGCACGATTACGTCTTACAGCATCACTTACTGCTGTAATTGCTTCTTCTTGGCCAACAACACGTTTGTGTAATTCATCTTCTAGATGTAATAATTTTTCACGTTCACTTTGTAACATTTTGGTTACTGGAATTCCAGTCCATTTTGCAACAACTTCAGCAATATCGTCGTAAGTAACTTCTTCTTTAATTAAAGAACTTTCAGATTTATTTTCATTTAATTCTTTCTGAAGTTCATCTAAATGTTCTTGAGCTATTTTAATTTTTCCATATCTAATTTCGGCAACTTTACCATAGTCTCCTTCACGTTCTGCGCGTTCTGCTTCTAGCTTAAAGTTTTCAATGTCAGATTTTGCAGCTTGAATATTGTCTACAACCGCTTTTTCACTTTTCCATTTTGCGTTTATAGTATTACGTTCTTCTTTTAAGTTCGCTAAATCAGATTTTAAACTTTTAAGTTTTACTTCGTCTTTTTCACGTTTTATGGCTTCAATTTCAATCTCTAACTGCATTACTTTTCTGTCTAAAACATCAAGTTCTTCTGGTTTAGAATTAATTTCCATACGTAATTTAGCCGCTGCTTCGTCCATTAAATCAATAGCTTTATCTGGTAAAAAACGGTTTGTAATATAACGTTCAGATAATTCTACTGCACCAATAATCGCCTCATCTTTAATACGTACTTTGTGGTGAGTTTCGTATTTTTCTTTAATACCACGCAATATAGAAATGGCACTTTCTGTATCTGGCTCATTAACCATTACTTTTTGGAAACGACGTTCTAATGCTTTATCTTTTTCAAAGTATTTTTGATACTCGTCTAAGGTTGTCGCACCTATCGCTCTAAGTTCTCCTCTGGCTAAAGCTGGTTTTAAAATGTTTGCTGCATCCATAGCACCTTGGCCACCACCTGCACCAACAAGTGTGTGAATTTCGTCTATAAATAATACTACATCGCCATCGCTAGATGTTACTTCTTTAATAACGGCTTTTAAACGTTCTTCAAACTCTCCTTTGTATTTAGCACCTGCAATAAGTGCACCCATATCTAAGGCAAAGATTTGTTTGTCTTTTAAATTGTCAGGCACATCTCCATCTACAATTCTGTGCGCTAAACCTTCTGCAATTGCTGTTTTACCAGTACCAGGCTCTCCAATTAAAATGGGGTTGTTTTTTGTTCGTCTTGATAAAATTTGAAGAATTCTTCTTATTTCTTCATCACGACCAATAACTGGATCTAGTTTTCCGTTTTTGGCTAACTCATTTAAGTTTTTAGAGTATTTATTAAGTGCGTTATATGTTTCTTCTTGACTTTGAGAGGTTACACGGTCGCCCTGACGTAACTCTTCAATTGCTGCTGTAAGTCCTTTTTCGGTTACACCTTGGTCTTTCAGCATTTGTGCTATTTTGCTTTTCGATTTAAAAATGGCAATGATTAAATGTTCTACAGAAACATATTCGTCATTCATTTTTTTAGCAATACTAGACGCTTCATTTAAAGCTGTTCCGAGTTCTCGGGACGCCATAATTTCACCACCAGAAACTTTAGGAAAACTTTCAATTTGTTTGTCTAAAGCTTGAGTTAAAATGTTGATGTTAACATTTAATTTTTTTAGAATAAACGGTAACACATTTTCATCTACTTCAGCAATAGCTTTAAAAACATGTTCGTTCTCTAAGCTTTGTTGTCCATATTCTTGTGCAATTTGTTGCGCACGTTGTATGGCTTCTTGAGATTTTATTGTATAATTGTTAAAGTTCATTGTATATATGTTTTTCAATGAATAATCAATTTTCTTACCATTTAGAAAATTAAGACAAAATGTCTGTTTTTGAAGTGATTAAGCTGACTAATTGTCTTTCTTGTAGAAAAGAAGTAAGACTTAAAATTAATGAAAATATGGGATTTTTTGATAAAATATTTAATAATTCTTCTTCAAGTGAGAAGGAGGAAAGTGCAATAATTTGGAGACCTTTAGTTGGTGAAAATCAGTTAGATACTATTGTTGAGGCGTCGCACGATAAAGCACAGGCGATTTTTAAACATTCTACACGCTGTGGAATTAGTAGAATGGTGTTAAGACAGTTTGAGAAATCATTCAAATCTGAATTTAATTTAGATATGTATTTTTTAGATTTGTTGCAAAATAAAGTGCTTTCTGGTGCAATTGCAGATAGGTTTAAAGTGTATCATGAGTCTCCACAAATTTTAATTATCAAGAATGGAGAAGTGGTTAAATATGCTTCTCACGGAGAAATTAACTCTATAGATTTATCTGTATACTAGGTTAGCTGTAGCGGTGAAACTATGATCCAAAATAAAAATCCGCTTAAAACAATTATTCTAAGCGGATTTATTAAGTTTTATTTTAAGATATTAGATACTTAAAGAAGTAAATAATTCTTTTAATTTAGAATCTGAAGGTCTAGGTGCACTAGGGTCTACAATATTTCCAACTGGATCGATTAAGATAAATCTAGGGATACCGTTAACTTTGTAGTCTCTTACAAAATCAGATTGCCATCCTTCAGGAGACATAATTTGTACGCCGCCTAATTTTTCCTCAGCAACCATTGCTAGCCAATCTGCTTTTGCTTTGTCCCAAGAACCACCGTGTGTTCTATCATCATCAACAGAAACGCTTACAAACGTAATATTCTTGTCGTGATATTCTTTTTCTAGCGCTTTTAAAGCTGGAATTTCAGCTTTACAAGGTGCGCACCAAGTTGCCCATACATCTATATAAACGTATTTTCCTTTTAAGCTTTCTAAAGAAGTTGTAGAACCGTCTGCATTTGCGTAATCAACAAACACAGGAGATGGTTTTCCTGTCATTTCTTGCTTTAGAATAATGTTATTAGCGTAATATTTTTTATTGCCTTCTAACATTGGTGATAAACTTTTTGATGCTGAGGTTGTAATTATAGAATCAAGACCTTGTTTAGAGTTATAAAATGTAGTTAGCTCTGTTTCTATGTTTTTAAATGTAGCATCTAAAGTTTCTAAATCCATAGATGAAAAATCTTGATCTAATAATTTTTCTTCAGTTAAAGATTTTTCAGCTAAAAAGTTATTGTTTTCAGAACCTTCGCCGGTGTATGTAATTGTTTCATCAAAAGCTTTTGTGTCTAGAAACATGTCTAGATCGTAGCCGTTTTTAAGAAAAATAGTAGACGATTCACCTCCATCATAAAAGTTATATAATCCAGCTTCTACTTTTAATGTGTCACTAAAAGTTCCGTCAGCATTTACTTTAATAGTTTTACTGTATTTACGGCTTCTAATGATAATAGAATCGCTATTTTGATCTGTTATTTTTCCAGAAAGCGTTACGTAATCTTTTTTTGGAGTTTCTTGACAAGCGAAGATGGTTAAGGCTCCAATAGCAATAAAAATTTTTTTCATAGTGTATTTTTTGAGTATCTAAAAATAAGAGAATAGAATGATATATTATAATTAATTGTAATAGTTTAAGGTGTATAAAAATGAAAACAAAAATGTCCGAAGGATTAACAACGGACATTTAGTTTATAATAATTAATCTTTTTAAGATTCTGTAGGCTTTTCTTGTTTTTCAATAGTGATAACAAGTTCTTGATTTGTTTCATCTAAATCCATAAGGATGACATCGCCTTCATGAATTTTTGAAGTAATAATCTTTTCAGCCAAAGCATCTTCAACATATTTCTGTATTGCTCTTTTTAGAGGTCGCGCTCCGTATTGTTTATCGAATCCTTTTTCAGCTATAAAACTAGTCGCTTTTTCACTTAACTGTAAATCATAACCTAGATCTTTAATTCTTTGTAATAATTTATCAAGTTCAATTTTAATGATGCTATTAAGGTCTTCTTTTTCTAAAGTATTGAATACAATAACATCATCAATTCTATTTAAAAATTCTGGAGCAAATGCTTTCTTTAAGGCACTTTCAATAACACTTCTTGTGTTGGCTGACTCTTGTGATTTTTGTGAAGCCGTGCCAAAACCAATTCCGGTTCCGAAATCTTTCAATTTACGCGCACCAATATTAGAAGTCATAATGATTATAGTGTTTCTAAAATCAATTTTACGTCCTAAACTATCTGTTAAGAATCCATCGTCTAAAACTTGAAGCATCATGTTAAAAACATCTGGATGCGCTTTTTCAATTTCATCTAAAAGGACAACAGCATAAGGTTTACGACGAATTTTTTCGGTTAATTGTCCGCCTTCTTCATAGCCTACGTATCCTGGAGGTGCTCCGACTAATCTAGAGATAGCGAATTTTTCCATGTATTCACTCATGTCTATTCTAACCAAAGCATCTTCACTATCAAACAGTTGCTTAGCAAGTACTTTTGCTAATTGTGTTTTACCAACACCTGTTTGACCTAAAAATATAAATGAACCAATTGGTTTATTTGGATCTTTTAGTCCAGCACGATTTCTTTGAATGGCTTTTACAACTTTAGAAACAGCTTCGTCCTGACCAATTACTTTTCCTTTAATAAGTTCTGGTAATAAAGCCAGTTTGTTACTTTCTGTTTGTGCAATTCTGTTTACAGGAATACCAGTCATCATGGAAACAACATCTGCAACGTTGTCTTCTGTTACCATTTCGCGATGTTGCTTGGTATCTTCTTCCCATTTTTCTTGAGCAATTGCTAATTCTTTTTCAAGACGTTTTTCGTCGTCTCTTAATTTAGCAGCTTCCTCGTATTTTTGTTTTTTAACTACAGATGTTTTTGTCTCTCTAACTTTTTCTAGTTCTTTTTCGAGTTCTATAATTTGTTTAGGCACATTAATGTTTGTAATGTGTACACGAGATCCAGCTTCATCTAAAGCATCAATAGCCTTGTCTGGTAAAAAACGATCTGTCATATAACGACTTGTTAATTTTACACAAGCTTCTATAGCTTCTGGCGTATAATTTACGTTATGGTGACTTTCGTATTTGTCTTTAATATTATTTAAAATTTCTATAGTTTCTTCAACGGTAGTTGGCTCTACAATAACTTTTTGAAAACGACGCTCTAAAGCCCCATCTTTTTCAATATATTGTCTGTATTCATCTAAAGTTGTTGCACCAACACATTGAATTTCTCCACGTGCTAAAGCAGGTTTAAACATATTAGAAGCGTCTAAACTTCCAGTTGCTCCACCGGCACCAACAATGGTATGAATTTCGTCTATAAAAAGAATAATATCATCATTCTTTTCAAGTTCATTCATAACCGCTTTCATACGTTCCTCAAACTGACCTCTGTATTTTGTACCAGCAACTAAACTCGCTAAATCTAAAGTAACAACACGTTTGTTAAATAGAATTCTAGAGACTTTACGCTTTGTAATTCTAATTGCTAAACCTTCGGCAATGGCAGATTTACCAACACCAGGTTCACCAATTAAAAGAGGGTTATTTTTTTTACGTCGACTTAAAATTTGAGACACACGCTCAATTTCTTTTTCACGACCAACTACAGGATCTAATTTGCCTTCTTCTGCCATGGCAGTTAAGTCGCGACCAAAATTGTCTAAAACAGGTGTTTTAGATTTTTTATTGGTTTTTCCTGTAGGTGTACTGAACAAATTGTCTTTCGGTGCATCGTCCTCGCCGATACCATCGTCTTGGAACGATTCCGCTTTTGGCTCTATATAATTATCATCGTTTGTAATCATAAATTTGAATTGTTCTTTAACGTTATCATAATCTACTTTCAGCTTATTTAAAAGCTTCGTTGTAGGATCGTTTTCATTCCTTAAGATGCACAATAAAAGATGTGCTGTATTAATAGAATTACTCTGAAATAGTTTAGCTTCTAAAAACGTTGTTTTTAAAGCACGTTCTGCTTGTCTAGTGAGATGTAAATTTTTCTTCTCGTTAGAAATAGCTGTTAGTGTTGGGTTTGCAGGGCTTAATATTTCGACTTTTCTCCTTAAATGATTTAAATCTATATCTAAGGCGTTTAAAATATTTATTGCTTTTCCGTTCCCATCTCTTAATAAACCTAGCATAAGGTGTTCTGTTCCAATAAAATCGTGTCCTAAACGTAGGGCTTCTTCTTTACTGTAAGCAATAACATCCTTTACTCTCGGTGAAAAATTATCATCCATAAATTAATTCCTTTCTGCATTAAAATTACTAAAACATATTATCAAAGACAAAAAGTATACCCTAATTATATGATTTATGCTAATAGAAAAAAAATCTTTATAAAATCAAAATATTTGATGTCTTACTTATTAACTAAACCTATAGTGTGTTTTGTTAATAAAAACTGTTAAAAACCGTGTTAAAACGCCTATGTTGACACGGGAAATGGTTATATTAGCGCGATTTGAAACACACAAGATAACTAAATTATTTTTATAGATGGCAGAAGGAGAAAAGCTTATTCCAATTAATATCGAAGACGAAATGAAAACGGCTTACATTGATTACTCAATGTCTGTCATTGTATCACGTGCGCTTCCAGATGTTAGAGATGGTTTAAAACCTGTACACAGACGTGTTTTATTCGGAATGTACGAATTGGGAGTTAGAGCGACTGGAGCGCATAAAAAGTCAGCAAGAATTGTTGGTGAAGTTTTAGGGAAGTATCACCCACACGGAGATACTTCGGTTTATGATGCAATGGTACGTATGGCTCAAGAATGGAGTTTACGTTATATGCTAGTAGACGGACAAGGTAACTTTGGTTCTATTGACGGTGATAGTCCAGCCGCAATGCGTTATACAGAAGCGCGTATGCGTAAGATTTCTGAAGACATGTTGGCAGATATTGACAAGGAGACAGTCGATCACAAATTAAACTTTGATGATACGTTACAAGAACCTACAGTATTACCTACACGTGTTCCTGGATTGTTAATTAATGGTGCCTCTGGTATTGCCGTAGGTATGGCAACCAATATGCCGCCGCATAACTTAAGTGAAGTTGTAGACGGGATTAAAGCATATATAGAGAATAAAGATATTGAAATTGACGAGCTTATTAAGTATATAAAAGCTCCAGATTTCCCTACAGGAGGAACAATATATGGTTACGATGGCGTAAAAGAAGCGTTCCGTACAGGACGCGGACGTATTATTATGCGTGCTAAAGCCAATATTGAAGAAGTTCATGGACGTGAATGTGTTATTGTAACAGAAATTCCGTACCAAGTGAACAAGGCAGAAATGATTAAAAAAACTGCAGATTTAGTTAACGATAAAAAATTAGATGGTATTGCTACTATTAGAGACGAATCTGATAGAAATGGTATGCGTATTGTTTATGTTTTAAAACGTGATGCTATTCCTAATATCGTTCTAAATAAATTATTTAAGTACACACAATTACAGACTTCTTTTAGTGTAAATAATATTGCATTAGTAAACGGACGTCCAGAGTTGTTAAACTTAAAAGATTTAATCCACCATTTTGTTGAACATAGACACGACGTTGTAGTAAGACGTACAACTTACGAATTACGAAAAGCGGAAGAACGTGCTCACATTTTAGAAGGATTAATTATTGCATCAGATAATATTGATGAGGTAATTGCTATTATTCGTGGGTCTTCTAATGCAGATGAAGCACGTACACGTTTAATAGAACGTTTTAAACTTTCTGAAATCCAAGCGAAAGCGATTGTAGAAATGCGTTTGCGCCAACTTACCGGTCTGGAGCAAGACAAATTACATTTGGAATACGAAGAGATCATGAAAACGATCACAGATTTAAAAGACATCTTAGACAAGAAAGAGCGTCGTATGCAAATTATCGAAGATGAACTTCAAGTCATTAAAGATAAATACGGAGACGAACGTCGTTCTGTTATAGAATATGCTGGTGGAGATTTAAGTATTGAAGATATGATTCCAGACGAGCAAGTAGTCATTACTATTTCTCATGCAGGATATATTAAACGTACTTCTTTAACAGAATACAAAACACAACATAGAGGAGGCGTTGGTCAAAAAGCATCAACAACTCGTAACGAAGACTTCTTAGAACATTTATTTGTGGGAACTAACCACCAATACATGTTATTCTTTACACAAAAAGGAAAATGTTTTTGGATGCGTGTTTACGAAGTTCCTGAAGGAAGTAAAACCTCTAAAGGTAGAGCGATTCAGAATTTAATAAACATAGAACAAGACGATAAAGTCATGGCGTTTATATGTACTCAAGATCTTAAGGATGAAGAATACATTAACAGTCATTACGTAATCATGGCAACTAAAAAAGGTCAAGTTAAAAAGACTTCTTTAGAGCAATATTCTCGTCCGAGAACAAATGGTATTAACGCCATTACAATTAAGGAAGACGATGTGCTTTTAGAAGCTAAACTTACCACAGGAACAAGTCAGGTTATGTTAGCATTAAAATCGGGTAAAGCTATTCGATTTGAAGAAGCTAAAACACGACCTATGGGTAGAGGTGCTTCTGGAGTTCGAGGTATTACTTTAGGACAAGATAATGATGAGGTAATAGGTATGATTGCTGTAGAAAACCCTCAAGAAGAATCTGTATTAGTGGTTTCTGAAAACGGTTATGGTAAACGTACGTATATAGACGATCCAGAAGATGGAGAACCTGTTTATAGAGTAACCAATCGTGGAGGAAAAGGTGTAAAAACTATTTCAATTACAGAAAAAACTGGAAAATTAGTAGCGATTAAAACGGTATCAGATTCAGACGATCTTATGATTATTAATAAATCGGGTATTGCTATTAGAATTGCAGTTCAAGATTTAAGAGTTATGGGCCGTGCTACGCAAGGTGTTAAACTTATTAATTTACGTGCTGGAGATTCTATTGCAGCAGTTGCTAAAGTCATGCATGAAGACGAAGTAATTGAAGAAGAAGACATCGAGAATATTGAAAATATTGAAGGAGAGGATGCACCAGTAGATGGTGAAGACTCTACAACAGAAGATAACAACTAGAAAACAATTAATTAACAATTAACTTTATTACAATGAAAAAACAGGTTATAGTTGCTTTAGCTCTATCCGTTAGTGCATTTTCTTTCGCACAAAAAAAAGAATTAAAGGCCGCGGAAAAGGCAATAAAAAGCAATAACTACGCAGAAGCAAAGGCATCTTTAAGTCAAGTAACGCCAATGTTATCTTCTATAGATGATAAATACAAAGCAAAGTATTATTTTTTACAAGCTGAAGCTTTATATGCTAATGGTGCAGGTTCTACAGAAGATGTAAATAAATCGCTTGAAAACTTAAACAAGGTAGACGACTCAATGAAAAGTGAAGTTGCAGAGTTTAAGAATAAAATGCAAAACACATATTTAGTTAAAGCGAACAACAACTTTAAAGAGAAAAAATACACTTTAGCTAGTCAAGAATTCGAACAATTATATAACATCGTACCTGCAGATACAACATATTTGTATTATGCAGCAGTAAGTGCAGTAAGTGATCAAGATTACGATACAGCATTAAGACAGTATATTAAGTTAGACGACCTAGGATATACAGGTATTGAAACTCAATATTACGCTACAAATGTTGCTACTGGAGAAGAAGAAGTTATGGCAAAAAGCCAAAGAGATTTATTTGTAAAAGCAAAATCTCATAACAATCCAGGAATGCGTAAAACAGAATCTAAGCAAGCTGAAATTACTAAGAATATCGCATTAATTTATGTGTCTCAAGGTAAAACAGATGAAGCTTTAGCTGCTGCTAAAAAAGCAAGAATGCAAGATCCAGAGAATTTAGATTTAATTCTTACTGAAGCTAATTTATATTTAGAATTAGAAGAAACAGATAAATTTAAAGATTTAATGGAAGAAGCTGTTAAGCAACAACCAGAAAATCCAAACTTACATTATAACATTGGTGTAATTTCTTTAAAAAATCTAGATTTTGAAGGCGCAAGAACATCTTTCGAAAAAGCTTTAGAATTAAAGCCTGATTATGCTGATGCAGCTTTAAACGAGTCTACAACTTACATTGATGAAGGAAACTCTTTAATTGAAGAAATGAACAGCTTAGGTACAAGTAAAGCAGATAACGCGCGTTATGATGAACTACGTGCTAAAAAAACAAGTTTATTCGATCAAGGAGCAGATGTTTTAGTTAAATACATTGCCAATAACCCTAACCCAGTACCTAATATTTACCAACAATTAATAAATATTTATAACGCTACTGGAGAAACAAGTAAAGCTAAAGAAATACAAGCTAAATTAGATGCAGCTCAATAATTAGTAGCTCATATATTCTATATTTTAAAACCTGTGAATAACAATTCACAGGTTTTTTTATGTTCTAAAAGTATTGAAAGCATATAGTAATCAGATTTTATTAGGGTATCTTATAAACCTTGTTAGTTTTTTTAATCTTAGGTTACGTTTTAATTTAAGATTTCTAATTACATATAGTTTTGAATCCGATAGTCTGTTTAAAAAGTGCTTTTAATGATGTTTAAGAGCGTATAAGAGTTAGACTTTCTACTATTGAATAGTTATAAAAAAAGAGATGTTTAGAGGCTTTATAATGTAGAGTTTATAAACTTTAAAAACGTAAAGTAATTCATGTTTGTTATGGTTATACAAAATAGAAATAGCCTTTGACTACAATTGAAAGTGAATTAGTGATAGAGAATAGTAAATACGAATTAAGTTTTTTTCGTATAATTTTAAGAATTAATGATAATATTATTGAAGTTATTATGACTTTGTAACACGAGTTCTTGAACGTGATTTATCTTATGGTTTAGAGGTTTGGATTTTAGACTTATTGCGAATTACATTTTATTAGCAAGAGTATTTAACTTGCTAACTTATATAAAAATTATGAGTAAGATATGAGTTATTTAATAAAGGGTTTTTAAGCTTTTAGATAAGCCTCTAAATCAATTTTTAGTAGAAAAGGCACTTACAGAACTAGAGAACATTAAGATGGTTTCACAGAGCAATAATTTTTTCTGTAAACATTAATGATGTAAAAATATGTGTGGAAATAAGAAGTGTTTTTATTCGAGATAATAAGTAGTATCTCTACACTTATTATATAATGTAATGTTAAAGCTGTTTTAAATATAAATAGACAAGCTATTAGGTGTTCGTTTAGACTTAAAGTATACTTTAATTAGCTTTTATATTTATTCAATAAGCTCTATAAAACAAAATATAGAAATACACTATAATTAGATTTCAGTGTATACCTGTCTAAGTTGTTGTGTAATTTCTATATCTAACGATTATAAATAGACATAAAATAATAGTATTAATTTTGTATTAGCTCTTTAACTTTGAAAACATATATTGAAGATTACTTTTTTTATAAAGTATGTATTCAGTTGTATATTAATACTAAGTGGTTATAAATGTAGAATAGGGTAGTACTGGAATATGTCTATATATGATATATAAAAAGGCAGTATCTCATAAACTGTGTAAGTTTTAAAATCTCAGGTTAAATATTAATCTGAGATTTTTTTATTCATTAATTTTAACTTTTACACACTTATGAAACCAGAAGATTTATTAAACGAAGACTTTTTAAAGCAATTCAAGAATGCACCAGAGCTAACATCCTTTTTAGAACAGTTGCACAAACGTGGTATTGAGAAGTTACTAGAAGGGGAACTAGATGCCCATTTAGACTACGATAAGCACAAAAAAAGTAAAGCAGCCAATCTTCGAAATGGTTACACTAAAAAGAAATTAAAATCCGTTTTAGGAGAAACAGAGATTCAAGTTCCTCGAGACCGTGATAGTTCTTTTAATCCTTTAATTGTAAAGAAAAGAGAAAGTACAACAGAAGGCATCGAAAATATTATTATATCGCTTTATGCCAAAGGCATGAGTAACAGTGATATTGAAGAACAAATACGTGAGCTGTACGATTTTAATATTTCTACATCTACTATTTCAAGGATTACAGATAAGATAACCGAAGATGTTATTGCTTGGCGGAACAGGCCTTTGGAGGCCACTTACCTAATTGTTTGGATGGATGGCATCGTATTTAAAGTTAGGGAAAACTCTAAAGTCATAAACAAGACTATTTATATTGCAGTAGGCCTGAGAACTGATGGCAAAAAGGAAGTCCTAGGATTATGGTTAGGTAAAAATGAATCTTCAGCCTTTTGGATGAGTGTTTTAACCGATATTAAAGCTCGAGGAACTCAAGATATACTTATCACAGCTACCGATAATTTAAATGGATTTACAGATACTATTAAAACTATTTTTCCGAACTCAACAACACAAATATGTGTTGTGCATCAAATAAGAAATTCGTGTCGTTACGTGGTCTGGAAGGACAAAAAGGAATTTACTCGTGATATGAAGCAAATCTATACTGCTCCTACAAAAGAAGCAGCAAAAGCTGCTTTAAATGACTTCAAAACTAAATGGGATTCTAAATATTCTTACGCCATTAAAAGTTGGGAAAATAATTGGGATGAGCTTACAGTATTCTTTGATTTTCCTATTGAGATAAGAACCATTATTTACACCACAAACCTTATAGAAAACCTAAACGGAAAAATAAGGAAATACACCAAAAACAAACTCTCGTTTCCAACAGATGAAGCCGTTATGAAATCGGTCTTTCTAGCCCTCAGAGAAAGTACTAAAAAATGGACAATGCCCATCAGGAATTGGGGAGTGATACTAAATCAATTTTTAGCTATATTTGAAAACAGGATTAAGCTATAAATAACTTAACCCTGAAATTTTGAACTTACACACTTTTTAGGATAGTGTCTATAAAAAAAGCCGCTTAATAGCGGCTTTTTTATATTATAATGAGTAGTATAAATTATTCCTCAACTTCTTCTTCAGTTGGAGTTTCAGTTTGTTCCTCAACTTGAGTCTTAACTTCTTCAACAGTTGGATTTTCAGTTTGTTCCATAACTTCAGTCTTAACTTCTTCTTCAGTTGGAGTTTCAGTTTGTTCCTCAACTTGAGTCTTAACTTCTTCAACAGTTGGATTTTCAGTTTGTTCCATAACTTCAGTTTTAACTTCTTCTATAGTTGGAGTTTCAGTTTGTTCCATAACTTCAGTTTTAACTTCTTCAACAGTTGGAGTTTCAGTTTGTTCCATAACTTCAGTTTTAACTTCTTCTACAGTTGGAGTTTCAGTTTGTTCCATAACTTCAGTTTCAACTTGTTCTGCAGTTGGAGCTTCAATTTGTTCCTCAACTTCAGTCTTAACTTCTTCTACAGTTGTAGTTTCAGTTTGTTCTTCAACTTCAGTCTCAACTTGTTCTGCAGTTGGAGTTTCAGTTTGTTCTTCAACTTCAGTCTCAACTTCTTCTACAGTTGGAGTTTCTGTTTGTTCTTCAACTTGATCTTCTAAGATAATGAACTTAGAACGTCTGTTTTGTTGATGTTCTTCTTTTGTACATTTAACTCCGTTAGCACAACCATTAACTAATTGTGTTTCTCCGTAACCAATTGCACTTTCAATTCTTGCTGAATCAATATCTCTAGATAATATGTAGTCTCTAGTAGATTTTGCACGTTTATCAGACAATGTTAAGTTATAATTATCTGGTCCACGACTATCTGTGTGAGATTCAATTTTAATTTTCATTTCAGGATGTGCTCGCATTACACTTACAATGTTTTCTAACTCGTAAGCTGCATCTGTTCTAATATCCCATTTATCAAAGTCGAAGTAGATTGGGTTAATTACAATCTCGTCTTCAATAATTAGAGGTATTAAATTAAGATCTGTAACAATTTCGTTACCGTTAATTAATGACGTATTTACTTGTCTTAAGTCATCTTTGTAATCGGCCATACTACCTAATACATTGTATGTGCTATTACAACTAACTTTAAAAGTATAAGTACCATCTTCACCAGTCATAAGTTCTTCTATAACTTTTCCTGTTTCATCTATTAATTGAACACTAGCAAAAGCTATCGGTAAAACAGTTCTGCTATCTCTAACAGTACCTGTTATGATTTGAGAACAAATTTCGAATGAATAAATATCATCTCCACCCATTCCGCCTAAACGGTTAGAAGAAAAATAACCTCTTCCTGTTTTAGTATCTACGTTGTATGCAAAATCGTCTAAACCACTATTAAAAGGGGCTCCTAAATTTTCTACATTTGTACCACCTTTTAAAACATCAGATTTAAAGATGTCTAAAAGACCTAAGTTTAAATAACTGTCTGAAGAAAAGTATAAGTTGTTTTCTTTATCTACAAAAGGAAACATTTCTTTACCTGCAGTATTAACTGCAGCTCCTAAATTAACAGGGAAACCATAGTTATCGTCACCTAATATAGCTACTTTCCAAATATCTGATTGTCCAAAACCGCCTTCTCTATCAGAAGTAAAGTATAAAATGTCATTATCTGGACTTAAAGCAGGATGACCAGTTGAAAATATTTTATCGTTAAAATTTAATTCTTTAACATCTTGCCAAGTACTATCTACTAGAGTCGCTTTGTAAATTTTTAAATGAGAAGTACCTTCTCTATCTGCTTTTAATTTTTTGTTCTTGCTAACATTATCTCTAGTAAAATACATTGTTTTACCATCGTTAGTTATGGCAACACTAGCTTCGTGATATTTAGTATTGATATCTTCTCCTTTTACATAGTTTGGATATGTATAGTTTAAAGCATCTTCACCATCTGTAGCTTCAGAAATGTTAGATTGATATAAGTCTAAGAAAGGCTCATCATTCCAAGAGTATAAATCTTCTTTATTTTTTTTAGTTGCAGATGCAAAGTATAAAATACCATCATGTTCAATTGCACCAAAGTCAGAATTTTTAGTATTTATAGGCAAGTTAATTACATCTACATATATACCTTCTGTACTTTTTAGTTTTTCGTATAAAGCAACATTAGTAAAATCTGTATCGTCTATACGATCTTCATCTTTTTGTACTTCATTAAATTTTTCTAAATATACAACAGCATCGTCATATTTACCTAAACTACGTAAAGATTGCGCATATTTATAATAGTAAATAGGATCTACATCGTCGTATTTTTTAATGGCTTCAGAGTACCAGGTTGCTGCTTTTTCAGAATCTGAATTGTTATAATAACAATCTCCTAATCGTGTTAATACATGTGCACTACTGTCTCCTTTTTTAACAGCTTCTTGGTATAAATCACTTGCTTTAACATAAGCATAATTCTTGAAGAATCTGTCGGCTACCTTTTTTTGAGCAAAGATAAAAGTACTTGATAGTGCTAGTATAGTGAATATTAATTTTGTCTTCATAGTAGTAGTCTTTAGAAATATCTTGGGGATTTAATACGTCTTTCTTTAAATAATTCGAACATTAAAATTAGTTCGTGTGTCCCGCTTTGGTAATATTTAATTTCAGAGTTTATTGGTGATTCATAAGTGTAACCAATTCTAATTTGTTTAGATACTTGAAAATCGATTAAACCAGCGATAGCATTAGTTCCTCCAAAAGTATATGTAGAACTACCGTTGCTTTGATTTCCATCTACACCTGAGTTATGTCTGAAACCAGCTCCAATCCACATTTTATCATAGAATAAGAAGTTAGCTGTAAGATCATAAGATATAGGAGCACCACTAGTTGCTTTTAATAAAACAGATGGTTTAAATTTAGTGTAACTACCAATATCCCAAACATAACCTCCAGTTAGGTAATAACTAACACGTTCTAGAGCTTCATATTCGTCTGTGTTATAATCTGTATTTAAAATTCTAGGAGCAGATAAACCTAGGTACCATCTTGTAGAGTGCCAGTAAAGACCTACACCTACGTTTGGAGACCAACGATCTTCTATACCATATATAACGGGATCGTTAGGATTATTAAGTCTAAAATCTTGGTCTAAACTATATTGAGTAAAACCAGCGTTAAGTCCGAAAGCTAATTTAGATTTTTCGCTTGTTTTAATGGTGTATGAAAAACTCCCATATAAATAATTGAAGTTTTCAGCACCAAGCTCATCGTGTATAAACGAACCACCAATACCTATTTTCTCGTTCTCTAAAGGCGAGTGTACGGAAAGAGTTTGTGTTGTAGGAGCACCATCAATACCTACCCATTGGCTTCTATGAAGGCCAACTACGCTTAAGGTTTCTCTACTCCCCGTATACGCGGGGTTTATAGATATGGTGTTATACATGTATTGAGTAAACTGAGGCAATTGTTGCGCCATCCCGACGGTACAACTCAATAATGCTAAAGCTACTATGTGATACTTTAAAATTTTCATAGGTTATTTTTTATTGGTTTCCTAAGTAAATAGAACCTGTTAATGGTTTCAATCCGCTATTTTTTAATGTTACAATGTAATAATATGTTCCAGTTGGTAAATTACTAGCATTTCCAAAACCTCCTTTATCATTCTTACCATTCCAGTTGTTTTGATAATCTGTCGCTTTGTATACTAATGCACCCCAACGGTTATAGATTTCAATGTTAATAACAAATCCACATCTATCAAGTCCTGTTACTGTAAAGTATTCATTCCATTGGTCACCGTTTGGAGTAACTGTAGAAGAAACAATAGGATCACAAGTTGGTTCAACACAATCTTCATTAATTAGTATTGAAACTGATGTTTGATTTTGACATCCATTTGCTTCAGTAAAAGTGAACACATAGGTTGCACCTACTTCAGAATTAATAGGATCGTAAGTACTTCCGTTTATTGTAGTCTCTCCAGATTCTACAATCCAAGTACCATCTATACTAGAATCTTCTAAATAGCTGTCTAAGTCTACAGAACCACCTTCTGTACATCTATCGTCAAACACTTGTACTATGTCTTGTTGTACATTAACTGTGATTGTTTGAGTAAATACTTCTGTATTACCACAACTATCTGTTACTGTCCAATCTCTTAATACAAGATAGTTTTCAAAGGCTGCACCGGTTGATGTGCTTTCTTCTGTATACTCTACTTCTACAGTAGAAGAACAGTTATCTGTGAATTCTAATTCAGGTATTGCTGGTAATTCAGAACAGTTAATTTCAACTTCACTATCAAAATCACTTACTAGAGTAGGAGCGATTGTATCTGCTACTGTAATTATTTGTGTTGTTGTTGACGTGTTACCACATGAATCTGTGAAAGACCATGTTCTTGTTATAATACTACTACAAGTATCTACACTTGTTGTTGTATCTACACCTGTTGAAGTTATTTCCCCACCACAATTATCTGTAGCAGTTAAGTCAACCATTGCAGGAACATCATCTGAACATTGTATAGTTACATCTTCTGGAGCCGCTGGTGCTGTTGGAGCAACATCATCTATAACACTAATAGTTTGTGTTACTTCTGTAGTGTTACCACTATTGTCTGTAAACATCCAAGTACGTGTAATTGTTACGTTACAAGAATCTGTATCTTCAATAGTTTCTGTTCCGTCTGAAGTTAATATACCAGTACAGTTATCTGTTGCTGTTAATGTATCTAATTCAGGAACATCGTCTATACATGCATATGTTGTATCTGTTGGTACGTTATCTACTACAGGAGATGTAACGTCTTTAACAGTTATTATTTGAGATACTTCTGTAGTATTACCACATGCATCAGAAAAAGTCCATGTACGTGTAATAATTATATTAAGAGGATCTGTATTGTCTTCTGTATCTACACCAGCAACAGTAATATCTCCTGTACATTCATCTGTAGCCGTAAGATTAATCATTGCAGGAACATCTCCATCACATTCTACAGTAACATCTGCAGGAACGTTAGTTGGAGCAGTTGGAGCAGTTTCATCTATAATCGTTATTGTTGCAGTAGTTTCAGCAGCATTTCCACAGTTATCTACTGCTGTAAATGTTACAGTAACAGAGTTATCTTCTCCACAAACTGTAGAGTTCATTGATGAAGCATCAAAATCGTTACTCCAAGTTATTGTGTCTGAACAATAATCTGATGCTACAGCACCACCATTAGTAGTTAACCAATCTTGTAATGTGTTTTCTGCATCATTACATTCATAAACTAAATCTTGAGGCTCTGTATCTATTACAGGAGCTGTTTCATCGTTTACTATATATGTAGCAGAAGTAGAAGTCGAGTTTCCACAAGCATCTGTTGCTGTAAATATCACTTCAATAGGGTTTGTACAACTTGGTATTGATGGATCATAGTTGTTTGTCCAAGTAATATCTGAACAATTATCTTCAGCTCTTGCACCTGCATTTATGGCTACCCAAGCATCGATTGTTGGAGTTCCTTCTAAACCATCACATTGTGTTACTATATCTGCAGCTTCATTAGTGATTACCGGAGCCGTTGTATCTATTACTGTAATAATTTGTGTTGCTGTTGACGTGTTACCACATGAATCTGTGAAAGACCATGTTCTTGTTATAATACTACTACAAGTATCTACACTTGTTGTTGTATCTACACCTGTTGAAGTTATTTCCCCACCACAATTATCTGTAGCAGTTAAGTCAACCATTGCAGGAACATCATCTGAACATTGTACAGTTACATCTTCTGGAGCCGCTGGTGCTGTTGGAGCAACATCATCTATAACTGTTATTGTTTGTGTTGTTTCAGTAGAGTTTCCGCTATCATCAGTGAATACCCAAGTACGAGTAATAATTAGATTACAAGCATCTGCATCGTTAATTGTTTCTGTACCATTAGAAGTAATAATACCAGAACAATTATCTATTGCGGTTAAAGCTTCCATTGCTGGTACATCATCAATACATTCAAATGCTAAATCTGCAGGTATACTATCTATTACAGGAGCAGTAATATCACTAACTGTTATGATTTGAGAGACCTCAGAAGTGTTTCCACAAGCATCAGTAAATGTCCAAGTACGTGTAATAATTATATTAGATGGATCTGAATTGTCTTCTGTATCTACACCTGATACTGTAATTTCTCCAACACATTCGTCGGTAGCAGTAAGATTAATCATTTCAGGAATATCGTCATAACATTCTACAGAAACGTCTTCAGGTACATTTGTTGGTACTGTTGGAGCAGTAACATCAATTACTGTAATTGTTGAAGATGTAGTTGTTATGTTTCCACATAAATCTGTTGCAGTAAAAATTACAGTTGTTGCATTGTCTTCTCCACATGCTTGCATGTTGAAGGTATCAGAACTAAAATCATTAGACCAAGTAACTTCTGTTGAACAAGCATCTGTTGCTGCACTACCACCATTAGATGCTAACCAAGTATTTAAAGTGCTTTGATAATCTTCATTACATTCCATAACTAAAGCTTCTGGAGCAGTCTCTATAATAGGTCCAGTTTCATCTAATATTGTATAAGTTG
Organism: Formosa sp. L2A11; assembly: GCF_009796865.1. Lineage (GTDB taxonomy): Bacteria > Bacteroidota > Bacteroidia > Flavobacteriales > Flavobacteriaceae > Formosa. The sequence continues at coordinate 3,726,539 of NZ_CP047028.1, read as the reverse complement.
CAGATTGAGAAATTGAATTCCCACATGCATCAGTTGCAGTAAATTCTACTGTTACACCTTCATTACATGTTGGCATTTCTGAATTGTAATTGTTTGTCCATGTTAAATCAGAACAATTATCGTTTGCAAGAGCATATCCATTATGTAGTACCCATGCATCAATAGTAGGGAGTCTTTGTTCTCCATCACAATCATAAACAATATCTTGAGGTTCTTCTATAAATACAGGAGCAACATCATCAATAACTGTTATGTTTTGAGATATTTCTGAAGTATTACCACAATCGTCTGAAAATGTCCAAGTACGAATAACAGATTGATTACATCCTCCATTTGTAGAAGCTACTATAGTATCTTCACCAATTGCAGTTATAATGTCACCACAATTATCTGTAGCTTCTAATTCAAGATCTGCAGGAAGTTCTGTTAAGCAGGCTACAGTAATATCTGCAGGAGCTTCTGGAGCAACAGGAGCAGTAGTGTCTACTAAATTAATAGTTTGTGATACTACTGATGTATCTCCACATGAATCTGTGAACGACCATGTACGTGTTATAATAATATTACACGGGTCTGAAGCGTTTGTTGTTTCACTATTTACAGAGGTAATCGTACCACCTGTATCTGAACAAATATCGTCTGCAATTAAATCTTCCATTACAGGAACATCTGCAAGACACTCATAAGTTGCATCTTCAGGAGGCTCAGGTAATGTTACTGTTTCAAAAGCTAAAGTTAAGTTGTAAATAACATACTTATCTGTAGTTGCTGTATATTGTATTGATAAATTATTTTGATTAGGAACTACACTAACTTCTGGAAGGTCGAATTTACTTAAGTCAATTCCATAAACAGTCCCATTAGGTGTTCTTGGAGAGCCTCCAACATTTATTGATGAATTAAAAAAGTTTGTTGTTGTATTCGTGCTGTGGCTTAATCGTTGTATATAATCTCCAGTACCACCATATTGAGTTGTTAAAGCGTCTCCCGCTAAATCAGCATCACCCTCAGCACCCATAACACCTATTTGGGCATTTACATAATCAGCAGTATTTAAACCACTAATATCTAAGTCTATGTAACTAAGTAGTTCATAATTTGGATCGTTAGGTACACCTTTAAAAGAATAACCATCGAAAACACCAATATTACGGCTTCTCATAGTCGAGTTTTCGTAAACGATAACCATACTCCATGCTCCGTAATATCCAATACCTAAGCCAACTGTGTTATCTTGTCCTTCAACTAATGCAATATCTGCAACAGTATATTCACCAGCACCATTTGCTTGAACATAACTAGTTACATCAGCAAAAGCGATATACATGTCATTAAAAGATCCTTCAGGATAATAGATATCTCCAGTGTTAGCTGTTACTTCTGTATATCCAGCAGAACTAGGTCCATTTATAGATACTACAGGTTTTTTTAATGTTTTAGCAAGTCCAGTGTTAGGGTTAGTTACAATAAACTCTTCACCAGGAGGACGACCTGTCCAATATAATCCTGCATAAACAATATTAGATGTATTATCTATTAATTGTCCACTCTCATCTGTAAGTTGAACAGTAGCAGATGATGAGTTAACCGTGTTAGGGTCTCCATCAATATCTACATAGATCATGTCATCTGAACCTGTTGCTTCAGTAAGATTGGCATTTCCTATAATAGTAAAATCACCATTAACAGAATATGTAGCCCTAGAGCTAAAAGGTACTTGTGATTGTCCATAGCTATAAAAACTGCATGCCATTAGCACTAATGCTAACAGCGAATACTGTCTAATGTTTTTATAAGCTTTAAATTTCGTAGCGTAAATTTTTTTCATTTCATGAATCGATTAAGTTATCCTGATACTGGTTATGATGGATTAACAACTTTATTATAATTAGTTATTTTTGGGTCTATAATAAAATTCAGTAAACTCTTACTTGTTGAGTTTAACAAAGTTTGTATGTGATTTTTTAGAATAAAAGAAAAGTAATTTAAAGAGTGAAGTGTTTCTTTAAGGTTAAAATCTTTCGATAAAAGAAGCATCTTGTACGGCCCTTGTTTGAATCTTAAACGTATTCTAGACGGACTAGAGTCTGATTCATATACCTGGTGCCTTAAATAATAAATAGTAAAATACAAGAATAGAATTGAAGCGTAATTTATTACCATATACAATTTATTGATTATCGTTAATTTCTTTTTTCTAAATAAAATTCAATTTATTTCAACTATCAATTTGTCTTACTTTTGGTTAGGAAGTAAAATTTGTCTAGAATGCATAAAGTCTTGTGGGAAAGTTTTGACTAGCAAAACTTGGGCTTTAGGTATTGAAATTAGACTTGGGATCATATTCTTCACAATTAATACTTACAAAAAACGACAGTTAGTATTAGAAAAACAAAATTTAATGTTAAAAGACGTCTTATTTTCGATGAAGTGTAATCTCTTTGTTTTTAAGCAGGTGTTTGTTGTATTTCGTCGTATTTCTTTTTGGCACTTATTAACATATTAGTGTTTATAAGTGTATAATTTTATTAATTAAAATTATAATTCAGTGCTTTTTCTTATTTTTAAATTATGAAAAAAATAGTAGTCGTAAGACATGGTAAATCATCATGGAAGGGTGGTGTAGAAGACCTTTTTAGGTCTTTAAAACCAGTAGGTTACGGTAATACTGTTAAGGTTTGTAGGAATTTTTTAGAAATGTCAGATATTTCTTCCCAAAATATTTTTTGTAGTCCTGCGAAACGTACCTTAGAGACTTGTAATATTTTTGTTAATAACTTTTTTAAGAATGTGGATGTTGAAATACAAATTATTGAAGATTTGTATGATTTTGATGGTCAAAAACTATCCAATTTTATCAAATCTTTAACAGACGATTTAGATACTGTATTTATTTTTGGACATAATAATGCCATAAATAATTTCGTAAATACATATGGCGATGTTTATATAGAAAATGTACCAACTAGTGGTTTGGTTGTTTTAGAATTCGATATTAATAATTGGTCTGAACTAAAGTCGGGTTACTTAAAACTTAAATTATTTCCTAAAGCTTTAAAATAATTATTTTTTTTTAATTTATTCTTGACTTAATAACATACAGTAAATGAAATTAAATTCTAAATACAATATATTTGTATGAAGAAATAAAAATTATTTAAATGATAAAAATCGAAAAAGCTAATAACATATATATTAATAGAGAAATTAGTTGGCTTCAATTTAACGCTAGAGTACTGCAAGAAGCTGAAGATAAAAACGTGCCTTTAATTGAACGTTTGCGATTTTTAGGTATATTTTCAAATAATTTAGATGAGTTTTTTAAAGTACGTTACGCGACAGTTAAACGTATAGATGAAGCTGGTAAGGCTGGTAAAAGTGAACTTGGCGGAATTAAAGCTAGTGAACTTTTAGAAATTATTACAGATATTGTAATAGAGCAACAGTCTGAAAGTTTAATGATTTTAAAAAATATTCAAAATAATTTAAAGAAAGAGAATATTTTTATAATTGATGAAAATCAAATTTCTCCATCACAGCACCTGTTTATAAAACAATATTTTATTCAAAAGGTAAGCCCTGCGCTAGTCACTATTATTTTAAGCGATTTAGTTAAGCTTCCGTTATTAAAAGATAGTGCTGCATATTTGGCCGTAAATATGCATATGAGTACAGATAAAAATCAATTTGCATTAATTGAAATCTCTAAAAATATGGATCGTTTTGTCGTTCTTCCAAGAGAAGATGATAAAGATTATATTATTATGTTAGACGATTTACTTCGCTATTGTTTAGACGATATTTTTAATATTTTCGATTATAAGTCTATTTCTGCTCACATGATAAAAATTACTAGAGATGGTGAGCTTGATTTTGAAAGCGATTTAAGTAAAAGTTTTATCGATAAATTATCAGATAGTGTAAAACACAGACAAGTTGGAGAGCCTGTTAGGTTTGTGTACGATAAAGAAATTGAAAAAGACACCCTTGATTATTTATTAAAAAAAATGAATATAGAACCTTCAGATAGTATTATTCCTGGAGGGCGTTACCATAACAGACGTGATTATATGGGGTTTCCTAGTTTAGGAAGAACCGATTTGTTGTATGATAAAATAGAACCTTTACTTATTAAAGGATTAAGTTTAGAAGAAAGTATTTTTCCTCTAATTGCCAAAAAAGATTTTTTACTATACGCACCTTATCATACATTCTCTTATATCGTTAAATTTTTAAGAGAGGCCGCTTTAGATCCTAAAGTTAAAACCATAAAAATAACAATTTATAGATTAGCTCAAATTTCAGATATTGCAAGTTCATTAATTAATGCAGCAAAAAACGGAAAACGCGTTACTGTATCTATAGAATTACAAGCCCGTTTTGATGAACAAGCAAATATTGCTTATGCAGAGCAAATGGAAGTTGAAGGGATTAACTTAATTTTTGGAGTTCAAGGTTTAAAAGTGCACAGTAAAATGTGTGTAATTGAACGCGAAGAAAATAAAAAGATAAAAAGATACGGAATTGTAAGTACAGGAAACTTTAACGAATCTACCGCTAAAATCTATACAGATTATACTTTATTCACAGCAGATCAAAGTATTTTAAAAGATATTAATAAAGTTTTTAGTTTTTTTGAAACAAATTATTTAATATACAGATATAAACATATTATAACATCGCCACATTATACACAAAAGGCTTTTTTTAAGTTAATTGATGCAGAAATTGTTAATGTGAAATTAGGTAAACCTGCAAGTATAAAACTTAAAATGAATAGTATTTCTAGCTATAAAATGGTAGATAAACTATACGAAGCGAGTCGAGCAGGAGTGAAAATCCAAATGATTGTTAGAGGTTTATGTTGTTTAGTTCCAGGTATAGAAGGTATGAGTGAAAATATCGAGGTAATAAGTATTGTCGATAAGTTTTTAGAGCATACCAGATTATATGTATTTGGTAATGGCGGAAATCCTAAAGTTTATATTTCATCTGCAGATTGGATGACTAGAAATATTGAAAATAGAGTAGAGGTCACTTGCCCTATTTATGATAAGGATATTAAACAAGAATTATTAGATACGTTTAATATTTGTTGGAGTGATAATGTAAAAGCAAGAATTTTAAATTTAGAACAGACCAACGAACATAAAAAAAATAATAAAACAAAAGTAAGATCGCAGTTCGCAACCTACGAATATTACTTAAACAAATTAAAAGGGTAATATGCTTACAATAAAAAAATATGCAGCAATCGATATTGGATCTAACGCCGTAAGATTATTAATTGCTAATATTATTGAAGAAGAAGGAAAGCCAACGAAGTTTAAAAAAAGTTCTTTAGTTCGTGTGCCAATTCGTTTAGGTGCAGATGTGTTTTTAGAAGAGAAAATTTCTGAAAAGAATATAGAACGCATGATTGATACTATGCATGCTTTTAAATTACTTATGAAATCTCATAAAGTAGAGAAATATAAGGCATGTGCAACATCAGCTATGCGTGAAGCAAAAAATAGTAAAGAAGTTGTTCAACAAATTTTAGAGCAATCGGATATTAAAATTGATATAATTGAAGGAGATGAAGAAGCTGCCATTATTGCAGCAACAGATTTAAATGCATTTATAAATCCAAATAAAACATATTTATATGTAGATGTTGGAGGTGGTAGTACAGAGTTTACAGTTATAGACCATGGAGAAACAGAAATCTCTAGATCCTTTAAAATTGGTACTGTAAGGTTGTTAAACGACATGGTAAAAAGAGAAACCTGGAACGAATTAGAAAGTTGGATTAAAGAACATACTAAAAAGTATGAGAAAATAGATTTAATAGGTTCTGGAGGAAATATTAATAAAATTTTTAAGGTTTCAGGAAAAGCTGTGGGAAAACCGTTAACATTCTTTTATTTAACATCTTATTATAATATATTGCAATCTTATTCTTACGAAGAACGTATCACCGAGTTGGATTTAAACCAAGATCGCGCAGACGTAATTATACCAGCAGCAAGAATTTATCTGTCGGCTATGAAATGGAGTGGAGCAAAAGATATTTATGTTCCTAAAATAGGGTTAAGTGATGGGATAATAAAGAGTTTGTATTACGAAACAGTGTCTAGTAAAAAATTGATTTAAAGGTAAAATGTGATTTTTGTCCTTTTTTTTACTACAATTATATTAAAGTGATTCTATTAATTTTAACTTAGCAACAAAATCTATCAATATGAAAAAAATTACCTTTCTAGTTTTAACTATTCTAGCAACTACAACTAGTTTTGCTCAATTCGATTTATTTGGAGTAAGAGCCGGAATAAATATGTCTAATTTAGATTATGATTCTGAAGTTCCTTCAGGTAACGCACACAGAAATGGATTTGTAGTTGGTTTTACAGCTCAATATGGTATTTCTGATAAATTTTCTATAGCACCAGAAATTCAATTTTCTGCAGAAGGTGCCAAAGAAGAATCTCTTAGATTATCTTACCTTAATTTACCTGTATTTGCTAAATATGCCGTAACAGAACGTTTATCTGTAGGTTTAGGACCTCAATTAGGACTTAAAGTTCATGAATTTGAAGATGGTTTTAATAACTTAGTTTTTTCTGGTATTGCAGGTGTAGAATATATCTTTCTTGATGACTTTTATGTAGATGTAAGATATTCTTACGGAATAACAAATGTGTATGACGACGATCAAATTTTAGAAGCAAAAAATAGTAATATACAAGTTGGTTTAGGTATAAAAATATTCTAATTCAATTTTAATAATTTTAAAAAGAGCCAAATTTCAATTATTGAAATTTGGCTCTTTTTTTATTTTATAATGTTAAATATTAGACTTCGTTAAAAATGATGTCTTGAAATGTTAAAAGAAATATAACTTTAATTCCGCTTTATACTTCAAAAGCGATATTCGTATATATTTGATTCTCATGTTACATTTAAAACCATAAATTAATCAATTATGAAAAAAATTATATTATTACTAGTCTTAATTATTTCTAGTGCTGTAAATTCTCAAATTTTAGAGCCCGTAAAATGGGATACAACTGTTAATAAAATTTCTGCCACAGAATACGAATTAGTCGCTACAGCTACTATAGACCAAGGTTGGCATTTGTATGCGCAATCTGTTCCTGAAAACGGACCAATTCCAACAACGTTTACGTTTAAAGGGAATAAAAATTTCTTAAAAAAAGGAAATACTCAAGAAGGAAAAGGACATGTTGTAAATGATCCTGTTTTTGAGATGGAAATTAAGTTTTTTGAAACTAAAGCAGCGTTTAAACAACGTATAAAAGTAAAGGGTGTTGTGCCGTTTAAAGTGAATGGTACCGTAGAATTTATGATGTGCGATGATACAAGATGTTTACCGCCAACCGAAGTAGATTTAGAGTTTGATGTAAAATAAAATAACTTTAATATGATAAAAAAATCCTTCAGCAAATTAATGCTGAAGGATTTTTTTGTAAAATAGAATCTGTTTTTTTAATCTTCAGATTCAATATCATCATTTAAAGCTGGCCGGTTTGGCTGATTTGCCAATTGCCAAGCTGTTGCAAATACAAGTTGGGCGCGTTTTTGTAGTATTGAAAAATTAATTTTGTCTACTGTATCTGTAGCCTTATGGTAGTCTGCATGCGTTCCGTTAAAGTAAAAAATAACAGGAATATTATGTTTTGCAAAATTATAATGATCCGATCTATAATAAAATTGATTTTTGTCGTTTAAGGCATTAAAAGTATAATCTAAGTCCAAATTAAAATAAGTGCTATTTGTTTTTTCTGAGGCATAATGTAGCTCATTACTTAAACGATCAGAACCTATTAAATAAACATAATTGGGGTTGTCTTTATGCTTATCGTCTACACGACCAATCATATCAATATTTAAATTGGCAATGGTGTTTTCTAAAGGAAAAATGGGGTGTTCTGAATAATATTTAGAACCATATAATCCAATTTCTTCGGCAGTAACATGTAAAAATAAAATACTACGTTTTGGTTGGTGTCCGTTTAAAGTGGCTTTTTTAAAAGCTTGAGCAATTTCTAAAAGCGCTACGGTACCAGAACCATCATCGTCTGCACCATTATAAATTTCGCCTTTAATTATTCCAACATGATCTAAATGTGCCGAAATAACTAAAACTTCATCTGGTTTTTCAGATCCTTCAATATATGCTAATACATTTTCTGAAGCATCTACCTTCTTAGGTAAATAGGATGCAGGTATGTGCTGAAAATAAACAGAATCGTTTATAGGAGACGAAATGTCTTGGTTAATATAATATTGTTTTAAATACTCTACCGCTTTTTTTTGACCTTCAGTTCCGGTACCTCGACCTTCAAATTCATCAGATGAATAAATTTCTAAATGTTTTTGTAATTCATCTGTTGTAATAGTATTTATATATTCTCTTACTATGCTGCTATCTTGAAGAATAAGAGAATCTGTAATGTTTTGGGTTAAAGTTCTGTCTTTTGTTTCTGCACAAGAGACTAAAACTAGGAAAGCGGGGAGTAAATAGAAAAGTTTTAAAGACATGGAGCTATTGTTATAATGTGTAATATTTTAAAATAAATTATTTTTGTTTTGAAATGGTATGAATACTATCTTCAGGTTTATGTTCTTCTGTGTCTTCAAATTCTTCTTCAAAATCTGATTCGTCATCATTAATATCCTGTTCTACTTTTTGTTCTGTTTTTGTAAAGACTTCAGTTTTAGAAGGTGTAAGTATTAATTTACTAACTGAAAATATAATTGCAATACTACTAAGTAAAATAGCCAGTTGTGCAGAGGCTTTAGGTTGTATTTTTTGTTTAGATAATTGTAGTCCATAAATGGCTAAAATCAATGCTATTATTGCAGGAATAGCAGCAAATATAGATTTAGGAAGCGTTGCCCATACTATTGCAACTATAGATAAGATTAATGCTGAGACAATACTTATTTTTCTCATGATTTAATATTTAATCTGAAACGATTCTGATTTTTTAATCGAAAACAGGATGTTTTTTAAGTCTTAATAAAGATATAACGTTTAATGTAAGAAAAGCCCTTTTTTATTAAAAAAAGGGCTTTTTGTAAGATAATTAGTGTTAATTATTTTCTGCTTTATTTCCATCCACCACCAAGGGCTTCGTATAAATCTACAACATTTAATAATTGTTGTAATTTACTATCTACAACATTAAGTTCTGCGTTTAATGCCGCAGTTCTTGCTGTTAATAAATCTAAAAATGTGCTAAGTCCATAGTTTAAAAGTTCCTCAGAATTTATTTCTGCTTTTCTTAAAGCAACAACTTCATTTTCTCTAAAAACTATTTTTCGTTTTTCAGCATCATAATTGTATAAAGTGTTAGAGATCTCGTTACCTGCAGTTAGTAATGTTTTTTCGAAATTTAAAAGCGCTTGCTCTTGTTGTGCAATTGCAACTTCGTGTTGTGTTCTAATGCTTCGTTTGTTAAATAACGGTTGAGTTAAACCTCCAACAATACTTGAAAAAATAGAATTAGCGCTAATCCAATCTTTAATGTCTAAACTTTGGAATCCTCCAGAAGCCGTTAATGTTAAAGAAGGATAAAACTGACTTTTAGCAACATTAGTTAATTCAAAAGCATTAATTAAACCATATTCTGCTGCCATAACATCTGGTCTGTTACGTAATAAAACCGCAGGAACACCAACTTTCATTTCTGTGTCTAATTTCTGACCTTCTAAATCGCTTCTTTCAATACTACTTGGATTTTTCCCTAATAATAAGTTAAGTGTATTCTCTGTTTTAAAAATAGCACTTTCAATGTCTATTTTTAAAGCACTTGCACTATTAAATTGAGCAATACTTTGGTCTACAGCAACCTGATTAACTCGGCCCGCATCTTTTAGTGCCTGAATGGTTTCAACACTTTTTTTACGTGTTAAAATAGACTCGTTAGTTATTTTAAGCTGAGCATCTAAAGCTAATAATTGATAATATGTTGTTGCTATTTGTGCAACTAATAATGTTTTTACTGCTTTATGTGCAGCTACAGATTGTAAATAACTTGCATCTGTTGCTCGTTTTCCGCTTCTAATTTTACCCCAAATATCTGCTTCCCAAGATAGACTAGCATTCAAGTCGTATGAGTCTACAGATCCACTAAAAATAGATCCAAACTGACTGTTTTTTGAATATTTGGTAGTTGTCGCAGTTCCGCTTAAATCTAAAGATGGTAAATACCCTGCTTTTCCTTGTTTTGCATAAGATTCTGCCGCTAGCATTTGTTGGATGGCGATTCTTATATCTATATTGTTTTGAAGACCTTCTTCAATATATTGATTTAAAAAAGGGTCTGTAAACAAATCTTTCCAAGACACATCTGCCATAGACGTGCTGTCTGATGGCAAATTATCTGTTCTGTACAAATTTGGTGTTTCATCAAATTCTGGTCGTTCATAGTCTTTAGCAACAAAACAACTTTGTAACGTTACTAGAGCAAAAAGCAATACCGAAATTTTACTAAATGCGTTATGTTTTATTATTGATGTCATACGATTAATGTTCTAAATTTTGTTCGATTACTACGGTCTTATTAGAAATTTTTTCTTGTAACCATTGGAAAATAATAAATAATATAGGTATAATAAATACTCCTAAAATAGTTCCTATAAGTAATCCTCCAACGGCACCAGTACCAATGGATTTGTTTCCTTCCGATCCTACACCTTTTGCTAATACTAAAGGCATTAAACCTAAGATAAAAGCGAAAGAGGTCATTAAAATTGGACGTAAACGTGATTTTGCACCGTCTATAGCTGCCTCGATTATACTTTCTCCATGGTGTCGTTTCTGTAATGCAATTTCTACAATAAGTATGGCATTTTTAGCCAACAAACCAATAAGCATAATTAGAGAAATTTGGAAATAAATGTTGTTTTCTAATCCTAATAACTTGGTACTAATATAAGCCCCAAATACTCCAAATGGTAAAGAAAGAATTACAGCAAATGGTAATAAGTAACTTTCGTATTGAGCACTTAATAAGAAGTACACAAAAAGAATACTTAATATAAATATAAATGTAGTTTGATTTCCTGCATTTACTTCTTCACGAGTTAAGCCAGAATAAGCAATAGTATAATTACTTGGTAGTTTAGCAACCTCTTCTTCAATAACTCTAATAGCATCACCAGTACTGTAACCTTCGTTTGTAGCTCCAGTTATACTTGTAGAATTTAATAAGTTAAAACGTGTTACAGATTGTGGTCCATAAACTCTTTCTAGTTTTACAAATTGAGTAATTGGTGTCATTTCGCCAGTATCCGTTCTCACATACATACTATTTAAAGCATTAACATCTGCTCTGTCTTCTGGTAGTGCTTGAATATATACTCTAAATTGTTTTCCAAATTTAGAAAAATCTGAAGCATAAATTCCACCTATATACCCTTGTAAAGTTGAAAAGATACTAGAGATATCAACTCCTTTTTCTTTTGCTAAAGGTACATTCACTTCCATTTCATATTGCGGATAGTTTGTGTTAAATGCAGATTGCGCATACTGAATTTCTGGGTGACTCATTAAAGCCATTGCAAACTCTTGATTTGCTTTGTCTAAATCTTTAAATTCTCCTCCAAATTTATCTAATAAGTTAACTTCAAAACCTGCTGAATTACCAAAACCACGAATACTTGGTGGTGAGAAGAAAATAATTTTAGCCTCAGGAACTCCGGCAGAAATACCAAATAATTTTCCTGTAATGGCCTGAGAAGAAAGCGAAGGATCTTCACGTTCGCTCCAATCTTTTAATTTTATAATTCCCATTCCATAGTTAGATCCTGAACCATTAATTAAACTTCGTCCTTTAATAAAGTTTACTCCAGCAATACCTTCTATACCTTCTATTTGTGAATAAAGTTTTTTAGCAACTGCATCTGTTCTATCTAATGATGCTCCAGCTGGTAATTCAATATTCGCAAAAATAATACCTCTATCTTCATTAGGTACAAAACCTGTTGGAGTTGTGTTCGCAGCCCAGTAAATACCGGCAAATGCAATTATTATTAATACTCCAGTAATGAATTTTCTCTTATGTAAGAAATGAAGTGAATTTCCATATTTTTCTATCGTAGCATTAAATCCACGATTAAAAAGTGTGTAAAAACGTTTTAATGGATTTTTTCCTTTCAACTCTTCATCATCTTTGTGCGATTTTAATAATAACGCACATAAAGCAGGACTTAATGTTAAGGCATTTACTGCCGAAATTAAAATAGCAATAATTAAAGTGACACCAAATTGTTCGTAGAATACACCTGTAGGACCTGTTACAAAAGTAACTGGTATAAATACTGCCGCCATTACTAATGTAATTGAGATAATTGCACCAGAAATTTCATTCATAGCAACTAAAGTGGCCTTTCTTGGATCTTTTTCTCCATGGTCCATTTTTGCATGAACAGCTTCTACAACTACAATGGCATCATCAACCACAATACCAATGGCAAGTACTAATGCAAATAGTGTTAATAGGTTAATAGAGTATCCAAAAACATTCAAGAAAAAGAATGTTCCAATAATAGAAACGGGTACCGCAATTGCAGGTATTAATGTGGAACGAAAATCTTGTAAGAAAATAAATACCACTATGAATACCAATATAAAGGCTTCTATTAATGTATGTATTACTTTTTCTATTGATGCGTTTAAGAATAAACTAGTATCGTATGGTACAAAAATACCTAAACCTTCTGGAAGATCTTTTTCTACAGTTGCTAAAGTGGTTTTTATGTTTTCAATAATTTCTTGAGCATTAGAACCTTTTGTTTGGAAGATTCCCATAAAAACTGCAGGGTGTCCCAAACTCATTGCATTAGCCGCGTAAGATTGTGCATCTAATTCAATAGTAGCAACATCTTTTAGTCTTAAAAATTGTCCGTTTCCTAATGCTTTAATAACAATATCACTGTATTGACTTTCATCTTTAAAACGACCGCTATACGTTAATGTGTAGGAAAATGATTCTCCACTATTCTGACCCAAAGAACCAGCTGCTGCTTCTAAGTTTTGTTCTGCTAAAGCAGCAGAAATATCTGAAGGAATTAAGCCGTAAGCGGCTAATTTTTCTGGTTTCAACCAAATACGCATCGCATAATCTTGTTGCGAGAATACGCTAACATCTCCAACACCACTAATACGTTGCATGGCTGGAATTACGTTAATTTTTAAATAATTCTGAATAAAAGTAGCATCGTAATCATCACTCTCAGAATACATAGAAATAAACATTAATGCACTTGTTTCTTGTTTCTGAGTAATTACACCTGTTTGTATTACTTCTTGTGGTAATAAAGCAGATGCTCTTGCTACACGGTTTTGTACGTTTACTGCAGCAATATCTGCATCCATTTCTTGATCGAAATATACAGTAATTTCTGCTGTTCCTGTGTTTGATGCTGTAGAGGTAATGTACGTCATTCCTTCAACACCATTTATTTGTTCTTCTATAGGAATAATAACACTTTCAAGAACGGTTTCTGCATTGGCACCCGTATAGCTTGCCGTTACCTTAATGGTAGGAGGAGCAATATCCGGATATTCCTCTATTGGTAAGCTTGTTATACTAATAACTCCTAGTAAAACTATAATAATAGAGATAACTGTTGAAAGCACAGGTCTTTCAATAAATGTTTTTAACATAATTATAAAATTTCTAGGTTTCTAATTTTTGAAAAGTGTAGGAATTGGCTTTATAGCTTCATCAAAAGACTTGTTTTGAGGAGTAATAACCATTCCGTTTTTTAGTTTGCCTACTCCAGAAACTATAATTGTTTCTTTTGCATCAACCCCAGACTCTACAACATATAAGTTGTCTACTGTAGTTTTTACTTTTATAATAGCTGTTTTAATAGTATTGTTTTCAGCTAGTTTAAAAATCATTATATTTCCTTGTTGCTCGAAAGTAGCATCTTGAGGAATTACAATTGCATTTTCGTAAACTGCAGGGATTTGAATTTTACCACTATTACCATTAGTTACTAATTGGTTAGGATTATCAAAAACAGCTCTAAAGCTTACTGTACCAGTACTTTGATTAATTTGTCCTGAACTTGTTTCTATTTTCCCTTTTTCTTCATAAGTACTGCCATTAGCCAATATTAAATTCACAGGTGCAAAATTTGCGATTTTTTCTTTTAAATTTTTGCCTTTAGCATTTTGGAGGAAGTCTAAATATTGTGTTTCATTTAAACTAAAAAAAGCATATACCTTACTAATATCACTAACGGTTGTTAGTGGTGTTTGATCACTTGGACTAATTAGAGCACCTTCTCTAAAATTAATCATTCCAACAAAACCATTTACAGGACTTTTCATAGTGGCATATCCAATATTTGCAGACACACTACTATAGTTTGCTTTGGCTTGTTGTAGGTTTGCTTTAGCTGTTTCTAATTGTACTGGACTAATAATGTTTTTTTCCACTAGCGGGACCAATTTATCAACTTCTACTTGTGCCACATTAATACGAGCTTTAGCAGCACCAGCGTCCTGACTTAAAGATTGTGTTTCTAATCTAAATAACACCTGTCCTTTACGTACTTTTTCACCTTCGTCTACTAATACTTTTTGAATGTATCCTGATGTTTTTGCTCTAACAGCACTATTTATAATACCTTCTATATTTGTTGGATATTCTTTATATCCTGTCACTGTTTTAGTTTGTAATTGAGTTACTGGAATTGTGGGAGGTGGAGCTTGTTGTTGAGCTTGTTCCGATTTATTATCTCCACAACTTATAAAGGTGATCGCTAATAATGAGAGCGATAGCATAATGTAATGACTTTTTTTCATATTATTCTTGGGTTGTTAATACTACTATTTTGATTATTTATAAACTATATTTTCTTTTAATTTTATAATTGATTTTGTAGCCTCATTTAAAAATGTAATGTAATTATTATGAAAGTCTAGGCTAAATACTTGTGCTTCATCATCATTAAATTCATTCATTTTTTCTTTGTATGATTTCATCTCCATATGTAACTCTTTTTCAGAGGTCCAAGAGTTAATCATATTATCCATATGTGTTAAAATATGGCATTTACTAATTATGAAATACTTCTTTCTATCACCTTTTTTTGTAAAGTATTCTAATTGTTTTAAATCTAATAAATGATTTAAATGTGTAGAAATGGTACTCTTACTTGCGCATAAATTGGTAACTAAATCATCGAAAGTTACACCCGATCTACCTGTTAAAACCACATAAGAGATTATACGAGCGGCAACTGGAGCTAATTGATTGTTTTTTTCAATAACAACCCCAAGCTTCTCGACAAGTTTATGTTTTTCTTCTAACAGTTCTTTCTCCATAATTATTAAAATTTGGACAAATATAAGGTTAGTTCGGTTTTTTCCGAACTAACAAGGGGTTAATTAATTGTTAAAAACAGAAAACTTATTTTTAAGCCTATATTTCTGGTTTTTACATAAAATAGAACCTTGTTTTTTAACTTCTAACAGGTCATTTTCGATATTTGTTTAAAATCTCTATCAAAGATAAATACATATAGAGTATATGTCTGTTTTAAATACTATACATTACACAGGTTGAATGTTAAAAAAAATTGATATTAAATGTGCTATTAATAATGAGAAAAATCATGAGGTGTTCTTTACATTTTTTTTTACTTTTAGTATGGCTAATTTTATACATAAATAACGCTGTTCATAAATAAAAATAATTTTGAAGTCATAAAAAATAATGAATAAAACATCTATTAATGCATCAGTATATGGAAATACTCCAAACGGACAACAAGTAGATTTATATAAACTTAAAAACGTAAATGGTATGGAAGTCGATATCATTACGTTTGGAGGAATTATAACGGCTTTAAAAGTACCGAATAGAGCACATAAATTCGAAAATGTTGTTTTAGGATATGATAAATTAGAACCTTATTTAATAAATCCAACATATTTTGGAGCTATAATTGGGCGCTACGGAAACCGTATTGCTAACGGTAAATTTTCGTTAAACGGAACAGATTATACTTTAGCAATTAATAATGGGGTAAATAGTTTACATGGAGGTAATAAAGGATTCGATAAAGTTATTTGGACAGCAGAATCTATTGAAACAAAAGAGACCGTGGCTTTAAAATTAACGTATCTAAGTCCGGATATGGAAGAGGGATTTCCAGGGAATTTAAATGTTACTGTAGTTTATTCTCTTGCAGCAAATAATACATTAAATGTTCGTTACGAGGCTAAAACAGATAAAACAACCGTCGTAAATTTAACGCAACATTCTTATTTTAATCTGTCCGGAGATTTTACTAAAAGTATTACAGACGAAACCGTAATGATTAATGCAGATGCTTATATTCCTATAAATAAAAATGCAATTCCAACAGGAGAAATAGCACCGGTTACTGGTACACCATTCGATTTTACAACGGCTAAAAAAGTAGGAAAAGACATCGATGCGAATCATATTCAAATTAAAAATGGCTCAGGTTACGACCATAACTGGGTTTTAAACCATCAAGATCAAGGATTACGTTTGGCTGCTAAAGTTTATGATCAATCTAGTGGCAGGTGTTTAGACGTTTGTACAGACCAACCCGGAGTGCAATTTTACACCGCTAATTTTTTAGATGCGCCTTTTGTACCTCGAGGTGCATTATGTTTAGAGACTCAACATTATCCAGATTCACCAAATAGAGACACTTTTCCTTCTACTATTTTAAATCCAGGCGAGGTTTATAAATCGCAAACTACGTTTATGTTTTCTATTAAATAAGATGTAATTGTAACTTGATTTTACAATTTAAGACAACTTTAAAGACTGTTTTAACTTTTATTACTGTAAATCTAAGTAATTATAAAATTAGAATTGTTTGGTTATTGTTATCTTTAAAATCTTATTTATAAGTTATGATTGAAGAATTAAAAACACATTATGGGTATTTGTTTGAAGATGAATTACTTCAAGAAATAAATCAATGCGGACTTTTTAAAGCCGTCCCAGAAGGTTTTACACTTATGGATATTGGTCAGCCCATTTCCCACATGCCACTTTTAATTAGTGGTGCTCTAAAAATTTTAAGAGAAGACGAAAACGGAGACGAATTACTATTGTATTTTATAGAACAAGGAGATACGTGTACAATGAGTATTTCATGTTGTATGGGAAACTCTAAAAGTGAAATACGAGCCATTGCAGAAACAGAAGCTACCTTAATTATGGTTCCTGTAGAAAAAATGGGAGAATGGATGGGGAAATATAAAAGCTGGCAAAATTTTATACTTCAAAGTTATCATGAACGCACTATAGAATTATTAGAATCTATAGACACCATAGCGTTTCTAAAAATGGATGAACGTCTTTTAAAATATTTAAAAGATAAAGCGATGGTAAATCATAACGAAATGATTGCTGTAACGCATCAAGATATTGCTCAAGATTTACATACATCTAGAGTCGTAATTTCTAGATTACTTAAAAAACTAGAAAATGATGGACGCTTAAAGTTGTACCGTAATCAAATTCATTTATTAGATTTATAGAGTTCTTTCGTTTAATACATATTAATCAATTATCTTTTATTTAATATCCTATTGTAACTTAGGTTACTTGTAAAACTTCTACTTAACAGTACATTTGTCTAAACTTTACAAATGGATATTACACAAATAATAGGATTTATAGGCGCACTTGTTGTTGGTTTAGTCTTGGGACTAACCGGAGGAGGTGGTTCTATTTTAACGGTTCCCATTTTAGTATATTTACTTATGCTAAATCCCGTAACTGCAACTGCATATTCGTTATTTATAGTTGGTGTATCGTCTAGTTTTGGTGCTTTTAAAAACTATCAGAAAGGTTTGGTAGATTTAAAAATAGCAGCTGTATTTGCGGTTCCTGCATTTACAATGGTGTATATAACACGTAAGTTTATAATTCCGGCCATTCCTGATAATATATTCCAAATAGGAAGTTTTGTCATAACCAAAGATATCTTTATAATGGTTATGTTTGCTATAATGATGGTGATCGCATCGGTAACGATGTTAAAGCCTAAAAAAGATGAAAAGAAAGAACATGCACATAGAAAATTAAGTAATCTTTTAATTTTTAATCAGGCCATTGTTATTGGTTTTTTTACAGGAATTGTTGGTGCAGGTGGTGGATTTATAATTATTCCAGCTTTAATTATTCTGGGGAATTTATCCATGAAAAAAGCTGTGGGTACGTCTTTATTCATCATTGCAGTAAATTCTTTAATTGGTTTTATTGGAGATATCGGAAATATAGAAATCGATTGGTCGTTCTTACTTAGTTTTACAGCGGTAGCAGTTGTTGGTATTTTTTTAGGAAGTTATTTGTCTAATTATATTTCAGGTAAAAAACTTAAAAAAGGCTTTGGTTGGTTTGTATTGGTTATGGGGCTTTATATTATAATTAGAGAACTAGCAATGTAACCGTGTTAATTGCCAAATAATAGTTTAAAAGAGGAGTAGTTTTATATAGAATAAATAGATTATGAAAGTAGATCAAATATATACAGGTTGTTTAGCGCAAGGCGCTTATTATATAGAAAGTAATGGTGAGGTTGCTATTATCGATCCGTTGCGTGAGGTTGCTCCTTATGTAAGCAGAGCAGAAAAAGAAGGTGCTAAAATTAAATATATTTTCGAAACTCATTTTCATGCAGATTTTGTTAGCGGACATGTTACATTATCAGAATTAACGGGCGCTCCAATTATATACGGACCAACTGCAAATCCATCCTTCGATGCAATTATAGCAGAAGATGAACAAGAATTTAAACTAGGAAATGTTGTTATAAAAGTATTGCATACACCTGGTCACACTATGGAAAGTACGACATTTTTGTTAAAAGATGAAACAGGAAAAGATTACGCTATTTTTAGCGGAGACACTTTGTTTTTAGGCGATGTTGGTCGTCCAGATTTGGCACAAAAAGGAGAGATTACACAAGACGATTTAGCAGGGTATTTGTATGATAGTTTACGAACTAAAATTATGCCTTTAGCTAACGATGTAATTGTTTACCCTGGACACGGAGCGGGTTCTGCTTGTGGAAAGAATATGATGAAAGAAACGGTAGACACTTTAGGAAATCAGAAAAAGATGAATTATGCCTTACGTGAAGACATGACAAAACCTGAATTTGTTAAAGAAGTTACAGATGGTTTGACACCGCCACCACAGTATTTTCCGTTAAACGTGAAGATGAATAAAGAAGGGTACGATAATATTGATACTGTAATAGAAAAAGGTACAAAAGCATTAAGTCCAGATGAGTTTGAAACTGTAGCCAATACTATTGAAGCTTTAGTTTTAGATGTACGCCATCAAGATGAATTTATAAAAGGACATATTCCACGTTCTATTTTTATAGGACTACAAGGTGGTTTTGCACCATGGGTTGGCGCTTTAATTAAAGATGTAAAACAACCTATTTTATTAGTTACAGATCCTGGTATGGAAAAAGAAACGGTTATACGTTTATCTCGTGTGGGATTCGATAATACACTAGGGTATTTAAAAGGAGGTTTCGAAGCATGGAAATCTGTTGGTAAGGAATACGATACTATTTCGTCTATTACTGCAGAAACCTTTAAAACACGTTTAGAGGCAGAGAAATTGAATGTTTTTGATGTCAGAAAAGATTCAGAATATGCTTCCGAACATATTGATAATGCTAAAAATGCATCATTAGAATTTATTAATGAACATTTGTCTGAGTTTCCTAATGATACACCATTTTACGTGCATTGTGCAGGAGGTTATAGATCTGTAATTGCAACATCAATATTAAAAAGTAGAGGGTATCATAATTTAATAGATGTTGCAGGTGGTATGAAAGCGATTAAAGAAGCCGGAATTCCGTTAACAGATTTTGTATGTCCTTCAATATTAAAAAAGTAAATGAATAAATATTAATTGTTAAAAGAATAGCATCTTAAAAAGGTTGTTTTTTTATCAGTGCAGAATTTTAAAACATATAGTTATGAGTCGATTTTCAGAACTTATTAAACAGGATAAACCTGTTTTAGTCGATTTTTTTGCCGAATGGTGTGGTCCTTGTAAAACAATGGCGCCAATTTTAAAAGATGTAAAAGATAGTTTAGGCGAGTCGGTTTCAATTATAAAAATTGATATCGATAAAAATCAAGAGTTAGCATCTAAATTAAATGTTAGAAATGTTCCCACTTTAATGCTATATAAGTCAGGAGAACAAAAGTGGAGACAATCTGGAATAGTCCAAAAATCAGATTTAATTCAAATTATAAAACAAGGTAGTTAATTTAAAAGGTTAATTATTTAGAATTTATTACCAGTTACAGAAGCGTCTTTTACAGGGCGCTTTTTCATTTCTTATATGTGTGAAATGAGGTGTTTAAATTGCTTTTTGAAATAAAATGTTTATAAAATTGATATTTAAAACACTAAAGGTTCTTTTTAAATTAATGAATTACTAGCGTTTTGATTGTTTTTGTTAACATTTTTTTAGAAACCGTATTCGCCTTTCTTCCCAATTTTAAGTACATTTGATGCTTAACAAAGACTAGTTTTTAAATAGTGAATTTATTTAATCAACGAAAAAATAAATCGTTTAATTATAAGGCTAAGTTTCAGGAAGAGGATGTTAAACCTTTAAACGAAATGACGTCTAAATGGGAAGCGCTTAAGCAAACGAGAAAACATCAAGGAAAAAAAGGCATCCGTTTATCTGGATGGTTAATAATCTTGATTTTGGTTATCATTTTATGGTATGTATTAAATAATTATGAATTGTAGAAAGCAGCATGGGGATTTTTAAAACGAGAAAAAATAAAAAATTTACGTACACGCCTCAACATTTTAAAAATGATGGGGAAGGAAGTCCGTTTGAAATGAAACATAAATTCGACGATTTTAGAAAAACCGTTGGACCTACAGGAGGAATTAAATCTAAAATTCAAAATGCATTTCAAGAATTAAAAGAATCTCCAGACCGTTCTGCTAACCGCAGGATTATAATTATTGTTGCTATACTTATTCTTATATTTCTATTTATAATAGAATTCGATTTATCCATATTCCTTCCAAATTCATAATGGCAGATATTATTCAACTTTTACCAGACCATGTTGCTAATCAAATTGCAGCGGGTGAGGTAGTGCAACGACCAGCTTCTGTAGTTAAAGAACTTTTAGAAAATGCTATAGATGCCAAAGCCGAAACCATAAAATTATTGGTTAAAGATGCCGGTAAAACTTTGGTACAGGTTATAGATGATGGGGTAGGTATGAGTGTTACAGATGCACGTTTAAGTTTTGAACGTCATGCAACTTCTAAAATTCGTTCTGCCGAAGATTTATTTCAATTAGATACAAAAGGATTTCGAGGTGAAGCTTTAGCTAGTATTGCCGCTATTGCTCATGTAGAATTAAAAACAAAACAAGCCCAAGATGAGGTTGGTACAACCATAACCATTGAAGGTAGCGAAATTGTAGATCAAGATGTCGTGGTTACACCAACAGGAACGTCTATCGCTGTAAAACATTTGTTTTTTAATATTCCAGCACGGCGTAATTTTTTAAAATCGAATACAGTTGAAACACGCCATATTATAGACGAATTTCAGCGCGTAGCTTTAGCTCATCCAGGTATTAGTTTTGTAATGTACCATAACGGCTCTGAAGTTTTTAATTTACCACATAGTAATTACAGACAACGTATTGTTAATATATTCGGACCCAAAACCAATGAAAAATTGGTGCCTGTGAATGAAGATACCGATGTGTTGAAAATTTCTGGATTTGTTGGAAAACCAGAATATGCTAAAAAATCTAGAGGGGAACAATTTTTCTTTGTCAATCATAGATTTATAAAAAGTGCCTATTTAAATCATGCTATTACAGCAGCATTTGAAGGGTTAATAAAAGAAGGAACACACGCGAGTTATTTTTTAAATTTAGAAGTAAACCCGCAAACTATAGATATTAATATTCATCCTACAAAAACAGAGATTAAGTTTGATGATGAACATACGTTATATGCTATTTTAAGAGCCTCTGTTAAACATAGTTTAGGACAATTTAATATTGCACCCGTTTTAGATTTCGATCACGATGCGAATCTAGATACGCCTTACGATTATTCAAGTAAATCTGCAAGTACACCTACAATAGAGGTAGATCGTACTTTTAATCCGTTTAATTCAGAAAAATCAGCGCCTTCAAGACCGTCTACACCATCATCTTACTCAGGACGTAAAGACCCGCCAACAGCAGGTTGGGAAAGTTTATATGTGGGTATGGAATCTAAAGGTACAAAATCTAAAAGTGATTTTAGTGAAATTCAATTTGAAAGCGTAGAAAGTACAGCTTCCTTGTTCGACGAGTCTCAAATGGCTACTAAGCAAGCCACATATCAGCTTCAAAATAAATATGTATTAAGTACCATTAAATCGGGGATGTTAGTTATCGATCAAAATCGTGCTCACCAACGTATCCTTTACGAAGATTTTTTAAAATACATCACAGGAAAAGATACGGTAAGTCAGCAATTGTTATTTCCATTGCAAATTCAATTATCTAAACAAGAACACGATATTGTTTTAAATTTAAAGAGTGATTTAGAATACGCAGGTTTTGTGTTTCAGAATATTGAAGAACACATGGTAGAAATAATTGGTTTGCCTATAAATGTCCCAGAGAGCGAAGTAAGTATTATATTAGAACAATTAATTAGCGATGTAGAACATGAAGTTCCTGATGCAAATTTTAGTGCTGCAGATTTGTTGGCAAAGTCGTTATCGAAAAGTTTGGCTATAAAATCAGGACAATCGCTTACACAAACAGAACAAGATCATTTAGTAAATAGTTTGTTTGCGTGTAAGGAACCCAATGTTTCTCCGAATAATAAACCTACATTTATCACCATGACGGTTGATGAATTAGATAAAAAATTTATGTAATTTCATAGAAAGAAAGATTATGATGAATAGAATTTCCGATACCGTTAAACACCTTATAATTATAAATGTTATTATGTTTATCGGGACCATGGTCGTTGGTGGAGGTAACTTGTTTTATGATTGGTTTGCTTTGCATTTTCCAAAGAATGCAGCGTTCCAACCTTGGCAAATATTTACCCACATGTTTATGCATGGTGGTTTTATGCATATTGCATTTAACATGTTGGCACTTTGGATGTTTGGAACACCTGTAGAGCAACAGTTTGGAGGGAAAAAGTTTTTATTCTTTTACTTGTCTTCTGGTTTAGGAGCCGCACTTTTAATGTTAGCGTACTACTATTATCAATACTCATCAGGAATGTCTGCTTTAGAAGGCGCAGGATTTAGTCAAGCAGAAACCTTAGAAACGTTACGTTCTGGTTATGCAATGTATAATACGGGTTGGTCTAAGGTTTTAGATCCAGATCAATTAGGGAAATTTGTAAGTGTATTTAATGGTTCTATGGTAGGAGCTTCTGGTGCTATAATGGGCGTTTTAGTCGCTTTCGGAATGTTGTTTCCAGAATCTAAATTGATGCTTATATTTTTACCTATTCCAATTAAAGCTAAGTATTTTATACCAGGAATTATTGCATTAGATTTAATTTCGGCTGTTACTGGTCAATCCTTTTTTAGTCCAAGTAATACCGCGTATGTTGCCCACGTAGGAGGTGCTTTAACAGGCTTCTTAATTATGTGGTATTGGAAAAGAACACAGTTTAATAAAAACCGTTGGGATTAATATATGAACACGCTTAATCAAGATATTAAACAAAAATTAACGCATTTAAATGTGTTAGAAAAGATAATAGCTATAAATGTTATTGTCTTTTTTGTTGGGTTTGTTTTACAAGTACTAACATCTACTTTACCTAACGATTCTAGTTTACAATGGTTTGAATTGTCTAGTAATTTATCTGAATTATTAGTCACTCCATGGTCTTTTATTACATATGCATTTGTGCATTACGATTTTATACATTTATTATTTAATATGTTGTGGTTGTATTTTATTGGACAGTGGTTTTTAAATATGTTCAGTAAAAAATTAGCTATAAATATTTATTTTTTAGGTGCAATTTCTGGTGCCGTAGTTTTTTTACTAGGTTATAATTTGTTACCTAATGTGTTTCATTCTGGCGGACGATTAGTAGGTGCATCTGCAGCAGTTCGTGCATTATTAATCTTTATGTGTGCGTATATGCCGCAAATGGATTTAAAATTCTTTATGTTTAATGTTAAGTTATGGATGGTTGGAGCTGCCATATTAACTTTAGATGTTTTAGGCTTAGCAGGCACTAATGCAGGAGGTAATTTAGCTCACATAGGAGGTGCAGCTTTAGGATTTTTATACGCTATGCAGTATAAGCAAGGCAGAGACATAGGAAAAGGATTTGAGTCTTTTGCAGATACACTAACAGGCTTGTTTTCTAAATCTGGAAAATCGCCACTTAAAACTGTTCATAAACGCGGTAATAAGAAGATGGCTGGCTTTAAAAAAGAAGAGTTTGATGCTTTTAATAAACAAAAGCGCATAGATATTATTCTTGATAAAATTAGTAAAAGTGGCTACGATAGCCTGACAAAAGAGGAAAAGGAATTTTTATTTAAAGTAGGAAAATAAGTATGAGTAAGTTAAACGTTATTGATAAATTTATATTTTTCATCAATTCCATGTTGGCTACCTTACTTTTATTGTCTTATATTTTACCTTTTTTTCCGCCTAAACATTTTGCCTTTTTATCAGTTTTAAGTATTGTAGTACCTGTCTTAATTCTTGTTAACGTACTATTTGCTTTATATTGGTTGCTAAAACTAAAACGCCAAATGCTACTGTCGTTTATTATTTTAGTAATTGGGTATTTTTATATGGGAACATTGTATAAGTTTTCTGGAACTACAGAAGATACTAATGCCGACAATATTTCTATTATGAGTTATAATGTAAGGTTGTTTAATATCTATAACTGGATTCCGAATAAAGATATTGGCTTCGAAATTTCGAAATTTGTAAAAGCAGAACATCCCGATATTTTAAGTATACAAGAATTCCATCCCAATAATAAAAGTATAGATTTTTCATTCTTTAAGTATAAATACATACAATTGGCTGGCGAAAAAAAACAATTTGGTCAAGCTATTTTTTCTCAATATCCTATTATTAATAAAGGATCTGTTACATTTCCTAATACACCCAATAATGCCATCTTTGCAGATGTTGTTAAAGGAGAAGATACTGTTCGTATTTATAATATTCATTTACAATCACTTCGTATAAATACAAAAGTAGAAGCGTTAAAAAAACAAGACTCAGAACGTTTAGTAAAAAGTATTGGTCATTCTTTTGCCATGCAACAAGCCCAAACAGAGCTGTTTTTAGAGCATAAAAAGACGTGTAAGTATAAAATGATTATTACTGGCGATTTAAACAACACAGCTTATTCTTATGTGTATAGAATGATTAGAGGCGACTTAAACGATACTTTTAAGGAAGCTGGTAATGGATTTGGAAAGACTTTTAATTTTAAATTTTTTCCAGTACGAATTGATTTTATTTTTACTGATGAAGCTATTAAAATTAAAGGCTTTAAAACCTTTAATAGCGATGTGTATTCAGATCATTACCCTATAATGGTAAAATTGTCTTTACATTAGGCTACAATCTACAGCATCTGCTATAATGTGAATAACTAAACCTAAACCAATAAGGCGTGTTTTTTTAGGTAATAAAAGGAGTATATATATTGCTATAGCGTAATAGGAGTGAAGCGGATGAAAGTTTATGCTACAACGTCCGGGACTAAATATAGGCGTAGCTAAAAGATGATCTAAATCTATTAACATACCACAAATCATAATTAAATAAGCGTGTTTCCATTCGGGTTTGTAAAACCAAAGCGCAACAACTAATGGGCCTATAAAATGGATGCCATAATGTATAAAAGGCTGAAGCATTACAGTGAAAGATCTTGATTTTCTAAGTAATCTAATGCATTCGGACCTTCGTTAAATAATAAATCTAAAACACTTAAATTATTAATAAATCCATGCTTGTCGCCAAACACTTGTGTGTATTTTTTATTCTGAAAATCTATTGCAGATTTTGGGTTTACTAAAGCTCTTAAATCAGTGCCATTAGTAATCTCATGTTTGAATTCTTCAGTTTTATGAATTGTTTTTTCTAATTGAAGACATTCAGAAATGGTCTCGAAACATTTTAAATTAAAATCTAAAATGTACTCTGCTTTGGTTTCAAAAAGCGGACGCAAATCATCTTCGTAATATTCAAAGAAAGGAGACGTTTTGTATGCGGAAAGTAAAGATTTCCAATGTAAACTTTGCCAGTTTTCAGTATTAGAAATCTTTACTTCACGATACTTTTGGCGATTTTTTTGAGTATAAATCACCGGAATATTTAATAATAATTTGCCATTAGCGGCATATATATACGTACGCGTTCTATAGGTTTGTTTTGCAAAATTATCATCCATTTCAAAGGTTACCACATCAGACTGCGCAATGGCTGCCATGTGTGTAATATTCGGAAAATAAGTAGGATGTAAAAGACTATTCAAACTCATAAAAGTATTCGTTACGCATTTGCTTTTTTACGTTTTCTGTACGTATTAAAACCGAATAATCCAGCAATAATAATAAGCGACGGAATTAAGTAAGATACTGGTTTTCCGTTTCCGCCAACAGTTGTAAAGAAACGGTCCCAACGTGGTTTTCCGTATTGGTCCCAACTCATCCAAATAAATACAGGTTTACCAACAACGTGGTCAAACGGAACAAATCCCCAAGCTCTTGCGTCTTGAGAGTTGTGTCTATTATCTCCCATCATCCAATAGTAATCTTGTTTAAATGTATAGCTGTCTGCAGCTGTTCCATTTACATATATTTGGTTTCCTTTTACTTGTAATTTATTGCCCTCGTATTCTGTAATAACGCGCTTGTAAAGCGGTAAAATATCTACATTTAAAGCTATAGTTTTTCCTGCTTGAGGAATGTATAATGGTCCGAAGAAATCATTATTCCAATTGTAATTTGGGTTCTGAGGAAAAATTCGAGAATCTCTTACTCCTTTTTCTTCTTTAATAGGAGTAATGCTTTCTACGTTTGGATGATTTTTAAACTGCTCTACGGCTTCATCTGTAATAGACATAAACATATAAGTGTTCTTGTCGTTAATGATTCCAAAACGGTCTGTAATGCCATATCGATCTGCTAATTCTTTAGCGTTAAATTGATGTGTTTTAGGTTGTACTAAATAGCTAAATTGCAGTCTAGCACGTTCTGGTAATTTGTTTTGTTTACCGTTAATATAAACATATCCATTTCTTACTTCTAGAGAATCTCCAGGAAGACCAACACAACGTTTTACGTAGTTAGATTTTTTATCGACAGGTTTCCAATGGTTACGATCTGGCGTGCTAAAAAAGTCTGTAACTGTATCTACAGGCCAATTAAACACAACAATATCGTTACGTTTTATTTTTTGAAATCCAGGTAATCTTAGATAAGGTAACAATGTTTTGTTTTTCCAAGACTCTTCTTTTGTTTCTAAATTATCGTCTGCGATGTATGATTTTAACTTGGTTTTCGGAATTGAATCGTGAACCATTGGTAAAGCCAATGTTGTTTCTGGTAAACGTGGTCCATAGTTTAACTTGCTTACAAAAAGAAAGTCGCCTACAAGTAATGTTTTCTCTAAAGATGAGGTTGGAATTGTAAACGGCTGAATAATGTAAGTATGTACTATGGTTGCAGCAACTACAGCAAATAAGATAGAACTAATCCAGTCTCCTGCACTTGTTCTAGGTTCTAAACTTCTGTCTTTTATATATTCTAAATCTGTTGCGACGTAGTTTAGGTAATAATTGTATAAACCAAGAGATACTACTGCAAGAATGGTATCTAGAGTGGTGTTTTTACCGAAACTTCTAGCGGTTTCTACCCATATTACAGGAAACATAATTAAATTAACAATAGGTAAGAAGATTAGAATTGTCCACCACCAAGGTCTATTTATTATTTTCATTAAAACAATAGCATTGTAAACAGGAATAAAAGCTTCCCATGCTTGCCTACCTGCTTTTACGTAAAGTTTCCAAGTTCCTAATCCGTGAACGAATTGGATAATTAAAATAAAGATGAACCACTGAGTTAAAGTCATAATCTACTTATGTTGCTAATTGCCTAAAAGACAAGAATTAATCTGAATATTTGTATTAGTATTAGTATTGATAAGGGAATTAATGTAACAGGTTTTTATAGTATTAACCAATATTTAACACATCTTTCATGCTGTATACACCTGTTTTTCCTAATAACCATTCAGCAGCAACAACTGCACCAACTGCAAAACCTTCTCTACTGTGTGCTTTATGTTCTATTGTAATAGAATCTATACTACTATCATAAGTTACAATATGTGTACCTCTTACTTCTGGAAAACGTTTTGCAACTATAGGAACCGTATTTGCTTCTCTACTGTCTAAAGCCCATTTGTCGTATTTTTTATGTTCCGAAATAATGTCTTTTGCTAAAGAGATTGCTGTTCCGCTTGGTTTGTCTAATTTTTTAGTATGATGTATTTCTTTCATAGAAACGTTATAACGTTTTCTATTACTCATCATTCTAGCTAATACTTTGTTTAATTCAAAAAAGATATTTACACCTAAACTAAAATTTGAGGCATAAATAAAAGCTCCTTTTTTTTCTTCACATAAAGCAACCATTTTATCGTAATCTTCTAACCAACCTGTTGTTCCACAAATTACAGGAACGCCATTATTGAAACAATTAGTAAGGTGTGGTACTACTGCGTCAGGTAAACTAAAATCTATTGCAATATCTGCCTGTGTGATATCGTAATTAGAATTTTCTGTAGTCGCTTTGATTACTATTTCATGGCCACGATTTAGTGCTATTTGTTCAATGGTTTTACCCATTTTTCCGTATCCAAGTAATGCAATTTTCATGATGTAAAATTTAAAATTTAAAATTAAAGGAGAACCCAAGATTAGTTGATCGTTCTACCTCGTTATAATTAAACTTAGGTGCTAGAGATAAATTATCGTCGATGTTAAATTGTAGTAAATGTGCATCTACATTGGCATCAACAATATTTAAGACGTATAAACCTAGCGTAATTAGTAATGATAATTCTTTATTCTCTCGCAACTGCTCTTGCGCATTAATTAGTCCGTCGTCAGAGATTCTACCGTAGTATTGATCATCTGTATAACCGGCTAATCTGCGTTTGTAAGCATCGCGATAGTCGTTGTAAGCATTGTTATTATCTATATAAAAGTAAATACCTGTACCAATAGCTGCGTAAACAATTGGAATTTTCCAGTATTTTCTGTTATATGCTTGTCCTAAACCTGGAAGTATGGCCGAATAAAAAGCGGCACGTGCTGGCGCTAAAGGATCTGTTAGTCTGGATTCTTTTTCAGGTTTAATTGCTAAAGAATCTGTTGTTGTAACTACGGTTTCTTCAGAAGTGGTTATAATTTTAGCATTATCCACCATCAATGTATCTACAACTTTTTTAGTATTTGCAGATTGATCTTTTTCTGTTTTTTGTGCTAAGCTATTTAAGCAGAATACAAAAAAGAGTAGGGTAGTTATACAAAATTTACTTTGCACTGTGTACAAGTTTTTTTATACGATTAAAGTCTTCTTCAGAATGAAAAGGAATTGTTATTTTTCCTTTTCCGTTTTTAGCTATTTTAATATCGATTTTATGTCCGAAATAATCAGAAAAATCCTCGATACTTTTAGTTACAAACTTAGGGGGTTCTGTGTTTTGTTTGTCTGTAGGTTTTGCTTCATCTAAAGATTTATTTTCGTTATAATTTTTTACTAAACTTTCAGTATCTCTAACAGATAATTTTTGTTTTAAGATACGTGTATAAATTTCTATTTGAATGCTATGGTCTTCAATATTAATAATTGCTCGGCCATGACCCATAGAAATAAATCCGTCTCGCATTCCTGTTTGAATGATTGGATCTAATTTTAAAAGGCGTAAATAATTGGCAATTGTAGATCGTTTTTTTCCAACACGATCGCTCATTTGCTCTTGTGTTAAATTAATCTCATCTATTAAACGTTGGTATGATAAAGCAATTTCAATAGGGTCTAAGTCTTGGCGTTGAATATTTTCAACTAAAGCCATTTCTAAAGACTCCTGGTCGTTTGCAATACGTATATAAGCAGGAATGGTTTTTAACCCTAAAGCTTCTGAGGCGCGCATACGACGTTCTCCAGATACTAATTGATAGGTGTTAAAATCTAATTTTCTAACTGTAATAGGCTGAATTACCCCTAATTCTTTTATAGATGAAGATAGTTCGCGCAGTGATTCTTCGTTAAAATTTGTACGTGGCTGAAACGGATTCATTTCAATAGTACTTAATTCTAACTCTACAATATTTCCTATAACTTTATCAGCATTTTTATCTTGAACCGAGTTAATATCGTTAGTCGGGTCTTTTAATAATGCAGATAATCCTCTTCCTAATGCTTGTTTTCTTACTGCCTTCGCCATATTCTTTTCTAGGAGTTTTTGTTTATTATTTCTTTAGCCAAACTTAAATAGTTTATAGCACCTTTACTACTTGCATCAAAATTAATAATGCTTTCACCAAAACTTGGTGCTTCACTTAAACGTACATTTCGTTGTATTATAGTTTTAAAAACCATATCATTAAAATGTTTTTGTACTTCTTCTACCACTTGGTTAGAAAGTCTTAAACGTGAGTCGTACATGGTTAATAATAAACCTTCAATATCTAATTCAGGATTGTGTATTTTTTGAACACTTTTAACGGTGTTTAATAATTTTCCTAAACCTTCAAGAGCAAAATATTCGCATTGAATTGGGATAATTACGGCATCTGAAGCTGTTAACGCATTAAGAGTTAATAAGCCTAAAGATGGGGCACAATCAATTATAATATAATCGTAATCGTCTTTAACTTCTGCTAATGCACGTTTTAGCATATATTCTCTATCGTCCTTATCTACAAGTTCAATTTCAATAGCAACTAAGTCTATATGCGATGCAATGATGTCTAAATTCGGAGTTTCGGTTTGTAGAATAGCTTCTTTCGCTGTATTGGTATGTTCCAATAATTGGTAAGTTCCAATTTCAACAGTCTCTACATCTATACCTAATCCCGAAGTGGCATTGGCTTGAGGATCGGCATCAATCAGCAATACTTTCTTTTCAAGCACCCCTAAAGAGGCTGCTAAATTAATAGAAGTCGTTGTTTTTCCTACGCCTCCTTTTTGATTTGCAATTGCAATGATCTTACCCATTAATAATTTGATTTTATTAGGTGTAAAAATACAACTATTTATGAGTTTTAAAAATGTAACTTGTTAACAAATGTTAAGTGCGTTTTCTTTTTCTAAGCCCTTTGTTAGACTACTGTAAGATCGAATGAAAGAATTTCTAATAATAATAATGAATTTAATCGGAATTTATTTAAGCATTATTAATTCAAAAGGAAAGCTAAAACATGTCTGTAAACGGGAAGTTTACAAGAAATATCGACCATTATACAAATTCAAAATATATTACTATGTATTTGTGTATGAATATTTGATTTTTAGCGTTTTAATAGCGCTTTCCCTAACTCTATGTCTGTAGCTAATTCTTCAAGGCTTGTAGATTCTAACATATGTTTCAATTCTGCTCGAATCGATTTAAATTTTTGATGCATAGGGCATGGACTATCGTCATTACAAACATGTAATCCGATACCGCAACTTTCGTAAATTTGATCACCATCAATAGCTACAACAATATCCGAAAGCTTTATTTTTTTTATATTTACTATATCAATTTCAAACCCACCATGTGCTCCTTTTATAGAGTTCACAACATGATTTCTTGCTAAAGCTTGTAAAATTTTAGCAGTAAATGCTTCTGGAGAATCAATCTCTTTTGCAATTTCTTTAGGACTCACACGTCTATTTTCTAAAGAATTTACTGCAATAAATATTGTGGCTCTAATACCGTATTCACATGCTTTTGAAAACATATTTTTAGTGTTTTTTAGTATATAAAAACAGAAAAATTAAGACACGAATATCTTTAATTAATTCAAATTTTATGTTATTTAATATTTTAACTACTTGTTTAATAGTTAATTATTTGTTTATTTTTTAAAGGTAGGTATTAGGTTCGAGTTTATAAATGACTTAAATCAGTTTTAGATTTTATTCCTTATTATATTTAAAAATATAGTGAATAATTAATTATTCTTATGACTGCTTTTAATAACCTGATAATTATCATGTTTAAAAAAAAGTAATATCTATATATTTGATATATAAATCGGACAATTTTGTCCGATTTATGATAACCACAAATAAATAACTTTTTTGTATGAAAACTAAACAACACTTTTTAACACTATGCTTTAATTGTAGGCAAGCCTTTATAGCATTCGCTTTTATAACATTAACAGCTTGCTCGAACAAAAATAAAAAAGAGCAGATACAAGCCGTTGATATTCCTGTTAATCGAGAAATGATAGCAGAATTAACCGCACCACCACATGTTCCAACCCCAGTGGGTAGACGAAAAGCTAAAAAACTTATAGTCGATATGGAAATTCTTGAGGAAGAAGGAGAAATGACTAATGGAGTAAGTTATGTGTATTGGACTTTTGGAGGTTCGGTGCCAGGAAGTTTTATAAGAACGCGAGTTGGCGATGAAGTCGAGTTTCATTTAAAGAATCATCCAGATAATAAATTACCACATAACATAGATTTACATGCTGTAAATGGTCCTGGCGGAGGTGCAGAATCTTCTTTTGTAGCGCCTGGCCACGAAAAAGTGTTTTCATTTAAAGTCTTAAATCCTGGATTATTTGTGTATCACTGTGCGACTGCTCCTGTAGGAATGCATATTGCAAATGGAATGTATGGATTAATCTTAGTGGAACCGGAAGGCGGACTTCCTTTAGTAGATAAAGAATATTACCTCATGCAAGGCGATTTTTATACTAAAGGTGCTCATGGAGAACGTGGTTTGCAAGCCTTCGATATGCAAAAAGCGATAGATGAAAAAGCAGATTATGTAGTGTTTAATGGTAAAGTTGGTGCACTTACAGGCGATAATGCTATTACTGCTAATGTTGGAGAAACTGTACGATTATTTGTTGGTAATGGCGGACCAAACTTAGTTTCATCTTTTCATGTTATTGGAGAAATATTTGATAAAGTTCATGTAGAAGGAGGCGATCTTATAAATATGAATGTACAAACCACATTAATACCTGCCGGAGGTGCTGCAATTGTTGAATTTAAAGTGGAAGTACCTGGAACATTTATTATGGTAGATCACTCTATCTTTAGAGCATTTAATAAAGGAGCTCTAGGAATGCTTAAAGTTGAAGGTGAAGAAGATAAAAAAATATATTCTGGAGAGTTAAGAGACGATATTTATTTACCAGAAGGTGGTGGTATTCAAACCATGCCTGTAGGAGATAGTGTTGTTGAAGAAGTACCTTTACAGTCTTTAGAAGAGCAACTAGAACGCGGTAAGCAAGCGTATATGCAAACCTGTTTTGCGTGTCACCAAAGTGAAGGTCAAGGTATACCAAGTGCATTTCCGCCTTTAGCAAATTCAGATTTTTTAAATGCCGATGTGAATAGAGCCATAGGTATTGTACTTAATGGATTAACGGGAGAAATAACAGTGAATGGCGAAACGTATAATAGTGTAATGACAAGACAAAGTTTATCGCCTAGCGAAGTTGCTAACGTTTTAACTTACGTTTATAACAGTTGGGGAAATTCTAAAAAAGTAGTGACCACAGAAATGGTTGAAAAAGTTATAAACCAGAAATAACCAAAAACGATGTTTAAAAAAACATATATATTATTTGGTATAGCATTTTTATTACAAACCGTAGTGTTTGGACAAACAAACAAAGATATGTTACACATTCAGGGCGGAAGTTATATTCCGCTTTATGGTAGGGACTCTGTTTTAGTTAAAGTAAATGATTTTTTTATGGACAAACTGCCAGTTACAAATCAACAATATGTAGATTTTGTAAAGCAATATCCAGAATGGCAAAAGTCTAAAGTAAAACGATTATTTGCAGAT
The DNA here is from genome assembly GCF_009796865.1 of Formosa sp. L2A11. Classification (GTDB taxonomy): domain Bacteria; phylum Bacteroidota; class Bacteroidia; order Flavobacteriales; family Flavobacteriaceae; genus Formosa. The sequence continues at coordinate 3,692,386 of NZ_CP047028.1, read as the reverse complement.
GAAATGTATTTAATAAATTGGAAAAACGATACGATTTTAAACCATACAGAACGTCTTGAAAGTCCAATTACATATGTATCTTGGTTTGCAGCAAGTAAATACTGTGAGTGTCAGGGTAAACGATTACCAACGGTAGATGAATGGGAATATGTTGCTATGGCAGATGAAGAACTTGCAGATGCACGGGTAAAGAAAACCTATAACGAGAAAATTTTATCTTGGTATGAAGCACCGCGAACAAATACATATGAAGTTGGACGAAACCCAGAAAATTTTTGGGGCGTAAAAGATTTACATGGTTTAGTATGGGAATGGACTTCAGATTTTAACTCCATATTAATTACAGGAGAATCTCGAAAAGATGTCGATAAAGATACCAATCTATTCTGCGGAAGTGCTGCTGTAGGAGCTACCGATTTAATGAACTACGCTGCCTTTATGCGCTATGCATTTCGTGGAAGTATTACAGCACGTTATAATATTAAGAACTTAGGCTTTCGATGTGTGCAAGATATGCCAATTGAATAATTAAAAAAGAAATAAAATGAAAACATATATTTTAGTATTTTGTATGCTATGTTTAGGAGTAATGTCTTGTAAACAAGACACAAAACAAGTAACAGGAGTTAATGAAGTTTCAAAACAATCTGAAGAGATTTCAGATATGTCTATTTATAATTTACCTTCAACATGGACCAATCAAAATGGTAAAGATATTCAGCTTAAAGATTTAAAAGGAGATGTGTTAGTTATGGTTATGATTTACACAACTTGTAAAGCAGCCTGCCCTAGATTGGTTGCAGATATGCGTAATATTGAAAAACAATTACCAGAATCGACCAAAGGTAAAGTGAACATGATTTTTGTAAGTATAGATCCTGAAACAGATACGCCAGAACGTTTAAAAGCTTTTGCTAAAGAAAATTTTATGGACGAAGAGCCTTGGACATTTTTAAGATCTTCAGAACAAAATACCAGAGAATTCGCTGCAGTTTTAGCTGTGAAATATAAAGAGATTTCTCCAATGGATTTTTCTCACTCCAATATTATTAGTGTGTTTAACGCTGCTGGAGAATTGGTTTTTCAACAAGAAGGTTTAGGGGTAAATTCTGATGCTACTATTCAAAATATTGAAAAAGCTGTAAGTGAAATGTAATTGTATTTACAATGCGAGTTATTTCCAGAATTCATCTGTAAGATTGTCTTCAAAATCTGTTTCGTAATGAATCTCTTCTATGAGTTTGATTTGCGTTTCGGTCGCAATTTTTTGAATTTCTGGAAATAATATTCGTTCTTCAAAACGAATATGTTGCTCTAGAGTATCTGCAATATCTATTAAGTTATCTTCTAAATTAGAGTGTAAACTAAATAATTTTTCTAACTGTTTATGTTCTCTAATCGCTTGTTGGCGGCACGTATGACCTTCTTCTAAAATTGAAAAAACATGAGTTTCTTCCATATTAAAATGAGGTATTAAATGAACCTTGTAAAACCAATTAGCGTAGGTTTTTATACGATCAAATTCAATTCCTTTTTTTAATCCTGTTCTTATTTTCCAAGATAATAGCAAACCCTGATGATGCTCTCTACTTAACGGTTGTAAAGCTTTATGTCGTTTTAATGGTTTTTTGTCTGTCATTATAGTTTGTATTTGTATGTAATATACTCATAATTATAAGGAGTATCCCAAATACTAAAAAAGTACTAAGTATAAAAAGTAAAAGGTAATATTTCGGCATTAAGCCAATTTCAAAAGTAAATAATACCCCTTGCAAAAATAAAATACCTTCTGTACCTAAGAAACCTAAGATAAAACTGTAAACGCCCCAAGTAAAATATTTGGGTTGGTAAGCTATTTTTGTATGAATTAAAAAGGCAAACAGAAATCCAGAAACCACGCCAAGCATGGTTAAATGAATAAAACCAATAACAAAATTATGCTGCTGTTTGGCCATTAATGCCACAGCAGGTATAAACGAACTGCTTTGCAATATTATTTTGAATACAAACGACCCTAAAGAAAATGTATATAAGTATTTTAAAAGTTTAGAATTTTGATAGGTTAGTGTTGCAAATTTTGGTTTTACTAATTTAAAAAAATAGTACAAAGCACCCAATTGGCACAATACGCCTATGCTATTTATAATATTTAAGATGGGATGAGGAGCATACCAACTTACGGGTAATGCGAGTGTACTAATGGTTGAGATCACTAGAAGTATATAAAAACGTTTAGTATTTACATTTTCTTTAATTTGAAATCGGTTAAATAATAAAGCGAGTAAACCAATTAAAAACCAACCATTAAATTGAAAGTGTAAAAAGAATTGAATGGCGATTTGATAAAAGGCTGAAGCTTGTCCTAAAATTCCAACAGCAGGTCCTAAACACCAGACGCCAATTGTAGAAACTAACATAAAAACTAAGGCCGTTTTTAACAGTGTTCTTGTTAAATTATTTTCAATTTGAGCGTGTTTAAAAATTAAACGGACAAAATAATAACTACAAAAAATGTGTAAAGTAGAAAACGTTATAGATACAGCGGCATAACCTTGAAACGGGAAACTAATTAGCATGCCTAACACTGCAAATTCTGTTACCCAAAATAGCTTGGTAAAAACAGATTTCGGATTTGGCACAAAATGATGTGTAATAAGTGTAAAAAGCATTAAATACACCCAACCTAACATGGCAGTATGCGAATGTGCATGTGTTAAAAATCGATAATTAAGATCAAGCGGATATATATAAACAAAACGCATGGCCAGTCCCATTGCTGCTGCAATTAGAAAATTTAATAGGCAAACAAGAAAAAGGGGTTTAAGTGTCATGAACAATATAAACTAAAAAATTCCGGGGTATATATTAATTATACACCCGGAATTTAAGACATTAATTACTTTTATTAACTAAACTGGCTTTCTAAAACTTCGGCAGCAGGAAATAAAATGTTGTTTTCTAAGTGAATATGAAGATGTAAATCTTGCTCAAACTCTTCTAGCATTGCAAAGGTTACCTTGTAAGTATTACAAGCATCTGCAGGTGGTGTGTAATTATTTGATATGTCTGCAATTTGTCTGAAACGTACACCTTCATTATCGTGTTCTTGCATCATCATTGCAATTGGATTTTTTACCGTACCAAAGCCTGGGGCTTCTAAAGGTGTATTGGTTGCTTTTGCCTTTAGTAGTTTTTTTATAAAAGGGAATAAAACGAGTTCTTCTTTCTTTAAATGTTGAGCCAATTCACCAGCAGATGCCGTAAATAATTCATTAATTTCAAATAACTCAGGATGTCTTTCTCCATGAACTTTACATAGTTTATCTAAAAATTGTTTGATTATAGGAGATTTTTCTTCCACATATCTATGATGTTTTTTCTCTATATAATCAATTAATAAATCTAAAGGCCAAGATTTGTAATCTATAGATTGATCGGTTTTAGAGTTTAATACATGTTCTAAACTATCAACCAATTCACTCGTTAAAATTCCGTTTTTTTTACAAACTTCTTCTAAAGAACGATTTCCTCTACAGCAAAAGTCGATACCATATTTAGTAAATACAGCTGCAGTTCTAAAGTCTTCTGCAACAAATGTACCTACGTGTTTTTGTGTAATAGCTTCCATAGTATTATATATTTTAATTGTTATTTTTTTGTGTTTTATTTTTTAACGTTAAGTCGAATACAAACCAGCAAATTGTTACAATTCCTATAGCAAAAATAACATCGCCAATGGTTCTTAACCATTTTAAGGTAATCATGTCTGGATTTTGCATTAATTCTGATGAGCGGGCGTACCACATGCCGTGTTCTATACTTTCAATAGCTTGCCAAATTCCCATAGGAAGTAGGCTTATTAATGCCATTCCTAATAAACCAAAGTTTAACGACCAGAAGGATATTTTTAATAGTTTATTGTTCCATTGCACATTGCGGTATAAACTTCTTAGTACAAATAGCATCAATCCAATTCCTAGCATTCCGTATACTCCAAATAAAGCAGTGTGTGCGTGTAAAGGTGTGGTGTTTAAACCTTGCACATAGTATAATGCGATTGGTGGATTAATAATAAATCCGAAGATTCCTGCACCTAAGAAATTCCAGAATGCCACGGCTATCATAAAGTAAATGGGCCATTTGTAATCTACAATCCATTTGGTTGCTTTCGATAATTTATAGTTGTGGTAGGCTTCGTAACCAATTAAAGTTAGTGGTACAACTTCTAAAGCACTAAATGTAGCTCCTAAGGCCATAATTGCCTTTGGTGTTCCAGAAAAATATAAGTGATGAAAGGTTCCTAAAATACCACCAGACATAAATATAATAGTCGCTAAAAGCACATTTAAAGTGGCTGTTTTTGTTTTTAATAAGCCTAATCTAACAAATAAGAATGCGATAACAACTGTAGCAAAAACTTCAAAGAAACCTTCTACCCATAAGTGTACAACCCACCATCTCCAATATTCTGCTATTGCTAAATTGGTATGTTGTCCCCACATTAATCCTGAAGCGTAAAATAACGCGATTGCAGTACACGATATTAAGAACATTATAATTAAATTCTTTTCTTCTGTTTTACGTTTTAATACGGGTAATAAGGGTCTTACCATTAAAGCTAACCAAAGCAGAAGACCAACAAATAAGAAGATTTGCCAGAAACGGCCTAAGTCTACATATTCGTAACCTTGATGGCCAAACCAGAAATTATTAACTAGGTTTAGTTTTTGCATAACCCCAAACCATTGTCCAATCATAGAACCTAATACAATAATTAGGAGTGCTATGAATAAGAAGTTGACTCCAAATTTTTGAAATTTTGGATCTTTACCAGAAACTGCTGGAGCGATATATAACCCTGTAGCTAACCATGCTGTAGCAATCCAAAATATAGCCAATTGTGTATGCCAAGTTCTAGTTACCGAGTACGGTAAAATCTGATCTAAAGCAAAGCCATAAAATCCATCACCTTCAACACCATAATGTGCAGTTACTATACCTAATAACATTTGTAATACCATAAGTAAAGTTACTACCCAAAAATATTTTTTTATTAAATGCATACTTGGTGTCATGCCTTGTTTTAATAACGGATCTTCTGCAGGCGGTGGTGTTTCTTCGTCTTCTCCAGATTTAACATGATAAAAAACAAGTACACCAATGCATAGAATAAGTAAAATAATACTTACACCAGACCATACCATTAAATCCATAGTAGGTCCGTTACCAACCAATTCGTCTGCAGGCCAGTTATGCGTATAACTTACTTTACTATTTGGTCTTTCGGTTACGGTTGCCCAAGTAGCCCAGAAAAAAAATGCATTCATTTTATGCATTTTAGCTTCATCTTTTATCGTGTTCTTCGGGATTGCATAGTCGGCTCTAAGTTTATCGAAAGTAGGATCGTTAGTAAATAACCCATGATAGTATTCACTTAAATGATTAATGGCTTTTACACGATTTTCGCTAATAGTAATGGTGTTTGTTTCTTTATTGAAAGTGTTTTTTCTAACATCGTTTTGAAGACGTACTTTTAGGCTTGCTTGTTGTTCATCTGTGAGCTTATCATATGGTTTATTAAAATCGTTCTGAGCATATAAATCTAAGATGTATACAGCTTCTCTGTGAAGCCAATCTGCGGTCCAATCGGGTGCAACATAGGCACCGTGCCCCCAAACAGAACCTAGTTCTTGGCCTCCAATACTTTGCCAAATATTTTGTCCGTCTTGAATATCGTTTTCAGTAAAAATGGTTTCACCGTTGGTGGATACGATTGCTTTAGGTACAGGTGGCGATTGTTGATAAATTTCGAAGCCGTAATAGCCTAAAACACTAAACGAAATCGCTACAACAGCAGCAAAGATGATCCATAGTTTTTTTTCTTTGTTCATGATTAAAAAATAGTTAGTTCATTAATTTAAGTTTAATTCGGACAAAATTGTCCTCTTTACAGGTAAATTTTTTTTTAATTTTTTAAAAAGGATTCTCCTAATTTTATGTCTAATGCTAAAGATTCTAAATCTGTAGATTCTAACAAATTTTTCAATTCGGCTCTTACCAATTTAAATTTTTCATGCATAGGGCAGGGTTTGTCTGCATTACACTGTTGTAATCCTAAGCCACAACCTTTATAAATATTGTCTCCATCAATTGCATTAACAATATCTGCTAACATAATGGTTTTAATATCTTTTTTATCTATTTCAAAACCACCGTGTGCGCCTTTAATAGAATTAACAATATTGTTTCTTACTAAGGCTTGTAAAATTTTTGCAGTAAAAGCTTCAGGAGAATTAATTTCTTTAGATATTTCTTTTGGTCCCACACGTCTGTGTTCTAAAGAATTTAAGGCTATAAAAATAGAAGCTTTGATGCCGTATTCACAGGCTTTTGAAAACATATATTATATTTTTAAGCAAATATAGATACAAATTTTAATTCAGACAAATTTATCCGAATTAAAATATTGTTATATATTGTAGATTAAAATGTGAGTTATCTACCTATAAAAAAAAAGCAGATAATGTGCTTAAATATAACTAAATATGAAGGAAACAAGGTGAGACTTTATAACTTGTTTTTAGGAATAATTTAGGTGTGTTAGAAATGGACTTACTAAAATTGTAAATTTTTATTGAAGTTTATGGTTAAAATATTTTAAAGTAGCTGTAAACCATAATGCTCAAAAAAATTAATATAGTCTAAAAAAGAACAACCAGATTAATCTTTTCCAGGGGGATCCAATAAGGAACTTGTGCTTTAAATTATTCATGCTGAAATGTAAGATGACCAATAGCTGCTAAAGCCATTCATAAACCCAAAATGGTTCTAAAATATGTTGTGTTTTGGATGACTTTAAGGTTTTATTATTCATGTTTCAACCTTTAAAACAAAAATAAGGTTTATAAAAATGAAGGTTAATCCTAATAAAAATTTAATTGATGGATATAGTATGTGATGATGTTAGCTTACTTCATTTAAAATTTTAATAGCAGCAATATCTGTTGTGGTGTTTGGTCTTAATATTACATGAACACCAAGATTATACAATATTTTATGGTCAGTTTCAGATAAGTGATTTCCATCTAAAACGATCAAAATATCGTCACGATTATATGTTTTAAGCGCTTCAATAATTTCTGCAACCATTGGTATAGCGTTAGGAATCAAGCCATTTAAATGAATGGCATGTACATCGTTTTCTATAGCTTGTTTAGAAATATCTTTAGCCGATTGAAATAAAGGACCAAGGTCTACATCAAAACCAAGATCTGCATACGCAGAAGCAATATGCTTAATATTCAGGTCGTGGGTGTTTTGTTCTAATTTAGAAAGTAAAATACGTGGGCGTCTTCCTTCTCGTTCTGCAAAAGTATCTGTAAGCGCTTTTGCTTTTAAAAAAGAAGATTGGTCTGTTTTTTCAATACTTTTCATACTAATATTAATTTAATACCTTATAAATTTCAATAAAACTAGCTCCGTTTTTAACGGCTTCTATGGTTAACTCTAATACATTAGACGTGTTTTGTTTAACTGCTTTTGTAATGTTTAAAAGATGTGTTTTTGCAATAGTATTATCACAATCAGTTTTTGTAATTGTTGAGTTTTTCTGAGAATTATCTGTTTTTAATTTATTTAATTCTGTTTGAATGGCTTCAGAAAACGTTCCTGTTTCTTTATATATTTCAAAAATTCCCCATGCTTTTATTGCAATATCGTGAGTTTGTTTTTCTACATAAAAACTACCAGCCCAAGGATCGACTGTTTTTGTAATTTTAGTTTCTTCTTTTAAATACCATTGTATATTATGGTCTAATCGTTCTAATTCTGGACTAGAATTTCTATTCGTATGTGTTTCTAAGCTTTGTGAGCCTCCAAAAATAGCAGAAGCAGCTTTTATAGTCGATTTTGTTACAGAACTATATATGTCTGCATTAGGTAATGTGTTGGTATTTGTAAGGCTTTTTATGTGTAATGCTAAAGATGTATCGTTTTTAGGCTCATACGATTTTACAATTTTAGCCCATAACATTCTAGCTGCTCGAAGTTTCGCGATTTCAGAAAAATAATGCAATCCAATAGAAAAACTAAAAGATAGGCGAGTGGCAATATCATCTATTTTTAATCCGTAATCTAAGCCTTTTTCTATTTGATTATTTCCACAAATAAGCAGTATCGCTAATTCTATTTCTGGATTAAAAATCTGATTTTGTAATGAAGCCGTAGATATAGAAATACGATTAAAAAGAGGTAAATAGGTGTTTGAAAAAACTAAAGCCTCTAAACTTGAATTTTTAGTTGTTTTTAGAGTGTTTAAATTTGTAATAGCATCAATATTATATCCTCCTTTTAAAAAAGCAAGTTTTAAATTTTGAGATTCTGCTGTTGTAATAAAGAATGCTAAAAGTGGTAAAATACAAGTGTTAGTATTAAAATAAAAACTAATGTCTTGTAGCGGAATATCTTTAAAAAGCGCTTTAAAATCGTCTAAAGTTTCTGGGGTAAATTCGTTTTTAGTAGAGATTTCTAATAGAAACTCACGTTGTCCAGCAGTAAATCTATCCTTTAAAAAACAATTAAAATTATCTGTAGAAGTTAATGTGGTATGCAAATGTGTGTCCCAAGGAGATGTGACATACATAGTTGATGAGATTCCGCGTAAATATGGCGGCATTCCAGCGGCAAAATTTAAATGATTTACATGTTCAAGATCTGTTTTAGAATATACAGATTTTATAGTATGATCTCCCGAAGAAAATTTGACGTTATCCTGAAGATTTTTTGTCGCACTTTCTGCAGTCTTTAAAGTAATATGTTGTAGATTTTTTCTACTCATGTTCTGTTTTTGATATACTAATTTTCAGATTTTAATCTGTTTTGTTCACTGTTTTCGGCTAAACGTCTTGGTATAATAGGTTCCAATAATGTTTTTCTCGGATTTTGTTTTACAAACGGATACAGTTCTAATTTATCTTTTATTACGGTTTCTGTATTGCAATGTGCATTTGCTCCAATTAGAGTTAATTCGCCATTATCGAACAATTCTTGTTCTTTTTGAGCACTTTCTTTTATTTTTTTCTGAATTAGGCCGTCTTTCAATAATTTTAAAAATCCGCCTTGAGCTTCAATATCTTTAAAAAGGGTTAGTGCTTTGTCGGCTAATTGCTGTGTTAGAGCTTCTATATAATAAGATCCATCTGTAGGATTTGTTACATTTTCAAAACCATGTTCTTCTTTTAAACTTTGTAATTGATGTCTAGACATACGTTCTGCAGAAGTATGATTTTTACGAAAAATAGTATCGTGCGGAACATTACAAATATTATCTGCACCGCCTAAAACAGCACTCATATATTCGGTAGTTGTTCGTAATATATTTGTTTTGCTTTCGTAAATGGTTTTGTTTCGTTTTGTAGGAATAGTTATAATGTTACATTGTGTGTTAACATCGTATTCTGTAGCTAAAGTATGCCATAAAAGTCTTAAAGCACGAAGTTTAGCAATTTCGAAAAAGTAATTAGAACCTACCGAAACTTTAAATGTAATTTTAGTATAAAATAGTTTAGAAAATGTATTTAAATATTCGTTAGCATGAGCTAGGCCATAAGCAAGTTGCTGTGTAATAGTTGCTCCAGCGTTTTGGTAACCTACAAGATTTACACTGACACTGCTTTTTAAATGAATACAATTTTTTAGAACAGTTTCTAGCGTTTTATGATCTGCTTGAAGTGTAGAGTACCAATTCCCGTCTTCTGTTAAATGACCAATAATATCGAAATTAACATAAAAGGAAGCTTCGTTTTCTAAAGCTAAAGCATTAATTTTTTCTATAAATTTAGAAGCACAGAATTGCAAATCAAAATAAATAGGAACAGAAAATAAATCTATATCTTTTAATAATTTATCTAAATCGCAGTGTGCTGTTGCAATAATAAATAGTAATGCATCTGCTCCATCTTGCAATGCATTTTTAGCTAAAGTATTGGATTTATCTTCAGAATTAACAAAAATAGTTTGAGTAATTTTAAATGACTTTTTACTAGATTTAAAATTATAAGCTCCTTCTGTTAAGTCTTCTTTATTGTAAAAAGGCTTAACATTAATATCCTCAGGTGTTTGCCAAATAAGGGTATTATTGTAGTCGGCGCCATTTAAATCGTACTGAATTTTTTGTTTCCACCCCTTTGCCGATACAGAATTAAATGCTTCAAACAAATTAGTGTTGCTCATTTGTTTTTGTTTTTAAACTATCTTCATATTCAATAATATAAATATCTTCTTTTTCACGCTTTAAATAATAGGTTTCTCTTGCGAATTTCTCGATACCTTCTTCTGTGTTTAATTTTTTATAAGCTTTACGATCTTTAGTAATTTCATTAATATAATATTCCTTTTTATTATTAAGATCGTCTATGTCGTTATTCAATTCATTATGAATTAAATAGGAGTTGCTGTCAAAGAAAAGCATCCACACTGCAAAGCCAATCCCAGGAATAACAAAAGGATTTTTAAAAGGTTTTATATATTTATTATTGAAAAAATTCAACTTCATATTAGCTTTTCATTTATAATAGTACGTACGATGTCTATCGCTACAGTATTGAATTTGTTATTTGGAATTATAATATCTGCATACTCTTTCATAGGTTCTATAAATTGCTGATGCATTGGTTTTAATGTTGTTTGGTAACGGTTTAAAACTTCATCTAAATCGCGTCCGCGTTCAGCAATATCTCGTTTTAATCTACGTATTAATCGTTCGTCACTATCTGCGTGAACAAATATTTTTATATCAAATAATTCGCGAATATCAGGATGTGTAAAGATTAAAATCCCTTCAACTATCATTACTTTTCTTGGATGTGTTAAAATAGTGTCTCCCGTTCTATTGTGTTTTACAAAAGAATATACAGGTTGTTCTATTGGTTGTCCAGATTTAAGTTGTTTTAAGTGGCTTACAAGTAAGTCGAAATCTATAGATTTTGGATGATCAAAATTAATAAGTTTACGTTCGTCGTAAGATAGGTGAGAGGTGTCGTTATAGTAGGAATCCTGAGATATTATGCCAACTTCTGCCTCTGGAAGTTCGTTTAAAATTTGATTAACTACAGTTGTTTTTCCACAACCAGTACCTCCTGTAAGACCTATTATTAACATTGATTTTTTTATTTAGTGAATGGGCAAATTTAAGGTTAATTCTTCGGAATAATTTTAACTATTCCAACATTTTCGATGCCAACATAAATAAATCCGTCAGGACCTTGAACCACAGATCTAATTCGGCCTACATTTTCTAGTAAGCGTTCTTCTTTTATTACGGTATTATTTTTAATAACACAGCGATCTAAAAACTGAAATTTTAATGAACCTACTAAAATATTATTTTGCCATCCAGCATATTTGTTAGAGGTTACATAGCACATGCCTGAAGGCGCAATAGAAGGTGTCCATTGGTGTATAGGAGATTCCATGCCTTCCATTTCTGTGTGGTCTGTAATAGATGTTCCCCAATAATTTATACCATAAGTAACAAGTGGCCATCCGTAATTTTTTCCTGCTGAAATAATATTTATTTCGTCACCTCCTTTTGGACCGTGTTCGTGAGCCCAAATTTTATTAGTTACCGGATTTATAATCATACCCTGCGGATTTCTATGTCCGTAAGAATAAATGGCTTTTTTAGCTTTTGGTAAATTTACAAATGGGTTGTCTTTAGGTATGGAACCATCATCATGTAAACGATAAATTTTTCCTCCATCTCGAGTAATATCTTGTGGATTTATATCTCTTTGGCCACGTTCACCAATGCTAAAAAATACGTAATTGTTAGCATCGAAAAGAATGCGTGAACCAAAATGATCTCCGCTACTATAATTAGGAGTAGCCTTATATAGAAGTTCTTTATTAATTAGAGTATTGTTTTTTATTTTAGCGCGCATTAAAGCCGTATTTGCTCCGGAGCTTTCTCCTTTAGAAGACGCGTAGCTAAAATAAATCCAGCCATTGTCTTTATAATTTGGGTGAAGCGCAATATCTAATAAACCACCTTGACCTAGTTGGGGTATGTCTGGTAAACCTGAAATTGTAGTTTTTTTATTATTTTTAAAATGAATTAATTCCCCAGATTTTTCTGTAATTAATAAGGATTGATCTGGTAGAAATACAAATCCCCAAGGGTTATCTATACCTGAAACAACAACTTTGTATGTGTATTCTGTATTATTACCTTTTTTTTCTTGAGCACAAGTAAAAACATGTAGACATAAAACTATTGATAATAAAGGCTTTATAAGTGTCATGATAATTATTTTAGAGTGATAGTTACAATTTAGTAAAAAAAAACATTTGTTTTTCAAGAAAAGGTGTATATTTGCACCCTCAATAACCATCGGGGTGTAGCGTAGCCCGGTTATCGCGCCACGTTTGGGACGTGGAGGCCGCAGGTTCGAATCCTGCCACCCCGACAAAGAAAGCTTTACATTTAATGTAAGGCTTTTTTTAGTTTTAGACCTTTTCTACAAGTCTTCATAAAATTAAACAGGTAACTGTTTGTAAGTTGTATTTTCAATACTTCTATTGAACTTCTGTTTTATACAATTTTATAATGCTTTTTAAAAACACCATAATGGTGTGTTGAATATATTTGTTTATATCGATTTTATAGTTCGATTTCTTTTAAAATTTAAAGATTAGGAGTATCTTTGTTGGCTGAATTAAGTGAAAATTAATTCAATTTTTTATTTCCTCCCTAGTCCATGTTATTTTTTCAGTAAAAAGCATAAAAGTAAGATTTGGACTTTAACCAATCTTGAAGAAAGATGATTATTAAAATAATATTTTAAGACATATAGTAGTTATATGATAATTTTTAAAAAAGTTATTTGTAATTTAATTAATTAAATGTTAATTTTTATATTTTGATCACCAAATAAATTACATGAAGCAATTTTATGCCCTAATATTTCTTTTAACCTTCTCTCTAGCGTCTAGTGCGCAAGAAAAGAGTAGATATGATAGTATTTTTTACGATACAGCCGTAAGACTTACCTCTATAGATGTAAATAGAGCAAAAAATGTAGCAGATTCTTTATATAAAGCTTCTAAAGCAGACCTTTATAAAGTAAGGTCTCTTATGCTTATGTCTGATATTTTAGTAAAACAAGCTAAAAGGGAAGAAGCTATTAAAATTACTTTAAAAGCTGAAAAATTAGCTGTTTCTATACCAGATTATGAATGGTTGGCTAGAATAGATGGGTTTTTAGCGTCACAATACAGATTGATTGGCTTGAAAGGTTTAGGAGAAAAGTACCTCGATCTTGGTATTGAAAATGCAAAAAAAATTGAGGATAAGGATATTTCCGATTTATATTTTGGTCTCGTTTTTCAGGAAAAAGCACAATATGCTAAAAGTGAAAAACATTATAATAAATCTATAAATATTTTAAAACAGGCTAATAAGCTTTTTGAAAAACAAAAAACAGCACAAAAGAGAAAACTTTTTATTGGGATGAATTCTGTTCTTATGGCAGAAAGTTTTATAGATTTAAAACAAAATGATTCTGCATTATCTCATTTTAATAAATCTCTGAAATTATTTAATGAGATTGGAATAAATAATTCTGAATTTGTTAGCCAAGCTTTTAATGGAAAAGGGCAAGTTCTATTAGATGAGCAAAAATATGATCAGGCAATTGTTTTTTTGAATAAAGCATTAAAAATTGCAGAGGCAGGTAATTATAAAGTATTACTGGAGCATATTTATAAAAATGTATCAAGTTTTTATAAGGTAACAGGAGATGTTGTAAATTATAATTTATATTATAAAAAATATCTAGATCAGGGTGAAGATTTAGAGAAAAGTAAAAAAGAAGTTTTAAATATAGAGGTTAACCGTATTTTAAAAAACCAGGAAGCAAATTCTTCTCAATTAAAAACCATTATTATAGGTGTTACTTTATTACTTTTAGCCAGTTTGTTTTTTGTTTTTTTAACAAAAAGAAATCAAATAAAAGAAAACAAAAAATTTAAAGAAACCATATCTAATTTAAAAAATCAGACTAACGGGGTGGTTCTAGATAGAGATTTAGGATTAACAAAAATAGAATCTTCTAAAAATGATTGTAGCCATTTGGATCATTTTATGTCTGAAGAAACAGAACAGCTTATTCTTCAAAAATTAAATAAATTTGAGTGTGGGCATGGATATACAAATTCCAATATTACCTTGTCTAAGTTGTCTTCAGAATTTCGCATAAATACTAAATATCTTTCCTATGTTATAAATAAGCATAAAAAGAAAGATTTTAATAATTATATAAATGAGTTGCGTATTTGTTTTATTGAAAAAAAATTAATCAGTAATCCAGAATATTTAAATTATAAGATTAGTTATCTGTCTTCCGAATGTGGTTTTTCTTCACATAGTAAATTTTCGGCTGTTTTTAAAAAAGAGAAAGGTTTAAGTCCTTCTGTCTTTATTAATAAAATAAGTAAAGAAAATAATAAATTACAAGAAGAGAATATAATAGTAAAATAAAGAGGTCTCCCTTTATTATTCTCTTGTCATAAACAAAGCATTTTTTATTTACGTCATATACTTCAAAAATGTCATGTTTTGAAATTTCTAAAGTTTTATAATCTGTTATGACTAATATTTTAAGTTTTCATATATACTATTGTATATATAAGAAGACTTTTTTGGATTCTTCAACCTAAGGCCTTTTACAATTTATATGTGCTATTTTTTACTCAGATATTGGTTTTTTACTAAAAATCATAATATTTCACAGTTTTTTAACAGACTATTGTCCTTGTATTGTTTTTACTCTACCATATTGTGCTTTTTGTTTTTGTGTTCTTTTGTTTAATTATTTGTTTTTTAGTGGTTTAGTTGTTGTTTGTGCCTGTTTAGTATGTCTGTTTTATGTCTTGATTTAGTGTGTCTATATTGGCGAATCTGAACATATATAATTCACCTTAAGTTGCGCCCTTTATGTAGTTTTGTTGCATATCTGTCACAAATATAAATATGGTTTGTGAAGATTGTTAAAGCTTTAGAAATTAAAAGATAAATATCTAAATGAAACAATTTTACATTTTGGTGTTAACAGCATTAAAAGATTTATTGAATAATAAATTTGCTTTTTCTGTTAGCAAAAAAGAATTTAAAACAAGCGCGCGTACAATATCCTATATTGTATTAGCAATGTTTTTATTTTTTAAAGGTTACGACCTTTATGCAGATGGTTCAAATTATCTACACTCACTTTCTAGTTTGATAGAAAGGACCACAGCAGACAATAGTATAGAAGAAGTTGAAGAACCTATTTTAAGTAGCGACAATGTTACTAATATAGAAGTAATCAATAAAGAAGACAATAAAACATCTGAAGCGGAAGCTGATGATGTATGTATTGTAGAAGTTAATGGAAATTCTTATTCTAAAACGGGGAATAACGCAGTTACTATTACTCAGCCAGGTACAACTTACGGGTTTGAATTTGACATTTATACTATGGACAATTCTTTTAATTTAAATATTAATGGAACTGATTTAGCTGTAGATGAATTACAATTTCAAAGTTCTCGTACTACTGGTATAAATGTTCAATTTCAAGATGGTGATGCATATGAAACTGATACATCTAGGATTTGGGAAATGACAGGTTCTGCTTCTGCTCCTTTAATAAGAGTAAGTATAGATCCTAATGGTACTGTGTCTTTATTTGGAAGTAAAACCTCTGGAGGGCCTTTGTTTCCTTTAGAATTATATAGAGGGAATGCTTTTAATACTATGCCATGGAACAAAAAAACGGATAACACCGTAATTATCAGTCAAGAAGTACAAGGGCCTACATATATTACAGGTAGTGCTCGTGGTTGGGATTTATGTGATCCTAAATTTAGTTTAGAAAAAATAGGAACTTTTAATGATACTGATAATAGTGGTTATGCCGATCCTGGTGAAACTATTACTTATGCATTTAAAGTTACTAATATTGGAAATGTACCTTTAACAAATATTCAAATAACAGATCCAAAAGCAACTGTTTCAGGAGGTCCTTTAGCTAGTTTAGCAGTAAACGCTAGTGATTCTACAACGTTCACTGCAACTTATACTGTTACACAATCAGATATAGATTATGGAAGTGTAAGCAATCAAGCTACGGTAACTGGAGTAGATACTGAAGGGAATACGATTACAGATACTTCAGATGATCCTTCAGATGATACAGATGTCGATCTTGACAATAATGAAGAACCAGATGATGTTACAGTAACAGACTTTACAGGTTCTTATTCAAGTATAGATTTAGTAAAAACTGGAACATTTAATGATGCTAACAGTAATGGTTATGCAGATGCAGGTGAAACAATTACCTATGCATTTACGGTTGTAAATAGTGGAAATTTAACCTTAAAAAATATTTCAATTACAGATCCATTAGTATCTGTACCAGGAACTCTTGCAAGTTTAGCAGTAAACGCTAGTGATTCTACAACATTCACTGCAACTTATACGATTACACAAGCAGATATAGATTCTGGAAGTGTAACTAACCAAGCAACAGCTACAGCAACTTATCCTGATGGAAATTCAGTTTCAGATCTTTCAGATGATTCTGCAGATACAACAAATGTTGATACAGAAGGAGATGGAGAACCTGATGATAAAACAGTAATAAATCTCTCTAGCTCTCCAAGTATGAGTTTAGAAAAAACCGCAACTTTTAATGACGCCAATAATAATGGTTATGCAGATGCAGGTGAGACAATCACATACGGATTTAAAGTGACTAACACCGGAAACGTAACACTTACAGGTATTTCAATCTCAGATGCATTAGTATCTGTAACAGGAAGTCTTGCAAGTTTAGCACCAGGAACTAGTGATTCTACAACATTCACGGCAACTTATACCATTACACAATCAGACATAGATTCAGGAAGTGTAAGTAACCAAGCTACAGCAACAGGAAGCAATCCTGCTGGAGATTCAGTAACAGATACTTCAGATGATCCAACAGATGCAACAAACGTTGATCCAAATGGCGATGGTGAACCTGATGATGCTACAGTAACAAATTTCTCTAGCTCTCCAAGTATGAGTTTAGAAAAAACGTCAACTTTTAATGATGCTAACAGTAATAGTTATGCAGATGTAGGTGAAACAATTACTTACGGCTTTAAAGTGACTAACACCGGAAACGTAACACTTACAGGTATTTCAATCTCAGATGCATTAGTATCTGTATCAGGAACTCTTGCTAGTTTAGCACCAGGCGCTAGTGATTCTACAACATTTACAGCAACTTATACCATTACACAAGCAGATGTAGATAAAGGAAGTGTAACAAATCAAGCAACAGTAAAAGGTGAGGATCCTGCTGGAGAATCAGTAACAGATACTTCAGATGATCCAACAGATGCAACAAACGTTGATGCAAATGGAGATGGCGAACCTGATGATAAAACAGTAACAGATTTTAACGATGCACCTTCAAGTGTTTCTTTAGAAAAAACGTCAACTTTTAATGATACTAACAGTAATAGTTATGCAGATGTAGGTGAAACAATTACTTACGGATTTAAAGTGACTAACACTGGAAACGTAACACTTACAAATATTTCAATTACAGATCCATTAGTATCTGTAACAGGAAGCCTTGCAAGTTTAGCACCAGGCGCTAGTGATTCTACAACATTCACAGCAACTTATACCATTACACAAGCAGATGTAGATAAAGGAAGTGTAACAAATCAAGCAACAGTAAAAGGTGAGGATCCTGCTGGAGAATCAGTAACAGATACTTCAGATGATCCAACAGATGCAACAAACGTAGATGCAAATGGCGATGGCGAACCTGATGATAAAACAGTAACAGATTTTAACGATGCACCTTCAGGTATTTCTTTAGAAAAAACAGGAACGTTTAATGATGCTAACAGTAATGGTTATGCAGATGTAGGTGAGACAATCACATACGGATTTAAAGTGACTAACACTGGAAACGTAACACTTACAAATATTTCAATAACAGATGCATTAGTATCTGTATCAGGAAGCCTTGCAAGTTTAGCACCAGGCGCTAGTGATTCTACAACATTCACTGCTACTTACACCATTACACAAACAGATGTAGATAAAGGAAGTGTAAGTAACCAAGCAACAGCTACAGGAAGCAATCCTGCTGGAGAATCAGTAACAGATCTTTCAGATGATCCAACAGATGCAACAAACGTTGATGCAAATGGCGATGGCGAACCTGATGATAAAACAGTAACAGATTTTAACGATGCACCTTCAAGTATTTCTTTAGAAAAAACGGGAACGTTTAATGACGCTAACGGAAACGGATTTGCAGATGTAGGTGAAACAATCACATACGGCTTTAAAGTGACTAACACTGGAAACCTAACACTTACAAATATTTCAATTACAGATCCATTAGTATCTGTATCAGGAAGCCTTGCAAGTTTAGCACCAGGCGCTAGTGATTCTACAACGTTCACTGCAACTTATACCATTACACAAGCAGATGTAGATAAAGGAAGTGTAAGTAACCAAGCTACAGTAAAAGGAAGTGATTCTAAAGGAAAATCAGTAACAGATACTTCAGATGATCCATCTGATGCAACAAATGTTGATGATAATAGAGATGGTGAACCTGATGATATTACGGTAACAGATTTTACAGATTCTCCTTCAAGTGTTTCTTTAGAAAAAACGGGAACGTTTAATGACGCTAACGGAAACGGATTTGCAGATGTAGGTGAAACAATTACTTACGGATTTAAAGTGACTAACATCGGAAACGTAACACTTACAGGTATTTCAATTACAGATCCATTAGTATCTGTAACAGGAAGTCTTGCAAGTTTAGCACCAGGCGCTAGTGATTCTACAACATTCACAGCAACTTATACCATTACACAAGCAGATGTAGATAAAGGAAGTGTAACAAATCAAGCAACAGTAAAAGGTGAGGATCCTGCTGGAGATATAGTTTCAGATCTTTCAGATGATCCAACAGATGCAACAAACGTTGATGCAAATGGCGATGGTGAACCTGATGATGCTACGGTAACAGATTTTACAGATTCTCCTTCAAGTGTTTCTTTAGAAAAAACGTCAACGTTTAATGACGCTAACGGAAACGGATTTGCAGATGTAGGTGAAACAATCACTTACGGCTTTAAAGCAACTAACACTGGAAACGTAACACTTACAAATATTTCAATAACAGATGCATTAGTATCTGTATCAGGAAGCCTTGCAAGTTTAGCACCAGGCGCTAGTGATTCTACAACATTCACTGCTACTTACACCATTACACAAACAGATGTAGATAAAGGAAGTGTAAGTAACCAAGCAACAGCTACAGGAAGCAATCCTGCTGGAGAATCAGTAACAGATCTTTCAGATGATCCAACAGATGCAACAAACATTGATGCAGATGGTGATGGCGAACCTGATGATAAAACAGTAACAGATTTTAACGATGCACCTTCAAGTATTTCTTTAGAAAAAACTGGAACGTTTAATGATGCTAACGGAAACGGATTTGCAGATGTAGGTGAAACAATCACATACGGCTTTAAAGTAACTAACACTGGAAACCTAACACTTACAAATATTTCAATTACAGATCCATTAGTATCTGTATCAGGAAGCCTTGCAACTTTAGCACCAGGCGCTAGTGATTCTACAACGTTCACTGCTACTTATACCATTACACAAGCAGATGTAGATAATGGAAGTGTAACAAATCAAGCAACAGTAACAGGAACAGATCCTGAAGGAACTTCAGTTTCAGATACTTCAGATGATCCATCTGATGCAACAAATGTTGATGATAATAGGGATGGCGAACCTGATGATAAAACAGTAACAGATTTTACAGATTCTCCTTCAAGTATTTCATTAGAAAAAACGTCAACATTTAATGACGCTAACGGAAACGGATTTGCAGATGTAGGTGAAACAATTACTTACGGATTTAAAGTGACTAACATCGGAAACGTAACACTTACAGGTATTTCAATTACAGATCCATTAGTATCTGTAACAGGAAGTCTTGCAAGTTTAGCACCAGGCGCTAGTGATTCTACAACATTCACAGCAACTTATACCATTACACAAGCAGATGTAGATAAAGGAAGTGTAACAAATCAAGCAACAGTAAAAGGTGAGGATCCTGCTGGAGATATAGTTTCAGATCTTTCAGATGATCCAACAGATGCAACAAACGTTGATGCAAATGGCGATGGTGAACCTGATGATGCTACGGTAACAGATTTTACAGATTCTCCTTCAAGTGTTTCTTTAGAAAAAACGGGAACGTTTAATGACGCTAACGGAAACGGATTTGCAGATGCAGGTGAGACAATCACATACGGATTTAAAGTCACTAACACCGGAAACGTAACACTTACAGGTATTTCAATTTCAGATGCATTAGTATCTGTAACAGGAAGTCTTGCAAGTTTAGCACCAGGCGCTAGTGATTCTAGAACATTTACTTCAACTTATACGATTACACAATCAGATATAGATTCTGGAAGTGTAACAAATCAAGCAACAGTAACAGGAAGTAATCCTGCTGGAGATTCAGTTTCAGATCTTTCAGATGATCCAACAGATGCAACAAACGTTGATGCAAATGGCGATGGCGAACCTGATGATAAAACAGTAACAGATTTCTCTAGCTCTTCAAGTATTTCTTTAGAAAAAACGTCAACGTTTAATGACGCTAACGGAAACGGATTTGCAGATGTAGGTGAAACAATCACTTACGGCTTTAAAGCAACTAACACTGGAAACGTAACACTTACAAATATTTCAATCTCAGATGCATTAGTATCTGTAACAGGAAGTCTTGCAAGTTTAGCACCAGGCGCTAGTGATTCTACAACGTTCACTGCTACTTATACCATTACACAATCAGACATAGATTCTGGAAGTGTAACAAATCAAGCAACAGTAAACGGAACAGATCCTGAAGGAACTTCAGTTTCAGATCTTTCAGATGATCCAACAGATGCAACAAACGTTGATGCAAATGGCGATGGTGAACCTGATGATAAAACGGTAACAGATTTCTCTAGTTCTTCAAGTATTTTATTAGAAAAAACGTCAACATTTAATGACGCTAATGGAAACGGATTTGCAGATGTAGGTGAAACAATCACTTACGGATTTAAAGTGACTAACACTGGAAACTTAACACTTACAAATATTTCAATCTCAGATGCATTAGTATCTGTAACAGGAAGCCTTGCAAGTTTAGCACCAGGCGCTAGTGATTCTACAACGTTCACTGCAACTTATACGATTACACAAGCAGACATAGATTCAGGAAGTGTAACAAATCAAGCAACAGTAACAGGAACAGATCCTGAAGGAACTTCAGTTTCAGATCTTTCAGATGATCCAACAGATGCAACAAACGTTGATGCAAATGGAGATGGTGAACCTGATGATGCTACGGTAACAGATTTCTCTAGCTCTTCAAGTATGAGTTTAGAAAAAACGGGAACGTTTAATGACGCTAACGGAAACGGATTTGCAGATGTAGGTGAAACAATCACTTACGGATTTAAAGTGACTAACACTGGAAACTTAACACTTACAAATATTTCAATCTCAGATGCATTAGTATCTGTAACAGGAAGCCTTGCAAGTTTAGCTCCAGGCGCTAGTGATTCTACAACGTTCACTGCAACTTATACCATTACACAAGCAGATGTAGATTCTGGAAGTGTAACAAATCAAGCAACAGTAACCGGAACAGATCCTGAAGGAACTTCAGTTTCAGATCTTTCAGATGATCCAACAGATACAACAAACCTTGATGCAAATGGCGATGGTGAACCTGATGATGCTACGGTAACAGATTTTAACGATGCACCTTCAAGTATTTCTTTAGAAAAAACGTCAACTTTTAATGACGCTAACGGAAACGGATTTGCAGATGTAAATGAAACAATCACATACGGCTTTAAAGTGACTAACACCGGAAATGTAACACTTACAAATATTTCAATCTCAGATGCATTAGTATCTGTAACAGGAAGTCTTGCAAGTTTAGCACCAGGCGCTAGTGATTCTACAACATTCACAGCAACTTATACCATTACACAAGCAGATGTAGATAAAGGAAGTGTAACAAATCAAGCAACAGTAAAAGGTGAGGATCCTGCTGGAGATTTAGTTTCAGATCTTTCAGATGATCCAACAGATGCAACAAACGTTGATGCAAATGGCGATGGTGAACCTGATGATATTACGGTAACAAATTTTAACGATGCACCTTCAAGTATTTCATTAGAAAAAACGGGAACTTTTAGTGATGCTAACGGAAACGGATTTGCAGATGCAGGTGAGACAATCACATACGGCTTTAAAGTGACTAACACCGGAAATGTAACACTTACAAATATTTCAATCTCAGATGCATTAGTATCTGTAACAGGAAGTCTTGCAAGTTTAGCACCAGGCGCTAGTGATTCTTCAACATTCACTGCTACTTATACGATTACACAATCAGATATAGATTCAGGAAGTGAACAAATCAAGCAACAGTAACCGGAACAGATCCTGAAGGAACTTCAGTTTCAGATCTTTCAGATGATCCAACAGATGCAACAAACGTTGATGCAAATGGCGATGGCGAACCTGATGATGCTACGGTAACAGATTTCTCTAGCTCTTCAAGTATTTCTTTAGAAAAAACGTCAACTTTTAATGATGCTAACGGAAACGGATTTGCAGATGTAAATGAGACTATCACATACGGATTTAAAGTAACTAACACTGGAAACGTAACACTTACAAATATTTCAATCTCAGATGCATTAGTATCTGTAACAGGAAGTCTTGCAAGTTTAGCACCAGGCGCTAGTGATTCTTCAACATTCACTGCTACTTATACGATTACACAATCAGATATAGATTCAGGAAGTGTAACAAATCAAGCAACAGTAACCGGAACAGATCCTGAAGGAACTTCAGTTTCAGATCTTTCAGATGATCCAACAGATGCAACAAACGTTGATGCAAATGGCGATGGCGAACCTGATGATGCTACGGTAACAGATTTCTCTAGCTCTTCAAGTATGAGTTTAGAAAAAACAGCAACCTTTAATGATGTTAACGGAAACGGATTTGCAGATGTAAATGAGACAATCACTTACGGCTTTAAAGTGACTAACACTGGAAATGTAACACTTACAAATATTTCAATCTCAGATGCATTAGTATCTGTAACAGGAAGTCTTGCAAGTTTAGCACCAGGCGCCAGTGATTCTACAACGTTCACTGCAACTTATACCATTACACAATTAGATATAGATTCAGGAAGTGTAACAAATCAAGCAACAGTAACCGGAACAGATCCTGAAGGAGATTCAGTTTCAGATCTTTCAGATGATCCAACAGATGCAACAAACGTTGATGCAAATGGCGATGGTGAACCTGATGATGCTACGGTAACAGGATTCTCTAGCTCTTCAAGTATGAGTTTAGAAAAAACGGGAACGTTTAATGATGTTAACGGAAACGGATTTACCGATGCAGGTGAGACAATCACTTACGGATTTAAAGTGACTAACACCGGAAACGTAACACTTACAAATATTTCAATCTCAGATGCATTAGTATCTGTAACAGGAAGTCTTGCAAGTTTAGCACCAGGCGCTAGTGATTCTACAACGTTCACTGCTACTTATACCATTACACAATCAGATGTAGATTCAGGAAGTGTAAGTAACCAAGCAACAGTAACAGGAACAGATCCTGAAGGAACTTCAGTTTCAGATCTTTCAGATGATCCAACAGATGCAACAAACGTTGATGCAAATGGAGATGGCGAACCTGATGATGCTACGGTAACAGAATTCTCAGGTTCAAACGGCGGTATCAGTTTAGAAAAAACAGCAACATTTAATGATGCTAACGGAAACGGATTTACAGAAGCAGGTGAAACAATCACATACGGATTTGTAGTAAAAAACATGGGAAATGTAACACTTACAAATATTTCAATCTCAGATCCATTAGTATCTGTAACAGGAAGTCTTGCAAGTTTAGCACCAGGCGCTAGTGATTCTACAACGTTCACTGCTACTTATACCATTACACAAGCAGATGTAAATTCTGGACGTGTAACAAATCAAGCAACAGTAACAGGAAACGATCCTGCAGGAGATTCAGTTTCAGATCTTTCAGATGATCCAACAGATGCAACAAACATTGATGCAAATGGCGATGGTGAACCTGATGATGCTACGGTAACAGTATTTAATACGAATTCAGCAATTAGCTTATTAAAAGAAGGAACTTATAATAAAGTAACTAAAGCTATCACTTATGTGTTTACTGTTAAAAATACAGGTAGTGTTACTTTAACTAATATTACAATAGAAGATCCTTTATTAGGAGGAACTTTAGATAGTAGTATAGCAAGTTTAGAACCAGGAGAAAGTGATAATACAACTTTCGTTATCTCTTATTCTGTAGTTCAAGATGATTTAGATTTAGGATATGTTATCAATACAGCACTTGCTGTGGCAGATGATGCTCAAGGAAACACTATATATGATACTTCAGGAACTGATTTTGATAATGATGATGTAACAGACACTGATTTAGATATTACGCCTCCTGATGCTTACGATGATGAAGCTGAAACAACATTAGATGAATCTGTAAGTATTCCAATTTTAGATAATGATGTAGCTTATGATACAGAGTTAATTTGTTCTACTATTCAAGTTGTCGATCAGCCACAATATGGTACAGTAGAAGTAACTGCAGACTGTGAAGTTATTTACACTCCAGATCCTAATATTAAATATACAGGAGATGATTACTTTACTTACATGGTTCAAGATGGAAATGGTAGATGGACTAATGAAGCTACAGTTACTATATCAATATCTGGATTATTTATACCTAACGTTATAACTCCAAACAAAGATGGAGATAATGACACTTTTGAGATTATAGGTTTAGAATTCTATAATAAAGCTCAGGTATTAATTTTTAATAGATGGGGTAATGAAGTTTATAGAAATTCTGATTACTCTAACAGTAACGGTTTCTCAGGAGAAGGCTTAAATAAAGGGACATATTATTACCATATAAAACTAACCGACAAACAAGGTGGAGTTAAAGGGTATGACGGATGGCTTTATATAAAAGAATAATTATAAAATAAGATTATTAATAAAGAAGTTCATAAACGAATGAAAAAAGAATATTATTTGCTAATGTTATTAACTTTGGTGCTTTTTAAAGCACCAAAGTTAAGAGCGCAACAAGAAATTCAGTTTACACAGTATATTTTTAACACATTAAGTGTAAACCCAGCTTATGCAGGTTATAAAGATCAGTGGTTTGCTCAAGTTGGACTGCGAAATCAATGGGCCGGTTTAGATGGGGCACCACAAACAGGCCAAGTATCTATTGATGGAATTGTATCTGAAGATACAAGAAATGTTGGAGTAGGATTACAAGTTACTTCAGATCAATTAGGACCACAAAAAGCAACAACTATTTATGGTAACTATGCATATCGTCTTAGATTAAATGATGAAGATACACAGCGTTTAAGTTTTGGTATTGGTGCAGGAATTGGTAGTTACGGACTAGATGGTTCTATGTTTTCTGCTGTAAACGGAAGCGATGCTGATTTATATAATACCAATGAAACAGTCTGGAAATGGAATATTAGATTAGGTGTTTATTATTACAGTCCGAAATGGTACGCAGGGGTTTCTTTCATGAATATTTTAGAAGATACCGAAAACTATCTTTTTGGAACAGACGACACATATTATAATATCGATCAAAATAAGCACATGTATTTTATTGCAGGAGCACTTTTTGATATGAATTCATATTTGAAATTAAAACCAAGTATTCTTGTTAAAGAAGATTTTAAAGGAACAACTAGTTTAGATATTAATGGAATGTTAATATTTAATGACAAATTTTGGTTTGGAGCTAGCTACAGAACAGGTATTTCTTTATGGGATAAAGACTATGTAGATTATAGTGAAAGCTTAAAGTCTACTAATGCAATATCTGGAATCGTTCAGTTTTATGTAAATGATAAATTACGTATTGGATATTCTTATGATTATATGCTGAATACTTTAGGTAATTCCGAGAATGGTTCTCACGAACTTACTTTAGGATATACCTTCTCATCGAGTTCTAAAAGATTGATTAGTCCAAGATTCTTTTAAAACGTTTACCAATAGATTTTAAATTGATTAAAATGAAAATATACGCAATCCTTTTATTGAGTTTAATGAGCTTAATGTCTGTGCAAGCACAAGAGCAGCCCAGTAACCGAAAAAAAGCAAATGAATACTTTAATAGTTATCAATACGGAAAAGCTATTCTTATCTATCAAAAACTTACAGATGTACCAAGACCTAAGTTGAAAGACATGGAGCAATTGGCATATTCTTACAGTCAAGTGAATGATTATGAGCTTTCTTCTAACTGGTATTCTAGAATAGTAGATTATCCTAATAGTGATCCTGAAAACTTGTTGTTATATGCAACAACGTTAAAACAAACGGCGCGTTATGCAGAAGCTAAAAAAGCTTTACAAGACTATATTAAAGCCGAAGGAAGTAATGAAGATGTAGCTGTACAAATAGCAGGTTGTGATGCTGCTATAAAATGGATGGCAAATCCGTTAGATTACAAAATTAAAAATGAAAAAGAAGTAAATACTCCACTTTCAGAATTTGGTGCTTATCCTTTAGATAATGAAGTTTATTACACAGGAGAAGAACAAAGCTCTGATAAGCCAAAAACATTAAGTTGGACTGGAGCTTCTTTTTTAAAGATATTTAAAGCAGATATAGATAGTTTAAATATTGGACTTAGTAATCCAACATCTGAAGATCTTGTTTTTAATAAAGGAAACCATAAATTTCATGTTGGTCCTATAACAAGTAATAAGTCAGGTAATGTGTTTTATGTAACTCGTACATATTCTGGAAAAGATGGTCAGAAAACAAAAAAAGGGAATGTAAAATACAAAACAAATAGATTAGAGTTATACATCTATACAAAAGTAAGCGACGGTTGGGAAGCAGAACCTTTTGTTTACAATAATGTAAAAAAATATTCTATTGGACATGCTACTTTAAGTACAGACGAACAAACATTATACTACGTGTCTGACATGGAAGGTAGTATTGGTGGTTCAGATATTTGGTACTCAGAAAAACAAGCTGATGGAAGTTGGGGAGAACCTATAAATGCAGGAAATGCTATAAATGGTTCTAAAAATGAAATGTTTCCTAACATTGCACCTAACGGAACACTTTACTTTTCAAGTAATAGTTTTGTTGGCTTAGGTGGTTTAGATATCTTTAAGGCTGAAGGTTCTAGAGATACATGGACTAACTTAGAAAATCTTAAGTATCCTGTAAACAGTGGAGGAGACGATTTTGCTTACGTGATTAACTACGAGAAAGAAAAAAAATCAAAAGGATTTTTCTCTTCTAATAGATCAGGAGGTATAGGAAAAGATGATATCTATTCATTTAATTATGAAATACCAGAACTGGTTGTTGTCTTAGAAGGTATTACTTATGAAGGAGAAACTACAGAGAAACAATTATCTGATGTTAAAGTGAGTTTATTCTCTAAAGATAGAGAGCTTATCGCACAAAAAACAAGCGGATATGAAGGCGACTTTAGTTTTACAGTGACTCCGGGATCAGAATTTAAAATATTAAGTCAGAAACAAAAATTTTATTCAGATTCACTTACAGTTAACACGACTACTGATATTAAAAATGATACCATTAGAGTTGCGCTACATTTAAAACCATTATTTGAAGTAGGTAAGAAATTTGTTTTAGATGGAATTTATTATAATTTCGATAAGTACAACATTAGAACAGATGCACAGGTTGTATTAAATGAAATGATTAGAATAATGAGAGATAATCCATCATTAAAAATTGAATTATCAGCTCATACAGATAGTCGAGGAGCAGACGATTACAATATGGATTTATCACAAAAAAGAGCACAATCTGCAGTAGATTATTTAGTAAGTAAAGGTATTGCTAGAGATCGAATGGAAGCTAAAGGATATGGCGAAACACAATTGGTTAACGATTGTTCAAACGGTGTTAAATGTTCTAGAGAATTACATCAAAAAAATAGACGAACAGAGGTGAAAGTATTATCATATTAATATTTTTTATCTAATTTTTAATCCCCCTAAAGCGTTACAATTAACTTTTTAGGGGGATTTTTATTTCTTCTAGTTCTCACTACAAAAAGACGTATTATACTCTTAATTTATACATTTTATTTCAATAGCATAAAAAAACAGACAGTATTACGCTTTTAATGTGTAACTATTTCTATCATCATTCATATTAAATATAACTGTTTTTTTTTAAATCCAAGACAATATCTTTTGTTTTGGATTTTTTATGTTTTAAAAGTAAATAAATTGTTAGGAAATTATTTTTTAACGTCTACTTATAAAGTATTTTGTATCAATACCAACTAAACCTTCCATCATTTATTATATGAAAATTCATTGTCAAGAAAATTTAAACGAAATAAAGTGCGTATTGCATCAATTATCAGAAGCACAATACCAATCGTCTTCTAATACCATGTTTGGAGCAACTATTGGTCAGCATGTAAGACATATTTTAGAGTTTTATAAATGTGCACTTCATGGTTTGAAGACAAAAATTATTAATTACGATAATAGAAAAAGGAATCTTTTAATTGAAACAGATACACAATATGCCATTCAAATTATTGATGAAATTAATAACGATTTAAATCAAATTAAAGGCGATAGTCTTTTAGTTCTTGAAGGCGATTTTTCTACAGAAGATGGTGAAAAAATTAAAATTCAAACTTCGTTTTTAAGAGAATTAGCATATTGTTTAGAGCACAGTATACATCATCAAGCATTAATAAAGGTCGGATTGTTAGCACTAAATAGCATGTCTTTTATAGACGATACTTTTGGATTGGCACCAGCAACTATAAGATATAGAAAACAATGTGCACAGTAACTTATATTCCGCAACCAGATGGATTTGTTTTAACTTCTAATAGAGATGAAAAAACAAAGCGCCCTACATTAGCTCCAGAAGTGTATACCATAAATAATACCAGAGCTGTTTTTCCTAAAGATAAACAAGCAGGAGGTACTTGGATTGTCGGAAACGAAAAAGGAACATGTATTGTATTGCTAAATGGGGCATTCGAGAATCATGAGAAAAAAGAAAATTACAGAAAAAGTAGAGGAGCCATTTTATTAGAGATTTTAGCAGCAGAAGATGTTCTAAATTATTTTAGTGAAATAGATTTAACCAATATTGAACCTTTTACTTTAATTGTGGCTAAGCACAATATGTTAACCGAATTAAAATGGGACTCCAGACATAAATATCGTATTAATCATGAGGTTTCAGTACCTTTTATTTGGTCTTCTGCAACACTTTATAATCGAGAACAACGGGATTTAAGAAAACAATGGTTTAAAGATTTTATTCAAAAAGAAAACAAAATAGATGATGTTAGTATTCTAAAGTTTCATAATCATACACAGCCTACAAACAGTGAATATGGTTTAGTTATTAATCGAGATGATATTTTGACAACGGTAAGTATAAGTCAGCTAATTTTTAAAAACAACACTATTAAAATGACTTATATAGATAAAGTTAATAATTCACCTATTAAAGAAGTTTCATTGTGATTAAAATAAAAAACACATTACATAAATTGATACATTGGGAATATTGGAATACCTATATTTTGTATTTTCCTATCTATTTTTATTGGATATATTTAAGCATAAAAGCACGTTCTTTAGGTTTTTTTAATGCGAGTAACCCGAGAATTATTAATGGTGGATTTGCGATGGAAAGTAAAAAGGAAATTTACGATCTTATTCCAAATCAATATATACCAGAAACACTACTTTTTAAATCAGGAACGACTTTAAATGCTATAAAAGCAGAATTGAAAAAGACAAGTATCTCGTTTCCATTAATTATTAAGCCAGATATAGGATTACAAGGGTTGCGTGTAGAAAAAATTGATACGTGGCATGATTTAGGCGTTTATTTAGATAAGGTGAATTACGATTTTTTAATTCAAGAATTTATCGATTATTCTCTTGAGATTGGCTTGTTTTATTACCGCATGCCATTTGAAACTGAAGGTGTTATTTCGGGAATTGTGCATAAAGATTTCTTAGTTGTAAAAGGAAATGGAAAACATACCATTACAGAACTTATACATGCAAATCCAAGATTTTTATTGCAATTAAAAACATTAAAAAAGAAATATGGGGATTTTTTAGAATCTATATTACCGGAAGACGAGCTATTTAATTTGGTTCCATTTGGTAACCATGTAAGAGGTAGTAAATTTACAGATGTTAGCGATTGGGCAAACGATAGATTAACAAAAACATTTGATACCATTTGTAAACAAATTCCAGATTTTCATTTTGGAAGGTTAGATATAAAATTCCATTCTCGAGAAGATCTAGAAGCAGGGCAAAATTTTTCTATAATAGAACTTAATGGTGCAGGGAGTGAACCTACACATATTTACGATCCTAAACATTCTATCTTTTTTGCATGGAAAGAAATCATTAAGCATTACAAAATTTTATATACCATAAGTACACATAATTTAAAAACGGGAAGCCGATATTTAACCTTTTCAGAATCTATAAAAATGATTAAAGGGAATAATTTACTAAGAAAAAATTTAAAACTTTTAAGCTAGTATTTTGGAATTAATTACAAAGCATTTATCAAACAGAAAACCATTTTGGCTAGGCTTTTTTATAAGCTTTTTAGGGTCTTTACCATTAAGTTATCTTAATGTTATTGCTTTACAATTATTGATTGATAAAGGCTCTACAAATACTTTCTTATTTGTATTAGGAATTGTTATTATTGAGTTTTTTGTAATGTGCACTATTAGCCGTTTTGCAAAATGGTTGGTTAAACAAAAAACATTACTAGTCTTTATAGATGTATTTACAATACTATTTCTTTTAGGAATTGCGTCTTACTTATTTTTAACATTAAATAGTACAACAAGTTTCTCTTTAAAAGATGTTATGCAATTTAAATATGCCATAGTCTTAGGTTTGTTATTAAACAGTTTAAATGTTGTACAATGGCCATATTGGTCTGGCGTTTATTTATATCTATTTCGTACTAATAAGTTAGCCGAAACTAAAAGTGCTAACATGGTTTTTATTCCAGGAGCATTATTAGGGACGTGTTCCGGTATGTTAACTTTTGCTTATGTTGGTAAATTTATTTTTGAAGATAATATTGCAGCTTTTAGTCCATATCTCAATCTTTTTATTGCACTCTTGTTCTTCGTTTTAGGCCTTATTCAATTGATTCAATTTTCAGTAAAACAATATAAGATTAAGAAGGTGTAATTTGCTTGTTCAGTGCAATTAAGGAGTGTTTTTGTTAAAACACTAAATTCACATTCGTTTTTAATAAAAAAACTAGATACTATGTTTAAAAATATTCTTCTTTTATTCTTTTTTATGACTTGTAAAAATCCTAATTCTGAAGTGAATACACCAATTTATAATTTAAAAGAACCATCTCAAGTATGGGAAATGCCTAAGAAATTAGTTGAAATTTCAGGAATTTCAGTTTTAAATTTTCCACAGATTTTAAGTATTAATGATGAAGAAGGTAAGTTGTATGAATATAATTTAGAGACCGAAAAGGTAGTAGATAGTTATAAGTTTGGTAAAGATGGTGATTATGAAGATATAGCTATAATTGAAGATGTTGTGTATGTTTTGAAATCTAACGGAACTATTTATGAAATTAAAAATTTTAAAAAGAAGCCAAAAGTTAAGAAACACAAAACCTTTTTAAGTGCCAAGGAAGATGCCGAAGGATTGTTTTTTGATAAAGAAAATAATAGATTGTTAATAGCCTGTAAAGCAGAAGTAGAAATTGATAAAGAAGATAAAAATGTAATCTATGCTTTTAATTTAGACACAAATACTTTAAACAAAACACCAGCATATATTATACCTAAAAAGGATTTTAGATTTAAAGATAAGAAACATCATTTTGCACCAAGTGGTTTAGCTATTAATCCTAAAACGCATACTTTATTCGTTATTTCTACTGTTGGTAAATTAATGGTTGAAATGAGCTTGGAAGGCGTTATTTTAAATAAATATTCTTTGGATTATCCGCTTTTTAAACAACCAGAAGGGATTTTCTTTTCAGAAAATGGAGACTTGTATATTTCTAATGAAGGGCGAAAAGGAAAAGGAAATGTTTTACAATTCAATTATATAAAATAAAAATAGTAATTAGTTTAAGTTTTTTCTTTCGACTAACATAGAAATTACCCAATGAAAAAAGCATTTTACTTTATGCCAGATATTAGTGGTTTTTCTGAATTTGTAAACACCACAGAAATTGAACATAGTATTCATATTATTTCAGAATTATTAGAAATTTTAATAGATACTAACCCAATCAATTTTAAATTGATAGAGGTTGAGGGAGATGCCTTGTTTATGTACACAACGCAACATGTTTTGTTTGACGATATTGTAAACCAAACACAAAAAATGATACAGGCGTTTCATGCACATACTAAAATGTATGAGCGTAAACGAATTTGTAACTGTGGCGCGTGCAGAACTACAAATAATTTAGAATTAAAGTTTGTTGTTCATCATGGAGATTTAAACTTTATTAAGGTAAAAGATATTGTTAAACCTTATGGTAAAGATGTTATAAAAGCACACAGATTATTAAAAAATAATGTGCTTTTAAACGAATATTTACTTATTTCTAGTGCTGTATATAATTTATATAAAAACAAGATCGGAACCGAATGGAAATCGTTAACCGAAATATATGATAAAGAAGAAATAACATATTTCTACACAAACTTAAATCATATAAAAAATGAACTTGCATTTAAAGAAAAGGAAATCCAAGAAGAGAAATCTGTAATTCCTATACAAAGTATTCAGAAAACTATGGGTACAGATATAGACACTCTTTATTTGTTAATAAGCGATCTTAAATATAGGCATTTATGGGATGACAGTGTTAAACGTATAGAATTCGATGAAAATAAAATTAACAGAATAGGAACACAACATCATTGCGTTTTACAATTTGGGAAACTAAATTTTGAAACGATTTCAGAAAAATCTAAGGACAGCCTTATTTATGGAGAAAAAACTAAAGATATGATGTTTGTTAGAGATTTTCATTACGTGATTCGTCTTGATAAAATAAATGATTCTAATACAAATTTAAGTCTAGATTTATTTTTAGAATTTAACTTTATCGGAAATATTATGAAACATAGTATTTTAATAATGATTGAAAAAATGTGGAATAAAAAACTAGAAAAATTAAATCAAATTGCCATCAATCGCGTATTCGAAAATCAATTTTTTTAAAGATTAATCGTCCAGAGAATCAATTTTCTTATTAATTAGAATACTTTATTTATGCTTTACAGAAGCACTTAAAATTATGAACAAAAACAATACTTTACTTTCGCTATCTGGAGAATTATTACTTAACGTAAAGCTTAAAAAAGAGACGACAGAATTAGAACAAAAATTAAACAATCTGTCTCTAATAGAATTATCTGCTTTATTGGCAACAGATAAAGAAAAGAAAACATTCTGGATTAATATTTACAATGCCTATTACCAAATATTAGCCAGTCGTTCTAATGTGCAAGGCAAGCATATTTTTAAAGAAAAGGAGATTAGCATTGCAGACACTGTTTTTAGTTTAGATGATATTGAACATGGTATTTTAAGAAAATATAGATGGAAAAAAAGTTTAGGGTATTTACCTAATCTTTTTACGTCCGCCTTAATTAGAAATTTAGCAGTAAAAGAAATTGATTATCGCATTCATTTTGCTTTAAATTGTGGCGCTAAAAGTTGCCCACCAATAGCTTTTTATACTTTCGAAAAATTAAACCAACAATTAGATGATGCGATGTATGCATTCTTGTCTTCAGAAACAATTATAGACACTGTTAATAAGACTGTAAAAACATCTAAACTACTATTCTGGTATCATGGAGACTTTGGAGGAGTAAAAGGTATTAAAAGTATATTAAAAACCGTTTTACAAGTAGAAATCACGACTTATAATCTTGAATATAATCCTTATAGTTGGGAATCTCATTTGGCAAATTATGTTTGATTAGAGGCTGAAAACAAAAAAGCTTTGCAAATACTGCAAAGCTTTTTTATTAATTTAATCTTAGAAAGAGATAATTTCAAATATATCTAAATCAAATTTTATTTTAATTGATAATGATTAGTCACATTTAATTTATCGTCAAACTCATATAAATGAGGAACTCCTGTTTTTACTTCAACTTTATCAATATCTTCTATAGCGATGTGTTCAATATACTCTATTAGGGCTCTTAGAGAATTACCGTGAGCAGAAACAAGTACCGTTTTTCCTTTTGCTAACTCAGGAGCTATGGCTTCAAAGAAATAGTTAATAACACGTTTAGAGGTGTCTTTCAAAGATTCTCCTAAGGGTAAAATTGTAGGGTCTATTAGTTTGTAATCGGCATCAAATTTAGGGTTTCTTTTATCTTCCGGATTTAAACTTGGTGGTGGTGTATCATAACCTCTTCTTACTTTTAAAAATAAATCTTCTCCAACGCCTTTAAGGACTTCGTCTTTGTTTTTACCTTGCCAATCTCCGTAATGTCTCTCGTTTAATTTCCAACTATAATGGCAGTCTGTATGCATTAAATTTGCAGTTTCTAAAATAAGCCATTGCGTACGAATAGCTCTTTTTAGATAAGAAGAGAAACATACATCGATATCTAAATGATTAGATTTAATGAGTTCTCCTGCTTTTTTAGCTTCTTCAATACCTTCAGAAGCCAAGTCTACATTTGTCCATCCTGTAAAAACATTTTTCACATTCCATAGACTTTTTCCGTGTCTTACTAATATCAATTTTCCCATTTTGATTTCTTTTTTAGTACTATAAAATTAGTTAAAAATATATAGTTTTTTGCATGTTTTAACGTTAGTTTATGCTATAAAAATAGGTGTTTCTTTCTATTTATAAAGGATGATAATTCGTGTTAAATTCTGAAGATTAATCAGAGTATTTATTTTTTTTTATAAAAAAAAATCCAGTAATATATAAATTCATATTACCGGATTTAATGATTTATATTTATTTGTCTTATTCTGTAAATTCTACAATATAAGCAGATACAATTACTTTAACTTTAGTAACAAAAGGGAAAAAAGATTGTTTTAATTCTACAGTTTCGTTTATTACGGCTTTAGAACTTCCAATAATATCTGCGTTTTCAAGCATATTAGATTTTGCTTTAGCTATTAATCCGTTTTTCTTAAGACCTCCAAAACCTAAAACATATCGGGCTTCAGATTCTCCTTGTACTCTTTCAATAATTTTGTAATTGTTTTTTGTTAAAACAACTTCTGTTGTATTGTTGTTTTGATTGGAAACCAATCCGCTATGTACAGCGCAACTAGATAGAGAAGTCATACTTAATACAATAATTGCTACTTTAATAAATTTATTCATTTTACTTAATTTTAGTCTTGCCTTACCTTGTTTTATGGATTTGTCAGGTCAAAGTCTTATCCATTATTATGCAAGTAAAATTAAATTTAAGTAGAAGATTTTTATTACTGTATTCCGTACTTTTAGAAAAAAAACATTTAAAATATGTAGTTATAAAGATGTCGATTATGATACACGAGTTATTGGGTATTTAAAACTTTAGTTCTGCTAGACAACAAGAAGAGGAATTACAGTTTTATTATGTAGATTAATAACAGACATTATCTCATAAACCTTGATCTGATCTATAATAAGATTTATGTGATACTGCCATTATTTACTTAGTGCTTTTAGTATGCGTTCTTCATTAATTATAATATCTCTAAACAGTACATGAGGAAATTCTGTGTATTTTGAAGTTTTAAAAGATTCAAAAATATTAGATAAAGTTGATGCAGTTATGAGAGATAGATTCATCTCTGTATCCATTTCGCAGTCTGTTATAAAATCGTCACTATATTCTGGAGCAATTAATAAAATTTTTACGATTCTTAAATTATTTTTAAGGGCTAGATTTTGATATGATTTTAATTGTCTAGAGACGGTACTAAACTTATTGTATCCACGTTCTTTACTCGTCTTACATTCTACAATAATAACTTCTTCATTGCCTAAGTTTATAAGGATGTCAATCATATCCTTTTTTGTGTTTAATTCATTTTTAAACACATTATCTACATTGAATCCTAATCCTTTAAAAATTACTTCTGTTAGCTCTTCAAACTTTAATCCTAATTCACTTTCTTTAATTGTAATTCCATTTTCTTTTAATAGATTTAAATTTCGATAAGCAACGTTTTCATAGTTTTCTAAATATAAATTTTCAACATCTTTATAATGTTCTAGAATATTTAAAATATCATCACCGCGCTGTTTTACGCCATTGTCTTTAATAAACTGAGTAAGATCTTTTTTTGTAATTAAGTCTAAAATATCTCTTGGTTTAATATTGTAATCTAATAAGAAATCTGCTTTTAAAACAAATTCATCTTGTAATTCGAACTGATCTTTTAATTGCTTATTTAATGTTGGTAGAGATAAATTTAGTTCACAGAGTAATTTATCATAACCGTCTAATGAAATACCTACTTTTTCATCTTTTTCAACATTTTCAAAATGGTCGATTAAACTAGATATTTTGTCTTCTAAAACACTTCCTTTAAGATTCTCTAAATTTAATCCTTTTTCACAAAGCTCATTTAGAGTCTTTTTTTTATCGGTTAAAGAGCTTCCTTGTTTATAGATATGATCAAGGAGCAAGTTTGTAAATGGAACTCCTTCTTTTATAATTCCTTCAACCTTTTGTGAATATGTAAGTTTTCTGTCAATATTATGATCTCTGCATATTTGATTTATTATAGGTTCTCGAAGTAATTTAAGTGTTCTTCTATAAAATTTTTCAGCAACTTCCTTTTCTCTTATTTTTCTTAATAATCTAACTATTTCGTCTGCAACATAAATGGTGTTTTCTTTATTAGAATAAAATATGACTCCAATATTTTTTAATCCTTTTATAACTTCTAGAATATCAAGTTTTTTTATTGGTAAGATTGAGTAATTAATTAGTTTTACTTCTTCCTGAGAAAGGCCAAGTTGCTTCTCTAGTGTTAAAATTATAGATAATTCATCAGACGTTATTTTAGAATCTCTATTATTATCTACATCATTATAATATGCAGTACTTAAGCATGATTTATAAATAGTATAATCACGTTTTCTAGTTGGACTCAATTCAGATTTATCATCTTTAAAATCAGAATTAAGTATTTTTATTCTATTTTTTAGTTGTTTAATTTCTGTTTCATATAACCTAGAAAACCAGTCTTGTTTCATTATGCAATTTCCATCTCTTATAATTATATCAATTAAAATATCTAATTGAGATGTGATTTCTTGAAATTCACATTTTATATAATTTTTAAATTCCGCTTCTATTAAATTGAATATCTTAGATATATTTTGATTGTCAACAGACTTTAAACCTTTTTCTGTACTACTTAAAATTTTATCTATTTCCTTATTATGCTTAGGGTTTTTAGATATTATATTATCGATTATTTTGATGAAGGAGTTTTTTTCAATTGAACCTAGTTTATCTAATATCTTCTCTAATTTCATTTGGGGAGTTTATTATCTATTAATAGAATGTTGTATAATTACAAACTAAAATTACTATTTAAATTCAAAAGAACATTACTGTTACCCGTAAATGTTTGATTTTTTGATGTTTATTTTGTTTTTTTACTGGTGTTTCTAAACTGTATTTACTTTATAAATACAGTATTTTTTACAATCATATATTTTGTAATTGGATCTAATGTTTTTCTGTTTCTGGATGTAATCTACTCTAATCAGGATTCTATTACCTGACAATGAAACGAACATTTAGAATAGATAAAAGTCATGCAAATATAATGTCCAGCTTTTATATATAGATTAAATTAGTTTAAAGAATACTCTAAATAAACTGGTAAATGATCTGATAAGCCTCTAGCTATTTCTAAATTAGAGCAGGTGTTAACAAAATCTATAGCACCAGAATGTATTGGGATTATATTTTTAGAATAGTAGATATTATCAATATGGTGATTTAAATAATTCCCGTTTTTACACTTTGTTTTTAAAGTTGTTTTCGTATTGTTTAGTGCGGGGTTAAATCCGCGATTGTATAAATTATCCCAAACTTCATGTGTTTCATTTAGATTAAAATCACCTAAAATTAATATGTTATCAGAATTTAGTCTTGTTGAATACTCTTTTAAGAAAATAATTTCTTGTTCCGGATTATCATCAAACTTTCTAGAGTGGAAGTTTATCACGTAAAATGGTTCTGTATTATTTTTTAATTGAAATTTGCCTATAAACGGTTCTCTAAAACATACGTCTTCTAATTCCGAATCTAGATAAGCCCGATTAGTTAGTTTTACTTTAGAGGTTTTCCATAAGAAAGCATAGCGTTCGCTAATATAAACCGAAGGACTTTTTGTAGGATCGCTTATCCGATAATCCCATTTAGAATCCATTCTATTTAATTCGTCAGCAATTTTAGCAACAGCTTGTGCTCCGGCAGGATCTTTAGCAACGACTTCTTGTATGGCTACAATGTCAAAATCTTTAAGAATCTTAGCTATTTTAAGTATTTCCTGAGCGTCTTTAGTACGTCCTAAATCTCTGATATTCCACGAGGCAATTTTTAAGGATTTAGTTTTTCCTTTAGTAAGTAAAATTTCTGTATTTATTGTACTGTTATTACTTACTAAAGTAGTTTTTGTTTTATTATTAGATGTAAAAGATGTTGTTATTACAACTAAAAAAAAGATTAAAAGAGAGGTAGGTTTATGCTTCATAGATAAGTGTGAAATAAATACCAATTGTATCATTTATTAGAACAAAATATTGAATTATCTTCTGTTAGTACTAGAAATGATTTGTCTACTAAATCTAAAGGGATTTACATTTTAAGGATTAAGAATCCATTTTTTTTATTTAGAAAAGGCACACATATATAAAACGCCTAAAAAAGATAATATTGCTATCTGTTTTAGACGTTTTATAGTATTAAAATATCTTATATTTTTATACTATTGATACTGTTAGCCTTCATTAGAAGGTTTTCCTATGGTGGCTAAAATACCACCATCTACATATACCACATGTCCGTTAACAAAATCACTAGCTTTAGAGCTTAAAAAAATGGTTGCACCTTGTAAATCTTCTGGATTTCCCCATCTTGCTGCAGGTGTTCTGCTAATAATAAAATCATTAAAAGGATGTCCTTCTACTCGAATAGGAGCAGTCTGAGATGTTGCAAAATAACCAGGACCAATACCATTAACCTGAATGTTATGTTTTGCCCATTCTGTAGCCATATTCTGCGTTAACATTTTTAATCCGCCTTTTGCAGCAGCATAAGCACCAACGTTAGCTCGTCCCAATTCACTCATCATAGAACAAATGTTAATCACTTTTCCTTGGTTACGTTGTATCATGTTTTTTACCACGTGTTTAGATACAATAAAAGGACTCACTAAATCTATATTAACCACAGCTTTAAAATCGGCTACCTCCATGTCTATAAGTGGTGTACGTTTTATAATACCGGCGTTATTAATTAAAATATCTATAGGGCCAACTTCTATTTCTATTTTAGAAATTGCAGAAATAACTTCAGCTTCTTCTGTAACATTAAATTTATAGCCTACTGCTTTTATTCCTTCGGCTTTACATTCTGAAACAGCTTTGTCTATTTTATCTTGCGAAGAATTACCATTTATAATAATTGTAGCACCTGCAAGTCCTAAACCTTTAGCCATAGCTAAACCTAAACCATGTGTGCTTCCTGTAATTAAAGCTATTTTGTTTTCTACATTAAATAAATCTAAACTCATTGGAAAATTATTTTAATTATTTCTTTCGCGTTTTAACTGGTGTATAAACTTATTATAAAATATTGAATTGATTAATTATAAATAAAAAAATATGATTAATTTCTGTTTGTTATAATTTAAGAATCATTAAGAAGTGTTGTTTTCGTGGGACTTTATGAGCTTGTCCATATTAACAGAATATGTTTTTTAATATTAAGATAGGAGAGTAGTTACTTATAAAAAAGGCACCATTTCAATACTTTGAAATGGTGCCTTTTTTATGGATGTATTTTTTTAGGTAAACTTATCTTAAAATAATTTTTTGTACTAAATCTTTACCTAATTCTTCATTAAGCATAGTAATTATTTTAGATTTCCCGTAGCTTAATTCTTCTCTTAATACGCTAGAACTTAATTGTACATAAAGCGTGTCGCGCTCTAAACTTATAGCCGTAGTGTAATTGTTAACGCCATTTCCCATTAGCTTTGTCCAAGCATCGCGTACGTTTACTTTGTCTAAACCACGTTCTAATTTATTGGTTTCTACAAATTCTTTTAAGACGTCTGATATGCTTAGGTTTTCGTTATTACGTTTCGCCATAATTATAAGTTTAAAGGAATATATCGTTTGTAAATATATACGTTTTGATGTTGATTTACGACTTTTAATTTGTCGTTATTTAATTCTAAAATAGTCTCTTTCCAATCCGAAAAAGGGGTTTGGTAATGTACTTTTAAACTATCGTTTTCTGTAATAATTTTAATCTGTTCCTTAACCGCTACAGGCATATATTTATTGTCAGAATCTGTTTTCATTTTTTGTCTGTAGCCAGAAAGACTATCATTTATTTCAAAAAAATCTACCGTTTCATTTATTTTATAAACGTGAGATGTTCCATCTGCTTTTATAACTTCTTCAATTTCCCAATAGCCATTTAAATTTGAAATCTTTATGTCTGAAGATTTTGAGCAGCTGCTTAAAATAATTAAGCTAAAAATTACAATAATCTGTTTCATAATAATAAGAATTTATGCGCCAATATTAAAAATCTGATAGGATTGACGTACTTGTTTTATAGCATTTTCTGTTCGGTCTGCATGAGTATCGCTAATAAATAACTGACCGAAATCTGAGTTATCTACTAATTTAATAATTTGTCCTACGCGTTGCTCATCTAATTTATCAAAAATATCATCTAATAATAAAATAGGATTTACACCACTTTGGGCCTTTATAAAGTCGAATTGTGCTAGTTTTAAAGCTATTAAAAATGATTTTTGTTGTCCCTGACTCCCAAATTTTTTAATAGGAAAGCCATCAATTTCAAATAATAAATCATCTTTATGTATTCCGGTAGACGTGTATTGTACCGCTCTGTCTTTATTTATACTTTGTTCTAAAAGTTGTTTTAAATCGCCATTAAATAAATCGCTTTTATAATTTAAATCTACAGGTTCTTGGTTATTACTAATAACCTTGTGTCTAGCCTTAAAAATAGGAATAAAAACATCTAAGAAAGCTTTTCTTTTTTCAAAAATACTAGCTCCAAAATCGTTTAGTTGTTGGTTGTAAACATCTAAAGTATCTTGATTAAAAGTATGATTTAATGCAAAATATTTTAACAATGCATTACGTTGCGATATGGTTTTATTATAACTAATTAAATCGTTTAAATAAGCTTTATCACTTTGCGATATTACACTATCCATAAATTTTCTACGCGTTTCGCTACCTTCTATAATTAAATCTCGGTCTGCAGGAGAAATCATTACTAAGGGTATAAAACCAATATGGTCACTAAACTTATCGTATGCTTTTGCATTTCGTTTAATTACCTTTTTTTGTCCATTCTTTAAGCTAACAACAATTTTCTCTGGAGTATCATGCTTTATAAAATCTCCTTGTACAACAAAAAAGTCTTCATTGTGTCTAATATTTTGCGATGCGATAGGGTTAAAGTAGCTTTTTCCGAAAGATAAATGATAAATAGCGTCTAATATGTTTGTTTTTCCTACTCCATTTTGTCCTACAAAACAATTAATTTTGTCGTCGAACTCAAAAGATTCACTTTCAAAATTTTTGTAATTAATTAGAGATAAGGATTTTAGGATCATATAAAGAGAGGTGTGCGTATATTTAAAATCAACGTTTATAAAGTCTCGCAAATTATTGAAAAATAACAAATAAATAACCTTTTATTTCTGCGGAAATATTTTATTTTTGCGACCGAATAATATAGAATATATGGCAACTTATAAAAAGAGAGGTTACAAACCCTCTACGAAACCAGAAGAAGTAGAAAACGATATAGAAAATTTCGAAAATGTTGAAGAAAACTCAACAACAGCAGAGGTTTTTAATACGTTAGACGAAACCGCTTCTAAAACTGAAGACTGGGTAGCTAGTAATCAAAAATATATTTTTGTAATTATTGGTGTCGTTGCTGTCGTAGTATTGGGATATTTAGGTTACAATGAATTTGTAGCTCAACCTCAAGAAAACGAAGCAATGAACGATATGTCTCAAGCTAAAGTTTATTTTAACGAAGCTGTAAACGGGACAGAAAAAGATTCGCTTTACACTTTAGCATTAAACGGTGGTGAAGGTAAATATGGTATGTTAGATATCATTGAAAACCATAGCGGTACGCCTGCAGCAAATTTAGCAGAGTATTATGCTGGTATGGCTTACTTAAACCTGAAAGATTATAAAAACGCAATAGACTATTTAGGAGATTTTTCTAGCGAAGACGAAGCTTTAGCACCTTTAGCAAAAGGAGCAATTGGAGATGCTTTTGTTCAGTTAAATCAATTAGATGATGCTTTAGATTATTATAAGCAAGCGGCGAAAATTAGTACGAACGAATTCACTACGCCAATGTATTTAAATAAATCTGGATTGATTGCTTTAGAATTAGGTAAAGCTGCTGAAGCTTTAGGTTATTTTGAAACTATTAAAAATGATTATCCAACTTCTACCGAAGCAACAACTGTAGATGTATTTATTGGTAAGGCGCAAGTGTTAGCAAATAAATAAAGATGGCAACAGTTAATAAAAATTTATCCGATTACGATAAAACAACACTCCCAGACGCGACTAATTTTCGGTTTGGGATTGTTGTTTCTGAATGGAACGACACAATTACTGAAGGGCTTTATAAAGGTGCTTACGATACTTTAATTGAAAACGGCGTAGACCCGGTGAATCTTAAACGTTGGAATGTACCAGGAAGTTTTGAATTGATTTACGGTTGTAAAAAAATGCAAGAACAAATGGTAGATGCTGTAATTGCAATAGGAAGTGTAATTCAGGGAGAAACAAAACATTTCGATTTTGTTTGTGAAGGTGTTACTCAAGGATTAAAAGACTTAAACGTAATTCACGATGTACCAGTTATTTTTTGTTTATTAACAGATAATAATATAC
Organism: Formosa sp. L2A11; assembly: GCF_009796865.1. Lineage (GTDB taxonomy): Bacteria > Bacteroidota > Bacteroidia > Flavobacteriales > Flavobacteriaceae > Formosa. The sequence goes on along the minus strand of NZ_CP047028.1, from coordinate 3,648,898 downwards.
AACAATCTAGAGATCGTTCTGGAGGTGTACATGGTAACAAAGGGACCGAAGCGGCAGTTGCTGCTATTAAAATGGCAGAATTGCGTAACATTTCGTAACCTTAGTATACTTTAAAATATTAAAAACTCTCAACGTAAGTTGGGAGTTTTTTAGTTTATAGCAGAAAGGATTTCAGAAAGAAAAGTGTTGTAGCTAAATACCGGATCTTCTACTAACCCAAATCTTACTATTACCACATCTTTAGAAGGAATAATACTTACTTGCTGACCTTGATATCCATTGCAAGAAAATAAATCCTTAGGCACGTCCGGATAACGTCCGCCAGCATTTAACCAAAATTGCGCACCATAAATTCCATTAGATGTAGGCGTTGGTGTTTTTGTGTAATCAACCCAGTTTTTTGTTAAGATTTGTTCGCCGTTCCAATTTCCATCGTGTAAATATAAAAGTCCAAATTTACTCCAATCTCTAGCGGTTGCCCAACCGTAAGACGAACCCACAAAATGTCCTTTTAAATCGGTTTCTATAGTCATAGTGTGCATGCCAATTTTATCGATTAATTCGGTGTACCAAAAATCTAAATAGTCTTGTTCTGTTTTAAATTGATTTCTTATAAAACCAGATATTAAATTTGTAGTTCCAGAAGAATAACTCCAACTCTTATTAGGTATGCCTGTAAGTAATTTTTCTCGTGGTATTTTAGGCATATCTTCTTTTAAAAACAACATTTTAGTAACATCAGAAATGTTGTTATAATCTTCTTCCCAAGCCAAACCGCTATTCATTTGTAAAAGATTGTTTAAAGTGATGTTGGCACGATTGTCGTTTTCCCAGTCTGTGAATAAATGCGATTCATCTTTACTTACGCGACCTTGTTTTTCTAAAATTCCAACAATAGCACTAGTAATACTTTTTGTCATAGACCAACCTAAAATTTTAGTGTCTTTATTAAATCCATCGGCATATTTTTCTGCAATAATTTGGTCTTTATACACAACTAATACAGCTCTTGAACGTTTTAATTTTTCATTACCAACATCAAACGCATGTTGTACAGCTTCGTTTAGAAGTGGGTAATCTATATTAGAAAACACAGTATCTTTTTGTTGTAAATCGCCATAAGGAAACGGGAGATTGTTAGATATTTTATTTCTATTTGGCTTTACGGTTAAGGCTGTATGGTCGGAATCTTCTGGAATTAAAATACAACCTAAACCTGCTTTATAAACTGCCGTTCTTGCTTTAAGACCAAAAACGGTAGAGGTTACAGATTTGTTTTTTAAATCTACAGTGTTTGTCGCTAAATTAATAGGGGAGAAGTCGTTGTCTTGTGTTTCTATAGATTCTAATGTTCTACCATCTAAAAAAGTACAAGAACATACACTTTTTGAGGCAAAGCCCGTAATGAAATTTAATTTCGGATAGTTTAAATAAATAATAACGACTACACTTATTACAATAAGTAAACCAAACAGTTTTAGAAATTTTTTCATGCTAATAAATTTGAATACAAGTTAATAATTTCATCTTAGTATTGGTTTTAAAATATTGGACAAATATAGAGTACTGTTTTAGGTTGTAAAAAGGTGTAACTTATGTTACAATATAAACTTGAACTTCCTCATATATTTGCAAGTTGTAATTGGATAATGTTATCCGATTTAATCATTAAAAATAATATATGGATTTTATTTTTCAGCCGTGGTCATGGTTTGTATCCGGGTTTTTAATAGCACTTTTTATGCTTGTGCTTTTACTTTTGGGTAAACGTTTTGGTATGTCTTCTAATTTACGTGCCTTTTGTAGTATTTGTGGAGGCGGGAAAGTAAGCCCATTTTTTAATTACAATTGGAAACAAGATAGTTGGAATTTGTTTATCGTAATCGGTGCGATGTTGGGCGGATTTATAGCGTCTCATTATTTATCTGACGCGAGTATGCCAGACATTAGTGACTCTACTAAATTGGCACTTCAGGATTTAAATATATCTACAGTTAATGGGTATTTACCAAACGAATTATTTTCTATAGCCGCTTTATCTGATGTAAAAACATGGGCGATTTTAATTGTTGGCGGATTCTTAATTGGTTTTGGAGCGCGTTATGCTGGAGGTTGTACTTCTGGTCATGCCATTTCAGGTTTAAGTAATTTGCAATTACCATCGTTAATTGCTGTAATAGGCTTCTTTATTGGAGGTTTATTTATGGTTCATGTGTTATTCCCTTTTATATTTTAAATGATGAAAAAAGTATTATATATAGTATTAGGTTTAGTTTTTGGAGTGATTATGTATAAATCTGAAGCTGCTTCTTGGTTTCGTATTTATGAGATGTTTAGATTCGAATCGTTTCACATGTATGGCATTATAGGAACTGCTCTTTTTTTCGGAATTATATTTGTTCAGAGTATAAAACGTTTTAATATTAAGACGTTCGATGGGGAACCCATTGTTATTGCTGATAAAGAAAAATCTGTTGCAAGATATCTTATTGGTGGTATTATATTCGGATTAGGTTGGGCACTTGCAGGCGCTTGTCCAGGTCCTATTTTTGTTCTTGTTGGAGCAGGATTTGTACCCGTAATTATATTATTAGTCTCGGCTGTTTTAGGAACTTTTGTTTATGGGCTTTTAAAAGATAAGTTGCCGCATTAAGCATATTACTGTAACAAAGGTGTTTTTTACTCGTCTTATATATATCAATCAAATCAAAATCATACAATCATGAGAGAAGATAAACAGCTTTTAATCCTCACACATTTAAGTCAGTTAGCAACTTTGGCTTTAGGCTTTGGTAGTTTGTTAATTCCGTTAATTATCTGGATTACACAAAAAGATAAAGTTTTAGGTATGGACCAAGAAGGGAAGAAAATTTTAAACTTTCAGATTAGTTTAATAATTTACTGTATTATTTGTGTGCCGCTAATTTTATTTTTCGGTTTAGGAATTTTAGGCTTTTTAATTCTAGGTATACTAAGTATTGTATTTCCTATAATGAATGCCTTAAAAGTTAGTAATGGAGAATTAACATCTTACCCTTTGTCTTTTAATTTTATTAATTAATAGATTTAGATATAAAAATAAAAAACGCCCATTGTCATGGGCGTTTTTTTATGTTTTGAAGTGTCCCGTCCTGAAATAGCGATACACTAAAATTTAGTGTAATGAAAACATCAGACCATTTAGGGCACACCAAGCGTACCCAAAAAGACTACTCTCTTTCTTTTAAACTTAAATTAGTTGAAGAATTAGAGCTTGGACTTCTTACAAAATCACAAGCTAAGCTTAAATATGGCATCCAAGGAGATTCTACAGTAACCAAATGGTTGCAAAAATATGGTAACTTTGATTGGGAACACCAATCTCCAAAAACGATGTCAAAAACTCCAGAACAAAAAATACTCGAATTAGAAGCTAAGGTTAAACTTCTAGAAAAGCAAAAGGCAAGAGCAGAACACCTTGCTGAACGTGCAGATAAGAAGGTTATAATTTTTGATATGCTCGTAGATATGGCTGAAAAGGAATATGATATCGAAATCAGAAAAAATTACAAACCCGAGTTATCAAAAACTTCAAAGAAGACCAAAAAGAGACCATAATCTCTTCCTGTGAATTACTCGGGGTAAATAGACAGGTTTATTACAGAGCTATAAAATCCAAAAAGCATAAGCAAAGCTTAGCAAAACAAGTTATAGCTATGGTACGTTCTGTTAGGAATTTAATGCCAAGGCTAGGCACAAGAAAATTATATTATATACTTAAAAATGAATTAAGCAAAGTACATGTAGGTAGAGATAAGTTGTTTAGAATACTCAAAGCAAACCACATGGTTATAAAACCTAAAAAGAGTTATCATATAACAACTGACTCTCATCATAGATTTAGAAAGCATAAGAATAAAATTAATGAGATAGAATTTAATCGTCCAGAACAGGTTTGGGTAAGCGATATCACCTACACTGGGAATAGAAAAAATCCGTCTTACCTTGCTTTAGTTACAGATGCATATTCAAAAAAAATAATGGGCTATGACATATCAAATAGTCTTGAAGTTGGAGGTTCTCTTAGAGCTCTTGAAATGGCTCTAAGAAAAAGAAGTTATAAAGACCAATCTTTAATACATCACTCAGACAGAGGTTTGCAGTATTGTTCTAATGATTATCAGAACTTGCTAAAAGACAAAAATATTATTACAAGTATGACAGAGAAATATGATCCTTATGAAAATGCTATCGCAGAGCGTGTAAATGGTATTTTGAAACAAGAATTTGCAATAGCAACTTACGATACCGATATAGAAACAAAGAAATTAATAATCAAAGATGCAGTCAATATTTACAATAGTTTAAGACCACATTTTTCTAATCATATGCGAACACCTGATATGATGCATAAACAACAAAAATTAAAAAGAAAACAGTATAAATCAAAAAAGCTGAACAATCTTAAGATTGTTCAGCTTTAATTAATATTTTTAATCCTTTAATAATCTGTATCGTTTATTCAGGACTAGACAAAGTGTGTTTAGGTTAAGCGTGTACTGCTTCAGATTTTGAAGATTTTTGGACTAATTCAATTTTTAAATCTTCAAGAAAAGCATCTACTTTGCTAAAGGTCACTCCAGGAACACATATAATGTGTGCAATAGCTTCTTCAGAAGCCATTTGGTATTTTCTACAAAGGGCATCACTTGGTTTTTGAAACACAACAGTTAAACCGTCATTGTTTCTCCAAGCTTTCATCCCTAATAAGTTTAATTTATGTTCTGTATATGCAGCAACTTCTTGAGAAGCTACAACACGGTCTTTTAAACCTTGGTGATCATGTTTTTGGATAAAATCCCAAATAAATAAAGGCGTTAATCCATTTCTAGATCCTGTAATAGTTGTATCCATAGTGCCAACATAAGATACAGAATTCGCAATACGATCTCTGTGTTTACGTTTTACTAAAACGGCTCCACAAGGAATTGGACTACCAATAAACTTATGTCCAGAAATAGAAATACTATCAATGCCTTCTGCAAAATCAAATTTTGGTTTAGGGTCAATATAGGGGGCTATTGTTCCTAAAAAAGCAGCGTCGCAATGGATGTAATAATCCTTAATTGCGTATTTTTTTATAATTTTTTTAATTTCATCTATTTTATCAATAGCTTCCGTCATTGTTGTTCCAATATTCAAAAAGAAAATGGCTGGTTTATCACGACGGTAAGAAATGGTTTGATCTAAATCTTCATAATCCATTTCTCCATTCTCTTGAGAACGAATCACGATGTTAGGAATATTTAATAAATGTAAATTCTTTTTTACACTGTAATGTGTGCTTTCGCTATAGTAAACCATGGCGTTAGGAAAGCTCTCTCTAGCAACGTATAAACCGTATAAATTGCCTTCAGTGCCACCATTTGTAATGTAACCCCAAATATCTTTGGTTTTTCCTGAAAGCATTTCTGTAAAAAATTGAATACATTTTTGTTCGATGTCTTTTGTATCAATAGCAAATGTTGAAGGGTTTTCTGGGTCACCAACATTATTAATACAAATATCTAAGAAAGGCGCATATTCACTATACGAGAAATCTTTAGCAACAGGATACCCTAAAAAGGATTCAGAATGTGCTTTAATTCTATCGTAAACAGCTTGTATTTCTGGTGTATTCATATCTTAAATATTTCTTATACAAAGATACTATTTAATTAAAATATCATGTGTAATATGTGATTTTTGAAAAATTATACTTTATAATTTAATTTATGTAGAATTTATTACTTTTGAAGACTATTAAACGATACCCTTTTAGAAATTCTTACCAATATGAAGTTAGATGCCATAGATTTTAAGCTTATAGAAGCCTTAGAAAAAGACAGTAAACAGTCTATAAAACAACTTGCCGAAGGTGTAAACCTATCTATTACGCCTGTTCACGAACGTATAAAAAAATTAGAATCTTCAGGGATTATAAATGGCTATACAGCAATTATAGATTATAGCAAACTTGGAAAAACGTTAATTGTATATTGTCAGGTTACATTAAAGACGCACCAAGATGAGCCGTTCCGTAAGTTTGAAGCGTATATTAATACGTTAGATGATGTTATTGAAGCAAATTACATTGCGGGAACGTACGATGTTTTGTTGAAGATCTTATTAAAGGATATGAACGAGTACCAAGAGTTTATTTTGAAGCGATTTTCTAAAATGACAATAGTCTCACACATACAAAGTTCGTTTGTGATGAAGAACATAAAGGATGGAAAAAATAAAGTCATGTAAATATTAAATATCTACATGACTTTTATATGGTGTTATATTCTGTAAAATATTAGCTGTTTAGCATTACTGGCATAACAAGCATTGTTACTTGTTCTCCTTCGTCTAAACCATCTATAGGCGTTAAAATACCAGCACGATTTGGTAAACTCATTTCAAGTTGTACATCGTCTGAATTTAAGTTGTTAAGCATTTCTGTTAAGAAACGCGAGTTAAATCCAATTTGCATATCGTCTCCTTGGTAATCACAAGTTAAACGCTCTTCTGCTTTGTTACTGTAATCTATATCTTCTGCAGAAATATTTAATTCTGCACCTGCAATTTTTAATCTAATTTGGTGTGTTGTCTTATTAGAGAAAATACTAACACGTTTTACAGAGCTTAAAAACTGATTTCTAGTAATAGTAAGTTTGTTCGGGTTTTCTTTAGGAATTACCGCATCGTAATTCGGATACTTTCCATCAATTAAACGACAAATTAACTCTACATTATCAAACGTAAATTTAGCATTCGAGTCGTTATACTCTACAATAACGTCATCTTCACTACCTGCTAAAATTCCTTTTAATAAGTTTAAAGGTTTTTTAGGCATAATAAATTCTGCAACTTCAGAAGCAGCAACATCTTCTCTTGTATATTTTACAAGTTTGTGTGCGTCTGTAGCAACAAATGTTAAGCTTTCTGTAGAGAACTGAAAAAATACACCACTCATTACTGGGCGTAAATCGTCGTTTCCTGCTGCAAAAATAGTTTTGCTAATTGCAGTTGCTAAAATATCTCCAACAATTGTTGTTGTACTAGGATTATCTAAAGATACAGCTTTAGGAAATTCGTTTCCGTTAGCATATGCTAGTGCATATTTACCGTGATTAGAACTGATTTCAATAGTGTTATTGTCTTCAATAATAAATGTTAACGGTTGCTCTGGAAAAGTTTTTAAAGTATCTAAAAGTAAACGCGCAGGAATAGCTACACTACCTTCACTTTCGCTTTCTACCTCTAAAGTTGAAGACATTGTAGTTTCTAAATCACTTGCAGAAACTATAAGTTTAGAGCTGCTTAATTCAAAAAGGAAATTATCTAAAATAGGTAAAGTGTTCGAACTATTAATTACGCCTCCTAGAACTTGTAATTGCTTTAATAAATAGGTACTTGATACTATAAACTTCATCTGTATCTCTTAATAAGATTATTTTAATAATTACAAATATATCTTTAATAGGCTGAAATATGAAACAAACTTATTAACATTTAGGCCGTGTACTTTCTTTTTCTTATGTAATTGAAAGCAAAACCAAAAATGGCTAATAATACAATAGGAATCAATGTGTTAAGGAGCTGCCAGCTTAGTTTAGATTCTGCAATTTTTTCCTGATCTAAAAATGCGACCTTAATTTCTTTAGAACGAATGTTTATAAGTCCGTTATCATCTAGGAGGTAATTGACCGAATTCAATAAAAATTCTTTATTTCCAAATAATTGTCCGGTCCAACGGTCAAAGCCTAATTCTTGTGGCACACCTTTAATAACATCATTTTTAATAAGGTCTCCATCTGCAACAACAATCATTTTAGTTGGTGTACTTATATCTTTAATTGTAGCAGCTTTAAAGGGCTTAATTCTGTTCTTGTAAGCAGATGTAAATTCGCCTTCAATTAAAACGGCCAATGGCTGACTTCCTTTATTAAATTCTTGCGGATCTGGTTCTTGTGTTACTTGGTCTAAACTAATCTCTCTTGGTGTACCTTCTAATTTTGTTAGTTTAGCACTTTCTAATAAAATGGTTTTCTTTAAGCTGTTTTTTAAAGTGTCTATCGGGTTCGCAAAATCGAATTTTATAATATTTACATTGTTTACAATCGGGTGTGTATTTGTTGTATTTACTAAAGGAGAATATGGCCAACGTACATTCTGAAACTGAGATTCGCTACCTTCTCCTATGGCTAATGTAATAGGAGCAGAGTAAGGTGTTGCTACTAAATACGGATTGACACGTACACCATATTTAAAGAAAAAATCGGTTAAATTTAAGTCTCTAGCCAAGGCAATAGAACGACCAGATTTATTGTATAAACTATCTTTTTCCATAGCAACAGCATCTATAAGCCAAAGACTTTTTCCGCCATTCATGGTGTATTGGTCTAATACTAATTTCTCTTTTTCTGTAAACGCTTCTGTTGGTTTAGCCGAGATAATTAAATCGTAGTTCTGTAGTTTTTTTAAAGTGCTTTCTGGCTGACTTGCAACACTGTCTAAGGTAAAAGGTGCTATAAAGTAATAGTCTTTAAGTGTGGTTAAAAAATCTGCTAAATACTGATCTTCTAATTCCCCGTTTCCTTTTAAAACAGCAATCTTTTTATTTTTTCCGTGGACTAATTTTCCAATACCATCTGCAAAGGCATATTCTAAATGTTGTACAGAATTGGTTACTAATTCTTGTTGAGAAGCACCTAACTTGTTTTTTACTAAAGGAATTTTAACTGTGACATTGTTATAACTAGCCAAGGCCCAAGGAATAATAATTTCTTGACTGCTTTTACCATTTTCCTGAACGGTAAGTTGCATAGGCGTAAGACCGCGATTATTTAATTGTTGAATAACCTTATCGCGGTTAGCTTCATCTTCTAACGGATTTATAAAATTGAATTTTATATTACTGTTTTGCGTGTAAAACTCTTCTAAAAGTTGTTTGGTCTCTGTTTGAAGACGTCTAAATTCTGAAGGAAATCCTTCACCCTCTAAAAAAACATCAATAACAATAGGTGCCTTTACTTCTTCAACAATATGCTGTGTAGCATTACTTAATGTATAACGATGATCTTGGGTTAAATCGAAACGTTTATATATTTTGTTGCCTATAATATTTAGTACTAAAATACCAAGGATTATTAGCGTAATATGTTTTAGATTCTTACTCATTAAATTCTAGTTCTAATTGATAGTGTTCTAAACTTTGTGCAATATTATTTTTAAATGTAATCTTAATACATTCCTGGTTTTCATTAAAAGCACCAGGTTTAATACCTAAATTGTAATTCCAGAAATTAGGATCGTTTGCTTTTATGGCATCGTTCCAACTAAACCATTCTGGCTTACCTAACATGGTAGAGACTTCTGTTTTTGTTTTTCCTATTAATGTGTCCGATTGCTCTAAATCTTGAGCCATTTCGTATCTAAATGCTGGCGAAGATTCCCAAGCTTCAGCATCAAAATATTTTTCATGATGGTAATCGCTAAAAATGTTTATTAATGGGTACAATACATAATAATACACTAAGGGGGTAAGTACTAGGCTAATTAATATAGCGACCCAAATACGTTTATCTATAGTTCTAGAAAAGAAAAATAGTACTATAAATAGAAGGACGAGTATAATTATAAAAGGAACGGTATAAATCATACTATTTTTTATTAATGTTGAAACGTGTTAAGGCTATAAATAATACTGAAACACTTAAAAAGTAAATAATATCTCTGGTGTCTAAAACGCCGCGACTCATACTTTTAAAATGAAAACTCATCCCTAGGCTATCTATAAAATTACTAGATAAAGCGTCTGCAATGCCTTCAAATCCTATGTAAAAGAAGAAACATAGAAAGACAGAAATTATAAAAGTTACAATTTGATTGTCTGATAACGAAGACCCAAAAATTCCCATAGCAGTGTATGCTGCAACTAAAAATAATAATCCGAAATAAGATCCTAGTGTACTTCCCAGATCTAAGTTGCCTTCTGGGCTTCCTAGTTTGTAAACAGTGTATACGTACAGTAATGTTGGGAGTAGCGCGATTAGGATTAAAATAAATGCACCAAAATATTTTCCTAAAACAATTTGAAGTTTAGAAACAGGTTTAGTTAAAAGTAACTCTAAAGTGCCTTGTTTTTTCTCGTCTGCAAAACTACGCATGGTAACCGCAGGAATAAGAAAAATTAAAATCCAAGGTGCTAATAAAAAGAAGGTAGACAGATCTGCAAAACCGTTATCTATAATATTGAAATCGCCTTTAAAAAACCATAAAAATAATCCATTTAATAGTAAGAATAAAGCAATAACCAGATAGCCTATTGGCGAGGCGAAAAACGAATTAATTTCTTTTTTTAATATGGCAAACATGTGTTTTTAATATAATTTGAAGTTAATAAAGTGTAACGGTTTATGGTAAACTTACCAATTTGTCTACACTCCAGGCTTCAGGTTTATTGTTAAATAATTGTTTTGTTTCTGTCCAAACCGATGTAAATAAATCGGAATGCCTGTAATTATGTAAATCGTGCTCTTCTGCCCAATAACTGTATGTAAAAAATATATTGTCGTGTGTTTTATCTCGATATAATTCTAAAAACTCACAACCTTTAAAATTACGAATCTGAGCTTTGTTAGAATTAAAAATGTTTAAAAACTCATCGACCTTAGAGGGGGCAAAACTTAATTTTACAATGCGTACAAACATATCTTAATCTTTTAAAAAGTTAACGGTTATAGTGTCCATAAGTTTTAATCCCATTAATGTAGATGCACCTCCAACAGTAGACATGTTACTCTTGTATATGGCAATTTCTAAATAATTAGATGAGTTAAAAACAACTAAACCTTTTCCCTCAGATTGTCTGTCTGTAGCAGGTTTTGTGAAATCTACAACTTCGCTATATTTATTGTATATGGTTGTAAATGTATGGTTTCGAGCAGATATTTTATATGCACGTCCTTTCTGTGTACTTTCAAAAAATTTACGTTTAATATTAGAAATTACGTTACCATAATTATCTACATATATTATACTACCAATTATTTGAGTTTTGTCGTCGTTAACGTAAGGTTTTAAATTCTGGATGGGTTTAATCTCTTCAATACGTTTTCCAACAACATCTAAAGTTCCGCCACGTGCAATGTGGCAAGCTACTTTTACAAATACATCTAAAACGGGAAAACTACTCACTATATTTTCGTGAATATTAATTTGTACAATGCGTTCCGGATTAATTTCTGTGCAAATCATACTCATAATCCCATTGTTTGCACAAATAAAATAATGGCCATCTAACAGCACAGCAATGTGTTTGTTTTCTGGGTTTAACTCGGCATCTATACCTATAATATGAATGGTTCCTTTAGGGAAACTTGTGTATGCGTTTTGTATAATGTAAGCCGCTTCAGAAATACTAAATGGCGACACAGAATGAGAGATATCAACAATTCTAACATCATTCAATTCACTATATATAGCGCCTTTAATCGCCCCGGCGAAGTGATCTTTTTCACCAAAATCAGTTGTTAAAGTTATTATAGCCATACGTGAATTGTTGATATGTTTTTTACATATCTGAAGTAAAATTGTTTAAGTTTGTTAGAAGCACAAAACTAATAAAACTTAACTTATAAATTTAATTAAATCGACTAGCTTTTGAACGAAATAATTATTGAACTTGAAGAGATAACTCCAAAAGAGTTTTTTGGAGCGCAAAACGTAAATATTGAACTTCTAAAAAAATATTTTCCCAAATTAAAAATTGTTGCACGCGGAAATAAAATTAAAGCTTTCGGAGATGAAGAGCTTTTAGAAGAGTTTGATCGGCGTTTAACCATGTTACTAAAACATTTTGCTAAGTACAATAAATTAGACGAAAACGTTATAGAGCGCGTATTAACGAGTCAGAGTAGCGACGATTATAAAACCTCTAAACAAAGTGGAGAAGTTATTGTGCATGGTGCTAGCGGAAAATTAATTCGCGCCCAAACGGCAAACCAACGCAAATTGGTAGAAAGCATGCGTAATAACGATATGGTTTTTGCTGTTGGACCTGCCGGAACTGGAAAAACTTACACGGGTGTTGCTTTGGCAGTACAAGCTTTAAAAAATAAAGAAGTTAAGCGTATTATTTTAACGCGTCCTGCTGTAGAAGCAGGTGAGAATCTTGGATTCCTTCCTGGAGATTTAAAAGAAAAATTAGATCCATATATGCAACCGCTTTACGATGCATTACGAGATATGATTGCTCCCGAAAAATTAAACATGTATATTGAAAATGGAACCATACAAATTGCGCCTTTGGCCTTTATGCGTGGTCGTACATTAGATAATGCTTTTGTTATTTTAGATGAAGGACAGAATACAACGCATGCCCAAATGAAGATGTTTTTAACACGTATGGGGAAAAATGCTAAGTTTTTACTTACCGGAGATCCTGGTCAGGTAGATTTGCCAAGACGTATGACTTCGGGATTAAAAGAAGCCTTATTGGTACTTAAAAACGTAGAAGGCGTTGGCATGGTTTACCTTGATGAAAATGATGTGATTAGACACAAATTAGTGAAGAAAGTGATTGAAGCATATAAAAATATAGAAAATAGAGAGTAGGCGTAAGTCTACTCTTTTTTTTATCTAAACTTTTTAATTGTTGTTAAATACGCTGTGTTTTTGTTTGCTGTATTTCTACATAAAAAGGCATCATAACAATCAATTCTACTATACATAAAGCTAAAATTACAGTTTCCATTTTACTTATCTAATTTTGGATGGTTGTAGGTCGGAATTTTCTGTCTTATTGTCGGGTAATTACGTTTGTTTTAAATAGAATATTCAAAAACACTACCTTTATACATCATAAGATACACCAGATAAATATAGCTTCTCTTGTATAGTAAGATTTATATTTTATGAAAACCACACGTGTTTCGTTTTTAATAATAATGTTAATAGCCGTGGTGTTGTTTACAAGTTGTTTAGATGCTTTTAAGACGAAATCTACATTAGAATTTATTCATCCAGATTTACATACAGAATATACTACAAAAACAAAATCTCGAGGTGTTGGCTCTGTAAAAAAGATGAGTTTAACAGATTCTATTTCTAATACTTTAGCTAAAAAAGGAGCATTAATTTATAAGACCTCATGTGTGTCTTGCCATAAATTAACAGATCAGAGACGTGTTGGTCCAGGTTGGGCAGGTATTACAAATAACAGACGTCCAGAATGGATCTTGAATATGATTATTAATACAGATGAGATGTTAAATCTGGACGAAGCAGCGATTATGCAATTAGAAGATTGTTTAACGCGCATGCCGTCTCAGAACTTGAATTTAGAAGAATCGCGATCTGTTTTAGAATTTATGCGTAAAAACGATTTAAAACAAGTGCATAGTAAAGATGGCGCTGTAGAGTAATTAAGCGACCTTTATCTTTTACAACAGTACAGCACGAAAAATATTCTTCATTTTAAAAAATCCGACAAAATTTTTATGAATTATTCCTTACTTTTACGTCTTTAAAATTTATCATTTAATATTAATAATTAAAGCTTCTAAAACGGAGTATAGATGCAATATTACAGACCATGACAATAACAGATACTAATTTCAATTTTCCAGGACAGAAAAGTTTGTATAAAGGAAAAGTTAGAGCAGTTTACAATATTAACGACAATTTATTAGTAATGGTTGCTACCGATAGATTAAGTGCTTTTGATGTTGTAATGCCAAAAGGAATTCCTTTTAAAGGTCAGATTTTAAATCAGATTGCAACTAAATTTATGGCTCAGACCGAAGATTTAGTTCCAAATTGGTTGGTAGCTACACCAGATCCTAATGTTGCTGTTGGTCATTTATGCGAGCCTTTTAAAGTAGAAATGGTTATTCGTGGTTATATGTCAGGACATGCGGCTCGCGAATATAAAGCAGGGAAACGTTTACTTTGTGGTGTTGCAATGCCAGAAGGAATGACAGAAAACGATAAATTTCCAGAACCTATTATTACACCTGCAACTAAAGCAGAAATGGGAGATCATGACGAAGATATTTCTAGAGAAGATATTATAAAAAGGGGTATTGTTTCTGAAGCAGATTATTTAATTCTTGAAGATTATACACGTAAATTATTTCAGCGTGGTACAGAAATCGCTGCAAGCAGAGGTTTAATTTTAGTCGATACTAAATATGAATTTGGTAAAACTAAAGATGGGAAAATTGTCTTGATTGATGAAATTCACACACCAGATTCTTCTCGTTATTTTTATGCAGATGGTTATGAAGCGCGTCAAGAAAAAGGAGAATCCCAAAAGCAATTATCTAAAGAGTTTGTACGCCAATGGTTAATTGGTAAAGGATTTCAAGGATTAGAAGGCCAAGAGTTACCAGAAATGAGCGACGAATATATAGAAACTGTTAGTGAACGTTATATCGAATTATACGAAAACATTATGGGAGAACCGTTTGAAAAAGGAGATGTTACAAACATTCAAGAGCGTATTAAAACAAATGTAGAAGCTTATTTAGCGTCTGTTTAGTCTAATTCTGCTTACCGTATTTAGTTTAATAAAAAGCAAAGCCTTTCTAATGTATACATTTAGGAAGGCTTTTATTTTGTCTTCCTGTAATACAATAAAACTAACTACAACTACAAATATTAAAGCACCTAAAAGTGCTGTTATAGGTTCTAATGCTTCATGAAAATATCTATATAAACCAATACCCGTAAAGCTTCCATAAAGTATTATAAAATGAACAACGTAAATAGAGAGTGTGTTGTTTCCTATTTTAGTAATAAGTGGGTGTTTTAAATAGGCTTCTAAAGCATAGAAAATACCAAACGTAATACCTACAGATCCTAATCTAGAAAATAAATAGTTATAGGTAGAGGCATCGTAAAAAAGTTTTATATCTGTAATATAATAAAGCATTTCTAAAGTAATAGAGCTTAAAAAGCATAAGGCTAATCCTCCTATTAAAAAGCTTGAAATTGCTATAGATTTAAATTGTGCTTTAGTTTGAAATTTCTGAAATATAATTCCCAATACACTTCCGTAAGCCACATAACCAAACCACGGGAAAAATGTAAATACAGAGCCGTTTTCTTTAGTAATATAATTTACCACTAGATCTGGAATGTATGGTAATGCTAAGTTTCTATACAAAGGTTCTGTAAGAAATACAAGAGTTCCAATTGTCGTTAAAAGCAAAGAAAGGAGTATCGGTTTAGTCTTTAATAACAGATATAACCCGTTTAATATAAGTAAAGATACACCTATAATTTGAAGAACATCAATCACTAAAAAATAACTATCAAAGTGTCCCGATAACCAATGAAAAATAGGAATTCTTAAACTGTAACCAATTATAATTAGAGAGATACCGCGTTTTATACTTTTTTTAATTCTGAAATTTTCAGTGTGCTTAGCTTCTGCTTTCTTTAGTAAAAACATAACCACTAAGCCTGTAATTGTAAAAAATAAAGGCGCTGTGTTTCCTCTTAAATCAGACCAGATATTGAATATCATATTGTCGTTTGATTTATATATAGGATCTAATAGGCCATCTATAAAGTGCCCTTGAAGCATCATTAAAATAGCAAAAGCCCTAACGGCATCTAAAAAGTATAATCGGTTCTCTTTCAATTGTTGTAAAATAAAAACGGTGCAAAAATACAATAATTTTAATTCTTTAGTATAATCAAAATTTTGTATTGATTAAAATTCAAAAATATTTGTTAAAATATTAGATTTTGACATAAAAACCCCGTTTTTTTTAAAAAGTAGGATGAAGTTTGAGCTATAAAAAAGATTATATTTAACAAAACATTGTTTCTATTTCATGGAATTTTTAGATAATCTATTTTCAGAATTCGCTTCTTTAGTATGGGGATTACCTTTATTAATCCTTCTAACAGGTGGAGGATTATACCTATTAATGTACTCACAGTTTTTACCATTTCGTTTTATTGGTCATGCTATTCAAGTTTTAAGAGGGAAGTACGATAATCCAAACGATCCTGGAGAAATCACACATTTTCAAGCTTTAACAACGGCATTATCTGCTACGGTAGGTATGGGTAATATTGCAGGTGTTGCGGTAGCGATTGCTATTGGTGGCCCTGGTGCTGTGTTTTGGATGTGGGTAAGTGCTATAATTGGTATGGCTACTAAATTTTTTACATCGTCTTTAGCTGTGATGTATCGCGGAAAAGATAGTGAAGGACAATTACAAGGTGGTCCAATGTATTTTATAGTAGAAGGTTTAGGTAAGAAATGGAAACCACTTGCAGCGATGTTTAGTGTGTTTGGTTTGGTTGGTGCGTTGCCTATTTTTAATGTTAATCAATTAACTCAAGCAATTAACGATATTTTATTAGCTCCAAATAATATTGAAGTTGGGTTTTCATCCAGTTTAATTATCGGATTAATTTTAGTAGGTATTACAAGTGTTGTTGTTTTAGGCGGTATTGATCGTATAAGTAAAACAGCTTCAAGACTAGTGCCTAGCATGGTTGCTTTATATTTTGTATTGGTTTTAATTATTCTAGCGGTTAATATTCACGAAGTACCTAAATATATAGGAATGATTTTCTCTAATGCCTTTACCGCTCAAAATTTTAAAGGGGATAACTTTTTAGGAGGCGCTTTAGGCGGATTAATACTTTTAGGAATTCGTAGAGCAGCATTTTCTAACGAAGCCGGAATAGGAACGGCACCCATGGCTCATGGAGCAGCTAAAACAGCAGAACCTATTCGTGAAGGTTTAGTTGCCATGTTAGGCCCAGCTATAGATACTTTATTAGTATGTACACTAACAGCACTAGCCATTTTAGTTACTGGTGTTTGGGAAACGTCTGATGCTAACGGAGTAAGTTTAACAGCATCTGCTTTTGGACATTCTATTCCTGGTGTTGGTAAGTATTTGTTACTGCTTTGTATTTTTGTGTTTAGTATATCGTCTCTATTTTCATATTCTTATTATGGTACTAAATGTATGTCTTTCCTTTTCGGAGCAGATAAAAAGCATTACTATAATTATATATATATAGCCAGTATTATTTTAGGTGCAACAACATCTTTAAATATGATGATTAATTTAATAGATGGTTTCTTTGCCTTAATGGCAATCCCGACAATGTTGGCTACACTAATAATGGCACCTCGTGTTTTGGCTCGTGTTAAAGTATATGTTGCTAAAATAAAAAAGGAGTAACCTTATTTTAAGGTACTCCTAATTAATTTTTTAAAATATTATAACCCTTATTTATTCAATAGATTCAGGTTTTACAATATCAGATTGGTATTCTTTAATAAGTTTTTTTTGTTCTGCAATCATTTCTTTTCTCAAATCATCCATATTTACAAAGTCTTTCTGAAAATGACTTTCAAAAAAATCATGGTTAAAGAATTGTTTACTAAATAAAGAGTCTTGAGAAAATGAATCTTCAAAATCCTGAGAGTCTAATCCGGAAAGATCATTAAAAAATTTAGATCTAAAAGATTGCATTAAGCTGTCTTTATCTTTTACAGATAACTTATCAAGTTTATTAGAAGACCACGAGTAAATACTATCGTATTGAACTAAATTTCCTTGATCATCAAATTTCTTATCAACTTTCCAAGTTCCTTTTGGTGTTACAATATTGCTTTCATCGGCTTTACTTTCTTGGCCTTTACAGCCTATACCTAATAAAGCGACTAGTGTTATTAGCAAAATTTTTTTCATGATTTTATATTTAGAATTAAATGAGACTGAATAAATCAGCCTCATTATTAAAAATTAATTAAAAAAATCAAGTGTACGATTAAGAGATTTTAATGGTTTTTGGTGGTTTTTGTTTCGCTTCCTCTTTTTTAGGTAAGAAAACATCTAAAATACCATCATTATATTTAGCATTAATTTTTTCTACGTCTACACCTTCCGGTAACGTAAAAGATCTTTTAAAAGAAGAATATCCAAATTCTCTACGTGTGTAATTTTCTTCTTTTTGTTCTTTCTCTTCTTCAGTTTTTGTTGAAATAGATAACATTTGATTGTCAAGGTCTATTTGAAAATCAGATTTTTTAAGACCAGGTACAGCCATTTCTACAATAAAAGCATCTGCATTTTCTTTAATATTTACTTTTGGTAACGTTATCCCTGTGTTAAAGTTAGAAGTAAATACTGAAGGAAGTTCTCTGTTAAAAATGTCGTCTAACAAATTAGACAGAGTAGGGAAGTTTTCATTTGAATTGGTGTTTGCTAAGCTTCCGTTTTTAGGAACACTAACTAAATTGCTCATAATACAAAATTTTAAATTAAACATTATTTCAAATTAGAAATCTATTAAGACTTCTGATACTATAATAGCAAATTAGATACCAAAATGAATAAAGTGCCTTTATAAGCTGTTTGTTGTGAAATTTTGACATAATTATGAAAAAATGGCGTTTTATAACATTGAAAAAATGACATAATTACATTTCTATTTCAAAGAAAAGTGTTTCTGGTTTTATGTTGAATACATGGCTTAGAAAACAGTTTTTTAAAGCTTAGTCTATAGTGTTTGTATGGATATTGTAATAATTTGTAGTTAAATTTGTGTTATCAGTATAAAAAACTTAAATATTGAGTTAAATTTTTATATTTTAGAAGAGTGTTATATCAACATCAAATTAACTTTTAAAACCATATCGAATAATGAGTAATTATCACATAAAACATTTAGAGGAATATTATCAAGTGTATCGGAAGTCTGTAAGAGAACCAGAAAATTTTTGGGCAGAGGTTGCCGAAGAACATTTTATGTGGAGAAAACGTTGGGATACTGTTTTAAGTTGGGATTTTAAAAAGCCTGAAATTAAATGGTTTGAAGGCGCTCAATTAAATATTACTGAAAATTGTATCGATAGACATTTAAGAACTAAAGGCGATCAAACAGCTATTATTTTCGAGCCTAATAGCCCAGACGAAACTGCAGAACATATTACCTACCAGCAATTACACGATCGCGTATGCCAGATGGCAAATGTTATGAAAAGTAAAGGCATTACAAAAGGAGATCGTGTGTGTATTTATTTACCTATGATTCCGGAATTGGCTATTTCATTATTAGCTTGTGCAAGAATTGGAGCAATTCACTCTGTGGTTTTTGCAGGATTTTCCTCTAAAGCCTTAGCTTCTCGTGTTAACGATAGTGAGTGTAAAATGGTAATTACTTCAGACGGATCTTATCGTGGTTCTAAAACTATAGATTTAAAAGGTATTGTAGATGAAGGATTAGAAACGTGTCCTAGTGTAGAAAATGTATTAGTGGTAAACAGAATAGATTCTGATATTACTATGAAAGAAGGACGGGATGTATGGTTACAACCCTTATTAGACGAAGCTTCTCCTGTCTGTGAACCAGAGATTATGAATGCAGAAGATCCCTTATTTATTTTATATACATCCGGATCTACAGGGAAACCTAAAGGTATGGTACATACTACCGGTGGTTATATGGTTTATACAGCATATTCATTTAAAAATGTATTTCAGTATAAAGATGGAGATGTGTATTGGTGTACTGCAGATATAGGTTGGATTACAGGACATAGTTATATTGTGTATGGACCGTTAGCAAACGGAGCCACAACAGTAATGTTTGAAGGTGTACCACAATATCCAGATTTCGGACGTTTTTGGCAAATTGTAGAAAAGCATAAAGTGAATCAGTTTTATACTGCGCCAACAGCAATTCGTGCGTTGGCTAAACAAAATATTTCGTTCGTAGAAAGTTACGATTTATCATCATTGAAAGTTTTGGGTTCTGTAGGAGAGCCTATAAACGAAGAAGCTTGGCACTGGTATAACGATAATATTGGAAAACACAAAAGTCCGATTGTAGATACGTGGTGGCAAACAGAAACCGGCGGAATTATGATTACTCCAATTCCGTATGTAACACCTACAAAACCAACGTATGCAACATTACCTTTTCCAGGAATTCAGCCCGCATTAATGGATGAAAGCGGAAATGTAATTAAAGGTAATCAGGTCGATGGGCGTTTATGTATTAAATTCCCGTGGCCGTCTATAGCACGAACCATTTGGGGAAATCACGAACGTTATAAAGAGACGTATTTCTCTGCTTACGAGAATATGTATTTTACAGGAGATGGTGCTTTAAGAGATGAGGTTGGTTATTATAGAATAACTGGTCGTGTAGACGATGTTATTATTGTATCTGGTCATAATTTAGGAACAGCTCCAATAGAAGATGCTATAAACGAACATCCAGCAATTGCAGAATCTGCTATAGTTGGATTCCCTCACGATGTAAAAGGAAATGCCCTTTATGGTTATGTCATGTTAAAAGAGACTGGAGAATCTAGAGATCAGAATAATTTAAGAAACGAGATTAATCAATTAATAAAAGATCGAGTAGGAGCTATTGCTAAATTAGATAAAATTCAATTTACAGATGGTTTACCTAAAACACGATCAGGTAAAATTATGCGTCGTATTTTAAGAAAAATTGCGAGTAAAGATATTAGCAATTTAGGAGATACAAGTACGTTGTTAAATCCAGAATGTGTACAAATTATTATAGATGAAAGTTTATAGATTTTGAAACTATAGCGTATAAAAAATCCCGATGTTATATCGGGATTTTTTTTTGATTATGTATTTTGAATATTAAGTTTTATATCTAATTGTAACTTTTATAGTCATACTGAACTCGTTTCAGTATCTCATTATTTTTGATAGTTGTGTGACTCTGAAACAAGTTCAGAGTGACGAACGTTCAAAAACTAATTACGAATAAAATATTACTTTTTACCAGGATTAAATACAGGAAGTAATTCATTTTTTACTTCTCCAAAACCAATTCTAGTTCCATCATTTTCACAATAACCACGCATAATAACAGTATCGTTGTCATTAATATAAGTGCGTTCTGTACCATCTTTTAATGTAATGGGATTAGAGCCTCTCCATGTTAATTCTAACATCGATCCTAAAGATTCTGGTGTTGGGCCAGAAAGCGTACCACTTCCCATTAAATCTCCAGAATTTACTGGACATCCGTTAATGGTATGGTGAGCTAATTGTTGAGACATATTCCAATACATATGTTTGAAATTAGATCGAGATACAATGGTTTCTTTAGCTGTTTTTGGTTGGATTGCGACTTCTAAATTAATATCGAAATTTTTATTCCCTTTAGTTTTTAAGTAAGGCATTTGCTCTTTAATAGGCTTTGGTCCTTGAACTCTAAATGGCTCTAAAGCATCTAAAGTCACAATCCAAGGCGACATAGACGATGCAAAGTTTTTAGATAAAAACGGGCCAAAAGGCACAAATTCCCAACTTTGTATGTCTCTAGCGCTCCAATCGTTAAAAAGAACCAATCCAAAAATATACTCTTCAGCTTCATTTACAGGAATAGGTTCCCCAAAATCGTTAGCATCTGTAGTAATAAAAGCCATTTCTAATTCAAAATCTACAAATTTAGAAGGTCCAAAGAGAGGGGTTTCTGCATCTGGAGGTAAAGTTTGCCCTTGTGGTCTATGTATAGGTATTCCTGAAGGAATTATAGACGAACTTCTTCCGTGGTAACCAATAGGAATGTGTAACCAGTTTGGTAATAAGGCATGTTCTTCGTCTCTAAAAAGTTTTCCTACATTAGAAGCGTGTTCTATACTAGAGTAAAAATCGGTATAATCTCCAATTTGTACAGGTAATTGCATTTCAATTTCATCTAAACGAAACAATACAACTTCCTTATGTTGTTTATTGTTTTTTAAAGTATCATTATCAGCATCAAAAATATCAGCAATTCTATTACGAACAGCACGCCAGGTTTTTCTTCCGTCTGCAATAAAATCATTTAAAGTATCTTGAAGAAATATATCATCTGTTAATGGAATATCGCTGAAATAACCTAATTGATGCAAAGCACCAAGGTCGATCGCCGTATCTCCAATTCGAGTTCCTATAGTAATAATGTCATCTCTGGTAAGAAATACGCCAAAAGGAATATTCTGAATAGGAAAATCCGAATTTTTATCGACATGCAGCCATGTCTTACGATCTGGATTGTTAGCTGATATTTGCATAGTTTAATTGTTAATTGTTTGTTTAATAAATTCTATTCAAATATATGTTTTTTGGTGTATTTAACTAATCTATTTGTTATTTTTGAGGAATTTTTAACGATAATTACAATGATGCAACGCGACGAACAAATTTTTGAATTAATAGAAGCCGAGAAACAACGCCAGTTACATGGTTTAGAGTTAATTGCTTCTGAAAACTTTGTCAGTGACCAAGTAATGGAAGCTGCAGGTTCTGTTTTAACTAATAAATATGCTGAAGGCTATCCTGGAAAGCGCTACTACGGTGGTTGTGAGGTTGTTGATGAAGTAGAGCAAATCGCGATTGATCGCGCAAAAGCACTTTTTGGAGCAGTTTATGTAAATGTACAACCACACTCTGGAAGTCAGGCAAATACTGCTGTTTTTGCAGCGTGTTTAAAACCTGGAGATAAAATTTTAGGTTTCGATTTATCTCATGGTGGACACTTAACACATGGTTCTCCAGTAAACTTTTCTGGTAAATTATACAATCCTTCATTTTATGGAGTTGAAAAAGAAACAGGAGTTTTAAACTACGATAAAATTCAAGAGGTCGCTACAAAAGAGCAACCAAAATTAATTATTGCTGGAGCTTCTGCTTATTCTCGAGATATAGATTTTAAACGTTTCCGTGTTATAGCAGATAGCGTTGGTGCAATTTTAATGGCCGATATTTCTCATCCTGCAGGTTTAATTGCTAAAGGAATTTTAAACGACCCGATTCCTCACTGTCACGTTGTAACAACTACAACACACAAAACATTAAGAGGACCAAGAGGTGGAATGATTATGATGGGTGAAGATTTTGATAACCCATTTGGAATTACACTTAAAAATGGAAGTAAAAGAAAAATGTCTTCTTTATTCGATTCTGCTGTATTCCCTGGAAATCAAGGAGGTCCTTTAGAGCATATTATTGCAGCTAAAGCAATTGCTTTTGGTGAAGCACTTACAGACGATTACCTTACTTATATGTTACAAGTAAAGAAAAATGCAGCAGCTTTAGCTGAAGCGTTTGTAGCAAAAGATTATAATATTATTTCTGGAGGTACAGATAACCACATGATGCTTATTGATCTTAGAAATAAAAATGTATCTGGAAAACAAGCTGAAGAAGCTTTAGTTTTAGCAGAAATTACAGTAAACAAAAACATGGTACCTTTCGATGATAAATCACCATTTGTAACTTCTGGTATCCGTATTGGTGCTGCTGCAGTTACAACTAGAGGTTTAAAAGAAGACGATATGCAAACTATTGTAGATTTAGTAGATGAGGTTATCTTAAACCTAGAAGACGAATCTGTTTTAGCTGCAGTTGCAACTAAAGTAAATGCACTTATGGCAGATAGACCATTATTTGTATCTTAATTTAGTAATCCATATATAATAAAAAAGGCTGCCAATTGGTAGCCTTTTTTATTATATATTTTCATGATTATAAAAGAGAATCGTAATCGTATTTAATAAAGTAATCTTCTTTTATTTATACTGACATAAATAAGATGTTTGCTCAGACACCTTAACTTGAAACGTTTTATTTGCTTCTATCTGGTAAGATTCTCCAGCTTTATAGGTTTCCCAACTGTTAGACTCTGGTAATAATACTGTCATTGTACCTTCTATAACATTCATAGTTTCGTGTTTGTTGGTTGCAAATTCGTAGGTTCCTGCTTCCATAACGCCTAAAGTCGATGTTCCAGTTGCCGATTGGTAGCCTAAAGATTTTACATTACCTTCAAAATAGGTGTTGCTTGATATCATAATATTTGGTTTTAATGAATCTTAAAAGTATAACAATGCTTTATAAAGGACAAGTAAGTGGTGATAAACCCTAAAAATTCAATAAAATAGAAAATAAAAAATCGACTGAAAAGAATTTTTCAGACGATTTATATCGATTAATAATACATTTATGGTATTATAAATTAGTCATTAAAATAAAATCCATTAGGAGCGATTCCTGCAGTAAATGTATTTAATAATGTACCTGTTAAAGAGTATTCGTAAGTTGTTCCTGCAGAAGCAAAATCACCAGCATCAGCAATATAAATTGTGTCGTCTTCTACTGCAAAACCGTACATAGCACCAAAAGCAGATGTAGAGGTGTAAGATAATATTTCAGTTGGAGTTGTTCCATTAATATCAAGTGCAAATACCGTAGTTGCATTTGTAAAATATAAGGTATCATCTTCAATAGTTAATTGTTTTGCATTAGGTGCAGTCTCAGTTAAATCAATAGTATCTGTAATGGTATTTGAAGACATACTAATTTCAAAAATATTGGCAGTACCATTATAATTAGTTGTTAATACGTAAAGTGCATCATCTTCTTCAACAATAGAGTTAGGAGTATTTCCATCGCCTAAATCAATTTCTACAGATTCTTCTGTGCTTGGGTTATAAACAGTTACTTGTTGTCCGCTTCCATAATAGCCGTTAGCGAAATAAAGGATACCATCTTCTTCAATTACTTTTTCAGCAACTTTCATATCAAAAGTTGTTGTAGAATAGTCTGATAAATCAATAACAGTTACAAAATCGTCAGAACCATCGTCCCAGCCATTAGAGTTTGTTACATATGCTTTTCCATTAGCAATCGCACCATATCTTGGTGAAACTAAATCTGTATCTATAGTCGCTTTATATTCAAAAGTATAACGGTCTACAACTGTGACTTGATTCGCAGAACCAGAAATAATATAAGCATTATCGTCGTCAAAGAATATGTTTTGTAATGCATTTCCAATATCTGTAGCATCTGGATTTACGGTTGTGTAAACATCATTTTCAATAATTTTATCGTCTCCAACAAAACTAATTCCTGCTGTTCCTGCAGTTCCAAATTGTCCTTCGTTTAATACTATGTATCCGTTATCGTAATCTCCTTTTGGTAAAGTTGTAATATCATCGTCGCTGTCGGAGCTACAAGAACTAAATAATGCAGCACTTGCAAAAGCAATGGTAAAAAATTTGTTTATTTGTTTCATAGTGTAATAGTTAAATATTAATGTTTAAGTAAATTGAATAATTTCTTCCTGGCATATATCTGTTAGAGCCACCTTGGTAATTCGTATTCCAAATATTATTAAGTTTTCCTCCTAATGTAAAAGTGTTAGAAAACGTATAATCTACTCCTATATTAAAGAGATTATAATCGTCTATTTTATATTTAGAAATATTATCTGTTGTCGTAAAAAGGCTACCAATATATAACCATTGGTAAAATGCAGATACGTTTTTAAAATTGTAACCTAAACTAGCCGTTACCTTATTATAAGGTACATAAGTAAGTTGTTTTTTTGTTTCCTGATTTTCTGAAATCGTATACGCATACGTACTGTTTAGTGTAAAGGTGTGGTCTTTTACTGTTCTAGAATATTGAAAAACACCTTCTAAACCATAAGTAATAACATGATCTGTATTTGTAGGTTGCCAAAGCGAGCCGTTGTATATCCAACGAATCATATCTGTAATATCATTATAATATGCTGTTACAGATAAGGTGGTATGCTTTAATTTAAGATGATTTCCTATTTCTGCCTGATACGATGTTTCTGGTTTTAAATCTGGGTTTCCGCTGTCTTCCCAATACAAGTCGTTAAACGTTGGTATTCTAAAGTTTTTAGAACCATTAATAGTAATAGAGTAGGGATTGTTCACTTTAAATTGAAGTCCTAAACTATATAAAAACGGACTGTTATAAGTATTTGTGGCTTCTTGTCTTAATCCTAATTCGTATAAAAACCACGTATTATATTGGTGTTTAAATAATAGGTTTAAACTTCCAATATTTCTAGTTTCCTTTTCTATGCTAGAACCTTTACCTTTATTTTGTGTGGCATCTGCAATAGCATTAATTGTAATGTTTTCTGAAGGATTATAAGTGAAATCATATTTTGCAATAATAGAATTTACCTTTCCAAAAGTATGAGAGTCGGAATTTATATTAGCAAAATATTTATATTCTTCTGTTAAGTAAGCTAGTTTTAATTTTGAAGTCATTTTGTTATAAAAACCATCCCATTCAATTAAATTTCGTGTATTAAAATCTCTATATTTTGTAGGAGTTTCGTTAGAATTAGTTAACGAAAAATGACGTTCACCATCAAAGGCATAACTATATAATTTTAATACGTTGTTGTTATTTAATCGGTAACTAATATTAGCATTTAAACTGGTATTGTAAAATTCACCATTTTCATTGTACTCATCAGAATCTACATAATCGTAATCATTATCAGAACTATTTCTGCTTATGCCAACATTGGCACTTAAATTTTTAGTAACAATATTTCCGTTGTAATGAAGTTGCAAGGTGTTAAAGCTACCGTAACTACTTTTTATTGTGTTTTTAAAACCTTCAGTATAATCAAAAGTGTTGTTTAAGTGAATACTTCCTCCAATCGCACTGCTACCATAAATTACACTTCCACCACCGCTACGCACACTTATGGAATTGAAGTCTGAGGTGTTTAACGTATTAAAATCGGTCTGCCCGTTAAGTTGAGAGTTAATGTTTATTCCATTCCAAATTACAGCTGTTTGCTGTGCTGTAGTTCCTCTAAAAGCAGGCGAAGACACCATGCCTAATCCATTTTCTTTAAAAAAAATAGGAGTATTATAATTTAGTAACGCTGTTAATGAAGGCTGGTTTATAGAGATAACACTATCTGTTAAAACTAAAACAGATTGCGTATTACTAAAGTTTTTTAATTGGGCATCTGCAGTAATTAGAACTTCATCTAATTTTTGAATAGTATCTGTTTGTGCACCTAGAATAACAGGGAAACATGCAATACATAAAAAGAGGATGGTTAATTTTTTTTTCATAGATCTTAAGACTCTTTGCCCGAAAGTCGGTTAATTAAGCAGAATTTGGCAGGTCTCCTGACTCTCGTCTTGTTATTTACCTTCCCAATCTTAAATTAAAATCAGTGGTATATTGAAGTTTAATAACAAGCATTTTGCTAAGCAAAACTAAGATTACAGTTGCGGGAACAGTTTGAGGATTTCACTCAATTCCCATTTAATCCATCACTTTATATGATATGAACCAAAATTCGCTGCAAAAATAAGGCTTTTATTATAATTGTAATGTAAAACCTTCTTTTTTGTAATTAGGATAGCCTTTTTTGATAATGTTATAAATTAAAAAAACAACTATTTTATTTTGACTGAATTTTATATGCTTACATTTGAAGTGTTTTTAGTGTTAAAAAGGTTCAGTTAATGCTTTGTTTTAACACTATTATATATTCATTTTAAACCCATAGAGAATGAAATTTTTTCAATTAAGGTCTTTATTCCTAGTCTTTTTTGTCTTGATTTTTAGTTGTAAAGACAACGAGGTAAAAAAAATTAAAGTTGTACAAGAACAAGGTGTTAAGTTACCTCTAAAACATGCGAAAGGATTTTCGGTTACATCGTATAAGAATTATAAAGTATTAGAGATTTATAGTCCGTGGCCAAAAGCCGATAAGACCTTTAAATTTGCTTTAGTCGATAAAGAAAATAAAGATAAAGTTGTTTTAAATTCAGATGATTTTGAAGCTGTAATTCCAATTCCAATAGAACGTATCGTGGTTACATCTACCACGCATTTGCCAAGTTTAGAATTATTAGATGAGGAACAAAAATTAGTTGGTTTTCCTGGAAATAAATATGTGTCTTCAGAAAAAATAAGAGCTCAAATAGATGCCGGTAAGGTTCGTGAGCTTGGAAAAAACGAGAGTATAAACACAGAAGTTTTACTAGAATTGCATCCCGAAGTTGTTATTGCTTTTGGTATAGATGGTAATAACAGTGCTCTTGAGACTATAAAAAAAGCAAATATTCCTGTAATTTATAATGGCGATTGGGTTGAGGGTTCTCCTTTAGCAAAAGCTGAATGGATAAAATTATTTGGTGTGCTTTTTAATAAAGAAGTAAAGGCAGATTCTGTATATAATACTATTGAAACAGAATATTTAAAAGCTAAAAAGTTAGCCGAACATGTCGCTAAAAAACCGAGTGTATTTAGTGGTGCCATGTATAAAGATATTTGGTACATGCCAAATGGTACAAGCCCTGAAGCACAACTTTTAGTAGATGCAAATGCAAATTATCTTTGGAAAAACACAAAAGGAGTAGGTAGTTTAGCTCTAAATTTCGAGACTGTTTTTAATAAAGCTAAAGCAGCGAATATTTGGATTAATCCTTCTATATATTCTAGTTATAAAGATTTAGAAAAATCGAACACACATTATACCAAGTTTAATGCTTTTAAGGACAAACAAATCTATACCATGTCTAATACTAAAGGCGAAACAGGTGGCGTTTTGTATTATGAATTGGGACAATCCAGACCCGATTTAGTGCTTAAAGATCTTATTAAAATTTGTCACCCAGAACTGCTTAAAGATTACGAATTATTCTTTTTTAAAACATTAAATTAATTGCCAAATCAACACTCATACAATAAAACATTTATAGCACTTTCTGTAGTGCTGCTATGTTGTTTTTTTATTAATATTAGTTTAGGCTCTGTGTCTATACCTTTACATGGTGTACTTGAAAGTGTGTTTGGTACACCTTCAAACGAATCTTGGAGTTATATTATTCAGAATTATAGGTTGCCAAAAGCCATTACAGCATTATTAGTAGGTTCTGGATTAGGAGTTTCTGGTTTGTTAATGCAAACTTTATTTCGGAACCCTTTAGCGGGACCATTTGTTCTAGGAATTAGTTCCGGAGCGAGTTTAGGTGTTGCCATTGTTATTTTAGGATCAGGACTTTTTGGTGGCACATTTGCAATATTATTAACCTCTAAATGGAGTGTAGTTATCGCTGCCAGTTTAGGGAGTTTTCTTGTGTTATTATCTGTTTTAATCGTATCGTCTAGAGTTCGAGACACTATGGCCATTTTAATTATCGGACTTATGTTTGCAAGTATTACAGGTGCCATTGTAGGTGTGTTGTCTTATTTTAGTTCTGCCGAACAATTACAACGTTATGTATTCTGGGGCTTTGGAAGTTTAGGAAATTTATCTTGGCAGGAAGTAGGTGTGTTTGCTATAATTTATACTATTGGTTTAGTGCTAAGTTTAGCGTCTATAAAAGCATTAAATACATTGTTATTAGGCGATAATTATGCAAAAAGTTTAGGATTGAATTTAAAACAAAGCCGACTATTCATCATCTTAGCAACAAGTTTATTGGCAGGAACTATTACTGCTTTTTCTGGTCCGATAGCCTTTATAGGTTTAGCAATTCCGCATTTAACACGTTTGGTTTTTAATACATCCAATCATAAAATATTATTACCAGCCGTAATATTATTAGGTGGTGTTATTATGTTAGTGTGCGACACCATTGCACAAATTCCTAATAGTGATTATACATTGCCTATTAATGCCATTACGTCTTTAGTGGGAGCACCAATTGTGATTTGGTTATTAGTTAGAAAACGAAATTTAATGTTTTAAAATGAAGGAAGACAAACAACATATCATTTTAAAAACAAAAGATTTAACTATAGGTTATCGTTCTAAAAAAAAGGATCATGTAATTTCTTCTGAAATTAATATTGCTTTAGGAAAAGGAGAACTGATTGGTTTAGTGGGCGGAAATGGTATTGGAAAATCTACCATGTTACGCACCTTAACAAACACACAAGAAGCCTTAAAGGGTCAGGTTTTCATAAATAATAAAGACGTTACAACTTATGATAATTTAGAGCTGGCACAAGTATTAAGTATTGTGTTTACCGAAAAACTAACGTCTAAAAATTTATCGGTGTTCGAGTTGGTCGCTTTAGGTAGACAGCCTTATACCAATTGGATTGGAACATTATCGGGTTTAGATTTAGAGAAAGTGAATCATGCATTACAACTTACCAATATAGAATCTTTAAAACATAAAAAGTGTTTTGAGTTAAGCGATGGTCAACTTCAAAAAGTTATGATTTCTCGTGCCTTGGCTCAAGATACCGATTTAATTATTCTGGATGAACCAACAACACATCTAGACATGTATCATAAAGCATACACATTGAAACTGCTTAAACAATTAGCAAAAGAAACAGGGAAAACCATTTTATTTTCGTCTCACGAAATAGATTTAGCTATTCAGCTTTGCGATAAAATGATTGTCATGACACCCGAAAAAGTCGTTTCAGATTCGCCTTGTAATTTAATTGAAAAAGGAGTGTTTTCTACGTTGTTTCCTGACGATTTAATTAAGTTTGATGAGGTTACAGGGAGTTTTCGAGTTAATAAATAAAGTTTAAATTTCTAAATTTTCTACAAAAAACTCTTTAGGTAAATAGTGCTCACTAAATTTTTGCTGAGCGTGATTAAACCACATAACTTTATAGGATTGCTTAGTCATTAGTCTTTTAGGTTTGCTATCCTGAAAAAACAAATCCTTTTGTTCCTCATTCTTTATTCCAGATAATATAAAATCAGGGGTTTGGAATGATGTACCAGGTACTCTTTCAAATGAATTACTATAAGATTTTCTATGTTCTAATTTTTTAGTTTTAAATTGAATTCTTTTTCCAAAATCATAATCTTCAGCTTTCTTGTAATCTGCAACTTCTTCAATTAGTTTTTTAATTTGGATTATTTTTTTTCCATTTTCCGTTTCCTCTTTTCTATAATATTTTAATTTTAAATAAGAATCTAAGAAAGAATGGTAAATCTCCTTTTCAACAAATTCACTTTTATTCGCATTAAAGAAAACGCATACATATTTCACTAAATCCGCTATTTGTGCTTTTTCAATGACGTCACTATAAATTTTCTTTTTATCTTCTCTTTCAAATATCACTTCCTTGATTAACATTAATGGGGGCACTTGTGCGGGGAATTCTTTAATTTTTTGTGGGGTTCCATTAAATAATGGATGTGACCTTAATGTTACAATATCTCCTATTCCAAATGCATTCATAATAGTTGTTTTATTTTCTTAAAGATAAGAATAATAGTATATTTACTGTTAAAGTAAGGGAGTTCTTTAGTTAAAAAATAAGACATTTGTTGAACTGCTGTATTGGTTTTTAATCAATCACTTAATCCTACCTTTTCTTAAGATGAGGGATAATAAATATGGAGATTAAGAAAGACGTATTATTTTAGGTTTCGTTACATCCAGATAAGAAATTATCTTCGGAAGTGACGTCACTACCTCAATAATTCTTATTAGAACAGTGATATACCCAATGGTTTGGTGTGTTTCAAAGGTTTCTTTAACTAAGTTAATTATTGTTAAGGTAAATTCTATCATATTTAGGTGTTTATCTATTAGACGTACAATTGCAACGTGAGTCGAGAACTCGGCTAATGGTTCAATCTTTTTAAGATGTAGGTTTTATTTTGTTATAAATACGTGCGAGAGCTTCCTTTACTTTTTTTATTATGAGAGAGAATAAAGATTGGTTTAAAGATAGAGGTTACCCGCATTTTACTAATAAGACACCAATGTCTGTTAGGAAGAACGTCGAGCGTTATGTAAAGAACCCACAGCAAGTATCTCGACATTCTTTTTCTCCACTCATCTCAAAAGAAATTAAACAGAGACGTTATAAATTATCTGATTTTAATGGGGTAGAGAGACGTTCACACAAAAAGAGTAAAGGCGGAAACGTTGTAACTAATACAAAAATTAGAGAAATACGGTATGCTACACATTTAGATGCGCATATTTATTCATATTATGCTCAACAAATTATTACCCCAAAATATGAGGCCTACCTAAAGCAAAAACCTTTACTATCTAATTCTATAACTGCATACAGACAAATAGAAACAGAAGACAAACTAAAGTTTAAAAATAATGTTCATTTTGCAAAGGATGTATTCGATGAGATAAAAAGTAGAGAAAATTGTGTTGCACTTGTATTAGATATAGAAAATTTCTTCCCAAGTTTAAATCACAAAAAATTAAAGCTTGCTTGGGCCAAAATTTTAGGCAACAAAACGTTACCTAAAGATCACTTTAATATTTTTAAAGCAACAACCAGATTTTCTTATGTGAAGCTAGAAGATCTTAAAACTAAAAATGGTCATTTCGATGAAAAAGAATTGTCGAAATTTAGAAAAAATGGCAAACATACTTTTTTTGAAAGTATAAAAGATCTCATTGACTCTGATGTCATAATTCATAAAAATCAAAAAAAAGATGGTGATAAAAATCTAATGGGAATACCTCAAGGTTTACCCATTAGTGCATTATTAGCGAATATTTATATGCTTGCTTTTGATGAAGCTGTTATAAAAGAATTGACTTTAAAGCATAATGTATTTTATAGGAGATATTCAGATGATATTGTTATGCTATGTAAAGAAAATCAAATCGCATTAATTGAGGAGTTTGTTGAAAGTGAAATACTAAAAAACAAATTAACGGTCTCCTTAGAAAAAACTGAGAAAACACTTTTTAAAATAAATAATGGACGACTGCAATCCTACAAAATTGAAAAGGATAATCGTTTAAAAGAAAATCTACCTCTAAACTATTTAGGGTTTGAATTTTATGGTTATCAAACATTAATTAAATCTAAAAACTTGGCTAAGTTTTATAGAGAAATGAAGGAAACCGTAAAACGAAAGCATAAACGGGTGGAAACTATAAAAGAAAAGCATTTATTAGATGAAACTCCAATTTTTAAAAGAAAACTATATCGACTTTTTAGCTATAAAGGTGAGAAATCTAGAATGCTTCCCGCTAAACGTACAAATTATATAGAAGGCAAAGCAAAAACTGATTATTTTGACAGAAAATTTAGAGGTAATTATTTAAGATATGCATATCGAGCCTCAGATGATTTAGAAGCTCCAGAAATAAAAAGGCAATTACGTAACCATTGGAGAATTCTTCAGGAAACATTAAAAAAATATGATTTTTCCAATGTTAAGAAAGATTCTTGATTCAGAAAAATAGAACTTTTATAATTTATTACTTTTACAATATTACATCTCAATATTATTTTATGAACGATACCATTATATTATTAGTAGCCATAATTGTTTCTGCTGCTGTGGGAGCCTTTGTTGGACTTACTATAGCTAAACTTAAAAGTAAAGGCGAAAAAAGTACTTTAGAAGAGCGAAACCATAACTTACAACAACAACTTTTGGAAGTCAAGCAATCTTCGGAAATAGATCGAGAAAAGCAACAACAAAATTTTGAAAATAAATTAACGGAGTTAAAGGCCTTAGTTTCAAAAACAGAAGTGGAACGTGAAGAAATTAGACGCGAAAAAGATTTTTTAAATACTGAATTAACACGTAGAAATTCGGAATTTGAAAACCTAAAACAACAAAACCAGCAACGCGATAAAGATGCAATTAAGCAACAGGAACAAATGCGTAAAGATTTTGAGTTGTTGGCAAGTAAGATTCTAGAAGAAAAATCTGAAAAATTTACACTTCAGAATAAAGAGAATATTAAAAATATTTTACATCCGCTTCAAGAAAAAATTCAAGGTTTTGAGAAAAAAGTAGACGATTCTCAGAAGGAAAGCATCAGTATGCATTCGGCTTTAAAAGAACAATTATTAGGACTTAAAGATCTTAATCTGCAAATGACTAAAGAAACCACCAATTTAACGCGTGCCTTAAAAGGAGACAGTAAAATGCAAGGAAATTGGGGCGAATTGGTTTTAGAGCGTGTGTTAGAAAAATCTGGTTTAGAGAAAGATAGAGAATATTTTGTACAACAAAATTTTACACGCGTAGATGGTTCTCGTGTCTTGCCAGATGTGGTGTTACATCTTCCAGATGATAAGAAAATGATTATAGATTCTAAAGTGTCTTTAACAGATTATGAACGCTATGTAAATGCGAATGAAGATGTTGATAAAGCTACATTTTTAAAAGCACATGTAAATTCTATTCGCAGGCATGTAGAACAGCTCTCGGCAAAAAACTATCAAGACCTGTACGATATTGAATCACCAGATTTTGTATTAATGTTTATTCCTATAGAACCTGCATTCGCCATTGCTTTAAATGAAGATAATGCGTTGTATAATAAAGCATTCGAAAAGAATATTGTAATTGTAACACCAACAACTTTATTGGCTACTTTACGTACTATAGATAGTATGTGGAATAATGAAAAACAACAGCGTAATGCTTTAGAAATTGCTAAACTTGCGGGTTCGCTTTACGATAAATTTGAAGGTCTTATAAAAGACTTAACGAGTGTTGGAAAGAAAATAGACGATGCTAAAAAAGATTATTCTGCAGCGATGAATAAATTAGTAGATGGCCGTGGTAATTTGGTTACAACTGTAGTAAAACTTAAAAAAATGGGAGCTAAGGCAAAGAAATCACTTCCAGAGCCAATAGTTAAACGCGCACTTGAAGAAGAGGAATAAAAAAAGCAGCTTAGTTATAAGCTGCTTTTTTTATGAATTATATTGATAATTTTAATAATCTTCTATATCGACGTCAAAGTCTTCTTCGTTATTAGTCGGTTTATCGTATTCTTCAATCTGAATATTCTCGTAGGTAAATAGATTAACAACAACTAAAACAAAGCCTAACAGTAAAAGTGTTACGACTACAAAGTTGTCTAAAATATCTAAAATACCAGAAATTGAAAACCCGAAAGCGACAGCAACAGTTAATATAAATGACGTTTTATCAGAAAGCATATCAATTTAAAATTTAGATTCCAGTATAATTACTAGGAGTGATGTCTTTTAATTCAGATTTAATAGTGTCTGAAACTTCTAAGGTATCAATAAAATTAGAAATAGATAGTTGATTTATTTTTTCATTTGTACGTGTTAAACCTTTTAAAGCTTCATAAGGGTTAGGGTAACCTTCGCGACGTAAAATAGTTTGAATGGCTTCGGCAACTACAGCCCAATTGTTTTCTAAATCTAAAGCAAATTTGTCTTTGTTTAAAAGCAATTTATTTAATCCTTTTAAAGTCGATTCAAATCCAATTAATGTATGTCCAAAAGGCACACCAACATTTCTTAATACAGTACTATCTGTTAAATCACGTTGTAGTCTAGATATTGGTAATTTCCCAGAAAGGTATTCAAATACGGCATTAGCCATTCCTAAATTTCCTTCACTATTTTCAAAATCTATAGGGTTTACTTTATGTGGCATTGCAGAACTTCCTACTTCACCAGCTTTTATACGTTGTTTAAAATATTCCATAGAAACGTAAGTCCACACATCGCGATCTAAATCGATTATAATGTTGTTTATACGTTTTATGTTATCAAACAAAGCAGCCATATGGTCGTAATGTTCAATTTGTGTTGTCGGGAACGAGTGGTGTAAACCTAAAACATCTTGTACAAAACTATTTCCAAATTCTTTCCAATCAATATGTTTATAAGCAACATGATGTGCATTGTAATTTCCTGTTGCACCACCAAATTTAGCAGCATGTGGTACTGTTTGTAAAGATTTAAATTGCTCATTTAATCTCACAACAAATACCTCAATTTCTTTTCCTAAACGTGTCGGAGAGGCTGGCTGGCCGTGAGTTCTTGCTAACATAGGGACATCGCTCCATGCTTCAACTAAACTTTCTAATTTTTCTTTTAAAGCTAAAAACTTAGGAATATACACTTCGTTTAAAGCTTCTTTTATACTTAAAGGAATTGCTGTGTTGTTAATATCCTGAGAGGTTAATCCGAAATGGATAAACTCTTTAAATTCAGAAATATTTAAAGCATCAAATTTTTCTTTAATGAAATATTCTACGGCTTTAACATCGTGATTTGTAACACTTTCAATTTTCTTAATTGCTAACGCATCTTCTGTAGAAAACGATTTGTAAATCTCACGTAAATCTCCAAAAAGATTACTGTTAAATTCTTTAAGTTGAGGTAATGGAATTTCGCAAAGCGCAATAAAATATTCAATTTCTACTTGAACTCTATATTTAATTAAAGCTTCTTCAGAAAAGTAAGGTGCTAAAGAACTTGTTTTACTTCTATAGCGACCATCAATTGGCGAGATAGCATTAAGTGTTGATATTGACATGTGTTGTGTGTTTTTTTTAAAGGCGCTAATATACGCATTTTGTTCCCTATTTATGAAGATATTATAAAATCCTTTTATTAAATCTTTAACATAAATGTATCCTTTATGGTCTTCTGTTTTTTAGAATAAATACGCTTTAAAATCTGTCTTGCTCGGCCTCTAAAAGCAACACTTTGTATTTGGAAATCACGCTCTAAAATAATAGTTAATTCCGGATGAATCCATTCAAATTCCTTACCCAAGAGATACAAAGTAGTCATGCTGTAGGCTTTAGCTGCTACTTTTTGGTCGCTAATCATATAATCTAAACACACCGCAATAATACGTTCTTTATATATTGGTAAGAGTGCGTGTTTTATAATTGTATTTTCTTTTTTACTGTTGTCCAGAGCTAAATATTGACAAATTTTGGCAACAGGCCGTACAGCAGAGTCTAAATGCACAGTATGTATGTGCGCTATAAAAGTGTCTAAATGTGGTAGTAATGCGTTTAAATTTTCGACACACATAAACTCTAAAACCCAAGCCGCTTTACAAGATAATTTATGGTCTGTTTTAAAAAGCAGGTATAATGCACTAGAAATTAATTCAGGCTTATTTAATAGCTAATTTGCAAAATACAATCGTTTTTCTTGCGCGTGATTTACATTTGTAAATTGTTCGTAAAGTTGTGCTGTAGTCACTTAATTTTTATACATTTATTATATAAAATTAAAAAAATGAAAAGTATTAAGAAAATATTCTTACTTCTTTTGGTCGCATTTATAATTGCACAATTTTTTGGGCCAGAAAAAAACATGGGAGATTTAACATCTGTAGAGCCTTTTTTAACAGAGACTAACCCGCCTGAACATGTTAAAGCTATTTTAGAAGAAACCTGTTACGATTGCCACAGTAGCCACACACGATATCCTTGGTATAGCGATTTTACACCTGTTAATTATTGGATGGCAGGTCATGTAAATGATGGAAAAAAACATTTAGATTTTAGTGCTTGGGATAGCTATTCTAATAAGAAAAAAGATCATAAATTTGAAGAATTAATAGAAATGGTTGAAGCTAAAGACATGCCTTTAGAATCTTATACCATAACACATAAAGCTGCTAGATTATCTGATGCAGATATAGATTCTGTAAAAGAATGGGCAGAACATGTGCGTATTAAATTTACATTATTACCACAGCCAGAATAGTTTATGAGAAACGTATTAATTATTGGTTTTGTTTGGCCAGAGCCAAAATCGTCTGCAGCCGGAAGCAGAATGTTACAGCTTATTGAGGCGTTTCAATTACAAAATTATCACATTACATTTACAAGTCCGAGTAGTAAAAGCGAACAAGGAGCAGATTTAGAATCTTTAGGAATAGACGAAAAAAATATAGAATTAAACAATTCTAGTTTCGATACGTTTATAGCTGCGTTGCAACCTGATATTGTGTTGTTCGATAGGTTTTTAATGGAAGAACAATTTGGTTGGCGCGTTACAGAACAGTGTCCAGATGCACTTAAGATTTTAGATACCGAAGATTTACATTGTTTAAGAAAAGGGCGACAACAAGCATATAAAGATCAGGTTTGTTTTAATGATAATTATTTGTTTAACGATTTTGCAGAACGAGAAATAGCAAGTATTTATAGATGCGATGTTACTGTAATGATTTCTGAAATTGAGATTGATATTCTTACTCAGAAATTCAACGTACCTTCTAATCTTTTACTCTATATCCCGTTTATGTTAGACGGTATTTCTGAAGTAGAACAACATAAATTACCACATTTTAGTGAACGTGAGCATTTTGTAACCATTGGTAACTTTTTGCACGAACCCAATTATCAATCGGTGTTATATTTAAAGCACACCCTTTGGCCATTAATTAAATCAAAATTACCAAAAGCAGAACTACATATTTATGGTTCTTATGCAACCCAAAAAGTAAATCAGTTACATCAACCAAAAGATCGTTTTTTTATAAAAGGTTTTGCAGAAGATGTAAACGCTGTAATGAAACACGCTAAAATTTGTATTGCACCTTTGGTTTTTGGTGCAGGTTTAAAAGGAAAATTGGTAGACGCCATGACAAATGGTACTCCTTGTGCCATGTCTTTAATCGCTGCAGAAGGCATGTTTGGAAGTTTAGAACCTAATGGTTTTATTGCAGATGATGCTGAGGTATTTACATCACAAATTTTAGAATTATATACGAATGAATCTCTTTGGGAAAAAAAACAACACTTGGGGTTTAAAAGTTTGAATTCGCGTTTTAATAAGTTGTACTTTCGGGAGCAGTTTATAAATCGTGTTCAAGAACTTCAAAAAGATTTAAAATCTCATCGGTTACATAATTTTACAGGACGTATGTTGCAGCATCATAGCATGCAAAGTACTAAGTTTATGTCGCGTTGGATTGAAGAAAAAAATAAGCACATTAGCAGTACTTAAGTATGGAGTTTCTATCAGCTTTTCAGGTTATTTATGTCATAATTGTAGCCATTGTATGTTTACGTGTTATTTATGATACAAATCATATTACCAAGACATTGTCGTATTTATTAGTGGTCATTTTTATTCCAGTTTTTGGAATTATATTCTATTTTTCATTTGGAGTAAATTATAGAAACAGTAAGATTTATAGTAAAAAACTGTTTAGTAATATTCAATTCGAACGTAAGTTAGAGCTTCAACTTCAGCATTATGCTAAACAAATTATAAAAAACAGAGGATCACTTTTAGAGTCTAATAAAAAGCTAATCCGTTTATTATTTAACGATATTTCTAGTCCGTTAACCAATAAAAATGAAGTTGATTTATTGATTAATGGTGAAACAAAATTCCCAGAAGTTTATAAGGCCATTGAAGCGGCAAAACATCATATACACCTAGAATATTATGTGTTTACAGAAGATATTGTTGGTAAAAAAATTGAAACACTTTTAATACAGAAAGCAAAAGAAGGTGTGCAGGTTAAATTCATGTACGACGATTATGGCAGTAGCTCTATTCGTAAAAGCATGGTTTATCGTTTAAGAGCTGCTGGAATTGAAGCGTATCCGTTTTATAAAATTAAACTGATTTATTTGGCGAATCGGATGAATTACCGAAACCACAGAAAAATTATTGTCATTGATGGTCGTGTAGGATTTGTTGGCGGAATTAATGTGAGTGATACGTATACAAATGATATTAAAACAAAACCATTTCCTTTTTGGAGAGATACCCATTTAAAAATTCATGGTCCTGCTGTATGGTATCTTCAGTATTTGTTTTTATGTGATTGGAATTTTTGTGCCAAATGCGATATTGAACCTAAAGACGAGTTTTTTCCTAATTTAGATTCTTTTGAAACCACAAGTAATGTTGCTGTACAAATTGCTGCTAGTGGGCCAGATTCTAAAACACCAACCATATTATATTCTTTGTTACAAGCCATTAGTTTAGCAGAAGAAGAAATTTTAATTACAACACCTTATTTTGTGCCAAACGAAAGTATTATGGATGCACTTTGTATTGCGGCTATGAGTGGTGTTAAGGTTAAATTATTAGTACCGAGAACTTCAGATTCTAAAGTGGTTAATGCTGCAGCAAGTTCATATTACGAAGAGTTAATGAAATCTGGTGTACAAATATACCGTTATACAAAAGGGTTTATTCATGCAAAAACCATGGCTGTAGATGATGAGATTGCTATTGTAGGTTCTGCGAATATGGATATGCGTAGTTTTGATTTAAATTTTGAAGTCAACGCAATTATTTATGATAAGGATGTAAATAAGAAACTTAAAGATGCCTTTAATACCGATTTAAACGATGCCAGTGAAATTAACTTAGAACGTTGGTTAGCGCGTTCTTGGTACCACGAACTGCTCGAAAAATTAGCTCGATTATTATCACCTTTGCTTTAATTCTTAAAGACTTATTTGCGTTTTAAATTCTTAATTCTACTAAACAAAGTAGGGTGAGAGTAGTGCATAAATACGTATGCTGGGTGCGGCGTTAAATTGCTTAAACTGGTTTTAGATAATTTTTTAAGTCCGCTAATTAAGTCTTTTGCATTGTGTGTATCTTTCGCATAATTGTCGGCCTGATATTCAAACTTACGGGAGAATATATTCATAATTAAACTTGTAAGCTCACTAATTGGACTGTATAATAATCCGAAAGCAATTAAACCCACATGAAAACTTGGAATTTCTACTCCAATAGCTTGAGATAATAACGGATTAGAAATAAATAAGGATAACACAAAAAGAGTTAATCCTGTTAATAATATAGAAGCAACTAAATTAAAAATAATGTGTTTCTTTTTATAGTGTCCAACTTCATGTGCTAGTACAGCAACAATTTCATCTTCGCTTAAATCGTTAATAAGTGTGTCGTAAAGTGTTACTCGTTTTTCGCTTCCAAATCCAGAGAAATATGCGTTTGCTTTAGTACTACGTTTAGAACCATCAATTACAAAAATGTTATCTAATTTAAAACCAACAGTTTTTGCGTATTCAGAAATTTTATCGCGTAAACTACCTTCTCCAAGCGGTGTTTGTTTATTAAATAAAGGAACAATTAGTTTGGCATAAAACATATTTAAAAACAAACTAAATACAGCAATTAAAGCCCAAGCATATAGCCAGAAATGTTTGCCAGAAATATCGTAAAACCAAATAATAAGTGCTAAAAGACCACCACCAATAATAGCTAACATAAGCCATCCCTTAATTTTATCTATTAAAAACGTAGTTTTAGTTGTTTTGTTAAACCCAAATTTTTCTTCAATTACAAATGTCTGGTAGTAAGCAAAAGGTGTTGTTAATATATCGCTTCCCATCATAATTATTCCAAAGAAAATTATGGCAATTAGTATAGGATTTTCACTAAAGCTTCTTGCAAAATTATCTACATATTCAAAACCATCTAAT
This sequence comes from Formosa sp. L2A11, assembly GCF_009796865.1. Classification (GTDB taxonomy): domain Bacteria; phylum Bacteroidota; class Bacteroidia; order Flavobacteriales; family Flavobacteriaceae; genus Formosa. Next base: position 3,607,869 of record NZ_CP047028.1, on the reverse strand, counting down.
CCTAAAAAAGCCAATGTCAAGACAATTGAAAAAGTAGACGTTAAAACTCCGAACTTGTAATTTGTAGCTTTATAGCGTTGCGATTTTTTATACTCTTCTTCATCGTAAACATCTTCTAAATCTGAAGGTAAAGCATCATTAAAATGTTTTGCATTTAGGGTGTCAAGAACTTTATCGATTATAAAATCGATAAGAATTAAGACTATAATAATATAGAAAAGCGTTGTTGCTGTCATAATATAAAGGCGTAATAAATCTTAAAATTAAGCGAATTGGCGCTGGCGTTTTGCTTCGAAAACTAAAATTCCTGCAGCTACAGATACATTCATAGAATCTATTTCGCCTTGCATTGGTATAATAATATTTTGTGTAGCATGATCTCGCCATTCCTGACTTAATCCCGTTGCTTCTGTACCAACAACTAAAGCAGTCGCTGTTGTAAAATCTTGAGTGTGGTAGGGTTTAGAAGCTTGTAAGGCTGCACAAAAAATATTAATGTCTTTAGATTTTAAGAATGAAATAATATCTTCTGTAGTTCCAGAAGCGACTTGATTTGTAAAGACGCAACCTACACTAGAACGAATAATATTAGGATTATATAAATCTGTTTTCGGATTGGCGATAATAAATGCATCTGCGTTTGCAGCATCTGCAGTTCTTAATAAAGCACCAATATTTCCAGGTTTTTCAGGAGCTTCTGCAATTAAAATTAACGGATTGGGTTTGTCGAATACCAAGTCTGATAATTCTAAAGTTTTTGTTTTTGCTACTGCAAGCACGCCTTCAGTTGTATCACGATAGGCTAATTTTTGATATACATCTTTAGAAACTTGAATAATCTCTGTGTTAGAAGACGTTAACGTTTCAAGGTGTATGTTTTCAGCCAAATCCTTACAATATAAAAGGGTTTCAATCTCGTAATGTCCTTTTAGAGCTAGAGACAATTCACGTTGCCCTTCAATTATAAATAGTCCAGATTTCTTGCGGTCTCGAGACTTTTCTTTTAATTGAACTAATTGTTTGATGTAACTATTTTGAATGCTTGTGATCTCTTTCATAACCTAAAAAAAACAAAAGTAAATGTTTTAGATGTAATTAATGCCATTTCAATTCGTCAAAGGACATAAATCATTATAAAACACTATGAAAAATACGTTACTACTTTTAATAATCTTAGCTTTTGCTTCTTGTAAGCAATCTGCCGAAAAGAAAACGACAGAGCAGCAATCTACAGAGGACGTTGCAACTCCAAAAAAAGTATCTAAAAGCTATCCAGAAAATATTACAAAAGTATTTGAAGCTCATGGAGGTTTGGCTACTTGGAATGCTATGGAAACCTTAGAGTTTACAATGCAAAAACCAGACGGTGCAGAAATAACAACTACCGATTTAAAAAGTAGAAAAGCACATATTGAAATGCCAAATCACATTTTAGGTTTTAATGGGAAAGATGTGTGGTTGCAATCTAAGGATACTGTAGCTTACAAAGGAAAACCTAAGTTTTATTATAATTTAATGTTCTATTTCTATGCCATGCCTTTTGTGTTATCGGATGATGGTATTACATATAGTGAAGCAGAACCTTTACGTTTTGAAGGTGTAGAATATCCTGGAATTCAAATTTCTTATGGTGCAGAAGTTGGTTCGTCTCCAGATGATGAATACATTATATATTATGATGCTAAAACAAATGAAATGACTTGGTTAGCTTATACTATGACGTTTTTTGCTAAAGAAAAAAGTAAAAAGTTCAACTATATAAAATACGGGAATTGGCAAGATGTAAATGGTGTAAAATTACCAAAATCTATACAATGGTATAAAGTTGTAGATGGTAAACCTGTAGCGGTGAGAAACGAAGTTGAGTTTTCTAATGTGCAATTATCTAAACAGAAGAAAGATGCTTCGTTTTATAATGTTCCTGAAGGAGCAGAAACGATAGAGTAATCTTGTTATAAAGAATACCAATATATTTAAAATGTTAACAAAGCGTGTAATTTCGCTTTGTTAACATTTTTATTTTAAAGTAGATTTTTATGAAAATAATTTACTAAAAGCGCTACAACATAACTGTAACTTTCCATCCCACCTTGCTGATTGTTAGCCTTTAAATACGAGTTGTATGTAACCTTAAAAAGAGGTTCTAAAGGGTTTTGATAGCTTTCCCAAAACACACGTGTTTCTTCATAATTCTTCAACACACCTACATTTACTTTTTTAATATAGATTTCGTATTGCTTTGGATCTCTTCTGTAAATTTCATTTAGACAATGGCGTAATCCAAAGGCGTAACCAGAATATTTCATGTAAATATCGTCGTTATTTATAGTGGCTAAACAGCCAATAAAATTAGCCTCGTTTTCTGCAGCATAACCTAATTGATGTGCCATTTCGTGTGCAGCTGTTGTTGGGAATTTATAGGTAGGAATTAAATAATCTACCTGAGCTTCATTTGTTAACGGATTTAAATATCCGCTAAATCCCATGTATGTAAGCGGAACGCTAAATAATGATTTTTTAATACTTCGCGGATGATATTTTAAATGCGGATATTGAGCTTCTAGGTTTTTATAACCAGCCTCAGAACGTTTCATAATTTCCGATTTACTATATGGCATTTCTACTTTTATAGTATCATTTTTTGTAATTTCAGACTGAAGTGTATTCGTTTTATCAATTAGTAAATCTGTTATTTTAAAAAGTTGTTCTGTAGTATAATCTGCTTCTAAATTTAAATTTTTATGAAGCGGTAATCTGTAGTAATTCATGCCCCAAAACAAATGAAAGGCAAAATAGATTAAAGTTACTGTAGATAAAATATCAATAAGCCAAAACTGAGTATCTGTTAAAAACCGTTTTCTATTTACAATTAACCATCTTATCATGTAAATCACAGCAAAAGCATAGACAAAGTCTCCAAACGAAAAGGGAATCCATCCCAAACCGTAACGTAAACTTTTAGAAATAATAGGATAAATACCATTACTGTAATACTGTTCTATAAATTCAGGATAATGAGATAAGAATTTCACTAAGAAATATACAGGAATTAGCGAAAACGCTAGATATGATTTTGGGTTTTTATGCATGCTTCAAAAATAAGTAAATGTTTGTAATAGGTGGTTGCTAATATGTACCTTTGTGTAACATTTAAAACGAAATTATGAATTCAGAAATAAGAGCGCTAGAACCGAAGGTACTTTGGAACAAGTTTGCAGACTTAAACGCTGTCCCGAGGGCCTCGAAAAAAGAAGAGCAAGTTATTGCCTTTATGAAAGATTTTGGAACGTCTTTAGGATTGGAAACTATTGAAGATGAAGTAGGAAATGTAATTATTAAAAAACCTGCTAGTGCTGGAATGGAAGGAAAAGCACCTATTGTAATGCAATCGCATTTAGATATGGTACACCAGAAAAATAGCAGTACTGTTTTCGATTTTGCAACGCAAGGTATCGAGATGTACGTAGATGGTGATTGGGTACGTGCAAAAGGAACAACACTTGGTGCAGATAATGGTTTAGGAGTGGCTACAATTATGGCTATTCTAGAAAGTACAGACATTGCTCATCCGCCTTTAGAAGCTTTGTTTACTATTGATGAAGAAACTGGGATGACAGGTGCTCAAGGTTTAAAAGGAGGTGTTTTAGAAGGAAACATTCTTTTAAATTTAGATACAGAAGAAGATGATGAAATTGGCGTTGGTTGTGCTGGTGGAATTGATGTTACTGCAACAAGAACATACGAAGAAGAAGAAACTCCTGAATTTAAATTAGGATATAAAATTACGGTTAATGGCCTTCAAGGAGGACATTCTGGAATGGAAATTCACTGTGGTTTTGGAAATTCTAATAAGATTTTAAATCGTTTATTATTTGATGGTTTTGAAAACTTCGGGTTACGTATTTCTGAAATTGATGGTGGTAGTTTACGTAATGCTATCCCTAGAGAAAGTCATGCCATTGTAGCTATAGATGCTGTACATCAAGCCGCTTTTGAATTAGAGATGAAACTACAAACATCTACAATTCAGGAAGAATTAAAAACAATGGAACCAGATTTAAATGTAACTGTAGAAACTGTAGAATTACCTGAAAAAATTATGGATTTAGGTGTTCAAGAAGGATTTACACGTGCTTTATATGCTGCTTTTAATGGTGTATTCCGTATGAGTGCAGATATTCCAGAATTGGTAGAAACGTCTAATAATGTTGCTCGTGTTTTAGTGAAAGACGGACATATAAAAGTAGGGTGTTTAACGCGTTCTTCTGTAGAAAGTTCTAAATGGGATTTAGCAAATGCATTAAGATCTACATTTGAATTAACAGGATGTGAAGTTGCTTGTACAGGCGATTATCCTGGTTGGGCTCCAAATATGGACTCTTCTATATTAAAAGTGTTAGATGCTACTTACGAAAGAATGCATGGCGAAAAAGCACATGTAGCTGCTTGTCACGCAGGATTAGAATGTGGTATTATTGGTTCTAATTATCCAGATATGGAAATGATTAGTTTTGGCCCGACCATTAAAGGAGCGCATTCTCCAGACGAACGTGCTTGTATTTCTTCAGTACAGAAATATTGGGAGTTTGTTCTTGAAATTTTAAAAGAGATTCCTAATAAATAGGAATGTTGTCTAGTCCTGAATAAACGATACAGATTATTAAAGGATTAAAAATATTAATTAAAGCTGAACAATCTTAAGATTGTTCAGCTTTTTTGATTTATACTGTTTTCTTTTTAATTTTTGTTGTTTATGCATCATATCAGGTGTTCGCATATGATTAGAAAAATGTGGTCTTAAACTATTGTAAATATTGACTGCATCTTTGATTATTAATTTCTTTGTTTCTATATCGGTATCGTAAGTTGCTATTGCAAATTCTTGTTTCAAAATACCATTTACACGCTCTGCGATAGCATTTTCATAAGGATCATATTTCTCTGTCATACTTGTAATAATATTTTTGTCTTTTAGCAAGTTCTGATAATCATTAGAACAATACTGCAAACCTCTGTCTGAGTGATGTATTAAAGATTGGTCTTTATAACTTCTTTTTCTTAGAGCCATTTCAAGAGCTCTAAGAGAACCTCCAACTTCAAGACTATTTGATATGTCATAGCCCATTATTTTTTTTGAATATGCATCTGTAACTAAAGCAAGGTAAGACGGATTTTTTCTATTCCCAGTGTAGGTGATATCGCTTACCCAAACCTGTTCTGGACGATTAAATTCTATCTCATTAATTTTATTCTTATGCTTTCTAAATCTATGATGAGAGTCAGTTGTTATATGATAACTCTTTTTAGGTTTTATAACCATGTGGTTTGCTTTGAGTATTCTAAACAACTTATCTCTACCTACATGTACTTTGCTTAATTCATTTTTAAGTATATAATATAATTTTCTTGTGCCTAGCCTTGGCATTAAATTCCTAACAGAACGTACCATAGCTATAACTTGTTTTGCTAAGCTTTGCTTATGCTTTTTGGATTTTATAGCTCTGTAATAAACCTGTCTATTTACCCCGAGTAATTCACAGGAAGAGATTATGGTCTCTTTTTGGTCTTCTTTGAAGTTTTTGATAACTCGGGTTTGTAATTTTTTCTGATTTCGATATCATATTCCTTTTCAGCCATATCTACGAGCATATCAAAAATTATAACCTTCTTATCTGCACGTTCAGCAAGGTGTTCTGCTCTTGCCTTTTGCTTTTCTAGAAGTTTAACCTTAGCTTCTAATTCGAGTATTTTTTGTTCTGGAGTTTTTGACATCGTTTTTGGAGATTGGTGTTCCCAATCAAAGTTACCATATTTTTGCAACCATTTGGTTACTGTAGAATCTCCTTGGATGCCATATTTAAGCTTAGCTTGTGATTTTGTAAGAAGTCCAAGCTCTAATTCTTCAACTAATTTAAGTTTAAAAGAAAGAGAGTAGTCTTTTTGGGTACGCTTGGTATGCCCTAAATGGTCTGATGTTTTCATTACACTAAATTTTAGTGTATCGCTATTTCAGGACGGGACATGTATATAAATAAAAAAGCCGCTATAATTAGCGGCTTTTTTTATGTGTAAATGTGAAATGTTTTTATTGTTTTTCTGCAATACCAACGATTTCTAAATCGAAAATTAGATTTGAGTTTGGCTTAATTACATTACCGGCACCTCGTTCTCCATAAGCTAAAGCAGAAGGAATATAAACTCTAACTTTATCTCCAATATTCATGTTTAACATGGCTTCTCTAAATCCTGGGATTAGACCAGCAGTTTCATTATAAATCATTGGGAATGGTTTGTAACCACCTTGTTGATCTCTTTGTGGATTATATACTCCGTATTCTTTAGCAACTTCTACATAATTAGAATCGAATAAAGAACCGTCTTCTAAATAACCTGCATAATTAATAAGTACATTGTCTGTAGATTCTGGTTTAACACCTGTCCCTTCACTAATTGTAGACATTCCTAAACCTGTAGGCGATGTTTTTACAGCAGCTCTTAAAGCTTTATCTTTTTCTAAGAAAGCCGCTTTAGCATCGTTTATTTTTTTGTCTGCTTCTTCTTTTTTACGTTCAATTTCAGCAAAACTATTCAAGAAAACAGCATTAGCATCAAACTTTTTAGCAGCAGCACCTTTTCTAATAATGTTTATCGTTTTAATAACAACATCTTCTAAAGGCTTATCTCTAGCATCTTTTTTTACATTAGAAATAGAATCTTGAACATCAAGACCTAAAACTAATTCACCAAAAACACTATGTCTGTCATCTAAATTAGGAGTTGGTATTTCTGTAATAAAAAACTGACTTCCGTTAGATCCAGGTCCAGCATTAGCCATAGATAAAATACCTGGTTTATTGTGTCTTAGAGAATCGTTAAATTCGTCTGGGAATTTATATCCTGGTCCGCCAGATCCTGTTCCTGTAGGATCTCCTGCTTGGATCATAAATCCATCAATAACACGGTGAAAAAGAATACCATCGTAGAATTTTTTTCCTTTGTAAATACTATCTACCATAGTATTTGTTCCTTCAGCAAGCGATACAAAGTTAGCTACTGTTACAGGTACTTTTTCGAACTCAAGGTTTGCAACCATAGTTCCTTTATTTGTAATAATTTCAGCATACATACCATCTCCTAAATCAGGATATTTGTCGTTGCAGGCTGTAAAACTTACCATTAGAGCAAGTAGTAAAAACTTAAAAGATTGTTTTAATAATGTCATTTGTGAAATTAATTTTCGATTATTGAATGAATTGTTACCTTACATATTAAAGGTGTATTGGTACTAATTTTATTTTGATCGCCATAATAGCCATAAGCTTTTGTAGAAGGGAATAAGAATGTAGCAGTTTCTCCTGCTTTCATTAACTTAAGACCTTCGCGTAAACCAGTAAACAAATCCTGTTTATCCATAATATATGTGTCTGGTTTGGTTTCTGCGTAGGTGTAAAGTACATCTCCGTTTATATTTTTAACATCATAATCGAAATGTACAATGTCTCCAAAAACTGGTTTAGGTAACGAGTCCGATTCTATTTTTGTGTTGTAAGTATACCAAAAACCATTTTGAGAGACTTCGTATTTCTGATCTGGATTTGCATCCATAATGTCTTGAAAGTGTGCCTTTTCGTTTTCGTATAATTTAATGTTACGTGCTACAGATTCCTCTATATACGAACCACCTTTTACAGATATTGGTCGTCTGGCTTCTGGAGATTTACAGCTTATAATACTGAAAATAACCAAACAACATAAACCTAATTTTTTCATGCAGTTAATTCCTTTTTATGGCTTGGTAAGATACTAATAAATTTTTCAACAGTTTCACTTAAACTTAAATCGCTTTTTCCTCCAGCAGCATTGGTATGTCCGCCACCTTCAAAATATTGTCTAGAAAATTCGTTCACAGAGAAATCGCCTTTAGAGCGTAAAGATATTTTAATAATATTTTCCTTTTTGTGTTCAATAAAAATTGCCGCAAAAATAATATTGTTTAGCGATAAACCATAATTTACAAAACCTTCTGTATCTCCTTTTTTAAAGTCGAAACTATTTAACTCGTCTTGCGACAGTGTAATAAAAGCAGTGCGTAACTCTGGAATGACTTTTAAATTACTTAGAGCACAACCTAAAAGCTGAAGTTTTTCGTAACTATTAGTATCGTAAATATTATTATGAATTTGGGCATTATTTGCACCAGCTTCAATAAGTTTACCTATAATAAAGTGTGTTTTACTTGTTGTAGAAGGAAACCTGAAAGACCCTGTGTCTGTCATAATTCCTGTATATAAACAGGTTGCAATGTCTGAAGTTATTTTGTTTTCATCTCCTAACATTTCTATAAACCTGTAAACCATTTCGCAAGTCGAACTCATGCTTACATCCGAAAACATATATTTAGCATAATCGTCTGGTTGTTGGTGGTGGTCTATCATTAACTTAGTTGCTTCACTTTCTTTAATTACATCTCCCATGGCTCCAACACGATGTAGAGCATTAAAATCTAGGGTAAAAATAAGATCTGCTTTAAGCAATAATGCATTGCATTGTTTTGTATGAGAATCGTGTTTTAAGACTGTATCATCTCCTGGTAACCATTTTAAAAAGTCAGGATAGTCGTTAGGAGAGATTACTAAAACCTCATGATTGTACATTTTTAAATAATGATACAGTGCTAGGGTAGAGCCCATAGCATCGCCATCAGGATTTTTATGAGGTACAATAATAATCTGTTTTGGTGAGCTTAAAAGTGCTTGTATTTGGGTGATTTCTGCTGTTGTCATAAGAGGCGAAGATACAATTTTTTAATGTGTGTTTATATTGTATTTACTAAGAAATGCATTACTTTTGAGCCAAATTTAAAAAAACAAATGGCAACAAATAGAACATTTACAATGCTTAAGCCAGATGCGGTTGAAAACGGACACATTGGCGCAATTTTAGAAAAAATCAACGCTTCAGGATTTAGAATCGTTGCATTGAAATTAACGCAAATGACCATTGCAGACGCTCAAGCATTTTATGCAATACATAACGAGAGACCTTTTTTTAATGAATTAGTAGACTTTATGACACGTGGACCTATCGTTGCTGCTATTCTTGAAAAAGAAAATGCAGTTGAAGACTTTAGAACACTTATTGGTGCAACTAATCCAGCAGAAGCTGCAGAAGGAACAATACGTAAATTGTTTGCTGCTTCAATAGGAGAAAATGCTGTTCACGGGAGTGATAGTGATGAAAATGCTGCAATTGAAGGTGCTTTTCATTTCTCAGGAAGAGAAATGTTTTAGATCTTTTTTTCTTAAAATATATAAAAAGCCTGTAAATGTATTTACAGGCTTTTTTTTATAATTTATCGAGTTCTAATTGATAATCGTATTGTAAATCTTCGTGTAAAGTAGAAATACTTTTCTTTATACTTTCTATTGTTCTGTTGTATAAACCCATTAGCGTAACGTTATTTTTTATAGACGGTTTAAACGCTTTTAATTCCGCACAAAAAAACAATAACAATTCTACTTCTGTTTCTTTCTTACCGGAATATCTAGCATAAGTTTTAAGTTGTCTTAAAATTTTACGCACACTCTTTTTAATGTAAAAAAAACTATTTGTATTAATGGTTTTAAATTGTTCTGAAGCTTCTAGTTTAATCTGATTTATGTAATCTGCTTCGTTATAAGATTCGAACAATAAATAGGTGAGGAGCTCTTTGTTTTCTTTTTTAAATTTAGATAAACGTAAGCATAACTCCATAAGTTCTGCATGCGTCTGATCTTGTAATTCTACTTTTATGGCTCTTACTGTAGCTGCTTTCATTTAAACGTTATAATGATCTCGTATTATGTTACGAACTTTTATTAATCTATAAACTCCTATGGCTAATACAATTGGAGCTATAATTAATAATAAAACCCCAAACCATTCCATACGTACAAACATATGCATTTTTATAATGGTTAATCCTGTTCCTAGAAACACCATAAAGGTTCTAAAATAAGCTAAAAAGGTACGTTCGTTTGCCAATTTAGTGCGTTCTATCGCTAACCAATCTCTAGTAATTAAAGCAGGAGGTGTTTTCTTGGTGTTTTTGTCCATGTTATTGGTGCTTATTTTTCGGTTTCGAAAATAAAGATAATATAAGGGATACTTCTAATTTAATTTAAAAAAAGAAGATAAAAAAAAGCCCAATCGTTAGATTGAGCTTTTAAATATATTATGTGAGAATCAATTATTTTTGATCTGCTTCTACCATATTTTTCATTTCCTTTTCAACCATTTCGTAGAATTGGTCAATTTTAGGAAGTACAACAATACGAGTACGTCTGTTTGTTGCTCTGTTTTCAGCAGTATCATTATCTACTAATGGTACATAGTGACTTCTACCAGCTGCAATTAATTGTGCAGGATTAACATCTAAGTCTTGTAATACTCTTACAACAGAAGTTGCACGTTTTACACTTAAATCCCAGTTGTCTTGAATAATACCACCTTTTTTGTAAGGTACGTTATCTGTATGTCCTTCAACCATAGCTTCAAAGTCTGGTTTGCTATTAATAACTTTAGCAACCTTTCCTAATACGCTTTTAGCTTTATCTGTTACAATATAACTTCCACTTTTAAATAATAATTTATCTGCGATAGAAATAAATACAACACCTTTTTCAACATTAATTTCAATGTCAGGATCGTTTATACCTACTTCTTTCTTTAAACTAGTAACTACAGCTAAAGTAACACTGTCTTTTCTAGTTAATGCATCTTGTAATCTTGTAATCTTAAGATCTTTTTCTTTTAAACTTTCTAAAGATTTTTCTAAGTTTTCAGCACCTTTTTGAGTTAGTGTTGTTAAGTTACCTTTAGTATCAATTAAATCTGTGATTTGATCTTTTAAAGCTTCAGCTCTTGCGGTTGCAGCAGCTTTTTCAGTTAAACAACTATTTAGTTTAACCGTTGCGGTATTTAATAAATCTTCAGTTTCTTGTTGTTTTGCTTCTAAAGCTGTATAATCTTTTTTAGATACACATGACGATAAAAGGAGTAAAGCAGCAGCACTGCTTAAAATTAGTTTCTTCATAATAATTTTTAAATTACATTTAAACATATCAAAAATATGAAAAAAAAGATGTTAAAATAGGGTTTAACAAAACTTTTGCTAACTATTTTATAAATCGTTGAACTTTTGTTTCTTTTTTAGGAAATAATCCCACACAATAGATCTTGTTTTGTAATAATTAGCCGTCTTTACTAGCTTCTTTCTTTGTTTAATTAATCTTGATAGTTGACTATAGAAACTAAAATGTGCTCGGATTATTGCAAAGAAATGCTTAAATTTTAATTGAAATAAAAACTGTATTCCGGCTAAGCCATCTAAAACCATTCTACTGAAGATGATAACCAATATATTGCCTCCTGCATTTTTTACTAAAGTGAATAAATTGTTCCTGAAATTTAAATACGTTTTTTGTGGATTTGATGCATTTAAGGTTGCACCTCCAACATGATATACTACGGAATCTGGGATGCATTTTATATTAAAATCTAAATTTTTTGTACGCCAACACAAATCAATCTCTTCCATGTGTGCAAAAAAAGCTTCATCAAACCCGTTTAATGTTTTAAAAACATCTAATCTTATAAATAAACAAGCTCCTGTTGCCCAAAAAATATCTAAGTTGGTATTGTATTGACCGTTGTCTTTTTCTAAAGTACTAAAAATACGTCCGCGACAAAACGGATAACCATATTTATCTATAAATCCACCTGCAGCTCCTGCATATTCAAAATAATCTTTGTTTTTATAGTCTAAGATTTTAGGTTGAACAATAGCCGTTTTGGGATTTTGATTAAAAGCCGATTTAATAGGCGTAAGCCAATTGGCTGTAACTTCGATGTCGCTATTTAGTAAACAAACAATATCTGCTATTATATGTTTTAACCCGTCGTTATAACCTTTAGCATAACCTCCGTTTTCAGTATTAAGAATAATATGTACAGAAGGAAATTGTTTTTTAAGAATGTTTACAGAATTATCCGTCGATGCATTATCAATAACATAAATATCGGCATCTTTAGAGTGTAAAATAACCGATGGCAAAAACTGTTCTAGCAATTTAGCTCCATTCCAATTTAATATAGCAATAGCAATTTTCATATACAATTATGCGTTGTAATTAGGGATGTCTTGTAAGAAATTATATTGTTCTGCATCAAAATCCATCTGACAATAATAATGATTTAATCCGTTTGTTACCATTAAATAACTAGCGTTAAGCGTTAAGTTGTAACGTGCAATTTGGTCGAATGTGGTTTGTGTAATTTTTATTTTTGGTGCTTTACATTCTACAATAACATGAATACTACCATCTGGATTAAAAATAACAATATCGTAGCGCTTGCGTAATTTGTTTACAATTAATTCTTTCTCGACATTTATTAAAGATTTTGGATAGCCTTTAACTTGTATTAAATAATGTACGCAATGTTGGCGTACCCATTCTTCGGGTTGAAGAATTACAAATTTTTTACGAATATCATCAAAAATAGAAATTTTATTTTCGCTATTTTTGAATCGAAATGAAAACTTCGGAAAGTTTAGTTCTTGCATTGTTAAGTCTTGAATTATTCAAAGGTAGATTTCAAAATTTAAAAACCAAATTCCGAGAGTGTATTTTTGGAATAATCCTAGATAGTTTACAGTTTGGACGAGATAAAACAATTAGTTGCAGATATTAATCAAAAGAAATTAAAACCTATTTATCTTTTAATGGGAGAGGAGACCTATTATATAGATAAACTTTCAGATTATATTGAGACACATGTTTTAAGTGAAGAAGAAAAAGGGTTTAACCAAATGGTGTTGTATGGTCGCGATGTCACTATAGAAGATATTGCTGGTCACGCAAAACGGTATCCTATGATGGCAGAATACCAAGTTATTATTGTTAAAGAAGCTCAAGATTTATCGCGTACTATAGATAAGTTGGCAGATTATGCTAAAAACCCGCAACCGTCTACCATATTAGTTTTAAATTATAAATATAAAACGGTAGATAAACGTAAGGTTGTTTATAAAGCCATTAAAAAAGCAGGAGTTGTTTTTGAAAGTAAGAAGCTTTATGAAAACCAAGTAGCCGATTGGATTCGTCGTACTTTAGCTTCTAAATCGTATACTATTACACCTAAAGCTTCACAAATGTTAGTGGAATTTTTAGGTGACAACTTAAGTAAAATTAATAATGAGTTAGAGAAACTTCAGATAATTTTACCAAAAGATAGCCAGATTACTCCCGAACATATTGAAGAAAATATTGGTATTAGTAAAGACTACAATAATTTTGAATTACGTAAAGCTATAGGCGCGAAAGATGTTTTAAAGGCACAACGTATTGTAAAATATTTTGCCGAAAACCCTAAAGATAATCCAATGGTAGTAACGGTGTCTTTAGTTTTTAGTTTCTTTTCTCAGTTATTAAATATACATGGTTTGCCAGACAGAAACCCTAGAAATATTGCTAAAGCAGTTGGTATTAATCCTTATTTTGTAAACGAGTATTTAACGGCAGTCGCAAATTATCCTATGAGAAAAGTAAGTGCTAATATTTCAATACTTCGTGAGTTTGATGTAAAAAGCAAAGGTGTGGGCTCTAACGCTGTACCGCAAGGGGATTTACTAAAAGAACTTTTGGTACTACTTATGTCCTAATATTTTAAAAAGTAGTTGATTTTATTAAATGTTACTTTTACATATTATGTAGTTAAGCTGAATTTGTTTCAGCCTCATATAAGAATAAAAGTGACTTTTTTAGACTCTTAAATAGAGCTTAAAAAGAGATGTAGAATTGTAAAATAGTATCCTATTGCTAATAGTTTTACATTATTAAAATCAATTTTATTATACTCTTTTCTTTCTAAAAAATGTAATTAAAAATAATCCAAGCGCTATAAACATACTTATTCTAGCAATATAATCGCCAGCCGTTACATAAAACGTCTTGTTTGTATTTACAGGAATATTGGCTTTTAAAGCACCTTGTTTATTATATTCTAACGTTTTTATAAGGTCTCCTTTAGGGCTAATAAAAGCAGAAATACCAGTATTGGCACTTCTTGTAATAGCACGCCGTGTTTCTATAGCTCGTAATCTTGCGTAACTTAAATGTTGTTTGTGTCCTTGTGTATTTCCCCACCATGCATCATTTGTCATAATAGCTAACACGTTAGCACCATTTCTTACATAACCCGTTACAAATTCACCGTAAACAGACTCGTAACAAATTACAGGAGCGACCTTGTAATCTGTATTTTTTATTTTAAAAGCAGAACGTTCTTTTTGTGTTGTTTTCATGGCAACAGTACCACCAAGATCTAACATAGCATCTCCAATTAAAGGTTTTAAAACACTTTGGTAAGGAAAGTTTTCTACGCCAACAACAAGTTTTGATTTATGATAAATTAAAGGTTCTTTATCCGAATTAATTAAGGCTGCAGAGTTAAAATAATCGACCCATAAATGATCGTTATATTTATTAGATGTTGGAAGAATATCTGCTTTATTGGTATGCTTATCATAGAATTGTAAGCCCAATAAATAATTTAAATTCGGATAGTTGTACACAAATGCTTTCGCTTGAAAGAATTCCGGACTAGTATTAAAACTAGGTAAATCTACACCATAGTTTTCGGCTAAAACAGTTTCTGGTGTTACCAATAAATTGGTTTTAGCTGTAATACTTTTTTCGGCTAGTTTTTGTAATAAATTTCCAACTTGTTTATTGGTAGCATTATATTTTTGACTGTAAGGATCGATGTTAGGTTGAAGTACAACAGCTTCAATAGTATTGGTTTCTGGAGTGTATGTGTAATATCGTACAATAGATATTGCAATAGGAATACAAATTAAAGCGGTAGTTTGAATTGCAGCGCGTTTTAAAATGCTTTTATCCGAAAATGTAAAGAATGTTAAAAGTGCTTTAAAAAGAATAACATTTACTAACCAAATCCAGAGTGTACCTCCAAAAGTTCCTGTGTATTCGTACCATTGAATCCATTTAGGATGTTCGGAAAATGCATTTCCTAAATTTAACCAAGGCCAAGAAAATTCCCAACCTAAATGTAGTTTCTCAAAACAAATCCATAGAGTAATTAAAAAGCAAAGCGATTTGTTAATTGTAGTGCGTTTGGAAACAGCTTGATAAATTAAAATAAGAAAAGCCATTAATAAACTGTTTACAAGTATAGCAAAGCAAGCCCCAAAAATGTCGGCATATTGTAACCAATTTGTGGTGATGTAATTCCAGATAAAGAAGGATAAATAAGATAAACCAAACAAACGCCAGCCTTTATACTTTAATGTTTTATCTTCTTTAATATCATTTGCAACGTAAAGTAAAGGAATAAAAGCAACAAATAATAAGACAGGAAAACCGTAAGTTGGCCAGCCAAGGCCTAATAATAATCCTGTTGCAAGGGCTAATAGGAAGTGTTTCACAGCGTAAAAACTAAATTTAAAAGGATATATTTATCCTATAGATTATTGTCTAAAGATACTAAAATCCAATTTTAAAGAAAACACATTCGAATATAATGCGACACTTTGATCGCCAATGTCTGTAAATGCGTAATCTACCTGAATACCGTTGTATTTAAAACCAACACCAAAACTAGGCTGGAAGCTAACTTGTGTAGTATTATCAAGTTGTAATTCGTTCTGAAAATTACCTATTCCGCCACGTAAATATACCATGCTTAAATAGCCAAATTCAAAACCAAAAGAAGGATTTATACTTAAAGAACTTGTTGAAATAATATCGTTATTTTCTTCGAAACGCATTTGTAAATCTATTGCTGTTTCTAAAGAATAATCGTAATTAAAGTTGAATTGTTTCGAAATTCCTAATTGTAATTTAGGAATTGTAATTTCGGTTGTTTCTGGTAATTCTTGATTTTGGTCGCCAATGGCATTTTGTATGGTCTGGAATTTATCCTCATCAATTTGCCAGGCATTAAAAGTAGTTGTAATATCTCTAGCCATTAATCCGAATTTCCAAGAGTCTGTGTGATATTGAATTCCTACATCTAAACCAAATCCCCAAGAATTAGCAAATTCACCTATAATTCGTCTTATTACTTTCGCATTTACACCATAAGTAAGACCTTCTACAAAAGTTGGTCTTCTAGAGTAAGAAAAGGTTACGCCATAATCTGCAGTAGAAAATAACTGAATTCTATCGTAGTTAATGTTTCCATCGTCGTCTATTAATTGGGTGGTATCTAAAATGTCATCAACTCCAAAACGAATTAACGATATTGCCATGGCACTTTGGTTATCTATTGGCATGGCATAAGCCGCATAGTCATAATTGGCAATGTTGGCAAAGTAACTGGAATGCATTAAAGCAAGCTGATTGTCTTCTAAATTAACCAAACCTGCAGGATTCCAATAGCCAGAATTTACATCGGCAGTTTGTGATGTCACAGAATTACTCATTCCCAATGCCGCAGCATCTACACCAATATTCATGAATTCGTTAGAGTATTTTCTTACAGTCTGACTAGAAACAGTAGCTGTTAGTAAAACGAAAAAAGTGGTGAATAATATCCTCAATGTTAATTTTTTTACAAATATGCAGATAATTTAATTGGGTTAAAACTTTATTTATCGCATTATGTGGCGTTAAATTCTATTTAAAAATTGTTTTGCCTATTCGGTAACTGAGTACTTAACTTAAAAAAGGTAAGCTTATTGTGTTATTTATACAAATGGTCTTGTTTAAGACCGTATTTCTTTAGTATTTTTACACAAACTAAATACAACATGTCGATTAAAAATTACATACCCAATGCGCTAACTTTATTAAACTTATTTTGTGGATGTATCGCCGTAGTTTTTGCAGTACATAATCATTTTATAGCAGCCGCAGCCTTTGTTTTTGGAGGTGTTTTTTTTGATTTCTTCGATGGCTTTGCTGCACGAAAACTTAAAGTATCTTCAGAACTCGGCTTACAATTAGATTCTCTCGCAGATATGGTTACTAGTGGTGTTGTGCCAGGAATAGTAATGTATAAATTACTTAGTCTAAGTATAGAAAGACCTGAATTAGTCACAGATGGAGGTTCGTGGAATGCTTTTTTTAGCGGAGAAGCTGTAATGCCTTCGTTTTTACCTCTTATTGGTTTTTTTATTACATTATCTTCTGCATATCGTCTTGCAAAATTTAATTTAGATGAAGAACAACAAGATTATTTTAAAGGATTACCAACACCAGCAAATACGTTATTAATTATTTCTTTACCATTAATTATGGAGTTACAACATAACGACATGATGAATGCTATAATTATGAATCAAGGCTTTTTAATTGCTTTAACCATAGCGAGTACTTTTTTATTAAACGCTCCTATTGTATTATTTGCTCTTAAGTTTAAAACATGGGATTTTAAACCTAATACAATACGTTATGTGTTCTTAATAATATGTGTGCTTTTACTTGTGTTTTTACAGTTTGCAGCAATACCATTAATTATTCTTGTTTACGTGGCAATGTCTATGTTAGATGTTGTTATTAAAGGAGAGTATTAGATTTTATTTATTAACGATTTATGAAATCTGATAGCAGTAAAAATGAACATATAATCTATAAAACGGAACAAAAAAAAATCAATTCTTTTTCTTTCTTGATTTTAATCCTTATTAGTTTGTTTACAATTTATTTAGCAAACACAATTAGTGGTAAAGTGATTACAGGTGCTATAATTTTGATAATTTCAATAGTTGGTTTTCTTAAAGCTTTTAATGAAAATACAATTGAAATAAAAGCTGATGGTATTGAATTAATTAAACCTTATACTTTTAAGGATATAAAACCAAAACATTTTAATTTTTCTGAAATACTGAGTTTAAAATATAACTGTGGTGGTTATAAGCAAGAAAGTGCTATTTATTTAAAAACAGATTTAAAATCTAATATTAAAGTTTTAATTCCAGACACATCATTCGAGTTTGGTTTTGTATTAAGATTTTTGAAAGAAAAAGGTATTAGTATTAATTTAGTTCATTCAGACCATGAATTACGTATGTATATCGATGGTCAAATTAAAGATTTTCCAATGACTAATAATACTGAAATAAAAACTAAAAAAGAATCTGATTTAAAAATCTAATTTCTTTTTACGCAGTTCGAAGTTCTGTCCTAAATATACTTTACGTACCATTTCGTCTTCGGCAAGTTCTTCAGGTTTTCCTGCCTTTAAAATACCACCTTCAAACATTAAGTAAGTTCTATCTGTAATGGCTAAGGTTTCTTGAACGTTGTGGTCTGTAATTAATATACCAATATTCTTTTTGGTAAGTTGCGCTACAATACGCTGAATATCTTCTACAGCAACAGGATCTACTCCTGCAAAAGGTTCATCTAATAAAATAAAATTAGGGTCTGTAGCAAGTGCTCGTGCAATTTCTGTACGTCTACGTTCTCCTCCAGATAATAAGTCGCCACGACTTTTACGAATGTGCCCTAAACTAAATTCTTCAATGAGCGATTCCATTTTCATGAGCTGCTCTTTTTTGCTCAGCTTAGTCAGTTGTAATACGCTTAAAATATTGTCTTCAATACTTAGTTTTCTAAATACAGAAGCTTCTTGTGCTAAATACCCAATACCGTTTTGTGCTCGTTTATACATTGGGTATTTTGTAATTTCTTGATTGTCTAAAAAAATAGTTCCGCCGTTAGGTTTTATTAAGCCAACAATCATGTAAAAAGATGTCGTTTTTCCGGCTCCATTAGGACCAAGTAAACCCACAATTTCCCCCTGATTAACCTCTAAAGAGACATCTTTCACAACTTTTCGTCCGTTATAGGACTTCATTAAATGTTCAGCTTTTAATTTCACGTTATGGTGTTTTTTATCTAATTTAGAAATACAGAAGTGCTAAAATACTAAAATTAGCACATTCTGTTTCTTATTATTTTACTTTAAATTATACTTCTGAAGCTTCTAATTCGTCCCAAAACTCGTATGCACGACGTAAATGAGGAATTACAATTGTACCACCAACAAGTGTCGCAATACTTAAGGCTTCTACAACTTCTGCTCGTGTTAATCCAGATTTGTGTGCTGTTTCTAAATGATACTTTACACAATCGTCGCAACGTAATACCGCAGAGGCTACAAGTCCTAAAAGTTCTTTAGTTTTTACATCTAGAGCGCCTGCTTGAAAAGCATTCGTATCTAAATTAAAGATGCGTTTTATAATTTTATTATCATCGCTCAAAATGCGGTCATTCATTTTGGCTCTGTACTCGTTAAATTCTGTTATATTATTTGACATTTTTTATTGCTTTAGATTTAGATCTTTCTCTTCTGGTCACAAATTTAGCAATAACAATACTCACTTCGTATAGAATTAACACAGGAATGGCTACAATAACTTGACTTGCAATATCCGGTGGTGTAATTACTGCCGATACGACAAGTACAATAATAAGTGCAAATTTTCTGTATTTCTTTAAGAATTCAGGAGTTATAAGTCCCACTTTAGCAAGGAAATATATAATTATAGGAAGCTCGAAAATAATACCACAGGCAATAACAGACGAACGAATTAAACTAATGTAACTACTTAAATCGAAATCGTTATGTACTTTGCTACTTACTTGGTAGGTTCCTAAAAAGTTAATAGATAACGGACAAATTACATAATAGCCAAACAATACTCCTAAAAAGAAAAGTATTGAAGAAATTATGATAAAACCTCTAGAGTTTTTACGTTCGCTAGGGTGCATTCCAGGGCTAATAAATTTCCATAATTCGTAAAGAATATAAGGAAATGAAATAATGAAACCAGCTGTAATTGCTGTCCAAATATGAGCAGAAAACTGTCCTGCCATAGTTCTACTTTGTATTTCAAAAGCCGCTTCATTAAAGCAGAAACTATCGTCTAATCCTAAATAATTAGAAACTCGACATAAAATATCGTAAGTAAAAAAGCTTGGTTTTGTTGGGCCAAAAATAAGGGTGTCAAAAATAAATCCTTTTGCCAAAAAAGCTGCAACAGCAGCAATCATAACTGCTAAAGTTGCTCTAATTAAATGCCATCTTAATTCTTCAAGATGGTCTAAAAAAGACATCTCGTTAACATTCTTTTTTTCTGCCATTATATAATACCTTCTTTTATTAAATCGTGAATATGAACTACTCCTGCATAAGACTCATCGTCTTTACATACAATAAGCTGAGAGATATCATTACCTTCCATAAGCTCTAATGCTTTTATAGCCATTGCATTTTCATTGATAATTTTAGGAGAAACTCCCATAATATCTTTAGCCGTTAAATTTATGAAATTATCCGTTTTGGTAAGCATACGTCTTAAATCTCCATCGGTAATAATTCCAACAATTTTGTTGTCTTCAATAACGGCAGTTACACCAAGCATATTTTTAGAGATATTTAAAATCACCTCTTTAATATTAGTGTCTGGATGTACTTGTGGTTTATTGTTTTGACTAGAAATATCTACCACACGTAAATATAATTTTTTACCTAAAGCGCCACCCGGATGGTATTTTGCAAAATCACGACTAGAAAATCCGCGTATTTCTAAAAGACATACTGCTAAAGCATCTCCCATTGCTAATTGGGCAGTGGTACTTGTTGTTGGAGCTAGATTTAGTGGGCAAGCTTCTTTTTCAACAAACGTGTTTAAAAAATAATCGCAATATTGCCCTAGAAAAGAATCTTCGTTTCCTGTAATGGCAATTAATGTATTATTTGTACTCTTAATTAAAGGAATAAGCACTTTTATTTCAGGTGTGTTCCCGCTTTTAGAAATACAAATTACAATATCGTCTTTTAAAATAAGGCCTAAATCTCCGTGTATAGCCTCGGCAGCGTGCATAAAAAGAGCAGGCGTTCCGGTAGAGTTTAGCGTTGCAACTATCTTATTACCAATGATTGCACTTTTTCCTATACCTGTAATAATAACGCGCCCTTTAGATTTGTAAATAAGGTCTACAACATTAACGAAATCGTCATTTATATAAGACTTTAAATTCAATATAGCTTGACCCTCTAACTCAAATACTTGATTTGCAGAGTTTATGATGGTTTGATTTTTACTCAAAATTTAATATTTTTTTAAGTTGATTCTTTTAAAGATTTTATTACCTTTAAAAATAAACGACCTTCACTAAAAATAAAATCGTTTAGTTATGTTTGCAAAACTAACGAAAAAAAACAATGAAGGTTCTCTAAATACAACGAATTAAATAATAGCATAAGTTTTTTTCGCTGTATTAAAAGTGTAAACTAATATAAAAACAGTACATGTCTAAAGTTGAAATTGACTTGCATTCTGCACTAAAAAAGCATTTTGGGTTTAACGTCTTTAAGGGGTTACAGGAACCGGTTATAGAAAGTATTCTAAGCGGTAAAAATACATTTGTTATTATGCCCACTGGTGGAGGTAAATCTCTTTGTTACCAGCTTCCCGCTCTAATGCAAGAAGGTACAGCGATTATTGTTTCTCCTTTAATCGCACTAATGAAAAATCAAGTAGATGCCATTCGTGGGATCTCTAATGAAGAAGGTGTTGCTCACGTTTTAAACTCTTCGCTTAACAAAACCGAAATTAAACGTGTAAAACAAGATATTACAGATGGTGTTACAAAATTATTATACGTGGCACCTGAGTCTTTAACGAAAGAAGAAAATGTAGAGTTTTTACGTACTGTAAAAATCTCTTTTATGGCCATAGATGAAGCCCACTGTATTAGTGAATGGGGACATGATTTTAGGCCAGAATATCGAAACTTAAGACATATTATACAGCGTATTGGTGATAATATTCCTATAATTGGATTAACCGCCACGGCTACTCCTAAGGTTCAGGAAGATATTTTAAAGAATTTAGGTATAAATGATGCCAAAACTTTTAAAGCATCTTTTAACAGACCTAATTTGTATTATGAAGTACGCCCAAAAACTAAACAAGTAGATAGCGATATTATCCGTTTTGTAAAACAAAACGATGGTAAGTCGGGTATTATTTATTGTTTAAGCAGAAAACGCGTAGAAGAATTAGCACAAGTACTTCAGGTTAATGGAGTAAAAGCTTTGCCTTATCACGCTGGATTAGATGCCAAAACCCGTGTAAAACATCAAGACATGTTTTTAATGGAAGATGTAGACGTTATTGTGGCAACTATTGCGTTTGGAATGGGGATAGATAAACCGGATGTGCGTTTTGTAATACATCACGATATTCCTAAAAGTATAGAAAGTTATTATCAAGAAACAGGTCGTGCTGGTCGAGATGGAGGAGAAGGACATTGTTTAGCATATTACGCTTATAAAGACATTGAAAAATTAGAAAAATTTATGTCTGGTAAACCTGTGGCCGAACAAGAAATTGGTCATGCTTTACTACAAGAGGTTGTTGCATTTGCAGAAACATCTATGTCTAGGCGTAAATTTATTTTACATTATTTTGGCGAAGAATTTGATAATGAAACTGGCGAAGGTGGAGAAATGGATGATAATGTACGTCACCCTAAAAAGCAAAAAGAGGCTAAAGAAGATGCCGCTTTGCTTTTAGATACTGTTAGCAAAACAAAAGAAAAATATAAGTCTAAAGATCTAGTAAGTGTAATTGTAGGTAAAACAAATGCATTAATTAAATCGCACAAAACAGACGAGCAACCCTTTTTTGGAGCTGGAAATTATAAAGAAGGTAAATACTGGATGGCCTTATTACGTCAGGTTTTAGTGGCCGGATATTTAAAAAAGGATATTGAAACGTATGGCGTTTTAAAAATAAACGAATCTGGTAAAGCATTTATAAAATCGCCAACATCTTTTATGATGACTGAAGATCATGTATTTGCTAACGAAATAGCAGATGGTGCAATTACTGCTGTAAAAAGTGGAGGCGCTACTACAGATGCTACGTTAATACGTATGCTAAAAGATTTACGTAAAGTAAATGCTAAAAAATTAGGCGTACCACCTTTTGTAATCTTCCAAGATCCATCTTTAGAAGATATGGCCTTAAAATATCCTATGACGGTTGCAGAACTATCTAATGTTCATGGAGTAGGAGAAGGGAAAGCAAAAAAATATGGTAAAGATTTTGTGAATTTAATTTCTAAATATGTCGACGAGAATGATATTGTTCGTCCCGACGATTTGGTTGTTAAGTCTACAGGAACAAATTCAGCTTTAAAACTTTATATTATCCAGAATGTCGATAGAAAATTACCTTTAGATGATATTGCTAAAGCTAAAGGGATGGAGATGAAAGATTTTATGAAGGAAATGGAAGCGATTGTGTTTTCAGGTACCAAACTGAATATTAATTATTGGATTGATGATATTCTAGATGAAGACCAACAGGAAGAAATTCATGATTATTTTATGGAGTCTGAAACAGATAAAATTGATAAAGCAATTGAAGAGTTTGATGGCGATTACGATGATGAAGAGTTGCGCTTATACCGTATAAAATTTATAAGTGAAGTAGCAAATTAACTTATAAGTTACTCGTTAAATTATTATAATAAAAAGGCCTCGTTTACAATTAAACGAGGCCTTTTTTTATTCAATAAATATTTTAATTATTCTTTAAAATTCTCATAACATTCTGTTGCTATTTCTAATTCTTCATTAGTAGGAACAATCAAAATTTTAGTTTTAGAGTCAGGCGTATTAATGCTTCTAATATTTGGTAAACGTTCTGCATTTAATGCTTGGTCTAAGTGAATTCCAAAGTAATCCATTTGGTCACAAATCATTTTTCTCATTGTCGCACTGTTTTCTCCAATACCAGCAGTAAATACAATGGCATCAAGTCCTTTTAAGGTTGCAGTATATGCACCTATAAACTTCTTAATGCGGTATACATTCATTTCTAAAGCAAGAATACATTCCTTGTTTCCTTTTTCAGCTTCAGCTTCAATATCACGTAAATCACTATATCCGGTTAAACCAAACATACCACTTTCTTTAGATAGCACGGTAACAATTTCTTCTTTAGTATAATTGTATTTATTCATTAAGAAGAAGATTACAGACTGGTCTATAGCACCACTTCGTGTACCCATTATTAAACCATCGTTAGGTCCGAAACCTAGAGTGTGGTCTAAACTTTGTCCGTTTTGTACGGCAGTCATACTACATCCATTTCCTAAGTGAATAGAAATTAATTTAGCATCAGGTTTATCTAAAAATTCAACAGCACGATTAGTTACATATTTATGAGATAATCCATGGAAACCATAAACACGAATATTATCGTCTTTAAAAAATTTATTAGGAATGGCGTATCTATAAGCAACCTCAGGTAATGTTTGATGGAATGCTGTATCGAAAAGCGCAATTTGTTTAGAATTTTTAAATATTTTTTCAGCAACTTCAATACCATCTAAATTTGGTGGGTTATGCAGCGGAGCCAATAAAATTAAATCATGTATTTTTTCTTTAATCTCTTCAGTAACTTCTACAGGATCAGAGAATTTTTTTCCACCATGAACTACCCGGTGTCCTACAAGATCTATTTCGGCTACATCCTTAATCACTCCAGTATTTTCATCCATTAACATTTTTGCAACTTGTGCTAAACCAACAGAGTGATTTGGTACAGGTAGCGTTAACGTTATTTTGTCAGATAGATGTTTATAATGAATAGTTCCTTCATCTAACCCTATACGTTCTACCAATCCAGAAGCGACAACAGTTTCTGAAGGCATCTCGATAAGTTGAAACTTGATAGAAGAACTACCAGAATTAATAACAAGAATTTTCATGTTTGTTTCTTTTTGTTTTTAAATTTAGTTTATTTTTTGGGATTAAATATTAAATACCTTGAGCTTGAATGGCGGTTAGTATCACTGTATTTAATATATCGTCTATGGTACAACCACGACTTAAATCGTTAACAGGTTTGTTTAAACCTTGTAACATTGGTCCGATAGCTAAAGCTCCTGTTTCTCTTTGTACTGCTTTATACGTGTTGTTTCCTGTGTTTAAGTCAGGGAAAATAAGCACTGTAGCTTGTCCTGCAACTTCAGAGCCTGGCATTTTACTTTGTCCAACTTTTAAATCTACAGCAGCATCGTATTGAATTGGTCCTTCAATTTTTAAATCTGGACATTGTGCTCTTACAATTTCTGTTGCTTCTCTTACTTTATCTACATCCTCACCTTTTCCTGAAGTTCCAGAAGAATAAGATAACATTGCTACACGTGGTTCAATACCAAAGGCAGCAGAACTTTTTGCTGAAGAAATTGCTATTTCTGCAAGCTGAGCCGCATTAGGATTAGGGTTAATTGCACAATCCCCAAATACAGATACGCGATCGTCTAAGCACATAAAGAATACAGACGATACGATAGAGCATTCTGGTTTGGTTTTAATAAATTGTAAAGCAGGTAAAATGGTATGACCTGTAGTGTGTACAGCACCAGAAACCATTCCGTCTGCATCATTTTTATAAATCATCATGGTACCAAAGTAAGACACATCGTTCATCATGTCTCTTGCCATATCCATGTTTATATTTTTATGTTTACGTAGTTCGTAGAACGTTTCAACATAATCTTCAAAATTTTCGTAATCTGAAGGGAAAATAATTTTTGTTTTATTGTAGTCTAAAGATAAGCCAAGTTCTATTGCTTTTTCTTTTATTTCTTTAGGATTTCCTAAAAGAATAATATCTACCAAATCTAAAACTTCCAAACGAGCAGCTGCAGTTAAGATTCTAGGATCTAAAGCTTCTGGTAATACAATACGTTTTTTAGATTTACGTGCTTTTTGTATTAAGTTGTATTGGAACATACGTGGTGTAGTTACCTTATTTTCAAAAGTTGTAAGCTTTTCTAATAGGTTTTCTACACGTACATGTTTTTGAAACATCTCTAAAGATGTTAAAATTTTAGTTTTACTATCTGCGTAAATATTAGATTTAATATTTCCAATATTATAGGTTGTTTTAAATGTACCTTCATCTACAGAAAGAATAGGAACAACTGTTGTGAGACCATCTATTAATTGTAATATAGAAGGTTCTGGAAGTATACCTCCAGTTAATACAATACCAGAAATATTAGGGTAGTTACTAGAAGAATGCGCTTGTAAAGATCCTAAAATTAAGTCTGCACGGTCTCCAGGGGTAATCACTACAGAGCCTTCACGTAAATGGGTTAAGAAGTTACGTAATTGCATAGCACCTACAGCAAATTTTCCAGATAGATTTCCTAAATGTTCTTCTCCAAAAAGTACTTTACCGTTTAAGCTCTCTTTAATCTCTTTCATTGTAGGAGACGCTAAAGATTTTACCATTGGTATAGTTGTAAACTGAACTTCTTGAGGTAAAAATGCATTAACCGCATTTTGTAAAAGGTCAATATTTTCTGGTTGAATTTTATTGGCAACTAAGGCAATAACTTCAACATCGTGGCTTTTAAATGTTTTGTAAGCCATTTCTGCATTATTAGTAAAGTCTTCTAAAGATTTGTCTTCGCAAGTACTAACTATAATTGCAGGTAAGCCTAAGTTTTTAGCAATGTTTACATTCCAGTCAAATTCAAAAACAGTTCCTTCTCCAAGAAAGTCTGTACCTTCAACTAAAATAAAATCATATTTTTCTTCTAAAGCTTTATATTTTTTAATAATTAGATCTAAGGAATCTCCAATTTTACCTGCATTTCTATTTTGAACAATTTCATTTCTAGTTAATGCAAATGTTTCTGTGTAAGGAATATCTAAATTAAAATGAGACAATAAAGTATCGATATGGTTATCGCGTTTATCTGTTTCTCGTTTATCTATTATTGGTCTAAAGTATGCTACTTTTGCTGTTTGACCTAAAAGATTTTGCATTAATCCAAGTGAAATAATTGATTTTCCACTGTTAGGTTCTAAGGTGGCGATGTATAGTCCTTTGCTCATCACTATTGTTGTTTTGTTTTTTACGAATTTAATGATTTTACTCTTTTTTTTAACAAAAACTAAGATTTAAAGTTAATGTTTTTGAATAAGTTTTAAAAATCTGTGCAAAGAACACGTTTTTTAAGGAGTTATGAACTGATTATTATCATGTTTAAAAAAATAAATTTGCTAGGTTTTAACAAGACGATAATATATATGTGCTTTTTATTAGCGAATCATTTTTCTATATTTGCGCTTCATTAAAATACAAACAGATGCAAGACGGATTATACGCAAAATTTAATACTACAAAAGGGGCTGTTTTAGTAGCTCTAGAATTTGAAAAGACGCCGGGGACGGTAGGTAATTTTGTTGCTTTAGCTGAAGGGAATTTAGAAAATTCAGTTAAATCACAAGGAAATCCATATTATGACGGATTAAAATTTCACCGTGTTATTCCAGATTTCATGGTTCAAGGTGGTTGTCCGCTTGGAACAGGAACTGGTGATGCAGGATATAAATTTGATGACGAATTTCACCCAGATTTAAAACACGACCGTCCAGGGATTCTTTCTATGGCTAATGCAGGTCCTGGAACTAACGGGAGTCAGTTTTTTATTACTCACGTGGCAACACCATGGTTAGACAATGCGCATACTGTTTTTGGACATGTTGTAGAAGGTCAGGATGTTGTAGATGCTATTGCTCAAGGTGATAGTATTGAAACTTTAGAAATTATTAGAGTAGGTGCTGCTGCTGAAGCATTTAATGCAGTTGAATCTTTTAGAACTTTTGAAGGTTCTCGTGAAAAACGTTTAGCAGAAGCTAGAGCAGAACAAGATGCTGCACTAGATAAAATTGCTGCTGGATTTAGTAAAACAGATAGCGGTTTACGTTACCAAGTTTTACAAGCATCTAAAAGCGGTAAGAAAGCAACTAAAGGCCAAACGGTTTCTGTACACTATAAAGGACAGTTACAAGATGGTACTGTTTTCGATTCTTCATACAAACGTAAAGAACCAATCGAATTTCCAATTGGAGTAGGTCAAGTTATTGCAGGATGGGATGAAGGTATTCAATTATTAGAAGTAGGAGATAAAGCACGTTTAGTTATACCTAGCGATTTAGGATATGGTTCTCGTGGTGCAGGTGGAGTTATTCCTCCAGATGCTACTTTAATTTTCGATGTAGAATTAATGGATGTTAAATAACAGATCCTTAAAGATATATTTAAAAAAGCTACCTAATTAGGTAGCTTTTTTAATGCCTTATGTTTTTCAAGTTTATTTTGCATAGCAAGTCGTATGATAATCTGTTTTTATATGGTGTTTATAAATGCATAACTTAGGTTTAAAGTTAGATTGAAATGTGAGAGATTTAAAAATTACAGGTATTGTTTATAACATTGAAGTATATTTTATTAAAAGTTGATAAATAAGAGCTGTTTATTTCGAATATATATGTTATTTTAGAAAAGAATTAATAAATAGCAATTATGGAATCTTTAGAATCTCAGAAATATCCTATCGGACATTTTGAATGTCCTAATCCGATTACTCCCAAACATATTGAACATTGGATTGATGTTTTAGATAGATTTCCTAAACAATTAAATGGCACTGTACAACCATTAACAGATTTTCAGTTAGATACAGAATACCGTCCTGGAGGTTGGACAATTAGACAATTGGTGCATCATATAGCAGACAGTCATCACCATAGTTATACCCGTTTTAAATGGAGTTTAACTGAAGATAATCCTGTAATTAAGGCTTATAATCAAGACGATTGGTCTAATCTGGAAGATGCAATAAAAGCACCTGTAAGTATGTCTTTAATGCATATAGAGGCTGTACATAAACGTTTAGTATATCTTTTAAAATCTTTAAATGAAGACGATTTAAATAAAAGTTTTATTCATCCAGAAACCAATGAAAAAGTATATGTAAAAGAAAATATTGGTGCTTATGCTTGGCATAGTAGCCACCATTACACGCATATTGTTAAAGCTTTAGAGCGTAAAGGCTGGATTACGTTTTAAACCATTTTATATTACACCCAATACTTGGTTTTTGCGGCTTAGAATTGGTCGTATTGTCTAAAATACAATGTAAAGCTTCTCGAATGTCTTCTCCTGTTACAGGAATGTTATTTCCAGGTCTAGAATTGTCTAGTTGTCCGCGATATTTTAATTTCAAATCTCCATCGAATACATAAAAGTCAGGAGTACAGGCAGCATCGTAGGCTTGGGCTACATTTTGAGAGTCATCAAATAAATACGGAAACGTATATCCTTCTTTTTTTGCAACATGTTTCATTTTATCTGGAGCATCTTGCGGATAGTTTTCTATATCGTTACTAGAAATTGCAATACAATTAATTCCTTTTGATTTGTAATCTTCAGCCAATTTAACGAGTTGAGGATTTACATGTATAACAAACGGACAGTGATTACATATAAAGAATATAACGGTTGCTTTTTCGCCTTTTAACTGCTCTAAAGACAACATGTTATTAGTCACTGTGTCTCTTAAAGTAAAGTTAGGTGCTTTAGTCCCTAAAGGCATCATGTTTGAAGGTGTATTAGCCATAATTCTATTTTTATCAAAGTTCGTAATAATTCGTATTTTTAGAAAATGAAACCAACCATAAATTTTGAAGATTTTAGCGCAGTAGATTTGCGCGTAGGTACTATTCTAGAAGTAAATGATTTTCCTGAAGCTAGGAATCCTGCCTATCAATTAGTTATTGATTTTGGAGATTTAGGAATAAAAAAAACATCTGCTCAAATTACTACATTATACAGTAAAGAAGATTTGTTACAGAAACAAATTGTGGCTGTTGTTAATTTTCCTAAAAAGCAAATAGCTAAATTTATGAGCGAATGTTTAGTTGTAGGTGCTGTTAAAGCTAAAGATGTTATGTTGTTGCATCCAGAGCAACGCGTTAAAAACGGTACGTCAGTACTTTAGTTTTTTTGAAATAATTTACTTACTTTTTGTAGTATTTGATAGATTGTTTCAGGATTATTTTTAGATTTATATAGCTATTCCCAATCATTATTTAGATGACGTTAAAACAATTTAAGTTACATGCCGTTAAGGCCTATATTTCGTTAGGATTATTTTTTTATTATAAAAAAATTCATGTAAAAGGACAAGAGTTTGTACCTGAAACGAGTCCCATTTTAATTTTATCTAACCATCAAAACGGATTGTTAGACCCATTATTAATAGCAACACAATCTAAACGTTTTTGTTATTATTTAACACGTGCGGCTGTATTTCAGAAACCGTTAGTTTCAAAATTATTAAAAGGATTGAATATGCTTCCTGTATATCGTGTTCGAGATGGTTGGCAAAATCTTTCTAATAATAATGCCGTTTTCGAAATTTGCAGAGAATTATTAAATAATAAAGAAGCCTTAGTTATTTTTCCGGAAGGGAGTCATAATTTAAATAGAAAAGTACGTCCGTTAAGTAAAGGGTTTACGCGTATTATTTTAGATACTCTGGAGACTTATCCAGATTTAGATTTTCAGTTACTGCCTGTGGGTGTAAATTACAGAGATCCTAAAGCTTTTGGAGATAGCATGTCTTTAAACATCGGGAAGCCTATAGCTGCAAAACATTATAAATCTTTAAATAAAGCAGAAGCAGTAAAAGCATTAAAAGAAGATGTTCAAGAACAAATCCAAATGCTTACCACACATATTCAAGACGATTACGACCACGTTATTTCTGGTTTAGAACAAGAAGAAGCAGATTTCTTGAATCCTGAAGTGATTAATCATTATTTAAAAAGGGGAGAGAAACGCTATGGTTTTAAAAAGCGAGGATCTATTTTAAAACCTTTAAAGATAATTTTTAATGGCCTTTTAAAAATTGTTTTGTTACCCGTTTACGCATTATGGCGATTTATATTACAACCTAAAATTAAAGAAGCAGAGTTTACAGGAACATTTAAATTTGCCGTAGGTTTAACCGTTGCTCCACTTTGGATACTTATATTGTTTTTAATAATTGGGTTTAATTTAGGATGGCTAATGGCTTTGGGTAGTGTTTTAGGACTGCTCGCATTAGCTCTTTTGGCAGTAAAGTTGTAATTGTAATATTAGGGCATAAAAAAACCGTTACAAAAGCAACGGTTTAATATTATATATGTTAGTTCTAATTAAATATCTTCAAAACTAATATCTGTAAATTTTTCAGCAGAATCGTGAGCTGTTTCAATCACTTCTTCTTGGTTTTCTTCGTATTCTTTCTTGAAATCTTTTTGGTGACGTTCACTAATTACTTCATCTCCTTTTTCATCAATAATATAATCTGTCATTTCATTTAAAATATCTCTAAACTCAGAAAAGTCTTCTTTGTATAAGTATATTTTATGTTTCTTGTAATGGTAAGATCCATCATCATTTGTAAATTTTTTACTTTCAGTAATTGTTAAATAGTAATCACCTGCTTTAGTCGCTCTAACATCAAAAAAATATGTTCGTCTCCCTGCTCTTAATACTTTAGAAAAAATTTCCTCTTTCTCCATCATGCCATTAGTGTCCATACTCATATTTTGCTATTAATAAGGTTTAAAATGTTTTATTTAAGTTGCTAATAATTTTTCATGTTAATCTGTAGTGATTTGCAAAGTTGTTAATCTTGAGTTTTTTACAAGATGAGTTATTTGCTTATCTAAATTTAAGAAGGTTA
Source organism: Formosa sp. L2A11 (assembly GCF_009796865.1). Classification (GTDB taxonomy): domain Bacteria; phylum Bacteroidota; class Bacteroidia; order Flavobacteriales; family Flavobacteriaceae; genus Formosa. The sequence continues at coordinate 3,576,241 of NZ_CP047028.1, read as the reverse complement.
AATTGACCTTTGTACGACTTAAAACTACGTTAGATACTAAAAACAGAAATTCAATTTATTTATAAATGTAAATCAATTTCCTTTCAAAAATCTAAAAAAAAGAAATACTAACCAACAAATTATGAGATTTCTTTTTCACTAAGTTGCTTTACATATAAGGTTTTGTAGTAGCCTTCAATATTAATTAAGGAGTCGTGAGAGCCTTGTTGTATGATTTTACCACCGTCTAAAACAATAATTTTATCTGCATTTTTTGCTGAAGATACTCTGTGACTTACAATAATGGTTGTTTTCCCAGAAGCAACTTTGTATAGGTTTTTAAGAATTTTTTCTTCTGTTTCTGTATCTACAGCAGATAAACAGTCGTCGAATAATAATATTTTAGGATCTTTAATTATCGCTCTGGCAATAGATACACGCTGTTTTTGTCCGCCAGATAATGTAATTCCGCGTTCTCCTAAAATGGTGTCGTAACCTTTTACAAATTTAGAAATATTACCATGTACCTGAGCTAGTTTTGCGGCTTGAATTACATCTTGGTCGGTAGCATCTTCTTTTCCAAATTTAATATTGTTTTTAATTGTGTCTGAAAACAAAAAAGCTTCTTGTGGCACATACCCAATACTATCTCTTAAACTGTATAAATTAAGCTTGCTAATTTTGGTGTTATCAATACATAATTCGCCCGTATTACAATCGTATAAACGACCAATAAGATCTAAAATAGTAGATTTTCCAGATCCTGTTTTTCCAATTATAGCTAAAGTTTCTCCGTGATTAATAGAAAAACTAACATTGTTTAAAGCTTGTATGTTAGTGTCGTCGTAAGTAAAAGAGACATTTTTAAATTCTATATTTCCATTAATTTTAGAAGGCGCTTCTGTGTTGTTTTTTATTTCAGGTTCAATTTCTAAAAACTCATTAATACGTTTTTGAGACGCTTCAGCTTGCTGAATAATAGACGTTACCCAACCTACAGTTGCAACTGGCCAAGTAAGCATGTTTACATAAATAATAAACTCTGCAATGGTTCCTAAACTTTCTATTTCACCATCTATATATTGTTTTCCTCCAATATAAATTACAATTAAGTTACTAACTCCAATTAATAAAACCATCATTGGAAAAAAGAATGCTTGAACACGAACTAAAGCTAATTGTTTGTTTTTACTTCCTTGAGATAAGGTTTCGAAATTTGCTGAGGTTTGTGGCTCAATCCCATTTGCTTTTATTACCGAAATTCCGCTAAAACTTTCTTGTGTAAACGTAGATAATTTAGATAAATACACTTGTACAATAGTGCTACGTTTGTGTATTTCTTTACTTAAACGGTATATCGCAAGCGAAAGAAAGGGGAGTGGTAAGACGGTGTATAAGGTAAGCGATGGCGCTTCGCTATACATATATATAAGTGCAATTACAAAAAGTGTAATGGTATTTATAGTATACATAATTGCTGGGCCAGCATACATACGTACACGACTTACGTCTTCACTAATACGGTTCATTAAATCTCCAGTTCTATTTTTCTTATAGAAATTTAAAGACAGCCTTTGGTATTGTTGGTAGATTTCATTTTTTAAGTCAAATTCAATATGTCTAGACATATTTATAATAGTCTGTCGCATTAAAAAAGTGAAAAGTCCGGCAATTATTGCTGCACCTATTATGTAAGCAATATCTTCTAATAGTTCGGATTTTACTACGGCGACTTCTGTTATTATACCATTATTATAATGCTCTACTACTTTAAAAATTTCTCTTACAAAGCGAGGAGTAAAGAGTATAAATATGCGGGCAATAATGGTAATTACAATTCCGAAAAGTAACTGATATTTGTATTTAAGAAAGTATTTATTGAGGTGTTTAAGAGATTTCATTAACCTTTTAGTGTTTTTTAATTTAAATTATTCTTAATTTAACAACTGTTTGTTTGATAATAAGATAATAATAATATAAGTTTGCACCGTGTTTTTATTAAAATAGCAAATTAATCAAAAAATAATTAATACATAATTAAAATGGTTTCAGAGGTTTTAAATGCAAATGAACTGTATAAAATTGACCCTGTTTTTGGTCAACATTCTTTTAATAATCATGAGCAAATAGTTTTTTGCAATGACAAAGATACAGGTTTAAAAGCAATTATTGGTATTCATAACACGGTATTAGGACCTGCTTTGGGAGGAACTAGAATGTGGAATTATAGTAACGAATGGGAAGCGTTAAACGATGTGTTGCGTTTATCTCGTGGAATGACTTATAAAGCTGCCGTTACTGGTTTAGATTTAGGTGGAGGTAAAGCCGTTATTATTGGAGATGCTAAAACACAAAAATCGCCAGAATTAGTTAAGAAATTTGGTGAGTATGTAAACTCTTTAAGCGGAAAATATATTACTGCTGAAGATGTTGGGACAGATACACCTGATATGGATTTAATTAGAGAAGTAACACCTTACGTTACTGGTATTTCTGAATCTATTGGTGGAGCAGGAAATCCATCTCCAGTTACCGCTTATGGTGTGTATATGGGAATGAAGGCTGCTGCAAAATTTAAATTTGGAACAGATAAACTTGAAGGGAAATCTATTTTAGTTCAAGGTATTGGTCACGTTGGAGAAACACTTGTAGACTATTTAACAAAAGAAGGCGCAAATGTTATTATTAGTGACATTAGTAAAGAGCGTTTAGAAATTGTTGGTAAAACTTACGGAGCAAAAATTTATAAAGGGACAGATATATATAGCGAAGCTGTAGATATTTATGCACCTTGTGCTTTAGGAGCAACAATAAACGACGAGACTGTAAATAAAATTCAAGCACAAGTTATTGCCGGTGCAGCAAACAACCAGTTAGCTAACGAGCAAGTACATGGTGCTATTTTACAAAATCGTGGAATCGTATATGCCCCAGACTTTTTAATTAATGCAGGTGGTATTATTAATGTGTATGCAGAAATTGCACATTACGGTAAAGACGAGATTATGACTAGAACAGAGAACATTTACAACACGACTTTAGAGATTCTTAATAACGCCGATGTTTATAAAATGACTACAAATCAAGCTGCTTTAAACATTGCTACAGCTAGAATTGAAGCACGAAAAAAAGCGAATAATAAATAAAGTTATTTGTTTAAAAAGCTTATTTTTGCAGCCGAAAGTTAATTTAACTTTCGGCTTTTTTTTAATTTTAAGGCCGTTAAGGCTATAATTCAGGCTCCAGAAAAGGAGGTTAAAAGTTCTTTGTAACTATGCTTAATAGAAGACATATTCGCGTAAAAGTAATGCAAACCATCTATGCTTTTAAAGGTGGTGAGAGTGATGATTTTAAAAACGATCAAAAGTTTTTACTTAACAGTTTAGACGATATGTATAATTTGTATTTGTTACAATTATCATTATTGATTGAAGTTCAAAAACGAGTTGAAAATTTTATTGATAAATCTCAATTAAAACATCTTGCAACTTCAGAAGATAAAGATCCTAATAAAAAATTGGTTAATAATGAAGTCCTTCAATTATTAAAAGAAAACCGACTTTTAAAAGATAGTATAAATACTTACGGTGTAGATAACTGGGAATTAGATAACGAATATGTAGAGGTTATTTATAAAGCCATTCTTGCAAGCGATATCTATGCAGAATATATGCAAACACGTACTTCTGATTTTAAAACAGACAAGAACTTTATTGTCGATGTGTTTAAAGAAATTATTGCACCAAACGAAAAACTTTACGATTATTTAGAAGATAAAAACTTAACTTGGTTAGACGATTTACCTACCGTAAATACAACCATTTTAAAGTTATTACGTAAAGCTAAACCAGAAATAGAAGATTCTTATTTTGTTCCTAAATTATATAAAGATTTAGACGATAAAGCATTTGCTGTAAGTTTATTCAAAAAAACCATCCTAAACCAGACTAAATTAAATGCAGATATCGATAAAAAAGCGAAAAATTGGGAAGCCGATCGTATTGCTCAAATCGATTATATTTTAATGCAAATGGCTGTCTGCGAGCTTCAAAACTTTCCGTCTATTCCTGTTAAAGTAACTATTAACGAATATTTAGAAATAGCAAAAGAATATTCTACACCAAAAAGTAGCATCTTTATAAATGGTATTTTAGACAAGCTTGTTAAGGAATATCAAGAAAAAGGAACCTTAAATAAAATAGGACGCGGGTTGATGTAATTCGAAATTATTAGTACTTTTATAACTTTAAAAAATATATTTATTATGAAAAAAATAATATTAGGATTAGGCGCTTTATGTCTAATTGCTTTTACTGCATGTAAAGAGGATGCTTCTAAAAAAGTGAATGAAGAAAATGTAACAGTCGCTGCAGAGCGTGATGCAAATTCTTCAAAATTTCCAGAAATGTCTTTTACAGAATCAGAACATGATTTTGGAACTATAGAATCTAAAACTCCTGTAGAAACTGTTTTCGAATATAAAAATACTGGAGAAGCTCCTTTAGTAATTACAAATATAGCTAGTTCTTGTGGTTGTACTGTACCTCAGGATTGGAGTAAAGCTCCTTTAGCACCAGGAGAAGTTGGAAAATTTACTGTTAAATTTAACGGTTCTGGAGCAAATAATGTAACAAAAACAATTACAGTAACTTCTAATACAGAAAAAGGAAGAGATATGGTTAAGATTAAAGCTTTTGTTAAGCCAGATCCTAATTCAGCTGTAAAACCAAAATTAGCAACACCTCAAATTCAATCTTAATATAATGGGAGAAGGTATAAGTTCATTTTTACCGTTTATTTTAATGTTTGTGGTTGTGTATTTCTTTATGATTGCACCACAAATGAAACGTCAGAAAAAAGAAAAGAAATTCGCTAGCGAGTTAAAACGCGGTGATCGTGTAATTACTAAAAGTGGTATGCACGGAAAAGTAGTAGATTTAAACGATAAAGATAATACTTGTGTTATTGAAACACTTGCAGGAAAAATTAAATTTGAACGTTCTTCTATTTCTATGGAAATGAGTTCAGCTTTAAATAAAACCGAAGTGACTAAATAATATTTAGTTTATAATATAAAAAAGGCTATCCTATACAGGGTAGCCTTTTTTGTTTCTTACACGGTTATATGTGCAATGTTTATAGTGATTTAAACAGGTGTTCTGTTAAAAAAAAATCTAAATGAAATGACTCATTTAGACCTTTTTTGAGGGTGTAATTATAGCAATTATTTAAAGAAGCCAATTACATCATTTAGTTTAGATATATCTACATCTCCTTTTTCTAATACTTTAGCTAGCGACATAATTTGTGAAGGTTTCATGTTTTTTCCAAGTACTCTTAAAATACCAAAACCAGATGCTTTAGTATTTCCAAATACAATTAATTCGTCTATATCTTCATCGTTTTCTCCTAGATATTTTAAAGTAAAATTACCACCATGATTATTTATAACCATAAGTTCGTTGTAAACATCATTATTTAAAATAGCTTCTACTTTAGTTTTTTCAGTTTGATATACATCTGCATCTGTAGTTCCTTTTTTATACCCTAAAAAATTTAATCGTTTTATAGAGTTGTAAGCCGTTTTTTGCGCTTCGTTTAGCTTAGATTCATCTAAGTTTAAAACAGATAAAGGTATATCTACAGTGGTGAAATTAGGAGCTTCTTGGTGGTCTACAATATAGGTTTGTAATGTAGGTTCAGATTTACAACTGCTAAGTAATAATCCAAAACAAAACGTAATCGTAATTAAATAGTTATGTGGTTTCATGGTGTATAAGATTGTAAACCGAGTTCTAATATTCAGAATAAAGAACTCGGTATAATTGAATGTATTATTTATTTTTCAAGTGCTCTCCGCCTGGAATATTCATTTTACTAGTTAGTTTAGAGATTTCATTTAAATCAATATCACCAGTTAAAAGGGCTACTACAGTTTCTATTTCACGATTTTTACCATTAATTTCAATGTTTGCATCTTTTGTTAAATCGCCTATACCGTTTACAAAAATTAAAAGTTCTTTTACGTGGTCTGCATCGCGTCCTTCTTTTACATAAAATTTTACTTCTCTACCTTCGTCTTTCACTTCCATAAGTTCTTCTAAACCGCCTTTATTAGAGTTCATCCATTTTGAAATATCGGTAGCAATTGCTTTATTATCTGTAATAATAGTTTTAAAACTAGTAATACTATTTACCATATTTAAATAGGCTTGAGACTCTGCATCGTCTGTACTAATGTCTAATTTTGCTAACATCTGAAACATTTTAGGTTTAATGTTTACGTAAGTTACATCTGCATTTTCGCTGTATTTTTCAAAAATACTTTGTGCCATCATGCTTGCCGGTAATAACACCATTACAAGTGCAAATAATATTATTTTTTTAGTCATTGTCTTCGATTTATTATTAATTCTAGTTTTCATAATTTTCTGTTTATCGTTATTTAAAAATAATGTTTGAGGAGTGTTCTAATTCACTAATATAGCCTACTGTAGAAAGGCCTTTGTTGTAAGTTTCTAAATATCCCATAGTTGCTTTACCTTTATTCATAGATTTAGAAATAAGTTCTAAAGATTTTACAACTTCTTTATACGCTAATTGCGGATCTTGTATAGTGCCCAAATCGTTGTCTGCAGACATTATATTTTGAGTAGATTTAAAATAAAACCCTAACATTAATATGGCTACAGCTGCGACAGTTAACCACTTGTACACGTTTGTGTGTTTAGTTTTTAGTGTAATGGCTTTAGTGTACGTTTCTTGCTTATTCGCTTTATAATAGGCAAATAAAGGTTTATAAACTTCTAAATGCGGAGCTATATTATCTTGTAAAAAATAGTCTTTTAAGCGTTGCTCTTCTTGTAAAGTAGTTTCGCCGTTTTCGTATTTTTCTATTAATTGTTCTATATTATTTAATACCATAATTATGTGTATTAGTTAATTGTTCTCGTATTGTTTTTCTTGCTCTAGATAAAGCGACTCTAACTGTTGTGTTTTTCATGTCTAGCATTTTGCAAATTTCATCTAAATCGTATTGCTCTATATCTCTTAATTGAATAACCAAACGTTGTTGTTCTGGCAAGGTTTCAATTATTTTGTTAACCCAATCTAAACTATCTGTGGTTTCAACTTGTTTCTGAAGACTTGTTTTTTTATCTTCATAATTACTATGTACAATTTTTATATTCTGTGCTTGTTTAGATTTTAATTTATCAAAACATAAATTTTTTGTCATCGTCATAGAAAATGCTTCCACGTTTTTGTAAGCTTCTATTTTCTTTTTATTTGCCCATAATTTTAGTAACACTTCTTGCGTAGCATCTTCAGCTTCTTCATTAGAGACTAGTAAACGTTTTGCTAAACGATATACTTTGTCTTTAAAAGGCGTTACTATATTTAAAAATTCTGACTGGGTCATTTTATATTGGTCGGTTCTAAATCTATTTGTGGTTATTTACTATTACGACGAATCATTTGATAATTTGTTACATAAAATTTTTAAGCTAATCTTAATTCAAGTAAATTTAACCATTATACTTAGACTAAATATGCCAGATTTAAAACCTTATTTTTATTTATGTGTGCTGTTATTATGCTTCACAAATTGTGCTAAAGACGAAGACGATTCTCCTGTAACAGTCTCAGATATAAGTGATTTTGTTTGGAGAGGTATGAATACGTATTATTTATATAAGGATGATGTTCCTAATTTATCTGATACCAGATTCGAGACCACTACAGCGTACCAAAGTTATTTAAATAATTATGCTTCGCCAGAAGATTTATTTTATAGTCTACTTTATAATACAGATACAGAAGATCGTTTTAGTTGGATTACCGACGATTATATTGCTTTAGAACAATTTTTTGATGGCGAAACCTTATCTCATGGTATGGAATATGGTCTCGTTAAATTAGAAACTGCAGATGTTGTATTTGGTTATGTGCGTTATGTGCTTCCTGGAACAGATGCGGAATCTAAAGGAGTAAAACGCGGAGATATTTTTAACCGTGTAGATGGTGTTACGTTGTATTATAATTCGGCTTCAGACACTAATATAGATCTTTTGGAAGCCGATTCTTATGATATTGGAATGGCAACGTATAATAATCAAGGAACAGTAACCACTACAGATGATGTTGTAACAAGTACTTCTGAAGAGATTTCATTAGTAAAATCTACTTATACAGAAAATCCTATTTTCGATCAGGAGGTTTTAGATATTAACGGAAAAAAAATAGGCTATTTAATGTATAGCGGCTTTACTGGAACAGATGCTTTCGATTCGCAATTAAACTCCGCTTTTGGAACATTTAAAAGTGAAGGGATAACCGATTTGGTTCTGGATTTACGTTACAATCCAGGTGGTTCTGTAAGTACAGCAACTTGGTTAGCATCTATGATTACTGGGCAATTTACAGGCGATGTATTTGTAAGGGAAGAATGGAATAGCGATTGGCAAGCGTATTTTGAAGATTACAGTCCAGACGATTTATTAAATCCGTTTGTAGATGTTATGGAGAAACAAACCACATCAAATACTGTTACGTTTAGTGAAACTATAAATCATTTAAATTTTAGTAAAGTTTATGTGCTTACTTCGCAAAGTACGGCGTCTGCCAGCGAACTTATTATAAATGGATTAACACCTTATATAGATGTGGTTCAGGTTGGAGATGTTACTGTTGGAAAATATCAAGCATCTAGAACGGTATATGATTCTCCTACATTTGGCAAATCTGAAGTAAATGCGACACATACTTATGCCATGCAACCTTTAATTTTTAAATCGTTAAATGCTAATGGTAAAACAGATTATTTTGATGGTTTAAATCCTGATATTTATTTAAAAGAAGATTATGGAAACTTAGGTGTGTTAGGAACTGTTAGTGAGCCTTTGTTGGCTGCAGCTATTAGTGATATTACAGGAACAAGCAGACAAATAAGTACTTCAGGAACTTCTAGTTTAAAACCGTTGGCAGATAGCAAATCAATTCATCCATTTTCAGAGAGTATGTATGTAGATTAATTTTTATTCTTCTTCTGAAACACTATGTTGGTAAGCTCCTAAATCGGGAGCAGCTGTTCTACTTGTATTTAAAATATCTAGAGGAACTTGGTTTGCATAAGTAGCGTTTCCTTGGTTTATGGCTTTAGAATTTTCATCTATACCTAATTCGTTATTAGAGCTGTTTTTAAAAGAAGGATCTTCGTTAAAAATCATGTTCTCATAATGTGTTGCATCATTAAAATCATAATTTACACCTGTATAAGTGTTACTAGATAAATTTTGAAAACGTGCTAAACAATTTGTGAATTTAAAATTGTACACTAAAGCATCGTCTTCTACTTGGTCTAATACAAATTCAGGATTATCATTTCCGTAAATAATACAGTTATTAAAATTAGCTTCAGATAAATTGGCGATATAAGTTGTACCGTCATCATCTACTAAATAATTATTAATTAATAAAGCAGGATATTGTCTAAAACTGCTACTCCAATAATTAGCGATTGTAGCATGTGTTACATTGTATCTTCCGCCTAAAGTTGCTGCAAAAGAAGATTGTCCGCTGTTATTAATTACTAAATTTTCTGCAGTTATAGATGTATTTCTTCCTAAAACACCATAATTACTACTATTATAAATTTGAGTATTTTTAAGTGTAAGTTTGCTTTCGTCCGGATTACCTTCGCTTAAAATAGCAACGGTTGCATTTTTTATAGTTGCATAATTTATACTGTTATTTATACTACCATCGTATAGCCAAATGGTTCCCCATTGTCCAGGAGTGTCTGAGAAACTAGTTTCTAAACGGTTACCTTCAAAAATAACTTCGTTTTCTAAATTTTCCCTATCATTACTGTAAGTTCCATTAACTTGTAAAGAGGCTCCTTGGCTAACAAATAAACCAGAATCTGAATGAAAATGAAGTCGCGCTCCAGCATCTACAGTCATAACTTTGTTATTGGGTACCGCAGCATATCCATAAATAACGTAAGGTTTTGTGTTGGTAAAGTGTAATTCGTCTTCTGTTAAAAACCGACCTTGAATTGTGGTTTCAACTTGTTCGCCGTTAATATCTAAGGTTAGTGTTTCTACAATGCCTTCGGTATTTTTACTTGGGTAAATAAAAACAGCATCTTTAACTAAAGTAACTAAATCTATATCTTGGGCATTTGTACCAGAATCAAACTCTATTTTATCTGTATATAAATAGGTGTTTTCAGCATTAGAGAAATTATTATAATCTATAGTAGTTTCAATAAAAATATACATGCTGTCTTTCGCTAATATTTCTACATCTTCAAAAACTTTTCCAGACATACCGTCTACATTTAAACGGTAATCAGAATCTTCGCCAAGAGCAAGTTTTAGCGACGGAATTACAATGTCGTTATCACTATTGTTATATACTTTCAGGTTGTAAGTACTAGACCCTATATTAGAGAAAACGGTATCTAAATATACCGTGTCTTTAGAGAAGGTAAGAGAACCCGTGCTTGGAGAAAAATTAAAATCTTTTCTGCAAGAACTCCAAAGCATTAAAAAAAGAAAACACGAAATAAAATAGATAATACGTTTCATAATAGTAAACTAGATCTCTGTTTCGAGATTTTATGTAAAAATATAACTTTTACTCAATTATTAATGGTTAATAGATAGGGTTTGCTTTTGAGTGTAAAATGTATTTAAGATACTCACTAAGCAATTATAATCGATATTTTTTATAAAGATTAGACTTCTATTTTAAATTTTATTATTGAAATATATCCTTAACATCTTGAGGTATTCTGGTAGGACGTTTGTTTTTAGTGTGTATTAAGCACCAGTGTGTTTCTGCTGTTAATAGAAGCTTATCTGTATCTTGGTGGTATAATTCTACCATACGAATAGATTTTACGCCTTCGGCTTTTTTTATGTATGTTTTTAGACGTAATTTATCACCTAATAAAGCTTCTCCTTTATAATAAATATGATGTTCTATAACAACCCAAATGTATAAGTCTTGCATTTCTGGAGTTGCCGTTTGTTGCCAATGTCCTTTAGCAACATCCTGAATCCATTGTACGTAACGCACATTATTTACATGGTTTAAATCGTCTAAATCATCTTCTTTAACCGTAACCTTAAGCTCAAATTCTTTCATGAATTATGCTTTTGGTTTTACAGTAACTTCAAATAATTTATCCCAACGTTTTCCCGTTACAAATAATGTTTTGGTGGTCGGGTTAAAAGCCATACCATTTAATACATCTAATCCTGGGTGTTGTGTGACTTTCTTTTTTAAAGGTGTAAAGTCTATTACGCCTTCTACAGCTCCGTTTTTAGGATTAATAATAGCAACACCATCTTTTTGGTAAATGTTAGCATATATTTTTCCGTCTATCCATTCTAATTCGTTTACACGTCCAATTTTTCCTTTGTTTGTGTATACTTGTATAAAACTTTTTTCTTCTAAAGTTTCAGGATCTAGAATCCATATTTTTTCTGTTCCATCGCTTTTATACAATACTTTACCATCGTTACAAAGTCCCCAACCTTCTTTACTATTATTGTATTTAAAGCTAGATTTTTTTTCTAAAGTATTTACATCGTAAACAAATCCAGTTCCTTTTTGCCAAGTTAATTGGTATAACTTGGTGTTTAAAACGGTTAAGCCTTCACCAAAATATTCGTCGGCTAATTTTACATTTTTTAAAACAGCTCCCGTTTTGTAATCTACTCTTCTAAGTTTAGACTCTTTGTATTGCCCTGTGCTTTCGTACATGGTGTCTTTATAAAACTCTAAACCTTGTGTGTACGATGTAATATCGTGTGGGTAGGTGTTTAAAAGTTCAAAAGTATAAACGGTAGGATGTTTATCGTTTAAAATAAGTAGAGGAGAGGTAATTGTTTGTAAATCTCCATTTGTGTAAATAATTGCTTTTATGTTTTGTTTCCCTAATTTTTGCTCGCTTAAATTGGTGCTTGCAGAAATTTTATGATTATTAATAAAGTATGCTACCGAATCGATTTGGAGGTTTTTCGGATTTTTTATAGAGAGGTTTAAGTCTTTATGAAGTGAAATTCCGTTACCAGGAGCATTAGTTTGTAGTGAAAAATCACTTTTTTTATCATTAGAACTGCTTCCGCAAGAAAAAAATGCAGCGCTTAAAAATATGATAGTGAGTATATTGCTAAGTTTCATCGTTGAAATATATTTTTAAGCAATTTATTTATTTAAAATCAGTTAAAAAAATCATTGCGTAAAAATAAAAAGAATGTATATTTGCACCGGCAAGTCCTACACAACTAGCTCCTGTTGAATCCTCCAGGGCGGGAACGCAGCAAAGGTAAATGGTTGTAGCAGTGTGATGTAGGTAGCTTGCCTTTTTTTATGCCTTATAGTTTCCTAAATTTCTCTTCATTTTTCCTTTATTTAAATCGTATTTTTGTCAGCATAAATAGAGTAATAGTTTTATGTCTAAAGTTGTATTAATTACAGGTGGTTCTTCAGGAATAGGAAAATCTGTTGGAGAGTTTTTGTCAGAAAAAGGGTTTAAAGTTTATGGTACAAGCAGATCTCCAGAACGTTACACTTCAAGTAAATTTCCCATTTTAAAATTAGATGTAAAAGATGCGTCTACAATTTCTAATTGTGTACAATCGCTTTTAGAAAAAGAAGACCGTATAGATGTATTAATTAATAATGCAGGTGTTGGAATTACGGGACCAATAGAAGAAATTCCGATAGAAGAAATGAAAAACCATTTCGATACCAATTTTTTTGGCCCATTACAAGTTATTAAGTCTGTTTTGCCACAAATGCGTAAGCAACAAAACGGATTAATTATAAATGTAACATCTATTGCCGGGTATATGGGATTGCCTTATCGCGGAATTTATAGTGCAAGTAAAGGTGCGTTAGAATTGGCTACAGAAGCATATAGAATGGAACTTAAAAGTTTCAATATAAAAATGACAAATGTTGCTCCTGGCGATTTTGCAACCAATATTGCTGCAGGTCGTTTTCATGCTCCGGTAAACGAAAATTCCCCTTATAAAATACCATACGGAAATACCTTAGAACTTATGAACTCTCATGTAGATTCTGGTAAAGATCCTAAAATTATGGCTGAAGCTATTTTTAAAGTTATTAATACGCCAGACCCTAAAATACATTATAAAGTAGGGGAGTTTATACAAAAAGTATCTATTGTATTAAAACGTATTTTGCCAGACAAGATGTACGAAAAAATGTTACTAAATCATTATAAACTCTAGTTAGTAAACGTTTACGTAAATAATAGATGTTTTTTTGTCTAAAATCACAGAATAAACACCCGTATTATTGTAGATTAGCAAACAAGAATGTACAATTATAATTAAACACAGAATAATGAAATTTTTTATTGATACTGCAAATTTAGCTCAAATTAAAGAAGCACAAGAATTAGGTGTTCTTGATGGTGTTACAACAAACCCGTCTTTAATGGCGAAAGAAGGTATTACAGGTCACGATAATATTTTAAAACATTACGTAGATATTTGTAATATTGTTGAAGGTGATGTAAGTGCCGAGGTTATTTCTACAGATTTAGAAGGTATGATTAGAGAAGGTGAAGCCTTAGCTGAACTACACGAGCAAATAGTTGTAAAATTACCAATGATTAAAGATGGTGTTAAAGCATGTAAATATTTTTCTGAAAAAGGAATTAGAACAAATGTAACTTTAGTATTTTCTGCAGGACAAGCATTATTAGCTGCTAAAGCAGGAGCAACTTATGTATCTCCTTTTATTGGTCGTTTAGATGATATTTCTACAGATGGTTTAAATCTTATTGCGGAAATTCGTCTTATTTATGATAATTACGGTTTCGATACTCAAATTTTAGCAGCATCTGTACGTCACACTATGCACGTTATTGATTGTGCTAAATTAGGAGCAGATGTTATGACAGGACCTTTAAGTTCTATTGAAGGCTTATTAAGACACCCTCTTACAGATAGTGGTTTAGCTAAATTTTTAGAAGATTACAAAAAAGGAAACTAAGCACTTAGTTTTTTATAATATAAAAATCCTTAACATACGTGTTGAGGATTTTTTTTTGCTTTTTTGAAATGAATATATATTTAGTAGGCTGATTTTGTTCGTTTTATACTGTAAATGTAGTTTGCATTTTATGTAAAATGAATCTTCTGTATTAGCAAATTGATAAAATTTCTTTTTAACGATAAAGAATTATGTGTTTAACTTTTAGATTTATACGATAATCATAAAAATGATCTTCAGAATTTAAAAACTAAGTATTATTACTTATTATTGTAATAGATACTTAATTTAATGACTTTAAATACTTCGCGTTCAACTTTTCAAAATAAGACTCCATCTAGTGTGTCTTGCGAGGTATGCATGAATAAAACATGTTTAATTAAACGAAATCTTCAAACGCTTTCTAATTCTAAGTTTGTAAATCAGAAACGGACGTTACAAATTAAAAAAGGGCAACAATTTATTATTGAAGGTGCTCCTGTTAATGGTTTGTATTTTGTAAAACAAGGAAAAGTAAAAGTCTTTAGAACTGGTATTAATGGTAAAGAACATATTGTGCGTTTTGCTAATGAAGGCGAAATTATTGGACACCGTGGTTTTGGTACAGGAGACAGTTATTCTATAGGAGCAATTGCTTTAGAACATTCGGTTTTATGTTGCTTTTCTAAACAAATGTTACAAGATGTTTTGTTAGAAAACCCGCGCTTTTCTTACGATATGATGTTGTTCTATGCTAACGAGCTTAATAAAAGTGAGGCTAAGGTAAAATCATTATCTCAAATGATGGTTAGAGAACGTGTCGCCGATATGTTACTTTATATTAATAGAAAATTCGGATCTACAAACGGATTTATAAATCTTCCGCTTAGTCGTAAAGAATACGCTGATTATACCGGGACTTCAGACGAGCAAATTATTAGAATATTTTCAGCTTTAAAGAAAGAAAAATTAATTATAGCTAGAGGTAAGAAAATAGGTATTCTTAATATAGATGCTCTTAAAAAAGAGATTAGTGCTCATAATTTTTTTCTAGATAGTTAATTATTCATAGTTCTCCCTTTATTTTTTATTTACAAGCAATAAGATGTGTTTCCCTTTATTAAAAGTTTAAATACTTATAAGATATGTATTGTGAGTATCTTAATATTTACGTAGTTATATCTATTTTTTTTAGTTTCTAGTTAATTGCTGTTTTTAGTCAACTACCTTTATTTTAGTTAGTTATATGTAAAATATGTTTTTTGTCATGTTTTAATGTGTTGTAAAAAGTGTTTTGTTTATGGAGTATATCATGTGTTATATTTATAACTACTTATATATTTGTTTAAAACTAAGTATTAATACTTAATATTTAAAATCGCTATACTATGAAAGCACTAATTAGAAAATCAATATTCATTGTTCCATTAGCAATTATGCTTGGATCTTGTGGAGGAAAAGAAAAACAAAAACCAGTAACAGAAGAAGTTGTAGAAGAAATATCTAAAACAAAAACTTTAGATATAGAGAAGCCTCAATTAACATTCGGTTTTATAAAATTAACAGATATGGCGCCTTTAGCTATTGCGAAAGAAAAAGGATTCTTTGAAGATGAAGGATTATTTGTTTCTGTAGAAGCTCAATCTAATTGGAAAAATGTTTTAGACCGTGTTATAGATGGGCAATTAGATGGTTCTCATATGTTAGCAGGGCAACCAATTGCTGCTGGAGCAGGATTTGGAAGACAAGCAGAGTTAGTGACTACTTTTTCTATGGATTTAAATGGAAATGCTATTACGGTATCTAATGATGTGTGGTCTAAAATGAAACCAAATGTTCCTACAGATTCAGATGGTAAACCTGTTCATCCAATAAAAGCAGATGCTTTAAAACCGGTTATCGAGGAATATAGAAATTCTGGTAAACCTTTTAAAATGGGAATGGTCTTTCCTGTATCTACTCATAATTACGAGATTAGATATTGGTTAGCAGCAGCAGGAATTAATCCCGGAATGTATACCAAAGAAAACGTACAAGGACAAATAGATGCAGAGGTTTTATTATCTGTAACGCCTCCGCCACAAATGCCTGCAACTTTAGAAGCAGGAACAATTTATGGATACTGTGTTGGAGAGCCATGGAATCAGCAAGCTGTATTTAAAGGTATTGGTGTTCCAGTTGTAACCAATTATGATATTTGGAAAAATAATCCTGAAAAAGTATTTGTAATGACTAAAAAGTTTGTCGAGGATAATCCTAACACGGCTATTGCAGTAACTAAAGCCTTAATTAGAGCTGGGAAATGGTTAGATGAACCTTCAAATAGAGCAGAAGCAGTAAAAATATTATCGATGTCTCAATATGTTGGTGCAGATGAAGCTGTTATTGCAAATTCTATGACGGGAACATTCGAGTTTGAAAAAGGAGACAAGCGCGATATGCCAGACTTTAATGTATTCTATAAGTATAATGCAACATATCCGTTTTACTCAGATGGTGTTTGGTTCTTAACGCAAATGCGTAGATGGGGACAAATTCCAGAAGCAAAAGCAGCAAGTTGGTATGGAGAAACAATTAAGGACATTTACAGACCAGATATTTGGGAAAAAGCAGCAGCGCTTTTAGTAGAAGAAGGACAGATTCCAGCAAAAGATATTCCAACCACAGATGGGTATAAACCAGCAACTACAGATTTTATAGATGGTACAGTTTACGATGCTAAAAAACCAATAGAATACATTAATAGTTTTTCTATAGGAAATAAGGATCAATTAAAATAAAGCGTTAAAAATTAATATTCATAAAAGTATATAATCATGAAGCAGAGCATAACCTTAGAGCGTGTTGGTAAATTTATGGGATTAGGTTTTTTAACGACTTTAAAAGACTTATTCACTGGAAATTTAGAGAGAGAAGATTTTATAAGCTTTTTAAGAAAAGTTATTGTTCCTCTAGCGTCTATTTTATTATTTATAGGATTGTGGCATTTAGGAGCAAAAGCTTTATTTCAAAGAGAAGCTAATTTTAAAATAGAAAAAGCACTAACAGATCAAGGTCAAGCTGCTGCCGATGACATGAAAGCATGTATTGCCTCGGGAGATGTGAGTTGTCAGCCTAATACATTACCTGCTCCAAGTCAGGTTTGGGATTCTTATAAATCATTATTAAAAGACCACAGAGCTATAAGCGACGATAAAGAAGCATTTATACAAAAAACAGCGACTATAAATGCTAAGCGCGAGGCTAACGGCCAAGAGCATATAACATATACAGGACGACCATCGTTTATCGATCAAATTATTATGAGTTTAAAAACGGTGTTTGCAGGGTTTTTACTTGCATTAATTATCGCTGTACCATTAGGTGTTTTAATAGGGTTAAGTCCTACGTTACGAAGTGCTTTTAATTGGTTTATTCAAATTTTTAAACCTGTATCTCCTGTAGTTTGGTACTTGTTGGTTTTCATGATTGTAAAAACGCTTTTAATATATTCTAACGACGATAGTTCTTTTATTATCTCATTTATAAGTGTAGGCTTATGTTCTATGTGGGCAACTTTAGTAAATACAGCAATGGGGGTGTCTTCTGTAGATAAAGATTATATAAATGTTGCTAAGGTTTTAAAATTAGGTCCTATTCAAAAAGTGTTTAAAGTAATCTTGCCATCGTCTTTGCCTTTAATATTTACCGGATTAAAAATTACATTATCTGTCGCTTGGATGGTGTTAATTGCTATTGAGTTATTAGCACAAAGTCCAGGTTTAGGATCGTTTGTATGGGAAGAATTTCAAAACGGAGCTAACGATTCAAATTCTAAAATTATCGTAGCCATGTTTGTTATTGGTATTATCGGGTTCTTATTAGATAGAATCATGTTAACCATTCAAAATGCAGTTTCATTTAATAAAAACGAAGGAATTTAATCTGATAAATTTAAGATATGGCGTATTTAGAATTAAATAATATATGTAAAACATACGGTCATGCAGATGATGAGGTTGAGGTGCTTTCAAATATAAATCTATCTATTGAAGAAGGAGAGTTTGTTGCCATTGTAGGGTTTACAGGAAGCGGAAAAACAACCTTAGTTAATTTAATAAACGGATTAATTCAACCTACAAAAGGTGAAGTTTTATTTAAAGGAGTTCCTGTTTCTGGAACAAGTCATGAGCGTGGTGTTATTTTTCAGAATTACTCTTTATTACCATGGTTAACTGTCGCTCAAAATATTTACATGGCGGTTCGGGAAGTGTTTCCTAAGAAAAGTAAATCAGAATTACATGCACTTGTTGCAGATTATGTAGAGATGGTAAACTTAACGCCTGCAATAAATAAACGTCCAAAAGAATTGTCTGGAGGAATGCGACAGCGCGTTGCTGTAGCGAGAGCTTTAGCAATGAAACCAGAAATGATTATTATGGATGAGCCTTTAGGTGCTCTAGATGCATTAACACGCGGAAATCTTCAAGATGAAATATTAAATATCTGGGGAAAAGAAAAGCGCACAGCGTTATTAATAACTAATGATGTTGATGAAGGGATTTATATGGCGGATAGAATTATTCCGTTACGCCCGGGCCCAAATGCAACTTTAGGTCCAGAGTTTAAAATAGATATTGAACGTCCGCGTGATAAAACAGCATTAAACGATAATCCTAATTTTAAATCTACACGAAATGCTATTATTGAGTATTTAATGGATATAGGAAATCAGAGAAAATCTAAAACACAGAAGGAATACATATTACCAGATTTACAACCAAAAAGCTTTGTCGGACATTTCTAAAAATATACACATGAATACAAAATTAACAACTATAAAAAGTCCAGTTTTAGAAGGTGAAAATGGTATTATTTATCCTTCAGCAAATGTGATGTTAGATTTAAATCAGCTTAAAAAAGTTTACCCAACACCTAAAGGTGATTATGTGGTGCTTGAAGATTTAAATCTTAAAATTATGAAGGAAGAATTTGTAACCATTATTGGGCATTCTGGATGTGGAAAAACAACAATGTTATCTATGATTGCTGGCCTTAATGAAATTACAGGAGGTAGCATTTCTGTTTTAGGAAATAGAATAAAAGGTCCAGGTCCAGATCGTGGTGTTATTTTTCAATCTCCAAGTTTAATGCCTTGGATGACGGCGCTTCAAAATGTATTGTTAGGTGTTAATCAGGTGTTTCCAGATGCGACAAAAGCACAACGAAATGATATTGCTAAATACTATTTACAAAAGGTAGGTTTAGAAGATGCTTTTCATAAAAAAGCAGCAGATTTATCTCAAGGTATGCAGCAGCGTGTGGGAATTGCAAGAGCATTTGCTATTAAGCCAAAGGTGTTATTATTAGACGAGCCTTTTGGAATGTTAGATTCTTTAACACGAGGAGAACTTCAAGACATACTTATAGAAATCTGGAATAAAGAAAAAATTACTGCAGTTATGATTACGCATGATGTTGATGAAGCTATCTTTTTAGCAGATCGTGTGGTAATGATGACTAGCGGACCAAAAGCAAAAATAGGAGATGTTTTAGATATAGAGTTTGAACGTCCTAGAACAAGAAAATCTGTGCTAGAGCACAAAGATTATTACACGTACAGAAAACACTTAATAGATTTTTTAGAGCATTAAATAAAATAAAAACAATCAACCAAAAAAATAAATAGAAAATGAAAAAGCAATTAATAATTTTAGCACTTTTTTTAGGAAGTTTACAAGTCGCTCAAGCACAATTTACATTAGATGGAGAGTTTAGGCCAAGAGCTGAATATAGACACGGATTTGGAAGTGTTATGGCCGATGGTGCAGAACCAGCGTTTTCAATTAGTACAAGAGCACGTTTAAATGCAGGTTTTAAAACAGAAGCTTATACCTTTTATTTAAGCATGCAAGATGTGTTGGTATGGGGAGAAAATAGACAAATTAATACTGTAGATACAAATAATTCGTTTGCTATTTTTCAAGCTTGGGCAGATATTAATTTAGGCTCAGGTTTTTCAACAAAGATTGGGCGTCAAGTTTTGTCTTACGACGATCAGCGTATTATGGGAGGTTTAGATTGGGCACAAATGGGACGTAATCACGATGCAGCTTTACTACGTTATAAAAAAAATGGTTTAATGTTTGATGTTGGTTTAGCTTTTAATCAAGATTTTGATAGCTATACAAGTAATATAAGTGGATATGTTAGCACTGGAAATGAATATACCGAAGATCCAAATTTCTTCACATATAAAGCCATGCAATATGGATATTTAAAAAAGGAATGGAGTACATTTTCTGCAAGTTTATTAGTTATGAATAATACGTTTCAAAATTTCGAAATGGTAGATGGAGCGAGAACTTATGGTGGTTTTGGAGTGAGTAGTTTAGAAACAGTAGGAACACATTTAAACTATAAATCAGGTGCATTTGGACTGTCAGGTAATGCTTATTTGCAAGCAGGAGAGCGTGTTAACGATTTAAGTGTAAAAGGTGCATTTTTATTAGGGTTAGAGGCTACTTATAAATTATCTGAAAAGATTGGTTTAGGTGCGGGAGTAGAGGTTATAAGCGGTAACGATGCAGATGCAGGTGAAACTGGAGCATTCTTTCCTTTATATGGAACCAATCATAAATTTAACGGATTTATGGATTATTTTTATGTGGGAAATCATGCAAATTCTGTTGGTTTAGTAGACGTGCATGTGAGTGCCAACTTTAAACTTAATGAGACTTCTAGTTTATTAGTTAAAGTTTTAAATTTTAGTGGAGAACAGGAATTAGCAAGCGGGGAGAAGTCTTTAGGTACAGAACTAGATTTAGTTTATGCTAAAAAGTTTAAAGGTTATGCTTTAAAATTAGGTTACTCTCAAATGTTTGCCGCAGATGGCATGTATGAGTTAAAAGGTGTTGCAAAAGATGATGCTGCTAGTTTGCAAAACTGGGCTTGGGCGATGTTAGTTTTAAAACCTAAGTTTTTAAACGGTACAAAATAAAAATATAGTTATTTTTTTTATTGTTAATTAAGGAAAAATCTCAATGTAAAATTTGAGATTTTTCTGTTTTAAATTATTGATTAATCAGTCCCAATAATTCGACTTCAAAATGCTTAGAAAACATATTTGCATTACTATTTACAATTGTGCTGTTTTTGTTAATTAGCATTACTCTGTTAATAGAGTTTAAGGCTAAAATTTGCTTAGAGATATCAGGATGTATAAAGTGATATTCATTTTTAGTAGGATAATGGTGAGATTTTAAATAGTTAATCCAATTCGCTTCATTCTTATCAATATTTATTGCGACAAAATCTATCTCAGGGTATTTTTTTCTTAATTCTTCAATCTTTTTATGACTTTCTATAAAATGATTTTCCATATTAAAAGACCAAAAATAAATTGCAGTAGGTCCTTTTATAAAATCGGTTGTATGAATTTCTTTTCCCTGGTTATTGGTCACTAAAGTATTAGGTAATGTGTTTCCAGGTTTAAGTTCTATTAAAGACTCTATAAGTGTTTTTATTTGTTTGTTATTCTTTTTAGAAGTGCTTTTCTTAAGGAAAGAGTTTAGAAAAGGCGTATAGTCGTCTACATTGTTAGAAGAGTTAATATATCTAAAAGCTGCAAATTTTAAAAGCGGATTTTTAATAGAGTCACTAGTCACTAAACTATCTATAAGCTGAATTTTATCTAAGTTATAATCTAAAGATTTGTTATTAAAAATACTATCGCTAGAATGACAAAAATGTTTTTGAAGGGCAATATTGTTGAAGTGATATTTTAAAAAATTATAATAAGGAAAGTAATTTTTTAATTTTTCATTATTGTAATCTATTTTAGATCTGTAATCATAAAAATCTTCTGGTAAAGCTTCAAAGTTTTTTAATTCTGTATTTCTGTAACATGTAAAAGGGTAAAGCTCTTTCTGTGCATAAAAATTATAATCTATATTGGCTTGTGCTATTTCATTAAATAAAGGTGAGGTGTTGTATTTAGATTCAAATTTATTTAAGTGTTTTTGAAAAGCATGTTTAATAGAGTCTAGTTCATGTTCAAATTTCTTAGGAGCCATTTGGCTCATTTTTAAAATTTTATGATTTACCTCTTCATTCTTTAAAAATAAATTAATTAAATAATTGTTTTCTTTAGCACCGCGACCTGTAAAGACTAGAGATTCGTCGAAATCTAAGTTATTAAGTCTAAAAATAATACTATCGTTTGGTTCAAGAAAAATCATCTGAATTTCTCCACCATGAGAAAAGGTATATAAACCTGGATCTACAGGATTAATTTTAAATAAAAAGCGATTTTTTTTGTCTAAAGTAACAGTGTCTAAAACATTATTTTCTTTAGAAATTATAACATATCTATCGCTAGGATTTATAATTTCTCCTCCTAAAAACGCACAAGAATTTAGGTCTTGTTTTTGTTCTTTTTTACAAGCTGTAAAACAAATTGAAAGTAAAATAATAATATAAAGATGCTTCATAAATAGGTGCGCTCTTAATTTTAAGATAAGATCGTTAGTAACAAAAATATGCGAAGCGGTCTACTTGGGCTGTTAATAGGCTGTTAAATCTTATTAAGATGTTATTTCTTTCGTGTAATGAATGTTATTTTTCTACTTTTGCAGCAAATTAAAATTTAATATATGTTATCAGTTTCAAATCTTTCCGTACAATTTGGAAAGCGTGTCCTTTTTGATGAAGTAAGCACGGTTTTTAATCAAGGGAATTGCTACGGAATTATTGGTGCTAATGGCGCTGGAAAATCTACTTTTCTTAATATTATTGCAGGCAAGCAAGATCCAACCTCAGGACGTGTTCACTTAGAGGCAGGTAAGCGTATGTCGGTTTTAGAACAAAACCACAACTTATACGACGAGCATACTGTTTTAGAAACCGTAATAATAGGGAACAAACCACTCTTTAAAATTAAAACAGAGATTGACGCTCTTTATGCTGATTATACAGACGAAAATGCTGAAAAAATTGGTGAGCTTCAGGTTAAGTTTGAAGAAATGAATGGTTGGAATGCAGATAGCGACGCTGCTGCTTTATTATCTAACTTAGGGATAAGTGAAGAATTTCATTATACCTTAATGAAAGATTTAGATGGTAAACAAAAAGTACGTGTATTATTAGCACAAGCACTTTTTGGAAATCCTGATGTTTTAATCATGGATGAACCTACCAACGACTTGGATTACGAAACCATTACGTGGTTAGAGCATTTTATTGCTAATTTCGACAACTGTGTAATTGTAGTCTCTCACGATAGACACTTTTTAGATGCTGTTTGTACTCATATTTCTGATATCGATTTTGCTAAAATTAATCATTACTCAGGAAATTATACATTCTGGTACGAGTCTTCTCAATTAGCAGCAAGACAACATGCACAGCAAAATAAAAAGGCTGAAGAAAAGAAGAAAGAATTAGAAGAGTTTATTCGTCGTTTCTCTGCTAACGTTGCAAAAAGTAAACAAGCAACAAGTAGAAAGAAAATGATTGATAAATTAAATATTGAAGATATTAGACGTACTAGTAGACGTTATCCTGCGATTATTTTTGATCGCGATAGAGAAGCTGGAGATCAGATTTTAAATATCGAAAATTTATCAGCTTCAATAGATGGAGACGTGTTGTTTAAAAATATCAATTTAAACTTAAATAAAGGAGATAAAGTTGTTGTGTACTCTAAAGATTCTAGAGCAACTACAGCTTTTTATCAGATATTAAATAATAAAGAACAAGCAGATTCAGGTTCGTTTTCTTGGGGAGTTACAACATCTCAATCTTATTTGCCGTTAGACAATAGTGCATTCTTTAATAATAATTTAAGTTTGGTAGATTGGTTACGCCAATGGGCAACTACAGAAGAAGAACGTGAAGAAGTATATGTTCGTGGTTTCTTAGGTAAGATGATTTTTAGTGGAGAAGAAGCCTTAAAAACATCTAATGTATTATCTGGAGGAGAAAAAGTACGTTGTATGTTAAGCCGAATGATGATGGTTAGAGCTAATGTATTAATGTTAGACGAACCAACAAACCATTTAGACTTAGAAAGTATTACAGCTTTTAATAACTCGTTAACTAATTTTAAAGGAACCGTGTTATTTTCTACACATGATCATGAATTTGCGCAGACTGTAGCAAATCGTGTAATAGAATTAACACCAAGTGGTATTATAGATCGTTACACAACGTTTGATGAATACATGCAAGATTCTAAAACAAAAGAACAGCGTAACAAAATGTACGCTGTTTAAAATATATTTTTTAAAATAATAAGTATTAAAAACCCTGAGCTTTCAGGGTTTTTTTATGCTTCTAAATCAGACGAAACAGCTTCAATAATAGCTAAAGACGCTTTTTCTTCTTCTTTATTTACATATAAATCCTGTTGGCCTTGTATAGAAGCACCAAAGCCAGCTAGTCTTCCAGACTCGCTCTCATCTTTTACAATGGCGTTAATACCAACAGCTTCAAGCTTATCTACAATAAACTGAGTAATAATAAAACTCCCTGTAAATACCTTTATATAATTTGAGCCATCCATAATTTTAAATTTAGTTACAATTAAAGATACAACTTTTTAAAACACATCCAAAAAAGCCCGTAAATAGACGCTTTTTTTTTTATTTAAAAATAAAAGCAAAAAGGTGTGGGTTATCTCATTAATAACCTTACATTTGTATCAATATAATTATTTAATATTTTACAATGAACAAAGGAACAGTAAAATTCTTTAACGACTCTAAAGGATTTGGATTCATTATTGAAGACGACACAAACAAAGAACATTTCGTACACATCTCTGGATTAATTGATGAAATCCGCGAAGGTGATGCAGTAGAATTCGATTTACAAGAAGGTAAAAAAGGATTAAACGCAGTAAATGTAAAAGTAATCTAATACTTTCTTAAGTATATATACTTTTTATGATCTTAAACCTATCAATTTATTGATGGGTTTTTTTATGCTTTATACTGAAATAATTCAAGGATAACATATTCGTTTTTAGTGCAAAATAAACTTGGCGATTTGTTTTGTCAAGCTGTAGATAATCTTAAATTTGTTATATCTATTAACATTATCTTATATACAGTGAAAAACGGAACAGTAAAATTCTTCAACGAATCTAAAGGATTTGGATTTGTAACAGAAGAGGGTTCAAGCAACGAATATTTCGTTCATGTTTCTGGCTTAATTGACAGAATCGAAGAAGGAGATACAGTTGAATTTGAATTAAAAGAAGGAAAAAAAGGATTAAACGCAATAAACGTAAAAGTAATTTAAATTTATTCTTTAATTTTTGACACAAAAAAAGCCTGCATTTGCAGGCTTTTTTCATGTTATATATTTAGAGCGTACTTATCTTAACTCTGCACCTAATTTGTTTTCAAAATTAGATTGTAGTTTAGACATAATCTTATCAATTTGTTTATCGTTAAGTGTCTTGTTTTCGTCTTGTAAAATAAAGCTCACAGCGTAACTTTTTTTACCTTCAGGTAAGTTTTTACCTTGATACACATCAAATAGGTTTACATCTTTTAAAAGTTGCTTCTCTGTTTGTTTTGCAATAGTAAATATTTCTTCAAAAGTAACTTGGTTGTCTAAAAGTAAAGCAAAATCACGACGCACTGCTGGGTGTTTAGCTATTTCAGAATATTTAGTTTTATTGTGCTTCGCAAAATCTATAATGGCATCCCAATTAAAATCGGCAAATAAAACTTCTTGAGAAATATCAAAATGTTTTAGAATGCTAGATTTTACTATTCCAAATTCAACAAGCTTTGTTTTTCCTAATCCAAATTGTAAACCTTCGCTAAAAATATCGTTAGAAATAGGAGAGGTTCTGTATTTAGATAAACCTAAACGTTCTAAAACGGTATTAATAATTCCTTTCATATAAAAGAAATCACTTTTTTGAGCTGCAGCGTTCCAAGTTTCAGAAGCTTTGTTTCCGGTAACAAAAAGCGATAAATGTTTAAACTCTTCTCTGTTTTCGTTAAACTGGTGGTATGTTTTTCCGAATTCAAAAAACTTTAAATGCGGACGTCTTCTGTTTATGTTGTGCGACACAGCTTCTAAACCAGAAAATAATAACGATTGTCTTAAGGCAGATAGATCGTTACTTAATGGGTTTAGCATGCTAATGTTATGTTCGGCTTGTAATTGTTCACTTAAAGCAACGTAATCTGGCGATGTTAATGAGTTGGCCATGATTTCGAAAAAGCCTTGAGCAGCTAGTTGGTTTCCAATAATGTTTTGAAGCTTGTGATCTTCAAAACGAGATGAATTAGAAATAGAAGCTTCTAATTTTTCAGATGTTTTTACATTGTTATAACCGTAAACTCTTAGAATTTCTTCAATAACATCTGCTTCACGTTGTACATCGTTTCTGTAAGCAGGAATGGTTAATCCTAATCCTGTTTCTGTAACGTTGTTTATTTTTATATCTAAAGACATTAAAATACGTTTAATAATGTCTTTTGGAATTTCTTCACCAATAAGACGTTTTGCATTATCAAAACTTAAACGCACTTGAAAATCTTCTATTTTATTACTGTAAGAATCTATAATGTCACTAGAAATTTCTCCGCCAGCAAGTTCTATAATAAGTAATGCAGCACGCTTTAATGCATATTCGCATAAGTTAGGGTCTATACCTCTTTCAAATCTAAAAGATGCATCTGTATTAAGTCCGTAACGTTTTGCTGTTTTTCTTACGCTTACAGGATTAAAATAAGCACTTTCTAAGAATACATTAGATGTGTTTTCTGTAACACCAGATTTTTCGCCTCCAAAAACACCAGCAATACACATTGGTTTTTCTGCATCGCAAATCATTAAATCATCTTCATGTAATGTACGCTCAATACCATCTAAAGTTGTAAACTTAGTTCCGGCTTCTGCAGTTTTAACAATTACTTTCTGACCAGAAATTTTATTAAAATCGAATGCATGAAGTGGTTGCCCTAAATCGTGAAGCACATAGTTTGTTGCATCTACAATATTATTTTTAGGTGTTAAACCTATAGCTTTAAGACGGTTTTGTAACCATTTTGGAGATTCTTCTACTTTAACTCCCGAGATGCTAACACCACAATAACGAGGCGCTAATTCTTTATTTTGCACATCGACATCTACACGAAACGATCTGTTGTTTACATGAAAAGCACTTACAGAAGGTGTAATTAATTCGGCATGAATATCTTTTTGAAGTAAACCAGCTCTTAAATCGCGAGCGGTTCCATAATGGCTCATGGCATCTGCTCTGTTTGGAGTTAAACCAATTTCGAAAACCAAATCGTTTTCTACATCAAAAAGATCGGCAGCAGGTGTTCCGGGTTTTAAATCAGCATTTAAAACCATAATACCTTCGTGAGATTGTCCTAAGCCAAGTTCGTCTTCCGCACAAATCATCCCAAAACTTTCTTCACCTCTAATCTTACCTTTTTTAATTGTCCAAGCTTCACCAGTTTCGGTGTGTAATGTTGTTCCAATAGTTGCTACAGGTACTTTTTGCCCAGCATCTACATTTGGAGCTCCACAAACAATTTGTACAGGTTGCTCTTCGCCAATATTTACAGTGGTAATTTTTAATCTGTCTGCGTTAGGATGCTGTATGCAAGTTAATACTTCTCCTACAACAATACCTTCTAAACCGCCTTTTACAGATTGAAAAGCGTCTATACCTTCAACCTCTAAACCAAGGTCTGTTAAAAGTTCTCCGGTTTGCTCTGCAGACCAGTCGGTTTTAATAAATTGTTTTAACCAATTATATGAAATCTTCATGTAAAGCGTGTTTTCTTAAAAGGGCAAAGATAGTAATACTTCAACGTCTATAAAATTGTAAAATGTTTTTTATTGTAAGGAATTTTGTGTTTCTTCGATTACTATTAAAAAAAATATTTTATGCGCTATTTCTTATTGCTATGTTTTTCCTTATGTCTATTTAATTGTGAACAATCTCATTCAGAAAAATTAAAGACAGGAACGTGGAGAGCCACGTTAGAAACTCAAGATAATGAAGTGTTACCATTTAATTTTGAAGTGATAAATGATACACTATTAACTATTTTTAATGCTGAAGAACAGATTAAGGTTGATGAGATTACTTATTCTAATGATAGCATAACAATTAAACCACCTGTTTTTGAAGGTTATATAAAAGCAAAATTTGTTGATGAAAATACCATTGAAGGTCTTTTTATTATAGATGTCTTAGACCGTTCTGTACCATTTAAGGCTGTATTTGGTAATTCCAATCGTTTTGAAAGCACTAAAGATGCCACTGTTAATGTACAAGGCAATTGGGAAACAACATTTAGTCCAGATAGTTTAGAGGTTTTATATAAATCTAAAGGTATATTTAAGCAGGATGGAAATACTGTTACAGGAACTTTTAGAACGACAACTGGAGATTATCGCTTTTTAGAAGGAACTATGGAAGGGAATACCATGAAATTGTCTGCTTTTGATGGGGCTCATGCTTTTCTTTTTACAGCCCAAGTAACCGATAGTACAATGTCTGGAACGTTTTATTCTGGAAATCATTATAAAGAGCCTTTTGTAGCAAAACGTAATGCTGAATTTGAATTGGCAGATGCAGATTCTTTAACCTTTTTAAAACCAGGATTTGATGCTTTAGCGTTTACTTTTCCAGACCATACAGGAAAGATGGTGTCTTTGTCTGATGAGCAATTTAAAGATAAAGTTGTGGTTGTGCAGCTTATGGGAACTTGGTGCCCGAACTGTTTAGATGAAAGTAAATATTTTGTAGAATACCTAAAATCTCATAAAACGGAAGATATTGCCTTTATCGGGTTGGCTTTCGAATATTCTAAAACTAAAGACAAAGCATTTAAAAACATAGAACGTTTAAAATCAAGATTAGGCATTCCTTATCCTATTTTATTAGCTCAATACGGATCTACAGATAAGGAAGCAGCTCAGGAAAAATTACCAATGTTAAACCATATTTTGTCTTACCCAACGGCTATTTATGTAGACAAGAAAGGTGTGGTAAGAAGAATTCATACTGGGTTTAATGGGCCAGCAACAGGAGCTTCTTACGATGAATATAAGTCTGAATTTGAATCGTTTATTTCAGAATTACAAAACGAATAGTTTAACTAATATAATTCCAGATATTCTTGTATTTGGCTAATTGTTGGTAGGTAAATAAAATAGGACGATGCAGGTCTTTAATAAGTCTTGGGTCGTCTTTTAGTATTTTTATAGCATGAAAGCGTGCTAGTTTTAAAATGTCGTTATCTTTTATAATATCGGCAATTTTTAAATTTAAAACACCACTCTGTTGTGTTCCCATAATATCTCCTGGGCCACGTAAACGTAAGTCTACTTCGGCTATTTCAAAACCATCGCTAGTTCTTACCATAGTTTCTAAACGTGTTTTACTATCGCTACTCAGTTTGTGGCTAGTCATTAAAATACAAAAACTCTGTTCTGCACCACGTCCAACACGACCACGTAATTGGTGGAGTTGCGATAATCCAAAACGTTCTGCACTTTCAATAATCATTACAGAAGCATTGGGTACGTTTACTCCAACTTCAATAACGGTAGTGGCTACCATTATTTGTGTTTCTCCTTTAATGAAACGTTGCATTTCAAATTCTTTATCGGCAGGTTTCATTTTTCCATGCACAATAGAAATCTGATATTTTGGAGAAGGAAAATCTCGAGAGATACTTTCGTAGCCATCCATTAAATCTTTATAATCCATATTCTCGCTTTCCTGAATTAACGGATAAACAATATAAACCTGACGGCCTTTATCTATTTCATCTCTAATAAAACGTAATACTTTTAAGCGATTAGAATCAAACCTGTGAACCGTTTTTATGGGGCGTCTTCCTGGTGGTAATTCATCAATTACAGAGATGTCTAAATCGCCATAAACAGACATGGCTAATGTTCTAGGAATAGGTGTTGCCGTCATCACTAAAATGTGAGGAGGAATTGTGTTTTTTTGCCACAATTTACTTCTTTGTGCGACTCCAAAACGGTGTTGTTCATCTATAATTGCGAGGCCTAAATTTTTAAATTTAACCTTGTCTTCAAGCAATGCATGTGTGCCAATTAAGATGTCTAATTCTCCATTTTCTAAAGCTTCATGAATTATTTTTCTATCTGAAGTTTTGGTTGATCCAGTTAGTAGTTTTATGCTGATGTTTAGTTCTTTACATAAGTCGTTTAATCCGTTAAAGTGCTGGACTGACAAAATTTCAGTAGGCGCCATTAAGCATGCTTGAAATCCGTTGTCAAGTGCGATTAACATTGACATGAGTGCCACTATAGTCTTTCCAGATCCTACATCGCCTTGCAAAAGCCTATTCATTTGTGCATTACTCCCTAAATCTGCTCGAATTTCTTTAATTACACGCTTTTGTGCATTAGTTAAATTGAAAGGTAAATGGTGTTTAAAAAAGGTATTAAAATGTTCGCCAACTTGATCAAAAGGAAACCCTTTTATTTTTGATTTATGTATTAAATTTTTCAGAATTAATTGCAACTGAATGTAGAATAATTCTTCGAATTTTAATCGGAATTGTGACCGTGCTAACAGCTCTTGGTTTTTTGGAAAATGGACATTAAATAGCGCTTCAGATTTAGAAACTAATTTTAATTCCGTTAATAGATCTTGAGATAAAGTCTCTTCAAATTTACCATGAGTTTCAAGAAATAATTGTTGCATTATTTTACTAAGCACACGATTTGTAATTCCTTTATTCGATAGTTTTTCAGTAGAAGGATAAACCGGTTGCATCGCAGAACGCAGATTTTTTTCATGTTCTTCTAGCAGTTCCATTTCTGGATGTGGCATGCTAAATGTGTTTCCGTAAGCATTCGTTTTTCCGAATATTACATAATCTGTATTTAGTTTTATGCTTTCTTTTAACCATTTAAATCCACGAAACCAAACCAATTCCATGGCGCCACTATCGTCTTTAAATGTGGCTACTAAGCGTTTCTTTTTTCCTTGTGTTACTTCTTTTAGTCCTGCAACTCGTCCTGTAATTTGTACATCGGCATTATTGCGCTGTAATTGGGCTATTTTGTAGTACTGCGTTCGGTCTAAATACCGATTTGGAAATAAATTAATTAAATCTTGATAGGTGTGTATACCAAGTTCTTTTCTCAGTAAATCGGCACGATTTGGGCCAACACCTTTTAAGTAGTCTATGGGGGTCTGAAGCTTGGAATTCATAAAAACGAAGATAATTCTTATACTTGAAACATAAAACCTTAAATTTTATCAATTTTACTAAAACCTTTGCTATATTTAATATATGAAGTATTTTTTATACCTTTTTTTAAGCACATTTAGTAGTCTGTTATGGGGACAACAAATTGATGATGTTGATTTTAAGTCGATTACTGCGAATGTAATAATTAATCCCATTCAGAAAGAAATTTCAGGAGATGTAACATACATTTTTGATGTTTTAAACCCAACCGATTCCGTTTTTATTGATGCTAAGCAGATGGAAATCTCTAAAGTGATGCTTAATAAACGTGAAATTTTATTTAAAAATGACGGAAAAAAGCTTTGGTTGCTGGTTCCGTTTGAAAGAAGTGACAATAATAAGCTTAGTATAAAGTATATTGCGCACCCTAAAAAAGCCATGTATTTTGTAGGTTGGGAATACAATGGAAGCGCTCAAGTTTGGACACAAGGACAAGGGAAATATACTAGTAATTGGTTGCCGAGTTTTGATGATATGAATGAAAAAACAACGCTAGATCTTACTGTAAATTTTCTTAAAAAGTATAGTGTTATTGCAAACGGTGAGTTAGTGAGTAAAACAGAAACAGATGTGTTAACAGCATGGCATTATGTTTCTAGTAAACCTATGAGTAATTATTTGTTTGCAATTGCTGCTGGTAAATACAATAAGAAACTACTGTGTTCTAAAAAAGGAATAACTCAAGAATTGTATTATTATCCTGAAGATTCGCTAAAAGTAGAACCAACGTACAGGTATAGCGAACAGATTTTTAATTTCTTAGAGTCTGAAATAGGTGTGGCATATCCGTGGGAGAACTACAAACAAATTCCCGTAGCAGATTTTTTATATGCAGGAATGGAGAACACCAGTGCAACTATTTTTTCTGATGCTTATCTGGTAGATAATATTGGTTTTGTAGACCGTAATTATGTAAATGTTAATGCGCATGAATTAGCACATCAATGGTTTGGCGATTTGGTAACAGAAACGTCTGGAACGCATCACTGGTTACAAGAAGGATTTGCTACTTATTATGCATTGTTGGCAGAACGCGATGTTTTTGGAGACGATTATTATAAAATGCGGATGTATGAATATGCAAAAGAACTTGAAGCGCAAGATAAAAGCGGACAAAGTACAGCGTTATTAAATCCGAAATCGAGTAGTACAACCTTTTATAAAAAAGGAGCTTGGTTATTACATGCTTTACGTGTTAAAATAGGAGACAATGCGTTTCGATTAGCAGTAAAACGCTATGTACAAGCTCATGCCTTTAAGAATGCAGAAAGTAAAGATTTTATAAAGGAAGCAGAAGCGGTTAGCGGGCAAAATTTAGATGCTTTTTTTAATTTATGGTTAAACACTGTAGAGTTTCCTATGGAATCTATTTTGAATAATCCTAAAGACGAGATGAGTTTTTATATCAAACAATTGGAACATTTAGATTGTATGGCAGAACATGATGCTAATTTTTTGGTAGATCCTGCTAAGTTCTATTTTAAAAAGCAAGAACTCTTAAAAACGCATCCGGAATTAATAACAGAAGATTTAATACTTAAGAATGGAGTAGAGGTAAGACAAACTGTAGCGCAAATGTTATCTAAAATCCCTTTAGAACTGCAAGCAACTTACGAGACCTTTTTAGACGATAAATCGTATCAAACACAAGAAATGGCGTTGTATAATTTATGGGTAAATTTTCCAGATCGGCGTTCAGACTATTTAGAGTATACTAAAGATTATATAGGTTTTAAATCTAAAAATATTAGACAATTATGGTTGGTCTTAGCGCTTTCTACACCTGAATTTAAACCAGAGAACAATCAGCAGTATTTAAATGAAATAGTTAGTTATTCGGGACCAGAATATGATTTTGAAGTCAGAGAATTAGCGTTTAGTTATATAGATGCTCTTCAGTTATACACAGAAACTTCTATTTCAAATATTATACAAGCCACACATCATCATAATTGGCGATTAAGTAAAACAGCGAAGCACATGTTATCTGCTTTAAAGCAAAACCCAGAGTACACTTCAATTATAAATACACTTGAGAACGTAGAGACAAAATTATGAGAGCATTAGTAATTTCTGGAGGAGGAAGCAAAGGCGCTTTTGCAGGCGGTGTAGCGCAGTATTTAATTGAACAAAAAAAAAGAGAATACGATATTTATTTAGGGACTTCTACAGGAAGTTTACTTATTCCGCATTTAGCAACGGGAGATTTAGATAAATTGTATGACATTTATACAAATGTGTCTCAGAGAGATATTTTTAGTGTGAGTCCATTTGTACAACATAAAAAAGGAGATCGGGAATATGTTTCTATTAATTATGTGAATTCCTTGCTTCAGTTTATAAAACGTAAACGTACGTTTGGAGAAAGTAAATCTCTTAAGCGGAATATTAGAAAAAACTTGACTTTACAGGAATTTAATCAGATTAAAAAAACAAAATCGGATGTTGTTGTAACGGTTACAAATCTTTCTAAAGGTAAGGTTGAATATAAGTCTATACACGAGTTTTCGTATGAGGAATTTTGTGAATGGATCTGGATTTCTTGTAATTACATTCCGTTTATGTCTATTGCAACAGTAAATGGGTATGAATACGCCGATGGCGGATTTTCTTGCGTTGTACCTATTCAGGAAGCTATAAAACGAGGAGCAACAGAAATAGATGCTGTTATTTTAGAATCTGAACAAATGAAGGAGAATAAGGTTTTGGGACAAAATCCGTTTTCGTTAATGATGAATTTGTTTGGGCATGTTGTAGATCAATTAGAATATCATGATATCATGATTGGAAAACTGGCTGCAATTCAGAAAAAAGTAAAGCTTAATTTATACTACACACCAACACAGTTAACAGAAAATTCTTTAATTTTTAGTAAGCCTTTAATGGAAAAATGGTGGAAACAAGGATTTGATTATGCAGAAAAGAAACAGTTTAATGGATCGTCTTCTATTTCTAATAAAGAAAAGTAAGGTTTTTTTATTTTAAAGTTCTTCTAGAATAGATGTGCCTTTAGATTTGTCTCCAGAAGTCCATTGCCATGATTCGTGGAGTCTAATTTTTCCGTTAGGAAGTATTTCAGGAGTAGACGTACAAATACCTGTCATTAATTCACCTTTTGTATTAACTTGATGGTAACGCATGTTTACCTTCCCAAGATCGTCTACCAATCCAATTAAATGCCCGCTAACAATGTGTCCGCTTCTATAGTTAGAAGTTAGTATATTTCCTGTTTGTTTGTATTCAAAAATAGTTTCAGCCGTAGTTTCTCCGTTTTTAGAGTTTTCTACAGGACTGAATTTTTTAGAATTGTAATTCATTTATAACAAGGAAAATTAATAAGAATACAGATTGAGTATCTTGTTTTGTATCAAAATATTCAATCTGAAAAAGACTACCACATATCGCTAACTTCTTCTTTTATAAAAGATAAAGCAGCATCGCTTGGTGCGCGTTTTTCCATCATTTCAGATAAGACAACTTCACGTAATTTGTCGGCAGTATCTGTTTTTTCTAACATAGAAGCTTTTCTTACCATTTGTATGGTTGCATTTTTTGCAGCTGTAATTATGCTCCAACATTCATCGCTAATATAGATTTGTTGCGATAAATTATGCTCGAATTCTTGTTCAATATTATTAATTAATAACATTTCGTAATCTCCTTTATTATCAGACATTGGTTGTACACGAATTAATAATTTAGAAGGTGTTATACGTTCTAAAAACAAAGTCATACGTTCGTAAGCTTGTAAACGTAAAGGTAAGGAGTTGACTTGCATTTCCTTTTTTAATAAAAAGCGTCTGCGACCATCTTCGTTTTTAGTGTGTTCTTTAAAGAAATAAAAAGCAATCATACCTGTTACTAGTGCAGGTATAGTGTATAAAAATAAATTAATTATAGAATCAAGATTCATGTGTATGATATTTAGAGCAAAATTAAAATGTTTTTCTGTTTTAGCAAAACAATAAGCTTAGTGATTTTTTAATGTTATTGTTAGACTGTTTTTCCGCCTAAATACTGACAATCTTTTAAATCTTGCATGCCTTTAAAAGGAACAGGTGTTTTTTCGTATCTGTAAATTTCATCTAATTTAGACGTTAAATTTTCATCGTCTACATTAATGTTTATGTCGTGCATTGTATACTGACAAGGATGTTCGTATCCAGAGGCATGAGTAATTTCTATAAATTCTTTACTAAAGGTTTTAAAGTATTGTGCTAAACGTTCAGATTTTAAAGTTGGATCTATACCATTTTGCAACCATTTACTTTGTGTAGCAACACCACTTGGGCAGCGGTTTGTATGGCAAACTTGTGCTTGTATACATCCAATACTTAGCATAGCTTCTCTTGCAACGTTTATACAATCTGCACCCATAGCAAAAGCCATAGCAGCTTTAGCAGGAAATCCTAATCGGCCACTTCCAATAAAAACAATACGTTCTGTTAATTCACGCTCTAAAAACACTTTGTATAGGTAATTAAAGCCATAAGACCATGGTAAAGAGACGTGATCTGCAAAACTAGGAGGTGCTGCTCCTGTTCCTCCTTCACCACCATCTACGGTGATAAAATCAGGTCCTTTTCCTGTTTTAACCATAAGATCTGCAAGTTCTTCCCATTGTTCTATTTTTCCAATAGCAGCTTTTACACCTACAGGTAAACCTGTAAGATCAGCGATATTTTCAATGAATTCTATAAGTCCAGGAATATCTTTAAAAGCAGAATGACTTGGTGGAGATATAACATCTCTACCAATAGGGACGTGTCTGATTTTAGAAATTTCTTCAGTAATTTTAGCAGCTGGTAAAACACCACCTTTTCCTGGTTTAGCACCTTGAGACAATTTAATTTCTATAGCTTTAATAAAAGGATTGGCTTCAACAAGAGCAACAAGTTTGTCCATTGAAAAATTTCCGTCATCATCACGAATTCCAAAATACCCTGTTCCGATTTGGAATATAATATCTCCTCCGTTACTGTGGTAGGGAGATAAACCGCCTTCACCAGTATTATGGTAAGCACCTGAAATTTTTACACCTTTATTTAAGGAGTCCATTGCTTTTGCAGATAATGAACCAAAACTCATTGCAGAAACATTTATTATAGATGCTGGCCTAAACGGACGTTTTCTATTGTGATATGCACCCATTACTTTAGCGCAAGGCACAAAGGTTTTATCTTCAATATTTGGATGATTTCCTTCAGGTTTATAAGGTAACATGGCGTTGTTTACAAACATATGCTGATTGGCATAAATATCGCGATCTGTACCAAAACCTTCGTAATTGTTTTCGTTTTTAGCCGAAGCGTAAATCCAACCACGTTCTATACGATTAAAGGGAAGTTCTTCTCGGTTATTAGCTACAAAATACTGGCGCATTTCTGGACCAATACTTTCTAAAAGATATCGAATATGGCCAACAATAGGAAAGTTATGACTAATTGTATGTTTTTTATTGAAAAAAACATCTCGAATTGTTACTATAATTAGGATTAGGATAATCCACATCAACCAACTGATATCGCTTATAGCCATATTATGTATATTTTATGTTATTGGGTTAAATATATTATAAATAAAGCAAAAACATTAAAGAAGATTTCGTTAACATTATGTTGTCTTAATTATTTTAAGAATCTTAATATATAACATCTAATGTTTCAGAAATTTAAAAAAATAGTAATTATCTTATTATCAGTTGTTTGCGTATGCTGTTTTGTTGTTTTGTTTTTTGTCAATAGTATTGTAGAACGTAAGTTAAAAGAAACATTAAAGGATTTACCAGAATCTGTACATTTTAGTTACTCCGGTTTGCATGTAAATGTGTTTCAGGGTGTACTTTTTGTAGAAAATCCAGAATTAGAAGTATTAAGCGATGTTACTAATGAGGTGAATTTAAAAGTTAAACTTGAAGATTTTAAATTGAAAAACGTTAGTTATTGGCAATATGTAGTTAACGGCACTATTCATTTAGATCAGGTTTTACTTCAAGATGCTCAGGTTTCGTATATAAAAGGACGTAAGAAATCAAATAGCAATGCAATGCAAACGGAAAGAACGTCGGCTTCAAAATCAGATCAACAGTCTAAATCGTTAAAATCATTCAATAAAAGCATTAAAATTGATACGTTTAATTTGAGTCATGCATTATTAACGGTGTATGAAGGTGTTTCAGATTCTATATTTTTAAAATCTGAAAGCGTAAACATTACATTAAACGGTATTTCTTTCGATTCTATTTCAGCTAAAAAAAATATTCCTTTTACATATTCTAATTATCGCGTATTAACAGATTCTTTAAAATTTAATGTTGGCGTTTATGAGACTGTAAGTTTACAAGAACTTAAGTTAACAAAAGAAGAATGGCAGGTTAGTGGTTTTAAATTCCAAACAAAGTATTCTAAGGCTAAGTTTTCTAAGATGTTGAAAAAGGAACGCGATCATTTTAATGTACAAATAGATTCCTTTTATATCAAACAACCCGAATTTGGATCTGTAAATAATCGTTTTTATTTCAAGTCGGATACTATACTAGTGAAACAACCGGATATTAAAATATATAGGAATAAATTGGTGGCAGACGATTATACTGTAAAACCATTATATAGTAAAATGTTACGCGACTTAAAGATCGATTTAACTTTACCTATTCTTATTTTAAGCGATGGTAATATTGTGTACGAAGAGAAGGTGAAAACAGGAGTACGTGCTGGAAGTATAGTGTTTAAGGATTTTAATGCAACTATAAAAAACATTAGTAATACGTATAAATCTCCCACTAAAACGGAATTAGATATACAGACCAATTTTTTTGGAACCGCACCTTTACATGCCAATTGGACGTTTGATGTTAATAATAAGAATGACGATTTTACTTTTAAAACCCAAATTGGAACATTACCAGTTTCACGATTAAATAGATTTACGGAACATAATTTAAATATAAAGTTAGAAGGACAGTTTGATAAAATTTATACTAGAATTGATGGAAATGTATCGCGTTCGTTTTTCGATTTTAATGTGAAGTACGAAGATGTTAAGGTTCATGTTTTAAATAAAAAGAAAAAGCGAAATCGGTTTTTATCTTCAATCGCAAATATTTTTATAAGAAGCGATTCTAATAAAAACACAGATGGATTTATAGAGAAAAAAGGTCGTGTTACTCGCGATAAAACAAAATCTGTTTTCAACTTTTTTTGGTTAAATATGCAAGAAGGCTTAAAGCTTGTGTTTCTTGGAGATGGCATTATTTAAAGGGGTTTTGTGCGATTTCAATTTGTAAATACACCCAATGTTTATAATTTTTTATAAATCTATTTACTTTAACGGGTAACAAAGGTTAATTTTACAACCTAAATTGTATGAACATTGGAGAAGTATTTAAGTCAGTTAAATGAAGCACAGTTAGCACCAACCATTCAAATGAACGGCCCTATGATAGTTATTGCGGGTGCCGGCTCGGGAAAAACACGTGTGCTTACCTATAGAATTGCCTATTTAATGCATAAAGGCATAGATCCTTTTAATATTTTATCGTTAACGTTTACCAACAAAGCAGCTCGGGAAATGAAAGAGCGTATTGCAACTATTGTTGGACAAAGTGAGGCTAAAAATTTGTGGATGGGAACCTTTCACTCTGTGTTTGCAAAGATTCTTAGAATTGAATCCGATCGATTAGGGTATCCTGCAAATTTCACTATTTACGATGCACAAGATTCTCAGCGTTTAATTTCTTCTATTATTAAAGAGATGAAATTAGATAAAGAATTGTATAAGTACAAATCGGTCTTTTCTAGAATTTCTTCATACAAAAACAATTTAATTACCGTTCGTGCTTATTTTCAGAATCCTGAATTAATCGAGGCAGATGCCATGGCTAGACGTCCGCGTTTAGGAGATATTTATAAAGAATATGTAGAGCGTTGTTTTAAATCTGGAGCTATGGATTTCGATGATTTATTATTGAAAACTAACGAGCTTCTAACACGTTTTCCAGAAGTATTAGCAAAATATCAGGATAGATTTAGATATATATTGGTAGATGAGTATCAAGATACAAACCATTCGCAATATTTAATAGTAAGAGCATTGTCGGATCGTTTCCAAAACATTTGTGTAGTAGGAGATGATGCGCAAAGTATCTATGCCTTCCGTGGAGCAAATATTAATAATATTCTGAATTTTCAGAAAGATTATGACGATGTGAAGATGTTCCGATTAGAACAAAATTACAGATCTACAAAGGTTATTGTTAATGCAGCGAATTCTATAATCGATAAAAACGAAACGAAATTAGATAAGGTTGTTTGGACCGCTAATGTCGAAGGAAATAAGATTAAAGTAAATCGTTCCATGACAGATGGGGAAGAAGGACGATATGTGGCGAGTACCATTTTTGAAACAAAAATGAACGAGCAACTTAAGCACAGTGATTTTGCTATTTTATATCGTACCAATGCGCAATCCAGATCTATGGAAGACGCGTTACGTAAACGAGATATTCCGTATAGAATTTATGGAGGATTGTCTTTTTACCAACGTAAAGAGATTAAAGATATACTATCGTATTTACGAATTATAATAAATCCTTCAGACGAAGAAGCCTTAAAACGTGTAATCAATTTTCCGCCACGAGGCATTGGTCAAACCACTATTGATAAATTACTTATTGCCGCTAACGGTTATAAGCGATCTATCTTTGAAGTGATGAAACACATCGATAAAACCGAAGTGAAAATCAATTCAGGAACAAAGAATAAATTAATGGATTTTGTAACCATGGTTGAAAGTTTTCAAGTCATGAACCAAAATGTGAATGCTTTCGAACTTGCAGATCACGTTGCAAAAACCACTGGATTAATAAAAGAATTTAATAAAGATACTACGCCTGAAGGTGTTGCTAAAGTTGAAAATATTGAAGAACTTTTAAATGGTATAAAAGATTTTGTTGAAGAACAACGAGAAATTGCAGATACTACAGGATCTTTAACCGAATTTTTAGAAGACGTTGCATTAGCAACCGATTTAGATAATGATACTGGAGAAGACGATCGTGTAGCGTTAATGACAATTCACTTAGCAAAAGGATTAGAATTCCCATATGTATTTATTGTAGGGCTAGAGGAAGATTTATTCCCAAGTGCTATGAGTATGAATACTCGAAGTGAACTAGAGGAAGAACGACGTTTATTTTATGTGGCTTTAACACGCGCAGAAAAGCAAGCATATTTAACGTATGCTATATCTAGATACCGTTGGGGAAAATTAGTAGATTCAGATCCTAGTCGTTTTATTCAGGAAATCGACGAACAATATCTGGATATTTTAACGCCTATTGAAGAGCGTAGAATGAACCCGATGTTAGATGCTAATATTTTTGGAGACGATGTGCCTAATAGAAACATTCGTTTTAAACCAGCTAAACAATTACCTATTCAGAAAAAAGGAGTTACAAAATTAAAAGGCCCAGAAAAAGCTCCGACTAAAATTGCTAAAAATTTAAAACCTGTTACTCAAACAAGTGCAGCAGTAGAAGGAGGTAATTTATTCGATAATAAATTAGCAGCCGGAAACATTGTTAAGCATTTACGTTTTGGTAAAGGAGAAGTTTTAAAAATTGAAGGTGTAGGCGCAGATACAAAAGCCGAAATAAAATTTGAAAACGGTGGTAATAAAAAACTATTACTTCGTTTTGCTAAATTAGAGGTTATAGGATAAGTCCTGTAATTATACTTTTTAAATGTTGTAAGTTTCAATGTTTAAACAAAATATATAATGTGATCATGAGCACTGTTTATGGTCACATTTTTTATGTTTAAATGTTTGTGGAATACAGAAATAAGTTCAGGATGACGTAATGTTATTTTGTGCTTTGTTTGCGGGATACCAATATAAATTCAATAAGGCAATTGTAATAAAACAGATGTAAATTACTCTAAATGCGCTCCAATAAACGTTTTTAGTTTAGACCAAGTGTCTAGCAATTCTATTCCGGTCCAGCCGTGGCCTTCTTCGGGATATAATGTGTATTCGTGCATAACGCCTAAGTCTTGTAATTTACTTTGTAGCATAGCGCCTTGAGATGTAGGAACTAAATCGTCTTTTCCGCCGTAAAATAAAATAGTAGGAGGTGCGTCTTCCGTAACTTGATGGTATGGGCTTACTTTTTCTAAAAACGCTGTAGATAATTCTAAACCGTATACGTGAGTTAATAATAGTGAAATTTCCGAATCTACGTTTTCTAAATATTCAGGGTCTGTAAAATTTGTAGGCCCTACAATACTACATACCATTTTTGCTTGTTGGTTCTCGTTAAAGGCGTAACTCCATAACATGGCTAAATGTGCACCAGCGCTTGTGCCAATAAATCCGAAATCGCTAGAAATTTGATAATCATTTATGTTGGCATTAAATTGATTTACCACTGCAGTAATATCGTTTATTTGCATGGGATAAGCTTCACTAGTATCGTCTGCCAAGCGATAATTCATGTTTAGAATGGCAAGATTTGGTAAATCTTTTTGAATTAATTCAACAAAATCATTCATATCCGCTTTATCGCCAGAAGTCCAACCGCCGCCATGAACTAGAATTAAAGTTTTAGTATCAATGTCGCGATGTGCAGGTAAATAAATGTCGTAAGTCTGGGATTCATGATCGCCATAAGAAACATTTGTTTCAACTTTAGCCTCTAAATCTACAAAATCGGTGCTATCAGAATTGGAGTCCGAAGTACATGAGTAATTCGAAACTACAATTAATAGTAGGATGATTAAGGATTTAATAGGTTTCATTATAAAATATTAATTACTTTGTAAAACGATTCTACAATATAGTTATTATGGCTGAGTTTATAAAAATTTACGAAGAAAATCCAAACCCTAAGGAGATTAAGAAGGTTGTTGAGGTTTTAAAACGTGGTGGACTAATTATTTATCCAACCGATACGGTTTATGGTTTGGGGTGTGATATTACAAATAATAAAGCTTTAGAACGTATAGCAAGAATAAAAGGTGTGAAGTTGGAAAAAGCTAACTTTTCCTTTATTTGCTATGATTTAAGTAATTTAAGTGATTATGTGAAGCAAATAGACACTTCTACGTTTAAAATTTTGAAGCGTGCTTTGCCTGGACCATATACTTTTATTTTGCCTGGAGCGAAAACATTGCCTTCTGCATTTAAGAAAAAGAAAACGGTTGGTATTCGTGTGCCTAATAATAAAATTGCCTTAGAAATAGTAAAAGCATTAGGAAATCCAATTGTATCGACATCTATTAGAGATGAAGATGAGGTTTTAGAATATACAACAGACCCTGAGTTAATACATGAAAAATGGGATAATTTAGTCGATTTGGTTGTAGATGGAGGTTATGGAGATAATCAGGCGTCTACGGTAATCGATTTTTCTCAAGACGAACCAGAAATTATTAGAGAAGGAAAAGGAAGTATAGAGATTTTTTAATTGATTTTTTTTATCGGTTTTAATCCGCAATTAGTAATTTAGCAACAAACAATTTTTATGATTAGTAAGATTCAATTTGATAAAGAAATAGAAGGCATTATAAGTAATGCGGTGCGAGAAGATGTTGGAGATGGAGATCACAGTTCTTTAGCATGTATCCCTAAATCAGCCCAAGGAAAAGCTAAATTGCTAGTTAAAGAAGAGGGTATTATCGCTGGTGTAGAATTTGCTAAACAAGTCTTTAACTATATTGATAGTGATTTAAAAATTGAAAGGTTAATAGAAGATGGTGCAGAAGTAAAATATGGAGATATTGTATTTTATGTAGCAGGTGCTTCTCAATCTATATTAAAAGCAGAACGTTTAGTTTTAAATGCAATGCAACGTATGAGTGCAATTGCTACAAAAACAAAATCGTATGTAGATTTATTAGAAGGTACTGGAACTAAAATTTTAGATACTAGAAAAACAACACCTGGAATTCGTGCATTAGAAAAATGGGCGGTTAAAATAGGAGGTGGAGAAAATCATAGATTCGCTTTGTACGACATGATTATGCTTAAAGATAATCACATTGATTTTGCTGGAGGTATTACTGCGGCGATTACTAAAACAAAAGCCTATTTAAAAGAAAACAACAAAGATTTAAAAAT
This sequence comes from Formosa sp. L2A11, assembly GCF_009796865.1. Classification (GTDB taxonomy): domain Bacteria; phylum Bacteroidota; class Bacteroidia; order Flavobacteriales; family Flavobacteriaceae; genus Formosa. The sequence goes on along the minus strand of NZ_CP047028.1, from coordinate 3,532,862 downwards.
TATTGTTGAAGCTAGAGACCTTAAAGAAATAGAAGAAATCCTTCAAAACGGTGGTGTGTATCGTATTTTAATAGATAATTTTAATTACGAGGATACAAAGACTGCTGTTAAGATGATTGGAGACAGTTGTTACACAGAATCTTCTGGAGGAATTAACGAAGACACACTTCGTAAGTATGCAGAATGCGGTGTAAATTGCATTTCTTCTGGAGCCTTAACACATTCTGTTTATAACATGGATTTAAGTCTGAAAGCGGTCTAATATGACGAAACCTATAGAGGATAAACTAGCTAAAATTCCGGTAGTAAACTTAGTCGTTAAGTTTTTTAAAACCATAAGATTACCAGGTTTAGAAGGTTTATCTATTTACGATTTATTAGAGTTGTATACTATAGGTCTTTTAAAAGGCGCATTAACGTCTAGAGCGAGTGCGATTGCGTTTAACTTCTTTATGGCTATTTTTCCGTTCTTGTTATTTATTTTAATCTTAATTCCGCATATTCCAATAGCTGGATTTAAATTAGAATTTTTAGACTTTCTAGAATCATTTTTACCGCCAACAACATCAGATTTTTTCTTTAAAAATATTTTCGAAAATATAGACCGTTCAGAGCGTGGTGGATTATTATCTACTGTATTTTTATTATCTATATTTTTAATGGCTAATGGTGTTAATGCTGTGTTTTCTGCATTCGAAAACTCATACCATTCAGAACTTTCAAGAAATGTGTTTAGACAATATTTATATGCTTTAGGCGTCTCTTTAATTCTAAGTTTTTTGGTTGTTGTTACTGTTGCCGTTTTTGGTTTTGTAGAAATATATATTCTTGGAAGATTGTTTGATACTTTATCGCACAGAGGTGTAGAGGTTGGCGATAGTAGTATTGTTTTAGTGAATATTTCAAAATATATTTTCGGAATAATCATGATTTATCTGTCTACAGCGACATTGTATTATTTTGGTACACGACAAGGTAGAGATAGTCGTTTTTTCTCTGTAGGCGCATTATTAACTACTTTATTAATTGCATGTGTATCTTATTTCTTTGGGATATATATAGAGCAGTTTTCAAAATATAACGAACTTTACGGTTCTATTGGAGCATTACTTATTTTAATGTTTTATTTGTGGTTAAATGCAAATATTATTTTGTTGGGTTATGAATTAAATGTGTCCTTGCGCCAATTACACAAAAGCTGCTAATTTATGCTTCATTTTATAGATGTTATACTTCCTATACCTGTAGAGAATCTGTTTACGTATGTAATTACAGAGGCAGAGTCTGGTTTTATTAAACCCGGAATGCGCGTGGCTGTGCCTTTTGGAAAAACTAAAGTGTATACAGCAATTGTAAAAAGTATACATAATAATCCGCCAGTTGCTTATGAGGCAAAACAGATTCAACAAATTTTAGATGAATATCCAGTTGTTACAGAAATCCAATTAAAACTTTGGGATTGGATGGCAAACTATTATTTATGCGCTGTAGGAGATGTTATGCGTGCAGCCTTGCCAAATGCATTTATTCTAGAAAGTGAAACCTTAATAAGTAAGAATACTAAAGTTGTTATAAAGGATACTGATTTAAAAGATGATGAGTTTTTAATTTATGAAGCATTACAGCATCAATCGTCTTTGAGAATTCAAGATATTGTAGATATAGTTGATAAAAAACAGGTATTTCCTGTTATTAAGCGTCTGTTAGAAAAAGAAGCTATTGTTGTAGAAGAAGAAGTGTTTGAAAAGTATAAACCTAAATTGGTTAAATACGTAAAACTTAAAAACGAACACACCACACAAGACGGTTTAAAAACGTTAATGGAAGACCTAAGTCGTGCGCCAAAGCAACGCGATGTGGTTATGAATTTGTTTCAATTATCTGCAAAAACCAAAAAGCCGATAAAGGTTTCAGAATTAGCAGAAGCTAGTTGCGCTTCTAACAGTATTATAAAGTCGTTAATAGATAAATCTGTTTTAGACGAATATTTTATTCAAACAGATCGTGTAGAATATAACGGAGATGTTGTTGAAGCTTCAAAAGTATTAAATGAAGAACAAACAGAAGCTTTACGTCAAATAAAAGCAACTTTTGAAACACATCAAGTTACTTTACTTCATGGAGTTACTTCATCTGGAAAAACAGAAGTGTATGTAAAACTTATTGAAGATGTTATAAAAACGGGAAAACAAGTTTTGTATTTGTTACCAGAAATTGCATTAACAACACAGCTTGTAAATAGACTTCAGAATTATTTTGGAGATCAAGTTGCGGTTTTTCATTCTAAATACTCTGCTCACGAACGTGTTGAGGTGTGGAATAATGTCTTGTCTAATTCTTCAAAAGCTCAAATTATTTTAGGAGCGCGTTCTTCTATATTTTTACCGTTTAAATCGCTCGGATTAATTATTATAGATGAAGAACACGAGCAATCTTTTAAGCAATTCGATCCGGCACCACGTTATCATGCCAGAGATACAGCTGTTGTTTTAGCACATTTGCACCAAACAAAAACATTATTAGGATCGGCTACGCCAAGTTTAGAAAGCTATTTTAATGTACAGCAAGGTAAGTATGGTTTAGTAGAAATTACAAAGCGTTACAATAATGTATTAATGCCTGATATTGAATTGGTAGATATTAAGGATAAGCAAAAACGGAAACGCATGAAAGGTCATTTTAGCGATAGAATGATTGAAGTTATGGCTGAAACCTTAGAAGAAGGACATCAGATTATCTTATTTCAGAACCGACGTGGGTTTTCGCCAATTGTAGAGTGTAAAACATGCGGTCACTCGCCACAATGTCCCAATTGCGATGTTAGTTTAACGTATCACAGTTACCGGAATCAATTACGTTGTCATTATTGCGGATACCACATGGCAATGCAACAAAAATGTCAGGCTTGTGGAGATACAACTATAGATAGTAAAGGTTTTGGAACCGAGCAAATAGAGGAGGAGGTTAAAGCACTGTTTCCAAATCATAAAGTAGGACGTATGGATTTAGATACCACGCGTGGTAAATACGGTTACGAAAAAATAATTACAGCCTTCGAGCAACAAGAAATGGATATTCTTGTGGGGACACAAATGCTAACTAAAGGATTAGATTTTAGAAATGTTGCTTTGGTTGGGATTATGAATGCAGATAATTTGTTAAACTTCCCCGATTTTAGAGCACACGAACGTAGTTATCAATTATTGTCGCAAGTGTCTGGTCGTGCCGGACGAACAAAAAAACAAGGTAAAGTACTTATACAAACGTATAATCCGTTTCATAATATATTACAGCAAGTCTCTACAAATAATTATGCAGCGATGTATAAGGAGCAAATGGATGAGCGCTATAACTTTAAATATCCGCCAGTTTATCGATTAATTCGTGTAACGTTAAAGCATAAAGATTTTAACCGTGTAAATGTTGCTTCTGTTTGGTTAGGTAAGGCTTTAAGACAAGTATTTGGAGATTATGTTTTAGGACCTGTAGATCCGCCAGTAGCTAGAATTAGAAATCAGTTTCATAAAAATATTCTTTTAAAAATACCTCAAAAACAGTCGTTAGGAGGTACAAAAAAAGCCATTGTTAGAATAAACAATAGCTTTAATAGTGTAAAAGATTTTAGGTCTGTAAGACTAATAATAAATGTAGATGCGTATTAAATACTATTTAAAGCATCTATAAGTTGTGTTTTTTTGTTTCGACTTAGAGGGATTTCGAAAGAGCCAACTTCAACATTTTTACTATTAAATCTGTCAATTTTATCTAGATTAACGATATAAGATTTATGAATTCTTAAAAACTTGCCTTCTGGAAGTTCTTGTTCAAAAGCTTTCATTGTAGAGAGTACAACTAAGCTGTTTTCTTCGGTAACTAGCTTAACGTAATCACCAAGAGCTTCAATCCATTTAATGTCGTTAATATATACTTTACGTTTTTTAAGATTACTTTTTACGAAAATATGTTCACCTTCAGCTTCGCTAAAGTCTAATTTTAACTTGTGTTGTTCTATAGCTTTATCTACAGCAATCATAAAACGTTCTCGCGTAATAGGCTTTTTAAGGTAATCTGTAGCATCATAATTAAAGGCCTTAAAAGCATATTCTGTTTTACCTGTAACAAAAATAATTTGGGGTTTATTATTTAAAACATCAAGAAGTTCGAAACCATTAAGTACTGGCATCTCAATATCTAAAAAGATAAGGTCTACTTTATGTGTGTTTAAACCGTTTTTGGTTTCAAGTGCACTACTATATTCTGCAATTAGGTTAAGAGCAGGGTGATTTTCTATCAACTTCACTATGGACAACCGCTGAATTGCCGAGTCATCTACTACTACACAGTTTAAAGTCATAAACATTAATTATTTTAGGTTAAGTTATCGACAATAGTACAAATAAATCGGATAAAAAACAAAGAAATATCGATAAAGTGAATATTTGTGTCGTTCGTCGAGTGGTCTATATATAAAGAGTATTTAAATTAATTGAAAACATGTTTGTTATATCTAATAATAATCAGTACTTTTGCAGCCATTTTTAACAATAAAATAGATTTGAATATGAATCATTATGAAGCTGTTTTCATCTTAAATCCCGTTTTATCTGAAACACAGATAAAGGAGACAGTACAGAAATACGAAGACTTTCTTGTTTCTAACGGTGCTAAGATGATATCAAAAGAAGATTGGGGACTAAAAAAATTAGCTTACCCAATACAAAACAAAAAAAGTGGTTTTTACCATTTATTTGAATTCACTGTACCTGGAGAAGTAATTACTCCATTAGAGTTGGAATTTAGACGTGACGAACGTTTTATGCGTTACTTAACTGTAAAATTAGACAAGCACGCTGTTGCTTGGGCAGAAAGAAGAAGAGCTAAATTAAAACAAAAAGCGTAATTATGTCATCTATAGAACAACAAGCAAAAGGAAAAAAAGACGGTGAGATTAGATACTTAACGCCTTTAAACATTGAAACTAATAAGCAAAAAAAATATTGTCGTTTCAAAAAATCAGGAATCAAATATGTGGATTATAAAGACGCAGATTGGTTATTAAGATTTGTAAACGAACAAGGTAAAATTTTACCTCGTCGTTTAACAGGAACTTCTTTAAAGTATCAAAGAAAAGTGTCTGTAGCTGTAAAAAGAGCTCGTCACTTAGCTTTAATGCCTTATGTAGCTGATTTATTAAAATAAAATACCGATAACAATGGAACTTATATTAAAACAAGACGTTGAAAATTTAGGATTTAAAGACGATGTTGTAACAGTTAAGAACGGTTATGGTAGAAACTTTTTAATTCCTCAAGGGAGCGCTATTTTAGCAACACCTTCTTCTAGGAAAGTATTAGCTGAGAACTTAAAGCAAAGAGCTTTCAAAGAAAAGAAAATTGTTGATGATGCAACTGTAATTGCTGAAGCTTTAAAAGCTTTAGAAATTAAAATTTCATCTAAAGTTGGATCTGGAGATAAATTATTCGGATCTGTAAATAACATTGATCTTGCAGAAGCTATCGCTAAAGAAGGTCAAGCTATCGACAAAAAATTCATCACTGTAGTTGGTGGTAGTGTTAAACGTTTAGGTAAATACGAAGCCGTAATACGTTTACACCGTGAAGTAACAGTAGATTTCCCTTTTGAAGTAGTTGCACAAGCTAACTAATTTAAAAGAGATTATATAATATTAAAACCGTTTAGACTTGTTCTGAACGGTTTTTTTAATTTAAAAAAAATATAAAAAATTTTATTTTTGCTGTTTTCTTATTTTGTTTTATAAGTTGTAATCAGACCTCTACTAAAGATTCTAAGTTAATTGAGTTTTTTAAAACTTCAAATAAAGAATTACCACAAATTAGTGTGCATCGCGGAGGAAAAGATTTACTTCATTATCCAGAAAACTGTTTAGAAACATTACAATATGTTAGCGATAGTATTTTTGCGATTTACGAGATTGATGTGGCCCAAACAAAAGATGGTAAACTTGTTTTAATGCATGACAATGCAATAGACAGAACCTCTACAGGGACTGGATTAATTAAAAATTTAACTTATAACGAGTTAACTGCATTTAATTTGGTAGACGATTATGGTAATGAAACCGATTTTAAAATACCTTTGTTTAAGGATGTTTTAAAATGGGCTAAAGCAAATAATGTAATTCTTACTGTAGATATAAAACGTAGTGTTAGCCAAAAAGTAGTAATTGATGCTATAAGAGAAGTGAAGGCAGAAGATGTAAGTGTAATTATTACTTACGATGTTGATCAGGCAACTACAGCTTACGCTTTGGATCCAGAGTTATTATTATCAGTATCTGCTAGAAATGAAGACGAATTGAATCGCTTATTAGAAGCTAAAATTCCAACTAAAAATATGCTTGCTTTCACAGGTACTCGATTATCTAATGCTTCACTTTTCGAGAAGTTACATGCAGAAAATATTATTTGTATGTTAGGTACATTAGGAAACTTAGATAAACAAGCAAAAGTAAAAGGAGAAGAACGTTATGTTCGCTGGAAAGCATTGGGTGTAGATATCTTTGCTACAGACAGACCTTTCGCAGTTTATAATACCATAAAATAAAAAATAATGAAATACGCTAGACTTACAAAAGAACAGTTTGAAGAATTACACCAAGAATTTATTAATTTTTTAGCTACGCAATCTATAGATGCAAGTGAGTGGAAAACCATTAAAGAAACAAAACCAGAAGTTGCAGAACAAGAATTAGATGTGTTTAGCGATTTGGTTTGGGAAGGTGTTTTAAGTAAAGTAAAATATCTAGAACATATTAATGGGCAACACATGCACTTGTTTGCTTTAAACGATACAAACATGCATTTGGTTGCTATTAAGCTTAAAAACGATAAAGATTTAGCAACTCAAGAAGGGTTTACTTGGTTGCGTAATAATTTATTAGATGATAATGTTGAATTTCTTCAAGCAAATAAAACATATTCTGAAGATAAAAATCTAGATATCTTTAAGTTAATACAACAAGGCGCTAATATTACAAAAGGTGAATTGTATACGTATTTTAACGATTTAGTAAACGCTAATTAATACGTTATTATTCGTAGCGTAACGATTCTATCGGGTCTAATTTTGATGCTTTAGAAGCAGGATAAGATCCTGAAATAATAGCAACAATAAAGGTGATAACGCTGGCCCAAATCATGGCCGACCATGGCATACTAAATTGAAAGTCTACCGCAGATGCAAATACGACACCAATTAAAACGCCAAGTATCATTCCTAGAATACCGCCTAACTGACCAATAATAATGGTTTCTATAAAAAATTGAAAAGCTATGGTGCCTTGTTTTGCACCTAATGCTTTTCTAACTCCAATTTCTCGTGTACGTTCGCTTACAGAAACCAGCATAATATTCATTAAAGCGATAGACGAGCCTAAAATGGTTATAATGCTAATAATCCATGCCGCTGTAGATAAAACACCTGTAATTGCACCAATACGGTTAATTAAATCGTCACTGCGTTCCATACCAAAGTTGTTTTCTTCGATAGGATTTAAACCTCTAATATTTCTAAAAGTTACAATTGCATCATCTTGTGCTTGTGCTAATAATTCTTTCTTTTCAACCATTACACTTAATGCGTAGTTAATATTTGCATTGGTAAAAATTGAACGCGCTTTTTGCAATGGCATAATTACTCTTAAATCTTGATTATTTCCAAATGTAGAACCTTTAGATTCTAAGGCACCAATAACTTTAAATTTAAAACCTCTAATAGAAATGGTCTTGTCTACAGGATTTTCTTCTTTAAAAAGTGCTTTTACTAAATCGCTTCCTATTATGCATACATTAGAATTATTATCTACTTCTAAGGCATTAAATTCACGTCCATTATCGACTTTTAATCCTGAATTCTGAATAAAATTTTCGTTTGCTCCAATAACGGTAACTTCAGGATCTGTTTTTTCATTTTCAAATTTAACTTCGGCAATAGATGTTCCCGTAAAAGAAACAGATGTTTTTGTAAACGGATAGTCGTATTGGTTTTCAAAATCACGAATGTTCTGATAACTAATAATTGGATTGATTTTTTGGCGTTCTCCAGCTTGTCGTCTAGCTGTAAATTCGTAGCGTTGAATGTTAAATGTATTCGCTCCCATAGAAGAGAAGTCGCTAGAAATGGTTGTTTCTAGTGCAGATACCGCACTTAAAATACCAACTAACGCTGTTATTCCTATAGCAATAATGAGCACTGTTAATATGGTTCGCAGTAGCTGACCTCTTATAGAATCGAAAGCAATTCTAATATTTTCTCGAACAAGTGAAAACATGAATTTAAAGTTATTGGTTGGATGTTTTAATATAAGACTATTAAAACGGAATAAAGTTACTATAAAATTGAATTATCTTATTAAGTCACATCAAAAATTTAGATATTTGTGCTCAAATTTAAAATACCAATGGCACAAAAACCAAGCATCCCAAAAGGAACACGCGATTTTAATCCGGAACAAGTTGCAAAACGACAATATATATTTAAAACCATTCAGAATGTTTTTGAAACTTACGGTTTTCAACCTATAGAAACACCAAGTTTCGAGAATTCGGATACTTTAATGGGGAAATATGGAGATGAAGGGGATAGATTGATTTTTAAAATTTTGAATTCAGGAGATTATCTTAATAAGGTAAATGATGAATTATATGCTGAAAAAAATTCAACTAAAATTACATCTAAGATTTCTGAAAAAGCTTTAAGATACGATTTAACAGTGCCTTTTGCTAGATATGTAGTACAACACCAAAACGAGATAGAATTCCCTTTTAAACGTTACCAAATGCAACCTGTTTGGAGAGCAGACCGCCCACAGAAAGGCCGTTTTAGAGAGTTTAACCAATGCGATGCAGATGTTGTAGGTTCTAAATCGCTTTGGCAAGAAGTAGAATTTGTACAATTATACGATGCTGTGTTTACTGCTTTAAATCTAGATGGTGTTACAATTAAAATTAACAACCGTAAAATTTTATCTGGTATTGCTGAAGTTATTGGAGCAAAAGATAAACTTATAGATTTTACAGTAGCTTTAGATAAGTTAGATAAAATAGGTGAGGAGAAAGTAAAAGAAGAAATGTTAGGGAAAGGTATTCCGCAAAGTGGAATTGATAAATTACAACCACTTTTCACTTTATCTGGAACTTTTGAAGCTCAAATACACAGTTTAAAAGACATTTTAAGTACGTCTGAAGAAGGATTAAAAGGTGTAGAAGAATTAGAATTTATAAATACAGGAATTGAAACTTTAGGTTTAAAAACAGCTACTTTGCAATTGGATGTAACTTTAGCTCGTGGATTGAACTATTATACAGGAGCTATTTTTGAAGTTGCTGCACCTAAAGGTGTTGCAATGGGATCTATTGGTGGTGGTGGTCGTTACGACGATTTAACTGGAATATTTGGTCTTAACGATGTGAGTGGTGTAGGAATTAGTTTTGGATTAGACCGTATTTATTTGGTGTTAGAAGAACTACAATTATTTCCTGAAGCTGTAAATAAAAACGTAAAAGTAATTTTTATCAATTTTGGAGATAGTGAAGCTTTGTATAGTTTAAAAACAATACAAAAATTAAGAGCTGCTGGTGTTAATGCTGAATTATATCCTGATGCTACTAAAATGAAAAAGCAAATGAATCATGCTAATAAGCGTGCCATTCCATTTGTAGTATTAGTAGGAGAAGAAGAAGTGAAGTCTGAGATTTACACTTTAAAAAACATGATTAACGGAGAACAAGATAAAATAGATTTTAATACGCTTTTAGAGCTTGTAAAATCTTAAGTAATCAGTTTTAAATAATAAAAAAGTCCCGATGCTACATCGGGACTTTTTTTGTTTTTAAAGTTAAGCAGACTATTATTAAATATTATATTTTCTATTCGTTCTGCAGTGATAAAAAATTATTGTGAGACAGGAATGTTACATTTAGGAATATAACTTACAGTATCTCCAGCTCCTGTAGGTAATGTCTAAATGTAATTAGTCGTATTGTTTGGTACCGTGTATTGTACGTTTGTTTAGTCCTGATATATAACATTAGTACTTATTATATTACCTGCAGCTAGAGGTAAAGGACCTATATTAATGGTTATAGAAGTACAAATTGTTGTGTTACATCTTCCTGCAGTATTTTTTTTACGGTTATCTATAAGTCATTCTTTATTTGTACTGTTCTAAATATCTACCAGATATATTAAGAGAAGTAGAAGTGTCTTAGAAATTATTATCGTGATTGATGAGGTAATTGTTGAAGGGACTACAGATTCTTCATTTAAATTTATAGTTAATTCTTAAGCAGTGGCACTTTATCCCAACCTATTTACACCAACTGTATAAATTTTAAAATGAATTAATAGTGTATTAAAAATATAAAGCAATATTGGTGTTAGATATTCCGTTAAAAGAAGCAGATTAGACAAAGTCCAGTTCTTGGATATTGCATTTGGTAAACTTGGAATTCTGTATTCTACCATAGTATTTTCTGGTCATGCGTATTGATTTTTTGTTATTTGTCTAGTTTGATTTAATGGCATAAATGTGTGTTTTTAAAACTTTTTAATAAATTTTAGAGAATTATTAAACGTGCATTCAACACTTTTTGGGGCTGAATTTGATGTTTTTTCGAGAAAATAATAAAAAAGTAAAAAAAAATAAAAATAAAATTATCGCTTTTTTTAGTAAAAATAGCTGTCTAAATCGGGTAAAATTAAGTGCTTTTATAAAGGAAAAAAAGAAGTGAAATCACACATTTTTTTTGCTAATTATAGTAGTCGGTTAGTCGCTATATTAGGTTGAAATTTTATAAAATTTATAATCCATTTTAGTGCTTTTCCTAAAAGGATTATAAATTTAAAATAGTTTTTTGATTATATTAAATAGAAGATAAATTTTACGTAAAGACTGTAGCTTAAATATTACTTTTTATTGATGATAATCCGTGCTTATATGTTTTTAGTCGATTATTTTTTTAATTTAGTTTAAGTAAAAGTAGTATATTTCTTTCATATTAATAGTGTTTATAGTCAGGATTTTATGAAAAACACAAAGTGTCTCATAAAGTAATAGATTTTATGAGTTATTGATTAAAAAAGGATCGAGTTCTTAATCCTTTATGAAAAAAATATTTGGATTAATTTAATATTTGGATTAATTTAATATTTGAAATTGATTTTGTTATTTGATTTTAAGTGTGTTACGTGTGTTTGTTGTTTGGATAGAATCTTGTGTTGAGGTGTAATATATAAGTTGTAGGTTACTGTTTTTAGAAGAAAAATAACCCCGAATTAGTGGTAAAATATGAAAAATGAGTTGAAGTAATAAAAAGGGATCTTTTAGAGCTTTTTTTAAGATAAAGCCTTTGTCTTTAACTGGATGTTTTTGTCAATAAAAAAATGCTAAAATTCTAAAAAATAACGCTTAAATTTTAATTAAATAATAGCGATAATATGGTTTGTTTTTGGAGCGTATAAAAAATATTTTTTTAGTTAAAGGAGGAGTGTTTTACAAGGTTTTACGGTTTTCAGTAAAATAAAGTTGCTAATGTTTCTTATATTTGAGCAGCTATTAGTTGAAGTAGTATTTACTACTTATTTTTAAAGAGGCTGTTTGGGAGGGCAGCCTCTTTTCTTTTTTTTATTATTTTAATGCTTTTAAAGCTGTAATAATATCTGCTGGTTCTGCTCTTTTTCGGTAGTCAACTTCTAAAAATTCGTAAGTAATTTTTCCGTTTTGGTTAATAACGTAAGTTGCTGCTAAAGGTAATTCGTCACTTTTATTTCCATTAAATCCATGTAGGTCAAAACTTTTTTGGTAATGTTTAGCAACATCGTCTGTAAGCTTATAAATAATACCATAAGTTTTACCAACTTCATTTCCTATATCACTTAATACTTCAAATTTAAGTTCATTTTTTTCAGTCGTATTTATAGAGTTATCAGGCAGTTCTGGAGTTAGTGCTAATAAGTTTGCGCCTTCTGCTTTAAAGTGAGTTAATTCTTGTTGTAGTCTTTGTAATGTTAAATTACAATACGGACACCAACCACCACGATACCAAGTTAATACAACAGGTCCTTTTTTTAGATATTCGCTTAAACTAACGTCTTTATTAAGCGCATTTTTTAATTTAAAATCAGGAGCTTGTTCTCCAACATGTTTTGCTTTTTTTACAACGCCACTTTCTTCAACAGCTTTTAAACCTGCATTATAAATTGTTTTTATGTCTTCAGGTGCTTTGGAGTTGAAATCGTCTTTTTTAGCATCTAATATACTTTGTAATGTTGTATTTGTTTCTTTAGTCATAATTTTATCTGTTTTAATTTTAGTATTTTTTTACTTCTATTTTAGTATTGATTTTACTTGTAATTAAAGCAAGTTATAGACGTGTTTTTATACTTAATTATATGTTCTATATATGTCGCAATACTTAATAATACATAACAATTAAGGTCTGACTTATTTTAATTGTGAATGTGTGATAGCAGGGGATATAAAACAATATAAATAACACTATTTTAAGCTGATTTTTACTTTAATAAAAGTTGTAATGTTTATGTTATGAAGATTCTAAGTCTAATTTAAAGTGTACGTAAACTTCATCTTCAATTTTTATTAAGCCAAGTATTTTTTTTGGATTTTGTAAATCAAAATCTCTAATGTTTAATTTAATATGTCCTTGTACTGTAATAGATTCATTATGGGTTATTTCAATAGGTATTTTATAAGATTTTGTTATACCTGCGATTACAAAATCTACTAAAGCAATCGTGTTATTTTCTTTAATGTTGGGATGTTTAACTTCTTTTAAAAGGATTGTGATTTTTGGATATGTTTCAGTTTTTAAAAGGTCTCTAAAATCGTTATTAATCATTCGTTTTCCGCAATCGAATGCCTTATTTTCTAAAATTAACTTTGCATTCTCGAAAACGGTATGATTTTCTTTCTCTATATATGTAATAGGTGTTTTTTCTTTTAAAATAACCGAGTTAAAGGCACATGAAAAATCTGTGATGTTTGTAATACCATTTATAGTGAGTGTACTACTTGGTTTAATCCTAATTTCTGTAGTATTTCTATAAGAGGTAGATATAAAAGATACATTTATAATCACAATTAAAAAGAGGGCCAATTTTTTTAATATCATAATTAATTTTTTAGAAGTCATTATATAATAAAAAAATCCTTACGAGTTACGGTAAGGATTTTTTAAGGAAAAATACAATCTAATATTTAGGTTCTAGTTCGTTCTTTTAAAGAATTATAAATGACACACTCTAAAAGGGCTTTTAGACCTTATATTGTAACTCTTATTTTAGATTAGAAACTAATTACAGCTTCAACCATTATACCGTCAAATTTAGCATCTTCGTAAAGACCAGTATATCCGTCGTAAGTTTGTTTTACGTACTCTACTTTAGCTAATATGTTGTTAGTCATAAACCAACCTGCACTTGCTTGAAATCTATCAATAGTAACATCTTCAGTTCCGTCGTATTGAGAATTAACAAGGTTATAACGTCCACCTACGTAGAAGTTTTCATTTTGTCCGAAACGGTAAATTAATTCTCCAACATATTGTTGTGTTTCACCATCTAAAGCTTCACTAGTAGCTGTTGCATTTGTAGTACCTTGGTTCATTTCAATAGTTCCAAAGAACTCTAATCCTTTATATTTTACAAAAGGGTTAATCATAACAGCTGTTACACTATTTTTAAAACTTGGAGCAAAACGACCTGATCTAAAGTTATCATCTTCTGCAGTTGCAGCTTGTAATACGTGGTAGTATCTAGAACCAGCTCTATCTGCATTGTACAGGTATAAACTAGGAATAAAACCAGTATTATATAAAGATCCTGTTAATCTTATTCTTAAATCGCTATTTACTTGTGCATCGTAACCTACTTTAGCTAAGAAAGAAGCACCACCAGATTTACCATTTGCATTTTCTTCTACAGATTGGTTTAATTTACCATTTGTAAATCCTACCATACCTATAAAACCATCTCTTTGGTAGTATAATTCTGCTCCAACTTCTGTTGTGAAAGAATCCATAATTAGGTTTCCAACAAATGGGTTAAAAATAGCTTGAGCATTATCTGTTCTTCTAAAGTGCGCATCACCATAGTTGTTTTCCATGTGCCCAATTCTAATGGTTGTATATTTCATGATATCATCTAAGAAACCTTCTTTAATAAAATCTAATTTATCTACTTGAAAATATCCTCCTTTTACATAAGGTGCATTGTGGTGTCTAGAAGATAAATACGTTCTTAAATGCATTCTTACACCTGCAGCTAAAGCCACATCTAAATCTAAGTTTGCAGTTGCTAAGTTAAAATTAGAAGATAATCCTGCTAATTCTACAGCTCCTGAATTTTCATGATCTAATCCTTGAAATTGTAAAGCAAAAGATCCTCCCATTCTTACATGAAGTTTTTCAAAAGTAGAAATGGTATCTTTTTGATCTTCAAATACGTTAACTCCGCGTTTGTCCGGTTTTCTGTAATTATCGATATCTCTATTATCTTGTGCGTAAGTGTTTGCTGTTGTTGCTATTAAAATGATAGCAATGATTAAAGTGTGTACGTACTTTTTCATAGTTACTTATTTTTAGTAATTAAGTTGTTATTGTAATATAGTTTTGAATTCTATTTTTAGTTCATCGCCAGTTGTAATGGCTCCAAACATAGCTGTTGGGGGATCTATTTTAAATTGTGTCATTTTAAAACTATAAGATCCCGTTAGTTTAGTTTTGTTGTCTGTAAGAGTTAATGTAAAATTTAATGCTATAGAATTAGTTACTCCTGCAATCGTTAAGTTTCCAGTTGTTTTTACACTATAAACACCATTTTCTTTAGCTGTTATAGCATTAACTTTAGTTAATTTAAAATCTATAGATTTGTATTTATCGGTTTTTAAAGCTTTGTAAGTATTTTTGTCCATTGCAGACTTTCCGCTATCTAGGCTTTCTGCAACAACTTTAAAATCTAAAGATGTAATAGCAGGAATTTCTCCAGATTTATCTACAGTAATAGAACCACTTTGTTTCTTTGCAACAACTTCCCAGTCGTGCAAACTTGATGTTCCAAATACACTTAATTCTGAAGACTCATTATTCAAAGTATATGTCTGCGAAAACATAGTTAATGAACACATAAATGTGAATAAATAAATGAATGTTTTGGAAATTTTTAAAGGATGATTTTTAGTTTTCATAAGTTAAAAATTAGAATTATTAATTTGATTAAATAGGTACAAAAATGTACCGTTGTTTTGACGCTTATTTGATTTTAAAATGCAAATATACTATCGAATTTGAGTAGAAAACAAGGGCTGTTTTTTGTGAGTAATTACTTATATTTTTATTATGTAGTCTAATTCCGTAAAGATGACGAGGTTAAAGACTTTTTTATCTTATTGGTTTTAAGATAAAATTAACATTTATTTAACATTTACAGTATTACGATATGTTTATTTGTATGGCAATTATTTTGGTTAATATTTAAAAAAATATGATATATGTCATATTTTTTTATAGATATGTCAATTTTTACAAAAAAAAACGATTTATTGTTCATGTGCGTTATAACACGTGTTTTATTCTTTTTTATGTTAAAATAAAGATTAAAATTGATGTAATTTTACTCTTTATTATAGGTTGTTTTAAATGCTTTTTTTGAATTGAAAAGTGAAAAATAGATGGATTTATATGTTAAAATTTAACTCTTTTTTTAGAGTTGTTTTACTTCGGATTTTAACTTAATAAAGTGATTTGTTTTTTGTGTTTATTGGTGGTGTATTTTGTGTCTTATTATAAATAAAACGAAATCATTTATAAAAAGTTTATAGAAGAAGTTTGTCTTAATATTATGCAATTTTAATAATGTTCTTTTTTTTAATGTGTATCTTCAACACTATAATTAAAAAACAAAAAATCAATGAGTAAATTAGAACAGTATTCTGATACGGAATGGAGTACAATTGCAACATTGCCACAATTAGTTGCAGGAATAATTGCAGGAGCAGATAGTAGTGGTTTTGTAGGATCTACAAAAGAAATGTTTGCTACTGCTAAAAGTTTTCTAGGCGGCTTAGAAGCATACCCTAATAACCTGTTAATACAAGTCATTGTTCCAAATACAAAAGATCCAGAAGTTGCAATGGGAGAGGTAAAAGCAGAGAAAAGTTACCTTACAGAGAAAATAAAGGCATATGGTGTTAAAACGAAAGAAGACTTAGCTGCAAAAGTTTTAGAAGACTGTGTGGCTACTATGGCCGTTTTAAAAGAAAAAGAATCTGAAAATACAGTAACCGAATTTAAAAGCTGGTTATTAGAAATAGCAGAACATGTTGCAAATGCTGGAACAGAAGGTGATATTTTAGGTTTTGGAGGTGTGAAATTTAGTGATAAAGAAAAAGCAGTTTATAATGCGTTAAAAGACGCTTTACAATAATTATAATGCTAACAGTAAAAAAAAGAAAGAGGTTTATAATATTATAAATTATAAACCTCTTTTTACTTTAAATTATATGTAATTCTAATTACTATCTAATCTTGTAATCTTTGCTCCAATGGCACGTAAACGTTCGTCTATGTTTTCGTAACCACGATCTATTTGTTCAATGTTATGAATGGTAGACGTTCCTTTTGCAGATAGAGCTGCTATTAATAAAGAAACACCAGCACGAATATCTGGAGACGTCATAGTGGTTGCTTTTAAGCTCGATTTAAAATCGTGACCAATAACGGTAGCACGATGCGGATCGCAAAGAATAATTTTTGCTCCCATATCTATTAACTTATCTACAAAGAATAAACGGCTTTCAAACATTTTCTGATGTATAAGTACGCTTCCTCTAGCTTGTGTTGCTACAACTAAAATAATACTTAATAGGTCTGGAGTAAATCCTGGCCAAGGTGCATCTGAAATTGTAAGAATAGAACCATCTATATAACTCTGAATTTCATAACCATCTGTATGTGCTGGAATATGAATATCGTCGCCTTGTTGTTCTACTGTAATTCCTAATTTTCTAAATACATTTGGAATTAATCCCAAATCGTTCCAACTTACATTTTTAATAGTAAGTTCACTTTTTGTCATTGCAGCTAAACCAATCCAACTTCCAATTTCAATCATATCTGGAAGCATACGGTGTTCTGTACCACTTAAACTATCTACACCATCTATAATTAACATGTTAGACCCTACACCGCTAATTTTAGCCCCCATACGGTTTAACATTTTGCAAAGTTGTTGTAAGTAGGGTTCGCAAGCTGCATTATATATTGTTGTTCTACCTTCTGCTAAAACGGCTGCCATTACAATATTTGCTGTTCCGGTTACAGAAGCTTCATCTAGAAGCATGTAAGCACCTTTTAATTTTTTAGCCTCAACGCCGTAAAAGTGATCTTCTTTATTATATCTAAAATCGGCTCCAAGATTTATAAAACCTTCAAAATGGGTATCTAGTCTACGACGACCAATTTTATCTCCTCCAGGTTTTGGTATATATCCTTTTCCAAAACGGGCTAGTAGCGGACCAACAATCATGATAGAACCACGAAGTCCTTTTCCGTCTTCTTTAAAAGCTTCAGATTCTAAATATTTTAAATTTACTTCATCTGCTTTAAATGTGTAAGATCCTTTGTCTATTTTGTTCACTTTTACACCTAATTTGCGTAAAAGATCTATTAGTTTATTTACATCAACAATATCTGGAATGTTGTTAATTGTAACTTTTTCTGCAGTTAAAAGTACTGCACATAAAATTTGTAAGGCTTCGTTTTTCGCGCCTTGAGGTTGGATGCTACCTTTTAATTGGTGTTGTCCTTCTATAATAAATGTAGCCATAGCTATTAGTAGCGTTTTCTATTACGGTTTGTATTCGTATTTGTATTTTTCTTGTAAGTCTTCTTAGTGTTTGTAGACGAACTATATTTCTTTTTAGTACGTAATAAACTTGTAGAATCCGAAAGATCTTCGTCTGTATTCTTTAAATTTATTTTACCATCAGACAATTCATATAAATGATTAAAAATCACATTATCGTCTACAGTATCTTTATTCCAATTTAGAAAACACTTTTTCATGTGGTTTGCAATACTAAAAATAAGCGCCTCTTTAAGTTCGCCGTCTTCCCAGGTGTTTGCAACATCAATCATGGTTTTTATGTTATTTCCATAAAAACGATATTTAGGAAAATTTTGAGGATAAGGTAAAGATTCTGGTCTTTTTTCTAATAATTCCTTATCAGGAATACCATAAGGTGAGTCTACATCTAATTCAAAATTTGCAATTATAAAGAGTTGATCCCAAAGTTTATGTTGAAAATCAGGAACGTCTCTTAAATGAGGTTGTAAATTCCCCATTACCGCAATAATAGCATGTGCTTCTTTATTCCTGTCGTCTCTGTTTTCAATGGTTTTGGCATGATTAACCATTTTTTGGAGATGTCTTCCATACTCAGGAATAATCAAAGGTTCACGCTCTGTGTTGTATTCTATGTTATCTATCAAAATATAAGTGTAGTATTAAATGTGCACGAAGTAATTATGCCCTCGCAAAATACAAAAAATTATTAAAGACTTATAACGCCTTCAACATTTTCTGAAACTTCTTTATATTTTTCAATAATAGACTCTGGGTCTTTCATTTTAGCATTTATGGAGATACTGGTATATTTTCCGTTTTTAGAAGGTTGTGTTTTTATAACAGCTCCTAGGTCGTTAAAAATCCCTTCAATTTCTCCTATTTTTTTAGGATCCGATAGTACTATAAATTTATATAAATATACAGCTGGCCAAGAGGCTGTGTCGTATAATTGTGTTTTTAATTTACTATAGAATTCGTCTGGATTTTGTTTCTCGCTCATGATTATTTTTTAAGTTGCTAAGATAGTATTTCGTTAGCATTTTTTATTTCTGATTAAAATCACGAATTTTACAGCCAAAACCTTGCCAAATTGAATACGAAGAAAATTGTTATAACAGGAGGACCCGGAACAGGAAAATCATCAATAATACATGAATTACAAAAAAAAGGGTACTCGTGTTTAGAAGAAATATCTAGGCAAGTAACCTTGCAAGCTAGAGAAGACGGGGTAGAACAGATGTTCTTAACACAACCTGTACTATTTAGCGAACGCCTTTTAAAGGGAAGAGAATCTCAGTTTCACGAAGCAAATACAATATTAAAACCGTATGTTTTTATAGATCGTGGTGTGCACGACGTTTTGGCATACATGGATTTTATTGGAGATGTTTACCCAGATACCTTTAAAAAGGTATGCGATTCTTTAACTTACGATCATATTTTTATATTAAAACCATGGAAAGAAATTTATAAGAGTGATGCGGTGCGTTACGAAAATTTTGAACAAGCTTTAGAAATTCATAAGTGTTTAGTAAAAACCTACGAAGGTTTTAATTACACCTTAATAAATGTCCCTTTTGATACGGTTGAAAATAGAGCCGATTATATTTTAAATGAAATAAAAGCGCTGTAATGCAGCATCCTTTAAAAATATTAGAGCGGTATTGGAATTTTACAGAATTTCGGCCCTTTCAAGAAGAAGCGATTCAAGCGGCTATTGATGGGGAAGATGTTTTTGTATTAATGCCTACTGGTGGCGGAAAATCTATGTGTTTTCAAATTCCAGCTTTAGCTCAAGACGGTATTTGCATTGTTATTTCTCCGCTTGTTGCACTTATGAAAAATCAGGTGCAGGTACTTCAGGATAAGGGAATAAAAGCTATGGCATTAACTAGCGGGCTTAAATATAGCGAGTTAGATGCCATGTTGGATAATTGCATTTATGGGAAGTATAAGTTTTTATATATTTCTCCAGAACGCCTTCAGCAAGAATTGGTACAAGAGCGCATTAGGCTAATGCATGTAAATCTTATTGCCATAGACGAGGCGCATTGTATTTCGCAATGGGGAAACGATTTTAGGCCTGCTTACAAAAGTATTACTACACTTCGCGAATTACACCCTACGGTAAATTGTATGGCGTTAACAGCGTCTGCAACACCTTTGGTTGTAGAAGATATTATTACCGAACTCGATTTTATTAAACCTAAAATTTTTAAACAATCTTTTTTTAGACCAAATTTGGCCTATATGGTTTTTCATGAAGATGATAAATATTACCGTATAGAAACCATTTTAAAAAAATATTCGGCTTCTTCTATTATATATGTACGTAGCCGTAAGCTGACTTCGGAAATCGCTAATTTTTTAGGGTCTAAAGGTATAAAAGCATCATCGTTTCATGGCGGATTGAGTAATCATGAAAAAGACGAACGTTTAAACGATTGGTTGGCTAATAAAATACAAGTTATGGTCGCTACCAATGCCTTTGGTATGGGAATAGATAAACCCGATGTTAAAACGGTAATCCATCTTAATTTACCAGATAGTTTAGAAAGTTATTTTCAGGAAGCTGGTCGTGCAGGCCGAAATGGCCAAAAAGCATTTGCTGTTATTCTGAAAAATAAAAGTGATGAATTATTGGTTAAAAATCAGTTTTTAGATGTCTTGCCAAGTATAAGTTTTATTAAGCAAGTGTATAGAAAACTCTCTAATTTTTGTCAGATTTCTTACGGAGAAGGCGCATTAACAACGCACGATTTTAATTTTAACGAATTCTGTAAAGCATATAAATTTAATGGTGTATTGGCATTTAATGCCCTTCAAATTTTAGACAGAACAAGTATTATTACGTTAACTAAACAGTTTCAAAATAAAACTTTGGTACAGTTTGTAATTACTAATGCATCTCTATTTCATTATTTAGACACACACACAGAATTACAACTTATAGTAAAAACGTTATTAAGAACTTACGGAGGTATTTTTGAACATGCTACCAAAATAAATACAATTTTAGTGTCTGAAAAAGCATCTGTTCAGGAACATGTGCTTTTACGTGCTTTAGATGCTTTAGCAAAAGATGAAATTGTAACTTTACAACAAACAAAAACAGATGCTCAGGTTACTTTTATAGAGCCACGTGAAGACGATAAAACAATAAATAGGATTGCAAATATTATTGAACAACAAAACGATTTAAAGCAGAAGCAAGTACAAAGCGTATTAGATTATGTAAATAACGATAGTGTTTGTAAAACCGTGCAGTTGTTAAAATATTTTGGAGAAAAAGAGGCAAAACCTTGTGGTATTTGTTCGGTATGTATTGGTGCAGTTAAGCCTTTAAAAAAAGCTAAACCAATAGATTTTACTACTATTAGAAAACAAATTATTACTCACTTAGAACATGGCCATTTATCTTCTAGAGCATTGGCTTTAGCTATAAATTGTACAGAAGCAGATGTATTAGCGGTTTTAAAATTATTATTAGAACATCATATTGTAGCCGTTACAAAAACGAATACTTATAAATTATATCACACTTAAAATTTAGATTTAAGCCGATATTATTTCAAAAGATATAAAAAATGAAAAAATTAAATATTGTATTCATGGGAACGCCAGATTTTGCAGTTTCCACGTTAAAAACATTAGTCGAAAATAAATATAATATTGTTGGTGTAATTACGGCTCCAGATAAGCCAGCAGGTCGCGGACGAAAGTTAAACGAAAGTGCTGTAAAACAATATGCCGTTTCTCAAAATTTAACGGTATTACAGCCTACAAATTTAAAAAATGAAGACTTTTTAGCCGAATTAAAAGGATTAAATGCGAATTTAAATATTGTTGTTGCGTTTAGAATGTTGCCCAAAGTAGTCTGGGATATGCCAGAATTGGGAACTTTTAATTTACACGCTTCTTTATTGCCAAATTACCGTGGTGCAGCACCAATTAACTGGGCTATTATTAATGGAGATACAAAAACGGGAGTTTCTACTTTCTTTATAGATGAAGAGATTGATACTGGTGAAATGATTCAGCAAGAATCCGTAATTATTGCTCCCAATGAAAATGCTGGAGAGTTACATGATAAGCTAATGCATTTGGGAAGTAAACTTGTTTTAAAGACCGTAAAGCAAATTGAAGCAGAAGAGGTAATAACAACACCACAAATAGAGAATTCCGACTTAAAAACAGCTTATAAATTAAATAGAGATAATTGTAAAATAGATTGGAATGCATCTATAACAGATATTCATAATAAAATACGTGGTTTAAGTCCATATCCAGCAGCATGGTGTATTTTAGAAAACGGAGACGATGCGTTAGATGTTAAAATTTACGAGGCAAGTATGGAATTAGAACCTCATGATTTTGAAATTGGATCTATCCAGAATACAAAGAAAGAAATTAAAGTTGCGGTTGCTGGTGGTTTTATACATATTAATTATATGAAACTCCCTGGAAAACGAAATATGCAAGCAAAAGATTTATTAAATGGTTATGAATTTAAAACGGGAGCAAAGTTACTGTAACCCCTTATTATAGCTCATTTTAGAGTTAATCTGAAGAAATGCGCAATCGTTATCAACAAATTTCTGAAGTTATTAACAAATAGGTGCTTTTCCTTTGCTATTACTTGCGTGCTAGACTAATCCGTATAATTTTGTATTGGATTTAGAAGAATAACCAACGATTTATTAATTATTAAATTTAAAATTATGAACAAAACAGATTTAATCGATGCAATGGCAGAACAAGCAGGTATTTCAAAAGCTGCAGCTAAAAAAGCATTAGAAAGTGCACTTTCTGAAATAGGAGGAGCTTTAAAAGAAGGAAAAAGAGTTTCTTTAGTAGGATTTGGTTCTTTTTCAGTTTCTGAAAGAGCAGCAAGAGAAGGAAGAAACCCACAAACAGGTAAAACGATTCAAATTGCAGCTAAAAAAGTTGTAAAGTTTAAAGCTGGATCTGAATTATCAGGTGCTGTAAACTAATCATTTACTCCTAACATATTTTTAAAAGCCTTCTATTTTTAGAAGGCTTTTTTATTATATTTTCATCAAACATTGGATTTTAACAAAAATAATATTAGTTTTAGTTATAAATTCCTATGAAATATGATTACAATTAAACCAAAAAAAGGTAGTTTGTTAATCGCAGAGCCATCAATTATAGGAGATGTATCTTTTAATCGATCAATAGTTCTACTAGCAGATTACACCAATGAAGGTTCTATAGGTTTTATTTTAAATAAGCCTTTAGATTATACAATTAACGACCTAATCCCTGAAATTAACGCGAATTTTAAAGTGTATAACGGAGGGCCTGTAGAGCAAGATAATTTATACTTTATACATAAAGTGCCAGATTTAATACCAGATAGTATTGAGATTTCTTTAGGCATTTTTTGGGGTGGAGATTTTAATGTTGTTGCAGATCTTATAGCCAATAACCAAATAGAAGAAAAAGATATTAGATTCTTTTTAGGGTATTCGGGATGGGATAGCAACCAGCTAGATGAAGAATTACGTGTTAATTCTTGGGTTGTTACAGAAAATGTATACCAAAATAATATCATAGAAAAAGACTACGAATCGTTTTGGAAAGAGAAAATGGTAGAATTTGGTGGCGAATATAGTATTTGGTCTAATGCACCAGAAAACCCTAGTTACAACTAGTTTAATCTCATTTTTACATTTAATTTTTGAATTAGTGATTTAGAAACCGTATTTGTAAAAATCTTTTTACGGTATTTACTCACGGGCTGTATTCCTGTAATGGTATTGCTAATAAAAATTTCGTCTGCTTTTTGAAGTTCGAATGCAGATATAGAAGCTTCTACCAACTCGTATTCTGGTATTGCTTTAATAACTTCAATAAGTTGCTTGCGCATAACTCCTTTTAAGCAACCATCTGTTAAAGGCGCTGTTTTTATAGTATTTCCTTTTACCACAAATACATTTCCATTTAAGGCTTCTACTACGTTTTTATTTGTGTTAAGTGTCAAACAATTCTGTAGGTTATTTTCTTTAGCATAGATGCTCCCAATTACATTTAAAGCTTTGTTATTGGTCTTTAATGTAGAAAGTAAACTAGGAGAGATGTAGAAGTCTTTAAATAAATCGATTTCATAGTTTTTGTCTGAAATGATATAGAAATCGTCTTCTAATGGTTTTGCGTCAATTATAAAAGAGACATCATTAGTTTCGGGTAAATATAAGCCGCCTTCATTTCTAAAAACGGTAAGTTTAATACGGGCAGAAGCATCTGTTAGTTGGTTTGCTTCTAAAGTGTTTTTAATTTCAGCTTCAAGAAATTCCATATTAAAATTCATAGGAATTTCCATACGTAGGATACGCATTGACGACATTAGACGAAAATAATGATCTTCCCAAAAAAGAAGTTTTCCATAAGATGTTTTTATAGTTTCAAACAAAGCATCGCCGTAGGCAAAACCTCTATTGTTTGAGTTTAAAACTGTTTTTGTATCCTGAATAGTACCGTTAAAATTAATCATAAAAAAAGCCCGAATAGTTTCGGGCAAATATACTTTAAAATATATAAAAAACGTTTATGCAGAACCTAAGACATGCTTTAAATCTGAAATTTGATTTTCCCAAAGCATTTTAGTTTCGTTAACTTCATCTTCTTCAGAAAAGTCCACAATAATTAAAGACACATCTTTAGTAATTTCATCTACTTGAATACGTAATTCAAAGAAATATGGATCATCTTCATCATGTAACCATCTAAACTTAATTCGCTCTCCGCTTTTTTTACTTAGCATTTTAGCTTGTTCTCCAGCGCCATCCCAAATAAATTCATAAAGTTCTCCTCTAGAATTTACATTGTCTGCAAACCATTCAGATAATCCAGATGGTGTAGAAATATAATTATATAATAGTGTTGGGGAGGCTTTTATTGGGAATTCAAGTTCAAATTTTATTTTATCTTCCATGTGTTAAATCAAAAATTATTGGGCTCAATATATACATTAATTAGAGACTTTCTTGATAATTTAAATAAAAATTAACTTTTATTAAAAAAAGTTTGGAGATACTAAAAAAGTTGTTATATTTGCACCCTCAAAATAAGGCGAGGTAGCTCAGTTGGTTAGAGCGTTGGATTCATAACCCAGAGGTCACGAGTTCAAATCTCGTTCTCGCTACAAGTGTTTATAAGGCTTCACAGCAATGTGAAGCCTTTCTTGTTTTTAACTAGTACAGAATAAGTACAGAATAAGCTTTAGTTAGTGCGTTTTGTGGATGTTTATATTTTTTGATATTATTTAACATTATTTTTAGTTAAAACTTATCAAGAAGTAGGAGATTTCCTTAAGGTTAGTGGCTGGTCCTATCTTTCAGCCCATTCCACTACATTCTGCGAAAAGCTTCATTTCGGGAAAATCGCTTCCTTAAAAAGTCTTGAACACAACGTTAAGGCTTCCGTCTTCTATTTCACTTGCTTCCTAATTCCCGAGAAAAACGGGAAGCAATCAAACTCCATTACAGCCTACAGCCTTAACATTACGTTCGCTTAGCATCCTACTACTGGAAGAAGATTCATTTTCAGAATTCGGTTAGCACATATCCACTTCATTCCATGAAAAAGTTACATTTTGGAAAAAGAGCTTATCTACATAAGTATTGAATTACTCTCCATATTTTAAGTTTTATTTTAATAGTATAGTTTGTTTTGTGGTTGATTGAGTGCTATTCGGTGTCGCTTGGAATAATCAAGTAAATGAAACCGAATGAGTCCCGTGATATATGTCTTATTTGGTATTTTATGAAAAGTATAAAAAATGAAAAACTCCGTTAACTTAATGTTTACAGGGTTTTGGTAAAAATTTCAGCGGAGAAAATGCTGTTCTATTGACAGTTTTGAATTCCAACTAACTTTAAGAGTTTTCTTTGGTTCAAGAAACTAAAGTTTTAAGTGCTTGTTTTACTACTGCCATAGTTATTCAATTTTGGTTTCACTTTTTTATTTCTTCCATTTCTTCATGTGTCACTCCGTATGGAAATCCTCCGCTTGTATATCCAAGAATCATTGCGAAATATTCATCACTTTCATAAGTGCATGAGGCATTTAATTGATCCTCTTGCTTTTTCTTTAATGTAAGTCTTAGCTGTTTATGTGATTCCAAAGATTTTCGCAACTGATTTTCGTACTCTTCTGTAATTTCAATTCCAATCATTCTTAATTCCTTAATAGCACAAAATTTGTCAACGGAATACTTTTTTGAATACCCTTTAACAACATTGTTTCCTGAATAAGTTTTTATCCAATCCTTTGCTGTACGAAGCCTGTATTCTCTTTTAAGAGGTTTTTTCATTTAATCTAATCAAATGGTTCCTTAGGCAAAGCTATTAAATTCTTAATATATCGTTCATTGTTATAAGACTTTCCATGTTTTATAACATCAAACAACTCAACTACGATACACTGTCCAATCATCTGTTTGATTAGAAAATCATCATATCCTTGTTCTAGTAATCTATCCAATGTTGTTTTAGTCTCAGGAGGGTCGTTATCCCTGAGTTGATTATTAATTATCTCAAAAATCTGATCTCTTAATTTCCCATTTGTCTCCATAGTTGCAATGTTTTCGGAGTATGTTGCACAACGTCAGTTTGTCTAATAACCAACTGCTGTTTTATATATTTCTACTAAAATACAGTTTTTTGAATTAGCTGTTTTCAAGATCTTATTTTTTAATTTAGTAGGTATGCTACTTTAAAAACCATTAGATTAGATAGCATAAACCTAAAAAAGGTGAGCCTACAAGACGTAACAAAAGTACACGGACCCTTGATTAAGCAATAAACTAAGCATTGTTTTTATACAGTGTTAACCACTTGCTTTTTTTCGTTAATACTCTAATTCAATTCCATATTCACTGGCTTTTGAATATAACGATATTACTTTCTCGTTATATTATCTTCAATTCCAAGTTCTGAAATTCCATTTATTGCGTTGTTAAACATTTTTCCCAATGCTATATAATAATTCTCATGCCAATATCCAAAATCTTCAATAATTTCTAGGCAACAGCTTACATAATGTAATTCCAATTCAATATTGAGTTCTGTGATATTCATTTTGCGAACTGTGAGAATTATTTTTCGAGCCTCAGTCTCACGTAAATCCATATTTCTCCCATTTGGATAAATATATCTTTCGATTTCTTTTTTATATTTTTCTGTTAACTGTTCAATATTACCTGTGGTGAAAATCCACAAATTCCTCGTATTACTCCATCTAGATTTTGATTGAAATTCCCATAATCAGGATGGAAAGCTTTGTATTCAATCTTATCAGATTCTTCTTTAGATTCTATGAAGAAATTAGAAATATCTGCGTATTCTAGTTCTTCTAAATCCTTTCCAAAATATTTTTCTGCGTAGTTTGTCATAATGTGCTACAACGGTTTTGTGTAAGGAACGTTGCGGTTTTGTATAGCGAGGATTTTCCGTAGGAAAATCAGCAGCTAACAAAATAGCAGCACCCATTGGTTTGGTCTAAAATAAGCAATGTTTTTTACACGTTGTTGAACGAATCCTCCCTATCGGTCGGAAGCCCTCCTGA
The DNA here is from genome assembly GCF_009796865.1 of Formosa sp. L2A11. Classification (GTDB taxonomy): domain Bacteria; phylum Bacteroidota; class Bacteroidia; order Flavobacteriales; family Flavobacteriaceae; genus Formosa. Next base: position 3,505,367 of record NZ_CP047028.1, on the reverse strand, counting down.
CTGATTCAGAATAAGTTATTCTTTTGTAAAAGTAATAGATTTATTAACTTATGGGTAAATTTTAAATCTATTATTATGTTTAAAAAAAAGTAAAACCATTGCTGAACGCGCCTTTTCAGATGTAAAGGATTTCAGTCATCTTCAAACCAAACTCGAACAGAGTTTCTCTATTAATGGCAAAGCCAAAAGCACTTTAAACAACTATCTCCGGTGCTTGGCACACTTAGCTTTGCATTACAACCGAAGTCCTGAAAAACTATCGGTAGAACACGTTCAGAACTATCTTTACCATTGCCAGAAACTTCACAAAACACCTTCCGAGAGTTTTCTTTTAAACACACCATTTTCGGACTCAGAGCAGCCTACAAAGTGATGGGCATGGAAGCCAAACGTGTAGCGCTTCCTCAAATTAAAAGAGATATTAAACTACCATGTGTTCTAAATAAAGAGGAAGTTAAGCGCCTTTTAAAAGCGCCTAAATATCTTAAGCATCGTTTGATAATAGGTATGCTTTACGGTGTGGACTGCGTAGCTACGAACTCTGCGCTGTTAAATTATCTGATCTCGATTTTGAGCGTAAAACCGTGTTTATTCCTAAGAAAAAAGGAAAAATAGATCGCTATGTGCCTTTGAGTCCGCTTCTGATTAGGGGATTAAAAAAATACATCACAACAGAAAACCCTCAGGGACATCTTTTTAATAGCCAAGTTTCTAAAGCTGGAGAATCACGCGGATTAACCACCAACGGTATACGCTGGATTATTAAAGAAACAGAAGTAAAATAGGGAGTTCTAAACAGATAACTGCCCATACTTTACGGCACACGTTTGCTACACATTTATTAGAGTATGGTGTTGATATCGTCAGTTTAAAGGAACTTCTTGGACATGCACATATCGAGATGACACTCACGTATCTTCATGTTGCCAATTTGCCTAGTGGTTCCAAATTTTCTCCCTTGGATAAACTTTACGATTAATGTTTTGTAAACATAAAGTAGCTGACATTTTAGAAATGGAACAGCTACAGCTCAAAACATTGAGTCTGACCTCTTGGCATTACCGTGGGTTACAAGCCATAAGAAGGTGTCGCACCAAAGCTATGGGTGGCCATATTGATAAATGCGATTGTTGCCAAGCCTTACACATTAGTTATAACAGTTGCAGAAATAGACATTGCCCAACATGCCAGGGACACAAACGTGAACAGTGGATAAAAGCCAGAGAAGGCGAACTATTAAATGTGCCTTATTTTCATATCGTTTTTACGCTTCCAAGTGAGTTTAATACCTACGCCTGAGTCATGGTAAAGTAATTTATAGCAGTTTATTTAGAACCGCATGGCAAACCCTGCAACAGTTTGGAGACAACCCCAAACACTTGGGCGCTAAACTGGGTATGATTGCTATACTTCATACCTGGGGACAAAACATGAGCCTACATCCGCACTTGCATTGTATTGTTCCTGGCGGTGGATGGCGTAAATCAGGGACATGGAAAAGTGCAAAAAATAAAGGTAAATATCTATTCAATGTAAAATCTATGAGCAAGGTGTTTAAGGCTAAATTTATCTCTGAACTTAGGAAAAGTGAAGTAAAAATCCCAAAGAAAGTTTATAATACAGTGTACAGTAAAAAATGGGTGATCTATGCGAAACAATCTTTTAGAAGTCCAAAATATGTTATTGAATATCTAGGCAGATACACGCATAAAATTGCAATAAGTAACCATCGTATTATTGCTGTAGATCGTGAAAATAAAACGGTGACTTTTACCGCGAAAGATTACCGGCACCAAGCTAAAAAGATAAAGTTGACTTTGTCCAGTGAAGAATTTGTTAGACGCTTTGCTTTGCATATTTTACCCAAGGCTTTACACGCATACGGCATTACGGTATTTTAAGCAGCAGCTGGAAAAAAGAGAAATTACCGAGACTACAAGCCGAACTGGCTTGTAAAAAGATAGTGAGTATTAAAACAGTCGAACCTGTTTTACACCGTCGTTGTCCCGTTTGTAAAAAAGGAAAACTACATACCATACTACTATTTAACGATCGTGGTCCTCCCGAAAATTGGAGGGTATTATTAAGAGATAAAAAATTAAATAAGGTCAATTAAAAAAAACAATCTGCAAGCGCGGACAGACCTCTCAATGGCTAAACTTAAAATTTAAGCCATTATAAAGTGAAATTATATTAAGTGTTACCGAAAAAAGAAACAATCTCTTCCAAATAAAGACTGATCAGCGTAGTTTAAACATGTAAACTACAATCGATTACCAAAGCATCCTTCCCTAAACACATCGTTTTCCCCATAAGAGACATCTTCTGCCGACTTCGTCAACACAATATTCAGCTCTGGCCTATCGGCGAGCCGAATACTTAGTTATTGTAAGTTGTTTTTTATTTTATTTCCTTGTTTATTCGATTAACTATTCTGTCTCTTTTTCTTTCCCAAGTTGAGTTGTTTAGAATATTTTTTATACTAAATAAACTTTCGATTTGTCCTTTAAATTGAGTTAATGCTGATGTATCATTTATTTCAAATCCTTGAGTTAACGGAATTACTCCTTTAATATCTTTAAAAGACAAAGGTGGAATTAATATCGGAATATGAGTGTTAGTTTTCATCCAAGTTGCTCCCATTTCGCACAAACAAACAGGACTTTGATAAAAGTTTTCTGATAAAATGAATAGGACAAGTGCATTATTATCTAATTCGTTTTTTATTCTCTCTAAAAAGTTATCTCCATAGTCAATTCCATAACCATTAAAAGAAGTGCAAAATATTTGAGTACTATTTAAACCTATAGATTCCAAAATTTCTATAACTTCCTCCACAATTGCAGAATCTTTTGAAGAGTGACTGATAAAAATCTTTGTTATTAAATTATTATCTTCTAATTCATTACTTTCTTCGATTTCTGGAATAGTTCCTAACTCTTCTTTAAATTCTTCTAGATAATTTTCTATTGATTGTATCAATGTATCAAAGCTCCTTTTGTAATAATTTCTATGAGTTTGACTATAATCTTGACCTCCAATTTTCATACCTCTATAATGAAATTCTAGGGTATTAAGTTGTTTAACTTCCACAGATTTTTCTCCAAATAGTTTTACGAATGTTCTCTCGACTAAATTTTTCCAACTTTTAAATTTCGGATTACTATCTGATTCAGATTGAATTTCTTTTGATTTTTCAATCAATTTATTTAGTAGTTCTATTTTTCTTTCAATCTTGATGTTCATAGGTTTTGGTTAAATAACTTACAACTGGTTATATACAAATAATTGTTTGCTTTTATCTCAAAAATAGACGGGATAAACCAATGTTTGCATTGTTTTTATAAATTTACAGATTATTAATTAATGTAACAGATTTAATTTTAAAAATTCTGACTTAATAAACCTGTAGGAGATGGTGTTGTCGCAGAAATATTCTTTAAAGCAACGTCTAATGGGCTTTTTATATGTAGTAAATCCTTTTTGCTTACATGGGTGTAAATCATGGTTGTTTCCGGTTTACTGTGCCCTAATAATTCTTGTATATATCTAATATCTATACCTTGTTCTAATAAATGTGTCGCATAACTATGTCTTAAAGTATGTGGTGTTACGCGTTTAGTAATTTTTGCTTTCTTGCAACTGCGTTTTAAAAAGGCTCTAATGCTTTCGGTGCTATATTGTGGCTGATTTTGCCCCTCAAACACATATAACTTTGGTTGGTAAGTAAACACATAGTTGTTTAATAAAGGTAAACATGATTCTGCTAAAATTATATATCTATCCTTTCGTCCTTTTCCTTGTTTTACAACTAACTGCCGGCGATCTAAGTCTAGGGCGTTTAGCTTTAAATTTATAACTTCTCCTATACGTAAACCACAAGAATATATAAGTGCTATTATGGTTCTGTGTTTTAAATTCTCGGTACATCTAATTAAATCTAATATTTGAGGCTGAGATAATACAGTAGGCAATAACCTGTCTTTTTTAGGTCTTAATAATTCAGGTTCACTAATCTGGCATGCGGGGTAAAAAGCTTTAAAATGTTTAACGGTGCTAATTAATTGGCGGTGTGTACTTATGGCATATTTTTTAGGAACCATAACTTGTTCTACAAATGCTTCTATTACACGATTATTTAATTGGTCTAAAGGTTTGCCATCATAAAATTCAATTACATCTGCAATTAATGTTAGATAGCTCATTACCGTACTTTCACTGTACCGTTTTCCTCTTAAGTAATTTCTATAGGCTTTTAAAATGGTGCGATGCGTTTCACAGATGTTTCGTACTCGTTTTATATGTTTTGTTCTATTTACTAAACTAAAATCTACTGTACTATCATTAATATCTGCATGGCCTTTTAAAGTGTCATGTATTAATTGTAACGCATCTATAGTATAAAGAATATGCCAACGCCTAAGAGAAAAACTCCACGTTGCATTAGGTAATGATTTTACACGTTTTTTAAGCACGTCATTGTACTTGAATTCAATAAGTAATCGATGTGCTTTTTTATAATATTTAGTCGAAATTATAACTTCAGGTAACGCCATTCTAATTCAGTTTAATAATTAGTAAAACATTGTAAATTAGTGTTTTATTTTTTTAAACGGAATAAAGTTGAGTTTAAATTATAAAATAAATGATGAGCTTGTTTCTGAAATCTAATAAAGAAACTTAGTAGTTTATAGTTGTGATTTTTATAGATTATCACTGAAGTTATTCTGATTTTAAACTCGTATTTAAATGAAAAATAGGTTAGTTAGTCCTGTAATTTGTTTTATCTGCTACAGAAAGAAAACTGAAAATAGCTAACATGCTAATAGTTTTTTTTTATTTGAAAGTATAATGTCTACTGTATTCTATCAATACGTATACTTTTAAAGTATACTCTATTCATATTTTTATAAAATGCATTTAGAGTAGGAGAAGATGTGTTTTGGAATTCACTGTTTTTATTTAAAATCTTCAGAAGAAATTTTTAATGATGTTTTTATTTTTTATAAGAAGTAAAAGTATAATATGAATATATTAATGCAATTGTGATAGGTTTTTACAGTTTATGATGCTTTATAAATAAGCGTTATCGGAGATAAAAACAATACATTATTCAGCTTAATATTTAAAATAATATAATGAAAAAAGCAGTACTTAACTTTTGTTAAATACTGCTTCTGTAAACATTTAAAATAAGGGGTTAAAAAGTATTATTTTTTAATAACCTTTTTTGTAACAGACGTATAAGGTGTGTTTATTTTTACAAAATAGATACCACTGTCTTTATTTAATAAAGATACTTTTATTGTCGCACTTTCTACATTGGTAATATTATCTATAATTTTCCCTGTAATATCTGTAACTAAAACACTTTCTATAGATTGAGTTGAATTGTCTATAATAGCAAAGTCAGTTGTTGGGTTAGGATATAAATGAATATAAGCAACATCAGAATCTGTAACACTTAAAGACGCATCTTCAGATATAAAATGAGGTTCTCTTCCTATATTATTACTGTTTAAAGCAAAAAAGAAAACGCCGTTATTATAAGCGTAAAAACGTTTAGGTTTAGTTTCGTCATCTTCTGTAATTACAATCTCTTCTGTACCTGCTTCAGTACCATCAGAAATCCATAAATTAGTATTAAAACCTCCACCTGCAGACATGTATATGTATGTGTCTGTAGCATAAATTTCTGAAGGTAAAACAAAACCACTAGAACTTCCTGAAGCAATATCTTTTACCATATATGTTCCTGAACTTGTTCCGTCACTAGTCCATAATTCAATTCCGTTTTCACCGTTGTCGCCCTTGTAGTATAACTTATTGTTAAAAACAACTTTGTTTTGTGGTGTGTAACCTTCACTTCCTGGTTCTGCATCTAAAACTAATTGTGTTCCAGATTCTGTCCCGTCTGTAATCCATAATTCTGGGCCATTAGTGTCGTCGCTACCAGCAAAAAATGCTTTATCTCCTATAACCGTAAAAGCAAGTTCGTTAGAGTTGTTGGTTGTTGGCCTGTTTAATGTTTTTATTTCTACAGTACCTGCTGCTGTACCATCTGTTGTCCAGATAGAATTACTATTGTCCCAAAAAAGAACCTTATCATTTAATGTTGCCAAATCACCAGGATCTACATCGTCACTTATTTCTACAGTACCTGATTCTGTACCATCTGTTTTCCATAATCCTTCTCTACACGTAAATAAAAGTTCATCGTTAAGAATGGCGTAGTCTTCAGGGAAACTACTAACAAAAGATGTGCTTATGTTTTTTACAAGTGCAGTACCTTCTTCTGTTCCGTCTGTAGACCATAACTCGTAACCCTCATCATCTGTTATTCCTGTAAAAAATACTTTGTCATTAAAAACCATAAAGCTTGGAGAACTTCCAAAAGAAGAGAAAAATACGCCATCGTTATCACCCGCAGAAATATCCTTTACTAATTGTGTGTTAGCTGCTACACCGTCTGTAACCCACCATTCTGTACCGTTTACACCATCGTCTGCAGTGAAAACTAATTTATCGTTTATTATATAAAAATTATCACAATTAGACCCAGAAGCACCTGCGTTTATATCGTAAAATAATTCGGTATTACTTCCATCGTATTTCCAAAGTTCACTTCCATTAACACCATCATTTGCGGTAAAATAAAGATTGCCTTTAAACGTGATCATGGATTTTTCTGAAGCTAAAGATACATCAGAATCTCCTGTTAAATTAATGTCGCTAACAAGGCTTGGTGTTTGCGCATTTGCTAAGAAACATGTTAATAAAGAATAAAATAATAGGTAGTTTTTTGTCATAATTGTAGATTTTATTTTTCATGAATATAATAAAATTAGTTCTCGGTAGGTAAACTCGAATTTGTATACAAACTATATATTTGTGAATATCTGTTTCTCTAGCCTTAATTTTTTAAAGATTTAAGTGATATCTTTTAATCAAAAGAACTATTTTTTTTATAAAATTAAATAGGTTTATGTACTTGATTATAAAAACTTTACGTTTTAATTATGAAGTGTTTCTTGTTTTCTAGAAATATTAAAACAGGTCTTAATAACCAACAAAAAGGGTATTAAATAATATTTAATATATTTTTAATGTTTTTTTTCTTTTGTAGTCTAAAGCTTACTTATGTGTTGCTTTTTTTCGTAATAATATCGATAAGTTGTATGTTTTTTATGTTGAATTAAATAAGATAAAAACATCCGATTTATGGTTTTGTAATTTTAAGTGAAGTTAATCGTTGCGTGTTTTTGTGTATTAGAAGGAATTATTATTAAGATAAAAACGGATTTATTAATTGAATTATTAATGGTAAATTTGCGGCACCAAATTAATTTATAATTAATCTTTAGTTTATGCCATATCAAGAAATGTTTGTCCTTTTTTGGGAAGAAGTAGTCGCAAGTTGCAAAGCTGGAACTTTTGCCAAATTAACTATGGCAAAGACCATTGGAAAGCCAGACCTAAAAAATATATTTGTTAGACCTGTTTATGCTGATGGAGATTTTAAGGTTTTAGTAAAATTACGCTACCAATCTAGAGAAACCGAAGACGAAGAAAGTGAACAAACATTAGATGAAGCTTTTTTATTTTTAAAACCATACCTTAAAACTTCTTTTTTTTCTGTGCTTTTGTTTACAACAACTAAAGATGTACTTTTTAAAATAAATAAAAAAGGAGCAGGTTCTATGACAGAGCATGCACCAACATTTAAAAACGTGATACCGCCTAAAAGTGATTTAGAGTAAATTAGGTTGTGAATATTATTCAAAATCGGGTAGAATAGGGTTTAGATCTTTCCAATTAGCATGATGTAAAGACTTCTCTTTATTAAAAAGATCTTTGTTTATATTGATAGTTTTTAAGTCTTCTAAACCAGAAATGGGGATTGTTTTTTGTGAGTATACATCAGATTTTAATATAATGTTTTTATTTTCATCTGGGTATTTTTTATACTTAAGCGTCACGTCCCAAATAATACGATTGTAGTTAAAATACCATTTGTTATCGTCTTTTTTCTGATAGCTAATATGGTTTGTAAATGTATTGGTAATGATGGTGCCTTTATAGATTCCCATTTTTTTATTATACCCTTTGTTAGTGTCTTCTTTTCGGAGAGTTTTCCATTCAATTTCAGCGATTGCGTAAGACGCTTTTTCTATAGTAAGTACACCTTCAAAAGGAGAGTCTTCCCAATACTTTTCCTTCGTCTTAAAAGCAATTTTTATATACAAGGCATCATTCCATTTTACAGATTTTAAATACGTAAAATCAAAGTACTCAGAAGATGTAATAAATCCAAATTTTGGAGAAAAATCTAGAAGCGATACTGGAGGTATGTCTATGTTAAAATGTTCTAAATCGTTTTTTGTGAGCTTGATACTGTTTAAAAAAACTCTTTTGTTTTCATTAGAAAGGTAAGCAGGACAGAGAATTGAAATTTCAGCATTCCCTAAAAATAAGTAATTGCCATCTTCTACAATTTGTTTCCTAAATAAGGCATTAAAAGCAGTATTGCTTGATGGATAGTTATTTGCTAGATTATCACTAACTTTTTGTATGGTGTTTAGTGCGTAGTTTGGTGGCATTATTTCTATTTCTGAAAGCGCAATATTAGATGGATTCATGTTAATATTAACTGCTTCTAATGCGCTAGAAAAAAGAGTGTCTTTACTTTTATAACCTAGCATTGAAAAACGAACTGTATCTGTAGGGGTTATATTTTGAATTTGGAATTGGCCACGACTATTTGTTATTGTTCCTTTATTAGAATTTACAATAGAAATGTTTACGCCATCTAATTTAACATGATCTGATGTTACGTTACCTTTAATATTAAATTGAGCGTGTAAGGCTAAGTTTAAACCTAAAAAAAGGAGTGTAAATAGAATGTGTTTCATATTCTAAAAGAGTTAAAAGGATGTGTTTTTACTGTTTTTTTTATCAGCAAAAACAGCAATATTTAATAATACTCTAATTTATTCTTTTTTCTTAAGAAGATAGAGTCCCTGACTTTTACTTTCGTTTTGATTTGTTGGAAATGAATACTTAATAAATGAAAGTTTTGTTTTAGATTCGAATTTTTTAGGAATTGTATAAAGGTTTAGGTAGGCGTCTGAATGGAAAAACATAAAAGGGTATTTAAAGGCATTTTCTTTAAATCGTATATATTCTTCTCCTATTTTTAATTTATAGTAACCAACGCCTTGAAATTGCGCAATAATGGGCGTGTAAGTATAATTTTCTGCAGATTTTGTTTTCTTAAAATCAATAGTTTTAATTTTATTACTCACATATTTTAATCCTTTTTCGGGATAATTAAAATATTTTAAATCTTCGTCCGGATACATTTTATCTGCACTAGAGCCTGAATGAGACATCCAATCGGAGTAGGTATTAGACGCATTATCTTTTAAAAAGATTAACTTCTCGAATTTAGCGGGATAATTCTTAAAGGTTATTTCACTTATATTATCGCCTTCAAAATAATAATCATTAGCGAGCTGTAAAGCGACCCAACCTGCTTTTATTTTAAGATAAATGTAATCGTTATTACTATAAATTACGGTAGTTGCTTTGTTGTAATAATCTTCGAATAACGTGATCCATTTTGTGTCTAAGGTGTCTGTTTCTGAGTTTATTTTTTTATAAAAAGGTTCAAATTCTAAACTGTTTTTTGAAAGATCACATACGGTACTATCTGTAAATACGTAATGTGATTTATAAGGTAAATCGCCCGATGGATGTTGTATATTGATTAATACATCTCCTTCTGCACTTATTTTTATCTTATTATAAGAATCGTCTACTATAAAGTAATTACGGACAGAATCGTAAGTAATGTACATATACGTCTTATCTGAAATTTTGTCTAACACAAAGTTTTTAGAGCTTACACCTGCGCTTAAATATTTGTAGTCACTTTTTTTTAAAACAAAATCAGGAATTAAATTAATAGTAGAACATTGCTGAACAAAAACAAGAAGGACAAGTATTAAAATAATCTTTTTTTTAGGTGCCTTCATGCGATTTGGTTGGTGTTTTTAATAATTAAATACGGCTAAATATTCAGGCTTAATAAATGTGTTTTTAATTTATAAATTAAGCGTTAGTTGTTGTGTTGTTTAACTGTGTTTTAATGGTTTTAAAAGTGTCTGTATCTACAATTGCTATACCTTGATGTGTTTGGTCTAGTTGTTCTATTAATTGTCCTTTAGTATTCCAAATAGAACTTTTTCCGGCACAATTGTAACCGCCTGAATGGCCTACGTAATTTGCCATAACAGCAATTAACCCGTATGTTTTAGAGGTATTAGAAATTAGATTTATATCTTTATCTACGCCATTTACAGAGTTTAATACACTGGCAATATAAACTGTAGCATCTGCATGATATACGTCTTTAGCATGTTCTGGTATAGAAACTTCATAACAGATTGCAAATGCAATTTTGTTGTTTTTAAATGTAATTGGGGCTAAGTTTTTTCCTGGAACAAAATAATGCTCTTCTCCGGGGTGTAAGTGGTTTTTAGAATATATTTTTCTAGGTAATTGCGGCTGAAAAATAATCATACTAATACAAATTCCGGCATCATGTTTTATAGGTAATCCAACTGCAATTATAATAGTATTTTCGTTACTTATTTTCTGAAAATCATCAAGCCTAGAATCGTCTTTTGTCATTGCTAGGGCTTTTGCTAATTCGGGTTCGTAACCGGTTAAAGAAAGTTCAGGGAACACAATTAAATCTGCATGATTTTGAAGAGAAAGGGAAATCAGTTTTTTATGAATTTCTATATTATTTAAAATATCTCCTTTAATGGGATGTGTTTGTGCAATGCAAATCTTCATGCTTATAAACGGTGTTTTAAGGTCTTATTTTTCGAAAAGCTGATTGATGTTTTTAAAGGCTTTAAACTCCAGTGCATTATTCTCTGGATCTAAAAAAAACAGTGTTGCTTGTTCTCCAACTAGTCCTTTAAAACGAATATAAGGTTCTATAACAAAGGTTATGTTTTTCTTCTGTAATTTTTCTGATAATTCAATCCATTTATCCCAATCTAAAACAACTCCAAAATGGGGAACAGGCACATCGTGACCATCTACAGGGTTTGAAATATGATTATTCGGAATCTCGTAACTCGATTTCTGATGAATCACCAATTGATGTCCAAAAAAATTAAAATCTACCCATTGTTCAGAACTTCTACCTTCAGTACATTCTAAAATTTCGTTGTAAAAAGATCTGCAAAGCGCTAAGTCTTTAACTGGTATAGCAATATGAAAAGGATTTACATTCATGATGTTTTGTTGTTTAAAGTATAAGACGTTGTTTTTTTGTAATCTTATTTTTCAAAAGTATAGGTGTCAATTAAAAAACTGTCTACCTGATCTTTAGTTATGTTTTTAATTACTTTTTTAGTAAAATTTGGAGTGTGAATATAATAGGTAAACTCACCTTCGTTAGAACATATATAATTTACTTTTAAAGTGTTTTGTCCTTCAATTAAATTTAAGTCGGTAAGACCTCCAGTACCTCCAAAGACCATTAATTTATTATCGTTTAGAGTTGCTTGAAATAAGGCAGTGCTTTCAGAAAAAATAAAAGAAGCATCTGCATTTCCTAAACTAGGTGTGTTAAGTTCAGAAGTTTCATCTGTATTCCAAACATAAAATTTAGACGTTACACTTCCAGACTCTTCTTCACTTGAAAAATAGAAAAGCGGAACAAGTTCGTCAACAGCGGTTAAAGCAAAACTAAACTTGCGAGAGTTATTCGATTTATGTTTAAACTTCAATTTAATAGTGTTTTCACCTTCTTTTAAAACAAAAGCGATCTGATCTTTAACTATAGGCGGAAAATCTTCAAATTGACTTTTTAGAGGATGGTTTTTGTTTAGAATTTTAAGTCCAGATACAGATCCATTTCCAATAGAGACGCCATTAATTATAAGTTGTACATTGTAATTGTTATTATTTCCATAAACTAATAGTTTTACGGGGTCTAAATTTTTAGGTGTCATACTTAATAGAAATATTGAGGTTAAGATTAATAAACTAACTCTTTTTATCATTTGTTTAATGTAATTATGCTGTTATACGTGTTTTAATTTCTGTAATGCGGAACGTAGAAGTTGTAAAACGAATAAAAATAGCTTTCTTGTATTTAAATTATTGAATACTTTTTTTTGTAAAAACAGTGCGTGTAATTATTTATGATTGAATACTGTTTTTGTATACCAAATTTACCAAATAGTAATTAGATAGCGTGTTGGTAAAGATTTTTTATGAGTAGGTTAGGAGTAATTAATTTCTAATCGTATAACTGACTATATCTTACGTTTTTTTTAAAAAACTTATAATTCCCTGTTTTTGGGGATGATTATACGTTCGGCAATTCCTACATTTGTGCATGCTTTTTAAGCTCCAAAATATACTTGTTTTTTTAGGTGTGTGTTATACTTCTATTTGTATAGCACAAACGGCGAATACTATAGATTCTGAAAATAAAAAAATAGATTCTCTTTTCTATTATTATAATAACGGATCAGACAAGAAAGCATATAAAGAAGCGCTAGATGAATTGCCTAAATTTAAAACAACCAGGGCTGTAGCAAATACCAATTTATTACTTGCCTATTACCATAATAAATATGCCGCGATAGATTCTTCTATTTATTATACCCAGCAAGCTCTTAAAAGTAAAAGCGTTGTTAACGATTCTCTAGGAATACGGTTAACCATATTAGCTTACCAACTTCTTGCCTTAAATAATAAAAAGAAAGGCTTGTATCACGAAAGTAAAAAATGGAATATAAAAGGAGCAGAACTAAGTGAAGAGTATAACGAGACAAACTTGTATTATTCTAATTTACATGGTTTAGCAAGTACATATATTTCACTAGGAAAGAATAAGGAAGCTTTAGAACTTTTAGAAAAATGTATTAAGTTCTCTAACGACGATGAAATTATTTTAGGAAGCTACATTAATTTAGGTGCTATTTATTCGTCGCTAAATAAATACAATATTTCAAACAATTACTTACAGAAAGCGAAAGAGATTTGTCTGAAAGATCCCAATCAAAAACAAGCCTTAGTAAACGTTATTCTTAATATTGGAGATAATTTTTTAAGTAATGGCGAGGCAAATAAAGCACTCTTACAATTTTACGAAGCAAAGCGGTTAAGTTTTAATAATAGGTTTTACGATTTAGATCTTATAATTACAGATAAAATAGGAACGCTGCTATACAATGAAAAAAGAGATACAGATGCACTTCTAATATTTACAAGTGCGGTACCAAAAGCTATGGGATTGGGATCTTTAAATGTATTGATGCATAGTTATTTGATGCTAGAAAAAATTGCTGTTAGAAAAAAAGATTATAGTAGCGCTTATACCTATGGAAAAAGATATTATATAATAAAAGATTCTATAGAGAACTCTCAAAAAGAAAAAGAGATTAATAGGCTTGAAGTTAAGTTTGAAACGTTTGAAAAAGAAAAAAAGATAAAACTTCTAGAGATAGAGAACTTAAATAAAAGCTTAAATATTAAAACTAAAGATGCAGATATAGAGAAGTATAAACTTCAGAAAGCTATAATTGCTAAGCAAAACGAAAATCAAGTTTTACAATTACAAAATAGTGCTGAAAAACGTAATAATGAAATTGCATTACTTAAAGAAAAAGAAGCGTTAAAGGCCTTAGAGTTAGATCGAGAAAAGACCATTAAATACATTGTTCTTGTTGCTTTTTTTATACTATTAGTTCCTATTGTAGCACTTTTAATTATTTACTATCAAAAACTACAGGCGCAAGGGTTACTTAATTTAAAAGAGAAAGAAATTAATATACAGCGTGTTAATTCATTAAAAAAAGATCAAGAATTAAAACTGATGAAAGCCTCTGCAGAAGGTCAGAATCACGAGCGAAAACGGATTGCTCAAGAAATGCACGATAGCGTTGGTGGTAATTTGGCAGCTATAAAATTGCAATTCAGTCAGCTTATAAATCATCCGGAAAAAATGGATTTAATTTACAGCCAGTTAGACGATACTTATGAGCAGGTAAGAAACTTATCGCATAATTTATTGCCTAAAAAAATTATAGAAAACGACTTTGTATTTATCATTAAAGAATACATTTATACGGTTGAAGGCGCAAGTGAGTTAAGTGTAAATATTTCCTTTTTCGATGAAGAAAAAATAAACGCATTAGACAAAATATTACAAAACGAATTGTTTTCAATTTTTAAAGAACTTACAACCAACACCCTTAAATACGCTAAAGCTAAAACCATAGATATACAGTTAGATTTATTAAACGAATGTATCTTTTTTGTGTATGAAGACGATGGTATTGGGTTTGATGTTTCTAAAACAACATTAGGAATAGGTTTAACCAATATAAAGAATAGAGTAGAAAATTATAGTGGTATATTGCATATAGATTCTAAACTCGAAAGAGGAACAAGCATCAATATAGAAATTCCGTTAAACGTACAAACAAATGAATTATAACCTCATTATAGCCGACGATCATAAAATGTTTTTAGATGGCTTATTAAGTATTCTAAACACAGAAAGTAATTATAATATTTTATATACGGCAAAACATGGCGGGCATGTTCAAAAATATATTTCTATAAATACTGAAGAAAAAATAGACCTTGTAATTACAGATGTAACCATGCCAGAGGTAGATGGTATTGAACTTAATAAATGGATAAAGAAAACATCTAGGAATATAAAAACTTTGGTGGTTAGCATGCACAATACACCAGAAATTATAGACGATCTTATTGAAAATAATGTAGATGGATATCTTCAGAAAAATGCACAAAAAGAAGAGTTCTTAAAAGCTATAGAAACAATTTTAGGTGGTGAAAAATATTTTTCAAAAGAAATTAAAGATATCTATCTTCAAAATAAATTTGAAAAAAATAAGGAAAAAGAAATCAAGCTTACTAAACGAGAAGTAGAAGTAATTTCTCTTATTGCCGAAGAATTTACCACACAAGAAATTGCAGACAAGCTTTTTCTAAGTAAACATACTATTGAAAGTTATAGAAAAAATTTAATTACTAAACTTAATGTTAGAAACTTAGCTGGACTAACTAAATATGCCATTAAAAAAGGATATGTTTCTTAATAACTAAAACATACATTTTATTATTTATACGTAAAGGTGCTATTTTATAATAGCACCTTTTTTATGTCTATTTTCTTCTAAATATTAATGCTAATCTATTCTTGTAACATATAAAGGTGTTCTGCTGTTTGTTTTTATGTAAAAAAGAGGGGTTTTAATAAAATAAAAAAGGTATAATATTTTTTTAATACACTGTAAATAAGGTTATTGAGTGCTTTGTCACTGTTTTCAGGGAGTATGTTTTCACTTAATAGGGGGTTATGTAGTAGGTGCTATTCCTCTAAATTTGCTTAAGAATATGAGAAGCATCACAAAAAGAAAAAATGATGTTTCAATTATAAAAAATAACAATTTTTAACTCTTAAAAAAAAACATTATGATTTTCGGAATTACACTAATCTTATTAAGTTTCATTGCAGTACCATCTTTATTATTATCAAAAAAACCAAACGCTCATGAGCTTTTAGAAAAAATAGAACCTTACCAAGGTTGGATCGGGTTAGTGTGTTGTTTTTATGGTGTTTGGGGAATTGTCTTCTCAATTTTAAATTTAGGTTGGATTTCTACATTTCCTATCTGGTGGGGAACATTATTAGCAGGAAACGTTATCCAAGCTATCTTAGGGTTTATGTTAGGTTTTAGTTTACTTAATAAATATGTTTTATCTAAAAGCGATTCAGCTAAAGAAAAAGCGGTAATCCTTAGAGAAAAGTTAGCACCAAAACAAGGTAAATTAGGTCTTATAGGTTTATTTGTAGGTATCTGGATGATTATTGCAAACATTCTTTTCTTTTAAAAACACACACAATTAAATTCAAGTTATTATGAAAAAGATTATCTATTTATTAGTGTTATTATTTGCGTTGCCATCTATAGCACAAGAAAGTAAAAACACTATCGAAGTTATTGGTGAGGCAGAAAAAGTAATCTCAGACGATAGTTACACCATTTTAATTGCTTTACAGCAAGTAATGGTTTACGAAGGGCAAGTAGAAACGGAAGCAACGTCTTTAGCAGTGGTTGAGAAAAATTACATTAAAAAATTAGAAGAGGCTGGAGTAGATTTTAACAGATTTAAAAGAAATACCTATTACGAGTTCGCAATGTCTTATTCTCAGAGCAGAGAATCTGCGTATTATTATTTAAAAACATCTGATAAGGATGAAGTTAGAAAGATAATGCAATTAAAATCTTCTGGAATGTCTATTGCTAATATAGATATAGAAACTACAAAATTAACAGATCAAGAATTAGTAGATCTTTCTATAAAAGCGATTGCTAATGCAAAAGAAAAAGCAGAAGCTATTGCAAAAAAAATGAATAAAACAATTGGAGAAATTGTTAAAATTTCAGATCAAAATTCAAGTTTTCAATATATACAAAGTTATGGGACTTCTACTAAGCAAACCCATGGTGTAACTGTATCTTTTGAGTTAAAATAAAAAAACAAGTGTCTATAAATTAATAAATTACATTAACAAATATGAAAATAAAATTACTAGTATTATCGGCGTTCGCTTTCTGTTGTATCTTTAATGCAGAAGCTCAAAAATTAAAAAAGTTTGGAAGTTCTATTGAGAAAAAAGTAGGACCAAAAACAATAAAAGTACCTTACACAGACGTAATATCTTATTTAGGATATGCTTCTGCAGGAAATGAAGACGAAGTGGTAGATGGTAAAAAATTCTATTACATTTACTTATGGGTTCCTGCTGTTGCTCCAGAACTTGGTGTAAGAATGCTTTCTCCTGTAGCTAAAACAAAAGTTAAAGACGCAATAGAATCTGCTGCTTATACAGAAAATGCTTCTTCTAGCGATTATTTCGATACATACATTACTTTAGAACGTTCTACTATTTTCAAAAAAGAAGATATTTCTGAAGATGCTGCTAAAAATGCAACGTGGACAAAACTTGCAAGTAATGACGATAGTAGTGAAATGCCTAAGCAACCAAGCGGAAGTAGCTACAATTCTTTATTAAGATACGAAAGTGAAGTAGGAAGCCCTACAAAAGCTTTAACTGCTGGTTTATACCGTATTGGTTTTACAACTTACAAAACAGGAGAAGTTAAAGGAACATTCTTAGCAGAAGTTGCTGCCCCAGTAAAATTACCTGGTGTTGTAATGGCTAAAACTATTGAAGAGCTTAAAAAAGGACTATAAAAATAAAAACAGACATTTGTATTTTAATAGAACACCTCTTTATGTAAATAAGGAGGTGTTTTTTAGTATTCTAAATGTGTTACTTTACACTTTTTAGTGACTAGAATATAACACATATTTAATGCTTGTAAGATTCTATAAAACCTATAATTACGATATGCAGTTCATTAATAATCATCCATTTATTTCAGGGTTTCTTATTGTTATATTATTCAATTTTTTGGTAAAAAAAATAACCAAATCAAAACAGTCTCCTATTAAAATTCTTTTAATGAGTCTTGTATATGTAATTGCACAAGCTTGTAATCCGTTTTCCGGTGCGGTTAATAAACAGATTTCTAATAATTATTACTATACTAAATCAGGTAAAGAAATACGATATAGCCCAAACGGAAATTGGCTTGAATTAGGAAACAGTAAACTAGCCGCAGATGTGCAAACATTTACGCCTTTAGCAAGAGAATTTGGAAAGGATAAGGATCATATTTTTTATAAAAGCACTATTATTGATACAGAAGTAGATGTTAGTTCGTTTAGAGTAATTAACACATTGGGATTTGATAAGAACCATGTTTATATTCCTATTATACAAATGTCTTATATTACTAATGATGCGATAACTACAGATAAAAAATTAGTTATTTTAGAGGGAGCAGACCCTAAAACGTATACCGAATTAAAAGATTGGGGATTTGGAAAAGATAGTAAAAACTGGTTTTATGAATATAGATTAATAGATGTAGACTATAATAGTTTTACACCTATTAATAGGTTTTTTTGTAAAGATAATAATAACGTTTATTTGCGAAAACGGTCTAATTTATTATCAAGTCATATAGATGCAAAAACCTTTGTAGCTCTTAATGATAGGTATGTTGCTGATGCCAAATATATTTACGATTTTATTCCTTGGACAGATGGAAAAGAAACAAATACACTAAACATGTTTGCTTATAAGTCTTTGGAAAATATAGAATACCTATATAAAGAGTATTTATTGTTTGATAATAGTGTGATTTATGATGGTGTATTGATAAAAGAAGCCGACCGTAAATCTTTTAAAGTCTTAGATAGTGATAAAAAGGAGTACTCGAAAGACAAAGAACATGTGTTTTATTTAAGCAATATAATTGTTGGTGCAGATGTAAATACTTTTGAATTATATGAATCTGAGGTGTATGCTAAAGACAAAAACGGGTTGTATTGCTATGGTATTAAAATGGAAGGGGTAGACCTAGAAACTTTTGGACCTGTAACAACAGATAATTTTGAGTACAAGGACAAAAATCACACTTATATTTTTGGAAAAATTAAGGAGGTAAAACAATAAATGTAATTATTAACCTTGATTTATATCAGGTTAGTGTGGTAATATTTAAAAGATACTGCGTTTATGAGGTTCCAACTAATAAATATTATTATAATAAGTAAGGTATTTGTTTTAAATACATAGTAAATGAGTTAATTATAGTAGATTAATTTTTGTCTGTCATGATATTCGAAATAATGGATTGAAACATAGTTAGTCCTGTTTCTATTATTTCATCAGGAAAATCATAATCAGTATTGTGTAATGCAGGAGAATCTAAACCTGCTCCAAGTCCAAACATTGCTGTTTTATATGTTTTAGAAAACCAGCCAAAATCTTCTCCAAACTTAAAAGGATATGGTCTTTTTAGTGTTTTGTAATTATTATCTAGGGCTGCTTTAGAAATATAATTATTACTTTCCTTATTATTAATACTGGCAGGAAAATATTCAAGCCATTCTATTTCGTATTTCAGTGTATTACTATGGCAGGTTTCTTTAATTAAATTTTCTATTTTTGTTTTAGAATGTAACATCTCTTCACTATTCCACGTTCTTAAGGTGTAATGTAATTCGCCTTTTGCAGGGGAAATGCCATAAGATTTCTGTCCCATAGTAATATGAACAGGGGTTATAATTGTGAAATTTTCAGCTATAGGATTTGTTACATTTAACCTAGAAATTGATGTAATTATCTCTGAAAGCCCCAACGCTGGATTTATACCATTTTCTGGTTCTGCAGCATGAGATTCTTTGCCTTTTACACGAACTATAAAACTCTGTACTTCTGCAGAGAACCCTTTTTCGGTTATAATAATACTATTAAGAGGTTCCTTTGGTATGTTGTGAAGTGCAAATATATAATCTGTTTTAAGCGCTTTAAATTTAGTGTCGTTTAATACGTGGTAAGCTCCTTCTCCAGTTTCTTCGGCAGGTTGAAATAATAAAATGATTTTACCTGAATTAAATATCTGATTTTGTAACCAAAAAACTAAACCAGAAACAATTGCCATGTGTCCATCATGTCCACATTTATGGGAAATTCCCTTTTTTTTAGATTGATGTTTAAATGTATTTACTTCCTGAATAGGTAAGGCGTCAAGTTCGCAACGAATTGTAATGGATTTTCCTGGATTAGGATATTCGTAAACAACTGCTAAGCCCGATCCGCCAATGTTTTCTATTATGGTTGCGGTACTATTTTTTTCTACAAATTGTCGGATTCTTATAGCTGTTTCATATTCAAAAGAAGATAATTCAGGATTTTCATGAAGCTCTTTTCTTAAATTTAGTATTTCAGGATTAATCACGTTCATTTTTTTAGAATTTATATTCAATCTTCAATAAGGCTGCTTTAGTTTCGTATAAAAGCTTATTATTATTATTTATTAGTGTTGCGATGTTATAACTTATGTTTTATGTAAAAAATAATTATAATAGGGTTGCATTTTTTATTTAAGTATAAAAATTATTTTGTTTAGAAAGAGTAAGTACTAATATAATTTTTTAAGCTTGAATACTATCTTTCAGTCAAGAACGTGTTCTATAAACTACTTTAAGATAGATCTATTTAACATTTTGGTTTGTTCTTTCTAGTTTTTCATTATTTTTATAAGACTTAAATGCGCCTTTCTAATATTGAAATATAAATATTCTAATCGTTTTATTAATGCTTTATTTTTATTTCGTCTTCAGTAAGAAATCCGTCGTTATTTTTATCTCTGGTTTCAAAATTACTTTTTAAACGACCTTTAGCTTCTGTTTTGCTAATTTTTTGGTCGTTGTTTGTATCCATATTTTCTAGAAGTTGAGAAAAAGAAGGCGGTGTATTAGAGTTTACCTTTTGTGGTGTTTTCGCATTAGTAGTTGATGTGTTTTCTGTTAGAGGAATCTTCATTAAATCGGAAGCAAAAAGAATAGTGCCGCTGTAGTTTTTACGAATTTCAGTTTCAGTGGCTTCTTCATCAATATCTGTAAAGTTGAAGTGTGTTAATATTAAATTTTTAACCTGAGCTTCTGCAGCCATTTGCGAACTTTCAGATAAATTAACATGAGCACGTTCTGTAGCTGTGTTGTTATTCGGTTTTTTGTTTGGACGTGCCTTAGCACCCATTTTAATAGTTCCTCCAGAATCCATAATTAAATAATCGGCATTTTTAGCCAAAATAGGTAAGGTTTCAGAATAGGTTAAATCTCCAGAAATAACAATAGACTCGTTATTTACGTCAAAACGGTAAGCAAGTGTTGTAATGGTGTGATGTACGGGTGTACAAGTTATTTTTACATCTCCGACGTAAAAAGATTCGCCTCCTTTTAAATTAGTGGTTGTAACATGTTTAATTGCCGTTTTTAAATTGCGTCCAGATTTAGAGAGGCGGTAATTTATATCGTCTTTATAAGTTGTTAAAATATTATGTACCATGGTTGTTGTGGGTGCAGGTCCCGAAATAGAAACGTCAGATCCGCCAAGTAAGGCTTGAATAAAAATAGGCGTAAACTCTTCGTTATGGTCTAAGTGATGGTGTGTAAAGAGTAAAGCATCTAGGTCTTTAATTTTTGTGTTGTTAGCGTTTAAATTGGCTTGTGTTCCATTTCCCATGTCTACCAAAATACGAGTGTCTTGATAAGAAATGAGTACAGAAGGTCCAGAACGTTCGGTATTAAATTTAGGAGAGCCCGAGCCAATAATTGTTGCAGTTAAGTGTGCCGAATCTTGTTGTGCAAATATTGGAGTACTTAAACAAATTAAAATCAAAATTAGATAACGTGTCATGTATTTGTTTTTGTATTAGGACTTTGTTTTTCTCTTAAGGTTTAGTGCTTAACATAAAAAAATAGTGTGATGTATATGATTATAATGTAAGAGTAAGAAAAAATTAAAATTAGGAATATAATTTGTGTCTCGATTTTTTGGAATAACACAATATTTAATCATTTTTATAAAATATTTTACGATTACATTTAGCTGATAAATAGTTGGTTGTATTTGAAATTTAAAAAAGTTTATTCTAACGATTATTAAATTATTAGAAATAGCGAATAATGATCAATATGATGTCTTAACTTTGTATGAAAATAACAAATAAATGAAAAAATTAATTTTATTAGTACTAGCTTTTGCTAGTTTTACTGTAGCAAATGCTCAGTCAGATTGGATTAAATTAGGAGTTCATGCTGGTTCGCCTTTAGGAGATGCTTCAGACACATCGTCTCTTGTATTGGGAGTTGATTTAAAATATCAATTTTTAAATACAAAGAGTTACGCTATAGGTATTTCAACAGGATATTCAAATTATTTTGGTAAAGTTGAATATGAAGATTTTGGTATTATTCCTTTAGCAGGTTTGTTTAGATTTTACCCAACAAAACACTTCTTCTTAGGTGGAGATTTAGGTTATGGATTTGTTACAAATGGAGATTATGGTGATAATGGGTTTTATTACAGACCAGAAATGGGATATCACAATGACAAATGGAATATTTATGGGTTTTACCAAGGGATATCTTCAGGATCATTCTCTCCGTCTTCTGTAGGAATTGGAATTAGCTATAATATTATTAGAAGTTAATACTAAGGTTTAATACATGTATTATAAGGTTGTGTTTCTTAGGAAATTCAACCTTTTTTGTTTTAGAGCGTCTTCTAAAGTGTTCTATTTTTATTTCTTATCATTCTTAAATTAGTTTAGTGTCACATTGGGGTAATGCATTTAAAGAAGATCATAATTTATACTATTGTTTAGAGCGTATTATTAATACATATTACAGATGTGTTGGAATAAGAGAACAGACAGAATCTATGTTTCGGACGTGTTGAAATGGTGTAATACTCCGGTATCAAAATGAGTAAATCCAGTAGTTATTCATTAGGTGTGATTAATTCTTATTTATTTTTCATGTCATTCATAGTTTCTGTAATTACCGATTTTGGAGTTGCATAATTCATCTCATTGTAATTCTTACCATGTATAATATCAATATTATATGGTTAAAGTCCAATATATGAGATAAATAATGGAGTTATTCTATAGAAAGTCTTATAAAAATTGCCAATTTTATAGTAATGTAATTTTTTTTGAAAATTTATTAAAAAATAATTAATAATGTAATCGATTAACCTGTAGGTTTATAAGTGTGTTTTTGTTGAATTTTTATTCGTTTTTAGCGCTTTTTGGTTGTTTTTTGACGATGGCTAAAGTTAATTTTTTATTAAATTTTATTAAATTTACGTGATTGACAAAATAGCTGTAGGATGAATAAGAATTTATGTTTAATTGTATTATCTTTTTGTTGTAATCTTATTTTTGGACAGTATTCTAACCTTAAATTTGAGAACCTAAATACGGAAGAAGGCCTCTCTAGTAGTACGTGTTTAGAGGTGTTTCAGGATAGTCAAGGTTTTTTGTGGTTTGGTACCATAGATGGTTTAAATAAATATAATGGTTATGAATTCGAGATATTTAGACCGCTATTAAACGATTCTACATCTATAAGTAATAACCGAATAAATGCCATTCAGGAGGATAAACAAGAAAATCTATGGATTGGTACAAATAACGGACTAAATTTCTACCATCGCGATACCAAATTGTTTACACATATTCCGTTATTCAATCAACCTTTAAAACTTAATAATCCCAAAAAAATAATAAACACGCTTTTATACGATGATGTAGAAAATATTGTTTGGGTAGGTACTAGCGATGGTTTAGTAAAGTTAATTTTAAGTGACGATTCTAGTCAGGTAGATAGATTAGAACTTGTACATTATGCTTTCGATGCAGATAACGAAAACACACTAGATAACAACAACATTAATTCTATAGATAAAGACAAAGATGGATTTATTTGGGTAGAAACTAATGGAGAGCATTTAAATAAATATAATCCAATAACCGGTTTATTTGAACGTATTTTTATAGAACATAAAAAGCCTTACGAACTAAATCATATTCCGAAACGTTTATTTATAGATTCGGATAACGATTTCTGGATAGGTAACGATTTATCAAATATTATTATTTGGGATAAAGCAACCAAGACGTTTAAGCAACTTGCTTTAACAGAAGAAAGTATTCCATTTTATTCTTTATATGAAGATTCTTTAGGCGTAATTTGGATTGTTACCGATGGCTCTGGAATTTTTTTATACGACAAAAAGAAAGAGAAATTAACAAACATTGTCAATAATCCTTCAGATCCATTTTCATTACCAGGAAATCAAGTCTCTGATGTTATAGAAGATGAAAAAGGTATTTTCTGGATTGCGACATACAATGAAGGAATTAGTAAGTTAGATGTAAAAAAATCTAGTTTCGGTCATTATTATTATCAGAAAGGAAGACCAAACGGATTAAATCAAAAAATTGTACAATCTGTACTTCAGGATTCTAAAGGACGTATTTGGTTAGGAGCTTACAATGGCGGATTAAATTATTTTGATGAAGAGACGGCGACCTTTACTGCTTATAGTCACGATCCGGATAATAGTAGTTCGTTAAGTTCTAATAAGATTATGTACACCTTTGAAGGGAACGATGGAGATATTTGGGTGTGTACTTTAGATCGCGGTGTGAGTAAATTTAATCCCGAAACCAAAACTTTTAAAAGCTATTATCATCTTGAAAATTTTAGTTCTACAATTGGTCAAAATTCAGTTTGGACAGGTATAGAAGATAAAGAAGATAGAGTTTGGTTAGGTTTGAGGGACGAAGGTTTAGATGTTTTTAATAAAAAAAACGAAACGTTTCATCATTTTAAAATTGGTAAAAACAAGCAAGAAGGACTGTTAAGTAATTTTGTGTTCTCTTTATTTATAGATTCAAAAAACCGTTTGTTGGTAGGAACATCTTTAGGTTTAAATTATGTGAATTTAGGTAGTCTTGGCAAAAGCATTCCTGAAACTATTAAATTTGGTGAAGTTAATATAGATGGAATTTCAGGAAACCGTATTAATGATATTACCGAAGACGAAATGCATAATATTTGGCTAGGAACAGATATAGGTATTTATAAACTAGACTCTAATCTTAACTTAGTAAAAACTTATTTTACTACAGATGGATTACCAAATAATTTAATAACAGGAATACGAGAAGATTTTAATAATAATTTTTGGGTTACAACCAGAAGCGGACTGTCCTTTATAAATCCAGTAACCAATAGTATTAAGAATTTTAATACACACGATGGAATTCAGGGTATGGAGTTTCAAAGTAAATCTATAGATCGTACAAAAGATGGTCGTATTCTAGCTGGAGGAATAAACGGATTTAATATTTTTAAACCGTCTGATATTATCATGACTTCGTCAGAAAAATTATATCCAAGAATATCGGGTTTAAAAATTAACAACGAGTATGTTAAAACGGGAGAGCGCATTAATAAAAAATTTGTGTTGACTGAGACCATTTCAGATATTAAAAATTTAGTCTTAGATTATAAGCAAACCAATTTGTCATTCAATTATTTAGCTCTTCATTTTAAAAACCAAGAGCAAGTAAAATATGCTTATAAAATGGAAGGTTTAGACGACGATTTTATATATGCAGGAACTAACCGGCTTGTAAACTATTCTAATCTTCAGCCAGGACTATATACTTTTAAGGTTAAAGCAACGGTAGATGGCGATTGGGATAGTGCTCCAATAACATCTATGAGCATTCGTCTTAATTCTCCTCCATGGAAAACCTGGACAGCTTATACCATTTACGCAATCGTTTTCCTTGTGTCTTTATGGTATTTAAATAAGTATTTTACAAATAGAATTAAAGAAGAAAAAGAGCATGAATTCGATCAGATGAAATTAGAATTTTTCATTAATGTATCTCACGAGTTTAGAACACCGTTAACTTTAATTTTAAATCCGTTAGATAAATTAATGGCCGGATATAATGATCAAAGTGTTGTAAAATCTTCTGCAAAATCTATTCAGCGTAGTGCCCGACGTTTACTGTATTTAGTAAATCAATTGCTCGATTATAGAAAAATGGAAGTAGGAATGGCTCCGTTGCAATTACAAAAAGGAGATATTGTTAAGTTTAGTAACGACATTTTTGCGTTGTTTAAAGGGCTAGCACTTAAGAAAAATATAGGGTACACATTTACTTCTACAACAGATCGATTATATTCATTTTACGATTTTGATAAAGTTGAAAAAATACTAACCAATTTAATTTCTAACGCTATAAAATTCACAAATAATGGTGGCAAAATAAGCGTATCCATAAATAAAGTTTTAGAGAAGAAAAAGAGTTCTAGTTTTTTTAGACATTCTAAACGCTTAACAAATTATATAGAGATTATTGTAGAAGATACAGGGATTGGTTTAGACAAAGATCAGCTTAAACAAGTGTTTTCTAGATTTTATAATGTCGATGTAAATAAAACAGGAACAGGAATCGGACTTAATTTCTGTAAAGGATTAGTAGAATTACACGGTGGTGAAATTTTTGTAGAAAGCGAATATGGTGTAGGAAGTAAGTTTGTAGTTAGAATTCCTTATAACAAAAAAGCAGAAACTAGTGTAGTTAAGGATGTAAAAGATGAATTCTTAATTAATTCTATGAAGTCTGTAGAGTACGATATGCTTATCTCTGAAGATCAGGATCACGTAGACGAAAGTGAAGTGTCTCAAGTAAAAGATAAATGCAAAATTTTAGTTGTAGAAGATAATAAGGAATTACGAGAACATTTAAAAAATGAATTACGTGCGCGTTATGATATTATTGAAGCCATTAATGGGGAAGAAGGTTTAAAAATGGTAAATAAATATTATCCAGACCTTATTGTTAGTGACGTTATGATGCCTAAAATGGACGGATTTGAATTTTGTAAACAAATTAAATCAGAGTTCGAAACATGCCACATTCCGGTTATATTATTAACAGCTCGTGCTTTAGAAGAAGATAGAATAGAAGGTTATAAAACAGGTGCAGATGGGTATTTAGGTAAACCGTTTAATATGCGCGTTTTAAAAGCTAGAATCTCTAATTTATTAGAAACAAAACGTATTTTAAGAGAGAAGTTTTCAAAACTAGGAGCCGTAATTCCGTCTAAGGAAATGACAAATAACTCTATAGATGAAGCTTTCTTAGAAAAAACCACAAAAATTATTTTAGATAATATTAGTGATCCCGATTTTAAATTAGAACATTTATTAAAAGAAGTTGGTATAGGGCGTTCTCAGTTTTATAGAAAAATACAGACTATTACAGGACATAATCCTAGTAATTTTATTAGAACAATACGCTTAAAATATGCTTCAGAATTGTTGCTTAATGATGCCAATACCATAAAAGAAGTAACACATATGTCTGGGTTTAATTCTGCCGCTTATTTTGGGAAAACATTTAAAGAATTATATAATATGACGCCAAGTGAATATGTAGAAAAACACAGGAAAGAGGTTTCAGAAAATGAAAGTTAATTTGTCTCAAATTCTAAGTTTATAACATCGCATTTTTGTAATCTTAAAAGCATGTCACTCTTATATTAAAAAAAGAGACATGCTTTTTTTTATGTTATGAGTTTGATGCTATCTTCAATCAGTATTACTTCTACATAATATTAAAAGAGGGTATAAATAAACAAGTGTAGTATGCTTAATAGTTATTATATATGTTTTGTGTTTTAAAACATTATAAATTAATGTGTCTTGCAATTCTTTAATTATACAATAATCGTTTTGTTATGGTTTCCTTTTGTTTAGCCAAAATTTACATATTTAGAATTTACTTACTTTTTTCTTGTTTAACCAGGAGAATCATTGTTAAATAGGTCATGATTAATAGTTATTGATCTATAATTTATAGACTTACGCTTCTATGTTTTTTACCTTTAAATAGACATTAATTTAGATAGAAACAATTTAAAAAATGAGTAACACTTAACTTTATTTAATGTTTCAGATTTATCTAGTAGTCTTTTATATTTTAAATATTAAAGATAATAGTAGAAGTATTTCTAAGCGGATTATAAAATTATAAAAGTGAATAAGTTTGGTATTTGTTGTTGCTTTTAGATTAAAAGTTCAGAAGTTATTCTGAACTTTTTTTCATTTAAAATCGATAATGTATAGACGTTTGATATTGAGTTAAAAAGAAAGTATAGTAAAATGAGTATAGATATGAAACGAATTAATAGCATTAATAATATAAAGCAAAACTTAGTTTTAGTGTGTTGTATACTTACCATACAATTTACTGTATTTGCTCAAAAACAGGATACTTTTATAAGCAATGATGCTAACATATATCATAACGATTGGGTCGATTTTAATAAAAATGGAAAAAAAGATGTGTATGAAGATCCTAAAGCAGATATAGACGATAGAGTGTCTAATCTGATTTCATTAATGACTATCGATGAGAAAACATGCCAAATGGCTACTTTATATGGTTTTGCTCGTGTATTAGAAGATGAATTACCAACAGAAGCATGGAAAAATCGTGTTTGGAAAGATGGTATAGCTAACATAGATGAACATTTAAACACTATATGGAATCAAGAAAAAACACACACAAAATATTCTTATCCGTATAGCACACATGCCGAGGCAATAAATACCGTTCAGAAATGGTTTGTAGAGGAAACACGATTAGGTATTCCTGTAGATTTTACTAACGAAGGTATACATGGTTTATGTCATGAAAAAGCAACGCCTTTACCAGCACCCATTGGGATTGGAAGTACGTGGAATAAAGATTTGGTACTTCAGGCAGGTATGATGGTAGGTAGAGAGGCACGAGCGTTGGGATATACTAATGTATATGCACCTATTTTAGATGTTGCCAGAGATCCGCGTTGGGGACGTGTGTTAGAATGTTATGGAGAAGAACCGTTTCATATTGCAGAAATGGGTTCGCAAATGACTTTGGGAATTCAATCTCAGAATGTAGCAGCAACTTTAAAACATTTCGCGGTTTATAGTGTGCCAAAAGGAGCTAGAGATGGAGACGCTCGTACAGATCCGCATGTTGCTCCTAGAGAAATGCATCAGTTACATTTATATCCGTTTAAACGAGTTATAAATGAAGCAAAACCAATGGGAGTAATGAGTAGTTATAACGATTATGATGGTGTTCCGGTAACCGCAAGTTCTTATTTTTTAACAGATTTATTAAGACAGCAGTATGGATTTAATGGTTACGTAGTTTCAGATAGTGAGGCTGTTGAGTATGTTTCTGAAAAACATCATGTGGCTGAAGATTATAAAGAAGCCGTAAGGCAAGTTGTAGAAGCTGGCTTAAATGTCCGTACAACATTTAGAACACCTGAATCTTACATAGAGCCATTGCGAGAATTGATTCATGAAGGAAAAATTTCTGAAAACACAATAGATTTAAGAGTTGCTGAGGTTTTAAAGGTGAAATTTAGATTAGGATTATTCGATAAGCCGTATGTTGAAAACCCAAAAGCTTCAGACGATTTAGTGCATACAGAAAAAGATGAAGCCTTATCTAAACAAATCAATAGAGAGTCTTTAGTGCTATTAAAGAATGATAATAATTTACTGCCATTAGATGTCAAAAAATTAAAAAATATTTTAGTCACCGGACCTTTAGCAGACGAGGTAAGTTTTACATATAGTCGTTATGGGCCAGCTCATAACCCATCTACATCCGTATATCAAGGGATTAAGAGTTACACAAAAAATAAAGCTGAAGTCACCTTTGTAAAAGGCTGTGATATTGTAGATCCAGATTGGCCAGGAAGTGAAATTATTCCTACGCCTTTATCTAGATCAGAAGAAGCAAGTATTGCTGCAGCTGTGTCACAAGCCGAAAAATCTGATATAATCATTGCTGTTGTTGGCGAAGATGAAAAGCGTGTAGGAGAAACCAAATCTAGAACGAGTTTAGGACTTCCGGGACGTCAATTTCAATTGGTTCAGGCGTTATATGAGACAGGAAAGCCTGTGGTTTTAGTATTAATCAACGGTCAGCCGCTTACCATTAATTGGGAAAATAAATTCTTACCTGCCATTTTAGAAGCTTGGTTTCCAAGTACGGCAGCAGGCGAAGTTATAGCTGAAACCTTATTTGGAGATTATAATCCCGGCGGAAAATTATCGGTTACATTTCCTAAATCGGTTGGTCAAATTCCCTTAAACTTTCCTTATAAACCAGGATCGCAAGCAGGACAACTAGGAGCAGGACCAAATGGTTACGGAAATACACGTGTTTTAGGTCCGTTATATCCGTTTGGATATGGATTAAGTTATACTTCATTTGCGTATAATAATTTGGTAGTGAATCAAAAAACAACACATACTCAAAGTGATATAGAGGTATCTTTCGATGTAAAAAATACAGGTAAAAGAGCAGGAGATGAGGTAGTGCAATTATATCTAAAAGATGAAGTGAGTAGCGTAACAACTTACGAATCGCAACTACGCAGATTTGAACGTGTTCATCTATTGCCTGGGGAAACTAAAACCATTCATTTTACCTTGAAACCAGAAGATTTAGAGCTTTTAGATCAGTATATGAATTGGACTGTAGAGCCAGGAACTTTTGAAATTTTAATTGGTAGTTCTTCAGAAGATATTCATCTAAAAGAAAAAATTGAAGTGTTTTAATATCATTCAATATTGTATCTGTTCAAACAAATATTTTAAATATAAAATTTATGAAAGTAAGCTGTTTTAATCAAAAAATCATGAAGTTAATTGTGGTAATATTATGTCTCTATGCTACGCCATCCTTCCTTTTTGCACAAACTCAGGATGAGATTTTAAACACATTTCCTAATAAAGAAATTGTAGTTTATAAAACGGTTGATAGTCTAGAACTAAACATGACTATTTTTTATCCAGATGCTACTAAATTAAAAGCAGAAAATCCATGGATGCTTCATGTACATGGTGGTGGTTGGGCCGGCGGACATAAATATAATATTTTAAAAAAAGCATATCTAGAAACATTACGATCGCTTTTAGATCAGGGTGTAATTTGTGCAACTATTGAATATAGAAAAGCTAAAGGCACATCTACAGCCTACGAATCTGTTATAGACGCAAAGGATGCTGCGAAATTTCTTTTAAAGCATGCCGAGCAATATAAATTAGATACAGAATATTATGGTATCTGGGGTGGTTCGGCAGGCGGACATCTTAGTTTGGTTACAGCATTGGGTAAGAATTCTGATTTTTTAGGAGATCCAGAACTATCCGGTTTTTATCCGGAATTTAAATGTGTGGCATCATATTTTCCATTCACGTCATGCTTAAATCCAAAATTACGTCCTGGTTCTATTTTTGAGGACGAAACACTTTTTGTTAGACTTTTAGGAGCAACCTTAGAAGAGAAACCAGAGTTGGCTCGCTTACTTAGTCCGACAGAACTTTTAGAAGCAGATAGCCCTCCAATTTTGTTATTACATGGTGATAAAGATTCTGTATTGCCAATTATTAATTCAACATATATGATGGAAGTTGCCAAGCAAAAAAACGCTGATGTTGAATTATTGACTATTAAAAATGCAGGACATAGTTTTAATGGATTAAACATTTCTCCGTCTATAAGAGAGTTAAACGATTATGCTACTCATTTTATATTATCTCATTTACAAGTAGAAAA
This sequence comes from Formosa sp. L2A11, assembly GCF_009796865.1. Classification (GTDB taxonomy): domain Bacteria; phylum Bacteroidota; class Bacteroidia; order Flavobacteriales; family Flavobacteriaceae; genus Formosa. The sequence continues at coordinate 3,474,150 of NZ_CP047028.1, read as the reverse complement.
TACAAAACAGTAGCTGTTTAAATATTGATTTTTTTTGTCTGTATTGTAACAAATGAAACAGAGAATCTTTAAATATGATTATTTCTATGTTTAACAATCATAATTTATAGTAATTGGACTATAATTTATATCAGAAAACGAATATAAAAACGATATTGTCGTTGTGTTGAATTAGTAATAATCCTGAACGTTGGGGGAAAAAAGATGTTTGGGATTATTATGTTTTTAGAGGTTCTAAAACTTGATGTCGTAATTTAAAATATATTAAAATGAAAATTAATAAAGTAAAGAATCCTTTTTTCCAATGGCTATGCTTAGGCGTTTTAGTAATCTGTTATACGGTTGGTTTTGCTCAACAAAAACAAGACATGCCACCTAATATTATTTTAATAATGGCAGACGATTTGGGTTATGGAGAATTATCCAGTTATGGTAGTATTAAGATTAAAACACCAAACTTAGATAAATTGGCTTCGCAAGGCGTAACGTTTTTAGACTTTCATTCTAATGGGCCATTATGCAGTCCGACTCGAGCAGCATTAATGACTGGTAAATATCAACAACGAACAGGAATTGAAGGAGTTATTACTGCAGCAGATCATCGTGAAGTTGGATTGAGTTTAGATGAAATTACGCTTGCAGAAGAATTACAACGTTTAGGATATACAACGGCCATGTATGGAAAGTGGCATTTAGGTTATGCAGAGACTTTTAATCCTACACATCAAGGTTTTGATGAGTTTTCAGGATTTGTAAGTGGAAATATAGATTATCATGCACACGTAGATCAAGAAGGGTATTTAGATTGGTGGAAAAATAATACAGTTAAAAACGATCATGGCTATTCCACAGATTTAATAAATACTTATGGAATTGATTTTATCAAGACACATAACTCCAACAAAACAGGGCAACCCTTCTTTTTATATCTCGCTCAAGAATCTCCTCATTATCCTATTCAAGGTAGATATGATAAGCCTGTTAGAGAAGTAGGAAATAAAAAATATATAAGAAAAGTACCTAAAGACAGTATTCAATCTATTTATGAAGGCATGATTGAAACCATGGACGAAACTATAGGAGATTTAATGCAAGTTGTTAAAAATGAAGATTTAGAAGAAAATACAATTGTTATTTTTTGTTCAGATAATGGAGCCGCAGGAAAACGTGGAGATAATGGTGTGCTAAGAGGTGCTAAAGCTAGTGTTTATGAAGGAGGACATCGTGTTCCTGCTATTATGAGATTTCCAAAGTATTTTAAAGCTGGTACAGTAAATAACACTCCAATTTTAACCATGGATTTTTTACCAACATTTTTAGATTTTGCTAAAGGAAAACCATCAGGAATTAATATAGATGGCGTGAGTTTTAAAGATCATTTAATAGAAGGAAAAGCATTTCCTGAACGGGATTTATTTTGGATATTTAGAGAGAACAAAGCCATAAGAAGTGGCGATTGGAAATTGGTTAAAACAAGAGCAGATAACCAAACAAAAGTAGAATTATTCAATTTAAGGGAAGATATTTCCGAAACACATAATGTTGCAGATGCAAATCAAGATCGTGTAAAGATTATGATTAAAAAGTTAGAACTTTGGGAAAAAGAAGTTAGAGAAGGGGTTCCTACAGTAGCAAATTAAAATATAGAAAAAGACTCAGTTTATTTATTTAAGATTGAGATTATAGTAGGGAAACCTTGAGGTGTAAAAACTTCAAGGTTTTTTTGTTTGTATTTAGAAAAATTTGTCTTGTTTACAATTATAGGCTTAAGTACATCATAATTTATATTCAAAGACCTCTAATTTATATTGAAAAATTAATATATAAACGATATTGCTTAGGATTAAGACAGACAAACAAACTAAATAAAAATAGACTAATGATTTTAGTAAAACCTATTTTATTTCGAATACAGAGGAGCCATATCGCAGAATATGTAAATCAGATTCATGTTTCAGGAGTTCTGGTTATAATGTTGTTTTTTAGCTTATGTAGCTGTGTAACAAATACTGAGAAGAAACAAGATAATCTAGTAACAGAAAAAGAGCAACATAAATTAGAGTTGTGGTACGATGCTCCCGCAGCAGATTGGAATGAAGCTTTACCTTTAGGAAATGGACGTTTAGGCGCTATGGTTTATGGCCTTCCAGAGCATGAAAATATTCAGTTAAACGAAAGTACACTTTGGGCAGGCGGACCGCACAGAAACGATAATCCAGATGCTAAAGCAGCGCTTCCAAAAATTAGAGAACTCTTATTTAATGGTAAATATAAAGAAGCTCATAATCTAGCAAATGCTAAAATTATTTCTAAAACGTCTCATGGAATGCCATACGAGACGGTCGGAAATTTAAGACTAGATTTTTTAAATCAAGGCGCATATTCTAATTATCATAGAGCATTAGATATTGAGAATGCTGTAAATACAACAACCTATACGTCTAATGGTGTAGAATATAAACGAGAACTATTTACATCGTTTACAGACCAAGTTATTGTAATGCGATTAACAGCAAATAAGGATGGAAAATTAAGTTTTATAGCAGATATGGATCGTCCAGAACCAGCTAAAGTTACTGTAACTACAGAAGATAACGATGTATTAAAAATGATTGGTTTTGGAAGCGATAACTTAAATAAAAGATTAAAAAATGCGGCGCCTATTAAAGGAAAAGTCGAGTTTGAGTCTCGTGTTAAAATTGTGAATGAAGGAGGAAGTGTAAAAGCAACTAACAATACGTTAAAGGTTTCTAAAGCAAATAGTGTAACACTATATATTTCTATAGCAACTAATTTTGTGAATTATCACGATGTTAGTGCAGATCCTCATAAAAAAGCAGCGAACTATATTGCTCTAGCAGAAAAGAAACCTTATAATCAGTTATTAAAAAGGCACTCAACGTATTATAAAAATTACTTTAATAGAGTGTCATTAAATTTGGGTAATTCTGAGTTCGAAGACAAACCAACAGATGTTAGAATTAAAGCATTTAGTACAGTTAACGATCCTAGCTTAGCGGCATTATATTTTCAATTCGGACGTTACCTTTTAATTTCATCTTCACAACCCGGCGGACAAGCAGCTAATTTACAAGGTATTTGGAATAAGGATTTAACACCACCATGGAAAAGTGCTTATACGGTTAATATTAATACCGAAATGAATTATTGGCCTGCAGAAGTAACTAATTTATCCAAAATGCACGATCCTTTAATTCAGTTAGTTAAAGATCTTTCGGTTACCGGGCAAGAAACAGCAAAAGTCATGTATGGCGCAGATGGTTGGGTAACACACCATAATACAGATATTTGGAGAATAACCGGCCCTGTAGATGGTGCAACATGGGGAATGTGGCCAACAGGAGGTACATGGTTAGCGCAACATTTATGGGAAAAATATATGTTTAGCGGAGATCTAGACTATTTAAAATCTGTTTATCCTGCTATGAAAGGTGCTTCAGAGTTTTGTTTAAGTTTTTTAACTAAAGATCCTAAAAGTGGTTGGTTAGTAATGTCTCCAACAATTTCTCCAGAACATGCCCCTAAAGGACGCCCTAAAAGTGTAAATATTGAATCAGGCACAACCATGGATAATCAATTGGTGTTCGATATTTTAACAAAAACAATTGCAGCAGCTAAAGTGTTGCGTGTAGATGAGAAGTTAGTTAAAAAAATGGAGACAACTTTAACTCAATTACCTCCAATGAAAATTGGGCAATATAATCAATTACAAGAATGGTTTGAAGACTTAGACCATCCTGAAGATAAACACCGTCATGTTTCTCATTTATATGGATTATATCCTTCTAATTTAATTTCACCTTACCATAATCCAGAATTATTTGAAGCCGCAAAAACAACTTTAATTCAACGCGGAGATCCTTCTACAGGATGGTCTATGAACTGGAAAATTAATTTATGGGCACGTTTACTTGATGGAAACCATGCGTATGTATTAATGGGAGATCAAATTAAATTAGTTGGACGTCCAGATTCACCAAAAGGAGGCGGAACGTATGCCAATATGTTAGATGCACACCCTCCATTTCAAATAGATGGTAATTTTGGATTTACATCTGGTTTAACCGAAATGTTAATGCAAAGTCACGATGAAGCTATTCATTTAATTCCTGCACTTCCAGACGTTTGGAAATCCGGAGCTGTAAGCGGTCTTAGAGCAAGAGGTGGATTTGAAATTACAGATTTACAATGGAAAGATGGAGCTGTAGTGAAAGCGGTTATTACATCTAAATTAGGAGGTATATGTCGTATTCGTTCTTATAATGAGTTGAAATTAGAAGGAGAGACAGTAATAACAAAAGCTTCAGGAAAAAACATAAATCCCTTTTATCAATCAGTAGAAATAAAAACTCCTATAATTTCAAATTTAGCAAAAGTAGAAGCATTGGTTTTAAAACCTGTTTTCGAATATGATATTGAAACAAAAGTAGGAGAAGTAATTGTTTTACTAGCACAATAACTTAAAGCTTTAAAGATTATGAAAATGAATAAAAAAAGTAACTTAAACGACGCTTTCAGATTGCTGTTATGTGGCCTATTTTTAGTGATAAACCCTGCACTGTATGCACAAACTATAGTGCATTCTTTAAGTGAATTAATACCGTATTTAGACAACGATAATGTTCATGTTAAAATGACTCCTGGAGTTTATACGATTACTGTAGAAGATGTTAAGAACGGATTGTATGAAAAAGAACTTAAAATTAAAAATATAACAAAAGTGTTATTGCTTTTTGAAGGCGATAATAGTATCTACGATTTTACAGGTGTAACTATTAAAATTGAAACCAAAGTATTACAAGCTTATGGTAACTATCAAATTCATGAACTTCAAATTTTAGGAAATAATAATGTACTTAAAAATTTAACACTTATAGACGATGGTTCTGTTTACGATGCACCAACCCGAAGAGCTACAAATATTGTTATGGATGGATCGCATAATAGAGTTGAAGGGTTTTACGTAACAACTAAAGGTTCTTTTCCTTACGGTTACGGAGATGCTTTTGGAAAAGGTGGACGTTCTGTAATTAAGCATCAAAAACATAGTGCGTGTTTGGTGCGAGGTGAATCTAATCATCTTAAAAATTCAACATTTGTGCACAGAAGTTATGGCCATTGTATTTTTATGCAAGCGGCAAGTAATCCTGTAATTGAAGGATGCTATGTTGAGGGAGAAGTACGAAAAACAGATGCTATGTTAGCCGAGTTGGGAACAGGAAGTCCTGCAGATAAAGTTAATTTCATGACTGTTTGGGGGTATAAACTTCCTGCTGGATATATGATGAGTACTGGTGAAGCCGGAATTCGGGCTTACGATGGCGGAACAACCCACATTGATGGTGAAATAATAACACGAGGAACCTCTAATCCTACAGTTATAAATTGTGTGGTAAAACACATGAGAACAGCAGTTACGCTTGCTCATGCTACCGGAAAAAAATATGTAGAAAATTGTACATCTATAGGAAATGAAAACGGATTCTCTTTAGGATCTGGAGACGTTGTTAATTGTCGTGCAGATGTGGTTTATGGTCCTGCTTATGCTTCAACTTACGAAAGTGACAAAGCTTATAATGCAGATATTACCATTTTATCTTCTACAGAACCATATTATAACGGATCGGGAAATGTAGCCTATATAGGAGGAAGTAAACATAAAATTGTTTTACGAGGATCTAATCAAGGAGTAGAACATGGACTGAAAATTAAAGTAGGTGGCGATAAAAATAATATTCGCTTACAACACGGAAATTTTCCGAAGCAAAACAATTTTAAAGGTTCAGATTTTGAGCTTATTAATCTGACGATGTTTCCTATAGAATTATCAGATAAAAGTATAGAAATCACTGGAAAAACAATGGGTTTAATCTCTAATTTAGGAACAAATAATAATGTTGAGGTTATTGGAGAATGAGCTATAAACAAAACAATATTTAGTAATTAACATTCTTTAAAACACTGTTTATTATTAGTTTATGGTTTTTTTAAGTTATTACTGTTTAATGGTAACCATATAGAAGTTGGTTTTTAAGTATAAAATAAAAATGAGACATAAATTAGCTTTAGTAAGCATTCTAATTAATATCGTATTTGGGTTTGCACAAAATCCAATCTTTACTAGCGTTTTTACAGCAGATCCGTCACCGCATGTTTGGCCAGACGATCCGAATACACTTTGGGTGTACACTAGTCATGATGAACCGGGGTCTAACAACCATTATGGAATGACAGGTTATCATGCCTTTTCTACTACCGATTTAGTGAATTGGACCGATCATGGGCGCATTTTACACTTAGAAAATGTAAAATGGGCAGAAAGTCATGCTTGGGCAATGGATGCGGCCTATTATCGTGGTAATTACTACATCATATATTGTATGAAGGAAGCCGGAATCGGACTGTTTAGAACAGGTATTGCACGCAGTGATGTTCCGCAAGGGCCATTCACAGATTTAGGATATGTTAAAGGTGTAGAATTTGGTCAGGATCCTGCGCTGTTTATAGACGATGACGGTACACCATATTTATATTGGGGACATGATAAAAAATGTTTTGCAGCAGAATTAAATGACGATTTAATGTCTATAAAACCAGAAACATATATAGAGTTGACATCGCAATTAACTTATGTTTTTGAAGGTCCTTGGGTACATAAAAAAGATAATAAATACTACTTAACGTATCCAGGATTAACACCTAGACGTTGGCCAGAAAAAATGTTTTATGCAGTTGCAGATAAACCTTTAGGACCGTATGAGTTTAAAGGTCTTTTTATAGATGATTTTGAAGGTCAGAGTGGAACCAACCACGGCGGAACGGTGACGTATAAAGGAAAAGATATGATGTTTTACCATAGTGCATGGTTGTCTGGTGGTTTAAGTGAAACACGTTCCGTAATGGCCGATTACCTGAAGTATGATAAGAAAGGAAATATCATTCCAATTGTCCCTTCTAAAAAGGGTTTAGGAAATGCAAAACGTACAAAAACAACACTTAAGTTAGAAGCAGAAAATGGTTTTGCTGCAGGAGGAGAATTGTATAATGTTTTCGTAGATACATACATTAAAGGTTACAGCGGAAAAGGGTATGTAACAAATTTTGATAATCCATACGATCACGTTTCTATTTTAGCTCAAGTGGCTAAACCTGGAAAGTATCGTTTTAAAGTACGATATGCTTCGCCGGAAGGAGACTCTAATCATGATGTATTAATAAATAGTCATGAATACAGCGAATTTGTTTTTTCTCAGTCTAAAGACTTTACAGAAATTGATTTCGGTATAGTCAATTTAAAAGAAGGAGATAATTTGGTGCGTATTTTCAAGAAAGATTGGAATCCTTCTGAAGGTAATTTAGCTATTGATTACATAAAGTTAGAACAAGTTTTTGAAGACGAAGAATAAGAATTAAAACAGTGCCTCACACAGAACTTGTTTCATGAGCTCACTTTAAGATAACTAGGTTTAAAACAAATTACAAACTAAAAAATTAAAAATTTAAGAGGATATGAAGAAGATACTAATTACAGGGCTTTTGGCTTTAATTGTTCAATTTGGTTTCTCTCAGGAGAAAATCAACGTAAAAGCAACAGCTCAAGGTGAGAAGTTTGAACATTTTTGGAGTAAAAGCGTAGGTGCTGGTCGTGCAAATGAAGGTTTACGTGCCGGATGGTTGGAACAATTAGAAATGGTGCAAGACAATTGCGGATTTGAATTTGTAAGATTCCACGGGATATTTCATGACGATATGTTTCCCGTGTTTGAAAAAGATGGAGTGTACACATATAACTGGCAATATATCGACGATTTATTCGACAGAATGTTAGATTTAAATGTGAAACCTTTTGTAGAGTTAGCTTTCTTTCCTTCAGCTTTAGCTGCAGAAAATAGTAAAACACAGTTTTGGTGGAAAGCCAATATTACGCCAGACGAATCTAAATTTGGTGAGTGGCATAATTTGGTGAAAGCATTTACACAACACTGTGTAGATCGTTACGGAATTGATGAAGTATTAACATGGTATTTTGAAGTTTGGAATGAACCAAATTTACATTATGGCTTTTTTGATGGTACAAAATCTCAATATTTTGAGTTGTATAAGCAATCTGTAACAGCTGTACGAGCTGTAGATAATCGTTTTAAAGTTGGCGGACCTTCAAGTAGTAATTTTGTAGCCGATGGGCGTTATGATGGCGAAGTAGAAAGTAGAGATGGAGATCTGATTACGTTTACAGCAGATAATATTAACGATTTAGAATGGAAAGGCGCTTGGATTGAAGATTTCTTGGCGTATTGTGAAAAGGAAAAACTTCCAGTAGATTTTGTGTCTACACACCCTTATCCAACAGATTATCCGTTTAACCCAACTACGGGAGCAGGAAAAGATTTTTCTCGTTTTGTAAATTCTACGAAAACAGATATCGAATGGTTAAATAAAGTGGTTAAGAAAAGTGCATATCCAAATGCTGAAATTCATTTAACAGAATGGAATACAAGTCCGAATAGTAGAGATGCGATGCACGACTTTTTACCACCTGCAGCGTACATTGCTAAAGTAAATTTAGATTGTATTGGATTAACCAATTCATTAGCATTTTGGACTTTTACCGATATTTTTGAAGAAAAAGGAGGAGCAGAAAGCATCTTTCATGGTGGTTTTGGAATGATAAATTATCAAGGTTTAGTAAAGCCATCATATCATGCATATAGAATGTTACATCATTTAGGAGACGAAGAATTGTATAAAAATGAGTATTTGTTTGTCAGTAAAAAATCTACTGATGGTAAAGTTGTGGCGTTGGCTTATAATTATCCAGAAGATCACTACAAAGCGGTGCCGTCAAGTATTAAAAAAATCGAGAAATATGAAAATGGAAACCCACGCCAATTAGATTTTAGTATTTCAGATTTAAAACCAGGAACTCAATTTAAGTTGGAAACTTTAGATAAAGATCATGGTAATATTTATAATTATTGGGAAAACATGGGTAAACCAGAACCACCAACGCGCGAGCAAATTAAAGTCATGAAAAAAGCTGCTGAAGGCCTAAAGACTGAAATTATAACTGTAGGTGAAAATGGTAAATTAAATATTGATAGAGAGATGAGTCCTTGGAGTTTGGTCTTGATTGAGCAGATAAATTAATCTATACTTTAGAATTAATTTTATATTTAGTTTTTTTAAATTATAAAGCAAAACAGGCTACTTTAAAAAATAATCTGTTTTTCTATAATTATATAGTTACAACCTTTTAAATGAGTTTTAAGTTTTTAATAAAGATTAATAATTTATACTTAACGTATTAATATAAATGTTGTTTATGTGTTCAAATGATTAGTATTTAAGAAAACATAATTAAATATTGATAATATCTGTTAGAGAACGTGTTAAGTGTCAGGCTTCATTTCATTTTATCAAATATTTAGTAGAATATACCACTATAGAATACATTAATTAAAATAGAAATGCATAAAATTCTCACACATTTTTTTATCTTATAATATAAAAATTTTCAATACTTTTTAAACTGAGATCGTCGTATAAATATATGATGATCTCTTTTTTTTATCAAATTTTCTCACTTTTTAAAGCTGTTTTTAAGGCCCTATTTAACGGTGTATTATATGAAAAATGATTAAGTGGCAATTTTTAGACAAATTATAATGCGATATTTTTAAAACTATTGTTTTTTAGTGTGTTTTAGTGGTGATTTTATAAAAAATGGACTATAATTTTTAGATATTGAGTAATAGTTTTGAGGTATTCTTTATTTGAAAAGTTATTTTTAAAGGTGTGAAAATACGATTCAAAATAAACTCAAACTCAAAATATAAAACATGAATATTTTAAGAAAATTATTACTGTATCATGTGTTGCTCTCATGTTAACCAGTTTTGGTAATTCAAAAAAAGAATCGACAACCTCGGATGTCGATCTGGTTTTACAAGCAAACACCGAAAAGATTAGTCAAACTATTAATACTATAAAAGTAAGAGACAGTTTTCCTAGAACAATTCTTAAAGGAGAATCAGCATGGGAATTAGTTGGTGTGCGTGATTGGTGCAGTGGGTTTTGGCCAGGTGTATTGTGGTATGTTTACGAATTTTCTGGAGACGAAAGTCTTAAACAAGCGGCAGTAGAATTTACAGAGCCATTAAAAACTATAGCCTATTCAAAGGCATCAGATCATGATATCGGATTTCAAGTATATTGTAGTTTTGGAAATGGCTATCGCTTAACCGGAAACGAAGCTTATAAAAAAGTCATGCTTGCCGCGGCCGATACTTTAGCAACTTTATACAATCCTAAAGTAGGAACTATACATTCATGTCCAATGAAACCAGAATATCCTCACAATACGATTATAGATAATATGATGAATTTAGAGTTGTTGTTCTGGGCTGCTAAAAATGGAGGAGATAAGAGACTTTATGATATTGCTGAAAGGCATGCAGAAGTTACAATGAAATATTTAGTTAGACCTGATTATTCAACATATCACTTAGGATCTTTTGATGATGAAACAGGAGAATTTCTAAGAGATGTTGCCCATCAAGGCTATGCCGACGATTCGATGTGGGCACGCGGTCAAACTTGGGGAATTTATGGTTTTGCTTTTTCGTATAGAGAAACGGGACGTCAAGAGTTTTTAGAAACGTCTATAAAATTAGCAGATAAATATTTGGAAAATTTACCAGAAGATGGTGTGCCGTTTTGGGATTTCGATGATCCGAAAATACCGAATGCACCTAAAGATGCATCAGCGGCAGCAGTAGCAGCTTGCGGGATGTTAGAATTATCGACCTTAGTAAAAGATAAAAAACTACAAGAAAAATATTTTAATCAAGCGAAACACTTTATTACAACTTTATCTTCAGAGGCTTATTTAAGTAAAGAGACAAATGAAGCCTTGTTACTGTATTCTACAGGAAATCATCCACGTAACTCAGAAGTTGATGCTTCTATCATCTATGCAGATTATTATTATATGGAAGCTTTGTTACGATTAAAAAAATTGAATGCTACTAGAAATACTGAAAGTTTAAATCTTCAAAATTAAATGTATGAGATATTTTAAAACCATTTTTTTTGTATGCATGTTATTAAGCATACCACATTTTTTTTACGGACAAACTATACCTTATACTATTGGTAGAATTGTAGTGAGTTCAGATGGAAATGAACATGATCACGATGATTGGGCTGCAACACCATTTACACTCGCTTTATTAGCCGCTCATAATTTGCAAGATAAATTAACCGTATATACGTTTAGCGACCACATTTGGGGCAGTAATCATAATAAAAGTGATGGAAAAGAACAAATGCGTATAAGTGCTTTAGAGGGTAAAGAAATTTATAATTTTAAGAATTCTAATTTTATTGAAGCTGTAGAAGATTCTACAAAAGCGATAAAAGCAATTATTAAGGAAATTAATAAATCTACAAAAAAAAATCCGCTAACTATTATTGCTGCAGGACCTATGCATGTGGTTGGGAGTGCAATTGAAAAAGCAAATGGTTCTAAATTAAAATTTGTTCGTATTATTTCACATTCAAATTGGAATGATAATCATGCTGATAAACCATATGATTGGGAACATCATTCGGGATGGACATGGAAAGAAATACAAGATAAATTTGAATCTAAAGGGCTGATTGTAGATAGAATTGCTAATCAAAATGGAGGAGATGATTATAATGGTATGAAAGCCCCCAAAGCCTTATTCGATTGGATTAAAACATCTCCAATCCGTAATCATTCAGAAGAAATTCAAAAACAATTAGATTGGTTGTATTCTAGACAACTAATCTGTGTTAAAAAAGGAGATTTTGATCCTTCAGATGCAGGTATGATAATCTATTTACTAACGGGAAAACAAAAAACAGATCCAAATGATGCTAAAATTATTATTGAAGGAGGTGTTAAATAATGTGTGATTATTCTAAGTAATAATAAATTATAATCAGACAGTAAAAGTTTAAAAATCCAAATTATGAAACGTATTACGTTAGTGTTTATTATCTGTTTATTTAGCATGAGGACCTATGCTTAGGATAACATCAAAACCTTATTTTATGTAGTGTTCAGCAGTCTAAAGCTGCAAAAGCAAACGATAGCATTACTTATAATTTTACGATACAAAATAATACTTCAGATGCTCAGATTTTTAATAATAATCGGCGATCTTATTCCAATTGGTGGTCAGTAGACTAGTGTTCTAATTGTAGAGAATATGAGTAATAATCAAACCGAATACTTAGAATTTATTACAGTACATTATAGACCACATCCGTTTTTTTTTGTAACAGATTACTTAATTTCAAGGCCAGATCAAAACATTATGTGTTTTGGAGATTCTATCACGAGAAGTGATGGAGGTGGTACAAATTATCCAACGTATTTAAATGAGCTGTTAGTACAAAACAATTAATTCAATATAACTATTAAATATAATTAGAATGCTAACAATTGTTGTAAATGAAGCATAACTTATATAGAATGAATCATAAGTTATATGTATGGTTTAAATTAAATAATACTTTAGTAGAAATAAGAGATTTTAACTTTTTGATATTAAAATAATAATATTCTAATGAAAAATAATTTCAAACCAACCACTTATTCTTTTCTAATTTTATGTTGCTTAATAGCACTGTCTTCTTGTTCTTCAAAAGAGAAAAAAGTTGAAGTTATTAAAGAAGAAAAACCAAACGTCATATTAATTTTGGTAGACGATCAAGGGTACGGAGATATAGCTGCCTTAGGTAATCCATATATAAAAACACCACATATCGATGCGTTGCACGATACGAGTGCACGATTTACAGATTATCATGTAAATCCAACTTGTGCCCCAACACGTGCAGCCTTATTAACAGGACACAATGCTAACAGAGCAGGAGTTTGGCATACGGTAAATGGCCGTTCTATACTTTTAGAGCATGAAACTACGGCGGCAGAAATCATGAAAGACAATGGTTATGCTACCGGAATTTTTGGAAAATGGCACTTAGGAGATAATTATCCATCTAGACCTCAAGATAAAGGTTTTGAAGAAGTACTAGTTCTTGGAGGTGGCGGTATAGAGCAAACCATGGATTATTGGGATAACGATTATTTTAATGATACATATCACCATAACGGAAAATTAGAAAAATTTGAAGGGTTTTGCACAGATATTTGGTTTGATGAAGCTATGAAATTTATGGCTGATAATAAAGCTAAAAACAAACCTTTCTTTTGTTATTTGCCAACTAATGCTGCACATTCACCGTATTTTGTAGATGATAAATATTCAGATCCATATAAAGACAACGAGAACATTCCAAATGCAGCCTTTTATGGATTGATTGCTAATGTAGATGAAAATATAGGGAAGCTTACTGAGTATTTAAATACAAGCGGATTAATGGATAATACTATTTTAATTTTTATGACCGATAACGGAACATCTGCAGGAGCTCAAATTCCTAAAACAGACAATCTTTTAGATGGTTTCGTTACTAAAGGATTTAATGCTGGTATGCGAGGTATTAAAGCCAGTAAATATGAAGGTGGTCATCGTGTTCCGTTATTTATCCATTGGAAAGATGGAGGCATAACAGTAGGTAAAGATATAGATGCGTTAACGGCTCATTACGATGTGTTACCTACCTTAATAGATCTATGTGATTTAGAAGTGAAACAAGATATTAAATTTGATGGACAAAGTTTAAAACCTTTATTAAACGGAGACGATTCTAACTTTAAAGATCGTATTGTAATTACAAATTCACAACGTATTGATGTACCAGAATTTTGGAGAAGAACGTCGCTTATGCAAGGCAAATGGCGTGTTGTAGATGGTACAGAATTATACGATTTAAAAACCGATCCTGAACAACGTACTAATATTGCAGATCAGTATCCAGAAAAAATGGCTGAGTTTAGAGCTGCTTATGATACATGGTGGGCAGATTTATTACCAGGATATAGCGTTTTGCCACGTATTTATGTAGGGGACAAAGCAGAGAATCCTACAACATTATATTGTCATGATTGGCATACAGAAAAAGCAGCAAGTCCTTGGCATCAAAGACATATTAGAGAAGGCTTTATCGATAATGGGTATTGGTTACTAAAAGTATCAGAATCAGGAGCCTACACTTTAAAATTACGTCGTTATCCAGAAGAAACACATTTAGCGTTAAATGCTGAAGCACCTATTCGTCCTGCTCTTGAAGGAACTAGTGTACGCGCTAGTAAAAAAGGAAAAGCATTAAATATTGAAAAAGCGAGAATTAAAATTCAAGATAAAGAAGAAGTTAAAGACGTAGATGCGAGTCAAGAATATGTAGAGTTTACAATAGATTTAGAGCCAGGGAAAACCAATCTTCAAACATGGTTTACTTTAGATAATAAAGAGGAATTAGGTGCGTATTATGTTTCTGTAGAAAAATTATAAAATTAGTGTAAATGAATTCATTAGTGAGGTTATGTGTAATACTCGTTACAATTATTGTAACATCATTAAGTCATGCGCAGAGTGCATTTAAGTTAAAAAAAGTAACTGTAGAAACTGAAGTAAAAACCATAATGTCTGAAAAATGGCAAGATAATTTTAAGCATGTCGAGTATCCAAAACAATGGCTTAATAATGTGATTACAGTTAACCCAGGAGAATCATTACAAGCTGCAATAGATCAGGCGAATGCTGAAGGAGGAGGTGTGGTGTTCTTAAAAAAAGGAATTCATCTTTTACATAAAACCATTACGTTAAAAGGATTGGTAACTCTTGTTGGTGAAGGTCGAGATGTAACAATAATTCAGCAAGCCCCGGATTTAAAGGAAACTGGATTTAATATTGAAGCCCAACCACAAGTCACAGATTTAGTGATTAAGGACTTAACTTTAAAAGGAAACCGTCAAGGAAAAGCGAATGGTATATTAATTAGAGGTAGAAACGAAAGTAGACATACACGTGTGATGCTTCAAAATATAAATGTTACAGATTGGTCGGCACAAGGTGTACATATGAAACGTACCAATAATATTATTATGGACAATTGTAATTTTCAATACAATGGTTCTGCTGGAGGTTTATATCATAATGTGTATTTCTTATATAACAAATACATTTTACAATCCGATTGCGATATGTCTTATCCTGTACTAGGAAAAGGAAATAAATATACCTCTTGCGAATTTGTCTTAGCGCAACGTTGTACAATTAAAGATTGTTTAGGAAATGGTATTCAAGCAGACCATGAAGAAGCGGGTTATATTTTTCTTCATAAATATAATATTTCCGGGTGTGGTCGGGTGGCCATGTGGTTCCCTTGCGAAAATTATTACGATAAGTTTCATTACACCGAAAACTCGAAATATGCACCTCAAAAAGTTATTCTAAACCGTTGCGAGGTTGTAAACAATACCTGGGGAGCAATGTGGAGATCTGTTAAAGATTCATATGTCATTAATAGTACCTTTAATAATAAAAACATTGATATGGGATTATTAAAATGTGATGTAAAAATGGAAAATAGCACCTTTAAAAAAGGAAATGAAATTTATACAGATGTGAAGGAATGGCCAAAAGATGTTCGGATTTTATGGTAGTAAATGGTTGTTACTAAGAGTTAATCTTATATGAATTAACAGTCTAATGCTAAATATTCTTTTTCAATAAAAAAGAACAGCTCGAATATTTAATAATGAGTTGTCTTTAAGTGAAATCATTAAAGTTAAGTTATGAAGGTATTTAGAGTAAGCATTTTGTTTGTTACCATTCTATTATGTAATGTAAATATTATTTGTGCTCAAGCTCTTGATTCTATATACGGAATCATTACAGACGTTAGGCAACAACCACTAGATGGTGTCGAAATTATTTGGGGTAGAGAAGGTGTTAAAACAAAAGCTGATGGAACTTTTAAATTAAATGTATTCCAGACTCCTCAATCATCAAAACTGAAAATTTCGAAGTTAGGTTATCAAACAACATCAGTTGATATTCCTACTAAAAATTCTAAAAGCAATCCAATTACTATCAGTTTACGATTTACAGGAAGTACTTTAGATAGATACCGAATTTCTAAAGTGAATGTGGAGCCAGAAGTTCTTGAAATAATGAAGGACAAATGGGGAACTAATTTTAAACATGTAACCTATCCAAAACAGAATTTAAAAAATATAATTGTTTTAAAAACTGGAGATTCTATTCAGCAGGCTATACATAAAATGTATAATAAAGGAGGTGGCGTGGTCTATCTTGAAGCAGGAACTTATGTACTACATCGTACTTTAAATTTAATGAGTAAAGTGTCTTTAGTTGGTGCGGGGCGAACTAAAACCATTATTAAACAAGGCGCAGATCTTAAGAAAATTGCAATGACTAAGGGAAGTCTAAAAGTAACGGATATTGTACTTAAAGATTTTTCACTTCAAGGGCATGATACAGTATCGGCAAGTGGTGTGAGTTTTGGAGGAAATGATGATGATAGACACGAACGTTGGATGCTACAAAATATAAGTATTACAGGGTTTGGTTCGCATGGTTTGGGTGTTAGCCGGGTAAATAATTTAATTATGGACAATTGCGAGTTTCAGCACAATGGCTGGGCAGGCGGGTTGCATCATAATGTGTATCTCATGAGAATTCAAAGCATCTTACAATCCGATTGTGATATGTCTTACCCTACAATGGGAAAATCAAATAAATACACATCAACATCTCATGTGTTAGCGCAACGTTGTACTTTAAAAGTTGGAAATACAAACGGCATACAAGTAGACGCTGTAATGAGTGCTTATCATTTTTTTCATAAATACAATCTATCCAAGTTTAAGCGTGTAGCCATGTGGTTCCCTTGCGAAGATTATTATAACAAGTTTAATTATACCGAAGATCCAAAATATGCACCTCAACACGTGATTCTAAATCGTTGTAAGGTTGTAAACAATACTTGGGGAGCTATGTGGCGTGTAGTGAACAATTCCTATATCATTAATAGTACGTTTGCAAATAAAAACATTGATATGGGATTATTAAAATGCGATGTTAAAATGGAAAATAGCACTTTTACAATAGGTAATGAAATTTATACAGATGTGAAGCAGTGGCCAAAAGATGTTCGTATTTTGTGGTAATTATTATATTATAATAATGCTTTTTTTTTAAATTGAATCATAACAGTGCTGTTTTTCAGTTTTACTCACGTATACTTAAAACTCTCCATAGGATAATCTGATTTTCTTCTTGTAGAAATAGGAATATCAATAAAAAAAAACAATGTCGCAACATTTAAAATTCAACAGACATTTTAGAGTTAGAAGACGATGATAAGGATATTAAAAATATCTAAAAAGTAAAATTGTAAGCAAGACATACAGTTCTAATCTCTCTCTATATAACAGAATTAAGGTCTTTTTTTTTATTAGTATGATTTTGTGTTTAAAAATATATAAGCTAAGGAAATTAAGCTTTTTAAAAGAAAAGATTTAAAGTTTCAAATTTAAAACATCTATTTCGTGTTTTTAATAAGTAAATCTGTAAACCCGCATAAATAGGCGATTTTATAACGTAAATGGGTTTTAATTTATCAATATTGACTCATATTTTATACCAAAAGAAGGCAGAGCGTTTTATTATTGTAAAAAGATTTAAACAACAGTGTTTAAATAGAGTATAGGTTTAATTATAAAATTAAAAAGATTTAAATATATGAATTTACTAAAAGGAACATTCGTAGCTTGTCTTTGTGCTGCCACGTTAATTGGATGCGATTCAAAAAAGAAAGACGTACCCGTTTCTTCTGCTCCTGCCGAAGAAATTGTAAAGACAGAGCATGTACTTGATTTAAGTGTAAGTAAAGTAAAAACAACTTTGGCTTCTTTAACAGTTGCCGATAGTTTTCCAAGAAATATAACCAAAGGCCAAAAAGATTGGAATTTTGTAGGCGTTAGAGATTGGTGTTCTGGCTTTTGGCCAGGTGTACTTTGGTATGCTTATGAATATTCTAAAGATCCAGAAATAAAATCTGGTGCAGAAAAATTTACAGCACCTTTAAAAGAAATTGCATATACATCTGCAGATAATCATGATATTGGTTTTATGGTATATTGTAGCTATGGAAACGGTTATAGATTAACAGGTAATGAGGAATATAAAACAGTAATGCTTGCTGCTGCAGATACATTAGCAACGTTATATAATCCTAAAGTTGGAACCATTTTATCTTGGCCAGAACAAGTACCTAAATTAGGATACAACACCATTATAGATAATATGATGAATTTAGAACTGCTATTTTGGGCAGCTAAAAATGGTGGTGATAAAAATTTATATAATATTGCTGTAAGTCATGCAGATAAATCTATGCAGTATTTAGTACGACCAGATTATTCTATTTATCATGTGGCACTTTTCGATGCTGCTACTGGAAAATTTAGAAAAGGGATTACACACCAAGGCTATGCAGACGAGTCTATGTGGGCTAGAGGCCAAGGTTGGGGAATTTATGGTTTTGCAATGTCTTATAGAGAAACAGGAAACACTAAATACTTAGAAACGTCTATTAAATTAGCAGATCACTTTTTAGAGCGTTTACCAGAAGATGGTATTCCTTATTGGGATTTCGACGATCCAAAAATACCAAATGCTCCTAAAGATGCTTCTGCTGCAGCATTAATAGCTTGTGGCATGTTAGAACTTGCAGACCAAGTAAAAGACGATACGCTTAAGGTGAAATACACAAATGCAGCAAAAGCATTAATGGATAAGTTAGAAACAAAAACATATTTAAGCGGAGATACTAATCAAGCATTATTGCTGCATTCTACAGGGCATTTGCCTAATAATTCAGAGATAGATGTTCCTATAATATATGCAGATTACTATTTTATGGAAGCTTTATTAAGACTAGAAAAAGTAGAACATAAAATGGCACAACACTAATTTAGTTTTTTTTTTTTTTTTGAGATCACATATCTCATTTGGTTTTAACCCTTTTAGAAATTCTTCTAAAAGGGTTTTTTTATGATCTACTGTTTGGGTTTTATTAGTTTTAAATGGACTGTAATTCAAAATTAAAATAGGTATGTCTCAATATTATATCTTTTGAAAATTAAAATGTAATACAGCATAAAAGTAGTTGTTGTGTTAACAAAACATTAAGAAATGTAGCGATGCTCAGATTGTCTGAGTTTAGAAGGATAACAGACTATAAAACAGAAAAAGTACAGAGTGCTAAAATTAGAAATTTATTTAAAATGAATCTCTAATTAATCCTGCGAGGTCATATTAATACTTCGGATGTTCTTTTTTTGTGTAAAATTATCAGTTTAAGGCATATTTTTTTACTATAAATAAATTATGTGTATTTATTTATGAGAATAGATTAAAATAAGGTTTGTTTTTGTCTTGTTTTTCCTACTTTTAGTCTGATGAAGTGGGATTTTTAATTTTATTGATAATCAAATAATTAGGTGTTTTTTAATAGCAAATTAGAGACACTAAAAACCAATTTTTTTATTGAGTCACACAATTAACAGGACGTGAAAAAATAATAATAGAGATAAAAATAAAGGTGAAATTTAGATTACTTATTTATCAAATTATACTATTCTTAAAAATGATAAAAATATTAATTCTATGTTAAATTTAAGAATCAGATAAAATTATATCACATAAAAACAGGTCATATATAGTAATTAATGCCCAAACCACTGTTTATAAAAGAAGTTTGCATAAAATGGGTAATAAGTTATATAGATAGCATCATGATTTAGACAATAAATAAGACATTATTTATAAAATTGTTAACAGAAACACCAAATAAAATGTTAACGTTTTAAATCTGGTATTCAGCAAACATTATTAACATAAAACAATCTATTATGACCAAAAAAAAATTACTTAAACATCATCCTAAACCAAATGGTGTTTATCTGAAAAGCTCAAATTTTAATTCATTTATAATGTCTTAAAATTTAACTCAAACTTTAACAAACAACTAAAAGTATAACTAAAAAGTAATTTATGTATAAGAATTATAATTTTAAAAAGTCTTCGATAAAGCCAGCCTTGTTTATGGCCTTATTGCTAAGCTTATCTTATAGCAGCTTATTCGCTGTAAACGATACGTATAAATTAGTTAATGAAGCAAGTGTAAGGGAACAAAACCTAACCATTACTGGAAATGTAACCGCTGTAGATGATGGTATGCCATTAGCTGGAGTAAATGTTATTTTAAAGGGTGTGCAAGGTGTAGGAACTGTAACAGATTTTGATGGTAATTATTCTTTAGAGGTTCCATCTACAACTTCTGTTCTTATATTTAGTTCTATTGGTTTTATAACTCAAGAAGTTTCTGTAGCGGGTAATACAAAATTAAACATTCAATTAGAAACTAATATTAGTGAACTAGATGAAGTTATTGTAGTTGGTTTTGGTACTCAGAAAAAAGCAACACTTACAGGATCTGTAGCGCAAGTAAAAGGAGACGATGTTGTAAAAGGTAAAGGTACTTCTAGTGCGGTATTAGCTTTACAAGGAGAGGTTCCTGGTTTAGTTGTAACACGTACATCTTCGCGCCCTGGTGTAGAAGGAACGGATATTAAAATTCGTGGAGATATTTCTGTAAATAGTATGAGTCCGCTTATCTTATTAGATGGTGTTGAAATTTCTCAAAGTGATTTATCAGCAATTAACGCTAACGATATTGAAACCTATTCTGTATTAAAAGATGCTTCTGCTGCAATTTTTGGTACTAAAGCTGCTGGAGGTGTTATTTTGGTAACTACTAAAAAAGGTAAAGAAGGGAAAATGCAAATTAGCTATAAAGGAGAAACGCAATTAAACTTTGCAAAAGACTTCCCTGTTGCTAATATGAAAGAGTGGGCAGATGCTTGGTTAGTAGCAGGTAGAAATGATGCTGTAAACTTTGTAGATGGAGATGGAAATGCTCAAACAGCAGCAACAAGTTTTAAATTATTTACAGAAGATGAGTTTATGATGATATCAAATGGAACTATGCCTATGGCACCAGATTCTTATTACTGGTTAGGTAAGGATATGTATCTTTCTGATACGAGCCAGTTTGATGCCGTATATGGTACAACCATCACAGAACGTCATGATTTTTCTTTGTCTGGAGGTAATGAGAATGCAACGTATAGATCATCTTTTGGGTATGCAAACGAGCGCTCTCCAATATCTTTTGTTTACGACGGACAAAAACGTTACAACTTCCGTACAAATGTGTCGTACAAGGTTAATGATTTAGTAAAAACAGATTTTAATATTTCATACAATAGTGATATTATTGATACTCCAACTCAAGGTGTAGGGTATGGTATTCAAGACATGAATATTTTTCCATTGTATAATCCAGCTGGACAGTTTTACGATAATTTTGGGTCAAACAACCCTCTTGCATTTTTAAAAGAAGGTGGTCGTGTTAAAGATCGTACTAATATATTTCGTTTAGGTGGTAAAATTACATTAGACTTAGACAAGTATATTGAAGGATTAAACTTCTCTTACTTTGGAAACATATCAATAACAGAAAATAGAAAAAATAAAACATGGAAACCAGTAACAATGTATGATTGGGAAGGTAATGTAACAGGTACACCAACAACTTTAGTTAACTCTAAATTAGAAGTAACAGAAGCAGATTATGTATTCCAAAATCATATTTTTCAATTAAATTACAACCGTTCATTCGGAAACCATAATCTAGGAGTTATGGCTGGGTATACTGCAGAATTAACCGAAACAGAGAAATACTTTATGTCTCGTTCTAATTTAGTAGATGCATCTTTAAACGATTTAAATGCTTTTGATGTAACTACACAAACAAATAGTGGAGGAAGTAATAATGTTGCTTTAGTATCTTATTTAGGAAAAATTAATTACGATTACAATGGTATTTATTTATTAGAAGTCTTAGGGCGTCGTGATGGGTCTTCTCGTTTACACCCAGATTATAGATGGAAAAATTTCTTTGGCGCATCTACAGGTATAGTGCTTTCTGAGATGTCTTTTATGGATGATAGCGTTATTAATCTGTTAAAATTACGTGCTTCTTATGGAGAAACAGGTTCTGTAACAAGTATAACCGCATACGATTATTACTCTAATATTGGTAATGGTACCGTATTATTTGGTAGTACGCCGCAATTGGCAGCAACATCTTATATTAATGGATTATCTTCTTTAGATCGTACTTGGGAGCGTGTGTCTACAAGTAACATTGCAGTGGATTTTGGATTATTAAATAATAGATTAACCGGTACTGCAGAATATTTTATTCGTAAAAATGACGGTATGTTAATTAACGTTACATATCCAAATATATTAGGTGTTACGGCTCCAAAAACAAATAGTGGTGATTTCGAAACTAAAGGTTACGAATTGTCATTAAACTGGAGAGATCGCATTGGAGACGATTTTACTTATCGCGTAGGTCTTGCATTCTGGGATAACGAAAGTGAAGTTAAACGTATGGAAGGTAAAAATTCTATTAGTATAGGCTCAAATAGTATTATTGAAGGAAAACCTTTAAATGCTATTTATGCTTATAAAACAGATGGTTTATTAAAAACAGAAGACCAAGTATTAAATTATTATAATCAAGTTGGATTTGAAGACCCTTCAACTCAAGAAATGAAGGATGGTACGAAGTTACCAAATTATAGAAGTGCAGATCGTTTAGTACCTGGAACAGTTAATCGAGTAGATGTGAGTGGAGATGGTCTTATTAATGAAGATGATTTAGTGTACATAGGTGATGCTAATCCTCATAAAAGTTTTGGTATTAACTTAGGGTTTACTTATAAAAGCTTCGATTTTAGTGCATTCTTTCAAGGGGTGGCAGAAGTAAATATTGTTAGAACAGGTTCTTTATCTTATCCTTTTATGCAATGGTGGACAAACCAAAATCCTACTTTTACAAATAAGACTTGGACAGCAGAAAATTCAAATTCAAAAACACCAGCAGCATTTAGAACCACTGCTAGAAAAACATGGAATTATGGAGATTTAAATGATATAGGTGTTATTAAAGCAGCTTATTTAAGAGCTAAAGCAATATCTGTAGGGTATGCATTACCACAAGATGTTTTAGATAAAATGGGAATGGATAAAGTAAGATTATCTATAACAGGAAACGATTTGTTTACAATTTCAAATATAAAAGATGGATTAGACCCAGAGTTTGGTGATTCGACAAGACAAGGTGATATGATTCCTTTTACATCTGCATTGATCTTTGGACTTGAACTGGCATTTTAATTAAAACTTTTAATTTAAAGAATATGAAAAACACACATTATAATATAAAAAGAATAGGGTTAGCAACCGTAGTCTCAGTATTCATGTTTACTGGATGCTCAGATTATTTAGACCAAGAACCACTAGATTCTGTTACAGAAGCAGTGTATTTTAAAACTGCAGAACAGTTTGAAACAGCTGCAAATTATTTTTACCGTGCATCTTTAGGATATGATGCAGGAGATGAATCTTCAGATTTATCAGGAAATCTTGATATTTCTCCGTCTTACGGACAAGGTCAATCCATTATACCTACATCAGATGCTGTTTGGTCAGGTAATTATGGCCAATTAAGAGAACCAAATCAACTCATCGAAAAAGCAGCAGAATACGATGGAGATCAGTCAGAAATTGCAGGATCTGTTGCAATAGCTTATTTCTTTAGAGCTTGGTGTCACTTTAATTTGTTACAACGATTTGGAGGTGTACCAATAGTTACACGTTCTCTAGATGTAGATTCTGAAGAATTATACGGGCCAAGAAACAGTCGTTACGAAGTGGTATATCAAATTCTTAGTGATTTAGATGTTGCTATAGCAGATTTGCCTACAGAAAATAGCATTCCAGATTCAGAAAAAGGGAAACTTTCAACAGAAGCGGCTAGAGCATTTAAAGCACGTGTGGCGTTATATGAAGCAACTTGGGAAAAATATGTAGGTACTACTACAGATGGAGACGGTGTTAGCACAGGAGCAGGATCTAATAAACCTGCAGAATACCCAAGTGTAGACGAGTTGTTTTCTGAAGCTAAAGAGCAATCTCTAGCGGTTATGAATAGTGGTGCTTATCAATTGTGGGATTATCGCGAACAATTCGGAGATAGAAATTTATATTATCTATTTAATTTAGAAGATGGAGGTTCTAACCCTGCAGGCTTATCTAAAGCAAATAATAAAGAGTACATCATTCAAACAGTTTACGATTATACATTAAGAAGAATAAATAAAAACTTAACACACTCTAAAGCACATACACCATCTCGTAAATTAATGGATATGTACTTATGTACAGATGGTTTACCAGTACAACACTCTTCTGTCTTTGAAGGTTACGATTTAATGAATTCAGAATTTCAAAATCGTGATTATCGTTTAACTAGTTTAGTTAGCGAACCTTTAGTAGAATACTGGGGCTGGGGAAATAGTGTAGAAGGAGGTGGAGCACAATATGGTGTAGACTTCGCAGATGCAGGTACTAATTATGATTATAGATATGTACCACAATTAACAAACCCAGGAGCAGGACGTAATATCGGTTATCGTGGAGTTAAGTTTACTACCGAATATAAATTAAGAGAGACTAAAGATGAATCTTTTAATTATCCTTATTTACGTTATGCAGAGGTTCTTTTAACGTATGCAGAAGCTACAGTAGAATTAGGTGGAGGTGCTATTTCTGATGGTGATTTAGATATCTCTATCAATAAAATTAGAGAACGTTCTAATGTTGCGCCTTTAACAAATGCATTAATTGCACCATTTTCAGACTTAACTATGTTAGGAGAAATACGTAGAGAGCGTGCTATCGAGTTATTTGGCGAAAATCAACGTTTCAACGATTTAAAACGTTGGGGTATTGCCGAAGAAGAACTTAGCCATGCTGTTACAACAACATATGTAGATGGTACAGAGTTTGAAACAGCGATCGATCCTAAGAATCCAACTTCTACAATTTATATTCCAACGGCATTTTCGTATGGTACAACTAGTACAGAACAATCAGTGTCTAGTTATGCAGGTATAGCAACAACTAAACCAGGTGCCTTAATTTTAGATATTGCAGGAAATAGAAACTTTTCTATAGATAATTATCTGGATCCTATTGGATCAGATCAAATCAGATTAAACCCTGAGTTATTACAAAATCCTGGATGGTAAGCGTATTCTTATAATTCTGGTATCTATTTATAGTTAACTTTAAAAGCAGTTGCGGTTCTATCGTAACTGCTTTTTTTATGTCTTAGTTTTAATGAAAGATGTAGTTGTTTTATTTAAAATAGAACGTTATTTAAGGTTAAATTTTATTTTGTACAGTAATATGGTATTAAGTTCTAAAGTGTAAACTGTAGTTTTAATACAGCTTTTAAATTGGCCTCTTTAGTTCTTTTTTCTCTTCTAAAAGGATTTAAATTAATTAATAAATTCTTAAAAATATTATAAAATAAAGGATGCCAAAAAAGCAGTTTCCAAGAAAAATAATTATAAAATAAGACAACTTTAATAGTCTGAATAGAGTGAAAAATGAATACTGTTTTAAATGGTATACTAAATTAATTTTTAAATCATGTAAATCCTCAGAAAGCCTATTAATACTATATAAAACAGTAAAAATGGTTAATGTGTTATAGTCTTTGAACGATAATTTATTCAATTTTTGGTAAACAAAAATTAGATTGCAGTAGTTATTGTTTATTAAGTCTTAAAGAAAGTAGTTAATTTTTTAAGGCGTGTTAGAATTGGTTTAAAATTCATCCAAGGCGATAAAAATTCAAATTGGGTGAATTTTTTAAAAGCAAATCAAAGTCATTTTAAACAGATAACAAATCAATTTAAAAATGAAAATAGTTAGAACTTACATCTTATTCATGCTGCTATGTATGTGTACATGTATTTTACATGCACAAAATAATATGAGCGAAAATCTAGCAGAGGCACCAGTACATGGCGGTCTTGAAATGGATGGTTATTGGGTTTGGGGGAGTTCTGTAATAAAAGGCAATGATGGTATTTATAATATGTATGCCTCGCGCTGGCCAAAATATTTGCCATTCCACCCAGGTTGGATGATTGCCTCAGAAATAGTACATGCTACTTCAAAAACACCTGAAGGACCTTATACATTTCAAGAGGTTGCTCTTGGAGCACGAGGCGCTCAGTTTTGGGACGGACGTTCTTGCCATAATCCTAAAATTGTAAAGTATAAAGATACTTACATTTTGTATTATATGGGATCTACGCATCCTTTTGAAGATGTTACTTTAGAAAATGTAAATCAATTCGATTTAAAAAGTAAATGGTGTATTGCTGGGCGTTGGGGAAAACGTATTGGTATGGCAACATCTAAAAGTCCAAACGGACCATGGGTACGTTTAGATACACCTATCTTAGATGTAAAACCAAATTCATTTTATAGCTATTTAACCTCTAATCCATCACCTTTAATTAAAGACGACGGATCTGTAGTCTTACTTTTTAAAGGGCGTGATTATAAGGCAGATGGTATTACAAATGGAGACATGAATATTGGTGTAGCAACGGCACCGTCTTATGATGGTAAATATACCGTTATGGGAGATAAACCGTTATTTTCTGTAGATCATTTTGGCGAAATTGAAGATCCTCATATTTGGGGTGATGCTACGGGCTTTTATATGGTAGCAAAAGACCAACGAGGTACTATAACAGGAACTGCTGGCGATGGACTTTTAGCACATTCTAAAGATGGATTGCAGTGGGAAGTAGATAAAAATCCAAAAGCCTATACCAAAACTGTACATTGGGATAATGGCAAAACTATAACACAAGGACAATTAGAACGTCCGTTTGTGTTAGTAGAAGATGGTAAGCCTACACATATATTTTTTGCAACTATGGACGGTCCTGGTGGATTTGGAAATGGAACAAAAACTTGGAATATGGTTATTCCTTTTAAAAACTAATTTAATTACAATTAATATTAAGATACAATGAACAAAAAAATAATATTATGGTCTATAACCGCAGCACTTGCCGGATTTTTATTTGGATTTGATGTGGTTGTTATTTCAGGAGCCGATAAAAAACTTCAAATGTTATGGGAATCCTCAGATTCTTTTCATGGTTGGGTTGTAATGGGAATGGCGCTTTGGGGAACTGTAATTGGTGCTATATTTGGAGGATATCCTACAAATAAATATGGGCGTAAAAACACTTTAATTGTAATTGGAGTTTTATTTGCGTTATCTGCTATTGGTTCAGGACTGTCTAACGATCCTTACATGTTTGCATTTGCTCGCTTTATAGGAGGTATAGGTGTTGGTGCATCTACTATTGCAGCACCAGCATACATTTCAGAAATAGCTCCAGCTAAAGATAGAGGGCGTTTGGTAGCCATGTATCAATTTAATATTGTGTTTGGTATAATGGTTGCCTTTTTATCGAACTACATGTTAAGTGGTATAGGTGAAAATGCATGGAGATGGATGCTAGGGGTAGAGGCTATACCAGCCGTATTGTATATTTTATTTGCATTGAAGTTACCTAAAAGTCCAAGATGGTTAATCTCTCAATCAAGAATAGAAGAAGCTAGAACTGTTTTAAAAATTATAGATCCTAAAGCAGATGTTGATGCACAAATAAAAGAGTTTCAATCTCATTCTCATGAGTCTGATAAGTCGGAAAATATTTTCATGAAAAAATATAGATTTCCATTATTATTAGCATTTTTAATTGCCTTTTTTAATCAATTATCAGGGATTAATGCTTTCTTATATTATGCTCCTCGAATTTTTGAAGAAGCGGGTTTAGGAGAAAGCACTGCTTTATTAAGTAGTGTTGGTATTGGAGTTACCAATATTATATTCACATTATTAGGTGTGTTTTTAATAGATAGATTAGGAAGAAAAACATTAATGTATATTGGATCTTTTGGATATATAATTTCCTTAAGTTTAGTCTCTGCAGCCTTCTTTTTTGGTTGGTCAGGAATGGCTGTGCCTATCTTCTTATTCTTATTTATTGCTGCTCATGCTGTTGGTCAAGGTTCTGTGATTTGGGTATTTATTTCTGAAATATTCCCAAATCATTTAAGAGCGTCAGGTCAATCTTTTGGAAGTTCTGTTCACTGGATTTTAGCCGCATTAATCCCGTCTTTAATTCCGTTTTTATTCAGTCATGAAATGATTGGACCAGGAGTTGTGTTCTTGTTTTTTACAGTAATGATGGTATTCCAATTATTATTTGTAATCTTTTTAATGCCTGAAACAAAAGGAAAAACATTAGAAGAGCTAGAAGATGTAATGATTAAAAAATAATTTATAAAAAAATAATTCAAAATGATTAGAAGTCTAGTCTATATCGTAATATTATTTGTATCGTGTAATGTCTTTGCATCTCGAGTAGATACGCTCTTGGTGCATAGTAATGCCATGAATAAAGATGTTAAGAATGTTGTGATTACACCAGATAATTACTCTAAGCGTAACACGGCGTATAATGTAGTTTATTTATTACATGGTGCAGGAGGAGATTATAAAGCATGGTTAGGAAAAGCGCCAGCTATTAAGAAATATGCTGATGATTATAATGTTATTATAGTGTGTCCAGATGGTTATAAAACCAGTTGGTATTTTGATAGTCCAGTAGATTCTACAATGAAATACGAAACCTATATTTCAAAAGAATTGGTTGCCAAAATAGATAAAACGTATAATACTTCTGCAACCAAAGAAGGAAGAGCAATTTCAGGTTATAGTATGGGTGGGCATGGTGCTTTGTATTTAGCATTTAAACATCAAGATATTTGGGGAGCCGTTGCAAGTATGAGTGGAGGTGTAGATCTTCGTCCGTTTCCATTACGATGGGAAATCTCTAAACGTTTAGGGGAATATGCTGAATATGCAGGAAATTGGGAACAGAATTCTGTAATTAACTTGGTGTATTTATTAGATGGAAAACACTTAGAAATTCTTTTTGATTGTGGTGTAGATGATTTCTTTTATGATTCGAATACCAGATTACACGAAAAATTATTAGAACGTAATATTCCACACGATTTTATTTCTCGTCCAGGAGGACACACGAATAAATATTGGAGTAATTCTATAAAATATCAATTACTATTTTTTAACGATTTTTTTAATAAAGCAAAAAAATAAATATTATGAAATTTAGAGTATTAACATCTATAATACTTGTTTTGGCTTTCATGTCTTGTAAAGATGAAGAGAAACAAAAAGACATTACTGTTGTTGAAGAAAAAGCAGAGCAACCTAATATTGTAGTATTATTATGTGACGATTTAGGTTACGGAGATCTGGCTGCATTTGGACATCCAATTATTGAAACTAATAATTTAGATAAGTTAGCCGAAACAGGAATTAAATTAACCGATTTTTATGCTACAGCTCCAGTATGCTCATCGTCTAGAGCAGGCTTGTTAACAGGAAGAAGCCCTAATCGTGCAGGTGTTTACGATTTTATTCCAGGCTATAAAAAGAGTGAAGATAATAGAGATTTAGTACACCTTCAAGCTGATGAGATTACTATTCCAGCGGTGTTAAAAACGGTAGGTTATGAAACCTGTTTGGTAGGGAAATGGCACTGTTCGTCTCAATTCAATTCAGAAGCACAACCACAGCCAAACGATTTTGGTTTCGACTATTGGTTTGCAACACATAATAATGCATCTCCAAGTCATAAAAACCCAAATAATTTTGTTAGAAACGGAGAAAAAGTGGGTGAAATTAAAGGGTTTAGTAGCCAGATTATTGTCGATGAAGCCATAAATTGGTTAGATACTAAAAAAGGGAGTACACATCCTTTTTTCTTAGAAGTAGCCTTTCACGAACCACACGAACCTATTGCTTCTCCAGAAGATTTGGTTCAGAAATATTTACCTAAAGCAAAAAATAGAGAAGAAGCAGAATTCTTTGCTAATGTAGAAAATGTAGATCTTGCTGTTGGACGATTACTAGCCTATTTTAAAGCAAATAATATAGATAATACACTTATTGTATTTAGTTCAGATAACGGACCAGAAACATTTATGAGATACGAGCGTGCTAAACATTCTTACGGTAGACCAGGACCTTTAAAAGGAATGAAATTATGGACTAACGAAGCCGGATTTAGAGTGCCAAGTATTATAAATTGGATAGGAAAAGAAACCTTTAAAGGGACAACACATAGTGTGGTTTCTGCTTTAGATTTTCTACCAACATTTGCAGAATTAGCTGGAGCGGAATTGCCAGATAGAACTTTAGATGGCGAATCGTTTACATCACTTTTAGAAACAGGTAAATTTAAACGTACCAAACCTTTAATTTGGGCTTTTTACGATGCCATTAACGCACGTCGTGTAGCCATGAGAAAAGGCGATTGGAAAATTATGGGACGTTTAGAATTAGATGATAAAGAATTACCACACATTCATAATTTATACGATGGAAATATAGCCGATGTAAAACGTGCAGAACTTACAGATTTTGTATTGTTTAACCTTAAAAACGATATCGCAGAATCTAAAAATGTAGCATCAAAATACCCGGAAGTTTTTGAATCTATGAAAACAGAATTTGAAATAGAGTATAAAAAATTATTAGATGGGAGTCATGTTTGGATACGTGATAACCAAGAGTAACAGTAATGTTATGATAAAAATATTCATTTGTATTTGTTTTTTTTTTTAATCGAGGTGGCTCATGCATAGTTTGTATTCCCTAATACAATCGAACGTGAGCATCCGAGATTAATTTTTGAAGCAGTATAAATATCAACTAATGTTTAATTGAAAACAAATTATAAACATTGAATTAAGACTAAGTTTTATGAAAAGGAGTTTCAGTTTACTAATTGTTCTAGTGTTAAGCAACATGATTATGCTTGCTCAGAATCAAATAGAAGTGCATGCCTTAAAATTATCAGGGGAGATGCCTAACGGGAAACTATCTGTAAATAAACAATTGTCTAAAGGCAATGCAATTACTAAAGACGGTACACATAAAATTAAATTGTATCCAAATGTAGAATTTCAAACCTTAGAAGGTTTTGGAGGTGCATTTAACGAAATAGGAGGAGAAGCGTTAATGGTTTTACCAAAAGGACTTCAGGATGAAGTGATGACGAATTTATTCAGTGTAAAAAATGGTGCTGGTTTCTCTTTCTCAAGAACAGCAGTTGGAGCGAGTGATTTTGGAATTGATGCGTATAGTTATGCTGAAAAAGCAGACGATTATAATATGGAACATTTTTCTATAGCTCGAGAAGAATCTACAGTAATTCCATACTTACAACAAGCTTTTCAGAAAAATCCAGACATGAAATTATTTGCATCACCATGGAGTCCTCCAGCGTGGATGAAATATTCAGGATTAATGGATCAAGGAGAAGATTTTCCTGAAAAGAATAAATTAAAAGATGAATCTAAAATTTACGAAGCCTATGCGTTGTATTTTTCAAAATATATACAAGCGTATGCCGATAAAGGAATTACGGTAGATCGTTTAATTATTCAGAATGAAAATGATGCAAATACCAAATATCCTTCAAATGATATGTCGGTTGCACAAATGAGTAAATTCACAAAAAACTACTTACGTCCACAATTTGAAAAAGATAATATCGATACAGAGATTTGGGCAGGAACATTTAGAACACATGGCCGTTTAGATGCTATAGAATTAGCAGGAAGCAAAGAAAATAGTGCATTGTTTGATGGTATCGGAATTCAATATACTGGTGCGGTGTACATCAATCAAATGAAAGATTTAGCTCCTAATGTACATTATATGCATACTGAGGGACGTTGTGAGAATGGTAAAAATACATGGGGTCAGGCGTCTAAACGTTTAGGTGAAATTTCAAGTTACATCAATAACGGAATTCCTAATTATTGCTATTGGAACATGATTTTAAATGAAACGACCGAAAGCGGTTGGGACTGGAAACAAAACTCATTAATCAATATCGATCGTCAGACTAAAAAAGTGACTTATAATCCAGATTATGCGGTTATTGCTTTTATGAGTAAATATTTAGTGCCCGGAGCAAAACGTATTGCAAACTATGCGAAAGAAGATGTGATTTCTGTTAAATACAACGGGAAATTATATGTGTTAGTTCAAAATAAAAACGAGAAATCTCAGGTTTACGAATGTCAAATAGGAGAATCTGAATCTAAAAAAGTAGAGGTTCCTAATCAGTCGTTAGCAGTCATCATTTTAAATGACTAAGACGATTTAATTTATAAAAATAAATTCATCATGAAAAATAAACTCATCTTAAATTTACTTATTGTATTCATGTTTATTGGCGTAACAGCTTGTAAAACTGAAGAGAAAAAAGAGAATATAAAGGTTGTTAAAAAAGAACTTCCAGCAGCGCGCCCTAATATTATTTTTATGATGTCTGATGATCATGCGTATCAAGCTATTAGTGCGTATAGTGATAAATTAATACAAACTCCAAATATAGATCGTATTGCAGACGAAGGGATTTTATTCACTAATGCTTGCGTCTCTAATTCTATTTGTGCGCCGTCTAGAGCGACCATTTTAACAGGAAAACATACACATATTCATGGAAAAGTGGATAATGTATTTCCGTTTGATGAGTCTCAAATGACGTTTCCTCAATTACTACAAGAAGCCGGTTATCAAACCGCCATGTTTGGAAAATTACACTTTGGAAATAATCCGAAAGGGATAGACGAATTTAAAATTCTTCCAGGTCAGGGTCAATATTACAATCCTGATTTTAACACCAATGAAGGTTTAATTACAGTTGAAGGTTATGTAACCGATATTATCATGGACATGACGTTAGATTGGTTAGAAAACCGCAGACAAGCAGATAAGCCATTCATGTTATTCTCCATGCAAAAAGCACCACACAGAGAATGGTTGCCTGCACCAAGACATTTTAAAGAATATACTAAGAAAACATTTAAAGAACCAGAAACGTTATTCGACGATTACGAAGGACGCGGAACAGCTGCGAAAACTGCCGAAATGAATTTGTTAAAACATATGAATTGGGCAGGAGATTCTAAAGTCTACCCAGAAATTATGAAAGAATTGGGCATAAAAGACATGTCGGGTTGGGATTTAGAAGCGTTTGAACGAGAAGTCGGACGGATGAATACTGAGCAACGTGCCGTTTGGGATTCTGTATATAGACCAATGATGGAGGACTTTAAAGAGAAATATCCATCTATGAATGAAACCGAATTAATGAAATGGCGTTACCAACGT
The DNA here is from genome assembly GCF_009796865.1 of Formosa sp. L2A11. Lineage (GTDB taxonomy): Bacteria > Bacteroidota > Bacteroidia > Flavobacteriales > Flavobacteriaceae > Formosa. The sequence continues at coordinate 3,440,859 of NZ_CP047028.1, read as the reverse complement.
TATATGCAAGATTATTTAGGATGTATTGCTTCAGTTGATGAAAATGTAGGACGTTTATTAGATTATTTAGAAGACACCGGATTAGATGAAAACACGATTATTGTGTACACATCAGATCAAGGATTTTATTTAGGAGAACACGGTTGGTTCGATAAGCGTTTTGTTTACGACGAATCGTTTAAAACTCCGCTGTTAATTAAATGGCCAAATGTAATTAAGCCTGGAACTACAAATACAGAAATGGTTCAGAATTTAGATTTTGCACAAACCATTTTAGAAGCGGCTCATGTGGTGCCACCGTCAGATATGCAGGGGGAAAGCTTAATTCCGTTGTTACTTGGTAATGATGAAGAGTGGACTAGAGATGCTGTGTATTATCACTACTACGAATATCCTGGAATACATATGGTAAAAAGACATTATGCTATGATTACGCAAGAGTATAAGTTAATTCATTTTTATTATGATGTAGATGAATGGGAACTTTACGATCGTAAAAAAGATGTGAATGAAATGCATAATGTGATTAACGATCCTGCGTATGCAGATATCGTTGTGAAACTTAAAAAACAATTGGCAGATTTAAGGACGTATTATGGAGATAGTTCAGAATTAGATCAAGAGATTTTACAAAAATATTTAGAAGCAAAAAACAATCCGGATATAGAAACGGTTCCGCTTCATTAGAACATAAATTATAGTATAAAGTTATGCGATTTAAATACACATTTATTTTAGTCATCAGTTTCCTTTTAGTAAGCATGCATAGTCACGCTCAAAATATAACAAGTCATCCGCGATTATTTGCAGAAAATCAAGATAGAGATGGATTATTAAAGAAGATTGATACTGAAGATTGGGCCAAAGCATCGTGGACGCAATTATTATCAGAAATAGATCCTTATGTAGATCGTCATGTTACAGATCCAGAATGGATTGTATCACGATTAGCCATGTATTGGAAAGATGGCGAACATTATACACAATGTTATATTAAGAAACAAAATTGGGATTATGGCGAAGGCAATGCACCTGTGCCAACCGTACGGTTACCAGGTATGCGTACTTGGAATGATTATGTAAATGTACCTTTAGAAGATCGTATTCCGTATAATGCTACGGGAGATTTATTAGGAATTAGTCGCTCTAATGCCGATAAAACACCTGTTTTAGTTCCGTATAAAGAAACCGGACATATGATTCGTGCTAACAATGCTGAAATTTTAAAATTAGCTGAACAAGCCGCTTTTGTGTATTACGTTACTCAAGATGAAAAATATGCAAAATTTTCATCAGATATCTTATGGCCATGGTTATTAGGAACGTATTATATGCAACCACCTTTAGATCCAGAAGAATCTACAGGCGGACCAGGAGGTTATGAGCCAGGCGGAATTATGGGCTATTATGATTATGAAGTAATTCACGACGATAGACAAATTCCTACAGCTATAGCTTACGATTTTTTGTATGATTATTTGAATGCACATCCGCATGAACATTTAAAAACCATGAATAAAACAACATCAGAAGTTGCTGGAGTGGTCTTTAAACGTTTTATAGAAATTGGTTTGATTCGTGGAGGAAAAAAAGGAAATTGGAATGTAAATCGCTATAAAAACATCTTGAATAGCATGCTTGTTTTAGAGCCAAACAGTTTCTATAAAGACGGAAAAGGACGCGAGTATTATATTCCATTTTACACCGAAAAATCGGGAGAGAATTTTGCCGGTTTGCCAGAAATATTGGCGTTTTATAATAAAACAACAGGTTTATGGCCAGAATCTCCAGGTTATGCCTCAGGAATGATTCCTACAGTGTTAGAAATGGGCGTAAAATTATACAAATCTGGAGTAAATACTTTGGCAGGAAATCCAATAATTAGTAAAGCGGCATTAGCAAATTTAGGATGGTTAGATGCTCGAGGAAACTTAGTTGTTTTTGGTGATATGCGTGGAGGTCCAGCAAATATTTCGGCATTCGAATCGCTTTTAACGTATGCAACTTGGGAAGGAGATACAGAAACAGCTAAAAAAATGGCTACTGTTATCCGTAAAAATATAGCTTCCGGACAGTACAATAGAAATACTTCAGATTGGCAAGGCATTGTTTTTAATCAGCCTTTACCAAATTCAGGAAGTGAATTACCTTTTCATAAAGCGGCGTATTCTCCATTTCATAAACACATGATTATGAGAAATGGAAACGACGAAAATAACGGAATGATGTTCACTTTATATGGAGGAAAACATAAATCGCATTTAACAGCAAATGGTTTAGCGATGCAGTTTTACGGTAAAGGTTGGGCTATGGCACCAGATGCTTCTGCATACGAATCGTACTGGTCTAAAGATGCTGGTTATCATAGAGGTATTACAGCATCTAATACAATTGTTCCAGGATATAGTAGCGGAGATATTGTTATAAATGCCATGAATCCAACGGTAGATACTACTGCAAGTTTTTATAATAAAACAGAAACTTCAAACCATGTATCTTTTGCAGATGTTTCTGCAGCAGAAAAACGACGTGTGGTTGCTATGATACGTACGTCTAAAACAACGGGTTATTATGTAGATATATTTAGATCGAATCAATTAGATAACGATTATATACATCATAATCTTGGAAATTCAGTAGAGGTAAAAACAACTAAAAATACAATTTTGGATTTAAAAGCGGTAAACGATTTAGGCGTGAAATACAATAAAAATTATGCCTTCTTCAAAAATCAAAGAAAAGTAAACTATACAGATAATTTTAATGCCACTTGGACAACGACTGCAGTGTCTCCAAACCTGCAAGTAAATATGTGGATGATGGGACAAGATAATCGTGAATTATACGTGGTCGATGCACCACCAACAACACTTAGAGAAGATATTACACCTGGAGCAGTAAATAAAAGTCCAGAAATAACACCAACTTTAATTGTGCGCCAGAATGGAATTAATGGAGAAACTCATCCGTTTGTTTCTGTTTTTGAAACGTATAATGCTGGACAAAAATCGATTCAAAATATTGAAAAAATAGAAACTTCAGCACATTTTGTAGGTCTAAAAATAGATTCAAAAAATAGTACTCAATTTGTATATAACGCTACAGATAATCTGCTTTACAGCCCTAAAAAGAAGATGAAATTTAAAGGAGTATTTGGAGTTGCTTCAGAAAAAAACGAGATGTTTGAATATTTGTATTTAGGACAAGGAAAGTTATTACAGCATAATAAATATAGTATTGAAGCAGTTGGAGATACCGTTTCTGCAGAACTAATATTTGAAAATGGAACATATTATTACTCGGCAGATCAACCTGTAATAATTCAACTTAAAAAAGGTAAATCGAAAACCTATCCTGCGGGCTCTCACATTGAAATTAAGTAAATGAAAAATACAAATACCATATTAAAACAGTTCGTCTTATTAGTGTTTTTAACTATGCTTTTTTGTGTAGAAAATGTTAAAGCTCAAGAAAATTCTCATCCTAGAATTTATACATCTAATGCTTCAAAATCTGAGTTTTTAGAGCATATTAAGAACCAAGATTGGAAGCAAAGTTTAGTCGATAAAAAGATAAAAAATCTAGAAAAATACTTAGCGTATTGTAAAGATGATCCAACATGGTTGGTGTCTAGATTGCAAATGAACTGGAAAACAAAGCATAACAAAGTATATTTAAAAGGAGGTGATTTTGATTATTCTGAAGGTTCTGCGCCTGTACCAACAGTTCGTTTTTCTGGAACTAGAGATTGGGCAACCGAATATGTAAAACCAAGATTTGAAGATATGGAGCCTTATTTTGATGATCCTCGTGGTTATTATTTAGAGGCTAAAAATACAGGTAAAAAAGAATGGGTGCACCCTTCTAAAATGGGACATGCCATTGAAGAGATGAACCGAAGTATTATGGAATTGGTTAAAGATGCTGCCTTTTTATATTGGGTTACTGGCGATGAGAAATATGCTGCTTTTGCTTTGCCTGTATATCAAACCTACATGGAAGGTATGTATTATCGTGATGCGCCAATAGATTTAACAAATTCTGACCAACAACGACTTTCTGGATTGGCAACATTTGAAGTGATACACGAACAAATATTAATTCATTTATTAACCACTTACGATTTTTTATACGATTACTTAAAAGATCATAAAGTGAATTTAGATCATAATGTAGCGGTGTTTCAAAAATGGGGAGATCAAATTGTAAATAATGGTGTACCCGATAATAATTGGAATTTATTTCAAGCCCGTTTTTTAACGTATGTCGCTATGGCGTTAGATTCTAATTCGGCTTATAAAAATGGAAAAGGACGTGAATATTATTTGAATTTAATTTTCAAAACCTCTACAGAACGTCAATTATCAATTAACGAATCGTTATTAGTTTACGATCAAAAAACAGGTATTTGGCCAGAAAGTGCCTCGTATTCTATTCATGTTATTTCAACCTTATTAAATATTGTAACGTTGTTAGATCATGCTACAAATGCTAATGAACTCTCTCATTTTCCTATTATAGAAAAAGCAGCATTGTCATCGTTTCAATATTTATTTCCTAATGGATATTCTATTGGTTTTGGAGACTCAAATCACAATCCATTACCTCCAGAAAATTTCGAATTATTAATTTCAACTTATAGAAAATATAACGAAACAGAAAAAGAAGCTACAATTTCTGGTTTGTTAGACCAAATGATTGCAAAAGGAGAATACACAAGAAAAGCAGACGATTTATTCGAGTTGTTCTTTTATGTAGATGAATTAAAGCCTGTTAAAACAAAAGAAAACGGACTAGAAAAATTAACATCGCCAACATTTTATGCGCCTAATGTAAGTTTGTTTAATCAGCGTTTAGGCACAGGAGATAATGCCATGATGGCGTCTACATTTGGATCTTACGGAAATCACGCTCATGCTAATGGTGTGGCTATAGAATTGTATGCAAACACATATGCTTTAGGCCCAGATATGGGAAAAGGATCTAGTTATTGGCACGAAAATCATAATGAATATTACTCTAAATTTCCTGCACATAATACAGTGATTGTAAATGGTATTTCAGATTATAAGGCTATGCGTAGCTATCATCCGTTTGTTTTAGATCAATCGTTTCCTAAATCAGGAACTACGCCAAGATTTAAAGGATTAACGTTTTCTAAAGTATCTTTTTTTGAACCTAAAGCAAAAGCAGATCAACAACGATTTACAGCGCTTATAAAATCAAATTCTGCGACAGGTTATATTGTAGATGTATTTAGATCTAAAACACAGAAATTAGGAAAACAACGACACGATTATTTTTATCATAATTTAGGACAATCGCTTCAAGTTCTAGATAAAAATTCTAAGGTGTTGGCTTTAAAAAGCACTGATGATTTTGGAAGTAAATATGGTGATATAAAAGGGTATGATTATTTAACTAGTAAAAAGAAAATATTAACTGCTAAAGATGTAAAAGCGCTTTATAAACTTACACCTGAAAATCAGCCAGATCACCTGATGAAGCTTTGGATAAAAGGAAGTGAAAATCAAACAATTTATACTGCAAAGGCTCCAAAATCTAATGTAATTAGTAAAGGTACAGCTCCAGAAAATGTTTTAAACGATTCTATACAAACATTAATTGTGAAACGTGAAGCTGAAGCTTGGGATAATCCGTTTGCTGTTGTTTTTAATCCGTATATAAAAGGAGAAGAAAACCCGATTGAAAATGTAACATATTCAACATTAAAAGACAATCCAAGTACGCAGGTTATAAATGTGCTTTTAAAAGATAAGAAAACTACAGATAAAATTGTATTGAATACTTCAGAAAAAGCTATTGTTTCACAAGACAGTTTGTATCAGCAAGGATTATTATCTGTTACCCGATTAGAAAATAATGCTAAGGATGTAAAATATTTCTTTATTTCAGGAATGTATCAATACAAACAATTTGGTTGGGAAATAATTGCCTCGGGTGAAGCTGTAACGGTTTCTGTAGAACGTTTTGGAGATACTTTTACTATAGAAAGTGATGGTCCAATACTTATTCGTGCGCCTTTTGTAAATGGTAAGAAAGCTGCTGAATTAAGGCTTTTTGAGAATGACGAATTAGTAACTAAACGGAATGGCCAAATAGGAAGATTATCTCAAAATAAATTAGAGTTTAGATTAGAAAAAGCGTACAGTAAGGTGCAAATTGTATTTTAAAACAAAAAATTAAATGAAAATATATTTAGCTATAACATGTCTGTTCCTGTTTACAATTACAAACGTAAAGAGCCAGAATACTAATGCCAAAACGTATGTTTTCGATACTGTTCCGGAGCGCGTCGTGTATAAAATTATAAATGGCGATACGTTAAAAATGGATATTTATAAACCATCTAAATTTAAGAAACGAAAAAAATACCCAACGCTTGTACTCTTTTTTGGGGGCGGTTGGAAGGGAGGTAGTATAGCGCAACTAGAACCACAAGCAAAGTATTTTGCGTCTCGTGGCATGGTTACGGTACTCGTAGATTATAGAGTAAAGTCTCGCCAAAACACAACGCCTTTTGAAGCCGTTAGCGATGCTAAATCTTCTATTCGTTTTTTAAGACAACATGCAAAAAAATATCATGTTAATACAAAAAAAATAGCAGTTATGGGCGCTTCTGCAGGAGGACATATTGGTGCCGCAACAGCTATGATTATTGGATTAGACGAACCTAATGAAGATGTTTCTATAAGTTCTAAAGCAAATGCTTTAGTGCTTCTTAATCCTGTAATAGATAATGGTCCTGGAGGTTATGGTTACGAAAGAATAGGAGATCGTTATATGGAAATATCACCATTACATAATATTGAAAAAGGAGCGCCTCCAACCGTACTGTTTTTTGGTACAAAAGATCAACATGTTCCTGTGAGTACTATTAATAAATTTAAAGCAAAAATGGAGGCTGTAGGTAATCGTTGCGATTTACATTTATATAATGGGCAAACTCATGGTTTTTTAAATAAAGGAAGACAAAAAGACGATAAATATTATATAGAGACCGTTCATCAATCAGATTTATTTTTAAAATCTATAGGCTATTTAAAAGGTAAACCAACTATTTAAACCAACTTAAAACGTATTCTTTATGAAGCATTTTTTATTGATCTTAATCCTTGTTTTTACTCAGCTTTCTTGTAATATTCAGCAAAACGAAACTACAATATTGTATGTGTCTACCCAAATAGTAGAGCAGCCTAATGGTAGTAAAAACCAACCGTTTTCTAATTTAGAAGATGCGATTAAAAAAGCTTCAGAGTTAAAACAAAAACAAGTAGATTTAAACATTGAAATAAAAATGGATTCTGGAGATTATAATATAGAGAATCCTATATTAATTACACCTGAGCTAAATGGTATTTCAATATCTGGTGCAGACGCTTCTAAAGTGACTATTAAAGGGGCTAAGACATTGTCTCCTGATTGGAAACCTTATAATGAAACTATTTTTGTAGCAGATGTTGATCCTGATTTAGATTTCGATCAGTTAATTATAAACGAAACACCACAAATTTTAGCACGTTATCCCAATTACGATGAAACGGCTCAGTATTGGAATGGTTATGCAGTAGATGCTATTTCTAAGGAACGAATTGCAACATGGAAACATCCAAAAGGGGCTTTCTTTAATGCTTTGCATCGTGGAAAATGGGGCGGTTTTCATTTTGTAATTACAGGAGTTAATAAAGACGGAACTGCAATTTTAAAAGGCGGACAACAAAATAATCGCGGATCTAAACCACACGAAGAGTTTCGAATGGTAGAAAATGTGTTCGAAGAATTAGATAGTCCTGGAGAATGGTTTTTAAATTCAGACACGCATAAATTATACTATTGGCCAACACAAGATGTAAATATAGAAACGGCTATAGTTGAAGTTGCTGTGCTTAAAAATTTAATTCAGGTTGTTGGTACTTTACAAGATCCAGTAAAAGATGTTACTATAAGTGGTATTACTTTTAAATATACCAAACGTACGTTCATGGAAAATTACGAGCCATTATTGCGAAGCGACTGGTCTATTTATAGAGGTGCCGTTTTGTTTTTTGAAGGCACAGAAAATTGTATAATAACTAATAATGAGTTTACCAATTTAGGCGGAAACGTGATTATGGCAAGTAAGTATAATTCTGGTTTAGAAGTAAAAGGAAATCATATTTACGAGAATGGAGCAAGTGCAATATCTTTTGTAGGAGATCCTTCTGCAGTGCGTTCTCCTTCATTTAATTATGCAGAATATGTAGATTTAAAGGATATGGATACAATTGCAGGTCCAAAAAATAATTTATATCCTAGAAACTGTCTTGTAGAAGATAATTTAATTCACAGAATTGGACGCATAGAAAAACAAACTGCAGGTGTAGAAATTGCTATGGCAATGGATATTACGATAAGACATAATAGTATTTACGATGTGCCAAGAGCCGGAATAAATATTGGAGATGGTACTTGGGGCGGACATATTATAGAATTTAACGATGTGTTTAATACGGTTTTAGAAACCAGCGACCATGGTTCGTTTAATTCTTGGGGACGCGATCGTTTTTGGCTTCCAAAACGTCATGTTATGGACAGTATTACTACAAAAATTCCAGATATGTATACTTGGGATGCTATTAAAACCACCATTATTAGACATAATAGATTCCGTTGCGATCATGGTTGGGATGTCGATTTAGACGATGGGTCTTCAAACTATCATATTTATAATAATGTAATGCTTAATAATGGGCTAAAGCTGCGTGAAGGTTTTAATCGTGTGGTCGAAAATAATATAATGGTAAATAATTCTTTGCATCCGCATGTGTGGTTCGCAAATAGTGAAGATGTTTTTAAACACAATATAGTTAGTGATGCCTATCAGGATGTTGGTTTGTTAGGTTGGGGAAAAGAGTTAGATTATAATTTCTTCCCGAATGAAGTCGCTATGATGAAATCTCAAATTTACGATAGAGATTTACATAGCGCTTATGGCAATCCGATGTTTAAAGCCCCAAAACATTTAGATTTTAGTGTTGCACAGAATTCTCCAGCATTAAAAATTGGCTTTAAAAATTTTCCGATGAATCAATTTGGTGTGCAAAAAGAAGCGTTTAAAGCAATCGCTAAAACACCAAAAGTTCCTGTAATTAAAGATGCTTCAGAAAACACAAGTAGTCCCGTTGTCGCTTGGTTACGTAATCAGTTAAAATCTGTAGATTCTCCAGAAGAACAATCTGCTTACGGATTAAATTCCGCAGAAGGCGTTATTGTTTTAAAAATATGGAAACCAAGTCCTGCCGTTAAAAACAATGGAATTAAAAAAGGAGATGTTATTCTAAAAGCAAATGGAAAACTTGTGAATAATGTTCAAGATTTTTTCAAAATAAATGTAGAAAACACTACAAATGAAATGGAACTTGTAATTATAAGAAACCAGTCTGAGAAGATTATTAAAATACAAACAAATTAATTAAAAATAAAACAACAAACTATGAAAATGAATACGTTAAGAAACATGTGTTTACTGGTGGTAATCGTCATGTTAAATGTAGGGCCAGCAATGGCTCAAGCAAGTTCAAAGAAGAAATTGTCTGATGACGTTCGTATGGAGTGGTGGAGAGATTCTAAATTTGGAATGTTTATTCACTGGGGAGCATACTCTATTATTGGAGGAGAACGTGGTACTAAAATTGCTGGTGGAGGTGCAGAATGGGCTATGGATAAGTTAGATTATACCATTGAAGATTATGAGAAATATCCCGAAATGTTTAATCCGCAATTGTTCGATGCAGATGCCTGGGTAACGATGGCAAAAAATGCAGGGATGAAATATATTGTATTAACATCTAAACATCACGAAGGATTTGCGTTATGGGATTCTAAAGTATCGGATTACGATGTTATGGACACAGCACCATTTAAACGTGATATTGTTAAAGAATTAGCTGAAGCGTGTAAAAAACAAGATATCAAATTTTGTCTGTATTACTCTATTGTAGATTGGCATCACCCACAAGCACAAGGTAATTTATATCCAAATTATAACATCTCTCAACATGACGATCCGTCTGTGGTAAATCCAGAATTTCCAAAATACTATGAGAATTATATGAAACCTCAAGTAGGTGAATTATTAAAAAACTACGGAGATATTGGAGTCGTTTGGTTTGATGGCGATTGGATTTCAGATTATACTACAGAAATGGGTAAAGATTTGTACAAATACATTCGCGATATTCAACCAAATACAATTGTAAATAATAGAGTGGATAAAGGACGTACAGGAATGGACGGTATGAATAATCATCCGGGAGAATTTGCTGGAGATTTTGGTACACCAGAACAAGAAATTCCTGATACAGGAATAGATTCAGACTGGGAAGCTTGTATGACTATGAATGGAACTTGGGGATATAAACCTTCTGATAACAACTGGAAAAGTAGTGAAGATTTAATTCATAAATTAGTAGATATTGTTTCTAAAGGAGGAAACTTTTTATTGAATGTTGGACCAGATGGTTACGGTAGATTCCCTGCAGAAAGTATTAGACGTTTAGAAGCAATGGGGCAGTGGACTAAGAAAAACGGTGAAGCTATTTATGGAGCTTCTGCAAGTCCATATGAAAAACCAAAATGGGGACGTTATACTCAAAAAGATGGTGTGCTTTATGCTCATGTTTTCGATTGGCCAACAGATGGTACTTTAAAATTAAACAAAGAAATCAAAGTAAAAAGAGCTACAGTGTTAACAGATCCAAAAACAGAATTAAAAACTCTTGGAACATCTCGGGAATTACTTATAGATGTGCCTATGCTGGCACCAGATACTACGGTAACGGTTATTAAAATAGAACTAAAATAGATTAAATAAGTTATAGTTTATAGACGTTGAACCATAATTTAGAACAAATTTCAATTAAAAATAATAACATTGTAGTAGTGCTATTCGCATGCCGCAATGTTATTTTTTTGTTTACGTTGGAATTGGTGTTTATTTCAGACTCTACTTTAAATGGAAATGAAAAATTTAAAAAGTACAATTATGAATGCAATTCAAAAAAAATCAATAAAAACAGGTTTGTATAGTGGGATTTTATATACTATTCTGATGGGAATTGATGAATATTGGGGAACAAAAGAAATTATAATATGGAAGTCAATATTTCGTTTTTTATTCTTTGGAATATCTATGGGATTAGTAAACCTATATAATCTCAGTCAATTAGAAAAAGAACAAAAAAAAGTTGAATAGATAAAAATCTACTAAAATCATATAAAATGAAATTTTTTAAAAAAACTATAATCCTTTTTGTTGCAGGAATAATGTGCCTAAGTACAGGATTTGCACAAGAAAAATCTAATCAGAAATCAAATTCTGAATACGACCAGTTTGGTGAAACTTGGAAAAACGAAAATAAAGAGGCTATATCTAATGTTTCAGAAACCTCGTTAGAGAAACCAAGTTGGGGATATTACACTAAAAAAGATGATGTTATTTATGCGATTGTTTCCGATTGGCCAAAAGACGGGAAGTTGGTTATTGATAGACATATAAAAGTAAGAACAGCTTTTTTTGATTATGGAGCTAAAAAATTAAAAACAAAGTTAATTGATGGTAATTTAACTGTTTTTGTACCTGAAGTTGCACCAAATAATAACGCGACAGTTCTAAAAATAGTATTAACGCCTACTGAAGATTGGGCAAATTTAAACCGTTATAAAAAAGCAAATGAAAAGTTAAAAGCACCAACTAAAAATGAAAATCGAGTGGTGTTTATAGGGAATTCTATTACAGATAATTGGGATAGAGATCATGTTGTGTTTTTTGAAGACAATCCAAATTACGTGAATAGAGGAATAAGCGGACAAACAAGTGCACAAATGTTATTACGATTTAAACCAGACGTCATTGAGTTGCAACCCAAAGTAGTTGTAATTTCTGCTGGAACAAACGATATTGCTGGTAATAGAGGAGAGATAAGTGTAAAACGTGTTGCTGCAAATATTTTTTCAATGGCAGAGTTGGCTAAAGCTAATAATATAGAAGTTGTTCTAGCTGCAGTATTACCTGCGTCTAGTTATTCATGGAGCCCATCTATAGAGCCTGCAGATAAAATTATAGAATTAAATACCCTTATTAAAGCATATGCCAAAGCAAATAATATTGTGTTTTTAGATTATTATACGCCAATGGTAAATGCAGAAAAAGGATTGAAAAAAGAATTAGGTAGAGATACTGTGCATCCAAATACAGATGGTTACCTACTTATGGAGCCTATGGTGAATGATGCTATTAATACGGTTTTAAAAAAATAGAGATATAGAATGTAATAGGGGGCTTCAAACATAGATATGGTTTAGAGGCTTGTAAAATAGTTGTAGATCAACGAGATATAATAAGCGTTATGAAACCATAGCGTCCCAAACGAAGACTCTCTTTTTATTCTTCATGTAAACTTTAAGAACATTTAAAATCTATGAATAGATTTATTTTAACGCTATATTTTAGTCTAGCCATTCCATTTATCGGATTGGCTCAACAGGAGGGAAAATATTCTTCAAAATCCGATTATTGGAACAACAATACCCCGTTGGTATCTTATCGTTTACCTCTGCCTCCGATAGGATATGAGCCCACTAGTATCGATTTGGATAATGATGGAGATCCGGATATTATAAAATCCATTACAATTCATAATACACCTATCATGTGGATTGACGATGACGACGATATGAAAGAAGGCGATTTTGAAGGCGACACAGATAGCGATTGTTTACTGATTGATATTAACAAAGATGGAAATTATTGTGATATCAATGATGCAGCATTCGATTGGGTCGATACAGATGGAGATGGCGTTGCAGATATGCAAGTTTATATAGATAATGCACCGAAGGGAACAAGGCGAGGACCACATTATATGTGGATGATAGATGCCGATAAAGATAATGTATTTAACTATTTTGACTGGAATACGTTTCGTCTTCGTGCTTGGTTACATGAGGGACAATCAAATTTTATAGAAGATTACTCTGGACAGAGTACGTTCTTGAAGGCACATGCTACAACAGATCGCTTGCACGATTTGAGATTAAATTGGGAGAACCCATTTTTGTTTTTCGATTACGATGAAGATGGATTAACAGAGATGACGTTTAGGGGAACCGATAGACCTACTAATTTTCCGAACCAATATACAGAAGGCAAGATTAGCTATGTCGCAATATCTTTAGATTTAGATAATGACAATGCACCAAGCAATGAATATGATTTTGATATGTCGATTAAATTTGAAGGTGAAGGATTTGACTATATGGATCAGGTTCACAAGTTTGAGAATAAAAGAGTAAAAGAAGCGGATACATTTATTAAAGATCCCCGATGGAGAGCTGTTTCTGAGTTAATTTATCCTGGTTTTGAGACCGCTCTGGATTTAACTTACAATAGAGGTAAATGGGATAAGGTTGTTTTTGTGTATGATGAAGATGATGATTGTGAACGTTGGGAACGCGTAGAGTTTTACGATCCTATGGATTTGTTTAAAACGAGTGCAAGGAATGGTGGATTAGATAATCATATTCAATCTGATGCGGTTGGAGACCGTGGAGAGTGGGATTTGGATAACAGTGGACACGGGAATTTGTATATCTCTAAATTTGATGGAAAAATACATCTTTATGGAGCAGAATGGGGCGCATGGAGAATAGATCAATTGGCTTTTTCTTATCAGGCATGGGGTGGAGTAGAAGACTTCTATGAGCCTAGACATAGCCGAAAACAAAATGAATTTAGCCCTTTTAGTACCTTTAAATATGAGGATACTGATAATAATGGCTTTATCGATAAAATTGAAATGGACATCGATGGAGATACCCATTTTGAAAAAACGGTGTCTTTAAAAGAATTAGGTATTGATGATCGCTGTGAGATTATCAATATATCTGAAATGGAATATAAAGATTATAGAACACTGCATAAGTCTATGTCTGATGCTATTTGGGAGCAAGCAGAAATCGCGTTGGAAATTGCTTCAAAAAAGGGATTAAATACTTCGTGGTATGCATTTATGAAAGATCCAAAATCAGAAAATCAGAAGTATAATTATGGGTATTGGTTGCAATTTTATATTTATATGGATTTACTTGATCAGGCAAAACGCGTAAAGAACGAAATACAAATTAAAGACATTGATAAGGCTTATTTTGGAGGTAATTGGAATGCTTTAATTGATTAACAGTATTGCAGAAAATAGAGGATATATTAGAATTGTGCGTATTGCACATAATATTATGTGTTTAGATTATTAAACACCAATGATAAAATTAGCTATTGCAAAAGCAATGAAGTAGTTTATTAAAATCAAAATAGTATAATGCCTCATAGTTACTTCTAAAAAGTAATTATGAGGCATTTTTTACCTAATAACTTTTAATCCATGATATAATATTGTCAACCTCAAAATGAATCATAGTTTATAGTACTTGAATGATGAGTTATATCTTTTATTATAGAAAATTAATAGTATTGTATATAGAAAAGATGCAGTTGTAAAACGGAAGATTAAAGCATTTGAAAGACTCATTTATAGAAATTTAATAATATGAAAAAATACATTTTAATAGCGACCTATTGTATTGCTATGCTCTTTGCAGGAACAACTGTTGCTCAAGACCGAACAGCACTTCATAAGCGAGCAACAAAGCAAGCAACGGAATTGGTAAAACAAATGACTTTAGATGAAAAAGTTGGGCTCATAGAAATGACCAGTTTGCCTATAGAACGTTTAGATATTCCGGGTCACCATTGGTGGAATGAAGCCTTGCATGGTGTAGCACGTCGAGGTGAGGCAACTCAGTTTCCTGTGCCATTGTCTATGGCTTCTGGTTGGAATCCGCCTTTAATAAAAGATATGGCAACAGCTATTAGTGATGAAGCGCGTGCACTTAATAATGCAGACTCTGCCCAAGATAAAGCAAAACGATATCACGGCTTAACCTTATGGAGTCCTGTAATTAATATGGCTCGTGATTCACGCTGGGGACGTACCGAAGAAACCTATGGAGAAGATCCATTTTTAACAACAGAATTAGCGAGTTCTTTTGTAGGTGGATTGCAAGGAGACAATCCAGATTACTTGAAAACGGTAGCAACTATAAAGCATTTTGTGGTCAATAATACAGAACATAACCGGTTGTATGTCCGTCCCGATGTTTCAGAACGTGCATTACGTGAATATTATTTCCCAGCGTATCGCGATGTTATTGCTCGAGAAGATGTAGAATCTATAATGGTGGCCTATAATGGTTTAAATGGAATTCCATGTGCGGCAAATAAATGGTTGTTAACCGATGTTTTACGTAACGAATGGGGATTTAATGGTACAGTTGTTACCGATGTTGGCGTGCCAGGACATATGGTTGAAAAACATAAATATGCTAAAAACGGACCAGAAGCTGCTACAATGATGATTACAGCTGGAGTAGATATGTATTCAGGTTCAGATCGTGCTGCAGAAGTAAACGAAAGAGAATGGTCTAAGCAAGCAGTGGAACAAGGCTTAATGAAAGAATCAGATTTAGATCAAGCGATTATCCGTAATCTGGCAACACGTATTAAGTTAGGACTTTTGCGTTCAGATGAAGATAATCCGTATACTAAAATATCAACAGCTGTTGTAGGTTCAGAAAATCATTTAAAAATCGCCAGACAAATTGCTCGTGAAGGTGCTGTTTTATTACAAAATAAGAACAATGTACTGCCCGCAACACCTGAGAAATATAAATCTATTCTTTTTGCAGGACCTTATGTAAACGATGCACCTTTTGGAGCTTATAGCGGAAATGCAGCTGGTATTGCTGCAACACCTATGTTGGGAATGAAAAAAATTGCTGGAGATCGTTTTGAAATTAAAAGTCAGTTAGGAGGCAAGTGGTTATTTATTCCTGAAGGCAATTTAAATATACCTGGAAAACCAAATACTAAAGGTGTAACCGGAGAATATTTTGCAGGAACTAAACTTGAAGGTGAGCCGGTTTCGGTAAGAACAGATCGCGGTTTTGATTTAGATTTACCAAAGCCTCTAGCGCATATAGATCCTGAGATTCCACAACCTACGTTTTCTGCACGTTGGACAGCAGAATTAACGCCTAATCGTACTGGAGTACATTATTTTTCAATTACGGCATTAAGCGGAGCACGCGTTTGGATAAATGATGAAAAAGTTATAGATAATTGGCATAGCAAAGCACAGGATTCAGATGAATCCCAAGGGGTTTTTCTTGAAGCAGGGCAAGCTGTAAACTTAAAAGTAGAGTATTATAATGGCGAAGCAGAACCTGCTCGGGCCTTGTTAAAATGGGTAGAACCACAAGACGATGTGGTTGTTGAAAATCCTGAGGATAAATTATTAATTTATGTGGGAGGTTTAACATGGAGAATGTCTAAAGAGTCTCATGACCGCATGAATTCTATTGTTCCAGAAGACCAAATGGAGGAAATTAAAGCATTGGCGGCTATTTATCCTAATATGTTGGTGGTTCTTAATGGCGGAACAGTCATGCAATTGGCTGAATTAAATGAGCTTGTGCCTTCAATACTATTACAATGGTTCCCTGGACAAGAAGGTGGTTACGCTTTAGCAGAATTAATTACAGGTAAAGAGAATCCTTCAGGACATCTTCCGCTTACTTTCTATACAGATCCTGATAAATTACCAGATTTTGAAGATTACGAAATCAGTAAAGGACGGACGTACATGTATATGAAAGATAATGTAACCTATCCGTTTGGATATGGATTAAGTTATACGTCATTCGATTATACAGGATTAAAAGTAACTCAGAAGAAAAAAGAAGTCACGGCTGTTTTGGATGTGAAAAATACAGGAGTCATGGATGGAGATGATGTTGTTCAATTATATGTTACTAATTTAGATTCTGAAGTTTATCAGCCTATTCGTCAGTTAAAAGCCTTCAAACGCGTGTCTGTTTCTAAAGGAGAAACAGAGCAAGTGACATTGAGTTTTTCTATTGATGATATGGAATGGTGGGATGTCGCTAAACAAAAATATGTGGTAAATCCTGGACGATATGAAATCCAGATTGGGAAGTCTTCAGCAGAAATTGTAGAGAAACAGATTATAACTGTTAAATAACCAAATTCATTAAATTCAATTAAAATGAAAGCGAAACAATTAAGGCCTTTTATTCTTTTAGTCGGGTTTCTAGCACTAAACGTCATGGTCATGAATGGGCAATCGGATCCATTATCAGATAATGGGTTTGTTGAAATATTCAATGGTGAAAATTGGGACGGTTGGCATTTAAAGTTAAGAAACGGAGATGCCCAACAAGCTAAAAAAGCCTTTGCTATAGAAAATGAAGAGGTGCACGTCTTTAAGAATATGCCCGATAGTTTAAATTTAAATACAGGCGAGAATGCAACACATGGCTTATTTTATACCAATAAAGAATACAGTAATTACATTTTGAGATTTCAATATAAATGGGGAGAAAAAATCACAAATAATTTTGATAGATGGCAGTACGATGCTGGTGTGTATTATCATGTTACAGACGATAAAGTTTGGCCCATAGGTATTGAATATCAAATTCGTTATAATCAAATAACCAATAACAATCATACTGGAGATTTAATAAGACCTAGCGGTGCAGGTTATGATTGGGTTTTCGTCTAAAGATGGGAAAACGTTTTTAGCTCCAAAAGATGGAGGAATTCCAGAAGATAAAAGTGATTGGATGCATTTAGCAAAGCCTACTACAAATTATAATGCATTAAACAATAAATGGAATACTTGTGAAATTATTGTTATGGGTGGAGAATATACCATTCATAAACTGAATGGAGAGATTGTAAATATGGCATTCAATTTAACACCAGAATCAGGAATTATCGGATTTCAATCGGAAACGGCAGAGATTTATTATCGAAATATTCGGATTAAAGAGTTTGAAACCGCCGTACCAATAGAACTGTTTTTGGATTAATATAAACAACCAAGAATCGGTTAGACTAAAATATGTAATAAATTAAGCCTTATGGATAGAATTAAAATCAGCCTGCTTTTAGTGTTTTGTAGTACTATATTTATGGTAACGGCACAAGAGAAATCTAGTTTTGTGGAAAGTAACTTTATAAAACCAAACGATAGTGCTTTGCGGTATAATGGTGTACTGTTTTCGAAGGTCACAGAATCCGAAGCTGAGTTATATCGATATACCGAAGATTTTTTTAACGCTGGTTTCGATGGGACGCTGGAAATAACTAGAGCAAGAACACAACCGGGAATTAGTATTAGTTTTAAAACAAATAGTCCGCTTATAACATTAAAATTTGACAAATTAGAAAATAGTCAAGGGAGAAAGCGACGGTTTACGGTTTTTAAGGACGATGTCAAGGTTTATGATTTTATTTCAGATTTAGAGTTTACCATTGCTAATCCATCGAAAGAGACCAACAAATGGGAGGTGTACCTACCTCATTTTTCAGGAGTGAAGTTCTTAGGTTTAGAGCTGTCCGCAGGTTACACATTATCTGATTTACCTGAAGTTAAAAAGCCACTATACGTGGCTATTGGAAACTCTATAACTCATGGTGTAGGACAATCTGGAACTGTAGATACATATCCTTACGGTGTGGCCGATGCTTTAGGATTTGATTACGTAAACTTAGCTACTGGCGGATCTGAAATTTCGATTGAAACTTTACGAAATTTTGATGGATTATCTCCACGTTTAATTACCGTATTATGGGGGTATAACGATGTGACCTATGAAGCAGATCCCATTAGTGGGGTGCTACCGGTTTATGAAACTCTTATTAGTAGTTTATGTAGTAGGTTTCCGCAAGCCGATATCATTTGTGTATCACAAACATTTACCACTACCGTTGTGGGTAAAGTAAATCCAGAAAATCGGATGGACGTCTGGCGTAATGGCAGCACAGCGGTTATTGAAAAGCTTCAGAAACAATATGATAATTTACATCTTGTTCGTGGTTTAGATGTTGTAACCTCAGAAGCCGATTTAAAAGATAGTGTGCATTTAAATAAACAAGGCGCTAAAAAATTAGCCGCAGCTATAGTCGCTAAATATCAAGCTGAAAATAAATAATATCTGTCTGAAGTGAATGTAAGGGTGAATAAGCAGGAGATAAATAAAGGAATGCGATAAAAGTATTCCCATTGAGACTTTTTTGGATTAAAAATTTATAATAAAAATGAAACGTAAAACCTTTGTAAACCTTTTAGGTACAGCTGTGTTGGGATTAGGAGTGAGACCGTTATCTTTTGGTTTTCAGCAGACTAACGATACGAATCCTATTGTCTGTAAAAAAGCGTGGGAGACATTATGCGGAAATGTAGGATCTGTGTATAAAACCGATGCTTTTAATTATATCGACCCCAAAGCAGATCTGCCTAATGTACTTATTTATGGCGATTCTGTGTCAATTATGTATTCGTCTACGGTTATAAAAAAATTAGCAGGAAAGGCTAATGTTATTCGGTTATTTAAAAATGGTGGGGCTAGTAAAGATTTTATTCCAAATATGGAAAAAATGCATAACACTATGTTTCAGCCTAATTTAGAACAAGGTTGGAATTTTAAATGGGACGTGATTCATTTTAATGTAGGTCTACACGATTTAAAATATCTAAAAGGAAAACATTTAAATATAAGTGGAGAACAAGTGTCGAGTATAAGCGAATACAAAGCGCAATTAAGAGCGATATGCAACTATTTGAAAGCAAATTACCCTGAAGCTAAATTAATTTTTGCAACAACAACACCAGTTCCAGAAGAGGCTAAAGGAAGAAAAAAAGGAGATAGTATTGTATATAATAAAGCGGCTTTAGAGGTTCTCTCTGAGTATCCAAACATAAGTGTAAACGATTTATATACATATACAAAACCACATTTAGAAGCATGGGCACAAGAACCAGGGAATGTACATTACAATGCCTTGGGAAGTGAACAACAAGGAAAGGAAGTGGCTCGTGTAATCTCAGTAAATTTAAAAAAATAATCACTTTAAAAATGAAAAAAGCAACACATCATTTATCTCTTCTAGTATTAGTTTTATGTAGTACTGTTAATTCAATTTATAGTCAAAATAAAAAACAGATCAAGCAAAAACCTAATATTGTTTTCGTCATTACAGACGATCAGGGAATGGGAGATTTGGGAGCAACAGGAAATCCGTATGTAAAAACGCCTAATATCGATAAACTTTATAATCAAGCCATTCGGTTTACTAATTATCATGTAAGTACTACTTGTGCACCTTCTCGAAGTGCAATCATGTCTGGCCGCCACAGTAATCGAGTAAATGTTTATCATACGATTAGCGGACGGTCTTTACTGTTTGAAGATGAGGTTATTTTACCTCAAATATTGGCTCAAAATGGGTATACAAATGGTTTGTTTGGTAAATGGCATTTAGGCGATAATTATCCGTTTAGACCTATAGATCGTGGGTTTCATGAAGTTGTTAGACATGGTGGTGGCGGAATTGGACAAGGACCAGATTATTGGAGAAACGATTATTTCGACGATACTTATTGGCATAATGGACAGCTTCAAAAATATGAAGGTTACTGTACAGATGTTTTCTTTTCTGAAGCGATAACTTTTATTGAAGATCATAAAGACGAACCATTTTTCTGTTATATTTCTACCAATGCACCGCATTCTCCTTATAATTTACCAAAAGCATATTACGATCAATATCAAGGAGAAAAATATAAAGATTTAGATCCTAGACTCCGCAGATTTTATGGTATGATCACTAATATGGATGATAATTTTAAGACATTAGTAGATAAGTTAGATGCTCTTAAAATTGCAGATAATACCATTTTAATTTTTACTACAGATAACGGAACGTCGGCAGGACGTGGTACATACAATGCTGGTTTAAGAGGAGGAAAAGGGAGTCAGTATGACGGCGGACATCGGGTGCCATTTTTTATCCGTTGGCCTGATGGGCAACTTACTGGAGGAAAAGATATTGATAATCTAGTGGCGCATTACGATTTGTTACCAACGTTTGTAGACTTACTTGGATTAGATTTTAATCCGATAAAACCACTTGACGGTAAAAGTTTAAAGCCCTTATTAGATGATAAAAATGCCGATTGGGAAAACCGAATTTTATATATGGATACCCAAAGAAAACAAAATCTAATAAAATATAAGAAATATACAGTAATGGATAATAATTGGCGTTTAGTAGATGGTGACGAATTGTATAATATAGATAAGGATTTAGCACAAGAACAAAATGTAATTGCAGCACATCCAGAAGTTGCAGCCCGTTTAGCTGAAGGTTACGAACGTTGGTGGCAATCTTTTATGGATGATGGCGTAGATGAAAGATATGCATATATAAAAGTAGGTTCTCCTTACGAAAACCCGAGTAGAATCTCTGCTCACGATCTAATTTCAGGAAAATATACACCAGCATGGCACCAAAACGGAGCTGTAGAGGGTGTAACGGGATCAGGAGCTTGGAAAATAGAGTTTGTAGAAGATGGAGAATATACCATTACACTGCGTCGGTTTCCTAGAGAAAGCGGACTCGGTATTAATTCAAAATTCCCTGCTCAAAAGGAAGCGATAGTGTTTGATAAAACTATGCCTGCAAGTGTAAAATCAGATTTTACAGAAGCTTATCTGTTTGTTGCAGATTTAGATAAAACCTTAAAAATAGATAAAGATCAGCAAGAGGTTATTTTTAAAGGAAAAATCCCAGCAGGAAAATACGATATGGAAGCACAGTTAATAGATAAAGATGGACATGTTCATCCTGCCTATTATGTGTATATCGAGAAGTTATAACAGTTGAAATAAATTACAATGAAAAATAAATTTCAAGATCTAACATATACTTGTGCCATTATGTTGCTCTTATTTACATCGGTACATTTAAACGCACAAACAGATGCCAAAACATCTTATTTTAATAGCGATGGTAGCGTGTATGTTTCAAATCCAGGGTATCCTAAATTCAATTGGAATAGCACTCCCATGTATTATATGTTCGGAGATATAGAACGCGTATTAACACCAGAAGAGGTTTCATATATAGCAGCACGAACAGACTTTATATGCATAGAAAAATCACACGGGCTTAAAGTTTATGGCGCTTCAGAACTTGGTGCGAAACATGAAATAGCTGCTTTTAAAAAGGAAAAACCAGAAATAAAAGCGTTGTTTTATTTTAACTCAGCGTATGCCTGGCCATTTAGTTCATATAGCAAGAATTTTACACCAGAACAGATCAATAATCATCCAGATCTTAAAGCGTTTTTACTTAAAGATCCAGAAACAGGAGCACTAGCTTACAGAGATCATTACATTCAATTGGTGTATTTTTTCGATGTTTTAAATCCTGATTTTCGCAAATGGTGGGTAGATACAGTTGCCAAAGGCGTAGAAGAATCTGGAGCAGATGGAGCATTTATAGATCAAATGCATGGTTTTGATTATTTACGTGAAGATAAAAGTGCTGAGGTTGCAAAAGCACAAGGCGAGTTAATGGCAGCTTTGAAAAATAAATTAGGACCAGATAAAATAGTTTTAGGAAATAATGCGGCAGAAGTCGAGGCTGTATTTCCGTCTGCAGATGCTTTTATGTTTGAACATGCAGGACAAGAATTTACAACTAAAGAAGTATTGTTAAAAGAATGGGATCAGATGCTTAAGATTGCCAAAGCAGGAAAAATATCTATTTACCGTTTTGGAGCAAAAACAACAGGAACGGCATTAGCTAAAGCTGATAAAAAAACAAAACAGGCAGCAATGCCAAAACTGTCTCAAGATCAAGTTACATTTTATCAAGCGTGTTACCTTATTGGAGCACAACCGTATGCTTATTTTCAATATAATTGGTCTTGGAATTTAGCCGATGGAAATTTAGTAAACTATCCAGAACTTTCTAAACCTTTAGGTGCTCCAAAAGGCGCTTACAAACGTGTAACTCCAGTAGGGTGGGAGTTTACTCGCGAATTTGAACATGCGAGTGTATGGTTAGATACCGAAAATAGAAAAGCTAAAATAACTTGGAAATAAATAGTTTGTTTTTATAACATTTAGAGAGACTCTTTTTAATAAGAACCCAATGCTTCTAAACTTAATATATATATTAGTACATATTCTTATTTATGCTTTCAATCCCGGATATATTAGTAGAAATAGTGATAAAGGAACATAGTTTATAAAGAATGAACTATGATTTACAGCGAATGTGATTTAAAAAAAATAGTATTGTTATAGTATTAAAATATATGGTATTCATGCTGTTTATTTTTTTAACGGCAGATGACTTAACTTCTATATTATGACCTTAAAAAAAATATCATTCCAATCTATTTTACTATTCTTGGTATCAATGTTGGTTTTTGCGACTTCATGTGAAACACCTTCTGAGAAAAAACTTGAAACTTTAAATATTCAAGATTATCTAGATTTAGGTAATTCAGATACTTTATATCCGACACCAAAGCAAATGGAGTTGCTTAAAAAAGCAATGCCTGAAGATCATTTTCAGCCCGCTCCAAAAATAACAGATCGTGAATATTGGAACAAGGTTGCAGCATCTACATCTGGAAAGACATATTTAGAAAAGGCAAACGGTTTGTTAGATAGTAAACCAGAAGTGCCAATTACAGATAGTATTTATCGTTTGGCCAATAAAGACGGAAATAGAGGTATTTATAAGCCAAGATATTATCGTACAATGGATAAATTGGAACATTTTGTGCTAGCAGAATGTATCGAGAACAAAGGCCGTTTTTTACCTCAAATAGAAACGTTTTCAGATTCTATTATAGCCATGAAATCTTGGGTACATCCTAATCACGACGATAAAAATAATGGCATTTTAGAAGGGAGACGTGTCTCTATAGATTTAGGAGCTCGTAAATTCGGATCGGTATTAGCGTTAACAGAATCACTTTTAGAAGATAAATTACCTCAAGATCTACGCAATCAAATCAATACTAATATACAAAGACGTATTACGGATACATATTTAAAAAGCACAGCATTTTTAGACGAAAATAACACATGGATTAAAAGTACCAGTAATTGGAATTCTGTGTGTACAAGTGGTGCGATTTTAGCCATCATTACAAATTCAGATAATTATGAAAAACGTATAGCTGCAGTTGGAGCTGCCATAAATAGTATGGCATATTATTTAAGTGGTTTTGGGGACGATGGTTATTGTTCCGAAGGTTTAGGCTATTGGGGATATGGTTTTGGTCACTATTTATATTTAGCTCAAATTATTTACGATTATTCAGACGGACATATCGATTTGTTTAAATTCAATAATCCAGAAAAATTGAGAAATGTAGGAAACTTTCCTGAGAATTTCGAAATTCAAGAAGGCAGATGTGCTCCATTTGCAGATGGTGTATCGTCTATTTCAAGTTCAGGAAGTAATTTTGCAAATGTATTATCAGCGAAACATTATGGTGCCGTTGTGCCTAACGAAATTAGAATGGAAGAGGCTGCAGAACAGTTAGTCGCTTGGAACGATCCAGATCTTTTTAAAGTTCAAGAAAACCCTGTAGTTACAGAATTACCAAATCATACATTTTATAATGATTTTGGAATGATTATTTCCAGAGGAAAACAAGATAATCCATTTTCAATAGCTTTAAAAGCGGGACACAATGCCGAAAATCATAATCATAGTGATGTCGGAACATATACCTTGGTTTTAGGTTCAGATATTATGTCTGGAGATATTGGTGCGCCATCGTACCGTGCCGGTTCTTTTTCGCCTAATAATAAAGCACGTAGTTCTTGGGGACATCCGGTGCCTTTAATAAATAATACATTACAATCTAACGGTAAGGAGTTTAAAGGTGTTTTTAAGGAGACAGAATTTAGTGATACTAAAGATCGCGTCGTGGTAGATATTAAACCAGCTTACGAATTACCGATGCTACAAACTTTAGAACGTACCATGGTTAATGATAAATCAGGGAACGGAACCATTACTATTGAAGATTATTTTGTAGCCTCTGAATCCGTTGAATTCGGAATCGCTATTATGACGTTAAACGATTACGAAGTCGTAGATGATCATACCGTTATTTTAACATCAGACCATCAGAAAGTAAAAGCAGAAATTGAAAGTGAAGGGTTTAAGGTGTCTATAAAAGATGTATTAGTACCAGTAGAGCATTTACGCGAAGGAGCTCCAGCGTATCGTATCGGTATTCAAGCAAATTCAAAAGCTAAAACGGGTAAAATACGCGTGATTTATACGCCGCTATAAAACAGCAACAAACAAATTATAACTAAACAAACTAATTAAACAATTACCATGTTTACAACCTATAAATACATCAATTTAAAAGATATTAAAAGTGGGCTATTAGCTTTGGGGCTTTGCATGCTTTCGGCAGGATTACATGCTCAGAACGACAACACGATTCCTTTGCCAAACGAATTCGAGCAAGGCTATCCAAGATTATACATTACCCAATCCGAGAAAAAAGGTTTAGAAAAGACCATTAAAAAAGAAGATTGGGCACAAGATGTACTTGCTGGTATTCACGAACGTATTGATACCCATGTAACACGTCACGAAACAGATCCGGAATGGATGGTATCGCGTTTAATGATGTATTGGAAAACAAAATCGACTAATGTATATATTGATGGTGTGTATTATTCGCATGCCGATGGTGAAGCGCCTGTTCCAACCGTGCGTTATACAGGAGCTCGAGATTACACGACCAATTATGTAATGCCAGACTTGGAAGACATATTGCCGTATATGGATGACGAACGCGGACTGTATCTTAGAAATAAAACAAAAGAAGGCAAACCTTTAGAATGGGTAGAGCAATCTGCAACTGGAGGGATTATTCACAAACACAATGAGAAATTAGTGAGTTATGCACGCGATGCAGCTTTTGTATATTGGTTGGAAGAAGAGGAGGCATATGCAAAATTTGCATTTGATATCTTCGATACCTATATGACTGGGATGTACTATAGAAATGAGCCTATAGATTTATTAAACGGTCATATTCAGACTTTGGTAGGTTTAACGTGCTTCCAAGTGATTCACGAAAACACGTTAATTACGGTATCAGAGCTATACGATTTTCTTCATACCTATATAGAAAACAATCATCCTGATAAAATTGAAGTTTACGATGCAACGATAAAGAAATGGACGGACTTAATCATTAAAAATGGAGTGCCTCAAAACAACTGGAATTTACATCAAGCTAAAACCATTTTAAAGGCAGCTATGGTGTTACAGGATAATAAAAACTATAGAGATAGTAAAGGGCGTGAGTATTATATCGATTATATTTTAAATCAAACTTCTGCACGCCAATGGTCTCTTCATAAATTTATGGATTTTGGGTATGATATGGAAACCGGAGTTTGGGCAGAATGTCCGGGCTATTCTATAGGTGTGACTAAAGATTTAACACATTTTATAGAAGATTTTAATCATACGTTCGACCATAATATTTTACCATATACACCAGTGATGGGCAAAGCGGTTAAAATGTTACCACAATATTTATTTCCTAACGGACAAACAGTAGCCTTTGGAGATAGTTATTACGGGCAATTAAGTACAGACGCTTTTGAAGATATGATTCGTATCGCTCAGAAAACAAATGATAAACCTTTAGAAGAAGAATTTACAGGGCTTTATAAATTGTTTACGCCAGAAACAAAGAGCGGTAAGGCGAGAAAACCAAGAGCAGAAATGAGTTCATTCTTTGCTAATAAACCTTTAGAACTGAATCCGAAATACGAGACAGCAGATGCAGCAGATTATATAACACAAACGTTTTATGCGCCTAACGTCAGCTGGCATGTACAGCGTATGGGAACCGGAACCGATGGGATGATGGTTTCATTAAACGGTTCTTTAGGAAACCATATGCATGCCAATGGAATTAACATGGAGTTGTATGGAAAAGGGCTTGTACAAGGTGCAGATCCAGGAAAAGGTGCCGGCTATTTACAACCGATTTATTTAGAATATTATTCGCAATTTCCGGCGCACAATACCGTAATGGTAGATGGCGTATCATCTTATACAGAGATGATGAGTTATCATGCATTCGACTTAAATGGAGAGTATCCAAAAGCAGAACAAAAAACAGGCTATTATAAAGATATCACGTATTCCGATGTGTATTTCCTAGAGCCAGAAACTCAGAGTGATCAAACGCGTTTGGTGAGTATTGTAAAAACGGGAGCAGAAACAGGATATTATATAGATGTATTCCGTTCTAAAAAACAAAAAGGAGGCGATAAATTCCACGATTATTTTTATCATAATTTAGGTCAAACTATGTCGATTATGGATGCCAACGGAAAACCTTTAGCCTTAACTTCTAGTGATGAAA
Source organism: Formosa sp. L2A11 (assembly GCF_009796865.1). Taxonomy (GTDB): domain Bacteria; phylum Bacteroidota; class Bacteroidia; order Flavobacteriales; family Flavobacteriaceae; genus Formosa. The sequence goes on along the minus strand of NZ_CP047028.1, from coordinate 3,413,434 downwards.
TGGGATTTGCTGGCGGACATTTGTATGCCTTAGATTATATGTGGGATAAAAAATCGATAACATTGGATGACGACTATCAAGCCGAATGGAAAATTGATATGGAAGAAGGTAAGTCAGACGTATTTATGAATGTTTGGATGAAAGGTGCTGAAGGACGCGAAGTGTTCTCTATAAAAGCACCTCCGGTAAAAGCATTTAAAGGTAATAAAGGCTTACCATATGAAGCAGATAAATCGCCATATTTAACGCTTACTGCGAGACAACATGGTGCCGCTTGGGAACACCCATTTGTATCGGTTTTCGAACCGTTTACGTCAGCTAAAGGGAAGAGCATTGCCAATATTTCAAGTTTTGAAGATGCGAATGGCAATACTGAATTTGTTGGATTACATGTATCTCATAAATCAGGACGTAAAGATGTGGTGTTTTCATCTGCTAATCATAATTTGGTAAGCTATAAAGACATGCAAACCGATGCGACATATACACTAATAGGAACCGAAAAAAATGGAGACTGGATTGTTTTTGTTGGTAAGGGTAAAACGATTAAAGCTAAAGATTATACTATCTCAGCTAATGCGATAGGAAATGTAGTTTTAGAATTTAAAAAGGGCCAACTGTGGTTGGATAATGACGTGGCTGTAAGTATAACTAAGGGCAGCTCGGAGAAGGCATTTGGTGTTGGTGATTTCCGTGAGGTGGAGTTGGATTAGAACGTGAAATCCCAAAATATAAATTCCAAAATCCAAGACCAAACCCATAACAAAAATGAAAATCACCAAAAATTTAATCTTGTTTCTAAGTATCATAGTCTTATGGAACTGTACGTCTAAAACCGATCAAAGCCTTGGAATTAACGGAACAGTAATAGGGGGAGATGCTAAATCCATTCTATTAGTTAAAGCTGGTCAGTATTTTGATTCTGATTCAATAATTGAAATACCCGTTACAGATGGAAAATTCTATTATAAAACAAAGTTAGATTTTCCAGAATCTGTTGAATTGTTCTTGGGAAAAGCAAAAAATGAAGGAGGTAGATATATGCCTTTATTTTTGAACAATGAAAAAATTGATCTAACTATATACTCTGAAGAGGAGTTTGACAAAAACCAAGTTATAGGTGGCAAGCTAAATTCTGAATATAAAGAATACAAAGAAAATTACGACAATAGATTCAACTCAAGACTAAAACCATTACAAGATAGTAAACGTTTACTATATGAAAATGACCAATATCATAGTGATAAAGCAAAATTACTATATGCAGAATTAAGAAAAACTAAAAGCCACGATGAAAAAATTATTATTTATGAAAAACTTGGAGATTTAAAAGAAGCCAATCAACATTTAAGTCCAAAAGCAGAAATAATAGAAAGTAAATTAAAACCAATTTACGAAGAGCAAAAAATATTTCAGCAAGACTACATAGAACATAATCCTTCTATTGTATCCTATTCATTTTTTATAAAAGATCTTATGTACAATAAAGAGAATATGGATATTAATATGGCTAAAAAAAATCTTCAAATACTTTCAAAAGCAAACCCTAATCATCCATACAACAAATTGGCCTCAAACTTAACAAATGCAATAGAGAACATTAAAGTCGGAAAAAAATATACGGATTTTTCTGCACCTGACTTAAATGGAAATGAAATTAAACTTTCTGATAAAATTGATGGAAAAATGGCATTATTAGATTTATGGGCTACTTGGTGTGGGCCTTGTATAGCGAAAAGCAGAACGATGGTTCCTCTATATGAAGAGTTTAAAGACAAAGGATTTACCATAATAGGCGTTGCTGGAGAATTTAAAAATACCGACAGACTAGTTGAATTTTTAGAAAAAGAACAATGGGAATGGTTAAATTTAGTGGAACTCGATAGACAAAATAAGATTTGGCAAAAATATAATGTCGATGGCAGCGGTGGCGGCATGTTTCTTATTGATGAAAATGGGGTAATACTAGCAAAGGACCCAACTGCCGAGGAAGTTAGGAGGGAATTAAAATCACGATTGTAATAAATTAGGAGTAGTTAAATCGATAGAATAAAATTTAAAACCAAAAAAAATGAACATATCTAGAAGAAGTGCTTTCGGTGTCATTTGCTTGCTAATCATAGGATTATATTCGTGTAAGCAAAAGAAATCAACCAATAAAAAAGTGAGTGAAGACACGGCATCTAATGCAAAATTATTTTATCCAGAATTTAGCTGGGACGCGACGCCCATGTACTACCATTTTGGAGATATAGACCGTGTATTAAAACCGGATGAGGTTAAATTTATATCCGATCGTACCGATTTCATCTGTATTGAAAAATCGCATGCTTATAATGAACTTGGTGATCAGGTTTTAGGGACAAAGCATGAAGTGGAAGCGTTTCATAAGATAAAACCAGAGACCAAAGTATTGTTTTATTATAATTCATATTTGGCATGGCCTTACCCGCGATTTAATCAAGAATTTACGCCAGAAGGTATTGCCAAAAATCCAGAATTAGAAAAATTTTTATTTGTTGATCCGAAAACTGAAAAATTAAGAGTAAAAACTAAACCTAGTTTTTCGTACTATTTTGATGCTTTAAATCCTGATTTTAGAAAATGGTGGGTCGAGTCGGCTGTAAAAGGTATCGAGATTTCGGGAGCCGATGGTATTTTTATCGATCGAATGAATGTAGGATTAAATTCAGATTATCCTAACAATCAGATTGCCGAAATAGCAAAAGCTAAAGGTGAAATGATGGCTGAGCTTAAAAAACAAATGGGACCAGATAAAATATTAGTAGGTAATAATGCGGCTAAAACCGAGGAGGTCTATCCGCATTGTGATGCCTTTTTCTTTGAACACTACAATAGTAGTGTTACCAATAAAGAAAATCTACTGGAAGAATGGAAGGATATGGCTAGAATTGCGAAAGATGGCAAAATATCAATTTACCGTTTCGGAGCAAAAGGGAAAAAGAAAACGGATATTACTATTGGAGCTACCGACACAGAAGGGATGGAACAACGGTCTAAAGATCAGTTAGAATATTTTCAAGCCTGTTTCCTTATCGGAGCTCAGCCATATTCGTATTTTCAATGGAATTGGGGATGGAATTTAGACGATGGAAATCTAGTAGATTACCCTGCTTTACAAAAACCATTAGGAAGTCCTAAAGGAGAATTTAAAAGAGAAACTCCTGATGGATGGATTTTTACTCGTGAATTTGAACACGCGAGTGTTTGGGTAAATACAGATACAAAAAAATCTAAAATTACTTGGCATTAATGTATTTGTTTTAATAGTTAAAAAATGTATCACGCTTTAACCTTTTAGCACTGGATGTATATTGCTTAAACGTACCGTTGAATTATTTAAAGGTAAATAAAATTTATTTTATACATAAATAGTGCAACTTAATATATAAGACAAAAAATTAGAAATAAAATAAATAAAATGAATCAAATGAAATTATTTAAAATTTTAGGGCTTGTTTTAATAACAACGTTGTCCAGTTGTAAAACAGAAAATAAGCAACAGACAGAGAAAGAAACAGTACAAAAACGACCAAATTTTCTATTTGTATTAGTAGACGATCAGTCACCTCTAGATTTGCAAGTTTATAATGCAAAATCAATCTTAGAAACACCAAACATTAGTAAATTGGCAGATGACGGTATTGTATTTGAACAAGCCAGACATATGGGGTCTATGAATGGAGCTGTATGTACACCTTCTAGACATATGATTATGAGCGGGAGAACGTTATGGCATTTACCTCCAAGTGCAGAATTTCAGTTAGATACGCTTCCAAATCCTATAGACGATCAAACAATTGGTGCCATTTTTAACAGAGCAGGTTATAAAACTATGCGTACTTGTAAAAAAGGAAATTCTTATCCAGGTGCCAACAGACAATTTACCGAAGTTCATGATGCTACCAAACGTGGTGGTACAGAAGAAAGCGGAAGTGCATGGCATGCCAAACAAGTATTAACTTATTTAAATAATAGAGAACAAGCTAAAGAAGAAGATCCATTTTTTATCTATTTCGGATTTTCTCATCCGCATGATACCCGTAATGGAACACCAGAATTGTTAGAAAAATATGGAGCAATTAATCATAAGGATAAAAACAGTCTGCCACCGTTAAATGATAAACAGCCAGCACTTCCAGAAAATTACCTAGAGAAGCATCCATTTTTTCATGGGCATCCAGATTTAAGAGATGAAGAACGTGTAAGTGGCGTGTGGAAAAATAGAGATGAGAATACCATTAGAAATGAAATGGGGCGTGAGTTTGCATGTTCAGAAAATATAGATATTCAATTAGGTAAAGTATTGAAGAAATTAGAAGAGACTGGAGAAATAGACAATACTTATATTATCTATACATCCGATCATGGTATTGCAATTGGTAGACATGGTTTTCAAGGCAAACAAAATTTATATGAGCACACATGGCGTGTCCCTTTTATAGTTAAGGGCCCTGGATTAGATACAGGAAAACGCGTACAAGGAAATATGTATTTATTAGATGTATTACCAACATTATGCGATTTAGCAGGAATAGATATTCCTGAAACTGTTGAAGGCAAAAGTGTCGTTCCTGTATTAAAAGGAGAAACAGAAGTAGTTAGAGACGTTATGTATGGCGTATATGCCGGAGGTACTAAGCCAGGCATGCGTGCGGTTAAAAAAGGCGATTGGAAATTAATTAAGTACGATGTTATGGATGGTGCTGTTAGAGAAACTCAACTTTTTAACTTGGCAGAAAATCCAAACGAATACCTTCCAGAACATCATAAATCTGGCGAAATGGAAACTAATTTAGCAAACAATCCCAAATATGCTGATAAATTAGCAGAAATGGAAGCTTTATTATTAGAACAAATGATCGCTCATGACGATCCGTATAGATTGTGGAATCAACCACAAATTGATTAAATAAGAATTATTTTAAAATTAAAATTTATGGGATTCTGAACGTGTTTTAGAATCCCATTTTTCTATAATTTAATATTAATAGATGAGTCTTAAAGTAATAAAAGTTAAGCTCGATAAAAATTTGGAGGCCCAAATGTTGGTGTTGAAAAAAGAAATGAAACTCCTAAAATTAGATAAGTACTAGGGTAGAGATTAAGTTTATAATATATTATTTAAAAAAAAGCAGTTTATCTTTTGTCTATACGATTTACTGCTTTTTTTATATGATTAATTTTTAATTTAAATAGTAAATAAAGAAATGTAAAGGGTAATACAGAAATAAAAAGGCTTAATTTTTTAAAATGACTTATATGTGATATTCAAAGAACTATAATTCATATACATTCTTCTCATATTATAATAATATTACAATAGGATAAGTCTTCTATTTCAGAAGGTTACTTGTTTTAATTGACATTGTAGTCTTGAACTTACAAAATGTTTTAAGACTAATTTAAACCACTATTAAACCACTATTAAACTACTATTATGAAGAACTATTACGCCTTTAAGCAGCTACTGTTTTTAGTTTGCTTAACTTTTTTATCAACAACATTATGGGCAACAGACCAGACAGTTGCACCTGGAGAAAGTATACAAACAGCTATAGACAATGTCGCTGCTAGTGGTGGTGGTATTGTTACGTTGGCCAAAGGGACACATGTTATTACGACACCTGTTCGTATGAAAAGTAACATAACGCTTCAAGGTGAAGGAAATTGGGAAAGTTTACTACAAACCACAGTAAACATGAACATGATTATTGCAGATGATGAGGGCTTAGTGAATTTAACCATACAAAATTTAGCCATTCAAGGAACAAACGCAATTAATGGAGGTGGTATTCAAATTACATCGCAAGGTGTAGATCATGAAAATATTACAATTATTAACGTGCATTGTTTCGAAACCGGTTGGGGTGTACATATAAAAGGAGCTAAAAATTTATTGGTTCAAGATTGTCTGTTCGAAAGAAATGGAACAGCAGGTAAAGAGGGCTATGCACATAATATGTACTTACGTCGTGTGTATGGTGCAGAGGTTAGAGATAGTCAGTTTTTAAATTCAACCTCGGCAAACGGAATTAATATTTCATATAGTGAAGATATTAAAGTTTACAATTGTGAAATGTCTGGAAATTACTTCAGAGGAATTCGTGCAGCAAATACAGATGGGTATTTAGTGTACGATTGTATTGTTAAAGATAATGGAGATGTTGGAATTTTAGCAAATTCAGAAGGTGTGCCAACAACTAACATCGATATTAAAAGAAATTGTGTTTCTAATAATGTTAAAGCTGGAATTTCTGGAGTAAATGGTGTTACAGGAATTGTATATGATAATAATTCTCATGGTAATGAAACCGATTATAGTTTACCAAGTTCTGTAACCCAGTCTGGTAATATTTCAGATGATACTATCAATTGTGTTTACGATGATGCACCAAGTGTAGGCTTGTCTGCTGTACCTGGAGACGATATGATTTATTTAAATTGGGGATTAAAAAACATTACCCCAACAAGACAAGATGTATTTAGAGATACAGACTCAGATCCTAGTGGGCGTACTTTAATACAAAGTAAAGTTACTGGATTAGATTTTACAGATACTACAGCCGAAAACGGAGTAACTTACTGGTATTGGATAAAAGTAACCGATGATGTTTCAAACACCTATAATTCTAATGCAGCAACTACAACGGCTGTAAATGTAGATCCGGTAATAACGCTTTCTGCAACAAAAGGAAATAGTGAAGTAGTTTTAAATTGGGAAATGAACGGGATTACTTTAGGCGATCAGGATGTGTTTAGAGATACTGATTCAGATCCAGACGGACGTGTTTCAATTGCAAATAACGTTGAAGGAAATACGTATACAGATGATACAGCCGAAAATGGGACTGAGTATTTTTATTGGATAAAAGCAACCGATGTTTCTGGAGAAAGTACAGATTCTAATGTTGCTAATGCGACACCAGCAGTGCCAGACCCAAGTGTGACTTTACAGGCATATTCAGGAGATAATTCAGTCTTACTACAATGGGAATTAAAAGATATTACATTAGGCGATCAAGATATATTTAGAGATACGGATTCAGATCCAAGCGGACGTGTTTCAATTGCGAATAATGTTGAAGGCGATTCGTATACAGATACAACCGCTGAAACAGGTGTAGAATATTGGTATTGGGTAAAAGCTACAGATGTTTCTGGAGTAAGTACCAATTCTGAACCAGTAAGTGCTATAGCAAAAGCATTGAATCCGCTAATTGTTTTATCTACACAACCTGGTGATGGATATGTAACATTAAATTGGGATATTCAAGATATAAATGTTCAGAACGTAGGGCTTTTTAGAGATACAGACGATAATGCTAGTGGGCGTAAATTAATTTCTAATGGTTTAACAGGAACAACATTCACAGATAATAGCGTAGAAAATGATACAGAATATTGGTACTGGTTAAAAGTAACAGATGTTACTGGAACAAATTTAAATACAGAGGCTATCTATGCCTTACCAAGTACAACACTATCAATAAACGATAATATTAAAGATGGTTTTAAGTTTTACCCGAATCCAACATCAGATAAATTAACCATTAAAATACCGGCTTCTCAATTTGAAACATATACCATTTTAGATATTAGTGGACGCGTAACAAGAATGGGAACTATCGCAAACGGTGTTCAGCAATTAGATCTTAATGTAAAAAAACTAGCCAAAGGTATGTACCTTATTAATCTACAAGGGGCTCAGAATAAAACATTCAAATTTATTAAGAATTAAAACATGCTTGCATTCGTATGAATATAAGAATAAAAGGCATCTTGTTTTGTAATAAGTATGATGCCTTTTATTAAAAACATAATGTCTTGAAATACATGTAGGTCATTTATTTGTCAAATAATCTAACTTTTAAGCTCAGACAAAACTATTGACTATTGATTCAATAGCAGTCGCGGTAAACATTATCTAAAATTTTAAAGGTATACGTCTGCAAGAAATTTTAAGATTTTAGCTTGATTTAATAAACTTTTCATGAGTGGCGTTTATTCCTTATTAAGAAGAAAGGTTGATTTAATTTTTTAAGAAGATTAAATTTTGAATTATCTACAAGTATTAATTAAACGAATAATAATCAATAAAAAAACAAAAAAGATGGTAAAAAATATTAAGATTAGTCTTGTTTTTATACTTGTCTTACTTTTAAACCTAACAAGTTCTTATGCGCAGTTAACGCATCCAGGAGGTTGGTTAGTGGAAGACGATTTAACACTTATTAGAAACAAGGTCGCAGCACAAGAAGAACCATGGTATAGTGCTTGGCTTGAATTGGAAAATGATAATATAGATGAGACTTATACAGCAACTGTATCGTCTAATATTACAGATAGTAATGCTATTCAAAGACAAGGGCATGCAGCCTATATTTTGGCTATAAAATGGGTTGCATCAGGTAATAAAGCTTATGCAACTGCCGGAATTAATATTATTGATGCTTGGGCAAGTACCGTTACAGAATTTAATACTACTAATTCTCCACTTAGAGAAGGTATTGGCTCAAACAAAATGGCCAATGCTGCCGAAATTCTTGCTTGGGGGTTTAATGGTGAAGCAGGTTGGTCTTCATCCAAAATTATTGAAGCACAAAATTGGTTTCAAAACGTAATTTACCCTATTACCAGTACCGGTCCAAGCCGGTCAATGAACTGGGGAACCTCGTGTTTAGCCGGTAATATGTCTATGGCAATTTTTTGTGATAACATGACCATGTTTAATGATGCTGTTGATGCCTATAAATTTGGTTTTACTAATACTACTGATGGATGTGCTGGCGTTACGCAATATATTATAAATGATGAGGGACAATGTTTTGAAAGTGAGAGAGATCAGGGGCATACCCAAGGAGGTATAGCCCATTTGGTAGAACCAGCTCTTATTGCATGGAATCAGGGCGTAGATTTGGTAAGCTATGAAAATGATAGACTTGTTGCTGGAATGGAGTACACGGCTAAATACAATCTTTTCAATGATGTGTCTTGGACAGATAATGTACCTAATCCATGTAATCAAACACATAGCTGGATGAATAATGGTTTTATTAGTGCCGATGGTCGTGGCGATTTTTCACCTATATATGTCATGGCATCAACACTGTTCACACGTGCAGGTAAGTTGCACCCTTACACCAAAGAAGTTATAACACATGAAGATTACGGTCAACCAGAAACATACAATGACGATCATCCAGGAGCAGGAACACTGTGTCTTACTGTAGATGAAAATCCTGGAGAACCCATAAGTGGACTTGATTTAAATGGTTTGCCAGAATATAATATGAATGTATTACCTATGACTATAGAAGCAGAGAATTTTGATTTTTTGGATTCTAATGGTCAAGATAAAACATACAATGATCTTACTAATACTAATGAAGGTGGTCAATATCGTACTGATGAAAATGTAGATATCGAATTGCTATCAGGTGGTGGATATAATATTACAAGTATTAAAAATGAAGAATGGATTTTATTTACCGTTGATGTGTCATTAAATGGTACTTATGATATAGATATAAATTATGCTGCCGCTAATGGTAATGGAACCGTAAAATTTAATTTAGATGGAACAGATATCACATCAAATGTATCGGTACCTTTTGGTTTGCCAAATTCAACAGGATTAACAGATTGGAAAAACTTTAATGTTGCAAGTAATGTTAGATTATCTAAAGGGGTAAAGGTTCTAAAAGTTTTATTCGGTGGCTCAGACGATGCTTTCAAATTAAATAATTTTACGGTATCACTAGTGGAAGCAGATCCTGAAGAGACTGTTTTTATTCAGGCGGAAGATTATAGTGCAATGAGTGGTATAGAAGTAGAAACAACAGAAGATGTAGGTGGCGGAGAAAATGTTGGTTTTATAAATGATGACGATTGGATGGAATATAATATTGATATTATTAACTCTGGTACTTATATTTTGAATTACCGTGTTGCCAGTAGAAGTGGAGGAGGTTACGTACAGGTTCTAGTCGATGGTGTATCTCAAGGTAATACAAGTATTGATGCAACAGGAGACTGGCAACAATATACAACATTAAGTACTATGGTAAAATTATCATCTGGTAGTCATGTAATTCGGTTATATGCCACTTCTGGAGGGTGGAATATTAACTGGATAGAATTTGTATTAGATGAGGCAGATTCTTTATCGAATGAAGAGTTTGATATTATAGGTAATACTATCCGTTTTTATCCAAACCCAGTTAATGATGTACTTACAATTGAAATGCCTACTGCAGATTACTACCAATACACAATTATAGATATTACGGGCAAAGTAATTAAAGAAGAAGTTCTCCAATCTGGTTTAAGAAAAGTAGAACTTAATGTAAGTGATTTGTCTAAAGGCATGTACCTTATTAGTCTACAAGGAACTCAGAATAATACATTTAAATTTATTAAGAATTAAAACATGCCTGTATTAGCATGAATATAAGAATAAAAGGCATCGTGTTTTGTAATACATATGATGCCTTTTATTAAAAACATAATGTCTTGCAATACATGTAGGTCATTTATTTATCAAACAATCTAACTTTTAATTTTATGAGAAAAAACTTTACTAGAATGGACATTACCAATCCATCTTTATTTAAGAAAAAAATCAGTTGTATACTCCTTTTGTTTTTAGGGATATATACTGTTCAAGCCCAATTTGTGCACCCAGGAATAACTCACAAACAATCAGATTTAGACCGTATGAAATATATGGTTGAAACTCAGGTAGATCCTTGGTATACATCTTACCAAGAAATGATTTCCGATACAAAATCTAGTTACGATTATGTTGTACAAGGAGATGAAAGTTTTACTGAATTAGGAAGAGATTCAGGGGTGAATTATGGAGCATGGAATAGCGATATTCGTGCAGCTTATTATAATGCCCTTAGATGGTATATAGAAGGAGATAGCAGACATGCAGATAAAGCTATCGAAATTTTTAAAGCATGGTCTAATTTAACTTCAGTAACCAGTGGTGGAACCGAATCTTTAAGTGGAGGTATAGCCCACATTATGGTTGAAGCTGCTGAAATTATTAAAAGTACGTATTCTGGTTGGTCAGAAAGCGATATTCAAGCGTTTAAAGATATGTTGGTATATCCAGGATATTCTAATACAACGGTACCTGATGATATTAGAAATAATGCTACATTTTATTGGAAATCGTATATCGGAGATCCAGTTCGTCATGGAAATCAAGGCCTATCAGGATGGAGAACGGTAATGGCAATGGGTATATTTTTAGATAATGAAATCATGTACGACCGTGCTCTTAGATATGTTAAAGGATTACCACATCGGTCAGATGATTTAGCATACCCTGCAGGTCCAAATACAAGTGATGCTATTACAGCGACAGGAGATTATGCAGATACTTATAGTATAACTAGAGGTTACGATGTCGAAGATTATGGTTATAATGAAGTCATGACTAACTATATATCAGATAACGGTCAATGTCAAGAAAGTTCACGCGATCAACAACATACCATGTTTGGTATAGGTCTATTAACGTCTATGGCAGAAATGGCATGGAATCAAGGTGATGATCTTTATGGTTTTACAAACGATAGATTATTACTAGGGCTAGAATATAACATGAAGTATAATGTGTCTGCTATACAGACCTACGACGATCAGTCAACACCATGGGAACCATCTGTAAGTTCTGGAGAATTTAAAGAAGGATTTGATAGAACAGGTCGCTGGTATTCTAAAGCTATTAGTCCTGTTGGAATAGGTGATTTTCCAGGTATTCGTCCTGTTTTTGAAATGCCGGTAGCACATTATTATGGGCGTGGTTTTAAAACAGAAGATGACGTAAAATGGATTACTCGAGCTAGAGATAAAGCCATTGAATTATCTAGTTATGAAGCTGCTGGATGGACTAACGATGCTTTAGGTTGGGGGGCTTTAACGGCACGAAGACCAGTGTTATGTTATGGAGATCCTATAACTGGTTTTGATGGTTTAGGTTTACCTATGTATGCGATACATGATATTTCAAACCTTATTGAAGCCGAAAATTTTGATTACGATCCTATTAAAAACGGAGAAGGTAGAGTGTATCATGATTTAAGTGCGACAAATACTGGAGGAGCCTATAGAACCTTTGATGGTGTTGATATAGAAGAATTGGGTGACGATAACTATAATATTACAGGCATTGAGTCTGGAGAATGGTTAACTTATACTATTACGGTTCCAGAAACAGGTCTGTATAGTTTTTCTATAAATTATGTAGCAAGTCAGGCTGATGGTACAATAAAATTAACTTTTGCTGGTCAAGATAAAACAGAAGACATTGTAGTACCATATGCTACAGAAGATTCAGATTGGGTATCCTTTAAAATAGCAGATGATATCTTGTTAAATAAAGGCGTTCAAAGTTTAAAAATTACATTTGGTGGTACATCAGAGGCTTTTAAATTAGATAACTTTACAATCGCCCAAACAGGTATTGTTAAAGAAGATCAAGAGATTCAATTTTTTACTTTGCCTTATAAGGTTTTAGGAAGTGAAGATTTCGATCCTATGGCAACTTCAAGTTCAGATTTGGCTGTAAGTTATACAAGTTCTAATGAGTCTGTAGCTACAATTGTAGATGGTAAAGTTCATCTTGTAGGTGTTGGAGTTACTACAATTTCAGCAATTCAAGAAGGCGATGATGCATTTAATCCTGCTCCAGAAGTAACACAAGAATTAAATGTTGTAAACCAAATAGGAGGTACTCTTGATTTAATTGTTGATGCAGATGCTTACGTACATGAAAGTAAAGCAAATGATAACTTTGGAGATGTTACAAGTATGGTAACTAAAGTAGATGCACGTTATGTGTATTTAAAATTTGATTTAAGTACAGTGCCAGGACCAATTGTTTCTGCAAAATTAAGAATGTATCAACGCACAAAATACGAAGATATCCGTGTAGTTTATGATGTTGCAGATGATAGTTGGGTAGAATCTGAAATTACATGGAATAATAAACCAAATTACGAAAATGAACGCTCTAGAGTAACTACCATTCCATCTACTTGGAGTGAGTGGGATGCATCTTCTTATGTGGCTCAAGAATATAATACCGATAAAATAATTTCAATGGCTATAAAAGATCCCGCTAATAGTGGTATTGGGATAGATTGGTATAGTAAAGAATTTGAAGATAATTTACCACCTCAATTAGTAATAGAATATTATAATGAGTCTTTAGGTGTTCAAACTAATAATATTACAGTAGCATTATACCCGAATCCAGCAACGCATGAGTTTATTATTTCTAGAGCTGCAGGAGCAAGTATGACTATTTATAATGTTATGGGAAAGTTAGTGCTTCAAAAGCAAATAGAAAATAACGAGCAAACCATAGACGTAAGTCAGTTTAATAGTGGGGTTTATTTTGTACGTTTAAATAACAATGGTGTTTTATCGACTAAAAAGTTAATTAAGAACTAATGTTATTACTCTTACTAAGAACAGGATATATTTAGTTTTGAATTCTGTAACTTAAAAATGAAGTATTATTAGAATGAAAAAAATCGACCTTAGTTTTTATAAGAGCTAAGGTCGATTAATATTTATAAACGTTTTTTCTGATTGCTTTAATCTTGTTTTTAACGCGTTTATGATCTAATATCAGACACTGTTTTAATTTTATCTAAGCCACTTTCTATGGTGTGTTTCTGAGATTCTAAAATGGTTTTTGTACTTAACGGTAGTTCCGTTTCATTAATAATATCCTGATATTCTTCTACAGAAGCTTTTTCTCCACGAATGGCTTCTTCCAGCATGGCATCTTCGTTATTTGTAGCGAAAGCCGATTTAATATCCATCCATGTTCTGTGTGCTTGACCAGTTATACTTCCGCCTTTATCAATGTTTTGACCGTAGGCTGTTAGTTCTTGTTTTAACTCATGTCCAAATGTTAAACGTTCTTGAGATTTCCTTTCAAGTAATTTTTAAGAGGTGTTTCTTTGACGTTTTCTGCAGCTTTAGAAAAGCCTTTTTCGGCATCATACGTTTTCTCTAATAAATCATTTAATTTGTTTCCAATTTTATCTGTGTACGTATTCATAATTTTAATGTTTTTGATTAATAATGTCCTGATGAACTTGGTTAATAATGTTCATCTGGTATCAAAATTACAAGATGTTTAGAGTTGTAATTGTTGCAATCAAATTAAAAATTAGCTTAAAAAAAAGACTGCTTTTTAAGACTGTTTTTTTATTAAAAAGTGGAAACTTATTAGTCGATTAAATAGTCAAACGTTATTACATCATCCTTTAGCGATATAATGACTTTAATTCTGTATAAAAGTACTTCTGTTAATTAATTTAAGACGTGTTGTTATATAGTTTAAAGATAAATTTCATCTTCCTATTAAGGATTATTAATAATGGGGTTTCTAAAAAAAAATAGAACTACTAAAAATCAATTTTCAAAGACTATTAATAAAAATCATCCGTAAATAAAGGGCTTAACTCTCTAGTATAACTAAAATGAGTTATAAGTTATAGTCAAAGAATTATAATTTATATCGTTTTTAAGAATGAAGTCATAATATTACAATAGGAAACTAGACCACTGTTTTTTAACAAAAACGGTTATGATCTAATATCAATTTCAAACAAAAAAACGAAGCACTTTTCGATACGATGAAAATACAGTATAGAACATATAATTTAAAAACATGTTGGTTACTATTGGTGGTACTCTTTTTGAGTTTTCCGCAGACTGTTTTAGCCGATGTAAAACTACATACTATTTTTTCTGACCATATGGTTATACAACGCGAAACTGTAATTCCTATTTGGGGTTGGGCAGATGCCAACGAAATAATTACCATAGAAACAAGTTGGGGAGCATCGGCTCAAGTCATCACAGATACAGATGGTACTTGGCGTGCAGATCTTGAAACTCCAGAAGCAGGAGGGCCTTATAAAATTACGGTATTTTCAAAAAATAGAATAGAGATAAACGATGTGCTTTCTGGCGATGTTTGGTTATGTACTGGACAGTCTAATATGGATTTCGATATGTCTAAATTCATAGGAGATTCAAGAGAACCACAATATCAACCGCTTGTTGAATATATCAGAAATGAAGTTGCTACTGCAAACGACGATTGGATTCGTCATATCGAAGTCCCTCAATCAACTTCCTTATATGATAAGAAAACGGACTTTGAAGATTCTTGGAGAGCTGTAAACCCAGATCAGATTGGTAAGATTACGGCTACAGGTTATTTCTTCGCTAAAGAATTACGTAAACATGTTAATATTCCAATAGGCTTATTAGAGTGTTCTTGGGGTGGTACGCGTGTGCAACCATGGATTTCGGAAGCGACCTATTTAGAAGATGAAAATATGGTTGATTATTTTGAAGCCAGCAGACAAAAATCGAAAGTAAACATTGAAAAAATGGAAGCTGAAGATTATGTCGATACGGCCTATCAGAATAAAATGAAGGTTTGGGAAGCTAATGGAAAAAAAGGAAGAGCACCTAGACCAACAATCAATCCTAAAAACGATATGCAGTTACCTGCAACACTTCATAATAGTATGATTTCAAGTATAGTGCCTTATAAAATTAAAGGTGCGATCTGGTATCAAGGTGAGAGTAATGCGCTGTTTATGACGGACGACTACGAATACTATTTAACCGCGATGATTAACAGTTGGAGAACAGAATGGAATCAGGGTGATTTTCCGTTTTATTATGCACAATTAGCAGGATGCGAACGTGCAAATGATGAAGCAGATAAAGGTTGGGCTTCAGTAAACAATCAGTTAAGACGCACTTTAAAAGTGCCTAATACAGGTATGGCGGTGTTGTACGATATAGGTGAAGCCAAAGACATTCATCCGCATAACAAAATGGATGCAGGAAAACGATTGGCACTTTGGGCATTACAAAACGATTATAATATTAAAGTAGATGCAGTAAGCGGACCATTATATGAATCGATGACTGTAAAAGGCAAAAAAGTTGAGGTTGCATTTAATGAAGTCGGTTCTGGTTTAATGGTAGGTCATAAAAACCTATTAGATGCTACTGTTGAAGTAAAAGAGCCTTTAAAATGGTTCGAAATAAAGGGGGCAGATGGTAGATGGAAATCAGCTAAAGCTAAAATTAAGTCGAATAACACTATCGAAGTTTGGGGTAAAGGCGTTAAACATCCTACAGCTGTGCGTTATGCATGGTCGGGATATCCTGAAGGCGCAAACTTATATAACAAGGAAGGATTGCCTGCAGCAGTGTTTTCAACAGAAAAATAATAAATTAATTACTTATTAAAATGATATACTCTAAAAGAACTTTCAAATTTACTCTTAAACCAGTTGTCTGTGCAGCTACACTTTTTGTATTTGGAGGACTTTATGCTCAAGATGTAGATTTAATTTCAACCACAGCATCAAGCAGATGGGAAACTCCTAAACGTTTTCTGAAAAAGAACAAGGACAACGTAACTGCAGATATTGTGGTGTACACAGACAGTGTGCTACAAGAAATTGATGGTATTGGAGGTGCATTCAACGAATTAGGATGGGACGCATTGAATGCTTTACCTAAAGCAGCTTCTCAACAAGTGTTTAACGATTTATTTTCTGAAGAAGGTCTGAATTTCTCTATGTGTAGAATTCCTCTAGGCGCTTCAGATTATGCATTAAGCTACTATTCAAGTAACGATGTTGCAGAAGATTTCGAAATGCGAGACTTTAATATAGATCGAGATCGCTATATTTTAATACCATATATAAAAGAAGCATTAAAAGTAAATCCAGATTTACAAATTTGGGCATCACCTTGGTCTCCTCCGGCATGGATGAAAGTTAATGAGCATTACGCTATGAGAAGTGGAGATTTTGAAAATGCCAAAGCTGGTAATAAAATGAATCCGGGTGCTGAAATTAAAAATAACGCAACAGCATTTAAAATGCAAGAAGGGTATTTAAAAGCATATGCTTTATACTTCTCAAAATTTGTTCAAGCGTATAAAAAAGCAGGTGTGCCTTTGTTTGCAATTATGCCTCAAAACGAGATTGCTTTTCAACCAAATTGGCCAAGTTGTACATGGAGACCAGAAGATATGGCTTACTTTATTAATGGCTTTCTTGGGCCACAATTCGAGAGCGATAATCTAGATACCGAAATATGGTTAGGTACAGTAAATTCTGGAGATCCCGATTATGTGAAAACTATTTTAGAAGATAAAAAAGAAGCAAATTACATTAAAGGAGTAGGGTTTCAATGGGGAGGTGCTAAAGCCATTCCAACAGTACACGAAACATTTCCAGACATGAAGTTAATGCAAACAGAGAATAAGTGTGGAGAGCATGAAAACGATTGGACTTCAGTACAGCGTTCTTGGAAAGATCTTGTGCATTACTTTAATAATGGAGCAGGTTCTTATATGTATTGGAATATGGTTTTAGATGAAACCGGAAGTAGTGCTTGGGGATGGCCACAAAATTCTATGGTGGTTATAGATAAAAACACCAAGAAAGTAACTTATACAGACGAGTTTTATTTGTTTAAACACGTGTCGCATTTTGTACAACCAGGAGATCATTATTTAAAATCATCTTCAGGAAATCATCATTTAGCTTTTCTGTTAAAAGATGGTCGTGTTATGGTATTGGTTAATAATCCTGAACCAACAACACAAACTTTAAACTTTAAAATAGGTACAGAATCTTTTGGAGTAACGGTTGCTGCTACATCTATAAACACAATTGTCTTAAATAAATAAATTCTAGTGAAATGAAAAAAACAACAACATATTACCTTTTTGTAATTATAATGTTTTCCATGTGTTTTGGATGGAATTTAAATGCTCAAAAAAACATAGAGGTTAACGTAAATAATGATGGTGAAAAATTCGATCATTATTGGAGTAAAATGGTAGGTGCTGGTCGTGCAAATGAAGCTTTAAGAGCAGGTTGGTTAGAACAAATGCAACAAGTTCAGGAAGAATGCGGATTTGAGTATGTGCGTTTTCATGGGATTTTTCACGACGATATGTTTCCTGTATTTATAGAAAAAGGAAAAACCGTTTACAATTGGCAATATATAGACGATGTTTTTGATAGATTACTAGACATGAACGTAAAGCCGTTTGTAGAGTTAGCCTTTTTGCCATCACCAATGGCTGCAGAAAATTCTAAAACAGTATTTTGGTGGAAAGCGAATATTACACCAAAAGGAAATGATTTTACTGAATGGCATAATTTAGTAAAAGCGTTTACGCAACATTGTGTAGATCGTTATGGGATTGAAGAAGTGTTAACTTGGTATTTCGAGGTTTGGAATGAACCTAATTTATATCAATTATTTTGGGACGGAACAAAGTCTCAGTATTTTGAAATGTATAAGCAATCTGCAATTGCAGTAAAATCTGTAGATAAACGTCTTAAAATAGGAGGACCTTCTACAAGTAATTATGTGCCAGATGCACGTTTTGAAGGAGAAGTGATAAACGATAAGGTATCTGAAGCTGTATTTAACGTAGACGATATTAATACTTTAGAGTGGAAAGGTGTTTGGATAGAAGATTTCTTGAAATATTGTAAAAAAGAAAACTTACCGGTAGATTTTATTAGTTGTCATCCATATCCAACAGATTATGCTTTTAATCCAGAAACAGGAAAAGGTAGAGGTTTAACACGTTTTGCAAAATCTTTAAAAATAGACTTAGAATGGTTAAATAAAGTTGTAAAAAATAGTGCGTATCCTGATGCAGAAATACACTTAACAGAATGGAATACAAGTCCGAGTAGTAGAGATGCTATGCACGACAGATTACCAGCTGCAGCTTATATTGTAAAATCTAATTTAGATTGTATTGGGTTAGCAAATTCTTTAGCATTTTGGACCTTTACAGATGTTTTTGAAGAAAAAGGAGGAGCTTCAAGTATCTTTCATGGTGGTTTTGGTATGATTAATTATCAAGGTTTAGAGAAACCATCGTATCATGCATATCGCATGCTTCACGAATTAGGAGACGAACAATTATATAAAGATGATTATCTGTTTGTAAGTAAAAAATCTAAAGATGATAAGATTGTTGCTTTGGCATACAATTACCCTAAAGAATATGAAAATGCAGTGCCTTCTGGTAGTAATAAAAGAGAAGAAGGGACGAATAAAAAATTAGATTTTTCATTGAAAGGTTTAGACGCAGGAACCGTTTTCGAAATTGAGATTTTAGATAAAGATCATGGTAATATTCACAATTTTTGGGAAGCGATGGGAAAACCAGAACCACCAACACGTGAGCAAATTAAAATCATGAAAGCTTATGCAAATACCATGAAAACGGATTATGTAAAAGCCGATAAAAATGGAGTATTAAAAATTAATCAAGAGATCACACCTTGGAGTTTGGTTTTGATAAAACAAGTTAATTAAAAAGACATATTATGAGAATGTTTCAAAATTATAGAAGATTAGTAACTGGTGTTATGGTATTAACTGTAGCATTACTATTTACATCTTGCGTAAGTAAAACAAAATCGGTTAATATAAAAGATAAAGAAGTGAAAGCAGAGTTGATTTTTGAAGACAATTTTGATTCGGATTTATCACATTGGAAAGTAGAACAGGTTACAGGAGGAACTGTAGAAGTTAAAGATAGTAAGTTAGTAATAGACGATGTTTCTGGTTGTACCGTTTGGTTAACAACCGCTTTTGAAGGGGCTATACAAATAGAATACGATGTGTTTTTAATTCAAGAGAACGGTCCAAACGATCGTGTATCCGATTTAAATTGTTTCTGGATGGCTACAGATCCTAAAAATCCTTCAAACTTATTTGCAAATTCAGAATCACGTGGCGGAAAGTTTTCGAATTACGATAGTTTAAAATTATATTATATGGGTGTTGGTGGAAACGATAATAAAACAACTCGTTTTAGACGTTATGTAGGTAATGGTGAACGTCCTTTATTACCAGAAAACGACTTAAGTGATAAAAAATTCATGTTGGAGCCTAATACACCTTATCATATTAAAATAATAGCACACGGTGGTACAATTCAGTACTATAGAAACGATGTGCTGTTAGTAGATTTTAAAGATGCTAATCCATATACTTCAGGATATTTCGGATTTAGAACGGTTAAAAATCATATGACTGTAGATAATTTTAAAGTATATCAATTAAGTGAATAAGAAACTAGAGAAAAAAATCTTGGTTAATAATAAAAAATAGAATTAAATAAGAGTATCAAACAAACAATAGTTAACCAACCAAGTGTCTTACAAACAAGACTAACTAATGAAAAGTATTCTTAAATCCCCTATTAAATCACGAAGCGTGTTGCTTCCTTTTATTAAGGTAAACATACAATTTGAGTTGTGGGGATTTGCGAATACTGGAAGAGAGCTTAAGCGTTCGGAAACTTTAATTTTAAACTTAGAATAAGATGAAGAGATTTTGTTTCGCATTAGATCTAAAAAATGAAGCACATTTAATTGAAGCTTATAAAACATATCATAAAAAGGTGTGGCCAGAAATTTTAGAAAGTATTAAAGCTTCAGGAATCGAGTCTGCTGAAATTTATCTCGTTCAGAATAGATTATTCATGATTTTAGATACTAATGAGAGTTTTACATTAGAAATGAAAGCAGAAATGGATGCAAATAATGAAGTGGTTCAGAAATGGGAAACCTTAATGTGGGATTATCAACAAGCACTTCCGGAAGCTAAAGAAGGAGAAAAATGGATGCTTATGGATTGCATCTTTAAATTATAAAAAATAACCAATTAATTTATGAGACAACTTTGTTGAGAGAATACAATTAGGTTTCCTATAAATAGAATAATTAATAAAAAATCATTTAAAACAAATAACTATGAACACGAATTATGAAACGCGTTACGCCTCGAGTCCACAAACGGTAAAAACATATGATACACAAGAATTAAGAGACGAATTCTTGATAGATAATTTAATGGAAGAAGGGAAAATAAATTTAACCTATTCTCATTACGACCGTTACATTGCCGGATCTGCAGTGCCAACAACAAGCGATTTAACATTAGAAACTATAGATCCCTTAAAAGCAGAATTTTTCTTAGCACGTAGAGAATTAGGAATTATAAATGTAGGCGGAAATGGTTCTGTAACTGTAGATGGTACAAAATACCCAATGGGATTAAAAGATGCTTTATATGTTGGTATGGGAATTAAAGATGTTGTGTTTTCAAGTGAAGACGCAAGTAATCCCGCAAAATTCTATTTAAACTCGGCACCAGCACATGTAAACTTTCCAACAAAAAAAGTAAGTAAAGCAGAAGCAAATAAGATTGAATTAGGGTCTCTAGAAACTGCAAATCATCGTACAGTAAACCAAATGATTATTGGAGGTATTGTAACGACTTGCCAATTACAAATGGGAATGACAGAGTTAAAAACCGGAAGTGTTTGGAACACGATGCCAGCTCACGTACACGATCGTAGAATGGAAGTGTATTTTTATTTAGATATTCCAGAAGACCAAGCTGTGTGTCATTTTATGGGACAACCCCAAGAAACACGCCACGTCTGGATGCAAAACGATCAAGCCATAATTTCACCACCATGGTCTATTCACTCAGGTTCAGGAACATCAAATTACACATTTATTTGGGGAATGGCCGGAGAGAATTTAGACTACAACGATATGGACGTTGCAAAAATAACTGAATTAAGATAAAATTTTAAAACATAAAAACATGTCAAGTAATTTATTTGATTTAAAAGGAAAAGTAGCATTAATCACAGGCGGAGTTCATGGATTAGGAATGGCTATGGCAAAAGGATTAGCACATGCAGGAGCAAAGATTGTTGTAAACGATATATCTAATAATGCAATCGATAACGCTCTTAAAGAATATAAAGCAGATGGTATAGATGCTCATGGTTATATTTTTAATGTAACAGACGAAGCCCAGGTTATTGCTGGGATTGCAAAAATTGAAGCAGAAGTTGGTCCTATAGATATTTTAATTAATAATGCCGGGATTATAAAAAGAACACCAATGCTTGAAATGGAGGTTGCAGATTTTGCAGCTGTGATTAATGTAGATTTAGTTGCACCATTTATTGTGTCTAAAGCAGTAGTAAAGGGTATGATTGCACGTGGAGGCGGAAAAATTATAAATATATGCTCCATGATGAGTGAATTAGGACGCGATTCTGTAAGTGCGTATGCAGCTGCAAAAGGCGGACTAAAAATGTTGACAAAAAACATGGCTACCGAATGGGCTAGATATAATATTCAAACCAACGGAATAGGACCTGGATATTTTGCAACATCTCAAACAGCTCCTTTACGTGTAGAAGGACATCCTTTTAACGACTTTATTATTAGCAGAACACCAGCAGCACGTTGGGGAGATCCAGAAGATTTACAAGGTACAGCGGTATTTTTAGCATCAAAAGCAAGTGATTTTGTAAACGGTCATGTTGTGTATGTAGATGGCGGAATTTTAGCAACTTTAGGTAAAGCTTCTAACGAAGATTAATATGAAAAAAGTATTCATTTATACGTGTATCGCTGCTTCAGCCTTTTTTGTAAGTTGCGATAAACAAGATAAAGACACGAGAATAATTACAGTAAAAAACACACTAGAGTTACCTAGGAATTTTGAAACTGTAGAAATTTCGAAAACAGATGTGGTCTTAAAAGAAGGAGAGCGTTTTGAAGATTTAAGTGTTCAGGATGTTGCGACTAAAACAATTTTAGTCTCACAATTTGTAGACGAAGATCAAGATGGTTCAGCAGATGTTTTATTGTTTCAACCTAATTTAGATCCAAAATCAGAAAAACAATTTAAATTGGTTAAATCAGATGTAAAGGTAGATACTATTGCATATTGTTATTCAAGATTTGTGCCTGAACGTACAGACGATTATACTTGGGAAAATAATAAGGTAGGATTTAGAACCTACGGACCAGTAGCTCAGAAAATGATTGAAGATTCAATTCCTGGAGGAACATTATCTAGCGGAATTGATGCATGGTTAAAAAAAGTAGACTACCCAATTATTAATAAATGGTATGCTGAAAACGTCAAAAGTATTGGGTATTATCATATAGATCATGGAGAAGGTTTAGATAATTTTCATGTAGGATCTAGCCGTGGAGTAGGAGGATCTGCAGTAAAAGTAGATACATCTTACTATATCTCTAAGAATTTCACAGCATGGAAAACCATAACTACAGGGCCAATAAGAACTAGTTTTGTTTTAAACTATGCAGATTGGGATGCTAATGGTAAAACAATTACAGAAGAGAAACATATTTCTTTAGACTATGGAAATAATCTATCTAGATTTGAAATTCATGTAACCGGAACAAACGAGCTATCTATAGGGTTAACATTGCATAATAAAGATGGTGAGATTACAGAAAATGTAAAAGACGGGTGGATTGCATATTGGGAACCTCATTATTTCGATTCAGAGATAGGAACAGCTGTGGTTGCTCCAAAAGGAGTCATGACTGCATCAGATCATTATGTAACTAATATGAAAGATCGTAGTAATTTGTACTCACAACTTAAAGTGAATGAAAACAAAGTTATATATTACGCTGGTTTTGCATGGAAAGAGTCTAAGCAATATCCAACAAAAGCATTATGGGAAAATTATTTAAGTGAATTTTCACAAAAAATAAATGCCCCATTACAAGTTACTATTAATAACTAGAAATAAATCTAATTGAAAAGAGGTTTCAAAATTTAGGTTTTGGAACCTCTTTTTCTTTAATAACTAAAAACATGTCATTATATCCATTAAAATTTACGCCTCTTTATAAATATAGAATTTGGGGAGGGGAAAAATTAAAAACAGTACTACATAAAGATTATCAAGAGAAGAATATAGGTGAGTCTTGGGAAATTTCAGATGTAAAAGGAGATGAAACCGTAGTTAGTGAAGGGTTTTTAGAAGGAAAAACATTAAGAGCATTAACAGAAGAGTATAAAGAAAATGTTGTTGGTAAAACAGTCTATAATACATTCGGAACAGAATTTCCGTTGCTAATAAAATTTATAGATGCTAAAACACCTTTATCAATACAAGTACATCCCAATAATGAAATAGCAAAAAAACGTCATAACTCATTTGGTAAAAATGAAATGTGGTATGTTATGGAGGCAGAAAAAGATGCCGAGCTTATTGTTGGCTTTAATCAAAAAGTAGATAAAGCATCTTATGTAAAAGCGCTTGAGTCTGGACGTATCTTAGAAGTACTTAATAACGATGTCGTTTCTAAGGGAGATACCTATTATATACCAACGGGGCGTATTCATGCTATAGGATCTGGTGTAATGTTAGCAGAGATTCAACAAACATCAGATATTACTTATCGTATATACGATTACGACCGCGTAGATGCAACAACAGGTAAAACTAGAGAGCTGCACACAGAGTTGGCTGTAGATGTTATAGATTATAGTGTGAGTGATACATATAAGACACCGTATTCTAAAACAGAAAACGGTACCAGTACTTTAGTCCATTCTCCATATTTTAAAACGAATATTATAAATGTGAAGGGAGAAATGAATAAAGACTATTCTGCTTTAGATTCTTTTGTTATATATATATGTGTTGAAGGTGAATTAGATTTACTTTGGAATGATGTTACTTATAAGATGTCTAAAGGAGAAACTGTTTTTCTTCCTGCATCAATAGGCGCCGTCACATTAAAAGCTAATAATGCCGATGTTTTAGAAGTGTACTATTAAAGGATTATGTCTAATTGATGATTATATACAATAATGATATGAGTCTTTCTTATTATAGTAGTATGTGTTGATGCTTACCTATAGTTATTAATAGAAACATTTTGTTATATATGGTAGGATTATATATAAAAGAGTAGGAGTACAGTTGATGCTATTTTGGCTTATGTAATTGGATAAAGAGTTTTAAAATGAAGAAACGAAGTTTCCTTAAAATAAAATGCAGGCGTAACAAGCTCTTAACGTATGGTTTACAAAATAAATCAAAAAAAGCTATAAATTAATTAGTTTGGTAAAGAAAAAAGGTGGTATATTTGCACCCGCTTAGCGACGCAACTACGGTAGTAAGTTAAGCAAAAAGTTCTTTAATTCGTGTTTGTGTTGGAGTTGGAAAGGTTGTAAAACTGGACTAAAAAAACTTCAAAAAAACATTGTGAGGAATAAAAAAGGGTTTTATATTTGCACCCGCTTAACGAGGCAACGAGTTAAGAAACACAGAGAAATAAGTTCATTAACATATTGAATTGACAGCGTAGATATTAACTGGAAACGGTTAATGTCAACAAAAAAATAGACCATTTTGAGTACCAAATTAATTCCATTAGTTGTTAAAAGTAATAGTGGAAACACTTAAAAATTTAACGATGAAGAGTTTGATCCTGGCTCAGGATGAACGCTAGCGGCAGGCCTAACACATGCAAGTCGAGGGGTAACATTGTGCTTGCACAGATGACGACCGGCGCACGGGTGCGTAACGCGTATGCAATCTACCTTTTACAGAGGAATAGCCCAGAGAAATTTGGATTAATGCCTTATAGTATATTTGAATGGCATCATTTAAATATTAAAGATTTATCGGTAAAAGATGAGCATGCGTTCTATTAGTTAGTTGGTGAGGTAACGGCTTACCAAGACAGCGATAGATAGGGGCCCTGAGAGGGGGATCCCCCACACTGGTACTGAGACACGGACCAGACTCCTACGGGAGGCAGCAGTGAGGAATATTGGACAATGGGCGAGAGCCTGATCCAGCCATGCCGCGTGCAGGAAGACTGCCCTATGGGTTGTAAACTGCTTTTATACAGGAAGAAACACTGCTACGTGTAGCAGCTTGACGGTACTGTAAGAATAAGGATCGGCTAACTCCGTGCCAGCAGCCGCGGTAATACGGAGGATCCAAGCGTTATCCGGAATCATTGGGTTTAAAGGGTCCGTAGGTGGATAATTAAGTCAGGGGTGAAATCTTGCAGCTCAACTGTAAAATTGCCTTTGATACTGGTTATCTTGAGTTATTATGAAGTAGTTAGAATATGTAGTGTAGCGGTGAAATGCATAGATATTACATAGAATACCAATTGCGAAGGCAGATTACTAATAATCAACTGACACTGATGGACGAAAGCGTGGGTAGCGAACAGGATTAGATACCCTGGTAGTCCACGCCGTAAACGATGGTTACTAGCTGTTCGGACTTCGGTCTGAGTGGCTAAGCGAAAGTGATAAGTAACCCACCTGGGGAGTACGTTCGCAAGAATGAAACTCAAAGGAATTGACGGGGGCCCGCACAAGCGGTGGAGCATGTGGTTTAATTCGATGATACGCGAGGAACCTTACCAGGGCTTAAATGTAGATTGACAGGACTAGAGATAGTTTTTTCTTCGGACAATTTACAAGGTGCTGCATGGTTGTCGTCAGCTCGTGCCGTGAGGTGTCAGGTTAAGTCCTATAACGAGCGCAACCCCTGTTGTTAGTTGCCAGCGAGTCATGTCGGGAACTCTAACAAGACTGCCAGTGCAAACTGTGAGGAAGGTGGGGATGACGTCAAATCATCACGGCCCTTACGTCCTGGGCTACACACGTGCTACAATGGTAGGGACAGAGAGCAGCCACTGGGCGACCAGGAGCGAATCTATAAACCCTATCACAGTTCGGATCGGAGTCTGCAACTCGACTCCGTGAAGCTGGAATCGCTAGTAATCGCATATCAGCCATGATGCGGTGAATACGTTCCCGGGCCTTGTACACACCGCCCGTCAAGCCATGGAAGCTGGAAGTGCCTGAAGTCCGTCACCGCAAGGAGCGGCCTAGGGTAAAGTCGGTAACTAGGGCTAAGTCGTAACAAGGTAGCCGTACCGGAAGGTGCGGCTGGAACACCTCCTTTCTAGAGAAAGACGACTATTGGATTTAAAAAAAAAGGAAAAGAGATTGTTTATTCTTAGCTGTTAATTTAAAATATAATTTATTATAGTTAGAGTCTCATAGCTCAGCTGGTTAGAGCGCTACACTGATAATGTAGAGGTCGGCAGTTCGAGTCTGCCTGAGACTACTAAATATAGTAAAAAAAAGGAAATTCTAGAAGCTAGATAATTACAGATTAGGAGTTAGTAATTGCTAATAACTAAAAACTAATTACTAGACACTAGTAATGGGGGATTAGCTCAGCTGGCTAGAGCGCCTGCCTTGCACGCAGGAGGTCATCGGTTCGACTCCGATATTCTCCACGATTCTATATTCTAAATATAGAAAAAAGTTCATTGACATATTGAAAAAGATACATAAAAATACATTTAAATAACGAATGTTTAGTATGCACGTATTAAACAGGAATTATTTAAAATAATAATAATTCGTTGTTAGTTAAAGTTTACGAGCTTTTAACTAATAACAAACTCATTAAAAAAGCAAAAAGTACAATAAGCTAAATAAGGGCGTATGGGGAATGCCTAGGCTCTCAGAGGCGATGAAGGACGTGATAAGCTGCGAAAAGCTGCGGGGATTGGCACATACAATTTGATCCGCAGATATCCGAATGGGGCAACCCACTATATTGAAGATATAGTATCCTTAGGGAAGCAAACCCGGAGAACTGAAACATCTAAGTACCCGGAGGAGAAGAAAACAAAAGTGATTCCGTAAGTAGCGGCGAGCGAACGCGGATTAGTCCAAACCAATGATGTTACGGCATTATTGGGGTTGTAGGACCACGACATTTGAACCATGATGAATTAGAACTGTTTGGAAAGACAGACCAAAGAGGGTGATAGTCCCGTATAGGTAAAGATTGGCAAGATAGTGGTATCCTGAGTAGTGCGGGGCACGTGAAACCCTGTGTGAATTTGGCGGGACCATCCGTTAAGACTAAATACTCCTGAGAGACCGATAGTGAACTAGTACCGTGAGGGAAAGGTGAAAAGAACCCTGAATAAGGGAGTGAAATAGATCCTGAAACCATACGCTTACAAGCGGTCGGAGCAACTTCGTGTTGTGACGGCGTGCCTTTTGCATAATGAGCCTACGAGTTACCGTTGCTAGCAAGGTTAAGTGATTAAGTCACGGATCCGTAGCGAAAGCGAGTCTGAATAGGGCGCTTTAGTTAGTAGTGGTAGACGCGAAACCGTGTGATCTACCCATGGGCAGGTTGAAGCTGTAGTAACATACAGTGGAGGACCGAACCGGTTGACGTTGAAAAGTCTTCGGATGACCTGTGGGTAGGGGTGAAAGGCCAATCAAACTCGGAAATAGCTCGTACTCCCCGAAATGCATTTAGGTGCAGCGTTGATTTATAGTTTTATAGAGGTAGAGCTACTGATTGGATGCGGGGGCTTCACCGCCTACCAATTCCTGACAAACTCCGAATGCTATAAAATGTTGATCAGCAGTGAGGGCATGGGTGCTAAGGTCCATG
This sequence comes from Formosa sp. L2A11, assembly GCF_009796865.1. Taxonomy (GTDB): domain Bacteria; phylum Bacteroidota; class Bacteroidia; order Flavobacteriales; family Flavobacteriaceae; genus Formosa. Next base: position 3,384,975 of record NZ_CP047028.1, on the reverse strand, counting down.
TCCGAGAGGGAAAGAACCCAGACCATCAGCTAAGGTCCCCAAATATATGTTAAGTTGAAAAAACGCGGTTGAATTGCTTTGACAGCTAGGATGTTGGCTTGGAAGCAGCCATTCATTTAAAGAGTGCGTAACAGCTCACTAGTCGAGCGATTCGGCATGGATAATAATCGGGCATAAACATATTACCGAAGCTATGGATTTATAATTTATTATAACTGGTAGGGGAGCATTCTATTTGTGTAGAAGGTGTACTGTGAGGTATGCTGGAACGGATAGAAAAGAAAATGTAGGCATAAGTAACGATAATGCGGGCGAGAAACCCGCACTCCGAAAGACTAAGGTTTCCTCAGCTATGCTAATCAGCTGAGGGTTAGTCGGGACCTAACGCGAACCCGAAAGGGGTAGTGGATGGACAACAGGTTAATATTCCTGTACCTGCTCTTACTAAAAGTGACGGAGGCGTAAATTTGGTGCGAACTGACGGAATAGTTCGTTGAAGGATGTGGTAACACTCCGATAGTACACTGAGACTACGGTCAAGGTGATAATCCAGAAAAGCGACTTCCAAGAAAAGCGAAAGAAGCAGCCCGTACCCTAAACCGACACAGGTAGTTGGGATGAGAATTCTAAGGAGCTCGAGAGATTCATGGTTAAGGAACTAGGCAAAATAGACCCGTAACTTCGGGAGAAGGGTCGCCCCACTTCGGTGGGGCCGCAGTGAAAAGGTCCAGGCGACTGTTTATCAAAAACACAGGGCTATGCTAAATTGAAAGATGACGTATATGGCCTGACACCTGCCCGGTGCTGGAAGGTTAAATGGTGGGCTTAGAGGTTTACCTCGACGGTCTAAAATGAAGCCCCAGTAAACGGCGGCCGTAACTATAACGGTCCTAAGGTAGCGAAATTCCTTGTCGGGTAAGTTCCGACCTGCACGAATGGTGCAACGATCTGGACACTGTCTCAACCATGAGCTCGGTGAAATTGTAGTATCGGTGAAGATGCCGATTACCCGCAGTGGGACGAAAAGACCCCGTGCACCTTTACTATAGCTTAGTATTGGTTTTGGATAAGTAATGTGTAGGATAGGTGGGAGACTTTGAAGCGGCATCGCTAGGTGTTGTGGAGTCATTGTTGAAATACCACCCTTTGCTTATCTAGAGCCTAACCTTCAACGAAGGGACAGTGCTTGGTGGGTAGTTTGACTGGGGTGGTCGCCTCCAAAAGAGTAACGGAGGCTTCTAAAGGTTCCCTCAGCACGGTTGGTAATCGTGCGTAGAGTGCAATGGCATAAGGGAGCTTGACTGAGAGACCTACAAGTCGATCAGGTACGAAAGTAGAGCATAGTGATCCGGTGGTTCCGTATGGAAGGGCCATCGCTCAAAGGATAAAAGGTACGCCGGGGATAACAGGCTGATCTCCCCCAAGAGCTCATATCGACGGGGGGGTTTGGCACCTCGATGTCGGCTCGTCACATCCTGGGGCTGGAGAAGGTCCCAAGGGTTGGGCTGTTCGCCCATTAAAGTGGCACGCGAGCTGGGTTCAGAACGTCGTGAGACAGTTCGGTCTCTATCTACTGTGGGCGTTAGAAATTTGAGTGGATCTGTTCCTAGTACGAGAGGACCGGAATGGACAAACCTCTGGTGTATCTGTTGTTCCGCCAGGAGCATTGCAGAGTAGCTACGTTTGGAAGGGATAAGCGCTGAAAGCATATAAGCGCGAAACCCACCACAAGATGAGATTTCTTTAAAGGGTCGTGGGAGATGACCACGTTGATAGGCTATAGGTGTAAAGACAGTAATGTCATAGCCGAGTAGTACTAATAACCCATAGGCTTATTGTATAAAAGCCCCCTCTGACTTTATAGTAATATAGAGGACAGGTATTTGAAAAGATACTGAGGGGCGCATTGTTTTTTTACAGAGTATAACAGAATTATTATAAGTAGTATTTTTAAAATAAAGACGATTATCGTCCTTTTTCAATATGTTAAGATATTTGCGCAAGAGCGCGGTTGATTAGATTGTATATGATACAACTAACGATCAACAATTTAAGGTGATTATTGCGATGGGGCTCACCTCTTACCATTCCGAACAGAGAAGTTAAGCCCATTAGCGCCGATGGTACTGCATTGTGGGAGAGTAGGACGTTGCCTTTTTTAATTAAATCCTGAACATGAATTTGTTCAGGATTTTTTTTGTTTATACCCCAAATAATTTAACTCCTGGATTATTACCTTTAATACTCCTGATTACTCCTTATTACCTAAAGATCAATTACTCTTTCTGAAAGGTCTTTATGCTTACTCAAACATGAAGGTCATACATAGAGTAATTACTCTATCTTATTAGAATTAATTACTAATACTTCAAATGACATCATTTTTTAGTGCTCGCATGTACTTCTGGTTTAATTCAATATGATTATTAGTATATAATCCTTAAATTATCTTCAACTTACCTTTAAACGTATTAAATATGATAATCTGTTAAACGTTTTTAGTTTCATAAGTCTTTTGTCTTTTTATAAGACGTATTCACTAATGTTATTTATATTATTTCTTGCATTACGATGTAAATTAAAAAGCAACTCTTTTTTTTATTTTCTAAATTAATATAAAAGAGTTATGGATGAACGATGGCCGTTTTCTTTATTCAATTGTTTTTAATTTTAATTAGACGTAGTTTTTTTTAGATAAAATAACATGTTTTATTTAAAACGCATACCAGGAATAATTATAAAAGAGTACTGTTAGATTATATTATAGATCTGGTTATATTTATTTGTATACTATATAACACTACAAACGAAGTTTCCTTAAAATAAAAAGCAGGCGTAACAAACTCTTAACGTATGGTTTACAAAATAAATCAAAAAAAGCTATAAATTAATTAGTTTGGTTAGAATAAAAGAGTGTATATTTGCACCCGCTTAGCGAGGCAACTATGGTTGTTTAGTGAAGCAAAACGTTCATTAACAAAGCAATACTTTATCGAATTTAATTAATTTTAAAAAAGAAAAATAAAAGCTTGTTATTAAACTAAAAGGTTGTATGTTTGCAGCCGCTAAAAACGGCAACGTTTTTAGAAAAAAGTTCTTTAATTAGTGTTTGTTGGAGTTGGAAAGGTTGTAAAACTGGACTAAAAAAAAACTTCAAAAAAACATTGTGAGGAATAAAAAAGGGTTTTATATTTGCACCCGCTTAACGAGGCAACGAGTTAAGACACACAGAGAAATAAGTTCATTAACATATTGAATTGACAGCGTAGATATTAACTGGAAGCGGTTAATATCACAAAAAAAGAATAGACCATTTTGAGTACCAAATTAATTCCATTAGTTGTTAAAAGTAATAGTGGAAACACTTAAAAATTTAACGATGAAGAGTTTGATCCTGGCTCAGGATGAACGCTAGCGGCAGGCCTAACACATGCAAGTCGAGGGGTAACATTGTGCTTGCACAGATGACGACCGGCGCACGGGTGCGTAACGCGTATGCAATCTACCTTTTACAGAGGAATAGCCCAGAGAAATTTGGATTAATTATAGTATATTTGAATGGCATCATTTAAATATTAAAGATTTATCGGTAAAAGATGAGCATGCGTTCTATTAGTTAGTTGGTGAGGTAACGGCTTACCAAGACAGCGATAGATAGGGGCCCTGAGAGGGGGATCCCCCACACTGGTACTGAGACACGGACCAGACTCCTACGGGAGGCAGCAGTGAGGAATATTGGACAATGGGCGAGAGCCTGATCCAGCCATGCCGCGTGCAGGAAGACTGCCCTATGGGTTGTAAACTGCTTTTATACAGGAAGAAACACTGCTACGTGTAGCAGCTTGACGGTACTGTAAGAATAAGGATCGGCTAACTCCGTGCCAGCAGCCGCGGTAATACGGAGGATCCAAGCGTTATCCGGAATCATTGGGTTTAAAGGGTCCGTAGGTGGATAATTAAGTCAGGGGTGAAATCTTGCAGCTCAACTGTAAAATTGCCTTTGATACTGGTTATCTTGAGTTATTATGAAGTAGTTAGAATATGTAGTGTAGCGGTGAAATGCATAGATATTACATAGAATACCAATTGCGAAGGCAGATTACTAATAATCAACTGACACTGATGGACGAAAGCGTGGGTAGCGAACAGGATTAGATACCCTGGTAGTCCACGCCGTAAACGATGGTTACTAGCTGTTCGGACTTCGGTCTGAGTGGCTAAGCGAAAGTGATAAGTAACCCACCTGGGGAGTACGTTCGCAAGAATGAAACTCAAAGGAATTGACGGGGGCCCGCACAAGCGGTGGAGCATGTGGTTTAATTCGATGATACGCGAGGAACCTTACCAGGGCTTAAATGTAGATTGACAGGACTAGAGATAGTTTTTTGGACAATTTACAAGGTGCTGCATGGTTGTCGTCAGCTCGTGCCGTGAGGTGTCAGGTTAAGTCCTATAACGAGCGCAACCCCTGTTGTTAGTTGCCAGCGAGTCATGTCGGGAACTCTAACAAGACTGCCAGTGCAAACTGTGAGGAAGGTGGGGATGACGTCAAATCATCACGGCCCTTACGTCCTGGGCTACACACGTGCTACAATGGTAGGGACAGAGAGCAGCCACTGGGCGACCAGGAGCGAATCTATAAACCCTATCACAGTTCGGATCGGAGTCTGCAACTCGACTCCGTGAAGCTGGAATCGCTAGTAATCGCATATCAGCCATGATGCGGTGTGAATACGTTCCCGGGCCTTGTACACACCGCCCGTCAAGCCATGGAAGCTGGAAGTGCCTGAAGTCCGTCACCGCAAGGAGCGGCCTAGGGTAAAGTCGGTAACTAGGGCTAAGTCGTAACAAGGTAGCCGTACCGGAAGTGCGGCTGGAACACCTCCTTTCTAGAGAAAGACGACTATTGGATTTGAAAAAAAAGGAAAAGAGATTGTTTATTCTTAGCTGTTAATTTAAAATATAATTTATTATAGTTAGAGTCTCATAGCTCAGCTGGTTAGAGCGCTACACTGATAATGTAGAGGTCGGCAGTTCGAGTCTGCCTGAGACTACTAAATAATAAAGAGGAAATTCTAGAACTGAGAATTCTAAATTCACATGAAGAATACTAATTGATAGGATTTTACATGGGGGATTAGCTCAGCTGGCTAGAGCGCCTGCCTTGCACGCAGGAGGTCATCGGTTCGACTCCGATATTCTCCACGATTCTATATCTAAATATAGAAAAAAGTTCATTGACATATTGAAAAAGATACATAAAAATACATTTAAATAACGAATGTTTAGTATGCACGTATTAAACAGGAATTATTTAAAATAATAATAATTCGTTGTTAGTTAAAGTTTACGAGCTTTTAACTAATAACAAACTCATTAAAAAAGCAAAAAGTACAATAAGCTAAATAAGGGCGTATGGGGAATGCCTAGGCTCTCAGAGGCGATGAAGGACGTGATAAGCTGCGAAAAGCTGCGGGGATTGGCACATACAATTTGATCCGCAGATATCCGAATGGGCAACCCACTATATTGAAGATATAGTATCCTTAGGGAAGCAAACCCGGAGAACTGAAACATCTAAGTACCCGGAGGAGAAGAAAACAAAAGTGATTCCGTAAGTAGCGGCGAGCGAACGCGGATTAGTCCAAACCAATGATGTTACGGCATTATTGGGGTTGTAGGACCACGACATTTGAACCATGATGAATTAGAACTGTTTGGAAAGACAGACCAAAGAGGGTGATAGTCCCGTATAGGTAAAGATTGGCAAGATAGTGGTATCCTGAGTAGTGCGGGGCACGTGAAACCCTGTGTGAATTTGGCGGGACCATCCGTTAAGACTAAATACTCCTGAGAGACCGATAGTGAACTAGTACCGTGAGGGAAAGGTGAAAAGAACCCTGAATAAGGGAGTGAAATAGATCCTGAAACCATACGCTTACAAGCGGTCGGAGCAACTTCGTGTTGTGACGGCGTGCCTTTTGCATAATGAGCCTACGAGTTACCGTTGCTAGCAAGGTTAAGTGATTAAGTCACGGATCCGTAGCGAAAGCGAGTCTGAATAGGGCGCTTTAGTTAGTAGTGGTAGACGCGAAACCGTGTGATCTACCCATGGGCAGGTTGAAGCTGTAGTAACATACAGTGGAGGACCGAACCGGTTGACGTTGAAAAGTCTTCGGATGACCTGTGGGTAGGGGTGAAAGGCCAATCAAACTCGGAAATAGCTCGTACTCCCCGAAATGCATTTAGGTGCAGCGTTGATTTATAGTTTTATAGAGGTAGAGCTACTGATTGGATGCGGGGGCTTCACCGCCTACCAATTCCTGACAAACTCCGAATGCTATAAAATGTTGATCAGCAGTGAGGGCATGGGTGCTAAGGTCCATGTCCGAGAGGGAAAGAACCCAGACCATCAGCTAAGGTCCCCAAATATATGTTAAGTTGAAAAAACGCGGTTGAATTGCTTTGACAGCTAGGATGTTGGCTTGGAAGCAGCCATTCATTTAAAGAGTGCGTAACAGCTCACTAGTCGAGCGATTCGGCATGGATAATAATCGGGCATAAACATATTACCGAAGCTATGGATTTATAATTTATTATAACTGGTAGGGGAGCATTCTATTTGTGTAGAAGGTGTACTGTGAGGTATGCTGGAACGGATAGAAAAGAAAATGTAGGCATAAGTAACGATAATGCGGGCGAGAAACCCGCACTCCGAAAGACTAAGGTTTCCTCAGCTATGCTAATCAGCTGAGGGTTAGTCGGGACCTAACGCGAACCCGAAAGGGGTAGTGGATGGACAACAGGTTAATATTCCTGTACCTGCTCACTAAAAGTGACGGAGGCGTAAATTTGTGCGACTGACGGAATAGTTCGTTGAAGGATGTGGTAACACTCCGATAGTACACTGAGACTACGGTCAAGGTGATAATCCAGAAATCGACTTCCAAGAAAAGCGAGAAGCAGCCCGTACCCTAAACCGACACAGGTAGTTGGGATGAGAATTCTAAGGAGCTCGAGAGATTCATGGTTAAGGAACTAGGCAAAATAGACCCGTAACTTCGGGAGAAGGGTCGCCCCACTTCGGTGGGGCCGCAGTGAAAAGGTCCAGGCGACTGTTTATCAAAAACACAGGGCTATGCTAAATTGAAAGATGACGTATATGGCCTGACACCTGCCCGGTGCTGGAAGGTTAAATGGTGGGCTTAGAGGTTTACCTCGACGGTCTAAAATGAAGCCCCAGTAAACGGCGGCCGTAACTATAACGGTCCTAAGGTAGCGAAATTCCTTGTCGGGTAAGTTCCGACCTGCACGAATGGTGCAACGATCTGGACACTGTCTCAACCATGAGCTCGGTGAAATTGTAGTATCGGTGAAGATGCCGATTACCCGCAGTGGGACGAAAAGACCCCGTGCACCTTTACTATAGCTTAGTATTGGTTTTGGATAAGTAATGTGTAGGATAGGTGGGAGACTTTGAAGCGGCATCGCTAGGTGTTGTGGAGTCATTGTTGAAATACCACCCTTTGCTTATCTAGAGCCTAACCTTCAACGAAGGGACAGTGCTTGGTGGGTAGTTTGACTGGGGTGGTCGCCTCCAAAAGAGTAACGGAGGCTTCTAAAGGTTCCCTCAGCACGGTTGGTAATCGTGCGTAGAGTGCAATGGCATAAGGGAGCTTGACTGAGAGACCTACAAGTCGATCAGGTACGAAAGTAGAGCATAGTGATCCGGTGGTTCCGTATGGAAGGGCCATCGCTCAAAGGATAAAAGGTACGCCGGGGATAACAGGCTGATCTCCCCCAAGAGCTCATATCGACGGGGGGGTTTGGCACCTCGATGTCGGCTCGTCACATCCTGGGGCTGGAGAAGGTCCCAAGGGTTGGGCTGTTCGCCCATTAAAGTGGCACGCGAGCTGGGTTCAGAACGTCGTGAGACAGTTCGGTCTCTATCTACTGTGGGCGTTAGAAATTTGAGTGGATCTGTTCCTAGTACGAGAGGACCGGAATGGACAAACCTCTGGTGTATCTGTTGTTCCGCCAGGAGCATTGCAGAGTAGCTACGTTTGGAAGGGATAAGCGCTGAAAGCATATAAGCGCGAAACCCACCACAAGATGAGATTTCTTTAAAGGGTCGTGGGAGATGACCACGTTGATAGGCTATAGGTGTAAAGACAGTAATGTCATAGCCGAGTAGTACTAATAACCCATAGGCTTATTGTATAAAAGCCCCCTCTGACTTTATAGTAATATAGAGGACAAGTATTTGAAAAGATACTGAGGGGCGCATTGTTTTTTTACAGAGTATAACAGAATTATTATAAGTAGTATTTTTAAAATAAAGACGATTATCGTCCTTTTTCAATATGTTAAGATATTTGCGCAAGAGCGCGGTTGATTAGATTGTATATGATACAACTAACGATCAACAATTTAAGGTGATTATTGCGATGGGGCTCACCTCTTACCATTCCGAACAGAGAAGTTAAGCCCATTAGCGCCGATGGTACTGCATTGTGGGAGAGTAGGACGTTGCCTTTTTTAATTAAATCCTGAACATGAATTTGTTCAGGATTTTTTTGTTTATACCCCAAATAATTTAACTCCTGGATTATTACCTTTAATACTTCTGATTACTCCTTATTATCTTTTTTATAGCACTCCCTCTAGAACCGCTTTTATTCTTCCTTTATTATCTAAAGATCAATTACTCTATTTTATTTATTTTTACAATGACATCTTATTTCTGGTTTATTTGTCATATTAATTTCTTTATTACAGCTTCTTTTACTTCAGAATTGTATTAATAATTTCTTTCATTCTTACTTCTTGTAGTTTTTATCTGATTTTTATCGAAAAAGAATTATTAAAATTCAAAAAAAAATTACTTTCATATTCAATTAGTTAATTATGATTGCTTTATAGGTACACTTAATATCTATTCGTGATTATATTTTACATATTGGTCCTCCCCAGCACTAACATACATTTTATATGAAGATAACAAGTGGTTCTTTTGCGGATACTGTAAGTTCGGGGTCTGTGATTTTTTGTGATATGTTTGATACTATTGTACATAGGACTGTACACCCTAATTATGTAATGAGGTTATGGTGTAAGACTATGATTAGGGAATTAGGTTTAACATTAGATATTGACACTTTATACTTTATTAGGAAAGAGGTTGAGATCTATTTAAGTAATAAATATAAGACTATACATATTGAAATTCCTTATGATATTTTAATTAAAGAGTTGTATAATAGACTCCTATGTAGTAACGTGATTACTGATATATCTTATTTAAAGTTTCAGAAGTATTTTGAAAAAGCAGAGATTGCTGTAGAACTTAATGTTCAGTTTTTAAACGAGAATACGGTACGAGAATTAAAGAAACTAAAAGATAAAGGTTTTGAAATTTACTGTGTTACAGATTTTTATACTTCTAAAAAAGTACTTTTAAAGATATTAGAGTCACATAAAATAGATTGTCTTTTTAATGACGTATTTGTGTCCTCAGAATGTAAAAAAAGCAAGCATAATGGTACTTTCTATTCTTATTTAATTGACATATTGGATCTTGATCCAACTAATGTAATTATGATTGGGGACAATCTTAAGCATGATATTGTTAATGCTGAAAAAAATAAATTAAATACTTTATATATTCCTAATAAAGAGTTCTCTAAAACTAAAATAAAGTTTTCTTATGGTTCAGATACTAAAGATTATAAACATATTATAAATGCATTATACAAACGCTGTAATTCTAAAAATGTACCAGTAAATAGTGATTATATATTATTCTATTTTACTTATACAGAACGTTTATATTTCAAATTAAAGAATAAAGGTATTAAAGATATATTCTTCTTGTCTAGAGAAGGATTGTATTTTAAAAAATTGTTCGATTTTTATCAGAATTATTATGCCTTAAGTGAAGAAGATGTTATTAATACCCATTATTTAAAAACCTCTAGACAAGCAAGTATGTTGGTTTCTTTAGAAAGTTTAGATATAGAAACCTTTTCTTTTTTACGTCTTAAATATCCAAAATTATCACCTAAAGGGTTTTTAAATAATTTTGATTTTAAAGCAGATGTTGTAAATAATATCATTTCTAGTTTAAAATTAGAATCTATTCAATCTGTTAGTATTTCAAACTTTTTTGACTCAGAGCTTTTTCAACTATTAAAACAAAATAAATTATTTATTAGTCATTATGAAAAGAAACGTTTAGAGCAAAAGATTTATTTTGATACTTATCTTAAATCTTTTAATGTAGATTTTGTTTCTGATGGTTTGCATTTAGCAGACATTGGCTGGGGAGGAACGATGCAAGAAAGACTTTTTGATTATTTTAAAGGAGAAGTTAAGGTTTATGCATATTATCTTGGTATAAGAGAAGTCTATAATATCACAGAACAAACGAAACGATTCGGCTTAAATTTTTCGGTGTATCCTTATGCTAGTTATTCAGATCATATCCTTAGAGGGAATATTGAATTAAATGAACAATTGCTTTCTGCCCCACATGGAAGTACGGTTTCTTATGATATTAATTCCGCTACTTTTTCTAATGAATTTCATCAAGCAGATGAAAAACGAATTTATGATGATTATATTTCTAAAATTCAAGATTATATGTTCGAACAGTTTCAAGTTCTAATTGAAGCATTTGATAAAATTTGTTATTCAACAGCAATTGAACAAGAACACATGACAGATTATGCATTGCGTATTGGAATTTTTGCCTCAAAACATAAGATTTCAGAAATGATGAAAATCTCGGAAGGTTTCTATTCTAATGTTGGAGATTTTTCTAAAGGATTAACAATAGACACAGACCGAAGTAAAAAAGATATTTTACTTAGCGTTAAGGCCTTTATTTTAACTCCAGAGAAATTGTTTAGATACTTACTTAGGCTAAAACCGTATCTTTTTATTAACCATAAATTTTTATTACTTGCACTTTTTCCTTCACACTTAATTTATTGGTATATTAAATTTAATATTTGGGTACGGAGATCTGTTTTATTAAAACGGTTTTATTTAAAATATACGTACTTTAATTTCAGAAATTGATATGTGTATTTTTAAAAAAAAGACTAAGAATTAAACCCGTTTATGAATAGGGTTGTAGACTAATTAACTATAGGTCTCTCTGTTTTTTTGATGCTCTGTAAACATTAAAATCTAAAACATCTGGACTTAAGACAATATCTGAACCTTTGACAACTTTTTGAACTGTTTTTAGTAAGATTTTTACGTCTGATTTAAAACTCAAATTTTCTACGTATTCTATATCCTTTGCTAATTTATCGTCCCAACCAATAGAATTTCTACCAGATACTTGTGCTAAACCCGTAATACCAGGTCTAACTGTATGTCTTAATTGTTCTTCTTTTGTGTAATATGGTAAATACCTTACTAGTAATGGTCTTGGGCCTATTAAGCTCATATCTCCCTTAATAACATTTAAAAGTTGAGGAATTTCATCTAAAGAAAATTTTCTAATAAATGTTCCTAGAGTAGTAACACGATCTGCATCTGGTAAAAGATTTCCGTTTTTGTCTTTTTTATCAGACATGGATTTAAATTTAATGATTTTAAAAACCTTTTCATTTTTTCCAGGTCTACTTTGAAAGAAAAATGGCTGACCATTAGTGGCTAATAATATTAATGTAACTATTAAAAAGATAGGGAACAAAATGATAAAACCTATTAGTGATGCTGAAAAATCAATTATTCTTTTAAATACAGTTTTATACATTTTACTTCGCTTCTTTTTAACTAATTATTAGCTCTTAACTTGAATTAATAACCGAATTTAATAAGATTTAAATTTAATGATTAACACAGTAATAGTCAAATTTAATATTTTCTATTTCACAGGCATTATATACTCTAACAAAATTTTAAATTATACAGGTGTTAATGATTCATCATATAGTTTAATTATTAGAATATAAATAAATGTTTAGAAGTGCGAAAACAATAAAATTTACAGCATTATTATTAGAGATATGCGGGTAATTTAAAATATAAAATTGCCTTTATTTTTATAAAGGATTATAATTGACTGATAAAAGTAATTATAATACAATTCAAAGATTATTTTTGATTAAATACTTAGAATTTAAGAAGTTTACATGTCTATTTTATAGACTTTAATTTAAAGTAAAACTTAGTATATTAATTATTTACCAAGCTAATTATAGATTAGAAACGTAATTTATATCTAAGTATTTAATTATAGATAAACCAATTAATTTTAAATTTCACTTTAATCAATTAAGAGTACACAATGAATATATTAATTACATGCGCAGGAAGACGAGTATCTTTGGTTAGAGCATTTCAAAAAGAGTTAAAAAAAGTGTTTCCTAAAAGTCAGGTTTTAACCTCTGATTTTGAGCCAAGTTTATCTTCTGCATGTCAAGTTTCAGACAAATCATTTCATTTACCATTACTTAATGACGATAATTACTTAACTGCCCTTATAGATTTATGTGTTGCTAATAACGTGAAGTTAATTATTCCAACCATAGATACAGAATTGGCTTTATTATCTCAAAATAAACAAACCCTTATAGATAACGGGATTACTCCAATAGTTTCTTCGGCAGCGTTTATTAATATTTGTAGAGATAAAAGAAAGACTCAAGATTTCTTTTCTAAAATGAATATTAATGTTGCCAAAGAATATTCTAAAACAGATTATAAATTACCACTTTATATTAAACCTTTAAATGGAAGTAGAAGTGTAGATAATTTTAAAATTTTAGCTAAAGAAGACTTAACAGAATATCATTTTAAAAATGATGATTTAATCTTTTTTGAATACATAGATCACGATAAATACGATGAGTTTACTTGCGATTTATATTACGATAAACATAGTTCCTTAAAATGTATTGTACCAAGAAAACGTATTGCCGTTAGAGATGGAGAAGTAAACAAAGGAATAACCCAAAAGAATGCTCTTTTAGATTATATAAACACAAATTTAGGTGTTATAGAAGGAGCTTTTGGTTGTCTTACGGCTCAGTTTTTTTAAACATAAAGAAAACGATACCATTTACGGTATTGAAATTAACGCAAGGTTTGGTGGTGGTTATCCATTATCTTATTTAGCTGGTGCAAATTATCCTAAATATATTATTCAAGAATATTTACTTAACGAAACTGTAGAATCGTTTACCGCTTGGGAAGATCATTTATTAATGCTAAGATATGATAGCGAAATATTAGTGCATGACTTTAAAGCGTAAGATTATTATTGTATTAGATTTAGACGACACTTTATATAATGAAATAGATTTTTTAAAATCTGCGTATAAAGAAATATCAGATTTTTATAGCTGAGAAATCTGAATTAGCATCGCAAAGTATTTTTGATAAAATGATGGCCTTTTATAATGCAAATAAAAATGCTTTTGAAGAAATTATTACATCTACTCAAGTTAAAAATATAGCTGTAAGTGATTTATTAACTATTTACCGAAACCATTCTCCTAAAATTGTTTTAACTAAAGATAACAAAGATACTTTAACCTATTTAAAAAAGAATATGTTTAAAATAGGTTTAGTTACAGATGGTAGGAGTGTGCAACAACGTAGTAAAATAAAAGCTCTTGGTTTAGAGTGTTTTTTTGATGATATTATTATTTCGGAAGAATTTGGATCTGAAAAACCTAATCTAAATAATTTTAAATACTTTACAGAGAAGTATGGCCAAGCAACATATTTATATGTTGGAGACAATGTTAAGAAAGATTTTGTTGCCCCAAATGCTTTAGATTGGTATTCTATTTGTCTTATAGATAATGGTTTAAATATCCATACACAAAACATGGATATAAAAAAAGAACAAGCTCCTGATTTTAAAATCCATGCATTAAAAGAGGTTCTCGATGTTTTAAAGCAAATTAGCTAGACATGATGAAATTAGTTATAAATAAGGAGGTAGTTTATCTTGTTTTTTCATAATAATTTCAGCGTTTATAGCAAAATTTAACTTTAAATAGCGTTCTAATTTCAATTTTCACTTGCTGTTTTATAAAGAAAAACAACCTTATATATGTGCTGATTTAAGTTTCTATTTTGTAAGTATTTTACTTCTTTTTTTTATCGTAACTTCATCTATTAGAGTAATATATTTATTCAATTATCTATTAAATATGAATTAACGTAAATATCTGCTATTCATCGTTTTTATTTGAATTGCACTCATATAATTACGGATATTTATACTCATTTTACAGTAAATGGAAGTAGACCAAAATGTGGTTTATTCTATTTTTTTTATGTTATAAGTCCCTAAATAAACATAAAAATTGTTTTAATATTTTGATATAACAATTTCACTTATGAATTCAAAAATATGGTTATCATCACCACACATGGGAGGACATGAATTAGACTTTGTTAATGAAGCCTTTTCAACTAACTGGATTGCTCCATTAGGTCCTAACGTCACAGGTTTTGAAGATGATTTAAAAACTTTTTTAAACGAAGATAGCTACGTTGCTGCAGTAAGCGCTGGAACAGCAGCATTACATTTAGCTTTAATTTTATCTGATGTAGGTCCGGGAGATGAAGTAATCTGTCAATCTAAAACATTTTCAGCTTCAGCAAATCCTATAGTTTACCAAGGAGCAACTCCTGTTTTTGTAGATAGCGAGCGCGATACTTGGAACATGTGTCCTATACAGTTAGAACGCGCAATTAAAGATAGAATTTCTAAAGGAAAAACACCAAAGGCAATTATAGCAGTTCATTTATATGGTATGCCATATAAAAAAGAAGAGATACACGCCATTGCTAAAACCTATAATATACCTGTTGTAGAAGATAGTGCAGAAGCTCTTGGAAGTAGTTATAAAGGCCAAAAATGTGGAACATTTGGTGAGTTTTCAATATTATCTTTTAACGGAAATAAAATTATAACCACATCTGGAGGAGGCGCTTTAGTATGTTCTACAAAAGAAGAAAAAGAGAAAGCTGTATTTCTAGCTACTCAGGCTAAAGATAAAGCTGTTGCTTATGTGCATTCTCATATTGGTTATAATTATAGAATGTCTAATGTATTAGCAGGTATTGGTCGTGGACAAATGATGATTTTACAAGATCACGTTAATAAGCGCCGAGCGAATTTTAATTTTTATGTATCTAAGTTAAATCAGATTAAAGAAATTGAATTCTTACAAGAACCTGAAGGCTTTTATTCTAACAGGTGGCTGACTTGTATTTTATTAGATAATAAAAAAGATCAAGAAGGGGTAAGACTATTCTTAGAAAAAGATAAATATAGAAACACGTCCATTATGGAAACCAATGCACCAGCAACCGGTTTTTAAAGATGCTCCTAGTTATTTAAATGGTGTTTCAGACGATTTATTTGAACGTGGTTTATGCTTACCAAGCGGATCGAATTTATCTGCAGAAGATTTAGAACGAATAGTTTCATTAATCATACAATATTTTGAATAGATTAAACGTCTTACTTCTTAATTTATCTAAAAGATATGCCTCTAAATGGCTTGTCTTGTTGGTAGATTTATGTTTGGTTGCATTTACATTCTTTTTAGCCTATTTAATTAGATATAATTTTGAGATTGCTTTTGATTTCGGAAAATTTATAAAGCAAATTCCGTTTGTTTTAGTCGCTGCAACAATAAGTTTTATAGTAGTTAGTACACATAAAGGTGTTGTTCGGTTTTACAGGAGTAAAGGATGTAGTAAATATTATAGTAGGAATTAATTTATTAGCTACAATCTTAATTATTACAACGTATTTAAGTCGAAAATTTGAATACGATAGTGTCTTCGATATTGCAGGTTCTGTAATATATATACATCTATTATTAAATATATTTTTCTTAATAGGTGCCAAATTTTTTATTAGATCTATTTACCACAGTATTATATCTGATAAGAGTATTTTCAATAATAAAAATCATCGTGTTTTAATTTATGGTGCTGGAAATGCCGGTATGGTTACTTATGATGCGATAACAAATGATGCCAAAAGCACTATAGATATTTTTGGTTTTATAGATGATAATAATAAGAAAATTGGTAAAAAAATAAATCTGTTAGAGGTTTATGATTCTAATGCAATAACTATTGATTTTATTGAAAAATATAAAATTGATGAAATCATTATTTCTATTCAGAATATAAGTTCTGAAAGGCTACTAGATATCACTAAAGATTTTCTTGCTAAATCTATAAAAGTAAAAATTACACCACCTGTTCAGCAATGGATTGATGGTGAGTTACAAATAAGTCAGATTAAGGATGTAAGAATTGAAGATTTACTTGGACGTGAACCAATTAGCATAGACAATCCTGTGTTAATAGACGAATATGCAGACAAAGTTATTATTGTTACTGGTGCAGCTGGTTCTATAGGAAGTGAGATTGCTAGAAAACTGACTAAGTTTGATTATAAAAAATTAATTCTTATTGATGTTGCAGAATCGCCTTTATACGAGCTTCAACAAGAATTTATTCAAAGCGAGGTTAAAAGATTTGAAGTTATTATTGTAGATGTTAGAAATACAGTAAGAATGGATCAGCTTTTTAAAAGCCTTAATCCTCAAGTTATTTTCCATGCAGCAGCCTACAAACATGTGCCTTTAATGGAAAACAATCCGTACGAAGCCGTTAGTGTAAATATTAGTGGTACTATAAACATGGCAAATTTATCTATTAAATATGGGGTAAATAAATTTGTTATGATTTCTACAGATAAGGCTGTAAACCCTACAAATGTTATGGGGGCAACTAAGCGTATTGCCGAATTGTATATTAGTTGTTTAAATAAAGAAGGCGCTACAAAATTTATTATTACACGTTTTGGAAATGTGTTAGGATCTAACGGGTCTGTAATTCCATTGTTTAAAAAACAAATAGAAAACGGAGGGCCTTTAACTGTTACTCATAAAGATATTACACGTTTTTTTATGACTATACCAGAAGCCTGTTCTTTAGTATTAGAAGCAGCAGCAATGGGAGATGGAGGAGAAATTTTTGTGTTTGATATGGGGAAATCTGTTAAGATTTTCGATTTAGCAATTAACATGATTACACTATCTGGTTTAAATTATCCTACAGATATAGATATAAAAATTACAGGTTTAAGACCTGGAGAAAAAATTTACGAAGAATTATTAGCAAACGGAGAGAATACACGTCCGACATATCATGAGAAAATCATGATTGCTAAATCAAAAGACATCGATACAACAAAAATATTAAATCAGATTATAGATTTACATACCACTAATCCTAAATGTTTAACCTTAGAAACAGTTACTAAAATTAAAGAGATTGTTCCTGAATACATCTCTAATAATTCCCAATTTGAAGCTTTAGATAGTAAAAACTAATATTACTTATGACACGAATTTTTAATCAATTACAACTTAAACCAATATTCTTATTAGCATTCATTTGTTTAATTTTATCTTCTTGTGGAGCTAAAAGAGAGAGTATAGTATATTTTCAAGATGAAAACGCAACTCCCATTAATAAATTGCCTGATTTTGAAATTAAATTTAAACCAGACGATTTATTAACCATAGATGTTTCTGCTATAGATCCAGATGCTGCGAGACCTTTTAATTTACCTGCTGTATCTTATAATACAAATGCAGTAGATTTTGCTCAAGGAACATTAAAAATGCAGACTTATTTAGTAGATAAACAAGGTTATATAGAATTTCCAGTACTTGGCTCTGTAAAACTAGGAGGCTTATCTAGAAGTGAAGCTAATTTGTTTTTAAAGAATACACTTAAGGAATATATAAAAGATCCTATAGTTAATATTAGACTCGCTAATTTCACTATTACAATTTTGGGAGAAGTTAATAAACCAGGTACTTATGGTTTACAAGACGAAAAAGTATCTCTTACAGAAGCTCTAGGATTAGCTGGTGATTTAACTATTTATGGAAGACGAGATAACATATTTTTAATAAGAGAAATTGATGGAGAGAATAAATATTTTAAATTCGATTTAACATCTATAAATGTGATGAATTCTCCTAGTTTTTATCTTACTCAGAATGATGTAATTTATATTGAACCTAATAAAGCAAAAGTTAGATCATCTAATTACAATCAAAATAATGTTGTATTAATTTCTGCGATAGCTACTTTAGCTACCATTACCGCTATAATTCTTAACTAAAATGAAAAACGAAATTCAAGATAATTACACGCATATAAGTGATGTTCTACACTTATATCTCTCGAAATGGAAGTATTTCCTTTTGTCTCTTTTTGTATGTTTAGTTATTGCTTTTATCTTTTTAAGATATTCTACAAATCAATATCAGAGTACTGCAATTATTAAAATTACAGATGAAAAACAAATGAATAAGTTTCCGGAAATTTCTGGTTTACAAACTTCAGGTCTTTTATCTAGTGATTCTGATGTGATATCTGATGAGATTGAAATCTTAAAATCGAAAACACTTATAGATCAAGTTATAAAAGAACTAAAATTAAATATTAGATTTTATGTTCAAGGACGTATAAAAGAAAAGGAGAATTATTTAGATCCTCCAGTTAGTTTAACATTCTTTAAAAACGATTCTATAATAAATAATGTAGATACCACTTTCTATGTTAAAATAATATCTGAAGAGAAATTTAATATTTCACACGAAGATCCTAAAACATTAACTTCTATAGGAGAGAGTAGTGTGCCTAGTGAAAGTTTTAATTTTGGCGATAAAATAAATACATCGTTTGGAGGAATGATAATTACTCCTAACATGGGAGCTTACGGGTCTCAAGAAGGATCTGTAATTAAAATTACTTTTACGCCAACATCTAAGTTGGTAGAATATTACCAAACAGCTGTACTTTTAGAAAACGAAAAAGGTTCTAATATTATTAAACTGTCTTTAAGTGGTACTATTAGAGAAAAATCTGAGAATTTTTTAAATAAATTAATAGACAAATATAACGAAGATGTTGTAAATGATAAAGAAGAGGTTATTCAAGTGACCTCAGATTTTATTACAAATAGATTAGATGTTGTTTCTCAGGAGTTAGAAAAAGTAGATTTAACCGCAGAAACATTAAAAAAAGATAATAGATTAACAGATTTAAGCTCGCAATCGAATATATTTTTACAATCTGAACGCGATAATGAAAATCAATTAATTTCTACAACTAACCAAATCCAATTGATCGACTATATGGAAGATCATTTAAATGCAAATAATGGAAATGGAGATTTATTACCTGCAAATGTAGGAATAGCAGATAATGGGATTGCTCAGGTTACTAAAAGTCATAATGATTTAGTGATGCAACGTAATCGTTTATTAAAAAACTCGAGTGAAAAGAACCCTACAGTTATTAACCTTAACAACCAGATTAAGGAATTAAAGCAGAATTTAGAACAAAGTTTAACGAATTTTAAATCTTCTAGTGAGATTACTTTAAACTCTTTAAAACGTACCGATTCTAGAATTAATGCTCAAATTTATTCTACTCCAGGGAAGGAACGTAAGTTTAGAGATATCACTAGACAACAGAATATTAAAGAATCTTTGTATTTATATTTACTTGAAAAAAGAGAAGAAACAGCAATTACATTAGGTATGTCTTCTCCAAATGCAAAAATTATAGATCGTGCAAGTAGTTCAAGTTTACCAATTAGTCCAAGAATACCATTAGTATATTTGGCTGCATTAATTTTTGCTTTAGCAATACCAACTTCAATTATTTATACTGGAGATATATTAGACAATACAGTACATACTAAAAAGGATTTAGCAAACTTTTTAAATGTTCCTTTTATTGGAGAAATTCCAAAATCGTACACAAAACATGTTACTGTTAAAAAAGTAGATTATTCTCCAAAAGCAGAAGCTTTCAGAATTTTACGTACTAATATTGACTTTATGCTTCAAAATCTAAAGCGTAAGTCTAAAATTATATTTGTAACCTCTACAACAAGTAAAGAAGGTAAGTCGCATACATCTGTAAACTTATCATTATCTATATCTTATTCTGAAAAGAAAGTCTTATTTATAGAAACAGATATTAGAGTTCCTAAAGGATCTAGATATTTAGAAATAGACAATGCAAATGGACTTACAGATTATATTAGTAATGATTCTATTAAGGTTGAGGACATTATTGTAAAAACTAAGGACAATCCTTATTTAGATATTATTCCATCAGGAACGATACCTCCTAATCCTGCAGAATTATTGTTAAGCGATAGAGTAAAAGAACTTTTTGATACTGTAACAGATAAATATGATTACATAGTTGTAGATACTGCCGCAGTAGGATTAGTTACAGATACATTACTTTTTAGTAAATATGCAGATATCTTTATTTATGTCGTGAAAGCAAATTACTTAGATAAACGAAATCTTAATATCGCTCAGACTATGTATGACGATAAACGTTTACCAAACATGACTGTGTTACTTAATAACTCAGACCAGAAAAAGAATAATGGTTACGGTTACGGTTATGGATATGGAAAAAATCCAAATACCACTAAAAAATGGTGGCAAAAGATAATTAATAAAGATGCTTAATTAATTAGATATTAATACGATTACTTAAATAAAAAACTCACTGATTTTAATTAATCAGTGAGTTTTTTCATTTATAAAGGGGGCGTTAATTTTAGTTGTAATTTCTGTACTTTAAACGTATTCAAGGATTTTGTTCAGTTAAATTTAATCACATATAATATAGCTGCTCTTTATTAAGAACGTATTCTAAAATCTACTAATACAGGTTCGTGATCAGATAGGTTTACATTAAAATTGGTGTGATTTAAAACTTCAATAGCATCATCTGTAAGGATGTAGTCTAAACGTAAAGAAAATCCTTTTAAACTGTATGTTGTTCCTAGTCCATTTCCTTTTTCAATAAAAGAATCGTGCAAATCTTGCTTTATAATTTTATAAGGTAGTGCATATTGTGGTGAATTAAAATCGCCGCAAACAATTACTTTTTTAGAAGAAGCATCTATATGACTTCTAACCATTTTAGATTGGTTAATTTGTTGCTGTAATGTATGACTAACTTTCTCGAATAAATTATTATACACATGTGTATTAACTTTTAGCGATTCACTTGTTAGACGATGCGATTGTAAATGTAAGTTATAGAGTCTAATTGTATCTTTTTGCACTAATATGTCTGCATAAATGGCATTATTTTTAGTGTTAGGGAAATCTATATAACCAGTATTTAGTATCGGAAATTTAGAATAGATGGAGAGTAACGATTTTCCTTTTTTCAATCTTAAATCGTTAAAGTTATATTTGTATGCTTTAAATTTTCTAGTAATAGGATAATTAGATTCCTGTAAAACAAGAATATCCGGTTGTATAGAATCTAAAAAATGTATTAAGTTAATTTGTGTTTTTTTTCCGTTATAATTATAACTAAACCCTCGAGTATTATAAGAGACAATTTGTATTGTTTTCTCTGTAGATTTTAGTTTTGTAGGGGTAGAGATTCTATAAAAAAAGCTAAAACATAATAAAAAACAAACAACACCTATAGAATAAAAATATTTCTTTTTTAAAAGGCCGTAAATACTTAATAGAAGATTAAGTATAAAAAATAATGGTAAAAACATGCTAAATACAACCGAGATCCATCCCCAATTTAGATACGTGCTTAGTATGCCTAATAATAAGGTAAGAATAACTATAAGCCCCAGAATATCGATTGTAGTAAAAGGTTTCTTCAAATTAAAGCATGTATATTCTAGTTATTAAATTCTTCTTGAATAATTGTAATTAGTTCTTTATTAATAATTTTTACATCGAATCTATTTTCTGCATAAGTTCTACTATTAACTCCCATTTCTTTTATTTTCTCAGGATTTACAAGAAAAAATTCCATAGCATTAACTAACTCATTTAGGTTATTAGGCTTAATTAAAATACCATTATTATCTTTAATTACCGTTTCTTTACATCCAGGTGTGTCTGTTGTGATTATAGGTAAACCTACAGATAAAGCCTCTAAAATAGATCTAGGAACACCTTCTCTGTAATACGTTGGTAAAACGAATACATCTGTTTTATAAAGATGTTCTGGCACATTACTTTGTTTACCGTGGTATATAATTATCCCTTTTGTATTCAGGATATTTAATTTCTCTAATTTTATAGAAGATGGCGAGTTATCGGGTTCTCCAATAATTTGAAACTCGGCTTCAGGATACTTTTCTTTTAGTATTTTAGCTGCTTCTATATATAAGTCTATTCCTTTTTCTTTAATTAATCTTGCTACTAATAGAAACTTTATAACTTTAGAGGTATTGCTGTTAACTCTAGTTTCATACTTATTAAGATTAACACCAGAACCACCTACAAATTCTACTTTGTTGGTTTTTGGAATTATTTTTCTATCTAAAAATAAAGCATAATCATCTCTGTTCTGAAAGATGATTACTTTGTTTTTGCGTATCGAAATTTTATACAAAAATTCGTTTAGTCTTTGTAATGTTCTTGCCTTAAAGGTTAAACCTGTAAAAGCAAATCCCAATCCTGTAATTAGCGATATTACTGGTACTTTACAAGCATTTGCAGCAATAGAGCTGTAAATAACCGGTTTTACTGTGTAAGGGAAAACTAAATCTATATTATTTTCTTTTATTATAGATTTTAGTTCTGATATAGATTTTATATCGTTTAACGGGTTTAAACCTGTTCGTTGTAATTTAAAAGTTTTAGGGATTGCACCTAAATCAGTAAGTTGTTGCTTAATTTTTTCCGGGTAATCTGGAGCAGCAGTAAATACTTCAAAATTATTATGGATTAAACTTTCAATAAAATCTCCTCTAAAATGAATTAGAGAGGGAGAGAATGACGATACTATTAAGAATCTTTTTTTTGACATCTATATCATAGATTGTTTTAAGTAATTAAATGTATACCATTTTTGAAAACAGTAAAAAGACCAAACTCTAAACGTGCTATCTTTTTTACTTTCTAAATGATCTTTTACTAGTTTTATAATTACATCTTTATTAAATATACCTTGTGTTTCAAGTAATTTAGGATCTATGTAACCTTCTAATTCTTTTCTTAAGCTTTGTCTTAACCAATCTCCTGTTGGAGAGCCAAATCCGCTTTTACTTTTTTCAAGAAATTCTTCTGGAAACTGATCTCTAAAGGCTTCTTTTAAAATGTATTTTTTATTCCATCCTTTCATTAAATATTCTTCAGGAAGTGTATTTGTAAATTCCCAAAGATCTTTATTTAAAAATGGTGCTCTACATTCTAGAGAGTTCATCATGCTGGTTCTATCTACTTTTGCAAGCATACCACCTTCTAAGCTCAATACTTTATCTACTTGTCTAAAATCGGTTAAAGTTTCTGCTTTATCCATGTTTAAGACATTCTTATATTCTTGAAATAGATTATGTTCTAGGTAATCTGAGTTTAAAATTTCTGAAAGCTCGTTATTTGTATTCGCTAAAGAAATAATGTCCCAATAAAAATCGCCATTATAGTTTATAGCATGTAACAGTTTCTTAATTCTAAATTTGCGTCCTCTAGCATCGTCTTTTTCAATTAAGAAATTCTTACTATATTTTAGAATAGATTTATGTAAAAATTCTGGAACGATACCTGTATATCGCTTATTCATTTTTCCTATATAATACTTGTTGTATCCTCCAAAAACCTCGTCTCCACCATCTCCAGTTAAAGCTACAGTAACATGTTCTCGTGTTTTCTGAGAAAGTAGGTGTGTGGGTAATGAAGCGGTGTCAGAAAAAGGTTCGTCAAAATTTACTAAAATATCATGAATGTTGTGTTTTAAATCGTCTTCATCTATTATAAATTCATGATGATTACTATTTAGCATTTTCGCAACAACTCTAGATTTATCAGATTCATCGAAAGCAGCTTTTTTAAATCCTATAGAAAAGGTTTCTATTTTTTTGTCTGAAGCTTGAGATAAACACAGTGAAATAATAGAAGAATCTACACCTCCAGATAAAAATGTACCTAAAGCCACATCAGAAATAGACCTACTATTTACACTATTGTAAACCAATTCTTTTGTTTTTGCCTTAGCATCGTCAAAAGTGATGTTTTGTTTAGTTGGAACAGGCTCTGCGTTAATCTTAGTTATAGTGGTTGTATGCGATGTTAAATCGTATGTGATATAATGATTTGCTTCTAACTTAAAAATGTTATCGTATATGGTATGTGGCGCAGGAATATACGTTAATCTAAAATACAGGTTTAATCCTTTTTTAGATATATCTGGAGTATAATTAAGTGTATTTATAATTGATTTTAATTCTGAAGCCCATAAAAATTGAGAATCAGATTGGGTGTAATATAAAGGCTTTTCTCCAAAAAAGTCACGTGTTATAAATAGTTTATTTAACTTTTTATCGTAAATACTAAAGGCAAACATACCGTCTAACCACTTAAAGGATTCTACACCATATTTTTCGTATAATTTAATAATAACTTCAGTATCACTTGTGGTATTAAACGTAACACCTTCTGCTTCTAATTTTGCTTTTAAAACTTTGTAGTTATAAATTTCACCATTAAAAACAATAACAATTTTTTTATCGTCTGTAAAAATAGGTTGCTTTCCTGATTTTAAATCTATAATAGATAATCTTCTCATGGCCATGCCAATAGAGACATCATTATGTTCTTCGCAAAACACACCATCTTGATCTGGCCCTCTATGAATAATAAGATTATTCATTTTGGTAAGTATGGTGTTTAGTTCATTGTCTTTAAGACTATTTCTTGCTATAATTCCGTTAATTCCGCACATACACGTTTAATTTTTTAAAAATTTATTGAATGTTGAGTATATACTCTCTAATTTATATTCTTTAGCCCGTTGCAGGCTTAATTGACTATAGTTTTCTCGTTCCTGAGGATTATTATAAAAATAAGCTAAAGCCTCTTTTAGGCCTTCATGATCGTCGTTATTAATAAGAAGTCCGTATTTCCCTTTATAAAATGCACCCGTTTTAATTTGGATAGCTTCATTTTCGTTTAACAATTCTAAAGGACCAGATAAACAGTTTGTAGAAATACATGGTAAGCCAATAGCCATAGCTTCTATAAGTGCATTAGGAAAACCTTCTGTAAAAGAAGACAATACAAAACACTGGTTGCTTAATAAATAATCGTTTACATTTTTTACTTTTCCGCCAAGTGTAACCTGGTTCTCTAATTTTAAATTAGTAATCTCTTCGGTTAGGTAACCTTGTAACTCTCCGCCTCCTAAAATGGTAAGGTTGTATTGATTTTCAGTGTTTTGTAACGCACGAATAATCATGATATGGTTTTTTCGCTTGTTTAAAGTACCTGCCGTTATGATTTTTAAACTGGTAATATCCTGGTTTAAGGTTTCTGGATTAATTGTTTCTTGAGGTAATTCTATTGGGTTGTAAATAACATCCATCGGAATTTTAACTCCAAAATTATCTTTTAAGTCTTTGTTTATATACACAGAGTTAGAGAATAATTTAGTGCATTTATTATAAAAAACCGGATAGAATATTTTAGAAATGTATAAAGATAATTTACTCGATGTATTGTCTGAAGGAAATCCACGCTCGCTAATTATAGTTTTTACATTTTTATTAGAAGATGCAATCATTCCGTTTAAAAGATTTGGGAATGCTAAGAACGATATAGATATCGAGATGTTTTCCTTTTTAATAAAAGCACTATATTTTTTTTTGAAACTGATTAAATCAGTGAATTTTGAATACAAAGGTCTGTTAGGAGATGCGCTAGATAAACTAACCACATTAATACCTTCTGGAATAGTAAAATGAATATGGTTATAAAACAAGACAAGCGTAACATTGTAATCTGCTTTTAATTTTTTTAAGAAAAGACTAATCACTTTCTCTGCACCACCACTTCCTAGTGTGATACTTAAAATACTGATATTTGGTTTACTGTTTTTCAAAATAGGTATTACATGTTAGAAATTTCGATAAATAGATCTTCGTATTGTTTTAAAATATGTTCTTTATTGAACTTTTTATAAACAGATTCTCTTACTTTTTTGGGGTCCCAGTTTATTATATTAATTGCTTTTTCAATGTTCTTAACGTAGTCTTCATCAGTATTTGCTACAAGACCGTTTATACCTTCGTCAATAATTTCATTTAATCCGCCTGGAGCTTTATAAGCTAAAACAGGTGTCCCTACAGCACAACTTTCTATTAAACAATTAGGAAAACCTTCTACATAAGAGCCTTGTAAGAAAAAATCGCTTTCTGCAAGGTGTTTATCAACATCTTTAGAGAATGAAATATGCGTAACTTTATCTTTAAGATTACAGGCGTCAATTAACTTTAAAATGTTTTCTTCTTCTGGACCACGACCAATAAGTGTGTAATGAAAATTATAATCTAATTTAGATAGCGCTTTAATAAGTCTTTCATGTCCTTTCTGTTTTTTGAATTGTGCAACCGTAATAAATTGAACACAAGAATTTGGTATATTCTTTTCTGGTTTTAAATTAAAACTATCTGTTATTGGGTTGTTTATAATTCTTAGTTTTTCTGAAGGAATTTTAAATGTTTTATTCATATCCTCACACATGTCTATAGATTGGCATAGAATAATATCTAACATTTTGTAACTAAAATCTATAGGAATAAGGTTCCCAAATCTATTTTTACTATGACTAAAGTCTTTAACCACACTCATAACATTAGCTTCTCTTCCTATAAATTTTATTTTAGGAAAAAGAAAAGAAATCATTGCAACAGCAGTATTTACATGAGCAATAGAGCTTATAACAATATCTGGTTTAGATTGTATAAAACCTTTTATAAAATGGGGTATAGCAAATAAAACACGAGATTTATTAAAGTATTTTACTTGTATAGAATCTGTATTGTAAGGTGTTTTTCTTTGAGGGCCAGCAAGCCAAAGTGTAGTTTCAAATTTTTCTTTAGAAATATTATTGGCTATAAAAGAAACGACTCTTTCTGCTCCACCAGAGGTAAGATCAGGAAGTATAAATATTAATTTTACTTTAGTTTTCATAATTTATAGACTTTGTCTTTTTTAATATTGAAAGGTGTTAATTAAAACGTACTCAATACTATTAACTTTTTGCTTTTTAACGTCATTAATAAAGTAATGAGATTAATGGCTTAGGTTTAATTTATAGACAATTTTCTTAGGGAATAGTTTTAATTGTTCAGGCTTGATTTTACGACTGTTCTCAAGGATGTATATTTTTGGTTGTAAAATTTATTAATAGCGTTTATGTGTTGTAAATTAATGAAATACCATTTATAAGGAGGGTTTAAAAATACGTTCTAAAATTTAGAAATGTGTCGTTTAAATGTCAGTTTTTTATTGACGAAAAGGACTACAAAATATCAAATTAAATCACCTTAAAATAATAAATATTTAAAGATGTTTGATAATATTTAAAAAATCAAAAAAACTCTTTAAAAGGTTAGATTAAGCCTATAATCAGTTTAATAGTTGTTTTTTGTGAAAAAAAAACAGAAAAGAGGAGGGGGTTTATTATTACAGTTTAAGTGAAATTATTCTTGCGTTTTTTATAGCGTATTTCACTTTATTCAAACGTTCTAATAAAAAGTAATTTAGAAAAAAATAAGATTTTAGATGTGTCTAATAATTTTAGAAATATCTATTTTTTTAATGGCTGTTGCAGGATTACCAGCAATCATCATGCCTTCTTGTATAAAAGATTTATTAACTACAGCATTTGCTCCAATAGCAATATTATCGGCTATTTGTATGTCTCCATATATTTTGGCTCCTGGAGCAATATAAACATTGTCTCCTAGTACAGGGGCTTTTTTAGAACCTCCTGACGCACCAATATTAGTACAAGCATGAATTCTACAATTTTTTCCAACTTTAGTATTACTGTTTATTACAATAGTACCATAATGCACAATTGCTAGCCCTGGGCCAAAGACATTTATAGGAATAGAAAAACCAAGCTTTAAAGAGATTCTTTTAAATTTGAATCTTAAGTATGTGTAAACAATTTTGTTTAATCCTTTATTTTTACAATTATTATAATATTCTAGTTTTCGTAATGTTTTTTGAAATTTCCAGATTTGGTTAGGAGAAATAAATTCAATTAAACATGAAATTAAGTTAAGGTTAGGTATGCCTAATGCCATCCTATCAGCCTTTAAAAAGGCAATGTATGTTTGTTTGTTTTTTATCATTTTTAATAGTTCTTTTTATTTCTGCTATTTAGAAAAAGGTTATTGTCTGTCGAGTATTCAGACCTGTAATATAATGCTTTAGTGTTGTCTGGTCTAGATGGTTTTTCTAGAATAAACTCTTTTAATTGATTTACAAAATTGTACTTATTAAGCTCATACATTTTGTTATTAGCGTTTTTATTGATTTTTAAAGATATTGTTTGGTTTTTTTTATTTCCAATAATATTCCATCCAATAACATCGTTTTTTACATTAAAATCCGATTCTTGTATTGGAAGATTTTCTTTTTTAGAGTTCCATAACGGGATATACTTATCTGCATAGAAAGCAACAATTAAAGATCTTAACGACCATAAACAACTCCCAGTTCCTGTATAAGGATCTAATACGCTTAAGTTATTTTTAAAGAATCCTTGTGTTACAGTTCCGTATTCTAACGCATTGTTTTCTATAAAATAATTCCAGGTTGCATCTAAAGCATTCATTGCAAATCCAGGAGAAATTTCATCAGGAAGTAATATTGCTCCAGAAATAATAGGAGCCGGAGCTGCCATGCGATAGCATATACTTCTACCCATAATTGGGAATCCATTTTCACTAAAAAAGTACTTGTAAAAACTTAAAAATTGAGAATGACTGGTTTTTATAAATTCATGATCAAAATTTGGATCTATTTGGTCTAACCAAAACAAGGTGTAATGTATAGACCAAGCGTTGTAATAATCAATTCCTTTTGGCGGATCCTCAAACCAACCGCTTCCTAAATAATGTTTCTTTTTATAGGTTGTATAAATGCTATTTACATGTTCTAGATTGTGTTTGTTTTTATAACCTAATGCTTCCAAAGATTTAGCAATAAATACAGGGAATAGATTCCAGTTATTATCTACTGTTTGTTTCTGGACAGCTTGTTCTAACCACGAATTAATCTGGTTTTTTTGTTTTACAGTTAAATCATTCCAGATATAATCCTGACTTAACCACAAGCCTAAAGCAATATCTACAGCTTCAACAATACGCTGATCGTAGTCTTTAATATCTCCCCAATATTCTAAACTATTTTTATCTGTTCCTGCTAATATCCCTTCTTTTAAAGTCTCTTTTAGATTATACGTTTCGTTATTAAATGTAATGGAATTATCGTGTCCAGAGTTTAACCAAGAAGCAGCTAAAGCAAAGAATCGAGCAAAGCCTTCTAGGGCATTAATTTTTCTGCCTCGAGTACTAATTGCTCCAGGATAACTAATAAGTGCATTTTTATTAGATTTATAATTATACGCACCTTGAGCAAAATATCTAAATAAATATTGATATTTCTCAAGTTGAGAACTGTCTTTAGGTGTTAAAAAATCTGTTTTAATTTTTTTATCAAAATATGCGTAATTATTGTAAGGTTGGGGGTGTTCAGACCAACCTTCTGTTCTAATTTGTTTTAGTTTTGTGCTAATATTAATAAGTACAAATACAGCTATAGAAATACATATAATAAAGAGAAGAATAACCTTTTTATTCTTGTTCGATAATGTAGATAATTTAATTTTCATGTCCCAATTTATGTCAACTCAGGTTGCTTTTTTTGAAATTTATTTTACTTATTTTTTTAATTAGAGGGAGGTGAGCGCTTAATCTTTATATTAATTTTTTCCGATCTATAATATAGGCTATAAATACAAATAAAACGATTATATATGTTTGGTTTATAACAGTTTGTAGTGTTAGCATAAAAATATACATAGTAACTAACATAGATAAACAAAAGATAGCTAATGTTATATTTAATTTTAGCGATTTAACAATATATAGTATTAATAACGCTAAGAAAAATAGGAAGGTAATAATACCAGCATCTGCCCACACACCAATGAAAGTGTTGTGTCCACGTATATAAGTTGAGAATCCTATTCCATTTCCAAATATTGGATTTTGATAAACATAATGGAGTAGGTGTTGCAGTAATTCCGAGCGGCCAGAACTATCTATTTTTGCCGTATTAAAGGTTAATACGTTATAAATATTATCTATTTTACCAATTTGTCTTACAGATAAATTAAAATGACCATAAAACTGTTTTCTAGCAAATAAAGCGGCATAAAATAACATTAAGAGTACACCTAGTAATAATAATCTTAAGCCTTTAAACGATTTGTAATTTGTAATAATAAAGACTAAAACAAATATAAAAAGTCCGGTTGTAGATAGTGTTATTAATATACTATACACAATAACTAATAATAAGAATATCTTAAATACTTTCTGAATTTTATTCTTTGCAATATAAAAATGTTGAAATAAAACAAAGGCTAAAATACTAACCATAGCGGCATTGTTTGCATCGGCGTAGACTCCACCAGCACGATCTAATGCGTATGGACGAATTCCTAAATCATCAAAATCATAATTTATCTTGAAGAAGAATATTGTTAACAATGCAGATATTACATAGCATATTGTAATTACCTTGAAAAACATTTTGGTATAAGTTTCGTTCCTTAAAAAGTAATAGAAACCAACAAAATAAATTACAGGTACAATGGTTGCAATCATGGAGTAATCTGGGTTTTCAAAACCATTTATTCCCGAAGCAAGTAAACTAAAACTGTAGTATAGAATATAAAAAACAAACCATAACTTAGCCGTTTTAGATAATTCGCCAGGGTCTTTCATGATAACTAAAACACCTAACATAATTAAGAGTACGTTAGAGTAGGCTATTAGTTGAGATACTCCTAAAGAAATAAAAACACCGGTTAATAGCTGAATATTTAAACAAGCACATATTAATGGCCAAATAAAACAAATTATTACTGCTTTTCCTTTCATCCTTTTATTAATATTTTTTTAAACTCATTTTCATATTGTTCTATAATTGTATCGATATGGTATTTCTCTAAAGATTTAATTGCATTGGTTGCAAGAGTAGCTCTTAAATCGGAATTGGTCATTAAAAGTTGCAAATTTGTTTGCATTGCTTTAGAATTCTGATCTTCTATTAAAAGCCCATTTACATTATGTGTTATTATATCTGAAGGGCCTGTTTTACAATTGTAAGCAATAGCAGCCATACCTTGAGACATTGCTTCTAGTAAAACCATTGGTAATCCTTCAAACCGGGATGATAAAATAAATATTGAAGATACTTGCATGAGTTCTGAAATGTTTGAAACAAATCCTGTAAAAATCACCTGATCTACAATATTATGCTCTTTTACTAAAGCCGTTAGTAAATCGAATCCTTTATCTCCTGTTCCTGCAATTTTTAAGGTCCATTCTGGGTTAGATTTTAAAATAGGGGCAATAAAATCTATTAAATTATCAAATCCTTTATGGTTATATCTGTCCAGGTTTCCTATTGCTAGAACTGTTTTTTCGCGTTCCTTTACTTCTTCTGTTAGAGGAAGAAAACTACACGGATTAGGCATTACTCTAACATTTACGTTATAAGTCTCGTAATAAGCCACATCAAAAGAAGTAAGCACGGTTAGCAAATCTGCACGTTTATATAAGTGTTTTCTTGTAAAATCTGTTAACTGCTTACGACTTTGCATTGCTCTTAAATAACTATTATGTTCTTCAATAATTATTTTAATTCCAAATAGCTTTGCAACAATTATGGTAATAAAATTAGTTAACGTTATAAACGATATAATAAGATCGGGTCTGTTTTCTTTTTTCGAATAGAATTTAGATAAGTTTACAATGCCTTTTACTGTATGGTTAGGAATCTTACCATAATCCATAGAAATTCTTTCTATAGAAGACGGAACAGGGTAGAAGTCTTCAGAACTGTTAAGCGTTATAATAGATATATCGTAATTCTCTTTTTCGGAAAAAGCAGTTGCCAATAACGTAAGAACACGTTCTGCGCCACCACCCTTTAACCTTGATATTATAAAGTGAATTCTCATTATTTTTTTCTTATAAGATTAATGATTCGTTTCGATACATCTCTAAATCCTTCATTTAGCATAAAAATTATAGGTGTGTATACAAATACAGATACGCATGTAATTTTAATTCCAAGTAAAATAAGATCATAAAAATTGTTGCATTCCGATGTTAAAATGAAACTAAAGATATATTGGCAGATATAAAAAGCTAAAATTAATGAGACTGTAAGTTTTAAGAACCCTTTCCAATACATCCAAACGTTTTCCTTGAAGCCCATTTTATATAAAAAATAAGGTCGCCAGATTAATATAATTAATGTGAAAGCGATTAGTGTACCCAATAAAATACCTGTAATACCAAAGTATAGAAGCAGGATTATAGAAGCTCCTAAATTTAAAATACTTTGTACTATTGGTGCCCAAGTATCTTGAAATAAACCATAAGCATCTTTAAAATGATCTACAGGAACACGAATTTGCATGATAAACATGTTTAGTAAAAAAAGGAATAAGACACTTTGTTCTAAGATATATTTATCTCCAAGCCATAAAGTAATAAAAGGTTCTACTACAAACTGTAAAATAATTAAAAGAATACCTGCTATGTAAAAGCGCAAGGTCATCATTTCCCAAAATACTTTTTTAATTTGAACACTATTATTTTCTGCCACTAGATTACCAATACCAGCACCAGTACCAGCAAAAGAGGTGTTTATTAATTGAATTAATCGACTAAAAATAAGCTGATAGTTACCGAAAAAAGCAACACTTTCTACACTTATAAAAGCGAAAATTAAAATTTGATCTGTTCCGTTAGTTACAAAAGAGCCAAACTTATGCACAGATATTTGCTTTATTTTTTTTATTAAATCGGGGTTCTCTTTAATTATAGAACTCGTCACTTTTTTATTCGTTTCTAACCAAGTATATTCTTTAGATACTTTTTTGCGTAACAGAATACTAAAAAGAATAGAATATCCCAGTTCTAGAGCAATCCACAAGTAAAAATTTTTGTAATATAGAACTACAATACACTGAATTATAATTTTAATAAGTGTTAAGGTCTGTGAGTAGCTTGTAATGATGTAATTCTTCTGGTCTGCTTCCAATAAAAACAGATGGTAATTAAAGAAGAAGTTTAAACATAAGCCTATTAAAAAAGTATAAAAAGCAAAATAGACTATAATTAACGAGAACGTAATAGTCCCAAAGATATATGGAAAAAATAACGACAGTAAAACTCCAGCACCTACTATAAAGTAACCTATTCTTTTATATAGAAAACCAAATAAGCTAATAAGCTCATTTATTTTAACCGTGTTTTTTTCTAAAAGTGGTTTATATAAACTAAAACCAATAGCGGTTCCGATTCCTAACTCAGCCAAGTTTAAAAATTTTAAAAAACTTTGTAGGGTACCAGTTAACCCCATAAATTCATCTCCTAAATTTTCTAGAAATATTTTTCTGGAGAAAAATTGGGCTAATAAAAAGAGTACATAAAAAAAGATACTAAATTTTATGTTTTTTATGGCATTGTGAACTCTAGACATTTTTTAACTTTTCGATAATTTTGACTTGAGATTTAATTCTCTTTTGATTAATTGATAAAAATATTTTATAAAAAGCAGGGGGCAATAGTACAACCATAAAA
Organism: Formosa sp. L2A11; assembly: GCF_009796865.1. Lineage (GTDB taxonomy): Bacteria > Bacteroidota > Bacteroidia > Flavobacteriales > Flavobacteriaceae > Formosa. Next base: position 3,351,200 of record NZ_CP047028.1, on the reverse strand, counting down.
CTATAAAACTGTAAATCTTTAAGGCTATAGTTATCTTGTATGGTTTTTCTAATTTTAGAGCGATGTGCAAAATCAGGGTCTAACGCATTGTATTCATACAGTGCGTTGTAGTGGGGCGTTAAAAATTTAAATAGATACTCTTTTGCTAATGTTTGTGTTTCTCTATCATATTGCTTTGTGTTTTTAAAAACGTATGCGCCAGCATTAATAGAGTTTAGTTTCTTTATCGAATATTTACTTCTAATTACGCTGTCCATATTTTCCCTATTATAAATATAGAAAGGGTAATCTATAAACCCGATTTTGTCAGTTTCATTTATTATGTCTAAAGTAAAATAGACATCTTGATGCAAAAGATGTTCTATGAAAAATCTGTTTTTTATAACTGATTTATGATAAATTCTTCTCCAAACAGCAAATCTTTTATGTTTAATAATTCGTTTTATTGCTGTATTTTGATTTTCTATAACACCAAGATCAGATGGTTTTATGTTTTTAGAAATGGTGCTTTCAAAAACAGAATCAATAGAGCTACATTCTACTACTTTCAAATTTTTCTCTATAGCAAAATCTAATAATACATCGTACATATTGGGTAAAATCCAATCGTCGCTGTCAACAAAACCAATATAATCGCCTTTACATTTTGTTAACCCAAAATTTCTAGCAATACTCGAACCTCCGTTTTTAATATGATAGACTTTTATTCTATCGTCAATTTGTTTATATGTATCGCATATTGTTCCGCTCGAATCCGTAGATCCATCATTTATTAATATTATTTCTAAATGCTTGTAGGTTTGATTAATTATTGCGTTCAGGCATTTTTCAATATAAGCCTCAACATTATAAACAGGGATGATAATGCTTAACAAGTAATTCAAGCTGTATTAGATTTTTTTTTGACTAAAGCTTACGCCTTAAATAACAAAAGGTTGTGAGGGTAAATATATAAAAATATAAAAATTGAAATGTATTTATTCTTTGATTGACAAAATTAGTTGTTGAAGTACTATTTTAATCAAAATAAAAGGGTTTAAAGAGGTTTTTAGGTGACTATTCTTGAATAATTTTTCTTACACGATTACGTTTCTTTCTCTTTTCAATATTATAATTCAATATGTTCATTTTAGTGAAAGTTATACAATTATAAATAGGAGTTTATTTACACATGTCTATTGTTTTTTTTTTTGATAAGAATAACTGTTTGTTTCTGTTAAAATCTCATCAATTTAGAAGGGATTGTATTAAAACCACTTTTATTTATTTTATAAAGATCTAAATCAAAATTCAGTGCGTATATGTTTAAAAACATCGTTATAATTCATTGTTTTATCGATTAAAAGTGTAGGAAAAGGTTGTAACATGTGTTTAATTGTAAGTTTTTTCTTATAATAAATGTTATTTTATCGATTAAAGTAAATTTTTACACGACCAAATACATTATTTATCTATTTTTATTGAAATTATAAATAACAAATCCCAAATCTGTTATAAATGACCTACTTATTTTATATCTGTGATAAAGCGGATAATTCCCTCCTCAAGAGTTTTTGTAATAAAAACGTCTTGCTTCTTGTTTTCACTTTATTCTTTTCAATATTAGCATTTTCACAAACAAAAGCTTTTCCTTCTGCTTATGGTGCTGGAGCTTATTCTTCTGGTGGGCGTGGTCATGATGTTTATCATGTAACTACTCTTAACGATAGCGGTGCGGGGAGTTTAAGAGATGCGCTTCAAGAATCTAATAGAATTATTGTATTTGATGTAAGTGGAATTATTCAATTAAAATCTATACTAGCAACATCTATAAGTAATGTCACAATTGCAGGTCAGACTGCACCAGAAGGAGGAATTACAATAGATGGAAATAGAATTTATTTTAGTCGTATAGATAATGTTATTGTTAGACATATTAGATTTAAAGGTGGGGTAGATGCTGGAGACGATAGTTTTACTGCGACTTCATCCATGACTAATATAATTTTCGATCATTGTACGTTTGCATTTGGGGCAGACGAAAGTGCTAGTTTTTATTCTACAGAAACGGGAAGTACAATTAATAATATAACAGTACAAAGATCTCTGTTTTCAGAAAGTAAAAATGGATCTATTTTTGGAGGCTTCGCAGATAGAGTAATGACTGTTGGAGAAATTTCTATAATAAATAATATGTATTATAATGCATCTCATAGATTTCCAAATATAGCTGGAGACGATGGGGATTTTGAAATTATTAATAATGTTATTTGGACGGTTACAAATAGATTAACTAGAGGAGATGGGAGTTTTAGACTGAATCATTTAAATAATTATTACGATTATGGTACTAGACCCATTCAGGATACACGTTTACAGTGTTATACTTATGAAGATGGTATTGTTCCAGAAATTTATACTAACGGAAATAAATATGTGGCTGTAAATAGTCAGTCACCATTAACCAATACAGTTGCAGAGATAAATTCGGATAATAGATATGCTTGGAAATTCTTTTTAGATGCAGATGATTATTCTAGAGGAGACCAAGTGCCTTCTAGTTATTTTTCTAATAGTCAGTTCGATTTATTTGGAGCTCCTTTAAAAGTACAAACTGCAGATGCAGCATTTAACGATGTAAAGTCTGATGTAGGTTGTAATGCGCGTTTAAATGCAGATGGATCTAAATCTTCTAACTTAGACGAGCTAGATACAGAATGGTTAACTAATGTTCAAAAAGGAGTGTACACATCAAGATTATCGACTTCTAATTATACAGTTCCAGTAATAACATCTAAATCAAGACCAGATGATTATGATACCGATAAAGATGGTATGTCTGATGATTGGGAACGAAATACTTTTGGAGATTTAAATAAAGACGGTTCTGGAGATGCAGATGGAGATGGTTATACAGATTTAGAAGAATTTTTAAACGGTGTAGACGATGAGAATTTGCAAGTTATCACACCAACTGTTACTGTAGATGCAGGAGAAGATAAAACAATTTGTAACGGTACTGAAGTTACATTAACTGCAACTGGAGCTGTCACTTACTTGTGGAGCACAGGGGAAGAAACAGAAAGTATTACAATTACTCCTACCGAAACGACCACATATAGTGTTACAGGAAAAGATAGTTCAGGAAATACAGATACAGACGAGGTTGTAATTACAGTTGAAGATTTACCTACGGTAGATGCTGGAGAAGATGTAGACATGTGTGAAGATGCATCAATAGAATTAACCGCAACAGGTTCTGGAGATTTTGAATGGAATACAGGCGAAAAAACAAGAACAATTACAGTTTCACCCGATAAAACAACCACGTACACGGTTACTGCTTCAAACGGAATATGTTCAGATTCCGATGAGGTTACAGTAAGCGTGTTACCCCGGCAAACGGTAAGCGCTAGTAATGACGTTTATATAGATTTAGGAGATAGCACAGAATTATCGGTATCTGGTTCTGGAGCTATAGTATGGAGTACAGGAGAAACAACGCGTGAAATTACAGTGTCACCAACCCAAACAACTACGTATACGGTTGTTGTTTCAGAAAACGGATGTGAATCTCAGGATGAAGTTACAGTTACTGTTAATGCAGCAAAAACAGAGGTTATAGCCGGCGCAGGAGAAGATCAAACTATTTGCGAAGGCGAAAGTGTTACGTTAACAGCAACAGGTGGATCGAGTTATAAATGGAGTACAGGAGAAACAACACAAAGTATTACGGTAAGTCCAAACGAGACTAAAACGTATAGTGTTGTAGTTACTGAAGGAAATGTTTCCAATACCGCAGCAGTTGCCGTAAATGTAAATGCATTACCAGTAGCAAATGCTGGAACAGATAAAACAATAGAAGAAGGCGAAAGTGTTACGTTAACAGCTGCAACAGGCGGTGCAAGTTATAAATGGAACACCGGGGCAACAACATCAAGTATTACGGTGAGTCCGAGCCAAACTACAAACTACACAGTCGAGGTCTTTAATGCTGGCGATTGTTCAGACATAGACGATGTTAAGGTTACAGTAAGTGCTACAGAAATAGTGGTTACGGCAGGAGTAAGTGCAGATCGAACTATTTGCGAAGGCGAGAGTGTTACGTTAACTGCAACAGGTGGATCGAGTTATAAATGGAGTACAGGAGCAACGAGTCAAAGTATTACGGTAAGTCCAAACGAGACTAAAACGTATAGTGTTCAAGTTTCAGAAGGACATGTATCAGACATAGCAGAAGTTACCGTAAATGTAAATGCATTACCAGTAGCAAATACAGGAACAGATAAAACAATAGAAGAAGGTGAAAGTGTGACGTTAACAGCAACAGGTGGTGTAAGTTATAAATGGAACACCGGTGCAACAACGTCAAGCATTACGGTGAGTCCAAGCCAAACTACAAACTACACAGTCGAGGTCTTTAATGCTAGCGGATGTTCAGACATAGACAATGTTAAGGTTACGGTGAGTAATACCGAAATAGTAGTTGTTGCTTATGCAGGAGAAGATCAAATTATTTGCGAAGGCGAAAGTGTTACGTTAACAGCATCAGGCGGATCGACTTATAAATGGAGTACAGGAGAAACAACACAAAGTATTACGGTAAGTCCAAATAAAACTAAAATATATAGTGTTCAAGTTTCAGAAGGAAATGTATCCGACACAGTAGAGGTAACTATACTTGTAGATGATTTGCCAACAGCAAATGCAGGTAAGGATAAAACAATAGCAGCAGGCGAATCTGTAACATTAACAGCGAGTGGCGGTTCAGATTATATCTGGAGTACTGGAGCGATAACATCAAGCATTACGGTTAGTCCAAACCAAACAGAAGTTTATACTGTAGAAGTTTATAATGATTCAGGTTGTTACACAGAAGACAGTGTTACTGTTACTGTAGAGGCTTTTAAAGTAGAAGCATTTGAAGAGGCAATACCTGTTTTTGAATTTGGTATTTTTCCAAATCCAACATCAGATATCTTAAATATAAAAATATCAGGTCTAATGGTTTCATCGCCTATACGACTTTCCGATATGTCAGGAAAGGTATTGTATAATGAAATGATCCAGTCAGACGGAAGCTTAAAGTATGAAACTATAGACTTATCTTCATATCCAAAAGGGTTTTACATGTTGTCCATATATAAATATGGAAAACCAATCACTAGGAAAGTAGTGGTAAACTAATCCAATAAGTCTATTTTTTAAAACCGTCTAATTTATTTTAGACGGTTTTTTTATGCCTGATTTTAAAGAAAAGGGACTTTCATAATATAAAGAAATACCTTCTGTAAAGTGTTTCAATATTATAAAAAGAACATATAAATATAAATTTTACGTTGTAAATAAGGGGGTTGTATGCCTTCTGTATTTGCTTTAACATTTAATTATATGCTTTTACTTAAAGATTCTACTCATCCACTGAAAACATAAATTTGGTATTTAATTAATTCACAAATTTGTACATATATAAGAACTAAAATATAATAATTATGAAAACAATGAATTCTAAAATCGGTTTAATGATGGTATTTTTTTGTTTAGCATTTGTAGGTGTATCACATGCTCAACAAGGTGGAGGACAAAAAGAGCCGCCAACTTATGCTAAATTAATTAAAGAAATGGATGTAAATGATGATGGTAAACTTGAAGAATCTGAAGTTAAGGGGCCGTTAAAAGACGATTTCTCAAAGATAGATACAGATGAGGATGGTTACATTTCAGAAAAAGAGTTTGAAGATGCTCCAAAACCAAGCGGTAAGAGAAAATAAAAAAATTGTTGTTGTTTTTTTTAAAAGCTTTATAAGAAATTATGAAGCTTTTTTTTCAAATAACGTATAAGTTTTATAGTTAGGATTGGTTAGCGATGAAGATGTTTAGAAATTTAAGAAAAAAACAGTTGCTTTCTGGGAAAGTGAAAAATTATCTGGTTTATGCACTCGGAGAAATTTTATTGATTGTATTGGGGATTTTAATTGCATGGAAGATTAATACTTTAAATGAAATTAGAAAAAACAAAATAGTCCAAGAGAAAATTTATGTAGGGTTATACGAGGAGTTGCATACAAATCTTAGTGTTCTAGATACTTCTATAAAGCAATATAATAACAATAGAATATTACTGCAAAAGACGCTTAACTATGTGGGGATACAAAACTTAAATAAAGAAGCAAAAGATTTAATTATCAAGGTAAAGTTTAAGAATACTAATTTAAGAAAAGAAGCTCTAGGCTCTGTAAATGTTACAGATAAGTTTCAGTTTTTAGAGAATGATACTTTAGCCGATTTAATAACTCAATATCCGTCCGATTTAAAATTATTTGAAGAACAAGAGCTTAAGATTAGAAATATTGTAGACAATAGGTTAAAACCTGTTCTGGAAGAATACATTTCATTGATTGATATCCTTCCAGAAGAAAATCACAATTTTAATCAGATTAGAACTTACGGACAGAAATCTAATTACACCGGTTTATTGAATAATAAAGAATATCAAAATAGTATCATAGATCAACTATTACAAACCAAAATGCAATTAAATATTGCTATGAATCTTCGAAAGAAAACTCAAATTCTAGCCATTAAACTAAAGCAAGAATTAGAGTAACCTATTCTTAATAAGGCATAAATAGCAGTATCATTTCAATTCTAACAACCAAATAATAATTAATAATACTCAGAAAATTATGAAATTAAGCAGTATGAAATTACCCATGTTGGGACTAACTTTTATTTCAATAGGATTATTCACTTTTAATTCTTGTTCTAGTAGCGACAGTGATACTACGACAGATACAGATACGGACGATACAGACGATAGTGTTTCAATAGATGTAGATCCTACATATTTTTACACAGAAGGAGAAACGCTTACCATTACTACAGTGCCTTGTTCGCTGTCTGACGGTTCTAGTACAGAGTGTTATCAAATTGTAACAACTAGCGTGCCTGCAGATCATACCATGGGACCTTGGTGTCCGGATAATATTGAAGACGATGCAGAAGCAGGAGGAATTTGGTTAGAAGACGGAGAAGTGTACGATGTAGATGGTGCTTTTATTAAAAATATGGCAACTTTTTATGATGATGAGAAATGGTTAATGTACGATGAAAATGGGGATGTATATATCACAGAATCTGAAGAAGATTGTATTAACGCTGCCAATCCAGATGTTGGTACAGAATATGAGAATTTTTGTGTAGAATGTATTCCAGATTATATAACAAATGTGTCTCAAACTTGGTTAATTCCTGTAACTCCTGTTTATCAAAGTACTGCAACATATTTTAATTCTACAGGAGGAGGAGCTCAAAGTAATGTGCCTACAACTCGTGGAATTGCTTTAAACGGAATTGAATTTTCTGCACCAGCACCAACAAGTAATATTTTAAGTGCTTATACTTTAGCTCCTTTTGACGATGCTGGAGGACATATAAATGTGCACCAAGGTTATCACTATCATGCTGCAACCGGATACAGTACTACTGTAGATCAGGAAGATGGACATGCTGATTTAATAGGTTATGCTTTAGATGGTTATGGAATTTATGAGTTATTAGATGAAGATGGCAATGAGCCAACAGATTTAGATGATTTACGTGGACATACAGACGATACTCGTGGTTATCATTATCACGTAGACGAAGCTGGTAATAATAACTTTATTAATGGTTTAAGAGGTGCTTATGTATTATAAAACAGGAAAAAAAATAAGAGTTGCGTTTTCTTTTTTGTGGTTTTTAATACCTATGGTTGTTTTGGCGCATTCTACATCTCAGTCTAGTACAGTGTTGGTAGAAAGTAAAAACGGACAGTGGACACTTCAAGTTCGGTCTGCATTATCGGCTTTTGAAAGTGTAGTTAATAATGAGTATACGGTTAAAGGATACAATACGCCAAAAGAGTTTGAAGAATTGGTTTTTACGTTGATGTCTAAAAACGTATCACTTAAAATTAATGGGCAAGAAATTAAGCTTAGTGAACCTAAAATTAAATTAGGTCATGAAACTCTTGTGGTTTATTTAATAGATGTACCAGAACATTTTGATACTGTAACATTAAATAATACCATGTTTGAAGACATTTTTAAAAGTAAAAACACATTCATGATCTTAAAAAACGGAGTAAAAAGGAATTTGTTTGCTTTAGATAAGACCACAAACTTCGCCGCAAAAGTAAAATTAAAGAACGATGGGTTTGTGTTGCTAAAAGAAACTAAAAGTCTTGCAGATACATCTGTAAATTGGTACGCGTTTACTGTTCTATTTGTACTTGGTGTTGTAGGGCTTGGTGTGAAAATAAGAATGAATAAAAAGGATATTTCACCTGCTCTAAATGGTAATACTGTAGCTTAAATAAAGAGATTACATTGGTTTAAATCTGATAAAATTTAGATGAATGTGTGCTCCAGCTAATTAATAATTTAAAAGAAATAGAAATGGAAAAATTCACATATATTTTTGGATGCGTTATAATTACATTCCTTTCTTTAGGGTCATGCAGTTCTGATGGAAGTAGTGATACAGAAACGTCAGAAGATGGAGATTATTTAATTACCGAATCTTTATTTAATAGTAATTCTTTACTGTCGTTTGATATTGTTAGGGCTACTTTAGAAGATGGAACAAGCTCAACTTGTTTTCAATTAACATTTTCTAGTAATCCAGTAGAAAATGGTCCTTATTGTCCTGAAACTATCCAAGATATTGGAGGTTTAGGAATTTACGATGGCGATACAAATCCGGGCTTTCAGGTTTTAAAAGCAGAACTGTTTAATGCAATGGAAGCAGATGGTTACGATATTGTAGACGATGAAGGTAATATTAATATAGACGATTTTAATTCTGGACCAACAGATTCAGATTTGTCCTATTGTTTAGATGCTGCGCCAGATAACGATATAGAGCTAACATTCTTAATTCCTGCAACACCTAAGTTAGCGTCTTCAAATAATGATATAGATACTATCGAGTTGGTTGGTTTGTCTTTAGATGGTGTACCTATTAATGGTGCTCCGCCTTCTGTTACTAATCCAGGTAGAGAAGTAGCGGGTAATATTCCTTCTCTAGACCCTTGTGGCGGACATCATGATCCTTCAGGATATTATCATTGGCATTTTATCCCAGAATCAATGAATCAGGTTTTAGATGCTAATGGCATTACAGAGGTAACGTGTACTTTAATAGATCAGGTTTCAGACACCAAATTAGTTGGATTTGCTAAAGATGGTTTTCCTATTTATGCTTATGCTGTAGAACCAGACGATTTAGACGATTGTGGCGGAAGAACAGCTGTAACAACAGAGTTTCCCGACGGTACATATCACTATGTCGCAAGTAATACAGATGCGCCTAATGTCCCTAAATGTTTAAAAGGAGTCGCAGCAAATAGCAGTTTCACTTATCAATAATAGGTCTATGAAGAAAATACTTTTTTTATGTTTATTTATAGCATTGTCTATAAACACAATTCAGGCACATAATCCATTATCTGCAGCGTATTACCTAGAAGTAAAAGAAAACTTAGGGATTTTAAATGTGAGTTTAAGTCAGGTTGGTTTTCAGGAAGCTTTAGTAAAACATTATTCAGACCTGGATCTCGATGCATTGTCTAATGACGAATATAAAATGTTAGCCGTTAAATACATAAAAGAGCATTTTAAGCTAGAAATTAACGGAGAAGATGTAGTGCTTTTAAATGGTGGTTTAAAATTAGGAAATCATCAAACAGATTTAAAGTTTATAACTTCAAAATTACCTGAGGTTTTTAAAACCTTAGATCTTAATATAAATGCTTTTACAGAGAATGAGCATCATCAAACTATTTTTTCATTGTTATTAAATGAAAATACGAGTAAGGTTATTTTGTCTGAAAAGAATAATTATAGTGCTTCTATGTCTTTTCAAAATAGTAAAATGATTGCTAAAGGCAAGAGAACTATTACAAGATATTTATGGATTCTAGCAATTGTAATTCCTGTAGTATTAGTAGGTAAAAAGCTAATGTTTTCAAGGAGGATCAAGTAAAAAAACTTAATCAAAATATACAATATGAAACATACGCATTATAATTTAATAGTTTTAATGAGCATGACTTTGGCTGTAATAATGTCTTGTGGTAGTAGTGATGATGCAGGTTCGGAATCTACTGTAGAAGACGACCTAGAAGTAACCACAGATAGTTCAGAGGGAACTGTAGATGTTACCGCTGTAGTACAAGCTAATTTTATAAATACATATACAGAAGCTGTTAGTGTTGAGGTTAACGGCGATTATATTTCTATTAGCAGTACAGGTTTGCCAGATCATAAAACACCATATTGGGGAGGAAATTATGAAATGTACGAGGAATTATCGGGTACAAATTTTTATTGAAACGCGACCAATTAAAATTACAGTTTACGGTCTAAAATACAAGAAAATTAGTCTATAAATTTAGTGTTAGCTTCAGTTAAATATTGAAGACTAATAAGCAATACTATGCTTTTTTTTGACTTATAAATTTATGCTTTAAAAACAAAGATTTGCCAGAACATGTTTATAAAATCATAAATAATTTAAATAAAAACCATGAGAACACCATTTTCAAAATTACCGTATGTAGCAATGTTATTTGCTGTATTATTAACAAGTTGTAGTAGTGATGATACGAGTACCGATGATAGTACAGATGATACTTCAGAAGGGACTGTAAATTCAGATTACACTGTAGGATTATTAAAAAAGACAGATGAAGCATCAGACGGTTACACGCTCTTTGCTCCCATACAAAGTACAACTACGTATTTAATTAATAATTGTGGAGAAGAAGTTTACGAATGGCCCTCAGACTATACGCCAGGACACTCTGTATATCTTTTAGATAATGGTTATATATTAAGACCAGGAGATGCAGGAAATACTATTTTTAATACCGGAGGACAAGGTGGGATAATAGAAATGATTAATTCTGACGGGGAAGTCGTTTGGGATTACACCATTTCATCGTCTACAGAATGCCAACACCATGATCTTGAATATATGGATAATGGAAATATTTTACTTATTGTTTGGGATAAGAAAACATCAGCAGAAGCTGCAGCAGCAGGTAGAACAGATTATATTTCACAATTATGGTCAGAAAAAATTATAGAAATAAAACCCGATCTTGTTAGCGGAACCACAGAAGTTGTTTGGGAGTGGGATGCTTGGGATCATGTTGTTCAGGATGAAAATGAAGATGCATCAAATTATGGAGATGTGGCAAATAGTCCAGGATTAATAGATATTAATTATGATTATAATACTCAAGACGAGCAAGATTGGTTTCATTTTAATGGAATAGATTATAATGAAGCGTTAGATCAGATTTTAGTAAGCAGCAGAAGTTATAGCGAATTCTATATTATAGATCATTCTACAACTACTGCAGAAGCAGCATCTCATGAAGGCGGAACGTCAGGAAAAGGCGGTGATATCATATACCGTTGGGGAAACCCAGAAGCTTATGATATGGGAGATAGCAGTGACCAAAAGTTGTTTAGTCAGCACAATGCACACTGGATTGAAAGCGAATATGTAGACGGAGGTATGGTTGTGGTTTTTAATAATTTAGCAGGAAGTTATTATGGGTCAGATTATTCAACAGTAAATGTTATAGATACAGAAGTTAGCGGAGATGGATCGTACTCGTTAGTTGATGGTTTATATGGACCAACAGATTTTCAATGGACTTATAAAGCAGACACGCCAACAGATATGTATTCTTCATTTATTTCTGGAGCTACAAGATTACCTAACGGAAATACATTAATTTGTGTAGGAAGTACAGGAACATTTATAGAAGTAGATTATAACGGAGATACGGTTTGGCAATATGTAAACCCAGTAGGTTTAACAGGTATTGCAGATCAGTATGAAAGTACAAACTTAAATTTTGTATTTAGAGCAGAACGTTATGATACCGATTTTGAAGGTTTATCAGATTACGATTTAACACCTGAAGGAACTATAGAAAGTGGTTCAGATTATGATTGTGAGTAATTATTAAAACGCTATTGCTTTAGTTAAAAAAAGCATTATCAATATTATATTTAAAATATGAAAAAAATAATTTTATTAGGAACTTTTGTTTGTTTAATGATGGCTTGCCAGTCTAAGAAAAATAAAAAATCTGAAAGTCAAGAGGCAAATAAAACAGAGCATAGTATGCCTGATAAAGGGCATTCCGAGGGGCATAAAGATCGTCGTCCGGATGGACCTCCAACTTTCGATAAATTAATATCTGAAATGGACGCAAACAAAGATGGGAAACTTGAACAAAGTGAAGTTAAAGGACCTTTGGTAAATGTGTTTTCTAAAATAGATACAGATGGAGATGGTTTTATTTCTAAATCTGAATTAGAAAATGCTCCAAAACCAGAAGGCGAAGGCGGACAAAGACCACCGAATAGAAAATAATGTATAGTCTTACTTTTTAGAGTAAGTTAAACGTTATGTAATTAATTATAAAAGCCTGAGAGCAAATAGGAAGATGTAGATCTTTAGGTTTGTTTTTGGGCTTTTTTTATAAGATGAGGTTGTTTTTATATATTTTACAGCTCTAATTGCCATTTAGAAGTTTCTGAAATGTAATTTTTTAAAGCTGAATTATAAAAAGACAAAATGAATTATTGAATAGCGTATAGAGGTTAGGTTAAAAGTTTTTAATCATGTTTTCTAGAAGAATCTCTAATAATTAATTCGGGTTCTAAAATGGTTTTATGTAAAACCGGCTTATAGTTTTTGTCTTTTACACGAAGCAGGAATTGTTTAGCAACCAATTTACCAATTTCTTTGTTGTGCTGATAAATGCTGGAAATAGAAGGCGATACTAACGATGTAAAAGGTTCGTTACTAAAACCAACTAAAGCAATTTGTTCGGGGACTTTTATGTTGTGTTCTTTTAAGACTTGTAAAGCTCCTAAGGCAGCATAATCTCCGGCAGCATAAACAGCATCTGGTAGTTCAGGAAGTTTTAAAAGTTCTGTCATTTTTGCTCTTCCATCTTCAATGGTTAAACTTCCTTCTAATAAAAGATCTTCGTCTTCAGGCAATTCATGCTTTTTTAAGGCATCTTTATACCCTCTAATCCTGTTTTTATATATTCTGGTATGACTGTAACCTGCAATGTGTGCAATACGCTTACAACCTTGCTCTACTAAGTGGTTAACAACAATATTACTACTCGCATAATCATCAATACCAATATAATCTACGCCAATATCATTTTCTCCACGATCAAATAATATTAAAGGAATCCCTTTTTCTTTAATTTTATTATAATGCTCGAAAGTTATAGTTTCATTTGCTAGTGAGGCAATAATCCCGTCTACTTGAGTTTGTAAAAGAGTATCAATATTTCGGCACTCTTTATCGAAAGATTCGTTAGACTGTGTAATGATAAGATTGTAACCGTTTTTGTTTAATTCATTTTCAATATTTTCAACAACAGAAGAAAAGAAATAACTGTTAGTTTTTGCTACGATTATACCCACTAATTTACTTTTTCCACTTCTTAATGCAGACGCCAAATGATTGGGCTGATAATCTAGATCTTTAGCGACCTTTTTTACAGCTGATTTTGTTTTGTCACTGATTCTGGGATGGTTATGTAACGCCCTTGAAACAGCAGATGGAGTAATATTTAACACATTTGCTATATCTTTTATGGTCGTTTTTCTTTTGTTTTTCAAAATTTTATGTAAATTTGGTCAATCGTTTGAACAAATATATTGTTTTTGTACTTTAATTCGATATAAAAAAGAAATCAATTGTTTTTTTTTTTTATGAATGGGGTCATATAAAAGTTTTGCACAAACGTTTGTCTTAATGGTAATTGTTTAATAATTTTATCATTATAAAAGTACAAAGAGGAAGTGAATTTCACTTAGAAAAAAGATTAATTAATATAAATTTAAATAAATGAGTAAAGTAGTAACGTTTGGAGAAATCATGTTAAGATTAGCTCCTCAAGGATTTTTAAGATTTTCTCAAGCTAACAATTTTGATGTTGTTTATGGAGGAGGAGAATCTAACGTAGCAGTATCATTAGCAAACTATGGTGTGTCTTGCGATTTCGTAACACGTTTACCAAAGAATGATATTGGAGAGTGTGCAATGATGGAAATGCGTAAAAGAGGCGTTGGTGTTGACAAGATTGTATGGGGTGGAGAACGTTTAGGAATTTATTTCTTAGAAACTGGTGCTGTATCTAGAGGAAGTAAAGTGGTTTACGATAGAGCACATTCATCTATGTCTACTATTGAATCAGGAATGATTGACTGGGATTCAGTTTTTGATGGAGTAGAGTGGTTTCACTGGACTGGTATTACTCCAGCTATTTCTCAAAGTTCTGCAGATGTATGTTTAGAAGCTGTAAAAGCTGCAAGTGCTAAAGGCATTACAATTTCTACAGATTTAAATTACCGTGCTAAATTATGGAACTACTGTGACGATGAGCACAGAGAAGCTGTAATGACAGAATTAACATCTTACTGTGATATTATATTAGGAAATGAAGAAGATGCAGAAATGCACTTCGGAATTAAGCCTGATGGTGCTGCTGTTCAAACTGCTGGACACGATGTTAAAGCTGAAGCTTTCTTATCTGTTTGTACGCAAATGATGGCTAAATTCCCTAAAGCGAAAAAAGTAATTACTACATTAAGAGGATCTATCTCTGCATCTCACAACACTTGGGCTGGAGTATTATACGATGGAACTAAAATGTTAGAAACACGTCAATATCAAATTACAGATATCGTAGATAGAGTAGGTGGTGGAGATTCTTTCATGGGAGGTTTAATCTACGGATTATTAACATACCCAGATAACGATCAAAATGCATTAGACTTCGCAGTTGCTGCATCTTGTTTAAAACACACAATTAAAGGTGATGCTAACTTAGCTACTGTTGCAGAAGTTAACAAACTTATGGGTGGAGACGCTTCAGGTCGTGTTGCTAGATAATAACTGAAACTTAAAATCATTACAAACAAACACGATTATTACATGGAAAAATCAATAGCCATTATTTGTGGAGGAGGACCCGCACCCGGAATTAATACCGTAATTAGTACTGTAGCCAAAACGTTTATGAAAGATGGCTACAAAGTAATAGGTGTGCATCACGGGTATCAAGGATTATTATCCGAAAATCCAGAAGTGAAGGTGTTCGATTTTCATCATGCAGATCGTATTTTTAGTCGAGGAGGTTCTACTTTAATTATGAGTAGGTTTAAACCCAAAGACAGTGATTTTAAATCAGATTTCTTTAAGAAAAATAATGTAAAATTATTAGTTACTATTGGCGGAGACGATACAGCATCTACCGCCAATAGATTAACTAAATATCTTCAATCACAAGAGTTAGATGTAGCTCATGTGCACGTTCCTAAAACTATAGATAACGATTTGCCTTTGCCGGATAGAAATCCAACGTTTGGTTTTCATACCGCAAAAGACGAAGGCGTTAGAATAGGAAATACGGTGTATGAAGATGCTAGAACCAGCGAAAACTGGTTTGTTATGTCGGCAATGGGACGTTCGGCAGGACATTTAGCTTTCGGAATAGCTTCGGCTTGTCATTATCAAATGATGATTATTCCAGAAATGTTTAACAAAACCAAAATTACTTTCGAGAAACTAATTAATATAATAGTGTCCTCTATTGTGAAATGTAAACTTGAAGGTGTAGAATATGGTGTCGCTTTAATAAGCGAAGGTGTTTTTCATTTTATGGATGAAGAAGAAATTATAAATTCTGATATTAACTTTACTTACGACGAACATGGTCATCCAGAATTAGGAAACGTAAGTAAATCTCATATTTTTAACTATCTACTTCAGGTTAAACTTAAAGAGATAGGCTTAAAAGTAAAAACAAGACCGGTAGAACTTGGATACGAATTAAGATGTTGTAATCCTATAGCATTCGATTTAACATTATGCTCTTTATTGGGTATTGGTGTAAAGAAATTATTCGATCAAGGTATCTCTGGTTGTATTGTAAGTGCAAACTCAAAAGGTGATATTACGCCTTTATTTTTAAAGGATTTTGAAGATGAAAGCGGTAAAATTCCACCAAGATTAGTCGATATCAATTCAGATATGGCACAGCTTTTTATAAATAATCTATTCTATATTAAAGAGAAAGATTACGAACAAGCTAAAAAATATTTACCTAATCCAGAGGCATACGATTTCAAGAAAATCTTAAACTGGAATTAAAAAATTTAAAAATAATAAAATGGCACAATTTTCAAGATTAGAAGTAGCTCAAGCAATGAAAGAAACTGGAATGATTCCTTTATTTTTCCATAATGATATTGAGTTAAGTAAAAAAGTATTAAAAGCTTGTTACGACGGTGGAGCAAGATTAATGGAATTCACTGCTCGTGGAGATTTCGCTCACGAAGTTTTTGGTGAATTAACAAAATATGCAATTGCAGAATTACCTGGAATGATTATGGGTGTTGGTTCTGTTACAGACGGAGCTGCAGCTTCTTTATATATGGCATTAGGAGCAAACTTTATTGTAACTCCAGTATTAAGAGAAGATATCGCTATTGCTTGTAACCGTAAAAAAGTATTATGGTCTCCTGGATGTGGTACATTAACAGAAATTGCTAGAGCAGAAGAATTAGGATGTGAAATCGTAAAATTATTCCCTGGTGATATTTATGGACCTCAATTTGTAAAAGGAATTAAAGGCCCACAACCTTGGACAAGTGTTATGCCAACTGGTGGTGTTTCTCCAACAGAAGAAAATTTAAAAGGATGGTTTGATGCAGGTGTAACTTGTGTTGGAATGGGATCTAAATTAATTTCTAAAGACATTATTGCTAATCAAGATTATGTAAAATTAGAAAAAGATGTTAAAGCTGCTTTAGCTATTGTAAAAGCGGTTAGAAAATAATCGGTTTTAAAAATATATGTATTTTAAGAACTGTCTGTATGGGCAGTTCTTTTTTTTTACATACTTTTCTGACAATTAAATAATCCAGAATTAAAATCTATTTCTAGCAAATAATTGATTTACAATAGAGTTATAAAAAGATGTTAATTTTTTTTAAAATTTATCTAAAATAATGTTGTGTAGTCTTATAAAGAGACATATATTTGCACAGCTTTTCAGGAATTATGTTTTTCTAAAAGCGCCCTCAGAACACTAGTTGTTCGTGAATGGTGGCATAGCTCAGTTGGATAGAGCACCTGCCTTCTAAGCAGGCGGTCGAAGGTTCGAATCCTTCTGCCATCACAAAAAAGCTTTCGAGAAATCGGAAGCTTTTTTTGTTTTATAGCCTTTCCTTTTTATTTCTCTTAATAGTTACTCTAACCCAGAGTATAAATCATCTTAAAACATGGTTTAGTTATTTTAATTCTTTCAGAAAAAAGAGAAGCCTTCTCAATTTGCTTCAAAATAATAAAACTTAAATTAGTCTGTGTAGGGATGAGGTTTTTTAAATCATCTTGTTTATCATCTAATTTGTAAATAAAATCAATATATTATCGGTTGCTTTGTATTCAACTATTGCGAATAATATGCTTCATATTTTAAATATGTTCCTTTTTTTAGGTTTAAAATCAGTCTTGTTTTGCGTTTTTTTAAGCACAACTTTAATTCCATAATTTTTAATATAATCTAGTAAGTAAATTTTATGCTTTTTTTAAGGGATAAATATGTTATTTATTCATTAAAACGGCATTGCTTTTACATTGTTGTTTTATAATTTAAAAGCCGAAAACGTTTGAAAAAAAACAAGATTATTTATCTTTATTTAGAATGATTCTATTTTGTATAATCACTTTGTTTTTAGAGGGTTTGAGTGTGTTTATTACTGATAGTTATTAGTTTTTTGTTTTGTAATTAAGTAAATTTACAAGGAATAACGGATTGCATTTTTGTTAAAAACACCAATTAAGATTTTAGATTATTTGTTTGAAGAAAACCAAATCAGAAATCAGTTTTTAAAATTATAAAACAACAGGTCTTCATTACCTTTTTTAGCGACTAAAAATACTCGGCTAATTGGATTATGACGATACAAAATATGCGTAAACAGAGTATTATCGATTTTAAATTTACAATTAACTATGAGTAGAAAAAAGAATGCGAATAATGAGGCTGTAATTAGAAGCAGAAAAGATACTATTAGGTACATAAACCTGCAATTAGCTTCTTTAGGACAACCCATTTATCACGACGATAAGAATGCGGAAATTACATTTAGTAATCCAAATTTTCAAAAATTAACCAATGGACTAATTAAAAGTTTTCGTGAAAAATCTCGAATTTTATCAGATCATTTGTGTCCTGTAGATAGCCGAATTCAATCTTTTATTGAAGATTATTTAAAAGACGTTGCTTTTGATAAAGCAATAAAAATACCTAACGATACTTTAGTATTAAACCAAAACGGACATGCGCGCGAGGTAAGTTTACCTCCAAATGGTGACAGTTTTGTTAGTGAAGACGTTACATCTTACAGAGTAAGACAAGGGGTTTTAAATAACCCAATTCATGATAAAAGAACAACAAAAGGAACATTTCATATTGTAGAAGGTAGTTTACCTGTGCCTTTAGATAAGTTTGAAGTTCCAAAAATTACATTTGCACATTTATTAGAAGCTGCACTTAAGCCTTCTGAAGAATTAAAAACATTACCATTTACTTCTAAACAAGAGGAACAAGCTAAAGTTATGGTGTCTATGTTAATGAGACCAATGGTTTGTCCAGAAGTAAAAGGTGTTATTTCTAAAAAAAGTTTAGAAGTTCGTTTTTTTGCGCCAGGTAGCTTAGTTAGTAATTTAGACTTTGTAGAGGCTATTTTTGGAAATGCAGGAGATCCTTCTCTTGTACAAAATGATGCCGCTTTAGATACCGAACATTGGACTGGACATACAGGTTGTGTTATTCTTGCGCCTCAATTAAAAACACTGAAGAAAAAAGATGTTGGTTTACCTTATTTTGATGATGCAACAGAGCGTCAGAAAAAAGACGGAATGTGTTGGAAAGAACCAAGCGAATTATATAACGATGGTGGTGCTTTTAAATTAACATGTAGAGATGATAGAGGTGTCGTGGTTACGTTAATTGCAGACAATTACTTTGGGTATTCTAAAAAAGAAATTAAAACTCAAATTAGTTATTCAGCAAACTTATTTGGTTTAGTCGAAGAAGAACATTCAGGAGGAGCAGTGGCTTATCCAAGAGGTGTAATGGGAGATATTGTTAATGGAACAGGTTTCTCTAATAAATACGGAAATATTTACAGTTTTGAAGACGTTAAAAAATATCTAGGAGATAGAATAGACGTTAAAGAAGAATATTATGCTGTAGATAAAAAATATCCGAACATTGTTTATGTTCCAGAAAACGCATACATCAATACAAATACAAACGATATTACTTGGACGTATAAAGACGTTAATCAACGTATTTTATTAAATCCAAATAAAACATATGTTCACCCATCTGGTAATAAATTCAAATTAGAAAAACACGATGCTGTTGCACTTTGGAGAATTGTAAACACATCTCCAGAAGGTGTATTTTGCCATAAACCTTGTACGGTTTCAGGAGGTGGAAAATCAGAGATTTCTAAATCAATGAAAAATGCGATTACTTATAGTAATTTCAACCTTATTGATATCGATGAAGATTTTAAAAGAGCAGATGAAATTATTGAGTACGATTACTCTAAAAGATGGAAAAATTACGATCCAACATTACCACCTTCTCACTCTTTTTTAAGTTCTAATAGAACATTAGGATCTGCAGTAAGATTACTTCAACCTTTAGATGTTTTTACAGACGAATATAACGCGTTTGTATCTAGTATTCCAGTGCATATTAGATCTTTAGTGTTGTTTGTTAAACGTTTATATCGTCAAGATCATGGTGCTTTAAATTGGAAAGATTGTGTTTCTGTAGATATTGTAAACGGTCAAAAAGGAACAGGTTTAAAATATGTAAATAACCCTGTAGTAGGTAGTTATGTGCGTATTGGGTTTAATCAAGAAGGAAACTGGTTGTTAAATAAATTAAGATCAGATTTCTCTGCAAGTTTAAAAATTCAAATGGAAGACGATATTACAGCGTCTATTACATTACCAAGAAGTAATTTTAAACACTTAAATCCGCAATACACTAATAAGAGTTTAAAAGTGTCTGCAAATTGTGAATCTCATTTATTCCAAAGACCAGACGAAGCCATTATTCGTGGGTATGATAAAAATGCAGAACGTGATATTGTTGGAAAAAATGTATTCTTAACAAATTACGAATTGTTAACTAAGAAGGATGCTATTGAAATTCATGAAGACACCATTAATTTCGATAAATACACTCAACCGGTTAAAGATTTAATCGAAAGTGTTGTACATAGCCCTAAAGAAGAAGAATACTTTGTGTTACCATCTCATACAAGAATTGTAAATGGAGAGCCTACTAAAAACCCGCGTTATTTAGAGAAAAACATCTTTATAAACGAAACCGAAGCAAGTTATTTAGCAGATGTTGGTATGCGTTTATTTAGAAAAGTAGAATCTGAAGATCCAATTATAGATGTTGTAAATGCAGTATTACCAGGAAGACGTAATAATCCAGCCGATACAAAAGCAGGAATTCGTCCGTTAGCCGTATATAACCCAATTCATTATCAGGAAACTCCAGAATTGTTTATGGACTTTATTTGTAGTCTTACAGGTAAATCGCCATCTACAACAGGAGCAGGGTCTGAAGGTGCTTTAACAAAAGGACCTTTTAATATGTTAACACCTACAACAGATTTAAATAATGCATTATTATCTCATATTTTAACAGAATCTAATGCGTTTAGTACAGCTGCAGGTTATGTTGGAGGAGAAAATAAAGTAGACCATGATATTAGTATTTTAATTCCTGAAATCTGGGCACGTTTAGAAACACAAGATAGAGATCCTAACTTCTTAATAAAAGATGGATCGCTAGAAAAACTTGAAGATTTTGAATATAATGGTAAGAAAATTTTAGCAAGTAGACTTGGTTACCGTATTACTAAACAATTCTCTTTAAGATGTTTAAACCGTCTTTTCGATGAACCTAATGCTGTGTTTAACGAAAAAATGCTTAAACCAGAATTACAAGGGATGGAAGATTATGTAGATGGAATTAATAATATTGTTGAAGCACAACAAAAAGTAGCTTTAAGATATTTTGAAGATGGAAGTATAGAAGCTGCTGTACCACCATTAAAAATTCTTTTACACATGATGGCTTACGGAAATTACGAAGGTAAAGAAATGAGCGATCCTGAATTAAGAGGTTATTTTGAAAGAGATTACGTAATTAATAGCGAGTGGTATAAAGAAAGATTGAAGTTAAAACAACAAAAAGACATCGCTTTCTATATTAAACAAATTAATTATTTAGAAACTTTTATGTCTAATCCAAGTAATAAACAATTAGTTGAAGAGATGGATTTATCTAGTCGTTTACAAACTGTAAAAGACTTATATAATGATGCTAACACAACTGAATATTTAGATGGATTAGTAGGAACAATAGGTGTAGACCCATTGTATCGTAAATAATTTTTA
This sequence comes from Formosa sp. L2A11, assembly GCF_009796865.1. GTDB lineage: Bacteria > Bacteroidota > Bacteroidia > Flavobacteriales > Flavobacteriaceae > Formosa. The sequence continues at coordinate 3,329,621 of NZ_CP047028.1, read as the reverse complement.
GAATAAATAGTATACAGTTTTACTGTGTTATAAAATAAAAGCTTGAGGTTCGCCTCAAGCTTTTTGTGTTTAATAAAATGTTATTTTATAAGGAATAAAGTTTGAGTTTGAAGTTGCTAAAATTAAAATTAAAAACAGATGCATATATAGTTTCAATACAAGTTCTAAATATTGTTATTAATAAAGTAAGCGTCATTTTTAACTCGTATTAAATTGCGTTCTCGTATTTAGGAGAAATAGTATAATGTTTAAAAAAAAGGGATGGCACACATATTTAATTTTTCGAATTTAAAAGGTATGCAACAGCCCGTGATTGAATTTGTTATAAATTATTTTTTGTTAACTATATAGTCTGCATTATGAAAAATAAGGGTTTAGTATAATCTAAATCATGGATGTTTCTCCAGTTTTTAAACTTCAAAATGAGGAGTGAAAATTGAAGTAAATTTAACAGTAAAAGATATGTTTTAAAATGTTAGATACAATAAAACACCATTTGTTATGTTGGTCTTTTTTTTTATAAAAATAAATTCATTTTATTGTTATTTAGATAGTTGTGTTTTAGTGAAGTGACTTATAACATGATAAATGTCATGTGTTTTTGATAAAAATAATATCACTTTTGTAAATCTTTTTGTAAAAAAAGAATAACTAAAAACAATAACAATGAAAAAATTACATTCCTTCCATATACCAGTAATGGGAATAGGGTTTACGGTTGATACACCATTGAAAGTGTCTCATCTAGGGATTGATTCTGCTATATCTTTAGTTGATGATATTTTACTCGAAAAGCTTCGGAAAATGTATTGTAATATGCTTGAATTACCTTATAACGAAATAGGTGATTTAGAGCCTGATTTTAGAGCAAAACGTATTACTTCATATTTAGATATGATACACGATGTTACTGAAGAAAAATTTAATAAGCTTAAAGAAGTTAATAAATCCTGTACAGAAGAATTAAAGAATTACTTTAATTTATTGCCAAGCACATCAGAGCTTAAGTCTCAGTTTGTAAATGCAATTTCAGGAACGTTTAATTTAAATAAAGCGAAGAAATTTGTCTCAGACAACTTGGTAAAAGGAAGTATAGACGTAAATATTATGACTAAGGTTGATAAAGGTCATTTTGAAAACGATGAAAAATTACCTGCAGAATATAACGATGCACATGCAGCATTAAGAGGGTATGCAAATTCTAGTTTAAGTTCGTCTTTAATTTTATCTGCGGGTATGAATCCGCATTTATTTAGCTATTTAGAAAGTTTTAAAGATTTCTATCCAGATGCTAAAGATTACATTAAAAAGAAAGTCATTCTTAAAGTAAGCGATTACAGATCGGCATTAATTCAAGGTAAAATATTAGCTAAAAAAGGAATCTGGGTTTCAGAATTTAGAATTGAATCTGGACTAAACTGTGGCGGACATGCATTTGCAACAAACGGATTATTATTAGGGCCAATTTTAAACGAGTTTACTGTAAATAAAGAAGCCTTAACAAACGAACTTCACGATTTGTTTACAAAGGCATTAGAAGCAAAAGCATATCATGTTCCAGAATCTGTTTTACCAGTAAAAATCACTGCTCAAGGTGGTGTAGGAACTTCAGAAGAACACGACTTTTTATTAAGTAAATATAATTTAGACTCTATTGGTTGGGGAACCCCTTTTTTATTGGTTCCAGAAGCCACTGCTGTAGACAATGCGACCTTACAACAATTGGTAGCCTCTAAGGAAGAAGACTTGTATTTAAGCGATATTTCGCCATTAGGTGTACCTTTTAATAGTATGAAAGGGAATACAAAAGATGAAGAGAAACTTGTAAATATTAAAAAAAACAGACCAGGAAGTGCGTGTCCTAAAAAGTTCGTAGCTCTAGACACAGAGTTTTCTAAAGAAGGTTTATGTACAGCTTCTAGACAATATCAGCATTTAAAAATTAAACAATTAGATGCGTTAGGTTTAGATTCTGTAGCTTACAAAAAAGCATTCGATAAAATAACCGTTAAGTCTTGTACTTGTGTTGGTTTAAGCACGTCTACTTTATTAAAATATAATTTAGACACCAAGACTGAAGGCGCAGGAGTTTCTATTTGTCCTGGTCCTAATATGGCGTATTTTTCTAAAATAATGAGTTTAAAAGAAATAACATCTCATATTTATGGAGAAATTAAAAACCTAGTCTCTCCAAATCGTCCAAATATTTTTGTGAAAGAATTGACTATTTATGTCGATTATATTACCAAAAAATTTAACGAATCTCCAGTGATATCTAATAAAAGAGAAGAAAAGTATTTTGTAACTTTTATTAATAATTTAAAAGAAGGAGTAAACTATTATGAAGGTTTATTAGAAGAAACAAAAGATTATTTTGAAGCGTCTAAAAGCACCATTTTAGAAGGATTAGAGCAGGAATTAAATCGTTTAAAAGCATTAAGTTTAAAAGTAGAAGAAGCAATACAAGTTGTAGCTTAATCTATAAAAATATCTTAAAATTAAAAAGCCTTGCTCATAGCAGGGCTTTTTTTGTATTGTAATTTTGAAGCATTTAAAGACAATTATAAACAATAACTAAGGTCTGTTTTTTTTAAGATTTAATTGATTTAAAATACGTTAACAGAATTCTATTTTTAGATTAGATTATTTAGAGGTGTTACCCTGGCTTTTAAAATTTAGAATAGGTTCTTTTTGTGTTAAAAGCAAAACGGATTCAATTAATAAAAATGATAAATTAGAGTTACATAGAATAACTTAAGTTGTTGTGTAAGGTGTTGGTTTTTAATTGTTTTGGTGTTTGTTCGTTTCTGTATGTAAATTGAATTGTTTAACTTAAAATTGTGTTTTATAATACGGTTAATCTCTTAATATTATGTAAATTTGATAATGATTTCAAAGGAATCAGAAATTATATTTAATTATTTAAAAACATAAAGTTATGAGTAAAAATGGAAACACTGTTTTAGGTCTTTTAGCTGGAACAGCAATAGGCGCATTATTTGGAATTCTTTATGCTCCAGACGAAGGAAGTAAAACTAGAAAACGTTTAGCAGAAGAAGCATCTACTGCAGCAGATAAAATGAATAGTAGTGCTCACGATTTAAAAGAGAAAGTAAGTGCGAGTGCGCATGATCTTAAAGAAAAAGTTAATAGTAAAATGGCAACACAAAAAGGAACTTTAGACGAGCAATTAGAGTCTATCGTTACAGATGCTAGCCATAAAGCTGATGATGTAATTTCTACTCTTGAAAAAAAATTAGCTCACCTTAAAGAACAAAATAAGAAATTTCAAAAATCATAATATATGAATGTTTTTGAATCTTTAAATGAGACTTCAAATAAAGCTGTAGATATTGGTGAGAAGTATATAGAAACTTCTCACCAATATTTAAAGTTAAAAATATTTCAACAGCTAACAGGAGCAATGAGCCTTTTTGGTAAAATGCTATTGATTGGTTCTGCTTTATTTATAGCCTTTTTATTTTTAGCAATTTCGGCAGCGTTAGCTATCGGGTATTGGTTGGGTAACTTTGCTTTAGGAACTCTAGTTGTTGGTGGTGTTTTTCTATTAATAGGGCTTCTTATTTATCTATTAAGACATCGTATAGATCAGAAATTTATAAAAGTAATGTCTGAAAACTTTTTTGATTAACTTATGAAAAAAGAATTTACAAATTTCGACGAGATTAGACAGGAACTGAAACGTTTGGACTTAGAGCGCCAAATTGCTTGGGAAGAAATGAAAGGGTTAAAAGGAGATGTTCAGGAAGATTTAAAGCCTCTAAATTGGTTGCATACAGCGCTTAATTATACGGGGAAAATTGGATCTTTAATGTTTCTTAAAAAAATATTTAAATAAAATAGAATCAGTAATATGGTATAAAAAATACTATTCAATATATAATTTAAAACCTAATAGATAGCGCATTTGTCTTTACTATTAGGTTTTTTGTTTTTAATAAAACAGCACCTATCAATAGTTTCTATCATTTTATAATAACTTTTAATAACTTAAACTGTAAGGATTGTCTCAAAAATTCTACTTTTGTTGTAATAAAAAATGATAAGAAGATATGTCTGATACTATAGAAAAAGTAAAGTGCCTTATTGTAGGGTCTGGTCCTGCAGGATATACTGCCGCAATTTATGCTGCCAGAGCTAATATGTCGCCAGTGTTATATCAAGGAATGCAACCAGGTGGTCAATTAACAACAACCAACGAAGTAGAAAACTTTCCTGGATATCCAGAAGGAATTACTGGTCCAGATATGATGATTCAATTACAGGATCAAGCAAAACGTTTTGGTACAGATATTCGTGATGGTTGGGTAACTAAAGTAGATTTTTCTGGAGATGTACATGAAATTTGGGTAAACGAAACTCAAGAAATACATGCCGAAACGGTAATTATTTCTACAGGAGCTTCTGCTAAATATTTAGGTTTACCTTCAGAACAAAAATATCTTCAATTAGGAGGTGGTGTATCTGCTTGTGCTGTTTGTGACGGATTCTTTTACAGAAATCAAGAAGTTGTGCTTGTAGGAGCAGGAGATTCTGCTTGTGAAGAAGCTCACTATTTATCTAAATTATGTAAAAAAGTAACCATGTTAGTAAGACGTGATGAGTTTAGAGCGTCTAAAATTATGGCTAACCGTGTTAAAAACACTGAAAATATAGAAATCCTTTTCAATTCTGAAACTGAAGAAGTTTTAGGAGACGGACAAGTGGTTACAGGAGTTGTGGTTAAAAACAACAAAACTAACGCACTTACAGAAGTGCCTGCAACTGGATTTTTTGTAGCTATAGGACATAAACCTAATACAGATATTTTTAAAGACTTTTTAGATTTAGATGAAACAGGATATATTCTTAACACACCAGGAAGTTCTAAAACAAATGTAGATGGTGTATTTGTTTCTGGAGATGCTGCCGACCATGTTTATAGACAAGCAATTACTGCTGCTGGAACAGGATGTATGGCTGCTTTAGATGCAGAACGTTACTTAGCTGCTAAAGAATCTTAATGTATATTTAAAATTCTATTTATAATAAAAAACCCAAACATATATTATGTTTGGGTTTTCTTTTTTGTGGTTATTCTAACACAATATATCCAGTATTAGAGCGGTAATAAATATGATTAAAGTTTTCATACTGTTGTTTTTTTGATTGATGAGTTTTTACTTTAATTATCGGTGTCTGTAGTAATGTTAATACCATTTTCATTAATGTCTACATTTACTTCGCTGCTTTTGGCTTTTACACCATTATTTCCAATTTGTATATCAACATTGTCGTTTTTAATGCTAACGCCCTCATTGTTTATTTTTAAGGAACCATTTTCGTCGTTAATATTTAAATCGATATTATCATTGTCGTCTTTTTCAACCACTTCTAAGTCTTTACAATTTAAACAATCAATAGCATCTTTTAATATTTTAAGCGTGTGATTGGCATTATCATAACTCACTATATTATCTGGAGAGCGTTCATAATGTAAAAATGAGCGTGTATTTCTATTTAAATTCACATATGTTCCTTCTGGAATGTATACTATAATCTGAATGTTTTGCTCTCTATATTTATTATTATAATCTGTAAGTAAATAGCTGTCTAATAATAAGTCGTTATTATTAATAGTGTAGCTATAACTAATTTTTTCAGCGTAATTTTTAGCTTCTAAGTAATTAGGGCCTTTAGATTCTTTTTCTATGTGAATAGAAGCAATACTGTCTTTTGTAGATCGAATAACTAATTTAATATCTCTAGAAACAATTACTTTTTGGTCGTTTTCATTATAAGCAATTTTAAAATCATTACTTCTATGATTAATACGGTCGAATTTAGAATTCATAACCATTTTAATACGTAACGTATCGGTGGTATTGTACGTTAAAGTTGCTTTCTTAGTAATTATAGATTCTAAAGCATGATCTGATGTTAGTTTGGCTCCAAAGGTAAAGGCTGCAATTATTGAAATTAACCAAACGCCTAATAGTGTAAATTTCGCGATCTTTCCAATAGATTTTAAGTTGTTTATTAGAATTTTTAAGCCTAAATAAAGTACAAAAAAGAACGGAATACCTACAGAGAAAAATATAAGTAAAGAGCCAAGCCAAATAGGTAATCCTGTTGTGTTTACAGCATCTGCATAATCCATCCACCAGGGATTAAAGAAAGAGGAGCTACCTAAAGATAATAAGCTAATTAGTAAACCAAAAATGGTTACAGCGCCTATAACAACTAAAATAAAACCTATAAATTTTGCAAATAATTTTAAGAAAAACATAAGGATCTCTCCAATAGTATCAAAAAAAGATTTAGAAGAAGATTTTACTTTACTCCCGTATTTTTCGTAGTCTACGTTTTTAACAGTGTCAGAAATATCTTCAAACCCTTTTTTTATGTTTTTTTCAATATTACTAATATTCACAGGTTCTCCTGTCATGGTTAGTTTTTCGGCAGTGGTTACAGCTTCAGGAACCAAAATCCAGAATAGAATATATATTAAAATAAAAGTTCCTATAGATCCCAGAGCGAATAACACCCAAATTAAACGAATCCAAATAGCATCTAAACCTAAGTAATGGCCCATTCCAGAAGCAACACCAGCAATGTAGGAGTTGCTTGTGTCTCGATATAATTTTTTAACCGATTTAGTTCGTGGTTGTGCAATAGGTTCGTCCTCAAAAATCTCGTCGTCTACCAAATAATCTTCAGGTTGCCCCATAATAGAGATTACATCTTCTACCTCTTTAATGCTAATTACTTGTTTGTCGTGTGTAACACGTTCATTAAACAATTCGGCAATACGCGCTTCAATATCAGCAAGAATTTCAGAACGGCCTTGAGAGTCTGTAAACGAACGTTTAATAGCGTCAAGATAGCGTTGTAATTTTTGGTAAGCATCTTCATCGATATGAAAAAATATACCTGCTAAATTTATATTAACTGTTTTATTCATTGCTGTTGGTTTTTTGACTTGTTACTATGTTTACTGCATTTTGTAGTTCACTCCAGGTTGTGTTTAGTTCCTCAAGAAATAACTTTCCAGTTTCGGTTAATCCATAATATTTACGAGGTGGTCCTGAGGTAGATTCTTCCCAACGGTAATTAAGAAGTCCTGCGTTTTTAAGACGTGTAAGTAAAGGGTAAATGGTACCTTCTACAACTAGCATTTTGGCGTCTTTTAGGGTCTTTAAAATTTCTGCAACGTAAGCGTCATTGTCTTTTAAAACAGATAAGATGCAGTATTCTAAAACACCTTTTCGCATTTGTGCTTTTGTGTTTTCTATTTTCATCTGTTTTTGTGTTTTGTATTGTTTCTAAGACGCTTAGTTTGACTAATTGACTTTAAAAAAGTTTGAGTCATGTTTTAATGTGTTTTAAATGTAAACTGTTCATTTTTTGATTGGATTGATGATGATTGATTTATTTGATGAAATGTTTGTTTAGAGATTGCTCTTGTAGGCGTCTTTTAAACAACGGCTAACTAGTAATACTAATTTAATTATAAAAAGTATATAATAGTTGTTTATGCAAATATATGTTTTAAAAAAGGTATTATGCAAAACATAGTAGTGTAAATTAACATAATATTAACAAATTGGAATATGGATTATTTTCAATATTTTTACTAAAACAAACAAACCCATGACACTAACATCTTCAAAACTAAATAGCTTTCTAATGTTTAAATTACCAGCAGCTTACATATGTGGCGTACGTTCTAAACACATAGATAAAGACAAATGTATAGTCACTGTAAAGTATAGATGGATTAATCAAAATCCATTTAAATCTATGTTTTGGGCAGTGCAAGGCATGGCTGCCGAATTAACAACTGGTGCTTTAATGATATCTGAAATAGGTAAAAGTGGTAAGAAAATATCGATGTTGGTACTAAGTAACACTGCTAGTTTTACAAAAAAAGCAACCGGGAGAATCTCTTTTGTATGTAATGAAGGCCATAAAGTTAAAGGTGCCATTGAAAAAACTATAGCTACAGGTGAAGGACAAACCGTTTGGATGAAATCTATAGGAACTAATGAAGACGGTATAGAAGTCTCTACTTTTAATTTCGAATGGACGGTTAGAGTTAAAAATTAATGTTTAATATTTCAGTCTTAACTTTAGAATATATTACTCTTAAATGTTATAGTGTTTAAAAGGGATACAGTCTGTTTTATCGCAAATAGTTTCGTCGATAAAATAGACTACTTACTCTATATACTAATCCCACGTATCTATTTCAATTGATTATACCTCATATTTTAAACACTTTTGATATGTGGAATGGAACTAGAACCATTCTAAAATTATTATTAAAAGTAAGATTGTTATATGAAGAAAGTATTGATTCTTTTGTTATTGTTAGGGGCTAAAATGTCTTATGCCCAAGACACAGATGGTATCTATGTAAACTCAGATTTTTTTCCAAGTTATGATGTAGGTAGTGTAATTAAATTAGAAGCAGGTTTAAATTATCCTGTAATAAATACGAGTACAGAAAAATTTACAGTTGGAGGAAAGGTCCAAAGTGCAAGTTATAACTATGTAGATGATGATGTTCCTTTTGACACGGAAGAAATTGAAGATTTTAAATCTTTTAGTATTAAATTAAAATACCAAAGAAGTTTAAGCGATAGTTGGGCCTTAAATTTGATGGGAGAAACTCAGGTCTCTTCAAATTTTGGTGAGAACGAAATAAAAGGAGATGATTTATTCTTTAATGCCTTGGTTACTTTAGAGAAGTATAATGAAGAAAATAACACAATATGGACTTTTGGTGCGGCTTACGACATAAAATATGGTCTAAATTACCCAATACCCGTGTTGTCTTATACAAAAAGGTTAGATGAAGCTTGGGCCTATAAAATAGGTGTCCCAGATATGCGTGTTAAATGGACAATGGCAGAAAATCATGAATTTGAAGGATTTGCAACATTAACTGGATTTACTGGTAACATTAATGATGGTATTGATGTTTATAAAATTGAATACTCAGGAACCTTAAGACAAACTAGTGTTTTACTTGGTTTAGGTTATAATTACACATTCTTGAAACACTTTAAAGCAACTGTAAACGGAGGATATTCTGTGTATAATAGTTTGCAAATTAAAGACTATGATAATGAAGAGGTGTATGATTTTGATATGCCAAACAGCTTTTATTTTAATGTAGGATTAAAATATGAGTTTAAAAATAAAACTAAGGTTAAGAGCGTGTATTAAGCGATGTAGTCTTAGTAATTTTATCTATATTTAATGAAGCTTATGTGTTTATATATTGTAAAACGAATGGAATATTTTGTAACAAAATGTTTTATTCATCAATATATATAAGTAACCTTAAAACAGAGATATTATGAAAGCACACGAAATAGATTATCATATTTATGGTGAAGAAATGCAATATGTAGAAATAGAACTAGACCAAAATGAAGGCGTAATTGCTGAAGCGGGTAGTTTTATGATGATGCATGAGGGCATTAAAATGGAAACCATATTTGGTGATGGCTCTAAACAAAATGAAGGTTTTATGGATTCCATTTTTGGAGCAGGAAAACGTTTGTTAACAGGAGAGAGTTTATTTATGACTGCTTTTTATAATACCCTTAATGAAAAACGTTCGGTGTCTTTTGCATCGCCTTACCCAGGTAAAATACTAGCTATAGATTTAACACAATTTGGCGGTAAAATAATTTGCCAGAAAGATGCTTTTTTATGTGCAGCAAAAGGCGTAAGCGTAGGTATCGAGTTTTCTAAGCGTTTAGGACGAGGATTGTTTGGAGGCGAAGGCTTTATTATGCAAAAGTTAGAAGGAGACGGTATGGCTTTTGTTCATGCAGGAGGAACATTGGCAACAAAGGTTTTACAAGCTGGAGAAAAATTACGTGTAGATACAGGATGTATTGTTGGTTTTACAAAAGATGTAGATTACGATATAGAATTTATTGGTGGAATTAAAAATACTGTTTTTGGAGGAGAAGGATTGTTTTTCGCAACACTTACTGGCCCAGGAACTGTTTATGTACAATCTCTACCATTTAGCCGTTTAGCAGGTCGTATTCTTTCTGCTTTACCTAGTGGTAACAACAAAAAAGGAGAAGGAAGTGTACTTGGTGGATTAGGAGATTTGTTAAGCGGAGATAATAGATTTTAACAAAGTTATTTGCATTTTGGGTTTTTATTAAGATATAAAACTCTATTTTTATTAAAAATTAAAACGTTATAGTTCTGTATAGAACACATTACTTTTTAAAAAAAATTACTTAACTTAAATTAAATAATTATGGCAAGAGCAATGTTTGAGTATACCAAAACTATACTTAATAAAGTTAGTTTTGATGCTACGTTGTTTTGTAAAGAAGTACAAAAAGCCCTTCAGAGGTTATTACCTTATGAGATTGAAGAGCTCAAGATTTTTATAGAATCTATGGTACAACAAAACCCTGATTTAGATACATGCTTAATATATTTAAAAGCATAAAAAAAAAGCAACTAGTACTAGTTGCTTTTTTTTATGTTCAATTTTTAATGGGGTTTCTTTGTTAAGAAGCTAAAGCTTTCTTTTTAGGTAGCGGACTAATAATTTTTACATTCTGAAAAGTAATTGCACCTCTAACAATTCCCGAAATTACAGATTGCAGGGCTTCTATAATCTGCATTTTTAATTCACTTTTATGGTATATTAAACTCACTTCTCTCGCCGGAGATGGGTCTTGAAATTGTCTTAAGTGGTGTTGCGCATTTGGGTTTAGGTCTAAAGTATGCAAATAGGGCAGTAACGTCATTCCTAAGCCCTCGTTAGAGAGTTTTATTAATGTTTCTATACTACCACTTTCTAACTGAAAATTACTTTCCTTATTATTCTTTAACGATTTACAGATATTTAAAACACCTTCTCTAAAACAATGTCCGTCTTCTAATAAAAGCATGTCATCTACATCTAAATCGTCTGGAGTAATAGCTTCAGACTTATATAATCTGTGGTTTTCTGGAATGTAACCAATAAAAGGTTCGTAATATAAAACACGTTCTTTTATAAGTTCAGACTGTAAAGGCGTTACTGCTATTGCAGCATCTAAGTGGCCTTCGTTTAATCGTGCTATAATCTCTTCGGTAGTTATCTCTTCAATAATAAGCTTAACCTTGGGGTGTTTTTTTATAAATGTATTTAGAAACATTGGCAAAAGCGTAGGCATAACGGTTGGTATAATACCTAATCTAAATTCGCCACCAATAAAGCCCTTTTGTTGGTCTACAATATCTTGAATTCTGTAAGATTCGTTTACAATATTTTTAGCCTGATTTACAATTTTTTTACCAATCTCTGTTAATTCGATAGGTTTTTTACCACGATCAAAAATAAGTACATCTAGTTCATCTTCAAGCTTTTGTATTTGCATGCTTAATGTAGGTTGTGTTACAAAACACTTCTCTGCAGCTTTAGTGAAGTTCTGGTTTTCGGCAACAGCCAAAACGTAATATAGTTGTGTTATTGTCATGGTATAAATTTAGACTATAAAACTATAAAATCAATCAATAAAACTGATTATTACATCTGTTAATTATAGACTAAATTTGTATCAATATAAAAAAAATAGATTATGGAACTTAATATATTAGGATTAGACTCTAAGAAAACTAAAGATTTAGCAGTAGATTTAAATAGTTTATTAGCAAACTTTCAAACGTATTATCAAAATTTACGAGGAATTCACTGGAATATAAAAGGAAAGCAGTTTTTCGAATTACATGTTAAGTTTGAAGAGTTGTATACAGATGCAAACCTTAAAGTTGATGAAATTGCAGAACGTGTTTTAACACTAGGAGAAACACCTTTACATACATTCCAAGATTACACACACCATGCAGAAGTGCCTGTTGGTAAAAATATATCAGACGATGTTAAAGCAGTTCAACTTATTGTAGATTCTTTATCTGTTTTATTAAAACTAGAAAGAGCAATCTTAGATAAATCAGACGATGCTGGAGATGAAGGTACAAACTCAATGATGAGTGACTTTATTACAGAACAAGAAAAAACAATCTGGATGATGAAAGCGTGGTTAGGACAAACTACCGTTTAATACATTCATTACAATATTTTTATAACCCTTTAAGCAGTTGTTTAAAGGGTTTTTTTATGCATTAGATTTTGTAAACAGTTATTAAAGTATACATTTGCCAATTCTTTAATTATGAAGGTCATAAATTAAACCATAGCGTATGTTTTATATTATAGATATTTTAGGAACCATTTCTTTTGCTATTTCTGGTGTTTTAATAGCCTTAAATAAACGAATGGATGCGTTCGGAATTATAATTATAGCCTTTGTAACGGCAACAGGAGGAGGAATGCTTAGAGATATTCTTATAGGAAACACGCCTGTTTCTTGGATGAAGAATATGACTTACGTGTATGTTATCGTGGCAACAACAATTATAGCTGTTTTTATAAAACGAAAGATAGATTATTTAAAAACGCCTATGTTTTTGTTTGATACTATTGGGATTGGTTTATATACGCTTGTTGGAATACAAAAGGGAATTAATTTAGGGTTACACCCAATTATTTGCATCTCTTTAGGTACCATGACAGCTTGTTTTGGTGGTGTTTTGCGTGATATTTTGTGTAATCAGATTCCTGTAATATTTAGAAAAGAGATTTATGCTACGGCTTGTATTATAGGAGGTTTTTCCTTTTTCTTATTGCGTAAATTACAGTTAGAAAGTAATCTTATTTATTTAATTTCTGGGATGATTATTATTATAATCAGGTTATTGGCTGTGCGTTTTAAAATTAGCTTGCCAAATGTTTATAAAGATGAAGTTGAAGAGGTTAATTAATAATTTCTACCTTCTCGATATAAACATTATGTAAAGGCCATTCTGCATTGTCGGTTTCTACATTAGATATTTTATCAACCACATCCATGCCTTTAATTACTTTTCCAAAAATGGTGTAATTTCCATCTAAATGGTGTGCGCCTCCAGCAGCTTGTACTATAAAGAACTCATAAGGAGAGGCTAGTTTATATGGGTTTTCAATATCGCTACTTGGCATAGAAATAACACCTCTATCGTGTTTAAAGCCACGTTTGGCATCTGTTGGTAAAAGATATTTTCCAATGTTAACACGACGTTTTCCTATTTCAGGATCATCGCTACTTCCGCCTTGAATAATAAAGTTTTTTACCACTCTATAGAACTGTGTATTAGTAAAATAACCTTGTTTAGTTAAATAGATGAAATTAGCGCGATGGAATTTAGTTTCATTAAAAAGTAAAATATCTATTGTGCCATATTCTGTAGTAATTCTTACTTTATTCTCTTTGTTTTTCTTTTCATACTCAAGGAAAAACTCCATAGCATTATCGTCTGTTAATACAGGAAATTCACGTTTATCTTTAACAGGTTCTTTTATTGTGTCTGTTTCTAAAGTCTGTTTTATAGGTGTTTCTATTGTAGGTTTTACAGTATTATTTTTTTTAGATTTCGTATCTTCACAATTAAATAGTAAAAAGAATATACAACAGTAGACTAAGAATTTCATAAATGAATTTTGATGATTTTATAAAGTTGAGATCAAAAATAGAAAATATACCGCTTCCAGCCGAAGCATCTCAGTTTAAAATGTCTCCGCCTTTTAGAGAAGGATTAGTAGAAGACAATATTATTAAGATGAAAACAGCTAGAAAAGCAGCGGTTATGGCTCTGTTTTATCCTAATAAAGCTCACGAAACCATGTTGGTTTTAATTTTAAGAAACACTTATAAAGGCGTGCATTCTGCTCAGATTGGTTTTCCGGGAGGAAAGGTCGAGCCTGAAGATTATTCCCTTAAAACGGCAGCCATTCGAGAAACATTTGAGGAGGTTGGCGTGCCTGAAAACGATATCGAAGTTTGGCGTAAAATTACAAATATTTACATTCCACCAAGTCATTTTATCGTGCAACCCTTTATAGGAATAGTTGAAAAAACACCAAATTTCTTAAAACAAGACAGTGAAGTCGATGCTGTAATAGAAGTTTCGTTGACAGATTTTTTAAATGAAAAAAATGTGGTGACTAAAAGAGTAACAACATCTTACGCTACAAATGTAGCTGTTCCTGCCTTTGTTTTGCAAGGCTATATTGTTTGGGGAGCAACGGCTATGATGCTAAGCGAAGTAAAAGACATTTTAAAAGAAGTGCGATATCTTTGAGTTTTCCCTACATTTGTTAATTCTAAAAAACGTAAAAAAACATGGGATTATTGAAGCGAAATCCTTTCGGACATATACTTTTATTCAAAAAATGGATTATTAGATTTCTAGGAATTCTAACGCATAGGCGCTTTAGAGGGTTTAATGAACTTCAAATTGAAGGATCAGAAATTCTTAAAGATTTGCCTAATAAAAATGTGCTTTTCATTTCTAATCACCAAACCTACTTTGCAGACGTTGTTGCGATGTTTCACGTATTTAATGCGAGTTTAAGTGGGCGAGAAGATTCAATAAAAAATATTGGTTACATCTGGCACCCAAAATTAAACTTGTATTATGTCGCTGCTAAAGAGACTATGAAAGCGGGTTTGTTACCTAAAATTTTTGCTTATGCAGGGTCTATAAGTATAGAACGTACTTGGAGATCTGAAGGTAAAGATGTGAATAGACAAGTTAAAATGAGTGATATTTCTAGTATTGCTAAAGCTTTAAAAGATGGTTGGGTTATTACATTTCCGCAAGGAACAACAACACCATTTAAACCTATTAGAAAAGGAACTGCTCACATTATAAAACGTTACGAGCCTATTGTAATTCCTGTCGTTATAGACGGTTTTAGACGTTCTTTTGATAAAAAGGGCTTACGTGTTAAGAAAAAGAATATTCTTCAATCTATGGAGATTAAAGCGCCTTTAGACATCGATTATAAGAATGATACCATTGATGATATTGTTGAAAAAATTGAATATTCTATAGAACAGCATCCTTCATTTTTAAAGGTACTTACTAAACAGCAAATTCAGGATATAGAAGAGCTAAATAAGAAAAGAAGATATCAATCGTAAATAAGTTTTGTACTTAAACGTAATAATACAGAAAAGGCTGTATAACTAGTTTTACTTAGTTATACAGCCTTTTTCTTTGAGGTTTATTTTGTAGGATATTGGTGTTAGGTAAGCTTGTATCTCTTATTAATTAGTGTTAACTAAAACTATAGATCCATTTTTTTAAGTTCCTTGTAATTACGATCTAATCGTTTTAGTAAGATTCCGTAAATCAGGGCATAAAACCCTAAAAGAATAGTTATTGTAATGGTTAAAATACCTGCAGTAATTAATATAATTTTAGAATAAAACATAAAGATGTGTCCACTTGCAGCTGCTTCGTGTGCGCGCTCCCCGAAGTTAGGATCTTGATTAAATTCTATTGCTAAAACTGCTACGGTAGATATAACTATAAATGCTAAATTAAAAACGACATATTGCTTTACGGTCTGTCTGGTTTTTAAAATGCTTTCCATCAGTTTTTTAGTGCTGTCTGTAGTCGATATTTTCTTGTAGTTTTTGTAAAACAAATAAAAGAAATAAAAGAGTATAATGTAACCAAGAACAGTTAATACATTTAAAACGGTTTCGGCATCGGTTCCTTTAAGCGCTTTCATGCTTTTATTATCCTTAATTCCAAAGGATATAATAGTCCAAAATATAAACTCTAATAAGCTAATTATAAAAATCCATTTCACGGTAGAAGAGGATTTCTTTAAATGCATAGTATATAGGTCATTATAAGACAGCTTCGGAAAATTCTGATTTTCCGGCTTATTCCAGTCTTTCTTTAAAAGATCTAATTCATCCATAGCTTTACGGATTTAAAATGGTTCTAAGTTTTGTTTTCACACGATTCATCTTCACTCTAGCATTTACTTCGCTAATTCCCATAGTTTCACTAATTTCTCTATAATTCTTATCTTCTAAATACAATAATACAAGGGCTTTTTCAATGTCGTTTAATTGTTTTACGGCACTGTAAAGCAGTTTTAATTGCTCTTCCTCGGTATCGTCATAATCTTCTGCTTTTATTTTAAATTGTACCGCATCAAAATCTTGTGTGGTAACTCTTCGTTTCGACTTTCTGTATAACGTAATAGCGGTGTTTAATCCAATACGATACATCCAGGTACTAAACTTTGCATCGCCACGAAACTTAGGGTATGCTTTCCAAAGTTGAATGGTAATTTCTTGAAATAAATCGTTGTGAGCATCATAGTCATTCGTGTACAAACGGCACACTTTATGTACGATGTTTTGGTGCTCCTCAAGCAATTCTAAAAAGTTATGTTCTTGGTCTTTGTTCAAGTCGAGAGGTTAGTTAAGATATTAGTGTCTTTTATATCGAAATTGTTACAATAGATTTTATTTTTTTGATTTAAAATGGTGTTTAAAAAAGTCTTTTATCGTCTGCTTTTTATCAGTTTTTGAAGTGAAATCACTCTGTTTTTAAATATGTTAAAGCTTAGTTGTATATTGTTTTTGTATTAAACTTATTATTTGTATTGTGTGTTTTATTGATTTGATTTTTAGATTTTTAACATGCAATCATAGATAATACTTATAGTGTTTTTTAAATGCATTTTTATATTTGTGAAGTCTGGTTTTTAAAGATGCAAAAAATAAACGAATTGTAAGTGTTTTGGGGATTAAAAAGTTGTTTGTTTTTAGTTGCTGTTAGTGTGTTATTTTGAGTTTAATTTAGACCTTTTGTGTTATTGATTGGTGAAATAGTTTGAATTTTTAAGATTCAATTTTACTAAAAAGAAGCAATTATTTCAATTCATCCTTAAAATATAACAGTTCAGTTTTCTTTAGTTTTCAAACCCTGTATTCTGTTTCATTTTTGTACTGCTAATTAAAACAATCAAACATGAAACAATTACAACATCTTCTAATTTTAGCTTGCTTGCTTACAATAAATATAGGGTTTTCTCAAACCTTAATTTCAGGTCGTGTTACAGATGCGAAACAAAATCCTATTGCTGGTGCGAATGTGTATATTGAAGGCTCTTACGATGGCGGAACTAGTGATGATTCAGGTGCATTTAGTTTTAAAACATCGGAAGTCGATGATCAGACCTTAATCGTATCTTTTTTAAGTTATGAAACGTATCGTAAAACTATGAATGTATCGGGTTTTCAGGATATAGTTGTTAAGCTTCGTGAAGATGTGAATGCGTTAGATGCAGTGGTGCTTTCGGCAGGAACCTTTTCAGCAGGAGATAATAGCAAGGTAAATGCATTGTCGTCTTTAGATGTGGTCACTACAGCAAGTGCGATGGGCGATTTTGTTGGCGCTTTTCAAACGTTGCCAGGAACGACAACGGTTGCCGAAGATGGACGATTGTTTGTTAGAGGAGGTGAAGCAGATGAAACTCAGATTTTTATTGATGGTATTCGTGTATTTACACCATATGCCCCAAGTGCTAATAATGTGCCGTCTAGAGGGCGGTATTCGCCATTTTTGTTTGATGGGATTACGTTTTCAACTGGAGGGTACTCAGCAGAATATGGTCAGGCGCTATCCAGTGTGTTGTTATTAAATACTATTGATGAGCCAGAACAAAACAAAACAGATATGAGTCTCATGACGGTTGGTGGAGCGCTAGGACATACCAAGAAATGGGGAAAAAGTGCGTTGAGTGTAAATGCATCATATATAAATTTGGCGCCTTATATGAAGCTGTTTCCGGATAGAAACGATTGGGATAAGCCTTATGAAAGTTTTTCTGGTGAAGCTGTTTATCGTAAAAAACTAAATAAAGGGTTGTTTAAACTGTATTCTGCATTTGAATATAGCCAGTTTGAATTGACTCAGGAAGATATCGATTATACAGATGGTGTGCATTATCAATTAAAAAACAAAAACTTGTATGTGAACTCTTCGTATCAAGGGAAGCTAAATTCAAATTGGTCTGTGTTTGCTGGCGCGAGTTACACTAATAACAATTCTGATGTAGATGTTATAGATGAAACGATAGATAATACTGAGCATTCTATTCATGCGAAATTTAGATTGAAATACAAGTTCAATAATCGATTTAAACTGAACTTTGGGACAGAGTATTTTGGGACTAATTTCAGTGAAACTTACGCGTCTGATGTTGTCGATTCTGAGTCTTACGGATTCGATAATAACATCGCAGCAGCATTCATAGAAGCAGATATGGTCTTCACTAGAAAGCTCGCTTTAAAAGCAGGAATTAGAGCAGAATACAGTGCGCTTTTTAAAGCTTTTGAAGTGGCACCTCGTGTGTCGTTGGCTTATAAAACTTCAGCTAAAAGTCAAGTGTCTTTAGCGTATGGTTCGTTTTACCAAAATCCGAATAATGACATTTTAAAATTTAATCAAAATATTGATTCAGAAGAAACTAGTCATTATATATTAAATTATCAGTTTAATGTAAATGGACGCTTGTTTAGAGCTGAAGCTTATTATAAAGACTATACAAATTTAGTGAAATACGATACGGAATATTCTGATTTTACTAGTGAGTTTAATAATAACGGGTACGGTTATGCGAAAGGTGTTGACTTGTTTTTTAGAGACTCTAAAACGCTTAAGTATTTCGATTATTGGGTAAGCTATTCTTACTTAGATACCGAACGCGATTATAAGAATTATCCAACCGCTGCACAGCCAAATTTTGCTAATACACACAACTTATCCGTAGTCGGAAAATATTGGGTAGACGATTGGAAAAGTCAGATTGGTTTAAGTTACAGTTTAGCTTCTGGACGTACCTACACCAATCCAAACGAAACAGGGTTTCTAAATCAGAAAACTAAAACCTATAATAACTTAAGTCTGAATTGGGCATATTTAATAAGTCCTCAAAAAATCTTATATGCAGCTGTAAGCAATGCACTCGATTTTAAAAACGTGAATGGCTACCAATATGCAAGCACACCAAATAGTAATGGCGTGTATAACAGGCGTGCTTTAAAACCAGCTGCAGATCAGTTCTTCTTTATTGGTTTCTTCTGGACAATTAGTGATAATGGTACCGATAATCAATTAGATAATTTATAAGCTAGATTGTAAGAGTTTTAGTTTAAAAGAATCGAATATAAAGTGTTCTG
The DNA here is from genome assembly GCF_009796865.1 of Formosa sp. L2A11. Lineage (GTDB taxonomy): Bacteria > Bacteroidota > Bacteroidia > Flavobacteriales > Flavobacteriaceae > Formosa. The sequence continues at coordinate 3,310,497 of NZ_CP047028.1, read as the reverse complement.
TTCTCATGTCTTTAACGCTTATGTTTTTGAGGTGTTCGTCCTATCGAAAATTTATCGAAAAATTTGACGTCAAAGCATCGCAAAATTTCAAGCTGTTTGAGCTGATTCAATCGTTTCAAATTACTGGATTTTGTAGCGAGTTCTTGAAATTTAGATAAAGATTTGTAAGCCTAGATTTTTTTGCTTGGCCCGTCCAGAGCGTAGACGAAGGGTTTTTTTATCGATGAAAAAAATGAACGTATAGCGTGTTTAGGGTAAAAAGATCTTAAAATATAATCCTTTACAGTTCATCATACTAAAACAACAGTTCAGTATTTCGCTTTTTAAAAACCAAGCGTTTACATAGATATTTGTTCTATAACAATTAATAAACCAAAACAATATGAAACATTTAATTCTTTTAGTCGTGCTTTTCGTGAATGTAGTAGCTAACGCACAATCCGATTTTGAAACAGGCATGCAAAAGGCTTTTGCTTTATGGCAAGAAAACAATACTACAGAAGCAGAACAACTTTTCGAGCGTATTGCAACAGCAGAACCCGACCAATGGTTACCAAACTACTATGTGGCACAATTAAACAGTTTAAAGAGTTGGGGAGAGAAAGACGCCACAGTGCTTAAAGCCAATTTAGATAAGGCACAAGCGTATTTAAACACTGCGGAAGGTATTAGTGCTAATAATGCAGATATGATGGTGCTACAGGCTCAGATTTACACCAATTGGGTGGCGTTCGACGGGATGACTTACGGTATGAAGTATTCGGCAAAAATCACAGAGTTATATGCTAAAGCCAATGCGATTGCTCCAGAAAACCCAATGGTTGTTTTAAGTAAAGCAGAATGGGGCATGGGAAGTGCCAAGTACTTTGGGCAGGATACAGCGCCGTTCTGTAAAGATATCGCACATGCATTGGAACTTTTTGTTAACTTTAAACCAGAAACACCATTTCATCCGCTTTGGGGAGAAGATCGCGCTAAGCAGGTTTTAGCTTCATGTGAAAAATAAGAATAAAAATATGATTAAATCAGTAAAAAGTTTAGCAATTACATTTGGATTAGGGTGTGTGGTTTACCTGATTGTAAACTTGTGGTTTAACGGATTTAATTATAATTCGATTAATGATTTCTTTATAGATTTTACCTTTCACCAACTGTATGCTTTTGTATTGGGATATTCTAATATGGCTTTTTTCGATTTTTTATCGAAGCGCCCATGGAAAAATAGTCAACACCTTTTAAGACTGGGCGTAGGTTTTCTAGGTGCATCAGTAATAACAATTATTGGATTGTTTATTATTCATGGGTTTACCAAAATGGTGTATCAAGGACGCTCGTTTAATGAGTTTGTTGCAACCGAAAGGGTTTCAGATTATGTTTTTGGCTTCTTGATAACGATTAGTATCGTAACCGTTTTTCATATTGTATATTATTACAATGCCTATCAGCAGAATAAACTTAAAGAGCAAAAGGTTATTGCGGGCACGGCAAGTGCACAATTCGAGAGTTTAAAAAATCAGATCGATCCACATTTTTTATTCAACAGTTTAAATGTATTAACCTCTTTAATTGAAGAAAATCCACATAGCGCACAACGGTTTACAGTGTCTTTATCTAAAATTTACCGTTATGTGTTGGAACAAAAAGATAAAGAATTAGTTACGGTAGAGGAAGAATTAAAGTTTGCAAAAACATATATGAATTTGCTTAAAATGCGATTCGAAAACAGTATCGTTTTTCATTTACCAGAAAACTACGATAATCCAGAGGCTAAAGTGGTGCCTTTATCCTTACAGTTGTTGTTGGAAAATACTATAAAGCACAACACGGTAAGCGAGCAAAAACCATTAGAAATTACCATAACAATAGAAGACAATGTCTTAGTTGTTAAGAATAATTTACAAAAGAAAGAGGTTTTACAAACCAGAAAAGGAGTAGGGTTACAAAATATTGTAAATCGCTACTCCATATTAACTAACAGAAACGTATTGGTAGACGAAACCCAAACATATTTCGCGGTAAAATTACCAATACTTACAAAACGTATAGCCATAATGGAAACACCAAAACATAATTATAACGAACAAGATGCGTATTATCGTGCAAAGAAACGCGTAGAAGAGATTAAAGGATTTTACGGAAATTTAGTATCCTACTGTGTTGTCATTCCATTTTTAATATTTATTAATTACCAGACCTTCTGGGGACACCAATGGTTTTGGTACCCGATGTTAGGTTGGGGAATGGGGCTTATCATTCACGGGTTTTCTGTATTCGGCTATGGAAAATCTTGGGAAGAGCGTAAAATAGAAGCTATTTTAAAGGAAGAAAAACAACAAAAAAAATGGAACTAATGGAAAATTCATACTTCGAACAAGAACGCTACGAACGCGCTAAAAAACGAGTTAAACGCATTAGTGGTTTTTACAGACATGCTTTAGTATATGTAGTTGTTAATTTACTACTCGTATTTATAAATATTAAAAATTTGGATCCAGGAGAAACTTACTTTCAATGGCAAAATTTTATAACCTTAGGATCTTGGGGTATTGGTTTGTTTGCTCATGGTGTGTCTGTATTTTTACCAACTCTAGTTATTGGAAAAAATTGGGAAGACGAGAAAATTAAGGAACTTATGAATAAGGAGAAAAACCATAAATGGGAATAATTTGGGCGTGTTTTTCCGCTAAGGCTCCAAAACCGCGCTTTCCGCGCTACACGGTAGCTTGCTGCAATCGCTCACGCAGTACTAACCCACATTCAGTTTAATATTAGAAATTTTACCACTTATGAAAGTCATTATTATAGAAGACGAAAAACCATCTGCAAGGCGTTTACAGCGTATGTTAGCGCAGTTAAACCTGGAAGCCGATGTGATGTTACATTCTGTTGAAGAATCGATAACATGGTTTCAAAATAATGAACATCCGGAACTTATCTTTTTAGATATTCAGTTAAGTGATGGTTTGTCTTTCGAGATTTTTGAAAGTGTAGCTATTAAGTCGGCTATAATCTTTACTACGGCTTACGATGAATATGCGCTAAAAGCATTCAAACTAAACAGTATAGATTATTTACTAAAACCTATAGACGAAGACGATTTAGAGCAAGCGGTAGCGAAGTACAAATCTAGAATCCCAAAACAAGAACAAGTGGTTCTCGATTTTAACGAAATCAAGAATTTACTGGTTAATCCTTTAGATCGTCAATACAAAAAACGATTCTCTGTACAAGTTGGTCAGCATTTAAAACTTATTAATAGTGACGATGTCGAGTGCTTTTACAGCGAAAACAAAGGGACGTATTTGCATACCAATTCAGGGCGAAACTATCTTTTAAATTCAACATTAGATCAGTTAGAACAAGAATTAGAGCCTAATGCATTCTTTAGAATAAATAGAAAATTTATAGTCAATATAAATGCCATTCACGATATGGTGAATTACACCAATTCGCGATTAGAAATAAAACTAAATTCCTATAAAGACGATCAGGTTATTGTAGCCAGAGAACGTGTAAAAACGTTTAAGGATTGGTTAGAATAGTGTTTGCTTGAAATACCTTTTAAACGTTGTCGTCTTCCACAATACGGTTATCATCAAAAGCAGATGGCAATAGTTTAGGGATAAACTTAATAACTATAGGTAATAAAATTGCACCACCAGGAAGTAGGAATATTGCTAAACTCGGAATGCTTTTAAAAATATCTAAAAGTTGTTCGTTAACCTTTTTTTGTTCTTCAGCAGTTAAATCCCGAACGGTAGATTTAGAGAGTAAAATCATTAACTCTTTACTATCTCGTAATTCTTGTAATAACCTATTACTATTTCTCATAATTAGTTTACTTACCATTTGCGAAGACCTGTTGTAAAAACTCTTTACAACATTCTTAGCACTTAATAATGGTATTTTATCACGATTGGTGTTAAAAAATAGGTTAATGGAGTTTAAAGATTCATTTCGTTCTTTATCATTTATTTGTAGAGTTTTACTTAGGTTTTCTAGAAATTCAGCTTCAGTAGGTTCTATCCAAGCATCACTCCATGCTGCCATACAGGCAATATCTAAATAGTATAAGTTATGGTTTAGTGTTTTTGCATTGTCTATAGCTTCTTTGTACGTTAATTGTCCAACTTGCTCGTAACGTAAAGACGACTGGAATAATTCTATTAAACTTTTATCGTAATCACTTTTTTCAGACTTTAAGTTTAAAGCTTCAAGAACTATGGTAATTATAGTAGACTCTAAAGTCTCTAAGTAGGCTTTAGTTATCGATTTATGTTCTAAGAAATGATCGTAAGCAATAATGTCTATGTACAATAAAACATTAGTAATATAATGGTTAAAGTTTTTAGAGATTACGTTTTCGTGTATCTGAATACGTTTATGCATTATTTTTTCAACTAAAGCTTCTGCAGAATCTCGTCCTAAAAGATCGCCTAAGAACGAGGTTTTATTTTCGTTTATAGCGGTGTAAAAATCAATAATACTTTCAAAAAGATCTGTTTTGGTACCGCTAGTTTTGTGCGTATTAATAAAAGCTAAACATAAATTCACTTTACAGAGTTCTTCTTCTGTAAAATCTGGATTAACAATATAGTCGTTTACCACCTTAACATTATATCCATATATAAACCCAGAGTATCTAAAAGACTTGTAGAAGTCGTAATCAGACGGATTGTCAAATAAGGTTTTATTGGATAACTCTTTAATTAGTTTTTTTATCCAACCGTTAGCCGATGGGTTCATAGGGTTTAGTCTTAGTCTTACAAATGTAGTTTTTAAAGCTCAAAATCTCAATTTTTTTAACGTTAACATAATTTTAACAAAACCACACTTTTCTTTTTTTCGTAGGTATGTGTGAGAGTCTAATAAATCATTAACTAAAAATCTCAACTATTATGAAAAAAATGAAAATTATTTTAGGAATCGGAGCTTTATCAGTAGCAGGTTTCTTTATGGTAGCAGCCGATCATATTGATGCTCCAGCAGTAAAAGGTGGTACAAGCGATATTACAGATTTCTATGCCTTTCAAGGTGAAGATACAGACAATATCGTTTTTGTAGCTAATGTACAAGGGTTATTAAGTCCAGCAGTTTCTGCAGATGCAATGTTTGACGAGAGTACTTTAATTGAAATTAACATCGATACAAACGATGATAAAATTGAAGACTACGTTATTCAGGCCATTCCTCGCGATGGCGTTATGTATTTCTTCGGACCAGTAAAACCAACCACAACAGGATTAAGTAGTGCTATTGAAACTACAGGAACAACTTCTATGGTAGATATTTCTGCTTACGGTGGTACAGCAATTATTGAAAACAGTAACGACATGAAATTCTTTGCAGGACCAAGAGACGATCCGTTTTTTATGGATTTCGCACAATTCACTGAAATTATTGCAGGAAACGCTACAAGTTTTAACGAAGTTGGAAGCGACACATTTGCAGGAACTAACGTAATGTCTGTAGTGGTAGAAGTACCAAAAAGCATGATTGGTGGTTCAGGTACAATAAATACTTGGGTAGAATCTAAAACAAAACAATAATTAACTAATTGAAAAACATACAGATATGAAAACTTTAAAATATACACTATTAGCAGTGGGCGTTTCATTATTAGCCTTTAACTGTTCAAGCGACGACGATAATAATATGACAATAGATCCGGTAGAAACTGATTTTTCAGGAACCTACATGCAAGCGGATCAAATGGGGAGACCAGCCATTAATACTGTGTTTGTGTCATCGGTATCGAAAGATGACTTTAACGTAGCTATTCCTTCAGAACAAGGTGCGGCATTTCAAACTATGTTTCAAACTAATTTAGAAGGTTTAAGTCCAGCTTACGCTATGGAAGGTGACACAAATGCATTAGGATTAGATGCCGAAACATTTACAAATGTATTGGCTACAGACGTTTTAACAGTGTCTTTAGACGGAACAACTACATTTTACGATGGTACAAATGTATTAACAGGAAGAGCATTGGCAGACGATGTAATTACTGTTGAATTGTTATTGATTTTTGGAGGTGAAGATTTTACCGAAAATCCAGGATTATCTAACGATAATGTAGATGCTAACGATAAAGCATTTTTAACCTCTTTTCCTTACCTAGCTTCTGCTTGGTAATTTAAATTAAGCACTAGGGTAACATGCTATTTATCCTAGTGTTTTATAATATTAAAAACACTCAATATCATGAAAACTACACAACATCTTACACTTTTGGTATTTGCATTACTTTGTTTTAGTTGTAATACCAAAACAACAAAAAAAATAGCTCAAACGAGCGACTATAACACCTATGTAGAAACAGTAGACAAAAAAGCGTTGCTAACTTTAGAAGCTGATTATGCGTTTTGGAACGGTAAGTTAAGCGAAAACCCCAATCAGTTTCCATACCTACTAAAGAAAGCAGCGTCTTTGTCTTCTATGTTTAAAATTACAGGAGATATTGATTATTTAATTGAAGCAGAAAAAGATTTAATACTAGCCAATACGCGTACACATTATGCTAAATCTGGTTATTTAAGAGCCTTGGCAAGAAATTATATTTCGCAACACCGTTTTAAAGAAGCTTTGGGATTACTTGAAAAATCTGAAACCATTGGCGAACATTTAAAAGGCACACAAAATATGCTTTTCGATGTGTATTTAGAATTAGGAAATACTGAAAAAGCTAAAGTGTATTTAAATAAAATTCAGGATTTTAATGATTTCGATTATGTCATTCGTTTAGCAAAATGGCAAGATCATGAAGGAAATTTAGAAGCAGCTATTAAATATATGGAAAAAGCCCTAGCTATGGCAGAGTCTTCTAAAAATCCAGGATCAAGACAATGGATTTATACAAACATCGCAGATTTTTACGGGCACGATGGACAAATAGAAAAGTCTTACCAATATTATTTAAAGACTTTAGAATTAGATCCTTCAGATGCTTATGCGAAAAAAGGAATTGCATGGATTGTGTATTCTAACGATAAAAATCCAGAAGAAGCTATGCGTATTTTAAATGGGGTTACAGCATATCATAAAACCCCAGATTACGAACTTTTAAAAGCAGAAATTGCTGAATATATGCAAGATGATGCCTCTAAGTCTAATCATTTAAATGCGTATTTAAAAGCTGTGAAAAATAAAAAATATGGCGATATGTATAATGCCTACAATACAATAGTATACACAGACGATTTAGAAAGTTTTGATTCGGCTTTAAAATTAGCACAGAAAGAAGTACAAAACAGACCAACAGCACACTCTTACGATTTGCTTGCTTGGAGTTATTATAAAAAAGGGGAGTCTAAAAAAGCTTTAGATATTATAGAAACACATGTAAAAGGAAAAAGTTCTGAACCTTCAATTTTATTACATGTTGCTCAGATTTACAAAGACAATGGTAAAATACAGGAAGCCAAAATCCTGAAAAAAGAATTGTTAGCAGCGTCTTACGAATTAGGACCTGTAACGACACAACGTATTAAAAATATTTAAGATATAAAGAAAGTTTTGTTGGTGGTTTTTTTATTGAGTGAAAGCGTTTGTTATGAAAATAACAAGCGCTTTTTGTTTATAGTAATGTGTTTTATTTGTTTTACGACAATAATTTTTATTTAGAATTATTCTCAAAATTGAGACTTAATCTTATTTTATCTATTAATTTATTTCTTAAATAATTTTAACAGAACCATTACAAGTATCACCTTCTTCAATTCCTGTAACCCAAACATTCAGCGTTTCAATTCGTTTGTCTGTTAGCGCTTTTAAATAAAGTGCTCTACAAGTTGGTTGAATAGAACCGTACATTTTTTCTGGGTAATTAGGATATTTCATTTCCATTTCGGCATCTCGGAATTGGATCCATAATCGTTGAGATTTTTTTAAATTCTCTATAAAAAGCGTGTCCGTTTTATACTCTGACAATATGGTTTTATAGACTTCATTTAATTGTTTGTCAGATGCATTATATTCTAAATATGAATCTTTATTCATTTCTGCTTGCGTTTGCGAAAAAGAACTTAAATTATAAGTAAGAAATAATATAATAAGTATTTTTTTCATTTTCAATGTCTAGTCCTGAAATATGGCTACAGGTTAAAATTGAATTTAGGCTGATAATTGATAAACCATATTTGGTGTTTTATAATCTAAAGATAACTGTAATCTGATTTCTCTGTATAGACTAATTGTGTTTTTTACAGCTCTTTTTGTGTGTTATTTATTTTAATATGAATGAGTTTAGCCGTGTATGGTTTCATTTTTACCGTAACTTTTTATTAATTCACCTTCAAAAGAAACGAGTTCTTGCCAGCGTTTATCAACATCAATTCCTTTTCCATATTGTCTTGCAAATGTGATAAATGTGGTGTAATGTCCTGCTTCACTAATCATTAAATCGTGATAAAATTTAGATAATTCTTCGTCTTTAATGCGTTCAGATAATAATTTGAAGCGTTCACAACTTCGTGCTTCTATCATTGCCGAAAACAATAAACGATCTACAAAAATTTGCTGCCTATTACCTCCTTTATTCATGAATTTATAAAGTTGGTTAACATAGTGGTCTTTACGCTCTCGACCTAAAGTGTAACCTCGTTTTTTAATGATATTGTGTACCATTTGAAAGTGTTCTAACTCTTCCTTAGCGAGCTCTAATAATGCAGTAACAAGCTCTTGGTGTTCACTATTATTTGTAATAATTGTAATGGCATTTGTAGCTGCTTTTTGCTCACACCAAGCGTGATCGGTAAGTATTTCTTCAATATTACTTTCTACGATAGTAACCCAGCGAGGATCTGTTTCTAGTTTTAGGTGGAGCATGCTCATGGTTTACTGTTTTTTTTGTAAAGATAATTATAATAGACTTAATTGTAAATTTAAGATACCTATCATGCTAATAAAAAGTAATTTTAAGAATGTTATTTTTCTAAACTACTGTTATTATTTCATTTTCTAATAATTTAGTTTTTAGTGTTTTATTAGTAAAATAGGTAATCAAAAGCTTCGGAATTTATTATTTATGTGCAGTTTTAATGCTTGTAAGTATAACTATGCTTGCAAAGCAATATACGACCGATTAGTTGCCAAAGGAAAGCGTAAAAAATTAGCATTAATAGCCGTGTGTAATACCCTTACTAAAACAGGCTTTTGCCATAGCTAAATCAGGATTAACCTATGATAATAATTATAGAAGTGTTTTAGTGGAAAATTAATGCCTTTTTACTTGTTTTTACCACAGTACTTCTTAAGTTAGCATTATAATAAAAAAGACTAATTTAAACCTATAAAAGAGAAAGCACAAAAGAGAGGAATAAGGTTATTATATACGCAGAGACTATAGATCTCGTCAACATTGAAAATCCCCTCTCTTTTTCTACACAGATTTCGTACAGTTCTATGAGGCTTTAAGACCTCGATTTTAAGTCGTTGAAACTCGCGTAGCTAGTACTTTCAAATACTATATTGTTATGAATAAAGATATTAAATATTTTGGAATTGACATCAGTCATTTAGTTTTTGATGTTACGGATTCTGAAGGGAAATATTACCAGTTTAAAAACAACCCTATGGGCTTTAAAAAGTTCTTAAAACTGTTAGATGCTAATAGTCATTGTGTCATGGAAGCCACAGGTTATTATCATTACCAATTAGCCTATTATTTACAAGAAGAAGGCGTTAAGGTTTCCGTAGAGAACCCATTAGCAGTAAAACGTTTTATACAAATGAAGTTGTCAAAAATCAAGACAGATAAAAGTGACTCTAAGTTGATTTGTGAGTATGCCAAACATGTAGAATTAAAGCTTTGGAAAGGAAATTCAAAGCATCAATTAGAATGCCTTCAGATGACCAGACTCCTTTCTGTGTATACAAAGCAGAGCACTATGTTGAAAAATAAATTACATGGAGAAGCTGTTTTAGGGCATCCAAGTAAAGTTGTTGTAAGTTCTTTAAAACGTAACATGAAACAGGTTCAGAAAGAGATGAAAATGATAGAAGATAAATTGTTAGTTTTAGTAAAAGAAGTACATCAAGGTGTTTTAACACGCTTAAAAACTATTCCAGGAATTGGTCCAAAAACATCTCTAATGTTGGTGGTTTTAACGGATGGATTTGATCGTTTTACAAGTGGTAGTGAATTATGCAGTTATGCCGGATTAACCCCTGTAATACGACAAAGTGGAAGTAGTGTAAAAGGACTCCCTCGAATCAGTAAAATAGGTAATCAAAAGCTTCGGAATTTATTATTTATGTGCAGTTTTAATGCCTGTAAGTATAACTATGCTTGCAAAGCAATATACGACCGATTAGTTGCAAAAGGAAAGAGTAAAAAATTAGCATTAATAGCCGTGTGTAATAAGCTTCTAAAACAGGCTTTTGCCATAGCGAAATCAGGATTAACCTATGATAATAATTATAGAAGTGTTTTAGTAGAAAATTAATGAGTTTTTACTTGTTTTTTACCACAGTACTTTGTTGGCAACTGGCTTTATTCTTTACAATGTTTTTATAATGCTTCTAAAACCATCCAATTATCATCTCCAAGCGAGACAGCTTTTTTAAAATCTGCACAAATTTTAGTCAATTCCGATTCTGGAATGTCAATTTCTTTTGAAGCGATTATTTCGATGTCTTTTGATTTTGATAAAGTTCGACTATTTCCCAGCTCGTATTTTCTTAAAATTGCAAAAGCTCGATTGGAATATGCATTGGTAAAATAAGGCTCAATTTCGAGGGTTTTGTTAAAGTCAATAATAGCCTCGTCAAATTGAAAATTATTTAATTTCATAGTTCCTCTTGCAAAATATCCTTCTGCCCAATTTGAGTCTAATTCTAAAGCTTTATCTAGTTTTTTTATTGCTCCTTTATGGTTTACTTGTTTGTACAATTCTTGTGATTCGTTGTAAAGTTTGAAAAGCTTATTGTTTATTTTGTCTTTTTGATAAACTCCATTTTTATATATGTTTTTTCCTTTTTTATTTCCTGTTGAATAATAAGAAACAGATTCTCCATCCATTTTTCCATTTTCGTTAAATGTAGTTCTCTGTTTTAATTGTCCATTTGGATGATACATTTCCCAAACTCCAATTTCTTTTCCGTTCTTAAAACTCCCTTTTTGCATTAAGGTTCCATCTTCGTAAAATCTTTTTTCAAGTCCGTTTGAAATTCCATTCTCGTATTCAATTTCGTCCGATATATTTCCGTTTGTGTGGTAGAGAATACGTTTGCCTTTTAATTTTCCGTTAAATAGAATTCCTTCTCCTTGTTTTTTACCAATTAGGTAATAGTCCATAAATTTTCCTGAATATGCTGATGAACTATTTCTTAGATACCAAGCACCATTTTTTTTGGTCATTAATTTGGTTGTCGGAATTGCTTTAATACTATCAGGCCTTTTTACATATTCCTTTGTGAAAACATAAATAATTCCGTCCAAATCTTTGTAACCAGACGATTCCATTACTTTTTTGTCTTTTACGACAACAACATTATCAATTTGGTTTTCTGTTAAAGTTCCAAAACCTTCTTTTGGTTCTTCGATAATTGGGATTGAATCAACTACGTAAAGAACATTTTCATTTTGTCCAAAGCCAATTATTGACGATAAAGTTAATAGTAAAATCAGTATTTTGTTTTTCATTCGAATGTTTCTTCAGCTTGTTGCCAACATCCGGATAAACTAAAGTTTGTAGTGTATATACAATTTACATATTATACTGAAATTTAAGGGTGTTAACTTAAAAAAAATAACTAATATGTAGTTGTAAAAACGAATTAATTAGTTGTTCTGGTTTTAATTAATTTGAAGGGAATAATGTAATACAACAAAAAAACAGCCCAGAATAAAGCGTTTTAATCTTGTTCTGGGCTGTTATTATATATATTGGAAGCTCTGTTTTTTTTAAGACACAGATGCTACGGTACCTAAGGTGTAAAGTTGTTCTAGAGTAGGAGAGGTGCTTCCGCCAGCAGGCTCTAATGTAATTCCAAAGGCTTCAGATGCATTTGCATTTTTCATAGCAAAAATCTTACTATCGTCTGATGTGAAATCATCTAAAGTTCCTAAACTTGTAGGTGTTAAAGGGTTTAAAGTTAAAGACCATACTTGGTATACTTTGCCTTCTGGAGGTTCCGGTAAGCCTTGTACATCTAGGTAAATACTGTTTTCAGACTTGTCCCAATATACTTTTGCATAAGCTTCTGGGGCAACTGTTTGTCCGCCAAGCGGAATGGCTAATAGGTCTTTATCTCTTAAAATAGTGATTAAACTTTTTGCTTGTTTTAAATCAGAGTCGGCGATTTCTATTTGTTGTTCTAGAAATTCGTTATCTATTTGTGAAACACTAATTTTAGATTGTAATTCTGAGTTTTCTTGTATAGACCATAGTAGTCCAGCTCCCAATATAACGGCGGCAGCCCAACCTGTAAAAGATAACCAACTGCTTCTAAGTTTTTCGGCTTTCAGTTTTACAACCTTGGTTTCTTTTTCTGTTTTAGTACTAATTTTTTCTGTAATCTTATTAAAGTCTAAAACCGTATTTTTTGGTGCTGTGGCTTCTGTAAGTTTTAATATTGCAGCTTCAATTTGTAAGACTTCATTTAAAACTTCAGGATGTTTTTGCATAACGTCGTACACTTCTTTGTTTTCTTCATCAGAAAGCGCACCTGCAACGTACAATTCTAAAACACCAGAATTTATGTAGTTATTTATATCCATATTAGTTAAGTACTATATTGCGTAATTCGTTAATACAATTTCTATTTCTAGTTTTAATTGTCCCTATAGGCATGTCTAGAGTTTCTGAGGCTTCTTTTTGTGTATATCCTTTAAAGTATAGTAATTCTATAACATCAATACATTTCTTTGCCAGTTTACTTACAAACTTTCCAATACCAATGGCATCGGTTTTATCGTTTAAGCTATCTCCATGCTCTAATATATCTACGAAAAATTGAGCATCAAGGTTTTGCTTTTTATTCTTAAAAGATTTAGACCTGGTTTTGTCTATAGCAGCGTTGCGTGCAATATTTAAAATCCAAGTAAAAAAACGTCCTTTATCTGTAGAATAGGTGTCTGCTTTATGCCACGCTTTAATAAAAACGTCTTGCATAATTTCTTCAGCAATATCTTGATCTCTAACAATATTAAAAATAACGCCATGAATGTTTTTGGAGTACATATTGTATAATGTTTCAAAAGCTTTCTCGTCTTTTTTCTTAAATTGTTCAATAAGGGTGTCTAACTGCATATAGTTGTTTGTAATGGCTGAAAGTAGTTAAATTTTTCGACAAAAAAAAAGCTGCATAGTGCAGCTTTTTATATTTATAAAGATAAAATAGATTTTATTGTTCTCTTAAATACGTGTCCATTTTAATTCCTACTTCATCCCATGTTTTACTTACGCCATCTGCACCAGTATGTAAAACTTTACAAGCTTCGTGTAATGTACCTAAAGCATCTAGAGCATTCCATTCTTTTAATTGCATAACACCGGTAAGAGAAACACGTCTGTCTTCTGTAACTGTGTATGCTAGAGGTAAGTCGTGAGTTTCTCCATTCATAGTTATTGTAGCAATAGCTTCTGTTGGAGATGTCGTTTTTAAAGTTCCTTTTAAGAACTCTGTGTCTGCCATAACATTAAAAAAGAATTTTTGCAATTTAGTATCTCTTAAAGAGTCTTTAGAGAAAATACTGCTTACAGGAATAGAAAATGATACTCCGTTTAATGCTTCTTGTACAGAGGCACCAGAATGCGCATCGAAATTTAAAGTTGTAAAAACACCAGATACGGGCGTTTTAGCAGTTGTTTTATAAGCTGTCCAGTTTACAGTTGTACCTTCTGGTTTAATTACAAATTGTTCTGTTTTTTCAACCGGAGCTACTGTTTCTGTTGTAGGTGTTTCTTTTTTGTCTGATTTACAGCTTGTAGTTAAAGCTAATGCAAATACAGCCATAAGAATTGTTACTCTTTTCATGATAGATATTTTTTGTTATTATTTCGAATTTCTAAATTACAGAATATTTAATAAAATTCAAATCCTAGTCAAAGGTAATGCAAAATTAGACTTTAGGGTTAGAATGAAACCATGTTTTACCTTATAGAAATGTTAAAAAATTTAGTTAAACAGTAGTGTTTTGTTTTTTAGTTTAGAAAGCTTTAACAGTTGATGTTAAATAAAGTGTAAAGTTGAAACACAAGTTTGTGTAGCACTTAGTAAGCGCTTACATTTACAGTAATAAATAGTTAGTTAGTTTTTTTTCAAAACAATTCTATTATAATTTTGGTTGGTTATAAAATAGAATTAAAAAGTTTGTTAGTTAATTTTTAGTTTAAGAAGGGAGTTATTTTACATGTTAAAATAGGTCCCTTTTTTTATTCTGCACATTCCATGGTGCTTTCTACTTTGTCTGTATTCATTTTAGGAGACATATAAGGAATACCTAAACCAAGTCCTCTAATAATAAATAGAATACCTATTATAATAACAAAAACGGGAATTAATTTCTGTACACGTTTTTTTGCTAAACTGCTTAGCATGTTTCCAAAATATATAGCTGTTGTCATGAGCGGAATAGTTCCTAACCCAAACAAAAACATATACAAACTACCTTGTAACGGGTGTGCAGTTGCAATAGAAGATAATACGGCCATATAGACCAATCCGCAAGGTAAAAATCCATTTAAAAAGCCAATAGTAAGAAAGGTGTCTGCTGTTTTTTTTTGAAGTGCAACACCCATTCCTTTTTTTACTTTTGAAATAATTTTGAATATAGGTTTAGAAAAATTGTATTTACTGAACGTTTTATAGGGGAGAAGTACAATAACAATTAGTAAAACACCTATAATTATTGAAAGTTTTTGCTGAAGTCCAAATACATATAAACCTTTACCTAGAAAACCAAAAACAAGCCCAATAATACTATAGGCTAGAAGTCGTCCAAAGTGATACGTAAATATCTGACTAAATTTTTTAAGTGAATTAGTTCTGTCTACAGGAAGCATAAATGCAATAGGACCGCACATACCTACGCAATGAAAACTTCCTAATAGGCCAAATATAAAGGCTGAAATAAGCATTTTAGTATACTAGAGATTTCTTATAAAGATAACTGGTATCGTTATTTTTCCAATCTATAGTTAAATCCCAGCGCCCATTAACCAATTTATCTTTTGGAATTAATAAGGTGTGATTGCTTAGGGTTATTGGTAAATCAAAATCTAGAGTTTTATTAGAAGGTCTGTATAAAGATACTGTTCCGCTAATTTCAGATACATTCATAGCGTTTGGAAACTGTATAAGAATACCATTATCTGTATGCGACCAAGTTACATTCTTATCTAATTTTAAAGCATTTTCTTCTTTATTAATATCACTTTGAAGTGTGAGCTCCTTCTTATAATAATCGTCTACTACCATATCGTGGTGGTATTCTTTATCGGTCATCATATTTATTACTAAATATAAGATGAATGTAATAAAACAACCAAAAGCAATAACAATTCCTGTTCCCCAATTTATTCTCATAACATTATATGCTTTAAGTATTATTTATAGCTTCTAGGTCCTAAAAAGCTAACGGTTGTCGTTTCGATTAATTTATCGTGACTATAAACCTCTAATTTTAATTTATTTTTATCTCCTTTTAAGTCGGATTGTTTAATCTCGATAAACAATGTACCTTCTGCTAAACCTTGTCCAGGTACAACAAAATTATCTGTTGCAGAGACTAGTTTTAATTCTCCAGGATAACCAACTAATTTAAAAGTAACATCTTCAATATCATCATTAGTCTTGTTTATCAATTTATAGGTAAACACATTACTAATAACGTTATTTTCTTTGTGTTCGTATAGTTGTCCAGGAAGTCTTAAAACTGTAGCTTCTAAATCGTTTCTTGTAAATAGCATTGCGCCCCAAACAAGTAACAAAACAACTAAAACTGCAGTATAAGCTTTTAAACGCGTATTGAATTTAAATTTTTCTTTCTTTTCAATTTCGTCTTCACTAGCATATCTAATTAAGCCTTTAGGTAATCCAACACTATCCATAATAGTATCGCATTCGTCTATACAAGCTGTACAGTTAATACATTCTAATTGTGTACCGTTTCTAATATCTATTCCGGTAGGGCAGACGTTAACACATTGTTTACAGTCTATACAGTCTCCGTTACCAAGTGCTTCACGGTCTTCGTTTTTACGGAATTTTTTTCTTCCATTTTCACCTTCACCACGTTTGTGGTCGTAGGCAACAATAATAGATTTATCGTCTAATAAAACACCTTGAAGTCTTCCGTAAGGACAAGCTATAATACATACTTGTTCTCTAAACCAAGTAAAAATAAAGTAGAAAACAGCGGTAAAAATGGCTAGTGGTATTAATGTTCCAATATGATTTGCTGGGCCTTCTTTTATGTAAGATAAAACCTCGTCTCCTCCAATTAAATAGGCTAGAAATACATTGGCGATAAAGAATGAAATTAAAATAAATAAAAACCATTTTAAAAGGCGTTTTCTTATTTTTTCTGCATCCCAAGATTGACGTTCTAAACGTAATTGTTTACCACGGTCTCCGTCTATCCAGTATTCTATACGTCTGAAAACCATTTCCATAAAAATAGTTTGCGGACAAATCCAACCACAAAAGATACGACCAAAAGCGACCGTAAATAGTGTTATAAATACCACACCAATTAAAAGCGACACTACAAAGAGTTTAAAATCTTGTGGCCAGAATGGAAATCCAAAAATATTAAAACGACGTTCTAATACATTAAACATTAAAAATTGATTACCGTTAATTTTTATAAACGGAGATGCAATTAAAATGATTAATAAAAAATAACTAACTAATTTACGCTTATCGTAATACTTACCACTAGGTTTTTTAGGATGTACCCATGCACGTTTTCCGTCTTCAGTTATTGTACCAATAGTATCTCGAAATACTTCTTGCTTTGGCGTTTCCATTATTTTATGTGGTTATGTAAAATTTTATTTGTTATTTATTCAGCAATTTCTTCTGCTACCCAAATAATGTCACCTTGTGGATCTTTTGGTTTTGCAGGAGTTGTGCCTTGTAAGCTTAAAACATAACTAGCAACTTGTGCTATTTGTGCTGGTTTTAAACTTTGTTTCCAAGCAATCATTCCTTTTCCGTCTCGTCCTCCTTCGCTAACAGTATGGAATACATTTTTAATACCTCCTCCTAAAATCCAGTGATCATCGGTAAGGTTTGGTCCAATACCACCTCCACCATCTGCCATGTGACAGGCAACACAGTTTGCTTGAAACGTTGCTTTACCAGCATTAATGTCTGAAGCATCGGTTAATAAGGTTACGGTATTTACATCAACTAAATCTTTAGCTGTTCTTTTGTATTCTTCAATTGCAATTTTTGCATCTGCAAGTTCTGTGTTATATTCATCTATTTGGTTATCACCATTAAAAACTTCATATTTAAAAAGGTAACCTATAGCAAATATAATAGACATAATAAATGCATATTTCCACCATGGCGGAAGTGAATTGTCTAATTCGTGAATACCATCGTAATCATGGTCTAAAATAATTTCACTTTCCTGAGTCAGCGGTTTTTGTCCTAACGACTTAATATAAGTGTCTTTTAGCCATTGAATAAATTTAGGCGTCTTGTCTCTATTTGCAATGTATCTTGCTTTTCCTTCTTCATCTAAACTTTGGAATAATATATTGTCTAAGGCACTTACAATACCTTCAATAGACATAATTACAACTAAAACCAAAATTAAAAACACCAATACTATTGGGTATTTTATAAAAGCAGGCTCGTTTCCTGAATCTACAAAGTATTCAACTAATCCCGCTATTAAAAAGAATAGGACGGGTACTCTAATGTATGATGGAATGTGTTTTCTCATAATGTGGTTTCGTTTTGGTGGTGGTTATCTTTGTCTAAAGGAAGATCGCTTACAGAGTCTATGTATTCTTTTTTAGCGGTAAGAACCCACCAAAATAGGACAACAAAAAATCCGAAGAATATTAGTAATGACAGTATTGGGTATATTTCTATACCCGCAATACTATCCATATAATTTTTTACGAAGCTTAACATGATTAAATAATTTATTTATTCTACTTCTTTTACTTTAATGTCTGTTCCTAATCGTTGTAAGTAAGCAATAAGAGCTACTATTTCACGATTTTTCATTTCAACAAAATCACTACCACTTTCTGCAGCCGATTTTTTGTCGTTTTCGTACGTTTCAGCAAAATCAGGATCACTATATAAGTTTTTCTCAATAGTAGTTCCTTGTTCTAGCATACTTTGTTGTGCATTAGCTATTTCTTCTTCAGAATAAGGTACGCCTAAAGCGACCATAACTTTCATTTTTTTCTCTGTTTCAGATTTATCTAATTTATCTCTAACAATCCATTTATAAGAAGGCATGATAGAACCACTTGATGTACTTTGTGGATCGTACATATGGTTTAAGTGCCAGTTATCTGAATATTTACCTCCAATACGGTGTAAATCTGGACCAGTACGTTTACTTCCCCAAAGGAATGGGTGATCGTATACATATTCTCCTGCTTTAGAGTATTCTCCGTAACGTTCTACCTCACTTCTAAAAGGTCTAATCATTTGCGAGTGACAACTCACACAACCTTCTCTTATGTAAATATCACGACCTTCAAGCTCTAATGGTGAATAAGGTTTTACACTACTTATTGTTGGGATGTTAGATTTAATCATTATAGTAGGTACAATTTGAATTATACCTCCAATTAAAATTGCGATAGTTGCTAAAATTGTTAATTGAATTGGTTTACGTTCTAACCAAGTATGGAAACCTTCTCCTGCTACACGTCTTTTAGAAACACGCTCTAATGCAGGTGCTTCTGCTAATTCGTCTGTTACAGCAGATCCATGTTTTATCGTTACAATTATGTTATATACCAATACAAGTAAACCTGTTAAGTATAAAGTACCACCTACAGCACGCATGGCATACATAGGGATAATTTCTGTTACTGTTTCTAGGAAGTTACCGTAAACAAGTGTACCATCTGGATTAAATTGTTTCCACATACTTGCTTGTAAAAATCCAGCAACATATAAAGGAAGCGCATACATTACAATACCTAAAGTACCTATCCAGAAGTGTATGTTTGCTAGTTTTATAGAGTATAATTTTGTTTTAAATAATCTTGGAACTAACCAATAAATCATACCAAAGGTTAAGAATCCGTTCCATGCTAATGCACCAACGTGAACGTGAGCAATAATCCAATCGGTAAAGTGACCAACAGCATTTACACTTTTAAGAGATAAAAGTGGTCCTTCAAAAGTAGCCATACCATATCCGGTAATCGCTACAACCATGAATTTTAAAACAGGGTCTGTTCTTACTTTGTCCCATGCACCTCTTAAAGTTAATAATCCGTTTATCATACCACCCCAAGACGGCATTAATAACATGATTGAAAAGGCAACACCTAAGTTTTGTGCCCATTCTGGTAATGCAGAGTATAATAAATGGTGAGGTCCAGCCCAGATATAAATAAAGATTAAAGACCAAAAGTGAACAATAGATAATTTATAAGAATATACTGGTCTGTTCGCTGCTTTAGGAACAAAGTAGTACATTAATCCTAAGAAAGGTGTTGTTAAAAAGAATGCTACGGCATTGTGTCCGTACCACCATTGTACTAAGGCATCTTGCACACCTGCGTAAACAGAGTAACTTTTTAAGAAACTTACTGGTAAAGCTAAACTATTAAAAATATGTAGTACAGCTACGGTAACAAAGGTTGCTAAGTAAAACCAAATAGCTACATATAAGTGACGTTGTCTACGTTTTAAAAGTGTTGCAATTAAATTCCATCCAAAAATAACCCAAACTACTGCAATAGCAATATCTATAGGCCATTCTAATTCTGCATATTCTTTAGTAGATGTATATCCTAAAGGAAGTGTAATTGCGGCAGACACAATAATAAGTTGCCAACCCCAAAAGTTAATATTACTTAATACATCACTTGCCATTCTGGCTTTAAGAAGACGCTGCGAGGAATAATAAACACCTGCAAATATGGCATTACCAACAAAAGCAAAAATAACAGCATTGGTATGTAAAGGTCTTAATCGACCAAAACTTAACCAAGAGATACCTTCGGTTAGGTTAGGGAATAGGAAGAAGTAGGCTAATAGCAGACCTACAGCCATTCCAATTACACCCCAAAAAATGGTTGCATAAATGAATTTTTTAACGATTTTATTATCGTAGTAGAATTGTTGTATTTCCATAGTGAGAGTTAATTATTCTTTTTTGTTAGTATGGTTTTCTTTTTGGTTGTTTCTTCTTTAATTAATTCATCTTCAAACAGCATGCGTACAGAGGGCGTGTAGCTATCGTCGTATTGTCCGCTTTTTACAGCAAAAATAAATGCAATAAAAAACACTAACGCTACAATTACACTAACTCCTAGTAATATATAAATAACACTCATTGCTGTTTAATTAATTGGTAAATGTAAATGGGTTCTTGTATTCAAAATATGACTTTTATCATGTTTTAATTATCTAAACTAATTTTCTCCCAGCCCAGTTAGAAGCAATGGTTGTAAATACCACAATACTAATAGAACTTAAAGGCATTAATATGGCAGCGATAACCGGCGCAAGTTGCCCTGTTATAGCAAAGTAGAGCCCTATTATGTTGTATAATAAAGATAGTATAAAACTCCATTTTATTATCCTTATTGCTGTTTTTGATGCTATTAAGAATTGTTCTAATTTACGGAAAACAGAGGCATCCATTATACCGTCACAAGCAGGAGAGAATATATTTATGTTTTCAGACAAGGCAATTCCTACTTCGCTTTGTGCTAAAGCTCCAGAATCGTTTAATCCATCTCCAAGCATTAATACTTTAGCGCCTTCTGTTTGATGGTATTTTATGTACTCTAATTTGTCCTGAGGTTTTTGATTAAATAGCAATTTTGTTTTTGTAGGAAGTATCTTTTTTAAGTTATTAAGTTCGCCTTCGTTATCTCCTGAAAGAATAGCTAAATCGTAATGTTTTTTTAATTCATTAAAAAGTTTAGAAAGTCCGGTTCTGTAGCTATTGTAAAATGTAAATTTTCCCTTGTAATCATTATTACTACTTATGTGTACGCTAGTTTGTAACGATTTTATTAATTCTGTTTTACCAACAAAATTAGCAGATCCTACTTTTATATTATTTTCTCGTAATGATGCTTGTACACCTTGCCCGATATGTTCTTCAAAAGAATCTAATGTCACAATATCATTTGCTTTTAAAATATCGTAAAGTGTTCTGCTTAACGGGTGGTTAGACCCTCGAAGTGTGTTTTTTAGCAAACGTTCTTCAGCTGTTGTTAACGGAACACCATCATAAGTTGCGGTACTTTTTTTATTAGATGTAATTGTTCCTGTTTTATCAAAAATAATAGTGTTTATAGTCGCTAATTGTTCAATAACACTTGCGTTTTTTAAATAGAATTTATGCTTTCCAAAAATACGTAGCATATTTCCAAAGGTAAAAGGAGCAGCTAAAGCTAAGGCACAAGGACAAGCAATAATAAGAACGGCAGTAAACACATTCATAGCTTTACTAGAATCGTAAAACAACCAAAATATGGTAGAAAGTACTGCAATGCTTAAAATAGAAACTGTAAATCGTTTACTTATGGTATTTGTTAAATTTACAAAAGCTTCCTCTTTGTTTTTGTTGAAGATATCGTGACTCCAAAGTTGTGTGAGGTAGCTTTGTTTTACTTCTTTTAAAGCTTCCATTTCTATGCTTCCGGACGTTTGTTTTCCTCCAGCAAATAATTTGTCTCCAGAATTTTTTTCGATGGCTTCAGATTCTCCTGTTACAAAACTATAATCAATAGAGGCATGTCCGTTAATTAAAATACCATCTACAGGAATTAATTCTTCATTACGAATAAGTAAACGGTCTCCTTTTTTAATATCGTAAATTTGTATTGGAATTTCTTCGGTTTCAGATACAATTTTAGTTACAGCAATAGGAAAGTACGATTTGTAATCGCGCTCGAAGGATAAAAAAGAATATGTTTTTTGCTGAAAAAATTTTCCTAACAATAAAAAGAAAACAAGTCCTGTTAAACTATCAAAGAATCCTTGTCCCATATCTAATGTAATTTCTATGGTGCTTCTAATAAATAGCACAAGAATACCTATGGTTATGGGAACATCTATATTCAATATTTTTGCACGTAGGCCTTTAAAAGCCGAAATAAAATAATCTTGGGCGGCATAAAATACTACAGGAAGCGAAAAGGCAAACATAAGCCACCTAAAAACGGGCTTATATTGGTTTAGCCAAAACTCATTAACTTCAAAATATTCCGGGAACGATAGAAACATAACATTTCCAAAAGCAAATCCGGCAATTCCTAATTTGTAAATCATAGAACGGTTTATATGCTTTTTACCGTCACTATAATCATCTAAACTAATATAAGGTTCATAACCAATGGTGCTTAAAAGCAGTACGACATCTTTTAAAGAAGTCGTTTCAGATTGGTACGTTATACGAACTGTTTTTTTATTAAAATTAACTTGAGAGCTTGTAATTTCTGGATTTAATTTATGTAAATTTTCTAAAATCCAAATACAAGAACTACAGTGAATATGCGGAATATACAACGTAGCAATCTGTATAGATTCATCATTAAACTCTAAAAGTTTTTCTAGAATCTGAGCATCTTTTAAAAAATCGAACTTCCCTTCATTAATTTTAGGGATGGCTCCAGGGGATTTTTGAAGATCGTAGTATGCAGTAAGATTGCTTTCAGAAAAAATTTCATAAACCGTTTTACAACCATTACAGCAAAAAGACTTTTCGTCGAAGATAATCTCAGTATCGTCACAGCTATTACCGCAATGGTAGCATATCTTGTTTTCCGAAATTTCACTCATCTTTTTTATTGTCCAAAGGTTTAAAATAGGGGCTTACAAAAATATGATATTTGTCATGGTTTCACTACTTTTGTTACTAATTAAATTTTTTAAGGATGAGTGATTGCGAACAATGCATGGTGAGGAAGCTTAGTGCTTTAAAAATGTTGAAGGGAGAAGAGATTAAAAATATTTCTAGTTGTAAGGTAACTAAGCAAATTAAAAAAGGCGAAGTTATTTTTAAAGAAGGAGATATGCTTAATGGTGTGTATTGTATAGGTTCGGGGGTTTGTAAATTAACTAAATTAACAGAGAAAGGTAAAGATCAAGTTGTTAAACTCGTTATAAAAGGAGAACTTCTTGGGCAGCGTTCCGTAATTATTAACCAAACAGCTAATTTAACAGCAACAGCGTTAAATGATATGGACGTTTGTTTTATTCCGAAACAGGAGATTTTACAAGATTTATTAAAAAATAGCGAATTCTCTTTTAGCGTCTTAAAGCGTATGGCTACAGATTTAAAAGAAGCAGAGATTACTATTGTAAATATGGCTCAGAAATCTGTTAGAAAACGTTTAGCAGAAATTATTTTGTATTTATATGATAATTTTGGTGTAGATGAAAGTAAACATTTAAAGGTAACTTTATCTCGAGACGATTTTGCAAGTATTGTAGGTACAGCAACAGAATCTGTAATTAGAACGCTATCTCAGTTTAAAAAAGAAGGTTTAATTAAAACTTCAGGAAAGAAAATTGAAATAATGAAATACGAAGAATTGGAATTGATGGAGTAATTATAATTTGTCCTAATTTTTTAAAAAGATAAAGTTGAATGGTTGTAAAATGCTATTCAACTTTTTTTTAGTTATAAAGTTATGTGAAAGCGCAAAGATTTATCTCTTTAATTACTATTTTTATAACGCTATGAAAAAGAACATTCACAAAAAAGGCTTTGTATTTCAGGTTTTTGAGGCGGAAAATAAATCGCCATTCGATACCCTTTTTGAAATATTTAAAGAACTAATTACACATACTTCTGGAGATTTTGACGAAGCCATAAGTTGGCTGCGTGACCTAGATAAAGAATATAAGTTAACAACCGCAGAATATACTATAGACGATTTTATTGAAGATCTTAAAAAGAAAGGGTATATAAAAGACGAAATTGATGAAGATGGTAGCGGCGGAACAAAAATTACTGCAAAAACAGAGCGTGCTATCAGGCAACAAGCTTTAAACAATATTTTTGGTAAACTAAAACGAAACGGTTCTGGAGGCCATAAAAGTAAATCTCTGGGAACAGGAGATGAGCATACTGGAGAATTTAGAAGCTATCAATTTGGAGATGCTTTAGATAAAGTATCGATTACAGAAAGCTTAAAAAACGCACAAATTAATCATGGTATAGGAAATTTTAATCTTACCGAAGATGATTTGGTGGTCGAAGAAACACTTCATAAATCACAAATGAGTACAGTACTCATGATAGATATTAGTCATAGTATGATTCTCTATGGCGAAGACCGTATTACACCCGCTAAAAAAGTAGCCATGGCTTTAGCCGAATTAATTACGACGCGCTATCCAAAAGACACGTTAGATATTCTAGTTTTCGGAAACGATGCTTGGCTTATCGAGATTAAAGATTTACCATATTTAAAAGTAGGGCCCTATCATACAAATACAGTAGCTGGATTGCAGTTGGCTATGGATGTGTTACGAAGAAAACGACATACCAATAAACAAATTTTCATGATTACAGACGGTAAACCAAGTTGCTTGCGTATGCCAGACGGACAGTATTATAAAAATAGTATGGGCTTAGACGAATTTATTGTAAATAAATGCTACGATTCTGCACAACAGGCAAGGCGATTACACATTCCAATTACCACATTTATGATTGCAAAAGATCCCTATCTAACTCAGTTTGTACGCGAATTTACAAAAGCAAATCAAGGGAAAGCATTTTACACAGGATTAAAAGGTCTGGGAGAAATGATTTTTGAAGATTATGAAACCAATAGAAAAAAACGAATTAAAGGGTAAACCATTAAAATAAAGAGAAACAAGATAAAGTAATAAATTATTTTTTGAATCTCTAATTACTTTTTAAAAAACAAGCAGATATGAAAATTGAAAATATAAAAACATTAGGCGCTTTAAAAGCTTCAGGATATAAGAGTAAGTCTATAAAAGATGAATTACGAGATAATTTAATTAAAAGATTAAAGCATAGCGAAGTTACATTTGAAGGCGTTTATGGTTACGAAAACACTGTAATTCCAGAGTTAGAACGCGCCATTTTATCTAGACATAATATTAATTTACTTGGATTACGCGGACAAGCAAAAACACGTTTAGCACGTTTAATGGTAAATTTGTTAGACGATTATATTCCCGTTGTAGAAGGTTCTGAAATTAATGATGATCCGTTACAACCTATTTCTAGATTTGCAACAGAATTAATTGCAGAAAAAGGAGATGATACGCCAATTACTTGGTTGCCAAAAAAAGAACGTTTTGCAGAAAAATTAGCGACTCCAGATGTAACAGTAGCCGATCTTATAGGAGATGTAGACCCCATTAAAGCTGCGCATTTAAAACTGAGTTATGCAGACGATCGTGTAATACATTATGGGATGATTCCTAGGGCAAACCGATGTATTTTTGTAATTAACGAATTACCAGATTTACAAGCCAGAATTCAAGTGGCACTTTTTAATATTCTTCAAGAAGGTGATATTCAAATTCGTGGTTTTAAGTTGAGACTGCCTTTAGATATTCAGTTTGTGTTTACTGCAAACCCAGAAGATTACACAAACCGTGGTAGTATTGTAACGCCGTTAAAAGATAGAATTGGATCGCAAATTATTACGCATTATCCAATGGATATTGAAACGGCTAAAAAAATAACAGCCCAAGAAGCGAAGTTAAATGCACATCAAACAGAAAGTGTTGCCATTCCTGAATTAGTAAAAGATATTTTAGAACAAATTGTTTTTGAAGCTAGAGACAGTGAATATATCGATGCGAAAAGTGGTGTAAGTGCACGTTTAGGAATTTCGGCTTTAGAGAACTTAGTAAGTACAGCAGAACGTAGAGCATTAATTTCTGGTGATGATAAAACGACAATAAGATTAAGTGATTTTGTAGGTATTATTCCTGCAATTACAGGAAAAGTAGAATTGGTTTACGAAGGTGAACAAGAAGGTGCTTCTGTAGTTGCTTTTAATTTAATTGGTGATGCCATACAAACATTATTCCCTAAGTTTTTTCCGAAGATTGAAAAATTAGTAAAACAAGATGAAGAATCTCCTTATGATGATATTGTGTCTTGGTTCTTTAATAACTCTGATGGTTTTGAATTGTTAGACGATTTAGATGAAGAAACATATAAAGCAACCTTAGATGCTATTACACCATTAGAAGATTTAATCAATACATATCAGTCAGGTTTAAACGAGAATGAACACTATATAGTAAAAGAGTTTGTGCTTTGGGGATTAGTTCAATTTAATAAATTAAGTAAATATCGTTTTACGGAAGGTATTCAGTTTAAAGATCCTTATGGTAGTTATATTAGTGGGCTATAAATAAAATAATCAGATGTATAAACATAAAAAAATGCCACCTTTTTTAAGGTGGCGTTTTTTGTTTGAAGGATTCAACACATAAACGCAACATTGCGTTTTTAGCTATAAATAGACTAAACTTTCAATTAAATATATAAACCTATATTAATTATAGCCGTTATTGAATCTGTTTTTTTATTTCAGAAGTAATTGAAGAAACTTTAAATCTAACCATTTGTCAAATTTAAATCCAACTTCTTTAAATGTTCCAATTTCTTTAAATCCGAATTTTTTATGAAACTCAACACTTCCCTCATTAGAACTGTCAACTCCAGCTATCATGGTGTGATATTTCTGCTCTTTTGCTAATTCAATTAATTTAGATAATAGTTGTTTTCCTATTCCAATTCCTCTTGAATTGTTATTAACATAAATAGAGTGTTCAATACTAAATAGATAAGCATCCCAAGGTCTAAAAATGCCATAAGTTCCGAAACCGATTACTCCATTTTCATTTTCAGCAATTAAAACGGGCATTTTATCAGCCTCTTTTTGTTTAAACCATTTAAGTTGTTGCTCAAAAGTTCTTTCTTTGTAATCATAAAGCACTGTTGAATTTAAGATTTCGTAATTCAGAATATCTAAAATATCATTTACGTCTTTTTCTTCTGCTTCTCGGATTTTTAGTTTCATTTTTTAATTACTACAACTTTTTATATTCAACATAAAAATCAGGATCTATCTCTAATGCTTTAGAGGCTACAGTTTGTGTTTTCCATGCTGTAGTAGGATGTATCCATTGTTCTTTTCCATCTAAAGTAATTTGAATTGGCATCTCAAACCCCGAAACAATATTTGTCCAATGGTATTTAAACTTGTCCTTTTCAAATTTATATTCTAAAGTAGGTACTCGAATATCTCTTAAATACTGATTAAAAAATGCAGTTAAATCTATGCCAGTTGATTCACTTAAATAGTCTTCAATCTGTTTTGTGTTTACGGTTTGATGATAGAATGTTTTATTCATGCCACGTAAAATTTGTCTCCATTTTTCATCATCTTGTATTAACTGGCGTAGGGTATGTAGCATGTTTGCTCCCTTGTAGTACATATCGCCAGAACCTTCACTATTTACGCCATAAACGCCAATAATTGGTTTGTTGTTTAGTATAGATTTACGTGTTCCTATTACGTACTCTGCGGCAGCTTCTTTACCGTAATAATAATCTAAAAATAAGTTTTCAGAATAGGCTGTAAAACTTTCGTGAATCCACATATCTGCAATGTCAATATCTGTAATATTATTGGCAAACCATTCGTGACCAGATTCATGAACAATAATAAAGTCAAATTTTAATCCCCAACCTGTTCCAGACAAATCACGTCCTAAATATCCGTTTTCAAATTTATTACCATACGTTACAGAACTTTGGTGTTCCATACCTAAATAAGGCACTTCAACCAGTTTATAACCATCTTCGTAAAAGGGATAAGGCCCAAACCAATGTTCGAAAGCTTTCATCATTTTAGGAGCGTCTTTAAACTGTTTTTTTGCTTTTTTAAGATTATCGCGTAATACATAGTAATTCATGTCTAAAGGCCCTTTTTCTCCAGGATAAACTTCAGAAAAATGAACATAATCTCCAATATTTACGTTTACACCATAATTGTTAATTGGGTTTTTAACCGACCAAGTATATGTTTTTCTTCCATCACTTAACGTTTTTGTATCTGTAAGTCTTCCGTTAGAAACATCCATTAAATTTTTTGGAGTCGTTACACTAATATCCATACTGTCTACTTCGTCGTACATGTGGTCTTTACAAGGCCACCAAACGCTTGCACCCAAACCTTGACAAGATGTGGCTATAAAATCATTTCCTTTATCATCTTTTTTCCAAGAAAAACCACCGTCCCAAGGTGCTTTAATAGCAACTTTGGGGTTACCTTCATAATAAACGTCTATTGCATTTACAGCGCCTTTGCGTTGTGTTTTAGTAAGTGTTATAAAATGTGCATTTCCGTCATCAATTACTTGTAATATTTTACCGTCTTGGGTTACTTTAGTGATTTTTAAAGAATCTTGTAAATCTATTTGTAAGACATTTTTAGGTTCTAAAACGGTATATTGAATGGTGTTTTTTCCTGAAATATATTTGTTTTCGGGTTTTACCTCAATATTTAAATGATAATAGGTTAAATCCCACCAAGCACGTTCTGGAGTAATGCTACCACGAAGTGTATCTTGATGTGTAAAAATCTTTTTGTCTGATAACATTTGACTAAATGCAGAAGTAGACAAACATAAAAGGATAAGAATTAGGATGTTATTTTTTTTCAAAATTGAAATTTTATTAATTTATTTTTTTATGATTGCATTTGGGAAAACAACAGGGCTTTCAAAACCATTCTCATTTATTGAAGCGACTCCAAAATAGAAATTGTCAATTACAATACCATCTAATGTGAACTCTGTAACATTTCCTACAGGTCTGCTATAATCCCAAGTAGGCGAAGTTGTATCTCTCCAATATATCTTGTAACCAACGGCACCATCAACAGGATTCCATTTTAGTTTTGCTGCGGCTTCAACAATTCCTCCAATGGCAACGGTAGTTGGAGCAGGGGCCGAATTTGCTAAAGATGCAAGGTTAATAGCATTTACAGAGGTTAACTTTTTTGTGTAATCAAAATTTACATGTTCAAAAGTGTCTCCATAAGTAATGCCATTTTCTATACGTACATCTTGATGTTGTTGTGTGTAGTTTTCATGAGCTTCCATGATACGGATTCCTGCAAAACCTAAATCGTTAAACGGACGATGATGGCCGCCTCTTCCAAAACGATCTAGTCTGTAAATCATCATAGGATTCATTTCTGGCATATATGTTTTTGTGGTTTTGTAAATGTATCTGGCTAACTGGCGAGATACACCATCGACTTCACCACCATAAAAACGACGCATTTTACGTTGTTTTTCTGTTTCTGTAGGCGGAACAGGTTCTGAAAAAATGCGAAATGATCTGTTATCAATCACACCATCTACACCTTCAATATTACCAATCATGTCGTTATTAAACACACCTACAATATCCCAATTATTGGCTTTGGCATAAGCCGCAAAGCCTGCACCACCAAATAAACCTTGTTCTTCTCCGGAAAGT
This sequence comes from Formosa sp. L2A11, assembly GCF_009796865.1. Classification (GTDB taxonomy): domain Bacteria; phylum Bacteroidota; class Bacteroidia; order Flavobacteriales; family Flavobacteriaceae; genus Formosa. Next base: position 3,280,820 of record NZ_CP047028.1, on the reverse strand, counting down.
CCTAAATAGACAATGCTACTTTCAAATTGATATTGAGATAATACACGAGCAGCTTCAATAGTTCCAGCCATACCAGAAGCATTGTCGTTTGCTCCTGGAGCATCTGTTGTAAAATCCATAGTATCGCTAGCACGAGAATCTATATCTCCAGTCATAATAATATAACGATTAGGATATTTTGTCCCTTTTTGCACCGCAACTACATTTACAACCCAAGCATCGTGTGGTACTCTAGAATTTCCTTCTTTTTTTACAAAATCTTTCTGATAAAAAACGTTAAGGCAAGAATTACACGTGCTAGAAATAGCATTGAATTCATTTTTAATCCAACGTCTCGCAGCACCAATACCTCGTGTGTTAGAAACCGTATCACTAAACGTGTTACGTGTGCCAAACTCGGTAAGTGTTTTTACATCTTGTTTGATGCGTTTTGCAGATACAGCATCTATAATATTATAAATTTGCTGATGATTTTGAGCAGACAACATAAAACTGCTTAGGCCTAAAAAGACACATAAGTATAAACGATACTTCATAGATTAATTTGAAATTGAATTTAAGATTTAGTAAAAGTATTTAATAATTCGCGGACTTCTGCAGTGTTTTTAACATGATATTTTGCACTTGTTTTCTTAAATCCAACTTTTACAGTATATGCAGAATCTGGTAATTCTTCAAACATATATTCGTCTGTCCAATCGTCTCCAATAGCAAACATAAAATCGTAATTATCTTGTGTTAATAGACGAGACGCTGCACGACCTTTATTTACATTACTACTTTTTATTTCGGTGACTTTGTTTCCTTTTAAAACAGTAAGACCATGGTTTTCTATTAAACTATTTAAAACGGTATTGAGTTCTATTGTTCTGGTTTGCGCTAATTCGGGATCGGTTTTTCTATAATGCCAAGCAAGAGAATATTTTTTCTTTTCAATAAAAGTACCAGGCGTTCTGTCTACAAATGTTTCTAGAACAGGAAGTATATTTTCCATCCAGTCGTTTTTAAGGTGTTCTAGCATCATCCAATCTTTGCCTTGTTCTTTTAGCCAAACACCGTGGTCTGTAACTAAAGTATAGTCTTTTCCGGCAAACCAATCTTCGAATGTTTCGCGATCTCTTCCGCTAATAATAACAAGTTTTACACCTTCTACAGCGTTTATTTTATCTAATAACTCAAATAACTCTGCATCTGGTCTACAATCTTTCGGGTTATCTTTAAAACCAACAAGTGTCCCATCAAAATCTAATAAAACAAGTTTCTTTTTCGCACTGCTAAAAGCTTCAGAAATATTATTTTTTAATGTTTTATTTAAGCGTTTAGAGATAAATACATCTTCCTTCTCTTTAGTAGATTCTAATGCTTTTAAAAATTCTTTGGCCCATTTTTCAACACTATAGCGTTCTAAGCGTTCTTGAAGAATTTTAATTCGTGTTTGTTGTTCTTCAATTGGCATTTCAATAGCTTGCTTAATGGTGTCTGCTATTTGGTCAAAATTATTAGGGTTTATTAATAGTGCTTCATTCATTTCTTTAGAAGCACCAGTCATTTCACTTAAAATAAGTACACCGTCTTGATTGGTACGTGTTGCAACATATTCTTTCGCTACTAAATTCATCCCATCGCGTATTGGAGTAATTAATGCGATGTCTGAAGTGGTGTATAAATCGATTAGATTTTCGAACGGCATAGAACGATAAAAATACCAAATTGGTGTCCAACTTACGGTTGAAAACTCTCCGTTTATTCGTCCGACCAATTCATCTGTGTCGCGTTTTAATTTCTGGTATTGAGGTACGTTAGAACGTGAAGGCACAGCTAATAAAATTAATCTTACTTTTTCCTTAAATTCTGGGTACTTGTTTAAGAAATATTCGAAAGCTTTTAAGCGATTAGGAATTCCTTTTGTATAATCTAAGCGATCTATTGAAAGTATAATTTTAGCATCGGAATCCGATTTTATATGTTCGTCTAAACGGCGTTGTAATTCTGAACGTTCTTTTTTTTGTTGTGTATCGTTAACTAGGGCTGCATTATAGAATTTATTATAATCAATTCCCATAGGAAAAGAATCTACAGTAACCGTACGGTCTAAATAATCTATATTATTAAAACTCACTTCAAGTCTTAAAATTCGTTTTATTGAGCTTAAGAAATGACGCTCATAATCGTAAGTATGGAATCCAATTAAATCGGCTCCAAGCATTCCTTCTAATAATTCTTCACGCCAAGGGAATGTTCTAAAAATTTCGAACGAAGGAAAAGGAATATGTAGAAAGAATCCTATAGAAATATTTGGTTTTTTATCGCGAATTAATTTTGGTAATAATAGTAACTGATAATCGTGTACCCAAACTGTGTCTCCATCATTAACATTTTCTAGAATAACATCGGCAAATTTCTGATTAACCTCTTTGTATGATTCCCATTCAGAGCGTTCAAATGAGGTGTATTCCATAAAATAATGGAACAAAGGCCAGAGTGTTTTGTTACTAAAACCAAGATAGAAATTATCTACATCTTCGGTCGTTAAAGGTACTGTGACACATTTTTCTTTAGTTACAGCTTCTTTTACTTCTTTTTCTAATTCTGGAGTTAGTTCATCTTCTGTTAATCCAGACCAACCCACCCAGATACCATTACCTTCGGCGTGTACAGATTTCATTCCTGTGGCTAAACCTCCAATACTTGGTTTAATTTCTAGTTTAGAATTTTCTAATTTTACTTGTAAAGGGAGTCTATTTGAGACTATAATAGTCTTATTCATGGAGTTCAATTTTGATTAGCAATAAGTTTTTCGTTAATTTAAAGAAAAATTGGTTGTTAACCATATAAAATGAAGATTTAATGAATAATTTAGATTATGGAATTATAGGGAATTGCCGAAGCGCTGCACTTATCTCAAAAATAGGAACTATAGAATGGTGCTGTTTACCAGAATTCGATTCTAGTTCGGTTTTTGCAAAAATATTAGATGAAAATATTGGAGGTCATTTTGGTATTAAAGTAGACGAAAGTTATACTGTTACACAAAGTTATTTGAATAAAACAGCGATTTTAGTAACTTCATTTAGTAATGGAACAGATGCCTTCGATATTATGGATTTTATGCCTAGATATCACAAGACGTCAGGAGGTTATCAGTCGCCTCCAGAAATTATTCGATTTATAAAATATAAAACAGGGACTCCAAAATTTATAGCAGATTATAATCCAAAATTAGAATATGCTTTAGGAGAAACGAATACCTATGTGAAATCAGATTTTATTGTTAGTTTAACTAATAAAGAAAAGTTTGATACACTATTTATGTACACAGATTTAGATAAAGATGCTGTTGTAAATGGAACAGAAATAGAACTTACTAAAGATGCTTATTTCTTAATCGGGTACAATGAAAAGATCTTTAAACCAGACGTTCACAAAGCATATATAGAGTATGAACGTACCAAAGTATACTGGTTAAATTGGATGGATAGTACGCCTTCTTATGAGCGTTATAATGCGGAAATTGCTAGAAGTGCCATTACATTAAAACTTTTAACTTACGATAAAACAGGAGCGGTTTTAGCTGCAGCAACAACATCTTTACCAGAAACAATTGGAGAAGTGCGTAACTGGGATTATCGTTTTTGTTGGATTAGAGATGCATCAATGGTTGTGAAAGTGGTATCGCATTTAGGACATAAAAATATTGCCAAGCGTTATTTAAAATTTATTATTGATTTAATTCCTGATAAAGATGAGAAGCTCCAAATCATGTACGGAATTAATAAAGAGAAAAAATTAACAGAGGAAACTTTAGATCATTTAAGTGGTTATAAAGGCTCTAAACCAGTTCGTGTTGGGAATGCTGCTTACGAGCAACGACAAAATGATATCTATGGTATTTTGATGGATGTTATCCACCAACAATTAGTTAATTTTAGTACAGACATAGAAAACGGTGAAGAAATTTGGACAATAACTAAAGGTATTGTTTGGGTGGTTAACAAACACTGGAAAGAAGCAGATAAAGGAATTTGGGAGTTTAGAACAGAAGAACGTCATTTTACTTTTTCAAAAGTGTTATGTTGGGTTGCTATTGATAAAGCAATTAAGGTTGCAGAAATTTTAGGAAAAACAGCTAAGGCAGAGAAATGGAGACCGCTTGAGCAAGAGATTAAAGCAGATATCATGACGAATGCTTGGAATGAAAAAGTACAAGCCTTTACACAATCTTATGGTTCAGACGATTTAGATGCTTCGGTTTTATTAATGGAACCTTACGGTTTTATTGATGCTAAGAATCCTAAATACGTAAATACTGTAAAAGGGATTGAGCGTGATTTAAGTAATGATGGTTTATTATACCGTTATAAAAATAAAGATGATTTTGGATTGCCTTCATCATCATTTACCATTTGTACATTCTGGTTTATAAATAGTTTGTATAAGATAGGAGAGGAGCAAAAAGCAAAAGCATTGTTCGATCAATTATTAACTTACAGCAATCACTTAGGGTTGTTTAGTGAAGATGTAGATTTTGAAACAAAACGTTTGTTAGGGAATTTCCCACAAGCATATTCACATTTGGCTTTAATTGAAACCGCAATTAATTTATCTAATGTTACTGAAGAAGAAAAAGTTATTGAATGTATGCGTGAAAAACAAAATCAATAGTATAAAATAAGTTAAAATTTAAAAGGCCAATTCTAAACTTAGAATTGGCCTTTTTTATAATAAAAATAGAATTAGTCACACATTATTTTTAGAAACAATACTTGTTTTCAGATTTTACTTTTTCTGCGATTTCATTTCTTAAGTCTACAATATCTGGATAGTTTACATATTTTGTAAAACGTTTAAGTCCCATTAGCATCATACGTTGTTCGTCTCCTTCAGCAAAAGAAATAATACTTTCTTTTCCATTTTTCTCAACAATATCTACAGCCTGATATAAATATAATTTAGACATGGCGATTTGTACTTTCTGCGATTCTTCACCAAAACGTTTGGCATTCTTTTCTGTTCTTAATATAGCAGATTCTGCCATATAAATTTCAATTAATATATCTGAAGCCGCCATTAATAATTGTTGATGCTCTTCTAAAGCAGGTCCAAATTTCTGAACAGCAGCACCAGCAACCATTAAAAATACTTTTTTAAGTTTAGCAATCATTGATTTTTCTTCTGAAAATAATTCAGAGAAATCTGGAGTTTCGAAAGAAGGAATGCCCATTAAATCTTCTTGAACTTTCATTGCAGGACCTAATAAGTCTACATGGCCTTTCATGGCTTTCTTCACTAACATCCCTACGCAAAGCATACGGTTAATTTCGTTTGTACCTTCGTAAATTCTAGCAATACGAGCATCTCTCCAAGCAGCTTCCATAGGCGTGTCTTCAGAGAATCCCATACCACCAAAAATTTGAATTCCTTCATCTGCACAATGTTGTACATCTTCAGATACAGCTACTTTCAAGATAGAACATTCAATAGCATATTCTTCAACACCTTTTAATTCAGCTTCTTGATGTGTGTTTCCTGCAGCTTGTCGCATAGCAATGCGATCTTCAATATTTTTTGCAGCTCTATATGAAGCAGATTCTCCAACATATGCGTTTGTAGCCATTTCTGCTAGTTTAACTTTTATAGCACCAAAATCTGCAATTGGTGTTTTAAATTGTTTACGTTCGTTTGCATACTGAACCGCAGTTGTTGTAATACGTCGTTGCGAATCTAAACAGGCAGCAGCAAGCTTAATACGACCAATATTTAAGGCATTCATCGCAATTTTAAAACCTTCACCACGACCAGCTAACATGTTTTCTGTAGGGACAACAGTATCGTTAAAAAAGACTTGTCGAGTAGACGATGCACGAATTCCTAATTTGTGTTCTTCTTCACCTAAAGTAATACCATTTGCATTGTCTTTATCATATTCTACAATGAAACCTGTAATATTTTTATCATCTTCAATACGTGCAAACACAATCATTAAACTACAAAAACCTGCATTTGAAATCCACATTTTTTGTCCGTTAATGACATATGATTTTCCGTCTTCAGAAACTTTAGCAGTTGTTTTACCTGAATTAGCATCACTACCAGCTCCAGGTTCTGTTAAAGCATAAGCTCCGAACCATTCTCCTGTAGCTAGTTTAGAAACATATTTTTGTTTCTGTTCTTCAGTACCATAAAGAGTAATTGGCATAGTTCCAATTCCAGTATGCGCACCAAAGGCGGTACTAAAAGATCCTGTTCCGCTAGAAATATAATCACACGTTAACATAGTCGAAACGAATCCCATTCCGAGTCCGCCATAAGCTTCAGGAACCGAAACACCAAGGAATCCAAGTTCAGCTGCTTTACGCATGACCTCTTCAGTAAGTGCATAGTCTTTAGCTTCGAATTTTGCTTTATGAGGAATGATTTCACGCTCGTTAAATTCCATAACGGCTTCTTTCATCATGATTTGCTCTTCAGAAAAATCTTCTGGAGTAAATATGTCTTCACACGGGGTTTTTTTAATAAGAAATTGCCCGCCTCTAATGATATCTTTTTGTGTAGTTTCCATGTTTTAGTAGTTTGTTTTAGAGAAAATAGATAATAGAATAAAGAATATAGACTTATTGATTTAAGTTGTTTTGAAAACTCATAGTCATTCTCTGAAATTCTTCTAATTTATTTTCTAATTGTGTTAATGTCTCTTGGTTTATATATTGTCTGTGATGTGCTATTAAAAGTTGAGTTCCCAATTCAAATGATGAGCCTAAAGAAATGTTTAAAAAATGACTGAAAGATTTATTTGTTCTAGATGAGCCTTCAGCTATATTACTAGGCAATGAAATTGAACATCTGCTTAGTTGAGAGCTTAAATCATATCTTTCATGCTTTGGAAAACTTAACAATACGTCAGAAATATTATTAGCAATTTCCAATCCTAGTTTCCAGATTTTTAAATTCTTATAATTATGACGTGTACTCATCTATCGGGTCTATTTTCTCTGTTCTTTGCTCTATTTTCCTAATCTCTAATTCAGAAACTCAAATACTCCACAAGCACCTTGTCCAGTACCTACGCACATGGTTACAGCTCCGTATTTACCTTTCATATCACGCTTACGCATTTCGTCAAAGAGTTGCACGGATAGTTTTGCTCCTGTACATCCTAGTGGGTGACCTAAAGCTATCGCTCCTCCGTTTACGTTTACGATATCTGAGTTTAATCCCAATTCTCGAATTACAGCTATAGATTGAGATGCGAATGCTTCATTCAATTCTATAAGTTCTAAATCACTTTGTTTTAAACCGGCTTGTTTTAATGCTTTTGGAATGGCTTTTACAGGGCCAATTCCCATAATACGAGGCTCAACACCTGCAGCAGCGTAGTTAACTAATCGTGCAATTGGTTCAAGTCCTAATTCTTTTACCATGTCTTCACTCATAACCATTACAAAAGCTGCACCATCACTAGTCTGAGACGAATTTCCTGCTGTTACACTTCCTCCTGCAGCAAATACAGCTCTTAGTTTCGATAAAGCTTCAATGCTTGTACCTGCACGCGGACCTTCATCTTTTGTAATCGTATATGTTTTTGTTGCTTTTTTTCCATTAGCATCTATATACGTTTCATTAATATCTATAGGCACAATCTGATCTTGAAAACGGTTTTCTGCCTGTGCTTTTAAGGCTTTTACATGTGAATTGTAAGCAAATTCATCTTGGTCTTCGCGGGAGACTTTAAACTGATTTGCTACAGCTTCAGCGGTATTTCCCATACCCCAATAGTAATCTTCATGACCTGCTTTTACAACATCGTAGTTCAATTCAGGTTTATATCCTGTCATGGGTACAGCACTCATGCTTTCTGCTCCACCAGCGATAATACAATCGGCCATTCCAGATTGTATTTTAGCTGTTGCCATACCAATAGTTTCTATTCCTGAAGAACAAAAACGATTTACGGTTACACCTGGAACATCTACTATATCTAATCCCATTAACGAGATTAAACGTGCCATATTAAGACCTTGTGAGCCTTCTGGCATGGCGTTACCAACAATAACATCGTCTATACGTTTTGGATCTAAACTTGGTAGTTCCTTCATCATATACTTGATGGTTTCTGCAGCCAACTCATCCGATCTTTTAAATCTGAACACGCCTTTAGGTGCTTTACCAACAGCGGTTCTGTATGCTTTTACTATATATGCGGTTTTCATAGTTTAATGTGTGTTTTGAAAATGAGATAAGAGAATATAGAGCAGAGAATAAAGATTTTAAAATCTACCTTATTTAAAATGACCTCTTAGTTTCTTTTCTCTTTTCTCTTTTTTCTAGTTTCTTAACGGTTTTCCTGTTTTCAACATATGCTGAATACGCTCTAATGTTTTACGTTCTGTACATAGACTTAAAAAGGCTTCGCGTTCTAAATCTAATAAGTATTGTTCGTTAACTAAAGTGGGTTCAGATAAATCACCTCCAGCCATAACGTAAGCCAATTTGTTTGCAATTTTCTGATCGTGTGCACTAATATATCGGCTAGCTTCCATAGCATCTGTTCCTACTAAGAACATCCCTAAAGCTTGTTTTCCTAGCACTTTAATATCTGTACGTTTTATAGGTTGTGTATAACCTGCTTCAGCCATTAGTTTCGCATGTGCTTTTGCTGTAGCGATTTGTCTGTCTTTATTGACTACGACAATATCTTTACCTTCTTGAAGTAACCCTAAATCAAAACCTTCGTACGCTGAGGTTGATACTTTTGCCATTCCAATAGTTAAGAAGTACTCTTGAAGTGTATTAAGTTCTACATCGCCTTTTTTAAAGGTGTCTTGTGCTCTTAATGTAAGTTCTTTAGAACCACCACCACCAGGGATTACGCCAACTCCAAATTCTACAAGTCCCATATAGGTTTCTGCGGCAGCAACTACTTTATCTGCGTGAAGTGATAATTCGCAACCTCCACCAAAGGTCATCCCATGAGGAGCAGAAACTGTAGGGATAGATGAATAACGCATACGCATTACAGTGTCTTGAAAATACTTAATGGCCATGTTTAATTCGTCGTATTCCTGTTCGGCAGCCATCATAAAAATCATTCCAATGTTTGCTCCAACAGAGAAGTTTGCACCTTGATTTCCTACAACTAAACCTTGGAAATCTTTTTCGGCTAAATCTATCGCTTTATTAAGTCCAGCTAAAACATCGCCACCAATAGTATTCATTTTAGATTGGAATTCGCAATTCAGGATTCCATCTCCTAAATCTTCAATAACAACACCAGAATTTTTAAATACTTCTTTAGATTTTCTAATATTATTTAGAATAATGAAGGCATCTTGTCCAGGTATTTTTTCTTGTTTTTTAGACGGAATATCGTAAAAGTAAGAAGCTCCTTCTTTTATTGCATAGAAAGACGTTACTCCAGAAGCTAACATGTCGCTAACCCAAGCAGCAGGTTTTAAACCTTCGGCTTCCATGATTTTTATTCCTTTTTCAACACCAATAGCATCCCAAATTTGAAAAGGGCCGTGTTCCCATCCAAAACCCGCTTTCATGGCATCGTCAATTTTATATAATTCGTTTGATATTTCTGGAATTCTATTTGCTACATAAGCAAATAGTGCGGCAAAGTTTTTACGGTAAAATTCTCCCGCTTTATCTTTTCCTGCAACTAAGACTTTAAAACGGTCTACGACTTTATCAATCGATTTCGTTAATTCTAAAGTTGCAAATTTTGCTTTTTTGTTTGCACGATATTCTAAAGTATCTAGATCTAATGATAAAATATCTTTAGTACCGTCTTTATGGCGTTCTAATTTATAGAATCCTTGTTTTGTTTTGCTTCCTAACCATTTATTTTCCATCATGGTAGTAATGAAATCAGGTAGCTTAAATAAATCGTGACGTTCGTCTGTAGGAACATTATCATAAATTCCGTTGGCAACATGTACCAAAGTATCTAAACCTACAACATCTACGGTACGGAAGGTTGCCGATTTTGGACGACCAATAACAGGACCTGTTAATTTATCGACTTCTTCTATGGTTAAATCCATGTCTTTTACAGCGTGGAATAAACTCATAATACTAAAAATTCCAACACGGTTTCCTATAAAAGCAGGTGTATCTTTAGCCATCACAGATGTTTTGCCTAAAAACTGTTCACCATATCCATTTAAAAACTCTAAAACTTCTGGAGACGTTTGAGGTCCAGGAATAATTTCGAATAATTTTAAGTAACGAGCTGGGTTAAAAAAGTGGGTACCGCAAAAGTGTTTTTGAAAATCTTCTGAACGCCCTTCACTCATAAAATGAATAGGAATACCAGAAGTATTTGATGTAATTAAAGTTCCTGGAGTTCTGTGTTTTTCTAGATTTTCGAAAACAAGTTTCTTAATATCTAAACGTTCTACAACCACTTCAATAATCCAATCTACATCTTTTACCTTTGCAATATCATCGTCTAGATTACCTGTCTGAATACGACTGGCAAATTTTTGATGATAAATAGGAGAGGGCTTTGATTTTAAAGCTGCTTTAAGCGAATCGTTTACCATTCGGTTTCTAACTACTTTATCTTGTAAAGTTAGTCCCTTTGCTTGTTCTGCGGGATTAAGTTCGCGTGGTACAATATCTAGTAATAGTACGTCTACACCAATATTGGCGAAATGACATGCAATACCACTTCCCATAATACCAGAACCTATAACAGCTACTTTTTTTATTCTACGTGTACTCATTTATTTTAAAAGGCTTTCGTTATTATATATCTTTTTGTTTGAAATTAAATCATTGATGACTTCTGCCACTTCGTAAAAATGTTCAATTTTTTCGGCAGAAATATTTTTTCTAATAGCTTCGTTAAATATTAAAACGCGATCTTTAGAAAAATTTCGTTTTTCTTTACCTAATTCGGTCAAGTAAATTAAAACACCACGACCATCATTTGGGTTTGGTTTGCGTTCTATTAAACCTTGGTTTTCTATGTTTTTTATAATTCTAGATAAACTAGTTGCTTCCATACCCATTTTTGGGCCTAATGAAGTTGAAGGTGTTCCCTTTTCAGGATCGATACTAAGTAAAGCAAAACCTGTAGCCATAGTACTTTCGAATTTATGGCCTTGTTCGTTGTACATTTTTGTAACAGCTAACCAAGTGGTTCGCAAAACATAGTCGATTGTTTTGTCTTTCATCTTTATTTTTTGTCTCAACCAAATATAATAAAAAATATTATGCATGCATAATAAATAGTAAAAATTTAACTAAAAATAAGAATAAAAAAAAACTCCTTAAAAGCTAAGGAGTTTGATAATTTAAGATCTATATATAGATTCTATTGAGGATTTGTAGATTTTCTTGATGATTTTTCGCTTTAACTTCAAAGTCGGAGTGAGGTGTCCTTTTTCGATAGACCAGACTTCTGGGGTGATTTTAAACACTTTAATTTGTTCCCATTTACCGAAATCTTTGTTAGAAAAATCGATTTCTTTTTGAATACGATCTAATAAACGTTGGTCTTTACAAAGTGCAGTGACATCCTTAAAATCTATATTATGACGCTTTGCCCACTCTTCAATAAAATCGAAATTTGGTTGAATTAAAGCTGCTGGCATTTTTTCGCCTTCTCCAATCACCATTACTTGTTCTATAAAACGAGATTGTTTCAGTTTGTTTTCTATTATAGCTGGTGCGACATATTTACCACCACTGGTTTTAAAAATTTCTTTTTTACGATCTGTAATTTTTAAAAATCCATCTTCAGAAATTTCTCCAATATCTCCTGTATGAAAATAATCTCCGGTCATAACAGAGGCTGTTTTTTCAGGATCTTTATAATAACCTAGCATTACATTCGGGCCTTTAACAAGAATTTCTCCGTCTTTGGCAATTTTTACTTCAACCTTATCTATAAGCTTTCCTATTGTGCCTATTCTAAATCCGAAATCTCTTTGATCGTTTACCGATATTACAGGAGAGGTTTCTGTTAATCCATAACCTTCCATTATTGGTATACCTGCAGCTGCAAATGTTCTAGTTAAACGATTTTGTAAAGGCGCGCTTCCAGAAACCATAATTTCTATATGTCCTCCTAATGCTTCTTTCCATTTGCTGAAAATTAATTTTCTAGCTATGCTAAGTTGTTTTTCGTACCACCAGCCATTTTTGCCATAAGGTTCGTATTTAAGTCCTAGGTCTATAGCCCAGAAGAATAAGGCTTTCTTAATTCCTGTTAATTCTCCTCCTTTAGCAACAATCTTATCATATACTTTTTCGTATAATCTAGGAACAGCGGCCATAACATGCGGATGTACTTCTTTTAAATTGTCGCTCATCTTATCTATAGACTCTGCAAAATAAATTTCTACACCACAATATTGATATAGATATAAAAGCATACGTTCGAAAACATGGCAAACGGGTAAGAAACTTAAAGCTCTTGATGATCCATGATTAAATGGTACACGTTTTTCACTACCTAATACATCTGAAACTATGTTTTTGTGAGACAACATAACACCCTTTGGTGTACCTGTTGTTCCTGAAGTATATATAATAGTAGCTAAATCATCTGTGCCAACATTAGCTTTACATGTTTCAACTTGATCTTGATTAGAGGTATCTTCACCTAAAGCCAATATCTCTTTCCAGTTGCTTTCATTTTCAATGTCATCAAAAGTATAAACCTGTTTTAATAAGGTGTTTCCTTTAATTGCATTTAATTTGTCTAAAACTACTTTATCAGAAACAATACAATATGTAGCTTCAGAATGATTTAAGATATATTCGTAGTCAGTTTCAGAAATAGTTGGATATATAGGAATGTTTTGTGCTCCAATTTGAAGTACACCTATATCCATAATGTTCCATTCTGTTCTGTTAGTAGAAGAAATTATTGCAATTTTATCGTTCGGTTTTACTCCTAAGCGTAGTAACCCACGACTTATTGCATTTGCTTTGTCTATATAATCTTGAGTAGATGTAGACACCCAAACACCTTCGTATTTAGTTGTTAAAGATTTACTTAAATTATACTTTTCTAATTGATAATACGGAAAGTCAAATATTCGTGTTATGTTTATCATGAATCGTTATATGAGTCGGTCATGCAAAGTATAAAAATAATAAAGATATTGCAAATAATATATTTTCTTTAATTATTGTGGCTGCAAATTATCGAATATATTTTTTAATATATAAAATATTAAGAATTTTATATTTTGGATGAGAGTGTAAATTTATATATCTTTTAAAAGAAAACAAAAAAAAACTGCCTTTTTAGAGGCAGTTTTAAGTGATGTGATGTATTATATTTTTTTTCTGCCTCGGCTTAACACCTTGTATTCTTCATAACAGCCACTAATGGCATCAAGTATTTGAAGATCGTTAGCAGAGTTTATAAAATCTTTAGAATAGTCGCATTGTCTTACTATTTCATCTAAATCTAAACGATCTACTTGTAATAAGACTGTTAACATTTCCCGATCAAAACGCGATGATAATAAATTTCTTATTTCATCATCTTGTTTCATTTGTTTCAGCTTTTTCATTTCTTTAGGCTTGTTCCCAAAGATATTATATAAGAAATCTGCTGGATTAAAAATGGCGCTTAAAATTTTATTTACACTATAAGTACCATTACCTGCTTCATACCCATTTTGTAAGCCAGATATGCTGTATTGGTAATTATTGTTAATAGGTACTTGTTTTATATCTAGTTCTAGGTAACCTGTTAGTCTAAATTGATTAACAACAACTTCTTCTAAAGCTAAAGCTAGTTCTGTTAACTCAATTGTAGAGCTACCAAATTTTATCCAGTCGTTAGTAACTTTAACCTTAATAGATTTAAAACCTAAATAGGAGAGGTGAAGTGTATCATTAGCTTTCGCAGAGATCTTAAATTCACCTTTACTATTGGTGGTACTACCTTTTACTTGATTAATATTTACAATATTTACACCTTCTAGAGGTTCATCATTAGAACCATTAATAATCACTCCTAAGACAACATTACTGTCTTGTGAAAAGACCTTTGTCGAGGATATTAATAGTATGAATAGTATAAATATATATTTCATTATAATCTTGTTAGGCATAAAAGTAGCAAACTAAATAATATTTAGGAAAAAGTAATGTTATTTTGTCTAAATATTAACAGATAGTTTAGCGTCTTGAACGTCTTGGTCTTGATGAAGATGAAGAATCACTTTTTCTATCAGAACTATAACTAGATGAACTTGAACGTCTTGGTTTAGAATCTGAATCAGAACTTCTTCTTCTTCCTTCTCCTCCAGATTTTGAACGTTTATCGCCTCTAAATCCGTTATCTTTTCTGTCTCTACGACCTCCACCGCCTCCGCGACTTCTATTACCTCCGCGACTTCCGCCACCTTTGTTTTCTGTTTCTTCAACATTAACAAAACGCCCATCGTGTTTGTAATCTGTAAAGAAAGCTAAGACTTTATCTTTAATTTCTTTTTCTGTATTAAAGAAAGAAAAACTTTCTTTAACATCTACTTTAAATACATCGTCACGACCTAATTCTAAAACTTCTTTTAAGAAATCTTTTAATTTCATCCAGTCAAAACCATCACGAGTACCAACATTAATAAAGAAACGCGCAGCATTATCATTGCTTACATGTTCTCTGCTTTCTCTATCTCTAGAGTTTTCAGCTACGTTTAAATCTTTAGATTTTTGGTAGTAGTTAAAGAAGCGTGAGAATTCTACAGAGAAAAATTTCTGAATTAATTCGTCTTTAGACGTGTTTTCAAATAACGTATTGATGCTATCTAAATGCTTATCAATTTCAGGATTTATTTCTGTGCTATGTATTTTGTTTGCTAGAGACATTAATTGTACTTCACAAATTTCCATTCCGTCAGGAATTTCCTTTTTAATGAAATCTTTTTTAATGATACGCTCTATGCTTTTAATTTTTCTAACTTCACTTTTAGAAACAATTACCATAGAAATACCTGTTTTACCAGCACGTCCTGTACGACCACTACGGTGGTTATACGTTTCAATTTCGTCAGGTAATTGGTAGTTAATTACGTGAGTAATATCGTCTACATCAATTCCACGAGCTGCAACATCTGTAGCAACTAACATTTGGATTTGTTTATTTCTAAACGATTTCATTACTAAATCACGTTGGTTTTGGCTTAAATCACCGTGAAGTGCTCCTGCGTTATAACCATCTTCTATAAGTTGTTCTGCAACTTTTTGAGTGTCACGTTTTGTTCTACAGAAAATCACAGAGAAAATATCTGGATTAGCATCTGCTAAACGTTTTAATGCTTGGTAACGGTCTCTAGAGTTTACTAAATAATATTCGTGAGATACTTGAGTACTTCCTTCATTTTTATTTCCTACAGTAATTTCTTTAGGATTATCCATGAATTTTTTAGCTATAGTTGCAACTTCTTTTGGCATTGTTGCAGAAAATAACCATGTATTTTTGTCTGAAGGTGTATGAGATAAGATTTCAGTAATATCTTCTTTGAAACCCATGTTAAGCATTTCATCTGCTTCATCAAGTACACTGTAAGTAATTTTAGAAATATCAACCATTCTACGGCTAATCATATCTTTCATTCTACCTGGAGTCGCAACAATAATTTGAGCGCCACGTTTTACGTCTCTTGCTTGGTCTTGGATGCTAGATCCTCCGTAAATTGCAACAACATTTAAACCTTTACAGTATTTACCGTAAGCTTTAATTTCGTTAGTAATTTGTAAACAAAGTTCACGAGTAGGAGATAAGATTAATCCTTGAGTTGTTCTACTGCTTATATCAATTTTTTGAAGCATTGGGAAACCAAACGCAGCAGTTTTACCTGTTCCTGTTTGTGCTAATGCAACTAAATCTGTTTCACTTTCTAATAATAGGGGAATGGCTTTGTCTTGTACTTCACTTGGGGTTTCAAAGCCCATATCTGTAATAGCACGCAATAGGTCGTCATTAAGACCTAAATCTTGGAATGTATTCATTCTTGTAATAAGTATTCGATTAAAGTATGTAAGTGTTACACAAGAAGGGAATCGACATACTTAACCTAAAACTTCCAAGTAACACATCCTCTCTCTGAGGAATTTCAAGCTGCAAAGGTAGTGATTTATTTAATATAAACTAATTTTGATTAATTTATTGCAAATCAGTTAATTAATTTTCAGAGTCTAAGGTGTTTAAATAATCGATTAATAATGAAACCGCTTTTCCGCGATGACTAATCTTATTTTTTTCACTAAGCGGCATCTCTGCAAAGGTTTCATTCTGGTCTTGAGGTCTAAATATTGGGTCGTATCCAAAACCGGAATCACCATGTTTAGTTTTGGTAATTTCGCCTTTACAAATTCCTGTAAACGTTTCTATTTTATTTTGAAGAGATAATGCTATTACGGTTTTAAAATTAGCATTTCTATTAGAAGCTGTTTTTAGGTTGTCTAGAAGTTTATCCATATTGTCTTTGTCGTCGCGCTGTGGTCCTGCAAAACGTGCAGAGTATACGCCTGGAGCGCCATTTAAAGCATCTACTTCTAAGCCTGTGTCGTCTGCAAAACAGTCAAAACCATAGTTGTCTTTTACGTAATTTGCTTTTTGTATGGCATTGCCTTCTATGGTTGGCTGTGTTTCAGGAATATCTTCAAAACACTTAATATCTGCTAAACTTAAAAGAGTAATATGGTCTGGAATTAAAGACTGAACTTCTTTTATTTTATTGTTGTTATTGGTGGCAAATACAAGTTTCATTCTTCTAGTTATAACGTTATAAATGCTAAAATACTTTTTTATTATGAGTTTGAATCGATTTTTAATTTGAAGTACAATTTAATGATCTATTTTTTTTGAAATAAAATGTAATTAGTAAATTGATTTATAGCACAATACATTGATGAATTCTTTTTATATGTAATATATTTTGATTATTTCATAATTTTTTATGATAAAAACGTATGAAATGATGCTGTTTTTCTTTAAATTTATGTAGAAGATTAAAATACTAATCTATGACAATTAACATTCAATACATCCATATGTCTACTAGCGAGGCAATGAATGAACATGTAACTGCGAAACTGAATAAATTAGCTTTAAAATATGACTGGGTTATTTCTGCAGAAGTAATCTTCGATACTATTCAGAAGGAAAAAGAAGATGGTAAAATTTGTAAAATTGAATTAAGTGCACCTGGACCACGAATTTTTGCGTCATCGCAAGAGCGTACTTATGAATTGGCGGTTAAAAACACGATAAATGATTTAGACGTTCAGCTTAAAAAACGAAAACATTCGTACGTGAATTCATAACTAATTAGAAATATAATTTAAGAGGTGACTTTTAAAAAGAATTGAGAATTAATTACTTTACAAGTGTTACTACTCAAAGATTTTAAAAGTCACCTTTGTTTTTGTGTGTATTTAAATTTCTTTTTAATTAAATAGATTAATCCATTCAGTAATTGTCATTATACAGAAATAATGTATTTTTAACGCTTGACCAAAACCGTTTAATAAAAACGATATTAGTTTAGTTAAAGATCTACATGATTAAAAAAATCACCATTTTATTACTATTATTATCGAGTTCTTTTTCGATACAAGCTCAGGTTTTTAAAGATTTAGATGCTTCGAAACTTGTTAAGATTTTAGATAAACTTCTTATAGATCATGATATAAATAATTACTCGCTACGCCTCTTTACAAATTATAAATTCAAGCAATTTAGAATACATAATGAAGATGATTTTAAGGTTCGTTATGTGCCTAATAATAAATTCGGAATTGGTTTTGGTGTGGCTAGTAGTAAGCTATTAATAGATATTGCTTTTAATGTGAAGTCTAATACAGACGATATTACACATAGATTTGATATGCAAGGCACAACTATTATTGGAAAGAAAAATTATGTCAATTTTTATGCTCAGACTTATAGAGGGTTTAATGTGAAAAATAATTATAACGAACCTTCTGTTTTTAGAGACGATATAAGATCTGTAACCATAGGATTTAACTATTTACGTACCATTCCAGATATAGAATTTTCTTATTCTATGTTAAAAGCTGGAATAGATAAATTAGACCGGAAAGTATATATTACTGGAGGTTTTGGTGTTTTTGGTTTTTACGATTATTTTAGTGCAAGTGGTAATATATTAACAACTAATTCTGAAGATTATTTTAACGAAGAAGCACATATTAAACGTTATAATAGTATGTCTTTAGGTGTGTTAGGAGGTTTAATGTCTGTGTTTAGATTACCAGGGGATTTTACAGCTTCTTGTAATATTATGCCTGGAGTTGGTATAATGTATAAACATGTATTGTCTGATGATGGTACTTATAGACCTTCCAAACCTATATTACTAAAATTAGATTATACTTTTGCTGTAGGATATAATGTAGAGCGTTATTATGTTAGTTTAATTTACGGCGGAGGTGTGTATTCTACAGATTTAAACTTCGATAATGATTATCGTTTTAATTTAACTAAGGCCAAGTTAGCAATAGGTTATAAATTAGGTTCTGGTAAGAAAACGTATCACTATCGTTAATCTGTAATCGTTTAATCTTGTATATTAATTAACGATGGTGATAAGGCTCATTTTTAAGAATGGTAAAGCCGCGATATAACTGCTCAATAATAAATAAACGAATCATTTGATGTGAGAATGTCATTTTAGAGAGTGATATTTTTCCTAAAGCTTTCGAATATACGTCTTGAGAGAACCCATAAGGTCCTCCAATAACAAATACCAATTGCTTTATACCTGAATTCATGTGTTTTTGAAGGTAGTTAGATAAACCAACAGAATCCATTTGCTTTCCATTTTCATCTAAGAGAATAAGTGCATCTGTAGGATTTAATTTTCCTAAAATAAGCTCACCTTCTTTTTGCTTTTGCTGTTCTTCGCTTAAGTTTTTAACTTTTTTTAGATCAGGAATAATTTCAAATTCAAATTTGATGTAGAATCCAAGACGTTTTTGGTAATCGTCTATTAAGCCTTGTAAAAGTTTGTTGTCTGTTTTACCAATGGCCAATAATTTTATGGTCATAATTTAAAAAAAAGTGAGTTTAATTAATAGTTGCTAAAAGGCTAAAAACCTATCTTAATTTGTGATATTTACTTGGGTTTGCTTCGTGCATTATTTGGTAAATTGTTTCGAATATATCTTCTAAAGATGGTTTAGAGAAATAATCCCCATCTGTTCCATAAGCAGGACGGTGTGGTTTAGCTGTTAATGTTTTTGGCTTACTATCTAAATATTCATACGCGTTCTGAGTATTTAAAACTTCATTTAAAATATATGCAGAAGCACCTCCTGGAACATCTTCATCTATAATTAATAAACGATTGGTTTTCTTAATACTTTTTACAATGTCATGATTTAAATCGAAAGGCAATAGTGATTGCACATCAATTACTTCTGCCTGAATACCAACTACATTTAATTCTTTTGCAGCTTGTTCTACAATTCGTAGTGTAGAACCGTAAGAAACTAAAGTAATGTGGTTTCCTTCTCTAATGGTTTCTGTAACACCAATTGGTGTTTTAAACAGTCCAAAGTTAGATGGTTTTTTCTCTTTTAAACGATATCCGTTTAAACATTCTATAACTAGAGCAGGCTCGTCAGACTCTAATAAGGTGTTGTAAAATCCAGCAGCTTTAGTCATGTTTCTTGGTACTAAAACATGTATACCACGTACTAAATTAATAATACCTCCCATTGGAGATCCTGAATGCCAGATTCCTTCCAATCTATGGCCACGTGTACGTATAATTAATGGCGCTTTTTGTCGTCCTTTTGTTCTGTATTGTAAGGTTGCTAAGTCGTCACTAATAATCTGAATACAATATAATAAATAATCTAAATACTGAATCTCTGCAATAGGACGAAGTCCACGCATAGCCATACCAATACCTTGACCAAGTATTGTAGTTTCACGAATACCAACATCTGCAACACGTAATTCACCATACTTTTCTTGCATACCTTCAAGACCTTGGTTTACGTCTCCGATATTTCCAGAATCTTCACCAAAAATTAAAGCTTCAGGATATTTACTAAAAATAGCATCAAAGTTATCTCTAATAATTAAACGCCCATCAACGTTTTCTGCGTCTGGTGCATATATAGGTTTAACTTCTGTAATGTATTTTACAGATTTGTTTCCTTCACTGTATAAATGAGAACTGTATTGAGGTTGTACTTTTTCAAAATATTTATCAATCCAAAGTAAGAGTCTATCTTTTTCTGGAGCAACATCGTCAATTATATAGCGTAATGTTTTACGCGCAGCAACAATAATATCGCGTTTAATTGGCTCTTCTGTATTTTCTAGATCTTTAACAATCTTATGTATAAAAACTTTATTAGCACTAATATTAGCAACTAGCTTTAATAAGTTTATAATTTCAATTTTGTCTTTATTTATTGGCTCAACAAATTGATTCCATGATGTTTTTTTTCCTTTACGAACTTCTCTTTTAACACCTTTCTCTAATTCTGTTATTTCTTCGTCTGTAGTAAATCCGTTAGCAATTAACCATTCTCGCATTTTTAAATTACAATCGTTGGCTGCTTCCCAAGCTAAACGCTCCGAACTTTTATAACGTTCGTGAGATCCAGATGTAGAGTGTCCTTGTGGCTGTGTTAATTCGTTTACGTGAATTAAAACGGGAACATGCTCGGTTCTTGAAATTTTACTTGCTTTTTGATAAGCAGATACAAGAGCAGGGTAGTCCCAACCTTTTACACGTATAATTTCATATCCATTAGTTCCTTCTTCACGTTGAAATCCTTTTAAGATTTCTGAAATATTTTCTTTTGTTGTTTGGTATTTTGCATGTACAGAAATACCATATTCATCATCCCAAACACTAATTACCATAGGTACTTGAAGTACTCCAGCAGCATTTATGGTTTCAAAAAACACACCTTCACTAGTACTTGCATTCCCGATGGTTCCCCAAGCGACTTCGTTCCCGTTTTCTGAAAAGTTTTTAGTGTATATTCCCTTTACATTTCTGTAAATTTTAGAGGCTTGTGCTAGTCCTAAAAGACGAGGCATTTGCCCTGCAGTAGGAGAGATGTCTGCACTTGAATTTTTTTGTTTAGTTAAGTTTTTCCAATTCCCGTTTTCGTCTAAACTATGTGTTGCAAAATGTCCTCCCATTTGTCTTCCTGCAGACATAGGTTCTATTTCTAAATCGGTATTGGCATATAACCCCGAGAAAAATTGCTCGATAGTAAGTTGGCCTATAGCCATCATAAAGGTTTGGTCACGGTAATAACCAGAACGGAAATCTCCATTTTTAAACGCTTTGGCCATGGCTAACTGCGCCACTTCTTTACCATCCCCAAATATTCCGAATTTAGCTTTACCTGTAAGTACTTCTCGTCTACCAAGTAAACTACACTCTCGAGAGGTAACTGCAATTTTATAATCATTTAAAACTTCGGCTTTAAAATCTTCAAAAGAAAGATCTGTCATTGTTTTGGGTTCTGTTTGCATGTTTTAATTTGGATTGGAATGAATACAAATTTATGTAAATTAAATGGGTTTAACAATTCAAAAGAGACATAAGTATGATGTGAATTTTGTAGTAAATATCTGATTTGTCTATGTTATTATGAAGAATTATTAATGTATTGTGTTTTTAGTGATAAATTGTTAATTAAATTATGAAATTTAATACCAACGTCTTGTGAATAATCCTAGTAAAGTTTTAGGAGATAAGGTTACAATAAATCTAATTTTATCTTTGTAATGTGGTTGAGAAACTTCCCATCCTAGATTGGAGTAAACAGGGAAATATAACTCAAAATAATCTGTAATTAAATTTAAACGAAACCCTGTGTCGTAGACAAATTTAGCAGATTGATTGTGATTTTTTACTAGACCAACATCTCCATAAAGCTCTAAATATTTCCAAATTGTGGTTCCTCCGTTTAAGGTTGTAATCCATTGGTTTGCATATGATGTCTCTAATTTAGATTTAAAGCCTCCTTCTGCAATAACTAATTCCTGACTTAATATTCCGGTCTCTTCAGATCTTCCCAAGTAATTATAATCGAATAAATAATCGGTTGGGCGATCTAGGGCAAAGCTAAAATAATCTGATGTTTTGTATGTGTTATTGTACAAGAAGGTTCCTGCAAAAAAGCGTAAATTAAAATTTCTATTGCTTTCTGTGAGCTTTCTATATTCAAAATTCATAGCAATTTTTCCGAAATTTTTAGCTAATTGTAAATCTGTAAATCCGCTAACGTGGTTTTTAAGATTAGGATTTGTATTTCCGTAACGCATATTAAACACATCGTAATCTGGCTGATCTTCATTTGTAAACTGAAGTGTAGGATCGTCTTCTCTAGAAATACTTATGTACCTAAGCGTTAAGCTTTGCTTCTTATTGTCTCTAAGATTATTCTTATTTCTAAAACTAAACTGTACATAAGGCGTGTAAGATGTGTAAGATAAATTAGGGGCGTAATTAGAGTACTCTCCAGAAAAACCGTATCTAATATAGTAGAGGCTTCTGTCTTCTAATCTGTGCGTGTAACTCAAGCTTACATTTCCTACAAGTTGTTTGCTTTTTAATGCATAACGCGGACTCAAACTATAAGCAAACGGTTTAGATAGTACTGTTTTGTTGTATAAACGTAACCCTGGCGCCAAACCATCGTAATAATTATAAGTGAAATCGGGCATAAAAAAGACCTGATTATAATAAGGGTCTTCAATATCTTTAAATAGCCTAAACTGTAGCGGTTTATTGTTGAATAAGATGCCTTTTAAAGATTTCCAATCGTCTCTTAAATTAAATTCAGGCACAACCATATCGTAGTTTAAAACTAATTTATCTATGCTGTCTTTTGGTATGGTTACTTTTTCTGTTTCAGAAATATTGTTAATCCAAGTTTTGTAAACAATACTATCGTTTTTAAGTCCGAATAACGAAATTGGCATATTGTTTTTACGCTTATTCTTTATGGTAACTTCTAAAGAATCTCCAACAATATTGTAGCCTTTAATTTTATAATCTATTTTTTGTCTTGTAGCAATGTAGTTGTTAAAAAACCAATCTACATCCTTATCTGTATTACAGCGTAAAAGTGTTTCAAAGTCTTTAGAAGACGTTTGTTTTTGCTTGTATAAGGACATGTAACTATCTATCGTGTTCTGAATAATATCGTGATTTAGATAGTCTTCTAGGTATTTTAAACCAACTCCAGCCTTGTACTTATTTGCAATATTAGAATTGAATTTTAATAAAGAATCTTTTGGCATTGTTAGTGGCTGGTCTAAGTTAGAACGCGCCATGTGCATGTATAGAAAATTGTACTGATTATTAAACTGAAGCTGTGTAGCATGAAAAGAACGAATACCCCAAACTTTAGAAAGTGTCCCAAAAAGTTTCATATTCGGATAATATTCATCTACATATTTCATTAAATAATAGACTTGTAATCCGTCGTTTAACCAATAATCTTTTCTAGGATTAACAAATAACATATTTTCAAAATAATTATTTAAAGCTGTTTTTATCAGTTTAAGTTCATATTGAAAATGATTAGGAAATGGTCTTATAAAATTGGGTAACTGATTAAGCCCATAAATAGGATTCTTTTTGTAGTCTATTTCAGAAAGTAATAATTTATCATTTGGATAAGCACCAAAATTTTTTGTAATAAACGTGATAATTTTATCTGTAATTACAATGCGGTCAATATCATTTAAATTCTCGTCGTTAATATTGGTAACAATAGAAAAGGCATCGTTTCCGGTAGTATTGAAATCTGAAATCTTTTTTAAAAATAATTTAGAATCTACACTGTTTTTTCCTGTTAAAGTAACTACTGTATTACCTTGTGAGACTTGTGTGTTTACTTTTTTTAATTCAGAAGTTAAAGTGTAATAGCTTGGAAACCCGACTTCTATATTTAAATCTGCCGAGGGAATAAATAAATCATCTAAATCTTTATTGCTGTAATAATTCCAAGTTCCATTATAAACGGCAGGTGTTATATACCAATAACGTAAGTTAAAATCGTTAGTATTTGTCCAACCATACCTTGTAAAATTATCGTTAGGTACTTGAACAACATATTCTAGTTTTAAGCTATAAGTTTCTCCGCCTTGTAAAGGTTCGGGGAGTTTAACTTTTAAAATATCTGGATGATTTTTAAGCCGATAAAAAATAAGAGCCTGATTATTTTCTGTAATACTAGTTATGGCAGTAAACCCACGATCTTTACTTTTTGCAAAGTGAAAATTGGTTTTGTATTCCTCAGCAAAACGCTTTGCTAAAGGTGTGCTTTTAGTAGAATAACTGTTCGCCCAATCGTTTAAATATATGGCATGCAGTGTATCTTGTGTGGTGTTTTTGTATTGAATAGTTTGAGAAATACGAATCTGTTTTGTAGACACGTCGAATGTAGCTTTTACGTCAATTTTATTTTGACAGAAAGCAACCGTGTTTATAAAAATAAATAGGGTAACGCAAATACTTCGTAATCTCAAGTTACTTTTTTAAAATTTTAATTTTACAATTGTCTTAAATGTTTACGGTAATGCTTTAGTTGGTCTTAGTTAACTAAAGCATTACCATAAATATATAATTGGAAAGGTATATTTTTAAAGGAATTTAAACTTTTAATTAATGTTAAAAGTTTAGACTAAAATTAGATTCATTATAAAACTCATTAAGAATTTTAATTACCTCATCCTCAGAATCTACAATATGTATTAGATCTAGGTCTTTTGGGCTAATTGTGTTATGTTTAGCTAACATAGTAGATTTTATCCATTCGAATAAGCCTGACCAGTAATCTTTACCAACTAATATTATCGGGAATTGTTCTATTTTTCCGGTCTGTATTAAGGTAATAGATTCAAATAATTCATCTAAAGTTCCAAAACCTCCTGGAAGTACTACAAATCCTTGAGAGTACTTTACAAACATTAATTTTCTAACAAAAAAGTAATCGAAATCTAAGCTTTTATCAGGATTAATATAAGGATTGTCGTGTTGTTCGAAAGGTAATTTTATGTTTAAACCTACAGATGTTCCGCCTCCTAAATGTGCGCCTTTATTTCCTGCTTCCATAATTCCGGGTCCGC
The DNA here is from genome assembly GCF_009796865.1 of Formosa sp. L2A11. GTDB lineage: Bacteria > Bacteroidota > Bacteroidia > Flavobacteriales > Flavobacteriaceae > Formosa. The sequence goes on along the minus strand of NZ_CP047028.1, from coordinate 3,255,703 downwards.
CGCCGGTAATAACGCCATAACCTTCATCTACAATTTTATGTGCAACGCGTTCTGCTAATTTATAATAAGGATCTTCTGGTTTAGTTCTTGCAGATCCAAAAATAGAGATACAAGGACCTACGGTACTCATTTTTTCAAAACCATTAACAAACTCGCCCATGATTTTAAAAATAGCCCATGAATCGTTTGTTTTTATTTCATTCCAACCTTTTGGATGTTGTTCTTTTGTCATAATCATTTTTCTCTTCTATTGCTAATTTAATTCTTTTCTAAGAAATTTAGCGGTGTAACTTTTTTTGTGTTTTGCGACGTCTTCGGGTGTCCCTTCTACGATAACTTTACCACCGCCTTTACCACCTTCGTAACCAATATCTATAATATGATCTACGGTTTTTATAACGTCTAAATTGTGTTCAATTATAAGTACAGTGTTCCCTTTGTCTGCTAATTTGTTAAGGACAATCATAAGTACACGAATATCTTCAAAATGAAGTCCCGTTGTGGGTTCATCTAAAATATAGAATGTGTTTCCTGTATCGCGTTTACTTAATTCTGTCGCTAATTTTATACGTTGTGCTTCTCCTCCAGAAAGTGTTGTACTTTGCTGTCCGAGTGTAATATATCCCAATCCAACATCTTGAATTGTTTTTACTTTTTTATGAATTTTAGGAATATTCTCGAAAAACGGAACGGCTTCATCTATAGTCATGTTTAATACATCGCTAATAGATTTCCCTTTATACCTAATCTCTAGTGTTTCTCTGTTAAAACGTTTTCCGTGGCAGGTTTCACATTCTACATAAACATCCGGCAGAAAATTCATTTCAATAACACGTAAACCTCCACCTTGGCAAGTTTCGCAACGTCCGCCCTTTACATTAAAACTAAAACGTCCAGGTTTGTAACCACGAATCATAGCTTCTGGGATTTTAGCAAACAAACTTCTAATTTCGCTAAAAACACCTGTGTAAGTTGCAGGATTACTTCTTGGAGTACGACCAATAGGCGACTGATTAATATCGATAACCTTGTCTAAATGTTCTAAACCTTTAATGCTTTTATATGGCATTGGTTTTTTAATGCCATTAAAATAATAAGCATTTAAAATAGGGTAGAGGGTTTCGTTAATTAAAGTCGATTTTCCACTTCCTGAAACACCTGTAACTCCAATCATTTTTCCTAAAGGAAAAGATACACTTACATTCTTTAGGTTATTTCCAGTACACCCTTTTAAGGTTAATACATGGCCATTTCCTTCACGACGTTTTTTAGGAATTTCTATGCTTTTAGTACCGTTTATATATTCGGCAGTTAAAGTGTGTTGTGTTAGTAATTCTTTTGGTGTGCCTTCACTAATTATTTCACCACCGTAACGTCCTGCTTTTGGTCCGATATCTATAACATAGTCTGCACGTTCTATCATATCTTTATCGTGTTCTACCACAATAACAGAGTTTCCTACATCGCGAAGTGAAATTAACGAATTAATTAATTTTTCGTTATCACGTTGGTGTAATCCAATACTTGGTTCGTCCAGAATATAAAGTACTCCAACCAGTTGCGATCCAATTTGAGTTGCTAGTCTTATACGTTGAGCTTCTCCTCCAGAAAGTGATTTAGAGCTTCTGTTTAACGATAAATAGTCTAAACCAACATCTAATAAAAACTGAAGACGCGTACTGATTTCTTTTATAATTTCTTCACCAATTTTAAGTTGTTTAGACGATAAATGACTGTTTATCTCTTTAAACCAAACCGATAAATCACTAATATCTTTATTTGCTAATTCGGCTATATTTAATCCATTAACTTTAAAATATAGCGATTCTTTTCTAAGACGAGTACCATGACAAACTTCACAATCTACCTTGTCCATGTATTCCTTGGCCCAACGTTTTAAAGTTGTAGTTTGTGCATTCTCGTATTGGTTTTCAATAAAATTAGCAACACCTTCAAAATCTATTTTATAATCTCTAGTGATGCCTAATGTTTTACTTTCAACAGAAAACTTTTCTTTTCCGCCGTATAAAATCATTTGTTTGGCAGCTTCTGGAATATCCTTGTACGGATCTGTTAATTTAAAATTGTAATGCTGAGCGATAAGCTCTAGTTGTTTAAAAATCCAACTATTTTTTTCTGGACCGTGTGGTGCTAATGCTCCTGCTTTTATAGACAAGCTAGGATCCGGAATTATTTTAGATTCATTAACGCGATACAATTCGCCAATCCCATTACATTTCGGACACGCTCCTTTTGGAGAATTGAAAGAAAAATTATTAGGTTCTGGGTTTGGATATGATATACCTGTAGACGGACACATTAATAAACGGCTAAAGTAGCGTGCTTCGTTAGTGTCTTGATCTATAACCATTAAAACATCGTCTCCATGATACATTGCTGTATTTATGGTTTCGGAAAGGCGTTTATCGTTATCTGCATTGCTATCAATTTTTAAACGATCGATAACAATTTCTATATCATGCATTTTATAACGATCTAATTTCATGCCTTTAACAAGGTCTCGAATTTCACCGTCTGTTCTTACTTTTACAAAACCTTGTTTTGCAATTTGTTCGAATAATTCGCGGTAATGTCCTTTTCTAGATCGTATAACGGGAGCGAGAATATTTATACGTTTCCCTTTATAGTCTTCAATAATTAAATTTTTAATTTGCTCGTCGCTATAACTTACCATTTGCTCGCCAGTGTTATAACTATAAGCATCACTAGCTCTAGCGTATAACAGACGTAAAAAATCGTAAATTTCTGTAATTGTTCCTACTGTAGAACGTGGCGATTTACTTGTCGTTTTTTGTTCTATAGCTATAACAGGAGATAAACCATCAATTTTATCGACATCTGGACGCTCTAATCCGCCTAAAAACTGACGCGCATAAGCAGAAAACGTTTCAATATAACGGCGTTGGCCTTCGGCATAAATGGTGTCGAAAGCTAAAGACGATTTTCCACTTCCCGATAAACCCGTAATTACAACGAGTTTGTCTCTAGGTATAGAAACGTCAATGTTTTTTAAGTTGTGCACTCGTGCACCTTTAACTTCAATATATTCTTCGAACTTGCTCATAGAAATGCAAAGTCTCAAAGATACAGATTTTATGATAAAAAAGGAAACGCCTGCAGTCTTAGTAAATTATTAAAAATGAAGTTGTATTCTAGGATTTTATTCTGAAAAACAGTCCGTTTATTTGTCTGAATTAACAGCAAAAAAAAGCTGATGTATTACGCATCAACTTTAAAATATTTTTATAAATAAAGAATTATTTACTTGTAATACGTAGTGCAATTCTTCTGTTTTTAGCACGTCCAATTTCTGTCTCGTTTGAAGCTATAGGATGCTGATTTCCATAACCTTCTGATGTTAGTCGTTTTGAATCAATTCCCATAGAAATTAGTTTGTTAACTACATTTTGAGCTCGGGCTCCAGATAATTTTAAATTAGCATTAGCATCTCCAGTATTGTCTGTGTAACCTCCAATTTTAATAGAAATATTTGGATAGGCATTTAAAATTTCAACTAAATTTTTAAGCTGAAGATTAGATTCTGGTAATAGATTCGCTTTTGCTGTAGGGAATAATAATTTATCGAAATCGAACCAAATCTCATTATCTGTAATTGTATCGTTTTTTGCTAACCAAGTAGATAATTCACTTTCTAATCCTAATTTGTAAGCTTTTAAAGTATGTCCGTTTGGTAACGTAATATCTATTTTTATATCCTTTTTTAACGGAGTTATGGGTTTATTTAATGTTTCTGGGACTGTAATTGGTACATTAGTTACTTCTTCGTTTTTTCTTAATATAACAAAGCTTAGTATTGAGGCTACTAAAATTAAGAATGGTATAATCCATCTGTGTTTTATAGCTTCAGATTCTTTAGTTATTTGTTTTTTAATTTTTGTTTCTGCCTCTGGTCTTACAGACGAATCGGTACTTAGTAAGGCTTGTAAACCTACGGGAGCAGCCATTAAAATATCATCTTTTTCAGATAATAATGTTTTAATTAAAAGATCTGTGTTATAACCAGATTGCTTTATAAATGCCAATATCATTGGTGCAGCCATGTGTAACAATCTAAAAACAGATGGTTTTTTTAAGCCAGACGAATTTCCTAAAATATCGAACAAACTAGACTGTTTAGCATCAAATAGCATATTTAGGGTGTTTGTCCCAGCATCTAAAGTGAATTTATGTCCTTGGTCTGTTAGTAAAGAAGGTAAGTCTGAAAGGGTATTAGAAGCATTTAATTCTTTATGGTTAACAAGTGCCATAATCTTATCGATTAAAGCTGTGTCGTTTACATGGTGTAATAAGCCGGTTAAAAGTGTAGGAATAGCTGCAGACATTGCTTTGTAGATACTCGTTTCCGATTCATCTAAAATGTCAGCAGCTTCAGTAATTAAGTCTGGAGTGATATAATTACTTAAAGGTTTTAATAAATGGTTATCCATGCCTTTTTAAATAGTTGTTATCAAAATTAATAAATTATATCTTCAAAATTTTAATTTCAATAGTGTTTTTGAAAAAATAAAAAGGATTGATATTTTATATTGATTCTTAAAAGAATAAAAAACACATCAATATTTTGTGAATTTATTATTTAAAATAGTTTTTTGTATCGTTAAATTTAATTATTATCAACTTGATTTAAAAACCGATGCGAACTTTACCTTGATTACTATAATGGCTATTCAATATTTAAATTGAATAAGTTATAGAATAAAAGCAAATAAGATAAGTAACTAGAATCCCGTTTTTATATCTGTAATCTCTAAGCCCATAAAGATTAATTGATGGGATTGAGGAAGTTGTAATCCCGTTTCGGTTGTGGTCCAGTTGCTCCAAGAGGCTTCTAGTCCGTCTAATGGTAAAATAGAGACCCACATTTTAAAAGCTGTTGGTTTATAATCTTTATCTAGTAGCCACATGTAAGAGTCGCCTGGCGTGCTTCCGCCTGAAGCATACGTAATTAAAAGACCTTCTTTATTATCTTCTAAAGGAATTAAACTACGTGTCGTACCAGCGTCAAATACTTTATAAGGAGCAACAATCCAAAACGAATCGTTATTAAAATATTCTACCGCTTTGTCTATATATTCCTGAGCTTCTTCACCAGTTATGTGAGCGTCATTAACAAGTACTTTACTTGTGTTTGGTGCATTTAATTGTAGATCTACTCTCACGTTTTTCCAATACACTTCACAAAAATCGGCATTCTTGGTCCATTTAAAATGATGACGTTTATTAAAGGTCCATTCTATATAACTTGTCTTTTGGTAGGCCTTATAATCTAATGCATCAAGCATCTTTTTCGCTACAATATCGGCTTCTTTGGTAGGAGTGCCTTGAGGTAAATCTTCATCATATCTAACATATAAATACCCGAAAAATAATAATGTAGGTAGTGTTAGGAATACAATAATTCCACCACAGATTTTAAGAATCTTCTTTGTAGACATAGTTATGATTTAGTGTTACAAAATTATGGATTTAAAATCCAATTGCAGTATCATCTCCACGATAATCTGCACCAGCCTCTAAAGTTCCGTTAGGTAACTTTAAAATACCATCTACACGACCAATAACAGGAGCATCTTTTTCATTAATATGATAGCCTTTTTGTTCTAATTCTGATATGGTTTCAGTACTAAATTTTGAAGGTTCCATAAGTATTTCGTCTGGTAACCATTGATGGTGAAAACGCGGCGCATTTACAGCTTCTTGCATCCCCATATTATAATCGTGTACATTTAATATGGTTTGTAATACACAAGTAATTATTGTAGAGCCTCCAGGTGTACCAACCGTCATGTATAACTCGCCATTTTTTTCAACAATAGTTGGAGTCATAGAACTTAGCATACGTTTTTGTGGTGCAATACTATTGGCTTCTGCGCCAATTAAGCCAAACATATTAGGTTCTCCTGGTTTACTACTAAAATCGTCCATTTCGTTATTTAAAAAGAAACCTAATTCAGAACAATATAATTTAGATCCGTAAGCGCCATTTAAAGTAGTGGTTACAGCAATAGCATTTCCAAATTGATCTACAATAGAGTAGTGTGTGGTTTCGTCGCTTTCTACAAGTTCTACATTACCATGTTTTAAAGACGATGATAAGGTGGCTTTATCGAAAGATACATTTGCTATTCTGTCTTTTAGATAAGCATCGCTTAATAATTTTTTACTTGGTATTTCAACAAAATCAGGATCGCCTAAATAGTAACTTCTATCTGCGTAGGCACGACGTTCTGCTTCGGTAATAATCTGAATAGCTTTGGTGCTGTTATGTCCATAACTTGTAAGATTGTATGGCTCTATCATATTCATAATTTGTCCTAAACAAATTCCTCCACTAGAAGGCGGTGACATAGAAATAACTTTTAAATCGTGGTAATTAAAAACCACAGGCGTTCTCCATTTCGCCTCGTAATTTGCTAAATCTTCTTCGGTAACAATTCCACCGTTATCTTGAATAAATGTGGCTAACGTTTTTGCGACTTCACCTTTATAAAATCCGTCTTTACCTGTTTTTAAAATCCGTTCTAAAGTGTTTGCTAAAACAGGATATTTAATGGTGTCGTTAGTTTTCCAATCGGCATCAAAAATAATGGTGTCTTTATTTACTTCTTGAAATAACTTGCGTTTGGCCTGAATACGTTTAGCTTGTTTTTCTGTCACAATAACACCGCGTTTGGCTAATGCAATAACGGGTTCTAAAATAGTAGCGATTGGTAAAGATCCAAATTTTTTGTGTGCTGCAAATACACCAGCAACTGTTCCGGGAACACCAATAGCCATACCGCCAAGTGTACTTTTGTCTGGAATTACATTTCCGTCTTGATCCAAATACATGTTTTTTGTCGCAGCCATTGGTGCTTTTTCACGATAGTCTAAGGCTCCAATATCTCCATTATTTAAACGGTAAACCATAAAACCGCCACCTCCTAAATTTCCGGCATATGGGTAAGCTACGGCAAGCGATAATTCTGTTGCCATCATAGCATCAAAAGCATTACCACCTTTTTTTAAAATAGAGGTTCCTATTTTAGAGGCTTCTTCTCTAGCAGAAACAACCATCGCTTTTTCTGCGATGACTCCCGTTGTTTTTTCAGGGACAATTTTAGTTGGCGCATCTTTACAAGATGATAAGATTAAGAATAAGAGTAATGTGTAGTAAATAGTCTTCATATTGTGTCTAGAATGGAGTTTAACTTTGTGTGAGAAAATTGGCGTAATTCTTCAAAAAAAGTAGTGAATTCAGATTCGAATTCAGTGTAATGGGCTTCTAATTCTGTTATAGATAAATGCATTTCCGATTTATTTTTGGTACGCTTATCCATACCTCTAAGAACACTTTCAATACCTTTTATGGAGGCATAACTTGTTAACCAATCGCCTTTTTTCATGTAGGGTAAAATGTGTTGGGTGTATGCTGGCAAATCATCAAAATTATCGTCTAATAATTTGTAAAACGAGTGTGCATATTCATGTAAAGGGACGTTAGAATACGTTTTCCAATTTTTAGCTAAAAAATGATCGTAAAAAATATCGATTATAATTCCTGAATAATGACCATAATTTTCGTGTAATCGCTTAGTGCTTAGTCTTACTGTAGGGTGTGCATCTGTAAACGTATCAATCTGGCGATGTAATAAAATACCAACTTGAATGTCTTTAGGGAATTTTTGATACGATTTTCCTCTAATCCCATTACCATCTGCAATAAAATTTCCGATAGTTACTTTTGGTAGGTTTTCCGAAAGATAGATGTGCGCTAAATAATTCATTTGGGGAATTTACAAATTCAAAATATAAGATTACCATAATGAAATATTATATTTGTCGAAACTTAAATTATTTTATGACATTAATTAAATCAATTTCAGGAATACGAGGTACCATTGGTGGTGCTGTAGGAGATAATTTAACTCCAATAGATGCTGTTAAATTTGCTGCAGCTTATGGAACTTGGATAAAGAAACAACGTAATAAAGAAGACTACCGTGTAGTTGTTGGTCGTGATGCAAGAATTTCGGGAGAAATGATACAGAGTTTAGTAATGAATACGCTTGTTGGTATGGGAATTCATGTTATAGATCTTGGATTATCTACAACACCAACGGTAGAGATTGCTGTGCCTTTAGAACATGCAGATGGAGGAATTATTTTAACAGCTAGCCATAACCCAAAACAGTGGAATGCTTTAAAGTTGTTAGATGCTAAAGGCGAGTTTTTAAAAGCTGAAGAAGGTGCTAAAATTTTAGAATTTGCTGAAGCAGATACGGTTCAATTTTCTGATGTAGATAGTTTGGGAGAAATCTCTATAAACGATGCATATATTGATATACATATAGATGAAGTTTTAGATTTACCATTAGTGAATTTAGACGCTATAAAAGAGGCAAACTTTAAAGTTGTGGTAGATGGCGTAAACTCTACAGGAGGATTAGCTATTCCGTTACTTTTAGAACGTTTAGGTGTTGAAGCTGTAAAATTATTCTGTGAGCCAAACGGACAATTTCCTCATAATCCAGAACCTTTAAAAGAACACTTAACAGATTTGTCTAAGGCTGTTGTTAAAGAACATGCAGATTTTGGAATTGTTGTAGATCCTGATGTAGACCGTTTAGCCTTTATGGATGAAACGGGTGAAATGTTTGGAGAAGAATACACCCTTGTTGCTTGTGCAGATTATGTGTTAAGTAAAAAACCAGGAAATACTGTAAGTAACATGAGTTCTACTCGTGCATTGCGAGATGTTACCGAAAAACATGGCGGAACTTACGAAGCAAGTGCTGTAGGTGAAGTAAATGTGGTAACCTTAATGAAAAAGAATAATGTGGTTATTGGTGGTGAAGGTAACGGCGGAATTATATATCCAGAATTACATTACGGACGAGATGCTTTTGTTGGTGTAGCTTTGTTTTTGAGTTTATTAGCTGAGAAAAAAATGGCAGTTAGTGCTTTAAAAGCTTCGTATCCTCAATATTATATGAGTAAAAAGAAAATAGCATTAACACCTCAATTAGATGTAGATAGTATTTTAAAAGCGATGGAAGCTAAATATGCATCGGAAAACATTACAACTATAGATGGTGTGAAAATAGATTTTCCTACCAACTGGGTGCATTTACGTAAAAGTAATACAGAACCAATTATTCGTGTGTATACAGAAGCTGGATCGCAAACAGAAGCCGATGAGTTAGCAGATCGTTTTATTGCTGAAATTTCTGAGGTTGCAGGATTGTAATTTTTTTGAATAGTAGATAATATTGACCTTATAAGTTTTTGAAACTTGTAAGGTCTTTTTTATTTCACATGGGAGTCATTCTGAATTTATTTCCCAATCTCATTACATTGATAGCTAATAAACATGAGAACCTGAATCAAGTTCAGGTTTTAGTGAAGCAGATAGTCCTAAGTTTATATGAAGGATTTGGTAACTAATTTAGGTGAGACCCTGAACTGAATTCAGGGTAACGGTTGTATATTAGTCTTTCGTCATACTGAATTCGTTTCAGTAACTTATAATTAGCCAATTCATAGAGTAATTCAGTCAAAGACTAAAAACAAAAAAGACACCCAAATGAGGTGTCTTTTTTGTTTACGTAATTAGAGTTTACTGAAATTCAGTAGGTACTTTGTCCATATGTTTCCAGCGTTTATGTGTCCATAAATAATACTGAGGTGCTTCTTCTATTTGTTTTTCAACCTTTCTTAAAAAGGCATCGGTAATCTCGTAGTTTTCATAGTCTTTGGCCTGATCTGCTAATAACTCGAATGTAGTTTCGTAATGTCCACGTTTTAAACGTTTCACTCTAAAGAATACCACAGACATATCTATACGTTTAGAGAGCATTTCTGCTCCAGTGTATACCGGTACTTTTATTCCCATAAAATTGGTCCAATAATGGGCGCTGTTTATTTTAGGAGATTGATCAGAGACAAAACCACATATCATTAGATTATTGTTAACCTTTGCATGCATTAGTGTTGGTACCGTTTCTTTAGTGGTAATTAAATAACTATTGTATCGTGCACGTATTCTTTTAACCAATTTATCGAAGTACGGATTCTTTAATTTTTTATATACAGCGTAAGCTTTAACATCTACGTAAGATTGTAGCACAAAAATCCATTCCCAACTTCCGTAATGCGCGCACATTAATGCGATACTTTTATTTTTAGCAACCAAATCATGAATAATATCTAAGTCTTTAAATTGGAAACGCTTTTTCATTTCTGCTTCAGAAATGGTTAACGATTTCATGGCCTCGACAGTCATATCGCATAAGTGATGATAAAAAGCTTTAGTGATGCGTTTTTTTTCAATTTCAGATTTATTGGGGAATACTAAATCTAAATTTTCCTTAACTGTACTTTTTCTGTATCCAATAATATGGTAAAGTAAAACATATAAGCAGTCTGAGAAGGCGTATAGCAATCTAAAAGGAAGTATAGAAATTAGCCAAATTATAGGATAAATAAGAATATAAGCGAGGAATTGCATTATTTAGTTTTAGTTTTGCGGAAACAAATATATAGTATATTTGAATGATAAGATTATAGTTTATGGGTAATTTGAGTTTAGTAACTATTGTAATTATTGCGGCCAATGTGATTATCTCCTTAAAAGGGTTTAATGATTTTGGTTTTTTTGAGAAATATAAATTCCAAGTTGGCGCTATTAATAGCGGTGAAAAAATTAGAATGTTTAGTTCTGGTTTTTTACATGTAGATATGTCTCACTTGTTTTTTAATATGTTTACACTTTATTTCTTTTCTGATGTTGTGGTGTCGTATTTAGGAAATTTTAATTTTATAGTGGTGTATCTTGTAAGTTTAGTTTTAGGAAGTTTATTATCGTTATACTTTCATAAAAATGAATATGAATACAGTGCAGTAGGAGCGAGTGGAGCCGTAACCGGAATCTTATATTCTGCAATATTATTAGAGCCTAATATGAGTTTATATATGTACTTTATTCCTATTCCAATTCCTGCTTATGTGTTTGGTATTGGGTATTTGTTATATTCTATTTATGGTATGAAGAATAGAGTTGGAAATATTGGTCACGATGCACATTTTGGAGGTGCAATAGGCGGTTATGTTACAACCTTAATATTGCTACCAGCTTTGTTTAAAACTGATTTATTAATGATTGGCTTATTAGCAATTCCTATTATAATCTTGTTTGTAATGCATAAAATGGGTAAGCTTAATTAGTTTAGTTGTTTTTATGATTTTATAAGTAAAATATACTGTCATATAGAGAAAAGGAAGAATCTAAATACGGTAAGTCGTTAATAGGTTTTTTACATTCTGAAAGATATTAAAACATAAAAAAGCCTTCATATTATATAGTATGAAGGCTTTTTGTGTATTTAAATTGAATTATAAACTTAGTTCAATAATTCAGCAATTTTATCTTCTAAAGCTTGTCCTCTTAAACCTGAAGCAACAATTTTACCTTCAGCATCTAAAATATATGTTGCAGGAATAGCTTGAATATTAAATTGTTTTGCGATTGGATCGTTAAAATAATCTAGGTTAGACATTTGGTGCCATGCTAAACCATCTTTTTTAATTGCAGCAATCCATTCAGCTTTAGCATCTTTTTGTCTTGGTGTTCCGTCTAAAGACACACCTAAAATTTCTAAACCTTTTTCGTGATATGTATTGTAAACCTTAACTAAATTTGGGTTTTCTTTTCTACATGGTCCACACCAAGCAGCCCAAAAATCGATAATAGTTACTTTTCCTTTAATCTCGTTTAAAGAAATTGTTTTTCCTTCTGGATTAGGAGCAGAAAAATCTTTTACAACACTTCCTGTAGTTGTTGCAGCTTCAGCCTCAATAGCTTCACCTATAGTTTTTCCTAAAGTAGTTTCTTTTAAACTTGGAGTAAAATTATCGTAGATAGATTTTTTTTGATCGAAAGTTACTTTCTGATTTCCTAAATGACGTTGTAAAACTAAAGCAGATACAAAAGCATCGTTATTAGATTTCATAAAATCAAGATCGTGAGCTAAATTTTCATCAACCATAGCTTTGTAACGATTCTGAACATCTAAAGCAAGTAAAGAATCTTTAGTTTGTTGTGCTGTTCTAAACTCTTTACTTAATGTTTGATTTTTTTTCTGTAAATCAAGCATGTAAGACTGGTATGTGTTAAAGGCATCGTTTTCTTTACTACCTTGAACACGTGTGTTAAAAATACTATCTGTATTAATTGCAACCGTCATGTCTTCGTTTTCAAGTATTACAGGAATATTTCCACGAACAGATTCAATTTCAATAAAATATAAATCTGGAGCAGTAACCGCACCTTCAAAATGTGCTTTGCCATCTGCAATAACTGTAGAGTCGATAACGACTTGTTTTTGCCCTTCAGCTTTAATTAACTTTATGGATTTACCGTTAACGGCATCGTTAAGTGATGCATCAAGTGAAAAACCATCTTTTTCCTTAGCACAAGAAAATGCTAAAGCTACTAAACTTAGTAGTGCAATCTTTTTAAACATGTTAAAGTTGTTTTTATAATTTGCACAAATATAATAGAATAAATGTTGAATTTCTGTTAAGATTTAGATAAGACTATAACGATATTTTTTTAAGGATTATGTTTACTTTTGCATCATGAATTATAACGATACAATTATTGCTTTAGCAACAGCTTCTGGAGCAGGAGCTATAGCGGTTATTCGCTTATCTGGTACAGATGCCATCAGTTTAGCGAGTAAAGCCTTTAAATCTGTTAGCGGAAAAAAATTAGAAAACCAGTTGACTCACACGATTCATTTAGGTCATATTTTAGACGACAAACGTGTTATAGACGAGGTTTTAGTATCTGTTTTTAAGAATCCTAAATCGTATACAGGTGAAAATGTTATCGAAATTTCATGTCATGGTTCGCAATATATTCAACAAGAAATTATACAATTATTTCTTAGAAAAGGTTGTCGTATGGCAGATCCAGGAGAATTTACATTACGTGCTTTTTTAAACGGAAAATTAGATTTAAGCCAGGCAGAAGCTGTAGCCGATTTAATTTCTAGTGATAATGAAGCCTCTCACCAAATAGCGATGCAACAAATGCGTGGCGGATTTTCTTCTGAAATTGCTGAACTTCGTGAAGAACTTTTAAATTTTGCATCGTTAATAGAATTAGAATTAGATTTTGCTGAAGAAGATGTGGCTTTTGCAGATCGCACACAATTTCGAGAATTAATTACGCGAATTACGTTTGTATTAAAACGTTTAATAGATTCTTTTGCTGTAGGAAACGTAATTAAAAACGGAATTCCAGTAGCCATAGTAGGAGAGCCAAATGTTGGAAAATCTACATTATTAAATGCTTTGTTAAACGAAGAACGTGCCATTGTAAGTGATGTTGCAGGAACAACTAGAGATACTATTGAAGACGAATTAAGTATTGGTGGTATTGGTTTTCGTTTTATAGATACGGCAGGAATTCGTGAAACTACAGATCACGTTGAAGGTTTAGGAATTAAGAAAACTTTCGAGAAAATAGAACAATCTCAGGTGGTTGTCTTTTTAGCAGATGGTATTAAGCTAGATTCTGAATTGGCTATAAATGCATTTAAAATTGAAATTGAAAAAGTAAAAAATAAATATCCATTAAAGCCAATGGTAATTATCGTGAATAAAGTCGATCAATTATCTGACGCATCTATATCACATTTAAAAGCAGTACTTCCAGATCTTCATTTATTATCTGCAAAAACAGGGACAGGCGTAGAGGAATTAAAAACAAAGCTATTACATTTTGTAAACACAGGAGCGTTAAGAAATAACGAAACAATTATTACAAATACTAGACATTACGATGCGTTATTAAAAGCCTTAGAGGAAATTAAAAAAGTACAATATGGTTTAGATACCGATTTATCTAGCGATTTAATGGCAATAGATATTCGTGAAGCTTTATATCATTTTGGAGTAATTACAGGTCAAGTAACTAACGATGAATTACTTGGTAATATATTTGCTAACTTTTGTATTGGGAAGTAAATTACTTTTCTTATAGTTTTTTTTTTTTTTTTTTTTTGATAGTCAATGGATTAGGTGTTAAATTTATTTCTTAATATTTCCTTTATTTTTATATTTGGTACTACATTCTGTACCACATTATGAAAATATCACTTATAGAACGAAAACTGCCAAGTGGCAAAATTAGCTTAATTATAGAATACTATAAAGGTTCGGAAATATCTCCAGAAGGAAAAAGGAAACACTTAAGAGATCGCGAAAATTTAAAATTGTATTTACATAATTCACCTAATTATGCTACCGAAAGAAAGTAGAATAAAGAAGCCAAGTTGTTGGCAAAAAAAAATCTTACTATTAGGCAGGCAGAATACTACCAAGGTAAGTTTGATTTAAAAAATACAACAAAGGGTAAAAGACGATTTTTGGACTTCTTTAAAGAGAAGGCAGAAGAGCGGTTTGAAAGTCCTAAAAATTATGGTAATTGGACTGCTGCATTCATTCATTTGGAGCGTTGTATTTCTACGAATACCATTAAGGGATCCATATCTATAGTTGGAAATGGTTTATATGTAAACATTTCAATTAATTTACAAAATAAAGGATTTTGTGCGGTTAAATCTTATAAAGAGAGTTGGGGTAATTCTAAATTTATTCCTAAACTTGATTTTAATGCATTTAAAATTTAGATTTCATCAATTTTATCACCTGCCAATTCTATTGTTTTACCAACATAATCTTCTGAATTTTGAAAAATAACTTTAGCAAATATTCCAATATCTTCTGTAGTGATATAGAGAACTTTTTTCCTTGTGGCATAAAGTTATAAGATTTTTCTACTTTGATTCCCGAACTTAGCATCAAAAAAATCTCCATAAAAGTAGTAAGATGTAAAACGGTAGCTTTCAATCTGCTTTTCCGTAGATGTTCTTCAATAGTATGTTTAAATCTAGGACGTAACGACTTATGGTTATCAGAGATCTATGGAAGACGCTTTTGCTCACGATGATAAAATCCAATTATAAACACATGAGAGATCTTGTAAGATTTGATTTTTATAAAAAATAAAAAATTCAGAAAACTAACTATAGAAACGGTTTCTAAGGCTTCTAAGGAAATACCCACCAAATTAAAGGAACAAAATGGGGTAATTTCCAATTTATTTAAATACATGGTGGTTCTCCTGCTTCGTTGGAAGGCTATAGTAATCTAAGCTAAACCTTTTCGCCAAAACAGCATTCACTGCGGCGAGCAAAATTTAATTTTATTGTCTTCAAGTGTGGTCAATCAATGTCTGTACTGCATAGTAGCACATACGAGAGGAGCAAAACAAAATGGAATACCGTCTAAAACTCTCAATGCTTATTTTTCACCTGAGCAGGTAATGGATGTTATTGTTTCTCTTAAAGTAATGAGTAATTACATTAAGCACGTTACAGAAAATATTATTCCCCTGTTAAAGTTTATAAAAAATAGATATTATGATATAGATCAGTGTGAGCACATTAAATGCAATCTATCTTTGATATATTATTAATTATAACACCTCAAAAAATGAGAACACCGAACATAGGAATTTCTGCAGAAAACAGAAGGGAAATCGCAGATCAATTATCAAAAATATTAGCGGATGAGTTTGTACTTTATTCAAAAACCTTGAATTTTCATTGGAACATTGAAGGTCCCGATTTTCATGCGGTACATCTTTATCTTGAAACCTTATATGAAGAGCAACAAAAAGTTGTTGATACTGTGGCAGAAAAAATACGCGCAATAGGGCATTATGTACCCGCAACTTTACAAGACTATTCCCAATTGACTCATCTTACTGAAAAAACAAAAGGTAAAAATGATAGCCAAGGTATATTTGCCGAATTATTAGAAGATCACGAAAGTATTATTGTTTTTATTCGGGAAGAAATACAGCCTATAGCAAACAAATGGAAGGCTGATGGTATTAGTGATTATATTACAGGGTTGATGGAACAGCACGAGAAAACCGCTTGGATGTTGCGCTCACATTTAAATTAAATAATAAATATGCTTCTTTTAGAAAATTGCTCTAAACCTACAAAATGGTTTAGGGTATTTTTTTGCAATGACCTAACTCATCTGCTGTGTCTAAAAAAAACAGTATCTAATGATATTTTAAGGTTTAATGTAATTGTTTATGATATCAATGAGGACGTTTTAGATAAAGGTAAATTAAAGTTAAGTGTTTAAGTGAAGTGTTTAAAACACATTTAAAAACACAGCAACAACCGGACAAAACAAGGCAAAATACCAGCTATACTTCAGATTCGCCTGAATTTGTCAAAAATGTGGGTTTATTGATTGAGGCCATACCTAAAAATCTAAGAATAAAGACTAAATTTCACAAGCAGTTGGCGAAATTTGCCTCTGAAAAGACTGTTTTTGCTACCAATTCTTCAATGTTTTTACTTAGTCTGTTTGCTAAAGCAGCTGGTAGGTCTGATAAATTTTTAGCATTACATTTTGATAATACAATTTGGATTCATAACACCGCTGAAATTATGAGGCATCCCAAAACTGACCCAAAAGCTATAGGGATGTTGACTTTACACTTATTTAAGGAGCAACCAAGATATATTCTTAATTCTTTATTGATGACAAATACTTTTCCATGGTTTCCTGGTGTAATAGTCTCGCTCAATAGGTTTATAAATAGTTTGTTTTAGTTTGTGGCTACAGTGTTTATTTTTCGTAAATTTTATATTTTTTTAAATAATTCTTCATGTCCTTTTGTGATGTCTTTTGGTGAATTCACGTTTAGTTTTACCAATAAATCTCTTTATTGTGAAGGCTTGCTACATATTGACAAGCCTAAGTGTTATTCCTGCTGCATTTTTGCTTTCTCTTATTATTTTTATAATACTAATAGTCCATTCATAAAACATCTTTTAGTAGATATTATATCTATTTAATAAACTAGTTTTTAATAATTTTCTACCATCATCTAAATATTTTTTTGTCTCAGTAATGCTTATGTTACTTACTTCGGCAATTTCTTCTAGAGTAAGATGATGTTTTGTTAAAAGCTCAAATACATTTTGAGTTTGCAATGGTAAATTGTGCAAAATAAATTGTACGTGTTTATTTACTTGTTCTTGATTTAAGGCCTTATCTATTTTTTTTATAAGGTCACTTTCTGTATTTTCTAAAAATACATCTTTTATTGTGTAGGGATTTTGGTGGTATGAAATATCGGTTAGTTCTTCGTTCATAATGAGATCTCCATCACTTTCAACTGTAAAATTTTCTTCCATCTGATCCCATTCTTGTTTAGAATAGTTATCTATATTCGTAAAGAATAAATCGTCAAATTCTTCTTCAGTGATGGCATCATCTAGTAGTTCGTTGGTCTTTTTATAGAGCCAGACATAGAACTCATCTTCATTAGATAAATTCTCGATATTGTCGTAGGTTTCAATATATAACTGATCAATAAAATCATTAGGAACATATTTGTTCTTCGGAAAATGATTTTTCTGTATGGCAGTTTTAACTCTTTTGATGATGTAGCTCCGTATGTCGGGTACCACATCTTGGAGTAGTTTATTGAATGCAATTTTGTTTTCGTCCTTCTTAAATTTAATTAATTCGGGAATTGTTTGTTTTATGGAGATGAGAAGTTCTTTCCGAATCTTATAATACGTAGTCTGATTTTTCATGGCTTTAGTTTTTTTACTTGATTATATATTGAACGATCTATAACTTAAAGGTCATCACCGGTAGTTTTGCGTGGTTGGCAAGATCTTCAGAAATACTTTCTCCTAGAAAATGACTCAAGCCTTTTCTAGCATTCGTATTTACAACAATGAGATCTGCATTTATTTTTTCTGCATATTGAGTTAATCCATCTTCTACCGTATATCCAGCGATGAATTCTATGTTATCCGATCCGCCTGATTTTGCAAATACTTTTACCTTTTCATTAAATTCTCTGGAGCTAATAAAATGTTTATAAGGTAGATTGACATAAACCAGATGGACAGTACTTCCTAAAGTAGAAAATAGTGCTGATTTCTGAGAAAATACCGAATTATTTTCTGGGTTCAAATCTGTAGCCATTACCACATTTTTTAAGTCAAAATTCTTAGGTTCAGACTTTATAATTAATACTGGTGTTTTATTATAGGAACAACTTTAACCTCTTTTAGATAATTTTTTTCTAAAAAAGATTCAAATTTTTTCTTGACTAAAGCGAGCGTAAACTGCATTTCCTTTTTATTATCCGATACTGAATGTGTAAAAATACTATCAGATAATTCTAACATATGCAGCACATGAAGTACGGCATGATGTTTCTTTGCTAAAATGGCACCAGCCTTTAAGGCAAACTCAGAATGTTTTGAAAAATCTACTAGTATAATTATGTTTTTCATTTTTTATAATTTTTTATAAAGGTGGGTATAGATGAGGCTAAATGAAATGACCTAGGTCATTTACTAGAGTTTATATAATTTATGATAAGTCGTACAAGAACTTGAAAAGGTCCAATTCAATAATTAGTTTTGGTTTTGAATAGTTTTTTAACTAAATTATCTACAATAAGTCCTTGCACTAAGATTGAAAACACCACTACAACATAAGTAATAAATAGAAATAGATACTTATCCATGGATTCTGTTAAGCCCAAGGCCAAGGCAATGAATATACCGCTTCTCAGTCCTCCCAAGTCATTACTAAATTTATGTTTGGGACAAAATTCAGTTCCTTCTTAAAAAAGCGTATTTCGAGGTAATACATATGGTGAACCCCAATTTTGCAATGATAGCAGAAGCCATTGGATTCAGAGGAGTTCCGGCTAGATAACTTACTGATGTAAAACAATCCATGGAAGAATCTTTTGCACACGATGATAAAAACCAATTATAAACACATGAAAGAGGTCTTGTAAGATTTGATTTTTCATAAATAATCATAATAAAAAATAAAACATGAAACAATTCACAAAACATACTATTGAAACGGCACCTGAGGCTTCTAAAGAAATACTCACCAAGGTGAAGGAACAAAATGGAGTTATTTCCAATTTATTTAAATACATGGCGGGTTCTTCTGCTGCGTTGGAAGGGTATAGTAATCTAAGCAAAACCTTTTTCACCAAAACAGCATTCACTACGGGCGAGCAAAATTTAATTTTGTTGTCTTCAAGTGTGGTCAACCAATGTCAGTACTGCATAGCAGCGCATACAAGAGGAGCAAAGCAAAATGGAATACCGTCTAAAACCATCAATGAGATTCGTAAACAATTGCCTGTTACAGATAAAAAATTGAATGCACTGGTAACACTTACTGAAAAAATCACTGTAAATAGAGGTCATCTTGAAGCATCAGATTTAGAATCTTTTTACAATGCTGGTTTTTCACCTGAGCAGGTAATGGATGTTATTGTTGGTGTTTCTCTTAAAGTAATGAGCAATTACATCAATCACGTTACAGAAAATATTATTTCTGAAGATATGCAGCCGTTTGCAATGGGGAAAGAAATAGAAGACTAAATAATAGCACGTGCGCACTTAAAAATGTATACCAATAAGAAAAAAGGAGAATAAAGTAAAAAACAGGTCAAACTATAAAAGCTTGACCTGTTTTTTTTTTATGAATTATGAGTAATCCATCCGTTTTAAATGTGTTATAAACTTTGAATCTGACGGATCATTTGGTTCGTGAATCCCCATTCGTTATCATACCACGCCAATACTTTTAAAAGATCTCCGTCAACAACTTTGGTTAATGAAAGATCAGCAATAGAGCCATAAGGGCTTTTTATAATGTCACTAGAAACTAATGGTTTATAAGTGGTTTGCAGTACCTTTTTATAACGATCCGTTTGTGCTTCTTCCTCTAATATTTTATTTATTTCTTCTGAGGTTACCGTTTTTTCAGTAACAATAGTGATGTCCGAAATGGATCCAACCGCAACAGGAACACGTATTGCCATACCATCAAATTTGCCTGCATATTGAGGTAACGCCTTAGTTGTAGCTACTGCAGCTCCAGTTGTAGTAGGGATAAGGTTGTTTATACCTGAACGTCCCATTCTAAAGTTTCCTTTGTTGGGCGAATCTACCATGGCATTAGAACTTGTGTCTGCATGTATGGTGGTCATAATAGCCTTTTTGATTCCAACACGACGGCCGATAATTTCTATAATCGGGCTGATGTTGTTCGTGGTACAACTTGCACAAGAAAAAATACTTGTTTTACCGTCTTCGGTATTTACCCCGTGTACAACGGTAGGGATTTCTGGACTCTTGGCTGGTCCCGAAAGAACTACGGTTTTAGCTCCCGCTTTTATATGTCTGTCCGCATCATCATATTTGGTAAAAATTCCAGTACTTTCAATGACAACGTCTATATCCAACGCTTTCCAAGGAAGGTCTTCTGGGTTTCTTTCGTTAAAAAATTTGATGGTTTTACCATCTACAATCAGTTTACCAACTTTAAATTCAACTGACTTTTCAAATTTTCCGTGCACACTGTCAAACTCTAATAAATAGGCAATGTTTTCGATACTTGCAATATCGTTCACAGCTACTACTTCTAAATCCGGTGTATCTAGTATTACTTTTAATGCGGTACGACCAATTCGGCCCATTCCGTTTATTGCTATTTTCTTCATAATATTAAGTATAAATTGTTTTAAGTTTTAGAAAGCACTTTGCTTTAAATGATGTTTTTACTCTGTACTCTTGTTTAGTCGCAATTACCACAACTAACGAACACATGCATGAGTTAAAACATTGTTAAGCTAACTGTATTTAGTTAGGCTCCAATAGTACTGAACTCTTAGGGTCTTTTTTTGTGCTAATGCAAATAATATGAACGGTATCAAAATTATTTTAAATGTCTTTCGTTTTCTGAAATGGATAATGTTATTTAATCATTCTATATTTTCAATGCATAAAAGTGATTACTCCATCACTTAATAAAAGTTATGTATTTAAGTATTCTAGGTACTAAAAATTCATTTAGACATCAAATTCGTAAACCAAGACTGTTGGGGAAAGTTCTGTTTTGTATGGGTTAACTTCTAAATATATGAGTATTGATAGCAATGTCAATCGTTTAGAGATTTACCCTTTGATTTGACACAAGCTTTATCATTATTTTAATGACATACAAAATCAAATGATAGGCAGTGTTTTACTTGCCGATAAAGGGTATTTGTCTACCATATATAAACTTGATTTATTCGCATATAGCAACATAAAAATAAAAGTTCCTGTGCGTGAAAATCAGCATAATTACAAGAGGCAATCTTACATCTTCAGAAAATCAAGAAAACGTATTGAAACTCTATACTCATAACGTTGTGGCCAATTTATGATTTGTACAAATTATGCCAAATCTCTTCAAGTTTTTAAAACAAGAATCTTAACCAAAATAACTGCGAAGACCATAATACAGTATTTAAATAAATTGGAATTCAATAGAAATATAAATAACTTAAAAGTAAATATTGCTTAAATGCACAACGGGTTATATATTTTAAATACTATGCTTCTATGAAAAATGAATGTTAATAGATATTTATAGAGATACTAGAAGAATTTAAAATAATTAAAGGCTTCCTTACTTTAACTAGTATACATTTAACATAGGTTCTAGAGTGTCTAAAACACTACTTTCCCCTCGAATTATTAAGCAATAATTTTCATTTTTCAACTCCGTTAAATAGGTGTTAATCTCTTCGGTATTAATACCCATCCCCCTAAATATTCCTATAAGACCTGTGGGTAAAGACGCGAGCTCTCTTTCATCAATCTTATTAATGAATGTTGGGGTTAAATGACCAGCAATAAATAAGGTGCCAATTTCAGGGTTATAGAAATAACCAAATTGAAATTGCTTGCCTAATAAAGCGCTTAATTGCTGTTTTTTATCGTCTATTATTTTTTTAAGTTCTTTTTTAGTAATTGCTTTATTGGTAGTAAGCTGACCTAGGATAGATAACTGAAGTGGCATATTACTTTTCTGTGCAATATGGCGCAATACCGTCTCTATTTGGGATAAGCTTTTATATGTTCTTATAACAAATAATTTTTGTGGTGTGTTATGTTTTTTAGCAGACATTGTACAAATATTAATTTAGTTTCAACGTTTCGCTAAATTAACCGTAACAATTCTTTTCTTCAATGACGAGGGTCAGCCTGTCTATATTTTATCCAAAAAGGACAATATCTTTTAAGGTTTTTTTGTCTTCAATAATGATTTCTCTATGAGAACCAAAACTTATTAATGCTTCATCTTTAAAATCAGTTAACATTCTAATAGCAGTCTCAGTAGCTGTCCCCATTAGACTTGCTAAATCTTCTCTTGATATATTGATGCCTTTATTTTTAGTGTTATTAAGTGTTTCAATCTTAGATAAATCCATTAGTGCTTTTGCTAAACGTTGTCTCACTGTGGCAAAGGCCATACTTATTAGTTGTTCTTGAAGATCAATTAAATCGTTAGAAATCATGGTTATAAATTTATTTGAAATCAACTTATCACCAAATAGTAAAGTTGTAAAATCAGCTTTAGGAATCTTAAAAACTTCTGCTTGTTCCAGAACTGTTGCAGTATCTCTATAAGTACCTTTATTTGTTAGTAGAGATAATTGCCCAATAAATTGTCCGGGTCCAAATATACCTGTTACTAAACATTTACCAGATTCTGTAGTTTTATATGTTTTTATAGTGCCTTTCTGGATAAAATATAGTGTATTTGCTACATCACCCTCCATAAAAATAAAGTCTTTTTTATTTAATGTTTCGAGCTCACGACCTTCAGAAAGGCTTTCCATACCTTCGTGTACCGAGACATCATTAAAAAATTGATTAACACCTTCAATATCCTTAGAGAATTCTTTTTTAAGGAAGCTATGTTTGTTAAGCCTTGAGGCAACGGCATCTAATAATTCACTTTCTTCAAAAGGTTTTGTGAGATAATCATCGGCGCCTAAGTTCATTCCTTTTCTTACATCTATTCTTTCTGTTTTAGCGGTTAGGAAAATAAAAGGTGTACTGGCCATTGTTTTATCTTTACTTAAATGTAGTAATACATCGTATCCATTCATTTCTGGCATCATAATGTCACAGATAATAATGTCTGGTTGAATGCGCATTGCAACTTCAAGACCTTTCTTACCATCTTCTGCAGTATTAACCTCGTAGTTTGCTAATTCCAAGATTTCTGCTGTATTTTCTCTTACATCTTGATTGTCTTCTATTAAAAGTATTTTTGTCATTATTTTTTATTTAGTAGGTTTTGGCCACGTGATTAAAAAAGTAGTGCCTGTATTGATTTCACTCTTAAAATCAATAGTACCATCCATAAGGTCTACGTATTGTTTTACGATGTTAAGACCAAGACCTGTGCCTTCAATATTCTGTGCGTTTTCTGCTCTAAAGAAACGTTCGAATAGTTTCTTTTGTTCGTCCTCTGGAATGCCAATACCTTGGTCTTGAACTTGAAGCGTGACAAACACGTCACTTTCTTCTATTGTAATACGAACATCTGTATTTCTAGGAGAGTATTTAAGGGCATTAGATATTAAATTCATCAAGATAGTACGCATTAGTTTTGGATCAAGATTTAGTAAAAGCGGATAATCTGGTGCTACTAAAATAATATTTTTTCCTGTTTTTTTAGTTGTCGATACGTCTGCAATAAGCGTTTTAGAAAAGTCAATAAAATCAAAAAGCTCCTTGTTGGCTTGAACCTTTCCTTCTTCCAACTTACTCAAGGACAAGAAATCATTCAAAATAACAATCATAATTTTTACATTTTTCTTGATTTGAGCCACATATTTCTCACGCTTTGTTTCTTTACCGGCTTCATTTTGTCTTCCAATAAGTATAGCTGAAGTCTGTATGGCACTTAAAGGCGTTCTAAATTCGTGTGATGCCATAGATACAAATCGTGATTTTAATTCGTTGAGTTCCTGTTCTTTTTTTAAAGCAATTTTAGCATCTCGTTCAATTTTCTTATGTGTTGTAATATCGTTATATACAAATAAGGCACTTGAAATAATGGTATGCTCATCAAATAAAGGTATGGTATTTACAGAAAAGCATTTGTTTTTGTATGTTATTTCGAAACTAAGGTGCTCACCAACAATCGTTTTTAAAATATCTTTTTTTAGCTTTGTTTTTTGTTTTTCGGAAAAGATGGGGATGTCATCAGCGGTTGTATCTTCAACAATCATTTTATCTAATCCTAATTCTATAATAGCTTCACCTTCTAAAAGTAGTATTTCAAAATTTGGGTTAAAAACAATGATGAATCCATTAGGGAAATTCTTAGCAATTGCTGCGGATAAGGATTTATTAACAAGGGCTCTTTTTTCAGCCTTTAGTGTTTCTTGTATTTGATCCTCAAGACTTAAATTTGAGGCTACTAATTTTTGAACAGTAGTGGTTAGTTCTCTAGTTCTACTAGCTACTTCTTTCTCTAATTCTTCAGCATAGCTTTTTAATTTAGTTTGACTAATGTTTAGTTTTTTTTCTGTTTCTTCCCGCTTCGAAATATCAATTATGAAAGCTATTACAACGTGTTTCTGCTTTACTATTGTAGGAGTTAAACTTATTTCTAAAGGGAATTGAGAGCCATCTTTTTTTAGTCCCCATAACTCTAGATTCTGACCCATTCGTTGTGCTTTTGGTTTTACGATGTATCCTTCTCTATGGCTTTTATGATTTATTTTGAATTTATTTGGGATAAGACTTTCTATATTATGGGCTAAGAGTCCACCTTCAATATAACCAAAGAGTTCTTCACTGGCTGGGTTGGCTTTAATGATGATGCCATCTGCATCAACAACTAAAATTCCTTCTACAGATGATTGAAAAATGCCTTGAAAAAATGCTAGACCTTGTAATCCTTTATCCATTATTATATAAACTTATGTGTCTTATAAGGTAAACTATTTCAAATGGTATAAGTCCTATTTTTATTAGATTTTTAATTATTTAAAAAGCATAATCTAAGTCGTTTTAAGGCCTAATTTATTCCCTTAATTTGATGAGATTTATTGCGCACTTATTGCCATACAAACTGCCGATGTATATAACATAGCTACACCAGCAGATTGAAATCCTAGTGATGATGTAATTGTTTGTCAATGTGAATCTTATGGTGTCTCAGAAGAAAGAATGATTTACTGATGAATTAGACTCTGAAGACTGTTTTTTCTGCACTAAAAAATTATAGAAAGACCAAGTCTAAAGCTATAATTTACTTAAAAAGAAACAAACAACTTATACTATATTAACAATTGTCCACTTATATTTATTGTTGTATTAATGCTCCAAAACACGAGCGCAGTAAGTATTGTTCTATTATTTTGGGATATTAAAACATCCTTAGCTTTATTAATGTATTACTTTTTTTTCCATTGAAGTATAGAAAAAGAATTATCACTGATGATTCAGGAAATACCTTAATAAATATATGTAGAGCGATTTCTGAGATTTATAAAATTGAATTTATATAAATAGTATACGAGTCAAATATTGTTAGTTTTCTAATTCAAAGTGTACCTAAATTATCAATAATTTAATTGGTCAATAAAAAGCTCAACTGTAAGGGAGATGTTTCGCCTACAACCTGAAATAAAAATATGAATATAGAGTGGTGATTTTTGGACAAGTGTATAGTATGTAAATACTATTGGCTTGTATGTTGGAAAAGAAGTCATTCAAAAATATGTTCAGAATCAGGGAAAGGAAGTAGAGTACAAGAAGATCCATTGTGGACAACCTAAATTATTTTAATACCCCGTCTGGGATGCAACGGCGTAGTTCATTTTTCTATATGGATGATCCAGGTCATTTTACCTTTCTTATTGCTCACTTACTTTTGTAGTATTAAAGCGAATAACACTTTCAGACAATGACAAGACAAGAATAATGAAATTTATATTTCTCTTAGTCTTATTAATTAGTTGTGGAGGAAAAGAAATAAAAAAGAGCAGAGCAAGACAGATGATTTGTTTCAGTTCAGTTAGGCGTTTCTTAGTATATAGCACTAAGAGATTGCAATTGAAAGCTACATAGTTAAAAAAATCACCCTTACATTTTAAGTCAACGGTATGGGAATTTATTTAAAAAAAGAGGATAGCTTATTCGGATTATTCAACAGCTTTCATACCGATATAGCCAAATAAAAAGCCCTGAAAGTGATATTTACGAATTAATTAAAAAAATATGAAACACATATTTTAAAAATAATCTTTAAAACAAAAAATCTTGATAATTCAATTAAATACCGATAAAAATATAGCTGGAGACGAAAGACTTGAAAGTTATTTGAATACAATAATAAAGGAGGAACTATCAAATTTTAGCGATAATATAACAAGAATTGAAGTTCATCTATCAGATGAAAATAGTCTAAAAAATGGAGAGAACGACAAACGTTGTATGATTGAAGCAAGGCTTGAAAACAGGAAACCTATTGCTGTTACCAGTAATGCAAATACCATAGAAGCAGCGGTGAATAATGCGCTTGAAAAATTAAAAGCTTCATTAGAAACCATAGAAGGGCGCTTAAAGAATCATTAAACTTAAGTGCAGGAAAACACAAAAGCAACAATTAACTTTTTATATGGGATGAAATAATCTATAAAAATTTTAAAGCATGAATAAAGTAATTATTCTGAACAAACGTCCAAGCGTAAAAACGGCACTTTGCCAAAAAAAAGTGAAACAATTGTTATGTCTGGGGTGGGCGGAGTAATTGGAGTAGTTGTGCGTCAGATTTGTAAACCTATAGTTTGTAAAGTTCTGGAGGCTAATGGTTCAGGTAAAAATTAGACCTTACATCAAAGATCAATTTTAATCACGCCATAAATTATAAAACAACTCCATATTTAAAAGAAGCCATTAAAAGTGCTTGCCCTAAACGGGAAGAATAGTGGTACTACGAATGGGTTTTACGTGTTCATTTTGTGAATGTTGTAAACAATTATTCGAGATTATAATCTAGTTGAATTGAATAAGAAATTAATAAAACAAGACAAACACTTGGTCAATGACCAAAGAGCGACAAGTCTTGTGAATTAAAAAAAATAAAAATAAATACTATGGACAAGGATCCCTTTAATATCAAGAAAAAATTATCGCTGTCAGGAAAGAGTTTTGATTATTACAGTCTTTCAGAGCTTGAAGAACAAGGATATGAAATAAGTAAACTTCCATTTTCAATTCGTATCCTATTGGAAAATGCGCTGCGCAACTATGACGGTTTTGCCGTTACCAAGGAAAACATAGAGACCTTGCTTCATTGGGAACCTGAGGCATCGGACAAGGATATTCCCTTTAAACCTGCTCGGGTGTTGATGCAGGATTTTACAGGAGTACCTGCCGTAGTGGACATTGCTGCGCTTCGCGCAGAAGTAGCCCGAAAAGGAAAAGATCCCAATACTATAAATCCGCTGGTTCCGGTCGATCTGGTCATCGATCATTCCGTACAGGTCGATTATTTTGGAACGGCCTATTCCTATGGCCGCAATATGGACGAGGAATACAAACGCAACAAAGAACGGTACCAATTTTTGAAATGGGCGCAGAAATCCTTTGATAATTTTAGAGTAGTCCCTCCGGGGATGGGTATTTGTCACCAAATAAATCTGGAATATTTTTCAAAAGGGGTCATAGAAAGAAATGGAGAGCTCTTTCCAGATACCTTGGTAGGCACGGATAGCCATACACCTATGGTAAACGGTATTGGCGTAGTGGCTTGGGGAGTTGGGGGTATCGAGGCCGAAGCGGCCATTTTGGGGCAACCGCTCTATTTCATAATGCCCGAGGTAATAGGACTTAAACTTACAGGGAAACTTCCCGTGGGCTCCACGGCCACTGACCTAGTGCTAACGATTGCCAATCTGTTACGGAAACAAGGAGTGGTGGGGAAATTCGTAGAGGTATTTGGCCCGGGCTGCAACCATCTTTCGGTGCCGGACAGGGCGACCATCGGAAATATGTCTCCTGAATTTGGGTGTACGATTACCTATTTCCCAATTGATGACAAGACGCTGGAATATATGCATCAAAGCAATCGTTCCGAGGAGCAAGTCGCTTTGGTGGAGTCGTATTGCAAGACCAATATGTTATGGCGGGAAAACGAGGAAAAAATCCAATACACCACGATCGTGGAACTGGACCTTTCGACTATTGAACCTACCGTGGCTGGTCCTAAACGGCCGCAGGACAAAATACTTTTAAGGGAGTTCAAACCAAAGTTTATCGAATTGTTGCGAGACTCTTTCGGACGAGACTATATCGAACCCAAGAACCGCGAAACATTGCAATCGTTAGCTCGCTTTAAGGATGAGGGCGGAAATCAACCGGCACATGAGTTACCAAAACCGGTCAATAAGGGAAGAAATATAGAAATAAAGGAAAAAGATGGCCTTAAAACCGTTTGGATAGATCGTGGGGATGATAAGTTTATGCTCTGTGATGGGGCGGTAGCCATAGCCGCAATTACCTCTTGTACCAATACATCCAATCCGTTTGTGATGATAGGGGCTGGACTGGTAGCAAGAAAAGCGCGTGAACACGGTATCGATGTGAAACCTTGGGTAAAGACCTCTCTTGCCCCGGGCTCCAAAGTCGTAACGGATTATCTGGAAAAGGCTGATTTGATGAAAGACCTTGAAGCCCTACAGTTCCATTTAGTAGGTTATGGTTGTACTTCATGTATAGGGAATTCGGGTCCACTGCCCCGTGCTATTGCCAAGGCGGTGGACGAGTATGAACTTGTGGTTGCCTCGGTGCTCTCGGGAAACCGGAATTTTGAGGCTCGCGTGCATCCACAGGTAAAGATGAATTTCTTAATGTCGCCAATGTTAGTTGTAGCCTACGCGATTGCAGGAAGGGTGGATATCGACCTGATCAATGATCCTATTAGCTACGACAAAAACCTCCTGCCCGTTTACCTTAAGGATATCTGGCCGACCGACGATGAAATTAATGAAATTTTGGGCCGAGTACTTTCTCCCAAAGATTTTCAAAAGAATTACGACGAGATATTTGATGGTAATGAGATCTGGCGGAACCTAGAGGTTCCGAAGGGGGATTTATACCATTGGGACAAAAATTCCACATATATCAAGGAAATTCCATTTTTTCGGGATATTTCTGCCACGGCACCCGATTTGGAAAATATAAAAAATGCCCGCGCCTTATTGGTTCTGGGCGATAGCATAACTACCGATCACATTTCGCCG
Organism: Formosa sp. L2A11; assembly: GCF_009796865.1. Classification (GTDB taxonomy): domain Bacteria; phylum Bacteroidota; class Bacteroidia; order Flavobacteriales; family Flavobacteriaceae; genus Formosa. The sequence goes on along the minus strand of NZ_CP047028.1, from coordinate 3,226,425 downwards.
GCAGGATCTTTTAATGAACATTCTTCGGCTGGAAAATATTTGATTGAACAAGGTGTGAAAAAGGAAAATTTCAATTCCTACGGTAGCCGTCGAGGCAATGATGAAGTTATGGTCCGCGGTACTTTTGCTAATGTACGGATCAAGAACAAACTCGCGGATAAAGAGGGAGGCAATACTCGATATTTGCCTACGGGAGAGGAGATGTCTGTCTTTGATGCATCCGTAAAATACCGTAGTGACGAAACCCCATTGGTCGTGCTTGCCGGAAAAGAATACGGAAGTGGATCGTCCCGGGATTGGGCCGCAAAGGGTACATTTCTCCTAGGAATTAAATGTGTGCTTGCAGAAAGCTATGAGCGTATTCACCGTAGCAACCTAGTAGGGCTTGGGGTACTTCCACTCCAATACAAGGATGGAGACAGTGCCGAAAAATTGGGAATCGACGGAGCAGAAATATTTACGATTACTGGCATTTCCGAAGCTATTACGCCTTTAAAGGAAGTACAGGTCATGGCCAAGACCGTATCTGGCAAAGAAATTAAATTTGGCGCTATTGCACGCCTCGATTCCCTGATTGAAATCGAATATTACAGAAACGGGGGGATTTTGCAATATGTACTCCGTCAGTTTTTAGAAAAGGAAAACCAGGGAGTCAATTAGGAATATTTTATAACTCCACAAGAACAAAAGACATAAAAGGTACAGCAAATGCCGTCTGGAACGACTCTCTAAAAGAAGGAGAAGGAAAGATAATAACACAGGGCAAGGTGCTGGGCCTAGAGATTACTTTGAACGCGGAACTTGATGAGAATCATAAAACAAATAAAATCAAATTCATTGAAAATAAAAAATAGCAAAGAAAAAAGTGGACTTAGTCCTTAAGCAGGTAGAAGCTTGGCGAAATTTAAGCAGAACTGTTTTCAAGGAATGTGCTTTGGACGAAAAGACAAAACAACTGATCGTCGTGGCGTTGACTATGTGCAAGGGCGCAAGGAAGGAGGAGATTATAGTGCTCTATTTTCGCTTGCGACCCTTACGATGGAAGAGATGGAAAAACAGTTAAAAGTAATAAAAGATGACATAAAGCTTGGCTTATGGAGAAATAGACACCAACCCAAATCTTTGGAAGATGTGATCGGCCATATTCTGGAAACGCCTATAAGTTTGCTAATCAATGAAATTACAATGTCGCTTTTGAATACATAACCGCCACAATAATAAAGTTATAAAAATGAAAACAATAAAGATAAAACGGATTTACGAAGACCCGTCTGACGATGACGGCTACCGTGTTTTGATTGATCGCCTATGGCCTCGGGGCATGAGCAAGGAAGATGCAAATCTCGACGATTGGAAAAAGGAGGTTACGCCTTCGAAAAAGCTAAGAAAATGGTTCGATCACGATCCTTCTAAGTTTGTCGATTTTGCCAAAAAGTATCGTAAAGAACTTGAGTATAAAACGGAAGATCTTGATGAAATCCGTAAACAAGCAAAGCAAAACTCGGTTACGCTTCTGTACGGGGCGAAGGACACCGAACATAATCAGGCCGTTGTACTGCAAAAGGTTTTGGAGGAGTAGTACCAGCCTGTTGCTTTTAAAGGTGGGGAAGAAATGTAAAAGAAAACTTAAATTCAAATAAACGGGTAGCATTGAAAATATAATTCACTTTCTTAAAAAGCCCAAAGAGGACAGCGAAGGTAGCGGTAAAAATGTTTTCCGACGGCCTGCCTACCACAGGAGTTAGCTTCAACCTATGGTATACGCGTTAGTTTCATTGAGCCCGGAGCTGTAGCAACATATTTAATAGATACTATAACAGACAAAGATGTTTTAGATAAGATATTGCGGCTTGCAGAAAATGACTATGGTAGTGTAGAACCAGAAGGTATTGTGGAGGTGATTTATTATGCCCTAACCAACGCGCAGATATAAATAAGATGTTCATCATACTTACAAAACAACCGTAAGTCTATCTTTTTTTTTGTGGAAGAACAAAGCGTTCAGACTTTGGTCGTGAACTCTTAGAATTTAGGAATTCATGGGTTTGTGAAAAAAAGATTGATTTGGGTATGTGAGCTACATGATTCGTTTTAATTGTAAAATCAATAAAACAACTCATGCATACCCTGAAATTTGAGTTATAAACCTTAAATGCCTCGAAGAATTATGAATAAGCTAATCCATTTTGAACAAATACTTACTGAGAAGAACAAAACTCAATTATTTAGCAAAATAGTAGTCAAAATAAAAATAAGATGAAACAACATATTGTAAAAATAGAATCAATAGATAAGGTCACTCATGATGTATTTAAGATTGTGACAGTAAAACCTCAAAATTACGTCTTCATCCCTGGTCAGGCCACAGAAGTTTCCATAAACAAAAAGGGTTGGAAGGATAAGAAGAGCCCGTTCACTTTTACAAGTCTTCCTGAGGAAAATCATCTTGAATTTATTATAAAAACATACCCATCGCACAAAGGAGTGACAGGCGAATTAATCCACCTTAAAATAAACGATGAGTTAATTTTACATGAGGTTTTTGGAGCGATTAACTATAAAGGAGAAGGTGTATTTATGGCTGGAGGAGTTGGTGTTACTCCGTTTGTTTCCATTTTTAGAGATCTTGAGTCAAAAAATGAATTAGGAAATAATACCCTCATTTTCGCCAACAAAACAAAGAATGACATTATCCTAGAAAAAGAATTTAAAAGATTATTAGGCACTAATTTTATCAACATTTTATCGGATGAAAAAGTGGATGGTTATGCGAATGGACAAATTACTAAAGATTTCATTCAAGCAAATAATGGCGGTACACATAAACTTTTTTATCTCTGCGGACCTCCACCAATGATGGAAGCAATCGAAAAACAATTAGCCGATTTACATGTAGATAAAAAATCAATTGTTAAAGAAGAATTTTAGATTAACTCATTAAATAAAAAATTACATGAACATACTTTCAGAAACTATTGCAGCAGCTTTGAATACACAGAAGATAAAGTATATTCATATAATGCTATGGGAGAAATCGCTACATCAAATAGACAAATAACGTTGTTCTACAGTTCTAAGTCTGTAAGAGCAAAACAGATCTTGTCATTCGCCAAAGCATAGGGACTAAAAATAGAAGAAATTGATATTCTAAAAACAAATCTAATAGGAACGCAACTCGTGGAACTTGCAAGCAGACTGAATATGGTGGTGGCAGATTTAGTAAATCAGGAACATCCCGTCTATACATCCCATTTTGAACATCACAATTTTTCTATACAATGACTGGATTAAATTAATACAACATAATCCAGAGATTATGAATCAACCTACCGCACTATGAGGCAACAAGACTATTTTGGTTGAGACGCCTACAGATATTATTAAAATTTAAAAAACTCAATTTAATTTTTTTTACAGAATGACCTACATCATTTCATACCGCTATATAAAATTGAATCTTTGAAAAATATAAAATCATCACTCATGATTATGGAAAAAGAAGTTTTATACAACGTAAATATTCCTTTTGAACACCAACTAAGGAAGGGAGAACTCGATTTCTAGAAAGATGAGTTAAAACCTTTTGAAGCACAACAAAGAAACTACATTAAGAGGGGGGCTGATCACACTTATTAGGGCGTAAGCGGGCTTAAAGGCGCTACGTGTTTTTAAAAATGAAGACTTTACAGACAAAAGTACGTTGTCTGCGGATATTGTTGGAAATATAGATATTCACATAAGTGAAAAATCAACAGAACACATTACAAAAGAAACATTGAAATGGGTTTATATCGCCATACGTAATGCCCAACAAAACTTTGTAGAAACCTACCCTAAAATCAAGGCTAAATACCTTCAATTAGATCTAAATGAATTCGTTTATAAAAACTTAACAGAAGGTGTTTTGGAGACAAAATATTCGATAGACTAGTTATAGCATGCATTACAGCAGGATGGCATTAGACGTAAATCAATAAAATAAAATTTTAAGATATGACATCAAATAGAGATCAGTCTAAAGCAGAAGCATCAAAACCCAATGCAAAAGACGAACTAAAATCCCTGCCTATGCAGGAACTGATGAAAAAACTGGATTCATCACTAGACGGGCTCACTCAAACAGAAGCGAAGAAACGTCTAATTCAATACGGAACCAACGAAATTGAGGAAAAGAAAACCAATATGTTCCTGAAATTCCTTTCTTATTTTTGGGGCCCCATTCCATGGATGATTGAAGCGGCCGTAATCCTTTCGGCAGTGGCGCGACATTGGCCCGATTTTTTCATCATTCTTCTTTTACTCTTGGCCAATGCTGTCGTGGGGTTTTGGGAAGAACGTGAGGCGGGTAACGCCATAGCGGCCCTTCAGGCCCAACTGGCCGTTAAAGCGCGTGTTAAGCGTGATGGAAAGTGGATTACTCCGGCCTCACGCGAATTAGTTCCCGGCGATGTTATTCGCTTACGCTTGGGTGATATTGTTCCTGCCGATGCACGCTTATTGGATGGTGATTCGGTAGAAGTTGATCAGTCTGCATTGACGGGTGAATCATTACCGGTCACGCGCAAATCTGGTGAGGCAGTCTTTTCTGGTTCAATCATTCGTCGCGGTGAAATAGGTGCCATAATCTATGCTACAGGTACTAATACCTATTTTGGAAAAACAGCACAACTGGTGCAAGAAGCACATACCGTTAGTCATTTTCAAAAGGCCGTTTTGAAAATTGGTAATTACCTGATTGTGTTGGCTGTGGTTTTAGTAGCCATAATTATTTCTGTGGCTATCTTCCGTGGAGACAAAGTCCTCATTACCTTGCAGTTTGCTTTGGTGTTGACTGTGGCAGCGATTCCGGTTGCTATGCCAACAGTGTTATCGGTAACAATGGCTGTTGGCGCACGATTACTAGCCAAAAAAAAGGCGATTGTGAGCAAGTTGGTTGCTATAGAAGAATTGGCAGGAGTGGATATACTTTGCGCCGACAAAACCGGTACATTAACCCAGAACAAGTTAACATTAGGAGATCCTTTTAGTGTTAACGCTATCCTTGCCGATGAGGTTATACTCAGTGGCGCATTGGCATCGCGTGCTGAAAATAACGACACAATAGACCTAGCGGTTTTGGGAGGTTTGAAAGACAAAAAAATATTAAATGATTATGACGTGATTCATTTCCAACCGTTTGATCCTGTACATAAACGCACAGAGGCAACGGTTAAAGGGAAGGATGGTAAAGACTTTAAAGTAACGAAAGGTGCACCACAGGTGATTTTGGAATTGGCGACCAATTCTGAGAAGTTGAAGGTTGCCGTTGATAAGGCTGTCAATAATTTTGCAGCTCGAGGCTTTCGTTCCTTAGGGGTAGCCCGTACTGATGGCGAAGGCGAATGGCAGTTTATAGGTGTATTACCTTTGTTTGATCCGCCTCGTGAAGATGCTAAGTCAACCATTGCGACAGCACTAGCTATGGGGGTGAAAATTAAAATGGTTACGGGAGATGCCTTGGCAATCGCCAAGGAAACGGCACAGAAGTTAGATATGGGCACAACTATTCTCGATGCTAGTAGTTTGGGCGATTCAAATAAGGAAGAAACGAAGGACATTTCAGAATCCATCGAGAATGCCGAAGGTTTTGCACAAGTGTTTCCTGAACATAAATATCACATTGTGGATGTGTTACAAAAACGTGGACACATAGTAGGGATGACAGGTGACGGCGTTAATGATGCCCCAGCACTTAAGAAAGCCAATTGCGGGATTGCCGTATCTGAAGCAACGGATGCTGCTCGTGCCGCAGCAGACATCGTCCTTATGACTCCTGGGTTGTCAGTGATTATTGACGCCATTAAGGAGAGTCGGAAAATTTTTCAACGGATGAATAGCTATGCCATTTATCGCATCGCGGAAACATTACGTGTGTTATTGTTTATGACGGTTTCTATATTGGTATTTAATTTTTACCCAGTAACGGCAGTTATGATTGTGATGTTGGCCTTACTTAATGATGGGGCTATTTTATCTATAGCGTATGATAATGTTAACTATAAGAATGAACCAGAGGCTTGGAATATGCGTATGGTACTGGGGATTTCTACAGTACTGGGTGTTATAGGTGTTGTCTCTGCTTTTGGCTTATTTTATTTAGCTGAGCGGGTCTTTCACCTTGACCGTGAGCATATACAAACCTTAATGTATTTAAAATTATCTGTTGCAGGTCACCTTACAATCTTCCTTACAAGAACACGGGGACCGTTTTGGTCTATTCGTCCAGCTAAGATCTTATGGATAGCCGTACTGGGTACGCAAATTATAGCGACACTCATAGCAGTTTATGGTTTATTTATGACGCCCCTAGGTTGGGGTTGGGCTGGTTTCGTTTGGGGGTATGCATTGGCATGGTTTCTTATCAATGACAGGATTAAACTTTTGGCCTATAAGCTATTTGATCCGGATAAAAAAACGATCAAATAGTGTTCGGGTTTTAGTTAAAAAAATTAAAAATAATATAGTATCCGAAGCGGAATTAACAAGACCGAGCGACACGGCGGATAAAATAACCTAATGGATATAACTAAGATGAAAACCATAATAACACTCGCACCTCAGGACTTTGACGCGATTTTGTTCGATCTTGACGGGGTGCTGACTAAAACAGCGCGCATTCATAAAGATGCCTGGAAAAAACTGTTCGACGGTTTTCTTGAACAGCACGCTACCAAGGCAGACAAACCATTCATCCCTTTTGATATCAATTCTGACTATGCCCAGTACGTTGACGGTAAGCCTCGCTACGAAGGCGTGGCCGCCTTTCTCGAGTCTCGAGCAATTAAATTACCGTGGGGTACACCTGAAGACGGCCGGGAGATACAAAGCATATGCGCTTTGGGAAATCTCAAGAACCAATATTACCTGAAGTATGTGGAGCAGCGTGGCGTTGCGCTTTATAAACCGGCAATCACGCTGGCGCGCACACTCCGGGCAGAAGGAATTAAGACGGCGGTGGTGTCATCAAGCACTAACTGCGCCGAGGTGCTCGAGGCGGCAGGCATCGCGCAGCTCTTTGACGCGCGAGTGGATGGGAAGGATATTAAGCGTCTCAAAATTAAGGGTAAACCGGCGCCGGATCCTTTTTTTGAAGCAGCTAGGCAAGTTGGTGCAGTACCTGCGCGCTCCATTGTTGTGGAGGACGCGATCGCTGGAGTCGAGGCTGGGCACGCCGGCCAATTCGGCTGCGTCATCGGCGTAGATCGCACAGGACATGCTCAAGCGATGCGCAAAGCCGGTGCAGATGTTGTGGTGACTGATTTGTCGCAAGTTAAAGTGTCTGTGGAACCGCCATCGGCGTGGTCGCTCGTATTTGAAGACTTCGATCCCGTACAGGAGGGTAAGCGAGAGGCTTTATGTGCTTTGGGAAATGGTTATTTTGCTACTCGCGGCAGCGCAGCCTGGGGAGATGCAGACGATATTCACTATCCGGGAACCTACCTTGCCGGTGGCTACAATAGGTTACACACCGATATTGCCGGTCGGGTGGTTGAGAATGAGGATTTGGTGAATTTCCCCAACTGGCTCATGCTCAAGTTTTGTATCGGTAGTCAGGATTGGTTCGATGTTCGTAAAGTCAAGCTCTTGTCGTATCGTCAGGAACTCAATTTGCGACAAGGTGTACTATTGCGGAGCATCAGATTTGAGGATGGTGAGGGGCGGCGCAGTATGCTTAAGGAACGACGTCTGATTTCTATGAGTAACATGCATCTAGGGGCATTAGAGCTGACGCTGACAGCAGAAAACTGGTCTGAGGAGGTTACAGTTCATTCTGGGATTGACGGGCGTATCGTTAATTCTGGCGCCAAGCTGTACCGTAAGTTTAACAACAAGCATTTGGAACCCGTGGTAAGCGAGGCCTTTGACGATGATGTTGTGTGTATGACTGTTCGCACTAATCAATCTAATATTCATGTCGCGCAAGCGACCAGAACTCAAGCGTTCCTTGAAGGACATCGACTTGATGTTAAACGGCAGGTCTTCAAAGAACCGGGAATCATCGGACAAGAACTGATCATCGATATCAAACAAGGCCAGACACTGATTCTTGAAAAACAGGTCTCTTTGTATACCTCTCGCGACCATGCTATTTCAGAGTGTGGACTGGAGGCACGCAAAGCAATCGTAAGGGCGGAGCGCTTCGAAGGTGTTTTGGCAGACCATGTTCTTGCCTGGAAGAACCTGTGGAGCCACTTTGACGTGGATGTTCAACCGGCCAATCCCGGGTATACGTCAAATGTGCCAATGCTTCTTCGTTTGAACATGTTTCACTTGCTACAGGCTGTATCACCCAACTCCATAGGCCTCGATATCGGAGTGCCTGCACGGGGCTGGACAGGTGAAGCCTATCAAGGACATATTTTTTGGGATGAATTATTCATCTTCCCGTTTTTTAATTATCGAATGCCCGAAATCACCCGCTCACTACTTATGTATCGCTACCGGCGTCTTGGTGAAGCACGCGCAGCCGCTACCACTGCTGGGTACAAGGGGGCGATGTTTCCTTGGCAAAGCGGTAGCAATGGTCAGGAGGAAACCCAAGAACTTAACTTTAACCAGCGCTCACAACGCTGGATGCCTGATAATACATTCTTACAACGCCATGTAGGAAGTGCAATCGTCCATAATGTCTGGCAGTACTTTCAGGTTACCCAGGATGTTGAATTTATGCATTCTTATGGCGCTGAACTTATACTCGATATCGCTCGCTTTTGGTCGAGCATAACGCGCTTCAACAGCGAGCGCGAGCGTTTTGAAATCCTCGGTGTGGTAGGTCCTGATGAGTTTCATGTCGGGTATCCTGATGCCGAAAAACCAGGTATCAACAACAATGCATATACAAATATTATGGCTGTATGGGTCATGTGTAGAGCGCTTGAAATGCTCGATCTGCTTTCGGACACACGTCGCATGGAACTCACTACACGGCTTGGCTTGTCTACAGACGAAATCGCGAGATGGGGTGCTATAAGTTGCAGGATGTATGTCCCATTCCATGATCACGGAATTATCAGTCAGTTCGAGGGTTATGAAAAATTGCAGGAACTTGATTGGGAGGATTACAAAACCAGATATGGTAATATTCAACGTCTTGATCTCATTTTGGAGGCGGAGAACGACAGTGCTAATCGTTACAAGCTTTCTAAGCAACCTGATGTGTTAATGTTGTTCTATCTGTTTTCCGCAGAGGAAATCGAAGCATTATTTCAACGTTTGGACTATCCTTTTGAGTATGAGACTATTCCCAAAAATATTACGTATTACGTTAGGCGATCATCTCGCGGATCGACACTCAGTCGGGTAGTGTATGCTTGGGTTCTGGCACGTTCCGACCGGAAACAAGCTATGGATTTCTTCGAAGAGGGGCTACAAAGTGATGCAAACGATATCCAGCAAGGTACCACGAAAGAAGGCATTCACCTCGGCGCCATGGCAGGTTCGGTTGATCAAATACAGCGCGTATCTACAGGTATCGAAGTGCGAGGCGATGTTCTGCTATTTAATCCACAATTACCAATGGAAATGGAGCGCCTTGATATGAAAATACGTTATCGCGGTCACTCCCTTGATTTACTGCTTACACAAGACTCTTTAACCCTCCATGGACATGATGATGGGGCAAAGCCGATTTCCTTGGGCATCCATGGGAAGGCCTTCAAATTCATCAGTGGCACTACTCGGGTGTTCCAATTAGAGCCTGAGAAACCGGATGCCCCACTTGTCAAATAGAATTCGGATGGTGGGCCATAGAAATGATGAGGAGGTTTCAGAGCGGTAGCTTTAGGGTAAATCAATATCTCTATGAAACCATAAGGATATTCTAAAATCTCTTTCCATGGATGAGGAATTCATTTATAGGCTTTTTAGATTTTATTATTACAGTTAAATGTACACAACATGAACAATTCAAATAAGGTTGTCAGCTACAAAATAACTTTGTAATCATTGGCAATGATAATGGATTTAATTTTGGGAGTCGATAAATATAAAGCCCCTGACAATTAATTATGTATAAAATGAGTGAATGATGCAATTTTTATAAAAAGTGCTCACCTTTGTTGTGTCTCAATATTTTTACAAAAAAATGGTAAAAGAAAAAGATAGCAGGGAAGCTGCAATTAAAAGGGAATTATTAATTCTTGAAAAAATGGTCTTGAAGTTAGGTAATGAATACACTTCTGCTTTGAGCCGTAGCATGAATTTATTTAAAGATCTACATTTTAGATACCGTTATAATTACTAGTTCTATTTTAAAACAATTGTTACAAACGATTTTAAATTTACACCAATTGTAATGCCAAGTAGTAAAGATGTGAAATTATATTCTAAGAAAACTACTTCAATTCTCGAAACGATTCTAAACAATAAGAGACAAAACCAAAAAAATGCTCAGAACTTAGAGATTGGTTATTGCCTATCTTAATGAATAGGTAGGTTACTTTTTGTGTGGTTGAGCAGAATATGGGTATGATTGTAGAGGCTAGCGCTAAATATGGAGCATGATACCAAACCTAAAAAAAAATAGACAGCTTACTATAAGCTATCTTACCCAAAGCATTTATAAGAGAGTTGATGGAACCGTTGGATATAGATAGTGATGCTAATGTGTTATTTGCAGAAATACAAAAGTTAAAAGACGAGTAATTACTAGGTACGACGCAATCTGTTAAAAGAAAGACTATAAAGAGGTAATAAAATTTCATGAATAATAAAATTAAATGTTTAGCTCAAATTAATAGGAATAAATATAGTTACTGAATAATTCTCTTGAATACTAAATTTATATACTTGAACTCTATTCCCCAAAAATACGGGTAATTAGAGAGGTACGATATCCTATTATAATTAAGAGAAATTTAGAAGAACATTTTATTAGGCGTATAGGTGAAAGTGAAGCATTATTTTAATAGGCCGATATAAGTAATTAAACCAATAATTTTGGGAATGAAAAAGCTTCATTTTAACAATTGATCATTTTTTCACTTTCCTTTAGTTGACTTTTTTGTAAATAAAATATTACATCTTGTACCGCATTTGTACCACAAATAAAACGCTAACTTACTGTTAATCAGTAATCATTACTTTCTGCATCGGTAAGTAATAATTAACAATCAAAAAAGCTTTTGTCGCTGGTGTGCTGTATATCTTCATAATATTATAAATATATACGGCCTTATCAAGATAAGATTAAAAGAAGCGTATTATATTACTTAGAGTAAAATTATCTATAGTAAAATACAGCTAGAGTTTAAATGTAGTTGTTTGCAGAGTAATAATAATTTTATTTAAAATAAGTATTTTACCATTTAGGTAAATAATTTAACATCGCTAAGATTTGACATAAGCCTACAAGAACACTTGATATTATAAAAAAGTACAAAAGACCATTTCCACCGCTAACTTTATATATAGATTCAGTCTGAGTATGTCTTAATTTTTTGACTAAAAAAAAAGGTGCTATAAAAAAACCAAAAACAGCAACTAATCCAGCAAATCCTATAGCTGCAATAAATCCATTAGGAAAAAAGAAACTTGCAATTCCTGGAGGGATAAACGTTATGCAAGCAGATTTTAATCGTCCTTTTGCATGATCTTTAAAAGAAAATTTATCAGTTATATAGTCAAATAAGCTTAATCCAATTCCTAGAAATGAGCTTATAATTGCAAAATTTGAGAATAGGTTTAGTACAAAATTTATCATTGTACTGGTTTCCTCTTTGTTGAAAGCATGTATTAAATGACCAATATTTCCTCCTGCCTCGTTAATTGCAATAAATTCATATCTAGATATATTTCCAAAAGAAACAGATATAAATAGCAAGTAAACTAAGAAGGTGATTAAAGAGCCTTTAAATAGACTCTTTTTAATTAGTATAGGGTTTTTTCCATAGAATTTATAAAGACTAGGAACCACTGTTGCTAAGCCAAACGATGTTAAAAAATAAGGAAGTGCAGCCCATAAATAGGGAAGGTAGGTCGCATTTTTTCCTGTGATATCAAATAATTTAGTTATTTCAATTTGAAAGACGAAACCAGCCATTGAAACAAAAAAAGAAATTATCATCCCAAAAACTAAAACTGTAGAAATACGCCCAACCACAGCAGTACTTAACCAAACAATAAATGCTAAAACCCCACCAAGAGCAAGACTCATTACGCCTTGTAACCATGGAGTTGTTTTAAAAATGTCCCATCCTAAACTTTCCGTAGCCATGTTTCCTAAAGCACTAAAATAAGCATATAGTAAAATATACATTAGAAAGACAATGGATAAACCAATTACAATACTCCATTTTTTTCCTAATATTTTGGTAGATATGGTATCAAAACTTGCTCCTGGAGAGAATTGTACGTTGGCTTCTAGGATATACAATGCCGATAAATAATTTAAAAACCATAAAAATAATAAACAGACCAAACTATAAATAAACCACATTCCTGACGAAACAACGGGTAAAGAAAATATTCCGGCACCTATAGATGTTCCTGCAGTTATCATAATGCCCGATAAGGCGGATTGGTTTTTCATTATATTTATTAAGTTTATTTAAATGATATTTTTTGGAGGCAAATTTATCATTCTTGAGTTTATTTTATGCATTTATTAAAGATATTTAAACGAATATCTATTTATAGTTTATAATGTATGTTTAACCCTTAATTAAAAGGGTTTCTGTATTTTATTATTGTATAATTTTAGAGGTAAATAATGTGAGCCTAAAATTAGTTTTGGTAGATGAATAATTTATAATATTGCAGAGAATTAATTACTTATAAGTTGTATTTATAATAGAAGCTAATCTACTTTCAAAAAAAATAAAACACATATAATATTTATTTTTGGATTAATATTTTGAACTTATTAAAAATAAAGCACTTATTAATGAAAGCAGTTTTTGAGAAAATTATTAAAAAGTGGCATGACGTAGACCATAATAAAAACGCTTATAACGAAAAGCAACTTACAAATTTATTATATAAACATCATTTGGATCTCGAACTTGTAACGCAAGCGCTTGAAGAATACAACGTGTATTTTAACAGAGTAAGACGCTATCTTTATCTTCCAAAATGGGACAAAGTTATGCGCGATTTTCCGTTATGGTTTGGTGTAATAGAAACTCAAAATCAAGAAATAGCCAAGGCTTTTATAGATGAAGAATATGCTATAGAAGATGATAATGCTAAATTATGGATTATTGCAAAGGTTAACAAACCCATTTCAAATTCTAATTACGGTTTTCTTTACGAAGCCAGAATATCGTTGCCAGACGGTGTGTCTTCTCCTAGCCAAGAAGGAGTTTCTATAAATTTATGGTGGAAAGATGTTTCGCAGTTTAATAATATTCAAGGTCTTTTTTTAGCGTATTATAGAAAAACATCTTCAATAATTTTTAGAGTCTCTTACGAGTTGTCTGAAGAACATTTACAAACAAAATTTCAATTTAAACCCAAGCCATTAAACTTTTTAAAAGATGTTAAAAACAGGTTTAATGCAGCTCATTTAAAAACATCTAGTTTAACGCATCAATTATTTTATAAAAAAGACTTTTTAAAGTTTAGTACTAATAAATCAGATAGTGATTATCCGGGTTTAAACAGTTCTCAAAAACAAGCTTTTACACAAGTGTTTTCTCAAAATGTTACTTTTATTTGGGGACCGCCAGGAACAGGAAAAACCTATACACTATCAAAAATAATAACTAAAGCCTGTTGCTTAGGATTTAGAGTGCTTGCTGTGGGCATATCTAACGTGTCTATAGATGTTCTTGGTGGGGAAATTATTAATGAATTTGAGAACTATAATGAAACCTCTAAGGCGTTAATTAACGATAGAAAATTATTAAGATTTGGCTATCCTGTTTTATCAGAAATTGTGAACGATAATAGATTATATCCAGATAAAGAATTGGTAGATGCTCTTAGAAAAGAATACGGAAATGTATTGAAGCTTTTAAGAGGAAAAAACAATCTAAATTTAGAAGAAAAAGCATTACTTAGAAACCGACAAGTACTTTTAAAAAACGAAATTAAACAGAGTAATCAAAAACGAATTAGCGAATCTCAATTAGTATTTACAACAGCAGCACAATGTTTTATTGGTGATAATTTTGAAAATGAAAAATTTGATCTTGTTGTGGTAGATGAAGTTGGTATGATGCCTTTGGTACAAACATTAACCATGGCAAGTTTTACAAAAGATAAATTTGTTGTAGCAGGCGATTTTAAACAATTAGGTCCTATAAGTACTGGGAGAACACAGGCTGTTTATACGTGGTTTAATAAAGATATTTTTGATTTTTTTAAAGATGTAGACAATTATGAAGATCGTTTAAGAGTCATGTTAACGGAGCAAAGACGCATGCATCCAGAAATTTGTGAATTTGTAAATAACCGATTTTATAACGGAAAATTAACCACGCAGTATACGCAAGAATATAAACATATAAATGTTTTTAATAATACATTGAGTTCGCCTTATTGTTTTATTCCTATAGATTCTAAAAGCGGATCTAGAGTTAAATCTACCGAAGGTAAATCGAGAGTGAATGTTAAAACAGCTGTAATAATTACCAATTTAGTCGAGGATATACTTATTAATAATGCAAATATAAATATAGGAGTAATAACACCTTACAACGGTCAGGTTAGGTGTATTAAGAATTATATATTCAATAAAAAATTATCTAACGAAAACCTAGATCGTGTAAAAGTAGGTACAGTACATGCTTTTCAAGGTTCTGGTTTCGACATGATTATTTACGACCTTGTAGATAATAGCGAAAAAAATATAGGACGACTTTATAAAGGTATTCAAGGAGAACGCTTGCTTAATGTAGGCTTATCTAGAGCAAAACATAAATTGATAATTGTAGGTGATCCTAAAATATTTTCTATGACAGATGAATTACAAGAAGTCTCTAAAAAATTAAGATCTTTTATGGTCGATTTACGTATGTCTAAAAATCAGCTTTCTCTAGAGAATTTAGAATATGTTTTAGTCTAAAAATAAAGATAAATTAGTTGAGGTTATTAGCGAATACTAAATAAATATTACAAGATCTTTATCGGTAATCAAATATTAAAAACTGTAAACGCGTATTTACAGTAAACTTTATCTTCAACCCGATATTAAAGTGTAAATTATTCGATATTTTTGTTTGGAATAGAAACAAATGTAAATGCAAAACCTACAACCTATAATGTTAGTTGGTACAGGTTCCGATGTTGGTAAAAGCTGGATAACCACAGGAATTTGCAGATGGCTTAGGCAAAAAGGGTATAATCCAGCGCCGTTTAAAGCACAAAACATGTCTTTAAATAGTTTTTCTACACCCGATAATTTAGAGATTGGTAGAGCGCAAGCGGTACAAGCAGAAGCTTGTGGTATTCCTCCAACCGTAGAAATGAATCCTATTTTATTAAAACCTTCATCTGTAAATAAATCGCAAATTGTATTACACGGAAAACCTGTTGGAGATCAAACAGCCAAAGAATATTTTTTAGGAGATAATAAAATACATCTTTTTGAAGAAGCTAAAAAAGCGTTCAAGCAATTAGCGTCAAAACACAATCCTGTTGTTATGGAAGGTGCGGGTAGTATTAGCGAACTTAATTTAAAACATCGAGATATTGTAAACATGCGTATGGCAAAAGCAGCTAATGCGTGCGTGTATTTGGTGGGCGATATTGACAAAGGTGGCATATTTGGTAGTGTTTACGGTACTATTGCTTTGTTAGAAGATTGGGAACGTAAACTGGTAAAAGGTATTATTATTAATAAATTTAGAGGAGATGCATCTTTGTTTGTTGAAGGTAGAACGAAGTTGGAAGAACTTACAGGTTTGCCTGTTTTGGGCGTTTTACCGTATGCAAAAGATATTATTATAGAAGAAGAAGATTCGGTTGCATTGAATCTTAGATCAAGAACAGCTGTCGACAATAAATTAAATATTGCTGTAGTGAAACTTCATTACATGTCTAATTATACAGATTTTCAGGCCTTAGAGCAGGAATCACTCATTAACCTATATTTTACAAGAGATAAAGAAGAACTAAATAAAGCCGATGTTATCATTATTCCTGGAACTAAAAACACCATTGAAGATTTAATTGCTTTAAAAACCGATGGTTTAGATACAATTATTAAAGCGAGATATACTCATATTCCTGTTATCGGGATTTGTGGGGGTTACCAAATGTTAGGTAAAGCTATTAAAGACCCATTTTCGGTAGAAAGTAACGTGAAGTTAGAAGCAGGTTTAGGATTGTTCGATATTGAAACCTCACTTTCTAAGAAAAAATATACTATACAGCGCAATTTTCAATATAAAAATTTTGAAGAAACGTGCGTTGGTTACGAAATACATATGGGAGAAACCAACGTACCTAAAAACAAACATTTAAACCTTGTTGAAGGTGAATATGAAGGTTTTTTTGATGGCGATAAAAGCTGGGGAACTTACCTTCATGGTGTTTTTGATAATCAGGATGTTGTTACAGAATTATTGCAGTTAAAATTCCCTGAAGCCAAAGCAAAAAATTATAGATTATTTAAAGCGGAACAATTTGATAAATTAGCAGATTGGGTAGATGAAAATTTAGACATGGAAACGATTGTAAAAAACAGCTCAGAACTATGTTAAATGGCCACGGCGATGATCTTCATTTAATTGAAGGCGAGATTAAACATAACTTCAGTTCTAATGTATATTATAAAGGTTGTCCTAAAGCACTGCTCGATGAGGTTTCAAGATGCGTAAATCAAATTCAAAGTTATCCGTCACCCACAGCAAATGAACTTAATATATTAGCTGCTAAAAAATTTCAGCTAGAAAGTGATCAGTTTTTGTTTACTAATGGAGCAACCGAAGCTTTTTATTTGATTGCTCAATTATTTTCTAATAAAAAGGCGGCCATTGTAGCGCCTACGTTTGCAGAATATGAAGATGCTTGCAAAATATTCAATTTAAAATACAAACTTATTAATGCTTCAGAATTACAAAGCACTGATGTAGATCTTGTGTTTATTTGTAATCCTAATAATCCCAATGGGAACGTGTTTTCTAAATCGGAATTAGAATCCCTTTTTGAGCAAAAACCAAATACTACATTTATTATAGACGAAGCTTATATCGAGTTTACAACACGTATAAAATCTATTGTTTCACTAACCAGTAAATATCAAAATTTAATCGTTGTGCGTTCGTTAACCAAAACGTTTACCATTCCAGGATTGCGTTTAGGTTATGTAGTTTCTCACGCGTCAAACATTGCAAAATTATTAAAATTTAAAATGCCTTGGAGCGTTAATTTATTGGCAATTAAAGGCGGCGAATTTATCTTAAAAAACTATAATACATTTCAGTTTAATGCTTCAGAATTATTAGAAGAAACAGCGGTTTTTAGAAATCAATTGTCAGCGCTAGAAGGAGTAAAAGTTTGTGATAGTAATACGTCTTATTTTTTAGTTGAATTATTACATAAAACGGCAAAAGAGGTTAAGCAATATTTAATAGAAGAACATCAAATTCTTGTTCGCGACGCTACAAATTTTAATGGGCTAGAAGGAGAATATATAAGACTTTCTACACAAAGTAAAGAAGCTAATAACGTATTAATTCAAATTTTAAAAGAATGGATTTAAACGCTATTTACATCTTAATTTTGGCTTTTACTTTCGATTTAATTTTTGGAGATCCTGTAAAGCTACCTCATCTTATTGTTTGGTATGGCAACAGTATTTCGTTTGGAGAAAAAAGGTTGAACAAAGGCCGTTATCGGTTTGTAAAAGGCGCTTTATTAGTAATTGTATTAGTCAGTATATCTTTTGTTGTGCCATATTTAATAATTAGATATTTAAATGTATCAGGATTTCAAATTTTGACTATTCTGTTTTCAACGTTGATGTTGTTTTACTGTCTGGCAAATAAAACATTAGTAAAAGAAGGTTTTGCTGTTTTTAATACTTTAAAAAATGAAGGGTTAGATGTTGGGCGAAAGCGTTTATCTTGGATTGTAGGTCGGGAAACCAATAATTTAAGTGCACAACAAATTAGAGTTGCTACTTTTGAAACCATGTCAGAAAATTTAAGCGATGGTGTTATTGCGCCGCTCTTTTATTTTTTAATTTTAGGAGTTCCTGGAGCTATGGCCTATAAAATGATAAACACCTTCGATTCCATGATTGGGTATAAAAACGATCGCTATATATGGTTTGGGAAATTTGCTGCAAAGTTAGACGACGTTGTTAATTATATTCCAGCTAGAATTACAGCACTCTTAATGCTAATGGTTCAGTTTAAATTAAGCGGACTTTCTTTTGTTTTTAAAGAAGGAGGTAAGCATAGTAGTCCTAATGCAGGATATCCAGAATCGGCTTTGGCTTATATTTTAAATTGCAGATTTGGCGGTCCTAATTATTATCATGGTAAATTGGTAGAAAAACCTTTTATAGGAAGCAATAACCGCGATATTAAACATGAAGAAATTAAAACGGTGAGCCGTATAAATTATAAAGTGAGTGCGCTATTTTGTGTCATAATTATTGGATTGTTATTCTTGTTTCAATATGCGTAGCCTTCAAAAAAAATATATTATTACAGGAGCGCCTGGTACCGGGAAGACGACGACTATAAATCTTCTAAAAAACACTATTTCTTGTATGGATGAAGTATCTAGAAAGGTTATTCTAGATGAACAAAAAAACAATAGTAATGGTGTGCCTTGGGAAGATATTAATCGTTTCTCCGATTTGGTATTCAATGTCACGAGTAAAGAATTATTAATTAGCGATGCTTTAGTTTGCGACAGATCGCTATTAGATTTAGAAGCGTACTTAGCTCTAGAAAATAAAACGATTCCCCATTATCTGCAGCGATTCCCTTATCAAGACACGTATCATAAAACTGTTTTTTTTGCTCCAACTTGGTTTGATATTTACTGCCAAGACGGACAAAGATTACAGGAGTTTGATTATTGTTTAAAGTTAGAAAAAGTACTTTTAGAACAGTACAAAAATAAAGGGTTTACTATTGTTATTTTACCCAAATATTCTGCTGAAAAAAGAACGAAACTGATATTGGAATACATCCTTTAATTCAGAAAAATTCGATATATTTGTAATGCTTTTGGTTTCAAATCCTTTTATTTAAAAGGATAGAATTAAAAGGGAATTTGGTGAGAATCCAAGACTGTTCCCGCAGCTGTAAACTCTAAAAAGTTTTTAACAACTAAAGCCACTGTTCTAAAGAACGGGAAGGCGGTTAAAAATAGAGTGAGTCAGAAGACCTGCCTAAAGAAAAAACATAATTTAAACTTTCGGGATAAAAGTTGAAGTGTTTGATGGTCTTACTTTTTAGACTTTCTTCTCTGCTTTTCCCATAATTATAAATAATAGATGGGGAAAAATATAGCCAATACTACGCATACTTTTTTCTTTTGTGACGGCGGTTCTTGTCAAAAAGCCGGTAGCGAAAAAGTTGTAAGAGAAGCTCGAGCTTATTTACGTAATAATGAACATTGGAATAATACGCACACTATTAAAACCAGGTGTAACGGAAGATGTGAAGATGCACCAACCTGTATTGTGCATCCTGGAGAGTTTTGGTACAAAGAACTTACTCCAGAAAAAATTACTCATATTGTTAAAGGACACATAAATAATGATTGTCCGTTAGAAACGGAATTATTGTTTAAAGAAGGTTGGGACGCACAGGTTTCTAGTAAGGAAATTGCACCAATAAAACCGAAACCTTTTATGTTTAAAACAGATGAGGAATTAGGAGATTGCCTTATTACTCGTGGTTTTAGTTCCGATCAATATTTATACCCATTATTTTTATATCTGTTAGAACACCCAAAAGGGGTGACGCTTTCTGTGACTAGTGAAAAACCAATTCCGTTTAAAGACGTTACTGCTGTAAACTATACAAAAGCATTTACGCTTGAGTTGGAAACCAAAATAGGTTGTATGGCGTTAATTATTGCAGCTGTTCCAAAAGAGAAAGAAGAATTATTACAATCAAAAATTTCTATAACAGAATATTTTTATCAAAAAGAAACGGAGCAAGTAGGTATTCGCTTTAAAAATAAATTCGGGGAAACTTTAGGGAATATTGAATTTGATTCTATCCATAATGAAGCCTGGAAATATTGTACAAAAATTCAGCTTCAAAATCTAACTTTAGATCTCGCACAGTTATGAACAAGCATATAGCTGTTTTAGGATTAGGTTGGTTGGGTTTACCATTAGCATTGCAACTGCAAAAAAGTGGGTATTCAATTAGTGGCAGTACTTCAGCTTTAGATAACTTGAAATCGTTAAGCCAATATGCATTTCAAACATCTAGAATAAAAATAGAACAAGATAATATTATCGGAGATTGGGATGCTTTTATACATGAAGCCTCAACACTTATTATCAACTTTCCACCAAAGCGTATTGATAATATAGAAACTATTCATCCGCTTCAAATAGCACAAATTATAAAGCATACGCCTAAAACTACAAAAGTTGTTTTTGTGAGTTCAACGTCTGTATATCAAAACATAAACGCAAGTATAGATGAAACGGTTACTTGTGAGCCAGAAAAAGCATCTGGTATGGCCTTAATAGAAGCGGAACAGTTGCTAAAAGATCATTTTGGCAGTCAGAATGTCGCTATTTTACGTTTAGCGGGTTTAATTGGTCCGAAACGGCATCCTGGTCGATTCCTTGCTCATAAAAAACAATTAAAAAATCCGAATGTACCTGTAAATCTAATTCATCAAAAAGATGCCATTGGTTTAATAGAAGCTATTTTAGAACAAGATTGTTTTGGTGAAACAATAAATGGATGTGCAGATATTCACCCAAAACGTAAAGACTTTTATAAAAACGCAGCTATTCAATTAAATTTGGAAGTTCCTGTTTTTGAAACTTCAACAGCAGAGCGTTTTAAAATTATAGATAACTCAAAATCTAAAAAACTACTAAATTTTGAATATCAATTTGCAAATCCAGAATCCATTTTTTCAAAAGATAAATTACCCGAAATACATATTGTAGGTGCTGGTCCTGGTAATAAAAACCTGCTAACCTTAAAAGCATTTAATGCAATTAATAATGCGGACGTTATTTTACACGATAATTTAATTTCCGATGAAATAATGGCCATTAATACCAATGCAGAACACATTTATGTAGGGAGAAAATTTGGAGATAAAGAGAATCCGCAAGCGCGCCAAAATAAAATAAACGAATTATTAAAATCGCATTGTGAAATGGGCGATAATGTGGTGCGTTTAAAATCTGGAGATCCTTATGTTTATGGTCGTGCTGCCGAAGAGGTTCGGTTTTTAAAAGCACACAAATTGCCTTTTACGGTGGTTCCAGGAATTTCTGCAGCATTAGCCGCAGCCAGTTTAGCAAATATTCCTATTACAGAACGTGGGCATTCTAATGCTATTTTAATTTGTACAGCACACACCGCAGATTATTCTACATCGCAACTTAATGGTATTGCCGAAATGCTTAATGCGGGCAATACATTGGCGCTTTATATGGGCTTAAAAAGTTTAGATAAAATTATTCCGAAGCTTATAGAAGTTAGTGGAAATCCAGATATTCCAATTAATGCTATTTCTAATGTTTCTAGAGAGAATGAGGTTTTATTTTCTTCAACATTAGGACATATAGAAAACGATATAAAAAAACAAGAGCTACAAATGCCTGTAGTCTTTTTAATAGGTGCAAAACCAATCGATTAATACAATGAAAAAAGGAATTTTACTTTGCGGGCATGGTAGTAGAACCAAAACAGGGACTGATGCTTTTAAAGAATTAGTTGCTAAGTTACAAGCACGCTACACAGAATACGAAGTAGATTATGGTTTTTTAGAATTTAACCATCCCGTTTATGAGGCTTCTATAGAGCGTATGTACCAGAAAGGGATTCGTGAAATTTATGCCTTACCAATTATTCTTTTTGCAGGTGCACACGCAAAAAATGATATTCCGTATGAAATGAATACCATACAGGGCTATTATAAAGATCTAACCATAAAAATGGGAAAACATCTTGGTGTAAATTCCTTTTTATTAGAATTAGCACAGAAAAGAATTTTAGAAGAAGAAAGTAAACATGCACCAATAGATAGAAAAGACGTGTGTTTAATGGTTGTAGGAAGAGGGACAACAGATACAGATGCAAATTCCGATGTGCATAAATTAGCATGTATGTTGGGTGAAGGTATGGGGTTTGGTTTTACAACCGTTTCATACAGTGGTACAGCTTATCCTAATGTTTCTAAGAGTTTAGAATTAACAAGTAAAATGGAGTTTAAACGCACCATTGCGATTCCGTTTTTCTTTTTTACAGGAATTCTTTTAGAACGTATTTATAATCAAATTAAGACGTTTAGTGAAACCTCGCCACACGAATATATGTATACCAAAGCCTTTGGGAGTGACGAGTTGATTTTAAAAGCTTTTGATGAGCGTTTGGAAGAAGCTATTAATGGTACGGCAAATATGAATTGCCAATTGTGTAAATACAGAAAACAAATTGTTGGATTAGAGTCTGAAGTCGGAAAAGAACAAATAGGACATCATTTATCTGTAAAAGGTGTTTTGTTTGAAGAAGATGAAAAAGTTGGACAAAAAAGCAGTGTGTTTACTAAAATTAAAAAAGGTTTAGGAATATGATAACAGGAAAAATTCACGGTGTTTCATTAGGTCCTGGAGATGCCGATCTCATTACATTAAAAGGATTAAAAACGTTACAAAACGCCGATAAAATATATTATCCAGGGTCATTATTTAAAGATGGCGTAAAATCTAGTTATTCGTTATCTATTTTAAATCAGTACAATTTAGATTCAGAAAAACTACAAGGATTTTATTTGAAAATGGATTTAGAACGCGTAGATGCCAAACTAATTTACGAAACCACATTCCAGCAAATATTAGCCGACTATAATAAAGGGTTATCCATTGCTATTGTTAGTGAAGGCGATATTAGCACGTTTAGCTCATTTTCGTATTTATTAGAAAAAATACAAGCACATAACTTAGCTATAGATTTAATTCCAGGGATTAGCTCATACTTGCATTTGGCATCAGAAAGTAAAATGCCGTTATGCTTACAAAACGAAAAAGTAGTTGTTATTCCTCGTATTCAAACAAAGGAAGAATTACAAGAAGCTATCGATAATTTCGACACCGTTGTATTGATGAAAATCATTTCGGTTGTAGATCTTATTTCTTCAGTAATAGACCATACAAAACATAATATAACCTACGCCGAACGTTTAGGAACCGATAAACAATTTATCACGAACAGTTGGGCAACGGCAAACCAAAGAGAAACGCCTTATTTTTCTCTGATCATTATTAAAAAAATTAACCAATGAAAATAACTGTAGCAGGCTTAGGTCCTGGAGATATTAATTATATGTTACCCGTAGTTAAACATGCTTTACAAAAAGCAGATGTAGTTATTGGTTACGACTATTATTTTCAATTTGGAGCATCTCTTTTTAAAGCAGATGCAGAACTTATTTCTATGCCTTTAGGTAAGGAAGAAGCAAGAGCACATAAAGCGATTGAAAAGGCTAAAGAAGATAAATATGTTGTGGTTATAGGCTCTGGAGATGCTAGTATTTATGCCATGGCAGCTATTGTTTACGAAGTGGTTTCTAAAGAAAATCATACTGATATTGAATTAGAAACACTACCAGGAGTTTCTGCGTTTTTGGCTGCAGGAAGTAAATTAGGAGCACCTTTAGGTCACGATTTTTGTTGTATTTCCTTATCGGATTTAATGACACCTTGGAAAAAAATTGAGCAACGTATTAAAGCGGCTGCAATGGGAGATTTTGTAACGAGTTTATACAATCCGAAAAGTCAGAAGAGACATTGGCAATTGGGGAGATTGCAAAAAATATTCTTATCAGAACGCTCTCCTGATACGCCTGTTGCGATTATAAGACACGTAACACGCCCAGAAGAAGCACTTAAAATTACCACTTTAGGCGAATTTAACCCTGAAGATGTAGATATGTTTTGTTTGGTGATGATTGGTAATTCACAAACCTATCGTTTTAAAGACTATTTAATAACGCCTAGAGGTTACCTTAACAGAAAACCACATACAGGTAAAGAAATTCAGCAAGAAAGTTTTAGAATTGTTACCGAACATATTACCGATTTACCGTTTTCTATTGCCGATAAATGGGCAATGACGCGAGTGATTCACACTACAGGGATTTTAGAAGATTTTAATCATTATTCGGCAACACCAAAAGCGATTGAAAACTGGCATCATCATCTTAAAAACGGAGGCGAAATTGTTACCGATGTTACGATGGTAAAAGCAGGAATTACAAAAGCTTTCACTGCTGAATACGGAAATCAAATTCATTGTTTATTAAATGATGAAGATGCTCAAGAGTTAGCGGAATCAGAAAATATAACACGTAGTCAAGCAGGTATTAGAAAAGCGATTGAAAAGTATCCGAATGCGTTATATGTCGTCGGTAATGCGCCTACTGCTTTATTCGAAATTGTAGAGCAATTAAGAGATAACGCTTCGTTTAAACCTGTTGGAATTGTTGGTGTACCTGTTGGTTTTGTAAATGTATTAGAATCTAAAGAACAATTATCGCAAATTAAAAATACCGATTGGGTAATTATAGAAGGAAACAGAGGTGGTAGTAATGTTGCTGCTGCTATTGTAAATGCTGCTTTTACCTTACCGGAAGCTTCAACATATTTTAAATCTTAAATTGATGAAATTCACTCCAGATCATATAGAAACTTTAGAACAGATTATTCTTGCACGCAGAGATGTAAGAGGAAATCGGTTTATAAATGCTCCTGTTTCTCAAAAAAATATAGATAAAATTCTATTTGCTGGAGTAAATGCACCTTCTGTTGGTTTTTCTCAACCTTGGGAATTTGTGGTGATAAAAGATTTAGACATCAGAAATAAAATAAAAGAGAGTTTTTTTGAAGAGAATGAAAAAGCAAAACATCTTTTTAAAGAGAAAAGGGCAGATGCTTATACCCAATTAAAATTGGAAGGTATTATAGAATCTGCTTTAAATATTGCGGTTTTTTATAAACCAAGCGAACATCCTATTTTAGGACAAACCACAATGAAGGAAGCTGGCGTGTATTCTGTGGTTTGTGCCATTCAGAATATGTGGTTAATGGCACGTGCTTTAGATGTTGGTTTAGGTTGGGTAAGTATTTTAGACCCGAGTAAAATTAAAACGATTTTAAATGCTCCTGACGATAGACAATTGATTGGTTATTTGTGTTTAGGACACGTAGATGAGTTTTATGAGAATCCAGAACTAGAACGCTTGCAATGGGAAAAACGTAAGAATATAAATGATGTGGTTATAAAAGAGAGTTATTAATCATAAAGTTTCGTCAACCTGAACTTGTTTCAGGTTCCCATCCTAATAAGTGGTGCTTTATCTGGATGAGATTCCGAAATAAATTCGGAATGACGTGTAAATTATAATAAATTAAAACCTCGATTATCGAGTAAATGAAAGAAACGCATACACATATCGATTTTTATTTAATTGGAATTAGTAATCATACTACTCCCAAATGGAGTGATGATGCCTTACAATTAATACAGAAATCAACTGTTTTTTCTGGAGGAAAACGCCATTATGAATTAGTAAAATCTTACTTGCCTAAAAATCATAAGTGGATTGAAATTTCAGGGAAAATGGATGTGTTAATTCAGCAATACAAAACGATCGATGTTTCTATTGTAGTTTTTGCATCTGGAGATCCTTTTTTCTATGGTTTCGGAAATACATTACAGCGTTTATTGCCTAAGGCACAGTTAAAGGCTTTTCCTTATTTTAATAGCATTCAATTATTGTGTCATAAAACACAAACGAATTATAATAACTTAAAATCAATATCGGTTCACGGTAGAGATTGGTCGGCTTTAGATGAAGCATTAATCAACAGAAATGAATTGATTGGTGTGTTAACCGATACTAAAAAAACACCAGCTGCAATTGCGAAACGTCTATTGCAATATGGTTTCGATAATTATTCAATTACGATTGGTGAAGCCTTAGATGGCGATACAGAACATATTGAACAACTCGATTTATCAACTTGTACAAACAAAAAACATAACCCTTTAAATTGTGTGTTATTAAAACAGATAACACCTAAAGACAAGCCTTTTGGTATTCCAGACGCTGATTTTATTCCGTTAGAGCATAGAGCAAATATGATTACCAAAATGCCTATTCGATTAAGTACCATAAGCGCATTAGCATTGCAAAATAAACGTGTGTTTTGGGATATTGGTGCTTGCACAGGTTCTGTAGCTATTGAAGCGAAACAACAGTTTCCGCATTTAAAAATAGTTGCTTTTGAAAAGCGTACAGCATGCAAAACCATTATTCAACAAAATGCAGAACGTTTTAACACACCAGGTATTGAGATTGTTATAGACGATTTCTTTAATCTGAATTTAAACGATTTCCCTAAGCCAGATGTTGTTTTTATTGGCGGACACGGCGGACGCTTAAAAGAATTAATCGAAACCGTTTATCAATTAAATCCGTTGGTTCGTTTTGTAACCAATGCCGTAAGAGAAACCAGTAGTTCTGTATTTATAGAAACACTAACAGACTTAAATTATACGATTAGCACGAATAGTATTCAGCTAAACGATCACAATAAAATTAGCATTCACACCGCAGAAAAGTAATAAATGAAAAAAATAGCCATCATCGCAGTTACTGAAAAAGGTCTTGAGAAAGCCCTTATTATTCAGCAAGAATTTCCAAAATCGTTAGTTGTAACCACCTTAAGTTCTTCTAATAAAAATGTATCAACCATTGCTTCAATTTCAAGTTATCTAAATGATAATTTCTCGAAGTTAGATGGTATATGTTTTGTAACGGCTTTAGGTATTTGTGTGCGTTTAATTGCATCTCATATTGAAGATAAGAATACAGATCCGGCTGTGATTTCTGTAGATGATTTAGGTGTAAATGTACAATCTGTATTAAGCGGACATAAAGGTGGTGCAAATGATTTTGCTTTAAAAGTTGCAACAGTTTTAGGAGCAAAACCTATTATTTCTACCTCAAGCGATGTTCAAAATATTTGGCCTTTAGATACTTTAGGAAGTCAGTTTAGTTGGCAAGTAGAAACGTCGTTATCTATGAACAAGACCATGGCGTTGTTTGTAAATAATAAACCTACTGCGTTACTTTTAGATATAAAAGATAAAGGCACACAACATTTAGAAAAAACGATTCCCGATTTTGTCACTGTTTTTTATAACGAAGCAGATATAGATTACGCTCTATTCGAATTATGCATTGTGGTAAGTTATAAAGTGTATGAAATACGTATTCCGAGTCTTTATTTTATTCCAAAAGTATTGTCTGTTGGATCGGGATGTTCTAAACAATTAGATGCCGCTTTATTTGAAAACAATTTAAAGGAAGAATTAGAAAGTAGAAACATTCGTTTTTCAGCAATTAAGAATTTCGGTTCTATAGATATCAAAGGAAACCAACAAGCGTATTTAGATTTCAGTACAAATAACGCGATTCCGTTTAGCACTTTTACTTCAGAAGAAATAGATACAATTACAGTACCAAACCCAAGTGAAATGGTACAATCTAAAATTGGAGTTGATGGTGTTTCAGAATCGACTGCAATGTTGTTATCAGGAAACAAAAGTGTACTGATTGAAAAACAAAAGATTCATTTAGTTAACGGTGAAAAATTTACGTTTTCTATCGCTGTAGATGTAAACGTAGAACGAAAAACAGCCATTGCAATTATTGGCGCAGGACCAGGTGATGAGGAATTAATCACGGTAAAAGGAAAACACTATTTAGAAGCAGCAGATTGTGTGTTATACGCAGGGAGTTTAATTCCTGAAGAAATGACCAATTGGTGTAAATCAGGCGCTGTTGTTAGAAACTCGGCGATGATGACGTTAGAGGAGCAAGTCTCTCTAATGCAAGAGCACTATAAAAAGGGAAATGCTATTGTGCGTTTACAATGTGGCGATCCGTCTTTATATGGAGCCATTCAAGAGCAAATGACCATTTTTGATGAGTTAGGAATGGATTATTTTATAGTTCCAGGAATTTCATCTTTTAGTGCAGCAGCTGCATCGTTAAGATCAGAATTTACGATTCCGGAAGTAGTACAGTCTATCGTTTTAACACGTGGTGAAGGAAAAACACCAATGCCACCAAAAGAAAGTATTGCTGCTTTTGCCGCTACAAATGCTACTATGTGTATCTTTTTGAGTGTAGGAATTGCTAAAAAAGTAGAAGCACAATTATTAGAACATTTTGATGCTGATACGCCTGTGGCAGTGATGTACAGAATCTCTTGGAAAGACGAAGAGATATATCAAGGAAAATTAGAAAATCTAGCAAAAATTGTAAAAGACAGTAAAAAAACAAGAA
The DNA here is from genome assembly GCF_009796865.1 of Formosa sp. L2A11. Classification (GTDB taxonomy): domain Bacteria; phylum Bacteroidota; class Bacteroidia; order Flavobacteriales; family Flavobacteriaceae; genus Formosa. The sequence continues at coordinate 3,197,919 of NZ_CP047028.1, read as the reverse complement.
CGGTATTAATTATCGTTGGTCATGCTATTGGCGCTCGTAAAAATAGGTCTCAATTATACAGCCCAGATGTGAAACACATTTTTAGAACGAATAAGAAATTTGTAGTCACAGAGTAATTGATAAGATAATCAACGTCATTCTGAACTTGTTTCAGAATCACATCTTGATTGACAGAGACTGATTTGAGTGAGACCCTGAAATAAATTCAGGGTGACGGAAACAAATGATTAGTCTTTGTAGTCACAGAGTAATTAATAGGGCAATGAACGTCATTCTGAACTGGTTTCAGAATCACACTAGATTTTAAAACGTTATGAGATATCAGTATCAGCATAACAAAAACGAATAAAAAGTATAAATAAGAGAATCGTAATAATTAAACATTATAAAAGTAAAATGATACTAGTTTTTGGAGGCACAACAGAAGGAAAAAAAACAGCCGCTTTATTAGAAAGTATGGGATTGCCTTTCGTGTATTCTACAAAAACAAATATCAATTTTGATGAAACTAAGCATGCAAGTTATCGTTATGGTGCTTTAAATGAAACACAATTAGAACGGTATTTAATAGAAAGCAACATACAAACCATTGTAAATGCATCACATCCGTTTGCAGAACTATTACATTATACAATTGCTGAGGTTGCAGAACGTTTACAAATACCTGTAATTCGTTTTGGAAGACAATTACTTCCTAAAAAGGAACATCCGTTAGTGTCTTATGTACATACTTACGATGAAGCTTTAGATTTATTACAAGAAAACAAAACACTATTAGCCTTAACAGGTGTACAATCTATAAAAAGATTAGCACCTTGGTGGCAAAAAAATATAACATATTTTAGAATACTAAACAGACCAGAATCTTTAGCAATTGCTAACGAAAGTAACTTCCCTAAAAATCAATTAATTTTAGGATTACCCTCTGCGGAATTGGATAAAGAAATTGACATAATTACAACCAATAAGATCAACGTTCTTTTAACAAAAGAAACAGGAAATAGTGGGTTCTTAAGCACAAAAATTGAAGCGGCTTTAAAAACAAATGCTCAAATTATCATTATCGAGCAACCTAAAATACCTGAATACTTTACATCGGTATTTAGTGAAACGGAATTACAAAACTCTTTAACCAATACATCATCGTTATGGGTTTAAGAAAAGTTCCTGAAGGACCATTAAGAGACGGATTTACAACGGGTACTTGTGCTACTGCGGCTGCAAAATCTGGTTTAATGGCTATTATTCATCAGCAAAAAAACACAGTAGTTAACGTGCATTTGCCTGTAGATAAAATAGTAGAGATTCCTATTCATCAATGTGGTTTTACAGAAAGTACAGCGAACTGCTCGGTAATTAAAGATGCGGGAGACGATCCCGATGTGACTAATGGTGCAGAAATAGGTTGTATTTTAGAATTAACACAAGAAAAAGATATAAAATTTATTGCTGGCGAAGGTGTGGGAACAGTTACACTTAAAGGCTTAGAATTAGCTATTGGCGAACCAGCTATTAATCCGGTGCCACGGAAAATGATAACCAGCGCCATTCAAAAATTATTACACGATTACGATTTAGAATGTGGTGTTTCGGTAACGGTTTATGTTACAAATGGAAGAAAAATTGCCAAACGGACCCTTAACGAACGTGTTGGGATTATGAATGGTATTTCCATTTTAGGAACTACAGGTATTGTAAAGCCGTATTCATCGTCATCATACATTGCGAGTATAGAGCAAGGTGTTGATGTTGCCGTTGCAAATAATATTACAGAATTGGTAATTAATTCTGGAGCCAGAAGCGAAAAGTTTTTAGGAGACAAATTTAATTATCTACCAGAATATGCTTTTATCCATTATGGAAATTGGATAGGGGAAACACTGAATAAAATCAATACGTCGCCTATTAAAAAAATGAGTATTGGTATTATGCTAGGAAAGGCAGTCAAATTAGCTGGCGGAATTACAGATACGCATAGTTGTGTATCTAGTTGGAACAAAGATTTTGTAGTGGATTTAGCCCAACAAGTTGGTTATAATGACGCTGATAAAATTAAAGATCTAAATATGGCAGGACGGTTAATTGAGCTATTCGCCTTTGAACAAAATTCGGCTTTCTTTCAATTGTTATTAGCACATTGCTATAAACACACGCATACAAAAATTAAACAAGTAGACTTAGAGATTTACTTAATTCATAAAAACGGAACACGTATTAAATTTATTAAAAAATAATGATAGCTTCTTTAATTAGACCTTTAATGGCTGGTATTTTACACTCTTTTGAGCCAGACCATGTTACAGCAGTTTCTGTTTTAGCTACAGAAAATGCTGTAAATAAAAAGAAGATTAGTTTTAAATCTATTTTTAAAGCTTCGCAATGGGCTTTGGGGCATTCTGTGACGTTATTAATTTTTGGAGGAGCAGCTCTCATTTTTAAAAGTATGGCCACTTTAGTGGTACATAATATTTCTTTTTATGCAGAATTAGCTGTTGGTCCTATTATGATTTGGTTAGGTATTGTCGCTATTAGAAGAAATCATGCTATTAACGAAATGGTTAAAACGCATAAAAAAATTGAAGAACACGAACATGAACTTTCAAACCCGATACATTTACACGGAACCAAAGGAGAAGAAATTGCCGTAAACCCAATGAATAAATCCTTTTGGGTTGGTATGTTACACGGTCTGGCAGGTACAGGAGGTGCTTTAACTTCTGCATTGGTATTAAGTAGTCCCACAATTAAGGATGCAGTTATTATTTTGGCAGTAGAATCTTTAGGTATTATTGTAGCCATGGGTGTGTATAGTTATGTTTTAATTTATGTAATGAGTCGGTTTCTAGAACGTAATTTATCTATTTTTAAGTGGATGAATGCTATTGCAGGAGCCGCATCTATAGTAATAGGAATAGTTTGGATTTATAATGGAATAGATGCTTTATGAGACAAGGTGAAACACATATAAATTTTCCGTTTTCGGCCATTGTTGGTCAAGATGATTTTAAGTTAGCTCTTATTTTAAACTTGGTCGATCCGCTTATTGGTGGTGTTTTAGCTATTGGAGATAAAGGAACGGGAAAAACAACTTTAATTAGATCGTTAACCAACTTAATTAGCGATCAAGAAAATTTGCCTTTTGTGAATTTGCCTATTGGTGTGTCTGAAGATCGACTTATTGGTAGTATAGATTTAGAAGAACTGATTAATGCGAAAAAGGAAGTCATCAATCTTGGGTTAATGGCACAAGCTCATAATGGTGTTTTGTATGTAGATGAGGTGAATTTATTACAAGATTACCTTACCGATATTTTATTAGATGCAGCTGCTTCTGGAAACTATTATTTAGAAAGAGAAGGCGTATCGCGTTACTTTAAAAGTCGGTTTTGTTTAGTAGGTTCTATGAATCCTGAAGAAGGAAGTTTAAGACCACAACTTAAAGATCGTTTTGGTTTAAGTGTAAATATTACGACTCCTACAGATGCTAAAGTACGCCAACAAATTATAAAACAACGTTTTCAGTTTGATGATAATCCTAGTGAGTTTGTTGCTCATTATAAAAGTGAAGATCAAAATATAGCCAATCATATTGAAACGGCTAAACAGCATTTAAAGTCGGTTCTTATAAATGATTCTATTATTGAATATTGTAGCACATTAGCCATTCAAAATCAAGTAGAAGGTTTACGTGCAGATATTTTATTATTGAAGACAGCAAGAGCGTATGCTTCGTATTTGAATGCATCAGAAGTTACAAAAGAAGATGTAGACAAAATTGCCGATTTTGTGTTAAACCACAGACGATTAAATGAAAGTCCGAATCAGCAAAACCCAAACCCAAACGAAAACGAGAAACCAAAAGAATCTCCATCAGACGGAAAGACTCCCAAAGAAGAAAATAGTCATATTCTAAGACCTGAAAACGATTTTCAGAAATTAAAAAATACAGAAACAAATACTATTGATAATGGAACGAATTCTATAAACTCATCTGTAGGAAATATTACTACAACAGATACAAAGAAAACGGTCAGTCAGTATTTAGCAACAGACAAGTTTGAGATAAAAAACAAACGCAAAAAAACGATTTTAAAACAGCATCATATCTTTTTAATAGATTCTAGTGGTTCTATGTTAAAAGATCAAATTATAGCCTATGCAAAAGGTGCTGTCGATAAAATAGCCACACAATCTAAAAATCAGAATACACAGTTTTCTATCGTCTCTTTATTCGATGGGGAAGCACAACATATTTTACAGAGAACAGCCATTTTAAATGATATTGAAGTCGCGCTATCTACACTTAAAACAGGAGGAAAAACCAATTTAACGGCAGGTTTTAAACATATAAAAGCACTTTCTACAGATGTAGATTTTAGTCATAATCTGCATATTATTACAGATGGTAAGTTAAATGCAGATAGTAATTTAGAAAATACCGTATTGGCTTTTCAAACCTATTGTAAAGGCATACAAAACACGCAGATTATAGATGCAGAAAAAGGCATGGTGAAAATCGGAATTGCTTCAGATTTTGCTAAACGTATTCATGCAGATTACGAACTTTTAATCACTAAAAATGAGCGATAAAATAATACATATTATTACAGGTGGACAACGTTCTGGTAAAAGTGAATATGGTGAAGAAATCGCTTTAAGTTTAGACGATAAACCTACGTATTTAGCCACCTCTAAATGTTGGGACGATGAATTTCGTAAACGTGTTGAAATTCATAAAATCAGACGAACTTCTAATTGGACAACGATTGAAGAAACCTTGCATCTTAGTAAAATTAAAACCGTTAATAAGGTGTTGTTTATAGATTGTATTACACTTTGGTTAACTAACGTTATGGATGAGTTTAAATACGATCCGGAGTTAAGTTACGACTTTGTGGTAAAAGAGTGGAATGTATTATGCGAGAAAAATAATATTGTAATTGCGATTACCAATGAAATTGGTTTAGGTGTTATTCCTATGGAAAAAGCAACACGACAATTTATCGATTTACAAGGAAAAGTGAATCAATATATCGCTAAAAAAGCGACTAAAGTAGACTTTATGGTTTCAGGAATTCCAATACATACCAAAGGATGATAAAACAACTCATCATATCGGCACCAAGTAGTAACGCTGGGAAAACCACGCTTACTTTAGGTTTATTGCGCCTATTTAAACGTAAGAACATTACTGTACAACCATTTAAAGTAGGTCCCGATTATATAGATCCGAAGTTTCATCAATTGGCTTGTAATAAAGTGGGAGTGAATCTCGATTTATTTATGATGACTGAAGACGATATAAATGCATCTTTAAATTTCTACGGAACCCCTGCAGATATAAATTGCATAGAAGGTGTAATGGGCTTGTTTGATGGTGCTGAAAAAGACAAAGGAAGCACTGCCGAAATGGCTAAAAAATTGAAAACACCTGTTTTAATGGTTATTGATGCTAAAGCAGTTGCTTATTCTGTTGCGCCGCTTATTCAAGGTTTTGTGAATTTTGATAAAGAGGTTGAAATAATGGGCGTTGTGTTTAATCGCGTAGGTTCGGAAAGACATTATACAATGCTTAAAGAAGCTTGCGACGATATTAATGTGCCATGTTTTGGGTATTTAGCCAATTTAAAGCATATTGAAATTCCATCAAGACACTTAGGTTTAAATATACAAGAGATTGAAAAATTTGATAAGCTAATTGATGATATTGCTACTGCATTAGATAAAACCATTGATTATGAAGCTATTTTAGAAGCCTCTAAAAGTGTAGAAATTAAACCTATTTCAGAGGAAAAATCAACAGGAAACAAGAATATAAAATTTGCAGTTGCTAAAGATGACGCTTTCAACTTCATCTATCCTCAAAATATAGCAGCAATGGAAGCTTTAGGCGTAGTCTCATTTTTTAGTCCTTTACACGATACTGTCCTTCCGGATTGCGATTTTATTTATTTTCCTGGCGGTTATCCAGAATTATATTTAAAAGAATTAGCAGCCAATACAACTATGCTTCAAAGTATTCATGATTTTGGATTGAATAACGGACAGATATATGCAGAATGTGGCGGAATGATGTATTTAGGAAAAGCTATTATATCAGAAAATAGCGAAGCTTTCAGAATGGTGAATTATTTCAATTTTGAATCTTCTATAGCCGATAAAAAACTGCATTTGGGTTACCGAACAACTAAAGTAAATGAACCTGTTTTTAAAGGACACGAGTTTCATTATTCAACCTTAATACATGATAATGAAACTGAATTAAATTCAATAATTACAAATGCTGTAGGAGTGAAAACTTCAACTAAAATATATAAGAAAAAGAACGTCATGGCGTCTTATGTGCACCATTATTTTGGCACACCAGAACTTTTACAACAATTGATTAACGAAATAACGAGCAACGGATGAAAATTTACACACGAAAAGGAGATAAAGGTACAACAGGCGTTTTTGGAGGAAAACGAACATTTAAAAATTCGGCAAGAATTGAATGTATAGGAACCTTAGATGAGGTTAATTCTACTATAGGATTAATGCGTGCTAAACTAGGAAACGATCACGAATGGCAACCAAATTTACATCGCGTTCAAAAAGATATGATGAATATGATGTCGCATTTAGCGAGACCATCAGATTCTAAAAAAGAAAATCCGAATCCGAAACCAGAAGATGGCCCCGAGTTTTGTGAACATTGGATGGATGAAATGGAAGCGAATATAAGTGCCCCTTCAGATTATTTTTTATTACCAGGAGGCAACGAAATATCTGCACTTTGCCATGTGTGTAGAACACAAACCAGGCGAGGAGAGAGACAATTATTTACTTTAATGCAAGAAGATCCAGAATGTGTAGAAGATTACATTATGAGTTATGTAAACAGATTATCCGATTTGTTTTTCACAATGGCAAGAGCCGAAATGGATAAATATGGTGTTGCCGAAGAAAAGTGGAATTTATTCTTATATAAACGAAAGAAGAAAGCAAAATAAATTATAGCAATTCAGAATAAAACAATTTAATAAATAAAAGTTTAACCTTTAAAAACAAATATTATGCACATTGAACCAGGAATAGTAGATTCAGCAAAAATTGGTCTGTCTTATGTTACAGCCTCAGTCGCAATTATAGCAGTTGCAAAAGCTTCAGCTAAAAATATTAAAATGAATAGTCCGTTGACTTTCTTAGTCAAATCGGTAATCACAACAATGTTAGTCTTTACGTTTTTTCAAATTTTACCACATTACTCAGTAGGTGTTTCAGAAGTTCACTTTATTATGGGCTCGACATTATTCTTACTCTTTGGATTGGCACCAGCCAGCGTTGGTCTGGCATTAGGTTTACTTATTCAGGGCCTTTTCTTTTCTCAAATAGATTTACCTCAATACGGTATGAATATTACAACCTTACTTGTTCCATTAATGGCACTTTCTTATGTTGCTAATAAAATTATACCTACAGATACGCCATATACCAAATTAAAATATGCACAAGTATTAAAACTGTCGTTAGTATTTCAAGCAGGAATTGTGTCTTGGGTTACATTTTGGGCAATTTATGGTCAAGGGTTTGCTGTAGAAAATATCTTAAGCATACTTAGTTTTGGTGGTGCTTATATGTTGGTTGTTCTTATTGAACCATTGGTAGATTTAGGTGTGTTAGCGATGGCAAAATTCGCTACAAGTAAATTTAATAAAAATGAGTTTTTTGAAAAACGACTTTATAGTACTGTGCGCTCATAATATGATATTTTAAAATTTTTCAGATTAAAAAAATATAAAAATGAAAAAAATACCAATTACCATAGTTACCGGATTTTTAGGTGTAGGAAAAACAACTTTAGTACATAATATGCTGAAAAATGCCAAAGGAAAGCGTATTGCTGTTTTGGTAAATGAATTTGGAGAAGTCGATGTAGATGGGCAACTTATTGTAGCATCAGAATGTGGTGAAGAGGATTGTAATTTAATTAAATTACCAAACGGTTGTATTTGCTGTACAGTACAAGAAGAATTTTTACCTTCTATGATAACGTTACTAGAGCGTAAAGATGAAATAGACCATATTGTTATTGAAACATCGGGTTTATCTATGCCTAAACCTTTAGTAAAAGCGGTAAACTGGCCAGACTTAAAACCACATATTACTATAGATTCTGTAATAACTGTTGTAGATGCTGTAGGAATAGCAACTGGAGAAATTTGTAATAGAGAACGTGTGCAAGCGCAACGTTTGGCAGATGATTCTTTAGACCATGAAACTCCGATAGAAGAATTATTTTTAGATCAATTAGTGTGTGCAGATTTGGTTCTTGTAAGTAAAAGAGATTTAGTAGACGATGCAAGTTTCGAGGAAATTACTAAAATTATTACTGCTAAAGCAAGACCAAACACTAGAATTATTCCTGTTGTAAATGGTGAATTAGATAATGCACTTTTATTAGGTGTTGAAGCATCTGCAGAAGATGATGTAGATAATCGCCATTCTATTCATGAAGAGCACCATAAGTCTGGAAGTCATCATCACCATAACGATGATGTTAAAAATTTACTTTTAGAATATCCAGAAACTACAGATATTAAAGCTTTAGTAAAAGATTTAAAAGCGCTTGTAGAGCAACACGAAATTTATAGAATTAAAGGTTTTGTAAACATCCCTAATAAACCAATGCGTATGGTTTTACAAGGTGTAGGATCGCGTTTTGAATATTATTTTGAAAGAGCATGGAAAGACAATGAAGCTCGTAAAACAAGTTTAGTTGTTATTGGAAAAAATATAGAACTGACTAAAGATAATGAAGTGATTACGCATGCTCATAGTCACGATCACGGACATTCACATTCTCATTAATTAGACGATAGTTTGCTGTTCTGGATACGTTAACCTGAATTTGTTTCAGGTTCTCATCTTAATTAGCAATATTTAATATGAATGAGATTCCGAAATAAATTCGGAATGACGTAACTATAAAATAATTTAATAAACCATAAAAGCGTGCATTTAATTTCTACTATACCAGGCGGTTGGAATCCTAATGATGAAGGAGTGTTTTACATCGATCAATCTCCGGGAGATATTGTGTTTTTGTCTTCAGCAGATTCAGATTTATTCATGATGAATAATGCCTACAAACTCATTCATAATTCAGTAGAAAATGCACCGTCTTTTCGGTTTGCTAATCTTAGTTATTTTAAACAAGAACTCACTATAGATACCTATGTTGAAGATGTAATTACGTCTGCAAAAATTGTGGTGCTAAAACTTTTAGGAGGAAAAGCCTATTACAATTATTTATGTGAAGCGATTACCGAGTGCTGTGAAGAAAACGATATTCAATTACTCTTTTTACCGGGCGATAATAAACCTGATTTAGAGTTAATGCAATCGTCTAACATTCCGTTAAAAGATGTTGATTTAATTTGGAAATACATTCAAGCTGGCGGACTCGAAAACTGCCAAGCTTCTTTACAATTAATTTGTAATCGAATTACAGAATTACAAATTACTCCCAATGCTATTAAAACGATTCCCGATTTATTTTTGTATCATCCTAAACAAGGTATTTGGGATGAAAAAATTCAACAAGAAGAAAAAAAGCAAGCTATTATTTTTGGCTACAGAAGTTATTATTTATCTAATAATTTAGAGCCTATTCATACGCTTATTAGTGCTTTAGAGGCAGAAGGAATATCTGTTGTTGTACTTATGGCAGCAGGTTATCGCGATGCTGATATACAGCAACAAATTTTCGATGTATTAAAAACATTTCATATAGAAAACCCTCAAGTTATAATTAATACCACAGGTTTTAGCGTACAAGGATTTCATGAGACGTCTCAAAGCTTGTTCGATGTCTTTAATGTTCCCGTTATTCAAGCGATTATGGGAAGTTGTAATCGAGAAAGTTGGCAGGAGGGAAGTTTCGGTTTACCGCCTACAGATATCGCTATGAATATTGCTTTGCCAGAAGTAGATGGTAAAATTATTTCGAAAGTCATTTCTTTTAAAGAATCGACAGAAAAAGATACATTAACAGATTCTGAAGTGGTTTCTTATGTTGCAAATCTAGAAGGTTGCGAGTTTGTTGCGCAAATGTCTAAAGGGTGGATTAATCTACAGGAAAAAACCAATGCAGAGAAAAAAATCGCTTTGGTTCTACCTAATTATCCGAATAAAAATAGCCGTTTAGCGAATGGTGTTGGGTTAGATACGCCACAAAGTGCATTACAAATTTTAGCGCAGTTAGCTGAAGAACATTATGCTTTAGCAGGTGATTATCCTAAAACAACAAACGAACTTATAGATAAATTAACCAATTCGGTTACTAATAGTTTAGAAACGATAAATACTTTAAATGAACGCCACGCTATTAAGTTAGACGAAGCGGTTTTTTATCAGTATTACAATCAATTGTCGAAAACACTTCGAGATACAATTGAAGCTCAATGGGGAAACCCAACAGAATCTCCGAATTATCAAAAAGGACATTTTTTAATTCCAGGTTTTATTTCAGAAAACGTATTGGTAAGTATTCAGCCAAGCAGAGGTTATAATTTAGATTTACAAGCCAGTTATCACTCACCAGATTTACCGCCACCACCTGCGTATTTAGCTTATTATATTTGGTTGCAACATAGTTTTAAAGCCGATGCTTTAGTACATATTGGTAAACACGGAAATTTAGAATGGTTACCCGGAAAAAGTGTAGCTTTAAGTAAAGAAACGTGTTTTCCTGCGGCTATTTTAGGGGCAATTCCTCATTTTTATCCGTTTATTATTAATGATCCAGGAGAAGGAACACAAGCAAAAAGACGAAATCAGGCTATTATTTTAGACCATTTAATTCCGCCAATGACACGGGCAGAAAATTATGGTGATTTACTAAAGTTAGAATTGTTAATAGATGAGTTTTATGAAGCTGCTTTAATCGATAAAAAAAGAGCAACACTAATTAAAACGAAGATTGAAACGCTTGTAAATGAAACGCATCTTAAAAGTGATTTAAATGAAGATGGTAAAGATATTGATGCTTTATTAGAAGTTATTGATGGGTATTTATGCGAGTTAAAAGAATCTCAAATTAGAGGTGGTTTACATATTTTAGGGCAATTACCACGAGCAGAAAAATTAGTCGATTTAATTGTGGCGTTGCATCGTTTACCGCAAGGCGATTTAAAAGGCATTACGCAATGCTTAGCTGAAGATTTACAGCTTAATTTCGATCCTATAAATGTGGTGTTTTCAGATGCTTTTGAAAAAGAAATTTTTGGTATTTCGTGCAGAACTTACGGACAAGCGGTTGAGTTGCTAGAAAACAAAGCTAAAAACCTTGTAAATCAATTAGTCAATAATAATAGTATTGAAAATATTGGACAATATACCAATCACATACTAAACCATATACAACAATATACGTTACCTGTTTTGCAAAAAACGAGTCATGAAATTACGCATTTAATAAAAGGTTTAAACGGACATTTTATTCCTGCAGGAGGATCTGGTGCTCCAACACGAGGACGATTAGATATTTTGCCAACGGGACGGAATTTTTATTCGGTAGATGTTCGTACTGTTCCTTCCGAAACGGCATATCAATTAGGCGAAAAAAGTGCCAAAAATATTATTGATCGCTATTTACAAGAAAACGGAGAATATCCTACATCTATAGGTTTATCTGTTTGGGGAACGTCTACCATGCGAACCAGTGGCGACGATATTGCACAAGCTTTGGCTTTAATTGGTGTAAAACCTGTTTGGCAAGGCAGTAACCGACGCGTTAAAGATTTTAAAGTACTTTCTACCTTAGAATTAAGACGACCACGAGTAGATGTTATGCTGCGTATTTCTGGGTTTTTTAGAGATGCTTTTCCTGATTTAATTTCTTTATTTAATGCAGCTGTAGAGAAAGTAGCGTCTTTAGATGAAACAGATGAACAGAATCCTATTAAAAAGCGTTTTGATGAAGAAAAACAGCAATGGCAAGAAGAAGGTTTAGATGAAAAACAAGCCACAGAAAAAGCATTGTATCGTGTATTTGGTTCTAAACCGGGAGCATACGGCGCAGGTTTACAAGGTTTAATTGATGGAAAAAACTGGACAACATCAGACGATTTAGCACAAGCGTATATCAATTGGAGTGGTTATGCGTATTTCGGAAAAAACAACAGCGGAAAATCGGCTCATGAAACCTTTAAAAAACGACTCTCTAATATAGAAGTCGTCATGCAAAATCAAGACAATAGAGAACATGATATTTTAGATTCCGACGATTATTATCAGTTTCAAGGCGGAATGACTGCGGCTGTAAATACCGTAAAAGGAAGTCAGCCAGAAACGTATTTTGGTGATCATTCGCGTCCTGATAATCCGAAGGTGAAATCTTTAAAAGAAGAATTATTAAAAGTATTCCGATCTAGAGTTGTAAATCCTAAATGGATGAAAGGTATGCAAGAACACGGTTATAAAGGTGCTTTTGAAATGGCTGCAACTATGGATTATTTGTTTGCTTACGATGCCACCACTAATTTGATAGAAGATTTTATGTACGAACAAATTACTGAAACGTACCTATTCGATGAAGAAAATAAAGCCTTTATAGAAGAGCACAATCCTTGGGCATTAAAAGATATGTCTGAACGTATGTTAGAAGCGATTCAAAGAGGCTTGTGGGAAAACCCGTCTGAAGAAACGGTAGAGGAATTAAAAGAGATTTATAAAAAATCGGATAATATAACAGAATAAAAAAATGAAAAAATTTAATATTCAATCACCAAATCAAGACATTTTAGAGCAATTAGTTCATAAAATAGATAATAAAACAAAACCCAAAGGATCTTTAGGAATATTGGAAGAGATTGCTATAAAAATAGGTAGTATTCAGCAAACATTAAGTCCGAAATTAAGCAAACCAACCATTGCCTTATTTGCTGCCGATCATGGTATTGCCGAAGATGGCGTTGTAAACCCTAATCCGCAAGAAGTGACTTGGCAAATGGTGTATAATTTTTTAAACGGTGGCGCAGGAATTAATGTGTTTACTAAACAACATAATATTGATTTAAAAGTGGTTGATTCTGGTGTTAAATATGATTTTAAAAATTTACCAGGATTAATTGATGCAAAAATTGATTTAGGTACCAAAAATTACTTAAATGAACCCGCAATGACTAAAGCTCAAAGTGAAAAGTGTATTGAAAAAGGCGCAGAAATAGTAACCAAAATTTACTCAGAAGGAACTAATGTTATTGGTTTTGGAGAAATGGGAATTGGTAATACAAGCTCAGCATCTTTACTTATGAGTAAGTTGTTAGATATGCCAATTGAAGATTGCGTTGGTATGGGAGCCGGTTTAGATAATGCAGGTGTTGTAAATAAAAAACAAGTGCTTAGATCGGTTATAGAAAAACATGCTTCAGTAACTTCAGTAGAAGATGTTTTACAAACTTTTGGAGGTTTTGAAATAGTAATGATAGCAGGAGCAATGCTACAAGCTGCAGAACTAAAAATGACTTTATTAATAGATGGATTTATTATAACATCTGCTTTATTGGTTGCTGAAAAATTAAATCCAAAAGTTTTAGATTATTGTATTTTTGCACATACTTCTGGGGAAGCAGGACATCAAAAATTATTAGATTATTTTGAAGCTAAACCTTTATTAAATTTAGGTTTAAGATTAGGAGAAGGAACAGGAGCCGCCATTGCTTTTCCCTTAGTACAATCTGCTGTTAATTTTATAAACCAAATGGCAAGTTTTGATGATGTAAATGTCTCTGATAAATAAACGCAATCCATGAAAAGGGAAATCCAAATATTCTTTACGGCATTAATGTTTTATACAAGAGTGCCAGTGCCTAAGGGCGTTGAGTTTAATAAAGAATATTCTAAAAAATCGATTAAATATTTACCACTTATAGGATTATTCGTTGGGTGCTTTTCTGCTCTTATATTAACTTTAATGCTTACTATTTTACCTGTTTCAATAGCAGTTACTTTATCTATGATTTATAGTTTATTGATAACAAGTGCGTTTCATGAAGATGGTTTAGCAGATACTGCTGATGGCTTTGGAGGTGGTTGGAATAAAGAAAAGATTCTGTTGATAATGAAAGATAGTACAATCGGGACTTATGGTGCGATTGCTTTAATAATGGGACTATTTTTAAAATTTCAATTATTAGTAGCTTTGGTAGAATTACCCGAAGCAAATGGAATTCCTACTTATTATTTTATTCTATTTGTATTACTTGCGGGTCATAGTGTTAGTCGGTTAATGCCAATTTGTACAATGATTACACATGAATATGCTCGCTTAAATGATGATACTTCAAAATTAAAATCAATAACTCCTGAAGGTTTAAAATGGACAAGTCCTGATTTTATATTTGCATTTGTATTAGCCGTATTTCCTTTGTTTTTATTTGAAACACCTTATGTCCTTTTATTGATCATCCCAATCTATATAACGAAAGTGATACTTATAAGGCTTTTTAATAAGTGGATTGGTGGTTATACAGGAGACTGCTTAGGTGCGATTCAACAAATTTGTGAAATCATATTTTATTTAAGTATTTTTCTATTATGGAAATATATTTAATAAGGCATACTACACCCGATATTGAAAGGGGGATTTGTTATGGACAAAGTGATATGCCTTTAAAAGATACGTTTCCGTTAGAAGCAAAGCATATTTTAGAATCCATTCCTAAACAATTTGATAAAGTATATTCTAGTCCTTTACAGCGGTGTACACAATTAGCAGTATTAATCGATAAAAATTATATTACAGATAATCGTTTAAAGGAACTTGATTTTGGGTCGTGGGAACTTAAAAAATGGAGTGATATCCCAAATGCAGACATTCAGCCTTGGTATAATGATTGGGTGAATACACCAGCAGATAAAGGGGAAAGTTATCAAGAGTTACAAAATAGAGCGGTCTCGTTTATAAACACTATTCCTAATCATTATAATAAAATTGCCATTGTAACGCATTCTGGTGTAATAAGAAGTTTATGGGCCTATTTTAATACTATAGATTTAAAGAATTCTTTTAACGTTTTAAGTATAGAATATGGGGCTGTTTTAAAAATAAAGTATTCAAAAATATAAGTCTAATAGAGAATAGGAGCGTCTTTAGGTTGGGGATGGGAAGTAATATTGCATTATAAAATTTGTAGTCTTAGAATTTGTAATGCTATAATTATACATGGGGTTTATATATATATTACTATAAGCATGGTATAACCACGCTATAACCCCTAAGTTGCCCCGTCTTTGCCATATCTGTTGTCGCAGTTAGTAACGGTGTTATTCTGAAATTAAATTGATACTATTAGCGATGGATTTTTATTATAGTCTGAAATTGTTTTTCATGTTTTCTAGTTACAATTTTAAATACAACGTGATTGTTTTGTCTATCCGGAGCATTTCCGATTTTTTAGTGACAGGCGAACCCACGTTTAAAGATGTGATGGCAATTATTTTAGATTTGGTTTAAACGATACAAGCTCAATGTAGGTCTATACTGCGCTTGTATGTCATTTTTAGCAACTCTATACCATAACTGGCAGAGACTATAGGCGTTTGACTAACAGTTGGTATGCACCTTATTTTGACGTTTTAAATTACTTTTGATGATTATGGTTTTCAGTAAAAAGATATCATAGAAATGTTTTATTTTTAGGAACATTAATTTTAATAGGGCTTTTGGGCTTGATGGACTTAGGTTTGTTTTGGTTTCAAGAACTTGGCTACAATTATAAGAAAACTATATTTATGAAAAAAAAACTACTTGATTTCTTATTAATTGCTTCAAAAAAACTTGAAAAATTACATTTTAAATTTTCCGAAAAAAATCCAATAGAAGTAGATTATTCATCTCTTTCCCCCATCACTAATGGTGATAAAGAAGGTCATTATTCAAATGCTTTGCAATGGGCACTTGAAAATCGTGAAGAAGAAGACATAAAAAATATTGCTCTTACTGGGTCTTATGGTTCAGGAAAAAGTACAATTCTGAAAACTTTCCGAAAAAACTACAAAGGATCTGAATTAGAATTTCTAAATATTTCTTTAGCAACATTTAAAGAAGAAAAAATAAAAAAAGATGACAATAGTAAACCTAAGCCTATTGAAAAGGATAAAGAAGACCTATTAAGACTTATAGAGACAAGTATTTTACAGCAAATATTTTATCACGAAGAAGATAAAAATATTCCAGATTCCAGATTCAAAAAAATTAAAAGTTATAGCGGGAAAAAACTTTTATTTACTACAGTCGGTATTTTACTATTCATAATAGCTTTATTAAATTATTTTAATCCATATCTTATACAAAGTGTTTTTAAAGATAACCCTTTAAGTATTTTTATTTGCAACACATTACACTACAGTAGTATTTTAATAATTATAATTGGTATTTTCTTTTTAGTTTATAAATCCATTAGAATTATTAGTTCTATAACAATTAATAAGCTTAAGTTTCAAAATGCTGAAATAGGAATTGGAGAAAGTATTAACAAGTCTATATTGAACCATCATTTAGATGAAATCCTTTATTTCTTTTCAATAAGACCTTATAATGTTGTAATTATAGAAGACCTTGACCGTTTTGAAGAAACTGAAATTTTCACAAAACTTAGAGAAATTAACCTTCTATTAAACAACTCCGAAAAAACCAAAAAGAAAAACATCACATTCATATATGCTGTAAGAGATGATATGTTTTCAGACAATGAAAGAATTAAATTTTTTGATTTCATAATTCCTGTTATTCCAGTAATTAACTCATCAAATTCAAGTGAAATTTTACTACGCAAGAAGGAAAAATATAAATACAACCTAACAGAAACTTTTATTGAAGACATCTCCTTTTTTATAGATGATATGCGATTACTTCATAATATCTCTAATGAATTTTATTTATACAAAGTAAAACAAGGAGAAACTCCTTTAAATCAAAATAAATTATTTGCAATTATTACTTACAAAAATAAATACCCTAATGATTTTGTTTCTTTAAGTAAAAATGAAGGTAGCTTATACAATATTTTAAACTCCAAATCAAAATATGTAAACCAAGAGGTCAATCGAATAGAAGAAAAAATAACAATTTTGAAAGAAGAGATTAAAAATCTCGAATTGGTAAACATCAAAAACATTAAAGAACTTCGCCAATTATATATTCTTCAAATAATAGCAACATTAGGTGATTTTAATTCTTTTATTATTAATAACAAATCTGTTACTATTAATGATTTATTAAAAGATGAAAACTTTGAATATCTAAAAGAGAATAAAATTTATTTCAAAACGCCAGATGCCAACAATTGTTACTATAGAATTGCTTATACTGAAAAAAAAGTACAAAACTCTTTTTCTGAAATTGAAAAGTTAGTTAATCCTGATAAATCCTATAATGCAATGGAACAGGAAATACTAGATATTAAATCAAATAAATCAAACTCTTTGAGAAAAGAAATACAAGGACTAGAGAAACAAAAAATTACAACTAGAAATTTAAAAATCTCTGAATTATTACAAAAAAACATAGACATTGATTTAAATATAAATGAAAATTTAGATAAAGATTTCATCACAACTTTAATTAGAAGTGGATATATAACAGAAGATTATATAGATTACATTTCTTTGTTTCACGAAGGTAGTATAACAAGAAATGACCATAAATTTATTATTAATGTAAGAAATAGACAAAAACTAGAGTTTGATTATAAACTTTCAAAAATTGATAAAGTAATTTCAAAAATAAATCCAATTGATTTTAACTCTGAATATATCTTAAATTATGATTTATTAGACTGTTTACTTAAAAATCATAAAACGAATAATATTCCTTTAGAATATATTTTTACCAAATTAAAAGATGAATCCCCTGCTTCTATTCTATTCATAAACGGCTTTGTTGATATAACAGAAAATTTAAATCTATTTATTAAAACGCTATGTGAGTATTGGATTGGTATTTGGGAATATTATGTGAATGATGTTGCGTTTTCTGATGAACACTTAAATACTATATTAAAATACATCATAGAATATGCAGAAATTGAATCTATTATTAAAATAGAAAAACAATCTAATCTAAAAAATCATCTAACAAAAGACCCTGATATTTTAAACATTACTTCTAACACTGATAAACTAATAAATATTATCTCTAATTTAGAATTAAAATTTGTTGACTTAGACTTTAAGAATTCACCAGAAAGCATTTTAGAGTTTATTTATGAGAATAATCATTATGAGTTTAACGAAAAAATGGTTAGTGAAATTATTAAAAAATATGGTGAATTTGAACAAGTAAGCTTTGATAATTCTAATTATTCTTCAATTAAAAACTCAAATTCGAATAGTCTTATTAACTACATAGAAGCTTACATAAATGACTACATAACGAATATTTACTTAAAGCTTGATACGAATATTAATGAGGAACAAAAATCGTATTTAGAACTATTAAACCACTCAGATTTAAATTTAAGACTTAAAAAAGAAATCATTAAAAAAGTAGTTACAAAAATATCTGATATTTCACTTATTGAAGATGCTAATTTGTTGTCATATATTATTGAAAATAATAAAATAGAGCCTAAATGGGAAAACTTATTGTCCTTTTTCATAAAGTCTGAAGATAAAATATTAGACTCAACTATTGACTTCATTAATAATATTGAAAATGCGAACAAATTATCAAAAGTAAAAATACCAACTAAAGTTAATGATGAAAACATTTTTGGTGTATTCTGTGAACTATTAATCCAATCAAACGATATCGAAAATAAATCCTTTGATTTAATTACAAACTCAGTTCCTTGGAGGTATAGCGGATTAAATATTGATAATCTTGATAAAGAAAAAGTTAAATCATTAATCAAGAATAAAGTAATTAGTCCAACAATTGAAAGTTTTAATATTTTAAAAGAAAAATATCAGACGTCAGCCATTGAGTTGTTAGAGAAATATAAATCTAAATTTATTGAAAAAATTGAGGAACTCGTTTTAGATTCAAATGATGTAGAATTAATTTTAAAATCGACAACACTAAACAACTTAGAAAAACTTAAGTTTTTAGAAACTTGTTCAAATGACACTATTGCATCAAACTCCGAGAATTTAAAATTAATAAGTCAACTTATATTAAATGATAGTTCATTTCGAATAAATGAGTTGCTTTTCAAAGATTTAATCATAAACAAATGTGTACCGATTGCTAATAGAATAAAATTATTCAATAAGAATCTTTTTAGTGCAGATGTAACTTTCATTGAAAAATTCTTAAACAACTTAGATAGCAGTTATGAAAAAATCACAAATAGAGATAAAAGAGCGAAAATTCAAGACAATCCTGATAATAGAGAATTATTGACTAATTTGAAACGGAAAGATTACATTTCAAGTTTTTCAGAAGGTTTCTTTGGCTTAAGAGTAAATCATAAAAGGAAATAATATAGTCTTTTAAAAACACGCACCTAATTACGGTTTTCCCGCAACCCGATTAGTCTAATTTGTTTTACTTTTAAGTTTAGTATATATAATTAAGACTCTTTACGAGATAGACTTTGGTTTGTTTGGTATAATGGGAGTTGGGCAAAATTAAAGACCATGAAAATAATACCCCTTTTTGTCATATTATTTACACTATCCCAATCTATTTATGCTCAAAATAAAAAAATTGAAATAACTTATGAAAGAAAAAGCGATAAAAGTATCGAGTTCTATTATAAGAAAAATGTTCCAGGAAGTTATTATTTAACCCTTGAGTTTGATAATCTTGAAAACTGTAATTGTAGTAAAACATATGAAAAAGTAATAAAATATGTTTCAGGATCTTTATTTACCTTACATCCTGCTAACACTAAAAAAGGAATTTCTTTTTCTTATAAAATAAAATATGTAATGGGAAATCCTGACCCCAAAATAAATGAAAACATAGTGTATGTTCTTCCTTTTAAGACAGGAAAATCTATAAAAATACTTGAAGCGTCAAATGTTGGAGAAAAATATTTTGGAAGTGAAAAACCTATTGACTGGAAATCTTTTATTGTATACTCAAATCAACCAGACACTATTTACTCTATGAGAAAAGGAATAGTCGTTAAAATAAGTGATACATATAAAAATGACGATGAAATTAATAAGACCTATACCAGTAAAAGAAATCTTATATTAATAGAACATGAAGATGGTTCTTATGCTACTTATAAGGGATTTGATAAAAATGAGATATTTGTAAAATTAGGACAGGAAGTTTACCCGCATACTACTCTAGGAAAATTAGAAAAATTTAATAAAACAAATTATCGATTAGATTTTAATACTTTTCATTATCTCAAAAACTTATTAGATAATACTAAAAGTACAATAAGCAATAGAGATTATAAAATTAAATATATAAATCCAACGTTTTACATAGATAATTCAAATAGAAAAGTTCAGACCAAAGAAATTTGTAACGTATCATTTAATGAGGAACTCAAATTGCAAGAGTTTTCAAAGCGAGACAAGAAAAAATATAAGAAAAACCCTAATGAATTTGAGTAAAAACTATGTCTAATACCCTACTGCAGTAAAACACAACTAAAACCGTATTAACTCTTCACTTGACTTAAAAATATACATCTAATTATGGTTTTCCTATCACGGTGTCAGGCTAATTTGTTTTACTTTTATGTTTAGTATTATAACTAGTGTTCTCCTTTTTTTACCAAGATAAGAATAGAGTATTTGCTAACTTTGGTATTTAAAATGCGCAACAAACCTTTTAAAAAAGTTGTGAGTTACCTTGAATGCGCCAAGGCTTCTCCAATTTAAACTTAATTTTATTCATTTTAATGATAGATTTAGAACATCAATTAAAAAATCCCGTTTGGTATTCCTTAAATGAAACACATAAAAAATATGCTGTAGAACTAGATGGTGTACAGTTTTATAATCCCGAGATTTGTCCTTTTGGGGCTTTTTTCGATGAAACAAAAACAGCAAAAGCTTCAAACACATATTTAGAAACGTCGGAAGATTTCTTTTACGTTTCAGAGCATCAAACTCCAATTGTAGATGAAAGCAAGGTTTTTTTAGAACGAAAAGTAAATGGCTGCCAGATGGTTTTAAACTCGTTAACAGACGTACAAATCACAGAAGAAATTGTGCTGTTAGATGACACTTTTATGGATGAGATTTATGATTTAGTCTGGTTGGTTATGCCTGGTTATTATAAAAAAAGAACCTTTGAAATGGGAAATTACTATGGTATATTTAAGCATGGTAAATTAGTTTCTATAGCCGGACAACGTATGCAAACACATCTTTTTATTGAAGTTAGTGCTGTTGTAACTCATCCAGATTACACCAGAAAAGGACTGGCTAAACAATTAATAGCTTATAATACAAAAGCCATTTTAAAAGCACAAAAAAACACCTATTTTACATACAAACAAGGGAAACGTAGCAATTTCTCTTTATAAAAAATTAGGATACGAGTTAACTCGAGATATGAATTGGTGGTTGTATCGAAAAAAATAGGTGTTTTGCCAAGTTAACCTAGAACTGATATGAAAAAATACTTTATATTAAGTTAATAGACATTAATAAAAAAAGCTTACAAAATCTATCATTTGATTTTGTAAGCTTTTTTTATGATATGGTCTTCAATTGCAAGTTGCGGTAATTTAAACAAAACAAAATAATTTGTCTTAAAAACATCGTCTTTTACGGTTTCCCGTTTTTATCCCTAGTATTAAAGAATTATATTTAGTATATAAATTAACACTATCCCTTTTTTTAGTCTTGATAAGCGATTATTTAGTTTTGATAAAAGGAGTTAGGTGTAATTACAAAAGAAATGACAAATCACAGTGCAGTAGGACCAGCTTTAGGATACTATTATCAATCTATTTATGCATTGATATGTCTTTTTGAATCAGAAAATGAGGATTCATTTGTTAGTATAGAAACACTTGACGATGTTTATCATGAAGATGGAGATAAAAAAAACCTTCATCAATTAAAACATAAAACTACAACAAATACTAAAATTTCAATTAAAAATGATGATTTATGGAAAACAATTAAAGTTTGGTGTGACTTTATAAATAATAATGATTCTACCGATGGTACTTTCACTCTTTCAACCGTCGCGTCACTCGATGATAAAAACCCTTTGAACATTTTAAAATCTAAAAATGGTGATAGAACTGAACTTGAAAAGCTTTTATTGGAAGAAGCTAAAAGAGTTATTGATTCTAGAAAATTGATAGAAAAAGAAAATATTGATTTATTAAAAGCAGGGAAAAAAGAAAAAAAATTAAAATATGAAAGTAGATTTAAAGGTTGTGAAGCTTTTATAAAATTAGGAACTAAAAGAACAAAATTATTAAAAAACACGATAATTAATACTTCCGTTTTTTCCATTGAAAACGCCCAAAAAGAAGTAATTAATAGAATTAAAAAAAGTGTACAACCTAAAAACCATATCGCTCTTGCCGAACTTATAATAGCTTGGTGGGATAGAGAATCTGTAAAATCACTAACCCGAGAAAGAACTGAATCAATATATTTAAGTGAGCTACTAGAATATGTGTCTAAAAAAAATGCTGAACTATATAATGACGGTTTTACTGATGATATTGATGAACAAACTTTACCTGAACTAGATTTTACTCACCCTATACATCTTCAACAACTAAACATTATTGATGCTTCTCCAACACAAAAAAGGCGTTCATTTACTACTGAATTAAAAGCAAGAATACAAAGAGGAATATGGATAAAAAACAATTTACCTTCATCAGCTAAACTTCATAAATATGATAAAAACCTAATAGAAGAATGGTCATACCAATTTGATGAAATATCTGAGTCAACAGAAGAAGGTAAAAAAGAAAAAGGAAGAAACCTTTTAAATTGGAGTCATTCAGAATCTATAAATCAACTTCAAAACATATCTCCGAATTACAATAATCCTAATCTAATTAGAGGTAGCTATCAAATTTTATCCAAGGAGAAAAGAGTTGGTTGGCATCAAGATTATATGACATTAATAAATTCTAAAAATGAAGATGAATAACAAAAGTATAGACATTTTTGCAGAAACAAATCCAGCATTGTGTTCACTAATAATATTTCATTTTTGTAATGGTTATGCAAAAAAAAATAAATCAGGTGTTCCTTTTCCTTTGATTATTATTGTACTCCCCATAATATTATCTAATGATTTGTCCTCTAGCTTTGATAATACAAGTGTAAGAACAGGTTTTTTTGGTTGGATAGAAAAAACTCCATCAATAATTTTAAATATTTCTGACAGAATAAATGATTCCAATGAATTTATTAAACCAGCTATAGAATACGGTTTATTCAAAAATATATTTGCAATAAATGAAGAAGGGAATTTAAATTCAGTAAAGAAAAGTATAAAAAACAAAAAATATAATTTTGACCATTTATTTAAATGCTCTGAAAGATTAGGGGGTTGGATGGGGGAAGTTAACTCAGTAAAAACAATTTATAATCATTTAGCTATACAGATATGAGTAGATGGAACATAAGTCAAATAATATATTATAGTCAACATAACCAGAATAGAATTTTAGAAATTACACCTAATGATGTTACAATAATCACAGGAGCATCAAGAACAGGTAAAACTTATATAATAGAAACAATTGATTATTGTCTTTGTTCTTCAAGTATTAATCTTTCTAATCTAATTAAGAAAAAAGTTTCTTGTGTTGCTATCAAATTTGTAAAAGATAATACAGAAATATTAGTTGCTCGTGAGATTAGTCAAAAGTCTCAAAGTTCTAGGAATATGTACATAGAAATAGGAAATAAAGTTCCGATTCCTACAAGTGTAAATGAATTAAAAGGTAATATAAAAGAACCACAAGCAAGAAAATTATTAGCAGAACGTTTTGGTATTATTAATTTTAATGATTTTGACATAGATGAAACAGCCAATATAAATAATATTTCAATTAGACAATTAGTACCATATCTGTATTTAGATAAAGGAGTAATTGATAGTAGTAAAATAATTCTACATGGTTTAGATGATGCACATGCTTCAAAACAAATAATCCCTTCACTACCTTATTTTTTAAATGCTGTAAGTATTGACGAATTACAAGCTTTAAAAAAACTTAAAGGATTAAAAAAAGGAATCGAAAGCGAAGAAAAAAAAGAACTTGCTTATCATAAAAATAAAGAAGAATCTATTTCAAAGTCAAATATGCTTTATAATGAAGCTGTTCAAGTAGGTTTATTAAAAAAAGAAGACAATGAAACAGAAAACTCTTCCATTGTTAATAAACTTAAGAATCTTCAAGATTGGCAACCTAATAAAATTGTATTTGAGAATGATAAAAAACTAAATGAGTTTCAAAATTTAAAAACCAGCTATCTATCCGAGTTAAATTTATTAAAACGCAAAAAAAATGCTGCTCATAAAAATAGATCTGTACATTCTGATTTTACATCAATAACAAAGAATCAAGCATCAAAATTGAGTGTAAATGAAATATTTAATTTTGACAATGGTAGTTGTCCTATTTGTGAAACACATTTAACTAAATCCAATGAAGTTTCAAAACTTATAAAAGAGTCTTTTGATTCTTTAAAGAAAGAGAACCAAGTTGTTGCTGAATATAAACCAAAATTGGAAGGTTATATTTCAGAACTAGAATCATCAATAACAGATAAAAAGGCAGAAATACATAAAATAGAAACGCAAATACAAAATTTAATAAAAGAATCAGATGTAGCAAGTAAACAGAAAGACAATAATAATATGAAATTAAGAACTTTAGGCAGAATTTCATATTACATTGATAATCAAAAAGAAATTGAAAAATTTGATAAAGAAAAATTAACGAGATATTCTGATGAATATGACGAAATTAATAAAAAATACGGAGTACTTCAAAGAAGAGAAAAAATAGAAGAAGCAGAAAGACTTATATCAAACATTGCAACAAAAAATTTATCTTTTTTACCAATTGACGATATATATAAAGAAGACAGTATTAATTTTATTTCCAAAACACCAACAATTGAGCTTTATAATAACGAAACAGGTGATATTGAAAAGTTTTCTTCAATAGGTTCAGATGAGAACTATCTGAGTATACATTTAGCGTTTATGTTCGCATTACATAAATTTTTTGAAATAAAGAAAAGCCCTGTTCCAGGACTAATTGTTATAGATCAAGTTAGTAGACCTTATTACCCTAAAGATTTAATAGATCAAGATATAGTTGACGAAGATAAAGATGCTCTTGAAAAGCATTTTAACTTTATATTCAATCAAGTTGCAAATCAAAAAGGATTACAAGTTATCGTTTTAGAACACGCTTATTTACATAAAAACGAAAAATATAGAAAAGCAACTAAATACAAATGGCCTAGAGATGGAGAAGAAAGATTAATTCCTCAAGATTGGCCAGACTTTGAATAACAACAACACCTAACAATGGTAATCGTTGCACAAGTCTATAATACATAGTTCAACTATAATAAAAAACCGTCTTTAGAGACGGTTTCTGTTTTTATACAGTTAATATTATAGTTGATTTACAAGGTCTTAAAAGCGTATTAATAGCTTTATAGAGGGTGTTTTTGAGGCTAAAATAAAGGGCAAGTACTCTTGCATCGCTTTTAGTACGTTTTTCAATAAATTTCATATATTTTTTGAGATTGTAAGCAATAGCGGAGAGTTGCATACATTTATTAGCTTGCTTGATACCAATAGTAGATACGCTTTTATATCGCTTATAACATGGTTTGCAGTATCTACAGTAAGCTGACTAAGGTAATTAAGTTTTCTTGCTTTACCGGGTTTTACACTAATACGTGCGTCAGGATCTGTGGGACTATAATGTGTTTTGTTACTCGTATAACGACTGCCTTTAGCACCGGCTCCAGGGCGAGCATCTTGATCTTTTGCCCATTTGATATTACGGCTTTTTATAGCTTGTAATTCCTTGTGAGATGCAGATAAAGTTTGCTGATTTTTATCTTCTTTAGATTGCCTTAAAGGGGTGTGCTTATCTCGATTGCTAATGTTACGAATTTGACGTAGGTGATCTTCTAAATCTTCTTCAGGAATTTTAAGTTCTAAAGTATCCATGGAAGCATTGGCTTTTACAGGAGCAGAATCTATTGTTTGCGTGTGTCCAGCGACCATACCTGCGGATACACAGCGTTCAAAAACGTCTTCTGGAAATAATTGTCGTGTACGGCTAATGGTAGAGTGCAGGGTAATATTTTCTAAATATCCCATTAAACAAAGTTAAAAAAACATAAAGGGATCGATGCTTTTTTGTCTGCTCGATCTATAGAACTTTTGAGTGGTTTTTTTAAGAAAATTAAGATCTATAGCGGTATGAAGCCGCCGGTAGAAATTGGCTTCTGGCACACGTTCACTAAGTCTAAATTGATTGAATAGCTTCTCTTGATATGTCTTTTTTCCCTGCATACATAAAGATAAGAAACGTTCGTTTTTTAAGCAATTGCATTACTACTTTTTTCTTAACTTTTGCAACAGGCACAATGGCTACAAGTAATTGCTTGTTATTGTTTACTTCTGAAAGATCTCATACACTTTCTATCTGTAATTTATTTGTTAACTTTAGTGTTAAAACAATACCTCTAATAAAACATAAACACATTGTGAACAATAAAAATAAGAAGTACATGAAACATAATTTAGCATTACTATGCATTGCAAGTCTGACCTTACTGATTTGCGGATGTTCACAATCGGAAACGAAAACGATTACAGAAGCAACAGCAACAGCAACAAAAATTGAAATCAAAGACAATTGGTACTACCTTAATGGAAAAAAGTTTTTTATTAAAGCCATCGGTTACGAAATAGGAGCTCGTCCAGGACAACATCCTTATGAAGATGAAAAGAAAGATGATTTGGAGTTAATGAAATTTGATCTCGATAACATTAAAAAAGGAGGTTATAATACAATTAGAACTTGGAGTCAGTTTTCTGAAGCACAATTAAAATTGGTGCAAGAATCGGGTTTAAAATTGATTATGGGTTTAGAAGTTAATCCAGAAGAAGATTATAGAGACCCTAAATTTATAAACCATTGTAAAACTCAGCTTGAAAATATATTGAAATATGCACCAAAATACGATTGCATAATTACGTATTTAGTTATTAACGAACCTCAAACAGATCACATTCATAAAGTTTCAGCAAAGGCATTTAAAGACCTCATGAAAATGATGGTAGATATGATTCATGAGGGGCATCCAAATATACCAGTAACACTTTCTGCAAATGCGATGATTAGTGATTGGATGAATGAAGATATGTATGATGTATACGCTTACAATTGCTATGGCTACAACGAAGGTCAAACTGCAACCATGGGATTTAGAGATTATATTAAAGGTTTAAATGAATTAAACGGATTAGATAAACCCTTTATAATTACTGAATTTGGACATTCGGTATCTCCAAAAGGAGGTTTTGGTAGTTTTGGCTCACGAACCTTAAAAGAACAAAGCGAAGGATTGGTTTCTAATTACCGAGATCTTATAGATGCTGGGGCAGTAGGCATGTGCCCATTCTATTATGCAGATGGTTGGTGGAAAGGTGGCGAAAAAAGCATACATAATAAAGAGCAACCAGAAGAATGGTTTGGATTTTGGGGTTACAAAGATGTAAACGATAAATACGGTTCACCACGCCCTGTTTGGTTTGCCATGCGAGATTATATGAAAGGGCTTATTATAAGTCCTAAAAACAAAACAGTACACACCAATACAACCATACCTATAGAACTTTATAATGATGCGACGATTAAAAAAGTCGTTGTAAAAAACCGTGATAAAATTATCTATTCTAAAAACATAACAAGCGAAGGTTATTTTGCAGATCAATTAACCATTAATCCAGTTGGTATAGAAGCCATGGAGCTTGCTTTTGAGTTTTTTGATGGAGAAGGTAATAGTGTTAAAAACGAATCTATTATAATTCTGGCTTCTAAAACAGCTATAGACTTGCCTAAATTAACTATAGAAGTTACACCTGAAACAGATTTAAACGATACAAAAGTTGGAAGCATTAAAACAACAATAGAAACCAATGAAAATTTTAAATTAATTGGTGATTTAATAGTAAGCTATAATACACATCTTGGATGGGATGTAGGCCCACAAGTAACTGTTCCTATTCAAGATCAAATGGATAAAAAAATAATTACTGCTGAAAATTTATTTACTATTCCTGATAATTGTTGGGTTGTAAATGCATCTGCAGGAATCTCTGTTAGGTATGGTAAGTTTACCTTTAAAATTCATGACCAAAAAATAATTTATAGAGGGGATTGGGCTAAAGAAATCAGTCGTTAGCAGGACGGCACAAAATATCGTGTATAATTAATTGTATGCTTACTATTTGACTTACAAAAAAAAAGCTCATGGATGCTCTAGCTTTTGTAAACTTTTTCCTTGTTATTTTTTTAATTGAAAGTCGTAATAATTCAAACAAAATAATTTGTCTTAAAACATCGTTTTTTACGGTTTCCCGTTTTTATCCCTAGTATTAAAGAATTATATTTAGTATATAAATTAACATTATCCCTTTTTTTAGTCTTGATAAGCGATTATTTAGTTTTGATAAAAGGAGTTAGCAATAATTTAATGAAACCGTTTTATAGAATATTAATACTTATTATAATTTTTTCTTCTTGCTCATCAAACTCTGAAAAAGAAAAATTGATTGGGAATTGGAGTGTGCCGAACGGTCTCAATGAATTTGAATTTTACAAAGATTCGTTGATTGTAAAAGAATGGGGAATGAATTATATAAATGAGTGGGATATTGATCAATCGAAACTCTATCTTGAACCAATTAAAGGACTTGACAGTTTCGCAATTAAAACAAAATCATTTGACTATAGATTAAGCACAAATCTTGATACGCTTTTCATTAAGCGAGATACCGATAGCGTTTTTGGTCCAGCAATTTTAAGAATTAGAAGCGCATTTGACTATCTACTCAAGCGGAATTATCTGACAATTGAATTACCAAAGAAACAGGATTTAGTAAAAGAGCCAGACTCATCTACAGGTCTAAACATTTATGTTGGATATAAAAAAGATAAGTTAATTGCTAAATCAGATGATATCAGCCATTTAGATTTGACAGATATAAAGTTATTTTGCTTACGAATATATGGCGAGCACAGAACAAGGAATTCAACTCAACTTTCATTTTAATTTAATCGCAGATAAAAACATCAAAACTTCTGAATTAGATTCAGTTCGGAATATTCTAAAACAGACAGATTTTAGTGATATTTTTAGAGTTTATACAAACGAAAAAGTTGATTATAATAAAACAAACTGGAAAGATGAATTAGTTTGGTATGGCAGAATGGAATAAAAACTATTGCTAACAATGGTAATCGTTGCACAAGTCTATAATACATAGTTCAACTATAATAAAAAACCGTCTTTAGAGACGGTTTCTGTTTTTATACAGTTAATATTATAGTTGATTTACAAGGTCTTAAAAGCGTATTAATAGCTTTATAGAGGGTGTTTTTGAGGCTAAAATAAAGCGCAAGTACTCTTGCATCGCTTTTAGTACGTTTTTCAATAAATTTCATATATTTTTTGAGATTGTAAGCAATAGCGGAGAGTTGCATACATTTATTAGCTTGCTTGATACCAATAGTATTAACCTTGTTTAACCCCATAAACTGAGTCAGAGTGCCAAATACGGGTTCTACGGTACTTTGCCGTTTTCCTTTCATATAGCGTCCTTGATTACTTTCTACTCGGGCTATATTCCGCTCGTATTCCTCTCGATAATACGTAACTGTAAATTTCTTTTCTTGAGCTGATTTTCCTAAACATGCTGTGCGGATTGGACAGTCTATGCACAGCTGTTTTGATCCGCGATATTCCTTCTTTTTGGTATTGTTCTTTTTTTCAACAAACACCTTTTTAAACGGTATGGTTTTACCTTCTGGACAGGTGTAATGATCCTTGTCCTTATCATAAGTAAATCCATCTGGCCCACCTTTATAAGTGCCATGAGCGGGTATAAAACTTTTTAAACCTATAGCTTCTAGAAACGCATAATTCTCACCGCTACTATAGCCTGTGTCGGCTACACAATTTTCCCAAACCAGCTGTGATTTCCACAGTCGTTGTTTTACACGCTTAACAATATCTGGTAAGTGCTGACTGTCTTTACCGTCTGCATGGTACGCTTTTATATCGCTTATAACATGGTTTGCTGTATCTACAGTAAGCTGACTAAGGTAATTAAGTTTTCTTGCTTTACCGGGTTTTACACTAATACGTGCGTCAGGATCTGTGGGACTATAATGTGTTTTGTTACTCGTATAACGACTGCCTTTAGCACCGGCTCCTGGGCGAGCATCTTGATCTTTTGCCCATTTGGTATTACGGCTTTTTATAGCTTGTAATTCCTTGTGAGATGCAGATAATGTTTGTTGGTCTTTATCTGCTTTATTTTCTTTAGATTGCCTTAAAGGTTTGTTTTTGTCTCGATTGCTAATGTTACGAATTTGACGTAGGTGATCTTCTAAATCTGCTTCAGGAATTTTAAGTTCTAAAGTATCCATGGAAGCATTGGCTTTTACAGGAGCAGAATCTATTGTTTGCGTGTGTCCAGCGACCATACCTGCGGATACACAGAGTTCAAAAACCTTTATAAAAACAGATTCAAAAACGTCTTCTGGAAATAATTGTCGTGTACGGCTAATGGTAGAATGCCACGGTAATTCTTCGTCTATATCATACCCTAAAAAATACAATATATCCAAACGCATGCTACAATGTGCAATAAGCTTGCGATGGCTAGTTATATTTTCTAAATAGCCCACTAAACAAAGTTTAAAAAACACAATGGGATCGATGCTTTTTTGTCCGCTTGATCCATAGAATTTTTTGGTAGTTTTATAAAGAAAATTAAGATCTATAGCGGTATGAAGCCGACGGTAGAAATTGGCTTCTGGCACACGTTCGCTAAGTCTAAATTGATTGAATAGCTTCTCTTGATACGTCTTTTTTCCCTGCATACATAAAGATAAGAAACGTTCGTTTTTTAAGCAATTGCATTACTACTTTTTTCTTAACTTGTGCAACAGGCACAATGTATAAAAACAATAGCCGAGACAGTAGTAAATTCAAGGGTTGCAGCCCGCTTCAACTTTCTTGTAATTTGATAGGAAAGTGCCACGCAGTCGGCTACTATTCTTATACTAACCGTTGTAGGTAAGCCAAAGCAAATGAGAAAATATTTAAGTTTATTATTATTGTTTAGTCTATTTTCTTGTAATAAGAATTTGGAAGAAAAACTAGTGAATATTTATAATGTATCAGCTGAAAGAGAAAATGACACTATCCTAATTGATAATTTTGAAATTCTAAACAAAAAAAATGTTGACTATGAATATAGCAGTGACATCGGCAAGCTGCAAATTAGGATCGTCAATTATAAAAAAATTACGCACCCAAATAGGAGCAGACCATATAATAGGTCTTGCCCGAACTCCGGAAAAAGCAAAGTATTTAGGTGTAGAAATACGGAAAGGCGATTATAATAAACCACAAGATTTAGAAGCCTCTTTAAAAGGAATAGATGTGGTTATGCTTCTTTCGGGTATGGATGAACCTCAAAAAAGAATCCAACAACATAGACATGTTATTGAAGCAGCTAAAGCGAATGGCGTTAAAAAAATAGTGTATACAAGTATTATTGGCGACGAAAATAAAAATGCGTTTAGTCCAATTGTACAATCAAACCGGCAAACCGAATTAGATGTTAGAAATCAGATCAAATCGTGTCTAATTTCATTTTCATTGAAACGATTTTAATAAAAAACAGATGCAAAACATTTAAAATAGACTACTACCAAAAAAATTAAAACCTATTACATAAAATGGCAGGAGAAACAAATTTATCTGAATTATTAAAAGGCATGATGCCAAAACTAAATACAGGCGACTATGTCTTTTCTTCAATACAAGATCTTAGTCTTATTGACCGCAACGATACGATATGTGAATTTAAAGAACAGGAAGGAACAACTATTGTTATTAGAAAAGAAAAAGCAGACCAGCTAAACTTAAATTACGACTATATTGCCTCTTGGATTACACTTATGATTCATTCATCACTTGACGCAGTAGGTTTGACTGCTGTTTTTTCAACAACATTGGCGAAACATGGCGTGAGCTGCAACGTTATTTCGGGATATTATCACGACCATATTTTTGTAGATAAAAAAGACTCGGAGAAAGCCATTCAGGTGCTGTTGGAATTATCTGAAAAGCAATAATTGCCATACCACATATCTATAAACCTTGAATGCAATACGCACGGAAAAATTATTCACTATAAATGTTATAGAAACTATTCAAAGAAATGGGATAGATAAACAAAACGTCTCTGTATTAAATTAATTTCTATTTGTAATTTATTTGTTAACTTTAGTATTTAAGCCATGCAACTAATCTTATACAAAATTATTGTAGGTAATTTAAGAACAACACGACATATGGAATATGGATAACGTTTTAACCGACTTAAAGACTGAAAATAACTTTGCATTTGGTAAATTATACCGAGATAATTATGGTAAGATTTCAAGATTTGTTCAAAACAACAGCGGAAATCAAGCAGATGCAGAAGACTTATTTCAAGAGGCAATGATGGTGCTTGTAGAAAAACTTCGACAAGACAATTTTCAGCTCACTGCTTCAATAGACACCTATGTCTATGCCATTTGTAAAAACTTATGGTTTAAAAAACTACGCAATACAAACTTCCAATTATCTATTGATGATATGCAGTCTTTAGAGTTCCAAGACGCCATTAATGACTCTATTGAAGCTGAAAAAACATATTCAGAAAAGTTAAAAGGCTATCTTCTTAAAATTACAGACCATTGCAATAGACTTATTCACGATATGTTTTTTAAAGAAAAAGCCATAGAACAAATTCAAAAAGATTACGGCTATTCTACACGTCATAATGCTCAAAATCAGAAGCATAAATGTGTTGAGCAAATACGAAAAGTTAAAGAGAAAGAAGATATATTAAAAAAAAATTAGTTCACTTGGGTGATTTTTTGAGATGATTGGTATAAAGGTATAGATAGTTCATTTTGACTATCATAACCTTTACATATTAAAAACAATGATTTCAACAATTAGAACAATAATTTTAGTAATAGCTATTACAGCTTTTAGTACACTTTCAGTAAACGCTCAAGACGCAACAATGTGGAAAGTAGACAAGGCACATACGTCTGTTAATTTTTCAATCAATCACTTTTTTACGGCTGTAACAGGAAAATTTAAAGATTTTGAAGGAAATATACATTTCGATCCAAACAATTTAACAGGAAGTAAAGCCGATTTTTCAGTAGCTATTAATAGTGTAAATACAGATGATGCCAAGCGTGATAAGCATTTACAATCGGCAGATTTCTTTGATGCAAAGACTTACAATAAAATGACTTTTACATCGACTAAATTTGAGAAAAAATCTGATAAAGAGTATTTAATTTACGGAAAATTAACAATTAAAGATCAAACTAAAGCTGTTGTGCTTCCTTTGAAAATAACAGGAGAGATGGAGCATCCAATGATGAAAAACACTCTTATTTTAGGAGTTGTTATTGATACTACAATTGACAGAACAGATTACGGAGTTGGAACAGGAGATTGGGCTGCCACTATGGTTGTTGGTGATGAAGTGAAAATACATATTCCTATGGAATTAAATCGTAAAAAATAAATAAATAACATAAATAATATATTATGAATACAAAAATTCAAAAATCAATAGTAGCAGGAATTATAGGTACAACTATAATGACCATAGTAATGATGATTGCACCAATGCTGGGAATGCCTAAAATGTCTCCACCAAAAATGCTATCAGGAATGTTAGGAATGCCCGTTTTTATAGGTTGGATTATGCACTTTGTAATTGGAATAATGTTCGCTTTTGTCTATACCTATTTATGCATTTTTAAGCATAAAATTAAAAATGTTTGGATAAAAGGTGCTGTATTTGGTGTTATTGCTTTTGTAGCTGCACAAGTTATGATGGCACTAATGGGCATGATAATGCCAATGCCAGAAATGGAAGGTCCTAAGGTTTTAACGGCTATAGGTGGTTTAATGGGACATATTATTTTTGGAATGGCAGTTGCTAAAACAGTAGGAGACACTTATTGTAATAGTGGGAGTTGCCAAACTAAAACAAGATAGAACATAAAAGAATATAGTATTGTATAAACATAATAACGGTTCAGGTGTAAACTTGAACCGTTTAGATGTTTCATTACACATATCGTTATTTATAACGAAACACATATAAAATATAACGATAATTAGATAAGATCTTTTATGTTCTTATAAGCAAAAAAATAATGACATGAGAGATAAAATATTTTTAGCCGGTTTATTTGGACTTTTGGCAAGTATTAGTGTTGGAATAGGAGAGTTTTTTCTTCATTATAGTCCGCAAATTATAGGTAATGCAGACAATTATCAGTTTTTTCAGTTTGTATCAAGACACCACTTAATAGCAGGACATTTTTTGGCGGTATTTACCATACCTTTCTATTTTGTAGGGTATTACCATATTTACAAAATGTTAGAACACGGAAATAAAAAATTAGCCGCTATTGTTTTTGGCTTAGGTATATTTGCTTTTACTATTGGTGGTTTTTGGATTACTTCTAGAGCCTTTTTAGGCACAATTGTTCATCTTCAAAACGACATTGATGCCAATATCTATCAAAAAATACTAGACAATTATACCTTAATTAGCGAATCTCTTGTTCAGGTTTTAAGAGTCATAATCCTTTTACTTTCTATATTTTTTAGTATTACCATTTTAAAAGGAGGGACCTACTATAAAAAATGGATGGCCATTTTTAACCCCATAGTTTTATTACTTTTTGTATTTGCTATATATTTTATAGCACCTCAAATAGGAAAATACATAGCCCCAATTGCAATGAACGTGGTTCATTTTATATTATTTAGTTTATCATTATATCAATTTAAAAACATAAATCAACCATCAGTATGAGCAAAGTAAAAAGAATTTTAGGAGGTGTTTTAGCCCTAATTGTATTAATTATAATTAGTGTAGCCGTTAAATTTAATACAGATAGGAATAATCCTTATAAAAATACAATAGCAGATTCTTTAATACCCACATTTAAAGAAATTCCTATCGATTTTACACATCAATTTAACGGTACAGAATCTTTGCCTGTTACAGCATCTGTATTAATAGATATTGATAATGATGGTGTAGATGAATTGTTTTTAGGTGGAGGATACAATCAGCAAGATGAAATATTTAGTTATAAAGCAGGAAAATTTGTTTCGATATCTAAAAGTGTAGGACTTCCTGTAAAAGAGCATAGTACAACTTTAAGTGGGGCTTCAACCGATTTAGATAACAATGGATTTACCGATTTAATTCTGTCTAGAGAAGATGGTATCGTGATTTATTATAATACCAACGGAAAATTCACACCCAGGACATTAGAGTATGATTTAGCAGATAATGCCACACCATTAGGTTTAACTTTTGGAGATGTTAATAAAGATGGATTTACCGATATTTTTGTAGCCAATTATATTAGAAAAAAACAAATGGTTGGACAAAATAATTTCAGTGAAAATTACGGTCCTCAAAGTCTTTTACTTATCAATAATGGAGACCAAACCTTTAAAAATACAACCATTGAAGCTGGGTTAGAATATTTGCATAATACATTTATGGGAATATTGATTGATATTGATAATGATACTTGGTTAGATTTGGTTATTGCATATGATACTGGTGAAATTAGAACTTACAAAAATAAAGGCGATGGAACTTTTGAAAAGAAAGAAAATCCATCGACCAACACATTTGGTTATCCAATGGGTATAGCTGTAGGAGATTATAATAATGATGGCTTAGTCGATTTTATGTTTTCAAATACGGGATCAACAGTGCCTCACTTTTTAGCAAGTGGAAATATTGAAGACAAGAGTCTTTTTAATTCTGATTGGATATTTTTCGAGAATAAAGGACACTTTGTCTTTGAAGATGTAGCTAAAAAAACGCAAATTAAGGATTTTGAATTTTCATGGGGAGCTGTATTTGCAGACATGAATAATGATGGATTACAAGAATTGATTGTAGCCGAAAATTACATTGATTTTCCACCTCACAAAGTTTTTAAATTACCAGGTCGATTTTTGGTTCAAAAAGAAGACCATACTTT
This sequence comes from Formosa sp. L2A11, assembly GCF_009796865.1. Taxonomy (GTDB): domain Bacteria; phylum Bacteroidota; class Bacteroidia; order Flavobacteriales; family Flavobacteriaceae; genus Formosa. Next base: position 3,161,593 of record NZ_CP047028.1, on the reverse strand, counting down.
TGTATCTACAGAAGAAAAAAGTGGTATAGTAAATCCTAATTATGCTATAACACCATTGGTAAGTGATTTTAATACAGACGGTTATTTAGACCTAGTTTGGGTAAACATAGGGTCTCCTGTTTTAGCATATATAAACAATGGAGGTGAGAATAATTTTATTAAAGTAAAATTGGATGATAATGCCAAGAATTTAGGCGCTAAAGTAGAAGTTTTAACTACAGGTGGTAAAAAAATAACAGAAGACTTTATTGTTGGAGAAGGATTAACAAGCGATCAATCGGCTACCTTACATTTTGGTTTAGGTAAAGACCAAGTGCAGCAGGTTATAGTAAGATATATTGGTGGAAGCGAATACACATTTTTAGCCCCAAAAACAAATACACTTTTAACAATTCCGAAAGTTTCAGATTCTATACCAACTACCAATTTAAGTCAATAGTAGTGCGTTTAAAACAAGTATTACATACACTTTTAATACTCCTTTTTATTTTAAGTATTTTTGGGGCAAGCCCTTTAGTTTATAATGAATATGTAAACACTTCTATTTGCCCCAAAATACTTAATATACCAGCGTGTTTTATTATAATGCTCTGTTTTATAATACCTTTAATTGCCCATCTATTAAAATTGAGTAATTATATTTATTTTATAGGGACGGCAATTGCTTTTTTAATTGCTTTTTATGGAACAATAATGCAAGTCTCAGGAATTATAGAATGTCCTAAAACCTCTACAGGAATACCTATGTGTTTTATTTCATTATCTATTTTTACAACTCTAATTATTACAAAAGCTTACCTGATAAAATTAAATCGGTTCTAAGCCAATTACTGTCGTAAAACAAGTAAAACCAATTAATTCTTTTAAAGTAGTTCTATAAATATCTTCTTAAATAATCCTGATTCTGCTATTTTAAAATTTTGGTTAATAGTTATTCTAATTTATTCATCATATTACTTTTATCAGAGATTTACTATTCCCCTTTTAATTCCAGAAATACTAACTGGAAATCTTCTAATTTTATTTCCTTTTTTACGGGAAAACCGTAATAATAAAAGTTAATTAAATAATATATTTATTGAATAGACCTTTGCTGGTAGTTAGATGTTTAGTTGTGGTAAAGAGGTTTGCTTTTCTTGTTAGTGTAAACTATTTGAAATCAAGTGTTTATGTATAAAATTACATCACTAATATTCAGATTCTACAATATTTTTTTGAGTTTAATTGCAGTTAAAATGGTTTACGACAGACTTAACAAAACGAAGGCAAATTAAAACATAATACAGTATTAGAACAAGTATTTAACGTTATGGAAAATCAAGATTTTAGAATAAGTATTAAGACCGTTTGGATATTAGTGATTGGAAATGCTTTACTAACCATTATGGGAGCATTTGCGAAAATTAAGCATTGGGAATTTTCTCAAATCCTTTTTACAGTTGGACTAATTTTATTATTCTCAACATGGCTAATTGTTATTAGCGACATGACAAAGAATAAAATTTACAATAAGATTTTTTGGTTAATATCTATGTTTATATTTCCAACCATTTCTCCTCTAATTTATTTAATACAGCGAAATAAATTAATTAGACTAGGTAATAGATTTGGTAATTAAAAATTAAAAATTATGAAAAACATCAAATTTATTGCAATTACAATTTTTGTTTTAACAACTCAAATGCTAATTGCTCAGGATTTTGAAATTCCTCAAAACATAAAATTAGATCAGGAATCTGATTATATTAAATATGAGAAAGATGTTTTAAAAGCGATTAATTGGCTTGAAAATACTAGTGTTGAAGAACATGTAACGAAAAGAGAACATACCCGTGCATTTGTTATGAAATGGATTATGGATACGCCAACAATTACAATTGGTTTGCAAGCGTTTCAAATAGATTTAACTGAAAAAAATCCAGAATTATTAACATCGTTTCTCGGAGGTTGGACAAAATTTGCAATTGAAAACCCATCAGAAAAAGAAGATGTAATCAAATCGAATATAGCGGGATTTAAAAGTCTTATGAAAGTTTATTCGGCAAATAAAGGTAAAGGAATTAAAAAAGATAATAAAATTGAAAAATTGATTAAACTAAGCCCTGAAGAGTTAAATGCATGGGTTAGAAAAGAGGTTGAATAAAAACCAATTCGAATTTACTACAGATAAAGAGAAATTGACTAATAATAACCAACTTGTAAATCTCTATATTAAAACCATCTATTTTTAAAACCTAACCAAATAGAAAGTGCGGGTATGCTTTCTTCCGATTTTCGTATTGAAAAACTTCTAAGCCAACCCCGCACTTTTTATATATAAAATTATTGCCTTTTCTACCTAATATGTAATTTAATTTATCATCTGCAAAAGCATATTAAATATTTAGCGCTCATTTTTTACGTCTAGCAAACTTTTATTAAATAAATTAAATATTCTAGTGTATTCGTCTGTCCAACTACTTGGCTCTACAAAACCATGTCTTTCTACTGGATATACTGCCATTTGCCAGTTTGTTTTTCCTAATTCAATAAGGCGTTGAGATAAACGTACCATATCTTGAAAATGCACATTATCGTCTACCATACCGTGAAGAATTAATAAATCGCCTTTTAAACCATCTGCAAAGTAAATAGGCGAACTTCTTCTGTAAGCCAAACTATCTGTTACTGGTGTGTTTAATATGCGGGCTGTATAACCGTGGTTATAGGCTGCCCAATCTCCAACAGAGCGTATTGCTGCTCCGGCTTTAAACGTGTCAGGTGCATTAAACATTCCCATTAGTGTTATAAACCCACCATAAGAACCACCATAAATACCCACTTTATCTTTATCAATTTCTAATTCGTTTACCAAATATTGTGCGCCATTAACTTGGTCGCTAAGATCTTTGCCTCCCATATGGCGGTAAATTCCTGTTCGCCATGTACTACCATAACCGGCGCTACCTCGGTAATCCATATCTAAAACAGTGTAACCATTATCGACTAATAAATTATGAAACATATACTCACGGTAATAAACGCTCCACCACTTATGTGCGTTTTGAAGATATCCTGCACCATGCACAAAGATTATTGCTGCTTTGTTTTTTACATTGGCAGTTGGTTTGTAAAGTCTTGCATGTACTTCTGCACCATCCTTTGCATTAAACGTAATCATTTCAGGAACTTTCCAGTTATAAGCATTAAAATCCTTGGTGGTAGAATGTGTAAGTTGCGTGGCTTTTGCTTCTGTTTTACTAAATAACGGATTGTCTTTTAAATATAATTCTGTTGGTTTGTTAGCGTAGGAGTATAGAATTGCCATTTGTGTTTCATCTGGTGAAAGGGTAACATCGTTTCTTCCAACCATAGTCGTTAGCTGCGTTAATTTTCCGCCATTAATAGACATACTATAAAACTGACGGTCTCCAGGATGATTTTTATTCGCAGTAAAATACCAGTGTTTTTTATCGTTAGAAATAAACGGATCGTAAATTTCATAATCGCCAGAAGTTAATGCTTTTGTTTTTTTAGACACTGTATTTAATGCGTATAGATGTGAGTATCCAGAGACTTCCGATTGAAACCAAATACTTTTTTGGTCTGGCATCCATCCCAATTCTCCACCACGATAACCACCAATTCCTGGGCCTGCAATCCACGCTTTGTTGTGCTGGTGGTTTAAGTTGGTTACAGTACCATCTTCAGAATTTAACAACACAATCCAACGGTCTTTATAATCGTTAGTATTAATATCTAATACGGCTTTACTGCCGTCTTCATTCCAAACAGGACCACTTATAAACCCAATTCTATTGTCGTTTTTATAGGCTTTATCTGGATAATCTTTAGTGTATTCAGGAATGTAGTCTAAGCCTTCCAAATTATCTAATACTACGGGATAGGTTTTTCTATTGGCAATATCATATACAAATAAGGTGTAAGTATCTGGAGTATCTCCGACTTTAGAACGTGTGTTCTGATCTTCTGTGTAGCCTGATTCTGTGACGTAATGTGGTGTTATTGTACCTTTGTTTGTTTCTCTTTTTACCGTTAAATAGGTTATATATTTTCCGTTTGGACTTATTTTAAGACTGTTAATAGATTGTCCATCTGTATATATAGGCAGTGGTTTTTTTAGATCTTCTTTATCCTTAAAAAGGTTTTCTTTATCTTTTTTTGCTTTGCGTTCTCTTAAAACATCAAACAGCCCGAGTTGATCTTGGTATAACCATTCGTCTTTCTCGCTACGTTTGTCTTCTACCTTTTTTTTATTGGTAAAGTTGGTCAGTTGTTTGGTCTCTCCAGAGGAAATATTCCAAGTAAAAAGGTTGTTGTTTAATACATAAGCAATGTCTTGTTCATTGTTTGTAAATTCAACTTGACTCTCATAAGCTTCTGTATTGGTAATTTGTGTTATCTTTTCTGATGCAATATCCATTAAAAACACATCGCCATGTTTACTATATATTTTTTTTGATTTATTGCTGTTATAAATTCCGCGAGCAGCAGGTAAATCGTAGGCTTCATTAAAGGCTATTTTTTTTAGGGCTTTAGTGTTGGTTTTAAAAGCATAAAGCGAATCGCTAAATGCATTTTCTGGATTCCAATTAAAGTAAATGGTATTCCCTTTTTCAGACCAATATACTTCTGATGGTAAATGACCAATAAAGTTGTCTCCCTGCATAATTTGTTTAATACTAAGTGGAGATGCATTGTGATCTTGTGCTTTTGTAATTAAGAAATTACCTATAATTAATAGACTTAAGAGTGTTTTTTTAAGCATGTAATAGATTGTGTTTAGTGAGATTTTAAATATAAGCATTTGTAACACTGCAACGAAATAGAATTTAAAAATATGCGATTCATCAATTGTAATGTTTTTGTTTTGAGTTTTTATTGATTAAAATCCATTTTCTATTGATAATATTTGAATACTATACTTAGAAACAGCATTTTTGTTTTATAACAGATTACTTTTAATAAAACATATTTATAAATGAATACATTAGTCTTAAATAAACAAAGTTCTCGGTTTTTTGAGTCTACTTTTATTTTCTTATTTTGGATACTGTTATTTGTGTTACCGTTATTCTATCAATGGATAAATAGTGATACCATTCGTTGGAATGTGATTTTTAATGTCTGGATAGATTACTTGCCATTATTAATTATATTCTGTGTAAACAGATTCATTTTAACGCCTTTTATGTTATTCAACAATAAGAAGGTTTTATATTTAGCGTCTGTAATTATAGTTATTGTAATTACCGTATTAGGTTCTATTTTCATGCGTAAAGCGGTGCCTTCTCAAGAAGTAAATCAACCTGCTAAACGTGTAGGACTTCAATTTCCTAATTCAAATAAAAAAGTTAAACACCAAGTGGACTTTGGTAAACAAGCCGCCGCAGGAACATATCCGCCGTATGTGAATTTAATTTTACTATCTGTCTTATTAGTTGGTTTTGATACCGGAATGAAACTCGCTGTAAAATGGGCAGAAACGCAACAACAAAACGCAGAAGTTGAAAAAGAAAGTGTTAAAAATGAATTGGCTTTTTTGAGGAACCAAGTCAGCCCACATTTTTTAATGAATACGCTAAATAATATTCACGCTTTAGTAGATTTTGACTCGGCAGAAGCCAAACGATCTATTGCCAAATTATCTGTTTTAATGCGCTATTTATTATATGAATCTAATGATAAACCTATAGCTTTAGACAAAGAAATTAAATTTATAGAAAGTTACGTAGAGTTAATGAAATTGCGCTTTCACGAAGACGTAAAGATTCTATTGAATCTGCCTGAAAACACGCCTAATATTTCTATTCCGCCTTTATTATTTACCAATATTCTGGAAAATGCTTTTAAACATGGGATTAGCTACGAACACAAATCTTTTGTGTATATTAATCTTCTTTTACATGAAAATGAACTTGAATTTACAATTAAGAATAGTGTACATGAAAAATTTAAAACAGCAGAACAATCTGGAATAGGTATAGAAAACACCCAGAAACGTTTAAAATTACTCTATAATAGTGATTATGTTTTTACGTGTGCAGAGAAAGAAAACGTATTTACTTCAACTATAAAAATACCAATATGATAACTTGTATTGCTGTAGACGATGAACCTTTAGCGCTTAGACAAATTGTGTCTTATATAGCCCAAACGCCTTTTCTAGAATTAAAAGGGAAGTTTACTAATGCATTAGGTGTTAGTAATTTTATTAAAGAAAACCCAGTAGATTTATTGTTTCTAGACATTCATATGTCTGATTTAAATGGATTAGAATTAGCTAAAACATTAGAACATCCGCCTAAAATTATTTTCACCACAGCGTATAGTGAATATGCTATCGATGGGTATAAAGTAAATGCCATAGATTATTTATTGAAACCCATAGAGTATGTCGATTTCTTATTGGCATCAAATAAAGCCGCAGATACAATTACTAAAGCACAGCAGTTTTTAAGCGAGGTAAAAAAGAAAGATGATTTTCTATTTATAAAATCGGGGCAGAAACATATCCGAATTCATTTTAAAGACATAAAATACATTGAAGCACAGAAAGAATATGTTGCTTTAAAATTAATACATGGAGAAACAGTAAAAACCTTACTTCGACTTAAAAACATAGAAGAAGTGTTGCCTAAAGAGCATTTTATGCGAATTCATCGTTCGTTTATTGTAAACCTTAATCATATTGTTACCGTCGAGCGGAACCGAATTATTTATAGCCCAAAAGAATTTATCGTAGTCAGTGATACTTATCAAGAGAAATTTAAGACTTTTTTGAATACTAATTTTTTCAACTAAATTTCATATTCCTAAAAAATTTAGTAGATCTAGATGTCGTCATGCTGAATTTATTTTAGCATCTCACTATGCTATAATATCAATAAATTATAGATGAGACTCATAAACAGGTTCATGCTGACGCTCGTTTTATTCCTAATATAAAATGTTTTGAGATTTCATTGATTGAAACTTGTCTTCTATTGATTGTATTCTTTTTTTACAACTTGTATGTAGACCTTTGTAATCTATTTAAATTTATAATTATGAAAAATCATATAAAAAATGGAGTTGTAACTTTAAGTATGTGCCTAGTAACGGTATATTCCGTGGTTGCACAAATTACATATCCTATTGTAGATACTGGTGTCACCGAATTTTATAGTAATAATAGTGTGATTTCAGAACCTCATGTTGGTGATGATTTTTATGGGCAAGATGCTACATATACAGGAAATCAGCCATCGTATACAGATAATGGTAATGGAACAATTACAGATAATATAACAGGTTTAATGTGGGAAAAAGATATGGGAGAAAAGATGACTTATGAAGCCTCTTTTTCTAAATCCGAAAAATCTAATTTAGGCGGATATTCAGACTGGAGAGTGCCTACCATTAAAGAGTTATATTCTCTAATTCAGTTTACAGGTCAGGTTAAAGGAGCGAAGTCTAATACATTATTTATAGACACTACGTATTTTAATCAACCGTTAGGAAATACCAATATTGGAGAACGAGAAATTGATGCCCAAACGTGGTCGTCTACAAAATATGTGGGTGTAACCATGCATGGTGACGAGACCGTTTTTGGAGTTAATTTTATTGATGGCCGTATAAAAGGATATCCAACATTTAAGAAACGTACACATAGTGAAAATACCATGTATTTTAGAATGGTAAGAGGAAATACAGACTATGGAAAAAATAAGTTTATAGACAATGGCGATGGTACTGTAAGTGATTATGCAACAGGGTTAATGTGGCAAAAAGCAGACGATGGTACAGCGAGAGATTGGGAAGCATCTTTAGTATATTCAGAACATTTAGAACTTGCTGGTCATTCAGATTGGCGATTACCAAATGCTAAAGAATTACAAAGTATAGTAGATTATTCCAGATCGCCACAAACCACAAATTCACCAGCTATAAATCCTATTTTTTCTACTACAGAAATTAAAGATCCAGAAGGTAAATCTGGACAATATCCATTTTTTTGGACAAGTACAACACACCTAGATGGAGTAAATCCAAATTCTGGTGCTGTATATATTGCTTTTGGTGAAGGTCAAGGGAAAATGCGAAATCAGCTAATGGATGTACACGGCGCAGGATGCCAAAGAAGCGATCCTAAAAGTGGAAATAAAAATCAATATCCTAAATATTTTGGTCCTCAAGGCGATGTGCGCTATGTGTATAATTACGTAAGAGGTGTACGTACCATAAAAATGTAAAAAAGTAAGTGTTTAGTTAAAGCCTTTTTCATTGATAGTAATACACGTTCTATTGATACTTTTTTTTAGGAATTCATTAAAGATCTTTAAAATATAATTAACCCTGATAATAATTACAAAAGAAATATGAATTTCAATTATTTAAAAACAGCAATCTGCATATTCGTTATTTTTTCTATGTATGCCTGCGGTGATGATTCTGAATCTAGTGGTGATGAAGAACAAGATCAAGAAGAACAAGTAGACGATATTATAATTCCAGAACTTCCATATACGATTGTAGATACAAATGTTTCCGATTTTTATGATAGCGAATCTATAATTACAGCGCCTAATGAAGACGATGATTTTTACGGACAAGATGCAACATATAATGGAAATCAAGCTTCTTATACAGATAATGGCGATGGCACTGTTACAGATAATGTAACAGGTTTAATGTGGCAACAAGATATGGGCGATAAAATGTCTTATGCAGATGCTTTAGCTTTGATAGATGATTTTAATTTAGGTGAGTATACAGATTGGAGAATACCAACCATTAAAGAATTGTATTCTTTAGCTCAATTTACAGGGAGATGTTATGGTGACGATGCTGTAGATATGTTTATAGATGTCGATTATTTTGATCAACCTATAGGAGATGAATCTATTGGTGAACGTGAAATTGATGGACAAACATGGTCTGTTACAGAATATGTAGGCGAAATAATGACAGGAAATGAAGCAATTTTCGGATACAATTTTGTTGACGGAAGATTAAAAGGTTATCCTAAATATAAGGTCGCAACAGGAGCTGAAAATACCATGTATTTTAGAATGGTAAGAGGAAATACATCTTATGGTGTAAATGATTTTATAGAAAATGGCGATGGTACAATTACAGACAATGCTACAGGTTTAATGTGGCAACAAGTAGATAGTGGAGAAACTTACGATTGGGAACATGCTTTAGCTTACGCAGAATCTCTAAGGCTTGCAGACCATAGCGATTGGAGAATGCCTAACGCTAAAGAATTACAAAGTATTGTAGATTATACCAGATCGCCACAAACCACAGATTCTCCTGCTATTGATGTTTTATTTACGTGTACCGAAATTACAGATTATGCCGGTAATGCTGGGCAGTATGGTTATTATTGGACAAGCTCACCTTTACAAGATGGGCCAACACCATACACAGATGCAGTATATTTTTGTTTTGGAGAAGCAAAAGGACTTATAAGTGATGTGTTGTTAGATGTTCATGGCGCTGGTGCACAACGTAACGATCCTAAAGCAGGAAGTACAGAAGATTATCCAGACAGTTTTGGTCCGCAAGGCGATATTCGTAAAGTGTATAATTTTGTAAGATGTGTACGCGATGCCAATTAGTATGATTTAAATTCATTTTATAAAGTGATCGTCACTCTAAACGTGTTTCAGAGTCTCACTTCTAACTTATTTAGTTTTTTAAAATATATTCTAATGAAATTCAAATACCTTAATATACCGTTGCTCCTTGTATTCTTGTTTTTAGTTAGTGCCTGCGAATCGGAGGAAACTACAAGTAATGAAACAAATACAGATCTTGAAACAATTAGTAGCATAACAGATGGATTTGTATTGTATTCTTATATTGGAGATAATACAACTCATCTTATCGATTCTTTGGGAGCAGATGTTAAAACATGGACATCTTCATACAGTTCTTCAGGCAGTAGCTATTTGTCAGAAAACAATACTTTATTGCGATTAGGAAAATTACCAAAAGTAAATACTGGATCATTTTCTACAGGAGGTTTAGTCGCTGGAATAATAGAAGAATTAGACGGTAATAGTAATGTAGTTTGGTCTATCGAAAAAGCTTCTGATGAAGGGACATTTCATCATGATTTTAAAGAAATAGACGATAATACAATTATAGCCTTGTCTTGGCAATTAAGGACGTATAACGATTCTGAATATTGGAATGAATTAATTGTTATGATTGATAAGACCGATAATTCTGTAATTTGGGAATGGAATGCCATGGATAATGGCGGTCTTTTTCCTGAAGATGATGATAAAGAAGATTATTTACACGTTAACTCGGTAGATTATAAAGATAGAAATATACTTATAAGTTCTAGAAGTAATAACACGTTATATATTATTAATGAAGATGATAAAAAAATAACAACAATTTTAACTGCAAACGGAGCTTTATCTGGACAACATGATGCTACGTTTTTAGATAACGGAAACATCTTAGTTTTTAATAATGAAACCGATACAAATACATCTGAAGTTTTAGAGTTAACACAATCAGATAACGTGGTTTGGTCGTATTCAAATAATTTTTATTCCGATCATATTTCGGGAGCTCAACGTTTAGAATCTGGGAATACTTTAATCTGTTCTGGAACTGAAGGTCGGTTTATAGAGGTTACAGAATCTAGAGATGAGGTTTGGGATTATATGCCAGAAAATACAACTTCAAATAAAGCTTCAGAAATTTTTAAGGCACGTAAATATGTTACTTATTAACTGTCTTTGTTTTAATTCTATTTTGAAATATTATAGTCTTTTCTAAGGTTCTAACATGTCAAGTAATTCGCTAGACGTATAATATTCAAAAACTCTATTTTTCACTGTAAAGTCTGCATTTAAAAGAATAGTTGCTGGTAGGGAAAAAGGAAACCCTTCTCTAGAAGCTAATAAAAGCGGAATTTCATGTATTCCGTTACGTTGGGTAAGGGATTGTGTATTGGTAAATGTTGTATTATCTAATACAATAGAATCTTGTGTTTCTACATCCATCTTAACAGCGTAATATTCAGAATTAATTACGTTAATAACATCAGGTTTTGTGAAAATTTTTCGTTCTATTTTTTTACAATATGCACACCATTTGGCGTAAAAAAATATGAAAACAGGTTTTGGGTTTTCATTTAGAGCAACTTCTAATTCAGGAAAGGTTTTCCAATGAATCTCGGCGGTGTTTTGCGAGATTGCATTGGAATAGCCTCCCAAAAAAAGGAATATAAAAATCAGGCATTTCATCATTTAAAAAGTGTTTAAAAGTCACCAAACTTTAATCCAACAAAGACTGTTCTTGGTCTGTTTGGTCCGTAAATATAAGTAGAATCTCGACCCGCACCAGAATCAAAATCATCTTGATAGCTGTTAAATACATTTTGTACACCGCCGCTTACTTCTACATGAAATTTTTCAATAGGATCGAAATGATACGTAAGTTTTGTAGTCATATCAAAAAAGGTATCAGAATCTACCAAGTCAATATATCCTGAATCACTTACAATATGTGGTACAATCATAGATCCTGTATAACTACCAGTAACATCTAATCTTAAATCTTCAATAATTTCCCAGTTAGAATTCAGGAATCCATAAACATTTGGAGAACGTGCAAATTCACTTAAAATAACATCTTCTTCTCCTGCAACACTTCCGTCTGCTTCAAAAAGTACTTGGTCTTCTTTATACACCGATTTTTGAATCGTTACACCTGCTTGAAAGAATAATTTTGGGCTAGGAGAAACACTTAATTCTAAATTAGTTCCGGCTACGTGAGCGCCTTCACCATTACGAGATTCTTCTAAAATAGAGCCGTTTGGTAAGGATGTTCCTGTACTTACTATGGTAAACGGATTTTGTAGTGTGGTATAAAATCCTTCAACAGTAAAATTAGTTTGCGTTTTATTGAAGTCTTTAGTGAAATTTAAAGAAGCGGTATAGGCGTTAGAAAATTCACTTTCCAGATCGTCTGAAAGGATTACGAAACTTTGCTCGCCACCTACAGAAGCTATATGAAGATCTTCATTAAAGGCTTGAGGCGCACGAAAACCTCTAGAATAACCACCTCTAAATTGAAGGGCTTCGTTAATGTCGTATAAAATAGTTAAACGCGGACTTAATACAGTCTCTGCAACATCAGAAGATCGTTCTATGTCTTCTATGGTATAATATCCATCTACATCTACATGATCTAATCTCGCGCCTATTAATGCTGTAAAACGTGCTGTAGGTTTCCACTCATATTGTCCATAAAGCCCGTAATTGTTTACTTTTTGATCTACTAAACGGTTATACCCCGAGATAATATCGTCTGTATCGTTTAGCTGATATTCAACTCCTGTGGTAATAACATCGTTATTTTTAAAATGATGCGTAAATTTTGCGCCAGCAACTAGGGCAAGATCTTTAGTGGTACCAAAAGCATTGTTGGCTGCGACAGAATCGGCATACGTGCGTCCGCCACCTAATCCGCCATAATAACTATCACGATCTGTATGTTGTGCAGAAACATAAGCACTTAAGTTATTTGTTTGTGCATCGTTAAATAACTCATAATCAACTCCTGTAAAAATGGTATTGTGGTCTAGTTGTTCGGTAACATCTGTAAATTGAGGAGAAAGGTCTAATCGGTCTCCACCGCGTCTAAATTCTTTTATAGCTGTAAAGTCTACTCCAATTCTGCTATTGTCGTTAGGTTTTATAAACGCTTTTGCTCCAAGAGAGTTGTTGGTTAATTTAGTGATTTCACTAAAACCATCATCATTGGCATCGTAAGAGTCTCTATTGCGGTACATTCCATATACGGTAATACCGGTAGTTAAATCTTCATTAACTATAGACGCATTAATATTTACACTACGATCTGGTGTTTTTCCGTCAATAAGTCCAAAATTAGAACTTACATCCCAAGTATTGTTTACAGGCTCTTTGGTTATAACGTTAACTGTTCCTGCAATGGCGTTAGAACCAAAAAGGGCGGAACCACCACTACGCACAACTTCTACACGATCTATAATACTTACTGGAATTTGTTCTAGTCCGTACACACCGTTAAGGGCACTAAAAACAGGACGGCTATTTACTAATATTTGTGTGTATTGACCTTCAAGTCCGTTAAGGCGAACTTGTGTAAAACCACAGTTTTGGCAATTTGTTTCTACACGAACTCCGGGTTGGTAATTTAATCCGTCTGCTAAAGAAATGGATTGTGTCGCTCTGAATAATTTCGGACTCAACACATTTACAATAACGGGAGCCTTTTTCTTGCTAATTCTATTTCTTGTGGCACTTACAACGACTTGGTTTAGACCTAAAGCATCTTCTGTAATATTAAAATCTAAGGTTTGATTAACTCCTGATTTTACAAATATTTTTTTAGTTTCAGTACGATAGCCTTGAAACTGGACTATAAGTGTAATATTTCCTTCCGGAACAGTTAATGTATATTCTCCATTTTCGTTGGCATCTACACCTTGAGTTCCAGATTTTACATAAACACTAGCAAAAGAAACAGGTTTACCATCAGAAGTAATAGTTCCTGAAATGGTCTGATTTGATTGTTGTGCCGAGACGACAAAACTTATCAAAAATAAAAATAAAAATATTTTTTTCATGATTTTTAAATATATTTATAAGGTTAACTAATTAAAAGTTTAGGTAAAACTAAAACTTTATTCTGTAAGGATAAAATGTATCTTTACATTTTTATTAGAAAATTATGTTTACACAATCTGAAGAAAACTATTTAAAAGCGATATTTCATTTACAGCAAGATGTAGATGGAGGCGTTTCTACAAGTAGTATTTCTGAATTATTACAAACGAAAGCAGCCTCTGTTACTGAGATGGTTAAGAAGTTAGCCGATAAAAAATTAGTGCATTATCAAAAATATTATGGGGTACATTTAACCGAGTCAGGAAGAGCACATGCATTAACAATTGTAAGAAAACATAGACTTTGGGAATGCTTTTTGGTAGACCGTCTAAATTTTAATTGGGATGAGGTTCATGAGGTTGCAGAACAACTAGAACATATAAAATCTGCTAAATTGGTAGAAGAGTTAGATAAATTTTTAGAACATCCTTTATACGATCCTCATGGAGATCCTATTCCTGATGCAGATGGAAATTTACCTAAACGATTTAAAAAGAAATTATCTGAATTAAAAACAGGAGAACAAGGTGTTTGTAAAGGTTTTAAAGATGATTCTTCTGCGTTTCTAAAATTTCTAGCAAAACAAGATATTGGTTTAGGTACGGCGATTAAGGTTTTAAATATTGAAGCTTTTGATGAAAGTGTGACTGCATTGGCAGACCAAAAGGAAATTTCGCTTTCTAAAACGGCTACTAATAATATTTATGTTGGGAATTAATTCATGTTTTTTTAAGTACTTTAAATCAATTGTAATTAGGTTTTGTGAATTGAAAATTGTTCGAATAATAATCCATAACTTTAAGGTTTAAATCACGAAAAAAAAGCAATACGCTGTGTTTAATTCGTGGTAGTTTTTAAAGGAAATAGATTTTATGGAACGCAAGATTGGAATTGTTTATTTTTCTGTAGACGGACAAACTAAAAAGATTTGTGAAAAAATAAATGCAATTTTCAAGGCAGAACAATTAGAAACAAGATTATATTCTCTTGAAGATTTTAATGCTAATATATTAGAGTTTCATACCTTAATAATTGGAGCAAGTATTAGATATGGAAAGCATAATCAGCGAGTGTTTGATTTTATATCTAAGCATAAAACGGACCTTAATACAATAAAAACGGCGTTCTTCTCGGTTAATCTCGTTGCTAGAAAAGTAGATAAAAATTCAGCAAGCACAAATCCGTATGTTATTAAGTTTATAAAAAGACTGAACTGGAAACCTGACTTCTTAGAAGTGTTTGCAGGGAAATTAGATTATAAATCGTACGCGTTTTTCGATAAAATAATGATTAAATTAATCATGAAATTAACAGATGGCCCAACAAAATCTGACCATCCCATAGAATTTACAGATTGGGATAAAGTAGCCCGTTTTGGATTACAAATAAGTGCGGAATATAAGTGTGCGTTATTTGATGAGTAGGAGAGTAGTTCTTAAAATATAAAACCTAAACAAAAAAATTAGTGTTCAGGTTTTATAAATTTTTTCACATGTTTATTTAACAAATCCAGCTTGAGAAAGTGTGATAAGAAAAGCTGTTTTAATATTTTTAGTACCTTCAAAATTTGTCCAATTTTCATCTAGAGAATGCGCTCTACGTCCTTTTCCGCCTTTACTAAGTGTAATTGCAGGTATATTTTTTGCAATTGGAATATTACCATTTGTAGAACTTGTAGTTAAAAAAGGAGAAATTCCCATAGCAACATTTGCAGCAATTGCAAGCTGAATTAAAGGTTCGTTCTCAGATAGTTTTCCAGAAGGACGATCTCCTATAGATATTAATTTTAGGGTAACCTTATCCTCAATATTTGTTGCATTATATAGTGTTTCTGCTTGTTTCATACTGGTTTTAAAAATAGAATCCATTTCTGATAGTCTTTTTTGACTTAAAGAACGCATATCTACTTCCATCCAAGATTCAAAAGGAATTGAATTCACCGAGGTTCCACCACCTATTCTTCCAATATTGAAAGACGTTTTTTCGCCCTCATGACTAATATATTCTGATGCATTTTCTGTAAAAATAGTTATTGCTTTTCCTAGAGCGTGGTGCGGATTTGCTAATCCAAAACTTCCCCAAGAATGTCCGCCTTTACCAGAAAACACAGCTTTATATCTTTTAGAGCCTAAGCCGCCATTAATAATTCTTCCGGGACTTCCGCCATCTACAGAAATCCAAGCGTCAATTTTAAGATCAGATTCATCACTAAATAAATATTTTACACCTCTAAGATCACCAAGACCTTCTTCTCCAACAGTTCCGACAAATACAATATCGGCATCGGTTTTAATCTGCGCTGTATTCATAGCTCTTAATACGGCTAATATTAAAGCCATTCCTCTTGTGTTATCTCCAATTCCGGGAGCTGTATACGTATTTCCTTCAACTTTTACAGTCACATCGGTTTCTATAGGAAATACAGTATCCATGTGTGCATCTAATACAATTGTTTTATCTCTTTTTTGTCCTTTACGTAAGGCTAAAACATTTCCTTCTTTATCTGTCCAAACGCTATCTACACCTATTTCTGTAAACATTTCTGCAAACTTTTTTGCTCGATTAGCTTCTTTAAATGGTGGTGCAGGGATTTCTGTAAGCAAAATCATATCTGCAATAGTTTGCTTATCTGTGTTGTCTATAGTTTGCAGAGCTAGCTTTACAGATTTGTTTTTTACTAATTTATTTATGATTTTAGTTGCGGATTTATTTGCAACTAAATTATCTTGGCTATAAGCTGTAAAACAACATAAAACAAGGCATATTAATACTGCTTTTAAAAATTTTGTCATCATTATTCTATAATTATAGATTCAAGTTTTTCTTCTACAACTTTTCCATCTTTTAATGATGTAAAGTAACAGAAGGATTCATTATCTGTAGCGACAACTTTAAAAGGCTTTCCATTTTTAAAAATAATTCCTGCATGATTATCCATAGCATATCCTGCATTAAAAATTCCATTTTTTATGTTTTTGTGATAAAGTGGTCTGCGATATTCTTCACTATCATAATGTGGAGAATGACTATAAGGAAGAAAGCCTAAGCCATTTACTTCGCTTAATTCTTTTGGACGAGAATCTGTTGTACCGTTTTCAAACCAACACAGAGAACCTGCGCTACCTCCAGCTAAAATAATTCCTTTTTCTAAAGCTTTTTTTAGTGCAATATCAATGCCTTGTGCTTTCCAAATGGCTATCATATTTAGTGTGTTTCCGCCTCCAACTACAATTGCATCCATGCTTAGTAGTACATCTTCAAAAGATTCTTTTTGATCGTAAGAATTTATCCAAACGCGTTGTACATAAGGTTCTATGGAAAGTTCATTTACACTTTCGTACCAAGTAATAATTTTACTTTCACTATCTCCAGAAGCCGTTGGTAAAAAGCATATTTTAGGACGTTCTTTTCCTGTTAATTTTATAATTTCCTTTAAAAACGGTTTTCTAAAAGCTCCACTTCCGTAAGGAAAGATGTATTGATCCTGAGCTTGTATGTTTGGCGTTATACACATAAATACGAGAATTAAGAATATGATTTTTTTCATTTTTGTTACTGACCTTTATTTTATGAGTTGTTGTATTGGTAAACTTTTACTTTATGATATTGAATCTTGTGTATTCTGTATTTTAATTATTTAATATTGCTGTCACTTCAACTTCGATTAAGCATCCAAAATGTAATTCGCGAGTAGGAATGATGCTTCTTACAGGTTTATGATGTTCAAAAAAACGACTGTAAACTTCATCTACTTTATCCCATAGTTTTATGTTAGAAACATAAATACTTACTTGTAATATGTTGTTTTTATTACTGCCTGCAACTTTTAATATGGTGTCAATATTATTTAAAACTAAAAGGGTTTGTTCTTCAATGGTTTTAGGAATATTTCGGTCTTCTTGAAGTATAGGTAACTGTCCCGATAGATATAAAATTCCGTTGTGTTCTATGCATTGAGAGTAGTGCCCGTTGCTCTTTGGCATATTTATATCGGTAATAATTTTCATTTCTAAATTTGGTTTATTTTATATCTTTTAGTCAAATAGAAGAATAAAGAATATTGTTTATCTTGATGTGAAGATAAATATTTATCTTTACATCAAGATAAAATTCTAATTTTTTATTAGAATGAAGCATCAAATTATAATGGCAGAAGAAAAAGATATTATTGATCAGCTTATTAAAGATTGGAATACCGAGCGACCAGAACTTGATTTAGAGGCCATGCATATTGTGGGGCGTATTATAAAGTTGGGTAAAGTTTTAGAAAAGAAAGCAAGCCAAGCGCTTAAAGATTGTAAAATACATTATACAGATTTAGATGTCTTAGCAACAATTAGACGTTCAGGGCCTCCGTATTGTCTTGCGCCTAAGCAATTAATGAAATCTGTTTTGATTACATCTGGTGCTATGACAGCTTTATTAGACAGACTTACCAAATTAGAATTAATTTACAGAGCACCAGACAAAAATGATGGACGTATAAAATTAGCTGCTTTAACAGAAAAAGGAATAGAAGTTATAGATAAGGCTATTGTAATTCGGTTTGATGAGGCAAAAGATTCTGTAAACTATTTTGAACAAGAAGAGCAGGAACAACTTTCAAGTTTGCTAAAAAAAATGTTAACTGCATTAAAAGAAGAGTAAAAAAACACTTTAAATGCTGGAGTGTAGTTTGTGTATAATTGAAAGCGTATTATTTAAATTTTAAAAATTTAGCACATTTAATCTATTTAAAATAAATAATACAAGGATCGTAACTCCGCTACTAGTATATATTGCACCTTGCCAGTAAAAAAGTCTTGTTCCCCATTGGTTCCATAATTTTGTACCATATTCTTTTTTGAAGTAGCCACTAGTTAGATTCCAAAAAAGAAACATAATAACTAAAAATAGAGGTAGTATTATTACTAAAAGTTTTTCCATGTGTGCATGTATTATGAGTACTAATATAAGTTTAATTTTTATGAAGATTATATTTATTTTATACAAATAATTGGTTTCTAGTATAAATTGAATTTCAAAAAAATAAATCACAGACGACATAATTGATAAATACGAAGATGTTTACGAGGTAATTAATTATGAAAACAACGATTTCTAATATGTGTGATTTTAATAATTAAAACATTAAAAATGAAACAGATAGCGTTAGTTTTAATAACAGCATTATATTTTTTTATAGGTCAGTATGTTTACGGTCAGTCTAAAATTTATTACGACAAATATTGGGACACAACCACCCAAGCAGAAGCTCATTTTTATAGAACAGTAAGTAAAAACAACGATTCCCTTTTTTCTATAAAAGACTATTATATAAATGGTGTTTTACAAATGGATGGAGTTTCGTCTAGTAAAGAGGAAGATGTTTGGATAGGAAAAGTAAATTTTTATAACAAACAGGGGGAAATTGAACTAACCCAAAATTACACTAATGGCGTGCTTAACGGCTTAACTACAGCGTATTTGGAAACTGGTAAAATAGATTATACTGCAGATTATAAGAATGGTAAAGTTTATAATGGTGTTGAAAATGGCTCTGTTACCAGACGTTATTATAAAAACGGAGTAGTTATTAAAGATGTAGAGTATTCTGCTCCAAACCAATATTATATTTTAAACACAACCATTTATGGTAAAGATTTAGATACGATATATTGGAGAACAGCCAACGGAAAAGAATTAGGTTCAGGAACTTTTAGAGGTCCTAACTGTATTGATGGTTTACGTGTTTTAAACTTGCTGGATAATACCGTTTATATGAATTACAAAAACGGACTTAGAGAAGGTATTCAAAAACTTTTTGATAGTAAAGGCAGGCTTATCGCTAATATGACTTATAAAAATGATAAGCTTATACGCGACGAAAACTTCAATCCGTTAACCAATAAAATGGTAACCTGTACTTACAAAGATAATATACCGTTTGAGGGACGTTATTTTGAATATAAACCCATGTATAAAACCTATACAGAATATGTGTATAAAAACGGAACATTAACGCATAGAAATCTGTACAACGTTCAAGAAGATGATTCTTTAACATTAACAGATTCGATTACCTTTTAGAAAAAGAATGCTTACTATTATTACGATTAAAACTCAAATTATTGTATTAATTACTATTGTAATTCAAATACTATTAGTTGTTCTTTTATGATGCTAAAAACGCAATCTAAAAAGGGAATGTAATGCTATTTTGTTTTAATTTTTCGGTTATAAATTATTAACATTATAATGTATCAAGATCTGTGTAATAAAAAAACATAATGCTACTCCTAAAAGAATAGCATTATGTTGTTAAAAACAATCTATTATATAAATATCATCTGCTTATTAGCTTAGATATTTAATTCTTTACTGAGGTAATTTTAGAGTATCTAATAAACCTTGAGCTTGATCTTTTGTGATTTCAATATCATTTTTCGCAAAATTTGCAATAAGATCTGTTGTACTAGGAGCAGGTGGACCTGCAACTATAGTTACTAATTTTTCTGAAGTTACTGTTATTCCAATAGTTTCAAGATATTTTACTCCTGGCGTAAAATCGGGTCCGCCATGTGCACCATCTTCTCCTGGTTTTCCGCCTACTCCATGTTGTCCTCCTCTAGGCTGTCCGCCATGATTTGTAATTCCTGCAGGAAAAGAAACTACTCGGTCTGGATTAATACTATCAGGGTTTCCTTTAGGTGTTTTTGTTACATTACCACCACGAACTAAACGTACATGATGATAGAAGACTTCTATACCAGAGTGGTCTGAAACGTCTTCAGATTTTGTGTCGAATACAACAGCACCTGCTCCATGTAAATCATTTCCTTCCATATCTACACAATATCCAGCAGAAAAAATCCAAGCGTATGTATATCCAGGAACAAAGGCATCTTCTTCAGAGTCTGTTTCTCCAGATTCGTTATGGTATGCTTTAATATAAGGATTACTTGTACTGGTCCAATAGAACGGATAATCTGTTTGACCTTTTATATTTTTAAGTTTACTAAGATTAAATACCGTGGTATCCATAGCTGGAAATACACCAGAATAATCTGCAATACTTTGTAATTCTTTAGCATTTGGTAAACGCCAATCGTCATAGCCAGCTACAGTAGCATTTTCTGCATACGCAAGAGCATTTTTCCAATTTGCAGCTTCACCATTGTCGTTTTTAGACCACATTAAACCAGTAGCTTCATCGCTAACTGTTTCATCTCCGTTATCAATAAATTTATTGATTCCGTAATTTTTATTTCCACGTACGGCACGCACAAATCTAGCTCCGCTCATGGCTTTAATATGCCCAGTCCAATCGTTAACAATAAAGGCAGGATTTCCTTCTAATTGTCTGTTTTGATATTTGTCTTTTACTAAATATTGATTACTTGTCCAAGAGTGGTGCTGACCAAGGTCTGAACCGTCTCCAACTAAATGAAAATAGTCTGTATCTACCCAAGGCCATCCTTCAGAAAAATCTCTAAGAGACCATAATTCTTTTACAGTTGGTAAACGCCAATCTGTATATCCGCCAGTTGTAAGGGTATCGCAGTATTTAGATGCATCTTCCCAAGACATTGCTTTTCTAGACATTTCTTGTGTCCAAACTAAGCCCGTAACATTATCTGTAATAACGCCATTGCCGTTGTCTGTATAGCTAGGTTCTGTTCCTGTGTATTGTGCATCTTGTCCGTAGAAAGCTTCGCCCTCTTTAGGAGGCGTTATTTTGTTATAATTATCATAAGTAAATCCCTGTTTTGTATCTACAATAGGGTAGGTAAGATCTTTAGTGGTGCTAACCTCACTTTTGCAACTCACAAATACTAGAGTCGCATACATTAAAGCTAAAAACATAAAGGATTTAAAAGGTTTTAATGCTTGTACTGATTTTTTAATTGAATATTTCATCTCATTACATTTTAAAAGTATTAATGGTTAATACATAAAATTATCTTCTTATACATAAAGTGTTTTTTTAAGATGATTTCATGCCGTTTGTTGATGTGAAAATACAATGAATACATAAGTATATAAAAACGAATCTACGGGCTAGGTTTTTTTATCGATGGGATTATGTTTTATTAGTACTAAGCTAAAATGTGAATTTTGGATTTAGTAATTCTGACAAGATTAATAAACTTTTAAAATATGGATTTAGAGTAATATCACGTCTATATTAAGAAGTGTATATAAGTATGTTGTTTGCTATTTAAGGTTTAATTTTTTATAGAATATTGCAAATAAAAAGAAACCTATATTAGCTTAGATATAATGTTTTCTATTTTAGAATATTCCATTTTATCTTAAAAAAAATGTAAATTGACGTACATTAAAAATGTATAATTCATTTTTTGTGGTGTGATTTTTGCAAAAAAGAGATTAATAAATGTCAAGATGATTTTGTCTTAATATTTTGGTTTTTAGTGATTTATAAATTTTAATTATTGTAAAATATTTCAAAATAAAAAGAATGATATTAACTTCAAGACTCTCCATTTTTATTGTGTTTTTAATGATTTTTACAAGTTGTAAAAATGAAAATAATGCTTTAGAAGCAGAGCATACAATTAATTTATCCGATTACGAAAAACATTTAATTACCCTTTCTTCAGATGAATTTCAAGGAAGAAAACCTTTTACAATAGGCGAAGAAAAGGCGGTAAATTATATTGCTGATGAATTCAAAAAATTAGGAATTAAAGGTGCTTATGGCGATAGTTATTTTCAGAATATTCCTTTAGTAGAACAAAATTTTACTCCAGATGATACGATTTCTATAGCCACAAAAGACGGAGACGTTGTTTTAGAAAAAACTAAAGATTACATAGCGAGAACTCCTTATCTTGATAGTATTGTAAATATTAAAAATTCTGAAATTGTTTTTGCTGGTTACGGTATTGTTGCACCAGAATATAATTGGAATGATTATGAAGGTATTGATGTAAAGGGTAAAGTTGTTTTAGTTCTTGTAAACGATCCTGGTTTTGCTACTCAAGATCCAAAATTGTTTAAAGGTAATTCAATGACATATTACGGCCGTTGGGCATATAAATACGAAGAAGCTGCAAGGCAAGGCGCAAAGGGAATTATGGTTATTCACGCTACAAAAGCTGCAGGTTATGGTTGGCAAGTTTTAACAAATACGTCTAGTTCCGGAATTTCGCTTCAAGCAAAAGATAATAACCATTCTAAATGTGCTTTACAAGGGTGGATTACAGATACAGCTTGCAAAAACTTATTCGAAAAATCGGGTTTAAATTTCGATGAATTATCAAAACAAGCCATTTCAAATAAATTTAAGGCGGTTAGTTTAAATTGTGATTTAAACTTCACTATAAAATCAGAATTAAAATTTCAGAATAGTAAAAATGTTGTCGGCATTATAAAAGGAACAGAAAAAGCCGATGAATGTATTGTTTACAGTGCACATTGGGACCATTTTGGAATTGGCCCTAAACATAACGGAGACTCTATTTATAACGGAGCGATGGATAATGCATCTGCATTGGCTGCAATGCTTGAAACAGCTAAAGCATTTGCTAATTTAAAAGAGAAACCTAAAAGATCTATTATTTTTATAGCTGTTACTGCAGAAGAAACAGGTATGACAGGATCTGCTTACTATGCTAAAAATGGCGTTTTCCCACCAGAAAAAACAATTGCCAATTTAAATTATGAATTGCTATTACCAATGGGGAGAATGAAGGATGTAACGATTACCGGTTTTGGGCAATCTGAATTAGATAATTATGTTGCCGATGCTGCAAAAGAACAAGATAGATATATTGTTGAAGAAGCCTTTCCTGAAAACGGAATGTATTACAGATCAGATCATTTTAGCTTTGCAAAGGTTGGTATTCCTTCATTATTTATAAAAGGTTGGCAAGACAGTAGAGCGCACGGTAAAGATTGGGCTAAACAACAAATTAAAAACTATTGGGAAACGGCATACCATAAGCCCGCAGATGAATACAACCCTGAAACATCTAATTTAGAAGGTTGTATTGAAGATGCTAAGTTGTTTTTTAAAATTGGATATAAATTAGCAAATGATGACAGCTATCCTACTTGGAATGAGAAATCAGAATTTAAAGCTATTAGAGATAAATCTCTTTTAAATCTTAAAAAGTAAATACCTTTTACTAAAATGCCATTTAGTAATTTAATATTATTACAATAATGGTTTAAGAGCACTCACAAAAAAAAGGATTCAAAATTTAATTTTGAATCCTTTTTTTAATGCGTTACATTTTGATTTACTCAATACATTTATGTTTTCTGAAACAATTAAGTTTCACCACTATTCTAAATATATTTAAGAATTACAATTATTCAATATCTAGTGTTTTTTAATTATTAAGATAAAACACGTTTAGATTAAAGCATATTAATATTAGTGGTTTTATTTTACTTTCTTACACATACTATTACTGTTATTCTATTCATTTTAAAGGATATAGTAAGACCTTTTTTAAGTAAGTTAATTATATTCTTTAGTCTTTTACATAAATATAAGTTGTGTAAGAATGTATATTGGTAATAAAATGACTAATGAAAATTTAATCATGTAGCCAAAGAAGCTAGGCATTTTAATACCATGATCTTCTGCTATAGATTTTACCATAAAATTTGGACCATTTCCTATATATGTTAATGCTCCAAAAAACACAGCACTAGTTGCAATGGCTTTTAGGATACCTTCTGCAACGTTAGCCACTATTGGTATGTTTTCTGCTAATGGTATGCTAGATGCTACACTATGAAACGCTACGGCAGTAGGTGTGTTGTCTAGAAATGCACTAAGTAAACCGGTTGCATAAAAGAATTGCCAAGCTTCTGTAAGTCCCATATTAGGGGCGTGTTGTCTTAGAAATATTAGTGTTGGTGTCATGGTAATAAATATTCCAACAAACACAACTGCGACTTCAATAATAGGACCCCATGAAAATCTATTTCTGTCTCGAGTTGCTTGCGGTGTTGTAAAGTATGCAATTGCAGTTAATAAGATAAGAACAAACTCGCGTAGGTGTTTAAGCCAAAAAGGAGCATCTTCTTTTGCCATATCAGGAATTATATCGTGATTAATAAAAGCAACAGAACAAATAACACCTAATAAGTAAATAAAGTTTATTGCACCAGTAATGCGTATGGGTTTAATTTCTTTAGCATCAGCGGTTAGATTCGCTTTAGGTTCTTTTTTATAATATTTAGTGTCAATTATAAAATAAATAATAAGTAGGAGTGAACCTGTAAAAGCCCATTCTGGTAGTAAACCAAAAAACCAAGTAAAACTTGCTCCTCTTAAATAAAGCATTAATAATGGTGGATCTCCAAGCGGAGTTAAAAGCCCTCCACAGTTGGCTACCGCAGCAATAAAAAATAAGATGGTATGTACGCTATATTTTCTTTGTTGGTTAATAGAAATTACAGGACGAATAAGTAACATAGCAGCACCAGTTGTTCCCATAAAAGAAGCTAAAAGATATCCAATACCTAAAAATAAGGTGTTAACCCATGGTTTTGCCTTTATATCTCCACTTAGATGTACACCTCCTGTAATAACAAATAGGGAGGTTAATAATACTATAAAAGGAAAGTAATCGCCACAAATTTGTTCTTTAAGTTGTTCTGTAAGTCCCATACTTACTAAATAATATATTGTAGGAATACTTAGAATAATTGAGACTAATAATTTGTTTCGGTTGTTTTCCCACCAGTCTTCTGCTATGAGTGGACCTATGGCAATTGCTAATAAAATGATAAAGAAAGGAATTGATGGCCAAAGAGGGATTTGTTGTACTAATTCTGTACTAGTATGCATTAACAACATGACATAAGTTTTTGAACAATGTTTTAGAGAATCTAATTTAGAGAAAAAATAATTAAATAAGACCTCTTTATTTTTTAGTTTGTTTTTTAATTTTTTTGATAAATAAAGTAGTAGATGTTTACATAATAATCAGTTTTAAACAAATTAAAGTATAATATAAGTTTTTATTCATGATAAAAATCAGGAAATATATTAATATTACCAATTATTAAATGTTTAAAATTTAAAGAATATGTTTCGTTTTATATCAAATATCTGGTCTATTACTTGCCTTTAATTAAGTTTTAGTGCTTGTAAAATTTTACAGAAAGACACTCTTTATCATAGTTTATAATCTACATTATGTTATAATAACTAGTCTTAAAGTTTCTACTGTTTGCTTAATTTAGGCTTAAAAGACTTCCTAAATGCATTATATTTTTTTGTAGAGTATAATGTATATTTAAATTTTACAGATGGCAGTAAGTTATTGTTGCCATATTACTATTATAGAGTAGGGAAGTCGTCTTTTTATTTACTTGAAATACCGAAATTTCAGGTATTACTAAGCTAATTAAACATGATTTACTCCAGATGAGTAAATCATATTTAATTACTGTTATATTTACTTGTGAGCGAATATTATGTAATCTTTTTTAAGTCCTCTCTCATTAATTTATAAAAGAACTAGATATTAAAATAATAAGCCTAAAGCTATTTTTTTATTTCATTCGCATCTAAAACTCTTAAGAAATTACTTCCAAGAATCTTAATAATATCTTCTTCTGTATATCCTTTTTCTACTAAAGCTTTAGTGATTAAAGGATATCCTGTTACATCGTCTAATTGTAATGGCGTAATATTAATACCATCAAAATCAGATCCTAATCCAACATAATCTACACCAACTAGTTTAACAATATAGTCTATATGGTCTATTAATACAGATAATGCTGGTCTTATTTTATTGGTTTCAGCAGCATATTTTTTATACAGATAATCTTTCATATACCATGAATCCATTCCGCTTTTTATAAGAGAATCTCCTTCTGTTGCATGTTTTTCAAGAAAGGCTTCTTCTTTAGCCTTAAAACTATTGTCTATAAAGTTTGGATGAAAATTTACCATAATTACACCTCCATTTTTAGCAATTGCTTTTATCTGATCGTCTTTTAAATTACGACGACTAGATGCAAGGTTGTAAACAGAACTGTGAGACGCTATAATAGGTTTGTCTGTAAGCTTGATTACATCCCAAAAGGTTTGTTCTCCAGAGTGGCTTACATCTATCAGCATTCCTAATGCATTCATCTTTTTTATAACCTGTACACCAAAATCTGTTAATCCTTTTTCTTCTAAGTCTGGGTGTGTTGTTTCGTCTGCCGCACTAGTTGCCCAATCTGGCGCTGCGTTATGTGTTAACGATAAATATCTGGCGCCACGATTATAAAGTGTTTCTAATTTATCAAGATCGCCTTCTATCATATGTCCGCCTTCTACACCAAACATGGCAGCAATTTTATGCTCTTTTACAGCTGCTAAAAGTTCTTTAGAATTAGCAACTTTAACAATTTTATTTGGGTTTCTAGCAACTACAGCATCTAGACTATCCATTTCTCTATTTGCTACAGCATAGGCGTTTTCTGTATCTCCGTCGCAAAACACAGAAAATATTTGTACATCTAATCCTCCTTTTTTCCAGCGCTCTAAATCGCTATGTGTTTTTCCTGTTAAATCTTGATCGAATACCACACCCTGATCTTCTACTTTCATTAAAATATCGTTATGAGTGTCTATAACAATAGCCTCGTTATGGATATCTAAATATGTTTTTGTTTTAGGTTCTGTTTTTTTCTCTGTAGGAGATTTACAAGAGGTTACAGCTAGAATTAGAATGACTAAATATTTCATAGTATATAATGTATAGTTTTGGTGTTAAATATTTCGTTTTAAAACAAGGTTAGGGGCTTAAAAGTGAGAATATGTACCGTGTTTTTCGATTAAAGATAAAATAAAACTTACTTTATTATATAATATGATTGATTTTTTTGAAGCGCTTAATAGTCAGTCAGAGTCTCGATTTTACAAATATGCCAAATATAAACCAAAGGTGTTCTGTGTAATTAAAAAGGAATCAATTGTTTAGGAGTCTTTAACCTTTATTATAGATTTTAAATAAAAAGACCTCAAGAAACAATAACTGTTTCTTGAGGTCTTTAATAGTGATGCCGAGAGTGTATTTATTTTTTAAATACCCCTGTTTTTATAATGTTTTTACCTGTTGCATCTAATGCATTAGTAGTTTTATAAGTGCTTTTAGGACTTAAAACAGATATATCTCCATCTTCATCTATTATTAAAGAAGTTGAAGTTAATTCCGTAATTTTTACAACACCCGTAGATTCTTCTCCTTCATTCCAAGAATAATAAAGCTGTGTTTGTTCATCGTTATCCCAAGACCAATTTGCTAAACCACCTTCATTTTCACTTGAAGGGTTGGTAAAAGTTACAAAATATGTACCTGCTCTAGAGAAGATAACCGTTAAATCATCTTCTGTTCCAATTACATTTTCTCCGTTAAAAGTTTCCATTTGCCAAGTTCTACAAAGTAAATCTGTGTTTGTAGAATTTTCCATTTCTGTTGTCTTGTAAGCTTCAATTTGAATTTCACTTTCAGGGTTACTTGTTAATTCAATAGAGAAATTTATAGAATCTTCATCTATATCAGATATAAAAAGTGTTCCAAAATCAGAAAGCACTACAGTACTAGCATCTATAAGATTATAAGTTCCGAAAAGAATGGTTTGAGCATCTGTGGTTTTTTCGTCTTCAGAATTTTTTACTATAATATAATTTCCACTAGCATTAAACTCAAAAGATGCATATTCACTTGAATTGCTAACAATCCATTTAGAATTTATAGATACGTCTTCAGCAGTTTCATCATTATCATTATTGCCACTATCACATCCTGTGATTAATGTTAAAGCAAAAAGAGTTAATAGAATTTGACTAATTTTTTTCATTTTAAAATTGTGTTGTTAATTAATTTATAAAACAGTGATTAAAAGGTTTTATATGTTTATTTATTGTTAATAATAGAGGGTGCAAATGTAAAATAAATTACCAGTATAATTTAGTAGAATAGGGTGTTTTTAGTAGAAACATAGGTACTGTATAAGAGTCATTTTTTTATAATAAAAACTAATATAAATTACTTGTATAGCGGTTTGTTTTGTTAAAATAGTTGTCTTAGATGTAGTTTCTATTAAGTAAATTTAGAATTAGTAAATAATTATTAGGAGAGTATTTGTTATTCTGGCTAAACATGTAAAATAGTAATTACACTTTTTTACTGTTTTATACATTTTTTTTTATTGTAAAGACTTTTAATTATAAGGGTTTTGTTAAAAAGAATATGTTTTAAAACTATTTTAAGAGGAACGCTTAGAAGCTGTGTGGTTATTAAAATTAAGGTATTCCGTTAAATAGTTTAAGTTTGTAATACAATAACGATTATAAACCAACCCCAAAATGAAAAAAATAATTTTACTTTTAGCAATTAGCTTAACTATTTTTTCTTGTAAAAACGAAACTAAGCCTGTAGAAATTAGTGTTGAAGATACTACAACAGAGATTGCTTATTCTTCTTTTGGAAAAGAAATAAATGATACCGATGTCTTAACTTCTGAAGACATGATGAAACACTATAAAGACTTAAAAATAGGAGATACTATTAATTCTAAATTGAAAGGAAAAATTATTGAAGTTTGTCCTAAAAAAGGATGTTGGATGACGTTAGATGTCGATGGAGGAGAAAAACCAGTTATGGTTAAATTTAAAGATTATGCCTTTTTTATGCCTTTAAAAGCAAAGGGAGATGTTGTTGTTAACGGTATTGCATTTGTAACAGAAACGCCTGTTGAAGAATTAAGACATTATGCTGAAGATGCTGGGAAATCTGCCGAGGAAATTGCAGCTATTACAGCTCCTAAATTAGAATATCGTTTTGAAGCAGATGGTGTTTTACTTAGAGAATAAATTTGTATAGCGTTTATTATTTGGTTAAAAAAATTAAGAACGTTATGCTTAATTACGTATAACGTTCTTAATTTTTAAGGGAATATGCTTACTATTTTTTTATAATTTTTGCTTTACCAGAAAGTTCCTTCATATCAATTTTAGGATCTCCATAAATATATATATTACTATTATCCAGAGCATAAAGTTCTAAACTTTTCTTAACAGTTATATATACTTTTACATTTTTAGAGGCGTGTAAACTTGCTGAAGATATTTTCATCTTTTTAGCATTAAGTTCTGCGCTATCGTTTAAACTAAAAGTCACAAAATCACTATCGCCCTCTAGCTTTATTTCTGCAGATTTTGTTAATGTAACTGTTGTTTGTTCTGCTTTAATATTTGCATCAAGGTCTGTTTTGTCTGTCATTACAATAGTTGTGTTTGTGGTGTGTGCTTTTAAAGTTCCACGAGCATTATCTTGCATAGTAACAGTGATATCATCAGCTTTTAAATCGAGTTTAAATTGGCTTGATTTGTAGGCGTTTATAGACATCGTTTCTGATGTAAATTGTGCTTTGCCTTCAATTTTTGTGTTTTCCTTTAATGTAATACCTTCTAAGTTTTTAACTTTTAAATTAATGTCTATTTTCTTACTACTTGTAATTTTTTTAGTTGTGTGAATTTTTAGCACATTGTTTTCTACAGTAAATTGAATTACATCTTGTAAATTTTTATCTGTTGTTAAGATATAGCTATTTGTGTTTGACTGACTAATAGATACTTCTAAGCCGTTATCTATTTCTATTTCGTTAAAATTAGCTTGTATAGCGTATGTTGAAGTTACTAGATTTTTATCACCTTTAATGCTTTCCATTTTCTGAGCAAACAGGGCGGTATTTACTACTAATACCAAAAGAAAGAATGTTATCTTTTTCATTTTTGTTATTTTAATTTATAGAATAAAGATACGCCACAGTTTGCAATTTATTAAAAAACGGAGGGTTTACTTTTTCTAGCAAACCTAATTGCAATATAATCTCTTCATTATAAAAAAGCACACACAAAAAGTAATCTGTAAAATTTCTATAATAATGTGTGTTTTACGTGTATGTAAACCATTTTCTTTCTCTATTAATGTTCAATAAATTAAAAAATATCACCTATATTTAGGTAGATAACGAGCCGTTTAGTTTTATACTTTTAAGATCACATTTAATATATAAAAACAGATATCTTACAAAATATTTTAAGTTTCGTTATTTAATTAATTGTGCTGAAATTACAATACTTTAATACACTGTTTATTAGTAAATCACACTAAAGTTTACAATATACATTTTAGAATTAAAGATTATTAGAAGATATTTTATAGCTGTGAAAACAAAAGAAGAAGACAGATTAGAAGCTCATTATTCTAAAAAGAAAGATTGGTTAAATTGGGGATCTTATTTAAGTGAACGCCAGTGGGGAACTGTTCGGGAAGATTATAGTCCAAACGGAGATGCTTGGCATTATTTTACTCACGAACATGCTCGTAGTAGAGCTTATCGCTGGGGAGAAGATGGTATTGCAGGGATTTCAGACAGATATTGTAATATATGTTTTGGTATTGCTTTATGGAATGGTAAAGATCCCGTAATTAAAGAACGCATGTTTGGACTCTCTGGACCGGAAGGAAATCATGGAGAAGATGTAAAGGAATTGTATTATTATTTAGAAAATACACCGACGCATTCTTATATGAAACATTTGTATAAATATCCTCAAAATGAATTTCCTTATAATCAACTAGTCGAAGAAAATAACGCTCGCGGGAAGCGTGATTTAGAATATGAGATTCTGGATACAGGTATATTTGATACTAATGAATATTTTGATGTGTTTACAGAATATGCTAAAGCAGATAATGAAGATATTTTAATAAAAATAACTATTGAAAACCGTTCTGATAAAAAAGCACAACTTCATGTATTACCAACCTTATGGATACGTAATTTATGGAGTTTTAAAGATGTATCAGAAAAACCAATTTTAAAAAAACAAATAGAAAATGGGAATACCTTTGTTTCTATAAACCATATTAATGTAGGGCATTACAATTTGTATTTTGAAGCGGCAAATAAATTGCTTTTTACCGAAAACGAAACCAATACAGAGAAAATTTTTGCTAGAAAAAATAATCACCCTTACAAGAAAGACCTATTTCATGAAGCCGTTGTAAGTAATAATTATACTGTTGCAACAGCAAAACAAGAAGGGACAAAATGTTCACCTTTATACTTATTAGACATTGAAGCAGGAGGTTCTGAAATTGTGAAATTAAGACTTACAAAAGGTAATTTAGAGACACCTTTTAATGATGATTTCGATATTATTTTTAACCAACGTAAGCAAGAAAGTACAGACTTTTATAATCAGATTATTAAATCTAAACCTGCAGATTTAGCAGCCATAGAAAAACAAGCATTATCAAATTTATTATGGTCTAAACAATATTATAATTACGATGTAGAGCGATGGTTAAAAGGCGATTCTAAAGAGACAGATAAACCCTCTGCAGAGCGTTTTAAAGGACGAAATAATGCCTGGAAAACGTTAAAAAATGAAGATATTATATCTATGCCAGATGTTTGGGAATATCCATGGTATGCCGCATGGGATTCTAGTTTTCATGCTTTAAGTTTAGCTTTAGTAGATATAAATTATGCTAAAGAACAACTGCTATTGTTTACAAAAGAGCGTTATATGGCTCCAAATGGTCAGATTCCAGCTTACGAGTGGAATTTTAACGATGTTAATCCGCCAGTACAAGGTTGGGCAACAAACGAACTTTATAAAATAGAGAAAGCCAAAACCGGAAAAGGCGATATTAATTTTTTAAAGCGCATGTTTAATAAGTTAGCCATAAATTTTACGTGGTGGGTAAACAGATTAGATGTTAATAATAATAATGTTTTTGAAGGTGGCTTTTTAGGACTAGATAACATAGGTGTTTTCGATAGAAGTTACGGTATTCCTGGAGACGGAATATTGGAGCAAGTAGATGGTACATCGTGGATGGCACTTTACTGTTTAGATATGCTTGAAATGAGTTTGGAAATAGCACTGGTAGATGATGCTTTTGAGGATATGGCTATTAAATATTTTAGTCATTTTATTTATATAACAGAAGCATTAAATCAAATTACACAAGGAAGTTCTGGTAATTGGGACGAACAGGAAGGCTTCTTTTATGATAAACTTATTTTTCCTAACGGAGAATCTACGCCTATTAAAGTAAGATCTATAGCCGGACTTTTATCTATGGCTATTGTTTTTTGTGTAAAAAGAGAAACATTAGAGAAATTACCTAAGTTTACCGAAAGTGTAAGATGGTATAGAAAACACAGAAAAGAAAATTTAAAGTATCCTGTTATTCAAGATTATGTAGATGGAGGCGATTTATTATTATCACTTGTGCCTAAAGACCGCATGTCTGTTTTAACAAAAACCTTACTAGACGAAGCGGAGTTTTTAAGTGATTATGGTATTCGTTCGTTATCAAAAATACATAAAGACACATATAATATTTTAATAGATAATGTAAACTATAGCATTGATTATGAACCCGCAGAATCTGTAACAGACCTTTTTGGAGGGAATTCTAATTGGAGAGGACCTATTTGGATGCCTTTAAATTATTTGTTTATTAAATCTCTAAAAGAATATAATCTATACTATAAAGATACGATACGTTTTGAGTGTCCTTCTGGTAGTGGTAATGTGAAGGCTTTAGATCAAATTATTACCGAATTAAGCAAAAGGTTAATTAAAATTTTTAATAAAGATAGTAACGGAAACCGTCCCATTAATGCTTTACATTCTGAAGCTTATAAAGACCCAAACTTTGAACAGTTAATATTGTTTTATGAATATTTTCATGGCGATACAGGTCGGGGAGTTGGTGCCTCACATCAAACAGGCTGGACAGCACTTATTGCTAATTTAATAGATGATTTTTAATTTTACGTTATCTCGTTTAGAGCATAAGGTGTTTAAAATAGTAATCCTGTAAAAAGGTGTCTATTTAAGGCAATAATTAGAATGTTAATATAGTATAATTCTAATAGACGATTTAATACCTTTAATAAATTACGCTAATTTGTATGGTTTTGGTGTAAAACATATGTTTTCAATTCATTAGCTTTCAAATTAATAGGATATATTTTTTTTATAAAAAATAAAGCAACTAGTGCAGCAAGACAATCTGTTAATACAAACGAAGACCAAACGCCATTTAAACCAAACATCCAATTAAGGGTATAAGCTATAGGTATAAATAAAATAATAGGTCTAAGTAAGGCAAAAAAGATAGCAATTTTGTTTTTATGTAATGCCTGAAAATAACGTGTTGCTATTATCTGTACCATGTAAAAAGGAATAGATAGAGCAAAAATGCGTAAAGCCGTTTCTGCAAGACTTCTTATAGCTTCATTCTTATTTATAAAAACAGAGATGATTGCATTAGGTAAAGATTCTAATAAAATAACTCCAAAAACACCTATTGAAGCAACTATTGCCATAGTGTAAAGTAATGTTTTGTAATTTTCTAAGTGTTTTTTTGCTCCAAGATTAAAACTTATAATGGGTTGTATGCCGTCTCCTATACCAAGTGCAGTCATCATAAAAAATACATTAACCCCAAAAATAATTCCCATTACAGCTACAGCTTCTGTGCCTCCAGCTTTAAGAAGTAAGTTATTTGCAATAACATTCTGTATACTCGTTGCACAATCCATAATAAACGGAGAAGAGCCTAGTAATAAGATAGGTAAAATAACATCTTTTTGCAATTTAATATTTTTCCAAACCAGTTTAATAAGACTTTTTCCTCTTAAGTAATAGGCAATTAAAAACAGGCTATTTACGCCTTGTGCAATAATTGTTGCCAATCCAGCACCACGAACGCCCATATCTAAGCCTTTCATGAAAACAATATCTAAAGAGATGTTTATTATAGACGAAATTAAAACAAGTTTTGCTGGTAAGCGCGGGTTTCCTTCTGCACGACAAGTAAATTCTAGTGCAATGAAAAAAGACAATGGAAATCCGAAAATTATAACTTGTAAATATTGAGCAGATAAGTTTAAAAGTTCGTCTTGAGCTCCGAAAAATTCTAATAAAGGTCTATAAAATAATAATCCTGCAGATGTAAATAATACAATAACTATTAAAAGTCCTGCAACCATATTACCTAGCGCAATTTCTGCTTTTTCAGGCTTAGATTCTCCAAGATATTTAGAAATTACAACACCTGTACCACTCCCAAATAAAAGTACAAAACCAAACTGAAAGAGGAATACGGGAAATACCATAGTCACTGCAGACAGGCCTTCTGCACCCACAAATTGTCCTACAAATATGCGGTCTACAATATTATAAAGGGCATTAATTAGGAGTCCTAAAACAGCAGGTCCAACATATTTTATAAGCTGTTTTAAAACAGAGTTATCTTCTATTAACATAGTGAAAAAACGTAATTATATTTTAATTTTAGTAAAAATTAATTTGCAAAGGTATATTAAAATAATATTGTATTGCATATTATAATTTTGGTAAAACATATTGTTATTTAGGTTTTTGTATCTTTGTGAAAACCCTATTTATTATATGAGGATTTACGATAATATAAAGACTTATTTTTTTAATAATCTAGATGATACTACAGATTATAATAATCAGTTTTACATAAAAAAAATGGGGAGTATAGATTTAAAAGTAGACTTACCTAAAGCAGAATATTCAGAACCACATAAAAGAGATTTTTTTGAAATAGGAATAATTGCACGTCATAATAAAAACATGATGATTGGAGATCAGACTTTTTATAAAATGACAAACGGTCTAGCCATTATTTCTCCTTTCCAGACCATAAGTTACGGAGAGAGTAATACAGATGTCGATGAAGATGAAGGCTATGTTATTTATTTTAAATCTTCAATTTTAGAAGGTCTAAATCAGCCATACGAGGTACAAAATCGGTTTCCTTTCTTTAAAATGCATACACTGCCTTTGTATTATTTATCTGAAGATGATTTTTCTGTTATTTCGACCTTGGCAGAAGCTTTATATAAAGAATCTAGAAGTAACGAGATCCATAGTTTAGAAGTTATAAAGTCGTTACTTAGTATTTTACTTTATAAAGTAAAGCGGGTAACAGATAATAATGAAGGTATTGTAACCTTAAATAGGTTTGATGCGATTATGTCTAAGTTTGAAAATGTAATTCAATCTAGTAATCCTAATTTTTTATCAGTTAACGAATATGCTTCAATGCTTAATATTAGTCCAATTTACCTTACAGAATGTGTGAAAAAAGCGACTGGTAAAAGTGCTCAGAAAATAATTATAGATTATAAAGTATTGCTAGCAAAAACACTATTGCATCAAAAAGACAAATCACTATTCGAGGTTGCAGATGCTTTAGGTTTTAACGAGACGGCTAATTTTAATCAGTTTTTTAAACGAAATGTTGGCACAACAGCAGCTCAGTTTCG
The DNA here is from genome assembly GCF_009796865.1 of Formosa sp. L2A11. Taxonomy (GTDB): domain Bacteria; phylum Bacteroidota; class Bacteroidia; order Flavobacteriales; family Flavobacteriaceae; genus Formosa. The sequence goes on along the minus strand of NZ_CP047028.1, from coordinate 3,125,564 downwards.
TAAACAATTAAATAAAATAGACATAAAATAAGAAGAAAGGTTGTGTGTTATAAAAGGGTATTTATTTTAAATTTTCATACTTTTTAAATCTATGTAATATTAATATATTTCCTTTAAGTGTCTTTTAATTAGTTTTTTATAAAAATAAACCTTCATTTTAGTTCTCAGGCTTTGTTATCACTTATCTTAGAGCTGTTTTTCTTCAGTCATTAAAAAATATTAATTACCATTCATCTACACTTTTCGTCTATTCAGCTAAAGTAAATACCTTACAAACGATTGTAAACTAAAAAAAGTGAGAAAGACACTATGTTTGTAGTCCTCCTAAATTTATTTTAAGAATGACGCATGCTTTAAAAATACTACTTATAGAAGATGACATGATTGAAGTGATGAAGCTCAATAGAGCTATTTCTTCATTAAAACTTCATCATAAAATTATCGAAGCCAATAACGGTGAAGATGCCTTAAGCCTTTTAGGCAAAAAAGAAGACTTACCAGATATTATTTTGTTAGATTTAAATATGCCTAAAATTAATGGTATCGAGTTTTTAAATATTCTTAAACAAGACGACGTTCTAAAATATATTCCTACTATTATCTTAACAACATCTAGTAATCAAAAAGATTTGCTAGAGTGTTACAAGATTGGCGTTGCTGGTTACGTTCTAAAACCATTGAAATACGAAGAGTATGTTTCTAAAATTGAAAAACTTCTAGCATATTGGAGTATCAATGAATTAAAAAAAGTATATTAGATATTGTATTTAAAATTAAGACATTCAATGTGTTATGTCGTATATTTGCACTTTTCAATGTGTTTTTATTTTTAGATGTATTTATAATTAGATTTGGGTTAAAAAGGGTTGATAAAACCATTATAAAACTTAACTTGAAGTAAGATGAAACATATCGTTTTGAAGAGTTTATTTTGTTTTGGAACTATGAAGATAACTTCAATATTTAAGCAAATAAACAGGTGTGCCTTTAGATGATTTATGCCAAATATTTTAATGAAATAATGACTGTTTTTTTGATGAAACCAAAAGAGAATAGTACCAAAGTTAATCTTAACATACATAGCAAGTAATGAGTCAGGAAAAAATTGACATATTACAACGTGAACTTATTCGTGAAAAAGAAGCTAGAAAACAAGCAGAACTTGTTTTAGAAGAGAAAATAGCTTTATTATACAAGGTTAATCAGAAACTCGAGAAATCTTACATAGAATTAGAAACTTCATTTACCAAAAAAGACTCCCAATTACAGGGTGTATTCGAGAATATTGTAGATGCATATATAATTATGGATTTAACCGGCAATATTTTAAAAATGAATGATCCTGCATTACATTTATTAGGCTTTAAAAACGATGAAGTAGATTTTAACCTAATGAGAATGGTTAATCTAGAAGATGTAGAGCGTGTGTCTAATTCATTTCAAGTGTTAATAGAAGACGGTAGTTTAACCGATTTTGAAATTAAGATAAAAACGTTTCTAAATCTTGAAAAAATAGTACATATTAATTCTAGTATTATTTATCATGATAAAAAACCTTTTGCGGTACAAGCTATTGTTAGAGATATTACAAAAGATAAGGAAGCAGAAGAAAAACTTAAAGAGTCTGAAAACAGATTAGCCACTCTAATTCTTAATTTAGATAGTGGTGTGGTTTTAGAAGATGAAAATAATAAGATTGTATTAACCAATAAAAAATTTACCAAATTATTTAATATCGATGCAGACCCAACAGATTTAATTGGGATAGACTGTAACGAAGCCTCTAAACAAAATAGTGAGCTGTTTAAAAATCCAGAAGCATTTTTACAACGCATGCAAGAGATAGATGCCAAAAGAGAAGCTGTAATTGGAGATGAGTTAGAGATGCTAGATGGTAAAATTATAGAACGAAACTATTTACCTATTATTCAAGACAATGTATCTAAGAGTTTTCTCTGGACGTTTAAAGATGTAACGCTTAACCGTAGATATAGTAAGAGTTTAGAGGTCGAAAAGCAGAAATATTATAATGTTATTTCTAACATGAATTTAGGTCTTGTAGAGATCGATTTGGACGATAAAATTTTAATGGCTAATCAAAGTTTTATAGACATGTCCGGTTATTCTCAATCTGAACTTATTGGTATAAAAGCTAAAGATTTTTTTCCTATTTTAGAAGATAAACCACTTGTAGAGGAGGAGGTTAAGCATCGTAAATTAGGAAGAACAGATTCTTACGAATTACGTGTTACAAATAGACACGGAAAGTTAAAATACTGGTTAATAAGTGCAGCATCTAATTATGATATAGATGGAAGGGTTATAGGTTCTATTGCTGTAAGTTTAGATATAACAGCTCTTAAAAATTTAGAAATTCAGAAAGAAGATCTTTTGAATGAACTTGCTAAAAGTAATAACGAATTACAAGAGTATGCCCATATTGTTTCTCACGATTTAAAATCGCCATTGCGAAGTATTGATGCTTTGGTGAGCTGGATTAAAGAAGATAATGTATCTAAATTAGATACAGCAAGTATTCAGAATTTTAATTTAATAGAAGTAACCTTAGAGAAAATGGAGCAACTCATATCCGATATTCTAGATTACTCAAGTATAGGATCTGAAGACAGTGAGAAAACAGAGATAAATACAAGTACACTCTTAAAAGACTTGGTTAAAATATTATATATTCCGGAACATATCTCTGTACATATTTCTGAAAATATGCCAGTTGTTTTAGGACATAAAACAAAGTTGCTACAGGTGTTTCAAAACTTAATAAGTAATGCTGTTAAGTTTATAGATAAAGACAAAGGAATTATAACTATTTCAGGAAAAGAGCTTCCCGATTCTTATCAGTTTGCTGTACAAGATAACGGTATTGGGATTGAAGAACGGTTTCATGATAAAATATTTAAAGTATTTCATTCTTTAAAAAACAATAAAGACTCCTCTGGAATAGGATTGTCCATAGTAAAGAAAATTGTGCGTTTGCATGATGGTAAAATATGGTTAGATTCTACACCTGGTAAAGGAACCACATTTTATTTTACATTAAAAAAAGAGAAACATGGAAGAGCCTAATTTATCTTATATACACAGTATGTCTGGAGGAGATACAAATTTCGAACAGAAATTAATTGCTATTATAAAACAGGAATTTCCAAAAGAAAAGGCAATATATTATGAAAATTATAATGCAGGAAATTTTAAAATGACTGCAGATAATGTACATAAACTTAAACATAAAATTAGTATTTTAGGCTTAGAAAAAAGTTATGGTATTGCAGTAGCATTCGAAAATAATTTATTAGAAGGTAAAACAGAGCTTAGTGAAGCTTTTGAAGCGATTTTAAATAACATGACTAATTATTTAACTACATTGTAATTCTTATTTATGAATTGTATTATTATTGATGATGAAGCTACCGCTAGAGCTATAGTTGTTCAATTGTGCTCTAATGTAAAAAGACTTAATGTTTTAGCAGATTTTTCAGATGCCATTCAGTCTATAAAATTTTTAAATCAAAATGAAGTTGATTTAATTTTTTTAGATATTCATATGCCCGATTTTACAGGATTCGATTTTATACAAACCTTGAAGAATCCACCTAAAATTATTTTAACCACTTCCGATCCTAAATTTGCTATAGATGCGTTCGAATACGAATGTATTATAGATTATTTAGTAAAACCTATTTTGTTACCCCGTTTTGAAAAAGCTGTAACAAAAGCAGAGAAAACAGACTTAGCTACGGTTGTTAATAAAACGACTAAAGACGAAAAAGAAGTGGCTACTTCTGGAGATGTTTTGTATGTAAACATAGATAGACGTCTTATTAAAATCGAGATTCCAAGTATTTATTTAATTGAAGCTAAAGGCGATTATATTCTTATTAAAACCGAAGACAAAAACTATACAGTACATTCTACATTAAAGAAAATTGAAGATAAACTTCCTCATACTATTTTTCTAAAAGTACATAGATCTTATGTTATTAATATTCAGAAAATTATAGATATTGAAGATAATAGTGTCTTAATTAAAAAAGATGTTATTCCTGTAAGTCGTTCAAACAGACCCGAATTAATGAAGCGTTTAAATTTATTGTAATAGCTTAACTAAGAAAGCCTTCCATTCGTCTACACTTAATTCTCACTCACCGAAAAATTGTATAATTATAACTAATAGCGATGTATTTTTGTGATATAAATAATTATATCATGAAAAATTCATTATTATTAATCCTTTATTACACTACTTCTAAAGGATATTGTAATCTGTTTAATTGCGATTATAATTCATTTCTATTTTAAGATAATAATATCTTGTGTCTTTTTTTTCTGAAAAGGCATATCTAAAATAGTTAAGTTTTTCTATACTATAATTATTATCCTTTATTAAAACAAAGCAATTCTAGCATGCTTTTCAAATAATATAAACCTATTACGTTTCAGTTTTTTAGCTGTATTTATATGTAATACAATAAAGAGAATCTCTCTTATAAAGATCTAGCTACTTGTGAACTAATTAATAGCTAATTACTCCCGTAGTGTGGCAAAAGACGAAAGTCTTTTGCCTTTTTTTTATGTTTAAAATTAAGGTAAATATTTTGTAGTAAATATGTCTTATAATCACGTTTAGAATTTCTTATAAAACAATGGGTTTAGTTGTTAAATTAATACATAAATGAGATTATTTGTAACGGTTATCTCATTTTAAATGTTTCTATTAATAATATGTTTAACAGGTTGATATGTAGGTTTTTGTTGACTTTTTTAGCTCTTTGTAAGAATTGTATCAATAAAAAATGTAATCAGTTAAATTGTATGTAACTGCTTGATCTAAAGAAAATTACCATTCATCTATACTAAAATGCGATCTATCTATTTTGGGTCATAATTATTAGGTATAATCATCAAATTTGTATCATATAATAATTAATTAATCATGAAATTAGCCATAGTAACCGCTTACCCTCCTAGTAAAATAGCGTTAAATCAATACGCTTATCATCTAGTCAAGCATTTCAGGCAAAAGAAAGATATCACCGAAATTGTTTTATTAACAGATAAAACTAGAGGTGAAAAAGATCTAGAATTTATAGAGAATGGATGTAAAGTCACCGTAAAAAAATGTTGGTCTTTTAATAGTTTTTCAAATTTATTCTCTGTCACACGAGCTATAACAAACACAAAACCAGATGCAATATTGTTTAACTTAAGCTTTAAGAAGTTTGGTAATAATAAAATTGCTGCTGCTTTTGGACTGATGTTGCCTTTAATTTGTAAATATAAAAAGATACCTAATATTGTATTACTGCACAATATTTTTGAAGAAGTAGATTTAGAACGTTCAGGCTATGCATCTAATAAGCTCATGAAAAAATTCTACGGATTTATCGGTACAACACTTACAGGTTTAGTTCTTCATGCAGATACAGTAGTTGTCACAGAACAGAAGCATTTAGAAATTTTAGAACTAAAATATTTAGCAACGCATATTAAGTTTATTCCTCAAGGTAGTTTTGAATTACCTCTGGAGCCTAATTATATTTTACCTACAGAAGGTCCTATGAAAATTATGGCTTTTGGTCAGTTTGGCACTTATAAAAAAGTAGAAGGTTTAATTGAGGCTGTAGAATTGGTAAGAGATAAAACAGGATTAGATTTAGAGATTGTTATTGCAGGAACAGATAACCCAAATGTACCAGGATATTTAGCAAAAGTTAAAGAGAAGTATAAGCATGTTCCGCAACTAAGATTTACAGGATTTATTATAGGCAATGAAATGTCTGATCTATTTAAAGAAAGTGCCGTTGTTGTATTTCCTTATACATCTCCAAAGGGGAGTTTAGGAATTTTGCACGAAGCTGGAAATCATGGAAAAGCAGTTATTATGCCTGGTTTAGGAGATTTAGCTCATTTTGTTAAAGATGGTGGTTATAAAGCTGAGTTTTTTAACCCTAAAAGCATTACAAGTTTAGCCAATGCTATAGATAATATAGTGACTAATAATGCACACAGAATTAGATTAGGACAAGCTAATTATAAAGCAGCAACAGCTTTCCCTATGAGTAAAATTACAGATATATATTTAGAAACCTTTAATACAATTATTGAAGAAAAGCCTAAATTCCAGAATTACCAAATAAATAAAAGTGTTGTATTATAATTGATTATTTAATAGTTGGTCATGCCCTTAACTTTAGTTTAAAAACTAAAGTTGAGGGCATTTTTTTTGACTTAGAATTAGTCTGTATCAATATACTTTTTTAAGATTGTAATTTAAGTGTTATATAAAAAATGAGTAGTTTAGTACAGTAATCAAATGTTTTGGTTATCTATAACATCGTAATAATTTATATTGAATACCATTCCAAATATTTCTTTTGAAAGTAGCGAGGGCGCTACTGATATAGAGTTTCTTCGTCTATCGGAACTGTTTATGCGTATGGAGAACGATCCCGATCATAACATTCAAGAACCACACAGAATTACGTTTTTTGCTTTGCTAGTTGTTACAGAAGGTAAAGGTGAGCATCAAGTAGATTTAAAAGAATATAAGGTAAGCACAGGCTCTGTTATTAAAATAGCAAAAGGGCAAGTACATGCATTTACTGATTACAAAAATTATAATGGGTATTTGATTGTGTTTACAGAAAATTTTGTGTTGAAGTATTTCTCTAAATCTTCAATAGATTTTATTTCACATTTATATAATTACCATATTTCTAAACCATTAGTTGAGGCATATGATTATAATCGTTTTTTTCTAAAACATATTATTGAAGAGTTTCAAAAAGAAGACACATATGCTCAAAAAGAAATCATTGCTAAAATATTAGAATTGTATTTGTTACGATTAGAACGCTTATCGCATTACGATTTGTTAGAGCATTTTAATAAGAAACATCAAATGCTTTTTATTAATTTTAAAAACCGTGTTGAAAGTCACTACGTAAAAACGCGAAACGTAAAAGACTATGCAGAAATGTTATGCGTTTCTACCAAGTTTTTAAATCAAGTGGTTAAAGCATTTACTTTAAATACAGCTAAGCATTTTATAGACGAGTTTGTAATTCTCGAAACCAAAAGAGCTATGGTAAGTTCAAACTACAGTTTAAAAGAAATAGGGCATGCTGTAGGTTTTGATGAGATTACGAATTTTACTAAATTTTTTAAAAAGCACACTTCAGAAACACCAAAACAATTTAAAATGAGATTATAAGTATGTTGTTCTTACATTAACCATTCTTGGTTGAAGATTAACCGCTTTGGTTTTAAAGATTAATATCAATTTTGTATTCAACTTTAAAATCAGAAAATATGAACACTAAAATCATAGCATTTATATGTATAGTCTGCTTTAGTCTTGGGACTAGTTTTGCACAAACTACAACATCAGAAGCAGATTCCTTTCAATTTGGCAACCCAGAACATTTTTTAGACGGATACATTTTAAATTTTCAATATCAAAATGGAACTGCCATTCATATGGAGTTTTATAATGGTAAGGCAAAATACGAGTGGGTCTCTGGATCAGCTAAAGGACGAGGAAATGCAGATATTCCATATCGTTCACTAAAATTAGGGTCAGATATGTATTTGGTAAATTGGCATGAAAAAGGATTAAGCGATTATTTGACTATTGTCTTCGATTTTGATAAAATGCTTATACATAGTTCTATTATTATAGGCTATAAAAACAAAGCAGAGCGACCTACCAAAACGGTGTTTTTAACTGGTTTTATAGATCATCTAGATCGAAAAGACTAGTTTCTAATTCTTATTATAAATACATTGAAAACTGATGAAGTCTATGAGTACTTTATCAGTTTTTCTGTTATATAAAACTAGTTGTTTTTCTGTTTTGGTTTCATATTAACCATTTAAAAACAACTATTCACCTTTCTATAATTCTACAATAAACAGAACTTTGTATTAAAAATAATAATATGAGTCAAGTAACAATTTGCCCAACATGCGGAGGCACATCTAAATTTAAAGCCTCAGAAGGAAAGACAATCTATCAAGCCATTCAAGACGACGATTTATTAAAGAAAGTCGGTCAACTAAAAAAAGCCATGGAAAAATTTAAAGCTAAAGCAGATGCGTTAGAAAAAGAATTGATAGCGTTAAAACAAGCTTAATTACTTATTAATTTTGCAGATATTAAAATATACTAAAGTTAATTTATTATTAAATTCGAAATATTATTCAATAATTATTGTTGTATTAATGTTTTTTAATCTGTTATTTTAGTAAGTTTATATGAATACAATATTCAATCCTCAATTTAAATGTGTCTAAGTTCAAAATATAAAGCAATTAGAGATCAAACAGTAATGTTCTGTAATCATTTAGATATAGAAGATTATGCGATACAAGTGGTTCAGTTTGCAAGTCCTCCCAAATGGCATTTAGCACATACTACATGGTTTTTTGAAACTTTTATTTTGAAAAATTATGTAACAGACTACACCGATTTTAATTCCGATTTTAATTTTTTGTTTAACAGTTACTATAATAATGCTGGCGATAGAGTTTTACAATCTAACAGAGGTAATATGTCTAGACCAAGCACAAATAAAATTTTAGAGTATCGTAGACATGTAGATGAAAGTATGATTGATTTCTTAGATAATCTTACAGATAAAAAGATTATAGATATTGTTGTTCTAGGCTTAAATCATGAACAACAACATCAGGAATTATTAATTACAGATGTAAAATATATGTTTGGTCACAATCCGATATTTCCTGTTTTTAATTCTAAATACAATTTGGTTAAAGATGCAAACAAGACATCTGGAAGTTTTAAAATAGATGCTGGTCTTTATACTGTTGGCTATCAAGAAAATGATTTTTGTTACGATAACGAATTAGGTGTTCATAAAGTCTATTTAAATGCTTTTGAAATCGAAAATAAGTTAGTAACAAATGGTGAATACCTTGAATTTATGGAGTCTGGTGGATATTCAGATTTTAATTTATGGTTGGATGATGGTTGGTCTTGGGTCAATGAAAATGTTATTAATTCGCCATTATATTGGCATAAGATTGATAATGAATGGCATTATTACACACTAGGAGGATTACAAAAAGTAGATAAAAACGCAATTTTAATTCATATTAACTTTTACGAAGCTAATGCCTTTGCAGAATGGAAAGGGATGCGATTACCAACAGAATTTGAATGGGAAATCGCTGCTAGTAAATTTGATTGGGGCAAACGTTGGGAATGGACTAATAGTGCATATTTACCTTACCCCAATTTTGTTAAAGAAAATGGTGCTTTAGGTGAATATAACGGAAAGTTTATGAGCAACAAAATGGTGTTGAGAGGTGCTTCTGCGGCAACTTCTACAAACCATAGCCGACCAACATATCGTAATTTTTTCAACCCTTCGGAAAGATGGCAATTTACCGGAATTAGATTAGTAAAATAGATGATAAAAACACTTAGAAGAAATACCGAAATATCTCAAAGTAAAGAGGATAAAACATTATGTGAATTTGCAACCGAAGTAAAACAAGGACTAGAACTCCATGAAAAAACTTTGCCATCAAAATATTTTTACGATAAAAAAGGAGACGCATTATTTGTTGAAATTATGAATCTGCCAGAATACTATTTAACACGTAGTGAATTAAATATTTTTCAGCATAAAACAGATGAGTTAATTGAAGGATTAGATTTACAGACAAATACTTATTTTGAATTAATTGAACTTGGTGCTGGAGATGGACTAAAAACTAAAGAATTACTAAAATGTTTAGATACTCAAAATTATAAGTTCGATTATTTTCCTATAGACATTTCGTCAAATGCATTACAACTTCTAAAAAAGGATTTAAATACAGAATTACCAAATGTGTCTGTAAAAACTAAACAAGGCGATTATTTTAAGGTTTTAGATGCTTTAAAAGAAAGTAAGCATCCTAAAGTTATTTTATTTTTAGGATCTAATATTGGGAACATGACAGATACTGAAGCGTCTCAATTTATTTATAATTTGGGTAACAATCTGAACACTGGTGATAAATTATTATTAGGGGTAGATTTAATGAAGTCTATAGACATTGTTTTGCCAGCTTATCATGATAGTAAAGGAATAACAGCCGCTTTTAACCTTAATTTACTAGATAGAATTAATACGGAATTGGGCGGGGATTTTAATTTAAATCAGTTTAAACATCAGCCAGAATACAATGAAGAAACTGGAGTTGCTAAAAGTTATATCGAAAGTACTGCAAAGCAAATAGTAACTATAAAAGCAATTGGAAAAACTTTTAATTTCTCTAAAGGAGAAAAAATACACACAGAGATTTCAAGAAAATATAATGATGCACTGATCTCGAAAATTATTGAAAATACAGATTTTGATTTACAAACCAAAATTATGGATAGCAAAGCCTATTTTGCAGATTATATTCTTTCAAGATCTTAAAAAATGGAAAAAGTGCAACTTGGTGTATTAGGTTTAGGGAGCAGAACGACATCCTATTATTTAAGTGAATTAAACGCATTGTATAACAATAAAAAAGGCGGTTATAGTACGTGCCCTTTATTGTTGTATAATGTCGATTTTAATTCAATAAATGCATTGTTACCAAATGCATCATCAGAATTAGACCTTGTAACTCAAGATTATTTAAAAAGAATGGATGCGTTTCAATGTCAAAATATTATCATTCCTAATATCACACTGCATGAAACCGTAGACCGATTAAAAATTAATGCAAATATTCTCCATCCAATACATTTAACTATCGCTAAGTTAAAAGTGCTTAAATGTACCAAAATAGTATTATTTGGGTCTTTATTTTCCATGCAATCAAAGTATATAACTTCTCATTTTAAATCGCATGGGATTGAGGTTGTGTTACCTTCAGAATCGGATATGAATTTTATAGATACCGTAAGAATACAAGTTTACAATCAAACAGAAACTACAGAGGTAATTAAGAAATATCATTTACTTATTAATAAATATTCAGCTAAATATCCAGTTGTTTTAGGGTGTACAGAGTTATCTATTTTAAAACCTCTAAACACTAAGGATCTCATAGATATGGCTCAATTACAAATAGAAGCAGCTGTGTTTTCTATGCAGTAAGATTAAATCAATTTGGTTATACATTAACCATTTTTAGTCCAAGATTAATCTCTAAGACTAAGCATGTATTTATCACCTTTGTTATTCTAAAAGTTTAGGATTTTATGAAAATAGCAGTTACATCAGCAAGTGGAAAATTAGGAGCTTCCATAATACAAACTCTTGTAAAGGAACTTGGAACGAATCAAGTTATTGGTATAGCAAGAACACCTGAAAAAGCAAAACATCTGGGTGTAGAAGTTCGTGAAGGAGATTATAATAACCGAGAGCAATTCGATGCCGCTTTACAAGGTATAGATAGTGTATTATTGGTTTCAGGTATGGACGATCCGCAAAAACGAATTATTCAGCATAGAAATGTAATTGAAGCCGCAAAGCAAAATAATGTCAAAAAAATAGTATACACTAGTATTGTAGGGGCAGAAGAAGGCAATGCATTTAGCCCAATTGTACAAACAAACAGACAAACAGAACAAGATATTATAAACTCTGGATTAGACTATGTGATTGGTAGAAATGGAATTTATATAGAACCAGATTTGGAATATATAGATACGTATGTAAAAGACGGTGAAATTAAAAATTGTGCTGCAGAAGGTATATGTACCTATACAAGCAGAGCAGAGTTAGGTTTCGCTTATGCCAAAATGCTTTTAGGAAATAAACATAACGGAAATGTATATAATTTAGTAGGAAATGGTATTACACAACATGAACTTACAAGTCTTATAAATCAAGTATATCAAACAAAACTGGTGTATCATTCTGTTTCGGTTAAAGACTATAAAGCGGATAGAATTGGAGCGCTAGGTGAATTTCTAGGAACTATTATTGCAGGTATTTATGAAGGCATTAAAAGCGGTGCAGATGATGTGCCTTCAGATTATAAGACAGCTGCTGGAAGATCTCATAAATCTACATTAGAGATTATTAAAGATTTTTATGAAACCAATCTCAATAATTAATTAAGATCTAAATATCGATTTATCAATTTTACCTATTAAAAGTGCTCCAAATCCAGCTCCAATTGCCATGGCAGAAATAATTCCAGTAATACCACCTTCTAGTGGAGTGAATTGAATTATTACACCTACTGTAAATAGTATTGCGCCTACAATTCTTTCTTTATTCATATTAGTGAGTTTTTTGAGATTTTTTAAAACTTAACTAATTTAATAAAATTTAATCATTAATCGAATGGTTTTAGCTAGAAAAGGTATTGTAATACGACTTAATCACCTGTTCTACAGGTTTGTTTTGTGGGGTAAATCTAGAATCGTCTTCACCTCCAGATTCATCATGGTTTATAAACCATTTCCAAACAAACCCACCTGCAAACCATTCTTCTCCCCAAAAGGTTTCAAATAATGCTTTGGTGCAATTTACTTGAGCATCAAGATTAACTTGTGTCATGGCACGATCACTGTTCCATGGCGCTTTTCCGCTATAATCTACACTTCTGTAACCAAATTCTGTAAATAAAATGGGTTTATTGTGTTGCTTAGAAAAGGTTTCAACGTTCTTTTTATACGGTTTTAAACCTTCAAGAGCATCTTCAAAACTTGGTGTTTTCTTAGGACTTACCGGAAAGTAGGCGTTAACACCAATATAATCTAAATCGTCCCAGAAAGGTGTTTTCTCAAATTCATCCCAATTAGATGCATACGTTAATTTACCAGAATATACTTTTTTAATATCTTGAATTAACATTTTCCAATACTCTGGTCTTGCAGTAATAAATTGTTCTAATTCTGTGCCAATACAAAACATATCAACCTGAGATTCTTCTGCTAATTGCGCATAGGCCATAATGAATTTAGAGTACGAAGCTTCTAGAATTTTCCAGTTGTCTTCATTTTTCATTATAATATTTCCTGTAAATTCTCCGTGTCTTACCCAAATTTGAGGTTTAAGCATCACTTTTATGTTTTGCTTTTGCAGTTCTTCTACATAATGTTTCGCACCAGATCGTGTTTCTCCATACCACTGTCTGTCCGTATTATATTTAACATCTGGATGATTTAGATCTTGTATATACCCAAAAGGCATAACAGCAGCATAATTTGAATGAATAGTAATAAGAGGTTTTACATGATTACCGCTAACAGAATCTCTAGAAGATACAAAACTTACACCATTAATTTTTGGAGTTTGTGTTTGTGTCTGACAAGAGAGTACACTAAAAAGGAATAAAAAAAATAGGCAATTAAGTAATTTCATAGAATAGTTTTCTGAACTCCGAAAATAGTTTAAAACATTAAACAATAATTTTAAAGTTTTCCCAAAGTTTAAATTAAGGAATAAAATAAAATATATGTTTTCGAAGTCTTTTTTAACTATTCTTCAATATCGAAAAGATACTCTACGGTTACTTTAAAAAAGCGTGCCATTTTTATAGCCAATATAACCGAAGGATTAAATTTGTTTCTTTCTATGGCATGAATAGTTTGTCTAGACACACCGAGTTCGTCGGCTAATTGTGCCTGAGTTAAATCGTGTCTTGCGCGTTCTACTTTAACTAAATTTGTCATTAATAAAATTGTTTTTTAAAGAAGCGTATAATTAAAAAGAGAAATGCTAATAGAATAAAAATACTGAAGAAGCTGAAATTGATCTCTTTTGATAATATGGTTAAGAGTATTGTCAGTACAATTTTAGTCATCAGTAAAGTCGTTTTTTTATGCAAAATATAATTAAATAGATAGACATGAATAAGGATAAAAAATAATCCAATCCTAGTTTAATTTCTTTAGAAAAAGCATATAAAAGTATTGAGACTATAATACCAAAAATAGCTGTGAATTTATAAGACTCTAAACGTAATGAATTAATATAATCATCTTCAATTTTTTCTTTAGATAGCATGTACATTAAAATCCCTAAGAACGATATTGCATAAAAATAATGTATTGTTTTTCTTCCGAAATAATCTTTGAAAATAACAACATCATGCATTGGTTGTAATTTATGTTCTGTATTTCCGAGTTTTTCATCTCTATCTCGAGTAGCATTATACCCTTCATTAAAACCACTGGCAAAATCGTCTCCTCCTCCTATGATTGAAAATATAATAAAAATTGCTAAACCTAATTTCTTACACCAGTTTGGTAGTATTTGTGTTTTCATAATAGATTATTTTAGTAGATACGTTTTTTAATAAAGAATGTAATTAAATAGAAATACATGAATAGTTGAATAAAGTAATCTATGTTAAGCGTAATTTGTTTTGAAAAAGCATATAATAGTATTGAGATTACAATTCCGAAAAGTACAGTGAATTGGTAAGATTCTAATCGTAATGTGTTAATATAATCATCTTCAATTTTTTCTTTAGATAGCATGTACATTAAAATCCCTAAAAAAGAGAAGACTTGAAAATAGTGATAAGTTTTTTCTCCGAAATAATCTTCGAAAACAGATACTTCACTTTTAGGTGGTAATTTATGTTCTATATGTTGCAGTTGTTCTTCTACTGGTTGATAAGAATTACCACCATCAACAAAGCCATTTATCATACTATCTCCAGAACCTAAAATCGCGAATATAATAAATAGTGCTAAACCTAATTTCTTGCACCAGTTTGGAAGTATTTGTGTTTTCATAATCTATTATTTTTATACAAATGTATACAATACTTTACATTTGGTAACTTAAAATTGCTATTTATTTTTGATATCATTTAAATTTAAACTCAAGTAAGTAACTCTTTTATAGTGTTTGAGTAAAGATTTAATTGCAGCTTATTGAAGCGTTTATAAGTAGTGCAACCTTTATTTAATTAGAAAAATGAATGATTTATAGTTTTAATTAATCCTTACAAAAGCATTCTAATTTAAACACTTTCTAAATTAAGTGATGCAAATAAGTTCTTATCTTTAAATACGACCTAACATGAGATAACAATTAATCTATGGAACATATTGCCATTATTGGAAACGGAATTTCTGGTGTAACGCTTGCGAGACATATTAGAAAAAATTCTGACAAAAAAATTACTATAATTTCTGGAGAAACAGATTTTTTTTTCTCGCGTACCGCACTTATGTATGTGTATATGGGGCACATGAAGTTTGAACATACACAACCTTACGAAGATTGGTTTTGGAAAAAAAACAGAATAGAATTAAAGAAAGGCTTTGTAAAGCAGGTTGATACAGAAACAAAAACACTTCATTTTACAGAAGGAGATACATTACAATACGATAAACTTGTAATTGCTACAGGAAGTAAACCTAATAAATTTGGCTGGCCAGGACAGGATTTAGAAGGTGTTATGGGGATGTATCATAAACAAGATTTAGAAAATTTAGAAAAACATGCACCTAATAAAGAGGTGTGTAAAAGAGCCGTTATTGTTGGTGGTGGTTTAATTGGTATTGAAATGGCAGAAATGCTTAATAGCCGTAGTATTCCTGTTACCTTTTTGGTAAGAGAAAATAGTTTTTGGAATGGTGTATTACCAAGTGGTGAAAGCGAAATGATTAACCGCCATATTAAAAATCATCATATAGATTTACGACTTTCTACAAATTTAAAGGAAATTGTTTCAGACGAAAATGGCAAAGTAAAATCTATAATTATAGAAGAAACAGGCGAAGAAATTCCGTGTAATGTGGTTGGTCTTACTGCTGGAGTGGCTCCAAATATAGATTTTATTAGAGATTCTGGTATAGATATAGGTCGTGGTGTAAAAGTGAATCGTTTTTTAGAAACGAATATTCCAGATATTTACGCGATTGGCGATTGTGCAGAACAGCATGAAGCTATAGGAAACAGACGTCCAATTGAAGCTGTTTGGTACACAGGTCGTATGATGGGAGAAGTTTTAGCCCAAACTATTTGCGGCAATAAAATGGAATATAAACCAGGACATTGGTTTAACTCTGCAAAATTTTTAGATATCGAATATCAAACATACGGTTGGGTGTTTAGTGATAGAAATAAATCGGAACACGAACAGCATTTTCATTGGAAACATACAGACGATACAAAATGTATTACGGTAGCTTATCATAAGGATACAAATACATTTTTAGGAATTAACACCTTTGGAATTCGCATGCGTCACGAAGTTTTTGATCGTTGGATTACTGAAAATCGTGATATGGATTATGTTATGAAAAATCTCCCTGAAGCTAATTTCGATCCTGAATTCTACTCTCACTTTGAAAGCGAGATTCTAAAAGCTTACACTAACCAATTACAAACTGTATAAAATGAGTAATAAAATAAATAATAGTATGTCGTTGGCTAATCCCGATGCTTTAAATATTACGAACAAACAAAAAATAGCACTTGGTATTGGTACAATAGGACTATTTATATTAGTCTTAGCGTTATTTAATACAGATTTTCCTAATAAGGGATTGTTTTTAACACTCTCATTAGGTGCAATAATTGGTGGTGTTATTTTATATTCTAGAGAAGCTTACCTTAATAAGTTAGAGGGCATAAAGAACGATGGTGTTTGGTTTAAATCTATTTCTTCTCGTGGTATTCTAGGGTGGATGCTTGGTGTAGTCTTAACATCATTTTACATTGTATTATACTTCTTCCCAAAATATTTAGGATTAGGAGCAAACGGAGAAGCAAACTCTGGTTTAATTGGCTTTTTCGATCCTTTAAGTCATTTGTTAAGTGGGAGAGATGCGAGCCAGTGGTTTGTATATGGTGTGCTTTATACGGTAGCCATATTAGCTTTCGGATATAAGTTTATATTAAAATACAGACATAACCGTTACCAGCAATTACGTACAGGATCTGTAATGTTTTTTCAATTGGGTTTTGCCTTTTTGATTCCTGAATTTATGTATGTAATGAATAACGATTTGCCATATTACGATCTTAAAAGTGTATGGCCACTTAACTATTATATTTTTGATGCCTGGTCTGTAAAAGGCTTCCTGTCTACTGGAAATATTGGTTTAGCATTGTTATTATTTGGGTTATTATCCATCTTTGTAATTACACCTATTTTAACCTACAAATACGGTAAACGTTGGTATTGTTCTTGGGTTTGTGGTTGTGGTGGTTTAGCAGAAACTGCAGGTGATTCTTTTAGACAATTATCGTCTAAAAAAGTATCGGCATGGAAATTAGAACGTTGGTTAATTCATACCGTATTAGTTTTCTCTGTGGTGATGACGGTTGCTATGGTGTATTCTTATTTAGGAGTAGAGAAAAACGATTTCTGGTTAACTAGAGGTGTATTTATATCCTTAGTTATTGGTTTCTTAACAGTTGTATTTGCTGCTGTAATGTATTTTAAAAGACAAGAGTTAGGTAAAGACGCTAAAATGGGAGCTATTGGTTATGCTGTGGTTATCGCTTTATTATTGATTATGCACTTTACAGGAACTACAGAACAGTTGTTTTTTATTAAAGGTTCAACATTAAGATCTGCTTATGGTTTATACATAGGTTCTATATTTTCTGGAGTTATCGGGACAGGATTTTATCCTATTTTAGGAAACCGTTCTTGGTGTCGTTTTGGTTGTCCGATGGCAGCAATATTAGGATTTCAACAACGTTTATTTTCTAAATTTAGAATTACAACCAATGGCGGACAATGTATTTCTTGTGGTAACTGTTCTAACAGTTGTGAAATGGGAATTGATGTTAGAGCGTATGCACAAAAAGGGGAGAATATTGTACGATCTAGTTGTGTAGGTTGTGGTGTATGTTCTGCTGTTTGCCCAAGAGGTGTTTTAAAATTAGAAAACGATACTATGGAAGGTCGTATTAATCCAACAGAAGTACTTTTAGGTAACGATGTAGATTTAATGGATTTATTGAACAAGAAATAATAAGAAGACTAGTTTAATCTAGAATGTAAATTATCAGTGTTTTAGCCTTTTATAAGATGAATTAAATCTCATATATAGGCTGAATACTGATAATTTATTTGTTTATATTAAGATTTGTTAATGGCTCTTTTTCTATTTTAATAAAATAATGTAGCGGATTAAAACACATGTCTTTAAATATATTAAACAACACTTCAGGAAGTAGTCTAAAGTTGACACCTCTAGATTTTAATGCTAAATAGAAGGTTATAGAAAAGCTGACTATAAAATTTACCAATCCAATAAGTAAAGCTCCAACGATTCCTAATAAGATGGTTTTAATATTGAAATCGAAATTCATAATGGAATAGCCCAAGTTTGCAGAGCTAAAGGCAACGTGTCTAATATCAATCTCAAACGGTAAGATTTTACTCAATAAAAAAGACGAACCAAGAAAAATACCAAGACTTATATTTCCGAATAATGTTCCTGCTTTCTTTTCAAAAAAAGCAGCTAATCGCGTGCTCTTGAAGAGGAGTTTTTTATTATTACGAATACGATGAGCAATTTTAGAAGCGATCACTTTATTATCTATATAACCAGAAATTAATCCGGACAATGCTAGAAAAAATCCAGCTACTGCTGCAAAAAATAGTAATTGATATGTAGGGCGTATTTTATGTATTAAGTATTCGGGCTTAACTATTTTTGATACATAATCGGCATTAATTAACTGAAAAAAGTACATAAGTATACACGCAAATGCGATTGCCATTAAAAAGTTTCCCATCACAGAAATAAACTGACTTCTAAACACTTTTCTTACAATGAAAGTGATACTCTTCATCGAGTCGAATTTTAAGTTTCCTTCTTTATCAATATTTTTAACAATTGTAGTAGCCGTCATTGCAGGCTGTTTTGTCGCAATTATTCCACCTAATTCTTTCACTATTATAAAACATAAAGCATAATTTATACTGAATAATAAGGCATTATAAGAAGATGATAATTCATATGAGACGATAATAAGTTTTATTAAAGCGAATACAGCGATTATGCTTCCTCCGAAAAGTGATCTGTAAAAAAAGCTCCAATAATCTTTACGGCTTTCTGCAATATATTCTTCTCCTTTATTAGAATTGTGTTCAACAATTTCCATAGCAACTAAATCAGAATGTCTACTAATGTAGCGTCTTATGCTGTCTTTATATTTTGAATACTCAATACATTCAACTAGCATTTTCTTCCAATGTTCTTCAGAAGAAATATTTAATTTTAAAATAAGTAATTCCTTTATTCTTTCTGTGTACTCTAATATTCTTCTTGTGGTTGATGTAAGATGAAAACTTGTTCCAATCTTATTTTTGTTTTTTCTTAATGCTATTATAAGAATTTCAATTGCATTCAAGGAATTTATCAATTCTAAAATATCTTCTTTTTTGCTCCCAGATAAGTTGTTTGTATTTTGAAGTAAAAGCTCAAAATGATTTGATTTTAATTCCAGATAATCACACTTTGCCTTTATATTATTATCTAGTCCGAATGCAACAACTTTGGCGCATAACGCTTTAATACTTAGGTCTAGTTGTTCAGAAATAGCACTGTCTGTTAGAGTATTAAAATCTATAAGGGATAATACATAAGGCACAGCATTCGCTTTACTATGTAAAACATATTCTATGGTATTTGTGTCTGGAATACTAGGAAGTATTTTTCTGTATAACCTATTAATTATGCCAGAACTAAAACCATATTCTTCCATAAGAGAATACTTGGTAAAGAATGAATAAAAACTTAAATGCTCTAACGTCATGGGTTGTGTTTTATGAGGTATTATCTACTCGAAACACAACGTATTATTTTTTAGAAAATAGTCTGTTGCTAAGCAAAATTCACCAAAAGCCAAAATAACTAATGTGATATAAAGTTTTGTGCTGTATTAATTTAATATTTAACTCAAATTTAGATTTAAACAACTTGTTGTCTTTAAGTTAATGTATTTAGACTAGAAAGCGATATAATCTCTGAAGTCTTATTTAAGCAGTCCTACAAGAATTAAGATTTCAAGAAAAGTTTTAAAAGAATTAGAGCTTGTACCTATAAATGCTTTTGTCTGATCTTGTACTAAACAGAGTACTTTTTTGTAATGCGTTCTCACTACCTTTTCGCTTACTCCAAATGTTTTAGAAGTCTCTTTTACAGAGTTGTTGTGTTCCCAAATAGTTTTAAATATATCTTGTGTTAGTTTTGGGAAATTTACCAAAACACGGTCTATCATGTCTAGCATATCTTTTACTTGTATATCTTCAATAATATGTAAGTAACTATCTTCGTTTTCAATAGTTTCTAAAGCAAAATCAGAGCCTAAAAATTTAGAAGCAGACGTACGCAGATAATCTAGCATTCTATAAGTAAAGTAGTGTATTAAATATTTTCTTGCAACTCCAAATTCATCTGTTTTAATAGCATGTGGTTTAGACCAAAAAATAACCCAGAAATTTTGCACAATATCTTCAGCAAGATCTCTATTTCCTGTGCGCTTAGTAGCCCAGTTTAATAATAATTTGGCATACTTATCATAAAAGACTTTAAAAGCTTTTTCGTCTTTATCATCATAAATAGCTAAAAGTAAATCCTGATCTGAACGATGCATGTGTTGGTTGTTCATTATATGTACAAACATAATATGTTTTTCAAGCTTAAATTTTGATAGGTAGATTAATAAAATGTTATCAAAGGGAGCGAATAAACATGATTTTTAGAGTTTTTTAACTTTATTTTGTTTTTAACTAATTGGTTTTGTGTGTTTTAATAGGCGTAACATTTTGTTAATGGCTTTAGAGGGAAAAAAATAAGTGTTGGAAACGATATATAGATGAATGCCTAAAAGCAGAGAACTCTTATATAAATGAAGGACACTAATAAAAGAAAATGGTTAGAATTAATTTGGGTAACCAAACTATTAGAACGCTATTTTAATGATCGTGCTACTGAAGAAGAAAGACATCTGGTTAATAGTTGGACTCCAGAAGAAATAGGAGCAGCAACGTCCGAAAATTTAGAACCAGATGCAGATACCGAAAGACTTTGGGAAAGTATAGTTACAGAACTTAATTTAAATACACACACTCTTAAAAAGAAAAAGTTTCAGCCAAATATCTATGCGGTTGCTGCTTCGGTTGTATTATTTATTTCTGTAAGTGTTATGCTTCTTAAACATACGACTACACCAGAATTTATTCAGCCTATAGAAAAAATAGTAGATTCTAAATCTATTCTAGCAGGTACAAATAAGGCCATTTTAACGTTAGAAGATGGTACAGAGGTTGTATTAACAGATCAGACAAATTATAAAACAAATCAGGTAGAAAGTAATGGTGAAAAAATTATTTACAATACAGCATCATCTCATCACGATACCGCATCTATTCCAGAAATTAAATACAATTATTTAACCGTTCCTAGAGGTGGTCAATATTTTGTTAAACTAGCAGATGGTTCTGAAGTCTGGCTAAATTCAGAATCTCAATTAAAATTTCCAACCGCATTTATAGAAGGTAAAACACGACAAGTAGAATTGGTTTATGGCGAAGCTTATTTTGATGTGTCTTCGAGTAAAAAACATGCAGGCGCTAAGTTTAAAGTTTATAATAAAAATCAGAGTGTCGAAGTTTTAGGAACAGAATTCAATATTAAAGCTTACAGAGACGAATCTAAAATTTATACCACGTTAGTAGAAGGAAAGGTTGTGGTAGATTCTAAAAACAATCAAAAAGATTTAATTCCAAATCAAAAACTCACACTAGACTTATTAAATAATAATGTAACGGTTCATACTGTAGATGTGCAATCTGAAATATCATGGCGAGATGGAGTCTTTAGTTTTAAAGGCGATGCTTTAAAAGATATAATGAAAGTAATTTCTAGATGGTATGATATAGATGTTCAGTTTGAAAATAAAGATCTTGAAAACATCAAGTTTAAAGGTGTATTAGGAAAGCAACAAAATCTTACACAAATATTAGAAACAATTAAAACCCTAAGTATAATTAAAAGCTACAATTTATATGATAAAACCCTCATTTTGAAATAAAAAAAAAGTAAAGGGAATTAAGTTAAGACCGTGCAAAGTAGAAACTCTATTCCCTTTTTTAAACCCTAATCAATTAAAAATTCTAATCAATTAATTAACAAATTTATGAAAATTAAATTAAACAGTATTCTCTTTAGTTTTATAAAGAGACTTATGCTAAACATTATGAGAACATTACTTTTTTTATATGTTTCAGTCATTTTTGGTTTTACGCCAACAGACGTGTTATCTCAGAATCCAGAAATCTATATTGAATCCGAAACAACATTAACGGTAGATCAGGTTTTTGAGCTCATTATGAAACAGACAGATTACAAGTTCATTTATCAGGAAAGTTTATTTAAAGACCTTCCAGAAATTAATGTTAAACAGGGCGTACAACCCGCAAACGACTTATTAAATAAAAGTTTATCTCAAGGCGATTTTGAAATTCAGCTAGAGGCCAATAATACTGTTGTGGTAAAGAAGAATACAAAACGAAAACAACAACAACAAATTATTATTTCTGGAGAAGTTTTAGATGAAGCCAATATGCCTTTACCAGGTGCTATTGTTATTGAAAAAGGAACCAGTAATGGTGTAACTACAGACATAGACGGTAAGTTTACACTTAATGTTAGTAGTAATAATGGTAAAATTTTAGTCTCTTATTTAGGATATTCAACTAAAGAAATAACCTTAAATGGAGAAACCAATTTTTCAATAATTCTTAATGTAGATGCTGCAGGTTTAGACGAAATTGTAGTTGTGGGTTATGGGAGAAAAAAGAAATCAGAATTATCTTCATCTGTATCCATTATCTCTCAAGAGGAATTAGAAAGTTCAATAAGTTCTACAAGTATTCAAGATGTATTACAAGGAAGAGTTCCTGGGGTGCAAATATCTGGAGGTAGTGGAGATCCTGGGCAAAGTGCTTCTATGGTTATTCAAGGTATGGGATCTTTAGAAGCAGATAGTTCACCTTTAACCGTTGTAGATGGTATTATTGGTGGGCAATACGACCCTAAAGATGTTAAATCAATTTCTATTTTAAGAGATGCTGCAGCTACAGGACTTTATGGATCTCGTGCTGCAAATGGTGTTATTGTTATTACAACTAAAGACGGAAAAGCAGGAGAATTTAAAGTGTCTGTTAATAGTACATTCGGACCAACTTCTAATTGGGACGATAGAGTAGAAGTATATGATGCAGAAGGATTATACGGGCAATGGTCTACAGCGATGGAAAACTTATACAACATAAGAGTGTCTGAGGGGAATACAGATTTTACCAGTAAAACGTTCGAAGAATATAGGAATAGTGTTGTGCCAGAAAGTGCTTTAGATTACACATCTAATTGGACAGATTTACTTTTACGTACAGGATCTTTAAATCAAACCCAAGTGTCTATGTCTGGAGGTTCAGACCGAACCACGTTTTATGTTAGTGCTTCTTTAAACAGAGAAAAAGGAACAGCATTAGATACGTATAATAATCAATATAATTTTAGAGGAAATCTGAGTCATAAAATTTCAGATAAATTAACGACTAATATTAGAATGACGGCTCAATACGGCGAAAAATCCGAATTTAATTGGCCAAGTCCTTATACTCAAGCTTATCAAAATGTGCCTTTAGATGCTGCATTTTTGCCAGATGGTGTGACGCCATCTCCTGCTATGGATAATAGTATAGTGCCTATTTGGTATCGTGGTACAGGTGTAAATTATATGTTAGAAAGAGAAGAGTCTGAGAATAGTAAAAAATATTGGGGCACAACTTTAATGTTCGAATTAGATTATGAAATTACAGACTGGGCAAGATTTAATACATCTAACAGAGTTGAATTAACAGGATCAGATCATTCCAAGTATTATTCTAATATGACATGGGTTGGTTATAATTATGACGGATATATGGAATGGGTGTATACGTATGGTTTAGGAGCTATAACGTCTAACACCCTGCATCTTAATAAAAGTTTTGGAAACCATAATTTTAATGCCATTTTAGGACAAGAATATAATTATGATCAAACACGTTTTGTAGATGCTGTAGGTACAGGAATTGTAGGAGACATGACGGCTTTAAGCTCTGCCGGTAGTGCTAGATCTGTGAGTGGTGATTTGGAAGAATCAGGGTTTTTATCCTATTTCGGACAGTTAGATTACGATTACAAAAACAAATATTATTTAGTAGGTTCATTAAGGCGTGATGCATCTTCTGTATTTGGAGAAAACGACCGTTGGGGAACGTTTTATTCAATAGGAGGTAGCTGGTTGGTTAATAAAGAAGATTTTTTAAAAGATACCGATTCTTGGCTTGATTTATTAAAAGTAAGAATGAGTTATGGTACTACAGGAAACGCAAATATTGAATCTTATTTGTCTATGGGTACATATTCTTTTACAACATCTTCAAGTTACGACGGAAATTCTGGTGCTTGGCCATCGCGATTACCTAATCCAGATTTAACTTGGGAGACGGCTCGTAAATTCAATTTAGGTTTAGATATC
The DNA here is from genome assembly GCF_009796865.1 of Formosa sp. L2A11. Lineage (GTDB taxonomy): Bacteria > Bacteroidota > Bacteroidia > Flavobacteriales > Flavobacteriaceae > Formosa. Next base: position 3,101,067 of record NZ_CP047028.1, on the reverse strand, counting down.
AGTGTCTTAAACCGTGTGTCTTTAGAGGTGAACTATTATAACCGTATAAATGAAGATTTATTACAATCTGTACCTTTAGAAGCAACTACAGGATTTACAAGTCAGGTGCGTAATATTGGATCTATTCGTAACCGAGGAATAGATTTATCTTTAGTTACTAACAATATTGAAGGTGAATTTTCTTGGAAAACAAATTTCAATTTTAATATTAATAGAAATGAAGTTTTAGAATTAGATGGCGGAGAAGATATTATTGATGACGGTATGATTATTAGAGAAGGTCAGTCTTTAAGAAGTTTTTACCTTCCAGAATATCAGGGTGTAGACTCGCAAACTGGAGCTCCAATTTATACACGATGGGAAGATGCAGACGGAAATAAAATTAATGGAAACGAAACAGATACACCTGCTTTAGTAACGACTACAAATTATCAGTCTGAAGCGAGTTATATAGCGACATCTTCTGCTTATCCTAAAATGACGGGTGGTTTTGCTAACTATTTCAAGTACAAAAACTTTCATTTAAATGTTTTAACAAATTTTGCAATAGGACAAACGGTTTACAACTATGTAGATTGGAATGCTAGTGATTTTAGCACAAACAGATTCAAACTTACAAAATGGCAAGATTTAACACGATGGGAAAGTCTTGGAGATCATGCAGATATACCACAATTAATTTATGGAGATACTTATAATTTTAGCGGAACATCGTCTTTTTACTTAGAAGATGCTAGTTATTTGAAAATTCAGAAAGTAACTGTAGGTTACACATTTCCAAATAATTTTTTAGGTGTATTTAAAACCTTTACTGTTAATGCATCAGTAGAGAATTTAGCAATTATTACGAATTATACTTTTGGAGATTCAGATGTAAGTTTCGAGTATCCTTTTACAGATTCTTCACGTTATAGTCCTACAAGAAAGTTCTTATTAAATTTAAATTTCACCTTCTAATTCTAAACAATAAAAAATAATATTATGAAAATTATTAAAACATTTATAATCAGTGTATTTGCTTTGTTTTTAGGAGCATGTGCAGAAAACTCTATAGATTTCGACCCTATTAGTCAAATCACAACAGAACAAGTTACCGGTTCTTTAGAATTACTAGAAAATGCTGTTATTGGTAATTATGCCTTTTTAAGTTTAGCCGAAGGTAAATATGGTTATGATAGAACCCGTTACGATGTTACAGAATATATGAGCGACGATGTTATTCTTAACCAATGGAGTGGAAATGATTTTTCTTATTCTTTAACCTATCAGCCAACTTCAGCATCAGAACGCTCACAAGATTTCTGGCAATATTCTTACCGTGCTATTTACTCTATAAATGTAGTTAATGAAGGTTTAGATGCATTACTAGATTTAACTTCGGAGGAGATTGAACAAAGAGATCAGTTAAAAGGAGAAAATACATTTCTTCGTGCCATGTTTTATTTCGATTTGGTACGCGTATACGGAAGGCCATACTCTAACGATAGTCCTGAAACTAATTTAGGTGTACCATTAACGAGTTCTTCTATAGAAAATGAAGGACTTGCAAGAGCTACAGTTAAAGAAACTTACGCGTTTATTGAACAAGATTTATTAGATGCTGTGAGTTTATTAAATGAAAGTAAAATAAATATTTATGTCTCTAAAGAAGTTGCTTATGCTGCACTTTCTAGGTTGTATTTGTTTATGGAAGATAATGATAAAGCTATTGAATATGCAGATAAAGTGCTAAACTCAGGACGATATGAATTACTAAACCAAACTAACTATGTAAAATATAATACTTATGAGCCAGAAATGGTTTCTGAAACTATTTTCGCTGTTAAAAGATTAGAAACAGATAATGTAGGTAGATACATGATGGGTGGTATGATGCATGGTGATGGTGGTTATGGTCAGATTATGATATCTTCATCTTACATGGATTTATTATTTAAGAATCCAAATGACTTGAGAATTAACTTTATCGATCCACAGTTTGAGTTAGATAGCGATGGAAATAAAATTGAAGATCCAGATAACGTATACTACGGATATAAGGTTTTAGAAAATTCTAGTGTGCCTGAATATTGGACTCTAAAATTAACGTATCAAGACGATGTTCCTATGTTAACATCTCCAATTTATTTTAGACTCGCAGAAATGTATTTAATAAAAGCAGAAGTTTATGCTAAAAATGGTCAGGATAATATGGCTTTAGATATGGTAAATGTTATTAGAGAGCGTGCTGGATTGTCAGGAGATCAGTTATTTAGTGCGAGTAATCTTCAGGGATATAATTCTGTATTAGATGTTGTTTTAGACGAAGACCGTTTAGAGTTCGCTCACGAAGGACACCGTACACATGATGTATTTAGAAATAAGAAAACAATGGATAGAAGTTATATGTCTTGGCAAGGTTGGTCAGGACCGAGTTCTATTCCTTATACATCTAATCGCATATTGCATCAAATACCAGAAGTAGAAATGTTAAAAGATGAAAATCTAATACAAAACCCGACTTATTAATTACAAATATATTTGAGTTTAAAATTTGCACGTATTATGTAATAATACGTGCAAATTAATTTAATACTAAACGGAAATAGAACTTGTGTTTTCTAGGTAAATTAATTTAAAAAACAAGTCAAATATTGCGAGGTTAATTTAATGTTAGGTATGTTATTAAACCTTTACCAATCTAAAAACAGATAGGGGCAAAGCATTTTTTTGATACTTAATAATAAAGCATAGCAGGGTTTTGTATCACGTCTATCTTAAAAATATATAATTTTCATTTATTCAGAAATTATGATTAAAAAAAGTACCTTTTTATTAATGCTACTGTTCTCAGTATATTCTTTTTCACAGACTGCTGTAACAGAAACAGTTTCTAAAACGTCTGCTGCAGTTGTAGTACAACGCGGACCTTATCTACAGAGTGGCTCGCCAACATCTGTTATTGTAAAATGGAGAACAGATGTGCCAACGGCATCGGTTGTAAATTATGGCACAGCATTGGCTTCTTTAAATATGACTGAAACAGATGCAGAATTAAAAACAGAGCACGAAGTCTCTTTATCTGGTTTAACACCAAACACTAAATATTATTACAATGTAGGTAGCCAAACAGGAGTGTTATCAGAAAGTGTTTCTGGAAATATGTATGTGATTACGGCTCCTAAATCAGGAACAGATCAGTTTGTTCGCGCATGGATTTTAGGAGATCCCGGAACAGCTAATGCTTTTCAAAGAGAAGTGCGTGATGAGTATTACAATTATGTTGCTAAAGATTCTGTAAATACTGGCAAAACAGATATGATGTTGTTTTTAGGTGATAACGCCTATAATACAGGAACAGATGTCGAGTATCAAGAAGCTTTTTTTGATGTGTATAGCGAGATGTTCAAGAAATCTGTAGCTTGGTCTTGTTTAGGAAACCATGATGGATATTCCGCAGATTCAGATTCACAATCAGGTCCGTATTACGACATTTTTACTTTTCCTAAAGCAGGAGAATCTGGAGGTACAGCATCGGGAACAGAAGCATATTATTCTTTTAATTATGCAAATATTCACTTTATAATACTAGACTCACATCATTCAAATCGTGAGGTTGGTGCACCAATGTATAAATGGGCACAAAACGATATTCAAAATACAACACAAGATTGGATTGTAACTTTATTTCATCATCCAGCATATTCTAAAGGGTCTCATGATTCCGATTATGAAGACAGACTTATAGATATGAGAACAAACTTTATGCCCATGTTAGAGGCTAATGGGGTAGATCTTATTTTAAACGGACATAGTCATTCTTACGAGCGTTCTTACTTTTTAAATGGTCACCACGGATTTTCTAACACATTTAATCCTGCTGAACTTTCAAAAGGCGGACATACTGTTGGAGCAACTGGACACGGAGATGGAAAGGCAGATGGAGATGGTGTATACCAAAAAGATAAAGATACTGCAGAAGGCGCTGTGTATATTACTACAGGATCTGCAGGTCAGATATCTGGAGGAGACTTAAATCATCAAGCTATGTTTTTATCTTTAAACGAATTGGGATCTTGTGTTATGGAAGTTGAAGCAGATGGAAAAGGTGGACAAAATCTTAATATTAAGTTTGTAAGAGAAACGGGTGAAATTGATGATTATTTTAGTATTAATAAAACTGGAATTACACTTGCTAAACGTCAGGCTGTAGAAAAAGAACTAAAGTCGTTTCTTATTCCTGTTAATGGAATGATTAACGTTGCTATTGATAAAAATGAACGTCTAAAAAGGGTGAAGTTTTATAACAATGTTGGAACATTAGTAAAAAAGAGTAAAAAAGAAGAGATTAAAGTTAATGATCTTTCTAAAGGCGTATATATTATAGAAATTACAACAAATAAAACCACATATTTTAAATCTGTAAAAATAGATTAATTTTTTTTTAATTGTTATTTTAGATTCACCTCAATGCAATCCGTGATTATGGATCGTGTTGAGGTTTTTTTTATTTTAAATTATTTTAGTTTTAATACTCCAATAATTAACATCTTATCTTTTGTTAAATTAGCAAATAATCTATGTTTAAATGAATAAATGTTTTTAAAAACAACGTTTAAACTCTCAAAACATAAAAAAATAAAAGAGCTGTTTAAGTTGATTACTTTTTAAGTAGATTTGACTCCCTAATTTAATTATAAGCTCAGTGCCCAAGACAAAAGAAATTTATACTTTGTCCTTAAAGTCGTATAAAAATGTTTTTGATACATTATATAATTCGCTATGTCTTTTTGCTGAAAATTATGTCGATAATTTAGATGTTGCAAAAGATGTTGTGCAAGATGTTTTTATAAAGGTTTGGGAAGATAAAATTGAATTTAAAAACGAGATTGCTGTAAAATCTTATTTGTATACTTCTGTTAAAAATAAATCATTAGATTTTTTAAAAAGTAAACGCTTCAAATCAACAGAACATATGTCTGTTATAGAAATGGATAATATAAATAAAGACTCTTTTTATTTAAAAGAAGTTGTGATTGAGGAGGCGTCATCTAGAATAGAAGAAGCTATAAATACACTTCCACATAAGTGTGCTCAAATCATTAGATTAAGTATAAAAGAATTTACAAATGTAGAAATTGCTCAGCATTTAAATATTTCTATAAATACGGTTAAAGCTCAAAAAAAGATAGCTTATAAACGATTAAGACCACTGTTAAAAAACTACTTCGTTTTACTGGCTTTCGTCTTCGAGTCTTCCAATTAAAAAAGAACATTTCATCCCATATTCATTAATCTAAAATGTTAATATTTTACATCTTGATTAAAAAAAAATATTTTTTTTTAACCCTATCGTAATATTTTGTCGTCTTAGGTAAAAATAGTAGTCATAATTAATGGTAAAGTTTAATAAAATCATAATATTATCTAAGCAGATCGCTTCTCAGTTGTTAAAAGATGAAAAGCCTAAAGCGTTAGATGCTTCAGATGTCTTTTCAAAAGAAGAAAAAGAAGATATTCTAACAAGACTAACAGATAAATCTGCTATAGAATCTCGATTAGATTTAAAAACGAAGATTGATGCTAAAGCCGATTGGAACATTTTAAAATCGAAATTGGTTGTGCCTAAAAAAACATATTACTGGCATTATGCAGCTGCTGCAGCTATTGTATTAGGTGTACTAACAACAACCTACTTTTTAAAAGATAGTAGTTTGAACGAAAATCTTAATACACCTATAATTGTTGATAATCAAATAGAACCAGGTATAGATAAGGCCATATTAACATTAGAAAGTGGCGAAACTGTAGCACTTGTAAAAGACGTAAAGTACGCGGCTCAAAATGTAGTAACTAATGGTGAGGAAATTGTTTATCAAGACGATAATAATACCGAAACGACACCCCAAGAAGTAGCCTACAATTATTTAACCATTCCAAGAGGAGGACAGTTTCAAGTAACATTATCTGATGGTACTCATGTCTGGTTAAATTCAGAATCTGAATTAAAATATCCAGTACATTTTATAAAAGGAAAACCACGTTTGGTAGAGCTTGTTTATGGAGAAGCTTATTTTGATGTATCTCCAAGTACAAAACATAATGGCGCAACGTTTCAGGTTATAAATAAGCAACAAACTATAGAAGTACTAGGTACAGAATTTAACCTGAAAGCATATAAAGAAGAGGTAAATGTGTATACCACTTTGGTAGAAGGTAAAGTTAAGGTGAGTTCTGAACATAAAACTAAAAACTTAGTACCTAACCAACAATCTAATTTAAATATAGAAACCAATGCATTAGCGATAACAGCTGTTGATGTCTATAACGAAATAGCATGGAAAGAAGGTGTTTTCAATTTCGAAAATAAACCGCTTAAAGATATCATGACAGTGCTGTCTAGATGGTATGATATTGATGTTACTTTTGAGAAGAAAGATTTAGAAACTCAAAAATTTATTGGGTCGTTAAAAAAGAATTATAGTATAGAAAGTATACTAACTATTTTACAAACCGCAAACATTATCAATTCTTTTGAAATTAATAAAAAATCGGTAATTATAAAATAACACTAAAGTCTTAACAAGATTAGGAGTGTAATAATAAAAAAGGAGAGATAGTTTAAACCGCCAAGCTCAAGACTATCTCTCCGCAATACAATATCAATCAATTAAAAAAAGGTTTAATTAACTAATAATTTACAAATTAATGAAATTTAAATTAATTAGTGCCTCTTCTGTATTCAGGAAAGGTATCTTAAACTGTATTATGCGAATATTTATATTCTTTTTTTGTGCTACAATGTTTGGTTCCAACCATGTGAGCTCTCAAAATGCTGAAATTAATATTAATGAAGACAAAGTCGTAACTGTAGATGAGGTTTTTAAAATTATTAAAGCACAATCGAGTGATTACATGTTTATTTATCCAGAAAAATTATTCGAATCTTTTCCTAAAGTGCAATTGAAAAAGGGAATTATTAAGGTCGATAAACTTTTAGATTTAGCGTTATCTAATGGAAATGTAAACATTACGATAACCGAAAATAACATCATCTTAATAAAAGAAAAATCTAAAAACGAAAAGCGGACACGAAAAGTTTTTAATGATAAGGTAGACATTAAAGGACACGTATTCGATGTTAATCAGCAACCCTTAGCCGATGTAAATGTTATTATTTCAGATTTAAATATCGGAACATTTACAAATATAGATGGTGCGTTTTCTATGGAACTGCCACACAAAAATTTTCATATTAAATTAAGTCTTATTGGCTATAAAGCTGAAGAGGTAGATTTAGCTTCAATTTCAGATCTATCTAACATTACAATTACCTTAAAAGAGGATTTGTTAAGTTTAGATGCCGTTGTTGTAACAGCAAAAAAGACAGAAAGTAGAGAAGGGACTTCAACTTATAAAATAGAAAGTCAGGCTATTAAGCAAGTTCAGGCCATGAATTTATCTGATGTGTTAAGTCTACTTCCAGGAAATAAAACAGAGCAAGTCAATTTAACAGATCCAAAACAAGCTAGTATACGTAGTGCAGTAACCTCAGATGCTAATTCATTCGGAACAGCAATTATTATAGATGGAGCTGCAATTAGTACAGATGCTAATATGCAAACCAAAAACTCGTCTTCTTTAGACGGAGGAAAATCTGTTGTTGCAGGTGGTGTAGATTTAAGAAGCATAACATTAGCCAATGTAGAATCTGTAGAAGTTATAGCAGGTGTAGCTTCTCCAAAATATGGAAATCTATCTTCTGGAGGTGTTTTAGTAAAGAGTAAAGTAGGGAAGTCTCCTTATATTGTATCGGCAAATGTATCATCTACAAATTATCAAACATCTGTAGCTAAAGGATATGAATTAAACGATTATGGGGTTTTAAACTCAGATTTTTCATTCGCATATTCTTCAGGATCACCTACAGAGCGAAAATTATTTTATAAAAGTTTTAATCTAGGTTTACGTTGGAAACTTCCTGTTTTTGAAGGTTTAGATTGGAATCATTTTACAGCGTTAAGAATTGGCCATTCAGACGATGGAAACAGACACGAACCAGAAGAGGTTTATAAAAATGAAGCGGATGTTAAAAGTACATCATACCAATTAAGTCTTTCTGGAGATTTTCCATCATCTGTTTTAGGAAAAATTAATTATAATTTTAGTGGGAGTTTAGTTAATCAGCATTCGTTTTACGATACTTATGTGCTTGATGGGCCTTATCCTATAATTGAATCTTTAGAAAGTGGTACGTATTCTACAGTATATACTCCAAATGCATTCGACCAAATAAGAGATATTAAAGGGCAACCTGTAAATTTTAACGGAATGGTTAATGCTTCTCAATATTTACATTTAGAGCATTTCGATTTTAATTTTGAAACCGGTATTCAATATACTTTCGATGATAATACAGGAAGTGGGCGAGTTGCTACAGGAAATATTGCACATTCCCAAGATATAGCGGGGAGTAGATCTACAACTTTTGAAAAAATACCAGCATCTAAAACATTTTCAGCGTATCATCAAACCGTTATTAAGCGTTATGGAGAATCTTCAAAACAACAACTTAATTTAGGAATTAGATACGATAATATGCTAGAACGCTATAATTTATGGTCTCCGCGTATGTCTTTTTCTACTAAGCATAATAATTTTACAGCTAGAGCAGCTTGGGGTGTTTCTTATAAAGCGCCTGCAATGGCTCAGTTATATCCAGGGAAATCTTATATAGATTATATTAATTTTCAATATTATGCAAATAATCCAGACGAGCGTTTAGCTGTGGTAACCACGTATGTTTATCAGCCTACAAACGAGCATTTAAAACCTAATTATTCAGATTTAAAAGAAGTTGGTTTTGATTGGTCTCCAGATTTTATGAATTTTAATTTCACCTATTTTAAAAAGGATTTAAGACGTGGTATTAATACAACTCCAGAATTATTGCTGCTACCTAAGACCGTTTATGAGGTTGTTAGTGCAGAAGAAGGTGTACAACCTATTATAGAGCCTACAGGAGAAGTTTATAATATTCCTAGAACAGTAAATGTTATGAAAAATAATTATTACGAATCGACTAACGGAATAGAAGTGACTTTAAACCCTAAAAGAATAAAAGAAACCAATACAGAGTTTAATTTTAGATATAGTTACCTAGAAAGTGTTGTAACAGATAAAGGATATAGTATAGATAAATCTGCATATGTTATTGGCGATAATTCTGTACGATATGGTGTGTATGAAAACGCATTAAATAAAGCCATTAGAAGTTTTGGAACGCTTACTTTAATACAACATATTCCTTCATTAAGATTTGTTTTAACGCTTTCTGCAGAATTAAACTTTAAAGAAAGCACTAAATATATAGGTACAAGTTTATATCCGTTTGCATATTATGATACTGATGGAAATTATATTGAGATTCCGGAAGAGAACAGAACAAATCCAGAATTTGCAGATTTAAAGAAAGATGAAAACACATATACCACAGTAGGAACTCCTTTTTATAGCAATTTTAATTTACAAATACGAAAAGAAACAAAACAAGGACATTCGTTTAGCTTTTACGCTAATAATGCGCCTTGGTATAATCCAACTTACAATTATTTAGGAAACCGAAGAAAACTCAATAATAAATTATCTGTAGGATTTAATATCACAATACTAATTAATAATAAATCAAATCAATAACATGAAAGAAACAATTTTAAAACGCGTAGGATTAACAAAATTATTAGCAATTTTTTTATTAACAACAGTAGTAATGAGTTGTAGTGATGATGATAGTGTCGCTAATTTAGGAAACTTACAAGTACAATTAGAATTAGCAAGTGAACTAAACGATATTTCTCTAGAAGGTATAGATGTTAGTATTACAAATACTGTAGATAATGCAACTTTAAGTTTAACCACAGATGCTAATGGTTCTGCATTATTTGATAATATTGCTATAGGAACCTATGCTGTTATAGCAAGCAATGTTACAGACGATTATACATTAAGTGGAACAGCAAATAATGTCTCTGTTACCATTCAGGAAACAGCCGTAGCAAATGTAGAGGTAAATGCTGTAAATTCTAATGGAGGTTTAGTTATTAAAGAAGTGTATTCTGCAGGATCAGGTTATATTACTTTATTTAAAGATTCTTTTGTCGAAATTTTTAATAATTCTTCAGAAACTTTATATGCAGATGGTATGTACATTGCAAATATTTTTGGAGATACCGGAATGTCTGGAGACACTGCATTATCTAGTGTTTTAACAGATAGTGATTATGTGTATACAGATGTAATGAGCCAAATTCCAGGAACAGGAGAAGATTATGCTGTACTACCAGGAAAAAGTATTGTTATTGCTTTAAACGCTGTAAATTATAAAGAAGGAAGTTTTACACCAGATACGCAGTTAGATAATACAGATGCGACTTTAGAACATTACTCAATAGATTGGCTAGAAGCTCAAGGCCGATTAGGAAATTCATTTTTTGAATTAGATAATCCTGCAGTACCAAACATGACTAATATTTATATGTTTGATGAAACAAATTTCTTTAGATTAATTACTTCATCTGCAAGTGTTGTTTTAGTAAGTAACGAAGCTTCTTTTTCAGATTCAGATATTGTAGATTATACAGAAACTGGATCTACATCAACTTATAAATTAATGAAAATCTCTGTAGATGAAGTTATCGATGCAGTAGATATTTTAGATAATTCTGGAGCTTCAGAATTTAAACGTATTCCAAGTGCTTTAGATGCTGGATTTACTTATGTTAATGCAGATGGAGCAATTTCTTATACAGGATTAAGTTCAAGAAGAAAAATTGACGAAGTAGCTTCCGATCGTTTTGGTAGAACTATTTTAATAGATACAAACAATTCAACTGTAGATTTTGAAGCTATAGATTTTCCAGATAAATATGGTTACAACAACTAAAAAAACAAACCATTTAAAAATAGAGAGAATGTGTCTTACATTCTCTTTGTTTTTTTGTGTGTTGAATGTCTTTTCTCAAACAGTACCTAATGTAAATAATTTATCTGTTATTGAGAGAGATTTTCATTTCGAGCTTTTTGAGCAGAGGTATTTTGAAATACCCTCATTATTAAATCAATCTAACCTTAAAGCATTTTCTTATGGAGAAGTAAACTATTTATATTCTGAAGGCGCATTAAGAAACCCTCAAGATTATAAAAAACAGAATGGTTTATATCTAGAAACAGCATCACTACAGTCTTTAGAAAATACAAATTGGACATTGTTTGGTAGTTTAGAATATTTAAACACGAGAAAAGAAGATATAGAAAATAACTTAACTTATGGTATAACAGAAAATAGTTCGCCATACTATTTATTTCAAGAAACCACGGGTATATGGAATCATCAAGATTATAATTTCGAAGTAAGTGCAGCCAATACATTAAATTCTAGATTTACGTTGGGAGCTTATTTAAATTACGATACAAGTTTTTATTTCAGAAAAACAGATACAAGAAATGAGTTAACAGCCTTAAAAGTACAAGCTAAAGTCGCTCTAAGTTATAAATACAATATAAAACACACTTTTAGTTTAGCGTTAAGTAACGAGTTTTATAAAACAGATTCTGAATTGGGAAATAAATTTCCTGAAAACAATACGGCAACAACCGCGAATTATTATTTAAGTACAGGTTTAGGTTCTTACATAAAAAATATTGAGACTGGTTTTGAAAGTAAAAGAAATGTTCCCGAATTGCAATTGTATTGGTTTACTAAACAAGATGGTTGGGATGTGTCTGTAGCAAGTAATACGGAGTATGGTTTAGAACGTTGGACAGATAAAAACATTGTTAAGATTGAAGAGAATGAAGAGCTTACTAAGTATAGTTTTATTAAAGAACGAGTACAAGTTTTTTACAATAAATATCAAGAAGATAAATTACTTTCGGTTCATTTAGATGCAGAATATTTAAAAGGAAACGGTAAAGTTTGGCAAGATACTGGTGCCTTTTATTATAAAAACTTTACAACAACAAGTTATAATGTTAAAGCCGGGGCTGATATTTTATTTTATAATAAATTATTAAATAAAATAAGCTTAGGTCTAAACTATTATAATAAGAGTCAGTTAGATTTAAATTATGCCTACAAGTTTGATTTTCAATATTTAGATCCAAAAGTTTCTGTTGGCTTTAATAAAAGTATTTCTAATACATCAGCTTTTTTTGCAAACCTATCTGCTTCATATCATTTAGTACTAGATTTAGAACACGATCCTTTTGCTGCAAATAATATTTATGTAGACTGGATAGGGAATAAAATGGCCTATTTCTCAGAGATTGATACTTTTAATTTTAATACAAAGTTGGGTATTGATGTAAAATTAAGAAACAAAAATAAACTAGAATGTTCACTAAATACAGCATATACAAAAGCAACAAAATTACCAGTTAGTAACGAAAATTATTATTCTAATAGTGACGATTATCTAAGTTTAGTTGCAGGTCTTAAATTGTATTTTTAATACAACACAATCAAATTTAGTTAAACATTATTTATACATATAAAGTATTTTAAATTTTTAAAAATGAAACAAATTTTCAGCATTATCATTTTTTGTATTTCCTTATTTACTTGGGGTCAGAATATGGATAATATTCATTTAGAAGAATATAATTTAGCTAATGGTTTACATGTTATTCTTCATAAAGATGTAAATGAACCTAATGTAATTGTGGGAACAAAATATCATGTAGGATCTAAAAATGAGGAATTTGGACATACAGGTTATGCTCATTTTTACGAACATCTTTTATTTCATGGAACCAAAAACATACCACAAGGCGAGTTAGAGAATATTATATTTAATGCTGGCGGCTATTGCAATGCTTACACAAATTACGATGTAACATATTATTACCAATTACTTCCTGCTCACGAATTTAAATTGGGACTTTGGGTAGAATCGGAACGCATGATGCATCCTATAATTACACAAGAAGGAATTAACCGGGAGCGTGAAATAGTAAAAGAAGAAAGACGGATGCGCTACGACAGTAAACCGTTAGGAAACTCGTATTTCGATATGATGTCTAATATGTATAACTATACTACTTATGGACATAATATGATTGGTACTATGGACGATTTAAACAAGGCTTCTAAAACCGATTTCGATGCCTTTTTTAAAACCTTTTATATTCCAAATAATGCGTGTTTAGTAGTTTCAGGAAATATTAATATTGAAGAGACTAAGAAATGGATAAGTCTATACTTTAAAAATATTCCAAAAGGTAAAAAGATAAAACGACCTAAAACATTTAAAAAATCTTCTGGTCTTGTAAAGCATACAGACATGCGTATAAAAGGATTAAAAGATGAATCTATATTAATAGGATATCCGTTAATGTCTCAAAGCGATCCAGATGCTCCTGTTATGCAAATAATTACTTCTATTTTATCTGGTAATCGTAATTATTCTTTGTTAAATAAAAACCTAAACCTTGAAGATGATGCCATAATTAAGCATATAAGTGCTACTTCAGATTTTTGGGAAAAAGCGGGGACATTAAGTATTAATGCCAGTGTTACAACAAAGAATAGTGAAACGTATTTACTAGGAAAAATTGATGAACAATTAGAATTATTAAAAACAAAACCAATAGATTCTATTGTGCTACAAGAGGTGAAAAGTCAATTTATATCTGCTTATGTAGATTACTTTTATCATGCAGAAACCTTTGCCGACAAGGTTACTAATTATTATCATTTGTACAATAAAACTTCAGATATCAAGAATCTTTTAGAAAATTTTAATAACGTAACAAGTGATGATATTCTACGTGTAGCTAAAAAATATTTAGCTAAAAATAATCGTGTAATAATTGCGTATCACCCAGAATAATTCAATATAATGAAAACTATATATCTATTTATTTTAATTATTTGTTACAGTTTTTCTACTCGTGCTCAAGTAGATCGTTCTGTACCTCCAGAGGCAAATACTCCAGAAACATTAAACGTAGGTAAATTAATACCAATAACATTAAAAAATGGCCTTCGTGTATATTTAGCGCCGGTTCAAGATTATCCAAAATTCACTATATCTGTAAATATTGCATTACCAGGTTTTAATGAAGAAACTCGTTTAGCAGAAAAAAACATTTTAAACACGGCATATTCAAATAAACGATCAGAAAAGTATCCTAATCAAGAGATAGATTCTATTGTTAATTACCATGCAGCTATGTTAAATGCGAATATGTATGGTGGCACAATTAAAGGTTTGAAACAAGATATAGACATACTACTAGAAATCTATACAGATGCTTTATTACATCCCATAATTTCTAAACAATATATAAACGAAAAGTATAAAGTAGAACAGGAGAACGGTAAAAATAAAAAAGGAGTGTATAGAGAGCCGATAGAAGAGTTTTCTATAGATGCTATACAGGATTCATTGCTTTTTGGATCTAAAAAAAATAGTGTAGAAACTAAACAAAAAGTAAAACCTAAATACCAAGGTTTAACTATTAAAGATGTCGAAGATTATAAAAATGATAGAATTGTATCTAATAATGCATTAATTGTTGTGGTAGGAAATTTTTCGGAAGCAGAATGTAAAGCCTTAATGAACCGTTATTTTGGAACATGGAAATCTGGAGAATCTTATATAGAAAAAAGTCCCATAACTAAAAAAGTGTCTACAATTAAAAGTAGAAAAATAATAGTAAAAGATGTTCCCAATGCGGTACAATCTAAAATAACTTTTAAATGGCATTTAGGAGATGCTTACACGTATTTTGAAGACGATATTAAGCTTCAAGTTTTAAATAATATTTTTGGTGCAAGTCAACTGTCATATCTAAATAAAAATTTAAGAGAAGATAAAGGACTTTGCTACTATATAAAATCTTCTGTTGGTAGTTCTGCAGATGGCGGAACAGGTGCAATATATACAAGTGTAAGAAACAACCAAACAGCGTATGCTATAGAAAATATTATTTTAGAAATGTTACGCCTTAGAAATGAAAAAGTTAGTGCTTCAGACTTAAAAGTTGCAAAAAATAGTCTAATAGGAGAGTACACAAGATCTTTAAATCCCATTTCTCCAATTCCCTATATCACTTTTGCAATGCAGAAAGATTTATATAATTTACCAGACAATTATTTACAAAATAAAGTAGAAAAATTTTACGAAGTTTCTATTCTCGATATTATGAATATGTCTCAAAAATATATCGATCCGTTTAAGTGTGTTATCACTATTTCAGGTAAAGCTTCAGAATTAAAAGGAACGCTTGAAAAATTTGGAGACGTTATGTATTACGACCAAAATGGAAATAGAATAGAATTTTAATAGAATACCATATTTTAAACTTAAAATAAAAAAGGCATGAAACATATAATAACATTTATAATAATCTTACTACTATCTATAGTAAACTCCATAAATGCACAAAATAAACCAGTATATCAATTATTTAAAAATACAGGAGAAATAGTAAATTATGATAATATGGTTAAAGATCTTGCAAAAAGCGATATGGTGTTTTTTGGCGAATATCATTTTAATCCAATTTCACATTGGTTGCAATTAGAGGTAAGTAAAAGCTTATTTGAAATAAAAGGGAAAAACTTATTCTTAGGAGCAGAAATGTTTGAAAGTGGAAACCAATTAGTATTAAACGAGTATTTAAAAGGATTGTATACTGAAGCTAAAATGATTCCTGAAATGACGCAAATGTGGAGTAATTATAAAACAGATTATAAACCATTAGTCGAATTTGCTAAAGTGAACCAATTACGTTTTATAGCAACTAATATTCCTAGAAGATATGCGTCTTTAATTAATAAAAAGGGAATTGATGCCTTAGACGACTTAAGCCCAGAAGCACTTGAGTTAATTGGTCCAGATTTAAAAACATATTTCGATCCTACAGTTAAAGCCTATGCAGAAATGGCCAGTAATATGGGCGGACATGTACCGCCAAATATGTTAAACATGCAAACAGCTCAGGCTTCTAAAGATGCAACCATGGCACATTTTTCTCTTAAAAACTTTAACGAAGGAGATTTATTATTACACTTTGAAGGCTCGTATCATTCAAACTACAATCAAGGTATAATTTGGTGGATTAATAAAATTAGACTGGGTTTAAATATTAAGTCTATTACAACGGTTTTACAATCTGAGTGGAACAAGATGACTAAAGAAGATAAAGCTGAAATTGCAAATTATATTATAGTTGTTGTAGATAATATGACACAAACACAAAGCTAAATATCATCAATTTCTATGTTAAATTTAAGTAGTGTATCCAATATCCCTGAAAACGGTTATAAAAAAGTAATTGTATTGGCTCAACTTTGTATGTATAAAAAATATAATTATGGATTTTAAAACAATGTTACAATTACCTGTATTAGATACTAATGCTATTTTAAAAATACTTCAAGAAATTGCTGATATAGAACGAAAAGAAGATAGACCACAAATGCCACAAGTTTCTATAAGTACTTATTCAAGTAGTGCATCTGGTTTTTTTGTGACACATGACAAAGAAAAAAACATGATTTTATTGTGCGACATGTACGATCGTAAATCTCAATTTCAATATATAGAGTCGGGTTCTATTTCATCTATATCTATTAGTAATATTGATAAATATGGTTACCTTTTATCTGACGGAAAAATTCCTTTTACACCACATGCTAGTGAAATACCAACTGTACTTCAGCTTAAAAAAGACGTTAAAGCTTTAGAGTTAGAACTAAAAGATGCTTTAGAAAAAGAAATTACTATTTCTTATGTATATGAAGGCATTTCAGAAGATTTAGATAAATATTATGTTTCAAAAGTATTGTCTATATTAAAAGAAACGCTTTCTAATATAGCTGCAGATAATTTAGCTAAAGAAGCGTTTACAGAAGTTATTGAAACTGTTAATTTCAATTTAGGTACGGAAAATAAAACGACTTTAGAAAACGAAGTAATTTCTATAACTGTAGACATATCTAAAGGTTTAAAGAGCTTTCCTAAAGTAAAAGAATTACAAGCACAAATAGAAGAGCAATTGTAAAAACAAGAATATTATGAAAGAATTAAATGTAATTCAGCGTATAGAATTAAGAATTAAAAAAGACGAACATACAGAAGAGCTATTTAAGCTTTCGCAGTGTGATTATAGCTTTTCTTCAACATACTATCCAAACGAAGAACAAGAAAGAGGTCTAGATGTAAATTTATCTGGTGCCATGAGAAATGAGATGAGTACGCTATTTTTAGAATGGTTATCTCATAAACCAGGTGAGTGGTCTGGAAGTTTGAAAATTTATTATCAAAACCAAGAGCAACCTGTTGTTAGTTTTGTATTTGATAATGCTATAATTCATAATTATAGTCAGTCATTTTCAGAGAACAACGTACAGTCTCAAGATTATTACTTTAGTGCGATATTAACAGGTGTTGTTTTAAATGATGTAAAACTGAATTAAAGCCCATTAAAAAGTATCATATAAAAGCCTTTAAGATTAAATTCTTAAAGGCTTTTCTTATTTTCAATTGTATAATAATATTAAAGCATAAAAAAGGGAAAACGTATTAAGTTTTCCCTTTTTTATAGATAAATAGTGTGAGTTTAAATTCGTGTTCTATAAGTTGTTTTCTAAATATTCACGAATTACTAAATCTGTGTAATAACCACTGTGGTGACCTCCCCAACATGCAGTTAATGAAAACACACCATCTTCTAGTTTTAATTCTTTTTTGTCTTTAGCACCTTCATTTGGAATACAATATACTTCAATAGAATTTATACCTTCAGCTACTGCTTCTTTTCCCATTTCATCTTTACAAACTGTTTTTAAACCATCTGTAAGACGTTGTAAACATACACTTGGTACAAATTTTATAAAGTCCATTTCAAAAGTATCCCAGTTAATGTTAATAGGTAATTCTTTACCTACAATTTCATTAATTTCTTTTTGATAATTTCCTAAGTAATTATCTTCAATAGATTTTGCTGCTTTTTTTTCTTTTAGTCCCATGGGGTAAGTGTTTTTGTGAAATTTATAACCCAAAGGTAATAGAAGTTATTGTTAAAAAAAGAACTCTTTTAAGTGAATGTGCAAATTCACTGAATTCCGTGATATGATTATTCTCATGTAATTATAAATTTAGATATTTAAAAGAATAATTTATGAAAATAATAATTATTACAGGTGTTTGTTTACTTATCGTACTCTTTTTTGCAACGGGATGTACACGGTTATTTGGTGGCGTTTCTAAAGGGAAAGCTTCTGCTAATATAGAAACATATTTACAGCGAGAATATAATGGGAAACTTGCGTTTAGTCATTTAACTCGATTTTTTAATGCCGCAACTATGGATCCTAATATGTATGGTGTTCTTATCTATAATAAAGAAATTCCTGAAATTGAATTTTATACACATCTTAATGTAAAACATATATTGGTAAATGATACTTTACCAATGTATGCAAAATCAGACTCAAAGACTTTTAACGATTTATATAAAAATGCAGTAGAACAATACGAAACGAGACAGGCTGTTATAGCCGATTTTAAAAATGAAATTCCTGAAATAACGTTTTCTACAGAAGAAATAGATTTAAATTTTAATAGAGATTTAGAACCAAGTGAACTAGAAGATGTTGTGACTCGTTTTATAGATCGATTAAATCAATCTTTTGAAACATTAAATACAGGGTATCAATTTCGTTTACTCATTAAAATGGCTAGTCATCCCGATGGTTTTATTATAATTCCGTTAGATATTAAAGATAGTAAAAGATTTCAGAAACCTATGGTGTTATCCGTAAAAGCAGCAGGCTTTGAAAGTTTAAAGGCCATGATTTTAAACAACATACATGCTAAATTAGAGAAACCATATCCGTATTTTAAAGCCACCGAATACAGCAAGATTTATATGGATAAATCCACTTTGTCTAGAGGAGCTTGGGTACAATATCTCGAAGATAAGAGAATTGTTAATGATGGAAAAGGGAAGTGGAAAAATCCACAAACAGGACTTTATGTTGTATATTTTGATTTAGATACCAAATTTATTTATCGCGGAGAGTTATTAACCAATGAGAATGATAGCACGTCGTACCGTGAAGAACTAAGGAAAATTATAGGTACTATAGAAGCCGAGGGCATTCGAACTAAATAAAATAATTCTATTATACTTTTAATATAAGTAAAACGGCTTGAATATTACTATTCAAGCCATTTTCATATTAATCAAATAAACCAGATTCTATAGCATATTTTACGGCTCCGGTAGTGGTTTTAGAGCCTGTTTTTAAAAGAATATTTTTTCTATGTGTTTCTACGGTGTTTACCGAAATAAATAATTTTTCTGAAATTTCTTTAGAAGTTAACTCATCTCCTAAAAGGGATAAAACCTCTTTTTCACGAGGCGATAATTCTATATTTTTATATTTCTTACGTTCAAAAACACTTTCCATATAACGCTGTTTAATCACCTCCGAGAAATATTGTTCATTATCTAAAACAGTACGTACTGCTTTTTGTAATTCTTCTTTACTTGTAAATTTTGGAACAAAACCATCGGCTCCTTTTTGTATTACTTTATGTACTGTTCTGTGATTATCTAACATGCTTAACATAATAATTTTTACGTCACTATGTTTTTTCTTAATCTCTGTAAGTAGTTCAATACCATCCATTTTAGGCATGCTAATGTCACTAATAATTAAGCCTATTTCAAACTGATTTAATAATCTAATCACTTGGTTTCCTTCGGTAGCTAAATGCACTTGTCCAATCTCTTCCATATCACCTAATATGGTGTTTATGCCTTCAAGAAACATTAAGTGATCGTCTGCAATAATAATATTTGTTTTCTTCACAATTCTTTATTTATAGGAATATCTATCGTAATTGATGTACCGTGCCCCGGACTGCTATCAATCTCTAAAGAACCTTGTACTTTGTGAAGTCGTTCTTTAATATTACGAAGTCCTATTCCTGATTTTTTATTTTTTTGAAACCCTTTACCATTATCATTAATAACAATGTTTAAATGGTCTTGATGCCGTGTTAATTGTACATCTGCATTCGTGGCTTCGGCGTGTTTTAGAATGTTATTAATTAATTCTTGTACAATACGGTAAGCATCTGCTAAAAGCACTTCTGGTAATTGATCTATTTCTTCTTCTGGAAAGAAAAAAGTTTGAATATCTATTTGTGTTTTTTGTGTAATCTGATCTATAAAATCACTTAAAAAACTTGTAAATCCTATTTTAGAAAAAGAAAGCGGATGTAATTGATGCGACAAACTACGCACATCTATACACGCATTACCAATAGCTTTAGAAATTCTTTTAGATTGCGATTTATCTTGGTGGTTTTCTATATAATGCTCAAAAGCTATTTTTATACCAGCCAAATCACTACCAATTCCATCATGAATTTCTCTTGCTAGTCTTGAGCGTTCTTCATCTTGGCCTTCTTGATAACGCTCTATAACAGATAATTTATGATCGTTTATCATTTGATTAATTTTCTGTTTTGCATTTTCTTCCTGCTGCAAATTCAATTCTTTTTGCACACGTAAACGCTTAATATAAGACAATCTTAAGACTATTAAAGTGAGTAAAACAAATATAAATCCCGCTATTAAAACATTTCTAAAAAGACGTTGGCGCTTTACTTTAAGTTCTACTTTTTGTAATTCAGATTCGTTTAATTTTTTTTCTTTTTCTAAAAGTTGTATTCTGGCTTCTTTTAATTGCGTTTCGTAACGCTCTTGTATTTTAGCAACATACTTTTCTTTATCTAACGAGTTCTGGTCTGCGACGGTTGTAACTGCTTTTTGATAATATTCTAAAGCTTTTTTAAAATCTCCTTCATCTTCATAAAGTTGAGATAGGTTTTTGTAAATGTCTGAATTGTACCTTAATAAAGATTGTTTTTCTCCAATAGATAAAGCGCGCTGAAAATAATTTATTGCAGATTTTTTATGACCTAATTTAGTTTCGCATAAACCCAAATCGTTTAATACAATAGCAATATCAGATTTAAATTGAAGGGTTTCTAAAAGAGATAATGTTTTTCTT
The DNA here is from genome assembly GCF_009796865.1 of Formosa sp. L2A11. GTDB lineage: Bacteria > Bacteroidota > Bacteroidia > Flavobacteriales > Flavobacteriaceae > Formosa. The sequence goes on along the minus strand of NZ_CP047028.1, from coordinate 3,079,991 downwards.
AAAGCATCTACACCTTCTTGATAGCGTCCTTCTTGCAATAACATTTGCGAAAGGTTAATGTTTACATAAGCTATAACGGCCTTGTTTCCTTCTTTTTCTCTGTATTCTAAAACCGTTTTATAGTGCTTTCTTGCTTGATCGAATTTACCTTCTTCTTTTAAAATATTTGCAAAATTAAAAAGTGTGGTAAGTACTCCATCATCATCTTGTAGTTCTCTAAAAAGATTTGCTGCACGATCTAAATTTTCTGCAGATTTCTTATAATCTTTTTGAAGTAAATACAACGTTGCAATATTTTGATATGCGTTTGCTTCTTCTTCTTTATTGTTTGTTTTTTCAGAGAAACTTAAGCTTTGCATATAATTATCAATAGCTTTGGGATATTCTCCTAAATTTTTATGTGCAGAAGCTAAAATGTTATAGCAGGCAGCCATACCTTTCTCTAATTCAAGCTTTTTTAGTAATGCTATCGTTTTATTTACATGCTTTATAGTGCTTGTATAATCGCCTGTAATATTACTTAAATTCCCTAAAGCATAAAGTGCTCTTACTTCTTGTAAATCTATTTTAAGTTTTTTACTTTCTTCAAGCCATTTTAAAGCAGCTTTTTTTGCTGTTTGCGGATTGGTTTGTACATTTTTTTGATAAACTTTAGTAAAAGAATCTAGAAGTGTTGTATTCTTTGGTGTTTGCGCCAGAGTCACATTACATATTCCTAAAAAAAGGAATAAAGTTAAAATTGTATATCTTCTAAATTGCTTCATCTATAAATAATGTAAACTTAACACCTTTATACGAAATACGTCTCTCTTATTTTAGATTTCATTTCTTTTAATGCTTGTATTTCAGTATCAGATAGCTTTATTCCTAATCTAGACATGTTTTCTAATAAATTATGACGTAAAAATAGGTCTTCTTTACTTTGTGATTTCGCAATTTCTAAATGTTCTTTTAACGCACTTTTAGATGGATTATCGTTACCTAAATACATGGCATTATATTTTATGTATGCGCTATAATCTCCGCATTTTCTTTCGCCATTTTTTATCATCTTTAACAAGACATTGTCATCATCTTTTGGAAATTTAAAGAACGAAGCTTCAGGATAGCTTTTTAATAAGTCTTTATAGGTGTATAGTGCTTCTTCATATTTTTCTTCTATAAGTAATATATTTCCATAAGTATAATCTGTATTCCAATCTCTTGCTTCTGGGAGTTCTGTTCTAATTTTTTCGCAAATGGCCATACTTTTGGAGATGTATGATGAGTCTTGAGCGCATGTTAAAGCTAATTTAAGATAAAATGCCTTATTGGTAGAATGTTCTGCAGTAAGTTCTAAATTTTCTATAGCTTCGATGTGGTTTCCTAAAATCCAGTGAATTAATGCATTATTTCTAAAAGCTATTAATGTAGTTGGGTTTGGAATCAAATCGTTTTCAGAAACGGTTGCTAAATTTTCAGGCTTTTGAATACTTTTATCGTAAAAACATATCCATTGAAGAATAGAATAAAGCACTGGATTTAATTTTCCTTGGCTGTGGTTGTAAATAGCATATTTGGAACATTCTTTGTATTCACCCATTTCAAAAAGGGCTTCTACACACACATTCATGGTTTTACAATAATCGTCATCACCTACTTTGTAATATTCAATTTCTGCATTTACATCTTTTAAAAATTCGGCATAATTATGGTTTCTCTGATTAATAATCATTCTCCAGTAAAGCAGTAATGGCGCAAAGGAATAGGACGCTAATTCGTAATCTTCAAGCGCATCGTTTATAATATTTAGTGCCTCATCAAAACGATGTAGCATCGCTAAAGCGCGAGCTTGAAAGTATAAACTTTTTAAAATAGGAGCTTGATTAGCATGAATTTGGTTTACAATGGTTAAAATACCTTGCCAACTTTTTATTCTATTATTAACTTCAAGTAAATAATGTAAATAATTACTTGTACTTAGGCCGTTTATAAAGGCTTCGTTATAAGCCTTTGAAGCTTCTTGGTAGTTGTCTTCAAAATAAAAAGATTTGGCTTTTATTACTAATAATAAAGGGTTCTTATTATTTATAGCTAAACCTTCATCAAGACACTTTTTAAGCATATTTCTGTCTTTTGTATGAAAGTGTGCCGTAGTAGCTAAAAGCAAATACTGTCGTTGTGCATGTTGCCAACCGGAATTTGCGAGCGCATGCATATATACTTTATATTCTTCAAAATTTGTAAAATCTTCTTCTGGAAAAACTGGTTTTCTTGGTGTTTTTGTTACTAGAGAAATCAAATCATAGTATAAAAAAGCTTTCCCAAAATCTGCTAATAATTGACGTGTTTTGTCTGTTATTTCGAAAACATTCCATTCTGTAAAGCACTTTTCTTTTATTACGGCTGATTTATTTTTCCATAAAGCAAATTGTATGAAGGCATGTTTTTTTCTTGATTCATCTAAACGGTCATCTACTTGTAGCGCTTTTAAAATTTTTAAATTATGAGTTTCAGATGCTAAATCTAACAATTCATTACAGTCTGCTTCTTCTTTTACAGCATATAGTTCTTTTAACTTAGCCGTTTCTATTTCCCAAAGTAATAACCGTGCTTCCGTCATTGCAGGGTAACATTCAAGACTGTATTTAAGAATGGCAATAGCTTCTGTATAACGTGCTTCTGCTTGTAGTTTTAAAGCATAATTTAAATGCAGCATTTCGTTGTACGGATATTTTACTAATGCATCTTCAAACACAGATTCCGAACAATCTGTGTAGTAACTCGTGATGTATTCATAATCAGATGCTTCTACATGTTGTATGTCTACTAAAGCTTGTAAGTATTCTTGTAGAATTTGTACGTTTACCTCTTCAAAAGCACCAATATATAACATGAAAATTCGAAAATAACGCGCATTATAATCTGGATATTCTGTTAATTCATCATAATTTTCTTGAATAGCAGATAAATGCATCTCCATTTGGTCTAAACGTTGTGCCTTGTAAACGTTTTCTGCAAGTTCAATATGTTGTATAACTTCTTGTATTGATAAACTCATAATTTCCATTCTTTAAACCTATCGGCATGTTCTATATTCAATCGTTGGTAGCATCCCCAAATGGTGTCTGATACCGGAAATATGCTCGTGTCAGGTTCTGCTACACCTAATATAAACTCGTCTCCCAAACAAACATTTCTATGAAATTCTCCCCAGCTAGTAAAGGTTGTTTTTACACGTTCGTTTATATCTTCTAAGCGTAATTCCATTTCTTCTGTACTTATAAAACCGAGTACACCTCCTAAGCGCATTAAAAAAATAGAATAGGCCATTTCGTATCCTAATAGTTTTTCTTGTTTTAAATTAAAACGGTGTTTCCAGACTATCTTATACGTGTTTTTAATTCTAAAGTTTTCTTGAGCATTACACTTTGCATCAAAACGACTAGTGGTATCGGTACGAAATTCTGCTGCCAATTTTTCAAAACTATTAGAAGCTATTTCTCCATTTTCGTAGCGTTGTAAAGCATTTCGTAAATGTAAACCAGATTTTACACCGTGTAGTTTTAAGAGTCTTTTTACGTGTTTTACTTCTAAATCGTTATTTATATTAAAACCAAACCAACTTGATATATTTGCTTTTGGATAATTCTTTTTTAGTATTAATGCAGATAGGTTTAACCGATCTTGTATTGTGGGTGTTATCTCTTGTATCATTATCTAAGCATTTAAATCTTCTATCACTTGCAATAAAGTGGTTGTTAAAGTTTCTGGATAGGCACCAGATTTAGCCATAGCTTTTAGTCCTAATGTGTAAGAACTTGCCATTTTAGAGCCTTTTGTTAAGTGAACAAATAATTTTCGGCAAAGGTTTCCGTAGGGTTCTAATACGGTTCCTGGTGCTAAATTTTTATCTAGCAAGGTCATATAAAGTGCCTGATGGAATTTGGCTTCTGTTTGTAATTCGTCTTCTGCCAATAAGGCTTTAAAATCAGATATTTTTTCATCTAAAACCTCTAGAAGTTGTATGTCGCAAATACCTACAGTTTTATAATTTTGAAGATTATGTAGTACCTTTCCAATATGTTTTTCATCTATTTTAATAGATTCTAGTGCAATATCATCTGTTTTTAATAGTTCTAGAAGTGCATTTGTTTCTGTTTGTGGTTCTTGCACAAAGTGGAAATGATAAAATTTATCTATAGCATTTAATAGCTCTTTTTGTTCGTCCAGACCGGCAATCGGACTTCTGCTATAATCATAAAGATATTTTACGGTTTGTTTGGCTAGTTTGTCTTCATTTAAAGCATTAAGAAACTCCATTAAAAACACTTCTATTTGATTAGAAATAATACTTAACATACCGTTGGTAGATTCTCTAAGCCTGCATTTTTTATGAATACTAACAATACGGAAGATGGCTCTATCTAAAAAGAATGTTACATTTTCTTCTAAACAATTAAAGTAGTTTGCAGTGCGTGGACCTTGCGTATTTAAAACTTGTGAAATCCAAGACGCTTCTTCTCTTAAGCTGTAATAGAAATCGCCTAAATAATTAAACCAAGTTTGTATTAGGTTTAGATCTAACGGTCTATTTACATTTACATAATGTCCTGCTGCAAAATCTTCGCAAAGTTCTAAAACAGAATGATCAATATTTTTTAAAGCCCAAATCTCGTTAACACGAATATAATTTCCGGGCGCTGTACATATGGTTGTAAGCGTGTGTACAATTAATGGTAAAGTACTTTTTTTTATGTCTTCGGAAGCTTTTCTAGTAGCGTAAGCCATTTCTAATAAATAGAGTTGTAGGGCTTCTCTGTGCGTTTCGTCTTTTATTGTTGCTAGTGCCTTGCGTGCATCGTAAAAAGAAAGGACTATAAATTGATTTAAAGGATCTTTAATTCCTAATGGCATAAAATCTCCAAGCCATTCTTTTATGTTATTTGTAATTTGGAATACGTCTTTAATATTATATTCTCCAGTGACTTGAAAATCGTGACTTCCTATACGCATTACCGGTAGTTTTCCGTTTGGAAGCTCTTTAAGTAGACTTGAAAACAAGGTGTTATATAACTCTACTTGATTTAAAATACGCGTTTTTGGATGACATTTTTTAAACCAAAAAGATAAAAATTTAAGAGGTAATTTTGCGGTATTATCGCTTAAAATGTGCTTTCCATATACTTGAAATGCTTGTGTATAAAAATGACTTCCGCCTTCTGCTTCTAACCAATCTAGAAATCTTATAAATGAAGCATCTAATTGTTCTTGCGGAATGTTTTTATCTCTATTATTAAAAAGTAATACATCTGCTGAATCCCATTTTTTTGTTCCAAAAGCTGTAATTAATGGGAATAAACCATCTGCGGTTTGTATATTTAATAACTCTAAACTTTTTTCTTCTACAAAAATTAAACGGTCTTTAATTGCATTTTGTGCAGCAACAGCAAATTCTAAATTTTCATTATAAAATGCTGCTAAATCTGTACTAAACCAAGGTAACATTAAATTATAAGCAGCAGGATGTTCTATTTTTCCTACGGGCAATATTTGGTGAAGATCTATTACCAATTTATACCAATCGCCTTCATAAAAATGTTGTACAAAGTCGTTGTTAATTTTAAAAGGAAATGCTATAAATTCGTTATCGGAATTAGATACATTATATGTTGTGTTTAAAATATTGTGCGAGATACAATTCTGAATAATAAAATCAGAACCAAGTGTATCGCGAATATCTAAAGCCGTATGAATTAAAAATTTGGTTATTGTAAGAGAAGCTTCAGATTTACTTTGCACCAATGTTTTTAAAACTAGAAAAACTTGAGTTCTTAATGGTTCTGAAATGGCTTCAGACTGAAAAAAACTAAGACTAAAACTAAGAAACGCTTTTAATTTTAGACTACTTTTTTCATCAGGAAAAAATCCCTGTTCTAATAAAGGTAGCCACGAACCAACATATTCTAATCCCTCTTTTTCGCTTGCATAAATCTCTGGATTATGGTAGAGTTGTTGGGCTAGTGTTTTTGTAAATAGTGGCGTTGTAATTTTACCATCTATATTGTTTTTTGCTTGTGTATAAGCGGTTGTTTCTTTGCAGTCTATTAATTCTAAAACCTGAATTAATGCGTTTGTTTCGGAAGCGTCTAAAGATTCAATCTTTAATTTTGGTACTATTTTCTCTTTAAAAATCGCAGACATTGTACTAAGTGGATTCAAATTATATTCAAATATATTATTCCTTTTTCAGGTAAGGGGAGTGTTTAATAAAATAGGTGTATGTAATTAACATATTACACGTTCGCCATACCACTCGCTATCTTCAATTTCTCCTTGATTTCCCATCAAACTTTTTATAAACGTATGTATAGAATCGGCCTCGATATAACCAATCTCTTGGTCGGCACCATAACGAATAATCTGGCCCGAAGTTCCTTTTGTGTTTGGAGCAAAATCGAAGGCTAAGAAATTACCATTCTGTAAATTAAAAAATGGAATCCAATACGGCGTTGTGTACATTAATAATGCTTTGTTTAGGTTAGTCGTGTAGGTGTCTAATAATTCTTCTTGCGTCCAATCATCATAGATATCTTTCCATTGTTTCCATTCTTCATAAATATTTTCAATACCCATAAAAGCAGTGTTTTCACAACCATTATGTATTGTTAAATATGCTTTTACTATTGAAGGAAAGGGAAAACCAGCTTCTTTTTCAAATTTGGTGTATATGGCATCGTTATTTTTTGGAGGCATACATGTTAATCCTTTTTCTGCAACTAAAGCTTTAAAAGATTGCTTTAAATCTTCAAGATTAATTTTAGCTTCTAACTGAATAAAAGGTGCTAAAAAATCGACTTTTTCTTTTGCCAATTCTTCGGCAATAAATGCATTAGGAATGAATTTTGAAATAAAATCGCCTGTATTTTTATAGATATAATCTTCTTTGAAATTTGTAGTGGGCTGACAGCTAAATTGATTACTTCCAAAGGAATATACTTTAGATGTTACTTGCTCTTCTTTCTTTTTACCATCTATATTATTAAACCAGGTGTTAAATATAGGCGTATTTTTAATCTCTAAAGTCAAGATGTTTTTACCTTCAAGATAAGCAAAAACGTAAAATTTAGTACTTACCTTAATATCGGGAGAAACAAGAATTAATTTTAAAATTTTGTGTCCTGAAAAATCATGAACAGCTTCTAGTAAAGCGTCTTTAAAAGTAAAACTATTTTTGTAATATTCTGGGTCTTCAAGAGGCGGAAGTGTTTTTATTTCAATAGAATTAAAATTGAAATCGTCCCATTTCATATCTTTTACACAATCTGTATACGCTACTATCTGTTTCATTATAATCAATTAATTATTAAGGCTAAGGTACCTTGCAACAGCGAAATCTTTATCACTGAAACTAATGATTTTGGAAACTACGGAATACAACCTGTAAAAAAATGAATGCCTTTTATTTTGCTGAAATTATTCTGAAATACTTTTAATATTCTGACGTTTTGGCCCGTAACTTCCGTAAATAGTTTTGAAATTTGTATCTAATTTTTGAAGTAATTCTGTGTGAGAGAAACTAGGAAGTTGGTCCAGACAGCTAATCATTAAATGTTTCTGTATTTTTAAATCTTGATGATGAATAGCATCACAACTTAAGGCGTAATTGAGTAATTCTGGGTTTAAAACTGTGGCTCTAAATTCACCCTGAAACTCGTTAGTTACGTTCGCTTCATTTTTATTATTCTGAAGTGTTACCGTTTCTAAATTAGACATTGGGCCGTTGCCATGTCTAGTTTGGTAACAACGCGACACATAAAAAACATCTATTTTAGAAGTGTTTTTTAAATGTGTTTTTATAAGCTGAATGGCGTTTTTAGAAGTTGTGTAACTCCACGTGGTATGCGGATGAAATCCGTGTTGGGTATCTAGTAAAATACCTTGGCTACCTTCAAAAATAAAATGCTCGAATGTTGTTGCTAATTCTGAAAGTGAAGCCAAACTATAAAACTTTTGAATAGCTAAACAACTCTCTATAAAATAGTCTTCGTTGTAATCTTTCAATTCGTTTTTATAATATTCTTGTACTGGTTTTGGCTGACTTTTTAACTTCGTTTCGTAGTACAATTTTATACTTTCTAAACGCTGTTTTGCAACCCATTGAAACTGTAAGTCGTTCGCGTAAAAGTAAACTTCGGCTTTGTTTCTTTCAATAGTTGTTCCAAAACCCAAGCCACAAGAGCCGTGATTTTGTTGTTTTTCTATTGCTCTATTATAAGCAATATCGTAGAATGTAGTAATCATCGCTAACGGATGAAAATACAGTTTTGGTTTATATGTTTTTAAGAAATCTCCTTCGCCTAAAATGGCAGGAGGGAATAGGGTAGTGTGCTCTGAATAATATGTAGGAACGCCTAATAACGTCCCCGAACCAAAGTTGCTAAATGTATGTGTAAGTGCGTCTGTACTTACGGTATGCCCAATTTGATGGCCACCCGAAAACCGAACCACAACACTTTTTTTAGGATGTTGCGATGCCAGAAAATCTGTTGTTAACCCTTTTCCGGCATCACCGAACCCTAAATCTATAACCAGACTACATTTTGGCATTTATAGCATATTTTCTACTTCTGTTTCTGTATTACCAGAAGTTGTATTTGTACTTGTAGGAGTTGTTGTGCTTGGTTTATGGTTTTGAATAACCACGTCTGCAATACGTTTTGCTACAGTTTTAAAATCTGGAATTTCTATATAGTTATCTCCTAAAAGTGCTTTCCAGTTTCCTTTTCTGCGGTCTTGTTTTGCCCATTCATTATGTTCTAAATGCATGTGAAACACATTATACTTTTCTTGAGCTTCTGCTATTATAGCTTCTGTAGTAATGGTTTCTGCTTCATCTGTACAGGTGTATCTTTTAATAATTTCTGCTGGAATGGTAGGGAAAACGGGCTCATCACCAATAGTGAATAAGAACCCTTTTTGTTTTCTTTTTTCCCAACAATCAATAGTGGTATGTCGTGCAGCAAATAAGTGTGCCAAGTTATAACCTTCTTGATTGTTTCCGCCACCGCCGCCTTCTAAATAGACGCGCGTTAACCAACGGTCTAACAATTCTGCAGAAGACTCAAATTGTCCGACTTGTAAAGGTGCACTATCGTAAATAAAATCTCCAATGCCTAAAAATAAAACTTGGGGATCTTCAATTCCTGCTTCCATTAAAGAACCAATAAGGTCTGGTAAAGCTTCTTTTACAATATGTTCGGGTACAAAACCCATACTTCCGGTAACATCTAGTGCCACAATAATAGATACCGTTTCAGGATGTTCTGCAGAGTCTCTAGATTCTCTAACAAGTGCTTTTTTAGGATCCATTTCTGGATCTATATTACGAGATGTAAATATTTCCTCTCTAGACTTGTTACTATAGTCTTTCATTTTACGTAAACGCTTATAGGCGTCGTTACTAAATCTTCCTCCTCCCATAATTACATTTCGTTTATTATTCCACCAAATAAGTGTGTGTAGCGCTTTTTGGCTAATTCTAATTTAATTTCTAAATTTCTAATTTTAACAGACATTTCTAAGTCTTTAGCTACATAATCTCTAGCGTCAAAATCTGAAGCTAATACCAAACTATTTGCGTCTGTAGGACTCATATCTAGCATGTTTTCTTGTTCGCGTTTTAGGCGTTTTAAAGACAAGGCTAAATCTTCGGTTTCACGTTTGTACATTAATTGTGCATCTTCTGCGATGGCACTTGCACGATCGTCTCTTATTTTTTCGTTGTTACGCTTTAATGATTCTAAAAAAGCAGCACTTTTAACATTATCTTCCATAAAAAAAGGTTTGCTACAAAGTTAACTATTACAAGTTGTTATTTTAATCCCTGAATAGGGGGATTTTATTTTTTCTTAAATAAAACTGTTTAATAAATATTTCCAGTTTCACTATTATCCCTGAAAAAAGGGTAAAAAAACGTGTAACGAAGTTATTATCTTTGGTGTTTTAAAATAGACTTTATGATAACATTGCATTTATCTTCAAAAGGACTTGAAATTAATTCGGGTTTTATTACGTTTCCAGTTTCTATAGATATTCTTAAACGTAGTTTAGGTGATCGTTTTAGATCTGAAAAAATGAAATATAACACGATTTTTACTTGGGATGATTTAGGTATTTTAGGACATTCTGAAAACGGAGAACTTATAGATTCTCTAACTTTAGAATTAGAACCTGATGCTTACGATTTTAGTCCGAAAGAGAAATTCTCTGGAACGTTTTATTTCAATAATGAAGAAATTACTGCGTATTATAAAACACATAAATCTGAATGTGTAAAACTGTTTGAAGGTGACGATTGTGGCGCTTTGGTACAGGATAATATGAGCGCTTGGTTTGATGTTAATGAAGGAGTTATTAGTGCTATAGAATTAAGTGTTTATAAACCTTATGAACGAGCGGCAGGTATTCCTGTAGATAAATATATAATTAAACCACTTGAAGAGGAGGAGATTACATTTGTGGATTTTGGATTTAAATTGTCTGTTATAGAGGATTTGATGTATAATAAAAATGTGTTACAACCTAAATTTGATCTATACGAATTTGCAAAATGGTATAAAACAAGGGAAATAGATATTGATAAAGAAGGTTACGGACCTATTGCAGAAGTTGTACAGTATTTTAAAGCGTTACCGATTCCGAAGCGTTTGGCTTCAGAAATAACAGAAATTTACCAAGATGGAGGAAATGATATTTATATGAATTTATCACCATTTTCAGGAGGCGGTGAGGACGATTGGGATATAGAATGTGCAGATGATGCCAAACAATTTCCAAATTTTAAAAAAGCAACATTATGTTATGCCAAAGATCGTGCTTATGATGAGTTTATAGCAATGGATATTGATGCAGAATGGTTATAAAAACGTATTTAAGCTAAAAAAATGATTCAAGAATTATATCAAAAAGCAATACAATTTGCTGCAGAAAAGCATTACAATCAAAACGTACCAGGCAGCAAAGCCAATTATGTTTTACATCTTTCTAATGTGGCAATGGAAGTTTTAATGGCGCATAAAGCGTGTCCGGATTTTGATTTGGCTTTTGCGTTACAATTAGCACTTTTACACGATACTATTGAAGATACCGATACCCGTTTTGTAGATCTTGAAAATATATTTGGGACTCATACAGCAGAATGCGTGCTGGCATTAACTAAAGATTCTTCTATTTTAACGAAAAGAGAACGTATGCTTGATAGTTTAAACCGGATAAATTTTTTAGAAAAAGAAGTTGGTTTGGTAAAACTAGCAGATAGAATTACCAATTTACAACAGCCACCAAGTACTTGGTGTACAGATAAAATCACAGCATATTGGGAAGAAGCTATTTTGATAAATAAACAACTTGAAAATAAAAATGAATACCTTAATAATAGGCTTCAAAATAAAATTAATGAATATATAAAGTACGCAAATTAAAGTATAATTTGTGTTTTCTTCTATTGTAATCTCAATACAATCTAAATACAGTATATATGTTTTTCACTATTTTCAGGGATGCTAGAAAATAACATTAGTTATAAGTTTGTAGTGTAAAACAAACTCAAGTATAATTATGGGATTATCAATTTCAGGTGGCATTTTAGCAGATTTTATAGAGAACGAGCCCGAAGGTTATGAAGCTTATAAAATTATTTTTGAAAATATAAATAAGATATTGGTTTCAAATAATTTTGAACCTTACCAAGAGCCTAATGTTTTAAAAGTAAAGCCTTTATCTGTTGGTAGTTTTCCGTATAGTTTTTTACATCATTTAAGACGTTTTTTAGCACATGTTTGGGAGAATGAAGGAAATGAAAATTGGACTCCAATACCTTTTTCTCCAGAAGAAAATCCCACAAAAGATGCTATTTTAGAAGACTACTATTCTTATATGTCTAGCCATCTTTTAATACATTCAGACTCAGAAGGTTTTTATATTCCTGTAGTATTACAAGAGGTTCTTTTCGATACCGATAAAACGCCTGTACCAGGAGCAATGATAGGTTCGTCTTACATTCTTTTAGAAGAATTAAAAGACCTTACAAAATATTTAGATATAAAATTAGATGCTAATAATACGGTTACAAATATAGCCGAAGTTGATAGAACTATAGAAAAGCAAGGTGATTTTTGGATAGAAAAATTAGTTTGTGTAACACTTATAAAAGCGGCTAAGTATAGCATTGATAATAAAACAGCTATTGTTTTTAATTAATTAAATAAAGGACTTAAAATTTAATTTTACCTCATACAATTTTTAATATATTACCAATGAAATTTACAGAGAAGAACATAGAAGCCATTAAAAAAGAGTGGAATACATTAGGAAGTAAATATGCTTCTGATGTAAATGAAATGGTGAATTTTGGAGAAACTAACGGTTGGGAAAACTGGGAAGGCAAAGAACCCGAAGATAAAAGAAGTCATTTAGCAGATGCCGTGTATCAATTTTTAAAGGCTGCTAATCAAAACGATACTGTTGCTGAGTTTAGAACTAATTTTCCGCCTGCACACATTCCGTTTATCAAGTATTTAGATAAAAAAGGACAAAGTATAGTGCAACTTAATTTTATAGACGAACAAAAAATTGTGTTTTTAGTAGGAACAGCGTATCAAAAAAGACAAGCCTATATTCTTAAAGACAATGTTACAATTAAACTCGATACTTCTATTGATGCTGTCGGGAAATCTAAACAGCGCAATGTTTTTGCTATGGCGTCAAATAATACCATTGTAACTACTCAAGGTTGGGAAGGCGATATTATTGCAATTTTTAATTTAGATAAAACCAAGAATATCGGGATTACAGAATTAATTCCTTTTAACGACGGACTTAAAATTTTATTAGTATCGTCAGACGGTATTTATATTATTTCTAACGATGCAGAACACATGATTCATCCGGTTCTCGATCTTGAAGACGATGAATGGGATTCTAGTATAGACATGGAGAATGCAACACTTTCTAACGATAATAATTATATTGTTGTTGGAGACCAATGTTACGATCATAGAATTTTAGATGCTAATGGAACACAAATTGGAGACATTGGCCCGCAATCTTCTTACCCAGATTTTTGTTTGTTTTCTAAAAACGACGATCAATTAATTACAAATTCATGTCATTTTTATAATGGCGTTACTATTGGAGTAGATACTTCAAACCTTAAAGACATAAGTATTACTGCTTATGAAGAAAGTGAAGATTATACAACTATAGATGACGGCATGAGAGTCTATTGTGGTGTAGCAACTTCTAAATACTATATTTTGGGCGACGTTTATGGGTATATAAAAGCAGTAGATGCTAAAGGAAATTGCATTTGGAAATACTTTTTAGGATCTACTATTACTGGTATTACCATTTCAGATAACGAAAAAACATTATGGGTTGGTTCTGCTTTAGGCATGCTTCATAAATTACAATTAGATAAAGGATTTAGAGATACGCACACCATAGGAACAGGTAAACATTATGAAGAATTCAGGTTGGTTTTATGGAAAGATGAGCCAATAATGAGATGGTAAAAAAAATCTAATTATTGCATAGCATATTTAGTGACCAGAAAACAATTATATTTTAATATAAACATCTGTTATCTATTTGTTTATAAGATAAAAACGAATTTAATTTATAGTCGTATTTAGTTAGAAAAGCACGTTTGTGAAAACGTGCTTATTTTTTGTTTTTAAAGCTATAAAAGTAAAATAACCTGAATACAGGACGTGTATTTACCCCGTTTTCAGGGATGTGTAAAGATGGCATTAGATCTAAGTTTGTAGTGTACAATAAACACATTCAAAATGAAAAATAATCTAATTTATTTCGCACTATTATTAGTCATGCTTTCTTCTTGTAATAAAAAAAGTTATACAGCTTTATATCAAGAACATTCTGCTTTAGAAAAAAATGAGACGACATATAATTTATCTAAAAATCTTTTAAAATTAGAGATTATATATACTTTGAATGAACCAAGAGTGCAAAAAAATGGTGTAGATGAGGCATTAACAACCAGTAATACAAAAATTACGATTGAAGATCCTATACAAATCACAAAACTCTTAGTCGCAGATCAATCTAAAACATTTGTTATTAGCGGAAAACAATTATCTGATGCGTATTTTGTAAATCCAGATAATTACCAAGATGCTGCGTATTCTGAAAGCATTTCAGATGTTGCTGTAGTTCTCGAAAATAAAGATAATACGATGTTTTCTTCTTTTACAGATTCTAATAAAGAAGCTAAGGCTTATGGTGCTGTTAGAGAAATATCAGACAATATCTCTAAAATAAAAACTAAAATAGATGCAAAATTCACACTGGATTTAGTGACCTTTTATAAAAGCCAGTTTACTATGGTAGACGACCATTTTAAACCTTACGTTAAAAAATCTAAAGTCAAATATACTGTAATTATAGATCCATCATCATTAGATGCTTCAGAAGGAAATTGGGCCAACGTTATTGGAGATAAAATTTTACACACTATTTATCCGAAACACATTTTTAAAGACAATATGGAGTTAATGGATACAATTACTCTAGAGACTTTAAATACAAATGCTTCTAAAAGTTCGCTTTTAGAAAATAATGAATCTATAGAAGGTATTGTGTATCGTACACCGTCTTCAGAAAACTTAAACCTTAAAGTAAATAATCACGCACTTAAAGGAGATGCGTTAGTCTTAGCTCAGTCTGGTGTTTTAGAAACTATTTCTGTAGCAGATTTAAAAAATAATTCTAACCCGAATGTTATATTATTCAAATCTAAACCTGAGCAAAATTCAATAGCTAAAAACGATAAATTTTCTAATCTTAACGATACTGTAGAGCAATTAGATTTCAATTCTAACAAAACTGTAGAGGCTTCACAAAAGGAAATTAAAAATGAGTATGAAGCCAAATTAAAAAATATCGATTTGCTTGTAAAAAGACTTCAGGAACGTAAAGCAGAGTTGTAGAAATAGTTCAGAAAATTAAATATCACTGAAATCCGTTATATAAAAAATCATCTAAAATTTCATCTTTGTTCGTGTTAATTGGGGATTAAAATCTATTATTCTTTAATGTTTTTTAGAAGACACATCACAAAGAAATGATTAATAAAGATCCAAAAGAGGAAGGTTATTAAAAGTTAAGACAACTTTTTGTTTAAAGCAAATCAGTCATTAAAAAATAAATAAATTATGAGTCAAGAAAATAATATAATTTACGCAGAACAAAACGAAAAAATGAAAGCTGCTTATCTTAAAGCACAAGACACGTTTAACTATTTCTGGAGAGAAATATATTGGGAAGCAAAACGTATGGTTCCTGCACATGATTTATCGTTGGTAAAGATTCCTTTTCAGCAAATGGATGAAGCTAATGCTGAACCTACTGTAGAACATATGTGGATTAGCGAAATAGCTTTTGATGGGGAAAATATTACGGGTGTTTTAATGAATTCACCTAACCTATTAACCAATGTTGCGGAAGGCGATACGGTAACTAGAAAAGTCTCTGAAATATCAGATTGGATGCTAGCCATAGACCGTAAAACTTACGGTGGATATACCATTCAAGTTCTACGTTCTGATATGACGGAGGAAGCAAGAAAGCAACACGATGAGGCTTGGGGATTAGATTTTGGAGACCCTAATAATATTTTAGTAGCTTATAAGCAGGAAGAAAATGAAGAAAATCTTATAGAGCATCCAATGAGTAAAGTTATGGAAAAACCTGCTCGAGATTATTTTGAAGCCAACCTAGATGCTGTAACAGCTATAGATGAAAATGGGGTGACTAGATTACACACCGAAACTATTGCAGGAAATAAAATAGCAGTAGAAATTTTATTAGAATTAGGAGCAGATAAAACGGCTAAAACCAATACAGGAAAAACAGCGTTAGATTTTGCAACAGCCTTAAACTGGAAACATCTTATTCCTGTATTAAAATAGGGAACTTAAAATTTTTACATGAAAATTAAGTTAACAATCCTTATTATAGGCATATTATCCATTTTTGTATTTTCTTGGGTTTATATAAACAAACAAGAATCTACAAAAATGGATTTTGTTTTTAATGAAAATATTAAAGATGGAGATCTTATTTTTCGTTGTTCAGATAATCAAAATTTAAATTCAACAGGCTTTAATGAATTTGGAGTTCTCGAAAAATCTTTAGGTAACTTATTGTTTGGGATAACCAAAACACGATGAAAAGAAACCTTTCAGAATGGCTAAATAAAGGAAATGGAGGACGTATTAAAATCTATAGAGCCAAAATTTCAGACTTTAATATAAATACGTTAGAGTTACAGAATGGAACTTATAACCATGTATTAAACTCTAAGTCATTAGAATTTATAACTAAGAATAAGTAAAATACTAATAGCGTTTAAAATGAAAAACATAGTAAATACATATATCTCAGGACTTAAAAGCGCCTATTATAATGCAAAAGGTAAAGAAATTTGGGATTATTTTGAATACATAAAACACGGTGCAACACAAGAAGATCTAGATAAACTTAAAGCAATTTATCCTAGTATTCCAAGTGCTTTAATTAATTTACTACAATACGTAGATGGCACATATTGGAGAGCGTATGGAGAAGAAAAGATTACTTTTTTTCTGTTGGGCTCCGATGTTTCTGAATATCCGTACTATCTATTATCATCTAAACAGATTTTTGAAAACAGAAATAATGCTATAAACTATTATTCAGATTATATAAATAGAGCATATGAAGGTGTAAAAATAGATGAGAAAATCACCAATAATGCAAACAATATGAATTGGCTTCATTTTTCAGATTGTATGAATAACTGCGGAACCTCTCAGTTATTTATAGACTTTAGTCCATCAGAAAAAGGTGCAAAAGGTCAGGTTATAAGATTTCTTCACGATCCAGATGAATTTAAAGTGATTGCAGACAGTTTTGATGCCTATTTAAAAATGCTAATAGAAACTGATTTTAATTTTATTGATGAAGAGATTTTAGAATAAGCTTATTTTTTGAATTAACATTAAGATTAATTAAGTTAAAATGGACAAAGCAACTTATAAAAATAAATTTACAGAAGAAGATGCTGTAGGCTGGTTAGCTATAGACAAAGCTTTAGAAAACCTATATGCAGATACCGAGCCAAAACATTATGGTCCTTTATGCGGACTTCATTTTAGTTTAGGTGGTACAGACCCTATAGATGGCGCTAGTATTTACGATTCTAATCATCAAGAAAATCATAAGCATATCGTGAGTTATGGCATGTCTGAATTGTATTATGATGAAGAAAAAACAGAAGAAGAATTCAGTAAATGGGGATTTGAGTTTACCTTTAGATTAAAACCCTTTAAAGAAGATAAGGATGAGCCAACTTGGGCGATTCAGATTATGAATAATTTGGCACGTTATGTTTTTAGCAGTGGTAAATGGTTTGAAGAGAATCATTTTATAGCTGCAAAGGGTCCAATTAGACTCAATACAGACACTAAAATTTTTGGTTTTGTATTTGCAGTAGATCCTGAATTAGGAAAGATTGAAACTCCACACGGCGAAGTCACATTTTTACAACTTGTAGGTATTACAGAAGATGAAGTAGAGCACTTAAAATCAGATCCTACAACAACTGCAGTTGAGCAATTAATTAAGGAATTAAAGCAAACAAATCCTTTATTAATCACAGATTTAGAACGAAAATAATTTAAATGGTTTATAATGAATTTAGAAAATGCTATTACACAAATTAAAAACTTCCAAGTTAATGGCGATATGGAAGATTATGAAATTAGTGAATTTTTTGATGCTATAGGTGATGAATTACCCGATGTAAATAGTTTTACAGATTCACAAAAACAACAGCTTATTCAAGTGCTTTTTGACTTCTTAAAACGTCAAGATCCAGAACTAGACGAAAACTTTTCTTTCATTCATTTTATAGAAGCTATAAATCAACCAGATTACAAAATTTATAATACAGAATTGCTGAAATTCAATACAGAAAACGGTACAATAACATCTACACTTTTATTGAATAGATTTATTAATGGTTTGGTAGGCGAGGAGCGTAAAAAATATATAGATGTATTAAAATCTATTGCAGAAAACCCGAGTTACACTGATTTTGTGAGAGCTGAAGCATTGGGTTATTACGAACATCAAATAGGAAAATAAAAATACTAAGATTATGAAACTTGCTTTTGATACTTATTATTACGATGGCAAAGCGAAAACAATTGCGGTAAGCTTTAACGATTGGGAAGATGAAGCTCCAACGCAAATTTACACGGATATTATTGAAGGTGTAGAACCGTACGAACCTGGTTCCTTTTATAAGCGCGAATTGCCATGTATTTTAAGTCTACTTAAACAAGTGAATCTAGAAGAAATAGACTTAATTATTGTAGATGGTTACGTGATTCTAGAAGAAAAACACTTGGGCTTAGGAGGCTATTTGTACCAAGCTTTAGAGCATAAAATTCCGGTTGTAGGTATCGCAAAATCTGAGTTTGTGTCTAAAACAGCTGTGTTTAAAGAAGTGTTTCGTGGCGAAAGTAAAAAACCATTGTATGTCACCTCTATTGGTACGGATAGAGATGAGGTTTGTAACGCTATAGAACGTATGCACGGTAAATACCGAATGCCAACATTACTACAAATTGTAGATACAAAAACAAAAGAAAATACTAAGAACTAATATTAAAAAATATAATTATGAGTACAGATTTTATTATAGAAAGCATTGAACTTGCTAAAAACTTGTTTAGAAAAAATTATAGAGATTTTATTTCAGAAAAACCGAGAACAGTTACTGTAGAAGATGAAGATTTCAAACTATATAGTTTTGAGAAGATGATTTCCTTAACAAATATTGATGGTATGGAAGTGAGTGAAGCTCGTGCCTTAAGAGCTTATGCTACTACATTAAATGATATTTTCGGACCTACAATGTACGACCAAAAAGGAAAAAAATGGCAAACGGGAATGTTATCTGCAAGCATCTCTATTGGAAAAAATTCAGAAGGAGATTTGTTATTTGTGGATATACACGATGGTAAAACACTTTATATTTTTCGTCATGATGATGGTGGTTTGTTTAATACCAAAATGACTTTATACAAATTAATTAAAGCCTATTCAGAATAAATTTTAATTTATAGAATATTCCTTATAAAAAAAGCCCAATTACAAATTTGTAATTGGGCTTTTTTTTATGGTATAATACGTTTAAAATTAATCAGCATCTTGTGTGCTAAAAGCTTTTCTTAATTTTGTATAACCGGGTGTTATTAAGTATTTGTATTTTTCTGCTGGCATATTTCCACCATTAAATTTCCCAATATAATATTTAAGTTCTTTTAGTTTTAGTCTTCTAAAACTCTCCGGAACAGCATTTTCGAATTGGCAACCATCAATATCTAAGCGAGTTAATCTAGGTAAGGCTGAAATCCAGTTTGGTATGTTAATAAAATCATTACCACCAAGAGATAACGTTTCTAAGGTTGTTATTCTTTTTAAATATTCTGGTAAAATATCAATTTTATGACCAATTAAAAATTCTGTAAGTTTTAATTCCGTAATGCTTTTTGGTACAGTTTTTACATCGTGACTAATACCTATAAAACTCAATTTTTTTAACTTTTTAAATTGATTTAATTTAGAATATCCCTCCATTCCGAATTTATAACTCAATTCAATTCTTAGAGTATTTAACATTGGTGCGTTTAAGGTTTCTAGTGTTTCAAAAGAAGTGTAACTTAAATTTAAAACTTTTAATCGAGGTAATGATACTTCTGGAAACGTTTCAGAAATATCGTAATGTGCTAAATCTATTGTTTCTAAGTTTGGCATATTACTTAATAAATCTTCTAAATTTTCTGCCTTATAAAAATGTAATCTTAAATACTCTAATTGTGGTGCAGGATAAGCGTATACAGGAGAAGAGTTCTCTTCTTTATTTTCTAAATGTAATCTTTTTAATTGTGTACAGTGTTTTAGTATTCTTTTAAAATTACAGGTGTTCGTGTACGCTTTTAATTCTATTAAAGCTTCTGGTTTTGGTAAATATTGTGTTAGATCTTCTAGACCTTGTGCGCCTTGATTTAAAAATACAACATGTAATTTTTTAGTAATTAATGTGCTAAATAATTCTTTAGGATTTTGTAATTTAAGATTTCCAAAATTAGCCTCGTCAATTTCTAATATATGTTTCCCTGGAATAAATTCTTCAATTTCAGATATATGCAATTCCTTTAGCTTAGCAGGTAAATTATTACCGTTAAGTGTAAGGTTTCTACACGTTCTAAAATTTAAATACTCAATGTTTTTTAAGTTTTTTAATCCATCAGGAAACGTTTCTATATTAACATTGTATAATTTTAAATATTTTAAGTTGGTACATTTATCTATGTTTTGCCATAAAATATTAGTATTGCTTCCTTGATGTATATCAATAGATTCTAAGTTTTTTAATTGCCCCAAACCTTCTGTTACTTCAGAAAAATCATTTATATAATGAATTTGTAAGCTTTTAAGACTGCAAAAGTTTTTAGGATTTGTTAAGACATAGTTTAGTAGTTTAGCATCTCTAATTAATAATTCTGAATTAAAAAGAGGCGCGCCATTACTTATTACTTTTATATCGTCATCTAAAGAAATATAGCTACAGTTTACTGTAAATATTTGGTTATCTTTTATTTCTTTGATTAACGGAACCTCTTCAAAACTCATTACAGAGAGATTATCTAAGTGTTCTAATCCCTCAGGTAATTCTTTTAGTCTAGGACACTTGTAAACGTTTAGTTTTTCAAGATTTTTAAGCGTTGCAATACTATTAGGTAATTTAGAGATATTATCTAATCTAATAAAACTAATTTCGGTTAGACTTGTAGGAAGCTTAAGTAGAGAGGTGTCTTTTAAATTAACATTTAATAAATAGATTTTAACTAACTTTTTAAGTTTATTTAGTTGAAAAAATCTTTGACAATCTGTAACTATATTTTTTAGGTCTAATTCTTTTAATGCTTTTAAATTCCAGAAACTACTAGGGAAAGATTCTAAATTAGCAAGATTTAGCGTTAGGTTTTCTAACTGCTGTAAATTGCCCATAGAAGTAGGTAAATTTTTATAATCTCCTTTTATTTCTAAAGTTT
This sequence comes from Formosa sp. L2A11, assembly GCF_009796865.1. Classification (GTDB taxonomy): domain Bacteria; phylum Bacteroidota; class Bacteroidia; order Flavobacteriales; family Flavobacteriaceae; genus Formosa. The sequence goes on along the minus strand of NZ_CP047028.1, from coordinate 3,058,824 downwards.
TAAGAGAAGAGATATAGCAAAACTCTTCAGGAATATCTTTATTAAAAACACCTTCAATATGTAGTTCTGTAATGCCTTGTAAACGTAAAATTAGGTCTGGTTGCTTTTCTAATTTCTTTGCAATAGATTCCTCATCAATAGAAAATATTGCAAAATCCATCATTGTATATAATTTTCCAATAGGAAACAATGGGTCTTTAGTTCCGTATTGAAGAAAGGATTTTATTATTCGTGTAGCATCTTGTCCGTTTTCTGGTAGTTTATTACGCATTTTAAATGCGTTATTAATTTGTATTGTACCGTATTCTTTTAAGGTTTCAGAAATCTCTGCAACAAGATCATTATCTCTGGATATTTTTCCTATTAAAAAAAGTTCGTATAAAAATGCTTCAGGATAATTTTTGACATTTTTTATGTCTGTATAATATGTAGTTATATAATTCTTATTGAATTCCATATTTTAAATTAAGAGCGTTCAAGTAGTTTGCACTACTTTCTGGTTTTTATTAAAGTGATGGGATGGTTTATATGTGTTCTTAAACAGCAATGTGGTTAATCATTTCCATTTTTCTTAGAACAATAGGAACAAATAAAGCAAACTTGGCATTAAACTCTTCTTGAGTTTTTGCAGTGTTTAAATTATCTGTCATAGTTACCCAAGTGTTGTATAGGGCATCATCTAGGGTTTCCTCATCGGTATCTATATTTAAGGCTTTTATTAATCTAAAATTTTCATCTAGATTATAAAACCCCGTGTCTTTTACAATTTCAAAAACGAGTTCAAAGATGCTTTGTGTGTCTAAAAGTTCACTAATTTTAAGTTCAGTTTCTTTAGATGCACTTATTAATTCAAAAACATCAACCATTAAGTTTTGTACTCTGCAATTGATATTAAAGTCTAGATATTTCAAGTCTTATTTTTTTAATTATTTTTTCTTTAGCGTTAACTACTAGCAAATACCTAACGAAAAGACGTGTGTTTAAGTGTGTTTTTAGGTTATTGTCCTAATGATGCGTGACCCACGATTTCACCATCTTTTACTACAAAAAGAATATTTGCAATTGGAGCATTCTTATAACTATCGTCGTTCCAAGCATTTTTGTGTAAGTGTATAAATGTATTAAGTAGTTCGTTATCTGCTGCTTTAGAAACAACCATCATGCAAGTGCGTCTTGGTATAGAAACCAATAGCTCGTCTGCTTCTAACATAGCATGCGCTTTTTGCATGTGTGATTTAGATAAGATTCTTTCACTAGAAAAATCATATCCGCTAGAGGTTAAAACTTTATTATCTAAAGTTCTAGAATACTCAAATTCTGTGTCGTAGTTTTCTAAGTTTTCAAAAGCTTCTTTTGTAATTTGCTGACCATCCATGGTTTTTAAATGATTGTGCGTTAAAAACACAAAATTATCTGGAGTGTTCATTCCATAACCAATAACCACTTCTAAATCTCCATCTTCTTCGGTACCTATTAGGCTTGTACTTAATGCACCTGCTTTAAGTCCTACCCAGTTTGCTGGTTTTAAAATGGGGTAGATTTTCTGATTTTTAGTTTGCTCAACCATTTTTTCTATTTCTTCTCTAGATTTTTCCTCTCCGTAAATTGTATCGCTCATTTTACTATGTATTTGTTATGCAATGCAAATTTATAGAAGGATACAAAATCCTCTCTCACTGAATTCCGCCATTTATGTGTTTTATAGTTAATTAATATGGCTTGTTTTTACTTTTAATCATTAAAAAGCTTTTTATAAGAGTTGAAATGTTTTAGAGGAGAGAAGTAGAGTTGTGGGAGTAGAAGTTTACTTTCTATTGAATTTAAAAAAATCTTTATCGTTAGCTATATATAACTAACGATAAAGACCTGTATATACGTGTTAATTCTGTTTATCAGTTTATAAAGGGATGTGTCCCACAATTGCACCGTTTTTTACTGAATATACAAGATCTGCTATACGCTCGTTAGGGTTCTCGTCATCATTCCAATTGTACTTATGTAGGTATCCAAATTGATCTTTAGTCTCTTTATCTGCGTGTTGTGAAATAATCATTAACTCACCATATTTTGATGTAGACACAAATAAATCTTCTGACTCTAGCATATCGTGGGCTTTCTTCATTTCTACTTTGCTAAAAACGCGTTCACTAGCAAAATAAGACCCAATAGAAATAAGTGCTTTATTGTCTAACGCTTCAGCATATTCTAAAGTAGATTCTAAATCGTCTAAGTTTTGGTACGCATCATCAAGCAGTTTTGTTCCATCGTAGATGTCTAAATCAGCCATCGTTAAGTACACAAAACCATCTGGTGTATCTATCCCATAAATAGCAACTATTTTAGAGGGATCATTTTCATTATCGCCTTTTATTGCAGTGGTTTGTAGAATTTCACCATCTAAACCTTCCCAAGTTCCTGCTTTTACAATAGGATAAACTTTATATTCGCCTTGGCTTGCTTTTTCTACGATGGCTTTAATTTCTGATAAATTTTCGTTTCTATTAAGTGTATTAACTTTCATGTTATTTGTTTTATTATTTATGACAAAATTAAAGACACTAAGAAGCTTTTTTGTCACGGTTTTCAGCCAAATTCGATGATTCAGTGATTCACTGTTTACAGTGTCTTTCTCCGTTTATAACTCATAAAAAATGTATTCACGTCTTTAAATTTCTTTGTGCATATAGAAAAAGCGTGTCTGCATAAAGGTTAAAAATTTAAGTAGTTACATATGATGTTTAATTACATAGAGTTACAGTCATAAAAAAGGCATTCTTTTAAGAATGCCTTGAGTGATTTTAATGATATAAGAATACCATTAATTATTTGGTCCTTTTAATTGAATTATAAAGGGATATGTCCTACAATATTACCATCTTTTACAATAAAAAGAGAATTAGTAATAGGTGCATTTCCAAAACTATCATCCTCCCAAGTATAGTTGTGCAAGTAAGCAAATGTATTCATTGTATCTTTATCCACATCTCTTGAAATAATGGTCATACAGGTTCTTCTAGGGATAGATACCAATAATTCTTCAGCGTCTAACATGGCATGTGCTTTTAGCATATGTGTTCTAGAAAGAATGGTCTCACTTGAAAAGTCGCTCCCGTTAGAACCAACTGCTTTATTATCTAAGGACGCAACAAATTCTAATCCCGTATCGCAGTTTTCTAAATTTTGAAAAGCTTCTTGTGTAATTTGTTTAGGGTCCATAGTTTCTAAGTGTTTTTTAGTTAAAAACACAAAGTTATCAGGTGTATCTATACCGTAACCTATTACGACTTCAGCACCATCTTCAGACGGAATTAAAGTAGAACTCAAAGCTCCTGCTTTTAATCCAACCCAATCACCTGGTTTTAAAATAGGATATATTTTTTGATCACTATTTTGTGTTTGTTCAATGATTTTTTCTATTTCTTCTTGAGATTTTTCTTTTCCTGAAACTGTACCGCTCATAATGTTGTGTGTTTTATTATTTATTACAAAATTAGAGAAGCTTATAAAATTTTTTATCACGGAATTCAGCAGTTTTGAGCTTTAATAATTCACTGTTTACCGTGTGTTTTCTATTTCTAGTCTACAAAAAAAAGGCATTCACATTTTGTAAACACCTCTTAATTTTTAATAAAAAAACATACTATATTAATACTCTAAATACATAATATGATTTGGATTGGTATGCGTCTCAGATATTTTAAAATCAAAAGCTCCTGCTATTTTAAAACCCATTTTTTGATAAAAATTTATCGCCTTTTGGTTTTCTGTCCAGACCGCAAGCCAAATGCCATTTTGTTTCTGTTTTTTAGATAATTCAATATTAAAATGAAACAATTTAGATCCCAATTGCTTGCCATGAAAAGTTTCTAAAAGATAGATGCGATCTAATTTAGTGATGTTTAGATCCACAATGTTTTTGTTGGAGATATTTAATTCAATTTTTGAAAACCCAGCAATAATCCCATCGCTATAGATAAGATGATAATGGACTTTATCGTTGTCAAATTCTTTAAGGATAGTTTCCTTATTATAAGTTTTAGAAATATAATGATCAATAGCGTCTTTAGAAGCACTATGTCCATGAGATTCAAAAAAAGTCTGTTTTCCTATTTCTACAATTAATTCGCAATGTGTTGCGTTTGCTTTTATTATTTCAACCATTTAATTTAGCTTCCTCTTTTATTTTGAATAACATTTTTTTGTAAAATTATGTTTTTATTTCTTTGGAAGGTTTAAATCCTTATCTAGAATTAGTGTTGGAAGTTGAATTATTTTAGAATCTACCGATTGATATTTTATAAATCCTGAAACTTATTTGGTAAAAAGAATATAATCATCATTATAAAGAACATCAGAATAGATACCGAAGAAAAATTTAGCCTCATTAATAACTTTTATTTTTTCTACAAATTCATAACAGCATCAATATTTAAAGAATCATTAAATAGGCGTTAGTTTATCCGAAATTTTTCGAAGTTGATAATGAAAATGGGGAATTAAAGCAATACCAAGCATTACAAAAATGATAAAGCAACTTAAATACATATAATAATCGCGGGCAAACAAAAGATTAGATTGAACGCCTACTGCTTTTCCTAACATTTTTCTTGCACCTGCAGAAGCTTGTAATTTAGAAGCACCATGACTTAGTAAGGTTTCATTGTAGTTTTGTAAGCGTAAAACAGTTGCAGGGTTTGTAATTACAATGTCCTCTGCAAAATTATTATAATGCATACTTCCTTGACGCAAGCCCATAAAAGTAACCAATGCCATACTTAATGTAAAGGTAAAACAACGATACGAAACTCCAGTAACCGAAGCATAAAAACCTATTTCAGAAGGAACTCCTGTAGCATAAAAAATAACTATAGAAACAATTAAGATACCATTACCAAAACCTTGAAAAAATAAGGGTAATATAATATCTAGTATTTCTGCTTGATTTCCCAATATGAAAATCATATAGATATGAAAAAATAAAAATGAAGCAAATCCTGTAAGCCAAATTAATCGTATTCTTACACCTGCTAAAATAAATCGTGCCGTTAGTAGTGCTCCAAAAATAACTCCAATTCCATTTATTATCATCACATAACTTTTGTGATATACATCTAAATTAAGCCCATTGGCAAAGAAACCAAACGACACGCTAGTATCTCCTTTTGTAATATAAAAAGCGACGAGCATTAACATTCCAATTCTAAAATTTCGATATTTATATATGCTAAGATCCACATAAGGAGTTTCTAACTTTAATTGTCTAAAAACGAACAAGAGTAACGAAATAACAAAGGTTATTGTTGTTAAAATAATATGTAAACTCTTAAACCAGTTGTAGTATTGCCCGTAACATAATATATAAGTCACCGTGGTTAAAGCAGCCGCATATAATACAAAACTTACCCAATCTACTTTGTCTTTAATGCGTGTTTTTTCTTTTCTTAATTCTACCTCCTTTTTTAAGCAAACAAAAAGCAATACAAAACCAGGTAAACAAGAAAATATAATTAATATAAAAAGGATATTAAAATTGTAGTTTGAAAAAAGAACAGCATCAACAATATAAGAAAGCGGTATGGAGCCAAACATGGTTCCGTACAAAAAAGCATAGCTTAATACTCTACTTCTTTGGGAATGAAACTGCTGAAATATCAGATTAAATAAAGTCCCTACAAAAACAAGTGTCAACATTCCGTTTAAAAACCGAAAAACAATTAATATGGTTAAATTTTGGGTATTATAAAGTATCAAGTTTACGAGTATAAATAAGATACAAGACATGGTGAAATAAGGTTTGGTAGCAAACTTAGTAGAGATTGTTTTTTCTAAAGAAAAGGCACTCGCTATCCCTACATAAAACATTATAATAGAAAATTTAATGTCATAAGAATCGGCAGCATAATAACTCATCGCACTATCCATTCCGCCAATATAAATCCCTAAAACAGCAGTTATAGGAACAAGTGTAAGCAAAATTGTAAGTACCATAAGCCATCTTGGAACCCAAGATTTAAAGGAATGATGATAAGTTGTAGACATAATTTAATTTTATTATTTAGGAACGTTTACCTCGGCATTCATACCAGCTCGAAGTTGTTCTAAGCTATTTTCATTGTCAGTAAGTTTAATACGAACAGGAAAACGTTGTGTAATTTTTACAAAATTTCCAGTGGCATTATCTGGTGGTAATAATGAAAATTGAGATCCTGTAGCGGCAGAAAATGCTTCTATAGTTCCTTTAAATGTTTCTCCAGGAAAGGCATCAATTGTAATAGTTGCTTTTTGACCTTCATGCAACGCTGCAATTTGTGTTTCTTCAAAATTGGCTTCAATCCATTTACTTTGATTTTTATCTACAATAAAACCAATGGTTTGTCCTTTTTGTACCAATTGTCCTATTTGTAAATTCTTTTTACCCATATAACCATTGGTTGGCGCAGTAATTACTGCATATTTTAAATCGAGTAAAATTTTATTTAAATCGGCTTTTTTCTCTTGAATTGTTGCTTTTGCAACTTCTATTTGAGCACCAACATCAGTCGTTTTACTCAGTGATGTTTGATAGCTTCTTTTTACAGATTCAAAATTCGCTTCAGCAACTTTTAGTTTGGTCTGGATGTCTTCAAAACGTTGTGGGGTTACGGCATTATTATCTAATAAATTTTTGTAACGTTCATATTCCTTTTGCTGCTGATATAATTGTGCTTTTGCCGCATTAATTTGCGATTGATTGATGCCTGAACTTACGTTAGACGTATTTTGATTACTTTCTAAAACATGCAATTGTGCTTCGGCTGCTCTTAATTTTGCTTGCGCAATATCTTGTTGTACCAAAGCTTCATTTCGATCTAATACAACTAAAGTATCTCCCTTTTTTACATGTTCGTGGTCTTTGTACTTTACGTCTTGTACATAGCCATTGGTACGGCTCAAAATTGGGTTGATGTATTCTTTAACTTGTGCATCATTTGTGGTTTCATATCTCCATTGATGAATCATAGAGAACACACCCCATAGTATTAATCCGATTAAGATAAATAAGGCGACCAAATAGGTAATTCGTACAAGTATTCTATCTGTCTTTTCGTATTTTTTTAATGCTGTGCTCATTTATAATTTTCCTGATATTTTTAATAATTGATAATAATGTACTTTGGCTGCTATTTGATTGTTAATCAATTCAAAATGGGCCTCTAATTGTTGGGTATCTGCATCAATCAAATCTGTTAAAAGAGATAATTGATTAAAGTAAGTTTGTTTCACGATGCGATAATTTTCTTGTGCAGATTGAATATTTTCTTCCGCAACTTCAATTTTTATAACATCTTCTTTAAAACGACTATAAGCTGTTTTTACTTGCTTTCTTAAATTATCATCCACATGTTCTTTAGCTATTTTTTGTTGTTCCACTTCTATTTCGGCTGCTTTTTCCTTATGCTTGTCGTGATACAGTGCAGAAATATCGTAAGACAATTTTATACCTGCTATTCCTAATAAATACGGTGCTTGTTCATAAGGGTAAAGCTGAATTTGAGGATACGAATAGGTATAACTCCCGAAAAATCCAATTTTAGGAAGTTTATCTGCTTTCAAAGCATCTGTTTTTAATTCACTTAATGTAATTTGCTTTTCGGCCATTTTTTCTAAAGGCGATTGACTAAGCGTTTCCGAAACAAAACTGTCGTAATTTTTATCGATAGCGATGTCTTTTGTCTGAATTGTATCAGACGGAATTAAAAGGGTGTCGTCTTCATTTCCTAATAGAATATTAAGGGATTGCGTTACTATAACAAGATCGTTTTCTATGGTAACCAACTGTGTTTGTAGTTTAGCAAGTTGTAATTTTGCGCGTAGCAAATCACTTTTTAATACCACACCATTTTTAAACAATTGCTCAATCAAACGCACACGTTCTGCATTTTGTTTGATATTTTGCTTCACTAAATTTTCATATTGATACGAACGCTGCAGACTTACGTAATATTGAATCACTTCTAAATGCAATTGGTCGCTTGTTTCTTCTTCAATATGTTCTAAAAATGCTTTAGATGCTTCAGCTGATTTAATCGCAGTTCTTTTAGAGCCACCTGCATATATATTAAAATAGGCACTTACCGAAGCATCATACGTACTATGATCTTCTAGATGAATAAATTCTGCATTATTATTAATTCCATTTACAAAAACAGGAATATTTGATAATTTTCCATAAGATGCATCAAAGTCTACCGATGGTAATCTTTTGTTTTTGGCATCGAGAATGTTTTCTTTACCAATTTCCGTTTTTAAATGCTGTACTTTTAGTGCTTTACTATAAATTTCTGCTTTACTCCAAGCATCATCTAAACTTAAGAAAATACTATCTTTTGGTATTTCTTGAGCATACCCGAAGGTGTTAAAAAATACTGCTAAAAAGAAGAACATTCTTTTTATTAAACTGCTTATCATTTCTGTTTCTTTTTTTGAGCAAAATTACTTAGACTATTAAAGCTTTGTTTTTTGTAAATAGACAAATATTTACTAATTTGAGCCAAACAAGAATTTAGATGATCATTAATAAGAGTCCCTTTCAATTTTTAACTGATGTTGATTCTATAAAAGACAGCATATTTATACATCATACTAAAATTGAACAGCAGTTACCTTTACATAAACACGAAAAACATCAATTATCTTATATTGATGGTGGTGTCGCCTTTTTAAATACGCCAACCAATTCGTATTTTTTACCAGCCCGACATTTTGTTTGGATGCCAGCAGGGATGGAGCATAACGTAGAGTTGCGCTCGCCTTTTATTATGGTGCGTAATTTATATTTTCCAGTAGATTTGTTTCCTAAAGATCATAAATTGAGAACAATGGGGATTTACCCCGTTACCGACTTAATCAAGGAAATGATTTTATTTACCGAAGAATGGAAAGGTGGATTCACAAAAGAACAAACCCATCAACACGAGTTTTTAATTGCTTTTCGAAATGTATTGATGGCAGTTTCTAGAGTTCCAATTCCAATCGCTTTACCAACTACAAAAAATGAATTATTAAAACCGATATTAAAATATATTCATCATAATTTAGAAGACCCTTTAAAGCTAAATTTGGTTGCAAAAGCATTTGGAATGAGTTCTAGAAGTTTATCTCGAATGTTTAGAGAACATATTGATATTTCTTTTCTTCAGTATTTAAAAATGACTCGCATTATTCGAAGTATGGAGATGCTGCTAGAAACCAATAAATCTATCAGTGAAATTGCCTATGCTTGTGGGTACAGCAGTATAGGAGCGTTTAGCAATGTATTTTATCAAGTTGCTCATGTGCGTCCCGTAGATTTTAGAAAACAGAATTTAAAAAAGGGAGGAAAATAAAGCTATTTCCCTCCCTTTTGTATTTCAATTACTTAAAAAATATAATGTAATATTAGTCTACTTTATAAACCAACTTCATAGTAATCGAAGCTGTTTTTTCTCTATTAGCGGTATTAAATGTTCCTCCCCAAGAATAATCTTCTCCTGAGTTTTGACCTGTAATTTGAAAAATTCCCATTTTAGCAGATTCTAAAGTACTTAAATTTCCACCTGAAAATTTAGCAATGTTTTCTGCTCGTAGTCTTGCATCTTCTGTCGCTTTAGAAATCATTTCAATTTTAAGATCGGCAAGTTTTGTATAATAATATCTTGGCGCTTGTGAATAAAACTGAACCCCTTGATTTAATAATTCTGTAATTTCTCGAGATACTTTCTCTATTTTATCGACTTCTTTAGATTCGATTTCTACAGATTGTGTAAGTTCATAACCTACAAATTCTTCACCTGCATAATCGCCAGTAGGTGTGTATAGTTGTTTTGTTTTTTGGTTTGTAGAAACGGCGCTATAAATAAGCTCTTCTGGTTTAATTCCTTTTTTAGTTAAATAATCGTTTATGGTCGCTTTTTTTTGTTCTAAAGAGATGTAAGCTTGTTTTAAGTCTGTATTTACAGAACCAAAACTTCCTTCCCAAACAATTAAGTCTGATGAAAAATCTGTTTTTCCTAAGCCTGTAACTTCAATTTTTCCGTCTACTTTATTTCTATCGGTATAGGCTTTTCCTAGGAAAATTGAAGAAGCAACGATTGCAATTCCAAAAATAATGGCACTTGTGTAGTTTTTCATAATATGTAATATTTTTTTTGCTGTTTTAAATCTTTATTTAAATGTGTGATTGAATTTTTCTATGTTTATTCTTTTAATAACTTTTCTTCTTTCATTATTTTTTTTGCTGTTTCGGTTGCTTTTTTTCCTTGATGCATTGAACCAGGTAACATTATTATGCGCTTCTTTATTTTTCCGTTTTCGTCTTTAAAGAGGATTTCAAATCGAGAACGTGTTATTCCGAATATTGCTTTTTTAAATTTGATACTTGTAATATCTTTTCTTTCAATTATCGGTGTTGCAGAATTATTAAAGCTTGTAAATATTCCATACAAAAGAAATAAACCAATTATTAAATAAAATATAGATATCGGAACTTGACCTGTTTGAAAACTATCAAATGCTGAATAAAGTAAGAAAGCAGACATTCCGCCATAAATTATTAAAACCCGAGTGATGCTTTTTCCAACAGCCACTTTTGCTACATTTCCAATTATTCCATCTCTTGTTAGTATAATTTTATCTGGTAAAATATGACAAAATCCTGTTTTAGTTTTAAATTGTTTTTCCATTCATTTTCTATCTGTTTTTAAACCCTACGCTTCAATTTTTAGTTCTGTAAGATGAATTGTTTTGTCATCTGTAAATTGATAAACTCCTTTTCCTGAAACGTGTTTTGTAAATAGACTATGATCATCGCCATAAGAAATACCAGAATTAACATCGAACCTAAATTCTGCGTTTTTAAAAGTGAACGTTTTATTGCTGTTGTTTACAGAAATATTTACTGGTTTTAAAGTAACATCCCAATAACTAGAAGCTTCATTGCCAAAATCTAGATTGGCTAATAAATTTCCCCACGTTTTGTTATGGTTAGAAATTTGTTCTGCCAATTGGTTTTGTATGTTTTCGGTTGTCATGAATTATAAATTTACCAATACGTACCCACTAAAAATGTCATTCTTATAAATGCAATTACACTTTCTGAAGTGAGTTCTAGTGGTGCTTTTAAATCTGTTATTTCATCGTCGTTTATAAAAACTACAAATAGTCCGTCTTTAAAAGCGAGAAATACATTATCTATTGCTTTTTGCAAATTGGCTAAGTCTTTATTTGCTAACTCACCAAATTCTACTTTTCCGCTTTGCGCTTTTTCTTCAATTTCTGCAGGACTAAGAAAACCAATCACATTAACTTCTGTTCGTTTTTTATTGAAGGCTTCGACTTGGTTTTTAACACAACCAATTAGTAAATCTTCCAAGTTTTTAGGGGTTTCTTGGAGTGTAAAAGGGACTTGTTTTACCTTTTTTTTACCGAGTCTTTTTAGTTGTAACGTAAGTTCCATTTGTATACGGATGTTTTTTGCGTTAGGGATTGACGTGGAAAGCCCACAGTGCGATAGCACGAGGACTTGCAACAGAAAGCCCGACCTCGCCTAAGCGAGGTAACGCCCTTGTTATTTTAAAATTAGCTATTGATCTGTGCTAAAATTGTTGGATCTTGAATTTTATTGTCTTCAGAAAGTAATTTCATTTTAGAAATAATTTCTGCAGATTTTGGATCGTCGTCTACAAATGGTAAAAACATATGCCCTCTGTGCTGACTGTGTACCGGAATTATAGATAACGATAGTCCGTTTTTACTAACCTGACCACTTCCTAAATGAATGCTGTATTCGCCAAATTTACCTTTTATAAATATGTGACGCTCTTTAACGGTAATGTTTTTAAGTTTGAATAATCTTGCAGATTCTTCGGCCAAGGCAGCACGCATTTGCATGGTACTATGACTTGCTTCTGGATCTACACCACCAACGTGAGCAACACTAACTACAAGGTCTATATCTCGCATAATTTCGCTAAATACAACCGATGGAATTTCGGTAAGCGGAATTCTTTTGTACGTATCTATAGCATGGAAACACACATCTTCTAGCGTTGGCGCTTCGGCCTCTGATGGCGAATACCAATCTGCCATGGCATACATGGTTGCTATAAAACCGCGTTTATGAAATACTTTCTGTAACCCCTCTTCCATACTTACCGTCCAACCACGACCACGTAAAAGTGCAACGGTTTTTTTAGGCTGAATTTGGTGTCCTTGGTAACGTTCTGAACGGTTACTGTGTTCGCGCTCGTCTTGGGTAATTAAATACAGTTCTCTAAATACTTGTTTAAATGGTTGTACTAAGCGTTCTGCAAATAAGTATTTTTGATAGATATCCCATTCTACATTTTTGTAAAGGTGCGATGCGTGTGCAATAAGTAAGACATCGTCTTCTGCTAATTGGTGTGTTTTTCCTGTAGCATCTGTTAATATTCCTTCGTTATAAAATCCTGAAATTTCTTTTTCAGGAACGTACATCACTAATTTGCTTAACATCACTCTTACAATAGGATGTTGCATCATGTTATGAATTTCTTGTGCAGCAAATTCATCTTCGTTTACCATGGCGTTTTCTAGCGATAAACGGGTTCTGCTATATTGTCTAGACAGGTATGCTTTGTTTTCTTTTAAAGCAATAACTTGTTTGTCTTTACTTAATTTAGCAGGAATATTTTTTAATGATTTTCCGGCTTTAGTAACCTTAAAGTCTGTTTTACCAAGGTCGTTAATTACCAGTTCTATAACGGTTTCTTCTATGGTTAAAACGGCATTTTTCATTATGGTTTGTGTCGCTTTGGCTTCCATAGCCCAACTAAAACGAACGCGATCTTGATAGCCTGCATTACGCGATAGGTTATCTAATCCTATGCCTACTGCAATGGCTTCGCTTTCTTGTCTTTGCTGACCAAATTGTTTGCTTTCTTTTAAGAAGTCTTGTAATAGGTTGTAACGCTTTAGTAAATCTTTTTCTGGTATGGTTTTACTTAACGGAATTAGACCTAAAGCACGCACGTAATCTTTATCGCGCTTGTCTTTGATTTTCTTTAATGTTTCGGTGATTTTTACTTCGCCTAACATGACGCTAGAATATAGTTTTACTTGTCTGTGCCCGTTACCATCTGTAATGTATTTGGCAGCATCGTGTAATAGTTTCCAATTGGCTTTACCTATACTTTTGTATACTTTGTTAAACCAATCTATGTCTATAGCTCCAATTGCAAAGTCTGCTTTTGGAATGTTTGAATAACGCGAAATAATGGTTTCTTTTTCAGAATTCATATAATCTGAAGCGTGTGCTTGAAACCACCAAACGGCATCTTCTAGTTTTTCTAATCCTAAATATTCACCAATTATACTTGTCCATTGTGTGGCATAACATGCTAGTTCTATTAATCGTTTTTTAGTCACTTTAGAAGCATCTGCACGTGCTGCGAAATCTGCATAACTTTCAGTATCCTTAAGTATGGATTTTTTTAGAAGCGCACTAAATATAGTTTTTTTACTATCGCCATAATAACTGTAACCACGCTCAAAAGTATCTTTACCTAAACGTTCTAAAATTCGAAATACATAATCTACACCTTCTACATTGTGAATACCATTCATGTATCCGGTTGCTGTTGTTTCTAAATCGCCACGTTCTAATTCTGTTTCTAATAAGTTCGTTTTTAAGTCTGCAAATACATGTTTAGGTACGCTGTCTTTTTCTATCCATTTATAATTTATTCTAGAATTATAACCACCGTCCATAAGAACCATTAATTCTCGAGAATTTAAAGCTTGAAAACGTAAATCATCCTCATTAATTACCCCTTTTTTGTAAAGTCTTAATGTAATAGCCATGCTAGGATATGGTACAACGCCTGGTCTGCTGAATTGTTTTGTAATTACATTTATGTCTGTAGTAGGTTGTGGGAAACTAATATCTTGAGCAATTAAATACATGTAAATACCCCAAATTCTTTGAAGCTCTTCCGTTGTCGCTACACTTATATTGTCAATACCTAATGTAAGCGGTAATACAACGTTGGCCCAATTATAAGTTTTTACTTCGTAACGGTATCTTGATGATTGAAACTGAATAGATTTATCTTTCTCAGGAAAGTTAGCAACCATATCTTCTAAAACATCTATTTTAAAAGATTGGATTGTTTTTATTTCTGCATAAACATTATACAAACAATCTAAGATTGTTGAGTATGTATTTATTTTAGTGTAACTATTTTGATCTTTATCTAAATTTAAACTGGTTAAATCTGGGTAATATTGTTTAGCAAAAGATTCTAAATTTTTGTAAACCCCAAAAGGCGTATCTTTATGTTCTATATAATTTATAAGATAGAACAACTCGAAATCGTTAAGTTTACTTTTTTGATACCATTCTATCCATAATTCAGACAAAGGTAGATTTTGTAGGTAATCTGCAGGTGTGGCTTCTTTGTCTAATCTTTTAATATAGCGAAGTCCTCTTGCTAAAAAAGTAGTTTCAACTTCTCCCTGATAACCTTCTAATTGGTATTCGTAGTTTGCATTTTCTGCTACAAAACGCACTAACTGGCTAAATGCTTTTATAATTTTATTAGCATCTACAAATTCTTTGAATTTAAACCCTGAAGATTCTGATGTTGTAATTCCTAATTTATCAAAGAAATTAGTCTTTTTCTCAAAACGCGATTTCGGTATATATAATGCTGTTAAGTTATCATAATCAATAGCTCCGAAACCATTACTGAAATTAAATTCTTCAGCATTATCAGTAAATTTATCTAAATAAACTTGTTCGTTTTTAGTGATTTTAGGACGTTCGTTATAGGTCGTGATTTGTTTTTCAATAAAATCTGGATATCTCTTGTCGTCTTGTAAAAGAGTTAGTATTTCTAAACCTGCCAAACGCTGATCTACACTTTTTGAACTCACTAAATTTTGTGTGCTTACTTTTACACCATCGTCAGGTAAATTTACCAATAAGTGAATTAAACCTGTACGTAAGTTTTTGCTTTTACGTTTTAGTAAATCTTCTGCAATCTGTAAATCGGTATCATAAAGATGCATTTTACTAAATAAATTAAGTCCGGTTGCTACTAAAAGCTCACTTCTGTTGTAAATGGCTTTTCTGGCTAAGGCTCTTTTCCAATAGTTTTCTTCAAAATTTAAGACTTCTTTTTTCTTTACATCTTGCTGGTAATTATAATACGAGTAACTGTAATGAGTTGGAAAAACTTTACGGATGTAACTTTCTCTAAACTCTGTTGGCAGCTCGTCTAAATCTTTAGCCATTAACTCTAATTGTTGCTCTGTAGCACCATTAATTAGAAACTGAAAGAAATAATAGGGCGTAGGGGTAAAGCTCCACCAAGAGAATATTTTACTTTCAAAAGTTTTACCTTTTTCCTCTACAGATTTTGCAACGGTTAGTAAGCTCTCAAAGGTATCGTTGTCTAACGTTTTTTGAGGTAAGTTTACAGACATCCAGTGATCTAGAGCGTAATCTTTTCCTACTTCTTTTTTGAAATAGTCTATTAAAGAATCGTTTGTTCTATCTGTTTTAGCTACAAAGTATAAGGCTAGAATTTTTTTATTTCTATCTTCTGATGTATAAACAATGTCCAATGCTTTTTCAACGGCTTTATCTACATCTATAATAGCTATAGACCATAAAGCAACTAAAACTTCTATATTATCTTTGCTTTTAAGTAACGTATCTGCCTCTTTTGTATCTAAAATTAAAGATTGTGCCAGTTCTAATATACGATTAACAACTGTTTTTTTAGGTGTTTCCCAGTTTAAGCTAAACCAAGTAGAAACAGCTCTAGTAACACTACTAAAGCGTGTAAGGTCGTTTTCTAAGACAACATTAATCATGTATTTTAAAGCGCCTAGACTACATTGGTCTAAAGCTTCTAATATGGTTTGTCTTAATCCTTCTTGACGTTGTGCTGCGAGTAATAATTTGGCAATCATTTCCCAATGCTTTTGGTCTTCAGAAAGGAGCATGGCTTTAATAATATCTATACTTATACCTCCAATTTCATCTTCAGCTTGAATAATATCGTTTAGTAATTCATCGAACATATCGTCTGAATTACGTAGTACAGTTGCTAAAAAATAACTGTTAGAATTGGGGAAGTAGATACTATATTGAATTTGTTCGTATAGTGATAAGCCTCCAAAACCTAAACGACTTAAATATAAAAATTGGGTAAAGTAATTTATTTTATTTTCTAGTACTTCTATACTAGGTTTAGATCTAAATGCTTGTCTGTTATAACCTCTTTGGTAAGGTATTGTATCCATAAAGTCCCATATTTGTGATAAATAAGGAGCTTGCATAACACCATATAATTGCATTCCTAAAAGCATACCTTCTTCTGTAGCCCACGGGTTTACGGTAAGATGATCGTCAAATGCTTCAATAAAATCTTTTGTACTGTATCTTACTCTTTTTCCTTTTTCTAAACTCCCTAACACTTTTCCTAAAACTTGGTAAGGTTCAGAAAACTGAAGGAGTTCAGACATATCGACCTTAGGTCTAGAATTTTTAGTAACGTATAGTTTTGCTTCTTCTGCTGGAATCATATGTTTTAATTCTTTATATCTATTGTAAATACTAATTATCCATACCTATTTTAAAAGGCATAATAATTGATTGCAAGATAAAAGTAATGTAACTTCTATTTCTCACTGTATTAAGGGATATTTATTAATTAACATTTAATTGATATTTTGAATACCGTTTAAATAGAATGAATTTCAAAAAATGGTGTAATTTTTTATAAAAACATAGACTAAGACTGGGAATAATATTGAAGAAAGTAAGACTGACAAAATAATTTAACAAAATTAGAATTATAAACTTTTGTACATTAGTCACTCCATATTATGCGTAATTTTTTTCTAAAAACTAAGAAATATGTATTTTTTAAACACTAACAATGTTAATTTGTTAAAGTTTAAGTAATCATATAGTTTGAGAATCAGGTTAGTGCAAATTTCAATACATCAATAAGAAATCCCTATGATTACATTTATAACTGCTTTTTTCCTATTAATAATAGGCTACTTTACCTATGGAAAATTTGTAGATAAGACCTTTAACTCCGATTCAAACAAAAAAACACCAGCACATACTTTAGAAGATGGTGTAGATTTTGTGCCAATGAACAGTAATAAAAATGCGTTTATTCAAATTTTAAATATTGCAGGTGTTGGTCCAATATTCGGACCTATTTTAGGAGCATTATATGGGCCTTCTGCTTTTTTATGGATTGTTTTTGGATCTATATTTGCTGGTGGAGTTCACGATTATCTTACAGGTATGATTTCTATTCGGTATGGCGGAGCACACTTACCAGCTTTAGCATCTCGGTTTTTAGGAAAATCGTTCACTCATGTTGTTAACGTATTTACTTTATTACTTTTAGTATTAGTAGGTACTGTTTTTGTAACTGCACCTGCGGAGATGATTAATGATTTAATTAGTGGCGATAATTATATATTGAAAATCATAATCTTATGTATTTTTATTTATTACATTGTTGCTACTGTATTGCCAATAGATAAAATAATTGGTAAAATTTATCCTGTTTTAGGGCTTTTATTAATTATTAGTGCCGTTGGAATTTGTATCGGGATGTTTATATACGGAAACCCGTTACCCGAATTAACCTTAGAGAACTTACACCCAAAAAATATACCATATTATCCTGTAATATTTTTAACTATTTCATGTGGTGCCTTATCTGGGTTTCATGCGACACAATCGCCTATTATTTCTCGTACTATAGACAATGAAAAAGATGGTAGAAAAGTGTTTTACGGTATGATGATTCTAGAAGCCTTTATAGCGATGATTTGGGCTGCAGCGGCTATGAGTTTAATAAACGCAGAAGAGTTAAGCCAGCTCTTGGCAAATGGCGGACCTGCGGCTGTGGTAAACAAAATAGCAGTGGTGCTTTTAGGTACTGTTGGTGGAACAATTGCTGTTATAGGCGTTATAGTGTTGCCTATAACTTCTGGAGATACGTCTTTTAGAGCTGCACGAATGATTATTGCAGATTACTTAAAAATAGATCAGAAAGTATTAAAAAATAGATTTGCAGTAGCGATTCCTTTATTTGCTATTTCGTTTGTACTTACCAATATGGATTTTCAATTGTTATGGCGTTATTTTTCTTGGTCTAACCAAGTTACAGCATCTATAGCGTTATGGATAGGAGCCGTGTATTTATATCAGCATAAAAAGCCTTATTTAATGGCTTTAATTCCTGCTTTCTTTATTACTTCTGTTATTTTTTCATATATATTTTACGATCCAACCATAGGTTTTAACTTAAGTCCAACGCTATCTAACTGGATCGGTTTAGTATTGACTTGTTCTGTAACAGCTTTATTTTTTGTAATCATGAAAAAACGAAAAAGCGTAGAAGCTTAATCGTTCTACTATATATTAGAAAAGCCACCTATTTGGGTGGCTTTTTTTTGTTCTTTTTCTTTATGAAATCAACATATGAATTTAAAATTTCACAGAAAACAGTGACAAAAAACATCTGATTTTAAAATAGGTTTGTATCATCAAAAATAAACAGCCTTATGATATTTGCTAAACACGAACTTGGTTTCAACTTTTATAAAGACGAAGCATCTTTTGAAAAAATTAAAGGATGTGACAATTACCCAGAAGATTTTTATTACGAGATTTTTGTACTTGCTAAATCTACTAAAAACAAGCAGATTAGAACCGAATGTGCCAATATCATAAAAAAACAGGCACCAGAAGCTTTACAGTTAGCTTTTAAAAGTCGAAAAAAAATAACGCTGATAGAAGATTCTTCTTCTTTTAACAAGAAGCTGATTGCTATATTAGAGTACGGTGTACTTTCAGAAGATCTAGATCTTTTTAAACTATTTACACTTGTTTGTGGGCATTTAACGCTTTCGCTTGAATATGCAAAAAAAGAAATCATTGAATTTTTCATAGAAACACCACGTCTTTTAAGTCAGTTTAATGGTATTAAAGAGTTATCAATTAGCACCTCTAGACAGAAAGAAGGTTTTAGTAGCGTTGTAAACAACATAACGCAACTTACCTCATTAGAAAAACTAGAACTTGACATTGATTATAAATACATACCAGAAGAACTAGAACGATTAGTTAACTTAAAAGAGTTTATACTAGAAGCACCTAACTTAGTATGGGTTCCCGTAGGAATAACCAAGTTAAAAGCACTTAAAAAGTTGGAGTTTAGAGGGGATTTTCGTTTTGGTGATGACGATCCTAACCCTAACATAGTTAACTTTACTTGGCTTACAGAACTTACAAGTTTAAAGCATTTAAGAATAGGTTCTTTTACAGTGCAAGATCTCTCTGGTGTAGAGCTTCCGGCAAGTTTAAAAGAATTAGAGCTTTTTAGGTTAGAAAATCTAACCGCTTTACCAGAAACACTTGGTCACTTACCTAAATTGAAAAAATTAAGGTTAAGTGGTATGGAATCGTTAGAACACTTTCCTGCATCTGTTAGTGAATTCAAAACCTTAGAGGTTTTTGAAGCTGTGTATTTATCTAAGTTAAAAAAAGTTCCTGCATCTTTTATTTTTGGACCAAATATTAAACGTTTACTGGGTTTCCATACAGAGTTTATGCCTTATGGTGAAACACCTGTAACTAAGCTAAAAAGAATCGTTTTTACCCATCCAGAGCTTCTTAGTTTTGTATTAGATAATGCCTTGTCTTTTACTAATTTAAAAGAGATAGAAATTAATTGTGATGCACCAAAAAGAAGAAGTGCACATACGCTTTCTGCATTTAAAAAACTTAAAAATCTTAAGTATAGATTAGCACATCATTTAGAATGGGTTTTAGAGGGTATTCACGAATGTAAAAAGCTAGAAGACGTTCTTGTTTTCGGAATATACGATGCGACTAATGCTAAAATGACAAATGCTGATGTTGCTAATTTCCCTCAAGCATTTTCTAGAGTAAAGCATTTGCAAACCTTACGCGTGCACCGTGCAAAAGCACTAGTTTTAAATACAGATTATTTACCTATAAAGACAGACAGTCTTACCATTACAGATATAAAAGTCATTGAGCCAGGTGTTGAAGATTTTGAGGTAAATCATATAAAAGTAATAGATACACCTATTACCGCATTGCAAAAATTTTATTCGGTAATACGTGCTAAAAAAATGAAGTTAGGCGATGAAAATAGAGTTAAAAATGAGATTTTAGATTTTGATAATTTTAAAGACCCTGAAAACATTAAAAATTTCATATTTAATACTAATGTAAAAGGCTTAGATAAGGCATTAAAAGCACTTTGTAATTTACAAACACTAACCATTGATTTTAATAAAGATAATGCCGAACAAAACAATGGTTTAACCGCTTATACACACCATAATTTAAAAAACTTAACCATTAAAAATTTTAATGGCAACACTAGTGTTATTAAATTATTATTAGAGCATACGCCTCATCTAGAATTTTTAGAAATTTACGATTGTGTAGGACTTGCAGACTTACCTAAAATTACTTTAAACAAACTAAAAACACTGAAATTATTTTATAGCGATGATATACAGTCTATAGAAAACTTAACAGTGCCCAACATAGAACTATTTAAAGTTTTATCGTGTGACAATTTTGGTTACGATGCTATGGTTACGGCATCGCATTGGAAAACGCTTAAATTTCTTTGGTTAGAAAGCATTAGTAAAGATGTTGAAAGCTATCCTGAGACTATTGCAGACTTAAATTTAGATACCTTTTTTATTGATGGTTGTTACGCTAAGAGACAAATCCCGAAATGGATAGGAAAAATGAAATCCTTACGAGTTTTAGGTATAGAAAACTTTAGGCGTTCCCCATTACCGGAAGAATTAGCCGAATTAACCCAATTAAAAATAATGAGTATTAGAGGCTGTGATTTTTCAGAACAAGTGTCTGATAAATTTAAGAATTTGAATTTAGAGGATTTAATTTACAGGTATTCAAAATTTAATGGAAACAATATGAAATCTTCTAAATACTACGCATTAGCTGGAAATAAATTATTAAAAGAGGATTTTGATAACAGATATGAAAAATATAATCTGTACTGTTAAAGAAATTTAAGCACAACGTACTGTATCTAAAAAACCTGTTTCCAAAAGAAATTTATACCCTAAAAATTAACGATTACTATGACAAAATTAATAGAAACCCCTGTTTTTGATTTTTTTGAAATTGACAAAACTTATGACGTTATTAAGGCCTTTAAAAACTTTCCAGAAGATTTCTATTATGAAATTTTTGTGATAGCAAAATCAACATCTAATAAAAAAAATAGAACAGAATGTGCTAACATCATAAAAAAACAAGCCCCAGAAGCGTTACAAATAGCCTTTAAAAGCCGAAAAAAAATAACACAAAAAGGAAATATAATAACTTCAAGCCCTAGAATGATTTCCATTTTAGAATATGGATTGCTATCTGAAGACTTAGACCTTGTTAAATTACATTACCTAATAACTAGTCGGCCATATAGAGAATGGAAATCAGAACTTGGATTTTTTCATTTTTCAACAGATTTTTTAGATCGATTGTTAGAACATCCTCATATATTAAGTCGATTTAACGGTATTAAGAGCTTAAAAATTCATCTAAAAGGACAAGGGAATAAATATGATAGTATTCTTAAAGAAATATCAAAATTAACGTCTTTAGAAGAAATAGATCTCGAAGGTGATTATGAACAACTACCAGAGGATTTTGGTAATTTATTAAATTTAAATAAATTAAAGTTTGTTGCGCCTTGTCTAAAAAGGTTTCCAAGTACAATGTCTCAATTAATAGCCTTAAAAAAATTACGTATTGAAGGCGATTATTTAAGCCTTAGCACTAATGACAATATGAATCTAACCGATTTTAATTGGCTTACAAAACTTACTGAATTAGAAGAGTTGAAACTTCATTTTGTGGGCGTTCAAGATTTGTCTCAAGTTGTGTTTCCAGCAACCTTAAAACAAATAGAATTTTTTTGCTTAGATGAATTAACAGCATTGCCTAAAGATGTTAGCCATTTAAAGCAACTAAAAGAGTTTGAGCTTTTATCTAAAAGTATTGATAGCTTACCAAGTGGTTTTGATGATTTACCAAAATTAGAACTTTTTCAACTTCATGCGCCTAAGATAGATTCTATATCATCTACCTTGTTTTTTGGAGATGCGTCTAGATGTTTTGAAGAAACGCCTAGACCTAAATTAGAAACAAAAATTTCATATAGCGAAGAAACTAATATTTCACCAATGACGGAAGTAAGTTTGCGAGAATCTATAGAAATAGATTCGCCCAAGCTACTTAATTTTGTTTTAGATAATGCTGCGTTTTTCCCTAATTTAAAGACGATTACAGTAGATTGTGAAGCACCAGAAACTCCACATAAAATAGCATTAGCAGCATTTAAAAACCTAAAAACGCTTAACTATAAGCTAGAGCATAAATTAGATTGGCTTTTTGAAGGAATTGAGCAATGTACAAAACTTAAAAATGTAGAATTATACAGGTTTCAAGAGTCAGGTACTAGAGATTTCAAATTAGCGGTTAGAATTTTTCCTAATGTATTTTCAAAAATTGAGCAGTTAGAAAACTTGACGATTAAAAATGCGAGTGCTTTAGTTGTAGACACCGACCATTTACCTAAGCATATTACCAATTTGACGATTTCTGAAATTAAAGGCATAAATGCAGGAACAGAACAGTTTGATGTATTTCATCTGGAAATTAAAGACACACCAATACTTAATTTACAGCAATTTTATGCAATAATTAGTGCTGCTAAATTTAATTTAGGATATAGAAATGTTGATGTAAATAATGTGTTAGATTTTGAAACTTTTAGACATCCAGAGAAAATTGAATCATTTGATTTTACCAGTGATGTGAGTCAGTTAGAGAGCTTATTAAAAAACTTTGTGAATTTAAAAGAGCTTACCATTACGTTTAAAAAAAATAAGCCCGAACATAACAATGCATTAACTGCTCATCAGCATAAAAATTTAAAAGTATTAAAAATTGATAGTTATAACGGAACTACCGAGGCTTTAGAACGTTTATTAACACATACACCAAACCTTGAATTTTTAGACGTATTTGAAGCCAGAGGTTTTGATGCTTTTCCTGCGGTAACATTGCCTCATCTTAAAAAATTAATAATGCAGAGTGTAGCTGTTAAAACCATAGACAATCTAAACGTTGAAACTATTGAAGCTGTAAAACTGATACATTGTGATCATATTAACGATGAAAGTATTGAAGTGATATCGCGTTGGAATTCTTTAAATCACCTTTGGTTAGAAGGTTTAGATGAAAATGGAGCTATATACCCTGAATCGATTTCTGAGTTAAAATTAGAAACGCTTTTTATCAGTGCACATCATAAAGAAGAAAAAATACCTACTTGGATTGCCAATCTTAAAAACCTACGCGTATTAGGAATAAACAATTTTAAACAAGTGGTTTTACCTGTAGAATTAGCAACACTAACACAGCTTGAAGTATTAAGCATTAGTGGTTGTGAATTTTCTGAAAAAGTAGCCGAAGAATTTAGAAACCTTAACCTGCAAAAATTGGTGTATTGGACCTCTAAATTTAATGGTAGCAATATGAAATCTGAAATCTATGAGCCATTAGAAAATAAATTAGTGTCTCAAAGAGATTTTGATGATATAGATAGTGAAGCGCCTTTTAGGGTGTAGCTAAAAAAATAAATTACAACGTACCGCAATCTAAAAAACCTGTTTCCAAAAGAAATTTATACTTTAAAAATTAACGATTATTATGACAAAACTAGCAGAAACATCTGTTTTCAAGTTTTATACAATGGATGAATATTATGAAGACATTAAAAAGTGTAAAAACTTTCCAGAGGATTTTTATTATGAAATTTTTGTGATTGCAAAAGCAACATCTAATAAAAAAAATAGAACAGAGTGTGCTAACATCATAAAAAAACAAGCCCCAGAAGCTTTACAAATTGCTTTTAAAAGTCGAAAAAGAATAACACAAAAAGGAAAGCGTGTAGCCAGAATGATTTCTATTTTAGAATATGGATTGCTATCTGAAGACTTAGACCTTCTTAAATTATATAACCTAATTGGTGGAGCATCAGAACTATGGCTTTTTCATTCTTCGACAGATTTTTTAGATAGCTTGTTAGAACATCCTCATATATTAAGCCGATTTAACGGCATAAAAAGTTTAGAAATCCATTTAAAAGATTTTGGTAATAAATATGATAGTATTCTTAATGAGATATCAAAATTAACGTCTTTAGAAGAAATAGATATAGAGGGTGAGTTTGAGCAACTACCAGAGGATTTTGGTAATTTATCAAATTTAAAAAAACTAAAGCTTGTTGCACCTTCTTTAAAAAAGTTTCCAAGTACAATGTCTCAGCTAACAGCCTTAAAAAAGATAAATATTATAGGTGCTTATTGGACAGGAAGATCTACTTCCAATATAAATCTAACCGATTTTAATTGGCTTACAAAATTTACTGAATTAAAAAAGTTGAAACTACGTTTTATCGGCGTTCAAGACCTGTCTCAAGTCGAGTTTCCTGCATTCTTAAAAATTATAGAATTGTTTGGCTTAGATGAATTAACAGCATTGCCTAAAGATGTTAGTCATTTAAAGCAACTAAAACAGTTTGAGCTTTTATCTAAAAGCATAGCTAGCTTACCAAGTGGTTTTGATGATTTACCAAAATTAGAACTTTTTCAACTTTGTGCTCCTAAGATAGATTCTATATCGTCTACCTTGTTTTTTGGAGATGCCTCTAGATGTTTTGGAGATATTCCTAGACCTAAATTAGAAACAAAAATTACATATAGCAAAACTAATATTACACCAATGACGGAAGTAAGTCTTCGAGAGTCTATAGAAATAGATTCGCCTAAACTTCTGAACTTTGTGTTAGATAATGCTGCGTTTTTTCCTAATTTAAAGACGATAACTGTAGATTGTGAAGCACCAGAAATTCCGCATAAAATAGCATTAGCTGCATTTAAAAATTTAGCAACGCTTCATTATAAACTAGAACATAAATTAGATTGGCTTTTTGAAGGAATTGAGCAATGTAAAAAACTTAAAAATGTAGAATTATACAGATTTCAAGAGTCAGGTACTAGAGATATAAAATTAGCGGTTAGAATTTTTCCTACACTGTTTTCAAAAATAGAGCATTTAGAAAACTTAACTATTAAAAATGCGAGTGCTTTAGTTGTAGACACCGACCATTTACCTAGACAAATTACCAATTTAACTATTTCTGAAATTAAAGGCATAAATGCAGGAACAGAACAATTTGATGTGTTTCATCTAGAAATTAAAGCCACACCAATTCTTAATTTACAGCAATTTTATGCAATAATTAGTGCTGCTAAATTTAATCTAGGACATAGAAATAATGATGTAAATAATGTATTAGATTTTGAAACTTTTAGACATCCAGAGAAAATTGAATCATTTGATTTTACCAGTGATGTGAGTCAGTTAGAGAGCTTATTAAAAAACTTCGTGAATTTAAAAGAGCTTACCATTACGTTTAAAAAAAATAAGCCAGAACATAACAATGCATTAACAGCCTTTAATCATCCCAATTTAAAAGTATTAAGAATAGATAGTTATAACGGAACTACCGAAGCTTTAGAACGTTTATTAGCCCACACACCAAACCTTGAGTTTTTAGATGTATTTGAAGCCAGAGGTTTTGATGATTTTCCTGCTGTAAATTTACTTCAGCTTAAAAAATTAATAATGCAGAGTGTAGCTGTTAAAACCATAGACAACCTTAAAATTGAAACTATTAAAGCTGTAAAACTGATCCATTGTGATAACATCAGTGATGAAAGTATTGAAGTGATATCGCGTTGGAATTCTTTAAAACACCTTTGGTTAGAAGGTTTAGATGAAAATGGAGCTATATACCCTGAATCGATTTCTGAGTTAAAATTAGAAACGCTTTTTATCAGCGCACATCATAAAGAAGAAAAAATTCCGATTTGGATTGCCAATCTTAAAAACTTACGTGTGTTAGGAATAAACAATTTCAAACAAGTTGTTTTACCGGTAGAACTTGCATCATTAAAACAGCTTGAAGTATTAAGTATTAGTGGTTGTGATTTCTCTGAAAAAGTATCTGAAGACTTTAGAAGCCTTAACCTACAAAAATTGGTGTATTGGACCTCTAAATTTAATGGTAGTAATATGAAATCTGAAATCTACGAGCCATTGGAAAATAAATTAGTGTCTCAAAGAAATTTTGATGATATAGATAGTGAAGTGCCTTTTAGAATGTAATGGCATACTCTTTATCGCAAAAAAAAGAGCTTCATATTTTTATGAAGCTCTTTGAGCGAGAGACCGGGTTCGAACCGGCGACATTCAGCTTGGAAGGCTGACGCTCTACCAACTGAGCTACTCTCGCAATTTTGGTAAGCGGATGCAAATATATAGATATTTTATAAAATCATCCTAATTTTTACCCTTAGAATTTCAAAGTTTTTAAGCTTTAAAATTAAACTTCTTATTTTTAGTTAATTACATAAACCGTTTAGCACGGCTTATAATTAAAAAGTAAATAATTAGTGTTTTTCTGCCCAATTTAAGGCTTTAAAATTTTAAGAGTAGAGTAATATAATCCTCCTCTTTATTTCTAAAGAGGAGGTATGTTTTTTTATTTTTTTGATTCAGCAACAGAAACCTTACGGAATTCTTTTAAAAGTTTTTCTAAAGCTAAAGATGATTTTCTTGCTCTAGTACCAGCTGCTTTATTTCCACTTTCTAATTGTAAATCTGCATCAACTTGAAATGCTTCAGTTGTGCTTTTGATGTTTTCAATAAGTTCTTTCATAACTTGTTTATTAAAATTTGAATTTAAAAATGCGAAAGTATAATTATTCCGTTTAAAAACACACAAGTAAAAGCTAAAATATAGCAAAAACTAAAGTTTAGGCTTCAAATAAAACCATTTAATTACATGCCAAATTAGTCTAATGTGCTTTTTTATAACGATATAGCTTTGTTAAGAGGTGTACGGTTAGAAGCTAATTTTTTTTGAAATTTTATATGATATTATTCAATATAATTAAGAGTTTAGATAAATAAAGGTGAACTTATTTTATATACATTTATAGTCTGCATTTAAGTTCTAAAATAATTCTTTAAAAGAATTGACTATAACCGTAACGTTTTAAAAATTATAATATCATTTTTTAATGAAATCAAATAAATCAATTGCCATTTCTTTAGGTGTATTATCGGCCTTATTTTTTGCAGTAACTTTTGTGTTTAATAGACTAATGTCTGTACAGGGCGGACATTGGATTTGGAGTTCTTCGTTACGTTTCTTTTGGATGGTTCCTTTTTTATTAGTTCTGGTTATTTTAAGAAAAAACTTAAAGCCATTATTAATACAAATGAAACAGAGTCCGTGGCAATGGATACTTTGGAGCACCGTAGGATTTGGTGTCTTTTATGCGCCTCTAACTTTTGCTGCAGCTTACGGACCGTCTTGGTTAGTGGCTAGTACGTGGCAAATAACTATTGTTGCAGGTATGATAATTTCACCAATTATAAATAAGACAAGTTTTAAAAATACCATATCGTTTCAGGCTCTTGTGTTCTCTTTAATTATATTATTGGGTATTTTAATCATGCAAATTAGTCAAGCAAAATCTATATCTACTGAGGAACTCTTGTTTGGAACAATTCCCGTTTTAATAGCTGCTTTTGCATATCCTTTAGGAAATAGAAAAATGATGCAAGTCTCGAATGGTAAACTTAATGCCATACAGCGCACATTGGGAATGACTATAGCGAGTTTACCATTTTGGATTCTATTATCCCTTTACGGAATTTCTATAGATGAATTGCCTAGCGAACCACAAGTATATCAGACATTAGTAGTGGCTATTTGTTCTGGTGTAATTGCAACTATTTTGTTTTTTATGGCAACAGATAAAGTGCGAAACGACGAAAAAGCATTAGCTTCTGTAGAAGCAACACAGTCTGCCGAAGTGCTTTTTGCTTTATTAGGAGAGGTACTAATATTAAAAAGTCATTTGCCAGATATTTATTCAATAATAGGCATTGTTTTAGTTATTGTAGGAATGCTTTTGCATAGTTTTAAAAAAGAAAAAACGGTTGTAAGTAAGGCGTCGTAAAAATTCTAATTCTAGATTATTAGCTATACTGTTTTACCGTTTTAGTTCATTTAAATGAAGAAAAACAATACGTTATCTTTTATTTTTAATATTAAAATTCTGGTACTTCGTTTACTCTAACATACGGATGGTTCTCAATCTTTTTTAGCGTGTAATAACTGTTTAGTCCAGAAATACCTATACTATTTGTAGCTTCTAAATCTATATCTCCATTTAAAAGAGCATTATCAGGAATAATAAGATGCTCTATTTCGCCTATAATTAAAGTTGTGCCATTTAGTTTTATATCTAAAGCTTCTTTAAAACGAAGCCCTATTTTAAAATTACTTTCTTTAACAAAAGGCGCTTTAAAATCGGTTATATATTCTTCTGTTAGTTTACAGCGTTCAAACTCTGAGATTTCAGATTCAAATTTAGCAGATGTATAATGTGCCTTTTCAATAAATTCTGGATGTATATGGTTTATTGTATACATTTCGTTTTCCTTAATATTGCGAATGGTGTGGCCAACATCGGCTGTTTGTGGTCTAGCAATAAAGCCTAATAGGGCAGGGTCGCTTCCTAAATGTACTACAGAACTAAATATAGCAAGATTAGTTTTTCCTTGATTATTTATAGTTCCTATAAGGTTTGCAGGCTTTATCCCAGAAACCGAGTTTATTATTTTTAACCTAGTAATACGGTCAAGTGCTTTTATGTCTTCTTTATTGTAAATCATTATGTTGTTTGGTTTACGTGCGTATTTAATATTCTGTTTTTTTCTTGCTGTACAGCCGGATGATTTTTATGTCCCCAAATTTTATCTCTAGCCATTCGTGCACTTTCTTGTAAATTTACAATTGGCAAAGGGTAATCTTCGCCTAAAATAACGCCACAAAAGGTTTGTTCCATCATTGTCATATTCCAAGGTTCATGAATATATGCTATTGGAACATTAGTAAGTTCTGGAATCCATTTTTTTATAAATAGACCTTCAGGGGCGTGTTCCTGCGAGTTTTTTACAGGATTATATAAACGTACAGTATTTACACCTGTTGTTCCGGCTTGCATTTGAAATTGCGGATAATGAATACCAGGCTCGTAATCTAAAAATTGTCTTGCTAAATGGTAAGTCCCATCTCTCCAATCTTGGTCTAGATTAAGTGTTAAAAACGAAACAACCATGGCGCGCATTCTAAAATTAATCCATCCTGTTTGTGCTACAGCTCGCATACACGCATCAATTAAAGGGTAGCCTGTTGTTCCTGTTTTCCATGCTTTAATGAATGCTTCATTTTTGTTATGTGCTAATAATTCATAACCTTTATTAATGCAATCTGTTTCGTAACTACATTCTACTTCAAACTTCTGAATAAAATGACAATGCCAATGTAATCGTGTTAGCATTGCAGAAAAAGCCCGATCGTTTTTTGTACCGTTAGGATGCGTTCCTACAAATTGAAAGGCTTGCTTAATACTTATATTTCCCCATGCTAAATATGGTGATAATCTGCTACAAGACAGTCTGCTTTCTGTAGGTTTAGAAATGTGTTTTTGGTAATTAGAACCTCGCTTGTCTGCAAACGATTTTAAATACCGCCATGCATTTAATTCTCCTGCGGGCTGAAACTGTTTTGGATACGTTTTTAATTCTGTTTCTAGTTTAATAGGCAGTGAAAAAGGATGATTTAAAGGTCCAATTTTAGAAGTGGAATAGTTGTTTTGAAGTATTGGCGTGTGCATTTTTCTATGCCACTGTTTATTCCAATCGTCTCTGTTTTTAATTCCGCGTAAAATGCCGTCACGCTGAGATTCTTTCCAAATAACAGCATGCTCTTTACAAAAAGAATGAACTTTTTTATCGCGTTCCCAAGTCAGTTGAATTCCGCTTTCGCGAAAACTGAATATAGATTTAATATGATAAGCTTCATTTAAATATTTAAAAATCGTAATCGCTTCACCATAAAATAGGTTTACGGTTCTATTAAACGGCTCTAAAGTCTTGTTTAAAGCGTTTATAGAATGATATATAAATTTTAAATGTCTTGGGCTAGTATCGGGATATTCAATAAGTGTAGGCTCAAATAAATATATTATAATGTATGGCAGTTCCGATTGTTCTGCGTAAAAAAGAGGTTCGTGATCTTGAGAACGTATATCACGTTTTAACCACACTATATTTATAGATTCTTTCTTCAATAATTAAGCTAATTTGTTTAAGATAACAGTATTTATCGTTTACTTATGGCATTGCCAGAAATAGCCTTTTGGCGAGAACATTTAAAACGTGTAATATCTGGATTACGTTTTTTTAGGTGTTTCTGACTTACACCACTATTTACTCGTTTACGCCAGCGTTTAAAACTAGATGCTTTTAAGTTGCCACGCATTAATTTAATAACGTCTTTTTCTGTTAAGTTAAACTGAAATAGAATTGCTTCAAAAGGTGTGCGATCTTCCCAAGCCATTTCTATAATGCGGTCTAGTTGTCTTTCTGTAAATTCTTTTACTTCTGTTGCCATATTGATGTTATATTTTTTCCCAAATTTGATCTGCATTTAAATAGAAACTCCCAAGCGCATCAAAACGGCATTGTTCTGGTGCAATAATAGATAGAAATGTTTCTCCATTTTCTCTTTTGTAGAGATGATATGTTTCGCCTAAAATAGGTTCAAAAGTAAATTTCGCATCAAAAATGAGCTTGTTATATTCAAACTGTTGCATCATATTTTCATATTCCGCTTTCAATTCTAAATATTTCGATTTTACTTTATGGTTAACCTTATTAATACTTCTGTTTTTCCACGGAATATTATCTGTAGTTGTAATTACAGGAGCTCCTACAGAAGTTGCATACGGTTTTATTGAGGCATCATATTTTTGTGTTTCAGGATTAAAAACAACAGCATCTGGTTTTTTGTCTTCCTCCATATTTTAGAACTAAATTAAGTCAGTTTTTCAAGTTTTTTCATAATCTCGTCTGCTTCAAATACTTTCTGATCGCTTAATGTTCTATTTGTGGTAGATAAAGTATGAGCGTCCTTTAATAGCTTTTCGTATTGCGCTTGCAATTTTTCTTTTTCTGATTTCTTTTTAAATAATCCGAACATATTTTTTATTTAAGGTGTGAATAATAGTGCTTATAAAGATACATAATGTTTCGCTTTTTAAAATATGAAAACATAAGATTTCCCTAATAGAGTTAACAATTATACGTTTAGGTTTATTAAGAATTATGAAATAAGTAATTATTAGTAGAAATTTATTAAAACTATCTATTTTGTTATCTTATAAGAAAAATATAATATTGAGAGTATGCTTATAAAAAGAGTATTACTTTTTGTATTATTAATTACTTTACACTTTACTTCTTTTGCACAAAAAGGGAATAGTAAAAATCTAGATTTGGTGTTTTTCGATTATTGTTCTGAACAGGTTATAACTCCTGAATATGAAGTTGAAGTCTTTACGAAGCTTAATTACACCTTAATAACAATATTTGTTAAACGTGGCGATTTAATTAGCCATTACGTAACATGGCTTAAACCCGATAGCGATACAATACGTATACCGAAGATCAAACTATAATTAAGTCTTAGACTATAGATGGTACATTACTAGAAACGGAAAAAAGAATGCGTGACGATTAAAAAATGCTTCGATTGTTTCTTTTACGTTGTGTTTGTGCGGTGTAATGTTAATTAAATGTTAGCTAGGTTAATAAATTTTTATCATGATAAAAATGCATAGGGGCAGCGGGTTTTTAAAGTACTTATTAATAAACGGCAGCTGTATATAAATTTAGGGAACTCTTAATTTATAGCTTCTGTTTTTTTAATTAAATCATAAAAACAATCTTAATGGGTGGTCATAAAAACAAGTATTTACAAAGTGTTGTTAAGTCTGTTTTACCTATAATAATCTGTTTACTATTATCTATTCCTGCATTTTCGCATGGTGATTTATCTGTGCGTATAGAAAAAAAAACAGCAGAGATTTTGAAACATCCTACAAATCCTGAACTCTATTTTGAACGCGGAATGCTTTACCAACAACATGTAGAATATACTAAAGCTTATAACGATTATCTTAAATCTGAATCTTTAGGAAACACCAATAAAGCATTAAAATATAGAATGGCCGAGCTTCATTATTTAACTGAAGATTATAACGAAGCCTTAAAAGCTATTACTTCTTGTTTAGAAATAGATAAAACCGATGTGAAATCAAAAAAATTAGAGGCTCAAATATATTATCAGTTAAAATCTTATAACAAGGCATTAACAGCTTATGGTTATGTGATGACAAATATGACGGACATACGCCCGGAAGATGTTTTAGAGTATTCCGACATTATACTTGCAGATAATAATAAAAACTACAATGATGCATTAGTTGCAATAGAATCGGGTTTAGAAAAACTAGGACCAAACACATTATCACTTCAGCTTAAAAAATTAGATTATTTAATTGCTTCACATCAGTCGGAAAAAGTTATAAAACAATACGATTATTTCATTCTTCAATATAAAAGAAAAGAATTTTGGTACTACAAAAAAGCTTTGTATTTAATACAAAATAATAAGCCAGAAGCTGCAAATATATCCTTAAAACTAGCAACAATTTCAATAGAACAATTAGATGCTAAGTATAAAAGCATGAACTCTATAATTGAATTAAAACAACAAATAAAAGACACAGAAAATTCCCTTAACAACTAAATATCTGTGTCATTATAGCTCTATTATAAATCGTATAAAAGTATATTCTGTTCCTGCTAACGATATTTAATGAAACCTCAGCACGGTTCTACTTAGGTTGAATTTTAGTTGATGTTTTACTGTTATTTTGAAATAAATTCTAATTATAAATGAAAAAATTAAGTCTACTAACATTATCTGTAATTGTTTGTTTCTTTATGTTGGCTGGAAGAAAGACACCCGTAACATATCAGGCTAATACTATTCCTACAGAGGTAAAAGCATGGTATACAGACAATTTTTACACCTTTCAGAATGAAGTAAATATATTGGCAGATTTCGCAAATAGATCTACGTCTGTAAATGACTTAGAAAGACTGAGGACACAGGTTAAGAAGACAAGATTGGTGTATAAAGAAGTCGAATTTATTTTTGATTATTACCAAACGCCTTACAACGGAACATTTATAAACGGCGCGCCTTTACCTAAAATAAGTGAGTATTTCGAAGAAGATAAAGTGATTGCGCCTTGTGGTTTGCAAGCCTTAGATGAAGCTGTTTTTGAAGAGGATTCTTTAGAAAATTTAAACCACATAAAAGCGTTGGTTAACGGACTTAAATCGCGAGTAGATTTTATAACAAAAACACATTTACCTATTCAGTTAAAATCGAGTCAGATTATTGAATGTATACGATCTGGTATGGTGCGTATTTTTACTTTAGGTGTTACGGGTTACGATACGCCAGGCTCTGTTAATGGTTTACAAGAAAGTTACCAAAGTATGCAAAGTATGGAAAAAGCATTTCTCTTTTTTGAAAGTGGTGTATATCCAGAAGCAAAGCCTAAATTTAAAAGCATTAAAAAACTTTTTAAGAAAGGCGAAAAAATGCTAAACGGACACACCAATTTTAATGATTTTGATAGAATGGTGTTTTTAAAAGAAGTGATAAATCCTTTATATGCTGAATTGTTAGAGTTTCAGCATCTAAATAATATTAAGTTAGAACCTTATAAAAAGCATGCACAAGATTACCAGGCAAAGAATATATTCGACATCAATTTTCTTAAAACTAATTTCTTTTCAGAGTTGGTGTACTTGCCTTTAGATGACCCTAAAACCATTGCTTTAGGTGAATTGTTGTTTAACGATCCGCAGCTTTCAAATAAAAATATAATGTCATGTTTAACGTGTCATAATCCAGAGAAAGCATTTACAGATGGTTTACCTAAAAGCCAATCAAATAAAGCAGGTATTTATACTTCAAGAAATTCTCCAACCATTTTAAATGCAGGATATTCTACACGTTATTTTTTAGATATGCGCGCTTTTAATCTTGAAAAACAAGTGATGCACGTAGTTGATAATGATTTAGAATTTAATACAGATTTTGAAACTATTGTTAGAAAATTAAATAAAAATGCAGAGTACGTTAAGTTATTTAAAGGTGCTTATGGCGGAATTAGCAGGAATAATATTAATGAAAGATCGGTTAGTAATGCACTTGCAGCTTATGTAAATTCATTAAAATCGTTTAATAGTCCGTTTGATAAATATGTAAGAAATGAAACCGATGAATATCCAGAAGATGCTAAACGCGGATTCAATTTATTTATGGGAAAAGCGGCCTGTGGAAGTTGTCATTTTGCTCCGATGTTTAACGGAACCATTCCTCCATTTTATTTAGACTCGGAATCGGAAGTTCTAGGAATTACCCAAGGATTTGATAGTATTAATCCTGTATTAGATACAGATTTAGGACGTATGGTTAATAGACTTCGTGGAGACAATCAAACGTATTATAAAAACTCGTTTAAGACCGTTACTGTTAGAAATATTGCTCTAACTGCACCTTATATGCATAATGGTTCGTTTGATACTTTAGAAGACGTTTTAGAATTTTATAATCTTGGTGGCGGAGCAGGAATGGGGTTAGATGTTAAAAACCAAACCTTATCTGATGTGCCATTAAATTTAACGAAACAAGAGATTAAAGACATTATCTCATTTATGGAAACACTAACAGATATTTCTGAATATGTAGTTCAATAAAAACGTGTAAACTATTATTGCACAATAATAAAAAAGACCAATGCTAATTTTAGTATTGGTCTTTTTTTTATGAAATGGTGCTAAAGGCGATCTTTTTAGATGTAATTAATTATTTTTAGTATTTAATATTTCGTTTTCTTGATCTGTTAACAGTCTAGAATGAATTAAAAATCGAAGTCCCAATGGAATTTCTAACGAAAAACTAGCTCCGCGTCCTTTTGTAATATCAACTGTTAAATGCGTATGTTTCCAATATTCAAACTGATCTTGATTCATGTAAAAATTCACATCATGTAGCGTGCCTAAAAGAATATCACTTTCATCTAAATACATCTCATCTTTTTCAAATAACATGGGAGCAGATCCATCGCAACAGCCACCACTTTGATGAAAAATTAATTCTCCATGTTTTGTTTTTAATTGTTCTAATATTTCTGTTGCTGCTTCTGTAATTGCTACGCGTTCCATAAGTTTTAAGTATTAAAAAGGCTACCTTAAAACAATAACTTATTAATTGTTAAGCATGTTTTTAAGATGGCCTTTATTGTTATTAATCAATATCTCTGTCTAAAAGAAACCCAGTTTATTTTTATCGTAAGAGATTAGCATGTTTTTAGTCTGACGATAATAATTAAGCATCATGACATGATTTTCTCTTCCAAAACCAGATTTTTTATAACCTCCAAAAGGCGCATGTGCAGGATAAGCATGGTAACAATTTACCCAAACACGACCCGCTTTAATGGCTCTAGGTATTTGGTATAATTGGTGCGCATCTCGTGTCCAAACTCCTGCGCCAAGTCCGTACATGGTATCGTTTGCAATCTCTAAAGCTTCAGCCTCATCTTTAAATTTGGTAACACAAACTACAGGTCCGAAAATCTCTTCTTGAAATACGCGCATCTTATTATGGCCTTCAAATATGGTAGGTTTAATGTAAAAACCATTTGCCAAATTACCTTCCAATTTATTAGCTTCTCCACCAGCTAATACTTTTGCGCCTTCATCTTTTCCTATTTTAAAGTACGATTGTATTTTCTCGTATTGGTCGTTAGACGCTTGTGCACCAACCATAGTATTTACATCGTATGGATTACCTTGAATAATGGCTTCTGTTCTAGCAACAACACGTTCCATAAACGCATCGTAAATATCTTCTTGTACTAAAATTCTAGATGGACATGTACACACTTCTCCTTTATTAAAAGCGAATAATACAGCGCCTTCTACAGCTTTATCTAAATACGCATCGTCTGCATCCATAACCGAATTAAAGAATATATTAGGCGATTTTCCTCCTAATTCCATAGTTACAGGATTTAAATTTTTAGAAGCATATTGCATAATTAATTGCCCAGTAGTAGTTTCTCCTGTAAAAGCGACTTTATCTACTTTAGGACTAGAAGCTAATGGTTTTCCTGCTTCTGGACCAAAACCATGAACAATATTAACAACACCAGGAGGAAATACATCTGCAATTTTTTCCATTAAAAAAGATGCAGATGCAGGTGTTTGTTCTGCAGGTTTTAAAACCACGCAATTTCCTGTAACTAGGGCAGGAGGTAATTTCCAGGATAACATTAATAAAGGGAAATTCCACGGGATAATTTGTCCGACTACACCTAAAGGTTCCTTTATATTCATGGATAATGTATGCTGATCTAATTCTGTAGCGCCACCTTCTTCCGAACGAATACAAGCTGCAAAATAGCGCCAATGGTCTATTGCTAAAGGAATATCAGCATTTAAAGTTTCTCGAATTGGTTTTCCATTATCGCAAGTTTCAATTAAAGCAAAGGCTTCAAGATTTTCTTCAATAATATCTGCAACTTTATTTAGCATCGCAGCTCGATCTGCAGCCGATGTATTTTCCCAACCTTGTTTTGCAGCATTAGCAGCATCTAAAGCTAATTCGATATCTTCTTTTTGCGAACGCGGATATTTAGCAATAAAACTATTATCTATGGGAGATGTATTATCGAAATACTGACCGCCTAACGGGGCCATAAATTTTCCATTGATGTAATTGTCATATTTCTCTTTAAATTCTGGCTTAGAATAATTCATGTAAAATAGTGTTAAATTATTAATTAGGTAATTTTTTGATTTAATAAATGTGTTATATTTATTTATTGTAAAGTTATTTTATCAAATATGAAATAACTTGAACGTATTTATCATAATTTAGAACGTATCTATTGTTTCTGGATTATAATTTATAAAGAAGAACAGATGAAAAACATTTTAGAGCAGCATAGAAATATTAGAAAACTAACCACTTTAGTAGAGAATAGAACGACTTATAGTGCCGATTATGCTGAACTAAATATTTATGAAACCCATGCGTATGCAGAAAATGTGTCTCTTACGTTTAACTTTCCTGTAATAGCGAGTATGCTTACCGGAAAGAAGATTATGCATATAGATGGTTTTGAAGCTTTCGATTTTTTTCCGGGAGAATCTGTAGTTATGCCTAAGAATAAAGAAATGATAATCGATTTTCCGCTTGCAACAAAGCAAGAGCCAACGCAATGTTTGGCTTTAGGTATAGATGCTTATAAAATAGATGAAGTTGTCGAGAAATTTAATCAGCAAGTTGCTATTGAAAATGAAAATGGCAATTGGAAGTTAGACGATACGTCTTCTCATTTAATAAATAATATAGATGTTAACCATTTAATAGAGCGCCTAACTTACACCTTTACCAATAATAACAAGTCTAAAGATGTGTTGTTAGATTTAATGATACAAGAACTTATAATTAGGTTGTTGCAAACTAAAGCGAAGTCGTTAATTATTAACGATCCCAATCAAATTTTTAATGATACACGAATGGGCACTGTAATAAAGTACATTAAAAATAACTTAACCAATAAAGACATCACTGTAGATGTGTTGGCTAAAATTGCATATATGAGTTCGTCTCATTTTCATAAACAGTTTAAAAATACGTTAGGCGTTTCTCCAATAGATTACATTAATTCTGAAAAGATTAAATTCTCTAAGAAACTAATTAAAGAATCTAAAGATTTTAGAATGTCTGAAATTGCTTTTAAGTCTGGATTTAATAATACAAGTTACTTTAACAGGCAATTTAAGAAAATGGAATTAATGACGCCTCAGCAATTTAAAAAGTCTATTTCCATTTAATGTTTATTCTTTAGAATTATTAATGCACTATTCTTTAATTTATTCTAAATTTAGAACGTAATAGTTCAATTTGATAAAGCACAATGGAAGAAAAAATAAAAGTATTAAAAGTAATTCATTTAGCATTATCTGTAGGTTTAATCCTCGTGTATGCCATTATTGGAGATTTAAATGCTTTAACTCATTTTAGTTTTAAAAGCGTAAATACTTCAAATATTATATTCTTATTTGTTCCTGTAATAGCTATACTGCTTGGTCATTTTTTGTTTTATTCTCAAATAAAAAAGATAGATTCTAGATTAAAGTTAGAAGAGAAATTTCCCGCATATCAAACCGCTTTAATATTAAGATGGGCTGTACTTGAAGGTGCTGCCTTTGTAATATTATTTTTAAGTCCAGGTTTTATGATTTTTGGTGTATTTATAATTTTGTATTTTCTTTTCTTAAGACCAACAGAAGATCGCATTAAATTAGATTTGACTTAAAGCTTCGTAATAAATCATATCATGAAGTCTTTATTGTTGATTAAAACAATATAAAACAGAACATGTACGTTAGTATACATATTGTTTTAAATTCGTTATTCTTTTATATTAAATAGATACCATTTTGAATATTAACAGGTTTAAAAATAAATGGGCATGCTTTGGTGTCTTTACAACAACAGTAATAGGTTTGTATTACTATTATGACCAATCTATGATTGGATTTCCTGATGGACATCTTACCGAATACGATGCCTTTTATAAATCGATGTTGTTTCCCGTTTTTTTTAGTTTAAATACACTGTTTTTAATAGGTTTTATAGTGTCGCTACTAAAGACTGAAAAATCTAAAAAAACATTTATTATGTACATTGCAGTTTTTGTTCTATTTCTAATGGTAAATTATTACTGCTCTATACATCTTGAACATGGTCAAGGTGGGTAATCTGTAAATAGGTATTTGGTGTTTATATATTATAAAAAAATAAAGCGATCAATATACTGTTTAAAGTACATTGATCGCTTTTCTATTTAATTCTTAGTTTACTACTATACTAATTAGATTCATTTTCCATTAATTCGTAACCTTGGTTAATTCCTTTTTCAATAGCAGGAACACCACGTTCCATCCACATGGGTTTAGCAGCACCTTTTAAGTAATAATCAAAATACTGAGCTAATCTGATATTAAAATCTTTTCGGTTTTGATATTTTAAAGGCCAATGCGGTTCTCCGTTATAGTTTAATAACCAAGCTGGTTTTCCTAAACGACGTAATCCAACAAAAAACTCTATACCTTGGTACCATGGCACATGTCCGTCTGCATCGTTATGTAAAATTAATACGGGTGTATTTATTTTGTCTAGACTAAAAATAGGAGAGTTTTCTATGTAACGCATTGGGTATTCCCAAGGTGTACCTCCAATTCTACTTTGTGTATGTTCGTATTGAAACTGTCTGCTTAACCCAGTTCCCCAACGAATACCTCCATAAGCACTAATCATGTTAGATACAGGAGCTCCAGATTCTACGGCTTTAAATAAATCGGTTTTGGTTACTAAATATGCAATTTGGTAGCCTCCCCAACTGTGACCTTGTAAACCAATATTGTCTTTATCTACAAATCCTTCAGCGATTAGCGATGCAACACCCGGCATTAAACAATTGTAAGCGCTTTCTCCAGGGTAACCGTCTTTATATTCTATATCTGGATTAAAAATAAGATAACCTCTACTAGCATAAAAACTGTAATTTATTGTTGAACGACCATAGACTGGTGCTTTATGACGATACAATCCATCTGAATTTTTTTCGTAAAAATTCACTATCATTGGGTATTTCTTATTCGGATCGAAATTTTCAGGTTTAACCAACATTCCTGTTAGTGGTTTACCATCTAAAGAGGTCCAATTTACCAATTCTACGGTTCCCCAATTGTAATCTTTTTGTTGCGGATTAGCATCACTTATTTTAGTGTCTTTCTTAAAACTTAAATTAGAATACCTAAGATCTGGAAATTCTGTAAAAGATTCTCTAGTAAAAATTACATCTGTAGCATCTTGTGCCTGTATTGGTCTAGAATATTTATAAGGTCCTTCTAATTCCTGTTCTCCTTTTTTGCGTTTAGCATTATAGCTATAGTAACCTGAATGTTTGGTGTCTTCATTAAAAGTTGTAAATAGCCAAGGTTTATCTGTGTCTAAGTAACGCGCATCATCATCTAGTTCTACATATCTATATTGTGTTTTAGTTTCCCTTCCTTTTGTTAGTCTAGCCATTTCTCCGGTAGTTGGATTAATAGACCAAACATCGTATCTGTCGTAAACTAATAAGGCGGCGTCATTTTCTGTCCAACCTGCAATCCCGTAAGATCTTGGATAATTAGGTGTGTCGTTAAGTTCGTTATAAAACACTTTGTCTTTAGTTAGATTTAATTGCTTTCCGGTGCTAATATTATAGCTTACCCAAGTGCTATCTACCAAATCATAACCATATACATATTTCGCTTTAGGGCTTAAACGCATACCTCCAGAAAAATTAGTTATTATCTGTTTTGTATTTCCTGTTGTAGCATCTACAAGGGCGTAATCTGAAGTTCTTAATGCTGTCCATTGGCGAGATAACTCATAAGGTAAAGATGTGCTAACTAAAACCTGATCAGCATCACCTTCATCACCGATATTACTATTTGGATAATCTGTAGTCGCTAATTGTATAATTGTATTGGTGTTTAAATGAAGCACAGTTTCATACGATTTCTTTGTATCGCGTTCTACATTTAATTCCTGTACTGTATATAATTTAGGCTCGTTATAGGTCCAAACTTCTACATTTACAATTTCTTCATCTAATAATGTGGTATCTTTAATAATAGACGGTGTTGCTAAACCAAAATACAGTTTAGATTCATTTTTAGAAAAAGATATTTTGCCGTCTGATGATACACGATATCCTTTTGGAGCTGTTGTATTATTTATAATTTGAGAAGCTTTAGATTCTCCAGATTTCCAAACGTATAATTCATTAGGACGTTCTTGTACTTTAGTAGAATCTAAATCGGCTATAAATCCTAGTTTTTCACCAGAATCACTAAACTGTAATTTATAAAATTTGGCTTGATCATGACTTTCAAAAACTTGAATTTCTTTATTATTTTCTAAGTTTAAGACATAAGCGCCTGGAGAGTATTTATCTTTTTCTCCGGTTGTAGTATATGCAAAACGCTGTCCTTCTTTAGCAAAAGTGTAGTTTGTAACATATTTTATAGTGTCTTCTTTTTGTGTTTTTAAATTTCTAAGTACAAGATGGTATCCGTTTTCTTTACTTACTTTTTTAGGCCCTTTATTTTTTTTGCCTTTTGTTAAAGTATCACCTTCCTTATCATTAGAAATACTGTCTTTATTTTTCTTCTTATCAGATTTAACTTCAGCAAGCATATACGCAACGTATCCTGACCATTTTTCTGGTAATTTG
This sequence comes from Formosa sp. L2A11, assembly GCF_009796865.1. Classification (GTDB taxonomy): domain Bacteria; phylum Bacteroidota; class Bacteroidia; order Flavobacteriales; family Flavobacteriaceae; genus Formosa. The sequence goes on along the minus strand of NZ_CP047028.1, from coordinate 3,017,268 downwards.
TAGTTGTCTACATTCGCTATTTTGGTAACCTGTTTTGTTTCAAAATTATAAATACCTAATGTGTCTTTTGGTAAGTCTTTTTTCTTAACCTTATTACGCTTTAATTCTGCAATGCTATCTTTCCATGCATTAATAGTAAATACAGCATATTTAGAGTCGGTAGTGAATTTTCCTTTTTCAGCACGATCATGCTCGAAAATAAGTTTAGCTTTTGCATCTTTAATTTTTAAGAAGACATCTTTTTCTCCTTGTTCTAGATTATACATTACATATTCACCATTTGGCGAAATTTCCTCATTATCTATGGTATTCCAGAGTCCGATATCGGATTGATCAAGGGCTTTTTTTTGTGAGTAGCTTAAAAGGCTAAAACAGATTAATAGGATGGAGAGCGTACTTTTCATTAATTAGGATTTTATTTTTTATAAATATAATATAAATGAAAATAATCCGCGATTTTAAAGGTATATCCGACTTAAATAAACATTTATGATAAAAAAAGCATAAGAAAATTAAAGATTTACAATTCATTTTAGTTTGTATTTATGATTTTGTAAATGGGTTTAAATTCTAGAAGCTACCTAAAATTGAGTATCATTCGTAAAAGATGAGAATATGTTTATAAGTAGTATAATTGTTTATTAGTAATTTTATGTTCTATCATAACTATAATAGGATTGTTTTTTATCATTCAAAGTCATTCTTTACTTTTGGCAAAAGATTTTAAAGATGAAAACGAATTAATGCTCTAAGACATGAACACTCGTAAAATTCAAATCCATTGAAAAAGGAACAAATATCTGATATGTGTTGGACAATTTGCAATGCTTGTAAAGGTCGTGGTAAAAAACGACGGAAATTAAGTAAGAAAGCAAAACAGCAGTATCAATTGGCTTGCGATAAATTTGAAGCATCTGGAAGTATAGGTCCTGTTCCTGTAAAACCTAGAGGTGATTTATATTCATGTCCAACATGTGACGGAACAGGATTATTATCTGCAACTCATTTCTCTAAACCTAATACCGAACTATATCCGCATATTGCCATTATTGGTGGAGGAATTGGAGGTGTTGCCTTAGCTGTTGCATGTTTACATCGTGGTATTCCGTTTACACTTTACGAACGTGATGGTGGTTTTAATACCCGATCTCAAGGCTACGGACTTACATTACAACAAGCCAGTAAAGCCATTTCTGGATTGGGAATTACTAAGTTAAAAGAAGGTGTGGTTTCTACACGGCATGTTGTACATACTCCAGATGGAACTGTAATTGGAGAATGGGGCATGAGAAAATGGTTAAAAACAACAGCACATTCAACCTCAAAACGGACTAATGTACATATTGCGAGACAAGCTCTTCGCTTAGAGCTTTTAGAACAACTTGGAGGAGAAAACAAGGTACAATGGAATCATCAATTTATAGATTTTAAAACATCTAAAGCAGGAGATGTAGATTTACGTTTTCTTGTAAATGGAGAAGCTAAGCATGCTAAAGCAGATCTTATTGTTGGAGCAGATGGTATTCGTAGTGCAGTTAGAAAGCGTGTAATTGGAGAAGCATTTACGCCATTACGTTATTTAGGTTGTATTGTTATTTTAGGGATTTGTCCGTTGGAAGCTTTAAACGGATTAGAAAGTCCTTTATTAGATTCAGCTACTGTATTTCAAACCGCAAACGGTAAAGAACGTATTTATATGATGCCTTTTACTACAGATACAGTTATGTGGCAACTCAGTTTTCCTATGGAAGAAGCAGATGCTAAAGCATTAAGTTTACAAGGAGCTCAGGCTCTTAAAGACGAAGCTTGTCGCAGAACACAATGGCACGATCCAATTCCTCAGATTATGGCGGCTACTCAAATAACTCAAGTTTCTGGTTACCCTGTATACGATCGTGCTTTGCTAACTTCAGAATTACTAGAGCAAGAAGAGCATGTTACATTAATAGGAGACGCAGCTCATCCCATGAGTCCGTTTAAAGGGCAAGGTGCAAATCAGGCCTTGTTAGATGCATTGTCTTTAGCTCGTGAAATTACAAGTGCATGTAGATCCGAAAAAAACTGGAGAGCAAAAGGAATTAGAAAAAGTGTATTAACTGCTTTTGAAACCGAAATGATTACACGTAGTGCTACCAAGGTAAAAGATTCTGCAGCAGCAGCAAAATTTTTACATTCAGAAATAGTACTTGAAAAAGGTAATGAACCCAGAGGAAGAAGCATAAAAAGATTGGATATGTAGTGCTTTTATTTTTATCAAAGTTTTAGGAAATGGATTAATGTAATTTACTTAATTTTAATCACATATAATTTTGTCTATTCTATTTCTGTATAGATAAATAAAATAGAAACGATATGATAAGAGAAATGACTGAAGCAGATAGTTCTAGAGTTCTTGATATTTATAAAATGGGATTAGATTCTAGGAATGCCACTTTTGAAATTAATGTACCGCTTTGGTCTACTTGGGATTCAAAACATCTAGAACATTCTAGATTTGTGTGGGAAGAAAATAATAAAGTTTTAGGTTGGGTGGCTTTATCTCCAGTATCTAGTAGAGTAATGTATCAAGGTGTTGCAGAAGTTAGTGTTTATCTAGATGCGAATTACCTTAATAGAGGAATAGGCTCGTTGCTTATGGATAAAGTGATAAAATCTTCTGAAGATAATGGGATCTGGACGTTGTATTCAAGTATATTTCCTGAGAATGAAGGTACCATTAAACTTCACGAAAAATTTAAGTTTAGATTAATCGGACGCCGAGAAAAAATAGCAAAACTTGATGGTTTATGGAGAGATACTTTGTTGTTAGAGCGAAGAAGTAATATTGTTGGCTTTTAATAGTATAAAATATAAAAGGTTGAGACTAACAAGACAGATTTTAAAAATCGCAACTCAAGTTAATTTCAACCTTTAGTATTAAACGTTACTTTATTATTCTTTTCTAAGCCAATATTGAGTTCTTCCAAAAAGAGAAACGCCTAAAAAACCTCTTACTTTAAGTTTATTACTATTTACCAGTTTTAAATAACAACTGTAAACATCTCCAGATTCAGGATCTAGAATTGTTCCGTCGCTATATTCGTCATCGTCTTTCTTAATATCTTCAATAATAACTAAACCAATCATAGGATGGTTTTTTTTATCTCCTTCACACGCTGTACAAACCGAGTTTTTTTCTCCGATGTATTTGTCTATTATTTTCGCAGAATAAATATTATCGGTTTTAGTTATTTCTATAAGTGCCTTTTTTTCATTGGTTTTATCGTCGTAGGTTTCCCATTGTCCAATAATTGTTTGCCCCGTAGCAGTGATACTTAAAGTAATTAAAAGTAGAAAAAATAGATGTTTCATTATGGTTAATGTATTTAGTTAATTTAATGTTTATTAAGTGTGTATTTATAAATACAGGGTTAAAATATATTAAATTATTAAAATAAGCAATGTTTTAATAAGAAAACGTGTAAAATAATGGATGTTTATTGAAAATACATAAACAAAAGAGTTTTGTTAGAATTAACGCTAATATTGGTTTTTAGCTTTGTGTTGTTAAATATTACTTAAAAGAATAGGTTTCAATTAAACATTTATATCATTTAGTTATCCTAGTTGTTTATATAATCTCTTAACTATATTGCTTTAAAATGAAGTTACAAAAGTACATCTTACTATTAGCTATTTTCTTTATTCCGTTATGTCATGGTTTTATATATGGACAGTCTAAAAAATCTGATCAAGATATTACAGTTTATAATTTTGAATCTATAGAACCTTTATTATATACCAATTCAGATAAAATTCATATTGTAAATTTTTGGGCTATGTGGTGTGCACCTTGTGTAAAGGAATTGCCAATACTTAAAGCTTACGAAGCTAAACATCCAAACGTAGAGATTTTATTAGTAAGCATGGATTTTCCTGAAAATATAGAAACAGACCTTAAACCTTTTTTAAAAGAAAAAGGCATTACATCTAAGGTTGTGATGTTAGACGACCCAGATGCTAACTCTTGGATAGACAAAATAGATCCAAATTGGTCGGGTGCTATTCCTTTTACCATCATTTTTAATGCTGAAAAACGTTCCTTTCACGAGCGTGCTTTTCAAAATATAGAAGATTTAGAACAAGAAATAAATAACACTATTAATAATAACAAATAATAATTGATAAGAATGAAAACACAAAACGTTGTATTTGCAATTGCCTTTTTAATGAGTAGTTTACTAATTCCTTTTAATGCTAATGCTCAAGATAAAAAAGGACCACCTCCAGGAGGCGGACATAGTCCTGTGCAGTCTAAAACACTAGAAGAAGCTGGCGGATATAAAATAGGAGAGGTTGCAACAGATTTTAAACTTAAAAATGTAGATGGAACGATGTTCTCTTTATCAGATATAAAAGATGCTAAAGGATACATTGTGGTCTTTACATGTAACGAATGTCCTTTTGCAAAAATGTATGAAGATCGTTTAATAGAATTACATAACACATACGCGCCTTTAGGTTATTCTGTTGTGGCCATAAACCCGAATGTAAGTGAGGATAACGTAAAGGAAAATTTTGCTACTATGCAAAAAAGAGCATCAGATAAAGAATTCCCTTATGTGTATTTAGCAGATGAAGGACAAAAAATATTTCCGCAATACGGTGCAGTAAGAACGCCACATGTATTTTTATTAGACCAAGATAGAAAAGTACAATATATTGGTACAATAGACGACAATGCAAGATCTGCAACAGACGTAAAAGTAAAATATGTAGAAGACGCTATCAAAGCCTTACAGCAAGGAGCTAAACCAGAACCTAATTTTACAAAAGCTATTGGTTGTCCTGTAAAGGCAATCTAGTTTTATAACCTAATTTATATTTAATAAGCATTTGTTTAGTCTTGGCTAAATGAATGCTTTTTTTGTTGAATAGACTTCATTTTAATCCTGTATATTTAAGACTCTAAAGGCTGTTTTAATTTTGAGACGAGTTCTAATTAAATGAAATATGATAGTATTTGAAACCGAAAGATTAATTATAAAAGGATTAGAACCTGTAGATAAAGTATACTTCACAGAATTACTTACAAATCCTGAAATTTTAAAACTCATCCCGCAAATCCCATTTACAGAAAATCAGATCTTAAATAGATTTAATAAAAACTTGAATCTTAAAGTGAGTCAATTATACCATGAAAAATGTGTTCTCGGAATTTTTGAAAAACATAATCCAAATCTTATTGGGCTGAGTTTATTTTTAATGAAAGCAGACAACACTCACGAATTAGGATATCGCTTTAGAGTAAAGTATTGGGGAAAAGGATATGCTACAGAAACCACTAAAGGCATGTTAGATTACTATTTTAAAGTGATGCAAGTAGATAAAGTTATGGCAGATGCTAATATTGCAAATTCAGGTTCTATTAAAATTCTAGAAAAATTTATGTCACCTATAAAAGAGTTTTTTAATGAAAGGGATCAATGTACAGATAGGCGTTATCAAATTAATAAGCATGATTATTTAAAAGATTAGATGTCGTAATAATGCAAAGAGCCTTTAAATGAAATAGACTCAAGATTAAATCATAAATTATTAGTGCTTTTAAATGAATGTCCTCATTAATTTCATCATTTTAAAAGGCTCATTTTTAGTCTATTTATGTGAATCTTACAACGCTAAATTTTAATAGTTTTAAGTAAAAAAACTATAAATTAAATCGAATAAAAGTTATCTATCTCTACTTTACTTTATAGTGTTTTGGTTAATATAGTATCAATATTGGTTAGTATACTCAAAAAATAAAAGTAGATATTATCTTAATATTGTTATTGTAAATAAGCTTATAAATAGGCTTACTTACTGATAAGTTCTAATAAACAGAGCTTATTTTTTTTTATATCAAATTAAACATAAATTAACTTAATTCATGAATAAAAATATAGTTGCACTATTTGCCGTTTTTTTAGTGGCTTATCAGGCACAATCGCAAACACTTAAGACATTGACTTTAGAAGACATTTATAAAAATGAAACCTATAATCAAAAAGGTTTTGGTCCAGTAAGATGGATGAAAGATAATAGGGGCTATTCTACATTAGAATCTAATACAGAAATAGAAGGTAAGGATATTGTAAAATACGATGCAAAGTCGGGTAAACGAACCGTTTTAGTTTCTGCTTCGCAATTAATTCCTAAAGATGAAACTAAAGCTTTAGAAATATCTGATTACCAATGGAGCACAGACGATAGTAAACTTCTTGTATTTACCAATACAAAACGCGTTTGGAGATATAATACTAAAGGAGACTATTGGGTTTTAGATTTAGTCACTAATCAATTAAAACAATTAGGGGCAGACTTACCAGAATCTACTTTAATGTTTGCTAAATTTTCACCAGATGCATCTAAAGTAGCATTTGTAAGTGAATTGAATATTTTTGTTCAAGACTTAAAAACAAATAAGGTTGAACAGTTAACTACAGATGGAGGAGACCATATTATAAACGGAACTTTCGACTGGGTTTACGAGGAAGAACTGAGTTGTAGAGACGGATTTAGATGGAGTCCCGATGGCGAACATATTGCATATTGGCAATCTAATACAGAAGGTGTTGGTACGTTTTATATGATTAATAATATAGATTCTCTTTATTCTAAACCTATTCCTATGCCATATCCAAAAGTAGGAACAACGTTATCTTCAGTAAAAGTTGGTGTATTACCAGTAAAAGGAGGAGAAACAAAATGGTTTGATATTCCTGGAGATCCTAGAAATAATTATTTAGCTCGTATGGATTTTATTCCAAATTCTAACGAAGTTATGGTACAGCAATTAAACCGTCCGCAAAATCAAAATAAAGTTTGGGTTGGAGATATTGAGTCTATGAAGATAAACAATATACTAACAGAAACAGATGATGCTTTTCTAGATATACATGATGATATTCGTTGGTTAGATCATGAAAAATATTTCACTTGGTCTAGCGAACGCGATGGTTGGTTACATTTATATAAAGTGTCTAGAAATGGTGAAGAGATTCAACCCATTACTAAAGGCGAGTTTGATGTTATAAATATTAATAATATAGATGCTAAAGGAGGTTATGTGTATTACATAGCTTCTCCAGATAATTTTACACAACGTTATTTATATAGAAGTAGAATTAATGGTAAAGGAAAAGCAGAACGAATTACGCCAGTAAGTAATATGGGGCAAAGTAATTATCAGATTTCTTCAGATGCGAAATGGGCGATTCAAACATTTCAAAATACAACGACACCATCAAGATATTCGTTAGTGAGTTTACCTGCCCATAAAGAGGTAAGAGTACTAGAAGATAATAGCGAACTAAAGCAAAAGTATGATGCATTAGCTATTAATGATAAAGAATTTATAAAAGTGAATATCGGAGACGATGTTTTAGATGCTTGGATGATTAAACCAAAAGATTTTGATGCAACTAAAAAATACCCACTCTTCTTTTATGTTTATGGAGAACCTGCTGGTTCTACTGTGCAAGATAAATGGGAACGCCGTGGTTTATGGCATCATTATATGGCAGAGCAAGGCTATGTTGTGGTTAGTTTAGATAATAGAGGAACAAAAACACCAAGAGGTCGTGATTGGAGAAAATCTATTTACGGACAAATAGGAATTTTAGCTTCAGAAGATCAATCTAAAGCAGCTACCGAAATTTTAAAAACATATAATTTTCTAGACCCAGAGCGTGTTGGTATTTGGGGATGGAGTGGTGGAGGCCAAATGACTTTAAATTGTATGTTTAGATATCCAGAAATTTATAAATCAGGATTAGCAGTGTCTTTTGTATCCGATCAGAGATTGTACGATGCAACTTATCAGGAGCGTTATATGGGCTTGTTAGAAGATAATGTAAAAGGATACCACGATGGATCTCCAATAAACTATGCACAAAATTTAGAAGGAAATTTAATGGTTATTCATGGTACTGCAGACGATAATGTACATTACCAGAGTTACGAAATGCTAGTAGATCGATTAATAAAATATAATAAGTTATTCTCTATGATGTCTTACCCGATGCGTTCTCATTCTATACACGAAAGAGAAAACACACAGTATCATTTATGGCAAACTATGGAAAAATACTGGAAAGAAAATTTACCCGCTGGTGGAAAATAATTAGTACACGTTTTTTAATTTTTAAATCCCCCTTAATCACTCTGCTATAACCTGTGGAGTGATTTTTTTTATAATAATTTGTGTTATCCCTAATACTAATAAAGTACAGTTAGTATACAGAAGAAGATATTAACTGTGTTTTTCCTTTCTAATTATATATTACGTTTTAAGTTTGATATTTCTAGCTTATAGAATAAAATTTATAATTTATACCATAGATTGTTATATCATCTTTTTCTGAATTTGACTTCTGTTTTTATAAGGAATAAGGCTGCTAGATTTGAATGAAATGTATTTAATAAATGAAGCAGAATAATGAGGGATCGTTTTTAAAATAATTATTAATCAATGTTTTACGCTAAATTATTTTGAAGAATTAAAGAAAACTTATACTTAAAAATGAACTATTGATTAGACTTAGCATTACATTTGCAGCAAAATTGTTAGCTAAAGTAAGTTTTAACAAAAAAAGAAAAAGATTATGAATGCAATATTCACAGATGCTAGTTTTCAAAACATGACGAATGTAGCAAATCGTTACGGTATAAGTGTTAATGCGGTTACAGACTTAACACATGCACTAATGCTTAGCAATGGTACAATGGCACAATTTAATATTCCTGAATTAGGAGGCGGAGGCCAATGGATGCAAGGCGGAATGACAATGGTAGGGGATATGTTTAACAATCAGTTAAAATCTACGGTAGACGGACTTTGCTACGAGTTATCTAATTTAATTAATCAAGGAGCTATTCAATATAAGCCTTTACCTAAAATACAAAACCAAAATGGTTCTATGTCTTCTGGAAATTGGTGGGGAGATTTAGGTTTTCCTAATTCTACAGGTAGCCAAAACGGAACGAGCTATGCTATATTTTCAAATATTAGACGTTTAGCAATACAAGAAAATGGTAAAGTTACTGTTTTCGATACATTAGATAACCAAATTGGAGGTGTAGGACAACAACAAGGCGGAAATTACTCGGTAACATTCACGAGTCAATATGGTATGGTAGACTTAAGCACATTACCTATTGTTTCTGGAGGAGAAAACAAACCACAGCAGCAACAAGCACCAATAGTTCAAGAACCAATCCAAAATCAGTCACAACCTATAGAAATGAATCCTCAAGTTCAAGATGTTCAAAATACGAACACTACAGAATTAGAAGAAGATATCTTCGCTAAAATTGAAAAATTAGCAGGTTTAAAAGACAAAGGTATTCTTACTGAAAATGAATTTAATAGTAAAAAAACAGATTTATTAAACAGATTATAAAATAATATATTAAACGTTTAGTTTACTAAAATAATCATAAAAAAAGCGAGACCAATTTTGGTCTCGCTTTTTTGTTTAAAATATTTAGTTACCCTTAATTAAGGCAACTAGAACTGGTTACCTCATATTATTTTGAATCTCCAACTAATCTCACATAATTATTAATACGTTCCTCGTTTTCTTTGTTAGGACCATCCTTCATTTTAGTATCAAAACGGACAGCTCCTGCGCCATGTGTATCTTCACCTTTCGGATCTACGGCATAACCAAAGGCAACATAATCTGCAAAAGGCATTGCTTTCTCTCCACCTGCAGATGTACTTGACCAAAAATAGGGGTAATCTTTATGTCCGGCTTCATTAGTAATTCCAGAGATATTAAACATTTTAGTATCTAATGCTGGAAATACTCCAGAATAATCTACTATACTTTGTAGCTCTTTTACATTTGGCAAACGCCAGTCGGAATAGCTTGCATAATTAGATGTTTCTGCATATTTAAGAGCAGCTTCCCAATTCATGCCTTTTCCGCTATCGTTTTTAGACCACATTAATCCAGTCGCTTTATCTGTAATCGTTTAATTTCCATTATCTACAAAATTATTTATACCGTATGTGCCTCCACGTACATATCTGCTACCATCTAATGCTCTAATATGTCCGGTCCAATCGTTAACAAGAAAAGCTACTCGTGTTTTAGCATGTTCTGTATTTACTAAATAAAAATTACTAGACCAAGTGTGTTGCTCGCGTTGTGATTTACCATCTTTACTTACTAAATGAAAATATTTAGTATCTACATAAGGCCAACCTTTAGATTGATTTCTAAGAGACCAAAGCTCTTTTATAGTTGGCATACGCCAATCTGTATAACCTCCAAGTTTAAGGCTATCGCACATCTTCCCAACCTTTACTTTGCTCTGATTGGTCTTGTGCCCACATTAATCCAGTTACATTATCGGTAACAGTACCATCTTCGTTATCTGTGTAAGACATTTTTTTACCTGCTTGATAATTTCCATCCTGCCCATAAAAAGAATCACTAGATTTTAAATTAGTCACTGTTTGTCCTGTGGCATCGTAGGTTTTTGTTTGTCCTGTAGCTGTAAGTATAAAACTGTTTTCAGAAATGTGTTGAGGTGTTTTGTTAGCCTTTATTTTAGCAAGTACCTCTTCTTTTGTAGGTAACTGTTTATCGTTTCGTGGTGGTTAAGCGCCTTGTTAATGGTAATTCTATAAACCCAAGTACTTACTTTTGATTTTCCTTTAAACGTACTCGCACTTTTAAAAATGGTAAGAAAAACATCTTGCGTAATTTCTTCGGCTTCTTCTATATTTTGTAAATAGCCCAAAGCTGTATTGTACACTTTGTTTTTATACAAAAGGTATAATTCCTTAAAGGCTTTTTAGTTGCCTTTAGCTATTTGTTTTATAAGCTTTAGTTCGATAATAACTTTTTAAATAGGAAGAATCTATTTGTTATTGAAAAGTAGTAGACTTCACGTGATTTTCCTAATGAATTATTGAAAAAATGAAATTCCGTATTAGATTTCATTTTTAATATTCCAGTTATTTTATAACAAACTTTTTATTGTATTTCTATAATACGTTCTTCTATATTAGTTGTATCTGCAGCAGCTATTTTTTTACTTTCAATACTATAAATAACCCAACCACTAGCAGCATGAATTATTGATGCTGTATTGGTTTCATTTGTTAAGTTTGGAAACTCACTTCTAGTGGGTAAAGTTTCACTAAAAGCTCCTGAATTTTTTAAATACTTATAGGTTTCATCTGTTAATTGTTGTGAATTTATAATTTGATTAGACCGAAATACAGCATTTCCTTCTGTCTCGTTTATTTTATCTAAACTGTAACTTACATTGGTTTGAAAGGGGGCGCCTCCAAAATTGTTTGCAGTTTCTATCGTGCCTTGTAACTCTTCACCTAATTTATATTTTACGCCATTAAATTGATAATATTGTAGTGCATCTTTAATTGCATTTGCTTCAATAGATTCTTTTGTTGCATATAAACTCATAACATTGTCTATTATTTTTTCTGAGTTTGGAATGTCTTTTAATTCAACTTTCAATGTGTCTGAAACTTGTGTTAGATAGGTTTTAATATCTTCCCAATTCACAACTTCTATAAAAGTACCAAACTGATCTGTTTTTATTTTAACAGATATATCGTTAGACATTTTAGACAGCTTTTTAGCTAATTTATTTTCTGTATTTATGTTGTAGTTTTTATAAAACCATTCTATAGTATAACTATTTTCTGTAGAGTCTATTATTTTAACATCGACTTGGTAAGTCACTAATTCTCTAGAAATAGTGTCATTACTTTTTATCTTTAATTTTTGATAAGAAATATTATAAGATTGTGTCTCTAGTTTATTCCAGTATCCAATGACTTGCACGGTAGAATCTTTCATGCTTATTTGTCCAGTAAGTGTAGAGGAAAACAAAATTAATGTTAAGAATACTAAAAATTTATGCATTTTATATGTGTTGTTTTAATATTGAAATATAAATAGATTAGGGGGAAATTATTAATGTTTTTTACTTAAATTAAAGAAGATAGTCTTAAGAGTTTTAACTTTCAAGAAACGGGTTATACATCATAATAGCATGGTTTTCTACGAGTATGGTTTCTGTTTCAGAATCTGTATTAGAGGTTAGTTTAACAATCTGGTTGTGTCTAGAATATCCGCCCCAAAACTCTTGGGTTATATGATGATTTCTTTCTTCTATTTTATAAGTTTCTTCTAGTTCGTTTTTAGCGCATAATTCACCATGTAAATGGGTCTTGTCTAACCATAACTTAATAACAAAACTATTCTGGGTTTCGTTTTTAATTTGTAAATCTATGTAGTTGTAAGATAATGTTGCTCCAGCACCAAAAGGTACGTTTCGTTTTACATCTGGAAAGACATCAAAACCATGTCTGTAGCGTTCTTTTATTGTTAATGGGCTGTGTGCAAAAATCCAGAACAGTAAATTTCCCAATTGGCAGAGGCCGCCACCAATGTCCTTATCCATCTTGCCATTATTTAAAACCAAGCCTTCTAAATAGCCTTTTTCTTTTGTTGGTCTGCCAACTAATTTCCAAAGTGAGAAGTATTCATTGGGTTTAATTTCAATTTGATTAAGGTGTTGTATCGCTAGTTTTAGATTTGTTCTTTTATTCTCTTGCAAATACATGTCTACATCTTTAAGAGGTCTTAAAATAAGCGATTTGTGTTTGAATACAGAATGTTTAAAATTGGTTTTTAAACGATGTTTTGCATATTGCTTATCAGAGAATAACCAATGCCATTTGCGTTTTAAGATAAAGTATTCTTTTCCTAAAGTTTGTCTTAATTTGCTTCGTACAATTGGTTTTTCTATGGCCGCCACATTAATGTTTATAAGGGAATTACTTAATTTTTATTGTTGTAAAAGTTCTGAAGTACAAAAAAAGCTTTTTTCTTTTTACCATCTTCAGATATTAGTCCCTTTCTGTTCCATCCATCTTGAATTTTTGGTAAAACTCTTCTTGGAGATCTAAAATCGACTAATATCCAAGGAGAAAAGCCTTGTAGTTGCTCTATGTTTTCTAACATTTTTAAGGTCTCTACATATAGATTTTCTTGAAATTCTTCTGTCCATCGTGTGTTTTTATCTCCATGAAAACCTTGTTTTGCTCCGGCTCCAAATTCTGATATTAAGACCGGTTTATCTTGTTCGATAACCCAACTAATTTGCGAGCATTTTTCTGGTAATCCGTCGTACCAACCTATGTATTGATTAAAACTTAAAATATCTACAACATCTGCAAAGGGATCATTTATAGTTCTTACAAATTTATTACCATTATAATCGCTTTGTTCTAGTGCTGCACTTATAAGTCGAGTAGGGTCTTTTGCTCTTGTGTATGTTGCGAGTTTAGTTAAAAATTGATTTCTAGACGGACTTGTAGGTGTCTCATTAGCCATAGACCAAATAATAACGCTGGCCCTGTTTTTATCTCTATTAATAACTTCTGCAAGCTGGTTTTCTGCATTTGCATACGTACTTGCATTATCCCAAGCAATAGTCCAATACACTGGATTTTCTTCCCAAACTAATATTCCCATTTTGTCTGCTAAGCGCACCATGTGTTCGTTGTGAGGATAATGTGCAAGGCGTACATAATTACAGCCTAATTCTTTAGCCCAATTTAAAAGTGTTTTTGCATCTTCTAGAGTAGAACCTCGACCATGAGTTATCGGACTTTCTTCATGTATAGATATGCCTTTTAAATAGATTGGAGTATTGTTTAATAGTATTTGTTTTCCTTTAGTTTTTATACTTCTAAACCCAATTTGATCTGTTATGTTTTCTTCGTCTGTTTTAATGTGTACAGTATATAAATACGGATTTTTTGTAGACCAAAATTTAATGTCTTTTGAAATGATTTCGAAAGTTGCTTTTCCGTTGATATTGGTAACAATGTTTTTTCTAATATTTAGTTCAGGAATATAAATTTGTATGTTTTTAGTAGCTTTATCTTCTCCATTTAAAGTGACATATCCTTTAATTTTATTAGAATTATAGTTGTCTAACTGAATAAAATAATCTTGTACAAAAGTAGGACTTGTTTCTACAAGTTTAACATCTCTGGTAAGTCCGCCATAATTCCACCAATCTGTACTTAATGTTGGGACACCTTCTTTAGATCTTTTATTATCAACTTTTACTACAAGATAATTGTTGGTGTCTTTTATAAGGTTAGTTACTTCAAAATTAAAAGGTGTAAAACCACCAACATGAGTTCCTAATTTTTTTCCGTTTAAATAGACTTCTGTTTTATAATTAGAGGCTTCAAAATAGAGAAATAATCTATTCTGTTTTTCCATAAATACATAATCAAACGATTTTTTATACCATACAGTACCTTCGTAATAAAAGAGTTTTTCTTTTTGTGTATTCCAATCGCCAGGAACAGCAATAGTGTCCATACTGTCAAAATCATACTCTAATAATTCTGATGGAGATTCTTGTTTCGAATTTGTAAAAAATGCACTTTTACTTGGTGTAGCCTGTAAATCGAAGGGTTCGTGACGGTAGTTGTAATAACCATTTTCATAAGGATCTACAATATAATTCCAGTTTCCAGATAAGGAGGTAGACGGTCTGTTATAGGTGTTTATTATTAAGTCTTCTTGTGCAAATGTTGCATTAGAAAAGATAAAGAGCATAAGAATAAAGATCGTTTTTTTTAACATGTGGTTTGTTTTATTTTTTTGACTAATAGCATATTGGTTATTTGTGTTGTAAATCGTCAAAGATAAGAGATGTGTAAAGTAATTAATAGAACTTTTATCATTTATGGAATTAATAAACTAAAGTTTTTTTTGCTATGATATTTAGAAGTATTTATTTCATAATAATTTTTACATCATTTAATTTTAATCTTTTTTTATATAAATAGAAATCAATAGTATCATTGTTTTCTATCTTCAAATTGGTTTGAGAAATTTTAAAATCAGAGATCGTATCTTTTATTATTTTACATTCTGTATAAACATAATGTAACCCAATTCCACCCTGTATATATGTCATTCTCCAAAAATTGCCTTTTCTAGACAATAGCCGGAGTTGTTTTCTTGGTATTGTATCATTAATTATAACATCTGTTCTGTTAAATTCTTCATTTGGATTAGCTATACTAAAATCATTTTTTAGAGCTTGTTTTAATGTTAACATCATTAGTCTAGGGATAGAATCTTTGGTGTTATATAAAACCCATTCTGTTGTGTTTTCTTGGTTTGTTTTTTTTGATTCAGATGTATTCTTAGAACAACTAATTAAAAGGATTAATATAGGAATTATAAGATTTTTCGAGTTATACATAGTTTGTTTAGAATGGGGCTAAGTTGAATTTATCTTATTACAGAATGTGGTTTAATTTTATGATATTAATAGTATATGAGTGTAAATAATACATTTTCAGTACTTAAAGGTACACTTTATAATTTTAGGTATAAAATAAAGAGTAACAGATATTCTAAAATCGTCATAAAAAAAAGCTTACAATTCAAAGATTTGAAATTGTAAGCTTAAAAAAAAAGTGTGTACTAGTAATATAAAGTGTTGTCTGTTTTAGACTGTTTTTTAGTCTAAATCTAATCGAATAAAATCTCCATTTAAGCCGAATTCTAATTCGTATCCGTTATTTAATTCTACTTGTTGGTAATTTGTTTCTAATTCCCAATCTGTAATTACATTATCTGGGTAATTTTCAGTGACATAATCTAATATTAATTCAGGGATTACAGAATCTGGTAATTGTGTAATTCCATCAATCTCTATAATTTCAAAATCACTATTAAATTCTAATTCGTAACTTGTTTCTAAATAAATATTGTAGTTTACTTTGTTATTCTCTGTCTCTTTTTCTGCTCTAAATATAGAATTGGTTTCAAAATGAGTAGAAACATAAGATGTAATTTCTGTAGGTATTTCATCTTCCTCTAAAAGGACATCATTAGAATTATTATCATCATCACTACTGCATGACGAGAAACATATTAAAGCGATGAAAATTGATGCGACTGTTGTTTTCATTTTTGTGATCATAGTTGAAATCTTTTTTATTGTTATTAACTTCATTTCTGGAGAAAGCAGACGCAACATGTATTGCCCATCTTTTTCAACATAATTTGATTGCATTTTTTTTAATTACAAAACAAATGTCGCGTGTAAATCTGGAAAGAATTTGGAATTTATTCTAAAGTCTACTAATTTTTGAAGTTTATAGAAAAGTGATGTTCATTTTGAATATACTGGTAGCTTAAATTATAATTATATAAATCACAAATAGCCTGACAAACAGCAAGCCCAAGACCTGTGCTTTGTGTTTTAGAATCGTCTTTTGTAAATCTATTAAAGATTGTTTTAGAATCTAGTGATTCAGAAGGACCTGTATTTATGATTGAAAAGGTGTGACGTGAAACAAAAACGGTAATTTTTCCACGTTCAATATTATGAAAAATAGCATTTTTAATTAAGTTAGAAATTAGTGTTTCTGCTAAAGATCTATTCATTTCTACTTCTAAATGTCCAACATCTTCAATTTTAATTTCAATATTTTTAAACTCCGCATATTCTGTATATTCCTTAGCGATGTCTTTAATTATGGTATTTATAGACACTTTTTCTTGCTGTAAAAACTGTTTGTTTTCAATTTTAGTAAGTAGGAGTAAGGTTTTGTTTAGTTTTTTTAAGCGATCGGTCATGTTAATCACTTCGGCTATTATTTTGGCATCATCAGCATTTAGATGTTTAGATTCTAACAGTAATTCTAGTTTATTTGTAATAATAGCAATTGGGGTTTGTAACTCATGCGATGCATTTTCTGTAAACTGTTTTTGTGCTGTAAATACCTTTTTTGTATGATGTATTAATGTATTAGAAGCATCTTGTAACTGTATAAATTCTTTTGTTTTTGTATTTACATTTATTGGCGATTCTAAGGCGTTTAATTTGTAGTGTTTTAGTCTATTAAGTATGCTGTAAAACGGATGCCATATTTTTCTTAAAACAATATTGTTTATAATAAAGATGCTAGAAATTAAAATAACAAAAAGCCAAAAAACACTATAAGAAGCATCTTCAATTAAATCGTCTTCTTCTATTAAAGATGATATTATTTTTAAGTGATAATAGGTGTTCTGATGTTTAAACACAGAGTGTAAAATACGTACAGGTTCTAGATCATCTTCGTTGTGTCGATACATTAAAGTATCTTTATACACGTCTTTTTTAAACGATGTATTTTGTTTTGAAATGGGATGAATTTCAAAATTATTACCACCAAATTCATGTTGTGAAAGCAAGGTAGAATCTACTCTTGATTTTTGAATAATTAGTAATTTATTGTTTTCTAAACCATCATCTATACTATCTCGTATTTCATCTTTTATATTAATGTAAAAGATAATAGACCACGCTCCAATAATAACAAGAAAAGTAGTCGATAAATATATTAAAGATTGGTTTAAAAGTTTCATTTTTCAGTCAGTTTATAACCAATACCATATACGGTTTCTATACCCATATTTGCATTAGAATCTTCTAGTTTTTTACGTAAATTTTTAATTTGGTAGTAAATAAAATCTAAATTATCTGCTTGATCAATATGGTCTCCCCAAACGTATTCTGCAAGAGCTGTTTTAGTGATAAGTCTATTTTAATTTGATGAAAAATAATTAAGAATATCAAACTCCTTCCGGTTTAAATGAATAAGCTTTTGGTTTACTGTTAATGTACGTTCTTGAATGTCTATAACGCAATTACCAATTTCTACATTTGTTTTACCATTAAAATTTTTACGGCGCAATACCGCATTAATTCTTGCGTTAAGCTCTGCAATATGAAATGGTTTTGTTAAATAATCGTCGGCACCCATTGCAAGACCATTTAGTTTGTCTTCTAAAGAGTTTTTTGCTGAAATAATAATAACATTTTCAGATTTTCCCAACTGTTTTAATTTTGCTAGTAAATCTAATCCATTTCCATTTGGTAACATAATATCTAAAAGAATACAATCGTAATTGTAAATTGAAATTTTATCGTTGGTAGTTTAGCCCCCAATAAGATCGGAGTGATATTTTAAATTTCAAAATTAATATATTTGAGATATGAAATATAAGAAATGGACCTTAGATCAGAAGTTAGAAATTCTCTCCAGTTCAGAAGCGATAGGTATCGTAGAAACCTGTCGTAAATACGGAGTTAGTACGGGTACTTTTTATAGTTGGAAGAAGAAACATGAGAGCCAAGGAGAAGCCGGCTTAAAAGTCACTTATGATACTAAAAGTAAAGAACATAAACAGGCAGAAGAAGAAAATAGAATACTACGTAAGCTTCTAAGCAACAAGGAAATTGAATTGGAAGTACAACGGGAACTTTTAAAAAAAAAGTTTGGGACGTCCGATCCAAGAAAGATTTAGTAAATGCTATTTATAGTAAACATAAAATTAGTAAAACCAACATAATTAATATGGTAGGGATGGTTCATAGTAGCTATTACCGTACTCCAAGTTTCGGAAAAAAAGGTAATACTCCTAGTAAGCTCACCTATCATAAATCTAGAGGCTGGGTTAATCAAGACGCTGTTATTGCTTCTATAAAAGAGATTTTAAGTCATGAATTTATAGATTGTGGTTACCGATTAATGACTTCTTACTTGAAAAAAGAAGCATACGTGATTAATCATAAAAAGCTCTATAGAATTATGAAAGAACAGGGCATGCTAAAACTAGAGAATCGGATAAACAGAAGTGGTTCTGGGCGTAAATTTGTAAAATTCAGAAAAGTAAACACCTCTAGACCAATGGAATGTTTAGAGATGGATATAAAGACGGTATGGGTTCCTAGTGTGGGTAAAAACGCTTATTTATTATCCATCATAGACGTACATACTCGTAGAATATTAAAAGACTATTTTTCTTTTTCTATTAAACAGGATAAGGTGATAGCGTTTTTATCAGAGTTGTTTGCAGAATACCAATACCCTAATAATGTTGTTATTAGAAGTGACAACGGTAGCCAGTTTATTGCAAATAATGTACGTGAATATCTTGGGCTAATTGGGGTTCAGCAAGAATTTACACATATAGCCACACCAGAAGAAAATGCGCATATAGAAGCCTATCATGGAATACTAAAAAAAGAAATTTTTCAAAAAGTTGATTATCGATATTTTGGGCAAATTGAACAAATCTTAAAAAGGTATGTGACTTTTTATAATAATACTAGGCTACATGGGCTCTTAGGACGAATTACACCAATGGAAAAATGGGACGCTGATAAACACCTCATTTTAATGAAAAAATTAACAGCTTAAGCAATAATCGAAATTTAAAAGATTACTCTTGTTTTATAGGGGTCAAAACAGTTGGCAGAGTTAAAATCACTAGCAGTTTCTACAGTGTATTTTTCTTTTAAAAGCGATTTTTTAATCGTTTCTTGTAATTCAACTTCATCTTCAATAATTAAAATTTTCATATTACAAAAGTAAGATTGAATTTTGAAAAGTGTATCGAATTAGAGTTAATATTTTAATGATTTATAATCTGTATTTTGTTCTAAAGGGGATATATAAATAAGATTTTATTTTATACGAATATTCTTCAAAGTTTTGAGGCTAACTGTTTCTATATTTACCATGTTCCTTTTTCATATAAATCTAAGAATGAAGCTGCAGATAAATTAAGAAAGTCTACTAAAAAGTGAGCGAATATAATCCATTTTAAACTCTCTGTCTTCTTGTATACAAATCCCCAAACGAGTCCTAGTATACATGTAGAAATTATAACTGTAATACCACTATTTAATTCAGAATTTACTCCAAAAACAGCATGATTAAGTGCAAATAGTACACTTGTAAAAATAATAGCTGTCCATTTAGACCAATTCCTTGTGTAGTCTAAAAGCAGACCACGCCAATAAAACTCTTCTAGCCAAGGATTAATTAATGCTAACAAAATCCAAGGTATCCAAACGCTCCAACTGTTTAGTGTGTTATAGTGCATAAAAAATAAGGGGAGCGGGAGTAAACCAATGCATATGGCTAGAATATTCCAACCCATAGGACCTTTAGATTTTTTTAACCATTTTTTTCGGGCTTCAATTTCTGTAAACCTTAAAATAAAAAAAATAAACAGACACCATTCAATTAATATAATGGGGATAAATGCCCATTTCCCGATAAAATACCCAAACAAGTGGGCAATTCCGAAGTTAATTCCGATAATAAGAAATGGGGAGGCAATTACAATTCTTTTTTTAGTTAACTCCATGGCGTAGGTTTTAGTGTTTATTTTAAATTTGTTATGCGCTATATTTTTAGATTTTTACTCGCTATATTTTATAAAATAGATGTAAAAATTTGATTTATAGTTAAATATAAAAAAAATATAATCTTATTTCTCTTTTGCCAGAGATTTTAAAAAAAAATAATATTTTAAGTTTCAGACAAATTATGTGTGTTGTTGAAGATGATTTTTATCTGATTACATGTGTTTAAGAAACGTGATGTTTATTTTTACTACAAAAGAGATGTAAAAATAAAATCAAGGTTAAAATATTTTATTAATATTTTAACCTTGATTTAGTATGTAATTTTGAAAGTAGAAAAAATTAATCTTTCTCTATAACTAATTTAGATAATGCTCCGGGATAACCACGTTGTATGGCTAATTCTGAAGATAACACATTAATATCTTGCTTAGAAATACAATCTAATAATGGGTTTTGTTTTACTTTAGAAGGTATAATTGATATATGACCTTCTTCCTTAATTTTATTTAAAATTTGATTTGCAACCGTTAGGGCAGAAGATGCCTTTACAATTTCACTACGCGCATAAGATGGGCAAGGAAAGTGGACTTCTCCAACTCTTAAATTTGGATCGTTTCCTGGAATTTGTTGTGCGCCGTACATTGGTGGACCTCCAACTGTTGCAGATTTAAATGAAGGCATAAATTTACCAACAAAATCTATGGCATTTTCTGTTCTGCTTTTAATTTCGTCTGCTTTCCAATCGCGATGTAGCTTTTGGGTAATACTTTTGTTAAATTCGGGTTGTACCGTATTACCTTCAGAGTGTACCAATCCATTTTCGAATAAAGTAATATCTTCTGTCATACCATGAATTTGATAATACTCATCACAATACGGAGTAAGTTGTGCCATACCGTGTGGTGTACCACGTTTTCCATGAAAAATAAGCTCTGGAATTAAACCCGGAATAGGTTTCCATTTAGAAACATAGGCAGCCTTAAATTCAATTAAACGTTCTGTGTTTAAATGTAAAGACTCATCGATTGTACCTGTTTTAAATCCGCTAGAATTCACTAAATACTTCACCTTATAGATTGCATCTTTTGTGTGTATTTCCCAGTTATAGTCTAAATTTTGCTCACGAACATCTTTTATCTCTGTAACAAAAGTATTCATTTTTAGGTCGCAATGTTCTGCTTTTTCTAATGCTAATTGTGCCTGAGCTCCTAATCTAAACAAGTTCCAACCGTATTCCTGAACTAATATTATAGGCGTTTTTAACTTCTCGTAGTCTATTAACTTAATAGCATTTGTCATCCATTCATCTGCAGATGTTGGACGTTTTACTGTAGATTGTGCTGCTAAAGCAACTAAATCTGTTTTGGTATATAGTTTATAATAGTTTTCTGGAGCGCCTAGAATTTCGTTTTCTGGATCTTCTTTTATTAATTCTTTATAGTAAGAGACTAACATTTCTAGTCTGCTCTCAATATTTTCTACGGTATAAACTTCCGTTTTAGGAATGCTAATAAATGTTGGTCTTTCGTCTATAGACTGCGGAAATAATCGCGCCATTTCTATAGATTGCTTCATAAGAATTCTACATTGCTCGTCTGATATATCTGGATATAAATTTCCTCCAGCATGTAAATGGCAAAAAGGAGGACCATTTACAACACTTGGTTCTTGTTCAAACACAATATTGTCTATACCATATTTTGCGAGTTGTAAAGAGATAACAACTCCGGAAACACCTCCTCCAATAATACCTACATTATAAATTTTACTCATATTAAAATAAGTTTTGTAGCTCTGAAAAATTATCTACGACTACCGTTGGATTATAATCTGCAATATTCTCGTTATAGTTATAACCATAACTTACACCAATACTTTCCATATTTGCATTTTGTGCAGCAAGTATGTCGTTCTTAGAATCTCCAACCATTACACTTTTTTCTATAGTTGTTTCCATTTGTTTTACTAAATGTAAAAGCGGTAAAGCATCTGGTTTTTTCTTAGCTAAAGAGTCTTCTCCTATCCAAGAATTAAAGTATTGTTTAATATCTAGAGTCTCTAAAATAGGTGCTATAAAACCATAAGGTTTATTGGTGCAAATCACTATTTTAAACCCTCGTTTTTTTAAGTCTTTTAAAGTTTCTAAAACACCAGGATACATAAAAGTATCTTTGCATGTTTCGTTTTTGTAAGCGGCTAAATAAATTTCGAAAGCTTCTTTAAAAAAAGCGTCTGTTAGTTTTTTATCTGGCATGGCATATTCTAAAGCTCTTTGCACTAAAGGTTTTGCTCCATTTCCAATAAAAGGTGTAACGTGTTGTATTGTTAATGGTGATGCATTATAATACGCTAACATTTTATTTATAGCCAATGTTAAATCAGGAATACTATTGATGAGTGTGCCATCAAAGTCGAATATAATAAGGTCTTTGTCTTTAAATTTCAAAATGCTTGTCTTTTAAGACAAAGATGCGGAAGTTTTGACAAAATAATGTGTATTTAAGATAATTTTGATAAACGAAATACCTTAAAAATATACTTTTATCAGAATTGTTTTAAATGTGATAATTTGAGGTTGTTTTTGATGTAAAAACTGTGCTTTATCAATTTAATTATTAGCGCAATTAATGTTTTAATTAATCAAGTTAGTAACTCTCTTAACTACTAATTTCTGCTTTTAGATTTACCCAACAATCTTAGTAATTCAATATATAACCAAATTATAGTTACCATTAATCCGAAAGCAGCATACCATTCCATATATTTTGGCACTTTTGCTTCTGCACCTTTTTCAATAAAATCAAAGTCTATAACTAAGTTTAAAGATGCTATAATAACTATAAATAATGAAAACACAATACTTCCTATAGAGTTGTCGTGTATAAAGGGCAAGTTAAATCCCATAAAACTTCCTATTATAGATGCTAAATAGTATAGTCCAATTCCGGCTGTAGCAGAAACGATTATGAGTTTAAAATTCTCTGTAGCTTTAATTATTCCTAATCTATATATTAGTAATAAGCTAAACAGAATTCCGAAAGTTAAAACTATAGCTTCTAATACTATTCCAGGAAATTGTTCTTCCATAAGAGCAGAAAGTCCTCCTAAAGCTAAGCCTTGCAAAGCACAATATACGGGTGCTAAATATGGTGCTGTTTTAGTTTTAAAAATTATAATTACAGCAACTATAAGTGCGCCCACAGTACCAACAAGTAGGTAAGGTTTTATAAGTGCAATATCTAGACTTTTTTGATATAAATCCCAGGTTATATAGGCTGTTAAAAGCACTACCAAACCTAAGAACGCTGTTTTGTTAACGGTCCCGTTAATAGTCATAACGTCTTCTAAATGTGCAGACGATTTTACTCTTGCTTTAGTGAAGACTTCTGTACTTAAAGCAGGATTCTTAGATTTGTATAATGACATTGTGATGTTTTTATTATAATTTTTCCATTAAGGATGGAGGTAATACTTTTACTAAAATCGTTTTTAGATTTTTTTCAAACATTAAAAACTTCCAAGTTGCTTTTCCATCATCAGAAATTGCGTAAGCTTGTTTTACTGTTTTTACTTCAAAAAACTCTGTATCTTTATTATAAACAACATTTTCTGCTCCAAAAGATTGATCGAATGTAACTTTAGTTAAGTTAATTCTTGCTTCTTTTTGGCTTTCAGTTTCCTCGTTTTCGTTGTTTATTTTTATATTCATTTGATCGGAATAGGTTACAAGTGCATAATCTTTTCCTTCTATGTGTTCTGCATCTGCAACAGATACAATTTTAGAATTTAGAATTTTAACTTCTACATCCTTTTTGTTGTAAGATTGTTTTATAGCAGCGAGCATATTAGCTTTAGGTACAACCTCGAAAAAATCTGGTGTAATATAATCCATAGATTTTTCAAACTCCATATTTTCAATGGTGCTTAAATAAGCTTGAAATTCAGATTTAATATCGGTTTTGTAATCTTGAGAAAATCCAACCGTGCAAAGTGTTAGAAATAAAAGAGTAAGTGCCTTTTTCTTGATGTTCATTGTTTTAATTTGTATTTAAGTGATGCTTATTTTTATTGCTACTTGTTTTATAGCATTAAAAAAAAATTATTTTATTATAATATTTTGAAAATCTAGGCGTAATAAATTTGAAAAATCTCCTTCTTTAGTCGTCGGATTTGCATCCATATTAATTGTTCTGGTAGGAGTTTTTAATGTTATTTTGTTAGAAGAGATTTTATATTCTGTGCTTTTATAGGTGAATGATAATGTGTTTTCGCTCGTATTGTAAATAAAATCATCTGAATAAGTAAGTTCTACTTTGCTATCACTGTCTGTAAAAACGTAAAATAATTGACTGTTAGGAGTCTGAATTAAATTCATTCTTTTTCCATTTTTAAAGCTAAAAGCAAATATAATTTTTACATCTAAGTCGGCATCTAAAATGCTATAGCTTTCTTCTACCATTTCATTATTTATTCTATTGCTTTCAGTATAATCTATAAAGATTCCATTTATATTTAAAGATTCTACTAAAATTTTATAGGCTATAGGTATATCGTTTTTAAGCTCGTAATCAGAATATTTATGCCAACAACACCCGCTTTTTGTCATGGTATGTAAGGTTTTAGTATCGTAATCTACTTGAAACATACCACAATATTCTTGTGCTAATCTAGTAAAGTCTGGACTATAAACTAAGCCACTATTTTTTTGTAAATAAATTTTAAAAGAAGGTCCGTGGTAACAACTATTTTGTCCGTCCATAATGGCCAAGTCTTCTATACCATCAAAATTAAAATCTTGTGCTATAATTATACTTTGCTTACCGTAAGGTAATTCGAGAACATTGGTTTGTATGTTGTTGTTAGTGTCTAAATCGAAAGTAAATTCGTCAGACGTAATATTTATAACCGTTTCATTGGTTTTAGAATCGAGAATAGAAATGGTTCCTTTCTTAAAAATTTCATCTTCATACCCTTTTTCTATATGCAATTTCCCAATATATTTATCAGAAAAACCTGTTATACTATAATCTGTTTGTGCAACTGTAAATAGCGGAATTGTTGTTAGTAATAGAAGAAATAAAGTTTTCATTAGTCTGTATGTTTTTGTGTAGAACGTTTGTATACTAGACTAGTGCTGTTAGCTAATTTTAAACGCTGAAATACGCTAATTTTTAGTAAAGTTAAAAGTTTTATTTTTCTTATGATATATCTCTGTTCGACTAAATTTAGATTAATTGCGTAAACTTTTTATTTTAATAAATCAAATAACAATATGTTACTCATTATTAGTGAATTAGAATAAAATGTAAATTTTAAAGTAAAATGAGTTTTAGTGTACGTTGTTCACTTATTTTAGCTGAATATGAATATGATCGTCGTGTCTTACAGCTTTGCAACCTTGATATCTTATCTTGTTATGAGATAGATTCATTCTGCTTTTTAAATGTGGCTCTATAAAAATTTTCCCTAATTTTTGATTACTTAGCAAACTCTTAATTAGTTTTTTTGTTCCTTTTTTAGAGAATATTAAATCTTTATTAATGCTTCCTAAAGTTAGATATTTAGGAAAATCGTATTGTAAATGTCCACTTTTTAAACACACATCAATTTGATTGTATTCATTATATTTAGGCCCCTCAAAAACACCATAACCACTTACAGATTTTTGAGTATTTGTAATTTTACCATGTTCTGTTTGGTAGATTAAACTGATATCTATTTTTTTTCCGTCGTTATGACTTAAATGTGGAAGCAGCGGAAATGAATTTATAAAAGGAAAATTTGCATCCAAATAGTGTATTTCTATAGGAGTTTTCTTTAAAGCTGTTGCCGTCTGGCTTAATAACGTATTTAATTCTGGTTTTACATAATTTCTATTTAGTAAAACAGTAGCATAGTTGGTCGGTTTTATTTTTGTAGTATTTTTTACTTGTTCTCGACCAAATAGAGGCGCAATATGTGGTACAATTAAAAGTGTAGAACATAAATATAAACTAATAAAAATAATGAATGTTTTTAATGGTCGTTTTTTATTCCAGTGTTTGGAAATAATTAAACTTACAACATACACAACGCCACCAATTTGAGAAATAATAGTTAGTATTACAAACAGTAGTATTCTAAGTATTATTTTTAGTGGTGTTTTCAAATTATTAGCTCTAATTTTTTTAATAAAGAAAAGGGTTTTAAACGATATTAACTTGTTTAAAACCCTTTATCTTCACTACTTATTTTATTAATTTTAGTGCATCTCTTTTAGCTTCGTCTGCTAATTTTTTTTGACTCCAATAGGGTTCCTGTAAGCTCGATTTTAATTTTGCTGTCGTAATTAAACCATCTCCATTATCTTCTGTCCAACCCATAATTTTATAAGGAAATGCATGTTCTACTTCTAGAGTTAATGTTCTAGGAATACTTGTGTATTTTATGGTGTAATTTATAGTGTTTTTGGTTGTTGTTTTACTAATTACGGCTTTAGAAACGTCCATCTTTCTATGTGTAAAACGACTAGAAATTGTTGATGGTATTAATTCGATTTCTCCTTCTGTTAATTGGCCATTATTAATACGAATACGTGTCATTAGGTCTTCTTCTAACACTGCGGCTTGTATGTTATGTGTTTCATCACCATCAGATTCAAAATAAGAAAACTGCTTAAAATTGTAAGTGTCTCCATTTAAATTTAACTGTGTAAATGTTTGTCCGCACCATTCCTGAATGCTTGTTGTAGATTTTAAAGTAAGCGGATAATTTTTAAAATCGATAGGAGTGAAGGTAGACGTAAGTATGGAATAATCGTAAACACCAGTATTAAATTTACGTACATGGTTTAGTTTCATAACAGAAACATTGTCCTGACCAGCTTCTCTAGGACGATCTAATTTTACTTGTTTACTTAAAGAAAAAGGTTCTGTAACAAAAATTAAAACCACTTCACCATTACGAATTTCTCCATACCTAGATTGTTTTAAATCGTAACTACTAAGCTCTGCTTTTCCAGCGTACCAATATGATTTAAAATCTGCTTTTAAAGGTGTCTTATTTACTTTTATATTTTTAGTTTCTTCTGTTTTTACAGGAGTTGTAGTTGTTTTTTTATCTTGTTTTTCACTACATGCAATACACAAAAATAGAATGGAGCAAATAAGTAAGTGTTTAGTGTTCATAAAAATAGTTTTTAATTAGCGCTAACACTTTTATACTGTTAGTTATATTTAAGACGTATTTAGAATATCTTAATTACAGATGCTTTTATTAGAATGTATTTATATTTCTGGTAAAATGTCTTATAAATTAATATTGTAATCTTCTAATTTTTGTAATTCTTCTACAACAATAGCATGCCATCTTTGTTGTTCTTCTTGGTTTGTAGAATGTCCCGTTTGAGAGTCATACCGCATCTGATAATTGATATAAGACCGAAAGACCCTTTTGTGTATGCTTCTATAATCCGATTCTAAGACTAAACCATTAGTACGTTTTTTTGCTTGTATTTCTCGTCTCATTTTTCGTGCAAACAACTCTGCAATATCAAAATGTAATTGTTCATGATGTATAACCAGAACATTAGTTGTATTTATCCAAGAAAGATCTTTATGAAATTTTGCTAAAACACGATACTCATATACACCATTTTTATAGGCATAAGGCACAATAACAATATTAGCTCCTGTTAGTGCTTTTTTTGAAGATGTAGAATCTATTTTAGCTTGAAAATCGGAGAATTTTAGCTTTTTATCTGTTGTCCAAATAATAGCTTTATCTGTTTCTTTTTCAATCTTTTTTATAGATTGCGCATAGATAGTTGTAGTCACGTTTGTGCTAATTAAAAAAGCCAATATGTAACATTTAAATATCCAATTCATCTAATAAGACACTGTTTTATGTTATTTTGTTTAATTGATTTTCTACAATTTTTTCAACTTGTGCATTTTTAAAGACAAACCAAGATGCTCTGAAATCAGATTGATCTATAGCATATTTAAAATTCTGAAAAGGTTTCTTTTTATTTAAGATGTTTTTTAATTCTAATTGAAACTGTTTGTCTGCTATTTGGTCAGCAAATTGTTCCATAATCTCGAAAGACTGCATACTTTCTAAAACGTCAATTTTTATTAAATGGGCTTTGTTTTTTTCTACAGCTTCTAATTCATCTTTAAAGTGTTCTTGAAATTCATTGTCTTCAGGAAAGTTTAAAAAATTCGGAATTCCTATAATTTCTTCTGTTTTAGGATTGTAATAACACGTGCTACCACAATCTAATTCTTGTGCGATTTTTTTAATTAATTCAGAACGAGAGTTTTCCATTTAAAAGTAAATTAGTTTTAAGTAATAAATTTAATAAAACTTTTACAACAGTAATACTGTTACTGTATTATATATTTAGTTTTATTGTAAAGCGTAATTAAAATTTAGATGTTTATAGTATTATTTATTTCAAAACAAGCTAAAAACAGCTATCCGTTAGCGCTCTAATTTGTAGAACTTTTAATAGGAGTTAAAATCGTTTATAATGTCTTTCAACTTTAGTTTTAAATCTTCTCCAGTATCATAAATCATTTGTTCGTTGGTAGGAAAAGGCATGCGTCTTTTATTTAATAAATCGCGATCGTCTATGGTTAATGCACGTTCGTCATTTTGGTTATTTTTGCTTTTACGGTAATTTGTTGCATATATGTTTTCAAAAACAAAGCCACTATCTATAGGGAAATTATCTATAATTTGATTCGTTTTTAAGTCTACATACACCACATTTGCTAAAATTTGTGCTTCTTTAACTTGTACAGATTCTATATAACGGTAACGCGCATTTATAATTTTAGTTACTTTTATATAATTACCAAGACTATCTTTTACAGGATTACCTTTTCTATCTTTCTTGTATGTTGATTTATCTGTAATTTTTTTCTCTCTAATAATTTCACGTTCATTAATACGTTCTGGAGAGACAATAATTTGCTTTAAATTAAGTTGCATTGTATAATCGTAAGCTGTATTTTTTACTTGATTTGCATGGTAAATACTCCATTGTTTGTTTAAACCATAGGTGTTAAAATTAAGTAAATCGTTTTGTAAACGTTGTGGAATAATTTGACGTGTTTGATTGTTTATTGTAACTAAAATATAATCTATACCACGTTTTTGTGCATCTGCTATAAGTTGGTAGGTATTTTTATAATTTGGAGTTATAGTGTTTAAATAGGTTAGATTATCGTAGGCCTGACGAATGTCTGCTTTATTTTTAGATTCTAGTAATCTTACGCTACTATTATATATATAACCAGAAAGATTGTTTTTAGATTCTAGTATTAAATCGGTATAATTTATAAAATTAAAAGTAGTTTTTTTACCATTTGCAGTTAACGGTAAAAGCGGTTTTATTGCTTCTTGTCTATTATTTAAAGTGGTATATAAATCAAAAATCTCTTGATAAGTTTCTGGATTATTATCTTTTTTTAAATAGTCTATTTTGCTTAAATCTCTAGCTTCTGCTTTTGTAAATGCATCTCCCAACATATAAACGTATTCTGTTGTACGTTTTTCAGATTTATTCGCTTTAAGTTTTTCGACAGCAGTATTAATGGCATAATCGTAATCTCCAGAATATATAGCCTTTTCAACTTGTTTAGCGGTATTACATGCTATAAAGTTAAAGGTTATAAATAATATAAGTAGCGTTCTTTTCATAGTTTGGAAATATAATGATAATTACTGTATGACAATAGTAGTGCCAAAAAAAACCTTCCCAAATTATTTTTAGAAAGGTGTTAAATTTTTTAAAGCTACTATTTATATGCTGTAAATCTGGTTTAGTGATATAACATTATATTTAATAGTTTATAATAAGATTATGAAACACGTTCTGGTTAGTAATTACTAAATGATTTACCATAATTAAATATTATTTTAATGTGATGTTAAGGAGTAACAAATTCTTTATCGCTTAATGTATTTAAGAATGCGATAAGATTGCTTTTTTCGGTATCTGTAAGCGGAATTCTATTACCATTATCTTTTAAAATAGGATCTAGATTATCTGCCTCTAAAACACCAGCATCTAAATAGTCTAGAACATCTTGTAAGGTTTCAAACTGGCCGAAACTTCCATAAGGAGCTGTATAAGCTATGTTTCTTAATGATGGGACTCGAAAACTCATATAATCTTCTAGTTTTCCAGAAACTCTAGCGCGCCCTGCTTCTTCGTTATCTGTATTTAAAGGAAATCCGATGTTTCTAAAGCTCTGATCTGTAAATAATTCTGTGCTGTGACAGCTTATGCATTTTTGTTGAAACACCGTGTAACCAGCCGTTTCTTCTTCTGTAAATGTTTCACCTTCGTCTCGTTTTACTTTGTCGTATTTACTGTTAGAAGAGATTAAAGTGTATTCATATTGTGCAATACTATTGTAAATTCCATCTGCAGTAATGCCTTCACCATTAAATGCTTTATTGAATAATTCTTCATAAGAACCATCTGCTTCAAGTTTGCCAATAACTTCTAAAATAGAAGAGTCCATTTCTTCGTGCGTAATAATAGGTACTAGTGGTTGCTCTTCCAATTCTAATTTACTTCCATCCCAATTATAGAAACTCATAAATGCCATATTTTGTATTGGTGGTGCATTACGAAGTCCTATTCTGCCTTCTATACCTATCGCTTTTTCATTATGGTCTGCAAAGGCATTTGCTTGTATATGGCAGGTAGAACAAGAAATAGAATTATCTGTACTAAATTTTGTTTCATTGAATAGTTTTTCTCCCAATTCTACACCATATATTGTAGGCACATTAGTATAAACGGTGTTGTTAAAATCAGGAAAACTAAAGGGAATATCTAACGAGATTTCTAAATTATTATAAGAAATAAGCTCGGAATCATCATTACTACACCCAGTTAACAGTAGGAGTAGAGCGATATTTCTTATGATGTTTTTCATTTTTTAATATGTATTAAAACTAATAAAAAGAGCCAGCTTGATATAATATCGAAGCCGACTCTCGGATTTAGGTTTTTTAACTTAGTTTTCTACTGCTGTAATAGAGAACATTCCTGTAATATCGTCTGTACCATCTCCACCAATATTATCTACAAACTTCATCATTTCTGTAGATGTGTGTGCACTTGGTGTTGCGTTGTTAGTAATATCATCTGTAGTTACTAAAGTAATTGTATAGCTGTTTCCGCTTAATAAATAATCAAAATCTGCTTCAATTTTAATTGTAGGTGCATTATCTCCAACCATGGCAAGTGTTGTAAGATCTAAAGTAATATCTCTATACGCATCTACACCTTGTGTGTATGTGCTTTCATCGTCTACAGTACCTTCTACAGTACTTCCAGAATGGAAAGACAATTCTTTATTATCTGTATCGTAAAAACCTTCTATTTTAGTAAAACGGTATCCCGTTCCCCATTCCCAATGCATTTCTGTATCGTTTGCTCCTGTAGCAGCATAAAAATTAGGGAAACTTACTTGGTCTAAAGTATTTAACTCAGATTTTACTCCTAATCCAAATTTAATTTGGCTATAATCTGCTGTTGGGACATCGCTTAAAACGTACGATAATGTTTCAGATTTAGATTGGTCTATAACTGTTGCGCCATTATCTAAATCGTTTACATGATAAGGAATTTCTGTTCCGTCTTCTTTAATTAATCGAATGTTACTTATTACATATTTTAATTCAGAAAAGTGGTGTACTTGTCCAGCGTCTGATGTGTTTACAGAAGCTTCTGCATCTGTTGCGTCTCCTAATACAATTGTAGTTCCTGAAAACGTATTAGTAAATTCTAAAGTTACATTGTTTGCAACAGGAGTATCGTCGTCACTACAAGATGCGAATGCTAAAGGTAAGATAGCTAGTAAAAGGTAATTTTTTAAATTTTTCATTTCTTTGATTTAATTATTAATAGTTATTTGGTTAATTTTTATAGGTCTATTTTTAAAGACGTAAAAATATTACGTCCCATTCTCGGGATATTTCCCCAGTCTGCATAGGTGCTATAGTAGGTGTTAAATACATTTTCTGCACCTAATTGAAATACTGTTTTGTAATTTTTAATGTAAAATGTGTAATCTGCAGAGATGTTCCAATTGGTGTAAGATGGTGTTTCATCTTCTCCATATTCTGGACTGTAATTAATTTGTTTTAAATCGCCATTAAAAGACGTTCTAATACCAAATTTTTGATACGAATAATGCAAAGAAGTCTGATAACTCAAAGGGCGAATAAATGGTAAATTATTTTTGTTTTCATCTAATCCGCGTGCATAAGTTAATGTCCCTTTCCAGTGTAAATTGTCTAAAATAGAGTAGTTGGCATGCATTGAGAAATTAAATAATGTGGCATGATCTAAAGACGTATATCCTTTTACTCCAACCGACTGATAATTCATTGGACTTCCCTGACTTAAAATGCGTCCGATAATATAATTCTGAATATAGAAATAGTTTACTTGCGCCTGAATACCTCCTTTTTTGTTTTTAAAACCAGCACTTGCATTGGCTTCATAAGAGATTTCGTTTTTTAAATCTGGATTTCCTATATAATCATATCTATCAAAACTGTTATAAATATAATATCCGTAACCTTCGGAAACAGATGGTGCTCTATGCCCGTAACCACCACCAACAGAGGCATCAAAACCAGCCGTGTTAAATTTATAACTTGCATATAAATTTGGTAGAAAACGTGTTTTCTCTTGAGATGCTCCAGGATGAAAAATCCAATTAAATTCTATGTATTTAGAGTAATTGTAATTTACACCTAAAGTTCCTCCAAAATTTAACTGGCTCTTTTCTGAAATATCCCACGAATTACTCATAGAAAGTCCAGCATAACGTGTGGTTACCCAAGGCCAACTATATGCAAACATGGTTGTTTCGCTGTAATCTTGGGGATACATACGCATTTCTGCAATAGATAAATTATTGTAAGCATTAATTTGTATTTCAGAAGCATAATTTTCTGTTTTCAAATTTACTTTAGACAATAAACCATACGTTGTGCTCCAACCAGGCATATCCATATGCACTAAGTTTTCTGGTCGGGTAGTGTCGTCCATATAGTGTTCTATAGCATTAAAATACACTTTAGTATCCCAAACTTTTATCAGTTTATCTTCAAAAAGTTGTTTGTATGCTACAGAGGTAATTAATGCTCTAGATAATGATAAATCCATAGGTAATGCGGGGTAACCAACATCTTGGGCTTTATCGAAAATAGCATCTACTCGCACAGACGATAAATTTGTTGTTTTATAAGCAAGACCTAAAGATGTATTGAATTTTTCGTATTGCGAATGTTCAACTTCATCATTATTCCCATCTGTATAATTTTTTGCTTTTCTATACGAGATACTTCCGTCTGCCACCAGTTTATCACTTGAGTACGATACATTTCCGAGGTTAAAAAACTGGTTGTTATTAAACTCAAAACCTGCTTGGTATGCACCGTTCCAGGTTTGTCCTATTCCAAATGCTGTACTTTTTCGTTTTAAATCTATACTTCCAGCTACGGTTGCACCATGCATGCTTCCTTCTTGCCCTGATTTTACATCAATATCAGACAAGCTATTAGTTTCTACATAAGATGTTACCGGATCCATTTTATCGGTACAAGCACCAAAAATATGCATCCCATCAATAGTAACGTTAGAGCGTTCGGTACTCATATTATTAAGTAACGGTTCCCAGGCGTAAGCACCACGTTTAATAAAGCTAATATTGTCTGACGATGCTAAAAATTCATCTACAGAAACAGCCATTTTCATATCTGTTTCTATCTTGTTTTTTTTAGCAGCAATAACAAGAACTTCATCTAAAACCACATCCGAACTATCCCTTTTTATCGGTGTATTCTGAGCATTTGCGAAAGTACCTAATACAAGTATTATAAGTGTTATGCGTTTCATGCCTAAAATAATATATCGATATAAAGTTCACTTTTAGCGCCTTCAATTCCCGGGGTAAACTCTGTAGAAACTTCTGTGCCTTTTAACGTTTCTCCGGCTGCATTTTGAAGTATAAAATTTAAGGTCCAGTTTCCTGTCATGGTGTAATTCACAACACCGTGATATAAACTATCACTTTCCATAGTTAAATCTACATTGTTAGGAGACGAGTGATTTCCCATAGATGCTTCTGGCATTCTCGGGTCTAAAAACAAGGTGTAATCTTGCACTGCAGAATAAGAATATTGAGACAGATCTGGAAAAGTTCCTGCTGCTTCTGTGGGCTGATTGTATTTGTAAATTCCAACAACCAAATCGTTTTCTGCAACACCCGGACTTTGTGGAGCGACTAGAGCAATAAAGTATTGTTCGTTATCACTTCCTGTAAAGGCAGTCATATTTAAATTTAGATTGGTCTGTTCTTCAACTGTAATAGGTTGATTAATAGCATACGATTGAGTCCCAACCTGAAAGGCTATAAATAACTGACAACTTACTGTAGTGTCACTTTCACTTGTAAATACGGCAAATCCAGAATAATAATCTTCTGTAGCATCATATTTTAAATTATAAGCATGCGGACAAGAAGATGTGTTTCCATTAGCATCTGTAAAGATGGGTAAAAACGTAACATCTGCATTTTGCAAAGCTTCACTGGTTACTGTGTTTATTATGTTTAAATGGATCTCGTTATAGCCTTTGTAAAGCGTACCATTTAAGGCTTCTAAATTTATGGTATAATCTCCGCTTGTTATAGACGTTACGTTTTCGTATTCTATATATTCGGTCGTTTCGGTGCTTAATTCAGCTTCGTAATCGGTTTTCTCTACGGTACACGATGATACCACAACGAAAATTACGATTACAAAAAAGTGTAAACGTTTCATTATTTATGGACTGTTTCATTAAAAACTGTTGAAAATAGAGTAGCGCAAATACAGGAACTTTTCTATTTTGAAACATTCAAAAAGGATAGTTCTATTTTAGGTTGATGCAATTATTTTAATCACAATCAGGTCGCTACAAGACATAAATAGAATACTCGCATATAAGATGCATAACGAAAGCTTAGTAGAAATTTAACCTACTTTAAAGCTGTAACAAATGGGTATACTTTTTTATATGTGTGAACATAAAAAAGCATATACAAGCAAGTTGCTAAACCTAAGTTTTGCAAAATACCAAGCATGAGTTATGGAGTTTCTATTTGTATAATGAAGCTATACGAGTGGTGGATGAAATACAAAGCCCATATAACGGAACTTGTAAATTTTGTTATAAGAAGTATCTATTTTTAATGGTTGCTCTTTAGGAAAGAACAATAGAAAATTAATATTTGCGTCTTGAAAGAAAACTAAGGTGTTTTCGAAAGAAAAAGAACTTCCTTTATCGTTATTACCCTTTTCTGAATCTGAAGCTTTTGCTAATTGTGCTTTTAAATGACATTTTCCATTACAATGCATTTCTGGAACGTCTTTATTTACACAAAGCTCATTTTTAATATAATCGTAAAACGCAGCGTATTCCACTAATGGAATTAGTGGTTTAAAAACTAGAAATAACGCTAAAAGTAATGTCGCTGTTTTCACTTCGCGAATTTCTGTAATTTTTTTAAAGTTTCCTAATCTTAAAACGGGTATAATAGTTAATGTTTTATAAGCCACGTTAAAATAGTGTGAATTAATATTTTATTAATTGCTGTATTATAGTAGATTAGGTTTGTTGGTTGAAAGTGTTTATGTTAATGAAAATAAAAGACGTTTTAATCTTAATTTAAGTAATATGGCTGATTATTCCATCAATAAAAGTGCTGAAAATTAGGTTTATTTTAAACCACGATCTTTTAAAAGTTGTGCTATTTCTTTGTTTTCTTTAGAACGATTAACAAATTTATAGATGAAAAATAACGGAATTAAGGTCACTAAACCAAGGGTGTTTTTTACTACACTATATACAATTATACCAGCCATAAGACCAATAAGAGTGGCGTTAATAATAGCAAAGGATTTTACTTGTTTTGTTTTGTCTAATAATTCTTGATCTGTTAATCTTGAAAGTTCTTGTTTGGACAGGTGCACGTTAGGTTTTGTCTGTATAATCCTTAATTTTTGGTTAGTTTAAATTTAGTATCTATGGTTTTGTGTTCATCGCCATAAAAAGTAACATCTAAATTTATTTCCCAAGTTGTATCAGATGTTTTTTCTCCGCTTATTGTTCCTCTAGGATTTACATCTTTAGCTTCGTTATAAGGGAAAAAGCAGAAACATGACTTTGTATATACAGCATCAATAGCAACTAGTTCTGTATCTGTGTACGAAAAACGGTCTAACTCCGGATCGATTTCGAATCTAATCCATTCTGTAAATCCACCGTCATACGTGTTTAAATCTTGTCCGGCATCATACATATATTCAAAAAACTAATTTTTCACCAGGATTAACTTCACCATATTTAATGTAGGTTTCAGTATCATAAGACACCACAGTCAATTCACTTTGTTCGGTAAACGTGTAATTGTAAGTTTCTCCGTAGCCATCATCGTCACTGCTGCAGGAAAACACTAATACACCTAGTAGCACAAATATGTAAAGCTTTTTCATTGTTTTAGTTTTACAAATTAGTATTGATTTTATGTTGATATTACTATTCAGATTTAACTAATTTGTAGCTGTAGTACCCTATATTGTTTTTAGAGGCAGAGAATACCAGAGAATCTCCCGTTTTTGTATAATCGTAGCTTTCGTTTAGAATAAGATCCCAATCAAAATTCGCTGTCCAAAAATTTTCATCAAAAAATTCTAAAGTTGTTACATTACTATTAAAACTTCCGCTGCCACCAGCAGGAAAATTATTTTCATTTCCGCTAGATATATAAGTATTATCTGTATTAAATTGAACCGTTACAGGGTTAGAATAAGTTATACTGTCGTTATATGTAACAGTGAACTCTCCGGTGTAATTTCCGTAAAATTGATCGTTATTAGTTGTGTCATCATCAGAATTGCACGCAAAACTCAGTAACAAAAACACACACAATATAATCGGGTAGAACTTCTTCATTATTGCTTTTTTTATAGAAGACAATATAAGAAAAAGATTACGTAGTAGATCTATTTTTTTTATTAAACCTCTAAAAAATAGACAGTTTAGACTCTGTTGTAAAGGCTTCTAAGAATTTCATTCCTTTAAACGAATTTCCATTATCATTTAATTTCGGACTCCAAACCGCAATGGTATATTTGTCTGGATGCACAGCTACAATACCGCCACCAACGCCACTTTTTCCTGGCAATCCAACTTCAAAAGCAAATTCTCCAGACTCGTCGTAAAATCCGCAGGTTTGCATTAAAGCATTTATACGTTTAGACTGGCGTTCGGTAAGTATTTCTTCTTTGGTATAGGTACAACAGCCGTTATTGGCTAAGAATAGAAAGAGCTCAGAAAGGTCTTTACAATTCATTTCTAACGAGCACAGATTAAAATAGAAATCCAGCACATCGTCCGGTTCGTTAGTTATGTTTCCTAAAGACTTAATAAAATTACATAAAGCAATATTTCTATAACCTACTTTTTTCTCAGACTCTGCAATTTTACTGCAATAGTTAATGTTTGGGTTATTAGAAATACGTCTTACAAAATCTAAAAAGTCGGCTTTTGGGTGTGCTAATTCTGTTAATAATATGTCCGAAATAACTAAAGCACCCGCATTTATAAACGGATTTCTAGGAATTCCCTTTTCAACCTCCAATTGTAATAACGAGTTAAATGCATTCCCTGATGGTTCTACATCTACGCGTTCCCAGATTTTTTTACCTAAAATTTTATAAGCCATCACTAACGATAAAACTTTGGCAATACTCTGTATAGAGAATTTTTCGTCGCAATCGCCCATACCAAATCCGCTTTGGTCCATGGTGGTAATGTATACCCCAAATTTTTCAGGGTTTATATTTGCCAATTCAGGAATGTAAGCTGCTAAATGGCCTTCGTTTTCTATGCCTTTAACTTGATTGTAGCAGTTTTCTATAATGTTTTTAATATTCACGGCGCGCTTTGGTATTTAATAAAAAGTATTGAAAAAGAGGCTAAAGTAATAAATACAAACGGAATAGTTCTTATTAGCACGTTTTAGTGTTAGGACAAGTAATTATATTATTGCTGCATTGGAAGTAATTGTTTCTTTGTTAATGTAATAGACCTTCTGTTTTCATGATCTTCAACTTCAATACTAAACGTATCTGGTAAATCTTTTTTAGTCCAATAATTATACAACGCTTCTGTGTTTAATCCAGATACATTTACGCCATTTATGGTTAGTATTTGTGTACCAATTTCTATAGGATTTTCTAATGGATAATCGTTTTTATATCCATAAATTATAATTTTATTAGTTAAGTAATTGGGATGAAAAATCAATTGGTATTCAGAGATAATATTAGCCTTAATAGGTTCGTTTTGATCTAGATAAAACACTTCATTACTCCAATCTAGTGTCACTGTAAAATGCTCAAAAAAAGTGTTACCTATTAAATTAGATCCATTTTCAGAAAACGTAACCAGTTGGTCTTTAATTTTTAAATTATCAAGTAATTCTAAATCCAGTAAAGCACTGTAATCGGTACTTGTTAATATGCCATTGGCTCCTATACTATTAACACCTGTTTTGGAAATGTTAGGTATGGTATTAAGGGTGTTTAAAGTGTTTAAAGTAGCTATTTTAGTACTTATGTTACCGCTAGATCCTGTATCGAATGTAAACAGATCTTCAAACGTATTTAATTTTAATTTTAGTTTTGCATCGCCGTGTTTTCCGGATTTTGTGTTAAAATGATAGGCATTAGGGCTAATATGAAATGCATCTATGTTGTTAGTAATTCTAAGGATTTTATTTTTATAATCTATTTGCCATTTTGCCTTTCGCATTAAATTACTTCCTATAATTCCTACGTAATTATCTTTCCCTAAAAATTGATATGAATAAGAAAGATCTGAAGTATATGCGCCTGTATTTAGAAAATTGATATTTCCAATCTTTAGGTCGGCTATAGTGTAATATGTACTCTCTTTACTAATGCCATTAGAATCTGAAATATCTCCATTAACATTATTAGATTTAAGATTAATAGATTCTATTATACTATAATCTATCATTGTTAAATCATTTCCTGTATCGAATATAAAAGGGTAGTTTTTTCCATCTATATATACATCTAAAATAATCTGATTTTTAACATATCTAAACGGAATTTCTTCAAAATATTGGTCTTGTTTAACTTCACCTTGTGTAACCGTTTTTAATCTTTTTAAAGCCGAACAATTCACTAAAAAACAGGATGCTAAAATAAGTAGGAGTAGCTTTTTTTTCATACGTATGTTGATTAATTTTTTTAGATGTAGTATTGGTAGTAAATAACCAATTTAAGAAATAAAAACTAAACTAAACATTTTAAGACACTTTAGCGGTTCCTTTACTCTGAAATATAGGTGTTTGTATAACAGTCGTTACAATCGCCCACAAGAATAAGTGTATTGTTAGAAATAGTTATAATTTGTCTGAATCCATTTTCTTGAATTAGCATTTCTTGAGTGTCGTTAAAAAGTTCCGAAGTTCGGTTTTCAAGCGTGTAAGCCGTTTTAAAGTTTAAAACCTGATTTTGATAACTTGCAATAGAATCAGCCGAAATTACAAGCGTTCTACTTTCGCCTGTACTTTCTGGGGTTTCTGTAATGCCCGCCAAACCACCAGACGCACTTTGCCATTGCCAATCTCCTGTTATTTCTGAAGTATAAATAATGTCGTCAGACTCTGAACAACTCGAAAATATTAATGTGATTAAGGAAAGAAAGATGATTTTTTTCATTTGGCTAGTTTCTTTATAGATGTACTAATCTGTATTTGGTTGCGTGGGGAGGATGATTGTTAACTAAAAACTCTTTTTTATATCAGGCCACCACCTTCACTTTTTATCCAATCTCTAATTATATATTCTTCAAAATCATCTTCCTTAGCGTGTTCTAGTACTATTATTTGAGGTTTAGTATTTGTGTTTTCATGTATTAACTCAATTTCTTCACTTAGAACTTTAAAAATATCTTTTACTCGTTCAATATTAACATCAAATTCAACTTTTTCTTCTGGATCATTTAATTCAGTCTTCTTAGCGGTTCTAGGGAAATAAACTTGACTAGGTTGGTCAATCATTAAGAAAGTTGGAATTATTGAATTAGGATTACTACAAGATAAATGTAAGAAAGATAAAAACAAGGAAAGGTGACAGGCTAGCCAATTTGCACCACTTCCCATTTCGTCCAATCTTATTTTTTCTGAATTATGTTTATGATAAAAACTAAAATCATCAATATTAAAATGAAAGTTAATCGGTTTAAGTTCTTCTTCAAAATCTAATTTACTAGCAATTCTATCCATTTGTGTTTTAATGAATAATTCTGTTTCTGATTTGAATAGTTTTAAATCTTTATATTTTAATAATTGTTTATTATATGATTTTAATTCTTCTTTTAAGCCAATTAAATCTGAAGTGAATTTAGATAAATCGTTAGATTCTAAAAGATGTTTGATTGTTGTTTCTAAAACTCCTTTTTGGTGTATTATTGATTCTCGTTTTCCTTTTATCTTTTCTATATCAATATTTTCTTTTGTAAGTATTTCAATACTTTTAGAAATTGATTTTACTTTAGAGGTTATTGATTTTCTGTCTAATCTAAATTTCTCTATTATCTGAGTACTGTCTTTTGAAAAGGTATTTACTTTTGTTAACTCTTCAATCAGTTTATTTTTAGAATCATTTAGTTTATTAATGTTCTCATTGATATGTGAAACAGAATTATCGCAAAGTGGACAAGATAATTCACTTTTTGAAGTATTATAATTTTGCTTAGCTTTCGTTTGTCTTAGGTGTTTCGCATAATCTAAACTATCTCCTGAATTTGATTGTAGACTAGAAATAGCATTTTCAATTTCATTTTTCTCAACATATAGTACTTCTCTTTCATTTTCTAATTGTGCTACTTTAGTAAATGATTTTGTTTGGTCAGTAAGAATTTTTGGCGGAATGGGTAAATTAAGACCTATTTTTTTTAATTCACGTAATGAAAGTCCTTCTTTAAGAGTTAGGTCTAACATTGTATAGTAAATTTGTATTTGGTCTCTAATATTTTCAGCTTGGTTTGTTGTTTTTTGTTGAATTCGTTCTAAAACTTTTTGTTCAGCTATAATTTTTCTTTCTGTCTCCTTTATTAGTTTTACCAATTGATAATATTCACTATCAGCTACACCTAGTAGAACAGGTAAAGCTTGAATAACTCTTTTACGTTTTACCAAATCATCAAATCTATAGAATAATGCGTGTTTGTTGGCTATTAAATTTTGATGTTGAAATAGAAAAGATACGGTATCTCTAATCGATAATTTTCCAAAACTCTCGTAATCTGATTCTAACTTTTTTAATGACAAACCTAGTAATTCTTCAAAATCATTTTGAACATCATTCTTAATTGGTTTTAGTGATATGTCATTAAAATAATCATATTTAATATCTTCAATTACTTTATAATCAGTTTCTATTTTTAAGTATGCACTTCTCATATTACCCGTTTTAGGTGCAGGACGACCAATAACAATGTAATAATCACTTACTTTATAAATGACTACAAACAATTCTGTAAAATCGATTATCTTTCCTACAGGAACACTTGACCTTGATGAAAATAGACAATAATCAATTATTTCAATAAGTGCACTTTTTCCAGTCTTTGAATCTCCAGTTATGATATTTAAACCATCTTCAAAAGGTACAAATCGTTTACTGCCTGTATTGCTGAAAACAACAATTTGTTTTATAGTTGTACTCATATTTCTGTAATTCTAAGTTTTTTAAATACTGATAAATATTGCTCCTTTCCTAAAATAACACCTAAATTATATGATGATTTATATATTGGTTTTAAATAAATATCTTTTTCAGTATTAAATTGAATATCAGTGCTTGGCATTAAGTATTTATCTATTTCTAAATCAATTTCATTAGCTAGCATAATAATTGCTGTATTTGTTATTTCTCGATAATCATTTATCTTTTGATTTAAAGAGCTTCTAAAAATATCAAAATCTTTGTTCTCAATAAACGGATTGAATTTTGAGTTTTTATTTAAAAACTTTAATTTATTTTGAGCTTGCTTATTGTATATAAATGGTAAAGCAAGATATACTAATTCTGTCTTTATGCATTTTGAGTTAACAGATTTAGCACCACTTAAAAAGTGATGTAAAATTTTACTAGTATGAAATGGTGAAAATATTAACCTTTCTATATCACTTGCTTTCATCTTCTGATTTTAGATTAATATCAATGGTTTTAATTTCTAAGTTATGCAATAGCCGACCTTTAGGATAATACGATCTTGTATTTGTAATTCCTTCTATTTTAGTTTTAGAAGAAATTTGATTAATGCTGTCATCAAAAAAACGTCTTGATTTCTCGTTAGTATCACATTTTTCGGTTAGTTGGTCTAAGTGACTATCTTTAAGTTCTAGAATAACTTCTTTGATTTCTTCATCATAGTTATCAAGATTTTCAGATAAGCTAGTCCTTGCTTCAACCATTTTGATTTGACTTTCAGAAGCTTTTAAATAATTATCCATTGACTTACCAATTTTCCTTTCATATTTAATTTTTTCTAACTCTTTTACGAATAAAAAATTATCTTTTTTAGTCATGTCAGCTATAGCATTTGAAATTGGAAAATTTAAATCCTCAATTTTATATCTATTTGCAAAAGTCCGAGAATTTTCTCGGAAAGAATCTATTACA
Organism: Formosa sp. L2A11; assembly: GCF_009796865.1. Lineage (GTDB taxonomy): Bacteria > Bacteroidota > Bacteroidia > Flavobacteriales > Flavobacteriaceae > Formosa. The sequence continues at coordinate 2,974,224 of NZ_CP047028.1, read as the reverse complement.
ATTTCCCAAATATAGTCAGATGTATTAACTAGCTGAAGTGAAATATATCCAAATAAATAACAAATAAATTCCTCTCTATTTTTTAATTCTATATGACTTGTTACAGCTGGATGTTCTAATAAAATATCTTTATAATATTCTTTAGCTGATTCTTGATTATCTTTTATTTCAAATTTATCAAGAAGGTTTTCTAACTCCTTTTTATCAAATGTTTTTACATTATTGTAATACGCTTTAATTGTATCATTTGATATTACAGCTAATATTTTATTTTTTTTATCTGTTTTACTTAAGTTTTTCCACTTTTCAAATATTGAGCCTACTTTTATTTCTGCTGTAGTATGAAGTATGAATTTATCATAAAAACGAAAAGTATCATATTCTGTTATTATATTCGAAAGAGTTTTCCAGAAGTCAGGATGTGTATCAATTAATTTTTTATCAACTTTAATTGAATGCTTAACTTCTGTTGATGTCTTTCCGTCCGAAATATCCCCCAAACATTCTAAATAAATTTTTGTGCCATCTTTTGCTTCAAAGCATTCCTTTAAAGCAACCATTTCTTGATATTTAAATCCTAATATTTTAGTAGAAGCATCAGATTTTGAACTCATTTTTTATTCTAATTAAAAAATATTTACAGTGTAATACCATAAAGTTTTTGTGTATATCCAAATATACTATTTTATAAAAACCTAAGAACTATCTAATCAGCTGTATTTTAACTAAATAATATCACCCTACAACAAGTTTAGTGTAACGATAGTGAAGTAACAACAGTATCCATAGCAAGCTATAAAGCGTAAGCCAAATATGACTTACGCTTTATAGCTATAGTGTTATAAAATGGGCTTATTTAGTATAAGCGCCAGAAGAATAGGTTAATTCGTAACTGTGTGTATAGATTTCGAAAACAATTCCGAAAGGATCTTCTACGTAACACATTTTAAATGGTTTTTCTCCAGGATAGTATGCTCTAATTGGCATACGTTGTTTTCCGCCATAGGCTACAATTTTATCAATTAAGTCTTCAATGTTTGGATCTTGAATACTAAAGTGGAATAATCCGGTGTTAAACGGACTAAATTCTGGTGCTTCTTTAACGCCGTGAGGGAAAGAGAAAATCTCGACACCAACGCCATCTGAAGTCGATAAATGGGCAATTTCAAACTCGTCCCAGTCTTCCCCAAATACATCCATACACATAATACCAATGGCTGTTTCCTTTTCTTTTTTAATGGTAGATGGTTTCATAATGGTGTACCAACCCATAACTTCTGTATAAAATTTTACTGCTTTTTTAATATCTGGAACCGTGATTCCAATATGTGAAAATGATTTTGGATAATCTTGTTTTACTGACATAATATCTAATTTAGATTACAAATTTAGTTTATATATGCTTGTTTGGCAAGTACTTACCAAAATGTGGTATAGTTACTTAAAGTAGTAAAATAATGATTATCAGATAAATAAAATTTAATTTTGAACAAAGAAAATAATTGTCCGCTTAATTACACCATGAATTTAATAGGTACAAAGTGGAAACCTTTAGTATTATTTCACCTTTTAGAAGGCGATTTACGCTCTGGAATTTTGCAAAAGCATATAGAAGGTATTTCTAATAAAATGTTTACGCAAACGGTTAGAGAATTAGAAAAAGACGGACTTGTAAAAAGAACCGTGTTTCCTGTTGTGCCACCAAAAGTTGAGTATGGTTTAACGGCTAGAGGAAAATCTTTAGAGCCTATTTTAAAAGGTCTTGATGCTTGGGGCGCTAAAGATTGGAAGCAGTCTTAATATAATTTATAGATGATATTTAATAATCTTCGTTAAATGAGTCCCATAAAAATAGAAACATAATATAAACCGGTAAGTATAAAGACCACGCCAGCTACGGTACGCATTACTTTTTCAATTTTTGTAATCTTAGTGTAGAACATCCCTACTTTTCCTGCTGTAAAAGCGAGTAAATACGTAAAAAGAATAACAGGTAATCCTGTACCTAAAGCGAAAATTACAGGTAAATATAAGCCGTCTGCCGATGCAATTGTCATGGGAATTAGCATACCAAAAAACAAGGCTCCACTATAGGGGCAAAAGGCTAAAGCGAAGACCACACCAATTAAAAAGGCTCCTAAAAGGCCTTTATCCTTGAATTTATCTGAGAGTTTTTCTTGAAAGTTAGATGTTCCTAGAAAGTTGAGTTTTATCACGTTTAGCATGATTAACCCAACAATAATTAATAACGGACCTAAATATTTTTCGCCATTCTGATTGAAAAAGCGTGCAATATGGAATTTGCTAGCTCCAAAATATAGAATTAATCCTATGGCAGTGTAACTAAAACCTCTACCTAACGAATATAGTAACCCGCTAAGAAACACCTTACGTTTGCTTGCAATGTTTTTAGATATAAATGCAGTAGCTGTAATATTGGTTGCCAAAGGGCACGGACTAATGGCTGTCATTAGTCCGAGTATAAATGCTGATAAAATAGGAATGTTGTAATTCTCTAAGAGCGATTGAAGCACATCCATTTACAAGGTGTTTAATGCAGTGGTTATTCTAGATTTTAATTCTTCAGAGAATGCTGCTTGATCTGTTCCATTCATAAATGCAAAATCTGTTAAATCTATGTGTTGTTCTTTTCCGTCTTTAATCACGTTTAACATTAAAGCGGTTCCGGCAGCTTCAAATTTTTCTGCAATTTTTTCGTTGGCTTTATCATCTACATTAATGACTTGAAAGGTCACTTTATTGTCTTTTAGTTCATTTGGGAAATAGGTATCTAAAGTATATTTTGTGTTGGCTTCTATGGCTTTACACGTCATACATCTGTGAGTAGAGTGGAAGTCTAATACTTCTATTTTAGATACTGATTGGTTTACAGCTTGGTCTTCTTTTTTAGTTTGTCCGTTGCAAGCCGTTAGCAAAAATGTAATGCTTAAAACGGTTAAATATTTGATTGCTTTCATAGTTTATAAAATTAATTAGTTACAAATAGATTTATTTTTGTTGAGTATATCTGTTTTTGTGTAATCGTGTTTTATTAACGGATTCCATTTAAAATTTGTAAGTTCGGTAACCGTAAAATTAGTTTCAGAATCTGTAGTGAGTAAATGTTGTGTAAAATGATTTTCTAATATTTTAAGTGTCTCTAAATCGCAAGATGAAAGTGTACCTTTAATGGCTTTAGCTCCCATAATATCTATTTCTGGAGGTTTAACACCCAGATTCATCTGGATTTTTACGGTTTTTAGATTGTCTATTCTTTGTATAATGTAAAATCCATTTGTTATTGAATCATCTACATAAAAGGAATTGTATTGATAACGTCCTCCGGTAAGATAGATGGCCGCATCTGTAAGGCAAGGCGAACTTTTGCTAACTATACGCGTGTTGGTTCTGTCTATAATTCCATTAGGATATAAGATATGCATTCCGGCTTTAATTCCTAAAAAACCTTGAACAAGTCCGTCGCATAAATGTCCATGAAAATGTTCTAAATCCTGAAGATTTATGTCGTGTTCTAGAGTTAACTGCCCTTTAGAAAAATCGGTATCTAGTACAGTAATTTCTGGTGTTGTAGTCTGATTTTGTTGTTCATGACCTTTGGACTGACAACTTATTACTGTACTTAAAATTAATATGACTACTATATTTTTCATAACACCATATTAAATAAGAATCCCGAAAAGATTATAGCAAGTGTCACTACCCCAAAGAAGATAGCAATTAACTTTAAAGACATTACTTTTTTTAATAAAGTAGCCTCAGGTAAGGATAAGCCCACAGTTCCCATCATAAACGCAATTGCTGTTCCTAACGGAACACCTTTAGCAACAAAAACTTGAATAATAGGAACAACACCTGCAGCATTTGCATACATTGGTACGGCTAAAATGACAGCTAATGGTACAGTCCACCATTGACCACCACCTAAAAATGTATTAAAAAAGTTTTCAGGAACATAACCATGCATTGCACCACCAATGGCAACACCAATAATAATATATAAAATCACGCCTTTTATAATGTCCCATGCATTTTGTGTGATTTCAGGGATACGTTGTTTAAAGGTTCGTTTTTCTTCTTGATAATAGTCTTGTTGTTGTTTTTGTGCCATGATGTTTTTAACCCAATCTGAGAGTAGAGGTTCTAGGTTAAATTTACCAAGAATCCATCCCCCAAGTGTTCCAAGCATAATTCCAGAACTTACATAAATTAAAGTGGCTTTTACACCAAACATACCCAGAAACATTGCAATTGCGACTTCGTTAACTAGAGGCGAGGTGATTAAAAATGCAAAGGTAACACCTAACGGAATTCCGCCTTGTACAAAACCAATAAATAGTGGTACAGATGAACAAGAACAAAAGGGAGTTATCGCTCCGAAAATCGATGAAAACAGGTATTCTAATCCATATAGTTTATTCTTATTTAGATAGTTTTTTAAACGTTCTATCGGTAAATAAGTATTTACTATTCCCATAATAAATACGATAATAAATAATAGAATTAAGATCTTAATAGTATCGTAAATAAAGAAATTTAAAGCAGTTCCGAGATGGGTATCTGCCCCAATTCCACAAACAGAGTAGATTAACCAATCTGCGAAATGTTGTAACCAATCAAACATATTAAAGCGTTTTTATAGTTCCGGTAATGGCACAAGCTAATTTTACTGTATTGTAAATTGTACCGTGTTTTTCAATGTTCTTTTTTAATAAATCTACATTCAGCTTTTTATCTGTGCTGTAAATTTTTAAATCATAATGAATGTTTTCCATTCTAGGCGGATTTTCTAAACGTGCTGCTTCTACATGTACAGTTGCTTTTGTGTATGAAAATTTCATCATTGCAGAAAAGCGTTCTACATTTTTAAGCATACATGCCGAAAATGAACCTAAGAATAATTCTGCAGGATTTGGTAATGTGTCTGCAGTTTGGGATGTGGTACCAAAATCTATATGCGAAGATTTAATATGAATCTCTGCATCCTGATTTGAAATGGCAGATGCGTTGATTTGATAATTCATGATCTTTATTTTAAAAGTTCTAATACTTCTTTTTTTGAAGGCACTCTTCCTTTTATAGTAATGTTACCATCTACAACTAGTGCAGGCGTACTCATAACATTATACGTCATAATTTCTTCGATGTCTTCTATTTTTTCAACATTAGCATCTATGTTGTTTTCAGAGATTACATCTTTTACAACGCCTGTCATTGCTTTACATTTTGGACATCCAGTTCCTAAAATTTTAATTACTTTACTCATAATAAGTGTATTTGTTTATCGCCAATAAACGATAAGGTTATTAAAAAAATATCATTTAAAAAAATCTTGAAATAATGATGTTGCAAGCTTCCAATTGTCTTGATTAATACAGTATTTTATTTTTGGTGATTTTAATTCGCCCTGAATTAATCCTGCATTTTTCAATTCTTTAAGATGTTGAGAAATGGTAGACTGAGCCAAAGGAAACACATCTACTAAATCTCCCGTAAAACAACACGATTGCGCATCTAAATGTTTTAAAATGGCAATACGTGTTGGGTGTCCTAATGCTTTTGCAAATCGTGCTAAAGCTTCAGTGTTTTCTTTGTATTCGATATGTTCTAAACTTCTTTTCATATTTCTTATCGTAAATGTACGATTGATTTTTAAGTTGTAGTGTGACTTATGTCACATTTGATAATTTTTTTGATAAAAATAAGAAATGTATAGCTGCTATTTCTCTTTAACAGATTATTTAATGGTCATTCTGAGATTGTAGTTAAGTGGTTGTCTGTATTGAGAGTTTAAATATTTTTTAGATTGACACGTATTAAAACATTACTGTTAGTGAATACTTATAAAATGAGATGTTATGCTGTGGTATTTATGTTTTTTTTAAGTCCTATTTTTTTGAGAAATTAATTATTAATCGTAATATTACAATAAACAAGTATTTTGTTATATATATTAAAAAAGAAAACTGTATTACAAGGAATGAATCATTTTTCTAAAATGCCCTTTAACGGATACTGCACATTTATAAAACCGAAATCATTACTAGGTAATGAAAAATAAATATAATATCATGAGTAAAGAACAAGAACTAAAAGACATTGTAAAAGCACGTTATGCTAAAATTGCTGAACAAGATAAAGGAGATAATGCTTCTTCGTGTTGTGGTGCAACGCCGTCTTCTAATAAAGTGTATAATATTATGATGGACGATTATTCTAAAACAAAAGGGTATGTTGAAGATGCCGATTTGGGTTTAGGTTGCGGACTTCCAACACAATTTGCTAAAATTAAAAAAGGAGATACGGTAATAGATTTAGGTTCTGGTGCAGGAAACGATTGTTTTGTAGCACGTCATGAAACTGGTGTTGAAGGAAAAGTAATTGGTGTAGATTTTACGCCTATTATGATTAAAAAAGCCCGAGTTAATGCTGAAAAATTAGGCTATAATAACGTAGAATTTAGAGAAGGTGATATTGATAATATGCCGGTTAATGATGATGTTGCAGATGTTATTGTAAGTAATTGTGTGCTTAATTTAGTGCCAAATAAACAAAAAGTAATTGGTGAAATATATAGAGTTCTTAAACCAGGCGGACATTTTAGTGTGTCTGATATTGTATTAATTGGAGCGCTCCCAAAAGCATTACAAGAAGATGCAGAAATGTATGCAGGTTGTGTAGCAGGAGCTATTCAGAGAAATGAATACTTACAGCTAATTACAGACCAAGGGTTTAAAAATATTCAAATTCAAAAAGAAAAACCTATTGTTATTCCTAACGATATTTTAAGTAAATATTTGTCTGAAGAAGAAGTGAAAGCTTTTAATAACGGTGGGGTAGGAATTTTTAGTATTACTGTATATGCCGAAAAACCAGGAATACCACAAGAGAAAACATCTTTAGAATTTTCTGAAATAGAACCTTCTAGTTGTTGTTCTCCATCTACCGGATGTTGTTAATTAAAGTATATAATTGGTTAAAACAAAAACACCAGATTTTACATGTTAACGTAAAGTCTGGTGTTTTTTACTTTTATACGTGTCGTATTTACTCGGTAGCTCCTCTTTTGTCTATTTCTATGGCTAATTTATAGAATACTCTAAAGTCTTTTTTATTATATTTTGCTCGCATAGCAGACAACACATCTACTAAACCTAAACTACACCAATCCCAAAGCATAGTATCGAAATTATATCTTAACATTTGCGATTTAACTTCTTTTCTAATGGCTTCTAATTCTTCTTTATGAATCCCTTTTTCTGACAGTTTTTCTACGATTTTTTCTTCGTCTTCCGGAGAAAATTCAGTGTCTAGAAAGGGTTCTAAAATCCAATCCCAATTCCATCGGTGTTTCACTAACTTAATGTCATGGCGTTTAGCAAATTGTTCTAATTTATCTTTTTGTGCTGCAGCGATAAAAACAATATCATCTTCTATTTCAATACTACATGTTCCAAAATCAAGACTAATAGCATGTATTTTATTAGGCCAAATTTTTTTTTTAGGGTAAGCAATAGAAGGCTCAAAAGGATATTCTGTAATTTCTATATGGTGTTCTAGGATTTCTGACTTCCCCACACCACAGAGTAAGGTTTTAACGTCGTTATATTTTGTATTATAAAAATTGTCTAGCAAAGACGACTCTTCTTTTTCGGGCTTAAATATGTTTTTAAAAAAATTCAAGGTTAGTTAATGTTTAAACGTGTTATACATTCTAGTTAGTTACTGTTTTCTGAATTTTTGGTATGAGTTTGTCTAAATATTTAGTACTGATAAATATCAAGTTAAATCTTGTAATATAAAGTTAATCATTACAGGTGTAACAACAGATATAATTTACATATTTTTAATTATTGATATTTAGTTAATGTCTGTTTATTTTTCAGATTTTAAAACAGATTTTATATCGTTTAAATTTCCATCTACACTACTAGGGACACTAAGATCTAATATTTTACACATTAATGGGTAAATATTAATATTTCGTGTTGAAGGCATAACATAACCAGATTTAAATGCAGGGCCTTTTGCATAAAAAATACCTTGCATATCTTTATTTTTAGGATCGTATCCATGCACTCCAACAGCTGTTATTCCGCCTTTTTTCATATCTTCTATACGTTGTGTTTTTCCAAAATAATAACCAAAATCAGGTATAATTTGTACACTTCCCCAGTCTTTATCTTGTGGTGTATATTCAAAACCAGGTGTATCTTTCGTTTTATAGACTTTAAAATGATTTTCTTTAGGTTTTAAATAACTTATAATAGAATCTACAGATACACCTTTTTTGGGATGAATATCTAGCATAGCTCCATTATCTATTAATGTATATAAGTTGGTATTAGTAACATTCTCTACAGCTAAAAAGTGTGATGGGACTACGGTTGTCATTCCGTGATCAGATACTACAATAATGTTAATGTCTAAACCTGTAGCAGCTGCACCATCAAATAAATCGCCTAAATTTTTATCTAAATTTAAAACAGCACTCTTGATTTTTTCTTCATTATTTGGTCCGTAACGGTGTCCGACATCATCTAAATCAGAGAAATACATGGTAATCATGTGAGGTCTTTCTTTTTCGGGTAAGGTTAACCATTTTAAAGACTCGGAAACACGAGTTTCATTTTTAACTTTTCCATCGTAAGTATGGTAATAGGTTGGGTGAATGCCTTGAATATTCGCTTCAGACCCTACAAAAAAGTAACTTGCAGAAACCATACCTTCTTTATCTGCTTGCACCCAAATTGGTGTGCCTCCGTAAAATTCGCCATCTTCAACTTGTTCTCTATTTTTAATACTATAAGTCGTTCCTTTTTTATAACTATAAAAAGAGTTTCCAATTAAACCATGATGATCGGGATACATTCCTGTGGCAATAGTGTAATGATTTGGGAATGTTTTAGAAGGGAAAGCAGGTATAAGCGATTCTGCTTTTACACCACTTTCTATAAATTTTGTAAGATGTGGTGGTTTATATTTATCTACATAATCCCAACGAAAACCATCTAGTGATACTAGAATAACGTAAGGTTTTTTTTGAGATGCTTTTGAGTTTGTTTTAAGACTAGGAGTAGCTGTGTCTTCTAAATTTTTACTTGATTTACATGAATTAAAGATGAAAGGAAGTAGAATTAAAAGTAGGAGATAAGTAACTTTTTTTTTCATTATGTGTTTATAAGGGATATACTATATGTGTTGTTTTGCATTCATTAAAATTAGTGATAACGAATGCAAAACAAATTTACACATAATTTTATATCCTGATTTTTTAAGTACTTAAAGTTTTATTAAAAAATATATAAACAAATAAAGACTAGCTTATTTTTTAGCTGTAATTTTTGTTCCGCCATGTCCGCCGGCGACTATAACCATTATTTTGATGCTTAAAATGATGAATTTGAAAAATTGAAGGATTGGATTCATCATTCTAAATCGCATTCTTGGAGATATTCTTTGCATGATTTTGTTTTTTAAAAGCGTTGTAAATTATTAGAATTCTAATTCTGAAATTGATTTGTTTTAATATCTATTCAGGAATATCTTTTTTCTAAGTTTGATTCCTATTCAGGAATATCTTTTGTCAAAGTTTGATTCCTATTTCGGAATCACTTTCTTCGAAGTTTGATTCCTATTCAGGAATTACTTTTTTTTATGTTTGATTCCTATTCAGGAATCAACCACCAAAGTGGTTTCATTTTTGCTTTGTATAGGAAGGCGTAATGTAACATGAGTTTTAGCCAATGTCCTGCAAGTCCTATTGCTCCAAATGTTTTTCCTAAGTGTCTTCCATGAGAATCTGGATATTTTACAAAATCTGGTACAATGGGATAAGTAGTTATACTTACACCACTTCCATTCCAGAATCCAAATCCTGCAGAAGCAATACAAGCGGCTCCCATATTTCCCATAGAACCTTTACTATTTAATGATTCTTTACCCGTTTTAATGCTTTCTATAATGTTTTCGGCAACTAATTTGGCTGTAATTCCAGAAGGCATTCCTGTACGTGGTGGTGCAGGAGAAATTACCGTTCCGTTTTTACTTGTTCTAGGTTTAGAAATGGCATGCGGTGGTGCAAACGCAATTCCGGGTGCAAAAATGTTTTTATAGCTGGGGTTTTGGTAGGTTTCTGGCCAATCCTGTACCGTCCATTCTTCGTAAGGTTTTGGTGTGTAGTCTGCATCTACAATCATAAAGCCTTTAAAAAGTTTTTCTGTAATATCATTTTCAGATTTATCATAGGCTTTAAAACCATGACCAGAAAATGAGGGAATTAACATGGCAAAATCGAAAGTTTCAACTTTTAGTTCGCCATCTAAATTTTCGTAATGTGCAATGCCCTCTTCAATTTTATTTACTCCAGCACCTAAAATCCATTTAATGCCTCGGTCTTCAAAAATCATTTCAACTAATTCACTAGATTTCATAATCATGTCTCCGTAACTCATCAAGACACCATCCATTCCGAAATCACCTAATTCATATTCGTTAGAAATCCAGGTTACTTCGGCCATATCTCTAACATTGTGTTTCTGTAATTCTTTTTCTACATTTAAGATATACTCGAAAGCAGCACCCTGACACGTAGATCTTCCGTGACCAGTACCAATTAATATTTTGGCTTTTTTACCTGCTTTCATTTGTTGTATGGCTTCATTTAGACCTTTCCATGCATGATCGGCATGTGTGTAAGTACAAACAGAATACGTTTTGTTTTTTCCAGGAATTAAACCTTCAGTAGCTTCAAAATTTAATTTTGGTCCGGTAGCATTAATCAAATAATCGTAAGTTACTTTTTCTTGTTGACCTTCTTTGTCTCCATTAACATATTCTGATAAAACATAAGGTTTAGCTTCTGTTTTATCGCCTTCAGGATAAAAGGAAACGACTTTAGCTTGCTTAAATTCTATACCTTTCTTTTTATATAATGGCGCTAATGGAAATAATATTTTTTCAGATTTCATTCTTCCAATTCCTACCCAAATATTAGAAGGAACCCATTGGTAATTACTGTTTGGAGACACAACCACGACGTCGTGTGTTTTAGATAGTTTTCTGCGCAAATGTGTCGCTGCAACATGACCAGCAATACCTGCACCTAAAATTACAATTTTAGACATTATTTTGGAGTTTTATAAGATAAATTATAGGTTGTAAACCAAGAGTTAAAATACTATTTGCCATTTGATAACGTGATAGATAGGTTGTCTTGATTTTATGTAAAGGTTATCTTTTTAAAAGACCTGTACAGTAACTCTGGTTACATAATCAGATTAATTTGTCTTTTTATAACTCCATACTGCTAAACTGTTCATTATTAATGCGTAAAGTGCCGTTTTTAATAATCTAGGAAGAATGTCTGAAAAACCAGAACCTTTAAGCATTACCATACGCATAACTTCTACAAAGTATTTTACAGGATTAAATTCTGTTACTGTTTGTGCCCACTTTGGCATACTTTCTATAGGGGTGAATAAGCCACTCATTAGAATAAAGATGACTACAAAAAACCAAGAAATAAACATGGCTTGTTGTTGGGTATCTGTGAAATTTGAAATGAATAATCCGATCCCTAAAATAACCAAAAGGTAAACAGATGTGTATAAATATATAAGTGGTAAACTACCTACTATTGGAATATTAAAAATAACTCGTGCTAAAATTAATCCCACAGTTAATAGTCCCATACCAATTACCCAAAACGGAAAGAGTTTGCCTATTATAAACTGACTTTTTTTAATGGGTGTTACATTAATTTGCTCTAATGTGCCAATTTCTTTTTCGCGAACAATATTCATTCCAGATAGAAATAAGGTTATCATGGTAACCAGTAAAACTAAAATACCAGGAACCATATATGTTTTATAATTTAAGGTTTCGTTATACCAAAATAGGGGAATGGTTTCTATAGAAATGGGCTGAACTTTTGTGTCTGAAACTTGTAATAAATCTACTTTTATATTTTTATTAAAGCTTTTTATAATTTGTGATACGTAAACATTCTCAACACCTGCTGCGGCACCATCAATGGCATTTATTGTAATTCCTAAAGTGTTTGATTGTTCCTTTTGTAAGTCGCGTTCAAAATGTTGAGGAATTTGTAGAATAACATCTACCTTACCTTTTAGCATGTCTGCACTTGCTATAGATTCTAACGGATAATCTGTGAGGACATTAAAATAAGTAGAGGCATTAAATTTTTCTACTAATGCTCTAGATGTAGATGTTCGGTCGTGATCTACATACCCAAATTTAATATTTTTAACTTCAAAAGTAGCGGCGTTAGATAAAATAACGAGCTGTAAAATGGGCATAACAAAAATAATAGGAAGCATGCCTTTATTTCTAAAGATTTGCTTAAATTCTTTTTGTATAATGTATAGAATTGTTTTCATGTTACTTCCTGCAAAAGCAGGAATCTCTTTTAAATTAATATTTTTTCTTTTCACTGAATTCCGAAACTATTTACTGCGATTGATTTCTTTCTCTACTCCAATCTAATTTTATATTTTTTAACGCTCAAGGCAATAAAAAAGACGGACATACCAATTAAAATAAGAGTTTCTTTCCATATAAATTGAATACCTACACCTTTTAACATGATTGCTTTAATGATGATGTTAAACCATTTTGCTGGTATAATATTACTGATTAATTGTAAAGGCAATGGCATACTAGAAATCGGGAAAATAAATCCAGATAATAATATTACGGGTAACATGAGTCCCATTAAGGAAATCATCATGGCTGTTTGTTGGGTTTCAGAAATAGTTGAAATTAAAATTCCTAAAGCTAATGCAGTAATAATGAATAAAACACTTTCTAATCCTAGTAAGATTAAGCTTCCCTGAATAGGCATTTTAAATATGAAAATACTAAGCATTACAATCACTATAGCATTGATTATGGAAAGAAAAATATAAGGAAATACTTTTCCAACAATAACCTGAATGGGTTTTATAGGAGAAACCAAAAGGATTTCCATAGTTCCTAACTCTTTTTCTCTGGTAATAGAAATAGACGTCATCATAGCAGAGACTAACATGAGAATAATAGTCATTACTCCAGGTACAAACATGTACACACTTTTTAATTCGGGGTTGTACACCATACGAGTTTCTGGAACGACTTGATATGCAATATTGATATTCTTGTTTAATCCATTTTGATACTGAATAAGTATGGCATTAACATAATTACTTATTGTATTTGCTGTATTTGGATCTGTCGCATCTGTAACAATTTGTATAGTAGCGTTATGATCTTTGATTAGGTTTTTACTGAAATCTTTTTCAAAATTTAAAACTGCTTTTACTTTTCCTTTCTTGAAAACAGCTTCAATATCAGATTCTTTTTCAATAAATTGATTGACACTAAAGTATTTTGACGCAGATATTTTAGTGATAATTTCTTCGGTAGTAGCATCTTTAGAGTGGTCTAAAATGGCAATATCTACATTATTTATTTCGTTTGTTATGGCGAAACCAAAAAGCATAATTTGTGCTATAGGCATCCCGAAGAGTATAAATAACGAGCGTTTATCTCTAAAAATATGATAGAATTCTTTTTTAATAAAACCTTTAAATCTTTTCATAATCTATTCCTAAGCAATCAGGAATTTTTTTAATTTGTTGTTCTTTTATCTCGTAGATTTAAAACTGCTAAATATTTTATAATCTATTTACTTTTCTAAAAATACCTTTTGTAATATCTTCTACATTAAAATTCACTAAAATGCCTAATTTTAATTCTGAAATTTTTAAATATGTCAATACTTGCTTATGGTGTACTTTAGCTAATGTTTCTACAGATTTGATTTCAATTATCACTTTATTATTTATTAATAAATCTAACCGAAATCCGATTTCTAATTCTAAATTATCATAAAATACAGGTAATGCAACTTGTCTTTTTACGGATAGCCCTTGCTTTTCTAATTCGTATAGTAATATAGATTCATATACAGATTCTAGTAAACCTGGACCTAACTCATTATAGATTTTAAAAATGGCACCTCTGATTATGTATGAAATCTCATTTTCTGTTTTTTCTATCATAATATATTTGGTTTTAAGTAGTACCTTAATTTACATCGATTATCTGAGAACAAAAACATCTGCGTGTATTAGCATAAATCTACGGGAGAAATATTTTATTTAAATGTTACCGCTGATTACGTAGATTCTCGCAGATAATATTTTTTATTCAGTATATCTGAGAGTATTGTTTTTCTTTAAATTTGATGATTTATTACACACTATTATTCGGTATTTAATTTTACATGAATTAAATCTCTGTTTTTATCTATTAAATCTGTGAAGAGATTTTAATAGTACTATTCCCGCTGATAACGCAGATTTTCGCAGATAGCATTTTTATATTAAGTATTTTCAAGTGTATCATTCTCTATTAAATTTAGATGAATTAAATCTCTGCGTTTATCTATTAAATCTGTGTGAGATATTCTAATAGTACTATTCCCGCTGATAACGCAGATTTTCGCAGATTAATCCTTCTCTGATTCATAATAAAATTTTACAAAATAATTATTCAATTAAATCTGTCAGAGAAACCCTTTTAATCTCTTGCTAACTTTAAAAACACATCATTCATATTATCTACTTTAAATTGTTCTTTTAATTTTTTAGGAGTATCTAATGCTTCTATTTTTCCGTTTACCATGATGGATACGCGATCACAATATTCGGCCTCATCCATATAATGTGTGGTTACAAAAACGGTTGTGCCATGATTGGCTGCTTTGTAAATCATTTCCCAAAACTGACGTCTCGTAATAGGATCGACACCTCCTGTGGGTTCATCTAAGAACACAATCTTAGGATCGTGAAGTAAGGCCACCGAAAAAGATAATTTTTGTTTCCAACCTAAAGGTAATGCTCCAACCAATTTGCTTGCAACATCTTCCAAACCTAATTCTTCAATTAAGAGCGCTGCTTTTTCTTTAATTTTAGTTCTGCCTAGTCCATAAATACCTCCAAAAAAAGTAATATTTTCCATTACAGTTAAATCATCATACAATGCAAATTTTTGGCTCATATAACCAATGTTTTTCTTGATATCTTCGGCATGAGTAAATACATCAAATCCTGCTACATTTGCTTGTCCTGATGTTGGATTAGAAATTCCGATTAACATTTTCATGGCTGTGGTTTTTCCAGCACCATTTGCACCTAAAAAACCGAATATTTCACCTTTGTAAACTTCAAATGAAATGCCATTTACAGCCGCAAAGTCTCCAAACATTTTCGTTAATTGGTTTACGTGTATAACTTTATCTGTATTCATTATTTTGCTAATTCCATGAAGGTATCTTCTATGGTGGGTTCTGTTTTTTTAATTGTTATTTGAGATAGATTTTTAGACAATAAATACTGTTTTAAATCCTCTATATTAAAATCGGTTCTACTATCTGTGTAATGCACAAACTCTCCAAAGGGATACACGCTATGGTTAAATTTATACGCTTTTAAGACATTTATAAGCTGATACATATTATTTGCTCTAACATTATAAATCTGATTTGGATAATGTTTAACAATCGCTTTTGGTGTATCTATTTGCAGTATTTTTCCATCTTGAATAAGTGCAATACGGTCACACAATGCGGCTTCGTCCATATATGGAGTAGATACTAAAATGGTGATGTCTTTTTGTTGTAAGCGTTTTAACATGTCCCAAAACTCTTTACGAGAAACCGGATCTACTCCTGTAGTGGGTTCGTCTAAAAATAAAACTTTTGGTTTATGAATTAATGCACAACATAATGACAATTTCTGTTTCATTCCTCCAGATAATTGTCCAGCTCTACGGTCTTTAAAAGGTTCGATTTGCACATAAATATCTTTAATTAACTCGTAGTTTTCTTTTATGGTTGTTCCGAAAATTGTGGCAAAAAATGTTAAGTTTTCTTCTATGGTTAGATCCTGGTAGAGAGAGAATTTTCCAGGCATATAACTCACACTATTTCTAATTTTTTTATAATCTGAAACCACATTAAAACCAGCAATAGTTGCAGTACCTTCATTGGCAATTAATAGTGTAGTTAGAATTCTAAACAAAGTTGTTTTTCCTGCACCATCAGGACCGATAAGTCCAAATAATTCACCAGATTTAACATTGAAAGTAATGTTTTTTAAAGCCTTTACGTTCTTGTAAGATTTTGATATGTTAGAAACTGTAATACCCATTAGTCTTGGTTTAACCAAAGTTCTGCAGGCATACCTATTTTTAGGCTTCCATCATTAATAACATCTATTTTTACGGCATATACTAAAGCCACACGTTCTTCTTTTGTCTGAATTATTTTAGGTGTAAATTCTGCTTCCGAGGCAATCCAAGTTATCAATCCTTTATAGTATTTCATAGTATCTGCGTCGTCAATTTTT
This sequence comes from Formosa sp. L2A11, assembly GCF_009796865.1. Lineage (GTDB taxonomy): Bacteria > Bacteroidota > Bacteroidia > Flavobacteriales > Flavobacteriaceae > Formosa. Next base: position 2,957,794 of record NZ_CP047028.1, on the reverse strand, counting down.
ACAGTCACATTTTGTCCTATTTTAATGTTTGGTAATTGGGTTTCGCTAATGTAAACACGTAACTCCATAGTATTTAAATTTGCTATTTTATAGAGTGGTTTTCCAAAAGTTGTAATTTCATTTGGCTCGGCATATTTGGTTAATACTGTTCCGTTAATCGGATTTATAATTTTACTTTTTTTAATTTGATCATCAAGTTGCTTAATTTGTACATCTATCGATTTAAGTTCGTTAACTACAGGCGCATTCTGGATTTCTACACTTCTAATCTGATTGTTAATTACATCTATTTCTCCCGTAACATCGTCTAATTGTTTTTGCGTTCCTGCATTATCTTTAATTAGATTTTCTGTACGTGTTTTATTGGTATTTGCTGTTTTTAATTTAGACTTTAAAATGGCTATTTGAGATAATACACCCTTAGATTTAGAACTGATTACTGCTTTTGAAACCTCTAATTGTTCACGTTTTAAGGCTAATGGAATGGTATCTATATAACCTATAAATTGATTTGTTTTTAGAATGTCTCCTTCATCAACATTGAATTGTAATAGTTTTCCATTGTTTTCTGCTGAAATAGTGATTTCTGTCGCTTCGAAATTTCCGTAACCATCTGCTTTTTCATTGTCGTTTCCACAAGAAAATAAGCTTGATGTGATAATGATTAATGCTAATATGTATGTGTTTTTTTTCATTTTAATAATATTTAATTTCTGCTGATTTCTCAGGTTTTTAATGACGTTATAATCTTGTTTTATTTCCCGCAGATTTCACAGATTGTCGCTGATTTTTATTCATTAATGTAGAATATTTTATTATTCTAGTAATTGAGATTAACAATATGTAATTACATTTTTATTAATTTTTAATGACGTTATAATCTTGTTTTATTTCCCGCAGATTTCACAGATTGTTGCTGATTTTTATTCATTAATGTAGAATATTTTATTATTCTAGTAATTAAGATTAACAATATGTAATTACATTTTTATTAATTTTTAATAACGTTATAATCTTGTTTTATTTCCCGCAGATTTTACTGATTATCGCTGATTTTTTTACAGTTATTATTATTTAAAATATTATTGTCCTTTAGTGACGTTATAATTTGCTTTTGCTAGTTCTAACTGAATTTTATGTTTAACCAATGTATTTTCATCTTCGTATAAGTTAGTCAGTTCTGTAATGTATGCAGAGGAAGTAATTACTCCATTTTTGAGTTGTGAATCTGCTGCTTTAAGAACAGTTTGTCTTAGGGTTACAATCTTTGCGTCTGAAGTAATAAAATCTTCAATTTTATTTATTTCTTGTTGTTGTTTGTTTAATTCTATGTTGGTATTTAATTTAAAAATTTCAGACTCATTATCTACTATATCTTTATTAATGGCTAAAGATTCTCTTTGTTTTTTATTTGCATTCCAATCAAAAACATTCCAATTTAATTTCACTCCAATGGTGTAAAATGTTTGGAAGGAATTGTCTAACATATTCAACCCTGGACTACCGTAACCTCCAGTTGCAAAACCAAGTAATTTGGGAGTATTATGTTTTGATAATAAATTTTCTGAGTCTTCAATTTCTTCTTTTTTAAGTTGAAATAATTCTAACTCGGGTCTGTTTAAATTTGCTTGTAATTGTGTTTCTACAAGTGGATTTTTAAATTGTGTATCTAACGTTAATGGCAGAGTTATTAAACGAGACAATGTTTCTATAAGTGTAGCTTTATTACTTTCTACTTCTTTAAAATTCTGACTTATTTTTAATAATTCTGCTTCTAAAACACTATCTGAAGCGGGGAGAAGCACACCATTTCTAATGCCTGATTCTACTTCTTTAAGTTTTGTATTTAATTGCTTTTGCTTGGCTTCTAATAATAATTTTGATTCTTGTAATAATAATATGGAAAAATATAGCTGATTGATTTCTTGTTTTAATTGATATAAACTGACTTCAACTTGCTTTTTTTTTGCTTTTAGTTGAGTAGATTTTAGATTTAAAGCAGAATCTGTAGCGCCACCATTATAGATTAATTGATTTACAGAAACCGTTGCCCGATATTGATCCTTATTTATAGGATCTACTCCAGACATGGCAATAGGAAACTCTAAAACATCTGACTGATAGGTTGCATAGGCACTTAAACTAACTTGTGGTAAGTTTGCAGAAGAAATAACTTCTGTGTCTAGTTTATTTTGATTATCTAATAATTTTGATTGCTTTGCTAATGGATAATTTGTATTAACGAGTTGGTAACAGTCTTCTAACGTAATACTTTGTTGTGCATAACTTTGTACTGTTATTAAGATGATAAAAATGAGTGTAATTTTTTTCATTTTAATTGAGCTTTATGGCATTAATAATGAAGTTCGCTGCTTCGGTTTTACGATCTTTCATGAGTTGTTTGTATGTGTTATTGTCTGTATTTGTGAATGCTTTAAGTAATGGCTGTGCAACAAAAGGAAATACATTTAGTGCCATAATATTTATAAATAACTGTTCAGCACTTATTGGTATTATAATCCCAGATTCTATTTCTTGATTTAATTGATTTCTGAATTTTTTAAGATTAGGAAAGTTCGGATTTTCTTTCATTTTTATTAAAAAATCAGGATTCCTATTTAATTCTTGAATAATGAAATTTGGTATATAAGGATGCTTTACAATAAATGAAATATAGTTAGAAGTGAAGTTTTTTATTTTTTCTTCGATAGAGGAATCATCATTTAATACCGTTTTTAATTGTGGAGCTAATAACATAAAAGCATTATGAAATACAGCTTCGAATAGCAGTTGTTTACTTCTGTAATAGTAGTGTAACATGGCTTTGTTTATGCCTGCTTGATCTGCAATTTCTTGCATACGCGCTCCATCCATTCCTTTAGACTGAAATACAAGTTTTGCGGCTTCTAATATATGCTCTTCAGTGTTTTCATCTTTAGATTTTTTCATTTCAACTATTCGGTTTAACCATTTGGTTAACAAATTTACAAAAAATAATCAAACACATGTATGTTTGATTATTTTTACATTTAATAATTTAAAGTAAATTTAAAATGAGAGGAGATTCTAATACCATGATTTATATTATAGCTGGCGTTGTTATACTTCATTTTGTTGTTGGCTTTATTTGGTTAATTTTAAAATTAAGTAAGAAAAAAGAAGAGTGATTTACTCTTCATTTACAGCATTATGTTTTTATAATTTGTAAAACAATAACGAGATGTGTTCTAAATTTAAAAAGTTATCAAATAATCTTTATTGGTGTATTATTTATTCATCTTATTATAAATTATTTTTATAACAATTAGACCTAAAGCACCTCCTAAAGCAGACACTATACAGTTTATAATAAAAAGAGAACTGTGAAAATAGCCACTATCCATAATGGACCAAGGATCAAATCCTAAGCGTCCGAAACCTTTTACTAGAAAGATACTTCCAAAAACACCTACTAAGGTATTTCCTGTAAATCCAAAGGAATATTTATGTTTAAAATATCCCATTAGATTTGCAGCAATAATTCCTATGAAAATACTAATTAATGAAATTAAAGTACCTGTCATATTATTATGATTTATAATTAATGTTCACCATAACCTATGGCGTCCATTTTACCGTTAAAGACTTTGTATTGAATAAACATATATACAGCAACTAAAACAACAGCAATAGGAAACCAATATAAGCCTACAGTTAAACCATATTCGTGAGCAGCTACATTATATAAGGTTAAGTCTGGATTTATACTGTTTGTAGAAGGCAATACTTTTGGAAATATTGAAGCTACAGTAGATGTTAATCCGCCTAATAGAAATAAGGATGAAAATAAAAATCCTAAACCGTGTTTTTTAAATGTTTTCACTTTAAATAATCCGAATAATCCGGTAAAGGTTATTAGCGGAAATATTAATAACCAAGGTTTAGCTATAAAATTATGAAACGGATTAGGTTCTATTATATGCCAAACTAATAGTGAAATTGCAACTAGAGCAACAAGCACAATATTCATATTAAAAACAACTTTCTTTAACTTTTCATTTAAATCTGAATTGGTTTTAAAGATAATCCAATTGGCACCATGAATAGTTAAAGCCACAACGCTAATAATTCCTAGTAATAATGTAAACCAATCTATAATTCCGAGTTCTTCTGCCTGAGGGCTAAAGGTCGGATTCCATAGCGGTAAGAAGAAATAATGCGCTTCGTGTGTTGAAACACCTTCTACTACATTTCCTAAATTTACACCACGTACAACGTTACCTAAAGCAACCCCAAAAAAGAGTGCCAATAATAAACTAGAAATTCCAAAGGCTTTATCCCAAATGGCTTCCCACATGTGATTGTGTACTTGGCCTCTTAATTCTAACCCGATGGCTCTAAAAATAAGTAACCATAAAATCATGATTAATGGTAAATAAAAACCACTAAACGATGAGGCGTAAAGGGTAGGGAAGCCAAAAAATAAAACACCACCAGCTGCAATTAACCAAACTTCGTTGGCATCCCAAAAAGGACCAATAGCACTTGTTATTGCTTTTTTGTCTTTTTCTGTTTTAGCAAAAAATAAATGAATAATACCAGACCCAAAATCGTAACCATCTAAAATTACATAAACGGCTAACATTGTCATTAAAACGATATACCAAAATAATTCCATAATTTATTAGTGTTTTTCTAGTTTTGGTCCTTTATTAATAATTTTTCCTGCTAACATTAAAAACAGTAACCCGAGTAGTAAGTACAAGCCTATAAAACCAAGTAAAGTAAATAAGGTGTTACCCGAAGAAACTGTTGGAGACGCTCCCGCAGAAGTTCGTAATAAGTTATATACTAACCAAGGTTGTCTACCAAGTTCTGCTGTGTACCAACCTGTGGTATTAGCGATATATGGAAAAGGCAATAGAAATAAAAGGGCCCATAAAATCCATTTTGTGGTATATAATTTTTTTCTGAATAGTTGAATCGCAGCTAAAAGCATTAACCCAATAAAAATGGTTCCTAAACCAACCATAATATGATAAGCATAATATAAACCAGGAATATTGGTTGGATAAACAGAAGGATCGAATTGGTCTAAACCTTTAATTTCTGCATTCCAATCTTGATAGGTTAAAAAGCTTAAAATGTTAGGAACAGCAATTTTATTATCTAATTTTTTTTCACGCATATTGGGCTGTCCAATAAGTACAATTTCAGATCCGCCTTGTTCTGTTTCAAAAATACCTTCCATAGCCGCAAAGGTTACAGGTTGGTGTTTAACTACGTTTTTAGCAGCTAAATCTCCTGTTGGAAATGCTACTAAAAGGCTTGATATTAATCCGAAAATTACACCTGTTTTTACAAACAGTTTTCCGAATTCGTGATGCTTATCATTTAGTAAATAAAACGCTCCAATTGCAGCAACAACAAAAGAAGATGTTACCATAGATGCAGCTTGGTTATGTAAATAAGAAGGTATTAACCATGGATTAGAAAAGAGTGCTCCAAAATTATTTAAAATGAATTTCCCGTTTTCTAAGACTTCGTAACCTACAGGATATTGCATCCATGAATGTGTGGCTATAATAAGATATCCGCTCGCCCAGGAGCCTAAAAAGACCAGAAATCCTGTAACAAAATGCAGTTTATGACCTAAAATTTTCTCACCAAATAAAAAGAGCCCTAAAAAGGACGATTCTAAAAAGAAAGAGAACATGCCTTCCATGGCTAAAGTCTGACCAATTATACCTCCAGTAAGTTCTGAAAATTTAGCCCAATTGGTACCAAATTGAAATTCCATTGGAATACCTGTTACAACTCCCATTGCAAAATTAAGTGCAAAAATCTTCATCCAGAACTTTGCAGCATCGTTGTATTTATCAACTTTTGTTCTTAAAAATTTCCATTTAAAATAGACTATCAATAAAGATAATCCCATGGTAAGTTGCGGAAATAGGTAGTGAAATGTGATAGTAAATGCGAATTGCATTCTATCATAAAAGAGCATGTCTTCCATATTCTGTGTTTTAGGCTATAAAAATACAAAGCAACGAGCAATTATAGAGTAACTTTTATTACATAATATAAAGTCTTTTTCTACACTATTGATTACTAGAAAAATAGAACAAAATAAATTGATTTCTTTTTAACATAAAAACGGATATGGAACCTAACAAATCACAGTATGTTATGGTGTTTTATTGCGCCGTATTAAACGCTTTTGAATTTAAATTTTTACCCCCACAAACCGAATAACTTGAGCTTCTCCTATATGTAGCGTGCCTTCGGAAAGTGCTATTGTTTTTTCTTCTAAAATTGAAAACTCTAAACCCGGAAATTCCGCTTTAATTTCTTCTATAGAAAAAAGCATGGCTTCATTTTTTGGTCCGCCAGATGTGTTTTTTAATTGCCCTTTAGCGAAGCTTTCAAAAATAAGTGTTCCTCCTTGTTTTAAAAACCGGAGTATATGCTGGTTGGCTTTTTTACGAATATTAGCAGGAAAATGCGAGTAACACATACCAATAGCATCAAATTGTTTGTTATTTGTGTATTCTAGTGCACCTGTAACTTTATAATCTATAGAAACTTTGTTTTGTTTAGATAGGAGCATAGCCTTTTCTTTTCCGCTTTTACTCATATCAAAAGCAGTAACAGACCAATTTTTTTTAGCGGCATAAACAGCATTACGACCTTCACCCTCGGCAGGTAAAAGTATACTCCCTGGTTTTAGCTTATCTAATTCTGATTTAAAAAAAGTATTAGGTTTTGTACCATATATAAATTCTTTTTGGCTATAGCGTTCGTTCCAAAAGTGCAATGGTGTGTTTTTCATAGTGTATTATATAAACCGGCGGGTTTTTATTTTATAGGTAGCATATTCTGGGAATTTTTCTAATAAAAGTTGCTCTTCGTAATTAGATTTAAAATAGAAGAGAATGAGTAATAATACGAATATTATAAATTTAAATAGAGATGCATTATAAACGGCATATCCTAAAGTTATGGCTAAAATACCTGTATAAATAGGATGTCTGCCAATATTAAATGCACCTGTAGTTAATAATGTGCTTTGTAATGTTGGTGTTGGAAACGGAGATATTTTCGTATTTATTTGCAATAAAGCTATAACACCTAAAATTAAACCCAAAACCATTAAGGCTAATCCTGAATGTTTTAACCAAGTGTTAATGTTTAAGTGTATTATTTTAAAAGGAACAATATAAGCCGCAAACAGCAGCAGCTGAATGCTAACAAATACATAATCTTTTTTTGAAGGATGTCCTGTTTTCAATATGTTTAAATAATGGTTTTTATTGAAAATGTATCTAATTATAGATTTTACTATGTAATAAATTTTACTATTCGGATTTTATTTTAGTATTAATTTTATATCTAAAAATAAGTATTGCGTTTTGTTGTAAACACAATACTTATATGTCTGTTTTAAAATTATATAATAGCACTAAAATTGCGTTTATATAGATAAGATTTTTAATACTTTTTGTACTAATACAGATACGCCTGAATTGCATTGTAATGGACAATATCACCTAAAAAAAGTAGCAGGATATCTGAAATCTAATCAATAAATTACAGAACGTATTATAGCCTTTAAAGCACTTCTATTAATTCTTAATCTGTTTTATTTATCGAAAGTAATACTCCAAATACCTCTAACTTCATTATTAGTATAACCTATAGCTTTATCTTTCGGATACAAACGTAATACCTTGTTTAACGTTTTTGCATCCATAGTTTCATTTGGTATACCGTGACATTGTAAACACATAGCGTTAGTTGTTATGGGATAGTAAACATGAATTTTATTATCGATGTTTTTAACAATGGGTTTAGGTTGCTCATTATTTTTTACAACCGATTTATATGTTTTTATATATTCAAGTTCTTCAGTATTGGCTTTATTATTTTGATTTCTTGGCTTATCAGACACGCGTTTTATTATGGCATCATGGGTTACAGACATACTATCTGTTAATCGGTAAGCTTGTTCATTACAGAATGCTAAAGCTTCTAAAACGCCATCTTTCTGAATACTTTCTGTTAAATTTTTGCCTAAAACAGCTTGTGTAGATAATGCATATTTTAAACCACGTTCTCCATAAGGTACGGTTGTCTGACTTTGTTTTTGTTGCATGTTCATACCATATCCTTTTCCTCTGTTCTGACCGTTTTGTTTATAATGACTTTCAAACCATTCGGGTTGGTCTATTTCAAAATCATATATATAGTCTGCAATTTGAGTTATGGTTTCATCTGGATATGCTAAACCAGGCATTATACCGTAACGTTGTACAGCCCCATACATTATAGCATTATCTTGATTCGGATTTTTTATCCAATTTAACATTGCGGCTTTAAATGCTTCTTTAGTAGAATTATTCATTAAGTAACGCTTTTTAATTGCAATCATTGGAGGTGCGTTTCTATTATTTTCATCTGCAGTTGGACTATGGCAGATGTAACAATTCGTTTCCATTAATTTTTTACCAGGATGGTCTGTTTCTTCAATGTTTTGGCTCACTAAGTCTGTAGTGTTTTTCTTATTAGATAAGTTGCAACTCACTAAAAACGTAGTTAATACAAGTAATACTAGACTGTTTTTCATCTAAAAATAAATTTAGATGAATATACAATCATTAGTGCACAATTTTGGTAACTTATGTTACAGTACTAGCTTATAATATGCTAAAAATGTTTTTTCAGAATTATGTCTGAAATGGCATCCCAAAGCGCAATTCTTTTTTCTAAGGCATGTTTAGCAATTGTTAGTGCTTCGTTCCATTTTTGGTCATCATTTTCACAAAGCTCTGAAACCATTTTTAAAGATAGTGGTCCATGTTCATCGCCATCTAATTCTATGTGGCGTTGCAAATAGTAGGTTAATTTATTATACGATTTGTTTTCTGAATCTGATTGTTTCAGAATTTCAATAAACATATCAGGAATAACATCTTCGCGACCAAATGTAAATGCTGAAGCTACTAGATGTGGTTTATTGGTTGCAATTACAGAAAATGAAAATGTAACGAAGTCTGCTACTCTTTTATCAATTTGTATTTGATTTAGAGCTGCATTAACGGAATTACCTAATTCAATATGCTTTATAAAACGAAGTATTTCGGTTGTATTTGCTTGTGTTTGAAGCATGGCTTCTAGATACATTTCGAAATGACTTTTTGGTTCTCCTAATTCATTAATATCACTTTCTTCTCCAAGAACAATTTCATTTATAAATCTAGATAAAGACGCGTTTTTTGAAGGAACCCAAGGTGTTGTAATTGTTGTAAGTTGTATTTGTAAATGCTTTAAAAGTGACATAAAATCCCAAACAGCAAACACATGGTTTTCCATGAAAATTTTAATGTCGTCTATTGTTTTTAAACACGTATAAAGCTTGTGGTTTTTTAATTGATTTCTTAAGTCAGAAATTTCATTCTCGATATGAGATATTTTATCGGAATTGTTTGTTTTAATCATGCAAATTAGGGAGTTGATATTATTAATTTGCGTGTAAAAATACATTAACAGATTGAATTAACACAAGGCTAATTTTATTTTAAGAGTATCTATTTTTAAATACTATTTAAAGGATACAATATGTTTTAAATCAGATTGTTTATATAGTCTGAAACAGAGTAGAATAGAGCGTTTGTATTTTATAATTTATAAATATCATGCATTCTTGCTATTTTAAATCCTTTAGATATTACGGTTTTAGTAGCAATACTTTCTGGGTTTAAAACAGGGTTTGTATGATTTAAATGAATAAAAATTATTTTTATTTTTTTCTTCCTCATCTAAATCTTTAAAACGTTCAATACTCAATAATAAATGGATGCGGAATTTGAGAGATGTCTCTATTATTCATTTCCATACCACTATAAAATGTAGCATCTACAAAGGCATAATCTACGTTTTTTATTTCTTCAATAATATCTTTATCCCATTTTCTCCATTTATCAATATCTGGAATAAATAAAGCTGTTTTATTTGGCCCTTTTATTTTGTAACCTACGGTTTCAGAATACTCATCTCTGTGCGGAACTAAGAAAGGGGTAACTTCTATAGAATCTGATAATTTAACAGGAACTTCTGCTGTCATTTCATTTAACGTAATATTTTCTCTTTTCACTAATTGATCCCATGGACCGTTGTTGGAAAGGAAATTATTCATTCTAGGTAATGCATAAACTGGGGTATGTTTAGCGTCTAAAGCTTCTTTACCTAAGTATATTAATCCGGTATAATGCCCAATATGTGCATGTGTTAAAAAGATACCATCTGCAAGCTCCTTTTTACTGTTAGGTTCAGACTTTGTAAGCCATTTCATTTGTGAAACCATATCTGGAGTAGCATCAAATAAATAGGTTTTATCGTTCTGAGAATCAATTAATCCTAAAGACGATACTTTTCTGCTTATATCTGGATTTTCAAAAAGCCCTTCGCAACATGCTTTAGTGCAAGCTAATTGTGGAGATCCGGCATCTTGTACTGTTCCTAAAATAACTATAGATGTACTATTTATGTATGTGTCCGTTTTCTGTTCTTTATCTGATGACTTTTTCCCTGAACACGAAAAAATAAGTAATAAGCAAAAGATGGAGTAATATTTTTTCATTTTTATATTTTTTTAAATCACTACTTTTTAGCATGTATCTCTGCTTAGTTAAACAAGATCAATTATAATGATTTTATGTCGTTTTTGTCTATATTTTATACTTGAAAGCCCTTTAAAAGCTTCTTTTTTGTGTTTAGTGGGAAAACTAAATAATTTGAGTGATTTTTAGATAATAGATAAACAGCGCTGTTATTTTGGTTAGAATAGAAGCTAAATAGAGTAGTATTTGCTTTTGAACAGCAGGAAGTTTTTACACGGAAATTTTGTAAAACTCCGAGTGAAAATGTAGTCTTATAAATGTTTTTTGTAGTCGTTTTTTTTTCGGTAACATTTAAAAAAAATAGACCAATGCATATTATTAATGCATGTTTATTTATCATCTTATATAGGTTAAGCAATCGATTATAGGGGGAATAAAAGATACCGTAAGTATGTAAAAATAAGATTTTTTTATAAAATAATGAAACTCTTTTACTATTAATATAAGTTCTAAAAATTTCTTAACGGATAAATATAAGTCTATGTATTCTATAAAGATACAGACATTTTTATTCCATTAATTATAGATGGTATTAATACTTATTATTTTGTTTTCCTTCTTCTCCAAATTTGAATTAAAAAGATAATTCCGATAATTATTAAAACAAAAGGCCAGACATTTACTAAAAACACAAAAAATAAAATCAGGTTTTCCCAACCATTTTTAAATCCGTTTTTAAATTTTTCACCAAATTTTGTTTGTTTAGATATCGTTTCATAGATTCTAACATCTAAAGTTGAAAAAGACACTTGATTATTAAGAAATTTTAATCTTCCCTCAATAGATTCAATTTCGGAACGTAACGCTCCAATTTGTTTTTCTACTTCTAGAATTTCGGTTACAGTATTAGCTTTTTTTAATATTTCTAAATATCTGTTTTCAAGTTCTTTTTTGGTTTTTAAACGCGCTTTAATATCTAGAAATTCTGCAGTAACATCTTTAATTGAAATTTCTTTTCTGTTAAATGTAGTAACCCCAATTGAAATTTCATCTAATAAATTATCGAAATTTGCAGAAGGCACTCTTATAATTAGTGTGTTACTAATTTTGTTGGAGTTGTTATACTCATTATCTGAAGACGTATAGCCATTGAATTTCTCTATGGCTTTAAAAATATGTTTCCGAGTGTCTTTTAAATTATCAGATTCAAATTCAATTTCACCGTTTTTAATCAGTTTTCTTTGAATATCATTTTCTGGTTCTGGAATTTGTTGTTTAGCATCTTCCATTTTCACTTGTCCAAGACTCATTGAATCTTGTTCATAGTTTTCACAACCAAAAAATGAAATTAGTATAGCAACCCCTAAAATCTTTAGTAATTTCTTCATAACTTCAGTAATTGCAATAATCTTATTTAGTAACTACATAAGTTGCCTTATCTACTCCTGTATTTCCTGTTGTATTGTCGTATGCATATAGTATTACTTGGTAAGTTCCTGCTTTTTCTAGAGTTAAATCTCCTTCAAACATATTTGTAGTTACAAAAGTAAGAGGGACTTCTTTTAATACCGTATTATTCAATTTTACTATAGCTTTTACTTCAATGTGTTCAGAATCCCAAAGTCCGTTTTTGTTAATTGGGCAACCACACATCATAACCACTTTTGCTTTAAGCTTAAGAGGTTCTTTTTTAATAGCAGCTAAAGACAAATCCTGATTTGTGTTTGGTGTTTCTATGTTTATAAGAAAGCCCGGAATTTCTAGAATAACGCCTTCTCCAAGAATATCTTTACCCGGAATTAGCCACATATCTGTACTAGCACTCACCCTAGCTTTCTCGTTTTTTATTGTAGAATACACTTCTATGGTAATAAAAGTAGGTTCGTCTATATTTATATTAGCCATAAATTTAGCCGTTTTATCGTCTGTAATACTAAGACCACGCTCTAAAGGTGTTTTCATAATTAGACTGGTATCTCCTGTAGAACCTTCGGTTTTTCCTTGTGCTAAAATGGCGTTAGTCATTTTATCTCTAATAATAACTTCTGCACCACCTAAAGAAGAACCTATAAATTTAGCATCTTTAGCTTTAGCGCGTACTATAATTTTTGTGTCGGTTGCAAATGATGATAAATTAACAAGCAGGATTAAGATGAATGATAATGCGTATTTCATGAGTCTTTATAAGTTTTGTAGTGTGTTTACGAATTTAATTTAGTAAATATAATTAAATAGATATATAGGCATAGTTATAGATTGTATTTAATAATAGTTATAAGAAAAAGTTATCTTATTTAGCGTTGTCTTTTAGGTCTTAAGAGACCTAGCATTTGTCCTAATCCAATACCAAAATAGGTGCTGTCTTTATTAATTAATAACATGGGAGAAACAGTTAATCCGTAGAATCGCGATACGGGAAATTCTATTTTTGGGTTTATAACGAGGCTTACTGTATTGTGTTTTCTATAATTCCAAGTGTAATTCTCAGATAGGTAAGCATCATTAATACGTTGCCAATTTTCTGGTTCCCTAATTATTGTATATCCTAATCCTGCAGATAAATTTAGTCGTATTGTTCCGTTAGTATTTAGTTTGTAAATTTTACCAACCCCGATTTGAATATTTTCAATTTGATCGTATGGATTTTCAAACCCAAACGAAAATAAACCTTGTAATCCAGAACCATAATCTTTTGGTTGCGATTTAGGTGTTCTAATATTTCCTGTATACCCTAATTTAAAAGCATAGGTTTCTTTGTAAACGTAATTTAAATTATAATCTATGCCTACATAATTTCCTAGATTGATTTCACCTGAAAAATAAATAGCATGGTGTTCTGAGAATTGAGCATTTAAGGTATAAAAACTAATACAACTTAGTACTAAGGTTAGCATGTATTGTTTCATATATTATAGCTGCTTCGCTGGATTAATTTTTTATAACGTCAATAAATATATAAAATAATTATTATATATATTTTGTTGTTGTATAATTATACGTATTTATAATTTATAAAAAAAGCCATATAATTAAGATTAATAATTATATGGCTTTAATTCAGTTTATAAACTTTAATCCTTCATAAATTTAATTAAAGGCTTTATAAAACTTTTAAATTTTTCAATATGAGGTAAATGTCCAACATTTTTAATTTCTACTAGTTTGGCATTCGGAATTGTTTTCTGTGTTTTTTTTCCCAACTCGTTATATAATCCCATTGTTTCTCTAACGGCATCAGTTACTAACGGCTTTCCTAGTGCAGTTCTGTCTCGTGTTCCAATAATTAAAAGGGTAGGAGCGGTAATGTTTTTAAACTCGTAAACAACGGGTTGTGTAAAAATCATATCAGAAGTTAGTGCAGAATTCCATGCAATTCTTTTATAATCAGAATTTAATGTCCAACCGGCTAATAAATTTACCCATTGGTCGTATTCTGGTTTCCAATTGTTATCGTAATAGCTTACTAATTGGTATTTTCTTATGCTTTCATAATTACTTTTAAGTGCATTTTCATACCACCATTCTACAGATTTATAAGGCACTTTTAGTTTCCAATCTTCTAATCCAATCGGATTTTCTAAAATTAATTTTTCTGTAGTTTCAGGATACATTAGCGCAAAACGCGTTGCAATCATACCACCCATAGAATGGCCTAAAATGGCCGTTTTTGTAACCTTTAAGGTATCTAGAAGTATTTTTGTGTTTTTAGCAAGTTGCTGAAACGTGTACTGAAAATGTTCTGGTTTTGAAGATTTACCAAAACCGATTTGATCCGGAACTATAACACGAAATCCTTCCTTGGTTAAGGCTTCAATAGTTGTTTTCCAATAGGCGCCATTAAAATTCTTTCCGTGAAAAAGCACAATGTTTTTTCCGTTGTAGTTATCCGGCTTAACATCCATATAAGCCATTTTTAAATCTTGCTCTTGAATTTTTAATTCTAAAGTCGACACTGGATATGGATATTGGTAATTAGACAATTCTAGGTCTAACCACTCTAAGTTATTGGTTTGTGCTATAGTGCTTTGTAAGGTACATACTACTATTAGTAGCGTTAATACATGCTTTGTCATTGTTTAAATTTAGTTTTGCCGAGTGGTATATATATATGAATATGAGTTTTATACGTATGTTTTTACTCATGTTTTTTTTAAGCTTAGCCCACAGTATACTTCACTTTAATACATATAAATGTATAAAATTTTTGTACATGAGACCTGTTTACATCTATTAATATAATTAAAACCGTTGTATCTTAGTTTTTAATTATTGTATTTCAACAACATTTAATTGTTTCCATTATAAAAATTTACTATGTTTTTATTTTATAAAAAAACTTGCATATTTAATTGAAAGATTTACTTTTGCATTACGTATGCGTTATAATGCATATGATTTAATTTTAAATCACTTAATATTTATTATACTAATGAAACCCGATTTACAACATAGTATTATCATATTTAAAGCGTTGTCTGAAATTACACGCCTTAAGATTATTTGGTTATTAATTAATATGGATTCTAAAATTTGTGTGACCGAAATTATTGAAGTCTTAAATGAACCACAATATAATGTGTCTCGTCATTTAAGAATTCTTAGTAAAGCAGGAATTTTAGACGAAGTTAAAGAGGGAAAATGGGTCTATTATTTTATTAAATCTAACGATAGCGCATTTTTTCAACATATAAAAAATGCAGTGGGAACCATTTCCGATAAAGACATGACAATTGAAATTCAACGTTGTAAACAAAGACTTATAGCTCGTTAAAAACTAATAAAACCAATTTCACGATTTGTTTGTATTGGTTTTTTTTACGCTCTAACATATGTGTAATTATGCATATGTTAATATTTGAAATTAATAATTATAACATCTATTTAAAATGACAGAAAATTTAAAAATTGCACTAGACGAGTTTATCCATGTAAGTGTAGCCTTATTCTTTATTATTGCATTTGTATCTGTACTTACCGGGTTTATACGTGCATATATTCCGCAAGAGAAATTACAGAAACGGCTAAGTAAAACAGGAAAGTTTAGTGGTGTAATGGGAGCAGTTCTTGGTATTCCAACACCATTTTGTAGTGCATCTATGGTACCGGTTTCAATGGGAATGCTAGAAATGGGAGCGCCTTTAGCAATGGTATTTTCATTTTTATTATCAGCACCTTTAGCAAATTTTGTTGTTGTTGCCTTTGTTTTTGCTGTATTTGGGTTTAAGGTTGCTGCAGTGTATTTTCTAATTGTATTTATTGGCGCCGTAGTTTTTGGGACTATTGTAGGTAATACATCCCTGGTAAATCATGTGAAAATTATGGTTGTTACACCTAAAGCAACTTCATGCAGTAATACAGAACCAAAAAATACTAGTTGTTCGGAATCAGTTCAGGTAGAACAAACAATAACTGCTTCGGTATGTACTTCAAATCCTCAAGTTTCAACTTGTGGTTCAACTACAGATCGTAAATTTTTAAATATTAAGCATGATAAAGTTAGAGAAGCACTAGAATTTGCTTGGTCGCTTTTTAAACGTATTATGCCTTATGTTCTTATTGGTGCTGTTATAAGTGCTATATCGGTGGTATTTGTACCAGATGCTTTTGTAGAAAAATATTTAGGAAACGATAATCCTTTGGCCATATTTCTTGCTGCAGCTATAGGTGTGCCTTTGTACCTTAGAATAGAAATGGCTATTCCGTTATTAAGTGTGTTAATAGGTAAGGGGATGAGTATGGGCGCAGCTATGGCTTTGCTCATTGGAGGTACAGGAGCAAGCTTACCTGAAATTGCAATTGTGTCTTCTATGTTAAAACCTAAGGCTGTTGTTGCTTTTGTAGGCTCCATAATGGCAATAGCTGTCTCTGGCGGATTTATATTCTACTATTTGTTTTAAATCCGTATTTCTAAGTGTATACTTAGTGGTTTATACGTTTTACTAAAAGACAGCACTGTTTTATGCTAAAATAAATACTATTTTAGCATAAAACCTTTAGTAGTTAATGCTTTAGATTACTTTAAATACACTAAAAATGAACAACACATCTCAATTCCTTTTTACTCTAGTCTTGTGTCTTAGTCTAGTACATTTTTCATTTGGACAAGTTAATACACTCACAACAGGACCTGTTTTTTATACGGTTGGCGCTGTATATGCTGTAGATAATTTAGATTTTATACCAGAACCTTCTCAAGATTTAAAAGCCATTTTTGATATTGCGAACAAACAACCAGATGCTATTAAACCCAATAGGATTATTTCTAGTCTGCACCGTTATTACAATATGCACGTGAGATATGGAACACCAAAAGAAAACATACATCTTGCTCTTGTTTTACATGGTGGCGCGGTAAAAGATGCGTTATCATCTCATGTGTATCACGAAAAGTATAATGTAGATAACCCGAATGTAGATTTAATAAAAACGCTTTCGGACATGGGCGTAGATATATTTCTATGCGGACAATCTATGACTGCTAAAGGCTATACTAAAGCAGATTTATTGCCAGAAGTTAAAGTGGGATTATCTGCAATGAGTGTGCTTACTGTATATCAAATGAACAACTATGCTCTAATTAAATTTTAGTATTTTTATATTATGAATTGTTAATAATTCTGAAAAACAAATTAACCATGAAATTCAACCTATTAATAAGTTTTCTATTATTAACCTTTTCTACATATTCTCAAAATACAATTTCAATTGGTAAAGAGACAACAATACATTCAGACATACTAAATGAAGATAGAAAACTGGATATTTATCTTCCCAAAAACTATGAAAAATCAGATAAGAATTATCCTGTTTTATATTTGCTAGATAGTTATTACAATTTTACTCATACTGTAGGTACGGTTGAATATCTTCTTTTAAATGAACTCATTCCTGAAATGATTATTGTAGGCATAAAAAATACTAGACGTAATCTTGACCTAACTCCAAACTCTAAAGAATTAAACAAGGAACAGCAAGAAAGATTGGGATTAACCGGTGGAGCTGATAAATTTATAGATTTTTTAGATAAAGAATTAATTCCTTATGTGGAACAAACATATAAAGCTGCTTCATACAAGGTAATCGTTGGGCATTCTTTAGGCGGGCTATTCAACGTTTATACTTTTTTAAAAAAACCAGATTTATTTAATTCATATATCACCATTAGTCCTAGTTTATGGTATCCAAATGAATTAATAAGTCAAGAATTCGAAAAAACCTTTTCCGATAATTTGAAGTCAGATAGAACTTTTTATCTAACATTAGCTAATGAAAATGTGGGAAATATGCGTGGTAACGTTCTTAAACTTAGCGGAGAGTTTAAAAACTACATCAATGCCCATAAAAAATCTGGTTTAAGATTTAAATATGACCCCATGCCAAATGAATCACACGGGACTGTTGGATTACCTTCAATATTTTTTGGTTTACGTTTTATTTTTGAACCGATTCAATATAAAACTCCAAAAACAGAAGATGAAATTATGGCTTTGGGAGGCCCAGATAAATCAATTGAGAAAACTATAAAATATTATAATCAATTATCCGAAAAATTTTGTTATAAAATCACTAATGATTATGCTCTTAATGATTTAGGATATTCTTTTTTAAGAATAGAAAAATTTAAGAAATACGCTGTAAAAGCGTTTAAAATTAGAATAGAAACCAATCCTAATTCATTCGATGCTTATTCTGATTTAGGATTTGCTTTTGAGGAACTTGGTGAACTACAAAAAGCAAAACTTAATTATGAAATTGCATTACAGTTAATCAAGGAAGCAGAAGATCCAGAATGGGAATTCTGCCAAATTAATTTGGATAAAATTGAGAAAAAAATAAAAGTAAAGAATGGTAATTAAAATAAAAACGTTTTACAATCGAGTGGATGGCTCCGCCATCAAATGAAGGAGTGCACCCCTCACACCACCGTACATACAAAAGCTTCGCTCTGTAGTTTCGAGCTTTTCTTCTCACTAACGTATACGGCGGTTCGTAAATCATCACACCAAAACTCTTTTCACCCTAGGTACTATCTTCTAGTTTAAGCATAGGCTACAACTAGTGCTCCTATGCGAATTTTGAAGAGAATTACGTTCAGTCCTTCCCTACTTGTGAGTCCATCGGAGGTATTACCTCTGCTCGTTTCCTGTAGGTACTATGATCTCTGCTGACTTCTCCAAATAACCAACTCGTAGTTGCCCCTCACGCCAGCTGGCTCGTTCTCTAAAAATGTCTACCAGACATTTCTTTACGCTCTGCCCCCCAGGTAATGACATCTTTTTTCCGTCAATTCCTGTTGTATCTACATACTTACCCTTTTGTTAATTTTGGGGCGTTACAATGATGTGGTTGCTTACCCGAGTAAATATGCCTCTGTATACGATTTCTGTTTGGCCTGTCCTGAGCATAGACGAAGGGTCAGTACCGAGTTTTGTAGTGGTATTTGCTCTTTATTCAATCGCAAATAACCTTCAGATAAAACCTCACGGTTTTCACCCTTGCGACTTACCAATGCTTCAGAACGTTACTCCTGCGTATAAGGGACTTGCACCTTATAGATTAATTATTTATCTTTCGGTAAATCAAAAGATGCTCATGCTGGGCACACATAAAGTATAAAATTAATTACTAGTTCTAGTCTACTTATAAAAATCTTCACAGATTTCATCTTCAGTTTTTTTATGTTAATTTTACACTTAATTACGTAACTATCCTTACAAAAGATATTTTGTAATTAAGAACTTGTAAATGAAAACTATACCTGAAAATAAAATTGAATTATACCTGAAATTAGGAAAAATACTCGCTCTTTTTGTAAAGGTTGATGTCTATTTTGAAAGCAGAACATTTGATTGGTTAAAACTTGAAAAATGTAAATCTAATTATAGAGTGACGTTAGTAAGAAGTTTTGATGAAGGAGACGACGTTTTTAGCGATGTCTATGAGTTTAAAACATTAAATGTTTTAGACGAATCTGAAAACAAATTTTCAGAAGGAGATTTTGAAACCATTAGAAAATGGATTTTAGAACATTTTGATGTAAAAATGGATCAATTTTATCAAATAAATGACTTGAAAATTAAATATTTAGAATTGGTAAAAGCTAATAAGTTGGGCAGTAATTTAAATGACTAGCGTATTTAAAACTATGCTACAAAATCTTTAATCTTTCTATGCCTTTTCTAAATCACTAAAAAAGTCAAAAGCACGAACTTCTGCGTAAGATTGCTTAGAATGTTTTATGGGAAAAGCACAATGTCCGCCATATTCTGGTGTTTCTAAATACACAAATTTACTGTTATTTGCACGAGATT
This sequence comes from Formosa sp. L2A11, assembly GCF_009796865.1. Taxonomy (GTDB): domain Bacteria; phylum Bacteroidota; class Bacteroidia; order Flavobacteriales; family Flavobacteriaceae; genus Formosa. Next base: position 2,937,885 of record NZ_CP047028.1, on the reverse strand, counting down.
TTGGGTAACAACGTGCTCCTAAAAAAGGATCGTCTAGGGCGTTTATTATAAGTACAGGAGTTGTAATGTGTTTTAAAGAGTATTCAGGAGACACACGTTTGTAATAATCTTCTTTATTTAAAAAACCATGTATGGGCGCCGTAAAATAATCATCTATTTCATCAAAACTATGTAATGCGTTTATTTTATCTACGTTTGCTAATTCAGGAAACTGTACAACTTTCTGTTTCAGCTTACTTACAATACCTTTCTTAAAATTATTTAAATACACTTTATTAAAACCTACTTTTAAAGTGTCTGAACACGATTTAATATGCGTTGGTGCAGACACAGCAACGGCTGCTTTAATACGACCATCTGGTTTTAGTTTTCCTAAATAATTTAATACTTGTGCGCCACCCATAGAATAACCAATAAGGTAAACAGATTCTATACCTTGTTTAAAAGCAAATTGTACAACCGCATCCAGATCGTCTATGGAAGCATGATGGTACATTTTAGGTAAACGGTTCATACGTCCGCCACAGGTTCTATTATTCCAAGCAAATACAGAAAAATTATGTTCGGCAAAATAATTAGCACAACTGTTATTGTACGTTCGTCTAGAATCGCCTTCTAAACCATGACATAAAATCACCGCTTTTTTAGTTCCTTTTATAACATAATCTACATTTAAAAAATCGCCATCGCTTAATTCTACCGTTTCAGTTTTATAATTTGGCGGATTTACATGCTTAATCTTAGCCGCATAAATGGTAGAAAAATGTGGGTTTTTATTTATAAAAGAAGGTGCTTCGTATTTAGAATGTGCTATTAATGGCATGTATTTAATATTATAAAGTACTTATTTATAGAGGGGTTAAAAGTGTTTATTTTCCGAATAATTCGTTAAGCACAGTGTTGCGATATTCAAAAATTTCTTTCAGTTTATTTTCAATCATAATTACATTGGCAATGTTTCCTAAAATTCCAAACGGAGGCTGATAGGTTACAATGTCTTTCATTAAAGTGCCTTCTGGAGTTTCCTCTAAAAAGTGCTGATGATGCCATATTTTATAAGGTCCAACACGTTGCTCGTCTACAAAATAATGGTTGTCCTTTACGTGTGTAATTTCAGTAACCCAAGTTGTTTTTATACCTAAAACAGGGGAGACCTTATAGTTAATAATCATGCCTTCGTACATGGCGTCAGGCAAGTCTCCAGAAACAATATCAAACCCCATATAATCTGGAGTAATGGTTTTTAAGTTCTTCGGATTTGAAATAAATGCCCATAACGTTTCTATAGGCTGATTAAATAACTGCTGACGTTTAAATTGAAAGACTCCCATGATTATTATTTTGGTTTAAAAAGTGGCTTGATTTTATTATGCTACTAAAAATGAAAATTAATACATTTTTAGGTATAATTCCTTCGGTTTAACTCTAATTTTATAAGTATTGTTTAAAGCTGTTAATATCGAGTTATAATTAATTTTTATACTTTAGAGGTACTCAATTAAAACGATGACGTTAAATATATTTAAAGATAAATTTCTAGGGCCAATATTAATCATATTTTTTGTCTTTTTATTTTATTTGAGACAGATGAATGATTGGGTTTTTCTACTATCATTTATGTCTGTTTTGCTAACCATTTTGTGTCTTATTTTTTATTTAAAAGAAGATAATTATATTCTAAATTATTCAATTGAAGGTGAGATGTTGAAAATTGAATATCAAAAGAATTTCTCTAAACATAAGGTGAAGATCTTTTCTGATAATACGAAGTCTATTGAATCTATAAAATTTAATTCAAAATCATTTCTAGATACATTTCACGTCATTTCTATTAAATATAAGGATAAAGAAGGTCTATATAATGTAAAGACTTTTAAAATGAAAAACAATAAGGACTTTACAGATATATTACATTATCTACAATGTAATATACAAGGCTAATAGCTATTTAAGACTTCATTCATTACTGCATGTGCAAACTTATCAAACCTTGTGAGAAGTATATTTGTAGTTTCAAATTTGTTTGAATAAATCTGTTATTTAGTCAGATTTTAATGTTCTGTCTAACTGTTGAAAATTAAAATTGCTTTAAAATCTGAAGAATCTCAGAAAAAGACGGACGCGTTTTTACATTTGATTGAAAGCACCCTGAAATTAATTTTTGCAAAGTTTCTTTAAGGTTTTCATTACGGTTGTTTTCCGGAACAAGATTCAGTATATCTTCTAATAAACATCCAAAGGCACGAACTTCTACACGTTCAATAGTGTGAGCATGATTTTCTTTTTTATTATAAAAGGTTGCTGCACCAAAATCGCCTAAAAGACAATCGGCTTCATTATTTATTAAAATATTATGCGCATACAAATCGCCATGATTAATCCCTTTACTGTGTAATTGTGCACTTACAGAAGCAATACTTTTAGCAATTTTTAAAATCTGGTTAGTATTAAAAACAGTGTCAGCATTAAACATATCTCGTGTACAAGATGCCATACTTGGCGGATTCCCTAAATTAATGAAAGCGGGTGCTATAAGTTTCATTATTAATCCGCTTTTGTTTTCAGGATGATATTTAATTTTTCCTAAAACAGGAATTAAACTATCGTGAGATCCTGCAGCGATAGAAACCGCCATTTCATCATCTGGTAAACCATCGCTAGTGACATCGCCTTTAAAAACTTTAATGGCAATATCTTGGTTTTTAGAAATCCATTTGGCTTTAGAAATAAATCCAGAAGCACCTTCTCCTAATAATTCTTTTACATTAAAATCGGTCCAAGTATAAGATTCAAAATCGGTGTCTAATGCCTTTTTATAAGCTCCAGGATTTCCTCCAAATGCTACCCAAGATAATTTAGGTAATTCAAATAACCAATCTGGAATAGATTTTATGTTGTTGGCAGAAATTCTTAAAAGCTCTAAGTTTTTACAATTTGCCATATTGTTAGGCAAGGCTTCAATTTTATTACCTGCTAAAGCACATTTTTGTAGTAACGTACAGTCTCCAATACTTTTTGGTAAAATGGTAATCTTATTGTCGGTTAAAATTAGCCAATTTAATTTAGGCGGAAACACATGTTCTGGAACCGTATGAATGTGATTAGATTTAAAACCAATCATATTTAAATTCGGGCAGTTTCCTAAAACAGTAGGATATGTTGTAAAATTATTCCGTGCAAAAAATATAATTTTTAATTGCTTAAGTTGGCTAATACTTTCTGGTAAAGATGATAACTTATTGTCTGATAAATCTAAAACCTCTAAAGTTTCGGCTAATGCAAATATTTCCTCCGGAAACGAAGTTAAACCACAGGCTAATTTTAGGCGTTTACTTCCTGTTAATGCTCCCGATTGTAATGCTTCTAAAGTATGCGTCATCTTAAAAATATTAGGCTACAAACTTAATTATTATTACGAGTTTATAGCTACAGTATAAAAAAACTATTCCGTTTTATGTCTTAATTCATATTATAACAGATAATACCGTATCGTTTAAAACGTTTAAACACAATGTAAAATGGAATTTTACTAATCCTGGAAATTAATTATCTTTGATTATTAGAATTATAAATTCATAATTTTTAACTTAAAAGGTATTCGTAAAAAGTTAATGCTTTTAGTTTCAGTTTATAATGTAAACGGTTCTTTAAAATTATTATGTATCTTAATATTTAAAAAAGAGAATAGGATTGTTTTAGTGAATTGTTTTTATAAAATAAATGTAAGGTTCTTTCTCAGATTGCACTAAACACATTAATTTCATACTAAAAATAAAATAGTAACATGAGAAAAATTTTAGCAGTTAGTTTAATTTCAATAACCACTTTAGTGTCTTGTAAAGACGAAAAGAAAGCCATTGTAACAGAAGTTAAACAAGATGTGCCAGAGCAAATGGTTATAGACGTTAAACCAGAATTTAAAAATAAAGCTCATGAATTAGTGTATGAAATGGTTCAGAAAGTGGGAGATTACAGCACATTAATGAGTAAGAAAGATGTTGTGTATACCTACACTTACCAAACGCCAGATGGAAAAACAGATGTTACTACAGAAAAGTACATGTTTAATGGTGAATTGTCTTACGGAATGTACACCAAGCACGAAAGATCTTTAGCCGATATGGAAGGCATGTTGGAACAAGGTTACGATGGAAGCGAATATTGGTTAAAACATAAAGGTGAAGCTGTAAACGACCCAAAAGCTTTAAAACGTGTAGCTTTTAACAGACCTACAAATTTTTACTGGTTTACAATGATGCCTAAATTATTAGATCCAGGTTTAAATTACGAATATATTAAAGAACAAACTGTTGCAGATAAAGTTTACGATGTTGTAAAAGTAACGTTCGATGCTACAGATGGTAAACCTAAAGATATTTACCAATTATACATTAATAAAGACACTAAATTAGTAGACCAATTTTTGTTTACAGTTATGGATTTCGGAAAATCAGATCCGTTATTAATGCAATTAGAATACGAAAATATAGACGGTTTATTATTGCCTACAAAACGTAAATATAAAGCCTCTAATTGGGATGCAGAAGTTACAGATAAACCATGGATATTAGTAAATTGGACAAATATTAAATTTAATAATGGTTTAAATAAAGCCGATTTTACAAAGTAAAACATTCGAAATAACTGCTAAAACAAACCTAAAATTTTAAACAGATGAAAAAAGCCGTATTCTTTGATATGAATGAAACCTTATTAAACTTAAGTGTGCTTAAAACAGAGTTTGATAAACATTTTAACGATGCTTATGTTTTAAAATATTGGTTTACTAAATTATTACACAGTTCTACAGTAATGGGAACTATGGATGCTTATAAAAATTTTGGAGAGTTGGCAGATGTTGCTTTAGAAAATCTGTTTTTTGAAAACGATAAACCCTTAAGTCCAGAAACGAAATCTGAAATTTTAGGAGCATTTAAAAAGTTACCTGCTTATGCAGATGTAATTCCTGCAATTACGATACTAAAAGCTCATGATATTAAAGTTATTGCGGTGTCTAATTCATCTTTATCAATGATAAAAGAGCAGTTAACACAGGCCGGAATTATAGCGCTTTTCGACTCGTATTACTCTGTAGACGATGTTAAGAAGTACAAACCATTTAAAGATATTTATCTGTCTGTGGCACTACAAGAAGGATTGCAAACTAAAGATATTGTTATGGTTGCTACTCACGATTGGGATTTATTTGGAGCAAAAAAAGCAGGTATTACAACTGCTTATATTAGCAGAAAGAAAGAGATTTATAATCCGTTTTATTTACAAGCAGATTTTAAATCATCAGATTTACCAGAATTAATGCAACAGATTATAGCATATAATAATTAGTGTTATATTTTTTGTCTAAAACAATTTCAAATAAATAAAAAGAACAGTATTGTATTTTCAATGCTGTTCTTTTCTACTTTTATACCCATTAGTTTTAATTAATTTGAAATGAAAATGATTGAGTATGTATATGCCGTAATATTGAGTATTTCGGTTGTTTTAATATTTTTTGCACTTAAACAATATAATAATACCAAAACCTTAGAAGCCGAAGGTATTCGTACTAAAGCTAAAGTTGTGAGTTTAATACAAGTAAGTGGTGACAAAGGTTATACTTATAAACCGGTTTTCGAATATACAGATCGTACCAATACTGTGGTTAGATTTAATAGTAGCGTAAGTTCTAACCCGCCAGCCTATAATATAGGGAATTCTGTAATGATAATTTATGCTAAAAATGGAGACGATAGAAAGGTAGTCTCGTTTTGGGGATTATACAGATGGACTATTGTGCTTTTAGCTATTGCTTCACCTTTATTAATAATTGGAGGTGGTTATTTTTTGTATTCTAGAGGCTAATAATTTAATTTATTGGATATTTTTTATACTGTACTTTTTGTATACCCATGTCTGTTTTCCATTGTTTTAATTCTATAAAACCAAGCGATTTGTATAATTGATTTGCGGGAGTATTTAAAATTCCAGTTTCAACAATACAAGGTTTAGAAGTTGTTGTGTTGAGTACAAAATTTACTAATTCTTTTCCAATACCACGTCTAAAACATTCTGGGTTAACAACTAAACTATTAATAGTTATTTTAGTTTGTAAGTCTTCAATTTCTATAATTCCTGCTAAAGCATTTTTTTCAAAAAAAGCATAAAACGTAGTATCACTTTTTTGATAATTTTCAATGGTACGCTCCAGCGGAGGAAACTTAGAAATACCTAATAATTTAGCTTCAACAGTATATGATAACTGAAAAAGGATATGTATTTTAATTGCTTCTTCTAATTGATGATGCTCTAGCTTTTTTATCATTTTAAATAGATGGGTTTTATATCCGGTTTTAAGTAATTATTTCTATAATTCTATTTAATTTTTCACTTTGTCTCCCCATTCTGTCCAAGATCCATCATACACTGCTTTTTTGTTTTTTAACAGCCCTTCTGCAGCCAAATACATAACGCATGCAGTAATTCCGGAACCGCAACTAAAAACGACAGGGCGATCTTCTTCTGCTAAACTTTTAAAAAGTTGAGTGCGATGCTCTTCACTTTCAAACTTACCATTATTAAGCACTTTGGTATAAGGTATATTAATAGAGTTATCAATCTGTCCGCTTCTTAGTCCTACTCTAGGTTCTTTTACTAAACCATTAAATCGGTCTTCAGAACGCACATCTATTACCAATTCTTTTTTTGTGGTTAGATTATTAAAAACAGCATCAAATTTTCTAACTATAGTTGTGTCTAATTTTGCTTGAAATTTTCCTTTTGTATAGACTTCTTCTTCTTCTTCTTCTTCTTCTTCTTCTTCTTCTTTTTTTATTTCAGTAGGAAATCCCTTTTTTATCCATTCAGGCAATCCACCGTTTAATACATACACTTGTTCATGCCCCATAGATTTAAATAACCACCAAACACGCGGACTCGAATAAATGCCGTTAGCATCGTAAACTACAATAATACTTTCGTTATTAATTCCTAAATTTTGTGCCTCTGTTTCAAATTGCGATTTTGAAGGATAAGCAGTAGGATATTCGTTTGTTAAGTCGCTAAACTTAAATTTAAGATCGAAAAAACGTGTATTAGGAATCTGAATATCCTGAATTTCTAAAGGTTGTTTTAGAAGTTGATTTTTTAGAGTACAGTCTAGAATAACTACGTTTTCTGTATGTAATTTATCTTTTAGCCATTTTGCAGAAATTATAGATGAGTTCATTTTTTGCTTTTTATATAATTAGAGATTACTAAAATACAATAGTAAATACGGACTCATATAGTAACTTAAATTTAATTTAGAGAATAGCGTTTAAATAAGATTAATTAGTCCTAGTTGTATTTAAAAACCAAATTAATATTTTGGTTTTTGCGTTTCTAAAAAGAGATAGTAGCGTACTCTTTTTTTATGAATACATCTATATTAGTTAATTAGATGTGGTCTACTTTGCTTTTTAAGTAAGTCTATTATTATTTTAATCAAAATCTTTTAAATAGTGGTTTGAAAAAAATAATGCATAATTTTCTATAACTTCTATTTTAACTTTAGAGATACCTTCTTCTATTAAATCTATTTCTCTTGCTGCTGCCTGAGACAGATCTATAATTCTATTTTTTTTATAAGGTCCACGATCATTTATAACAACTACAACCGATTTATTGTTACTTAAATTAGTAACCATAACCTTTGTGTTAAAATCTAGAGTAGGATGAGCTGCTGTAAATTTATTTTTATCATAAAATTCACCGCTAGCTGTTTTTTTTCCTTCAAAAGAATTATTGTAATAAGATGCTTTTCCTGTTTCTGCAGATTGTGCTTTTCCAATGGTATGCATCAAAAAGAAACAGAGTATACATGATATTCGAAATACGGGCATAGTATATAATTTAGCTTAAATTTATTAATACGTTTTTACTGTATTTCTATGCTTTCTCTTTCTTTTTTAGAGGCTCTATATTACCATCAAAAGTGATGCTATTTCTATTACTACAGTAAACCGTTAATGTTGCTGTATCTGGTCCATAAACCGTTAGTGTAACTTTAAAGTTTTCAGAATCGTTATTAATACTATACTTAACGGTTCCCGTTTGTTTTTTGTCGTTATAACTTAATTGATACTCCTTATAAGGACCTTCAAATTTAATTCCGCCATCATCACCATAAGCAGCCATATGTGCAACGCCAAAGTAAGGTAAGTCTGCTTCTGTTATAGTATCGTTAACTTTTAAAAAGTTAGGGTTTCCTATTAAGCTAATACGTTTTCCGCCTTGTGTTGTGGCCCAATCTGCTTCAAAAGTAAATTTAGAAGTTTCTAAAAGTGTTTTTACTGCAACATATTCTTGCTCTTGTTTTTCTTTCTTTATAGCTTTCTTTTCTGCTCTAGTTTGAGAAAATGTTAAATTAATACCGAAAACTAAAATTATTAATAGAATAACATGTTTTTTCATGACATATAAGTTTTGTTTAATATAACAAATTATATACCAAAGTAGAAATTACTGATTTTATGTTAATGACCTCACACTTAAAAATAATAAGATATTACAAGCTATTATTTACGTTTACTTAGGAAAGATTTAAGCCACAACCCTGATTTTTTAATAGTACGTTTTTGGGTGTTAAAGTCTGTATGTATTATCCCAAATCTTGGTTTTGTGCCTTCTGCCCATTCAAAATTATCTACTAAAGTCCAGATAAAATATCCTTTTACCGGAATCTTATTTTCTATGGCTTTTAGTGTGTATTTAAAAGTTTTTTTAAAATAATTAATTCTGTTTTTGTCTTGAATTTTACCATCTTCTATGTCATCTTCAAAACACACTCCAGATTCTGTTATATAGATGTCTTTAACTCCAGAATAGGTGTTAAATTGCTCTAACATTTTATATAATCCTTTCGGGTAAATTTCCAAATTCATAGCATTAATCTTTACATTCCTTTTTTCTGCAGGGACTTCTGTTGCGAAAAGAATAGGAGGGAGCAGGCTAAATTTAGCAACGATTTTAAAATAATATTGCACACCAATAAAATCGAAATCAAATGGCATTAAGTCTTCATCTCCCGGTTTTATGTATTTAGACATAAAATCTAATCCCGCAAAAGCATCTATCGGATATCCCATACCTAAGGCGGGTTCAATAAAAAATCGATTTAATAATGCATCTATCCTTACTGCTGCTTTTTTATGTATAACTCGTCTGTTAAGCGGACGCACATAAGAACAAGAAAACGTGGTGCCAATTATGGCGTTTTCTACATTTTTACGTACTAATCTTCCGCCTAATGACTGACAAAGCGTTGCGTGATGTGCTGCAGGTAAAAAGTTCTTTAATCTTTTTTTTTCTGGCGCATGCATGCCCATAAAATAGCCAAGACCAATAAAACTCATGGGTTCGTTTAAAATAATCCACGTTTTTACTTTTAATCCGTATTCTTTAGTACAAAAGTTTACATACGCTTCAAACCATCCTAAAATATCACGATTTGTCCATCCGCCTTGGTCTTGTAACGCTTGAGGTAAATCCCAATGATACAGCGTTACCCAAGGTTCTATGCCAATTTTTAAGGCATAATCTATAACATCGTGATAAAAAGCAACACCTTCAGGATTAACTTCTCCAACACCTTCAGGAAAAATACGAGACCACGATAAAGAGAAACGAAAACTATCTAAATGTAGCGCTTTTACATGATCTAAATCTGTTTTATAGTTTGAATAGAAATCTGTAGCTGTATTTCCATTTCCTTTTTTAAAAGATTTTCTATTGGTAAATGTGTCCCAAATAGATGGGCCTTTGCCATGCGTATTATACGCACCTTCATTCTGATATGAAGAAATGGTAACGCCCCATTTAAAAGATTTAGGAAAATGTTTTGATTTCACGAGTTATATGGTCAAATAGCTAAAGTATTCTAGTTTAAAATTAGCCGATAATTAATTTTTAAAAATAGAAATTAATGAAAAAAAAGCTACTTTTTAAACTTTAAGAATAGATTAAGTTATACTATTATTTTCTTTGTTTTTATCTTCATAAATTTGAATTATCTTTAATATAATTAGTGTTGATTCGTAAAGCCCATTTTATAAAATAAAACTTTATAATCTTCAAAAAACCATGCACATTATGAGTCATTTCAACTTAAAAAATATAAAATTCTCAGTATTAGATTTAGTACCAATTACTAAAGGAAATACGCAACAACAGGCGATGCATAATGCTCTAAATCTAGCGCAACATACAGAAGCTTTAGGGTACACCAGATATTGGATTTCAGAACATCATAATATGGACAGTTTGGTAAGTTCTGCAACTGTTGTTTTGTTGGGTTATATTGCTCAAGGCACATCTAAAATAAGAGTGGGGTCGGGAGGTATTATGTTACCTAATCATGCGCCTTTAGTGGTTGCAGAACAATTTGGAACCTTAGCGACATTATATCCCGATCGAATTGATTTAGGGTTAGGACGCGCACCTGGAACAGACCAACGTACAGCAATGGCTTTGCGTAGAGATAGACAAGAAAGTGTTCAGGATTTTCCGAATAACATACAAGAATTACAAAATTATTTTACAAATGAAAATCTGGGAGAACCTGTTAGAGCAATTCCAGGAGAAGGGATAGATATTCCAATTTATTTATTAGGTTCTAGTACATTTAGTGCCGATTTAGCAGCTAAAAAAGGATTGCCTTATGCGTTTGCAAGCCATTTTGCACCAGCTCAATTATTTGATGCACTTCATATTTATAATAATACGTTTCAGCCAAATGCTACACATGAAAAACCATATAGTATGGCCTGTGTAAATGTAATTGCAGCAGATACAGATGAAGAAGCGCAAGTGCTTGCAACCAGTTTATATCAATTAGCAATGGGAATTATCACGAATGTGCGTCGCCCATTACAACCACCTGTAGAAACTATGGATGGTGTTTGGAACGACCAACAACAAGCCATGATTAATAATATGCTGCATTACACGTTTATAGGAAGTAAAGCTACAATTGAAAAAGAAATTTCAGAATTTGTCGCCAAAACTCAAGTGCAAGAACTTATTGTAGTATCTCATATTTATGATCATGAAGCTCGTAAAAAGTCTTATGCTATTTTAAGTGAAATTTTTCAAGCATAAACAATTACTATTCTACTGATTTTGTAAACGTCACGTCAAGCTGAATTCATTTCAGCTTCGCACAAGATGTATTCTTTTTAATACTAAAAGATATTCAATATTTTAAAGAGATACTGAATTGAGTTCAGTATGACGGTAAACTCACTAAACTATTTTTAGATAAAATAAATTACTCCACACGTGTCAAATTCAAATCCTGAAAATCGAAACTAAAATCGATGTTTGGCGAGATACCTTTCATTTTTATTCCAATAGCATTGCCTTCTTCATTTAAATTAAAAGTAGCAAAAGCATCGCAAGGCATTCCTGTAAATTCCCATTTTACAGCAAAAGTTGTTGCTTTATAAAAATACATTTGTCCGTTTAATTTTGGAGAACGTTTAGAGGTAAACCAAAGCTTTCCTTTTTTCTCGGTAACTGTAATGTCTCCAAACCAAGGATCGTTATAAGTACCTATATAAGTATTAAAATCAATTTTAGTTTTTTTATTTGTTTCAACAGTATCCCAAACAGCTTTGGTAACGGCATCTCCATCTTTTTCTTGAGCTTTACTATATTCAGAAAGTTCTGTAATCCAATCTTTCTTTTCTACACCCAAATACATATCTAAAATAGTTTCAGGAATAGAGTAGAAGGCATAACCTCCCGGATCTGTATTGGTTAAAACTACAATTCCTAAATTTAGTTCTGGAACTAAAATGGTACGCGATAACATACCTGTTAATCCACCGGTATGGCTTACCACAATTTTTCCTTTAACATCAGATATTTCCCAACCTAAACCATAAGCAGAAAAATGATTACTGGTACGTTGGTCTCCATCTAAATTATATCCAGTTATGGTTAAGGGCGACCACATTTGTTTTTGTACAGCTTCAGAAAATAATGTTTTAGATAAATCTGTACCGTATTTTCCTTTGTTTAATTGCATTAGCATCCATTTTGTTAAATCGCTAACACTAGCATTAATTCCTCCAGCAGCACCAACTAAATCTCCGCCATCGTAAGGTGCAACTTCAACTAATTTGTTATTATAAGAACTATGCGGCATAGACACATTAGCATCAGGTTTTATACGATTAATAAGTGGTACAGCGGCTGTCATGTCTAAAGGATTAAAAATACGTGTTTGTATAAAATCGGCCCAAGGTGTGCCGCTAATTCTATATATAACTTCTCCTGCAACTAAGTATAATAAGTTATCATAATCGTATCTTGTACGAAAAGCAGATGTTGGTGTTTGGTATTGAAAACTATTAAGAATATCATTCATCGTAAATTCTCCAGCATCTGGAAAAATCATTAAATCTCCAGCACCTAACCCCAAACCACTTCTATGGGTAAGTAAATCTGTAATAGTAAAATTTGCAGTAACATAATCGTCGTACATTTTAAACTCAGGAATATAGTCTACCACTTTATCGTCCCAAGTGAGTTTACCTTCATCGACTAAAATGGCCAATGCTGCCGAAGTAAAAGCTTTAGAATTTGAAGCTATAGCAAATAACGTTTCATTGTCTACTTTCTCTTTGCTCGTTACAGATTTTACACCATACCCTTTAGAGTGTATAATTTCTCCATCCTTAACAATAGCAATTGCTAATCCTGCAACATGATCTATAGTCATAGATTTTGCAACTAAAGAATCTATTTGTTTAGAGCTTATGCTTTGAGAAAACCCTTTTAGACTAATTAGAACTAGAAAAGTAACAATACAAATTTTTTTTAATTGCCTCATAATAATATACAGTTTGATTTTTAAGGGGTTATACTGTTGTTATTTTTTAAATGTATGAAAAATTATTTCAGAATGGTTTTATGTACTTTTTATATAGGATTTACGATAACGTTATAAAACTAACAATTTGATATTATTAGATGATTTTTAGTTTTGTTTTTGACAATGTTTAAGTTTAAGTTTTAAAAAAGTAACAATTCGGTAAAATATTGTTCATTTTATTCCTTTTTAAGAATATTGAAAAAATATTCAAACGTTTGAAAAATATTAAACGTAAGTTATTGTCAAACAATCAATTATGAGGTTTTTATGATATTGTTGTTTTTGTTAGCGAAAATTTACGAAAATTACCAAATTAATGAATTTTAACAATTGTTTAACGGCTATTTGTGGATAGTTCCGAATTCGTAAAAAACCTATCATTTGTCATGTTTTAAGCTTTGCTTTCTGATGAACTTTGAAATATAGAATTAATAATAAGCATTAATAAAGATGAAAGTATGAAAGTAGCAGAGTTAAAAAATACAGGCCTTCAGACTGAAGGATTCCAAAATGGAGATTGGAATAATACGATTAACGTACGTGATTTTGTGTACAAAAATATTACACCTTATCATGGTACTCAGGACTTTTTAATTGGACCAAGTGAGCGTACACAAAAATTGTGGGATGTTTGTAAAGCCGAAACTAAAATCGAAAGAGCTAACAACGGAGTACACTCTGTTGATACGGATATTGTTTCTGGTATTGCGAGCTTTGACGCTGGATATATTGATAAAGAAAATGAAACTATTGTTGGTTTACAAACCGATGGTTTATTAAAACGCGCTATGAAACCTTTTGGAGGTTATAAAGTGGTTCAAAAAGCATTAGAAGAAATAGGTCTAAAGCCAGCTAATGCCGTAAACGAATTATTTTCTAAATATGTAAAAACACATAACGATGGTGTGTTTGATGCATATAATGCAGAAATTAGAAAATTTAGATCTTTAGGATTCTTAACAGGTTTACCAGATAATTATGCACGTGGTAGAATTATTGGAGATTACAGAAGAATAGCTTTATATGGTATTAACAGTTTAATAGATGCTAAAAAACAAGATTTAGCACACATTAAAGGCCCGATGACAGATGCTGTTATTCGCTTAAGAGAAGAAGTGTCTGAGCAAATAAAAGCATTAAAAGACATGATCTTAATGGGTAATGCTTATGGCTTAGATTTAAGTCGTCCAGCACAAAATGCTCAAGAAGCAGTACAATGGACATATATGGCATATTTAGCAGCTGTAAAAGAACAAGATGGTGCAGCAATGTCTCTTGGTAATGTGTCTACATTCTTAGACATCTATATTCAAAGAGATTTAGATAATGAAGTGATTGGAGAAATTGAAGCTCAAGAATATATCGATCAATTCGTAATGAAACTACGTATGGTACGTCATTTAAGAATGTCTGCTTACGATGAAATTTTCGCAGGAGATCCAACTTGGGTAACAGAAGCGATTGGTGGAATGTTTAAAGATGGACGAACTAAAGTTACTAAAACGGCGTTCCGTTTCTTACATACATTATACAACTTAGGACCATCACCAGAACCAAATATTACTGTATTATGGTCGCCTTCTTTACCTGAAAACTTCAGAAAATATTGTGCTAAAGTTGCTATTGATACATCTTCAATTCAGTTTGAAAACGACGATTTAATGCGTGAATTAAGAGGATCTGACGATTACGGAATTGCATGTTGTGTGTCTTATCAAGAAATCGGAAAACAAATCCAATTCTTCGGTGCACGTACTAACTTAGCAAAAACATTACTTTTAGCTGTAAATGCTGGGCGTTGCGAAATTACCGGTAAGCAAATGGTAAAAGGTATTGAACAAGATAACGATGAGTATTTAGACTTCGATAAAGTGATGGCTAATTTTAAATTGGCAATGACAGAAGTGGCTCGAGTATATAACGACTCGATGAATATTATTCACTACATGCACGATAAATATTACTACGAAAAAGGTCAGATGGCTTTAATTGATACAAATCCAGCTATAAATATCGCTTACGGTATTGCAGGATTATCTATTGTAGCAGATTCTTTATCGGCAATTAAATATGCTAAAGTTAAACCAATTAGAAATGAAGACGGTTTAACCGTAAGTTTCGAAATTGAAGGTGAATTCCCTAAATATGGAAATGACGATGATCGTGTAGATATTTTTGCTCACAATGCTGTTGAAGACTTTAATAACGAATTAAAAAAATTAGCAGTTTACAAAAATGCAGAACCAACAATGTCTGTGCTTACTATTACGTCTAACGTAGTATATGGTAAAAAGACAGGAGCAACTCCAGATGGTAGAGATGCAGGTGTGCCTTTTGCACCAGGAGCAAATCCAATGCACGGACGCGATACTAACGGCGCAGTAGCTTCATTAAACTCTGTTGCTAAAATAGATTATAAAGATTCACAAGATGGTGTATCTAATACCTTCTCAATCGTACCTAAATCTTTAGGGGCTACAGATACAGAACGTATAGATAACCTAGTAGCAACCTTAACAGGATATTTTGCTCATGGTGCACAACATTTAAATGTGAATGTATTAGATAAAGACACTTTATTAGATGCTATGGAACATCCAGAAAATCACCCGCAATTAACAATTCGTGTATCTGGATATGCAGTTAACTTTATAAGATTAACTAGAGAACAACAAATGGAAGTTATTTCTCGTTCGTTCCACGAATCTATGTAAAACGTACTCTGTTTATTTAACTTGAAGAGGTATTCAAAAAACGTAAAGCACTAATTTTTATTATTTCAAATCAGTAATCTCCTTATTAATTTTTAGTGTAGCTTATCGTTTTGGATACCTCTTATTTTTTAATTAAAAACATACTATTATTAAAACTTCAGACAACATATTAAATGTACATTCCATAGAATCTTTTGGAACACACGATGGGCCTGGAATACGTATGGTTGTGTTTTTACAAGGCTGTAAATTAAGATGTCAGTATTGCCATAATCCAGATACTATAGATACACAAGGAGGTACAGCATATACTATTGAAGATCTTGTAAAACGTGCACTTAGAATGAAATCTTATTTTGGAAATAATGGAGGTGTTACTGTTTCTGGTGGTGAACCTTTACTACAAGCTAAAAGTTTAATTCCTTTTTTTAAACGTTTAAAAGAAGAAGGTATACATACTAATATCGATACTAACGGACGGTTATTAAATCATCCTACAACAGAATTATTAGATCATTATGCAGATTTAGTAATGCTTGATATTAAGCATATGAATGAAGCTGGTTTTCAGAAACTTGCCGGAGCAAAAAATAAAGAAACCACGTTTAATTTCGCAAAATACAGAGAAGCTTCAGGAAAAAAAATGTGGCTACGTTATGTATTGATTCCTGGAATAACTAATACTCCAGAGTTGCTTCATCAATTGGGTACATATTTTAAAGATTATAAAACCATTGAAAAAATTGAACTTCAGCCTTATCATAAATTAGGTGTTCATAAATGGGAAGCTTTAGGTTGGGAATACGAATTGAAAGATGCAAGAGAAAACACTCAAGAAGAAATTGATACTGCAGTAAAAATTTTGAGTTCGTACTTTAAAGAGGTTAAAGCAAATTAAAACGTATAAAATACATCACAATAAAATAGCTAATGAATTCTCCCAAAGAAGGTATAAAAATAGTAAATGAAATTGCGCTTAATAAAGAAGGATATACCGTAAGTAAAACATTAATCCTTGCTTTCTTAGCGGGAGCTTATGTTGCTTTTGGTGCATTATTAGCCATTATTATTTCTGGAGGTTCTCCTGGAATAGCAACACATAACCCTGGATTAGTAAAGTTTTTGTTTGGAGCAGCTTTCCCGTTAGGACTTATTCTTGTGGTTTTAGTAGGAGCAGAGCTTTTTACGGGTAATAATGCTTATTTTATTCCTAATATTTTAACCAAAAGACAGCCAGCATGTGCCATGTTTAAAAACTGGGGATTGGTTTATTTTGGAAATTTCTTTGGTGCTATATTTATTGCTTACGTTATTACGCATTTAACACATTTAGTTAGTAGCGATCCTTATATAAATATGGTTCATGATATAGCTAGAGGAAAAACAAGTCATACTTTTTTAGTCACTTTTATAAAAGGAATTGGAGCAAATTGGTTGGTCTGTCTTGCGCTTTGGCAAGGCATTGCAGCAAAAAACACTATTGGTAAAATAGTGGCTATTTGGTTGCCTGTTATGGCTTTTGTAACTATGGGATTTGAGCACAGTATTGCAAATATGTATTTTATTCCACTTTCTATATTTGAAGGAGCAGATATTTCTTGGAGTACTTTTATTATTAAAAACTTAATTCCTGCAACTTTGGGTAATATTGTTGGAGGCGTTTTATTTGTAGGCTTACCTTACGGTTATTTATTTGGTAAAACAGAAAATTAATCTAGTATAAAATGGAAGTTTATCTAAACTTTTAATTTATAATTTTTTCTAAAATAGTTAGACGGTTTTCCGGTACTTACGTTAATCTATCGTATATTTATGTACCGTTTTAATGGTCTTTTAGAGTTTTTTTGATAACACTAATTATTTCATTTTTAATAAATTTTTCATATAAAAGTATGAGAAATATATTTATAATGTTAAATTTGATATATATTGGTAATTAAGCTCTTACGGGCAAACAACTAAATTTTAATTAAACCTCGGTATCTATCTTGTCGAGGTTTTTTTTTATCAAAGTTTTTTATATGAAATTTATAGCTGATTAGATTTCGGATTAAAACATGAAAAAGCCCTAAGTACAATGTTGCTTAGGGCTTTTTTTATTTAATTAAGAGCAGCTATTCTTTGTTGAATTAAGGGTTGCCATGTATTTATTAATTGAAGTTCTCCACTTAGTTGGATGTTGGTATCTTCATTAAAAAATTCGAATTGAGATTCGGTAACTGTTTTATCTTTTGGAGTAAAATCTAATTTTAAAGTTTCAATAGCATTAACATTGCTTTTTGCATTTAAGTTTTTACCAAATTTTAAAATTCTACAGGCTTTGTAATCCGATAAGTCTAAACACTGTTCTGTTGTTTTTTCTGCCGTTTTTTTAAAGAAAAGAACCTTGTTCTTAGGTTCGTCTAAGCCAATAATAAAATCTACACCTACTTCGTGTTTCGTTATTGTAGCATCATTTTTATTAGCTAAAGCAGTTAAGTTTTTAAGCATGTTCTTTTTTCGTTTTCTACTGTTTATAGTAGATAATATAAAAGGAGAAGCGCATATTATTATAAAAAATATGCTAAGTATAAGTGTTCCGGTATTCATTGTATTCTGTTTTAAATTAAGTCATAATAAATGTAGATTATGTAATTAAACATAACCTTACTGTTGTCATTAGGATGTGTGAAATCACACACAATTAAAACAAGGTATTACCAGAAATAATGAAACGGAAAAATGAAATCGTTTTTACGATAGTTAACCAAAGTATTGGTTTGATATGCTGTATATTGTGAAATCTGAGCACTAACTATACGTTCGTTTAATTTAGGAAACCAACTGCTATTAAATACAGGGGTTTTAGAGAAATCTCCAGAAGTAGTAGGTCCAAATGGAATACTTATGTTTTCTGGTTCAGAGGTTAAACTGAAAAGCGATTTGTTTATAGAAGAAACATCCTGATGTTTTTCAGAATGTTCTGTGTTATTTGTGAAAGTTTGAGGCAGCGGTTGTGCTACACCATACAGTGCAAAACAATATAAAAAGGCTAATAATACCCCTCCAGAAAATGTAACTGCTTTTTTCACGCTACGAAATTAATGTTTTCGTGTTTATGAATATCGGCTTTAACATTTTATTTTAAAAATTAATATCAAATATTTTTTCATTAAGTATGTTTTCTAAGGTGTGTAGAATCTTTATGCGAATAGATTGTTATATTATTTGCCAAAAACTAAGAATATAATAATTATTGATGATGGATAGATTAAGCGTATAATTTTGAAGTCTTTTTCTGAACTGAATAGTTTAATTTTGTACAATTAAAAATAGTACAGAATATATGAATCTTACCACATTCAATTCCTTTAAAAGTAGAAATTTCAGATTGTTTTTTATGGGACAATCTGTATCTCTTTTAGGAACTTGGATGCAGAAAACGGCCGTAAGTTGGGTAATTTATAGCTTAACACAGTCAAAATTTATGTTAGGGGTTTCTGTATTTGCAACACTTTTTCCAACAGCTGTAGTTTCACTTTATGGAGGTGTCGTTGCCGATAGGTATAACAGACATACCGTATTGTTAATCACGCAAATTGTATCTTTAATACAAGCTGTGCTCTTAGCTTTTTCCATCATGTTTTTTGAAACACACGCAGTATGGATCATTATTATATTAAGTGCTGTTTTAGGAGTTATAAATGGTTTTGATGTGCCTGCCAGACAATCTTTAGTTCGAGAAATGGTAGATAATAAAGACGATTTACCCAATGCTTTAGCTTTAAATTCATCTATGGTAAATCTGTCTAAATTAATAGGGCCAGCATTGGCTGGATTTATTTTAGAATCTTTTGGAGACGATATTTGTTTTGCTTTAAATGCCGTGAGTTTTATACCTGTTATTGGGTCGTTATTATTAATGCGTTTACCTAAACAGGACATAAAACCAAAAGCAGATCGGAATATAAAATCAGAATTTAAAGAAGCCTTTTCGTATATATTAAATACTCCAGAAATTCATTCTGTACTTATTTTTACGGGTTTAATGAGCTTATTTGTCCTCTCTTATACCACGTTAACTCCTGCATTTGCGAAAGATGTGTTTAATGGTTCTGCTTCAACATTAGGTGTTATAGATGGTGTGATTGGGTTTGGAGCATTTATTGGTGCCATATTTTTAGCGTCTTTAAAACCAGGAACCGATTTAAGTAAAATTCTAGCTACAAATTCTCTAATTTTTGGAATCGGATTAATTTTATTTGCTGAAACTAATATCTTTTCCTTGGCTTTAATCTTTGCAGCTATTGGAGCATTTGGTATGATGTCTATACGTACCATCACCAATACAATTATTCAAGTAAATGCACCCAATCACTTTAGAGGGCGTGTTATTAGTATTTATATCATGTCGTTAACCGGTTTATTACCCATTGGAAGTTTAACAATCGGGAGTATATCACATTATATTGGGGTACAATCTACTGTATTAATCCAGGGGGGTTTAGCTATAATTATTACCTTGTTCTATGGCAAATATCTTAAAAAAGTAAAACTAAAAAAGAAAGCTTTAGCCATTTTAGAACAACAACCCGAACAAGGTTATGGCGTAAAATAACATAATTATGGTTTTATAGCTTTTAACGCAAAAACCATGGGGATTTTAGATTCTAAATGTTTTATTCTGAATTGTTTCGGACTCACCTCAATAGTATGACTAAAACAATCGTAAGGTGAATAATCAAATTCTTCAAAAGACTTTAATTGTAAATCATTCTGAAGCAAAGCACTAAGAACTTCTCCTAAACTATGATTCCATGTAATAGATTGTTGGGTAATATTGGCCTCTCTATTTGCATATGTACCAGTTTCGGTTTCAATAATAGCATCTGATTTAAAGTAACTATATGCTATAGTATCAAACGTATCGTTAAACATCCACACCACCGGATGAAATTCGACAAAAACAAATTCACCTTTAGGTTTTAAAAATCTAGAAATCAATTTTGCTCATTGCTCAATATCGGGCAGCCAGCCAATAGTTCCATAACTTGTGTAAACAATATCAAATGTATCATCAAGATAATTGGGTAATTCATACAAATCACAACAAATAAAAGTGGTATTTAATTCAAGTGTGTTGGCTAATTTTTTAGCATTTTTAATTGCAACATCAGATAAATCCACGCCTGTAACATGTGCTCCTAAACGAGCTAAAGACAAAGAATCTTGTCCAAAATGACATTGTAAATGCAATATTTTTTTACCTTTTACATCACCAAGTAAATCCAGTTCAATAGCATTTAAAGACGAGTTTCCGTTAATAAATCCTTCAACATCGTAGAAATCAGAAACTAAATGTGCTTCCGTTTTGGCATTCCAAGTGTCTTTGTTTACAGCTTTATAATCGTGTTCAGGATTCATAGACAGGTGGTGTTTCATATTGATTGCATGAACAAAATACATATAATTTTTAAAATGAAATTGATTTAGATGAGAATGAACGCATTATTTTGAATTTTCAGATTTAAAACCTTCAATTAAACTTCGGGTGACAAATACATTATATTTGTCAAAAATTTGAGCATTATTTTGAAAGATATATTACTGATAACTCCACCATTTACCCAATTAAATACACCATATCCAGCAACGGCGTATTTAAAAGGATTTCTAAATACAAAAGTCATTTCTTCATATCAAATGGACTTGGGAATTGAAGTGATTATAGAACTATTTTCAAAAAATGCATTTACCATGTTATTCGATTTCGCTTACGAGAATGATACCATTCAAAGTGTAAACGGTCAGCGTATTTATGCTTTAAAAGACGATTATTTGAAAGTGTTAGAACCTGTAGTCCGTTTTTTACAAGGAAAAAACACAACATTAGCGAGACAAATTTGTACCGATAATTTTCTACCTCAAGCCTCTAGATTTGATAATTTAGAAGACTTAAATTGGGCATTCGGAAATATGGGCATGCAAGATAGAGCCAAACACTTGGCAACCTTATTTCTTGAAGATTTATCAGATTTTATTATTGAATGTATAGACGATAATTTTGGGTTTAGTCGTTATGCAGAACGTTTGGGGATGAGTGCCAATTCGTTCGATGAATTGTACGAAAGCCTTCAGCAAGACCTCACGTTTATAGACGATATTACATTACAAATCCTTGAAGCCAAATTAGAAGAAATTCAACCTAAAATGGTTTGTTTATCTATACCTTTTCCAGGTAATTTATATAGTGCATTTCGTTGTGCTCAATTTATAAAGGAACACTTTCCTGATATTAAAATTGCTGTTGGTGGCGGATTTGCAAATACAGAATTACGTTCATTAAAAGATGTTCGTGTATTCGAATTTTTTGATTTCATCACGTTAGACGATGGCGAATTACCTGTAGAATTATTACACGATTTAATAGTCAATAATAAAGACACAAAAACCTTTAAATTTAAACGTACGCTGTTGTTAGAGAACAATGCAGTCGTGTATAAAAATGATAGTCCGCTGCCAGATTATAAACAAAGTGAAGTCGGCACACCGGATTATACAGATTTACTTTTAAGTGAGTATATTTCAGTGATTGAAATAGCAAATCCCATGCACAGTTTATGGAGTGACGGCCGTTGGAATAAGCTCACTATGGCGCATGGTTGCTATTGGGGAAAATGTACGTTTTGCGATATTTCTTTAGATTATATAAAAATATATGAACCTGTTGCAGCCAAAACTTTGGTTGATCGGATGGAAGAACTAATAGCGCAAACAGGAGATACTGGATTTCATTTTGTAGACGAAGCTGCACCGCCTTCATTAATGAAAGCATTAGCCTTAGAAATATTAAAACGTGACTTAACGTTAACGTGGTGGGCAAATATTCGTTTCGAGAAAAACTTCACTCAAGATTTATGTGTGTTGTTAAAAGCATCTGGATGTATTGCGGTTTCTGGTGGATTGGAAGTTGCATCAGACCGTTTATTGAAATTGATTGATAAAGGTGTTACGGTTGAACAAGTGGCACAAGTGACCAGAAATTTAACCGAAAGTAACATCATGGTGCATTCGTATTTAATGTACGGGTATCCAACACAAACCGAACAGGAAACTATAGATAGTTTAGAAATGGTCCGTCAGTTATTCGAAGTTGGCGTGTTGCAGTCTGGTTTTTGGCATCAGTTTGCGTTAACAGCGCATAGTCCAATTGGTTTAAATCCATCTGAATTTGGAGTGACTCCGCATTATAACGACATTACATTTGCAAATAATGATATCGCTTTTTCTGATGTCACAGGAATTGACCATTCAAAATTTAGTAACGGATTAAAAACATCATTATTCAATTATATGCACGGTATTGGTTTTGATTTACCGCTTCAAGATTGGTTCGATTTTAATGTTCCAGATACCACAATAGACTCAGAATGTATTTTTAATGCGTTACAAACAGAACCTAATTTCAATATAAAACCGACAGCTAAAATTGTATGGTTAGGGAAATCTCCATTTGTAGAAGAGTTATCTAAAACTAAAAAAGGAAATACGTATATCAGTTTAAAAATGACGTTTTACGATAAAACAGATGCGTTTCAAATTACAACACCGTTAGAAGAAGGCGAGTGGTTATTACAAACCTTAGAAGAGATTACACCAAATAGTGCGACTCAAAAATCTTTTAATATGCTGAAAAAGGATTTCGAATCGCAATTTGAAAATTTTGAATTGTTCTGGTTTTCAAAACCTATAAATACATTAAAAGAACATGGCTTATTGGTATTGTAACTATAGCATCCTAAACGATTACTCTCTTTTTTTTGAGATTTGCCGCTGCTGACTTTATGGAATTTTGGTTGGCCTATCGAAAATTTATCGTAAAATTTGAAGTGAAAGTATCGTAAAATTTAAAGCTGTTTGAGCTAAACGAAAGTATTTATATTATAGATTTTTAGTAGCGAGTTCTTTAAATTTAGATAGTGAACGAAAAATTTAGATAAAGGTTCGTAAGCCTAGATTTTTTTGGCTTGGTTTATCCAGAGCGAAGTCGAAGGATCTTTTTATCAATGAAAAAAATGAACATATAATATTATTTAGGACACGATTAGTGTTGTAAACATTTAAAATATAGACATAGCATTTTGCAATCCTATTGCATACAATAATTTGTATATTTGAATCGATGAAATTTTTAGCAGTCTTATTATCCGTTTACTTTTTAGCATTAAACTTTGCGCCTTGCGAAGATGATGCTTCAGTATGTGATGATTGTACTACTGAAGTTTCTCAACATTCAGATACTGATCACGATCATGGTGCTTCAGACGAATGTTCCCCGTTTTGCCAATGTCATTGTTGCCATATTCACGTGGTTCAGTTTAATTCTGTAGAGGTTAGCTTTACAGTTTTAGATATTTCAACAAAACAATTTCTTCATTTCGATAGTCTAGGTAAAGACTACAAACAAACGCTATTACAGCCACCTCGGGCATAATGTGTCCTGTTTTTACAGGGTTTTAGTACATAATTCTTAAACAAAATTTAAGAATACATCCTAATTTATAATCACATTATAACCCATTTTCTATGATTAATAAAATCATTGATTTTTCAATCCATAATAAATTCATTATTGGTTTGCTTACGCTTACCATAATTGGAGCAGGGATTTGGAGCTTAACCAAAGTGCCCATAGATGCTGTTCCAGATATTTCAAATAACCAAGTTCAAGTCATTACGCAGGCTCCTAATTTAGGAACCGAAGACATTGAGCAATTTGTAACCTATCCCGTAGAAGTTGCCATGAGTAACTTACCAAACGTACATGAAATTCGTTCGGTATCGCGTTTTGGTTTATCTGTCGTGACTATTGTTTTCGACGACGATATGGGAACCTATTTACCAAGACAATTAGTGTCTGAAAAACTGTCTGAAGTTAAAGAAGATATTCCCGAAGGTTTTGGTACGCCAACCATGGGACCAATAACTACCGGTTTAGGAGAAATCTATCAATATACCTTAAAAGTACAACCTGAATTTAAAGACCAATACTCTATTTCAGATTTACGAACCATGCAAGATTGGATTGTACAACGCCAAATGGCTATGGTGCCAGGTGTTGTTGAAGTAAATGCTATTGGTGGAAAAATTAAACAATACGAAGTTGCTGTAGATCCTTCAGAGTTAAATGCGATGGGATTATCTATCACCGATGTTTTTGAAGCTATAGAAGCTAATAACCAAAATACTGGAGGTGCGTATATTGAGAAAAATCATCAAGCGAATTTTATTCGTGGTGAAGGTTTAATTCGCAGTTTAGACGATATTAAAAACATTGTAGTTTCTCATACTCAAGGTGTACCAATTACTATTGGTTCTATTGCTGAAGTGAAATTCGGATCGGCTATTCGTTACGGCGCAATGACTCAAGATGGAGAAGGAGAAGTCGTGGGTGGATTGGTTATGATGTTAAAAGGAGCAAGTTCTAATGAGGTTATACAAGCTGTTAAAGCACGTATGAAACTCATTCAGAAATCACTTCCCGAAGGTGTCGACATTCAACCACTTTTAGACCGAAGTGTATTGATAGATAAAACAACATCTACTGTGAGTTTTAACTTAGTTGAAGGTGCATTAATCGTAATATTTGTGTTGATTTTCTTATTAGGAAATTGGCGTGGCGGTCTTATCGTGGCATCAACCATTCCGTTGTCTTTATTATTTGCATTTATACTGATGTATGTTTTCGATGTTTGGGCGAACCTTATGAGTTTAGGTGCGATAGATTTCGGAATTATAGTAGATGGTGCTGTTATTATTGTTGAAGCCACCGTTTTTGTATTCGCTGCTCAAATCCTGAAGAAAGGAAAACTTACTGCTGAAGATAGAGATAAGATTGCGTCTAAGTCTTCAAAGAAAATGATGAATGCTGCCTTCTTTGGTCAGTTAATTATTCTTATTGTATTTCTTCCTATTCTGGCATTAGAAGGTATTGAAGGGAAAATGTTTAAACCCATGGCATTAACCTTCATCTTCGCTATGATTGGAGCTATGATTTTGTGTTTAACATACGTCCCAATGATGTCGGCTTTAGTGCTTCGTGCTCCAAAATCTGATAAACTGTCTTATGGCGATAAATTTGTGCATTGGGTAGAGCGTAAATACCAACCGTTATTACATTCAGCTTTAAATAAAGGAAAATGGATTGTAGGGCTTGGTGTTTTACTTTTTGCACTTACTGTGTTTATGTTTACCAAAATGGGAGGTGAGTTTATTCCGCAGTTAGATGAAGGCGATATTGCGTTTCATGCCATTTTAAAACCAGGAAGTTCGTTAACAGAAACAGTTGAAACGACCACTAAAATTGAACAAATTGTAAAAGCTAAATTTCCAGAAGTCGATAAAGTGGTGAGTCGTATTGGTGTTGCCGAAATTCCTACAGATCCTATGCCAATGGATTTAGCCGATGTTATTGTTATTCTAAAACCTAAAAGCGAATGGGTGTCTGCACGTTCTAAAGACGAACTGATAGAAAAAATGAAAGAAGCGGTGCAAATTCTTCCTGGTGTAAATTATGAATTTACGCAACCTATGGAAATGCGTTTTAATGAATTGTTAGAAGGTGTGCGTGAAGATATTGCTATTAAATTATATGGTGAAGATATTTATATATTGTCTGAAAAGGCTGAAGAAGTAACCAAACTTATTGCAGGTATTGAAGGGATTGGCGATATGAAAGCTGAAGCGACCACAGGTTTACCACAGATGACGATTACGTATAACCGACAAAAATTAGCACAATACGGATTGCAAATAAATAACCTGAATACCATTGTGCAATCGGCCTTTGCAGGCGGAACAGCAGGAGTGATTTTTGAAGGTGAAAAACGTTTTGATGTTGTAGTGCGTTTACAAGAAAAAAACAGAACAGATATTACAGACGTTCAGAATTTGTTTATAAAATTACCTAATAATTCTCAAATTCCGTTAAAAGAAATTGCAGATATTTCTTATAAATCTGGACCGATGCAAATTAGTCGAGATAATACCAATCGTAGAACCTATGTTGGTGTGAATGTTCGTGGTCGCGATGTAAAATCTTTAGTCACAGAAATTCAAGCAAAGTTAGATGCCGAATTAAAATTACCTCCAGGATATTTTATCCGTTATGGTGGTGCATTCGAGAATTTAGAACGCGCGAGTTCACGATTACAAACTGTAGTTCCAATTGCTTTATTATTGATTTTCGTATTAATTTATTTCGCCTTAAAATCCTTCCCACAAACGCTCATGATTTATATCTCCATCCCGATGGCAACGATTGGTGGTGTCTTTGCGCTTTGGTTAAGAGATATGCCATTTAGTATTTCGGCAGGTGTAGGGTTCATTGTCCTCTTTGGAGTCGCCGTGCTAAACGGTTTGGTGATGATTAGTGGTTTAAACGAACTAAAAGATGAAGGTGTGATTAATTTAAAAGACCGCATTTTTGAAGGTACAAAACGTAGAATTCGCCCAATTATGCTTACCGCATTTACAGATGTATTAGGATTTTTGCCTATGGCAATTTCAGCATCTGCAGGAGCAGAAGTACAGCGTCCGTTAGCAACTGTCGTTATTGGTGGGTTATTAACATCAACCTTATTGACGCTATTTGTTCTGCCTATTTTATATCATTGGGTAGAAGAGCGTCAAGATAAAATCACCTTAAAACGTGCTATGGGACCAGCAATTGCTATGTTGGTGTTGTGTTTAGGGTTTCCTCAATTAGGGCACGCTCAACAAGTACCAAATCTAGGTCAGGAGATTTCTTTAGAAGATGCTGTAGCATTAGCGAAGACACAATATCCGTTATTAAAACAAAAAGCATTAGTGATAGATAAAGAGAAAGCGATAAAAAGTACGGCTTTCGATTTGGGAACGACTAAACTGTTTACTGGTGGAGAAGAACTTCGAGGAACAGAAGGTGTGTACACTACTATTAATATGTCTCAAAGTGAAATAGATGTATTTGGTATAGGTCCTAAAAAGCAGTTACAGAATCAGCGTATTTTGTTAGCCGAAAGCGGGTATAAATTGTCAGAGCTTCAATTAGCGCTAGAAGTTAAGAAAGCGTGGGTAAAAGCATATCAGACTAAAATGCAATATCATTTATATTCAGAATTAGATTCTATTTATACGAAGTTTGAAAAAGCTGTGGCTTTGAACTATGAAGTTGAAGCGATTTCTAGATTAGAATATTCGGCAGCAAAAAATCAGTTTTACCAAATTCAGAATAATAAATCAAAAGCATCAACCGCATATAGTATTGCACTGCAACAATTAAATTTGTGGTTAGCTTCAGATACGTTTTATACGGTTCCAGATACGTTTGATAGTCAAGACGACTTAATATCGGAATTAGACATTGAGAATCATCCAGCATATCAAGTTGCAGAATTATATGTTAAAGAGTCAGAAGCGCAATTAAGGGCCGCGAAAGCGAATAGTTTGCCAAAATTTAATTTACAAGGTGGTTTACAAAAAATAGACGGTAATTCTGGTTTTTACAGTTACCAAGCCGGTGTGTCTATTCCGTTTTTATCAGGAACTCATCGTGCAGATATTAAAACAGCAAAAATAGATAAAGAGATTGCAACGTCTAATGTGTTGTTAAGACAAGCGCAAGTGAAATCTGAATATACACAAGCGTTAGCACATTATAATCAATGGTCGCAATCTTGGGCATTTTACGATTCTAAAGTCTTACCCTTAGCCAAAGAACAACGCCAAGGTGCATTATTAGCGTATAAGGAAGGTGCTGTAGATTATAGCGGATTTTCTCAACTTATAAAAGAGGCGATTCAATCGGAATTAGATGCACAAGAAGCCCTTTTAAATTACTTCAATAGTTTATTCGAATTACAATATTTTAATCAGAATTAAGATGAAAAAAATTATATATATCGGTGTCTTTACACTTTTTACCAGTCTTTTAAGTTGCGGATCTAAAGACTCTAATAACGCACATAGTGATCATGAGACTTCAGAAGAACATCATGACGATCATGATGAACATGGAGATCATGAAGAAGCAGAAGGCGTGCACTTAAAACCTTCACAGTTTCAAGCACTACAAATGAAGGTAGATACTTTATCTAATCGTTTAATGAGTGGTTATGTTGAAGCTAACGGAACTCTAGAGGTTCCGCCACAAAATGAAGCAGCTTTAACGACTATAGTTGGGGCTAATATTGCTTCAATAGAAGTGATTGAAGGGGATGAAGTTAAAAAAGGACAAGTCGTTGCGTATTTATCGCACCCAAATATTATTAAAATGCAAACCGATTATTTAAATGCATATAGTAATAGCAATTATTTAAAGAAAAATTTCGAGCGTCAAAAAACATTATACGATTCAGGTGTAGGTTCTGGTGCTAATTTTCAGAAAGCAGAAGCAGAATATGATGCCTCTAAAGCTTTAGCAAACGGATTAGGAGCACAGTTACAATTATTGCACTTAAATCCGAAAAGCATTCAGAATGGTACCATTTTTCAGCGTGTAGGTTTACGTACACCAATTGAAGGTTTTGTGCAGAAAGTGAATGTAAAAACAGGGCAATATGTTGCTCCAGAAACAGAAGTGTTTGAAATTGTAAATACACATCACGTACATGCCGATTTAATGGTTTTTGAAAAAGACGTGCATTATGTTAAAAAAGGCCAAAATGTAAGGTTTACTGTGCAATCATTTCCTGATGACGAATTAATTGCCGAAATTTATTCAGTAAGTAAAACTTTTGAAGAGAATCCGAAAGCCGTTCATATGCATGCCGAGATTAAAAACGATAAAGGACATTTAATTCCAGGAATGTATATTAAAGGGAAAATTCAGATCAATGAATCAGAGACTTTAGCCATTCCTGAAGAAGCGATTTTTAAAGAAGGCGATAGCTTTTTTGTGTTTAAAGCAGAACAGGAAGCAGATGAATGGAAGTTTGAACCTATAGAAGTGATTCCTGGATCTAAAGATGGCAATTGGCAAGCCATTGCATTTTTAGAAGCACCGGATAAAACAACACAATTTGCTTTTAATAACGCCTATTATTTAAGTGCCGAAATGAAGAAAGCTAGTGCAGGACATCATCATTAATTAAAAAGAATTCCTCGAGGTTCAATCTCGAGGTTTCTATTGAAATTGTCATTCTCGGAAAGGAGGAATCTAATATATAGTTTATTTATTTTTGAATCTAACGTCTAAATGATACTAGCTTAATATCTTTAAGACTTATTTTTCGAGTATAGTTGGTTTCAAATAAACAGTAATTTTATGCAAGGAGTAGAAGCATTTTTAGAATCTAAAAGTATTCGAGTCACTGCGATGCGAATACTTATTTGTAATTTTTTATCAGATAAACATGAGGCTGTAGCGTTAAGCGATATCGAGCATGCATTCGATAAAGCAGATCGGACAACGTTATACCGCACCATTAAGACGTTTGAAGAAAAGGAAATTGTACATCAAATAGATGATGGAACAGGAGTAACTAAATATGCATTATGCGAGCCTAATTGCCATTGCGATTTAGATACAGATTTGCATCTTCACTTTCATTGTACACAATGTGGATCTACCATTTGCTTAACCGATCATAAAATTCCGAAAATTAAAGTCCCAAAAGGATTTATTGCAGAACATGTGAATTTAGTGGTTAAAGGCATTTGCGATAAATGTAGTATC
Organism: Formosa sp. L2A11; assembly: GCF_009796865.1. GTDB lineage: Bacteria > Bacteroidota > Bacteroidia > Flavobacteriales > Flavobacteriaceae > Formosa. The sequence goes on along the minus strand of NZ_CP047028.1, from coordinate 2,907,557 downwards.
AATTAATGCACTTCCATTGCATGAATTAATTGGTCATCTTTGAAGTATTATTAAGTTTAAATAAAAATAGATTTAAAGATGAGTGAAATACATACAGAGATAGACCAAGATAACGGACATTGTTGTGGTAGTGCTCACTGTCATACACAGGAATCTTCAGACAAAAATGTCTACCTGCCTGCTATAATTAGTTTTCTTTTATTAGCCATTGGCTTGGCTCTCGATTATTTTAATTTGCTTTTTTTTAAGAACCCAATTCGATTAATTTGGTTTACTGCAGCTTATATTCCGGTAGGGTTACCTGTATTGAAAACAAGTTGGGAAAGCATTAAACACGGCGAATTTTTTACAGAATTTTTTTTAATGACTATCGCTACTTTAGGTGCATTTGCTTTAGGTGAATATCCTGAAGGTGTAACTGTAATGTTGTTTTATTCTATTGGTGAATTGTTTCAAGATGCCGCAGTTAGTAAAGCGAGAGGAAATATTAAAGCCTTGTTAGATGTACGTCCTAAAGAAGCTATGGTGTTACGTCAAGGTAATTATAGTGCTGTAGCACCAGAAAATGTAAATATAGGAGAGACTATACAAGTTCGCGTAGGTGAGAAGGTCTCTTTAGACGGGGTATTGCTATCTACTAAAGCATCCCTAAATACAGCAGCTTTAACAGGAGAAAGTAAACCAGATACGATTTTAAAAGGAAAGGATGTTTTTGCTGGTAGTATTAATCTAAATGGTGTGATAGAGGTCAAGGTGACTAAACTATTTAAAGACAGTTCTATTTCTAAAATTTTAGATTTAGTCCAGAATGCCACTGCTAGAAAAGCTAAAACAGAATTGTTTATTCGCAAATTTGCTAAAGTATATACGCCAATTGTGGTGTATTTAGCCATAGCAATTACAGTGTTACCTTATTTCTTTGTGTTAGATTATGTATTTGGAGATTGGTTGTATCGTGCTCTGATTTTCTTAGTCATTTCTTGTCCGTGTGCGTTGGTTATTTCTATTCCGTTAGGCTATTTTGGCGGATTAGGAGCAGCATCTAAACACGGTATCTTATTTAAAGGTGCTTCGTTTTTAGAAGCTATGAGTAACATTAATACCGTAGTTATGGATAAGACCGGAACAGTGACCCAAGGTGTCTTCAAAATAAAAACCATTAAAACAGTTCAACTAAGTGAGCAAGAATTTATGGGATATGTTATGGCTATGGAGGCGAAATCTACGCATCCTATTGCAAAGGCTATACTATTATATAATACAGATACGAATATAGAAGCTACAGATATTAATGAAATTGCAGGAGAAGGGCTAAGCGGTATAGTAAATGCTAAAAGGATATTGGTTGGAAATGCAACGTTAATGAAATTGAATGCTATTGAAGTCTCTAATGAAATTGAAAGTATAGTAGAGTCTGTGGTTATTGTTGCTATAGACAATATGTTTGCGGGTTATATTGTAATTGCCGATGAGTTGAAAGTAGATGCTAAATCAACTATTTCTAAATTGAAAGCTGTTGGAATTTCTAAAATAAGAATGCTGTCTGGAGATAAAGATAGTATTACCCAGCAAGTCGCTTCAGAATTAAATATTACCGAAGCTAAAGGCGGTTTGTTACCAGAAGATAAACTGAATGACGTTGAAAACTTGAAGAAGAACAAAGGTGTAAAGGTTGCTTTTGTGGGAGATGGTATTAATGATGCACCTGTGCTTGCTACAAGTGATGTTGGTATTGCTATGGGCGGATTAGGAAGTGATGTGGCTATAGAAACGGCAGATGTTATTATTCAAAACGATCAGCCTTCAAAACTCGTTACAGCTATAAAAATTAGTAAGTCTACCAAAGCCATTGTTTGGCAGAATATAGCTTTAGCTTTTGGAGTGAAATTCATTGTGTTAATTCTTGGAGCATGCGGTCTGGCAACAATGTGGGAAGCAGTCTTTGCAGATGTTGGAGTGGCCTTTCTAGCTATTCTAAACGCTATTAGACTACAACGTATGCATTGGGATTAATTTCTATAAATTAATTAATAGTTTAATATTATATAATCTATTAAAGTCTATTCTAAAATAAATTATGCATGCATAATAAAATCTTTTATATTTGTTGTAACCGTTATTAAAAAATATGCAAACAAAACTAACCGAATTATTAAAAATTACACATCCTATTATTCAAGCCCCCATGTTTTTAGTCTCTAATGTAGCTATGGTTACTGCAGGTATGGAAAGTGGAATTGCTGGCTGTATTCCTGCTTTAAATTATAGAACATTACCAGAGTTAAAAGCAGCCATACAAGAATTAAAAGCAGCTAAAGTAGAAGGAGGTGCATTTGGTTTTAATTTGATAGTGAATAAATCTAATATAAAATACAAAGATCAGTTAGCGGTGTTGTGCGAAGTGGGTTGCGATTTTATTATTACATCTTTAGGTAGTCCGGAAGAAACAATTAATAAAGCTCATAAAGCAGGAATAAAAGTATTTTGCGATGTTACCGATTTAAGATTTGCTACAAAAGTAGAGTGTTTAGGTGCAGATGCTATAATTGCAGTAAATAATCAAGCTGGCGGACATAGAGGAGGTGATTCTCCCGAAGATTTGATAGAAGATTTAACGAAGCATTGTAATATTCCAGTGATTTCTGCAGGAGGTGTAGGCCGAAAAGCAGATGTGGATTATATGCTAGAATTAGGAGCATCTGGAGTTTCTGTTGGAAGTCCGTTTATTGCTTCTATAGAAGCAGGTGTTACTAACGAATATAAGCAAGCGTGTGTAGATTATGGTGCCAAAGATATAATAATGACCGAACGTATTTCGGGAACGCCATGTACGGTAATTAATACGCCTTATGTTCAGAAAACAGGAACTAGTCAGCCCTGGTACGAAAAACTGCTGAATAAAAACAAGAGTCTTAAAAAATGGGTGAAAATGTTGCGCTTTTCTATTGGTATGAAAGCGACAGAAAAAGCAGCAAAAGAAGTGACTTATAAAACAGTTTGGGTGGCTGGACCAAGTATAGAGTATACCACGTCTATATTACCAGTTAAAGCTATTGTGTCTAAATTAATAGATTAAGTTAGAAGGATTCATAAGTACTAAATACAGTTGTTTTTAATACATCCCATTCATCTTTTAAAATACCGTAAACACAGGTATTTCGTTTGTAGCCGTTTAATAAATAGATGTTTTTTCTAAGCGTGCCTTCTAAAGTACCGCCAATATGTTCAATCGCTTTACGGGAACGCATGTTACGTTCATCGGCTTTGAATTCAACTTTTTCAACCTTTAAATTTTCAAAAGCATATTTCAACATTAAGTATTTCATGTGTTTATTTAATCCTGTGCCCTGAAACTCGTAACCAATCCAAGTGGCTCCGATATCTAAGATTTTATTTCTAGCATCAATATTCATAAAACGTGTGCAACCAGCGTAAGTGTTTTTAGATTTATCAAATACAAGAAACGGAATACACGTTTTGTGGTAATAGCCATCTACGGCTGTTTGTACATAAGCTCTTAAGGCTTCTGGAGTTGAAATGTGAGAAGGAGAATATTGTACCAAATTATCCTGACTTGCAATAGCCGATACGTACTTATAATTACTTAAACCTAAAAGGGTGAGTTTTACACGACTATCTTCTAATTGTTGAATGTTCATAAAGAGGATGAATTTATCTGCAACACGTTTTGTACTTTTGCATTACTAAATATACGTTTTATATGAAACCAACAAAAGAAGATGTGCTAAAACAAGCGAATGCTGCTTGTAAAAACACCTTAATGGAAACGTTACAAATTGAAATTGTTGATTATACCGAAGATACACTGGTTGCTAAAATGCCTGTGAATTCTAGAGTACATCAGCCAGATGGCGTTTTACATGGCGGAGCAACTGCTGCTTTAGCCGAAAGTGTTGGTAGTTTTGCGTCTCATATTTTTTTAGATACAAATGAATTTTTTGTGCGTGGTTTAGAAATTACAGCGAATCATTTAAAGAGTGTTAAATCAGGATATGTGTATGCCACAGCTTCTTTTATTCATAAAGGCAGAACAACTCAACTTATGGATATTCGTGTAACCGATGATGATGATCAATTAATTTCGCTTTGTAAATTATCGACCATTACCTTACCTAAAAAGAAGTAAATGGATCAAGATAATTTTTTTGAATGTCTGAACGCTCAGTTTCAAGACGCTTTACCATTTGTAACGTATAGAAAACCGAATGAATCTCGGGTAAATGTATTATTTCAAAATGATGATACATTACATGAAACTAAAGATTTATCTGAAAGCGGATTTGTATTTGCACCTTTCGATGATACTTCTAAAATGATAGTTATGCCTTTAGAATATTCAGAATTGGACTATTGTGATGTGTTTGAAGGTGAAGTATTAGAATCTGCTAATTCTGGACTTGAATCTAATTCTGAACAAAAGGCAGCGTATATTAAGACTATCGAGCAAGCTATTTCGGCTATTGCACATTCGGATTTAAAAAAGATTGTATTATCTAGACCAGATTATGTATCTAAAGATAATCTTGACGTATTTGAAGTCTTTAAATGTTTATTGTCTACATACAAAACAGCATTTGTCTATTGTTGGTATCATCCAAAAATCGGACTTTGGTTAGGCGCAACACCAGAAACTTTATTAAAAACCGAAGGACAACGCATGTCTACCATGGCTTTGGCAGGAACACAAGTTTACAACGGTACTACAGATGTAACTTGGGGAACAAAAGAACAAGAAGAACAACAGTTTGTAACCGATTATATTGTGTCTAGCTTAGAAGCTGAGGTAGAACAGATTTCTGCATCAGAACGTCGTACCGTTAGAGCAGGAGGCTTATTGCATTTGCAAACCCAAATTTCTGCACGATTAAGAAAAGGACATTCCGGATTATTAGAAATTGTACGTGCTTTGCATCCTACACCTGCGGTTTGTGGTTTACCTAAAGCTGAAGCTAAAGCTTTTATTCTTGAACATGAAGGTTATAATCGTGAGTTTTACTCCGGATTTATGGGCGAATTACATTTTAAACAACGACAAACACGAAACACAAATCGTAGAAACGTTGAAAATAATGTGTATGCAACCGTGAAAACAGTAAGTAATTTGTATGTTAATTTACGTTGTATGCAGGTTTTAGCAAATAAAATCGCGTTGTATGTTGGTGGTGGAATTACTAAAGACTCTAATCCTGAAGCAGAATGGGAAGAAACGGTTAGTAAAACGTCTACCATGAAAAACATACTTTAATCATTTTATTTGAATTAGGCTTTTCGTATTTTTGATTCGCTAAGTTTTTAGAATGATATATCCAAAGATTCCGCTTGCGCAAACAGTGATACAACTGTGCAAAGCCAAAAATATTAAACATATTGTAATTTCTCCAGGAAGTAGAAATGCACCTTTAACAATAGGGTTTACACACGATCCGTTTTTTAAATGTTATAGTGTTGTAGACGAGCGTTCTGCTGCTTTTTTTGCGCTTGGTATCGCCCAGCAATTAAAAGAGCCTGTTGCCGTTGCGTGTACTTCTGGAAGTGCATTATTAAACTACTATCCCGCAATTTCTGAAGCCTATTTTAGTCATATTCCATTAGTGGTGTTGTCTGCAGATCGTCCAGAACATATGGTTGGTATTGGAGATGGTCAGACCATCAATCAGCAAAACGTATTTAAAAATCATATTTTATATTCTGCTAATTTAAAATTAGACGTACAAGATCTTCAACATCATGATTTAAACCATGTGTTAAAAACTTTAGAACATAAGTTAGAAGAAGTATTACATATTCAAAAATATGTGCAAGACATTAATGAAACAGAGCTTAATACAGCATTAAATATTGCCAAAGAAAAACAAGGTCCTGTTCATATAAATATTCCGTTTAACGAACCTTTGTACAATCGTGTAGAGGAGTTATCTGTGCATCCTATTGTAATTAATCCAGAGCCAAAATCTTTAAAAGTAGATTTTGAAACCATAGAATTCTGTGCAGACGATTGGGATATTGCAGAACGTAAAATGATTCTTGTAGGTGTAAATGGTCCTAACGAAATAGAACAACAGTATTTAGATATTTTGGCGGAAGATGATAGTGTTGTGGTTTTTACAGAAAGCACCTCTAACATACATAATCAGGAATTTTTTCCAAGTATAGATAAAATAATTACACCTTTAAACGAAGAAGAATTTAAAGCTTTACAGCCAGATATTTTATTAACCTTTGGTGGTTTAATTGTATCTAAACGTATAAAAGCATTTTTAAGAAACTACCAACCAAAACAACATTGGCATGTAGGTACTCATAAAGCTAACGATACATTCTTTTGTTTAAGTAAACACATTAAAACCACACCTAATCAGTTTTTTAGTCAGTTATTAAAACGTACAACTGTTTTAGATAGTGGTTATAAGACGTATTGGAGTGAGGTACAAATGTTACGTAGTGTAAAACATGGATCGTATTTAAAAAACAGTGTATTTAGTGACTTTAAAGTTTTTGATGTGATTTTTAAAACACTAAGAAAAAACTCTGTTTTACAACTGGGAAATAGTTCGACTATTCGTTATTCGCAATTGTTTCGTTTGCCTTATAATGTTGAGGTATTCTGTAATCGCGGTACTAGCGGAATAGATGGAAGTACATCTACAGCTATTGGTTGTTCGGTTGCAAGTAACAAACCAACGACTCTTATTTCTGGAGACTTAAGTTTCTTTTACGACAGTAATGCCTTATGGAATAATTATATTCCAGCAGATTTTAGAATTATTGTAATTAATAATGAAGGTGGCGGTATTTTTAGAATTTTACCAGGCGATAAAAACACAGATAATTTTGATTATTATTTTGAAACCAAGCATCATTTAACAGCGAAGCAATTGGCAGAGATGTATAAATTCGAGTATCAAACAGCTTCAAATGAAAACGAATTAATTTCAGAATTAGATACGTTTTATTTAGAATCTACATCACCTAAATTATTAGAAATTTTCACACCATCAACACTAAACGATACTGTTTTAATAGATTATTTTAAAGCTTTAAAATAATTGTATTTGGCAGCATTAACTTTTAATAAATACAACAACTAATATTATTACCTTTGCGGCATGATACAATTAGGAGAATACAACACATTAACCATTTTACGCGATACCGAACCAGGATTGTTTTTAGGAGACGACGAAGATAACGATGTCTTATTACCAAACCGTTATGTTCCAGAATCTTTCGAGATTGGAGACGATATCGAAGTTTTTGTGTATTTAGATAATGAAGAGCGCATCATTGCTACTACAGATAAACCATATATTATTAAAGGCGATTTTGCCTTATTACGCTGTAATCAAACAAACGATTATGGAGCATTTTTAGATTGGGGATTAGTAAAAGAATTATTTTGCCCATTTAAAGAACAAGCTTTTAAAATGAAAAAAGGAGGCTGGTATTTAGTATATTGTTACGAAGACGAGAAAAGTAATCGTTTGGTAGCATCTAGTAAAACCAACCATCATTTAAGTAATAAAGAATTAACTGTAGAACCTTTTCAAGAAGTAGACTTAATTGTTTCGCATCCTTCTGAAATTGGTATGAATGTTATTGTGAACAAAATTCACAGTGGTCTTATTTTTAAAGACGATATTTTTCAAGACTTAAGTGTTGGAGATCGATTAAAAGGAATCGTGAAGAAAGTACGTCCTGATAATAAGTTAGATATTATTTTAGGTAAAATTGGGTATAGAAGTATCGAGCCTAATGCCGATATTATTATGAAGGAATTAGAAGATAATAGCGGTTATCTTAATTTAACCGATAAATCTGCTCCTGAAGCCATTAAAGACACCTTACAAATGAGTAAAAAGAACTTTAAGAAAGCAGTAGGAACATTGTACAAAAAACGCTTAATAGAAATTAAAGAAGATGGTATTTATCTTGTTTAGATTTTTAAATTATAATTAAATAAAAAAGCCTCAAACTATTATGTTTGAGGCTTTTTTTATGATTTTAAGCTGTTCTAATTAGATACTTAAATCCTTTTTAACAGATCTAGATAATGCATCTTTATTAACCATTATAGAGATTGTTTTTAACTTAAAGTAAGCTTCACTCATGTAAATATACCCATCATTAGATACTGTGTTAGAATTTCCTCCCCAAGAGTTTTTAACTTTGTAGTATGTGTTTCCTTTTTGATCTTCAACTAAACCAATAATATGCATTAAGTGATCGTCTGTAGTATCAAAATTTTCAAATTCTTTCTGGCGGTACTCTGGAGTTACTTTTAATTCCTTTTCAATAGATTTTAAAGCAGAATCGTAATCCTTTTCGTCTTTAGGCATTACAGCTATTCCGTATTTAGAAGAGAACGTTTTTTCACTAACATCGCAATCTAATGCAATTGTAAATCCGTTTTTAAGTGCATCATTCGTAATGTCTACTAATTCATCTAATTCAACATTATAAAAACTTCCGTTAGAAAAGTTATCAGGAACATCTAATATAAAAGAGCTGTTGTATGGTTTATGTGTAAAAGATGTAATGGTTACATAATTACTAGCTTTTAAACCTGTCATTTCAAGAAAAGATTGTGGGGTGTAAGAGACACCTTCGTAAGTAAAATTAGTAACTACTTTTCCTAAGTTATCGTCTAATACTTCAGAAACATCTGTTTTCCAATCTCCATCGTAAGTTTTAGGGTTTTTAATATAGGTATCTAAAATTGTTTTTAATTCTCCAACAATTTGAGAGTGATCGTATGTTTTCTGACGTTTTAGTAACCCTGTATAGACTTCAACAGGAACTAATCCGAAATCATTCATACTATTAATTACATCGTGTGCCAATCCGCCTTCGCTAAATTGTGCTTTACCTTGGCGCATCACATAATTCCAAGATTTTACAGGATACGTTTCCCTAACGTTATACATTTCAGATAAATCGATATGTTTATTCGTGGTTCTTAAAATTTCACTTTCAAGAAAAGATGTTGTAGAAAAGCTCCAACATGTTCCAGTATTACCTTGACTTAAAACATCTAGAGCGCCTAAATCTATCTTTGTTTCAAATTTGTAAGACTGTGCAATACTACTAGCAGTAAACGCTAATAGTAATAAGAAAATACTATATTTTTTCATTATGAAGTAAGGGTTTATGTAAAATGATTTATTTTTGGCTAAAATAAGAAAAATGGAACAAGCAAATTGGGTAACTGTCAAAGAATACGAAGACATTACCTATAAAAAATGTAATGGTGTCGCTCGTATCGCATTTAACCGGCCAGATATACGAAATGCGTTTAGACCAAAAACCACGAGTGAATTATACGAAGCATTTTACGATGCGAATGAAGATGTAAATATTGGAGCCGTTTTATTATCTGCAGAAGGCCCGTCTTCTAAAGATGGTGTGTATTCGTTTTGTAGTGGAGGAGACCAAAACGCAAGAGGAAAACAAGGTTATGTTGGCGAAGATGGTTATCACCGTTTAAATATATTAGAAGTACAACGTTTAATACGTTTTATGCCAAAAGTTGTTATTGCAGTCGTTCCGGGCTGGGCAGTTGGTGGCGGACATTCTTTACATGTGATTTGCGATTTAACATTAGCGAGTAAAGAACATGCTATTTTTAAGCAAACAGATGCAGATGTTACTAGTTTTGATGCTGGTTACGGTTCTGCATACTTAGCTAAAATGGTTGGTCAGAAAAAAGCACGTGAGATTTTCTTTTTAGGACGTAATTATAACGCTCAGGAAGCTTACGATATGGGGATGGTAAATGCCGTAGTGCCACATGCAGAATTAGAAGCTACAGCTTACGAGTGGGCTCAGGAAATCTTAGCAAAATCACCTACATCTATTAAAATGTTGAAATTCGCTATGAATTTAACAGACGATGGTATGGTTGGACAACAAGTTTTTGCGGGTGAAGTAACACGTTTGGCTTACATGACAGATGAAGCAAAAGAAGGTAGAAATGCATTCTTGGAAAAACGTCAGCCTAACTTCGAGAAAAAATGGATTCCATAATAGCTAACTATGAATAATTTTTCAAAATGGATTTCGGCTATGCGTTTACGTACCTTGCCGTTATCTATTTCCGGTATTATTGTGGGAGGCTGTTTAGCGGCATTTAGTGGTTTTTTTAATCCGTTAATTTTTGCTTTAGCCATACTCACTACATTAAGTTTACAAATTTTATCTAACCTAGCAAACGATTATGGAGACGGTGTAAAAGGAACCGATAATATAGATCGTATTGGGCCAATGCGAGCTCTTCAAAGCGGAGATATTACAGCTAAGCAAATGTTATCTGCAATTAAGTTAAATGTAGTTATTGCTCTTGTTTTTGCTATAACTTTAATTTGGGTTTCTTTTGGAGCTGCAAACTTTTTTATGTCAATTTTCTTCTTTGTTTTAGGTATTGCTTGTGTAGTAGCAGCTATAAAATACACTGTTGGAAACTCTGCTTATGGATATAAAGGACTAGGTGATGTGTTTGTTTTTATATTTTTCGGATTAGTCAGTGTAATAGGTTCTTATGTGCTTTTTATTAAACAAATAGATTACATTGTTTTTTTGCCTGCAATTGCTGTAGGGATGTTAAGTTCGGGTGTTTTAAATTTGAATAATATGCGCGATATTTTATCAGATGCAAAATCTAATAAAAATACGTTAGTCGTAAAATTGGGTTCTAAAAAGGCTAAATACTATCATTACTTTCTAGTTGGAGGCGCTATGGTTATAATGGCTGTATTTGGAATTATATATTACTCATCGCCTTTAAATTTAATGTTTCTTGTTGTATTTATTCCGTTAACAAAACACCTTATTACGGTGTATAAAAACGATATACCTAAAGACTTAGATCCAGAATTAAAGAAACTTGCTTTAAGTACGTTTTTCTTGTCATTATTATTAGGATTAGGATATGTATTATAATATAATCCCCCTTTAAGAGTGTTAAAAAAAGTTAAGTTAGAAACTTATAAGAAGCACGCATTATTTTATTTTGTACTTTTATGTTGTTGATATTTTTTATCAATAGTAAGCTTAAATTAACTTTATTTTTGGGGACAAAAAAACTCAGACAAATTTTAGATATGTCTGAGTTTTTTTAATTTAATTTTTAAATTATTACTTATGAAAATTACATTTTACGGTCATGCTAGTTTGGGAATAGAAGTAGATGATGTATCCATTTTGATAGATCCTTTTATTTCTCCAAATGAAAAAGCATCGCACATAGACATAGAAGCGCTTAAAGCAGATTATATTTTATTAACGCATGCACATGAAGACCATGTGGCAGATGTAGAGGCTATTGCAAAGCGTACTAATGCCGTCATTATATCTAATGCCGAAATTGTATCGTATTACAGTAACAAAGGTTTAGAAGGTCACCCAATGAATCATGGTGGTAAATGGGATTTCGAATTCGGAACCGTTAAATATGTAAACGCTATACATTCTTCTAGTTTTGCAGATGGTTCTAACGGTGGTAATCCAGGCGGATTTGTAATAGAAGGCGAACGTAAAAACATATATATTGCTGGAGACACTGCTTTAACCTACGATATGAAGCTAATCCCGAAGCAAACAAAATTAGACTTAGCAATTCTACCTATAGGAGATAATTTTACAATGGGAATAGATGATGCACTTATAGCTAGTGATTTTGTAGCATGCGATAAAATTCTAGGATATCATTTTGATACATTTGGCTATATTGAAATAGATCATGAAGAAGCTAAACGCAAGTTTTTCGATAAAGACAAAGATTTAATGCTTCTAGAAATCGGAGAGAGTATAGAATTGTAACTCTTTTTTAAAGATATTATAAGGGCCTTAAAAGATTTGTTTTAGAATTTTTTAAGGCTTTTTTATGACTTTTTAGCACGTTGTTGTTACCTGAATTGAGAAAATAATTAACTATTTTTGAGCATATGATTTCAGCAACGTATTACAAATACATTTTAAATTTTAAAAACCCTAGCGGAACGTCTAGAGGTATGCTTACAACCAAGGAAACTTGGTTTATTCATTTAGTAGAACACGGAAAAAAAGGAGTAGGAGAGTGTGGCGTTTTTAGAGGTTTATCTGCCGACGATAGACCCGATTACGAAGAAAAACTACAATGGGTTTGCCAGAATATTAATTTAGGCTTAAACAGGTTGTTAATAGCGTTAATTGAATTTCCTAGTATTCAATTTGGATTGGAAATGGCGTTTAAATCGTTAGCAGGCGAAAATCCTTTTACATTATTCCCTTCAAAATTTACAGCAAGCACAGATGCCATTCCTATTAATGGTTTAATTTGGATGGGAAGCGAAACCTTCATGAAGTCTCAAATTAAGGATAAACTGGAAGCTGGTTTTAATTGCATTAAAATGAAAATTGGAGCTATAGATTTTCAAACGGAAGTAGATTTACTAAAATCCATTCGGAATGAATTTTCTGCTTCAGAAATAGAACTACGCGTAGATGCTAATGGCGCTTTTAAACCCAAAGAAGCTTTAGAAAAACTAAAAATATTATCAGATTTTAATTTACACTCTATAGAACAGCCCATAAAAGCTGGTCAATTAGAAGAAATGATGCGTTTATGCCAATCTACACCTTTACCAATTGCTTTAGACGAAGAATTAATTGGTGTGTTTAATCAAGCAGATAAAGAAGCGCTTTTAAACCAGATAAATCCGCAATACATTATTTTAAAACCAAGTTTAGTTGGTGGTTTTCAGGGAAGTGATTCTTGGATTTCATTGGCAGAAAATAAAAATATTGGTTGGTGGATTACAAGTGCTTTAGAAAGTAATGTAGGTTTAAATGCTATAGCACAATACACGTATATGCTTAATAGTAGTTTGCCTCAAGGTTTAGGAACGGGAGGTTTATATACCAATAATTTTGATTCGCCTTTAGAAGTGATAAACGGAACTTTACAATATAATATTAACACAAATTGGAACTATAATTTATAAATAAAACATGTATATAAGTCAAGCATATAAAGGATTAACAGATTGGTTGGAGATACATAGTTGGTGTACTTATTGTATTTATAGGCGTGCTTGTTTTTTCTGCACCACATGCAATAGCGATTAATCTTAAAACACTACAAGGCGGTGTAGATTTAGATAAAATGGGAGATACTAATTATTTAATGGGATTGTTTGATTCTAATTTAAATTTAGTATTTGTAATGTTACCCTTTTTAGGCGGATTAATTTGCCTATTTGTGGCAGTAAAGTTTATTCATAAATTACCTTTATTAAAATTAACAACAACGCGAGCTACTATAGATTGGAAACGTATTATGTTCTCGTTTGTACTTTGGGGCGTGGTATCTTCTCTATTTATTTTAGTAGATTATGGTATTTCTCCGGAAGAATATATGTTTAATTTTCAATTAGATAAATTCTTAATACTTTTTGTAATAGCAGTTATTTTAGTGCCAATCCAGACCAGTTTCGAAGAGTATATTTTTAGAGGCTACTTAATGCAAGGTATTGTGTGATTTCAAAATCTAAACTCGTACCTTTAATTATAACTTCTTTAATTTTTGGAGGCTTGCATATTGCGAATCCAGAAGTAGAGAAATTAGGATATACCATAATGGTGTATTATATAGGTACCGGTTTGTTTTTAGGAATTTTAACGCTAATGGACGAAGGCATGGAGTTGTCGCTAGGTTTTCATGCCGCGAATAATTTCTTTACTGCATTACTAGTAACGTCTGATTGGAGTGCGCTTCAAACATATTCTATTTTTAAAGATATTTCTGAGCCAGGAAAAGCAAGTTTAGTAGAAATTTTTATTCCTGTGTTTGTCGTTTTTCCAATTTTACTTTTTATCTTTTCAAAGAAATATAAGTGGACAGATTGGAAAGATAAATTAACGGGACGTGTATTTCCGCCCATACCAGAACCTATTCTTGAAGGAATTGCAGATTCTGCTCTAAATGAAGACTAAAAAAAACTTAATTAAATTACTATAAATACCATTTATCATGATAACAGAAGTAGAAACTAAAATACCAACATATGATAAAATTCATTTAAAATTTAAACTGAATGGACGTTATTATGATTCTGAATCGTTAAGCGAAGTTGCGTATTGTTTTATTAAAGAAGGAGAGCCTCACCAAAAAACATTAGGAGATTTTTTACAAGCATGGTTAGATAAAAACGATTATGTAGAAGTGCAAACTTCGGGATCTATTGGAGCCCCTAAAATGATAAGGATTAAAAAACAAGCTATGGTTAGTTCTGCTATTGCTACAGGAAATGCATTTAATTTACGTCCTGGAGATAGCTTATTACACTGTTTACCTTTTAACTCTTTATTTCTGGTAGAATGATGTTGGTGCGTGCTATGATTTTAGGTTTAGAACTAGATGTGGTGCCACCAAAAATAAATCCAGTATTCGATTTAGATAAAACATACGATTTCTCTGCAATGATCCCGTTGCAAGCAGAAAATTTACTTTCAAAACTACACCATTTTAAAGCTTTAATTATTGGAGGAGCTGCGTCTCATAAATTACTAGAAGATATTCAGGGTATAGATACACAATGTTACTCTACGTATGGAATGACAGAAACAGTAAGTCATATTGCTTATAGAGCCTTAAATGGTCCTAATAAATCAGATTTTTATAAGGCAATGCCTAATGTAAAAGTATCTACAAACGATCAGGATTGTTTAGTACTTGAAGCCGATTATTTATTTAATGGTGCTTTTCAAACTAATGATGTTGCAATTATGCATTCTGAGAATGAATTTAAATTAATTGGTAGAATTGATAATGTGATTAATTCTGGAGGTTTAAAATTATTTGCAGAACAAATTGAAAAGCATTTAACAGGCGGAATCTCTGAACGTTTCTTTGTAGCTGGTCAAGCCGATGAAAAACTAGGAGAACGCTTAATTTTGGTTATTGAAGGTGAAGAAAAACCAATAGATTCTAAAATATATAAAGAACTTAAAAAGAATGAAATTCCTAAAGAAGTTTATTTTATTAAGAAGTTTATAGAAACACCAAACAGAAAAATACAACGTAAAAAAACATTAGAATTGCTTAAATAAGCAGTTGTTTATACAAAACAAAAAAGCCACTAATTCACGAATAATAATTGTGAATTAGTGGCTTTTTAATGTCTATTTCTAAGACTAATATTTACTTTTTAACAAAAGCTACACGTCTGTTATTTGCTTTTTCTTCTGGTGTACTATTGGTGTTTAAAGGGTCAGATTCTCCTTTACCAATAACATTTAATCTATCTGCTTTTATACCTTGATCTACAATGGCGTCTTTTACAGCATTTGCTCTATCTTTAGATAGTATTAAATTATTTGCGTTTGTACCATCGCTATCTGTATAGCCTATAATGTCAAATTTCCAATCTGCATTGTCTTGTAAAATACTCACCATTTGGTTAATAATTCCTAGAGAGGTATCTTTTATTACAGATTTACCGCTGTCAAAAACAATACCATTAGTTACATATTTTCCATCTGCAACAATTCTATTATACATTTCTCCGCCTCCATGAGCAATTCTAAAGTTTTTTACAGCTAAATAAGGTTGATTTTCAGCATGAGAATGACAAAGTAAACCTATACCAAAAACGGTTGGATCTAATCCTAAATTAGGGATGTTACTAATTCTTTTAGAGTCGTAATACAATTTAAATTTTCCTTTATAGTAAGATATGGCTATGTGGTGCCAAGCATTTTGTGTTCCAACAGAAGTCGTTTCAATTTTAAAATGTGAATTAGAAACATGACCATTTATATTATGTTTTGCTGTTATTTCCATTTCTACGTCTTCGTTTCTAAGAGTGGTATTAAAAAACAGATCATGTTTTGTATACCAAATTTGTAAATCGTCAAAATCAGGAATTAAAATATCATATTCTATTGTAAATTCATCACCTAAATAGTCTTTAGAGTTAAATAAAGGGGTAATTGTGTTTTGATTTTTAGCAAGTAATATAATTGCCTTTTCACCATTAATTTTTGCGACTTCTGCAGCACCTTCAACTAAGTCCCAACGAGAAGGAAATTCTCCAACCTGTTCAGATTTTAAATCATCGTAAAAAATAACATCTTCTCCAGGAACATAGCGATAATCTCTCCACAATTCTGGAGTGTCCAAACTGTTCTGTTTTTTTACTGTATTGTTGGTGTTCTCATCATTATTCTCAACACTTTCATTGTTATCTTCATCTTCATTGCTAGACGGGCTATCATCTCCGTTTACTGTTTTGTCTATTTCCTTTTCAGCACTTTTTACAATAGCATCTTCTGCTTTTTGTTTCAGTTTTTTCCATAATTGGGCGTTACAGCTTTCGGAAAATGCAAAAATCATTAGAACCGCAAGCAATAAGTTCGTTGTTTTTTTCATAATAAATTTATAATTGTTGTTGTGTAATTTAAAGTTGTGTACTTATTATACTTGTAAAATTCCCATATTAAATTTCTTTTCAATAGGCGCATGGTTTGCCGCTTCTATACCCATAGAAACCCAAGTTCTGGTGTCTAGAGGATCGATAATACCATCTGTCCAAAGTCGAGAAGCCGCATAAAAAGGAGACACTTGTTTGTCGTATTTTGATTTGATTTTATTAAATAATTCTGCTTCTTTTTCAGGAGTAATAGTTTCTCCTTTTGCTTTTAATGATGCTGTTTCTATTTGCAATAATACTTTTGCTGCAGAGTTCCCGCTCATTACGGCAAGTTCTGCACTTGGCCAAGCGACTATTAATCTTGGGTCATATGCTTTTCCGCACATGGCATAATTTCCGGCACCATAACTATTCCCTATAATAATAGTGAATTTAGGCACAACAGAATTGCTTACTGCATTTACCATTTTAGCACCATCTTTTATAATGCCACCATGTTCTGATTTAGAACCTACCATAAAACCAGTAACATCTTGTAGAAAGACTAATGGAATTTTTTTCTGATTACAATTGGCTATAAAACGTGTGGCTTTGTCTGCGCTATCATTATAAATAACACCTCCAAATTGCATTTCCCCTTGTTTTGTTTTCACTAACTGACGTTGATTTGCTACAATTCCAACAGCCCAACCATCTATTCTTGCATAAGCCGTAATTATTGTCTTACCAAAGCCTTCTTTATATTCTTCAAATTTAGAATCATCAACCAAGCGTTTAATGATCTCTTTCATATCGTATTGATCGGATCTGTTTTTAGGCAGAATACCGTAAATATCTTGAGGGTTTTCTTTTGGTTTTTTAGCATCTACACGATTAAATCCAGCCGTATCATAATCGCCAATTTTATCTATAATAAACTTAATTTTATCTAGAGCATCTTTATCATCTTTAGCTTTATAATCTGTTACTCCACTAATTTCGCAATGTGTTGTTGCTCCGCCTAAAGTTTCATTATCTATAGATTCTCCAATAGCAGCTTTTACTAAATAACTTCCAGCAAGAAAAATACTAGCTGTTTTATCTACAATTAAAGCTTCGTCACTCATAATTGGTAAATATGCACCACCAGCAACACAACTTCCCATAACAGCAGAGATTTGTGTAATTCCCATACTGCTCATAATCGCATTATTTCTAAATATGCGACCAAAATGTTCTTTATCTGGAAAAATTTCGTCTTGAAGTGGTAAATACACACCTGCACTATCTACTAAATAAATAATAGGTAATTTGTTTTCTATAGAAATTTCTTGAGCTCGTAAATTCTTTTTTCCTGTAATAGGAAACCAAGCTCCGGCTTTTACTGTAGCATCATTAGCAACCACAATACATTGTTTGCCGCTAACATACCCCATTTTTACAACGACACCTCCAGAAGGGCATCCGCCATGCTCTGTATACATGTCTTCTCCTGCAAATGTTCCGATTTCAATACTTTTAGATTTAGAATCTAATAAATAATCAATGCGTTCTCTAGCTGTAAGTTTGCCTTTACTGTGTAGTTTCTCTATGCGTTTTAATCCGCCGCCAAGGCTTACTTTTGCAAATCTTTTTCGAAGATCTGATACTAAAAGCTTATTGTAATCTTCGTTTTTATTGAAGTTAATGTCCATGTAGAAGAAATGAATTTGGTGTAAAAGTACGAAAGTTTAAAATATCTATTAAAAATTCGTAAAGCTGATTTATAATACAAGGAAATATATTCCTAGGTAAATATTATTTATTGTACATTTGTATTTAAATAACATTAATTATAAATGAAAAGAGATAAAATTATTTTTTACGTTGCAACAGGATTGTTAACATTAATACTATTGTTTTCTGTGAGCATGTACTTGTTTAAACACGATATGGTTTCACAAATGTTTATAGGATTAGGATATCCTGCTTATATAATTTATCCTTATGCAATTGCAAAATTATTAGGTGTATTTGCCCTTTGGAATCCTAAATTTAAAGTTTTAAAAGAGTGGGCGTATTCAGGATTTTTCTTTGCTTTTGTTTTAGCTTTTTTTGCACATATAATGAGTAATGATGGAGGAGAAATGACGGCATTTGTAGCATTAGTACTACTTATAATATCTTATATTTTTAATAAAAAAACACACCTTTAAAATGAAAAACATTATCGCATTTGCAGGAAGCAATAGTAAAGATTCTATAAATAAGCAATTGGCTACTTATGCTTCTGGTTTAGTAGAAAATACACAAATTACTATTTTAGATTTAAACGATTTTAATGTCCCACTTTATAGTGTAAATGTAGAGGCAGAATCTGGATTACCAGAGCAAGCAAAACGTTTAGTTGCTGCTATAAAGAATACAGACGGAATTATAATTTCGTTAGCAGAGCACAATGGAGCTTATACTGCGGTATTTAAAAATTTATTTGATTGGATGTCTAGAGTAGATCCTAAAACATTTCAAGGTAAACCTATGCTTTTAATGGCAACATCTCCAGGAGCTAGAGGTGGACTATCTGTTTTAGAAATTGCTAAAGACAGATTTCCGCGTCATGAAGCTAACATAAAAGGGACATTTTCTTTACCTTCTTTTTATGAGAATTTTACAGATGAAAAAATAAATAATCCAGAGCTAAATGCACTACTATTAAAAGTGGTAAAGCAATTTGAGGCAAGCTTATAAATAACTTAAATGATAACTAAATAGTATAAATATGTAAACTATGGGAGATTTTTCTAAAGATATTAATTCTACTTTTCCTAATAATAAAGTAAAAGCAATGCTAAATATAATCTATACTGCAAATTGGATTAGTAGTTATCAGAATTCATTTTTTAAGCCTTTTAAAATTTCGTCACAACAATACAATGTTTTAAGAATATTAAAAGGAGCAGACAAACCATTAAAAGTACAAACCATTAAAGAACGAATGGTAGAGCGGTCTCCAAATGCAACGCGTTTAATGGATAAATTATTTGCGAAAGATTTAATAGACCGTATACCTTGTCCTACAGATAGAAGAGTTGTTTTTATTAAAATTACAGAAAACGGATTACAAGTATTACAAGACATAGCTCAAGCTAACAGAGAAGATATATTAAAAAATTTGTCTGAAGCAGAAGCTATTCAATTAAGTGATTTATTAGATAAAATACGATGAGTTTAGTTGTTCCTTATATATAGGAATTAAATAATTTTAAAAAACACTCTAAAAAGCTTTACGATTAGGACTAAATTCAGACACAAAATTTAAATATCTTCTTATAAGTAAGTCTTACGGTTTTTTTAGTTTAGTTATTCATAGTATAATAAAGGGGATAAATTTTATGTTAAATACTAGAGATGCAATCAGGATTAGTAAAATAACACAGATAATTAATTAAATATTAGAAAATCGAGAGTACTTTTTAAAGAAGTTCTAATAAATTTATAAGAAAATTACTATATAATTCAGATTTCAAATGGTTATATAGCTTCATTATAGGTACTTTAAACTTATTATCGATTATTTAGACGTTTCAAAGTTTATATTTTAATGCAAATTAGGGTTTCTGTAAATTTGAATGCTATTAATACTATTGGATATGATACTAAAGAAAAAACTTTTATTAGTTTTATTTATTGCTTTTACTTTTGCAGCATATGCTCAAACTTCAGAGATTACAGATCTTAAAGATACTTCAGAAATTACAGAAATCACAGAACTAGACTCTACTAACGTAAGTTATTGGATGGTTGGAGTTGGTTTTAATATTGTAGATGATTCTGGTACCGCTTTTCAAGAGGTATTAGATGTTAGTGAAGCGTGGAACGCTGTACCTTATCCATCAAGAATAAGTATTGGAAGATATTTTAAGAGCGGATTAGGTTTAGAAGGTATCTTTGCATACAATAAATACAAAAAAGGTAAAGAAGTAGATAATTATGAACTTACAGAAGATGAAGACTATTTTTCTGCAGATTCAAGATTAAGCTACGATTTAAATAAAATTGTAGGAGAGACTGGATGGTTTGATCCTTATGTAGGAGTTGGTTTAGGGTTTACACGTGCTCATAATAACTCTCGTGGTACATATAATGGTGTAGTTGGGTTTAGAACTTGGATTACAGACCGTTTAGGGTTAGATTTTAATTCGTCTGGAAAATGGGCAATGAATCAAAATTTTAAAAACCATATACAACATGCTGTTGGTGTAGTTTATAAATTTGATATTGAAAAAGAATTAAGTAAAAAGGAAAAAGAAAAAGTTGCTTTTCTTGCTGAAATTGAAAAAGAAGAAACAAGAGTTGCAGACTCTATTGCAAGTGCAGATAAAGCAAAAGCAGATGCCGCTTTACTAGCAGCACAATTGGCTAAACAAAAAGCTGATGCAGCAGAACAAGAAAAATTGGCACAAGCTGAAAAAGAAAAATTAGAAG
Source organism: Formosa sp. L2A11 (assembly GCF_009796865.1). Classification (GTDB taxonomy): domain Bacteria; phylum Bacteroidota; class Bacteroidia; order Flavobacteriales; family Flavobacteriaceae; genus Formosa. The sequence continues at coordinate 2,886,687 of NZ_CP047028.1, read as the reverse complement.
CTAAAAATAAAATACAAAGTGAAATAGATAATTTAGATAATCTATATTTTGCTTTTGATTCATCGCGTTTAAACCAAGATTCTAAAGAGATATTAAATGAGTTAGTTTTAATTTTAGATGAACATCCTGAAATGACAATAGAAATTACTTCTCATACAGATTCTAGAGGAACTACAGAATATAATCAAATACTTTCTGAAAAACGTTTAAAAAGCACCTTAGACTATTTATTTGAAAAAGGAATAGTGACTAATAGAATACAAGGAAGAGCTTTTGGAGAGACTCATTTACTTAATGAATGTGACGATAACACCAAATGTTCAGAGAGTAAACATAGAGAGAATAGACGAACTGAAATAAGTATAATTATGCTGTAATATTACAGTTTATAAAATAAAAAAAAACTCAGAATTAATAGAGTGAACCCAAAAGCTTAGACAAATTTATAATTAATTTTGATAATAATGAGCTCGATATTCGGTCGGGCTCATACCTTTTAAATTTAGTTTAATTCTTTCATTATTATAATACTTTATATACTCTTTTATATCACGCTTCAATTGCGTTATAGACTTATATTTATTTAGATAAAATAATTCAGATTTTAAAATACCAAAGAAGTTTTCTATTACCGCATTGTCTAAACAATTCCCTTTACGAGACATACTTTGAGTAATTCCATTTTCTTTTAATAGTCTTTGATACTGTTTCATTTGATATTGCCATCCTTGATCAGAATGCAATATTAAGTTTGGTTGATTAGGTATCTTTTTAAAAGACTTTTTTAACATCGTAACGACTTTTTTAAAATTTGGTTTTTCAGATAACTCATAACTTATTATTTCACCATTAAATAAATCAATTATAGGCGATAGATATAGTTTGTCCCCAAAGACTTTAAATTCGGTAATGTCGGTAGCCCATTTTCTATTTGGTTTTATAGCCTTAAAATTACGTTGTAAAATATTGGGAGCTGTTTCACCTATTTGTCCTTTATAGGATTGATATCTTTTAGCTCTTATAAGGCTTTTTAAACCTAATTGATGCATTAACTTAGATATGGTTTTGTGATTGATTATAAATCCTCTTTTATTAATCTCTAGAGTAATTCTTCTATAGCCATACCTGCCTTTATGACGATGGTAAATATTGCTAATTAATTGCTTTATCTCTTTATATTTATCGCTTAAATTATTTCTTTTTCGGTGGTAATAGTAACTGCTTCTTGCCATATTAGTATGTTTTAGTAATAGTTCTAAATCATACTTATGCCTTAATTCTGTTATGGCTTGAGCTTTTTGCTTTGCTCTTCTTGAATTAAGGCCTGAAACTTTTTTAGCAAGTCCAGTTCTGACCGTAAGGATTCATTTTCCAATAGAAGTTCCTCTTCTCTGGTTAAAGGTTTATTGGATTTCTTTTTTGCCTTTTTAAATTCCATCGCTTTTGGTTTTCCTCTAGTTTTATGGTTTAAGCCTTCTGCACCTAGCTTTTTGTAATTCTTCTGCCAATTCATAATTACAGATTTAGTAGGGATATTGAACTCCAAACAAGCTTGGCTAAAGGATAGTGAATCTTTGTTGATAGCTTCCAATACTTTTATTTTGAAAGGTAAACTATAGACTTTGTTTTTTCTTGGCAACAAAGCTTTTTTGCCATATTTTTCATAAAAACGAATCCAATCATGAAGTGTTGTATGATGACAACCATTTAATTTTGAAACAGCTTCTACTGTTTGATGATGATTTAAAACTTGCTTTACACAGCGAAGTTTGAAATCGTAATTGTACTTGACTTTTCTTCCCATAAAATTACACTTAAATAGTGTCTAACTTTTTGGGTTCAGTTCATAAACTCTTAGGTTTTTTTATGCATTAAAATTAAAGCGACTAATTTTTTATACGTTGTTTTCTTAGTATTAAAATCCCTATAGCAATTAATACACCACAAGTAGCCATTACTGCTCCAACCCAATCTGCATAGGTATATCCATATCCCATAGCAATAGGAATACCTGCAAAATATGCTCCAGATGCATTACCCAGATTAAATGCACTTTGGTTTAGTGAAGATCCTAAGGTTTCATAACCTTTAGAAGCATTAATTATAGCGACTTGAATAGGGGTAGATAAACAAAATGTTACAGCTCCAATTATAAAGGTCATAACTAAGACCATAACTTTATCTGATGCTAAAAAGGTGTTAAGCGATAAGCAAACAGCCATAGAACTTAATATTATAATGATTGCAACAATAGGGGAGAACTTCTCTACTAATTTAGCTCCTAAAAAGTTTCCGATAACCATACCTAATCCTGCTAAAATCATGGCAACAGGAACCATTTCTGCCGGATGTTTTGCGACATCTGTTATTAATGGGGCGATGTAACTATACCATGCAAAAAAGCCACCCGTTCCAATTGTTGTTAATAATATAATTAACCAAATTTCTATGCGTTTAAATATTTTTAAATCTTCGAGAAAATGCGTTTCCGAAGATTGTTTTAATGTTGGCATCCAAAATTTTATACTTAACACTACTAAAACCCCCACAAAACCAACTAATAAAAACGAAAGATTCCAACTAAAATGTTTTCCTAAATAAGTTCCTAAAGGTACTCCTAGTAGGTTTGCAAATGTTAATCCGCTAAACATGATGGCTATACCTTGAGCAGATTTTCCTTCTTTAGATAATTTTCCTGCAACAACAGCTCCAATTCCAAAAAAGGCACCGTGTGGTAAGCCGGATAAAAAGCGTAATACAATAAAAGAAGAATAGCCTGTTGCAAAAGAAGAAAGTGTATTAAATACCGTAAACCACATCATTAAGGCTAATAATACGCGATTTGCGGGCCATTTATTACCTATACTTGTTAGTATTGGTGCGCCAACAAAAACACCTAAGGCGTAGGCAGAAATAAAATGACCTGCTTGCGGAATTGTTATTTCAAATGCTGTTGCAATTTCTGGAAGTATTCCCATGATTACAAATTCTGTTAAACCAATCCCGAATCCACCAATAGCTAAAGATAAAAGTGCTTTATTCATAGTATAATCTTATTTGCTTTTTTAAGCCGACAAATGTAAGCTGACTTTTGTGTTCTTAGTGTCTTAATTCAGTAAAAAAATAGTTAAATCAAAACATTTCAATTAGAGTAAGATAGTTTTATAGAAGTTATAGTATTTAAGTTAATTCTATTCGTTTAAAACATATTAAAAAACGGAAATATAATTAGTGTTTGTGTGTAATGAATTCGTATTAGATTAATTAGTATTATATGTAGCACTTACATTATTATATTATTCATATTTAGTTAATGCAATCGATAACATTTTTGTCAAAGTATTAGTTTTTCTCGATTAACAACATTATTTTTACTAGACAAATTAACTAAGAATAATATTTAAAACTATTTTATGAAAACAACTCATGTTACAGAAAAACAGTCCAAGTACCGGTGGACGATAGTTGCAATGCTGTTCATGGCTACGGCCGTAAATTATTTAGACCGACAAGTACTTTCTCTAACCTGGAAAGACTTTATAGCTCCTGAATTTCATTGGACAGATAGCGATTACGGTACAATTACAGCTCTATTTTCGCTTTTTTACGCCATTAGTTTGCTCTTTGCAGGACGTTTAGTAGACTGGCTAGATACTAAGAAAGGATTTATGTTAGCCATTGGTGTTTGGTCTTTAGGAGCAATTTTACATGCCTTTTGTGGTATTGCCGCTTCTGGTATTTTAACAGGCCATTGGTTTGTTAGTTTTGAACAAGCAAGTCATTATATATCTCAAGTAGAAGACGTTTCTAGAGTCTTAAACGTGAGTATTGTACTTTTTATATTTGCACGTTTGGTTTTAGCCATTGGTGAAGCAGGTAATTTCCCTGCAGCGATTAAAACAACTGCAGAGTTTTTTCCTAAAAAGGATAGAGCTTACGCTACGAGTATATTTAATGCAGGAGCAACTGTAGGTGCATTAGCAGCACCATTAGTAATTCCTATATTAGCTAAAAAATTCGGATGGGAATCTGCGTTTATTGTTATTGGTGCTCTTGGTTTTATTTGGATGGGATGGTGGCAATTTGGGTATAAAAAACCTCACTTACACCCAAAAGTTAATGCTGCAGAATTAGAATATATTAATCAAGATGTAGAGCATGTTAGAAAAGATAATGAAGTTGGTAAAAAAGTGACTTTTAAACAACTCTTTAAATACAAACAAACTTGGGCTTTTGCTTTTGGTAAATTTATGACAGATGGTGTATGGTGGTTCTATTTATTCTGGACACCTGCTTATTTAAGTTCTGTTTATGGTATGGAATCTTCAGATCCTGTTGCACAATTTGCATTGTTTGTTTTATATGCCATTACATTATTATCTATTATTGGAGGATGGTTACCAACATATTTTGTCGATAAAAAAGGAATGAATCCATACGCAGGTCGTATGCGAGCTATGCTTATTTTTGCATTCTTTCCATTATTAGCTATTGTAGCACAGCCTTTAGGTCATGTATCTTATTGGTTTCCTGTAATTATTATTGGTATTGCCGGAGCAGCACATCAAGCTTGGTCTGCAAATATATTTACAACAGTGGGAGATATGTTCCCTAAATCTGCTATTGCAACAGTAACAGGTATTGGTGGTTTAGCAGGAGGTATAGGATCTACTTTTATTAATAAAGGGTCTGGTGTTTTATTTGATTATTCTGCAGAAACAAATATGAATTTTTTAGGGTACGAAGGTATTGAAGCTGGATACTTTATTGTTTTTACATTTTGTGCTGTGGCTTATTTAATTGGTTGGATTGTTATGAAAACTTTAGTACCAAAATATGCACCGATTACAGATTTAGAATAAAAGTTGTTCTATTTTTTAGAATGATTTATAATATATAAATGAGATTTCTTAATTTAAGGAGTCTCATTTTTTTTGGATGAATTTAAACGCGTTTTAGAAAAAGACTATCAGTTTATAATTTTAATACATTTTAGCAGGGATTTAATTGTAATAAATGACTTAATTATCATTTTAATCATAAGATATTGATTTAATAACACAATTTAAACAACATTGTTAATGCAAAATATTTATAATTACTACTAAAAATGCGATATTTGTATTTAAATACGCGCAAAGGATAGAAGTGGCATCCTTTTTTTATTGGTAACAATTAAAAAAAGATATAACGGATAGCCTGACATGTTTAGCTTTTTTTTGCTAAAGATGATGCGCACTAAAATAAGATTTACAAATTATGGCAATGAATAAGAATACGGTTTTAGCTTGGGCAACAACCATTATGATTGTAGTAGGATTAGGTTTAATTGCACTTGGTGCTTTTAGATATAACGATGTAGCAGGTTATGGATTTGCTGCTGTAGGAATTGGTTTTTTTGCTATTGCTTGGGTATTTAATGCATTAAAAGGGAGAGTATAATTATGAGTGACGATAAGAAAGTTATTTTTTCAATGTCTGGTTTAACCAAGACATTTCCTGGTGCTAACACACCAGTTTTAAAGAATATTTATTTAAGTTTTTTTTACGGAGCAAAAATTGGGATTTTAGGTCTTAATGGTTCTGGGAAATCTACTTTATTAAAGATTGTTGCAGGTCTTGATAAAAACTATCAAGGAGATGTTACATTTCTTCAAGATTATTCTGTAGGGTATTTAGAGCAAGAGCCAAAACTAGATCCAGATAAAACGGTAATGGAAATTGTACGTGAAGGTGCTGCCGAAACGGTTGCTATTCTTGATGAGTACAATAAAATTAATGACATGTTTGGGTTGGAAGAAGTGTATTCTGATGCAGATAAAATGGACAAGTTAATGGCGCGTCAGGCAGAACTTCAAGATCAGATTGATGCTTCGAATGCTTGGGAGTTAGATACCAAATTAGAAATTGCCATGGATGCTTTACGTACTCCAGAAGGTGATAAAAAAATAAGTGTACTTTCTGGAGGGGAACGCAGACGTGTAGCGCTTTGTCGTTTACTTTTAAAAGAACCAGATGTATTACTTTTAGATGAGCCTACCAACCATTTAGATGCAGAATCTGTGCATTGGTTAGAGCATCATTTAGCACAATATAAAGGAACTGTAATTGCAGTAACGCACGATAGATATTTCTTAGATAATGTTGCGGGTTGGATTTTAGAATTAGATAGAGGTGAAGGTATTCCTTGGAAAGGGAACTACTCGTCTTGGTTAGACCAAAAATCTAAACGTATGGCACAAGAAAGCAAAACAGCTTCTAAGCACCAGAAAACGTTAGAACGTGAATTAGATTGGGTACGTCAAGGAGCAAAAGGACGCCAAACCAAACAAAAGGCACGTTTAAAGAATTACGATAAATTAATGAGTCAAGACCAAAAACAACTTGACGAGAAATTAGAAATTTATATTCCTAACGGACCACGTTTAGGAACTAATGTTATTGAAGCTAAGGGTATTAGTAAAGGCTTTGATGATAAATTATTGTACGAAGATTTAAACTTTAATTTACCTCAAGCAGGAATTGTTGGAATTATTGGTCCCAATGGTGCTGGTAAAACAACCATTTTCAGAATGATTATGGGAGAGCAAGAACCTGATAAAGGATCTTTTGAACTTGGAGATACTGCTAAAATCGCTTATGTAGATCAGAGTCATACAAATATTGATCCTGAAAAAACAATTTGGCAAAACTTTAGTGACGAGCAAGAATTGGTTTTAATGGGCGGAAAAGAAGTAAATTCTAGAGCTTATTTAAGTCGTTTTAACTTCTCTGGAGGTGAACAAAATAAGAAGGTAAAGTTACTTTCTGGGGGTGAACGTAACCGTTTACATTTAGCAATGACGTTAAAAGAAGAAGGTAATGTATTGCTTTTAGATGAACCTACTAACGATTTGGATGTAAATACATTACGTGCATTAGAAGAAGGTTTGGAAAACTTTGCAGGTTGTGCCGTGGTAATTAGTCACGACAGATGGTTCTTAGATAGAATTTGTACGCATATATTAGCTTTTGAGGGAGATAGCCAAGTATATTTCTTTGAAGGAAGTTTTAGTGAATACGAAGAAAATAAGAAAAAACGTTTAGGTGGAGATTTAATGCCAAAACGTATCAAATACAAAAAATTAGTACGTTAATTATATTAACGCATTTCTATTATAAAAAAGAGCCTGCAAAATTTGCAGGCTCTTTTTGGTTTTTAGAAGTGTTACACATTAGTTGTTACTATATAAATGCCCTTCTGTAAAATCTTTATATTTTTTGTTTTTTTCGTCTGTTTCTAATACATCAGAATTAGCAAGACGTTCATTTTCTGCATTTAATTTCTGTGTTTTTCGCAATCCTATAATTAGTAAAACAAGAAAAACAGATACAATAAATAATAACCCGATAATGATTTCATTACCTTGAATTAACTGCATAACACGGTTAAGCAGCATTGATTGATACAATACAATTGACATGATAAGTTATATTTGTTAGACTAATAGCATTCCAAATATAAAATAAATATCAGTATTTACATAATTAGGTTGTTAATTTTTTGGGTACCAATCTAATAGCGTAACCTTAATACTCTTATTTTTAGCTTCAACCAGCTTTTTAAACAAGTTAACATCGCTAAAACCATCACTCCCTCTGTAGTGATATGGAATAACTTCTTTGGGTTTAAATTCTAATACAGCATCTGTAGCACTTTCCACCGTCATAGTATAAGGTAGGTTCATACAAACAAAAGCAATATCTATATTTTTTAAGTTACGCATTTCTGGAATGTCTTCAGTGTCGCCAGAAATATAAATTCGTTCATCATTATTATTTAAAACATAGCCGTTTCCTCTTCCTTTAGAATGGAATTTAAGTGCTTCTGGACGTAAGTTATACATAGGAATGGCTTCAATCTTAATATGCTCATACATTTCGGTTTCTCCATTACTAATAATTATAGTCTGTTTTTTAAGTGCTTCGGTAAGTTTGTCTGCAACGGCTTGTGGAGCCATAATTGTTGTCGTTGGTTTAATTACAGCTTCTAGAGTTTCAATATTTAAATGATCTCCATGAATATCTGTTATTAAAATAAGATTTGGGTCTTTTTGATTTGTAAATGCTTCTGCACCACCAACAGGATCTAGGTAAATAATTAGATCCTTTATCTCCATGATAAATGTAGCATGAGAAATGGGTATGATTTTAGTTTTAGTGTCTGCTTTAGTCGTTTCTATTTCAGATCCGTTTTTAGGTTGTGTAATAGGTTTAAAGCTATATAATGCGAAAGATGTTACTAATGTGGCAAATAAGACTATCTTTTTCATGATTTATAATGTTGTTTTTATATTATTAACTATTCTAAAATTAGAGCTTAAATTGGTATTAACTAAATCTTTTTTTCAAATCTTCTACAACCAATTCAATTTCTGAGTTTTTTTCCTTGTTTTCTAAGCGAATAGCTGGTACTTGTCTGACTTCGCAATCTTTAATGGCACAACGCTCGCAAGTCACACTTACATTTTGACTTTTAATTTTAGGATCATCTAAAAAGTTTAACTTCTTTTTTAGCTGCTTGTCAATTAATAAACCAATGCTAATGCTTCTATAATAACCTTCTTTAAACGGATCTTTGGTTGCTGATGATAATAGCAGATAACTGACATTATCACTCGGATAATTGGAAATTTGCATATCAAAAATATGGTCTTTATTATCCTTGTCTATTTCTTTTAAAACTTTTAAAGATACCCAGCGTCTGCAATAATGTTCATTACTTTCATTGGCATTAGGTGAATGCTGGTGAGATAAATGAAATTCTTTTTTAAGATGAAATCTTTCTGTTCCAGAACGATGCGTAAAGCGTAAAAAGAATAAGTTTTGAATGTTAAACTCTTTAGGTAGAATATTAGTTAAACGCTGATAAAATGATTCTGGAGATGCATTAAATGAATGTATAATATCTAGAAATAAAGATTCATCAAAGGTGTTTTTACTAAATAAATCTGTCAGTTTATCTGTTAAGATAGCTTTTGGTAAAATTAACGCACCTGCAAAATATGAAGCATAGAAATTATTAAGGACCTGATCAAAATTTTCAAATTTAATCCATGAAAACGTATAAAGACGTTCTTTATATTCTAAATAATTGTAAGCTAATTCTTTGGCGTATATAAATGTACGTTGTGCTTCGTCCATTCTACTGGCAAGTAATAATGTTTTTGTTTTAGGAATAAAAACGGAACGTAAAGTATCTAAAGCCTGGTGGTTATCAAGTTCAGAATGATTAATAGTGTATCCAAACTCTTCTATAAGAATTTCTTGTAATTCTTTAGATGTTACTGTTTCGTCTAAGTTTATATGATATGCTTTTGCAAAAGCGAGTACACTTTGTTCTATGTCGTCAAAATAATTATTATTTGCTTCCTGAAAAGAGCGCACAGAGGCGAGGTAGAAACTTTCTTTAGTGAAATTATAATGTTGCGAAATTTTAATAATAGTACTAATAAATGCATTCACTTTTGTAGGTGCATTAGCAACAATATCTATTAAATTACTTTCTTTAATTCCGAAGAGCTCTAAGGGCAGTTCTTTCAATATTTTAGATTGTAATAAATCTCCAATTGGTGCTAAATTCTTGTCTAATTTTAAAGATACCATCTGGTCGTATGGTATATCTAATTTATCTGCAAGCATTACAATTTTATCTGGTTTAGGGTATTTTTTTCCGTTTTCTATTTCGTTTAAATATGATTTAGATAAACCCGAAAGTTTAGACAAACCAAATAGAGATAATTTCTTGTCTACCCTGATCTGCTTTAGCTTTAAACCAAAAACAACTTTAATATAACTTTCTTCCATAATAACAAATATAAACTATTTTGCGAACACTTTAAATTTTGCGAAAATATTTATTTAGCGAACGTTCGCTTGTTTTATTAAAAACTTTGTTATATCATTGTTTTATAAAACAAACTACTATGGCACAGACAGTTATTGAAAAAACAAAAATTACGTTCTCTAATGATGTTAGTAATTACTATCCTGAAATTCTAACAGAAGAAGCGCTAGATTTTATAATAGCCCTTCACGAAAACTTTAATGAAGAGCGTTTGCAACTCCTGAAAAAACGTGTAAATCAGCAGAAAAAATTTGACGATAGGCAGTTTCCTAAATTCCCTAAGGAGACTAAATCTATCAGAGAATCTAATTGGACTGCAGGTAATATTCCGTTAGATCTTCAAGATAGACGTGTAGAAATTACAGGTCCCGTAGATCGGAAAATGATTATTAATGCGCTAAATTCTGGTGCCAAAACATTTATGGCGGATTTAGAAGATAGTAATGCACCAACTTGGCAAAATGCTATTGAAGGGCAACAAAATTTAATTGATGCAAATAATAAAACCATTACTCTTGAAGATGTTAAACGTGGAAAATCATATCAACTAAAACCAGAAACGGCAGTTTTATTAGTTAGACCAAGAGGTTTGCATTTAAACGAAAGACATATTATAATAAACGGTGTCGAAGCTTCCGGAAGTTTGGTAGATTTTGGATTGTATGTATTCCATAATACTCAAATTTTGTTAAAACATCATACAGCACCATATTTTTATCTTCCAAAATTAGAACATTATAAAGAGGCACGTTGGTGGAATAACGTTTTCAAATTTGCGGAAGATTATCTTGAAGTGCCACTAGGTACATTTAAAGCAACTGTGTTAATAGAAACTATAACAGCTAGTTTTCAGTTAGATGAAATTATTTATGAGCTTAAAGAACATATTGTAGGGTTAAATTGTGGACGTTGGGATTATATTTTTTCATATATCAAAAAATTTAGAAATCATAAAAATTTCGTAGTTCCAAATCGAGATCAAGTCACCATGACCACACCATTTATGGATGCGTATTCTAAATTGGTTATTCAGCGTTGCCATAAAAGAGGCATTTTAGCCATAGGAGGAATGGCTGCACAAATTCCTATTAAAAATGATGAAATTGCAAATGCAGCGGCTTTAGAAAAAGTAAGAAAAGATAAAGAGCGTGAAGTTAAAAATGGCCATGATGGTACATGGGTTGCTCATCCAGATTTAGTTGCTGTGGCCATGACCGAATTTAATACATACATGCCTGCACCTAACCAATTGCAGGTTTCCCGTGACGATGTTACTATTACCGAACAAGATTTAGTAGAGCTGCCTGAAGGAACTGTAACAGAAGCTGGAATAAGAAAAAATATTAATGTAGGAATTTTATATACCGAAGCGTGGTTAAGAGGGTATGGAGCTGTTGCGCTTTATAACTTAATGGAAGATGCGGCAACTGCAGAAATATCGAGAACACAAGTATGGCAATGGCTTAAGAACGAAGTGGTTTTAGAAGATGGTCGCATATTTAATTTAAAAATGTACACAGAGATCTTCAATGAGGAAGTAGAGAAACTCGTTTCTATTTATACAGAAGAAACCATTAAGGACACCAAGTTTGAGTTAGCTATTCAGTTATTTGATAAATCTGTGTTATCTCAAGAATTTGAAGAATTTTTAACGCTTTCTGCCTACAATTATCTTTAAACAAAACAATCCTGCGATTGCTACAACAATCAACAGGATCTAATTATTAATAATAAATAACGTATCACAAAATTATGAAAAATTTATCACAAACAAATTACCGCTCAGCATTAGAAACTGTAAAAAAATTAAAAGAAAAATACGGTAACACTTGGGATGCTATAAGTCCGGAAAGTGCTGCTAGAATGGTCACTCAAAATCGTTTTAAAACAGGCTTGGATATTGCAAAATATACAGCAGCTATAATGAGGAATGATATGGCAGAATACGATGCAGATTCTTCTAATTATACGCAATCTTTAGGATGCTGGCATGGTTTTGTTGCGCAACAAAATATAATTGCAGTGAAAAAGCATCATAAAACAACCAATAAAAAATATTTATACTTATCAGGTTGGATGGTCGCTGCCTTGCGTTCAGAATTTGGTCCGTTACCAGATCAATCTATGCATGAAAAAACATCTGTACCTGCTTTAATAAAAGAAATTTACGATTTTCTTCGTCAGGCAGATGCTATAGAATTAAACGACTTATTTAAACGTCTTGAAAAAGGTGAAGATGTGCAGAATGACATTGATAATTTTGAAACACATATTGTTCCTATTATCGCAGATATTGATGCTGGTTTCGGGAATGAAGAGGCTACTTATTTATTAACTAAGAAAATGATTGAGGCTGGAGCTTGTGCTATTCAAATTGAAAATCAGGTGTCTGATGCAAAACAATGCGGACATCAAGATGGGAAAGTAACGGTGCCTCATGAAGATTTTATTGCAAAAATTAATGCAATTAGGTATGCCTTTTTAGAATTGGGAGTAGATGATGGCATAATTGTAGCCAGAACAGACTCTGAAGGTGCAGGATTAACTCAAAAATTACCTGTAAGTAAAACACCTGGAGATTTAGCTTCTAAATATTTAAATTTTATTGAATGTGAAGATATTTCTATAGATGGAGCAAAAGAAGACGATGTGCTTTTAAAACGAGACGGAAAATTAGTTAGACCTGTACGATTAGCAAATGGTTTATATAAATTTAAAATGGGGTCTAATATAGATCGTGTGGTTTTAGATTGTATTACAAGTTTACAAAATGGAGCCGATTTATTATGGATTGAAACACCTACGCCTAATGTAAAGCAAATTGCATATATGGTTAATAGGGTTAAAGTTAATGTACCTAATGCAAAATTGGTTTATAATAATTCGCCATCGTTTAATTGGACTCTAAATTTCCGTAATCAAGCTTATGATGAAATGTTTGCTTCTGGAAAAATAATGACAGAGTACGATAAAAACAATTTAATGGATGTTGTGTATGATGGTTCTGAACTAAGTAGAATTGCAGATGAAAAAATTAGAACATTCCAAAGAGATGGTGCAAGGGAAGCAGGTATCTTTCATCATTTAATAACATTGCCTACATATCATACTACAGCGTTACATATGAACGATTTAACCAAAGGGTATTTTGCAGAAGATGGCATGTTGGCTTATGTAAAAGGGGTTCAGAGACAAGAAATACGTAAAGGCGTTTCTTGTTTAAAACATCAGCGTATGGCAGGTTCTGACTTAGGAGACGACCATAAATCGTTTTTTGCAGGAGAAAAGGCACTTAAAGCTGGTGGTGAAAATAATACAAGTAATCAGTTTGAGGGAAGCAAAGTGAAATCTGAAAGAGAACTTGTTCTTGATAAATAATTGTAAACAATCTTATTGTAAAGGCAACATGTAAGACTGTTGCCTTTATAATTATCATCTTTTCAAAAACCATAACCCTTTTAATTATGTTTACAACAGCAGATCTTTGTGATGCATATCAAGACGTAATAAGTTGTGTAAATCCCGTTTTTCGTTCTTATGGTGCTAAAAAATCATTTTATGGAAAAATCACAACATTAAAAATATTCGAAGACAACTCATTAGTAAGAAAACAATTAGAATTAGACGGTACAGGGAAAGTTCTTGTTATTGATGGAGGTGCATCGTTACGTTGTGCGTTAATTGGTGATCAATTAGCTCTGTTAGCTATACAAAATCACTGGAATGGCATTCTTGTAAATGGATGTATAAGAGATTCTCAATTAATACATACTATGAATATTGGTATTAGGGCATTAAATACGTCTCCTTTTAAAAGTATAAAACAAGACCAAGGAGAGATCTGTATTTCTGTTAAATTTGGAGGTGTTACTTTTAATCCAAACCAATATATTTATGTAGATTTAGATGGTATAATTGTTAGTGAACTTAATTTAATAAAATAATATAAATACAATGAAGGGTAGAAAATTACTAATGATACCAGGTCCTATAGAATTTGAACCTGATGTATTACAAGCTATGGGTATTGCTACAAATAGTCATGTAGCTCCAGATTTTATTGAGACTTTTGGTAACAGTCTTGAGCTTATGCGAACTGTTTGGAAATCTCCAAAAGGACAGCCTTTTATTATTTCAGGAACAGGGACTTTAGCTATGGATATGGCAATCTCTAATCTTATAGAATCGGGAGACTCTGTACTTGTAATTTCTTCTGGATATTTTGGTATACGTTTTAAATCTATTTTAGAGTGCTATGGGGCAGAAGTGACTGTTTTAGAAGCTCCTACAGGAGATGTTGTTAGTCTAGATACAATTGAAGAAGCACTAAAAAGCAAACACTATAAGGCCTTAACTATGACACATGTAGATACGTCTACAGGTGTTTTGGTAGATCCTAAACCAATAGCTCATTTGGCTAAAAAGTATAATACATTAAGTATTCTGGATGGTGTATGTTCGGTTGCAGGAGAAGAGATTAATCAGGATGATTGGAGTATTGATATTGTATTAACAGCGTCTCAGAAAGCAATTGGAGTACCTCCTGGTTTGGCACTTTTAATGGCTTCTGAAAAAGCAATTCAGGTTTGGGAGAATAGAAAAACCCCTGTTGGTAATTATTATGCAAACTGGAAAAACTGGTTGCCTATTATGAAAGCTTATGAAGAGCGCAGACCTTCGTATTTTGGTACGCCTCCTGTTAATTTAATTGTGGCACTAGAAGTTAGTTTGAAAATAATTTGTAAAGAAGGCATAAATAAACGCATAAAAAGACATAGATATTTAGCTGAAGCTTTTAGATTAGGAATAGAAGCTTTACATCTAAAAATGCTACCTGTTTCTAATGCATTAGCAGCGCATACTTTATCTGCTATATATTATCCTGAAGGTGTAGATGGTGCTAGTTTTAGTGCTAAAATGAATGCGAGTGATATAATTATTGCTGGCGGATTATTAGCAGATATTAAATCAACCTATTTTAGAATAGGGCATATGGGGTCTGTTTCTCCAAATGATTTGTTAGCTGTCCTTGGTGCTTTAGAGCGCGCTTTAATAGAGTTAGGATATCCAATTGAATCAGGAAAAAGTTTACATGCTTTTCAAAATGCAATAATCACGAATTAGTTGTACGATTTAAATAAAAGTATTTCAAGAGGTTGAATAAAACATAATTTTATTCAACCTCTTTTTATTTTTTTTATTCTGCTACTTTTCTTGAACTGTTAGCATTTATAAAATCTGTAATTAAATAAGAAATTTGTTTACCTATATGTAATGCATTTTCTTTGGTAGGTGCCGCTTCACAAATATGTAAATATTGTACAGCTTCACGTTTTCCAAAGTAATTTACAAATCGTCTAGCCTTTTTTGTACTAAAACCACTAGTTGTGGAGGTGTCTTCGTTTAACTTTTCTATAGCAGAACAATCTATTTCAATCCCAAAAGGAAGTGCTTCAATGCAAGATAAAGCTTGTTTTAATTCTTTTTTAAAGGTTGTTGTTTGTTTCACTTCAATACTTTCATAAGAACTAAAACTAATATGTTTTAATTTATTAATCTCTTTAAGAATAGAATTGGGAATGTGATTTTCATGAACACCAAAAACATAATAATTTTTCAGGAAGCCTTCTACATAAGCATAAGTAAAACCGTTACCACTATGTCTGCCTTCTTCAGGTTTAAAGTTTGTAAGCGTATCTAAATTAATTACATTAATAGGAGAATTCAGTGCTAAGGCGCTACCTTTTATATTACCGTAGGAATTATTATGACCGCCACCTACAATAATAGGTATTTTACCTGCTTTTTTTATACTATAAACTAAATTTGAGACTTCTTTATCTATTTTAGAGACAATTTTTCTACATTTATCCAGTTGTTTATCTATAGATAGATCTAATTCATTAATTTTTTTAAGTTCTTTTTCAAAATTTAAATAGCCTAGAATTAAAACGTTTTCAGGATTTGTAAATTCATTTTTCTGAATATTTAAAAGTGATTTTAATGTGGCTTCCCAAGTATGAATTGTGCTTTGCTTACCAAAATTAGCTAAAACACCTATATTTTCTGGAATCCCTATTAATACATAGTTAACGTCTAATTTCTCAATATATTCGTATATATTGCACACAGGTGGAAGCATATTAACATGTTCTCCAAATTTAGATTCTGAAGGACGAATATTTAAAAACCTTGAAAGATCTGAATTGTTAAAAACAACTAGTTTATCCATTATTAATATAAAGTTTAATAAAATTTAAAAGTACTATTTTTTTTGTTTTATGAACCTAAAATTGATAATATATAGCTATATTAATAATAGTAAATAAAGTCTTAACAAATTAGAGATTATTCAAATAAATTATGGAACAAAACACATCAAATAACGGGTTAAAAATAGCTTTAGGTGTTGCCTTAGTGTTATTTTTAGGAACAGCCTTTTATACGTTCGATCTTATGAAAAAGAAGAACGAAACTTTAACTCAGCTTAAAGAAGAGAAACAATTAGTAATGACGGATTTAAGCAATATGGCAAAACAATATGATGTTGCTATAAGTGAAAGTGAAGTTGCTAATAGTAATTTAATTGGAGCAAGAACACGAATTCAAGGTTTAATTGATTCGCTACAAATCTCTGAAACGAATGTAAAAAGCTTGTGGAGATACAAACAGAAGTATGTGAGTTTACAGAAAGAAATGGATTTTTTACTTGAAGAAAACGATAAGTTAAAATCTCAAAACAATATGCTAACGACTTCTTTAGATAGTACACGTACACGCTTAGAAGAACGTAATATGTTTACAGATTCTTTACTTGTACAAAATACAGCATTGGCAGAAGTTGTAGAAAATGCAGCTGTTTTAAGTACTGTAGGTTTAAAAGGCTTTGGTGTTATAGAACGTAGTTCTGGTAAATTAATACCAACAGAACGTGCTAGAAGAGCAGATAAACTTAGAGTTTGTTTTACTGTTGCTAAAAATAATTTAGTACAAGCAGGAGATCAAGAACTATATGTACAAGTTATAGACCCTAAGAA
The DNA here is from genome assembly GCF_009796865.1 of Formosa sp. L2A11. GTDB lineage: Bacteria > Bacteroidota > Bacteroidia > Flavobacteriales > Flavobacteriaceae > Formosa. Next base: position 2,869,764 of record NZ_CP047028.1, on the reverse strand, counting down.
TAATGTAATGGGTGTAAATGAACAAGTTATATTTGGAGAAAAATCTTTAAACTATAGTTTAATAAGTCGTTTTAATTATGAAAATGCAAGTTTAAATGTTTGTGAATTTGTGACTTCTAGAACAGATGAATTTGAAGAAGGACGTTATGTTGTAAATGTTTTTAATGAAAAAGATTTAGTGTCTACGTCAGAATTTACACTTAAATAACAGATATTAATAATATATAAAAACCCCGAATAATTTTAAATTATTCGGGGTTTTTATGTAAATATGTTTTATTCTACAATCTTACCATTAATAATAACAGTATTAATATTGTTATCTCCAAAGGCGTAAGGTATATAGTTATAATTAGGTATGTCTTCTGTAATTATAATGTTAGCTTTTTTACCACGTGTTATGCTTCCAAACATTTTATGTGCTCCCATGGCATAGGCTCCATTAATCGTAGCTGCATTAATAGCTTCTTCAGGAGTCATTTTCATTTTTATACATGCTGTGCTTACTACAAAATTCATATTACCACTTGGTGTAGTTCCTGGGTTATAATTACTGGCTATAGCAAGAGGTAAACCTGCATCTATAAGTTGTCGTGCTGGCGTATAAGGAATACCTAAGAAATAAGAACAAGACGGTAAAGCTACCGGCATGGTATGGTTACCTTTTAATGCCTTTATGTCTTCTGGTTTTACAATCTCAAGATGATCTACAGAACGCGCATTATGTTTAACACCTAAAGCAACACCTCCAAAAGCTTTAAATTGATTAACATGCAATTTCGGAACCATATTGTGTTTTATACCTGCTTTTAAAATGCGCTCTGTATCTTCTAAAGTAAAGAAATCTTCTTCGCAAAAAACATCTATATATTTTGCTAATTGTGTTTTAGCTATTTCTGGAATTATAGTATTAACGAGTTCATCTATATATCCTGCTTTATTTCCTTTAAATGCTTTAGGAATTGCATGAGCACCAAGAAATGTAGGTCTAACTAAAATATTAAAATCTTGTTTTAGTCGTTTTATTACACGGAGTATTTTTAGTTCAGATTCTAAAGTTAAACCGTAACCCGATTTAATTTCAATGGCACCTGTACCTAATTTCATAACTTCAATTAAACGTTTTACAGATTGCTCATATAAATCGTCTTCACTTGTATGTTCTAAAATTTCAGCAGAGTTTAAGATGCCTCCACCTTTTTTAGCAATTTCTTCATAACTCAATCCGTTTATTCTATCTACAAACTCTTGTTCTCTATGTCCAGCATAAACTAAATGGGTATGCGAATCGCACCAAGCAGGTAAAACAATTTTACCAGTGGCATCAATAGTTTTTTCAGCTATAACAGCACCAATATTTTTCATAGAGCCATATTCTACAATGGTATCATGCTCAATAAGTAAGTAAGCATTTTCTATTAATGGTAATTCTTTCATTTCTTTACCAGAAACTTTAAAAATACCATGTGTTCTTGTTTGTAATAATTGTTTTATGTTGGTAATAAGTATCGACATGCGTTAAATTTATTTTTGCAGTATAAATTTATGAAAATATTTTCACTTAAAGATTACAAAAAGTGCTCGGTTTATATAAGATTATTAATATTTTTCGAATAAATGAAATAAATCCATAATTAACTGCATCACTATAGTGAAATAGCATAAAATATATTCCTTTTTAAATACTAAAGTTGTTAAATTACTATGATTATCTTGTCTGTAGTTATTTTCTTATAAATTATTTTTAAAGATGTAATTATTTAAGTTTTTCAGTTGTATAATACAGTTTGAAATGCATAAATTTAAATTTTATTAAAACAGACAGCTCATTAGTAGGTAAAACATGATAGAAATTAGAGATTATATAGAATCTACTGTATCCATAAGCGATGCCGATTGGACGTTGTTTGCTTCAAAACTTAAAACACGAACGTTTAAGAAAAAAGAACGCATCTTAAATGTTGGTGAAACAGAACATTATATTTCATTTATAGGATCTGGAATTGCACGGTTTTTAATTCCGCATGAAGACGAAGAAAAAGATGTAACTTTTGGTTTCTGTTTCGAAAATGAATTTATTAGTGCTTACGATTCTTTTTTAACACAAGCACCATCTTTATACGCGCTTGAAGCCTTAACAGATTTGTCTATTTGGAGTGTATCTTACAAAGACTTACAAGAGGTTTATAAAAAAACAGAAGTGGGTAATTTAATAGGAAGATTATCTTCAGAACGTTTGTTTTTAATTAAATCTAAACGCGAGCAATCGTTACTTAACGAAACGGCAGAACAGCGTTATATTAATTTATTTACAGAGCGTCCAAAACTTATTAAAGACATTCCTTTAAAATATATAGCATCTTACATTGGTGTAACCGCACAGGCATTAAGCCGTATTAGAAAACGCATTTCTTAACCCATGTTCATTTCATAATCCTATTTAATATTGGTTCTTTGCTGTATAAAATTATAGCAATGAAAATAATAGTCTTTATGATTATTCTGTGGTATTCTGGGTTGTTCTTTCAAACCTTTTTTCTTCACAGATATGCAGCACATCAAACATATAAAATGTCTCGATTAGGAGAAAAAATCTGCTTCTTTCTAACTTGGGTATTTCAAGGTTCAAACTATTTAAGCGCCTACGGTTATGGTGTTATGCATAGAATGCATCATGCTTATGCAGATACAGAAAAAGATCCACACTCTCCAAAATACGATAGCAATGTGTTTTCTATGATGTGGCGTACTAAAAACATTTATCAAGACATTAACAAACAGCGTATTGCTATAGATGCTAAATTCACTAAAAATGTACCACAATGGAAACGTTTCGATGATTTTGCAAGTTCACGTATTTCTCGTTTAGCATGGGCCGCATTCTATATTGTTATCTTTATATTATTTGCTACTGCTTGGTGGCAATGGTTATTACTTCCTGTAGCCTTTTTTATGGCACCAATACATGGTGTAATTATTAACTGGTTTGCACATATTTATGGTTATGTTAATTTTAAAGTAAGCGATACATCTAAGAATTTATTACCATTCGATTTTTTAATGATGGGAGAAGGTTACCACAACAATCACCATAAATTTGGAGGTCGCGCTAACTTTGGTGGCGTACGTTGGTACGAGCTAGATGTTACTTATGGTATTATGAAAATACTTAACGCTTTAGGTTTTATAACCATTAAAAAAAGTGCATTAGCACCGGTAAAACGCGAAGTATAATTAATACTTTATCATAAAATATAGTCTTATTTAAAATATTAAAAACTGTGTCATGTTGTTATAACATTGCACAGTTTTTTGTGTAAAATAATAGGTTAACAATTAATAGAAATTAAAGCGACATATTTCATCTTCAATTCACAATTACTTAAAGTATAACTAACATAAAATAGTTTAAAATAGAGTGTATTTGCAGAAAAAACAATGGAGTTATTTTTATCCACTTTCGGGGCTTTATTTTCAATTATGAATCCTTTAGGTACCGTTCCAGTATTTGTAGGTTTATCGTCAGAAAACACTAAAAAAGAGCGTGCTGTTATTGCTTTTTGGACAGCTGTAAATGCATTTATAATATTACTTTTATCTTTTTTTGCAGGAAAATATATCTTATCCTTTTTTGGAATAAGCATTAATGCACTCAAAATTGCAGGTGGGCTTATTATTGCATCATCAGGTTTCGCCTTGTTAACCGGTAAATTTGCAGAACACAAAGGAATGAAGCGTAAACGCGTAGAAGAAGATATTAATTCTCGAAACGAAATTAGCTTAACTCCCTTAGCCATGCCTATGTTAGCGGGACCAGGAACCATTTCGTTATTAATAACCTACAATCGGGAGTTTTCAGAAATTCAAGATAAATTCATCATTATAGGTGCACTTGTTTTCACAACCATTTGTATTTACCTTATTCTAAAAAGTTCGTATTTAATCGTGAAATTTTTAGGAGCATCTGGAATTAATGCACTATCTCGTATTATTGGTTTTATAGTTATTGCAATCGGGATTGAGTACATAATATCGTCTGTGGTAGATATTCTTTCACATCTTAAATTTTAGTAGTGAGTTCCTTTTTTAAGGAAAAAAGTCGGGCTTTCCACTATATCTTTTTATGAGAAAAACATAAAAAGGATGCCGTTGCAATCCCTAACTCCGTTTTAAACTAAATTTTCGGTAAAGCCTATGTCGTTTTAAGTATAAAAAAGTAATTAATCCAACACTACCACATATAGAAAAACCAACAAATAGAGGCAAAGCTGTATCCGTCATAAAACCACCAATAAATGTAGCAATAGGAATAGCAACAATAGTAGATACAAAGCCCGTTAAAGCCGCTCCAATTCCTGCAATATGTCCTATCGGTTCCATAGCTATCGCTCTTAAGTTTCCAAACAAGAATCCTAACGTGAAAAATTGTGCTGCTAAAAACGGAACCAATACATATAAACTTGGATTTGGAGTGTTCCAAAATAAGCCCACATAAATAGTAGATATTAAACTAAAAGCCGCTAAAGAAACTAAAGCTAATCTTCGCATTCCAAAACGGACCACTAAAGTTCCATTTAAAAGTGTAGATATTCCAATAGAAATAGCGAGCCCAGCAAAGACGTATGGAAAATTTTCTCCAACCTCGTACTGATCTATAAATACATGATGAGCAGAACTTAAATACACCATAAAAGATCCTGTAATAAAACCAGAAAGCACCGTGAAAATCATGGCTTCTTTATAACGAATTAATTCACTAAATCCATTTATAAACACATGCTTATTAAAAGGTATTTTAAATTCTGGATGTAAAGTTTCCGGTTGTCGTTTCCAAAACCAAATGCTAACAACTATAGCAAAAAAGAGTTGTGTAAAGAAAATAGATTCCCAATTAAAATAGTTAAGAATAAACTGTCCTAATGCTGGTGCAATAACCGGAATAAGAATAAAAAATGCCGTAACAAAAGACATCATTCTTGCCATATAATTTCCTTTGTGAGAATCTCTAATAATAGAAATACATATAGTTCTTGGAGCAGAAAGCCCTATACCTTGAAGCACTCTTCCTATAAGCATAACTTCTAAACTGGTTGCGCTTACACAAATTAGACTTGCAATAATAAAAATTCCAAACCCAATATACATGAGTGGTTTTCTACCAAAACTATCAGAAAGCGGTCCTAAAATTAACTGGCCAATTCCAAAACCTAAAAAAATCATGGTAACAAGAGACTGTAAATCTCTGCTGTTTTCATTTCCAACAGCGATACCAATACTAGGAAAAGCAGGTAATAAAGCATCTATAGATAAAGATACTATAGACATTAGCGATGCCATTAACGCTATAAACTCAAATTGGTTTTTCTTGTCTTGCATCACACAAAAATACCATTTAGTCTTTTATTAAGCCGTTCTTTTTATGTTATAAATAAAGTTCTAACAAATCGGTAAAAAAAACACCTTATTCATTACAAATAAGGTGTATATATTTAATAAAATAGGCTGTAAATTTTCAAATTCTAAATTTACAGCCTATTACTATTTCATTGTCTTTTATTTAAGGGCCTTATGTTTATAAATTAAGGCTTACTTTAGACAGTTCTTGACTTATAAATTGTAATTCTTCGTGAGATAATTTTACATCAATTGCTTTTGCATTAGAAATAGATTGTTTCTCATTTCTAGCACCTGCCAATGCAATTGTAATTCCTGGTTGTTCTATTGTCCATCGTAAAACCAATTGAGAAATTGATGCGTTTTTCGATTCAGCTAACGGGATTAATTTCTCTAAAAACAAATCTGTTTGTTTTATATTTTCATCTTTAAAAAAAGCTAATCCTTTTCTATGATCTCCTTTTGCAAAAACATGTCCTGCTTTCATCTTTCCTGTCAATAAACCTCTTTGTAGCGGACTATAAGCTAAAATAGACATATTGTTTTCAAGTACAAACGGAACCAAATCTGTTTCAATTCCTCTGTTTACCATACTATATGGGACTTGGTTAGATATAATATCTACATAATTATTAGCTTCTTTTAATTGGTCTACATTATAATTACAAACACCTGCATAACGTACTTTACCATCTTTAATTAATTGAGCGACGGCTTCCATAGTTTCTTGTATTTCTGTAGTAACATCTGGCCAGTGAATTTGATATAAATCGATATAATCAGTCCCCAAACGTTTTAAGCTATCTTCACATTCTTTAATAATACTTGCTTTGCTAGAGTTTTTATAAATAGCAATGTCTTTACCGTCGTTATCTTGAGTATTTACATAAAAATCGCCCTCTGTAGCATCCCAGCGTAAACCATATTTAGTAATTAATTGTACTTGATCTCTAGGAATGTCTTTAATAGCTTCTCCAACTATTTTTTCGCTATGTCCCATACCGTAAATAGGTGCAGTATCTATTGTAGTTACACCATAATCGAATGCAGATTGTATGGCTTTTACAGCATCATTTTGTTCTGTTCCGCCCCACATCCATCCGCCGGCAGCCCAAGATCCAAATGTAATTGCTGATAATTTTAAATCTGATGTTCCTATTGTTCTAAATTCCATAATATATAAGTTCTAAAGAGGTATAAAGTTAAGAAATACTAGGTAAAACAGGAGGTCTTTTAAAACTCTATTAACAATATTTATTACTATAAACATTAATAGTTTATCTAGTAAAATTATCTTTACCATCAAATTCAAAATATGAGACATCTCAAACAACCAGAAAAAGGGGATAAAAAAAAGGTTTCTAAAGTTAGTATGGCACAAGCTTTTAAAACCATAATATGGCCTAAAAGAAATTTAGTATTTATAGGCTTAATTTTAATTGTATTTAGTCGTTTAGCAAGTTTGGTTTTACCTTGGAAAAGTAAAGTCCTATTAGACGATATTATACCAAATAAAGATTTCGACCAGCTTTATAGTTTATTGGCTATAGTTGGAGGAGCAATCTTAATACAAGCCATAACATCTTTTTTACTCACAAAAATATTAAGTATACAAGCCCAATATTTAATATCGGAATTACGTGCTAAAGTTCAGAAAAAGGTGTTGTCTTTACCTATTAGTTTTTTCGATAATACAAAATCTGGAGTTTTAGTGTCTAGAATAATGACAGATGTAGAAGGTGTTAGAAACTTAATAGGAACAGGTTTAGTACAATTAGTAGGAGGGACGTTTACTGCCCTAATTTCATTGGTTTTACTAATTAAAATTAGCCCATCTATGACACTTTTTGTACTTGTACCTATTGCTGTATTTGGTGTTTTAGCTTTAAAAGCGTTTAAATATATTAGACCCATTTTTAGAAAACGTGGTGTAATAAATGCAGAAGTTACCGGAAGACTTACCGAAACATTATCTGGAGTTCGTGTAATAAAAGCTTTTAATGCCGAAGATCAAGAAAATAAATCTTTCGAATCTGGAGTAGATAAACTATTTCAGAATGTAAAAAAGAGTTTAACCGCTACGGCGATCATGACAAGTTCTTCTACATTTTTATTAGGAATTGCATCTACAGGAATTATGGGAATTGGTGGCTATAAAATTATGCTAGGCGAATTAACTATTGGAGATTTTATGTTTTTTACCTTATTACTTGGTTTTATGATTGCTCCAATTGTACAGATGAGTAATATTGGAAGTCAGTTAACAGAAGCATTGGCTGGTTTAGATCGCACCGAAGAGCTTATGAATATGGAAGCCGAAGAAGATGATGAAAACCGTACTTTAGAAATAGAACACTTAAAAGGAGATTTAGTATTTAACGATGTCTCTTTTGCTTACGAAACAGGGAAAGATGTATTGCATAATATTAGCTTTGAAGCACCTTCTGGTTCTGTTACCGCTTTGGTTGGGAGTTCTGGTTCTGGTAAATCTACTATCGCAGGATTGTCTGCTACGTTTTTAAATCCGAAATCAGGTTTTGTATCTGTAGACGGTTACGATTTATCTAAAGTGAAATTAAAAAGTTTTAGAAAACATTTAGGTGTTGTGCTTCAAGATGAATTTTTGTTTGAAGGCACCATTCGAGAAAACATTATGTTTCCAAGACCAAATGCAACAGAAGCGGAGTTGTTAAGTGCTGTAGACTCTGCTTATGTAAGCGAATTTACAGACCGTTTTGATGATGGTTTAAATACATTAATAGGAGAACGTGGTGTAAAATTATCTGGTGGTCAGCGCCAGCGTATCGCCATTGCACGTGCTATTTTAGCCGATCCAAAAGTGATTATTTTAGATGAAGCAACCTCTAATTTAGATACCGAAAGTGAAGGTTATATTCAGAAAAGTTTGAATGAATTAACTAAAGATAGAACTACAATTGTAATAGCACATAGATTAAGTACAATTAGAAAAGCAGATCAGATTTTAGTAATTGAAGAGGGGAAAATTAAAGAACGCGGTACACACGACGAACTTATTGCTTCTCAAGGCCGTTACTACGATTTGTATACGTTTCAAGCAAAAATATAGTTAACCGTATATTTCAAAAAAAAGCCTTCAAAACAGTATTGTTTTGAAGGCTTTTATATTTAATTAGATCAATTTATAAAGGAATATTTCCATGTTTACGTTTAGGTAATTCTACAGTTTTTTCCTCTAGCATACTAAATGCTTTTAAAAGTTTTGTTCGTGTATCTTTAGGTAAAATAATTTCGTCTATAAAACCACGTTGTGCGGCACGATACGGATTTGCAAATGTTTCTGCGTATTCGGTTTCTTTTTCTTTTAGTTTGGCTATAGGATCTTCAGCTTGTTTAATTTCATTTTTAAAAATAATTTCACTGGCACCTTTCGCTCCCATAACAGCAATCTCGGCAGTTGGCCAAGCAAAATTCATGTCGGCTCCAATGTGTTTAGAATTCATAACATCGTAAGCTCCGCCATAAGCTTTTCTTGTAATTACAGTAATACGCGGTACAGTGGCTTCACTTAAAGCATAGAGTAATTTTGCACCGTTAGAAATAATACCATTCCATTCCTGATCTGTTCCTGGTAAAAAGCCAGGAACATCTACCAAGATTAATAAAGGAATATTAAAACTATCGCAAAATCGTGTAAATCGTGCTGCTTTTTTAGAACTATTTACATCTAATACTCCTGCTAAAAATAAAGGCTGATTGGCTACAATACCAATACTTCTGCCGCCAAGTCTAGCAAATCCTACAATAATATTTTCTGCATAATCTTTATGAATTTCGAAAAAAGATTTATCATCAATAATACCATAGATTACCCGACGCATATCGTAAGGTTTATTGGCATTATCTGGAATTATTTGTGCTAATATTTCTCGCGTTTCATCTTGTAATTCAAACGGAATTTTAGCAGTTTTTTTTGTATTATTTTGTGGTAAATAACTAAGTAAAGATTTAATTTGTTCCAGACACTCTACATCATTTACAGCTGTAATATGAGCAACTCCAGATTTTGTAGCATGTGTATGTGCGCCACCTAAATCTTCAGAACTTACTTCTTCATTCGTTACGGTTTTTACAACATTAGGACCAGTAATAAACATATAACTGCTGTTTTCCACCATCATTGTAAAATCTGTTATGGCAGGAGAATATACGGCTCCTCCAGCACAAGGTCCCATAATTGCTGAGATTTGAGGTATAATTCCGGATGATTGTACATTTTTATGAAATATATCTGCATAACCACCAAGAGAACGTACACCTTCTTGAATTCTTGCACCTCCAGAATCGTTTAATCCAATTAATGGTGCTCCCATTTTTAATGCAAGATCCATGACTTTACATATTTTTTCGGCATGAGTTTCGGATAAAGATCCGCCAAAAACTGTAAAATCCTGTGCAAAAATATAAACCAATCGGTTATGTATTGTTCCATATCCAGTAACAACACCGTCTCCAAAATAGATTTCTTTATCCATATTGAAATCTGTAGTTCGGTGAGTAACTAATATGCCTATTTCTTCAAAAGAGTTAGTATCTAATAGATATTCGACACGTTCTCTTGCTGTAAGTTTCTTTTTACTATGTTGTGTTTCTATACGATGAGTTCCTCCGCCAAGATGGGCTTTAGCTAATTTATCGGATAGTATTTTTGTTTTAGAATCCATAAAATTTCAATTTAACTATTAGGTAATCTCACTTGTTTTAAGTCTATTTGATATTGTTTTAAAGCGATTAAAGCGGCAAGTCTGGCTTCTTTTTCGGCTTGTTTTTGTAAAATATTTGGTTCGTAATAAATGTTTACAAAGTTAGTATCGAAATTACCTTCGCGAAATGCTGCATTTTGGAATACAAATTTTCCAAATCTTAAGGTTGTAAATATACCTTCAACTTTATAGGCGTCTATCGCTTTTACCATAGTTAGAATAGCAGCTTCTCGAGTTGGTCCATAGGTTATTAATTTTGCTAATAATGGATCGTAATAAATAGAAACATCTGCACCTTCGTTTACTCCATTATCAACACGTATATTTTCTCCTTCAGGTATTTTGTACACATTTAATTTTCCAATACTTGGAAAGAAGTTATTTAAAGGATCTTCTGCATATACACGCAGTTCGAAGGCATGCCCTTTAATTTCTAAATCGCCTTGTATTAAGTTTAAAGATTCTCCTCTTGCTATTTTAATTTGTAATTCTACAAGATCTAGACCTGTAATGTATTCTGTAACGGGATGTTCTACTTGTAATCTGGTATTCATTTCTAAGAAATAAAAAGTATTATTTTCATCTAGTAAAAATTCAACTGTACCAGCACCAACATATTTACACGCTTTTGCAACTTTTATAGCCGCTTCTCCCATTTTTTCTCGTAAAGCAGGCGTAAGAATAGACGATGGTGCTTCTTCAATTACTTTTTGATGGCGCCGTTGTATGCTACATTCACGTTCAAATAAATGTACAGTATGACCAAAACTATCTGCCATGATTTGAATTTCAATATGTCGGGGAGAAGCTATATATTTTTCAATAAATACAGATCCATCTCCAAAAGCATGAGTTGCTTCACTAATTGCTCTAGACATTTGTGACTCAAACTCGTGTTCGTTTTTAACAATACGCATCCCTTTTCCGCCACCTCCAGCAGAAGCTTTTATTAGAATAGGAAAACCTATTTTTTTTGCAATTAAAGTGGCTTCTTTTACATCTGTAATTGCATCTTTTGTGCCAGGAACCATAGGAATGTTATAATGTTTAACCGCTTCTTTGGCGGCTATTTTACTTCCCATAGTTTTTATAGCATCAGATGTAGGGCCAATAAAAATGATATTATTAGCTTCAACTTTTTCTACAAATTCGGCATTTTCACTAAGAAAACCATAACCGGGATGTATAGCATCTACGTGTAGTTCTTTAGCTATTTTTATAATATTATCACCAAGTAAATACGATTCACTAGATAAGGGTTCGCCAACGCAAACAGCCTCATCTGCATAGGTAACATGTGGTGATTCTCTGTCGGCAGTAGAATAAATGGCAACGGTTTTAATACCCATTTTTTTTACTGTTTTCATAATACGCAAGGCAATTTCGCCGCGATTTGCAACTAGTATTTTTTTCATAATAAGGAACGTTACAGGTTATTCAAATTCTATTAATACATCACCTTTATCTACAGTGATACCTTCTTTTATAGCAATGGATTTTATAATACCGTCATGCGGAGATACGATACTGTTTTCCATTTTCATTGCTTCTAAAACTAATAAGGAGTCGTCTGCTTTTACGTGATCACCAACTTTTACAGATATATCTAAAATTAATCCAGGCATAGGAGCATTAATGACATCGACTTTTTTTGAAGCGCCTATCTCGAATCCCATGTCTGCAATTAGGTTATCTAAATCGTTTGAAATATTGACCTGATAATCGGTGTTATTAATTTTTACAGTGTAACATTTATTCTGAAAATCTGTTTTAGAAATTTCGGCAGTATAAGAAATACGCTCTTGAATAATATGAAAGTGATTGTGTTCTGTCTCTACAGAATCTAATTGATCTACATCTTTTAAAGAGAGATTAAAATGATGCAAATCGTTAACGGTTACTTTGGTAGATTTACTCATGTTATGTTTGTTTGTCTTGTAAATATAACAAATAACATGAGGATTATATTTTTTTTTGAAATAGAGTTATTTACAATTTAAGAGATCTTTTAAAGTATAAGCCTTTGTTTTTATAAGAAATTGCATAGACTTTATAAACGCGATTGCTGTAATTAAAGCATCTCCAGAGGCTGTATGCCTATCGCTTAAATCGATATCATAATTTTCGGCAAGTTCATCTAAAGTATACTTTTTATTAGGATCTATAAGATTAGATTTTAAGCGTGTTGCCTTGTAAATAAACATGGTGTCTAAAACCTTATTTTTTAATTCGGGAAGTTCTAAACGCTTAAGTGCAGTGTTAATCATGGTAATATCGAAAAACGCATGATGAGCAACTAAAACGGAGTCTTTAATATAGTCTAAAAACAAAATAACGGCTTCTTCTTCAGAAACCGTTTCTAATCTTTCGTTTTTAATTAAGCCATGAATTTCTACCGTACTTTCGTTGAAATAATCTTGTTTTATATAAAACTCGAAGGCTGTACTAATATCTATATAACCATTTATAATTTTTACAGCCCCAATAGATAACATCCTGTCCTTTTCGTAATTAAACCCTGTTGTTTCAGTATCTAAGACAACGTAAGTAGAGGTGTTTATGTCTGTTTCTTTAGGTTCTAAAAAGTGAGAGTTATAGCGTTTCCAGTATTCAGGATATGCTTTCTCCTTTTTGTTAAAAGGCCATTTCATTAAATAAAATTCTTTAAATTAAATTTTAACTTAATAAGTTCTTGTACTTTAGAAATTGCTTTAAAACAACGTTTTAATTTCATTTTTTCTTCTTTAGATAATTCAGCTAAAGCAATGAAACGTCCGCTGTTATGGTGGCGTAATCCGTGTTTTGTTCTAAATTTTAATAATGCTTTAGAGGCATATGCACAAGATAAAAACAGCTCTTCATCTTCAGGCATTATCTCTGCTAATTTTTCAAAACGCTCTGCAGTATTATTAATACTTATAATTTGATAGTGTATGGCTAATAATCTACCTGCATCTGTAACAGGCATTATAGCACGTTTTTTTAAATCGAAGTGATCTTTATGTTCTCCATCTTGTTCAACTAAAAACTGTCTGAAGAATCCTAAAGGAGATGGGTTTCTTAAAGAACTTGCACCTAATTTAGATTGGAAAATTAAATTGCCTTTTGTAATTTCTGTAACGTGTTCTGTAAGCTGAGTGATAAGTGCTATATCTCCGTAAGTAATATCGAAATCGAAAAAGATAGAACATAAAAGCAGTTCATCGTCTCCAGTTTCTCTTGTCCAAGCAGAGAATTGATTTTCCCATTCGTCAATGCTTAAGCAGTATTTAGGGTTTTTTGCCATCATTTCTCCTGGGCAATATTCAAAACCTATAGTTTTTAAACGCTTATTTACTTTTTTAGCCAACGCCAAAAAGTAAGTTCTAACTTCTTCTATATGGTCGTCGTCTGTATTTTCAAACACAATAGCATTATCCTGATCGGTATGTAAAAGTTGTTCTTTTCTACCTTGACTTCCTAAAGACATCCATGCAAATTTAACAGGAGGAGCTTGATCCATCTTCTCTACACAACGCTCTATAACACGTTTTATAGTTGCATCGTTTAATTCGAAAATTATATTATTTATATGTGTAAGCGGAATGTTTTGTTGAATATAGCCTTCTAAAAGCATCATGATTTTTTCACGAATGCGTTTTAACTCTTTAGTCGAGTTAGAACGTTTTATAGCTTTCATTAAAACGGAAGGATTTGTACCTTTCATTACAATTATATCATGCTCAGAAAATACACCAGATATTTTTGAATTAGGCGTACCATCTTTAGTCACCACAATCTGATTGATTTTGTGTTTCATCATGGTGATTTGTGCTTGCGCAATAGTAATGTTCTTTTTATAGCACATTACTGGATGATTCATGATTTTTGAAACATCATCGTTTATAGAAAAGTTTCCTGTAGCGACATGTAATCTTAAATCTTTATCGGTAATAATACCAATTGGGCAGTCTTTATCTTCAATAATTATAGATCCTACATTATTTTCAGACATTAACTTTGCAGCATCTTTTATACTTGAAGTTTGCTTAGCTGTAATTACATTTTTAATAAGACGGACAGGTTGCATTTCGAACATATCCTTTGAGAAATCTAACTTCACATCGTCTTTCAATAATTTTTTTTGAAATTCGTTAGAAAATGGATTCTCTGTATTTGACGCGAAACTCTCGATTAAATATTGACGAACATCCTTATTATTATCAATAAAAGGATGGAACATATCTATAGGAATACAATATAAAATTGTCTCTTCTTCTGTTACAGAAGTGATGGCATAATTTTCTTTTGCAAATAATGGACGCAATCCAAACACATCTCCTTCATCAAACTGATCTATTGTTTCCAATTTTTCGTTGATGTATTTCTTAAGTTTAACGGCTCCTTTATATATCATATAGAACTGATCGTGTAAAGGATCGTTTATATTATATATGATGTTTTCTTTGTCTAAATATTTGATTTTAACTTCTTTAGATATATCTAATAGTTGATCCTTATCGAGTAGGTCGAAAGGAGGGAAGTTTTTTATAAAGTCGGCAACGCGATCAGCAATTGTGTTCTTCATCATGTTCATCTAATGAGATTTTCGGGAAATAAAGATAGTACTATTATTTAAAATATGATTTGTCTTGATGTTTTTTTATTGCCTTCCTTGATAGCCAAATTCCTACAAATAAAGAAATAAATGCTCCAGCCCAAATTCCAGGTATAAAATCTATAAAAAGAAAGAAATCGTAAGTACCGTGAAAGCATGCAGCAAGTAATAATCCCATTATATTATACTTAATTCTATGTTTAGAAAATTTTGCTTTCCCCATAAAATACCCCATAAGAATTGCAAAACTAGCATGCGCCGGAATAGCTGTAAATGCTCGTAAAATACCAGATTGTATGCCGCCTTCAAAAATATAAAAAATATTTTCTGTGGCCGCAAACCCCATAGACACCATTACGGCATATATTATACCATCAAAAGGTTCGTTAAAGGCTTTATTAGGTTGTGCAAAATAACGTACAATTACATATTTACTAAATTCTTCTGTAAGGCCAACAACTAGAAAAGCTCTAATAAATTGTTGCATTACGCTATATTGATCTAGAACTAAATTATAGTTGTAAAAAAGGGAGATAATTGTAGTGATAATGATACTTACAAAAGCACCAAGTAGAAAGTTATAAAACAACAAGATTTTTGGTTCTTTCTCGTATTTATCTTTATAATAAATGTAAAGTATAATTACTAAAACAGGAGTAAGGGCAAGTATAAGTAGATTCATGTTTTATTTAAATTTAGGAGTAAGTTTTTTCTGTAAAAATAATTGTAGTGATGGATACATAATATTAGTTACAAAATGACTTAACAAAACGGCAATTGCTGCTCCATTTAAATAATATAAAGGAATTAAAATATAACATAATATAAGATTTGTAACACAACCTAAAGTAAACCTATATACTTCGTGTTGTAACTGGTTTGTAGATAGCAAATGTTTTTCATAAAGCATGCCCATAAATATAAATAATGGAGCCCAACAAAAAATATGAAGCGGCGATTTAGCCTCCTGATATTGATCTGAAAAATAGGTGCTCAAAATAAAATTTCCTAAAAAAGTATAAAATATCGCAATACCAATTCCTAAAACAATCATTGTTATTCCCAATTGTTTCATTTTAGTATAATAATGTTCTTTATTGCTTTTAAAAGACTCTGCAAGAGATGGGTATAGTGCGTTAATTATAGCAAATCCTAAGGTCCAGCTTAAGCCAATAACTAAATATTGTACACTTCCAAATATGCCGTTTGCATGATCGTTATAAAAGTATTTTAAAAACATTTCATCAATACCAATATAAAGCATCACTAAGGCGTTAGATAGCATTAAAGGGAATCCCATTATTAATAATTGCTTTCCCAGTGGTATAGAAATAGATAATTTTTTAAACGAAAATTGACGATTTAAAATTAATGCGATGGTATAAATTATACCTTGAATTAGAAAATCTAAGGCTATAATTTCTGCAAAATATGTTACGCCTTTTTCATTCTTAACACCATAATATTGTAATAATAATACAATACAAAGGCTTATAATTTTACTTAAAAAAATAAATTTAGCCTGCTTTTTAGCTAAGAAATAAAATTCGAAAATATCTGTTAATCTAAATAAATAACTAAATAATAAAACAAAATATAAAGTAAATAACGATGTGTTTTTAGTAATTAGCAAATAACCTATTATGCCTATAGTGAGCAAAATCCAAGTTAAAAACCGCATTACAAATGTTGTTGCAATAATGGTTTCACTTTTTTTTGGTTGTAATACAATTTCTCGAATACAAATCGCGGCCAATCCCAGAAAAAAAACAGGTGTAAACAGACCTAAAATGGCTTCTACAAGATGTAATTTACCAATATCTACAGTCCCTAAAGTATTGAATATTTTGGGTACAATGAAAACTCCAGCAAAAAGTTGAATCCCTTTTTCTAATGAAAACCAGGTTGTAGAGCTAATATCTTTTTTACTGAATGCTATTTTCATATACTATAAAAATTTCAAATATATAAAATAGCCTTGTGTATAGAACTTTGATTCTTATTTATTATTTTGCTGAAGTTAATCACTATTTATGACTTCAGAATTTCTTAGACGCTATTATGTATTACGTATTATTAAAAATCCAGAATTATATGGGTTATCTAAGCCTTATGTTACTTATGAAGAATTAAAGAAGGCATTAGAAGCTATAGTTAAACGACATAATGACGATTCACTTTACGAAAAATTAGAGTCTAATAGCAGAAAAACTATAAATCGTGATATTAAAGACATTAGATCTTTTAATAATATACAAATTAAGCATAAACGTTTTAGTGGTTATTATGTATTAGAAGAAGATTTTATTATAAACGATGATTTAAAAGAGATTTTCGAGAAAACAGAGTTGTATTTATTACATCATCACGCGCATGCTTGGAAAGATTTTGTTACCACTTCCAGAACGTCTTTAAGTCCGTTTATAGACATGGTTGCGCTTATTAATGCCATAGAATGCCAGTACCTTATAGAAGTAGATTATAAAGGTTGGTATGACGATAACCGGTTTCAGAAAATAAAAAATATATTTCAACCGCTGCATATTAAAGAAATTAATAATGCTTGGTATTTAATTGCTCATAATTCTGAAATAGGTATTTATGCCTTGTGTTTGGATAATAGAATTAACGGATTATCTATAACAAACAGGGTCTGTAAAAATCCAGTTCCTTTTAATGATTCCGAGTATTTTAAAAACTCCATCGGAATATTAAAATCGGATATTCCCCCGACGTGGATTCATATTCAAGTGGCTAATCATCATTTTAAATATTTAGAAAGCAATCCGTTACACCATTCACAAATTATTGTGTCAAGACCACAAGATCTAGATACTCAAGACTTAGATTATAGTAATACTAGAATTTGGGGTGAGCTTAAAATTTATGTAGAACCGAGTTACGAGTTTTTTATGCAAATTTTAAGATACAATCGTTGGGTTAAAATAATTTCTCCACTTCATGTTGTTGAAGAAATGAAAGTGCATATTGGCTGTATGTCTGATTATTATAATTAATAATTTCTTACATTATATTGAAGCAGACATATTTTGTCTATTTGGCATATATTTTTGAGTATCATTAAACACAAATTTAATGTAATTAAATCTCAAAACTAACCTATATGCCTACATTTAAAATTACTATAAAAGAAGCACTAAATGTGCAAGGTGAGTATGTTGGAGCAGGTCTTTCTGTTCAAGTCTCAACTATGGTTCCCTATCCCTTCGACGATGTTGAAAAAGTTCAAAATGCCTTTCTACGCATGCATGGCATAGATTTTAGAGCCGCAGGATATTTGAATCCTGGGTATTTTAATGTTGAACAAGTTTAAATTAAAATAAATATGTCAAATTATAAAGAAATAACTAATTGGAAGAATAAATATTTTCAAGCAGAACTAATTAAACAGATTCATCAATTGGTAATAACATTAACCAATAGTAAAACAATATATAATAGAAGAAAATTAGTAGATTTTTTAAATGAAGGAAATAACGATTTAAACCTTAAAGAAGGAATTATTCTAAAATATATTTTGGAAGAAGCATATAAAAGAGCTTCACATTCAAAATTAATTCAAGATGGTATTGTTAAATGTTTTATTGAAAATATTGGGAATGATAGTATATATAATCCTAATAGGATATTTATAAATACAGATTCATTAAACTTTGAAGATAATTATTTAGACAAATTTGATAACAAAATCAAATTAATTGAAAATAATGCAAATAATGTTAGATCAATAGATTTTATAGATGAATTAAATCAAACACATCAAAAATCTTTACAAATTACAAGAAAAGATGAATTTTCTATTACAGGTAGCACTAAAGTCGATAATGCATATGAGTATGCCTCTAGTATAAAGCAAGGCTATGAAAATATAATTAATAAGTATAATGAAATTAAAGATATTAATTTAAATCTTATAAGCGATTTTGAGTTTTTAAGAAATGAATTGAAATTATTGAGATTAGATTTAATAAATCTATTAGTTGATTTATTTGGAGATTCTATAAAAGTTAGTGAACCTGAATTATTTGATTTTTCTCGCTTAGAGTGGATGGATTTTGAAGATACTTGGGGGAATCTAAATTTATATTTTAATAACATAGATCAATCTTTAGAAAGTTTTAAAATTTTGCACGAAGCGCAAATGAATAAAATTGGAGATTCCAGTATGAATATTGGAAAAAATGCTATTAATAACTTAAATAGAAAAAGTAAAAAGGGAAGCTTGTCTACTAAAGATATAAAAGGAGAATTAGCAGGAGCAGTTGTAGGAATGGCTATAGAAGGAGTATTAGGAGTAGCCAAGTCTCGAAGTGAATCTAAAAAAACTATAGCTACTATTAATAAAGATGTTGAAGCTTTAAAAAAAGGTATGCACAGTGATTATAGTAAAATGATGAATGATTTATTAAGAATCGCTAGTATATTTTCACATTTGAATGATGTATTAATTCCAGGATTTAAAGTTTTCATTAACACTGTCACTTCAATTGTTAAAAACGATATAAAGCCATTGTATAATGAAATTAAGTCTATAGACGGAATTAAAGAAAAGAGAGATAATAATGCATTATTAATTAAAGAGTCAAGATTAATTGATTTAGAATTGGTAGATAAGGAAAATAGTTTGATTTTTTGTGATAATGAAAAAGTTAGATTTAAGAATGAATTGGCAGATCTTAAATTTGAAAATGATTTTCTAATTGAAATAAAACCAGAAGAGCCATCTGTTTTTTATAATCTAGTTTCTTTTGGAAAAAGTGGAACCTTATATAAGGAGACTTTAGAGGAATGGAATATATATTGTTTACCTAAGGTATATTATTACAATGAGTTAAAACAACTACTAGCTAATCAGGATGTTTTTAAGAATCAGTTAAACAATGATATAGAGTCCTTAGGTAATCGTAAAATTGTGTTAGAAGGTTTAATTAAGCAGCAGTCAGCAGAAATATTTATGATTTTTAATAAAAGTGAATATTCTAAAGCTAATTTAAAAGATCTTTTAATTCAAATTAAGCAAATTTCAGGTGCGGCAAAAAATACTATAGCCGTAGAATTATTAATGGAAGATTTAAAAGTTGCTATATAATATGGATTCAAATCAATTAGAAGTAATAAATAATTTAAAGAACAAAGAAACACAGTTAATATTTTTATCCGCAGTAAAAAAGCATGCAATAGAATTGGATAAAGAAACAGAAGTTTTTAATCTTATTAAAAAACAAGTAACAGAAAAAATTAATCAGAGTGATCAATTTTCACAAATTTCTGCTAACCAAAAATCTGAAATAATTAATTTAGGTTTCGAAATAATTCAAAATGCCATTGAAACAAAATTAATTAATCTTAATGGGGAAAGGTTAAAAGAATTAAACAATTTAAATGAATTACAATTTCTAAATGTATTCAATAATAAATTGTCACTTTTTAAAGAGAAAGTAATTAAAAATCAATCTGATTTTGAAAAAATTAAAACTTTAGGATCAGAAAATACAATTTCTTCTCTAACAGAAATGTCTAAAATAATCAATTATAATTCTTATGAAGAAGAACCAAATTCCATTGAAAATGATGTTGATACGTTTTTAAATGGTGGTGATCTTCAATTTTAAATATATAAAATGAATATAGAACAATATATTAAATCAAATAAATTAGCGAGTAGTAAAGCATTGAAATATTATTTACTTGGTAAAGAGCATGAGCTTTTTGAAGTTGAAGATAATGATATTAGAAATATCTTTAATAAGAAAAAACAAATACAGGAAGGCAAATCATTTTTTAAAAGAGGACTTTATAGATTAAATTATTTTTTATTTCTTCTATTTATTATTTTATTCTTTGTCATTACGGTAGAGAATAAGTTTATTGTACTATTTTTTTTGTTACTTCTTAGTTTTAAACCGCTAGCACATTTTTTTGCCCTAAAGAATAAAATATCTAGTTATAATATAGATTTATATAGAAGCTTTTACGGAGAAAATATTTTACTAGAATCTGATAATATTTCTGAAATACAGGAGATACCAGAGTTTCAAGAAAAAGCAGATAAAAAAAGATCAAATGGCTTGATTATAGTAGTTGTGATAGGAGTATTGATTTTATTATCGTTTCCATTCAGATCAATAATTGGGGAGGAAGTAATTAAAGAAGATTCCAGTGATAAATCTTCTAGGCCTGAGATTGTGAAAACAAACTTAACAACTGATAAAGAAAAGCCTACAAAAGAAGTAGTATCAAAGTCTAATGAGTTAACTGAGGAGGAACTAGCGCAACTAGAAGCCGAAAGTGAGTCAGATATGATGGTGTATGGAGAAGAGTTGATGACAAGTAAAACTGAAGAAAAAAAAGATAATTCTGCAACAATTACAGGTTCAGATATCATTATGAGAAACGGGCATTCAACAAAATCTAAAATTGTTGGATCTTTTAAACAGGCTGGAGAAAAAGTTGTTGTCATAGGTAATTATACTTCTGAGGAGCAAACTGTTTTAATTAAAAATGAAGTTATTGTAAGTGATACGGAAGGGAAAAATAATATTTTACCTAAAGGAAAATTTGTTAAAATTATTGCTATTAATGAAGAATCTCCTGTAGAAATTTTAATTAGTTTTAAAACTAAAGAAGGAGAATCAAAAGAAGGTATAGTTTCTAAAAATGATTTAGATTATATTAATGAATCTTGGTATAAAGTAAAGAGAGGTTAGTTTAGCCCCCAATAAGATCGGAGTGATATTTTAAATTTCAAAATTAATATATTTGAGATATGAAATATAAGAAATGGACCTTAGATCAGAAGTTAGAAATTCTCTCCAGTTCAGAAGCGATAGGTATCGTAGAAACCTGTCGTAAATACGGAGTTAGTACGGGTACTTTTTATAGTTGGAAGAAGAAACATGAGAGCCAAGGAGAAGCCGGCTTAAAAGTCACTTATGATACTAAAAGTAAAGAACATAAACAGGCAGAAGAAGAAAATAGAATACTACGTAAGCTTCTAAGCAACAAGGAAATTGAATTGGAAGTACAACGGGAACTTTTAAAAAAAAAGTTTGGGACGTCCGATCCAAGAAAGATTTAGTAAATGCTATTTATAGTAAACATAAAATTAGTAAAACCAACATAATTAATATGGTAGGGATGGTTCATAGTAGCTATTACCGTACTCCAAGTTTCGGAAAAAAAGGTAATACTCCTAGTAAGCTCACCTATCATAAATCTAGAGGCTGGGTTAATCAAGACGCTGTTATTGCTTCTATAAAAGAGATTTTAAGTCATGAATTTATAGATTGTGGTTACCGATTAATGACTTCTTACTTGAAAAAAGAAGCATACGTGATTAATCATAAAAAGCTCTATAGAATTATGAAAGAACAGGGCATGCTAAAACTAGAGAATCGGATAAACAGAAGTGGTTCTGGGCGTAAATTTGTAAAATTCAGAAAAGTAAACACCTCTAGACCAATGGAATGTTTAGAGATGGATATAAAGACGGTATGGGTTCCTAGTGTGGGTAAAAACGCTTATTTATTATCCATCATAGACGTACATACTCGTAGAATATTAAAAGACTATTTTTCTATTAAACAGGATAAGGTGATAGCGTTTTTATCAGAGTTGTTTGCAGAATACCAATACCCTAATAATGTTGTTATTAGAAGTGACAACGGTAGCCAGTTTATTGCAAATAATGTACGTGAATATCTTGGGCTAATTGGGGTTCAGCAAGAATTTACACATATAGCCACACCAGAAGAAAATGCGCATATAGAAGCCTATCATGGAATACTAAAAAAAGAAATTTTTCAAAAAGTTGATTATCGATATTTTGGGCAAATTGAACAAATCTTAAAAAGGTATGTGACTTTTTATAATAATACTAGGCTACATGGGCTCTTAGGACGAATTACACCAATGGAAAAATGGGACGCTGATAAACACCTCATTTTAATGAAAAAATTAACAGCTTAAGCAATAATCGAAATTTAAAAGATTACTCTTGTTTTATAGGGGTCAAAACAAGAGGTAATGGCCAAACTGGTTGGGTTTTTGGTAAATTTATTAAAATGGATTAAATTTTAATTGAACTATTTGAGAATAACCATAGACAATGCAAAACCCAAACCGTCCATACCACCGTACAGAAATAGACCTGCTATTCACCAAAGTCAAAGCCCAAATGCATAAGACTGCTTTAATTAGAGGAGGCGATGGTATTGCGCTTTATACAGATTGTTATACGGGAGAAACCTTAAGAGGAGGAGATCGTTATGATTATGAACATATACGTTCTGCAGAAGCTGTTTTTATGATGTATCGAGATCGATTAAGTAATAGTGAAATTGCAGAAGTTGTAAATTGTCTAGAAAATGTATCAGTAACTTTAAGAGTGATCAATCAATCTAAAGGTAAAACTAGAATGGAAGATTGGTTAAATAGCGGTTCAAATTTAACAACTTATAAAATTAATACTGTAATAACGACTTCGTCTTTAAAAAAAGCAGATTCAGGTATTAATAGAAAAGCAAATAGTATTTTAAAAAGAAAAAATTAGTACACTTTATATAAACTAAGTTCAATTGTAATAATTTTTAAACTGTCTTATTCTGTATTTAAATAATGCAATAGGACAGTTTTTTTTAACTTAATTTTAAAACGGATACATTTTGTCTATTTGGTAGTTAATTTTGATGCATACTTCAAAACCTCCTAAATATCAACAGAATGAAGATTTTTGTAATATGCCTTTTAAGTATAGTTTTCTCTCATACTATTTTAGCTAATACTGGCCTAGACCATGAAAGTATATCTAGTGATAGTGTACACGATTATAATAAAAATCAATTATTTCCAATAGTTTTAGATCGCGATTATTTATCTGAACAAAGCCGACAATTTATTAATGAGGAAATGAGTTTTGTTAGGGTTTGTGAGGAGGCTTCAAAATTTTGGCAATCTGAAGATACACGAACTAAGCGCTGGGAGTTAAGAGTTCAAAAATATTTTAATGTTTCTACCTACTCAAAATACGATGATTCTCACATTTTAAAGGAATTAAATGTAAAAGATTCTCAATCAGACTTAAATAAAATGGTTTCTATAATTGCTTCAGAAAGTATTAATGAATTTACTTCTGAATTAGCCATTCTACTCTGTTTATGGTTCTTTATGGGCGTTGCTGTTGTTTTAAATAAAGGCAAATTTTTTATTGGAGACATATTACTAACCTCTTTAATTTGCATTTGGTTTGGAATTAAAAATCAGGTAATAAAAGATAATTTAGAAGATTTTCTAGTTTTCGAGAATACACGTCTAACAGAAATTGTAGCCGGTGTTAAAATGCATAAAAATGATCCGAAACCATCATTTTTAAAATCAAAATTAAATGCTATACATTTTCTTGAATAGCTTTTAAAACCTGTAAATAATATGCTTTATTAGAAGGTACAAAATAGTCGTTATTTTCACTATTGGCTAAAAGGTCTTTAAACTTATTAAAAGTAACTAATTGTATGGCTTCAACTTCTTCTTTTTGAGGTGTTAGTGTGCTTATATCTTGTTTTAATTCTGCAATATAAGTATGATGAAATTCATTGTCTTTAATACCAGAATCATAACTCTGGAAACAGTCAAAAACACCAATTTTCTTTAAATCAGATTCTTGTAATGTTAAACTAAGTTCTTCTTTAGTTTCTCGTAAGGCAGCTGCTTCAATAGTTTCTCCAGCATCTACATGTCCTGCTACCGAGATATCCCAAATTCCTGGGCAAATCGCTTTTTTATAACTGCGTTGTGCTAATAAAATTTCTCCTTTAGTGGTATATAACCAAATATGTGCTGTATTATGAAAATAGCCTTTAGTATGAATTTCAGATTTTAAAGCTGTTTTTCCTGTAGGTTTATAATCTTTGGTTACAATGTCTATTATTTCGTCCATAATTTTAAGAAAAAAAAGCCTCAGAATAATCTGAGGCTGAATTAATTTTATTTAAAATAACTAAATGTTTCTCCGTCTTCAATTTTTAAAAGAGACTCGTAAATTAATTTAATTACATTTTCAACGTCATCACGATGTACCATTTCTACAGTAGTATGCATGTAACGAAGTGGTAAAGAGATTAGGGCAGAGGCAACACCTCCATTACTGTATGCAAAGGCATCTGTATCTGTTCCTGTTGCTCTAGATAAGGCTGAACGCTGAAAAGGAATTGCGTTTTTTTCTGCAGTATCTGTAATTAAATCTCTTAATTTTTGTTGTACCGCTGGTGCGTAAGCGATAACTGGTCCTAAACCTAACTCTAAATGACCTTCTTTCTTTTTGTCAATCATAGGAGTAGTTGTATCGTGAGTTACATCGGTAACAATAGCCACATTAGGTTTTATTGTTTGTGTAATCATTTCAGCACCACGAAGTCCAATTTCTTCTTGTACAGAATTTGTAATGTATAAACCAAAAGGAAGCGTTTTCTTGTTTTCTTTCAATAAACGCGCCACTTCAGCAATCATAAATCCACCCATTCTATTGTCTAAAGCACGACAAACAAATTTATCACCGTTTAAAACATGAAATTCGTCTGGATATGTAATTACACAACCCACATGAACACCCATTTTTTCAACTTCTGCTTTATCTTTAGCTCCAACGTCTATGGTAATGTTATTTGGTTTAGGCGTTTCTTCATTTGCTCTATCTCTAGTATGAATAGCTGGCCAACCAAAAACCCCTTTTACAATCCCGTTTTTAGTGTGAATATTAACCATCTTACTAGGTGCAATTTGGTGATCACTACCACCATTTCTTATCACATAAATTAATCCGTTATCCGATATATAATTTACATACCAAGAAATTTCATCGGCATGTCCTTCAATAACAACCTTATAAGGTGCATCTGGATTTATAACACCAACAGCTGTTCCATAAGTATCCGTAATAAATTCGTCTACATAAGGTTTTAAATAATCCATCCACAGCTTTTGCCCAGTCCATTCGTATCCTGTAGGCGCTGCATTATTTAAATATGTTTCTAAAAAGTCTAACGATTTTTTATTTAATATACTCTTCTTTGCCATTTGTAATAGTTTTGCATAAAAATAATAATATTAATGCGATTTTAATGTTATAAGCAATGTAAATTATTAATTTTGGAATAGTTTTTTTGCTACAATATTTTATGAAAATACTATTATACATTCTACTCTTTTGTCCGCTTCTTGTTTGGTCTCAAATTAATGAGACAGAAGAAGATATACTTCAGGATATTTATATTAAAGTTGAAGGAGATTCAATTTTTCATAAAAGTATAGATTTAGATGAAGTGTTAATTCTTAACAAAATTGAGTTTGTAAACAGAAAAGAGCATGTGCAATATATTATTTTGCGTAGAAAAACGATGAAAGTCTATCCGTATGCTAAAATGGCAGCAGACCGTTTACAGGCTTTAAAATTACGATTAGATAAATTAGATCGTAAAAGTGATAAAAAAAGATATACTAAGCAAGTACAGCATTATTTAGAAGATGAGTTTACTGCCGAACTAAAAAAAATGACGAGAACCGAAGGACAAATTTTAGTGAAGCTTATTCACAGACAAACAGGAATTACAACCTTCGATTTAATAAAAGATTTACGTAGTGGTTGGCGTGCTTTTTGGTTTAATAATACGGCTAAATTATTCGATATTTCTTTAAAAGAAGAGTTTGACCCAATTGCATCTAAAGAAGATTATTTTATTGAAGATATTTTGCAACGTTGTTTCCAGAACGGAAGATTAGAGCGTCAGAATTCTGTATTAGATTTCGATTTTTATGAAGCAGAACATAAATGGTCAGGTCGTTTAAAACATCTTAAAAAATGAAAATACAATCGCCTTTAGAAGAGCGACTAAACACCATTACTCATGCTTTTGGAGCGGTATTGGGAATTATAGGTTTAGGATTGCTTTTATATTATAACGAACAAAATACAGCATGGACTACGTTTAGTGTTGTTATTTATGGAATATCTGTTATTGTTTTGTTTTCTGCTTCTGCATTATACCATTCGGTAACTAAAGAAAATCAAAAACATTATTTACGCATTTTAGACCATATTAGTATTTATTTACTCATCGCAGGGACGTAT
Source organism: Formosa sp. L2A11 (assembly GCF_009796865.1). Lineage (GTDB taxonomy): Bacteria > Bacteroidota > Bacteroidia > Flavobacteriales > Flavobacteriaceae > Formosa. The sequence continues at coordinate 2,842,889 of NZ_CP047028.1, read as the reverse complement.
TCTCCAGTGCTTTTAATTGCTTTAAAAGATAGTTTAGGTTGGGATTTATTTTGGGTAGTTTGGGGTATTGCTGCTTTCGGACTTATTTTAAAATTGTTCTTTACAGGTAAATTCGAATTATTTTCAACGTTATTATATCTAATAATGGGTTGGCTTATTGTTTTCGATTTTAGTAATTTAGTTCAAGTAATTGGTAGCCAAGGCGTGTCTTTATTGGTTGCAGGAGGTGTATTTTATACCGTTGGTATTATTTTCTTTGTATTTGAAAAAATCCCGTACAATCACGTTATTTGGCACTTATTTGTATTAGCAGGCGCCATTTGCCATTTCTTTATGATCTTTTTATATGTAATTTAATCCTTTAAAATGTCTTCGTAATCCTCGAAAAACGATTCGAATTTAGACATCTTATCATTAAAAAATGCCATAACATCTTGCCATGTATTTTTATTATGAATAGATACTTTTTGATCTAGAGGCACATAAATTCTTGAAATTTCTTTCTCGTTATCTAATAAAAACTCTTCTTCAAAAATAGCATTAGGCAAATAATCGTCTTTTAAAATAGACTTTAAAGATTCTAATTTTTCCCAATGTTTAATTCTGTTTTCAAGGTCTTCTTCAACATCTAAAGTAACATAGGCGCTTTTAGTATCAAAATAAAACTTAAAACTAAAGCCTTTAATTTTTGTATTATATAACACCCATTTTCTAGGAAAGGATTTCCCGAAACTAGTCCAAAATAATTCTCGTAATTGTCTTGATTCTTCTTTACTAAACATAATTTATACGGCGTAAGCAATGGCAACTCCTGCAAAAATAGAAATTAGCTTTGTTAAATTGAATTTATGATCTTCGTTACTTTCAAACAAAATAGTTGTAGAGATATGAAAAAAGATCCCGATTACAATGGCATTAATATATGGAATATAACTTTCTACTAATGTTAAATGGTTTGATATAAAGGTTCCTAAAGGTGTCATAATCATGAACACTAAAAGGAATACAGTAGATTGTTTTTTATTGTAATGCGATTGAATTAAAAAGGTTGTGATTAAGGCTGCAATTGGAATTTTATGAATTAAAACACCGTAAACCATATCGTTATGTTGGTGTATTGGGAAGCCTTCTAAAAAACTATGAATACATAAACTAATAAACAACAACCACGGAAATCTGGTATCGTGTTTATGTATATGTACATGGCCATGTTCTGCGCCCTTAGAAAAGAATTCGAGTACAATTTGTAACAGAATTCCTAACATGATAAACAATCCGGTTTGTTTAGATTCTAAGTGATTATAGACTTCTGGCAACAACTCAAACAAGGTTAAAGCTAATAAAAATGCACCACTAAACGACAATAATAATTTAGTGTTTATTGTAGGTTTTGATTTACTTAAAAGAGCAAGAGCAATACCTAATATAACGGCAATAATAGGAAGTAAGTACGAATTCATTATTTAAAAAGCATAACTAATCTTTCTGATGTGTTTACATCAAATTTCTGTAATTTATAATTACCAAATACTTCAATTAAGTGTACATTGGCAGCTTCAAAAAGCGCTTCGAAATCTTTTAAAGTAAAAGCTCTAACACGTTCTTGATAGTTGTAATCTTTACCATCTGTATTAAAAGAGATGTCTTTTATAATATGTCCGTCTTCAACATAACGTTTTAAATAGAATGTTATATTGTCTACAACTTTTGTTTCTTCAGGTACCAAATTAGCAATAACATAATCTGGATTCATAAAATCTATAACTCCAATACCATATTCGTTTAAATCTTTTTTAATTGCCTTTATGGTATTTAAATTGTCTTCGTCTTTATCAAAATAACCAAAACTAGTGAATAGATTAAATACGGCATCAAACGTTTCTGTAAACGTTGTACGCATATCATGAACTTCAAATTGAAGCGTATCATTTTCAAACTGTTTTGCGTAATTTATACTGTTCTCAGATAAATCTGCTCCAATAACGTTATATCCTAAAGAATTTAAATAAATAGAATGTCTTCCTTTTCCGCAAGCTAGGTCTAAAATTTTGCCATCTTCAGCAATATTTAAATATTCTGTTAACGCATCCATGAATACATGTGCTTCACGGTCGTCTCTATTTTTGTATAATATGTGGTAAAAAGGGGAGTCAAACCACGATACATACCATGTTGTGTTATCTTTTATCATTTCTAAACTATGTAGGGTGCAAAAATACTGTATTTTTGTGTTCTATTTAAAGTAAATAATGGAGAATAATTTTAAAATGGTTGCCAAAACCTTATTTGGCTTTGAAGAATTATTAGCAAAAGAATTAACTCAGTTAGGTGCACTAGACGTTGAAGTGGGTGTAAGAAACGTAAGTTTTGTTGGAGATAAGGGCTTTATGTATAAAGCAAACTTAGGGTTAAGAACGGCTATTAAAATATTAAAACCAATACGTACATTTCGTGTGGTTACAGAACAAGACATTTACGATAATGTCTATAAAATGCAATGGGAGAATTATTTAAAACCTACAGGAACTCTAGCAATAGATGCTACTGTTAATTCTACTGTGTTTACGCATTCCTTATATATAGCACAGAAAACTAAAGATGCCATTGTAGATAAATTTAGAAATACAACTGGTGTAAGACCAAATGTAGATTTAAAATTTCCTGATTTAAAGGTTAATATTCACATAGATAGAGAAAAATGTACTATTTCTTTAGACAGTTCTGGAGATTCTTTACATAAACGTGGTTATAAAACAGCAACAAATATTGCACCTATAAACGAAGTTTTGGCTGCAGGATTAATTATGCATTCTGGTTGGGATGGACAAACAGATTTTATGGATCCCATGTGTGGTTCTGGAACTATTTTAGTTGAAGCGGCTATGATTGCTTGTAATATACCGCCAAACTTAATGCGTAAAGAATTTGCGTTTGAACGTTGGGAAGATTGGGATGTAGAGCTATTTGAAAAAATTGAAACATCTCTATTATCTAAAACACGTGATTTTCATCATAAAATTATGGGTTACGATAAATCGCCTTCTGCGGTAACAAAAGCCATAGAAAATGTGAAGAATGCACATTTAGAAGAATTTATTTCTGTAAAACATGAAGATTTCTTTAAAACTAGAAAATCTGGAAACGAGAAATTACACATGTTATTTAATCCGCCTTATGGTGAACGTTTAAATATTGAAATGGAAGAATTTTACGGAAGTATAGGAGATACGCTGAAGCAAAACTACCCAGGAACAGATGCTTGGTTAATTACGTCTAATTTAGAAGCTTTAAAGTGTGTTGGTTTAAGACCTTCAAGAAAAATAAAACTTTTTAATGCCAAATTAGAATCACGTTTTGTAAAATATGTGATGTATGAAGGTAGTAAGAAAGCAAAAAAGCAAGTGTAACCACTTGCTTTTTAATAACTTTTAGATAAGGCGTTTAATCTTTTTTAAACGCTTTAAATTTAAATTTTTGTCCGCCTACAGAAATATCGGCCATTAAACCACCCTTGGTTTTTGTAAATACGGCAACACCTTCAGAATATTTAGCATTAAAAGATTCTCCTGATTTAATTGCTGTTGCAGAAGCTCCAGCATCAAACTTAAATTTACCTTTTTTAAACGCTTCTAATTCAGTCTTTGTTTCAAAGAAAATAACTTCAATAATAGCTTCTCCACCAGCTTGAAGTCCGATATTTACTTTTTTTAAACTAGCCATACCTAATTTAGAGCCTCTTTTTTTATAAAGTACACCATTTCCTGAAGCGCCGCCTATAATAAGAGCGCCTTTACCTACATTGGGAAAAATAACATATCCAGCAGATTTTCTAAAGAGTTTTTTTAAATCAGGATTCGCTTTAATAAGTGTTTCTTTTGCTGTTGCTGCGTCTTTATTATAGATTTATCTTTTTCACTTTGTGCCGTAGTTGTTAAGCCAATAAGCCCAATAGTAAAAACAAGTATTAATTTTTTTAAATGTGTCATGATTCTTCAATTTCAATTATTAATAGCTTCTTTAAAATTAAGTAAAATACAAATATGTAAAAATATTAAGCCCTAATTTTAAGCTTTATGCATTAAAATTAGGGCTTATAAAAGCAATTTAAAATCGTGTTATTTATCCTTTTTATACAATGGTATTAGGTAGGTAATAGAATAACCATAACCAAAACCAATATCTACACTATCATAAGTTTTATAATACCCCGGAATGTAAAGGTTTTCAAAATTATCTGGTTCGCTTTGAGAAAGTAACATTTTAAATTCTATATGAGCTCCAATATATAAATTTGTAAGTATTTCAACTTTTAAACCTCCTATCAATTCTGCCCATACAGCGTTCAAACCATCTTGCTCAATTGCATCTGAAGAGGAGTATTGAGGTGTCCAATATTGATCTTCAGTATACACAGTATAACTATTTAATGTTTGGTTAAATGTACTTGCTCCAATTCTAAAACCACTATAAATCATGTTTTTCATGTCTAACCAGTTTTGGTAGGCATTATAATCTATACCTGCTTTAAAATAAGATCCTTTAGTGGTAGCGTCGTAAAACTCTGTGTTCGTATTTTTATTTTCATTACCAAATTCTCCGGCGATGTATAAGTTTTTAGAAAGTCTGTAATCTCCTGTAATTTCAAACCCTTCATAATCATCATCAAAGGCCGTTGTTACAAGCTTACTTAAATCTACACCAATACGTAAACCGTATTTTTCTTTTATTTTAATTGAATCTATAGTTGCTTGTTTTATACTATCATTTTGCGCCATAACATTGGCACTAAAAAGAAAAAAACAAAAACTAGTACTAATGATAAAATTTAAAATGTTGTTCAGTTTCATCTTCTACAGATTGGTTATCGTCCACAGATTGTATTAATTGTATCCAATTATCACTATCTGATTCTAAATTTATACTTACATTATTATACACCGTTTTATAGCCACAAGCACGAGATACATATACTTCTTCTACATTATAAGTAATAGTAATAATATCTTCGTTACCGGTTACAGTATCATCGCTATCATCGTCTGGCGTATCATTATCATCTAAAATGTATTCCTCGTAAAGCGAATATTGTGTAATCGTATCTGTGGTTTTAAGCGGAATAGCAATAGAATCTGTGGCTACAATATTGTAGTCTGATAACACTTCGTCATTGCCTACACCTTGTACTACCAAATTGGTAACATCTAAAGATTCGTCTGCATTAGGATTCGTTACATCGTAAAACCTAATAATTAATTTTGGCGTTGTCTCAGTATCGTTAGAACAAATATCATCTCTTTCACATCCTAAAAAACAGAAGGCTAGTAAAAGAATAATTATAAATGAATATTTCATAAATGATTTATCTTTTTTCTAAAAGTACAACATTTTCTACGTGATGCGTTTGCGGAAACATATCTACAGCTCGTACTTTAGTTACTTTATAAACAGCATCCATTAACGCTAAATCTCTAGCTTGAGTGGCACTATTACAGCTTACATATACAATTTTTTCTGGAGAAACATTTAATAACATTTCTACCACATCTTTATGCATTCCATCTCGTGGTGGATCTGTAATAATAACATCTGGATGACCGTGAGTTTCTATAAATTGTGTGTTAAATACATTTTTCATGTCTCCAACATAGAAATCTACATTCTCTATATTGTTCGCTTTTGCATTTTCTTTTGCAGCTAAAATAGCATCAGGAACAGCTTCTACACCAACTACCTTTTTTGCTTGTTTTGCGACAAACTGAGCAATGGTTCCTGTACCTGTATATAAATCGTAAACTAATTCTTCTCCTGTTAATCCAGCAAAATCGCGAGCTACTTTATATAATTCGTATGCTTGATCTGAGTTTGTTTGATAGAAAGATTTGGCATTAATCTTAAATTTTAAGCCTTCCATTTCTTCAAAGATATGATCGCGACCATTAAAACATAAAATCTCCTGATCGTAAATTGTATCGTTTGCTTTTCCATTTATTACATATAATAAAGATGTAATTTCAGGAAAGGTTTCTGCAAGGTAATTTAGTAATAATTCACGTTTCTCTTTATCTTCTTTAAAGAATTGAATAAGAATCATTAATTCTCCTGTAGATGCTGTACGAATCATTAACGTACGTAGTAATCCGGTTTGGTTTCTTGTATTAAAAAATTCCAAATCGTTTTCTATAGCGAACGCTTTTACAGCATTTCTAATCGCATTTGAAGGATCTGCTTGTAAATGACATTTATCAATATCTAAGATTTTATCCCACATGCCTGGAATATGAAAACCTAATGCATTTTTATCTCCTAAATCTTCGTCAGACTGAATTTCTTCTAATGTTAACCAACGGCTATCACTAAAAGAAAATTCCATTTTATTTCTGTAGAAATATTGTTCTGCAGAACCTAAAATAGGAGTAACCTCTGGTAATTCTATATGGCCTAAACGGCGTAAATTGTTTTCAACTTCTTTTTGCTTATAAAAAAGTTGCCATTTATAATCCATATCCTGCCATTTACAACCTCCACAAACACCAAAATGCTCGCAAGCTGGAGTTGTACGTTTGTCAGACAATTTATGAAAAACAGTAGCTTTACCTTCGTAATAGGCTTTACGTTTTTTATATGTTTGAATATCTACGACATCGCCAGGTACTGCATTTGGTAAAAAAATAACTGCTCCCTCTGGAGATTTTGCGATGGTTTTCCCTTTTGCTCCTGCATCAAGGACTTCTATATTTGTAAAAACTTGTTTTCTATTTCTTCTAGACATGGCGCAAAAATAAGGTGTTTTTAGCTTTTGTTTATACGTCTTCACATATTTTTTAGAAACGAATTGCATTTTTAAATGATTATTATGCATAAAGCATTTAAAAATCTAACATATTATTTTAATCCGCTTTTTATATTTAGTAATTTGCAGACAGTTTAATGGATGATTTCTCTCCATCTCAAATTTCATTATTAATTAGGGACAAGGTAGGAATAGCAAATTATCAATTTAAAATATATTAAGATGGCTGTTTTAGACCAATTAACTTCGGAGCAAGCAATTGACTTAGAAAACCAGTATGGTGCGCACAATTATCATCCGTTACCTGTTGTACTAACCAAAGGAGAAGGCGTTTTTGTTTGGGACGTTGATGGCAAGAAGTATTACGATTTTTTATCGGCTTATTCTGCGGTAAACCAAGGACATTGTCACCCAAAAATTGTAGGAGCAATGATTGAGCAAGCACAACAATTAACATTAACATCTCGTGCATTTTATAATGACATGTTAGGGAAATACGAAAAATTTGCTTGCGAATATTTTGGTTTCGATAAATTATTACCCATGAATACTGGTGCAGAAGCTGTAGAAACTGCTTTGAAATTATGTAGAAAATGGGCTTACGAAGTAAAAGGTGTTGAAGAAAATGAAGCAGAAATTATTGTGTGTGAAAATAACTTTCACGGTCGTACCACAACAATTATTTCTTTTTCTAACGATCCTATAGCTCGCGAAAACTTTGGTCCTTTTACAAACGGATTTATTAAAATAGAATACGATAATTTAAAAGAATTAGAGGCTGCATTAAAAAATAATCCTAACGTTGCTGGCTTTTTAGTAGAACCTATTCAGGGAGAAGCTGGTGTTTATGTGCCTAGCGAAGGTTATTTGTCTAAAGCAAAAGCGTTGTGCGAAAAATATAATGTTTTATTTATTGCAGATGAAGTACAAACGGGTATTGCCAGAACGGGACAGTTATTAGCAGTAAATCATGAAAATGTAAAACCAGACTTATTAATTCTTGGTAAAGCATTAAGTGGTGGTGCTTATCCTGTAAGTGCTGTTTTATCAGACAACGTTGTTATGGACGTTATTAAGCCAGGAAACCACGGAAGTACATTTGGAGGAAACCCAATTGCTGCTGCTGTAGCTATTGCTGCTCTTAATGTGGTTACAGACGAAAAGTTAGCCAAAAATGCAGAAACTCTTGGTCAGTTATTTAGAAGTGAGTTAAATAAATATATAGAAGTAAGTTCTATTGCAAAATTAGTAAGAGGTAAAGGCTTATTAAATGCTATTGTAATTAATGAAGACGAAAATAGCGAAACCGCTTGGAATATTTGCTTAGCACTTCGTGATAATGGTTTATTAGCAAAACCAACACATGGTAACATTATCCGTTTTGCTCCGCCTTTAGTTATGAATAAAGAACAACTGTTAGATTGTGTTTCTATTATAATTAAAACTTTAAAACAATTTGAAAAATAGATTTTCAAAATAGTTATAAACCTAAAAAAGCGATTCTTAATTAAGAATCGCTTTTTTTATATTTAATAAGAACGTATTTAACGTTCTTTAAACTTCATTTTGGCCTGCTTCAATACCTCTTTGTATTTCCTGAATTTGTTCAGTCATTACATTCCAATCTGTAGTTGCAATACTATAAATACAATATAAAAGAAAAATTCCGTTTATAATTAAGATAATCATAGCTATGGTTTTTGCAGTATTCATCCCTTCAATATTATCATAATTTTCAGGATTAAGTTCTACATCTTTCAAACTGTTATGCGCCATATAAAAGGCAATACCAGCAGGAATAACTCCTAGACCAGCAAAACAACAACACATAAGTCCTAAAATTGATAATACGTAAATAGGTGTTGTTTTTAAATAATTTCTTTCCATAATTTTTACTAAAGGTTTGTGGTTGATAGTTTAATGATATAACTAATTACAATAATAGCAATATTAGTAATAATAAGCCATTTTTTAATAGTTTCTTGGTGTTTAAACGATTTGAATATATTGACAACTATAAAAGCAGAAAAAATAATAATGGTGTAAATGGCAGGATACATTTTAAAAGCAGCAATAAAATCGCCATTTAAAATTAAAGCAATAGAGCGCTGCAAACCACAGCCTAAACAATCGAAGCCTAAGAATTTTTTTGTTAAACAAGGAAGCATGTAATCGTCAATAGAAAACATAAGTATTAAATTTAATGATGCAAATATAGTATTATAACAATGCATTTATATAGAAGATTATATAAACTACTTTATATAAAATCGTAATTTTGATTTTAATTAGAAACTAAAATGATGAAATCGTCCCAAACCTTAAATTATATATTAATTATCTTCGGAATTCTTATAGCCATGTACGCAAAGGTAGATAACGCAGAAAACCCTTACCTTTTAATTTTAGGTATTTGTAGCTTGCTTTTTGGTGTGTTTAAAATTTCGCAAACTATTCCAAGTAAAAAAGATAAAGACGATAATTTTATTAATGAAGATGAATAATATGAGTTTTAAAAAAGGAGATACCGTATCTGTTTTAGATGAAGATATGTCTGGAACTATTATAAAAGTTGATGGTACTACCGTTTCTGTAGAAACGGATGATGGATTTATGTTGAATTTTGAAGCACAGGAACTTATTAAAATAAAGACAGATCCGCAGTTAGATTCTCAGATTTTTAGAGAAAGTTCATTAAGTCAAGTTATCTCAGAAAAGGAAGAATATAAGCCTAGAAAATCTGTTAAAATAAAACCTAAAGAACGTTTTGAACCCACTATGGAAGTCGATTTACATATCCATAATCTGGCAAAATCGACTAAAAATATGGGTAATTACGATATGTTAACGTTACAATTAGATACCGCTAAATTTAAGTTAGAGTTTGCTATAAAAAACAGAATTCAGAAAGTTGTGTTTATTCATGGCGTAGGAGAAGGTGTGCTTAAAATGGAATTAGAATACTTATTTAATCACTACGATAATGTAAAATTTTACGATGCCAATTATCAGAAATATGGAGTAGGAGCGACAGAGGTTTATATCTTTCAGAATGTTAAGTAATACTTAAATTTGTTACAATAAAAAGCGACCACATTATTAATAATGTGGTCGCTTTTTTTATACTAGATATTAATTTTATTTTTTGTCTATAACATTGGTAGGTGCACAACTAAATAAATGTTTTTGTTTAATTAGGTTTGCAATACCTTCTGGTAGCATGGTTTCCCATCCGGGTTCGTTAGTTGCAATTTTTTTAAGTACTTCTCTAGAAAATACAGAAAGAATAGTAGGATCGTAATCCGTAATATCAACCACTTTACCATTGTATTTAAAGAATTTATATAATTCTTTCATACGTGGATGTACTTTTAAGTTTTCACTATCTGTTAAATTTCCGTTTTCATCTGTCATTGGATACAGATACACACGAAGATCTTTAAAGAATAATTTACCAAAAGCTTCTAATATACCACCACTTAAATGACGGTAGTATTTTTCATCGAATATATCGATTAGATTATTAACCCCCATAGCTAATCCCATGCGGTTTTTAGAATATTGAGAGAAGTATTCTACTAATTTATAATACTCTTGGAAATTAGAAATTAATACCGTTTGTCCTAAAGAACATAATAGTTTCGCACGGTCTAAGAAATCCTGTTCATCAATTTCTCCTTCTGCACGTAAGTTCGATAATGTAATCTCAAAAATAACCTTTGTATTATTTTCGTCAACCTTATTTTCTTTAATAAACATGTCGTAAGATTTATGAAATAAATCCATGTTTACTTTTGTTACCGGTCTATAACTACCACGTAACGCTAAAATGTTTTTCTTGTATAATACACGAGCTGGTAAAACGTTGTTTCCATCTGGATCGAACATTACGGCATCTGTCATGCCATTTTTCACCAATTGTAGGCTCATTAATCGGTTATCTACATTTTCAAAAATAGGTCCAGAGAAATTAATAGTATCAATTTCAATTTGGTCTTTATCTAAGTGGTCGTATAAATAACGTAATAATTTTTTAGGCTCGTTATATTTATAAAATGCACCATAAATAAGGTTTGTACCTAATACACCAAGCGTTTCTTGTTGTAATCTGGCATCTGTTTCTTTAAATCTAAGGTGTAATGTGATTTCGTTATAATCTTGATCTGGAGCGACTTGATAACGCAGTCCAACCCATCCATGACCTTTAAATTGTTTTGCAAAATCTATAGTTGTTACCGTGTTTGCAAAAGAGAAGAACATTTTATTCGGGTGTTTATCACGCGTAATACGTTCTTCAATCAATTTAATTTCGTGATTAAGCATTTTCATTAAACGCGCCTCAGTCACATATCTACCATCTTTTTCGACTCCGTAAACAGCATCACTAAAAGATTTATCATAAGCAGACATAGCTTTTGCTATAGTTCCGGAAGCACCACCTGCTCTAAAAAAGTGTCGAACAGTTTCTTGACCGGCCCCAATTTCCGCAAACGTACCATAAATGTTCTCATTTAAATTGATTCGAAGCGCTTTCGTTTTTAACGAAGGTATGTCTTCAATCTTTTTGTCTCCTATCAGGGTGATTTCCATGTATAAATGTAGATTAGAATAAATGTATCTCTTACAAAGGTATTAAATTAGCCTACTAAACAAAAAAATAAGTCTATTTTTGTAGTAAATCTTTAACAGTTTTGAAAATCACTTTTTTAGGCACAGGAACATCTCAAGGCGTTCCCATTATAGGTAGTAATCACCCCGTTTGTTTAAGTCAGGATTCTAAAGATAAACGGCTTCGTGTGTCGGTCTTAATAGAATGGGATAACTTTAGTTACGTGATAGATTGCGGTCCAGATTTTAGACAGCAAATGCTTACAAATGTTGTAGATAAAATAGACGGTATTTTATTTACACACGAACATGCAGATCATACTGCGGGTTTAGACGATATTAGACCGTTTTTCTTTCGCCAGGGCGATATAGATATTTATGCACATAAACGCGTGCTAAAATCTTTAGCTATTCGTTTTGATTATATCTTTACAACCGTAAATAAATATCCAGGGGCACCAAGTGTAACTGCTCATGAAATTACTAACACAGGCTTTAAACTTAAAAATTTAGATGTTATGCCTATAAATGGTATGCATAATAAATTGCAAGTTTTCGGATTTAGATTTAAAGATTTTGCTTATTTAACCGATATGAAAACGGTAGCAGATTCTGAAATTGAAAAATTAAAAGGCGTGAAAGTTTTAGTGGTAAATGCATTAAGAATCGAGCCACATATTTCTCATTTTAATTTAGAAGAAGCTCTAGAATTTATTAATAAAGTACAACCTGAAAAAGCCTATTTAACACATATAAGTCATTTACTTGGTTTCCATGAAGCTGTAGAAAAAGATTTACCAGAACATGTGTTTTTAGCTTATGATAACCTCCAAATAACTATATAATGAAGCAGAGAATTTTTATGTACCTGTTTATCTTTTCATTACTTCTTATTTTATTTCAATATGTAAATGCTAAGCATGTTTTTGAAGATGATATTAGAACTATTGAAAAAAGTAAAGCCAAAGTTGAAACCTTAACAGACTCTATAGCTGTATTACAAGATAAGGTGTTTGAATTATCTCATTTTAATATTGAAAATAATGAAGATGCAATTACTTATTTCGAAAATGATAATTTAGATGTCGATGCTTTAATTCCTTTTATTAAAGACGAAATTTACAGTAAAAATGTAAAAGGAGGGAACCCTTTAATTCCGTATGCAGCAAACGAAGGCAGAGCCATGCTAATTAATTCTATTAAAATACTAAATCATAAATGGATTATTACAGATTTTTCTGATGGTATTTTTTGGGGAGAACTTCTTATAAAATATGAAGTAATTAATCAGAACGAAGTAACTTTTAATGTCATAGATTCTTTATTATATCCGCTTCAGTAAATTAATTATACTTACATGTTTAATGTAATATTTTAAGCATAAAAAAAGTGTCGAGAATCATTTTTAAATCTGATTTGCGACACTTTTTTTTGTGTTGTATTGTGATTAAACTAATTTAGATAACCACGCTTTTAAATCGTAAAAATTTTGTGGTGCTACACCATGACCAACAGGATACTCGTGGTATTCATGTTTAATATGTAAGTCGTCTAAAATTCCTGGTGTTTTTCTAGCCCATTCTATAGGGATTACTTGATCTACGCTACCATGAGAACAGAAAAAGCTTAAATGTTCGTAATCTTCTGTGTTATGATTTGCTGGTATAATTTCAGAATTCACATAACCACTTAAAGCAATAATATTGTTTACTTGTTCAGGATACGTTAAAGCTACTGCATAACTTAATATACTACCTTGGCTAAAGCCTAAAAGGGTTACATTATCTTTATTTACAGGATAATTTTCTACAGCTTCATCTATAAATTTAGAAATTAAATCTCTAGACGTTCTGGCTTGATCGTCGTCACTCCATTTTCCATTCACATCATCAAAATTAATGGCATACCAAGCATTTCCTGAAGGTTGCATAGCAAAAGGCGCACGCACAGAAATAATGTAAAGGTCTTCAGGTAATTCTGATGCAAATGAAAACAAATCGTTTTCGTCACTTCCATAACCATGTAACATGATTAAAAGTGGCGCGTTTTCCTTCAATGTAGAAGGTCTTGTAATATGATATAAACTTAAGTCTTTCATCTATCTAACGTTTCTAAACCATTCTTGAAAATATTCACCTATAAAAGGAATAGGTTTCTGTTGTCCAATAATTACATGATAAAAAGCATATAACCATCCGGCAGCCGAGGCAAACCAACATAATGTCCCTAACCAACTGTTTAAATATTTTTCTATCATATTAGAAACAAGTACCATAATTACTAATCCTAACATTTGTCTAATATGGAAAGAGGTAAATGTATTACGCTTTTCAAGATTCATTATAATGGCAATAATTAACCCTACAAAAGTTAAGTAACTAATTACGGCTAAATTTTTACCTTCATTAATGGTTTGTTTCATCATTATTTTGTGTTTAATACTAATTGGTTGTTATTAAGAATACCGTAAACTTTTCCTTTTAAGTCTTCACCTTCAAAAATGGCATTTTTAGATTTAGAGATAATATTTTCTCTTGTAAAAGTGAATTTTTTATCTGGATTAAACAACGTTAAATTTGCTGTGTTTCCAATATTTATAGGATTACTATCTGTTCCAAAACGTTGTTTTCCTTTGGTTAAAATATCTACAGATTTTTTTAAAGAAAATAATGTTTGTAAAGCACCAAATGCACTTTCTAATCCAATAGTACCATAAGTAGCATGATCAAATTCTACTTTCTTTTCTTCAATATTTAATGGATTATGGTCGCTTGTAACCATATCTATAGTACCATCTTTTATCCCTGTAATTAAAGCGTCTATATCGCTTTTAATCCTTAAAGGAGGTAATACTTTATAATGTGTATTAAACTCTTTTAATACGCTGTCTTCAAAAAATAAATTATGAATAGCAACACTACATGTTACATCTAATTTTCTTTGTTTTGCGTCTCTAATTAAGGCTACAGATTTCGCTGTTGAAATGGTTGGAATATGAAGTTTACCTCCAGTATATTCTAACAAAAATAAATCGCGAGCGACTTGTAATTCTTCAGCTAAATTAGGAATTCCTTTTAAACCTAAAGACGTACTTGTAATATGTTCGTTCATTACGCCTTTTCCTGCAATTTTATTATCTTGAGGAAAGGAGCACACTAATCCGTCAAAATTACTAGCATATTGCAAAGCAATTTTCATAAGATTAGCATTAGAAATTGGTTTCTGATAATCGTAATAAGCAACTGCACCTGCACTTTTCATATCGTACAATTCGGCTAAATCTACACCATTACTTTCTCGTGTTAATGCACCAATAGGTAATACGCTTACAGCGTTGTTAGATGCCCTACTCGTTACAAAAGTAATATCGCTATTGGTGTCTATTACCGGATGGCTGTTTGCATTTAATGCCACAGTTGTGAAACCAGAATAAGCTGCCGTTTTTAATCCGTTAGCAATGGTTTCGCGTTCTTCCAAACCCGGTTCGCCAAAGCTTACACTGCTATCAAACCAACCTTGAGAAACGTGTAAATTTTTAAGTTCAATTTGGTCGTAGTTATTTGGGTTTTCTAAGGAAGTTCCAATTTTGGAAATACTACCTTTTTCTACTAAAATATCGAGAGTTTGATTATGAAACTCACTTTTAGTGTCAATAATAGTTGCAGATTTTATAAGTACGTTCATTTAAAAAATTTTAAGATGAGCATTTCAATAATCAAAAAGGCCAGTGCAAAAATAGTAAACCATTTCCATAGCTCATTAATTTTTGTATTACTTTTTAAGGTTTCGAAAAGACTCGGAATTGAATTGCTGATAGTTACATTTTTAAGCGTAGAAATATCTTGATATTCTAAATTACTTTCTTCGCGATTGTAGTTATAACTGATGTTTTTAATTGTTTTTAGTTTATCTTTTATATTATAAATTCCAGAAGTTTGTGGTCTGTCTTGCGTGGTTACGTTTACTTTATTATTAAAATATTGCTGCTGCGGAATAAACTGACTGTTCTTATTTTCTATTGAAATAATATCGTCTTGATTTAAGGTAACATCTACATCAAAATTATTTTGTTCTCCAATGGTGTAATATAATTTAGGCTGTTTTAAACTACTCACTGCCATTTTATAAAAAGAAGGTACAATTAGAGCCCAGCTTTTAAAATTAGAAACCTCTGAATTTAGAGGAGAAGTAAAAAGAAAAACATTTGATAGTTGCGTTAAAAAAGGTTTACCATCTTCAAAGCTTAAAGCCGAACTTCCTGAATTCCCGTTTAACACATAATACTGATTCACTTTTGGGTATTGAAAATTTTGAACTTGTTTTTCAAAAACATCATCCTTATAAATGGGATGAGAATAGTTAATGCTAGTAATGCGTTTTTCTGAATTAATATGAGATTTAAAAGTTGTATTGTAGTTAGTTAATAATGTATTATAAGCGTTAATATTAGGTTGGGCTGCAGGAATAATAATTAAATTACCACCTTGATCTGTAAACGATTTTAGAATATTAATTAAGGTAGCAGGCATGTCTTTTAATTCGTTTAAAACAATGGTGTGTTGTTCTTCAATTATATTATAGTCTAATTGTTTTGCAGAAACGGAAGTGAATTTAAACTCGTCTTCGGTATATATTTTTCTTAAAAAGGTATTGTCGGCTTCAGAAATGCTTAACACATTAATTTTAGATGGTGTATTAATATTAAAGTATAGCGTATTATCGAATTGCAAACCAGAATCTTCAATGCTAAAGTTTCCATTAACAATGTCTTTACTAGAAATTGTAAATTGAGTATTGGCTTTATCGGTAATTGTAACCGCAGATTTTGCTATTAATTTATCGTTGTTATGTAAGGCAATCGAGAGATTTTCTACAGGAGCGCCATAGTTTTTTAACGATAAAGTTAATTCTGTTTGTAATAGACTGTTTTTAGAAATATATACACTATCTAAAGCAATGTTATTTGTATTTATAGGTTGTAGTTTAACTAAGTTTAATTGGGTTAAACTATCTGTTTTAGGCATAAAAGGAGCCTTTAATTGCTGAAAATCTGAAATAAATATAAGTTGTCTTTTCTGTTTAGAGGTTTTATTAAATACAGATTCACTTTTTAGTAAAGCAGCCTGATACGATAACGGATTTGCAGCATAAGATAATTGTAGCAACTCGTTTTTTATGGCTTTTAAAGTGGTGTTTTTGTAAATAGCATTGTGAGTAACTAAGGTTATTGTTTTATTAAAACCTACTTCAGAAATTAAGTCTTGTACAGCGCGTTTTAACAAATCGCCTTGCGGTCCTTTTTGTTCTAAACTAAAAGAGTTGTCTAAAAAAATAACAGTTTCTTTTGGTGCTTCTTGTATGTTTGTATTGGTAGTAAATGGTTGTGCAAAAGCTAAAATAACACAGGCTAAAAGCAGCAAGCGTGTAAATAAAGTTAACCATTTTTTTAATTGAGAACTTTTTCGGGTTTGTTGCGATACTGTTTTTAAAATTGCAACGTTGGTAAAGGCTTCTGTTTTAAAGCGACGAAGCTGAAATAAGTGAATAATAATAGGAATAAGTAATAAAAATAGAGCGTAAAGAAGTTCGGGGTGTTTAAACTGCATTCCTAAAATATGTTTGTCAAAGATAATAATTGCTTACAGATTTAATAGCAAAATTTTAAAATTCAGTGAAAAACTTAAAATATTATAAATTCTAAAATATTTTTTTTAACAAAATGTTATATCCGTTTTTTGTAACAGATTGTAAATTTGGAGCACAAATAAGAAAAACCAAACAAAAGTTTATGAAAAATCAATTTTTAGCTTTAGCCTTTGCAAGTATTGTACTTGTAGGTTGTGGCTCCACAAAAAAGGTGTCTAATACAGAAGCAGCTTTATCCACACCCATTGCTACATCTATTAATCTTACTAAAGTTGTAGACGACAAAGCTCCCGTGTTAATAAATCCAGGTCGTTTTACTCAAGATACAGTGACTTACAGGTTACCTCGTGTTGTGCAAGGAACTTATGCTATTAGTGATTTTGGAAAATATATAGACAGTTTTAAAGCTTTTAATTACGAAGGTGTAGAAATTCCTACGAATAAAATAGATGTAAATTCTTGGACCATCGCCAACGCAGAGAATTTAGATTACATTACGTATTATGTTAATGATACATTCGATATTGAAGAAGTTGGAGGAATAGGAGGGGAGCAGCCTTTCTCTCCATCAGGAACAAATATAGAGCCTAATAATTATGTATTAAATTTACATGGATTTATTGGTTATTTCGATTCATTAAAGAATAACCAGTATACTTTAGATATCCAATCGCCAAAGTCTTTTAAACGTTCGTCTGCATTACAAAAAGTTAACGAAACGACAAGCGAAGATGGTAAAGTTGTAACGACAAGTTATGTTGCACCCAGATATTTTGATATTACAGATAACCCAATGATGTATGGGGATTTAGATGTAGAAGAATTTCAAGTAGGAGATATTAAAATTGTTTTAAGCGTGTATTCTCCAACAAAAGCACATACTGCAAAGAAATTACGTGCTACAATGGAAAAAATGATGCAAGCACAAAAAGCATTTTTAGGAGATATTAATACCACACCACGTTACGATATCTTTTTATATTTAGCCGGAGAAGGAGAAGATCAGCCAAAAGGCTTTGGAGCTTTAGAGCACAATACATCTACAGTAGTTGTATTACAAGAATCTGAAACTGACGAATCTTTAGACGAAAGCATGATAGATGTGGTGTCTCACGAATTCTTCCATATTGTAACACCTTTAAGTGTGCATTCTGGAGATGTTCAATATTTCGATTATAATAAACCTACATTCTCTAAACATTTATGGATGTATGAAGGCATAACAGAATATTTTGCAACTTTATTTCAAGTCAATCAAGGGTTAATAGACGAACCTGCATTTTATTCTAAATTAGTAGATAAAATAAATATGTCGTTACGTATGGACGATACTATGAGTTTTACTGAAATGAGTGAAAATGTAATAGACGAACCTTACGCTTCTAACTATTATAATGTATACCAAAAAGGAGCATTAATAGGTATGTGTATTGATATTATTATGAGAGAAGAAAGTAACGGACAGCGTAGTGTTTTATCTTTAATGAAAGAATTATCTATGAAATACGGTAATAACAAACCGTTTGATGACGATACAATTATTGATGAAATTACTGCAATTACTTATCCTTCTATTGGTGAATTTCTTAAAAAGCACGTAGAAGGAACGACTCCAATAGATTATAATGTTTACTTTAATAAAGTAGGTTTGGTTGAAGGAGATGGTAAAGTTGAAACTAACTATTTATTAAATAACGGAAACTTAATTCTTGGAGGAGATCCTGTAAAAAGAACTATATTTTTTAGCGATTTAGTTAAAGATAATAGTTTCTGGAACGAACAAGGTGTGTTACCAAACGATGTTATTAAAAGTGTTAATGGCGAAGAAATGACTGTTGTGAATGCAAACGATATGCTTCAAAAAATGATTACTATGCAACCTGGAGATGATATAGAAGTTGTTTTAGACAGAAATGGAGAAGAAGTTGTTATTAAAACTAAATTAACAAAATCGTATACCACAGGAAAAGTATTAAAACAAAATCCAGATGCTACAGCACAACAAAACGCGTTGCGTGAAGCATGGTTAAAGAATTAAAAAAATATAAATAAAGGATTTAAAAGGTCTAGATGTTCGCATCTGGACCTTTTTTATTTTCTAGGATGAAATTTTTCTACCACTTCGGCAAGATGTTTCTTGTCTAAATGCACATAAATCTCGGTAGTGGTAATACTTTCATGACCTAACAATAACTGAATAGATCTTAAATCGGCATTATTCTGAAGTAAATGTGTCGCAAAGGAGTGTCTAAAGGTATGTGGAGATATTTTTTTATTTAAATCTATTTTTACAGCCAACTGTTTTATTATGGTAAAAATCATGGCACGTGTAAGTTGTTTACCGCGTCTATTTAAAAACACAGTGTCTTCATGACCGGATTGAATGTTTAAATGCGGACGAATTTCTTTTAAATAGATGTTTATGTATCTAATAGTAGATGGAACTATGGGCACAAAACGCTGTTTATCTCCTTTTCCTGTCACGTTTATAAAACCTTCGTCAAAGTATAAGTCAGAAATTTTTAAGTTCGTTAATTCGCTTACACGCAATCCGCAGCTATAAAGTGTTTCTAAAATGGCCCGGTTTCGTTCACCTTCATTAGAAGATAAATCTATAGCTCCAATTAAATTATCTATATCTTCTTCGCTTAAAGTATCTGGTAATTTTCGTCCAATTTTAGGCGACTCTATCAACTCTAAAGGATTATCTGGTCTGTAATCTTCAAAAATTAGATAGTCAAAAAAGCTTCTAAGGCCAGAAATAAGTCTTGCTTGAGACCTTTCGTTCAGATTTTTAGCAGATTCGTAAATAAATTTTTGAATTAAATCTGAATTTATAGTAATGGGAGATTTACATATTTCACTTTTTTCTAAGAAAGTTATTAGTTTCTTAACGTCTAAAGCATAGCTATTTACCGAATTTGTTGATAACCCACGCTCAATTTTCAAAAATAAGCTATAATCTTTAAGTGCATTTTCCCATTTCATACTATAAAATAAGACATTTTTTTTAAATTATTTATATATAAATATCATAATTTTTATTGTTAATTAATCTTAAATTATTAATTTAGTAGTCCCAAACCTATTAATATTAAATAATACCTACTTATTATGAAAAGAGAAATTGTTGCTACAATTATTCTACTGTTCTGCGTATGCGGAATTTACGCTCAACCATCAGCGTTCGAGAATCCCGAATTTAGTATGGATCGTTGGAAACCCAGCGGAATTAGTGCTGTATTCACAGGACTAAATATTCAAAACGGCTTAAACATTGGAGTAAGCGGTTCTATGCCACTAAACTCTGCAAGTGATGTTGTATCTGCCGGAGTTTTATTAGATGTAAATTATTTATACCAAGTGCATAGAAATTTTGCTTTTGGTGTTGCAGCTGGTTACGGCATTTACTTTAATAAAGAAGAAAACAGTAATTGGGGGCCTATAAATGAAGGTGACGATTTTAGATATTTTCCTATTGCAGCCGCTACACGATTTGGACTAAATAATGGTATCGTAATGGGTGCCGATTTAGGTTATGCCATTGGTGCTAGTGATCAATTTGACGGAGGTCTTTACTTTAGACCTATGGTTGGTTATAATTTATCTGAATTAGTTCAAGTAAACCTTTCTTATTCAGGGATTTCAAACGACTGGACATGGTCTGCAGCTAGCCTTGGTTTAACAGTTAATTTAAACTAAAAACAGTAAATAAAAATATTTAAAAAAGGCGAAATTAAATTTTCGCCTTTTTTTATGCCGTATTCTTTTATACTTTTACTTTATGAAAAAAATTTTAATTTTAAACGGTCCTAATCTAAATTTATTAGGTAAACGTGAACCTGAAATTTATGGGAATTTAACGTTTACAGATTTCTTTGAAACAATTAAAGAAAAATACAATACTGTAGAGTTGTCGTATTTTCAATCTAATATAGAAGGGGAACTTATTAATAAAATACATGAAGTTGGTTTTAGTTACGATGGTATTGTTTTAAATGCAGCAGCTTATACACATACATCTGTTGCACTTGGAGATGCTATAAAAGCAATAACAACTCCTGTTATAGAAGTGCACATATCTAATACCTTTTCTAGAGAAGCTTTTAGACATCATTCTTATATTTCTCCAGTAGCTAAAGGTGTTATTGTTGGTTTTGGTTTACAGAGCTACGAACTAGCCATACAAAGCTTTTTGTAACTATTTTAATTATCTATTTATAAAAGATTGTCTTCAAAATCTTGTTTACACTTTAGACTAACTTTATATAGGTTATGAAATTTAAAACTTTAAAACTTTATACAAATACATTAGAGTCCGAATTAAAATTTTATTCTGAAACTTTAGGTTTTAAAATAGAAGAGCAGAACGAAAATGCATTCTCTGTAAAAATTGGTTGGAGTGAATTAATTTTTGAAAAATCTGAGAAAGCATACAACTATCATTATTGTTTTTTAATTCCTTCAAACCAGTTACATCAGGCCTTAGAATGGATGCAAAACAGAACAGAAATTATAGCCTTGGGTAATGGTAGAAAGATTCAGAACTTTAAAACGTGGAATGCAGACTCTTTTTATTTTTATGATGGTAGTGGAAATATAGCTGAATGTATTGTAAGATATGATTTAAATACTATTGAAGAAACCAATTTTAATGCTTCTCATTTTTTATGTGTTAATGAAATTGGAATACCTACAGCTGATATTAAAAAGACAAATAACCAACTAGAAACAGAATTAAATACAACATTTTGGAAAGGTGATTTTGAAATATTTGGAACAAATGGTTCGCAAGAAGGGCTTTTTCTATTACCAAATTATAATTTAAAAGATCTTTGGTTTCCAACATCCATAAAAATTGTAGCAGAACCTTTTGAAGCTATTATTGTAAATAATAAACAGGAATATGGTTTAGAATTTAGTAATGAAAACATAAAAATCACTCCAAACCTATAAAAATGAAATTGCAATTTTACAGCTTTGTAATTTCTCTAAAGAAATACGCGTTTATAAAATTGCAACCTTATTTATAATTATGTTATAATCTTTTTATTATTTATAAAATTATAACCATTCCACTTTATCTTCAATAGGATTTGGTGTGCGTTCTGGATTTGGCCCATCATAATATCCTAAAAATAAAAATCCTAAGCATTTTTCGTTTGGTTTAAGCGTAAAAAACTCACCTATAGAAGCTATTAAGCCAGGAGAACTCCAATAGGCTCCAAGTCCTAAATCTGTTGCAGTAAGCCACATATTCTGCACAGCCATGGCTGTTGCAGCAACTTCTTCCCATTCAGGAATACTTTCCTCAGGATCTCTTTCCATGCAAATGGCAATGATTGCACCGGCATTTTTAGAATTCCTTTTAATCTTATTGTACTTAAATTCAGAAAATTTATCTGCGGTTTCCTTAAACTTCTCAGCCAAAAACACACCTAAATTTATTTTGGTTTCACCTTCTAAGACCTTAAAACGCCACGGTTCTGTGCGTTTATGTGTTGGTGCCCAATTTGCAGCTTCTAGAAGCTCCATAATGACCTGTTTAGAGATTGGCTTAGAATTATATTGATCAGGGAAGACAGAGCGTCTATTTTGAATAATTTGCTTTAGTTCCATGTTATATTTTTTATAAAGGTAAAAACAAGATTATATTTTACCCTAAATCTTTTAAAATATTTAAGATAAATTCTTCAGCCAAAATACAGCTTATTTAAACATAGTAAAAATGATATAATGTCATTTTAAATGAAATAAAACATCCGATTTTTAAATTAGTTTTAACAACCAACTATTTTATTTAAAGTGTAAAATCTTTACATTATTACAACAGAGTCAATAATTTTAGGAATAGAGTTGACTGGTGAAATATATATTTACGATTGTTTTTTTGAAGAAATTAAAATCTTGTTAATATGCTGTTAACCCCTATTGGTGTTAGGTTTTCGGTCTATAAATTTGTTTTAAACTCAAATAAAAAACAATCAAAATGATGAAAAAAATTATTGTATTTACAGGCGTATTATTATTTGCATTTACATCGGTTCATGCGCAATCAGATTCTAAAGCATTTCAATTGGGAGTAAAAGGAGGAGTTAATTTTTCTAAGCTTAGTGGAGATGATTTTGAAGATGTAGATTCGAGAACAAGTTTTAATGCAGGTTTAGTTGCAGAACTGCCAATTTCTGAAAGATTCTCTTTTCAGCCTGAAATTTTTTATTCAGGACAAGGTTTCGATATTTTAGAACGTGATCAGGATAATGTTTTTGATACGAGTGATAATGTAGAGTATCAATTAGATTATATTCAAGTGCCATTATTATTAAAAGTGTATTTAATAAAAGGGTTAAGTGTAGAAGCTGGTCCGCAGTTTGGATTTAAAATTAATGAAGAGTTTGATGCAGATCCAAATTCTGATGGAGGTGACTTAAATGTTAATAATGAAGATTCTTATGTGAAAGATTTCGACACCAACTTAGCCTTTGGTACTTCTTATAAGTTTGATAGTGGTGTATTTTTAAGTGCACGTTACACTATGGGCTTAACTAGTATTTTTAAAGACGATACGCTTTTTGAAAACGTTGATGGTAAAAATGATGTTTGGCAGTTTGGTTTAGGGTACATGTTCTAAATCTATTTCAAATATTTATTACAAAAAAGTCTCAGAATTATCTGAGACTTTTTTGTTTTATAAATAAGGACTTTAACTGTTAGATTTAATAAATAAATGTCAAATAAAAAGGAGACTCAAATAGAATCTCCTTTTTTATATAGTAATAATTTTTGTTTTATTAGATGTGAATTACTTCACCATAAGCAGCTGCAACAGCTTCCATTACCGCTTCACTCATTGTTGGGTGAGGGTGAATAGTTTTTAATACTTCATGTCCAGTTGTTTCTAGTTTTCTACCTAAAACAGCTTCAGCAATCATATCTGTAACTCCAGCACCAATCATATGGCAACCTAACCATTCGCCGTATTTAGCATCGAAAATTACTTTTACAAAACCATCTTTATTTCCTGCAGCACTTGCTTTACCAGAAGCAGAGAAAGGGAATTTACCAACTTTAATGTCGTAACCTTGTTCTTTTGCTTTCTTTTCTGTTAAACCAACACTTGCAATTTCTGGAGATGCATAAGTACAACCAGGAATGTTTCCGTAGTCAATTGGTTCTACATGTAAACCAGCGATTTTTTCAACACATAAAATACCTTCAGCAGAAGCAACGTGAGCTAAAGCTTGACCAGGAGTAATATCTCCAATAGCGTAATATCCAGGTACATTAGTTTGGTAGAAATCGTTAACTAAAACTTTATCACGATCTACAGCGATACCAACATCTTCTAAACCTATGTTTTCAATATTAGTTTTAATACCTACAGCAGAAAGAATAATATCAGCTTCAAGAACTTCTTCTCCTTTAGCTGTTTTTACAGTAGCTTTAACACCTTTTCCTTTAGTGTCTATAGATGTAACTTCTGCAGAAGTCATAACGTTAATTCCAATTTTTTTGAAAGAACGTTCTAATTGCTTAGAAACATCTTCGTCTTCAACAGGAACTATATTTGGTAAATATTCAACTACAGTTACTTCTGTACCCATTGAGTTGTAGAAATATGCAAATTCTACTCCAATTGCACCAGAACCAACAATAATCATTTTCTTTGGTTGTGTAGGTAAAGTCATTGCTTGACGGTAACCTATAACTTTTTTACCATCTTGAGGTAAGTTAGGTAATTCACGAGAACGTGCACCAGTAGCAACAATAATGTGATCTGCACTATATTCAGTACCATCTACATCAATTTTTTTACCAGGTTTTAAAGTTCCGTAACCTTCAATGACATCAATTTTATTTTTTTTCATTAAAAACTGAATACCTTTACTCATGCCTTCGGCAACACCACGGCTACGTTTTACAACGGCACCAAAATCTTTGTCGAATTCTTTTACAGATAAACCGTAGTCTCCTGCATGTTTTAAATATTCAAATACTTGAGCCGACTTTAAAAGGGCTTTAGTAGGAATACATCCCCAATTTAAGCAGACACCACCTAGGTTTTCTTTTTCTACTATAGCAGTTTTAAAACCTAATTGAGACGCTCTAATAGCGGTTACGTAGCCTCCAGGACCACTTCCAAGAACAATAATATCGTATTTACTCATGATTAATTCATTAAATCGTTTAGTGCTACGAATTTACGAAACCTTATCCAAATAATGAATTTAGATAAGCAAAAAAATAGATCTTTTATTACCTTTGTTTTGTAAGTAACTATATATGAATATAAACCAAACAAGTAATCCGCGTATTGTAATAATTGGCGGCGGTTTTGCTGGTGTTTCCTTAGCAAAAGTATTATCTAAACAGGACGTACAGGTCGTACTTTTAGACAAGCATAATTATCATAATTTTCAACCGTTACTTTATCAAGTCTCTACTGGCGGTTTAGAACCTGACTCTATTGCTTATCCCATTCGTAAAATTCTTCAGGATTATTCTAATTTTCAATTTAGATTGGCAAATGTCTCAGAAATAGATTCGGCTAAAAATAATATAATTACAGATATTGGAGATTTAAAATATGATTACTTGGTAATTGCTTCAGGATCTGAAACTAATTATTTTGGAAATACATCTATAGAAACTAATAGTATGGCGATGAAAACCATACCGCAGGCTTTAAATTTAAGAAGTTTAATTCTAGAAAATTTTGAAGAAGCACTACTTACCACAAATTTACAAGATCGTATTGCTTTAATGAACTTTGTAATAGTAGGAGCTGGGCCAACAGGAGTAGAGCTCGCTGGTGCATTAGCAGAAATTAAAAAGGGTATCTTACCTAAAGATTATCCGGATTTAGACACCCGTTTGGTACAGATAAATTTAGTACAATCTGGTAATCGTATTTTAAAAGAGATGAGTGAAGTTGCTTCAGAAAAAGCAGAAGCTTTCTTAGAAAACCTTGGTGTAAACATTTGGAAAAATACACGTGTTTCTAATTACGATGGTAAAACGGTAACTACAAATACAGATGTCACTTTTAAAACAGCAACCATGATTTGGGCCGCAGGCGTTAAAGGAGCTTCTATAAAAGGAATTCATGCAGACGATTTATCTAGGAGTAATAGAATAATAGTTAACGAATTTAATCAGTTAAAAACATGTCCAAATATTTTTGCGATAGGAGATATTGCACAAGTAGAGACCGCTTCTAATCCTAACGGTTACCCCATGATGGCCCAACCGGCAATCCAACAAGGGAAACAATTAGGTTATAATTTAAAACGCTTGTTGGAGGGTTTACCATTAACTCCTTTTATATATAAAGATAAAGGTGCTATGGCTACTGTTGGACGAAATAAAGCTGTGGTAGATATGCCAAAGTTTAAATTTCAAGGTGTTTTTGCTTGGTTTGTTTGGATGTTTGTACATCTTTTCTTTTTAATCGGATTTAGAAATCGCATAATTGTATTTATAAATTGGGTGTACAATTATATCCGATTTGATAGAGAAGCGCGATTAATTATTCGTCCGTATAAAAAGAAATTAAAGTCTGATGAATAATTTAAGACTTTGGTACAAATTTTAAAGCCACTCCATTAATACAGTGTCTTTTTCCTGTAGGTTTAGGGCCATCGTTAAAGATGTGTCCTAGGTGACCTCCACAAACTGCACAATGTTCTTCGGTACCGTACATGCCGCCTCCGCCTTCAGAAAAAAGAACATTTCCTTTTATGTAATTATTAAAACTTGGCCAACCTGTACCTGAATCGAATTTTGTATTGCTTTCAAATAAAGGTGTGTCGCAAGCAGAACACACATAAGTTCCCGCTTCGTAAATTTTGTTTATCGGACTAGAAAACGGAGTTTCTGTACCAGCTTGTCTCATAACTCGATATTGTGTGGCAGTCAGTTCTGATTTCCATTCTGCATTACTTTTTTCAACTTTATAGGCTGAAGTTTTAGTGTCTTTTTTTTGAGAAAATCCATTACAAGAAACAAGACATATTGCTAAGTATAAAAATAAAATAGGTTTCATATTACATTTGTTTTATTTAAATTGTCGTTTTATATGCCTATACTTACGAAATAATTATATTATTAGTTTTTTAATATTACAAAATATTAGACTTTAATAATTTTTGATTAAAAAAAAAGAGATATTTATGAAATTCACTTCCCGTGTTTGTTTTTTTGCTAGTATGTTAGTTTTTGCATCTTGTGCAACCAATCCATTTACAGGTAAACAAACAATGGCTTTTGTTAAGAATGATAATTTATTTGCATCATCTTTTCAGCAGTATGATACTTTTCTTGAAGAAAATAAAATAGTAAAGGGCACAGATGATGCTGCTCGTATTACCAGAATAGGACAACGCATTGCAAAAGCTGCAGAACGTTATTTAAATGCTAATGGTTATGTTGGATATTTAAAAAACTATAAATGGGAATATAATTTAGTAGAAGATAGTACAAAAAACGCATGGTGTATGCCTGGTGGTAAAATAGTGTTTTATACAGGAATTTTACCTGTTGCAAAGACAGATGCTGGTATTGCAGCTATTATGGGACACGAAGTTGCACACGCTTTAGCAAATCACGGACAGCAACGTATGAGTGCTGCTTATATACAACAAGGTATTGCCTTGGCTGGAAATGTCGCTTTTACAGAAGAACAAAGCAGAGATATGTTTAATCAATATTACGGTATAGGATCTAATGTAGCAGGTATGTTACCGTTTAGTAGAAGTCATGAATCTGAGGCCGATAGAATTGGTATTATTTTAATGGCTATTGCTGGTTATAATCCAGAAGCAGCTCCAGAATTATGGAAACGTATGGAAACTAGCAATACACCAGAAATTTTAAGTACACACCCAGCTAATGCTAGTCGAATTTCTGAATTAACAAAAATGGTTCCTACAGCTATTGCAGAAGCTAAAAAATTTGGGGTAACATCTTTTATAAATTAACATAAGACTACAATTCTTAATTTAATTTTGATTTTTTTCAAATTTCTATTTTATAAAAATGAAAACATATCCAAAAGGAAGTAAAAAATTATTAAATGCTTGGGCTTTTTACGATTGGGCAAATTCAGTATACACTTTAACAATTGCATCTACCATATTTCCTATTTTTTATGGTGCGCTATTTTTAACAGATAATAAACACATACATGTTTTTGGCACAGATATTAAAAATACGGCACTTATCTCTTTCATTACAGCTTTTGCCTTTTTAGTTATTGCTTTTTTATCGCCCTTACTTTCTGGTGTTGCAGATTTTATTGGGAACAAAAAAGTGTTTATGAAATTCTTTTGTTACATAGGTGGCCTAGCTTGTATTGGCTTAAATTGGTTTAGTTTAGATTATATTTATGTGAGTTTATCCTTTTATTTTCTTGGATTAATTGGGTATTGGGGAAGTTTGGTTTTTTATAATTCCTATTTACCTGATATTGCTTTTCCAGAACAACAAGATAAAATTAGTGCCAAAGGATATTCTTTAGGGTATATAGGTAGTGTGTTGTTATTGGTTTTAAACCTGGCTATGGTTATGAAACCAGACTTATTTGGAATAACGGGTACAGAAGGAGAAGCTGCTATGAAAGCCATGCGATATTCGTTTATTACCGTAGGTATTTGGTGGATTGTTTTTAGTCAGTATACCTATTATATACTTCCAAAAGGAACTAAAACAGGAAATAAGGTTACAAAATCTGTATTATTTAATGGTTTTAAGGAATTAAAACTTGTTTTTGCCGAAATAAAAGAAAACACCAGACTTATACGCTACTTAAGAGCTTTTTTTGTGTTTAGTATGGCCGTACAAACTATAATGTTAGTGGCTACTTATTTTGGAGAACAAGAAGTAGATTGGGGCGGTAAACAAGAAAAAACAATGGGACTTATTGTAAGTATTCTGGTTATTCAAGTTGTTGCCATTTTAGGTGCTTATTTAACGTCTAGAGCCTCAGAGAAATTTGGAAACATTAATACACTTATTGTTATTAATTTTATATGGATGTGTTTGTGTTTCTATGGTTATTTTGTAAAAACACCTACTCAATTTTATATTACAGCAATGTGTGTTGGTTTAGTTATGGGCGGAATTCAGGCTTTGGCCAGATCTACCTATTCTAAGTTATTACCAGAGACAGACGATACAACATCGTATTTTAGTTTTTTTGATGTCGCCGAAAAAATAGGAATTGTAATTGGAATGGTTATTTATGGAACTATAGATCAAATTACGGGGAGTATGCGAAATGCTATTCTGTTTTTATTTGTGTTCTTTTTAGTTGGAATTATACTCTTATTTAAAGTCCCAAAAGAAGATAAAATCTAAAATTTAAGTATAAAAAAAGCATCCGTTTAAGAATGCTTTTTTTAGCTATAGACTATTTGTTTTTAATTCATTTCTATACTTCCAGAACCAGATACTTTGGTGTCTTCTTTTTCTGGATGTCCTTTATAAGCAATATCTCCAGATCCAGATACACGTGCTTTTAAAAAGCTTGTTGCCATAACTTCTGCATCTCCAGAACCAGTTACAGAAATATCTGCATTTTTAGATTCTAAACGGTAACCATGAAAATCTCCAGATCCTGTTACACTAAAATTTAAGCTTTCTGTTTTTCCATTTAATGTTAAGTCTCCAGATCCGGTTACGCTACCTTCTACATGAGTGGTATTAATATCTAAAATAACATCTCCAGAACCTGTAATTCCTACTTTTAAATTTTCTGAAGAAATAACATCATGATTAATTAAATCTCCAGAACCAGTTAGAGACACTTCAGAGAGATCTTTAAATGGAATTGTAATTATAATGTCTCTATTATTACTTGGACTTAAGTTTATTCCATCTTCTGTTCTTACTGTTAAAGTATTGCCTTGTACTTCTGTTATAATATAAGGGACTAAGTTAGATTCTCCTTCAACTGTAATTTGCCCTTCAGTTCCTTGTACTAAAATATAGTTCATAGATCCAGAACAGCTTACATTATCGTAACTAGAGGTTGTTCTTTGGTCTGTAATATATTCTCCATTACCTTGTATTCCTTTATTAATACTTACACAAGAGTTTAACGAGATGGCTAGTGTTGCAAAAATAATTGCAATTTTAAAATTTACTGTTTTCATATTTTGATTGATTTGATGATTCGGTTTTATGGTTATTCTTATTGATATAAAAATATTCTATTTAATTGTTATTCAGGTTTCTTTAGAAACGGATTGATCACATAATTATATTAATTTTTAATAAACGAGACGCTTCCGTAATCAGAATCTATTTTAATTGTATTTCCAGAATTTGCACTTCCGTAAAATCCTTCGTAATATTTGTCGCTAGATTCAATACGTTTTACGTTAAACTGAAACCCTTCTTGGTCTCTTAAATCTGCATATTCTAAATCTAGTTTAAAATTAAAATTGTAGTTAGAATCGTAGCCAATTTTAATACCCACATAATCAGAATCTATACTAACATTGTTTGCATTGGCCGACATGTTTTTAATTTTTATAGAGCCATAATCAGCATCAATAGTAACCGATTTATAAACGTCTCCAATAACAACCGTTAAGTAATCGCCTTCTCCTTTAAAGTAATTTACTTTATCTATAGTTATACTTCCGTAATCACAGTTATAACTTACATTTTCTCCAATTTCAACTTTACTGTTGGTGTAATCTGCTTCAATAAAAAGATCTTTTGTTTTAGAAACTGTAAATCCGCTGTAATCGGCATTTATTTTACCACTTTTAATGTATTCAAAATAAGAATTAGTAGTGTAATCAAATTCAATATCATTATCATCTGCCATTAATTCTTTGGTTGTAATTTTACCGTAATCGCAATTTATTTTTGCATGACCTTCAAGTTTATCTAAATTAATCGCTCCATAATCGTTACTTAAATCTACATTATTAGTAATTGGTATTTTTACAATATAATTAATCTTCATGTTTATATTGTCTGAACCGCTCCAATCCCACCAATTAGATTTTGTTTTACTAAATATTGTTTTTGCAGACACATAAGTAGGCGATGCATTAAACGCTACAGTAATATCTTTAAGCTTGTTTTGAACTTTTTCTGAATTACTTCCATTTGTAGTAATTCTAATTTCGAACACAATACGGTTTTCATTCCAGGTAATAACATCTACATTTCCATAGCTATTATCTATACTTAACGTGGCATTAGGATTTACTTTAAACTCTTTTTTTATTACTTTTTCTTCAGAATACTTAGCTTTTATGGGATTGTTTGCCAGTGCTAAATAAGGGATGAGTAAGAAGAAAAATATAATATTATATGGCTGTTTCATTTTCATTTGAAATATTTTTTAATTGTTTTACATTGTCTATAGTTTCCATAACACTTTCTAAAATTTCAATTCTACTTTGAAAATTTGCAATCATGGCATAGATTACGCGTTTATCGTTGCCACTCTTTGTTAAATCTAATTTTAGAGTTTCGTAATTTGCTTCAAGCACATTTAAATGTTTTAAAGCATCTTGTATTAAGGGTTGCACTTCTGGTGCATTTTCTTTTTTTAATTCTTTTAATTCTTGAGAAATAGTAGCTGTAAAAAAACTTTGTGTTTTTGCCATTTCTGGAGATACACTCGCTAAATCTGCATGCTCTTGGTCTTGTTTTTGAAACGCAAAAGTGAATGTAATTAGTAATACTATTGTGGCAGCTACTGCTAATAATGGTTTTAAAAACGGATATGTTTTTTTAACCGGCTTAACAGCTATACTTTGCTTTTTTAATTTTGCTAAAAACCGATCTTCGTGATGTGTATTAGGTGTTTCAACATCAAAATCGTTTTGTAACGTTTTAAAAAGATGGTCTAAATTATCTTCTTGCTTCATAATCTTTATTTTTAAACGACGTGTTGTAATTTTTGTCTTAAACTTTCTTTTGCTCTAGAAATGGTTGTTCTGCAATTGGCATAACTCACATTCATAATACTCGAAATTTCTTCGTAATCGTAACCTTCAATTAAATGCAGAGTGAGCGCTATTCTATAATTATCTTTTAATGTATTCATCATCTTTAATACATATTTAGCTTGCGTATTAGCTTCTTCGTCCTGAGCAGTATCTACATGAGTATCTTCAATTTTATACATTACAGTATCATAAGGCACATCTTCATATTTATTATTTTTATTAAAGTGTTGTATACTATTATTAACAACAATACGTTTTAACCAACCTCCGAAAGTTTTTATATCTTTTAACGACTCTAACTTTGTAAATGCCGTTAAAAATGAATCTTGCATAATATCTTCTGCTTCAAAACTGTTTTTTACAATTCTAAAAGCGGTATTATACATAGCACTATAGTATCTGTTGTAAACTTCCAATTGTGCAGATTGGCTTCCTGTTTTACAGCGTGCTATTAATAAATCGATATGTTGGTTGGTTGGTGACAACTAAAAAATATTCTATTGGTTTGTTATAAAGATGAAGGTATTACTTTATTGTTACAGTTATTCAATAAAAGTTTTTCAAAATAATTTAGCTTGGCATATTAATTGAAAAATATATGACGACTATTTTAGAAACTACAGCTTTAATAAGCTAGTTTTGAAGGTGGTATTTAATTATCAAAATATTAATAAAAATAAAACAATCTGTTTTGATTACGTAATTATGACAGATTGACTTAAATCTATATATGAAAAAATCTAATTTTTTAAGTCTTGACAGTTTGTCATTTCAGGAATTTGATGAGAATTCAGAATTAATTCCTTTAATGACACCCGAAGATGAAGAAGAAATAAATAAAGAACAACTTCCAGATACCTTACCAATTCTTTCTTTAAGAAATACAGTGTTATTTCCAGGTGTGGTTATTCCTATTACTGCTGGTAGAGATAAATCTATTAAACTTATTAATGATGCCAATAAAGGCGGAAAAGTAATAGGTGTAGTATCTCAAAAAGACGAAGCAGTAGAAGATCCTGGAGCTAAAGATATTCATGAAACAGGAACAGTTGCTCGTATTTTACGTGTTTTAAAAATGCCTGACGGAAATACAACCGTTATTATACAAGGTAAAAAACGCTTTAAAATTAACGAAGTCATTTCTGAAGAACCATATTTAACAGCTACAATTTCTGAAGTTCCTGAAGTTAAACCAGAAAATAAAAATAAAGAGTTTGATGCTATTATAGATTCTATTAAGGAATTATCGCTTCAAATAATAAAAGAAAGCCCAAGTATTCCAACTGAAGCCTCTTTTGCTATAAAAAATATTGAAAGCAATTCGTTTTTAATAAACTTTGTGGCTTCTAATATGAATTTAACGGTAAAAGAAAAGCAAAGTCTTCTTGAGGCAAACGATCTTAAAGAGCGCGCGCTAGAGACGTTACGTTATATGAATGTTGAGTTTCAAAAATTAGAACTTAAAAACGACATACAGTTAAAGGTTCAGAGTGACATGAACCAGCAACAACGCGAATATTTCTTACATCAGCAAATGAAAACCATTCAAGAAGAATTGGGTGGCGTAAGTTATGAAGAAGAGATTGAAGAAATGAGAGCCCGTTCTAAAAAGAAAAAATGGAGCGAAACTATTGCGAAACATTTCGATAAGGAATTAGCGAAAATGCAACGTATGAATCCGCAAGTTGCCGAGTATTCTATACAACGTAATTATTTAGATTTATTCTTGGATTTACCTTGGGATAAGTTTAGTAAAGATAAATTCGATTTAAAACGTGCACAACGTATTTTAGACCGCGATCATTATGGTTTAGAAGATGTTAAGCGCCGTATTATTGAATATTTAGCGGTTTTAAAATTACGTAACGATATGAAATCGCCAATTTTATGTCTTTACGGACCTCCAGGAGTTGGTAAAACATCTTTAGGAAAATCTATTGCAGAAGCTTTAGGGCGTGAGTATGTGCGTATTTCTTTAGGAGGATTACGTGATGAAGCAGAAATTCGCGGACATAGAAAAACATACATTGGTGCTATGCCAGGTCGTATTTTACAGAGTCTTAAAAAAGCAGGAACTTCTAATCCGGTGTTTGTTTTAGATGAGATTGATAAATTAACTAATTCTAATCAAGGCGATCCGTCTTCTGCATTATTAGAGGTTTTAGATCCAGAACAAAATAGCGCCTTTCACGATAATTTCTTGGAATTAGGTTACGACCTTTCTAAAGTAATGTTTGTGGCAACCTCTAACAGTTTAAATACAATCCAACCGGCTTTATTAGACCGTATGGAGATTATTAATGTTACAGGATATACTATTGAAGAGAAAGTAGAAATTGCAAAACGTCACTTACTTCCAAAACAAATAAAAGAACACGGTTTAACAGAGAAAGATGTTAAAATAGGAAAACCTCAATTAGAAAAAATAGTTGAAGGGTATACTAGAGAATCTGGTGTTCGTGGTCTTGAAAAACAAATTGCAAAAATGGTACGTTATGTAGCCAAAAACATTGCAATGGAAGAGGAGTACAACGTAAAAATTTCTAACGAAGATATTATTGAAGTCTTAGGCGGACCAAAAT
Source organism: Formosa sp. L2A11 (assembly GCF_009796865.1). GTDB lineage: Bacteria > Bacteroidota > Bacteroidia > Flavobacteriales > Flavobacteriaceae > Formosa. Next base: position 2,808,288 of record NZ_CP047028.1, on the reverse strand, counting down.
TAGAACGCGATAAATACGAGAATAATAATGTGGCTGGTGTAGTTACAGGTTTAGCTTGGACGCGTGTTGGTGGGGATATACTATTTATAGAATCCATTCTATCTAAAGGAAAAGGGAATTTAAGTATTACCGGAAATTTAGGTAAAGTAATGAAGGAATCTGCAACAATTGCTATGGAATATATTAAAGCAAATGCAGAAGAATTAAACTTAAATCCTGATGTTTTCGATAAATATAATGTACATATTCACGTGCCAGAAGGAGCAACACCTAAAGATGGACCAAGTGCAGGTGTAACCATGTTAACGTCTTTAGTATCTTTATTTACACAACGTAAAGTTAAAAGTAGTTTAGCCATGACAGGAGAAATTACACTTCGTGGTAAAGTATTACCAGTTGGAGGGATTAAAGAAAAAATTCTTGCAGCAAAACGTGCTAGAATTAAAGAAATCATGCTATGCGAAGAAAACAGAAGAGATATTGAAGAAATAAAACAAGAATATCTAAAAGGGTTAACCTTTCATTATGTAACAGACATGAGTGATGTTTTAAAATTTGCTTTGACAGACGAGAAAGTAAAAAACGCAAAGACATTATAGTTTACAAATAAGGGACTTACCTTAATATATAATTTAAAAGCATCTAAGACTTTATGTTTTAGATGCTTTTTTTGATTTAAACAAGTTACAGAAACATATAAAGCTAGTGTATAAAACATTCTTTATATGTAAAAATATAATTGATAAATCGACGTTTTAAACTTAAGATTTATTTAATTTGCATCCGTATGAGGCGAAAATTAGCACTATTATTTATTGGTTGTTGTAGTTGTATCGCATCCGCTCAATTGGGAGGCGAATCAACTTATCAATTTTTAAATTTAGTGTCATCTCCACGCCAAGCCGCTTTAGGTGGTAAAGTCCTTACTAATGTAGATTACGATGTCACCCAAGCATTATATAATCCTGCAACAATTAATGTTAAAATGGATAATCAGCTTGCTCTAAACTATACCAGTCATTTAGGTGCAGTAAGTTATGGTACTGCTGCATACGCTTATACTTACGACAGGCGTACAAAAACACTTCATGCAGGGATTACGTATGTAAACTATGGCGAATTTGATGGGTATGATGAAGACGGAAATGAAACCGGAACGTTTACTGGTAGCGAGACAGCGTTGTCTTTGGGTTATGCAACGCGTATTGGGTATTCAGATTTTTATGTTGGTGCTAATCTAAAATTTATCACATCTACTTTAGAGCAGTATTCGTCATTAGGTGCTGCTGTAGATTTAGGACTGATTTATATAGACGATAAATTAAATTTTAACGCCGCCTTAGTGGTTAGAAATTTCGGAACTCAGATTACAACCTATGCAGGTCAAAACGAACCTTTACCTTTTGAAATAGATTTAGGTTTTTCTCAAAAATTAGAGAATGTACCAATTCGTTGGCATGTTACTCTAGAAAACTTACAAGAATGGCCTATTGCTGTTGCAAATCCAGCTCGAGTAGAAACTGATTTAGAAGGCAACCAGACCGAAGAAGATGTTACTTTTGTACAAAATGTTTTTCGTCATACTATTTTAGGAGCAGAATTGTTTCCCGATAGCGGATTTAATATTCGTTTAGGTTATAGTTTTAGAAGAGGCGAGGAGTTACGTATCGTAGACGAGCGAAATTTTTCTGGATTATCTGCAGGAATAGGAATTAAAATGAATAGAATGCGATTTAGTTATACCTATGCCAAATATTCAAGTGCGGCAAGTTCAAGCTATTTCGGAATTAATATAGATTTACAATAATGAAACAAATTACAATTGCTATAGACGGATTTTCGTCGACAGGAAAAAGCACAATTGCTAAATTAATAGCAAAATCTTTAGGCTATATATATGTAGATTCTGGTGCCATGTATCGTGCAATTACCTTTTTTGCAATGAAAAAAGGAATGATAACTCCAGAGCATTTTAACAGAGAAACACTTATTTCAGAATTACCTAACGCTCAAGTTACTTTTAAGTTTAATGACCAATTGGGGTTTGCCGAAGTATATTTAAATAATGAAAATATCGAGAAAAGCATACGTACTCTAGAGGTTTCTAATTTAGTAAGTATTGTTGCTGCAGTTCCAGAAGTTAGAGCGCAATTAGTGAAAATACAGAAAAATATTGGCATTAATAAAGGTGTTGTAATGGATGGTAGAGATATTGGAACTGTTGTTTTTCCGGATGCAGAACTTAAAATATTTATGTCAGCTACTGCAGAAACACGCGCTTTACGTCGTTACAATGAATTAAAAAATAATGGTGAAAACATTACGTTTGAAGCCGTATTAGAAAATGTACAAAAACGAGATCATTTAGATAGTACTCGAGAAGATTCTCCTTTAATGCAGGCAGAAGATGCCATTGCTATAGATAATTCTAACGCAACTATAAAAGAACAGTTCGATCACATATTAAAACTTGTAGATGCTGCTATAAAAGCATAAACAAAAAAAGAGCAATCTAGTAGATTGCTCTTTTTTTATTAAAAAGGATTCCAATTATAAATTTGGAATAACTAATTCTTGATCTGGGTAAATAACATCAGGATTTTTAAGAATATCTGTGTTAGCTTTAAAAATAGCTTGGTATTTAGAAGCATCTCCATAATATTGTTTAGCAATCTTTCCTAAAGTATCACCGCTTTTTACTGTATGTCTGTGAAATACACTAGTGTCTTCAACACTTATATTAGCCATTATATCTGTAGGGTTATCACCTCCAATAGCCTTAATTTTATCCCAAAGTTGATTTTTATCATACTGTGTTTTAGCAGTACCTTTTACTTTTAAAACTCCATTTTCTTCAGAAACATCTCCGTTTTGAATTTTTAGAGCTTCTCCTAAATCAAGAACGTCTTGATATTTTGCTTTTGCTGTCATAATAAATGTATTTTTTTAGAGTTGACAAGATATTAATTTTCTTTTAAGAAGCTGTAATTTTTTCTACAATTAGAAATTAGGAATAAAACACTTGTTTTCAGGACTTTAATTTAAATAACAAATATTAGGCTATTAGAAAAAATATAATTAATTTTGCACTCCTTTTAGCGACAGTTGGAAAGATAAGAGGAACTGAAAAATTTATATATAACACTTCTATGTGTTCGTCGCTTAAATCTTCCAAGAATATATAGGATACAAGATGTAATGTAGTTAGTTTACGCGAAAGCAAAAAGCAAAAGCATTATTAATTTATTATTTAATGGCTGAAAAAGCAAAACAAGCTGAAGTTGAAGCAACTGAAGCACAATCTGTAGAAGCTCCACAAATCTCTGAAGCTCAAGCAAACCCTGAAAAATTCTTAGCAGATTTTAACTGGCACAATTACCAAGAAGGTATTGATGAAGTTGAAGATTCTCAATTAAAAGAATTTGAAAAATTAGTAGCAGAAAATTTCGTTGACACTTTAAATGACGAAGTCGTAGAAGGAACTGTAGTACACATTTCTGATCGTGACGCTATTATTGATATCAACGCAAAATCTGAAGGTGTAATTTCGTTAAACGAATTTCGTTACAACCCTAATTTAGCTGTTGGAGATAAAGTAGAAGTATTAATTGATGTGCGTGAAGATGCAACAGGACAATTAGTATTATCTCACAGAAAAGCTCGTGTAATTAAAGCATGGGATCGCGTAAATAACGCTCATGATACTGGTGAAATCGTTAACGGTTTTGTTAAGTGTAGAACTAAGGGTGGTATGATCGTTGATGTATTTGGTATTGAAGCATTCTTACCAGGTTCTCAAATCGATGTTAAGCCAATTAGAGATTACGATCAGTATGTAAACAAAACAATGGAATTCAAAGTTGTGAAAATCAACCACGAATTTAAAAACGTTGTTGTGTCTCATAAAGCGCTTATTGAAGCAGATATTGAAGAACAGAAAAAAGAAATTATTGGTCAATTAGAAAAAGGTCAAGTATTAGAAGGTGTTGTTAAAAACATTACTTCTTACGGTGTATTCATCGACCTTGGTGGAGTAGACGGATTAATTCACATTACAGATCTTTCTTGGTCTAGAATTAATCACCCTAACGAAATCGTTGAATTAGATCAAAAATTAAACGTTGTTATTCTTGACTTCGATGAAGATAAATCAAGAATCCAATTAGGTCTTAAACAATTATCTAAACATCCTTGGGATGCTTTAGGAGAAGAAGTTAAAGTTGGAGACAAAGTTAAAGGTAAAGTCGTTGTAATCGCAGATTACGGTGCATTTATCGAAGTTGCAGAAGGTGTTGAAGGTTTAGTTCACGTTTCTGAAATGTCTTGGTCTACTCACTTACGTTCAGCTCAAGATTTCGTATCTGTTGGAGACGAAGTTGAAGCAGTTATCTTAACTCTAGATAGAGAAGAACGTAAAATGTCTCTTGGAATTAAGCAATTAACTCCAGATCCATGGACTGATATTACTACTAAATACCCATTAGCTTCTAAGCATACAGGTATTGTACGTAACTTTACAAACTTTGGTGTATTTGTTGAATTAGAAGAAGGAATTGACGGATTAATTTATATCTCTGATTTATCTTGGACTAAGAAAATTAAACACCCTTCTGAATTCTGCGCTGTAGGAGATAAATTAGAAGTTGTAGTATTAGAATTAGATGTTGAAGGACGTAAATTATCTTTAGGTCATAAACAAACTACTGCTAATCCTTGGGATAAATATGAAACTGAATTCGCAGTAGGTACTGTACATACAGCTGCTATTGCAGAAGTTGTAGATAAAGGTGCTACTATCGACTTTAACGAAGATATCGTTGCTTTCGTTCCTTCTCGTCACTTAGAGAAAGAAGATGGTTCTAAATTAGGAAAAGGAGATTCAGCAGAATTCAAAATCATTGAATTCAACAAAGAATTTAAAAGAGTAGTTGCTTCGCATACTGCTATCTTTAAAGAAGAAGAGATTGCTAACGTAAAAGCTGCTGTTAAAAAACAGTCTGCTGCTGCTGCAGAATCTAAACCAACTTTAGGAGATGCAAACGATGCTTTACAAGCTCTTAAAGACAAAATGGAAGGAAAATAATCTTTCTAACCATTTATAATTTAAAAGCCTTCCAATTTTTGGAAGGCTTTTTTTATGTTTTATGGGCTAGGGAAACCCAAGTATTAAATTTTTACATTACCTTTGTTAAGCAAATACGTTTCGAAACAATATGAGTCAAAAAGTGTTACTTAATGCAACAGAGGTAAACATCATTCTTCATCGTTTGGCTTGTCAACTTATTGAAAAACATAACGATTTTACCAATACCGTTTTAGTAGGATTACAACCTAGAGGGAAGTTTTTAGCAAAACGGCTAGCCAAAATTCTAAAAGAAGATTATAAGATTAAAGATCTTAAATTAGGCCTTTTAGATATTACTTTTTATCGTGATGATTTTAGAAGAAGTGACAAACCTCTGGAAGCCAATACCACCGAAATAGATTTTGTAGTAGAAAATAAAAATGTTGTTTTTATAGACGACGTTTTATATACAGGGCGAAGTATTCGTGCTGCGCTTACTGCAATTCAATCTTTTGGGAGACCAGAAGAAATAGAACTATTAACGTTAATAGATAGACGTTTTAGTAGACATTTACCAATTCAGCCAAATTATAGAGGCCGACAAGTAGATGCTATAAATAAAGAAAAAGTAATAGTACAATGGCAAGAACAAGGCGATAAAGATGCCGTGTACTTAATAAATAATTAGACTAAGATGAGCGAATTAAGTGTAAATCACTTACTAGGTATTAAATATCTTAACAAACAAGATATTCAGTTAATTTTTGAAACTGCCGATCATTTTAAAGAAGTTATTAATAGGCCTATTAAAAAAGTGCCTTCACTTCGAGATATTACTATTGCAAATCTGTTTTTCGAAAATTCTACGCGAACGAAATTATCTTTCGAACTTGCTGAAAAACGATTATCTGCAGATGTAATTAATTTCTCAGCATCTCAATCTTCGGTTAAAAAAGGGGAAACCTTAATAGATACTGTAAATAACATTTTATCTATGAAAGTAGATATGGTGGTTATGCGTCATCCCAATCCTGGAGCTGGTGTATTTCTATCTAAACATGTTAAAGCAAGTATTGTTAACGCTGGAGATGGTGCACACGAACATCCAACACAAGCCTTATTAGATTCGTATTCTATACGCGAACGTTTAGGCGAAGTTAAAGGTAAAAATATAGTTATTGTTGGAGATATTCTACATAGTAGAGTGGCTTTATCTAACATATATGCCTTACAACTTCAGGGTGCAAAAGTTATGGTTTGCGGTCCAAAAACATTAATTCCAAAGTATATAGACAAACTTGGAGTAAAAGTTGAAACAGATTTACGTAAAGCTTTAGAATGGTGTGATGTCGCTAATATGCTTCGTGTACAAAACGAACGTATGGATATTAGTTATTTCCCTTCTACAAGAGAATATACACAACAATTTGGTGTAGATAAAGCATTGCTTGATAGTCTAAATAAAGAAATTACAATTATGCATCCAGGTCCTATTAATCGTGGTGTAGAAATTACGAGTGATGTTGCAGACTCAGATCAAGCCATTATTTTAGATCAAGTACAAAATGGTGTAGCAATTAGGATGGCTGTAATATATTTATTAGCTTCAAAAATAAAACAATAATATGGTTTTAAATACGGAAGGTAACACCACAATTGTTACTCAAGAACATGCGACTCCAGCACAATTAGTAAAAAAAATGGAGGATTCGTATTCAAAATTTAAAAACGATAATGTTATTGTTAATCTATCGTCTTTAGATAAACTGACTTTAGAACAGATTATTGAATTTCTTCAAATTTCTAATACACATAGAAAAGCTAAACATTCTTTTGTTTTGGTTTCAGACAAAACAAATTTAGAGCAGCCTATAGAAGAAATAGTAGTTGTGCCTACTTTAGAGGAAGCCTACGATATTATAGAGATGGAAGACATGGAACGCGATTTAGGATTTTAATTATGCAATTAACTATTCTTGGTTGCCATAGTGCAACACCACGTATTTCGGCGCATCAAACATCTCAGGTTTTAGAAATTAAAAACCACGTATTTTTAATTGATTGTGGAGAAGGTACCCAAGTACAACTTAGAAAATATAAGGTTAAATTTAACCGAATAAAACATATTTTTATATCTCACCTTCATGGCGATCATTATTTTGGTCTTGTAGGATTAGTATCTACTTTTAGATTATTAACACGCGAAACCGATTTACATATTTATGGCCCTAAAGGATTAGAGGAAGTCATTACACTTCAAATGAAACTTGGTGGCTCTTGGACTAATTTTAAACTTATATTTCACGAATTAACATCAAAAGAATCTAAATTAATTTATGAAGATGACACTGTTGAAGTGCATACCATTCCATTAAAACATCGTGTATATACTAACGGATTTTTATTTAAAGAAAAAACGGGAGAACGTATGCTAGATATGGATGCCATTTTAGACGATAATATTCATACTGCTTATTACAGAAAATTAAAACAAGGTGCAGACATTATAAATGAAGACGGTGTTTTAGTAAAAAATAAAGATGTAACAATTGCGCCTTCTAAACCTAAAAGTTATGCATTTTGTAGCGACACGGTTTATACAGAGTCTATTGTGCCACTTATAAAAGATGTCGATTTATTATATCATGAATCTACATTTTTAGAAAAACACGAAAAAAATGCTTTTCCAACTAAACATTGTACAGCTAAACAAGCCGCAAGTATTGCGAAAAAAGCACATGCAAAGCAACTTGTTTTAGGTCATTTTTCTACACGTTACGACGATTTAAGTGAATTTATAACAGAAGCTCAGGAGGTTTTCGAACCTGTAGATATTGCTGCCGCTGGTAAAGTATTTAAAGTTTAATTTATAATTATATTACAATTATGGAAGAACAAGATTTAAGTAATTATAGAAAAACGTACGCTAAAAGAGAACTTCTAGCAGAAGATACTCCAGAAAATCCATTAGAGTTGTTTAGAACATGGTTTATGGATGTAGATCAGCACTTTTTAGAAGACGAAACTAATGCCATGACAGTTTCTACTATGGGATTAGATGGTTTTCCAAAGAGTAGAGTAGTGCTTTTAAAGCGTTATACTTACGAAGGTTTTATTTTCTATACCAATTACGAAAGTGAAAAAGGAAAAGCTATTTTAGCAAATCCACATGTGTGTTTGTCTTTTTTCTGGCCAAAAGCAGAACGACAAATTATAATAAAGGGTATTGCAGAAAAAATAGCACCAAATATGAGCGATGGTTATTTTGAATCTCGCCCAAGAGGAAGCCAATTAGGAGCTATTGTATCTCACCAAAGTCAAGTTGTAGAAAGTCGTGAATTTTTAGACTCTAAATTAAAAGATTTAGAAACATCTTTTGAAGGTAAAGAAATTCCAAGACCAGACTATTGGGGTGGTTTTATTGTAAAACCAGTAGAACTAGAATTCTGGCAAGGAAGACCTAATAGATTACACGATCGTATTCGATATAAATTACAAGATAATTACGATTGGAAAAAAGATAGATTATCTCCATGATTATGTTATATATAACATAATTTTAATTTTATTTGTCATCCCTTTTTATCGTTAAAATAATTTTAATTGAAAATGTTTTATTTATTTAAACTAAAAAAAATAGTATTTATATAATGCTATATATTTTATTTTTAATTAAATTTAATACTTCAACTATTTACAAAACAGTTAATTATGATGTGTTTTAATAAGATTCATTTCATTATAAGTGCTTTTACCATTTCTTTTTGTCTTACGTCTTGTAAGCAAGAAAAAGATACAAGTTTATCTGCTTTAGAAATAGTAGAATCTAGTTCTTCAACCATATTTGTATCCGATAACAATGAAAACGAATATGTAATCATTGCAAATTCAGGTAGTGCAGATGGTAAGATTACAGTACACGATACTAAAGAAAATAAAGATTTTATTTTACAACATATAGAAAGTGCTAATGGCACAACATATAAAAATAAAGATGGTTATACTTTATTAACTAATGGTAGTGCTTTTACTTGGAGTAAAGACGATGATGTTATTGCCAAAGGACACCTTAAAACAACATCGATAGAGGTTGAAAAAGAATCTATTATTGCTAAATTAGATACGACTTATTATGGTAATTATGTAAATGATGATTACAATAAAAAAGATAATGGTCATGATTGGGTTGCTATAATGATTAAACCAATAGACGATTATAGAACTAAAATTACTATACGCTCTAGAGGAGACAAAAAAAGAGGAACTTGTACATTCGATGCCATTGGTAATGCTAGTAGCAATAGTACTTTAAAGGTTCTTGAAAATGGTATTAATATCTTGTTTACGTTTAATAAAGAAGGTGTAAGCATATCTACAGATCCAGAAACAGAAGAATACGCATTACATTCTTTTTGTAATGGAGGAGCTAGTTTATCCGGAACTTATGCAAAATTTGAAGGTGATTTAGACACAACACAAATTGATAAAATTGAGTATTCTAGATCTTTAAGTTATAACGATGTGTTTTATCTTATTGAAGAAAATAATGGTGTAATAACAATTACTCCAAGAGGAATAGATATAGCACCTTCTAAAATAAGTGATGTTAAAGGAGAGATAACGAACGTAGAAATAGATGATTTAAATAACGATACATTTCCTGAAATACTAGTTTATACAACATCAGGAACAGACGCTAAAGGCGAAGTCTTTGGTTTTTCTGTAAATGATGAAAAATCTATAAGTATAATTAAGGTTTCTAAAATTGCAGAGCATGAAGACGCTAATATAGGTTATAATGGTCATGATGAATTTGCAATGGTTGAAGGTACTTTTATACAACGTTTTCCTATTTACGAAAACAATACCCTTACAGGAAAGTCAAGACAAATACAGTATAAATTAGAAGATAGCGACTCTATTTTAAAACAATTAGTAGTAGATAAAATTGTTGAATATTAGCATTAATATATTCAACTTATAAAACAAAAATCTCGAGCTAATAACTCGAGATTTTTGTTTTTAATAGGTTTTAAAGATACCTAATATTTTATAGTTCTTATTACTTTGTATACACTTGGTTTTCTTGTTCTGCAACACGAATAAATGTTGTGCGTTTTGTTAATTCTTTTAAACGCTCTGCACCAACATAAGTACAAGTGCTTCGTATTCCACCTAAAATATCTTGTAAAGTATGCTCTACAGGGCCTTTAAAAGGAACCTCTACGGTCTTTCCTTCACTTGCTCTATATTCTGCAACTCCACCTACATATTTATCCATAGCGGTTTCACTACTCATTCCATAAAATTGTTTAAATTGTTTGCCTTCGCGTTCTATTAATTGTCCGCCACTTTCTTCATGTCCGGCAAGCATACCACCAAGCATAACAAAATCTGCTCCAGCACCAAAAGCTTTAGAGACATCTCCTGGAACAGCACAACCACCATCACTTATTATTTGTCCGCCTAAGCCATGTGCAGCATCTGCGCACTCTATAATAGCCGATAATTGAGGATAACCAACACCTGTTTTAACACGTGTAGTACAAACAGATCCAGGGCCAATTCCTACTTTAATAATGTCTGCACCAGAGAGTAGTAATTCTTCAACCATTTCTCCTGTAACTACATTTCCAGCTATAATTACTTTATCAGGATGTTGTGCTCTAGTTTGCTTTACAAATTTCACAAAATGTTCAGAATATCCGTTAGCAACATCAATACATATAAAACGCAGTTGCGGATGTTTTTCAAAAATTTGTTTTAGTTTCTCACTATCCTTTACATTTGTTCCAGTACTTACTGCTATATAATTTTCGATACCTTCGGGAGCTTCAGCAATAAATGTATTCCATTCTTCTAAACTATAATGTTTTTGAATGGCTGTAAACAAGTTTTGTTTTGCTAAAGCTAAGGCTAGAGAAAACGTACCTACAGTATCCATGTTAGCTGCCATAATGGGAACTCCTGTCCATTTAGTCTGACTGTGTAAAAATGTAAATTCGCGATCTAAACTTACTTGTGAGCGGCTTTTTAATGTAGATCGTTTTGGACGGAACATAACATCTTTAAAGCCTAATTTTATTTCATTTTCAATACGCATACAAGTGGGATTTTATTACTTTATAAAAGTACATTAAAGTTCTTTACAAGAAAATAGTTTGCAAAAAATAGCCCAAACTTTTATCAAGTTTGGGCATATATATTTTAAAATAGAATTTTATTTTGAAGCTAAAAAGCTAATTTCAACATTAACAAATTTAGGCAAGTTAGCAACTTCTACAGTTTCTCTTGCAGGAGCAGTAGCTTCATTAAAATACTGACCATAGATTTCGTTTATTTGCGCGAAGTTATTCATATCACTAATAAAAATAGAGGTTTTAATAACATCTTCAAAAGTCATGTCGGCAGCTTTTAAGATCGCTTCCATGTTTTTCATAACTTGAGTCGTTTCAGTTTTAATATCATCTAAAACCAATTCGCTAGTTGCTGGATCGATTGCAATTTGACCTGAAGCATATAACATACCATTTTTTAATACAGCTTGGTTATAAGGACCAATAGGAGCAGGAGCATCTGGTGTTGTAATAATTGTTTTCATATATATAAATTTATAGACTTTTATCTGATTGTAAACGTTTATCGTATTTAAGATCACTTAAGATACTAGATTTTATTCCAATAAAGAAGTACCAAGATTTACTTGTTCCAAAAGGTACCCAACTAAAATTCATTTTCCAACTTAATAAATCACGTTCTAAACGTAATTGTGTATATGTGAATCCCATATCCTTAAAATCGTAACCTGAAGAAGCTCCAACACTCCAACGTGGAGAAAGCGCTACGTCTCCAGAAAACATTAAGGAATGTGATGAAATTTCGTTATTCCTTGCAGAATTGGAATAGTTAACGGCGTAAGCTAAGTTTAAGGTCCAGGGAATTTTATAATTATAGAACTTATTATTATTTTCCTTATCCTCTTCATCCTCGTCTTCTTCTTTATCATCGAAAAAATTATTATTGGCAAAATCTTGAGATACACCAAATAAGTCATCATCTCTACCACCTCCACGAAGGTTTTCTTGTATGCCTTTGTCGTCGTCTTGAGATTTTCCTCCAAACAATTCGTTAGATAGTGAGTAACTTAAAGTTAAGTTAGCACTAGTTAATCTAAATAAACTTCCATTATTATTTATATTATAAACATCTACCTTAGTATTGTTATTGTCTAATGCATAAGGATCTAAAGTGGCACCAAAGTTTATATTCATTTTACTATCTAAAATAGATGTTCCTCCACTAATTCTAAGCGGACTCCATCTTAAAGAATCTCCTGCAAAATTATAAGATGTAGAAAATGTTAAACTATTTATAAGTGTAATTTTTTTAGCTTCGGTAGCAGTACTATCATTATCTCTTACTTTAGCTTCTAAATTGTTTGCTAAAGAAAATCCTACAGAAGACGAGAAATTTTGATTAGGCGCACCATATATAGATTCTTCAAAACGAGAATATGTTTCTAGTTCTGTACCTTCAGTAGAAATAACTTCGTATGTATCGTAATATTGATCGAATGAAGGTGTCAAGCTATAACTAATAGAGGGCCTCATTACGTGTCTTATCGCTTGTATTTTAGGATCTTTTCCTTTGCCCTTAAAATCGAACATACCATAAATAGTGGTTCCTAAACTAGTACTAAAATTATAGGTTCTATAGGCATCAAAACCATTTACAGTTTCTGTTACCGTTTCGCCTAAATCTTGATCGTAATATCTATTTATAGTTTTAAATGTCCAGTTTTCTTCAAACGATGTTCCTGCACTTAAACTTAAGTATTTAAAAAGTTTAAAATTGGTGCTTACCGGTATACTATGTTGTACACCTGCTTCTGCATCTTTAAACATTTGAGGCTTGAAGAATAATGAATCTGTAGTTTCTATTTGGTTTTCAGCATCTACAGAATATTGAAAATTTATATTATCTATAATACCACTTTTTGTACCTGTTTTTGGAGCAAAAGGATAAACTCTATCTACACTACCAGATATATTTGGAAGCGACATATTTATAACTTCTGTGGTTGTATTTTGGGAATGTGTTGCGGCAACACTAACATTTACTTGTGGCGCTCCACTAAAAGTTTTTGAATATGCTACAGAAGATGATAATGTGTTATTTAAATAGTTTCCTGTATTTAAAGAATTTACAGAAGTCTGATAATAGGAGCTACTCCCTAAGTTTACAGAAGCAGAAAAACTTGAATTTGGACTTGCTTTCGAATCCTGACTATGCGACCAACGAATATTATATATAGTAGATTTTGAGTAGTCAGGGAATCCCTTTTCACTATCTATTAGACTTTCATACCTAAAAGACATACTACCTCTAAACTTATATTTTAAAGCATAATTACTTTCAATATTTAAACCGTAACTACCATTGGTATAATAATCTCCTAAAATGGTTAAATCGGCATAATCACTCATGGCAAAATAATAACCTCCATTTTGCAGGAAGTAACCACGATCACTATCTTGACCAAAACTAGGAATAATAATACCAGAGGTTTGTGTATCTGTTAAAGGGAAAAATCCAAAAGGTACCGCAATTGGTGTAGGAACATCTGCAATAACCATATGCGTTGGACCCACAACAATTTTCTCGTCCGGAACATATTTAATCTTACTGGCTTTAAAATAATATTCAGGGTTATCTATATCTTCTGAAGTTGTAAATTTAGCTCTAGCCATGTAAATAACAGAATCGTTTTCTTTTTTTACAATAGGGGCCAAAATATTAAATCCGCTTTGTTCTGTTTTAGAATTATAAATTAATGCTTTCTGAGTATCGAAATTAAAACGAATAGAATCGGGTTCTACAACACTTTCAGACTGTGTAAATACAGGTTTCTGTATCATAGCTCCAGTAGAATCTTTTATGCGACCAGCGTACACTTCATTTTTACTATAATCAATAACAATAACACCAGCTTTAATGTTCATGTCTTGATAATCTACTTCAGCCTCATTATAGAGGTATAGTTTTTGTTCTAATCTATTAAATGAAGTATAATCTTTAGCCGAGTATTTAACGATATCGGTTAAAAATTCTTTTTTATGATTTGAACTATCAACTAAAATACTATCTTGAGCGCGTTCTGTTATTGTTTTTGCGGCTAAGCTATCTACGCTAATTGTTGGATTTATAAAAGGAGATTCTTTAGTTGTCGGTTTTATTACCTTTACAGGTTTAGGCAAGTCTTGAGAATAGCTAAAAGTGTTGATAAGCACTGTAAAACTTAAAGCTAAAAGTATTTGAAAGTTGTTTGAACGCAATGCTTTTAAATGTATTTTTGTAAAGTTTAAAAATAGTGTTTTAAAAAAGCCAAAATTACATATATATTTTTTGAGAACGATTAATATTCACTAAATTTTAATAATAAACAGTTGCCTTTACAGTTATAGTATTTATGAAAACAAAATCTATTATATTTATATTACCAATTATATGTTTCTTCTTTTTAACAGCATTCACTAGTGATAAATCTCTTAAAACCAGTAAATTCGTTGTTGTTTTAGATGCTGGACATGGTGGTCATGATCCAGGAAAGCCTACCAAATTCGGGTTTACAGAGAAAGAAGTTGCTTTAAAAATTGTTTTAAAAATAGGAGCAGAGTTAGAGAAAAACCCTGATATTAAAGTCATTTATACCCGTAAAACCGATGTTTTCGTTACTTTAAGAGGAAGAGCAAAAATTGCAAATCAAGCAGATGCAGATTTATTTGTATCTGTACATTGTAATGCACACACTTCACAAGCTTATGGTTCTGAAACTTATGTTGTAGGTGTAGCTAATACAAAACGAAACTTTGATGTCGCTAAACAAGAAAACGAAGTAATTCTTTTAGAGGATGATTACCAAGCTCATTATGACGGTTTTAATCCTACTGCTCCAGAATCTTTAATTGGACTAACATTAATGCAAGAAGACTATATAGATCATAGTATTTTACTTGCTAGCATGATTGAAAATAATTTTACAAATAAATTAAAACGTAAAAGTAGAGGTGTAAAACAGGCTAGTTTATGGGTTATGCACAATACTTATATGCCTAGTGTACTTGTAGAAACTGGTTTTATAACAAATAACGAAGAAGGTCACTATTTAAATTCTAGTAAAGGACAAGCTCAAGTTTCGACAGCAATAGCAGATGCTATTTTAGAATACAAAAAAACATTAGATTTAAATGTCGGTGAAAATATTAGTGAATCAAAGAAGCTGCCTGAAGCGAAAGCTGTTACAGCCATTACACCAGAAGAAGTCGCTGTAAAAACGCCAGAACCAGAAGTTATAGAAGACACCGAAGTATCTAGTAAGGTAGAATTTAAAGTGCAAATTTCCGCAAGTTCTACTAAATTAGAAACTAAACCTTATAATTTTAACGGATTAAAACCTATAACTAGAGGACAAGTAGGTAGAATGTATAAATATTATTACGGTAGTTCTGCAACTTATAGCGAAGCAAAAAGTTTATTATCTAGAGCAAAAGCAAAAGGTTTTAATACCAGTTTTATAGTTGCTTTTAAAAACGGAGAGCAGGTGCATATAGATCAAGCTTTAAAAACAGCTTCAAATTAGTGAATCCTAATTTTATTATTTCTAATTTTGTTTATTAACTAAAAACATTGCTTTGAAGATATCAAAAGAAATCAAAATAGCAGTTCTTGTTATTGCAGGGATTATATTTTTAATATTTGGAATTAATTTTTTAAAAGGTGAAAATTTATTCTCTTCTTCTAGAACATTTTATGTTAACTACGATAATGTAGAAGGTTTAACATTATCGACTCCCGTTACAATTAGTGGTTTACCCGTTGGTAAAGTCAAGGAAATTAGATTAAAAGACGATGCAACTTTAGTAGTTACACTTCTTATAGATAATGATTATTCATTTTCTAAAAATAGTACTGCCGAACTTTACGATACTAGCTTAATTGGTGGTAAATCTATAGCCATTATTCCTGCTTTAGATAATGCAGAATTAGCAAAAGATGAAGATTATTTAGTTGCAAGTAGAAAATCTGGATTAACAGATGTTGTTGGAGAAAAATTAGCACCATTACAAAAGAAAATAGAATCGTTAACACAAAATGCAGATTCTTTACTTTTAAGTTTTAGTAATATTTTTGACGATAAAACAACAACAAATCTTAAAAATGCTATTGCATCTTTAGACCAAACAATAACATCGTTTAAATCGACTTCTCAATCTTTAAATGGCATATTAACGAGTAATGAAGCTAATATAAACAGCACATTATCTAATTTAAATAATACGACAAGTAATTTTTCTAAGATTTCAGATTCTTTAGCTGCAACTAATATTTCTGGTGTAGTAACAAATTTAGAGCAATCTTTAGCTTCTTTTAATGGCGTATTAGATAATGTAAATAAAGGAGAAGGTTCTTTAGGTAAGTTATTAAAAGACGACCAATTATATAATAACTTAGAAGGCGCCACGCTTCAATTAGAGCAATTACTTCAGGATATGAAACTTAATCCTAAACGTTATATTCATTTTTCTGTTTTCGGAAAGAAACCAAACGATTTTGATGCTTTAGAGAATCAAGCAGAAGATAACGGGACTAATATAGAAGTACATACAACTAATAACTAATTAATTTATGAGCATTATTCCTAACATATTATTCGCGATAATTTTAATTGCTGGTATCGGTTACTTTGCAAAAAATGTAAAGAAATTAATACGAAACATTAATTTAGGTCGAGATGTAGACGTTAGCGATAATACTTCCCAGCGTTGGAAAAACATGGCCAGAATTGCTTTAGGGCAAAGTAAAATGGTACATCGTCCTATAGCTGGTTTTCTACATATTATTGTGTATGTAGGGTTTGTAATTATAAATATAGAAGTCTTAGAAATTATAATCGATGGCCTTTTCGGAACACTCCGTATTTTCTCAGGTTTAGGAGTTGTTTACGGATGTTTAATTGGTGCGTTCGAAATTTTAGCAAGCTTAGTTTTTGTTGCTGTAATTATATTTTGGATTAGAAGAAACGTAATTAAATTACAACGCTTTTGGAAGCCAGAAATGAAAGGATGGCCAAAAAACGATGGAAATATTATTTTATATTTCGAAATGGTGTTAATGACATTGTTTCTTGTTATGAATGCAACCGATGTACATTTTCAAGCTATGAATAGTGGTAATGTAATTAGTCAATTTATAGCGCCTCTATTTAGCGGTCTTTCAGAAGGCACTCTTCATATTATAGAAAGAGCAGCATGGTGGATTCATATTATTGGTATTCTAACATTCCTGAATTACTTATACTTTTCTAAACATTTACATATTCTTTTAGCATTTCCAAACACATATTATGGTAGTGTAAAACCTAAAGGTGAATTAGATAATCTTGAAGCTGTAACTAAAGAAGTGATGATGATGATGGATCCTAATGCAGATCCGTTTGCACCTCCTGCAGAAAACGAGTCTGGAGAAGAAGAAGTTGCTAAATTTGGAGCTAGCGATGTTCAAGATTTAAATTGGGTACAATTATTAAATGCATATACATGTACAGAATGCGGACGTTGTACTAGTGAATGTCCTGCCAACCAAACAGGAAAAAAATTATCGCCTCGTAAAATCATGATGGACACCAGAGATCGTCTGGAAGAAGTTGGTAAGAATATAGATGCTAATAATGGTGTTTTTAACGACGATGGCAAACAATTATTTGGAGATTATATAACTAATGAAGAGCTTTGGGCATGTACCTCGTGTAATGCTTGTGTAGAAGCTTGTCCAGTTAGTATAAACCCATTATCTATAATTATAGATATGAGACGTTATTTAGTAATGGAACAGTCTGCTGCTCCTGTAGAGCTAAATAACATGATGACAAACATAGAAAACAACGGTGCACCATGGCCTTACAACCAAATGGATCGTTTAAATTGGAAAGACGAATAAGTTTTAATATGCTTAAAGTTTATAAACACATAAAATCAAAATAAGAAAGATGAGCGAATTACTAAAAGTGCCTACAATGGCAGAATATATGGCTCAAGGCAAGCAACCAGACGTTTTGTTTTGGGTTGGTTGTGCTGGAAGTTTTGATGATAGAGCAAAAAAAATTACCAAGGCATTTGTAAAATTATTAAACAAAGCGCATGTAGATTTTGCGGTTTTAGGTACAGAAGAAAGTTGTACTGGAGATCCCGCAAAACGTGCAGGGAATGAGTTTTTATTTCAAATGCAAGCAGTAACTAATATTGAAGTTTTAAATGCTTATGAGGTAAAAAAAATAGTAACGGCTTGTCCGCACTGTTTTAACACCATAAAAAATGAGTATCCAGAATTAGGAGGAAATTACGAAGTGATGCATCACACACAATTTCTAAAATCACTATTAGACGAAGGTAAATTAACTATTGAAGGCGGAAAGTTTAAAGGTAAACGTATAACATTTCACGATCCGTGTTATTTAGGTCGTGCAAATAATGTTTACGAAGCTCCTCGAGACTTAATTAAAAAATTAGATGCCGAATTAGTCGAAATGAAAAACTGCAAAAGTAAAGGACTTTGCTGTGGTGCTGGTGGTGCGCAAATGTTTAAAGATGCAGAAAAAGGCGATAAAGAAGTTAACGTTGCACGTACCGAACAAGCTATAGAAGTAAAACCAGATATTATCGCTGCGGGTTGTCCGTTTTGTAATACAATGATGACGGATGGTGTAAAAGCAAAAGACAAAGAAGCAGATGTAGAAGTTATGGACATAGCCGAACTTATTGCAAACGCACAAGATTTATAAGAATTCTTTAACGAATTTGGAATATAGAATACTGATTAAATACATAGAAATAAAAGATGTTAGTAGATTTTAATACATTACCGGAAACTTCAAAAGTTTGGATTTATCAAGCCAATCGTTCTTTTTCAGATCAAGAATTAGAAGAAATAAAATCTAAATTAGATGTCTTTATAGAAAATTGGACTGCGCATGGTGCAGATTTAAGTGCTGGATACGAAATTAAATACAAGCGTTTTATTATTCTTGGTTTAAATCAAGAAGTAAACAATGCTTCAGGATGTTCGTTAGATGCTTCTGTGCATTTTATTCAACAATTAGAGAAAGAATATAATGTAGATTTATTAGACAAAATGAATGTATCTTATAAACAAGGAGAATTTGTTGCTTATAAAACGTTAACCGAATTTAGAAAAATGGCTAAAGATAAAGCAGTCTCTAAAAAAACAATTGTCTTTAACAATCTAGTCACTAATATTGCAGAATACAATGAAAATTGGGAAGTTCCTGCAAGCGATAGTTGGCATAACAGATTTATTAAATAGTCTGATTTTCAAGATATAAAAGCTATTAATGTTTATTATAGTGCTAAAACTAAAAGGCATTTTAATTTTTTCAACTAAAAAACCAAAACAATATTATGAATAATGAGATTATCTTATTAAACATTTCAGGACAAGATAGGCCAGGATTAACGTCTAGCTTAACAGGTGTTTTGGCAGAATCCGGAGCAAAAGTTCTAGATATTGGACAGGCGAATATTCATGATACATTATCTTTAGGAATCTTATTCAAGATTAAATCAAAGAAAAAATCGGCTGCCGTTTTAAAAAATATATTGTTTAAAGCTTACGAACTTGGTATCAATGCAAAGTTTACACCTATTACTCTAGACGAGTATGAAAAATGGGTAACACTACAAGGAAAAGATCGCTATATCGTAACGCTTTTAGGAGAAAGGTTATCGGCTAAACAAATTTCAGAAGTCACTAAAGTTGTTTCAGATAAAAACTTAAACATCGATGCTATAAAACGATTAACAGGTCGTTTATCTTTAGTTACAGATGAAGAATACCCAAGAGCATCTATACAATTATCTATTAGAGGGCATATTGAAGATAAGTCTGATATTACAGAGAAATTCATGGAAATCTCTCGTAAATTGAATGTAGATATCGCTTTTCAAGAAGACAATATTTACAGACGAAACAGACGTTTGGTGTGTTTTGATATGGATTCTACTTTAATTCAAACAGAAGTTATTGACGAACTTGCAGAATTAGCAGGTGTTGGTGCAGAAGTTAAAGCAATTACAGAATCTGCAATGCAAGGGGAAATAGATTTTAATGAAAGTTTTGAAAAACGCATGAAACTTTTAAAAGGATTAAGCGAAGATGTTCTTCGTGATGTTGCTGTAAATTTACCCATTACAAAAGGAGCACGACGTCTTATAGATACTTTAAAAAGTTACGGTTTTAAAACGGCCATTTTATCTGGTGGTTTTACATATTTCGGACATTATTTACAAAAAGAATTAGGTATAGATTATGTATATGCTAATCAATTAGAAATTGTGGATGGTGTACTTACAGGTGGTTACCTTGGTGAAATTGTAGATGGAAACAAAAAAGCAGAATATTTACAAGACATTGCGAAACAAGAAGGCATAAATATTAGCCAAACTATTGCAGTAGGAGATGGTGCTAACGATTTACCAATGCTTAATCTAGCAGGATTAGGAATTGCTTTTCATGCCAAACCTAAAGTAAAAGACAATGCGCAAAGTTCTATTTCTAGCATTGGTTTAGATGGTGTTTTATATTTATTAGGATATCACGATAGATATATAGATTTAGTAGATTAATTGGTTAACATACAATATCATACACAAAAGCTTCACTTCTATTTAAATTAAGTGAAGCTTTTTATTTTTATAACTTTACTTGCACTCAGAAAAGAGTCAAATTAATCTTAATAATTTCAGTATAACATATTACCGCTATTGTATCTATAACTGTTAACTATTTCTTTATAATTCTATCATAAAGTCTTTTTAACTTCATTTTAAATATGGTAATTTGGCTTACTATTTGCAGTTAAGCTGTAATTACAATCAAATTGAATTTCATGCACAGAATTATATATATTTCCCTCATCTTTTTTAGTTGTCAACTTTCTTTTAGTCAAAATCCTACAAATCCCTTAGTTACCAAAGATGCTATTGCTCAAAAAAAATGGGTAGATAGTGTGTATAATGGCTTAACGCTTCCAGAAAAAATTGGACAGTTATTTATGGTTCGCGCCATGACAACGGCTAATACTAGAGACGTAAATAGTGTTAGAACTTTAATAAAATACAATCATATTGGAGGTATTATTTATTCTAAAGGTGGTCCTGTAAAATTAGCTAAACTTAATAATACCTATCAAGGTTTATCTAAAGTTCCGTTGTTAATTGGTATGGACGCAGAATGGGGATTAAGTATGCGATTAGACTCAACGTATGCATTTCCTTGGAATATGACTTTAGGAGCCATAAAAAACAAGCAACTTATTGAGCAAACAGGAAAACACATTGGCGAACATTGTAAGCGATTAGGGATTCATTTTAATTTTGGTCCTGACATAGATATTAATACAAATCCGAAAAATCCAATTATAGGAAATCGTTCTTTTGGAGAAGAAAGAGAAGAAGTTACTCAAGATGCTGTTGCTTTTATGAAAGGATTGCATAGTGCAGGAGTTATGGCAACAGGAAAGCATTTTCCTGGTCATGGAGACACCGAAACAGATTCTCATAAAGTGTTACCAACCATAAATTTTTCTAAAAAGCGAATTGATTCTATAGAATTGTATCCGTACAGACAAATGATTAAAAACGGTATGGAAAGTGTTATGGTTGCACATTTAAATGTCCCAAGTTTAGATAGTATACCCGATTTTCCATCGTCTTTATCTAAAGCAATAATTACCGATTTATTAAAAGAAAAAATGGGCTTTCAAGGCTTAATTTTAACAGATGCTTTAGAAATGAAAGGTGTTGCTAATTTTAGTAGTCCTGGCGATATAGATTTAGCTGCATTTATGGCTGGAAATGATATCTTATTAATTTCTGAAGATGTACCAAAAGCAATAGAAAAAATTACAGAAGCTTATAACAATAATATTATAACTGAGGACCGTTTAGCGTATTCGGTTAAGAAAATATTAATGTCTAAATATAAGATGGGATTAAATCATTACAAACCTATAGATACCAAAAATTTAGTTAAAGATCTAAACAGGTTAGATGATGATATTTTAAATGAAAAATTATTTGAGAATGCAATTACAGTTGTAAAAAATGATAAAGACATTTTACCTATTCGCGATTTAGATAAAAAATCTATTGCTTATATAAAAATGGGAGATGATGATGGAAGTCCGTTTTTTAATGAATTAAAAAAATATGCTAAAGTTCACGAAGTACTATCAGATTCTTACCAATATGTAAAAGATAAGCTTGTTAATTATAACACGGTTATTGTGGGCTTACATCGCTCTAATGCTTCACCTTGGAAAGATTATGAATTTACAACCGATGAAGTTCAGTTATTAGATAGTATTTCAAAAACACACCATGTTATTTTAGATGTTTTTGTAAAACCTTATGCATTGCTGGATTTACCAACTATAGACAATATAGAAAGTATTGTAGTTAGTTATCAAAACAGCGTAGTTGCTCAAGAAAAATCTGCACAAATTATTTTTGGAGCTATAGATGCTAAAGGTAAACTTCCTGTTTCTGTAGGAAATGGTTTAAAGGCTGGAGATGGTATAGATGTTACTTCAATATCTCGTTTAGGTTACACGATTCCCGAACGTGTAGGAATAGATTCTGAAAAACTTCATAAAATAGATGCCATTGCCCAACGCGCTATAGATGGACACATGACGCCTGGAGTTCAGGTTTTAGTAGCTAGAAAAGGAAAAGTAATATACAATAAGAATTTTGGAAGACACACTTATGATGAAAATTCTGAACCTGTAAAAAGTAGCGATTTATACGATATTGCTTCGCTAACAAAAATTGTAGCGTCTTTACCTTTATTAATGGAAATTGTAGAAAAAGATGATGAAATTTCAATAAATTCAACATTATCAGAGTTAATTCCAGAATATAAAGGATCAAATAAAGAAAATATTACCTTAAAGCAAATGTTATCGCATTATGCACGTTTAAAACCTTGGATTCCATTTTATGTAGCAACACTAGATTCTACTAAAATGCCAAGTCCAGAGTACTATAGTAATGCTCCAAGCGAACTTTTCAGTATAAAAGTGTTTAATAATTTATACCTAAAAAGAGATTATCCAGAAAAAATGCAACAAATAATTATGGATACAGACTTGCTTACAAAGTTAAAATATCGCTATAGTGACCTACCTTATTACATTTTAAAGAAATTTATTGAAACTTATTACGACAGAACATTAGACGAATTGGTCCAAACTCATTTTTATGAATCTTTAGGGATGAATTATACCACATATAATCCGTACTTAAAGTTTCCTATGAAAGTTATTGTACCTACAGAAAAGGACACCTATTATCGCCATCAAGTGGTACAAGGTTATGTTCATGATATGGGAGCAGCAATGCAAAATGGAGTAGGTGGCCATGCTGGAATTTTTAGTAATGCCAACGATATAGCTAAAATTATGCAAATGTATTTGCAAAAGGGTTTTTACGGAGATAAACGCTATCTTAAACCAGAAACTATAGATATGTTTAATAAAACATATTATTCTATTAAAGGAAATAGACGTGGTATAGGATTCGATAAACCACAATTAGGTACAAGTGGTCCAACGTGTGGTTGTGTGTCTATGAAAAGTTTTGGACATTCTGGATTTACAGGAACCTATACTTGGGCAGATCCCGATGAAGATTTAGTATATGTATTTATGGCCAACAGAACATATCCATCTGCAGAGATTAATATGTTATTACGAGAAAATATTAGAACAGATATTCAAGAACTTATTTACGAAGCAATTATAAATTAAGATGCGCATAGGAAATAAATTGTTATCCTACATTTGGAGGAAGCGGCGTAGTTGCCACAGAATTGGGTTTAGAATTAGCTAAACGCGGACACGAAATTCATTTTATTACGTATAATCAGCCAGTACGGTTAGATTTATT
This sequence comes from Formosa sp. L2A11, assembly GCF_009796865.1. Lineage (GTDB taxonomy): Bacteria > Bacteroidota > Bacteroidia > Flavobacteriales > Flavobacteriaceae > Formosa. Next base: position 2,784,201 of record NZ_CP047028.1, on the reverse strand, counting down.
AAGTAATAAAGTACATTTTCACGAGGTTAAAGTACCTGAATACCCTTTGTTCCATTCAGCCTTACGAACTCGCTTTATCTAGTAAAATGGTAGATATGGTTAAGCTTCATAAAATTGAAATTCTACATGTGCATTATGCAATTCCGCACGCGTATGCTGCTTTTATGGCTAAAAAAATGTTGGAACAAGAAGGCATCTATATTCCTGTAGTTACTACACTTCATGGTACAGATATTACTTTAGTTGGAAGTCATCCGTTTTATAAACCAGCAGTATCTTTTAGTATAAATATGTCTGATGCTGTGACTTCTGTTTCAGAAAGTTTAAAAGAAGATACGTTTAGATTATTCGATATAAAAAAGGATATCAATGTGATTACTAATTTTATTGATATTGAAAAATATAAACATTCATTTACAGATTGCCAACGTGGCATGATGGCTCCGGATAATGAAAAAATCATTACACACATTAGTAATTTAAGACCCGTAAAACGAATTTTAGATGTTATTAAGGTGTTTTATAATATACAGAAAGAAATCCCAGCAAAACTAATGATAATTGGTGATGGGCCAGACAAAGAAGATGCAGAAAACTTATGTGAAGAACTGGGAATCTTAGAGAAAGTAGTATTCTTTGGTAGAAGTAACGAAATAGATAAAATTTTATGTTTTAGTGATTTGTTCTTATTACCATCAGAAACAGAAAGCTTTGGTTTAGCAGCATTAGAAGCTATGGCCTCTGGTGTTCCTGTTATTTCTAGTAATACAGGTGGAATCCCAGAAGTTAATGTACATGGTGTTACAGGATTTTTAAGTGATGTTGGAGATGTTGAGGATATGAGTAAAAATGCAGTCTATATTTTAAGTGATGAAGATAGATTGAAAGAATTCAAACAGAATGCAAAAGAGCGTTCATATAAATTCGATATACATAATATAGTGCCTCAATATGAAAAATTATACGAGGAAACTTTAGAAAAGAGTTTACATCTATTACAGTAACCACTTTTAAAACATACAATTACGCTTCAGTTTATTTATTAAACTGAAGCGTTTTATTGTTTAAAAATAGTTTTAAGTTAATAAGGTTGTTTGTTATAGTTACAATCTCTACATTTATTCTCCCTTAACAATGTTTCGTATTACTTAATAACATCATGACTACAGCAGTTTCTTTCAATTTAAACACATTAAGTCAAGCCTTAGATGGTGAATTATTTTTCGATGATTTAATGAAATCTATTTATGCTACAGATGCTTCTGTTTACAGAAGATTACCTTTAGCAGTTGCATATCCAAAACATGAAGCCGATTTAAAAGTTTTAATCGCTTTTGCAAACACTAATAATGTAACGTTAATTCCTAGAACAGCAGGAACCTCGTTAGCAGGACAATGTGTGGGAGAAGGTATTGTTGTAGATGTTTCTAAGCATTTCACAAAAATTATTTCAGTTAATAAAGAAGCACGAACAGTAACGGTACAACCAGGTATTGTAAAAGATTTTTTAAACCTTCAGTTAAAACCATACGGACTCTTTTTCTCTCCAGACACATCTACATCTAATCGTTGTATGATTGGCGGAATGGTAGGTAATAATTCTTCTGGAACAACATCTATTCAATATGGAGTAACTCGAGATAAAGTCTTGCAATTAAAAACCATTTTAAGCGATGGGAGCGATGCTGTTTTCGGGAATCTAACACCAGAAGAGTTTCAAGAAAAAACAAACTTAAAAAATTTAGAGGGCGAAATTTATAAGACCATTTTGTCTGAATTAGACTCTGAAACAGTAAGAACTAAAATTCATAAAGAATTCCCTAAACCTGAAATTCACCGTAGAAATACAGGTTATGCATTAGATAAATTAATAGATTCTTCTGTTTTTAAAGAATCATCTAAACCGTTTAACATGTGTAATTTGTTATCCGGAAGCGAAGGGACTTTAGCGTTTTCTACAGAAATTACATTGCATTTAGATGTATTACCTCCAACAGAACGTGTTATGGTTGCAGCGCACTTTAAAAGTATTGAAGATGCACTAATTGCTACAACAACATGTATGCAACATCATTTGTATTTATGTGAAATGATGGATAAAACCATTTTAGATTGCACCAAAAACAATTTAAAACAACAAGAAAACAGACAATTTGTAGTTGGCGATCCTAAAGCCATTTTAATGTGCGAATTAAAAAGTAACGATAAATCAGATGTAAAGTTACAAGCCAAAGCACTTATAAATGCATTAGAAACAGAAGGATTAAGTTACGCTAACGTTACACTTATTGATGAAGATATAGATAAAGCTATAGAGTTAAGAAAAGCGGGGTTAGGATTATTAGGTAACATTATAGGCGACAAAAAATCTGCGGCTTGTATAGAAGATACAGCTGTAGCTTTACCAGATTTTGCCAATTATATAAACGAATTTACAGCCTTAATGAAAGGCTATAACCAGAAAGCAATTTATTATGCACATGCCGGAGCAGGAGAGTTGCATTTACGTCCCGTTTTAAACCTTAAACTGAGTGAAGATGTAGTGTTATTTAGAAAAATTACTACAGACGTTGCACATTTGGTTAAAAAATATGGCGGTTCTATGTCTGGGGAACATGGAGATGGAATTGTTCGGGCAGAGTTTATTCCGTTAATGATTGGTGACGATAATTACAAAATTGTAAAACGTATTAAAACGGTTTTCGATCCTAATAATATTTTTAATGCAGGCAAAATTGTAGATGCTTTTCCTATGGACGAAGACTTACGTTATGTTCCAGACCGTAAAGAACCGGAGATAAAAACGTTAATGGATTTTTCGCATTCTGAAGGTATTTTAAGACAAGCCGAAAAATGTAATGGTAGTGGAGATTGTAGAAAACCACCAGAATTAGGCGGAACAATGTGCCCAAGTTATCGTGCTACTAGAAACGAGAAAGATGTAACGCGTGCAAGAGCCAATGCCTTACGTGAGTTTTTAACGAATACAAGATCTGGTGAAAATCCGTTTAACCATGAAGAATTAAAAGAAAGTTTAGATTTATGTTTAAGCTGTAAAGCGTGTTTAAATGAATGCCCAAGTACTGTAGATATTTCCAGTATGAAATCTGAATTTTTATATCAATATCAGAAAGAAAATGGCTTTAGTTTTCGTTCAAAATTATTTGCTTATAACAACAAAGTAAATGAATTATCTACACATGTTTCAGGTATAACAAATTTCTTCTTTAAAACTAAATTCACATCAGATATAATTAAAAGTGTTTTTGGAATAGCCGAAAAAAGAAGTATGCCATTAGTGTCTTCTAAAAGTTTAAATAAACACATTAAAAACATTGACAATAAAGAGGTTGGTAAAAAACACATTAAAACAATTCATATCTTTGTAGACGAATTTACAAACCTCCTAGATACACAAATTGGTTTAGATGCTATTGCATTATTACAAGGATTAAATTACGATTTAAAGTTCGTTAAACATGAAGAATCTGGTCGTGCATTTATATCAAAAGGTTTTTTAGAACAAGCTAAAGATTGTGCGACTAAAAATGTAAATATTTATAAAGATTTAATTTCTGAAGATACGCCTTTAGTAGGAATAGAGCCTTCTGCAATTTTTACTTTTAAAGATGAATATATTATTTTGGCAGAAGATAAAGACGCTGCAAAATATATTGCAAAACACACCTTTTTAATAGAAGATTTCTTGTTTTCTGAAGTCGAGAAAGGAAACATTACTTCAGAGCAATTTCATACAGATAAAAAAGTTATAAAAATACATTCGCATTGTCATCAAAAAGCAATGAGTAATCAATTATCAACGTTTAAAATTTTAAATCTACCTAAAGGCTATAAAGCCACAATAATTCCGAGTGGTTGTTGCGGAATGGCAGGAAGTTTTGGTTACGAGAAAGAACATTACGAGGTAAGTATGAATGTTGGAGAACAAACGTTATTCCCTGCGGTAAGAAAAGCAGCTCCAGATGTTATTATTTCGGCTAATGGAACAAGTTGTAGACACCAAATTAAAGACGGAACACAACGCGAAGCACTTCATCCTGTAACTATTTTAAGACGTGCTTTACTCTAATTTCTCTTTTTTAGAGGTCTTCTTTTTCTTCTTTTTATCAACTATTGTTATTGCGGCGATTAGATCTTGCATATCCATGTCTTTTAACTCTTCGTCTACAAAAAAAGGGGAGAGTTTATCGTGATTGTAGTTATACACTTTCCATCGTTTAAATTGGTATTCTAAAGCGGTGAAATTTTCAACCCAATCTCCAGAGTTTAAGTACATTGTTTTACCGTTCTTATTCTCTTTGATTAACATTTTTGGCTGATGTATATGTCCGCAAATCACATAGTCGTAACCTTGTTCTATGGCTAAATCTGTGGCTACAGCTTCAAAGTCATTTATGTATTTAATAGCGCCTTTTACACTATTTTTTATACGCTTAGATAGTGAATATTTTTCTTTCCCCATTTTCGCTAAACACCAATTAATGACCTGATTAATTAAGATTAGAAAATCGTAACCATAACCTCCAAGTTTTGCTAGCCACTTGGCATTTTGTATAGAAACATCAAAAATATCTCCATGAAAAAACCAAGCACTTTTTCCGTTTAATTCTGTGACGTATTTATCAACTATAGAAAAATTACCAATTGTAGCGCCACTAAAACGTCTAAGCATTTCATCATGGTTTCCTGTAATGTAAATCACTTCAATACCTTCAGAAGCCATATCCATTATTTTTTTTATGACTTGCATATGAGATTTTGGAAAATAACGTTTGTTAAATTGCCAAATATCAATAATATCTCCATTCAAAATTAGTTTAGTAGGAGTAATGCTATTTAAATAGGCATATAACTCTTTGGCATGACAACCGAATGTCCCTAAATGGACATCAGATATAACAGCAACTTCAATTTTGCGCTTAATTTTCAAGAATAACAGGGTGTTATAAGATTATTTATACAAAATACTTAAACACATGTTACCTTAACTTAAACTGCTAATTAATTAATAAATAGCTTTTTGTAAACTTAATGTTATCTAAGGGTATTTATTTTATTTAGCAATTCCTGGCATTCTATTTTATTTTTCGTAATAATACATTTAAATTAGCGAAAAATAATATTTGTTATGGCAGGAAATTCCTTTGGAAAAATATTTAAAATCACCACTTTCGGTGAATCTCATGGTGTTGCTTTAGGAGGAGTTCTAGATGGATGCCCTGCAGGTATTACAATAGATTTAGACGCTATTCAAGTAGAAATGAATCGCAGAAAACCTGGTCAATCTGCTATTGTTACTCAAAGAAAAGAACCGGATGAAGTAAAATTCTTATCAGGTATTTTTGAAGGCAAAACAACAGGAACATCTATTGGGTTTATTATTGAAAATTCTAATCAGAAGTCTCACGACTATTCTCATATTAAAGATTCTTTTCGCCCGTCGCACGCCGATTATGTATATGAAAAAAAATATGGTGTACGCGATTATAGAGGAGGCGGACGTAGTTCAGCGAGAGAAACAGCATGTCGTGTTGTAGCTGGAGCAGTTGCTAAACAGGTATTAAAAGGTATGGAATTTCATGCTTTTACATCGTCTGTAGGAGATATTTTTATGGAGAAACCTTATCAAGATATTGATTTTAATAATATTGAAAGTAATATAGTACGTTGTCCTGATACGGAAACTGCAGATAAAATGATTTCTAAGATTAAAGAAATTAGAAAAGCAGGAGATACCATTGGAGGAACAGTTACTTGTGTAATTAAAAATGTCCCTTTAGGATTAGGAGAACCTGTTTTTGATAAATTACATGCAGAATTAGGTAAAGCCATGCTCTCTATAAACGCTGTAAAAGGCTTTGAATACGGTAGTGGGTTTTGTGGTGCTAAAATGAAAGGAAGCGAACATAACGACTTATATAACCCAGACGGTACAACTAAAACAAATCTCTCTGGAGGTATACAAGGTGGTATTAGTAATGGTATGGATATTTACTTTAGAGTGGCTTTTAAACCTGTAGCAACCATTATGCAAACGCAAGAAACCATAGATAAAGACGGTAATATTGTAAAAATGGATGGAAAAGGAAGACATGATCCTTGTGTTGTTCCTAGAGCTGTACCAATTGTAGAAGCTATGGCGGCATTGGTTATAGCAGATTATTTTTTATTAGATAAAGTATATCAATAAACTAAACTTAGAATCATTATATATTTAAGAGGTTTTCTACACATTTTCAGTTCAATAGGATTTTAACAGAACAAAATGTATAGAAAACCTTTTTTTATGTTGTGATAACTTATAAATTTAACAATAAAACAAAAAATATTAAAATCACACTATGAAGAAGCTTGCACTACATTGGAAAATTTTAATAGGAATGGGGGTAGGTGTTTTATTCGCCTTACTAATGACTCAATTTGAATGGGGAGCAACATTTATTGGAAATTGGATTAAGCCATTTGGTAACATGTTTATCAATTCCTTAAAACTTATTGCTGTGCCTTTAATCTTAGCCTCTTTAATTAAAGGTGTATCAGATTTAAAAGACATCTCTAAACTCTCTAAAATGGGAGGAAAAACCATCGGAATCTATATCTTAACTACTGTAATTGCTGTGTGTATTGGTCTAGCTATTGTAAACATAGTAAAACCAGGACATTCTATTACAGCAGAGACAAGAGCGCAACTTGTAGAAAATTATAAAACTGATGCGGATTCTAGAATAGCACAGGCTGAAAAACAAAAAAAAGCAGGCCCTTTACAAGCTCTAGAAGATATTGTGCCAAGTAATATCTTTCAAGCAGCATCAGACAACGGAAATATGCTGCAAGTTATTTTCTTTGCCATTTTCTTTGGTATTGGATTAATACTTATTCCCGAAAAGCAAGCTAAACCTGTAAAAGAATTTTTTGATGGTTTTAATGAAGTTATCTTAAAACTTATTGATATAATTATGTTAGCTGCACCTTATGGTGTATTTGCCTTACTTGCAGCTTTAGTTGTAGAAGCTCCTAGTGCAGATTTATTTAAAGCTTTAGGTTGGTATGCTTTTAGTGTGATTACGGGATTAGCCATTATGATATTCACATATTCTGTTCTTGTTTATGTTTTTACAAAAAAAACACCAAGATTCTTCTTTAATGGAATTTCTCCAGCACAACTTTTAGCTTTCTCAACAAGTAGTAGTGCCGCAACATTGCCGCTTACTATGGAACGTGTAGAAGAACATTTAGGCGTAGAAGAGGAGGTTGCTAGTTTTGTACTACCTATTGGGGCCACTGTTAATATGGACGGAACAAGCTTATATCAAGCCATTGCTGCCGTGTTTATAGCGCAAGCCTTTGGTATAGAATTAAGTTTAGGTGTACAATTAGGTATTATAGTAACTGCTACATTATCTTCAATTGGAAGTGCTGCAGTACCAGGAGCTGGTATGGTTATGTTGGTTATTGTTTTAGCTCAAGCAGGTATTCCCGAAGCTGGATTAGCATTAATTTTCGCTATAGATAGACCGTTAGATATGTGTCGTACTGTTGTAAATATTACAGGAGATGCTGCCGTTTCAATGATTGTTGCTAATTCAGAAGGGCGTTTAGGAGATCCTAAAGAAAAAGATTGGGACGATAATTACGAAAAAAAATAACACTTTTTAAACTATAGGTTTCTATAGCTATAAATTCAATTAAGACTCTATATTTAAGCACTTTAAATATAGAGTCTTAATTTTTTAGTTTAATGTTTACAAACATCCTTATACTTAATTAAACGTTAAATAACATCGTTTATCTAACCGATTGTTTAGTTTTATACTGTATTTAAAAATAATGGCAAGAAAGAAAGAATATATAGAAACAGAAGTCGTAGAAAAAGCAATGCAATTGTTTTGGAGAAATGGCTATGAAACAACTTCTATGCAAATGCTTGAAAAAGAAATGGGCATTAACAAGTTTTCTATTTATTCTAGTTTCGGAAATAAAAACGGTTTATTCCTTGAGTGTCTAAAATGTTACAAAGAAAAAATAAGTAATATATTCGAAAAATTTAAAAATGCACCCAACGGAATTGAAGATATTAAACAATTTTTTTACGATTCTGTAAGTTCTAATTTTAATGACGACTATATTAAAGGTTGCCTGATAACAAATACATATAATGAGTTTTCTAATAAAGAAGATAAAGCTATAAAAGAACAAATGAATGCTTTTATGAATAACCTAAAGCTAATCATTATAGATAAGCTTAAAAAGGATAGTACAAAAAGCGAAGCAGCCATATTAGAACAAGCTAATTATTTGCTTTTGGCTAAACATGGTTTAGCAGCAGCTGCAAGAGTTAATTCTAAAAAAGAAATTGAAGATTATATTGAAATGACCTTTAAAAACATTTAAACATTTTTTTTACCAAATAACTAAACGAACGTTTAGAAATAATAATAAATATAAAATTAAACACACAATTATGACAACATTACAAATTCACAATATTGAAACGGCACCAGAAGAAAGCAAAGGATTATTAGAAAATTCACAAAAAGCATATGGAATGATTCCTGGTTTACATGGTGTTTTAGCAGGTTCTCCACAAACACTTACAGCATACCAAACATTACATGAGTTATTTACTAAGACATCTTTTAATGAAGACGAATTAACAGTAGTATGGCAAGCTATAAACGTAGAACATGCATGTCATTATTGCGTACCTGCACACACAGGAATAGCAAAAATGATGAAAGTAGATGATACTATTACTGAAGCTTTACGTAACGAAACACCTCTTGAAGATTCTAAATTAGAAGCTTTACGCACCATGACTTTAACTATTGTTAGAAATCGTGGTCATGTATCTCAAGAAGATTTAAATGCATTTTATGCAGCCGGTTATGGCGAACAACAAGTGTTAGAAATTATTTTAGGATTATCTCAAAAAGTAATTAGTAACTACACAAATCATATAGCAAATACACCTGTAGATGCTCCTTTTCAGCCTTTTGCTTGGAAAAAATAATATTGTAATACCTAATTTACATGTTAATAGCTTTAGACCTTCCATATTTTTTATGGAAGGTTTATTTGTATAACAAAATAGTTAAACTTTATATTTAAGTAAGTACAATAAATAATTATAAATCAGATTAATGGGGTTTTATAAAGTTTATAATTAATAACTTATAATAGTTTTAAAATGACAAATAAATTAAAAATTGATATAGTATCAGACGTAGTTTGTCCATGGTGTACAATTGGATATAAACGATTGGAAAAAGCAATTTTAGAGTTAGGTGTTCAAGATCAAGTAGACATTGAATGGCAACCTTTTGAATTGAATCCAAAAATGCCTGCCGAAGGCCAAAACGTTCAGGAACATATTGAAGAAAAATATGGTGCAACTTTAGAACAACAAAAAGAATCGCAACAAAATATGGCAGATACAGGTGAAGCACTTGGATTTACATTTGATTATTTTGATGAGATGCGCATGGTAAATACGTTCGAAGCTCATATTTTACTTGAATACGCACATACTTTTGGAAAACAAACCAATTTAAAAATGCGTTTAATGACAGCCTTTTTTAGCGAAAGAAAAGATGTGTCTGATAGAGCCATATTAAAACAAGCGTTATTAGACGTTGGTTTAAATGCAGAAGAAGGTCTCGCTTTATTAGATCAGGAAGCAGCACAATCTGAAGTAAGAACTAAAGAAGAATATTGGAAAAACATGGGAATAACCTCTGTGCCAACTATTGTTTTTAATAGAGCAAGTGCAATAACAGGAGCACAGCCTATAGATGTATTTAAAGAAGTACTTACAGATCTTTTAAAAACGTCTTAACACTGTAAAAATAATTCACAAAAAAAAAGCCTCATAAATTATTATGAGGCTTTTTTTTTAGATTAAAAATTGACTTTAGTTTTGTAAAGCTTTTTTAATTTTCTTAGCATATTCTGCAGCGTTTTCACTAATGTTTGAAGGATTTTCAAGACTAGATGTTACTAAAGCAACAAGTTGTTTCCCTTCTTCTTCATCTAAGTTACAGTTTCTATAACATACGTTTTAACCGTTGTAGTTGCAGAAGTCATTGGCATATAACTTCCAGTGCTTACATATGTTAATAGATGACTATAATACCCGTAAAATGCACCGTAGTATTCTTCATATTAATAGTCTAATACTTTTACACTAGAACAGCTATTTTTACATAAAAACCTTCAAAATAGTTGACTTTTATTCTAGAAATTTATTTTTCAAAGCTTTTGTAGGAATCATGCAAGCCTCCTTTTTTCCATACCATTGGTATCTGTTTCTGGCAATATAGTCGTAAACAGCATCTCTAATAAACTTTGGTATAATTAAAAATATAGCTAATGCACAAATAGGGAAACTTAATTTTGAGGCTATTTTTAAAGCTGCACTTGATTTTGTATAAAGCTTATTGTTAGGAGTATATAATAAAATTGAATCAGTTTTATCTGTATCTATGTTAAACGATTTTATTATTGGTTGCGCCGTTTTTCCTTGTAAAGTAGTAAATCTGAATCGGTTCTTTTTATCGTGTTTTATTATAAATTGAACAGAATGATCGCATAAATTACAAACCCCATCGAAAAGGACTAGTTCTTCATTTTTATGTAATTTAATCATTCTATAAAGTATTTGAGTTTATAATTTATTAGTATTTAAAATACATATCCTAAAGCAATTCTATATTTAAAAGATAACGCTAAAAATTTAAAGGCTGAGTGTATTAAATATAATTTTCTAATGTTTCATCTGACCCTGAAAATTTAAAAAAATATTTTTTACTTATTAAACCTACTGGTTTTCATGGTTATTTGTAATTACTCTTAAATTATAAATTCTATAATAAACTGATAAATAGTGCTTTACTTATTTTAGTATTGTATTTATTTTTTTGCTTCAACAAGTTCTAATTGATCTATATCTACATTGGTTGTAAAAATACCATAATTTACAAAGGCTTTATTTTTCTCTATAGTATCTATACTTCCAATAGCTTTTCCGTCAATCATACGAACGCGATCTCCTAATTTTAAAGTTACCTTTGGTTTTGGAGCTTCAATAGCTTTTTGCTTCGCTATTTTCTTTTTCTGACGAATAACTTCAACCTTCTTCTCGGCTTCAACAACTACTTTTTGCTCTTTAGCTTTCTGAATTTTCTTTTCTTTAACGGTAACACGTTTGCGTTTAGAGTTTTCTATTTGTACCACTTTAAACAGGTCGTCTAGCATTTCTTTTTTACGCTTATTATCGAAGTACTTCTCAGAAATATCATTCAATTTCTGTCCTAAATAAATTAAACGCTGATTACTATCGTATAACTCTTGATAGCTTTCTAGTTTTTTCTGAATTTTAGTATTTGTTTCTTCTAATTTCTCTGCTTCAGATAATTTTTTCTGCTCGTTAACTTTAAGAGAACGCTCTGTTTGTTCTAACTTATTACGCTCTTTTTGAAGCTTAGCAATTGTAGCATCAAACCGTACTTTACTACCTTCAATCTTCTTTTTAGCTTTGTTTATTAAACTATATGGAATGCCGTTTTTCTGGGCAACCTCAAACGTAAACGAACTTCCTGCTTGTCCTAAAACCAGTTTAAAAATAGGTTCTAGGGTTTTATTGTTAAACTGCATATTTGCATTTTGCATGTATGGCAATTCGTTAGCTAAAATTTTTAAGTTAGAGTAGTGCGTAGTAATAATCCCATAAGCTTCACGCTGATAAAATTCTTCTAGAAAAGTTTCTGCAAGAGCTCCTCCTAATTCAGGATCTGAACCTGTACCAAATTCATCAATTAAAAACAATGTTCTACTATTACACTTTTTCAAGAAGTAGTTCATTTGTTTTAATCGGTAACTATAGGTACTTAAATGATTTTCAATAGATTGATTGTCTCCAATATCACTTAAAACGCGATCGAATATATACGTTTTACTACGTTCGTGCACAGGAATTAACATACCACTTTGCAACATAACTTGTAATAAACCTACTGTTTTTAAGGTGATACTTTTCCCACCGGCATTAGGTCCTGAAATAACAATAATTCTATTATTTTCATTCAAGGTAATGGTTTGCGGATATGTTGTTTTTCCTTTTTTAGAATTTGTTAAAAATAATAAAGGGTGATAAGCGTCTCGTAAAAACATACTTCGCTCTTCGGTAATCTCTGGAAGAATAGCATTTAAAGATTTAGCGTACTGCGATTTTGCAGCAATAAGATCTATTTTTATTAAAAACGATTGGTAGTCTTGTAATAATCCTAAAAACGGACGAATAAAATTGGTTAAGCTTTTAAGGATTTTTACAATTTCTTCTTTTTCTTCAAACTGTAAATTGTGTAATTCTCGAGTATATTTTAAAGTAGCTTCAGGCTCTATAAAAACAATACTTCCTGTTTTACTACTTCCCATAATAGACCCTTTTACTTTACGTCTATACATGGCTTTTACTGCTAAAACACGTTTGTTTTCTATAACAGATTCACGAATATCGTCTAAATAATCAAGTCCTTGATACATACTTAAAGCCGAAGAAAAACTTCCATTTATCTGGCCTTTAAGCTTATTCATGGTTTGTCTAATACCAAATAATAATGGTGATGCATTATTTTTAATTTCACCAAATCGGTCAACAATAGCATTTATATTATCTATAATTACTTTTGTAATTTCTATATGAGAAGCACTTTGATATAAGTTGGGATAGTATTCTTGGAATTTTTTAAGAAATACGATTATTTCATTTGTAGCTTGAGATATGGCCACAATTTTTTTAAGGCTATGGACTTCTAAATATGTGTTTTCAATTTTAAGAAGTTTTATTTCCTTAGTAATATCATCGAAACCATGATTTGGAATACGATTATCGTTATAAAAAGACGATACATATTCATGTGTTAATTGAAGCTCGTGTAATACGTCTTCTTTCTGTGGTAAAGGTAAAATATTAAGAGCTGCCTGATGGCCTAAAGCTGTAATACAGTATTCGCTAACTTGTTCTAGAACAGTCTGAAACTCTAAATCTTGTAATGTCTTTTGGTGAATGTTTATCATCCTAAATTTTGAAACTTTTAAAAAGAAGCAAATTTAAGGAAATAAATAGGTTTAAGCCTCTAAATATAGACTGAAATTGTTAATACAATCATGATGAAAATTAACAAAATCCCAACTAAAGGCATAACAAAACGTAACCATTTATTGAAACCAATTTTTACAATGGCTAAAGAAGCTAAAATTAGTCCTGTTGGATTAATAAAAGCAAACAATCCCATTCCAAATTGATACGCACTTACAACCAAATCGCGACCAATACCAACGCCATCTGCTAAAGGCGCCATAATTGGCATAGTTAAAACGGCCATTCCTGAAGACGACGGAATAAAGAAAGATAACGCACTATAAATGTAAAGCATAGCATTTATAAATACACCTTTATTCATCCCTTCGGTTAAAGAACTTGCATAAAACAATAGAGAATCGCTAATTAAACCATCTTCCATTAAAACGGTAACACCACGTGCAATCCCAATAATAAAGGCAACACCTAGTAAATCGTTCGCTCCTTTAATAAAGGTATCTACAAATACAGCTTCTTTAATTCTAGCAATAATTCCTATAATAATAGCGCCTACAAGAAAAACAGTTGTCATTTCTAAAAACCACCAATCTAATTGTGATACACCATAAATCATGACCACAAAACACATTAAAAATAAGATTAAAATTACTTTATATTTTAATGTTAATGCAACAGCAGAATCCGTATTTGTTAAAGGAAATTGACTTTCTATTTCTTCTTTCTGATCGAAAATAATAGATTTAGAAGGATCTTCTTTAACGCGTTGTGCATAACGAATAATGTATATCAAACAAATTAACAAGCCTAAAACCAACACAACTAATCGTGTAGTTAAACCGGTTGTCCAATTAATTCCAGCTGCATCTGAAGCAATAATAGTGCAAAACGGATTTACAGTAGACGCTAAAGTTCCAATACAAGACCCTATATAAATAGAAGCTAAGGCAACCATAGCATCGTATTTTGCAGCAATAAATACGGGAATAAGAATAGGGTAGAAGGCAATAGTTTCTTCGGCAAGACCAAAGGTTGTACCTCCAACAGCAATTAAAAATGTAATCACAATTATTAAAATATATTCTCGGCCTTTTAATGTGCTGGCAAGTGAAGAAATACCGGCTTCAAAAGCACCACTAAAATTCATAATTCCTATAAAGCCACCTATAATTAATACAAAAAGTATAACGTCTATAGCCTCCATAATACCTTTTATTGGCGATTGTATAAAAGCCATAATACCTTGAGGTTGGGCCTCTAAAGTGTGGTACGTATTTGGTATTCCTATAGGTTTAAAAATATCTCCGTTTGTAAATTTTTCAATCGGAATTTTAATATCTAAAGTTTCTAAAGTTTCTTGTGTAGCAGGTAAAACTAAACGTTCTGTTTTCTTTACTTGCGTAAATGTATTGGTCACTTTATTATACGTTAATCGGTCGTATTTTCCAGCAGGAATAATATATGTTAAGAGTGCTACAACAGCAGCTATAATAAGTAATACGGTTAAAGCAGTAGGAAATTTAATAGCCTTCATAAAAGACGTGTTTTTTTTGATTTTTTATGACACGAAAGATAATACTATTTTTACATTTGAACTTTTAAGAACACAAATTATGTCAAAAAACATTAACTCTGATTGGTTCACACGTTTACAACCTGAATTTGAAAAACCATACTTTAAAAGTTTATGGCATTTTGTTGAAGACGAATATGCTTCTCATGTATGTTACCCTCCAGAAAATGAAATATTTAATGCCTTTAATTCTTGTGCTTTTAAAGATGTAAAGGTTGTTATTTTAGGACAAGATCCTTATCATGGTCCTGGGCAAGCTAATGGTTTATGTTTTTCTGTAGCAGATGGTATTGCACATCCGCCTTCATTAAAAAATATTTTTAAAGAAATTGAAAGCGATTTAGGGAAAAGTTATCCTAAAAGCGGAAATTTAGAGCGTTGGGCAAATCAGGGTGTACTGTTATTAAATGCGACATTAACCGTTAGAGAACATGCCGCAGGAAGTCATCAGAAAAAAGGATGGGAAACGTTTACAGACCATATTATTTCGCTTATAAATACGAAAAAAGAAGGCGTTGTCTTTTTATTATGGGGCGGATTTGCTAAAAAGAAATCTAAATTAATCGACACAGAAAGACACTTCATTTTAACCTCAGGACATCCGTCTCCTTTAAGTGCGAATAGAGGATATTGGTTTGGGAACAAACATTTTAGTAAAACTAACTCCCTGTTGCAGCGTAATAAACAGTCTGAGATTCTTTGGTAGGGATTTTTTTTACGGGCTCTATTTCTTTAGTTTTAACACTACTGGTCACTTTATTACAACTAAAAGCTAATAATAAAATATTGATAATAATAAGTAGTGCTACAACAGATACAATTGTTAATAGCATATTTTCATAAGTTGGTTGATTAAACTTATGAATTACTTTTTAACTGACCTAAGTTATTATACATTTTTCGATGTAATCAATGTTATTTTTTCAAAAGTTAAAACCAAAACAATCATAATTAGTTAGATTATAACCTTCTATAGATTTGTAATTCTATCTAAAGTATATGTAATTAAATGTTCTATTAATAGACCTGGATCTTTACTAAATTGGCCTGTAGCACGATTTGCAATAATGGCATTTAAAGACAATGCATTGTGACCAAGAAGAGCAGATAAACCGTATATAGCTGCAGTTTCCATTTCAAAATTAACAACCTTAAGACCTTCAAAATCAAAATCGTGTAATCTATCATTTAAAATAGGATCTTCGGTTTTTAATCTTAAAACACGACCTTGTGGCCCGTAAAAACCACTTGCTGTAGCTGTTACACCCGATTTTGTTTTTTCAGAAGCAAATATATCTTCTAACATTTTACTGTTTTTAACTAAAACTGGAGTCGATTTGTTTGTATTCCATTTTGTAAACGCCACAAAATCATCTTCAAAAGGTTTGTTTCTAATACTTTCAATATCATAAAAATGAAGCATACCAGAAAAATCTAATCCACAAGCACTTAATGCAAAAGAATCTACAGGAACTTCTTTTTGTAACGAGCCAGAAGTACCAACACGAATAATATTTAAAGATGTTAATGCTGTTTTAAGTGTTCTGGTTTCAAAATCGATGTTTACTAAAGCATCTAATTCATTTAAAACAATATCTATATTATCGCAACCAATACCAGTAGAAATTACACTAATACGTTTGCCTTTATATAATCCGGTTTCGGTTTTAAATTCTCTTTTTTGTGTAGAATGTTCAACCGAATCAAAATACTTAGTGATTTTACTCACACGATCTTGATCGCCAACTAATATTATGGTGTCTGCAATGTGTTCTGGTTTTAAATTTAAATGATAGATGCTACCATCTGGATTTAAAATTAATTCTGATTCTTTAATTTTCATGATCAGTTGCTTGTATTAATTTATTTAATTTGATATCGAAATTAAAATCTTTCTTATTTACGCCACCGTAAACCATTTTATCTCGAATAAGAGCCTCGTAATTCGCTTTATAATTTAAGGCTTTGTTTCCGTCTTCGTTTAACGTTAAGCTTTGGGTGGTTTCGTTAAAAAACACTGCAAGTCTGTCTATTAAGCGCTCGAACTGTAAGTCTCCATAACCGTAAAATCCTTGATAGTTTAATGCATATCCCATTAAGTGATTTCTAGAATGTATTTCTCTACAATTAACTATTTTAAGAATATTAAGTTCTAATTCGCTTAACCCATTTTCAGAATTCGGAAAACGTTGTAAATGTGCTTTTAAACAATTGCTTAAATAATCGAAAGACGAATGCTTAACAATATAAGGTTTTAATAAATTATGATCTTTACCATTATAAAGTTGCCAGAGTGTTCGTGCTAAATCTTTATCTTCTGCTGTTAATCTTACGCGCGCTTCGTAATGATCTGTAAGCTGAGAAGAACTTAACTCTGCTAAACCTTTAAGTTCTTTAATACCATGTATTCTTCCGCTACAGACTAAAAACATTGGTAATTTTATTTTCTTTTGAAGTAATAAATTAATAACACCTATTAAGTTTATATGACAAAATAAATCATATTCAAACCAAAGTATGATTTCAGTATAATTTTCAATGTTATCTAATACTTCTAAATCTTGTTTTAATTTAATAATATCTGCTTCTATATCATAAAAATCGTGTAAAAATTGACGTCTTATTTCTATAAATTCATCAGAATTAATATGCTCTATTGTAGGCCCTTCACACAGCATTTCATGCCATGTTAAAATATCGCCATGCATTTCTAGCTCTTTCAGGTAATTAGTGAGTGCACCACCATTTGTGATATGTAAAGTTTTAGAATCCATATTTTAACCTCCAACACGTTTAACATTAAACCCCTTTTCTTTTAAAATAGTCATTATCTTATCGCGGTAATCGCCTTGAATAATAATTTTATCGTCTTTAAAACTTCCTCCAACACTTAGTACCTTTTTAAGGTCTTTAGCTAATAATTTAAAATCTTCTGTGGCACCAGTATAACCTTCTAATATAGTAATAGGTTTTCCTTTACGTTTCTCGTATTTACAAAGAATAGGATCGTCTTGAATCCATAAATTGGAATTTGAAGTTGATGCTTCTTGAGGCGCTTCTTCATGTTCGGGAAACAGGTTTTTTAACTGGTCTTTTAAATCCATAGCAAGGAAATATTATATTATTTAATTAAACCTAATTCTACTAAGCGTTCATATAAAAATGTGCCTGCAGTAATATCATCAAATTGTTTCGGATGCTTATCGTCTATACAATTTTCTAAAACATCTAATTTCATTTCACTTATTGGGTGCATGAAAAAAGGAATTGAATATCTAGAAGTTCCCCATAATTCTTTAGGCGGATTAATAACGCGGTGTATGGTAGACTTTAATTTGTTATTGGTATGTCTTGACAACATATCTCCTACATTAATCATAATTTCGTCTGGTTGTGCAATAGCATCAATCCATTCGCCTTCGTGATTCTGAACTTGTAAACCACGACCTTGAGCTCCCATTAATAAGGTAATTAAATTAATATCTCCGTGAGCAGCTGCACGAACAGCTTCTTTAGGTTCGGTAGCAATAGGAGGGTAGTGAATTGGACGTAAAATTGAATTTCCGTTTTTTATAAACGTATCAAAATATGTTTCTTCTAAATCTAAATATAGAGCTAAAGCACGTAAAACATATTTAGCAGTTTTTTCAAGCATCTTATATGCTTGTTCTCCAACAGTATTAAAGTTAGCAAGTTCTGAAACAATTACGTTGTCTGGATATATTTCGTCTAATTTATCATCATCTTCTACATATTGTCCAAAATGCCAAAATTCTTTTAAATCGCCTTCCGTTTTACCTTTAGCGTGTTCTTTTCCAAAAGAGGTGTAGCCACGTTGTCCACCAATACCTTCAATTTCATATTTAGCTTTATCTGCTTCTGGTAAATCAAAAAAATGTTTTATTTCAGAATATAAATCAGACACTAATTGTTCGTCTAAAAAATGTCCCTTTAAAGCAACAAAACCTATATCTTCATAAGCGCGACCTATTTGGTCTACAAATTGTTGTTTTTTAATCGGGTCGTTAGAAATAAAAGATTTTAAATCTACACTTGGAATACTATTCATATATATCTATTTTACTAAGCTAGTTCTACAAATGTACAAAAAACAACGTAAGAAAATTTAAACAATTTTTAAGACTATTTAACTCCTGATTTTCAATATATAACTCTAATTATTTAACTTTAACTATGTAGTAAAACTTAAATTGAAAACGATATAAAAAAGATAGATTAAGTCTACTCATTTTTAATTGAAGATAGATTATATATTAATAAGTTTATTTTAGTTAAAACTCTAACATAAAATGATGATAAAATTATTATTCCGGGAATAAACACATTT
Organism: Formosa sp. L2A11; assembly: GCF_009796865.1. Lineage (GTDB taxonomy): Bacteria > Bacteroidota > Bacteroidia > Flavobacteriales > Flavobacteriaceae > Formosa. The sequence continues at coordinate 2,765,163 of NZ_CP047028.1, read as the reverse complement.
CAATTCGTTAAAAGAGTATTAATGTTAACATATTTTAGGAATGATTATGGTTAGGTTTAGAATTAAAAAATTATTTTTGAATTGCACTAATTTACACTAATGAAACACTTTATTATACCTTTTACATTTTTATGCGTTTCAACATCTGTATGGTCACAAATAGATACTAAACTTCCAAATTCTATAAGCATTCCTGCTATTGAAAGCGAAGAAGGACAAGCAACAGAAACCAATAGTTTAGATATAAAACCTCTTGAAGCTCCGTCTCCAGATGAGTCTAACACTTCTAATAAGGTAAATGGATTAACGGTATATAAACGTCCTGATTTAAATGTAGAAGAAGAATTTTCTATGTTTAATAAAAAAGAATATGCAAATCCAGCAGAATTGTTTCAAGGTAATTTAGATAAACAATTACAAATGCCCGAATCTGAAGCTGCAAATCCTAATGCAATTGGGAGTTTAGAAGATCAGTACTTTGGTGATTTTGAAACAGAATCTAAATCGGTAAATATAATTTACAGAGATTATCAAGCTTTTGATGGTGATAGAGTAATGGTGTATTTTAATGACGATATTATTAAGTCTAATGCTTTATTAACAACTGGATTTACTGGTATTACAGTAGAATTACAACCGGGATTAAATAAAATTGAATTTCAGGCATTGAATACAGGAACTTCTGGACCTAATACTGCAGAATTTAAAGTTTTGGATGACGATGGTAACTACATTACGGGTAACACCTGGAACCTTGCAAAGGGCGTAAAAGGCTCTCTTATTATAGTAAAAAAGTAAACAAAAAAAACACGTCGTAATTGTTTTAAAATAACAAAAATAAATTTCTTCTTAACTATTTAATAAAATAGTTTTTTGTTATGTGTTAATCAAATTCAAATACTTACATTATATTTGTAGAAATATGAATTGCTTTAACTTATTTTCTTAGAATTAAATCATTCATTTCAAATAACATAATCTTCAATTTAAAACAAGTAGTAAATTTATGGCTAAGTCTCAACAGACGTACAATAAAATCGAAAAAGAAAAAGCACGTCAAAAAAAGCGTGAAGAAAAATTAAAGAAAAAAGAAGCTAGAAAAGCTGAATCTAAAGACAGTCAAGGTATTCAGTTTGCCTATGTAGATCAATATGGTAATTTAACAGATACGCCACCAGATCCATCTGAAAAGATAAAAGTAGATGCAGACGATATCGTTTTAGGAATTCCTAAGAAAGATGATAGTGATATTGAAGAAGTAGATCCTATACGTAAAGGAAAAGTTTCCTTCTTTGATAGTTCTAAAGGTTTTGGATTTATTATCGATGCAGAAAATTCAGAAAAATATTTCTGTCACGTAAGTGGTTTAATTGATACTATTATTGAAAATGATAAAGTTCAGTTTGAATTAGAACGTGGAATGAAAGGAATGAATGCGGTGCGAGTTAAGAAAATTTAACTTAACCGCATTCATTTATTTATTTTTTTACTCTTATTGTATCTTTCTCTTAACAAACCATTGTCCTGCTAAACTTAAGTTTAGAGTAATTAAATGGTAATTTTCTTGAATAAGGCCATCATAAACTTGGCCTTTTTTCCCGTACGTATAAGATAGGTTTAACATTGATAACCCATCATAGCTTAAAGGAATTCCTATTCCTATATTAGCACCGTAGTTATATATCTTTTTATTGTCTATTTCTAAATTTCCAGAATCGTAATTAAAACCAGCACGATATTCTACATTATTCCAGAATTTAAGCGGATTTGCACTAGGAGCAAATTCTACACCTAAAGCTAAAATGTTCTGATCTACAAATGTACCTAAGTCATCTGTTTGGTCTGTATTAGTCCAGTATTTCATTCTATAATCTATAGCAACATCTACTTGGTCTAAGAATCTTTTTTGTATACCAAATCCAACTTCTAAAGGTAGTTCAAAATCATCTAAGTCGTCTGAGTACTGAATTTCATCATCATAATATTGAGATACAGTGGTTTCTTTACTACCACCTATTAAACTAGGAAATGTAACTACAGCACCTACTGTAACATCTTTTATAGGCTCGTATTGTACACCTGCACCAAATTGAAAGCCAGAATAACTATTAGCGTCGTAAATGGTTAAAACATTAGACCCTATGTAGTCTATTTCGTTTTCTATAATCTGACCAAATAATACAGAACCTGTAGCTCCTATACTTAAATTATCTAATAGTGAATATCCGTAATTTAATTTTAAACTATTTAATCCTCCAGAACCATCAATATCACTAACAAAATAACTTGTTGTTCCTTCAATATCTGTTTTAATATTTGATAAACTATAACCTACATTAGTATATGGAATAAGAGTTAAACTAACACCTGACTTTTTGCTTAAAGGAAAAGCAAATGCCATATTAGAAAAATTGGCTACATTTTTAGTTTCACTAACACCACCATCTATTTGCACACCATATTCAGACTTCATACCTACATCGAAAAAGAATGTTTTTAAAGGCACAGAAGCTAAAGAAGCCGGGTTTAAATTATTAATAAATTTACTAGAACTAGTTGCTATACCAGTACCACCAATTCCAGATGTTTTTCCTGTGTAAGTCGAGTTAAATGTTCCTAAACCATATAATGAATAAGGAGAACTTGTAAGCGAATTACTTTGCGATAAAACAGATAAAGAAGTAAAAAAGCATAGTGTGATTGTGGTTAATAATTTATTAATATTCATAGTCATCGTCGTATAATGCATAGTTTAATTCTAAAGTTGTTTTTGTGTCATCGTTTTCTGCATCTTCACCTTCTAAAATGTAACGGTCTACAGAGTCGTTGTAACCTTGACTAGTAATACCAAGAAAAAGATTGTCAGCGTTGACTTCATTTAATTTTAAATCAAGAAAATATTTTATAGGAATAACATATGTGATATAACCGTTATTTAATCCAACTTCATCGTCTGTTTGAATACCATAAACAACACTTCCTGTATAATCTATAAGTTGATAAGAAGTATCGTTAAATTGGTCTATAATATACACATTTAAAGAATCTCTAATAGATAGGTTATCAGTATCTGTATTATGTTTTATAGATATTTTTAAATTAGCATCCATAATAGCTCCAGAGCCTTTAATAGAATTTACACTTTCTATATAAGGTATGTCTATTCGTGTAGCTAATCCTGATCCGGCCTGAATGTAAGAAGTATTGTCTGTAACTTTACTAGATACTTCTTCTGCCTGATCATCTAAACTCGTTAAATTAGAATTAATACTAGTTTGTGTAATGCTATGAAAACTATTTGCAGAATTAAAAGTCATGTCAAAATAAGATTCATCTCCTTCTTCTACAATGTCTTCGTCTGGTATTGTATAAAAGAAACGTAATTTAGAACCTGTACTAATTCCTAAGACCGCCGTATTATTATCATCCGATACGATTGCTATACCTTTATATTTTTCAGTTAATTCATCAACATTATTAATTATATTATCCTGAATATCGTCAAAAATAGCTTGTCCAAAACTATTGTTTAATGTATAGTGGATTGAATCTTCACGAATAGGAGTAGGGAGAAAATCTGCAGTTCCAAGAGACGTTGTTCCTAAATCAAAATCTGTAGTATTATAATAATAATTATCGTCATCATCTTGTGTTATCTCTTCTAAAACCTCATATACATTGTATTTTTGTCTTGACAGCGTATCATTATAATAATAATTTGTATAATCTAATATTAAGGCTATAGAGTCAAAAACTGCATCTTCATCTATATCGAAATCTGTTGTATACAATTCAAGATAAGGTGTTGCCTTAATGCCTCCTAAAACAGGATCTGTATAACTACCCATAATATATTGGCTAACTCCTGTAATTGCTAAAGAGTCAAATTTGTATGTAGAAGTCTCTACCGTCAAGGTGTCTATATAATACACCTTAGTACCGTTATTAATCCAATCTTCACCTACTTCTTCTACAGATGTTAGATCAGCGTCACAGGATACTAAAAGCGTTACAAAACAACAGGCGCAAAATAGCGCTCTAAAAAAAATTGAATTCATATTTCATTTTTAAAATCTTGCGAACTTACTATCTTATAAATTAGATTAGAAAATTGTTAGACAAAACCCTATAATATATCTTCAAACTGTTACATTTAGACTATTTATAAGTATTACTGTATTCATCGAGTATGAAACAGTGTTTGTATAGACAAATGCTCAGCCTATCTACTTTATTTTTAAACTGCCTCTATTGCATGTAAATTTGAGGTTCTAATTTAAAAGATGCTGATATCAAAATTAAGTCAGCAATAAATTATAATAAATGATTCTAAATATGATTACAAATTCAACAAAAATTTTAGTGCTGTGTGTACTAACATTAAGTCTGTTTAACTGTTCAAGTGATGACGATGACGATAGAGGAAACTGGGTAGAACGATCTGTATTCGATGGTGTACCACGAAGCAATGTCGTTGGTTTTGTTATTGACGGTTTAGGTTATATGGGAACAGGATATGACGGAGATGATTATTTAAATGATTTTTTGGCAATATAATATTGACGGTGATTATTGGGTACAAAAAGCTGATTTCCCAGGTGTTGAAAGAAGTTCTGCTACAGGATTCACTATTGATGGAATTGGTTATTTAGGTACTGGATATGATGGTGTTGATGAATTATCAGATTTTTACTCATACAACCCAAGTAGTAATGTATGGACACAGAAAGCTGATTATATGGGTGGTGTAAGACAAGCTGCTATAGGATTTGCTGGTAATGGTACAGGATATGTTGGTACAGGTTACGATGGTGATAATGATAGAAAAGATTTTTACAAATACAACCCAACTACAGATACATGGTCTGAACTAGTAGGATTTGGTGGAGAAAAACGTCGTTTTGGAACAACATTTACTATTAACGATAAAGTATATATCGGAACAGGGTGTAAGTAATGGTTTATATAAAACTGATTTCTGGGTTTTTGATCCAACTACAGAAGTATTTACAAGTTTATTAGACTTAGATGAAGAAGACGATTATAACGTTGTTAGATCTAATGCTGTTGGATTTACAATAGATGGATTAGGTTATATCGTATCTGGTTATAATGGAGGTGTTCTTAATAGTACTTGGGAATACGATCCAGCAAAAGATGATTGGGAAGATATTACAGGTTTAGAAGGTTATTCTCGTCAAGATGCAATAGCGTTTTCTAACGGAAATAGAGCTTTCGTTCTTTTAGGAAGAAGTGGAAGTTTATACTTAGATGATAATTACGAGTTGTTTCCTCAAGAGGATTACGACGACGAAGATTAATTTTAGCTAGCCTTTTTAAGGTTACTATAATTGTTTGTTTTTTAATTTGTTTATTTTTAAATCCCAAGGTATAGTGATGCATATCTTGGGATTAAATTAATAATTTTATGAAGAATATTTTAAAATTCGTATTTGGTTTTGGTTTAATTATCTTAATAGTAGCCATATTTTTTCAAACAAATAAGAGTTCATCTTCAATATTCAATTCAAAAGTTTATAAAACAAATTCTGGTTATGGCTACGAAATAACTATGAACGATAAACTTTTAATTAAACAAGATTACATACCAGCTATTTCTGAAAACATCTCATTTTGCAATGAAGATGATGCTAATAAAATAGCAGATATTGTTATTAGTAAACTTGAAGAAAAAGTTGCTCCAACAATAACTTTAGAAGAGTTAAAAGAAAATAAAATTATCCTAAATTGTTTAAATTAACAATACTAATCAAGAAATGAGTATATCAATAAATCTATTGAGAAACTTAAAAAAAGAAGGCTTGATACATATTGTTATTTGGGCGATTTTTTTATTTCTATTCTTTCTTCAGGTCTATTTTAACACAGGTAATTTCCCCTTTACCTTTTTAAATTTTCTAATTGTAGGTATCTTAGTGTTTTATGTTAACTACCTATATTTAGTTCCTAAATTTTTACTGAACAAAAAAAAATATTATTATCTAATATCTGTTATTAGTCTAATAGTAATAGGCGTGGTTTTAATAGAATTTGTACTTCCAAAACCAGCACTTACTCATTTAACAGAATTAGAAGATTACAAAAGACCAAACTTTAGAATCTTCCGTTTTGGTTTACCTATCTTATTCAATCTTATTCTAGTTGTTATAGGTACAGCTATTAAGATGTATTCTGAATGGGACAAAAACATTCAACTTCAAAAAGAAATTGAATCTCAAAAATCTTCGGCCGAATTGCATTTTTTAAAAAATCAATTAAGCCCACATTTTCTATTTAATTCTTTAAATAGTATTTATTCATTAACAAGTAAAAAATCTAATGACGCTCCCGAAGCAGTTATTACGCTCTCGGAACTTATGCGTTATATGTTATACCAAGCAGATAATGATTTTGTGAAATTGAGTGACGAGTTAGACTACATACAGAATTACTTAAAATTACAACGCTTAAGAATTGCCAGAAATCAAGATGTTACTCTAAATATTAGAGGGAGTATTTTACAACAAAAAATTAGACCTTTATTATTAATTTCATTTATTGAAAATGCATTTAAGTACGGTACAGATTTTAAAGGAAACACTTTTGTATGTATAGAAATTAACGTTAATGGTAATAATTTAGATTTTAAAAGCATTAACTTAATTGGGAATAGAAAGCAAGATCCAGAAAACTCTGGAATTGGTTTACAAAACACAAAAGAACGTTTACAATTGCTATATCCAAACCAACATAAACTAGAAATTAAAGAAGTCAGTAATCAATTTATTGTACATTTAGACCTAAATCTAACGGTATGAAATGTATAATTATAGATGATGAGCCTTTAGCTATAGATGTTGTAGAATCTTATTTAAATCAAATAGGCGGTGTAGACATTATTGCAAAATGTACCAATCCTTTAGAAGCCATTACACAGCTTAATAAACACCATGTGGACTTGGTCTTTCTAGATATAGAGATGCCAAACCTAAGTGGTATAGATCTTGTAAAATCTATTGAGAATTTACCTCAATTTATCTTTACAACGGCTTATCCGCAATATGCATTAGATGGTTTTAATTTAAATGCTACAGATTATTTAGTAAAGCCTATTCCTTTTCATAGATTTATAAAAGCCGTTGCGAGAGCAAAAGAAAAATACGAGTTACTAAATTTAAAACCTTCAAGTCTTTCTTCTAATGAAGTGACTCCTGTAAAACAAGAAAACGATTTTATTTTCGTGAAATCGGAATACGAAAATATTAAAATTAAGACTGAAGAGATTACTTATATCCAAGGTCTAAAAGATTATATCAAAATTCATATCGAAGGCAATAACAAAGCAGTAATTACGCTTTTAAGCTTTAAAGATATGTTAGAAAAATTACCTAGAAATAATCATTTTTTACGTGTACATAAATCTTTTATAGTAAATGTAAATGCAATAAAAGCGTTACAAAAAACTAAAATTGTACTTCAAAACGAGATGAGAATTCCAATAGGAGAAACCTTTAAAAAAAATGTTTTAGAACGTTTAGGAGTTTAATATTAATGCTGCCTTTACATCTTCTAATGCTATAGAATCTCCAGGTTGTAAGCCTTCTAAAGTAATATCACCAACACGAACACGTACTAAACGTAATGTTGGAAAGCCTACAGCAGCAGTCATTTTACGAACTTGTCTAAATTTACCTTCGTTTAAAGTTATAGATACCCAAGATGTTGAGCCATGTCTATCGTCTCTTAATTTTTTCCCACGTTCAGGCAAATCAGGTATTTGGGTTAATTTAAAAGCAGGACAAGGTTTTGTATTGTATTTCTTTCCGCTTATACCTATTTCAACACCGTTTTTTAGCTGTTCTATAGCGTCTTCTGTAATATCTCCATCTACTTGAGCATAATATTCCTTATCTACTTTAGAACTGTTTACAAAGTAACATATTTTGCCATCTGTAGTTAATAATAATAAACCCTCAGAATGCTCGTCTAAGCGACCAATAGACATTGTGCCTTCTGGAAACGTTCCCAATTCACCAAGCAGTTTTTTACTATTTTGTTTCTTTCCGTTATTTACAAACTGACTTAAATAACCATAAGGTTTAAATATTTTATAATGATGATGCATAGCTTTAAACAGATTCTTTTAAAATTTTAAACACTAATTCTTTAGTTAGTTTTTCTCCAGCAGATTTTGTTCTAACATCATCAAAAGAAACTCTAAAGTCACATCCAGATTTAAACGCACTACAACCATAAGCCGTCTTTCCTTTTACAACGGTGCCTTTTTTACATTTCGGACAGGTTAACGTATCGGGAACAGCAGCTTCTTTAACTTGTTTTTTCACAACAACTTTAGGTTCTAAAACCAATTTAAAATCATCATTAAATCGTAATAAACCTTCAACTTTTTCTCCATCTACATTAAACCCTTTTAGATTAACAGTAGATCCTTTTTGAAGCAATCTGATGTATTGTTTCTCAGATATTTTTTTATCATTAAAAGTAAACGGTAAAACAAATTTACATCCAGATTTAAAAGCACTACAACCGTAAGCTGTTTTTCCTTTTATCAAGGTTCCTTGTTTACATTTCGGACAAGTTTCTGTTAAAATTCCAGCTTGTTTTTTTGCAACAACCTTAGCGGCTTTCTTTTTTACTGTGGCTTCATAAGATATATTGGCACGTTTGGTTTCGCTACGTACTTCGTAAACCAATTCGTCTACCATGCGTTTCATGTTATTTATAAACGTTCCTGCATTGTAATCTCCTTTTTCAATATCCTTTAATTGCTTTTCCCAAAGCCCCGTAAGTTCGGCAGATTTTAATAATTCGTTCTGAATCACATCAATTAACTGCACACCTGTAGTTGTAGGTAACAATTGCTTTTTATTACGGACAATATATTTTCTTCGGAATAATGTTTCAATAATATTGGCACGCGTAGACGGCCTTCCAATACCATTTTCTTTCATTAATTCTCTTAAATCATCATCATCTACCTGCTTGCCTGCAGTTTCCATAGCTCTTAAAAGTGTTGCTTCTGTAAACTGATTTGGTGGCTTGGTTTGTTTTTCTAAAAACGAAGGTGTATGCGGTCCTTTTTCCCCTTTTTCAAAAGTTGGTAAAATACCTGTTTCCTTTTTTTCTTTGTCTGCCGATTCAAATACAACACGCCAACCCTTTTTAAGAATTTCTTTTCCTGTTGTTTTAAAATTAACATCGGCTGCTTTCCCAATTACTGTGGTGTTAGACACAGAGCAATCGTCGTAAAATACGGCAATAAATCGTTTTACAATAATATCGTAAACCTGTTGTTGGTTGTATTGTAAATTAATCTGAATTCCTGTTGGAATAATAGCGTGGTGATCGGTAACTTTTTTATCGTTAAATACCTTTGCAGATTTCTTTATTTTCTTTCCTAAAAGCGGTTCTGTTAAGGTGTTGTATTTTGTTAGTTTCTGAAGAATACCATGTACTTTAGGATATACATCATTTGGTAAAAACGTAGTATCTACTCTTGGATAAGTTACTACTTTTTGTTCATATAATTTCTGAACAATTTTTAAAGTTTCATCTGCAGAAAACCCAAACTTCGTATTACAATAGACTTGCAATCCTGTTAAATCGAATAATTTAGGTGCATATTCTGTTCCTTTCTTTTTGGTTATCGAAACAATTTCAAAATCGTCTTCTTTAACTTTATTTGCCAGAATTTCACCATCTTCCATTTTAAGAAAACGCCCTTCTTCATAACTAAATAAAGTATCTCGATACATGGTTTGCAATTCCCAATACGGTTGTGGTTTAAAGTTTTCTATCTCTTTAAAACGATTAACAACCATGGCTAGAGTAGGTGTTTGCACACGTCCAATAGAAAGTACTTGTTTGTATCCGCCATGTTTAAGGGTGTATAAACGAGTAGCATTCATTCCTAAAAGCCAATCTCCAATCGCTCTAGAAAATCCGGCATAATATAAATTGTCGTAATCTTTAGACGATTTTAAATGCTCAAAACCTTCTTTAATAGCTTCTGTAGTTAATGAGGAAATCCATAACCGTTGTACTTCGCCTTTATATTCTGCTTGGTCTAAAACCCAACGCTGTATTAATTCTCCTTCTTGACCAGCATCCCCACAATTTATAACAAGTTCTGCTTTATCAAAAAGACTTTTTACAATTTTAAATTGCTTTTGTATTCCCGAATCCGACGTTACTTTTGTCTTAAACTTATCGGGAAGCATAGGAAGATTATTTAAATCCCAACTTTTCCAGTATGGTTTGTAGTCGTTAGGCTCAAATAAAGTACATAGGTGACCAAACGTGTAGGTTACCGCATAACCATTACCTTCGTAATACCCATCGTGTCTAGTATTAGCTCCTAAAACAGATGCAATTTCTCTGGCAACACTTGGCTTTTCAGCAATACATACTTTCAAAATACTGATAATTTATTTGGATTAAAATATTGCGAAAAATACTAATTTTCACGCACATATTCTTAGTAATTCTTATGGGTTATACGCCTTTTGTCAACAGTTTTAAAACGAGATATCCCATTGTAATCTAAATCGCCATCCACTATCTAGATAATCTGTATTTGCTTGAAATTCAAAATAAGTAACTTCTGCCGTTAGTTTATTTCTATGTCCCTTAAAAAACCAATTTCCACCAAAAGCAAATTCTTCTTCCAGATTATCAGATAGATCTGTATTAGGAATGTAATAAGCATAACGTCCAGCAAGTTCTAAAGGCTTAGGAAATTTAGACCATATATTATTAAAGAAATATCCTGTTTGAAAATAAGCTCCTTTTAAAGTTGTGGTTTTATCGTTTACAAAATCATGAATTTCTTTAGAATGAAATTCATTTTGCCAAGATAATCCCTTATACATAAATGCTGTTTCTAATAGATATTGATTTGTTCTATACTGTCCATCTACTCCTTCTTCAAACCCTTCTAATTGTCCTCCACCAGCTTGCGAAAATCGCGTATACGGACTTCTATTCGTGGCAGCGGCTACAGCTATTAAACTTGTAAATTTATCGTGATAAGCCAAATCTGATCCTGTAAAACTTAATTCACGCCCCATTATATTATATTGCAAACGACCAACATACATTAAATGATTGTCATCATTCACATCAGAGCCACGTCCTGTTCCTGTTAAAAGTGAAGCATTATACGTGAAATCGGCATATTTACTAGGGCTAATTCTTCCAAAAAATTCAACCCCTTGTTGTCTGTCTAAAGTAAAAGGACGTGTTAAAATAGAACGATCTACCATTTGTTGTTTTCCTGAAGAAATAACACGTTCTCTGTTATAATATGTTTTCCATTGTCCTACTTTAATTTTGAAAAACGAATATTTTTCAATCATCACTCTAAAATCCATAAGATTCCCTGCAGATAATTCGTATTCCCAATAGTACTTTAACCAAGGTTGAAATGCGTGACCACCAACTTTTAATCGCGCCCTGTTTATTTTAAAAACGGTTTCTTTATCTGAATAAATTTCATCATTAGTTATTGGGTTTTCATCACTTGGTGTAGAAAATCTAAATTGTAACCGCGATTGTATATGAAGTGCAAATTTATCATCGGAAGTTTTAAATTCAAAACCTTCATCGGTGTATTCAATTTCTATTTTGGGGGCCTTTACATCTGTAGAATCTTGTCCGTAACTAAACGCTGTAAATAAAAATACACAGGTTATAAATAAATAATATAATGGTTGATTTAATTGTTTCATAAGCGAATAATGGTAGCTACGAATTTAAGAAACTCTATTTAAACTGAAATGATTTTTAGTAAAAACACGATTGAAATTATTTATCTATAACACTTAATGCTAATCGAATTTTAAAGTAATCTAATTGTTCATCAAAATAGTCGTAATACGCTTTTAATGAAGTTGATCCTTCTATATTTTGTTTTGCTTTTTTAACATCTTCAACTTCGCGTTTCGATACAAAATCATAAATATTAATATCTTTCCCGTCACTATGAAGTTTTGCAATATGCGAATATATGGTTGTGTCTCTTAATTTTCTTTGCATACAAATCTCTTCTATAGACAAGCCTTTTTTATACAAATCATAAGTTATTAAATGTGTAGAACGCTTTTTCTCTTTCTTAGGTTTAGATCCAAGAAATTTCATGATTTCTTCAATAAACTCATCGCCATAAGTTTCTGCTTTGTGTTGTCCAACACCACTTACATCCATAAGGTCCATGATACTCATTGGGCGATCTCGCTCCATTTCAATTAGTGTTTTATCACTAAAAATAAGATAAGCCGGAATGTTTTCTTCTTTAGAGATTTTATAACGCAATTGTCGTAAACGTTCAAACAGCGTATCGTTTGTAGGTATACTTTTTCGTTTCGTTTTTGTGCGTTTTACTTTCTCTTTAACTTTTGGTTCTGCAATATGTACAGGACGTGTTAAAGATACTTTTGCACCTTTAAATAATACATTTTTGGAAAACTCTGTAAGCTGTAACGCATTGTTTTTATGAAATGCTATTTCGCAATACCCCTGATTCATAAGCTGAATAATAAAATGTTGCCAATCTTTCCAGGCAATATCTTTACCAATTCCAAAGGTTTTTAAGTTATTATATCCTTTTTCTAAAATATTTACATTCTGAGAGCCTCGTAATACATCTAAAATGGTTCCGATAGCTTCTTTTTCTTTAAGACGATATACAGCAGAAAGTATTTTTTGAGCGATAATGGTACCGTCAAAAATTTGTGGCGGATTTTTACAAACATCACAGTTTCCACAATTTTCCTCAAGCAACTCTCCAAAATAGCTTAATAAAATTTTTCTGCGGCAAGTTGTCGCTTCACTAAACTGTTTCATACGTTCTAATTTTGCAATCTGAACTTCTTCATTAGAAGCTCCAGAAGCAAAACGACGTAACTGAATTACATCTGCGTAACTATGAAACAATAGGGCGTGAGCAGGCAATCCGTCACGACCACCACGACCAATTTCTTGATAATACCCTTCTATGTTTTTAGGCATATTATGGTGAATTACCCAACGCACATTAGATTTATCTATTCCCATTCCAAAAGCGACAGTGGCACAAACTACCTGTGTATGATCGTACACAAAATCTTCCTGAACTTTACTGCGTTCGTTAAAACTAAGTCCTGCATGATATGCTGTTGCAGGTACACCATTACTATTTAATTTTTTAGCAAGTTCCTCTGTATTTTTTCTGCTTAAACAATAAATAATTCCAGATTCATTTGCATGTTTTTTTACAAAACTGATAATCTGTTTTACTTTTTCTGTTCCAGAACGGACTTCTAAAGAAATATTTTGTCTATCGAAAGATGAAATAAATTGTTGTGCATTCGGAATTTTTAATTGATCTAAAATATCCTGACGCGTCGCCTTATCTGCAGTAGCAGTTAACGCTATAATTGGAATATTTGGTAATGATTTCTTTAAAAAACCGAGTTGCTGATATGACGGACGAAAATCATGACCCCAAGACGAAATACAATGCGCTTCATCAATTGCGATACAACTTACGTAACGTTCGTTTAAAATATTAGATAAACCAGCAAGACTTTCTGGAGCGACATACAAAAGCTTTAATTGAGCATTAATAACTTGTTCTAAAATAGCATGTTGTTCTTCTGCAGACTGGCTACTATTATAAAAATTAGCCTGAATACCATTTGCCTTTAAACCATCTACTTGATCCTTCATTAACGCGATAAGCGGAGATACAACTAAAGTTAAACCTTCAAAAAGTAAGGCAGGCACTTGAAAACACATCGATTTTCCACCTCCAGTTGGCATAATAACCAAAGCATCGTTACCTTCAAGAACATATTCTATAATCTCTTGTTGCTGAGCACGAAACTGATCGTATCCAAAGTGTTTTTTTAAAGTAGGAAGGAGTTGTTTTTTATAATCGGGTAGTGGCATGCATTTATTTTTCGAATGGCAAAATTAAGGGAAACAAGTTATAAAACAGCAAAACTATTTTTAAATTTCATCTAAAATGATTCGTTTATTTCAATTAATTTCATTTAAATTTGTAATAATAAAATAAACTTTAGGAGTAACTACGAAGTAGTTTGAGAAATATCCTTTGAACCTGACGCTGTTAATACAGCCGGAGGAAAAAGTTCAGTCTTTTCAAAATCATTTCACTAAAACCGATTTTCAATTTCGGTTATCCTTTAAAAGTTTATGGAAATTTATCTAAATCAAGATTATGATATCTATAAACGTAAACAATGCTATTCATCAGGTTGCCGAAGATACTTCGCTTGCAACTATCGTTTCTAAACTCAGTCCTATTAAAAATGGTATTGCTGTGGCTGTTAACAACACGGTTATTCCTAAAAATAATTGGAAAAAAACGAGAGTTTTAAATAACGATAATATCCTGATTATACAAGCCACTCAAGGTGGTTAGTACTGTTTCTTTTTTAGATCACAATCTTATTTTATCTAATTAATACTGTGTAAACACAATGTCTTACACTTTAATTTAATGAATAACCATGAAAAAAAAAGACACAGCACCACAAAATGGTGTAACCAGAAATCCGTTTCCAAATTCTAAAAAAATCTACGTTCAAGGTACATTGTTTCCAGAATTACAAGTTGCTATGCGACAAATTGAACTTAGCGACACAGTCGATTCTATTACAAAAAAACGGACTAAAAATGAACCTATAACGGTTTACGACACATCTGGACCATACACCGATCCAGAAAAAGCAGTTAATATCCATAAAGGTATTGAACGTATTCGTGAATCTTGGGTTTTAAAGCGCGGAGATGTAGAACAATTAGATGCCTTCTCATCAGATTATTGTAACGAACGTTTAAATATCTCTGAGCTTGACCACTTAAGATTTACAGATGTTAAAAAACCATTTAAAGCTAAAACAGGTAAAAATGTGTCGCAAATGCATTACGCGCGTCAAGGTATTATAACACCAGAAATGGAATATGTTGCCATTCGTGAAAATCAGAAAATTAACGAAGTAACGCGTTTGTCTGAACAGCATAAAGGACAAGATTTTGGGGCATCAATTCCTGATAAAATCACAGCAGAATTTGTAAGAGAAGAAATTGCTCGTGGTCGTGCTGTATTGCCCTCAAACATTAATCATCCAGAAAGCGAACCTATGATTATTGGGCGTAATTTTGTAGTGAAAATTAATGCAAATATTGGAAATTCGGCAACAACATCAAGTATAGAAGAAGAAGTAGAAAAAGCCGTTTGGGCATGCCGTTGGGGCGCAGATAATATCATGGATTTATCTACAGGAGAGAACATTCATGAAACACGAGAATGGATTATAAGAAACGCTCCAGTGCCAATCGGAACGGTACCAATTTACCAAGCTTTAGAAAAAGTAAATGGTAAAGCCGAAGACTTAACATGGGAGATTTTTCGAGACACTTTAATAGAGCAAGCCGAGCAAGGTGTAGATTATTTTACCATTCATGCAGGCGTACGTTTACGTTATGTGCCCATGACGGCAAAACGTATTACAGGCATTGTTTCTCGTGGTGGTTCTATTATGGCAAAATGGTGTTTAGCACATCATAAAGAAAGTTTTTTATACACGCATTTCGAAGAGATTTGTGAGATTATGAAAGCTTACGATGTGGCTTTCTCACTTGGAGACGGTTTGCGCCCAGGTTGTATTGCCGATGCTAATGACGAAGCGCAATTTGCAGAATTAGAAACACTTGGCGAACTTACAAAAATTGCTTGGAAACACGATGTGCAAACCTTTATTGAAGGTCCAGGACACGTGCCAATGCATAAAATAAAAGCCAATATGGACAAACAATTAGAAGCTTGCGAAGAAGCGCCTTTTTATACTTTAGGTCCATTAACAACAGACATTGCACCGGGTTACGACCACATTACTTCTGGAATTGGAGCAGCCATGATTGGCTGGTTTGGTTGTGCCATGTTGTGCTACGTAACACCTAAAGAACACTTGGGGTTGCCCAATAAAGACGACGTGCGTACAGGTGTAGTGACCTATAAATTAGCAGCACATGCGGCAGATTTAGCAAAAGGACATCCAGGAGCGCAACATCGTGACGACGCATTAAGTAAAGCACGTTTTGAATTCCGCTGGGAAGACCAGTTTAATTTAGCCCTCGATCCAGAATTAGCTCGCGAATATCATGATGAAACCTTGCCTGCCGAAGGTGCTAAAATTGCGCATTTTTGTTCGATGTGTGGACCAAAATTTTGTTCAATGAAGATTTCTCAAGAAGTTCGTGATTTTGCTGCTGTAAACGAAATAATTGGAGACGAAGTGTTTACAAAAGGAATGGAAAAAAAATCTGAAGAATTCAAGAACAAAGGGAGCGAAGTGTATCTTTAATGTTTTATTTTGGAGGTTACCACACTAAAAAGTGCGGTCGGGCTTTACGCTATATCTTTTGCAAAACAGCAAAAGGATGTCGCTACAATCCCTAACCCAGAACAGAGTGCGTGATACTTAACTCGTTTCAGTATCACGCAAGAAACTAAAAGAAATTCAGAGTAACGATCGATGATAATTCTGAATCCATTTCTATATCACAAAAAAACTAAACATAATGTTACCCCGAACTAAATTCAGGGTAACGATAAGATAAAAATTACGTCATGCTGAACTTGTTTCAGCATTTCATAAAGCACTAAGACAGATAAATACTAAAGAAACATGATAATCCTAATAGCACCAGAAACCGATTTACCAAATGAAATTGAAATATTAGAGCAGTTATTTCAAGAAGGTTTACAGTATTATCATTTAAGGAAACCTAACAAAAATTTAGAAGAACATATTGCGTATTTAAATCTAATAGATAAGAAATTCCATGACAGAATTGTAGTGCATTATTTTCATGAATTAATAAATTCTTATAATTTAAAAGGTATTCATTTTCAAGAACAAAAACGCATAGATCATATCGATAATCCGGGACAATACTTTAAAAACCTAAACATGTTTGGTAAAACTATAAGTTCTTCTTTTCATGAACCAGAAGAACTTGAAAAATGCTATTTCGAATTCGATTACCATTTATTAAGTCCTGTATTTTCATCTATTTCAAAAGCGGGTTACAAAGGCAGAGGATTTGATGTTAACCATATTGATAAAGTTATTATTGGTATGGGAGGTGTCACTGATACTAATATCGATACTTTTAAAACACTAGGTTATAAAGGTGTTGGTGTTTTAGGTGGTATTTGGAATAGTAAAACTCCTGTAGAAACATTTAAGAAGATGTTAAGTCAATTTTGAGTATTGAGAGTCCGTAACACGTACCTGAAAAACGATAAGACTCTAAACTAAATTCAGAGTGACGGCACAATCAACTTTTAGTGATAAAATAAAATTGCTTCGTCATGCTGAACTTGTTTCAGCATCACACAAGTAGCTCAACGATTACCTAGAATAAATGAAAAAGAATTCAAATAAATGTGAGACTCTCAACTAAATTCAGAGTGACGGTACAATCAACTTTTAGTGACGAAATGAAGTTGCTTCGTCATGCTGGACTTGTTTCAGCATCACACAAGTAGCTCAACGATTACCTAGAATAAATGAAAAAGAATTCAAATAAATGCGAGACTCTAAAATAAACTCAGAGTGACAGTACAATCAACTTTTAGTGACGAAATGAAGTTGCTCCGTCATGCTGGACTTGTTTCAGTATCAAACAAATAGCTAAAAATTAATAAGACCCTGAAACATATCCAGAGTCACATAACAGAATTAAACGTATATTAATGACAAACAAAACATACATATTAACCATTGCCGGACTGGATCCTTCAAGCGGAGCAGGAATTACTTCAGATATTAAAACATTCGAAGCGCATGGTTTATATGGTTTATCGGTGTGCACGGCGGTAACCGTTCAAAATGATATAGATTTTAAGACATGTACTTGGATTGAAGAATCTGTAATCATTAATCAAATTGAAACATTATTTGAACGCTATAACGTAACTGTTGTAAAAATAGGAATTATAGAATCTTGGAATGTGCTTTTAAAAGTAGTACAAACATTAATACGGTTAAATCCTAAGATTAAGATTATTTTAGATCCCATTCTTAATGCCAGTTCTGGATTTAAATTTCATAAAAATATAGACTTAGACGCTTTTAATGCTGTTTTAGAACACTGCTATTTTATTATGCCTAATTACAATGAAATTCAAGCATTATTTCCTGATAAATCCATCTCAGAAACTATCGAATATATTTCAGAGAAAACAAATATTTATTTAAAAGGTGGCCATCGCACAGATAAAAAAGGTTGGGACGAAATTTACCATAGCGGTATTGTTCAAATTAATTTTAGACCCGGCGTACATACCATTCACGAGAAACACGGAAGTGGTTGTGTTATATCTGCAGCATTAGCATCAAATTTTGCAAAACAAATGGAATTAGAAGATGCTTGCCGATTAGCAAAACAGTACACCGAACAATTTTTAAATTCAAATCATTCTTTATTAGGAACACATAATTACAAATACTTATGATTAGCAAATTACAATATATCACACAAGGAGCCACTGCCGAACAACATTTAGAATATGTTCAAGCAGCATGTTCTGCAGGAGCAGATTGGATTCAATTACGAATGAAAAATTTTGATGAAGCTATTGTTTTAAAAACAGCAGAACGCGCGCGAGAAATTACCATGCATTTTCAGACGCGATTAATTATAAACGATTATTATAAAATAGCAAAAACTGTAAATGCTGATGGTGTTCATCTAGGAAAAAATGATGGTTGCCCTCTTGAAGTACGTGACTATTTAGGAAAATGGTTCACTATTGGTGGTACAGCAAATACATTAGAAGATTGTAAAAATCTTATTTCTAAAAATGTAGATTACATAGGTTTAGGTCCGTTTAGGTTTACAACAACTAAGTCTAATCTAGGCCCCGTTATAGGTGCTTCAGGATATAAAATAATTGTTGAAGCACTACAAACAGAAACACCACTTATTGCCGTTGGCGGTATTACCTATAACGATCTTCCTGAACTTATAAATACAGGAATTTACGGTGTTGCTGTATCTACAAGCATTTCTAAAGATTTTAATACGATTAGTGCGTTTAATAAAATCTTAAACGGACCAAGCACTCAGGAGCAGGTTTATAAAATGGATAAAACGGACGATGATGAATGATAATTTAACGATTGCAGACAAAACATTTAGTTCACGTTTATTTACAGGAACGGGAAAATTCAGTAATTCTAAAATCATGCGAGATGCTATTTTGGTTTCAGAAAGCGAGTTAGTTACTGTTGCTTTAAAACGTGTTAATACTACTGATTTAGAAGATGATATATTATCTCATTTAAATGATTCATCGATACATTTATTACCAAACACATCAGGAGTAAGAACTGCAGAAGAAGCTGTTTTTGCTGCAAATTTATCACGTGAAGCACTAAATACTAATTGGGTAAAATTAGAAATTCATCCAGATCCTAAATACCTATTACCAGATCCGATTGAAACCTTAAAAGCAGCAGAGATGTTAGTTAAAGCAGGTTTTGTAGTCATGCCTTATATACATGCAGATCCTGTTTTATGTAAGCGTTTGGAAGATGTTGGTGTACAATGCGTGATGCCGTTGGGTGCACCAATTGGAAGTAATAAAGGCTTAAAAACATTAGAATTTCTTGAGATTATTATTGCACAAAGTAATGTTCCTGTTATTGTAGATGCCGGAATTGGGAGTCCGTCTCATGCTGCTTTTGCTATGGAATTAGGCGCAGATGCCGTACTTGTAAATACAGCCATTGCTGTGTCTCAAAATCCTATTGAAATGGGTAAAGCTTTTAAATTAGGTGTTCAAGCAGGACGCATGGCTTACACCTCTAAATTAGCACCAATAAAACACATTTCAGAAGCAAGTAGCCCACTAACAAGTTTTTTAAATAACTAGATTATGAGCACTTTTAAAACTGTTTTAGATCAATATAATTGGGACGATACTTTAAAAGGTATTTATAACAAAACTGAAGGTGATGTGTTGCATGCTTTAGGAAAATCTGTTCGAGATTTAGAAGATTTTAAAGCCTTGATTTCACCAGCTGCCGCACCGTATTTAGAAGATATGGCACAACTAAGTCAGCAAATTACAAAAAAACGTTTTGGAAATACCATTCAAATGTATGCCCCCATGTATTTGAGTAATGAGTGTCAGAATATTTGTACGTATTGCGGCTTTAGTATGACGAATAAGATTCCGCGTAGAACCTTAACAGATGCTGAAATTCTTAGAGAAACTGCTTTTTTAAAAGCAAAAGGCTATGATCATATTTTATTGGTAACAGGAGAAGCCAATCGTACGGTAGGTGTAGCGTATCTAAAGCATGCTATAACACTTATGCGTTCTGAATTTTCTAATATTAGTATTGAAGTACAACCGTTACATCAAGAAGAATACGAATTATTAATAGAAAACGGACTCTATGCTGTGTTGGTATATCAGGAAACATATCATAGAGAAGAATATAAAAAACATCATCCTAAAGGTAAAAAATCGAACTTTGATTTCCGTTTAGACACTCCAGATCGCTTAGGAAAATCAGGAATTCATAAAATAGGATTAGGAAGTTTATATGGCTTAGAAGATTGGCGTGCAGATAGTTTTTTTACAGCGCTTCATTTTAAATACCTTCAAAAAACCTATTGGAAAACAAAATACTCCATGTCTTTTCCGCGTTTACGTCCATTTTCAGGAGGTTTAGAACCTAAAATAGAAATGACCGATCGTGACTTGGTCCAGTTAATTTGTGCTTTTAGGCTCTTAGATGAAGATTTAGAATTATCAATGTCTACTCGAGAAAGTGAGTTGTTTAGAAATCATATTGTAAATTTAGGCATTACATCGATTAGTGCAGAATCTAAAACAAATCCAGGTGGTTATGTTGTTGAAAAACAGTCGTTAGAACAGTTCGAAATATCAGACGATCGGTCTACAGAAACATTTACCAAAATGTTAAAATCAAAAGGATTAGAAGTTGTTTGGAAAGATTGGGAGAACAATTGGCAATAATTATTAAATTTACAGCATGTTATATAAAGAAGAGAATTTACAATATAAGCGTCATTTAGCTTTAGAAGACATAGGCGTAGAAGGTCAGAATAAATTAAAATCAGCTAAAGTTTTAGTTGTTGGGGCAGGAGGATTAGGTTGTCCTATTTTACAATATTTAACGGCTGCAGGTGTTGGAACTATTGGAATTATAGATCATGACAGTGTAGATCAAACCAATTTACAACGACAAATTCTATATGGTTATAACGACATTGGAAAATTTAAAGTGTCTTGTGCCATTTCTAAATTAGAACAACTTAATAAGTTTGTAAAGTTTAAATCTTATATAGACCGTTTAAGCAAATCTAATGCTATAAAATTATTTAAACAGTATGATATTGTTGTAGATGGTACAGACAATTTTAATACACGATATTTAATAAATGATGCGGCTGTTTTAAGTGAAAGACCTGTAGTTTTTGGTTCTATCTTTAAGTTTGAAGGACAGGTTACTGTTTACAATTACAAAAACGGACCAACATACAGATGTTTATTTCCAAAACCAGCGCCAGACTCTCAAAGTTGTGAAGAAGCCGGAGTTTTAGGTGTTTTACCCGGAATTGTTGGGTTATTACAAGCTAACGAGGTTATTAAAATGATTTGTGAAATAGGAGAGGTGTTATCAGGAAAACTATTAGTTTTTAATGCCTTAAGTATGAATCAGAATATTTTAACTTACGACAAAACAGTGCATTCTCATGTTACTTATATTGCCGATGTTGATGAAAATTTTAATGTAAATACATCTTTAAAATCGTTAACCTTCGATGAATATTTAAAGCATAAAGATAATTTGTTTGTTTTAGATGTTAGAACACCAAAAGAGCACAGTATGTTTCATTTATCTCACGATTATCATATTCCGTTAAAAGAATTAGATAAACGTTATTTTGAACTCGATACTAATAAACCTATTTTAGTGTATTGTCAATCTGGTAAACGAAGTGCTCAGGCCATAGATATTTTAAAAGGACTAAAAATAAAGAATAAATTATACAATTTAAAAGACGGTTTACAACAACCCATTTAAGCCTTATCAATCATTTTATTATCTTACAATTTAAAGTAGAATACATAAAATAATAACTTAAATTTATTTTCAGTTTAGCCCATAAAAAATGCTTTATAGCCACCAAACTATAAAGCATTTTTTAGTTAAACCATTAGGATATTTAATCCAACATAAAGGTACTGTTTTAGTTGCAATTAGTGGTTCAATTTCATTTACAAAATTAGAATAACTACACCACGATATTTGTGTTTGAATAGCACATAACCAATCTGTTTTTTTTGGCATGTAAAACTTACAATCTTTTAACTGATTAAGGTTGTTATAAGAAATATAAAATCCTTGAACACAATCTGGATTTAAGGACTGGAAGATGTTAGCTTTTAAATGATGTGGCACAAATAACTGCGCTTTAAAATACACTTGTTGTACAATATCTTTAGAAGAGATTTCTAATGTATCTAAAAACTTTTTTGTTTCAGGATGATATAATAATGGCAATTGCTTATCTTTCAATTTTACTAGTTTATCTACCAAACAATCTTTTCTATTTGGGCCAATCCAGTGATCTAATTCTGTGGTACCAACTTCTGGATCGTATAAATAAAACTTGTAAACGATTTCTAAATGTATAAGCTGATTATCTTGTTTTAAAATACAGTCTAATTCTCCTAAAGTGCGTTTTTCTTGCTGAATTTGAATATTCTCTGTCAGTATGTTAATGTTTTTAAACTGATTTAATTCAAATCCCACAAAACGCTCTACAAGCTTTCCTAAACGCAATCGGTTTTCTACAGAAACATTAAATGTAGTTGTATTATGTTCAGGCATTATAAATTGATGAATGCCCAAACTATTTTCTCCTGTCCAA
Source organism: Formosa sp. L2A11 (assembly GCF_009796865.1). Classification (GTDB taxonomy): domain Bacteria; phylum Bacteroidota; class Bacteroidia; order Flavobacteriales; family Flavobacteriaceae; genus Formosa. Next base: position 2,742,153 of record NZ_CP047028.1, on the reverse strand, counting down.
AGTACAGGCGTGTTTAAATATCCAATATATCGCTGATTAATTGCATGCATTCATTATCTGTTTTACAATTTATAAAAGTAACAAAACAAGAATAATTAATAAGACCAGGAATAAGAAGAAAACCTATTATTTTTCTGTTTATTTTGTCATAAATCTTGTCAATATTAATAGAACTTTTTTATAGTTTTTCACTCAAAACCCTGTCATTCTTGTGTTTATAGCAATAATTGATGCGTTTTTAATAATTTCTAAAGAATCATGCATAAAAAGGCTAGAAAAGGCCTTATTTTTGCATTCCTTAAAAGTTATTATAAAATGTCAGTCAAAGCTACAGATATAGCAGAAAGAAAAGCCGGAAAAGATTTATATAGTTATCAGCGTGGAGCCATAAACAAGATATTTCAATGTTTTGAAGAAGCGCCCGAAGATTACCATTTATTATATCAATTACCAACGGGTGGAGGGAAAACTGTTATCTTTTCTGAAATAGTAAGGCAATACCTAAAACATCATAACAAAAAGGTGCTTGTCATGACGCACCGTATAGAATTATGTAAACAAACTTCGGGTATGTTAACCGAATTTGGTGTATCTAACAAAGTTATTCACAGTAAAGCAAATCTAGAAGATCAAGCAGATTTTAGTTGTTTTGTGGCGATGGTAGAGACCTTAAATAACAGGTTAAATGATGGTAAATTAGATATTTCTGATGTTGGTTTAATTATTATTGATGAAGCGCATTACAACTCATTCACCAAATTATTTAAGTTTTTTGAAAAATCGTTTATTTTAGGAGTTACAGCAACACCTTTAAGTTCGAATATTAAATTACCAATGAATGACAACTACAACGAGTTAATTGTTGGAGAAACCATTCAATCTTTAATAGAAAACGAATTCTTAGCACGTGCAGAAGTCTATTCTTACAATGTAGGTTTAACGTCTTTAGTAGTTGGAGCAAATGGTGATTATACCGTAAAATCTTCAGAAGATTTATATACCAATAGCGACATGCTTGGTAAATTAATTCAGGCTTACGAAGAACGTTCTAAACATAAAAAAACATTAATTTTTAATAATGGTATTAACACGTCGCTTCATGTATACGACACCTTTAGAGCTGCAGGATACAATGTTGCACATTTAGATAATACCAATACAAAAAGTGAACGTAAAAAAATATTAAAGTGGTTTAAAGAAACACCAGATGCTATTTTAACATCGGTAAGTATTTTAACTACAGGTTTTGATGAGCCTACTGTAGATTCTATTATCCTGAATCGTGCAACAAAATCGTTAACATTATACTACCAAATGATTGGTCGTGGTTCTCGTATCTTAAAAAATAAATCTAAATTTAATGTTATCGATTTAGGTAATAATTTCCACCGTTTCGGACCGTGGGGAGCAGATTTAGATTGGCAAAAAATATTTAGATCTCCTAATTTCTATTTAGATGGAATTATGAGTGATGAAGAATTAGAAGAAAGTTTTAGATATGAAATGCCAGAAGATCTTCGTGAAGAATTTGGTAAATCTAACTCGGTGTATTTCGATGTTAAAAAAACATACATAGATTCTATTAGAAAAGGAGAATCTTCAAAGGTTGTTTTAGAACGTTCTATTCATCATCATGCTTATATCTGTATAGAAAACAGTGAAGACATGTATGACGCCTTAGATTTGGCTAAAAAACTAGGAGACGATATTGATTACCGCATACAACGTTACACAAAATGTATTAGTAAAAGTACTTTTAATTTTGTAGAATGGTTACGCGAAGATTATCGTAAAAAATTAAGAGCACATATTCGTGAAAATTTCGATGAATTATTTGAAGAAATAAACGGTTTTCCTCCAGAAGACTAGTTTTTTTTTAGACTTAAGACCTTTGCTGTTAGAGCTAAGAATATAGACTTGATTCTTACATATATTATATAAAAATGTCCTTCAATTTATACTGAAGGACATTTTTAGTTTTACACATCATACTGAACTTGATTCAGTATCTCTGACTTCTCTGTAATAGTAGATTTCTTAATCATCCTTATAGGGTGCTTGAGCGGAGTCGAAAGCCTTAATTAACTTTATCTCGACTTCGCTCGATAATCATTCATGTTCAAGTATAAAACTTAATAGTAATTAGACTGTTGCACTTTTAGATGCAAGAATCTAGATTTACAAACTTGTTAATTAAAACGCATTTATTAATTTATAGGGTGCTTGAGCGGAGTCGAAAGCCTTAATTAACTTTATCTCGACTCCGCTCGATAACCATTTAATGTTGAAGTATAAAACTTAAAAGCAATTAGACTTTAGATATTAGACTGTTGCACTTTTAGATACAAGAATCTAGATTTACAAACTTGTTAATTAACAACGCATTTATTAATTTATAGGGTGCTTGAGCGGAGTCGAAAGCCTTAATTAACTTTATCTCGACTCCGCTCGATAACCATTTAATGTTGAAGTATAAAACTTAAAAGCAATTAGACTTTAGATATTAGACTGTTTCACTTTTAGATACAAGAATCTAGATTTACAAACTTGTTAATTAATAATGCATTTATTAATTTATAGGGTGCTTGAGCGGAGTCGAAAGCCTTAATTAACTTTATCTCGACTCCGCTCGATAACCATTTAATGTTGAAGTATAAAACTTAAAAGCAATTAGACTTTAGATATTAGACTGTTGCACTTTTAGATACAAGAATCTAGATTTACAAACTTGTTAATTAATAATGCATTTATTAATTTATAGGGTGCTTGAGCGGAGTCGAAAGCCTTAATTAACTTTATCTCGACTCCGCTCGATAACCATTTATGTTGAAGTATAAAACTTAAAAGCAATTAGACTTTAGATATTAGACTGTTGCACTTTTAGATACAAGAATCTAGATTTACAAACTTGTTAATTAACAACGCATTTATTAATTTATAGGGTGCTTGAGCGGAGTCGAAAGCCTTAATTAACTTTATCTCGACTCCGCTAGATAACCATTTATGTTGAAGTATAAAAACAAAAAATGCGTATTCAATTATAACTGAATACGCATTTTATTTTTTATTCTATATGTTTTTTAAGACGCTACTTCTTCTTTAAAAGTCCAAGCCAAAATTCTGCTTTTCTTATTTCCTTGTTCCATAGAAATGGTTTTATAAGTCGCTTTTAGCTTTTCTAATTGCTTTTTCAACTTACTTAAGTTTTCTTGCTTAGACACTAAAGTTGTAAACCAGTTAACTTGATCTTTAAACGCAACACTTTGCTTAATCATTCGTTTAATAAATAAAGCTTCACCACCATTACACCACAACTCATGTGCTTGACCGCCAAAGTTTAATTCTGCAGGACCGGCTTTTTTAAGATTTTTAAGTTTTTGTTTTGTAGTGCGTGTTGCTTCTTCTTCTGAGCCAAAAAATGGAGGATTACACATAGTAAATGTAAATTTCTCATCGGCTTTAATAATACCTTCAAAAATATTTGCAGGATCAGTTTGATGTCTAATCTCTATTTTTTTAAGTAGCGAAGGCGTTAAACCTACATTATGTTTTGCACTTTCTACAGCACTAACACTGGTATCGCAACCTACCATTTTCCAATCGTAAATTTGAGCGCCTAAAATAGGGTAGATGGTATTTGCTCCAACACCAACATCTAAACCTTTTACGTTCTCAGTAAGTTTTTCAACTTCTAATAAATCATGAATATGATGAATATAATCTGCACGACCAGGAATTGGCGGACATAAATAGCCTTTAGGAATTCTCCAATCTGTCAAATCGTAATCGGCAATTAAAATGGCTTTATTTAAATGAAAAACAGCATCACTTTTTTCAAAATGAATGGTTTTTTGTTTTGTTAATGGACTAGTAAATACAAACGAACTTAATTTAGAATGTGCTTGTACTAATGCTTCAAAATCGTATGATTTTTTATGCTTGTTTTTAGAATGCATAGATATAATTTGCCACAAAGATAAACTAAATATGGGCAACAATTCAGAAATCAAAAATTGTATTAGAATGCACTTTAAATTAGTATACCTTTGCAAACAGAAATATACAATATGGCATCATTTAAACACTTAGGTGTAGAACACGAATTTATACAAGCTTTAAAAGAATTAGGGATTAAACATCCGTCTGAAATTCAAGAAAAAGCAATCCCTGTTTTATTACAATCTAAAACCGATTTTATTGGATTAGCACAAACAGGTACCGGAAAAACAGCTGCATTTGGTTTGCCAATGCTACAAAATATAGATCCAAAATCTAAACATGTACAAGCATTAATATTAGCGCCTACACGTGAATTGGTTCAGCAAATAAAAAAACAACTCTTTAAGTTTACGAAATATTCCGATGCTAAAATTTTTGTTGAAGGTGTTTATGGTGGTGAAAAAATAGACATTCAAATTCAGAATTTAAAGCGTACAACTCATGTTATTGTAGCTACTCCTGGACGATTAAACGATTTATTAGATCGTAAAATTATTGATCTAAGAAAAGTAAATACGGTGATTTTAGATGAAGCAGATGAAATGCTAAGCATGGGATTTAAAGATGCATTAACTAAAATTTTAGACCACACACCAATGTCTAAAAATACGTGGTTATTTTCTGCTACTATTCCGTCTGGAATACAGCAAATTATTGACCAATATATGTCACATAAAGCTATACGTGTAGTTATCAATAAAAACGAATTGGTAAATGCGAATATTTCACACACTTACATTACGACGACTATAGAACAAAAACAACATATTATTACAAAGCTTTTAGATGCTAGACCTGACGATCGTGGTATCATTTTCTGTAGAACAAAAGCAGGAACAAAAGCTTTAACTGAATTTTTAAAAGAAGATGGACTTTCTGTTGAAGCCTTAGAAGGAGATATGCAACAACGCGATCGCGAAAAAGTGATGCGTGCCTTTAAAAAAGGAAATTTACGTGTGCTAATCTCTACAGACGTGTCTGCTAGAGGTATAGATGTTAACGATCTGGCTTTTGTATTACACCACCAGCTTCCTGAACATATAGAATATTATACACACCGTAGCGGAAGAACAGCACGTGCTGGTAAAACCGGACAGTCAATTGCTTTAATTCTTGGAAGTGAGTTAAAACGTATTCATGAAATGAATAAAGAATTGGGTATTAAATTTAAGGAGATTTCTATTTAAAATAGATGCTAGATCGATGCGCTTTTAGATTCAAGATTTACAAACTTTGTCAATTAACAATTCATATATGAATTTATAGGATGCTTGAGCGGAGTCGAAAGCCTTTTACATGTATCTCGACTCCGCTCGATAACCATTCGTGTTTATTTATAAAACATAAAAGTGTTCAGATACTAGATACTTAGACTGCTTCACTGTTAGATTCAAGAATCAAGATTTTGATAGATGACGAATAAGATGATGTGAGACTTTGAACTGAATTTATGGTAACGGAAAGTTGAATTTAACGTCTTGCTGATCTTGTTTCAGCATCACACAAGTAGCAAAACTATTTAGCTCAAAAAAATGAGACCCTGAACTAAATTCAGGGTGACGAGCATTCTTATAAAAAGACTTGCATTCATAAAAAGTAAAAGCTTTCAATCTTAAACTAGACTGGAAGCTTTTTTGTTAAACTAAAATATATAAATAAACTCTTCGTCATGCTTAACTTGTTTCAGTATCACACAGGAAATACAACTACAATTATTAAGTGAATCTAATAATGAGACCCTGAAATAAATTCAGGGTGACGTTAAGATGATGATTACGCTTCGTCATGCTGAACGTGTTTCAGCATCACACAAGTAGCAAAACTATTTAGCTCAAAAAATAAGACCCTGAACTAAATTCAGGGTGACGAGCGTTCTTATAAAAAGACTTGCATTAATAAAAGGTAAAAGCCTTCAATCTTAAATTAGACTGAAGGCTTTTTTGTTAAACTAAAATATATAAATAAACTCTTCGTCATGCTGAACTTGTTTCAGTATCACACAGGAAATACAACTACAATTATTAAGTGAATCTAATAATGAGACCCTGAAATAAATTCAGGGTGACGTTAAGATGATGATTACGCTTCGTCATGCTGAACGTGTTTCAGCATCACACAAGTAGCAAAACTATTTAGCTCAAAAAATATGACCCTGAACTAAATTCAGGGTGACGAGCGTTCTTATAAAAAGACTTGCATTAATAAAGGTAAAAGCCTTCAATCTTAAATTAGACTGAAGGCTTTTTTATATTAACTCTTAAAAAAATAGAGATTAGTTATTAGTTTAAACTGCTTAACAATTTTTCTGCAACTAACTCTGACGATGCTGGATTTTGTCCCGTAATTAAATTACCATCTTGTAATACATGAACACCCCAATCATCTCCTTTAGAATATGTTCCGCCGTTTTTTTTAAGCATATCTTCAACTAAAAAAGGTACAACATCTGTTAATTGAACAGCAGCTTCTTCAGAATTAGAAAAACCTGTAACTGTTTTTCCTTTTACTAAAGGTGTACCATCTGTATTTTTAACACCTTTTAAAGCAGCAGGCGCATGACATACAAATCCGATTGGTTTTTGCGCAGCATTAAAATCTTCAATCAATTTAATTGAATTTTTATCGTTTGCTAAATCCCAAAGCGGTCCATGACCACCAGGATAAAAAACAGCATCAAAATCGCTAGCTTTTACATCTGCTAACACTAAAGTATGATCTATTTTATACTGTGTATCTGTATCTTTTTTAAAACGTTCTGTTGCTGCGGTACTCGCATCTGGAGTGTCACTTGTTGGATCTATTGGTGCTTTTCCACCTTTTGGAGTCGCAATTGTTATATCTGCTCCTTTATCTAATAAGGTATAATATGGACTTGCAAATTCTTCAACCCAAAAGCCTGTTTTTTTACCTGTATTTCCTAATTTATCGTGAGATGTTAAAACAAATAATATTTTCATTTTGTTACATTTTTAAATTAATAATATAATGTCTAAACAAATTAGTAAGCCATTTTTACTATGCTTTCGACATCTTCTGGTTTCAAGCTTTTATGCTCTCCTAAACCTAGCCAACCACGTTCTATAAAGCGTTTGGCAATAATTTCTGCAGTTCCTTCATAGTTATCTGTGTATTTAGATAACTTAGTGTCTATGCCCATTTGGTTAAAAAAGTGTTCCGTTTTTTCAATAGCAACGTAAGCTTTTTCTTCTAAAGTTCCTTCTGTAACATTCCAAATACGTTCTGCATATTGTGCTAATTTTTCTTTTTTAGCTTCAAAGTTATATTGATAGTGACTTGGTGCAATTATAGCCAATGTTCTTGCATGATCTATTCCAAAAAGCGCTGTTAGCTCGTGTCCCATGGCATGAACAGCCCAATCTGTAGGTACACCTTTTTGAATCAATCCGTTTAAGGCCATTGTACAACTCCACATATAGTTAGAAGCCGCGTCATAATCAGATGGATCTTTTAATATTTTTGGAGCGACTTCAAGTAATGTTTGCATAATACTTTCGGCAAAACGATCTTGTAGTAAAGCACCCGCAGGATACGTCATATACTGTTCTAAAACATGTGTAAATGCATCTGTAATACCGTTTACTAATTGACGATGTGGAATAGAAGTAATCACTTGAGGATCTAGAATAGAAAACTGAGGAAATAATCCTGCACCGCCCATTCCTAATTTTTCTTTAGTCTCTTTATTTGTAATTACAGCACCCGAGTTCATCTCAGAACCTGTTGCAGGCATAGTAAGTACAACGCCAAAAGGCATGGCTTTTAATGTTGGTTTTGCATTGGTTAAAATATCCCAAGGTGTATCGCCTTCAAATAAAGCAGCCGCCGATAAAAACTTGGTACCGTCTATTACAGAACCACCACCAACAGCTAATAGATAAGTAATTTTTTCTTCCTTTATTACCTTTAAGGCTTTCAGTAATACCGAATATTCTGGATTGGCAGGAATACCGCCAAACTCGACATGTTCAATATCTTTTAAAGCGGTTTTTACCTGATCGTAAATTCCGTTTTTCTTAATACTTCCGCCTCCATATAACACCAATACTTTGGCATCTGTTGGTAATTGTTCGGCTAATTTTGCGATAGTATCTTTGCCGAAAATAATTTTAGTCGGATTCTTAAATTCAAAATTGTTCATCATTCTTAATTTTTATGTATTTAATCCTGATTTCTTTTTATTTTACGATTATCGAACTAATACGTTAAAACAGCTTCTTTAAAGCGTCAATAATATCTCTTGGTTCAGAACGTGTTCTATAATCTACATCTACAAATCTCCATTTTACTATACCATCACGTCCTAAAACAAACGTTGCAGGAATAGGTAACATCGTTCCATTACCATTATTTATTTTTTCTAAATCTAATTCGCGATCTACACGCATATGTTCTGCTAAAAATTCAGGTACTTCCCAAGCCACACCATATTGATAAGCAACTTTTGCATCCTGATCTGATAATACACCAAAATCCATTTCAGTTATTTCATCTTTTGTTAAACTTTCATCTGGCACTTGTGGACTAATAGCAACTAAGTTTGCACCCAATTCATGAATTTCGCCTAAAATATCTTGTAACGCTTTAATTTGTAGATTGCAATATGGACACCAGTTACCACGATAAAATGTAATCACTACAGGACCGTTTTCTAGTAAGTTTTCTAACGAAACATTTTTACCTCTAGCGTTAGGCAACTTAAATTTTGGAGCTTCTTCTCCAATTCTAATTGCATTTTCACCTTGTTCAAATGCCTTAGATTCTGCAATGCATTCATCTACGCGCTTCATAAAGTCAGGATTTTTTAATCTTCCTTCTTCAATTTTAGCATCAGTTTGTTCTTTTAAATTTTTCATTTTTATACTTTATTTAGCTTTATATTTTTTATTCTGTCAAACTGAATTTGATTACTGTATTCATACTTTTAGTATGAAATCACAGTTAAAACAGTATGCCAAATTTAGTAATCAAAACTAAGAACACGATATAAACGTATTATATTTTAACAATCATTTTACCTTTATTCTTTCCGCTAAATAAATCGATAAAAGCTTGTGGTGTATTTTCGAAACCGTCAACTATAGTTTCTGTATATTTTAATTGTCCTTTTGCTAACCATTCAGACAATTGTTTCATGGCTTCTGGGAATTTATCAGCATAATTAGACACAATAAAACCTTGCATTAAAGCACTGTTTTTAACTAAAAATGGTTGAACAGCAACGCCTGTTGGTGTTTCTGTTTTATTATAAACAGAAATAGCGCCACAAATAATAATACGAGCAAAACGATTAATACTAAATAATGCCGCGTCTGAGATAGCTCCTCCAACATTATCAAAATACACATCTACACCATCTGGACATGTGGTTTTAATAGCTTGTAACATATCGGTAGTTGTGTTATAGTTTATAACATCGTCGAAACCAAAATCTTTTTTTAATAAATTTACTTTCTCGTCTGTACCAGCAATTCCAACTACGCGAAGGCCTAAAATTTTTCCAATCTGTCCTACAACACTACCTACAGCACCTGCTGCTCCAGAAACTAATAATGTTTCTCCAGCTTTAGGTTTTCCTATTTCATGTAATCCTAAAAATGCTGTTAATCCTGTCATTCCTAAAACACCTAAATAGGCGCTAAGTGGTGCCAAATCTGGACTCACTTTGTTTAATCCTTCGCCATTAGAAATTTGTTCTGTTTTCCAAGCTAATAATCCAGAAACAAAATCGCCTTCACTAAAGTTTTTGTTTTTAGACGCTTTTACCTGAGCAACAACTCCAGAAGCAATAGGTTCGTTTAAATTAAATGGTGGTACATACGATTTTGCATCACTCATTCGTCCTCTTAAATACGGATCTACCGAGATGTATTTTGCTTCTAATAATAATTCACCTTCAGCAATATTTAACGCTTTATCATCTTTCTGAAATTCAAAATCTGATAATTGTGGTGTTCCTTGTGGTCTGTTTTTTAATAAAATAGTATGATTCATAATCTCTTATATTTATTCTATTACTGTTATTAATTGTTCTGTGCTTTTTCTAACCTTTACTTGGTTAACTAACCAATCGTTGGCTTCGTCTCTATACCCAAGTGGTAATAAAATGGCACTGCGTAATCCTTTTTCTTTTAATCCTAAGATTTTATCTACAGCTTCAGGATCAAAACCTTCCATTGGCGTAGTATCTACACCTTCGTAAGCAGCCTGTGCGATAGCCATCCCGAAAGCGATATACGCTTGTTTAGCGGCATGTGTAAAATTCTCTTCTGCATCTTTTTGTGGGTAAGTACTTAACAACATTTGTCTGTACGCTTCAAAACCTTCATTTTCGTAACCACGAATTTTGTTTGTTAAATCGAAAACCTCGTTAATACGATCTGCTGTATACGTATCCCAAGCTGCAAAAACTAGTAAATGAGAACAGTCTGTTACTACAGGCTGATTCCACGCTACGGGTTTAATTTGCTCCTTAATATCTTTATTTTTAACTACTAAAATTTCAAAAGGTTGCAAACCACTAGACGTTGGTGCTAAACGTGCCGCCTCTAAAATACGATCTATTTTATCTTGAGACACTACATCTCCATTCATCGCTTTAGCAGCGTACCTCCAATTTAATTTATCTAATAATTCCATATTTTTATTTCTTTATATTGTTGTTTATTATTTCTTTATACTTGACCAAGCTGCTAGATAAGCTTCGTTTAAATGTTTTTTTGTAATCTTAAAATCGCCTCGCTTTTGTGCATTTAATAAAAATGCTAAAGGATAAATACTAAAAGCATATAGTATATGGTGCGACATGGGTTTTATAATATCTTGTGCAATACCCTGATCCCATAAATCGAGTAGGGGAGTTAAATTTTTTACACCTTCCTGTCTACTATCGTTATCTATCATAGGTGTATTTTCACATTGCGATAAGAAAAAACCTTTTTCAATATCATCTAATTTATATTTTGCCATACGTCTCCAAACCAATTCAAATCCATCTGGTACAGATAAATCTTCAGAATACGTTTCAAAAGCATAAGCCACATATTCAGTTTTAACTTCTTTGTATACCTGATTAATTAAGTCTTGCTTATTTTCAAAATACAAATAAATGGTTGCCGGAGACACATTAGCCATTTTCGCAATTTTAGACATAGGAGCCGCGTGAAACCCTTGATTATTAACCAAATTAATGGTAGCCTTAACCAATGCTGCGCGTTTAATCTCACTCTTTTTTAAAACTGTCATTATGCTTTATTTAGAGTTCAAAGGTATAAAAAAAGAATAAACATTCATTTTTAATAGATATATTTAAGACGACTTTAACGTAGTATGGTTTTAAATATAAAATTATCAATTGTAAACATTTTAATTATTTAAACAATACCATATCTTTATCTGTAAAAACAAAACAAACTTTAAAATGAACAGAATAGTAACCTTTGGCGAAGTATTAATGCGCCTTTCTCCGTTGGGAAACAAGAAGATGAAACAGACCAATTTATTAGAATACTATTTTGGTGGAACAGAAATTAACGTATCCATTTCATTAGCTAATTTTGGAAATAAGGTGAAGCATATATCTTGTATTTCTGATGATTTTATAGGAAATACAGCCATCGGGTATTTAAGACAATACAATGTAGATACACGAGATATTTATAGAACAAGCAGACCTTTAGGTATGTATTTCTTAGAAGTTGGTGCGGTAATGCGCCCAAGTACCATTGTGTATAATCGTTCTAATTCTGCATTTTCTGGCGTAACTCCAGACATGGTAGATTGGAACAAAGCCTTGGCAAAAGGAAATTGGTTTCATTGGACGGGAATTACACCAGGATTATCCAGAGGTGCTTACGATACATTAAAAGATGGATTAATAGCTGCGAAAGCTAAAGGAATTACTGTGTCTTCAGATCCGACATACAGAAGCGGACTTTGGAAATATGGTGTAGATCCTAAAGATGCCATAAGAGATTTAATGCAATATGTTACCATTTTTATTGGTGGTATAAATGAAATTAATGAAATTTTAGATTCAGAATTTGGTTACGGTAATGAAGATTTTGTTGCTGCAAGTAAAGCCTTAATTGAAAAATATCCGAATGTTGAGAAAGTTTTTGATAAGATTAGAGTATCTATAAACGCATCTTGGCAAAAAATTAAAGGTAGAATTTGGAACGGTAAAGAATTTAAAGAAACAGATTTTATTGAAATTACTCATATTGTAGACCGTATAGGAACTGGAGATGCATTTGCTGCAGGCGTTATTTACGGACTATTAAACTTTGACGATTATAAAGCCATGGAATTTGCAACTGCAGCGTGTGCATTAAAACATACATTTCCTGGAGATATAAATTATGCTACCGTTGAAGATGTAGAACACTTAATTGCTGGAAATACTGGCGGACGTGTAGAAAGATAAATGAAAAGGGTGCGAGAGCATTCTTAATTTTCTATTTTACATAATATAAATTATAGTACAAATTATAAATAGGTTTATCCGGTGGATTAAGCTATTTATAACACAGATGGCGAGCTGGAGAAATTATGATGTTTAGTACTACACATTCTATTTATAAAAAAAATGATAGCTATAATTCTATATTATGTAAAATATCCCAGAAGCATTCGTTTTCATAAGATTAATTGGAACTTGGGTCATTAGACTAATAAGCGGTTTGCTTCGCAGCGTTTAAAAAACATTTGTATCTATAATTAGCCGTTATGTAAAATAGCCGCCACCAAGCGCTCGATTGTTTTATAAAATCAAATTGCTCTGGCAATTTATTTTACACACAATTATCCAACGCTTGCCAGCGCAATTTAAAAGCTAGACTTTTGCTTCTTTAGAAAATTCACGTATTCGATAATATTTACGTAATAAAAAATTTCACGTGATTCTCGTAGCATTCCGTAAGAGCTTAAATTTTAAGAAAAATAAAATTCTAAGCACTTACTATATTCTAGTTACTATTCATCTTTTTTTAATTGTAACTATTTACATTATATAAAATAGAAATTAATGTTTTGAAATCTTTAAGTTTTAATAATATCTTTTGTCTTGAAACAAAAGAAACAAAAATTCAAGACTGCATAAACTTTTGGAAACAATTACGGCTCGTTACGCTATATTTTAGGAAACATTGTAACTCATCAAGATTGCTTTGAAATTCATTGCGTATTTAGAGCTATTAAGAATCTTTAATACTAAATCCCTAAAATATATACGCTCACTTCACCTTATTGTTTTACCAAAATTTTATGAGGCCAAGTTAAAATCGATATTCTATTTTACATAATAATTATACATCAATAGGTATAGAAACTGAAATCTGATTCAATACATCATTATATATATCAATATCAGCTTCATTTGTTTCAATCGAAATAATTAAACTATATCTAACCGATGAATCATAACGTTTGAGTTTTTTTCTATTCTTCCACCATCCACCAACTGGATAAACTGCTATTTGATTTCTTAACGCTAAATCGGCAGCTGAACCAACCCAAATATCCTTATGGATACTACCTTTATCTCTTACAAGACTTCCCAATACCCAATTCTCACTACCTTCAGCGACATAATCATCTTGTTCATCTTTTATAGATTTACTAACTCGAGATTTAAAAGCCCCTTGACTTTCATTTTTATCAATCATTTTAAATCTTAAACCATGTGATTTATATGATTGGTCACTAGCATATCTTTTATTTCCTGGATTTGGTTCAATAAAATATGATAAAGTCACTATTAGTTTTACATCCAATTCAGCTAAATCAGACAATATATCTGTTGGCCAAGGCAAATCAAATAAATGAAAAATATTTGTTTTCACTCTACTATCTTCAAACTTAAAAGGTTTTAAAGTTCTTTCAGCTATAATACTTAAAGAATTTTCAGCACTATATTTGGCTTTATCTAAATTTGGTATTCCATAACCAACTCTAGCTAAAAGATTAGATTTATCTTCTGATGACAAACTTTCTAAACTTCTATTATTCAGCATTATATTATTCCAATCAGCTGAATGAATTATTAAAGCTCGAATGGTTTCTGGTAGGTAACTTGGATATTTTTGGTATAATTCAGATGCAAACCTTGAAGCCAATGCTGTAGCTGCACTTGTGTCAGCCATAGTTGTCAGCCAAGATCTACCTGTACCTCCTACTCCAGTCGACAATAGTTTTAATGATTCTTCATCTAATATACCTGTATTAAATATACCATCATTTCCTCCTTCAAAAACAACATCAGGTTTCTTTGGCCATTTTTTATTCCAACTTATTGAAGTTGTATTGCATGGAGACATTTGACCTCTTTGAGCTAAAAGTTGTGCTCCAGGATAAGTCGCAGTATCTAATCTATCCTTATTTGTGTAAGCGCCTATTGTTATAGCATTAAATGCTTGAGCTGGATCTTCTATTGACAGGTCATCATTAGCTATAGGATAATTTAACCTATCAGCATAGGACAAGTTTCCACTTGAAACTAAAATAATAGTATTGTTATTTCTTTCTACAATTGAGCCGAACATTTTTTGGTCAATTGCTGCAGACCAAGATGATGGTCTCCCTAAATATTTATTATCAGGAGAAGTAACTGCTAAACAAACGATTCTTTTGTTACCTGGATTCATAATTTCTCCGATAGATATTGCCTCAAGTGTTATCTGTCCATATAAATCTGGATCATTTGCTGTCCGATCAACAATTTTAATGCTTTCTATATTGTTAGAAATATTGATTTGCGTACTAGAAGTTAGTGGTTCATTCAAATCCCCATATATAATAAGACCAGCCATAGGAGTTCCGTGGCCTTGTCTATAGGAGTCAGAGTTTGTCCAAGTCGGATTTACTGAGTCTAAATTTCTTTCTGGAATTAAATCTTCTAATAAAGGATTAACACGATTAACACCTGAATCTAAAAGACAAACAGAGATGTTATTTTCTTCTATTTGGTTATTAATTCTACTACGTAAATCACTTACAAAATCACCTTCCCAATCTTTATCAAGATTTGTGAAGAAATCTGCGGTTTCAATTGGTTTTCTAATTTCTGCTAAATTATCTATATAAAGTAAACTTTCTCCTAGTTCTTCAGGAGTAGCTTTAATTAAGCCTACTATATTTTCTGGAAACACAAGTAGCCTATTATTTGTTAAAATAGTATCTGTGGATAATGAATTCAAAGTTTCTTCTACAACTTCTTTATTAGCACAACTAAACCAAACTTCCCACCATATACTTTCATTTGAGTTTGGAAAATCTATTTCTGGTTCTTGCCAAAAGCTCTCCAAAGTAGCTGCTCTAATATTTTCTATATTAGCAATTAATTTTTGATTTTTTGGTTTACCTGTTATTGTTTCTTCTGTTAAATATTTTTCAACTTTATTCAAAAAATTAGAAACGGCTTTTTTATTTAAATAAACCGCAATTTTATAAATAATCTGTTGATTACCTTCAGAATCAGCCCTAAATTGAGCTTTACAAGATGCAAGTCTATAATTTCCGGCAACATCTTCAAAACTATCAAAAGCTAATTCGAAATTTAATGCAGATTCAAACTCTATATAAACAAATTCATATTCTTCATTTCCGTCTGTAAATTCAGATACAGCAGAACTAAAGGAGCTTTTTAAGCCTAAACCGTGTTCTCTTCTGTCTCTATCTTCTTTATAATGGAATTGTCCACCACCATATGTGCTATATGGCAAAGAAGTATTATTTCCATTAAGAAAAATGTGATTTAAATTTGACATATTATATTAGAAAGATGTTTTTCTAGAGTCAATTACTTCAAATAAAAATTCTAAGCTTGATTCTTCCTCTCCGTAAATAATAATATTTTTAAGAAAGTCTTGACAGATCTTTTCTAAGTCTGAAAAATTTAATCCAATAGATTTTTTAGAAAGCTCAATCAGAACATTGTTGTTTATTAATTTGTTATTTAAAAACTCTCTTTTATAATATTTAAAGATTTGCTCTTCTGTGGGTAAGGGATAATTTATAATGTCATCAAATCGTCTAAATAAAGCTTCATCTAAATTTTCAGGTATATTAGTTGCAGCAATAATTAAACTGTTAGAATCATCTTTCTCAATTTGAAGTAAAAAACTATTAAGAACTCTTTTTATTTCTCCAACTTCATTCCCTTGACTTCTGTTAGTACCAATACTATCAAATTCATCAAATAAATAAACAGCTCTAAACTCTTTCATAGTATCAAAAACTAAACGAAGTTTTGCTATTGATTCTCCCATATATCTACTAATTAGACCATCAAGTCTTATTACAAAAAGAGGAATACTCAATTCATTAGAGATTACTCTAGCAGTCATTGTTTTACCACAACCAGGAGGTCCTGTTAATAATAATTTCTTTCTTGGGAATAAATTATGCTGTCTTAATTTTTCTATTTGACATTGTTCATCTAAAACTCTTTGAATAGATTTATTTAACTTCATAGATAAGACCATGTCTTTCAATTTATCATCAGGTCTTGAAAATTCTAATAAATCATTAAGTTCTTTTTGTGCAGGATTGACAGCTAATCTCTTTATCTTGCTTTCTTTAATTTTTAATTTTTTAGAATCTTGAATTAATTTTTTTAACTCTTCAGCAAGTTCTTGATGTCCCTTGCGTGCTTCAGCTGCTGCAATTTGCATAGCTGTAGCATAGAAACGTGAATTATCACCTTCACTAAAAGATTTAATTAAACTTTTTATTTGTTCAGCTGCTGCCATTTTATGATATAAAACTATTTGTGGTAAAAATATACAAAAGTATTATCAATTAGTTACTGAAAACTACAATTTTAAAAATTAATAATAAAAACATTTCCATTTCACACACATTCCACTACTCTCCTATCGTCGCTTCGTGAAAAGCGTGTTCCATTAACATCGCAGAAGAAACTTTTAAGAATAAATTTTTTTAAGAAACTATATTAATAACTTTCGCTTTTAACCCAAGCTCAAGTTACATAACGCAGAACATTATAATACAAATTATAACAATTAGCGGAATAGCGCATTTCAGCGCTATTTGACTTAATCACAGATATAATAACACCTGAGTGTTTTATATCGTTAGTGATTACGTGCAAGTTAATTGTGATATAACGTATATTCTTGTTCTCGACTTCGCTCGAACACCTTATAAACAAGACCAAATACTGTTAAATTCCCCTTATAGTCCGGCTTACAACAAAAATACTAGTGCTGTTTTAATCGTTTTTTATATCTTCAATTTTTATTAAACACCACCTCTACATGAAACACATTACAATTAACGTTTGTACAGTATTACTTGTACTTTTTACACTATCGAGCTGTAAACAAGCCGAGACTAAAAGTGAGACTACAAACGCTACAGAAAAATTAAAAAATGAAGTCATTGTTTTAGGAACCATTCACGGTGGTCATCTTACCGATAGTGTTTACAATGTTGCTTATTTAAAAAAGTTAATTCGAGAGATAAATCCAGATTATATACTAACTGAAATTCCTCCAAAACACTTTAAAATAGCTATGGACGGCTTTATAAAAGACGATAGTATTTCTGAACCTCGTACCAGACAGTTTCCTGAGTATGTAAACGTAGTGTTTCCGTTATCTAAAGACATGGATTTTGAAATTATTCCTACTGCTGGATGGACACGTACTATGGCCGTAGAACGTGGACAAAAATTAAGAGCTATACGTCAAGACACAACTAGAGCTGCCGATTGGGCGGCATATGTTGAAGGAAATAAACGTTCAGATTCTTTATATAAAGCAAGCGGCAAAGTAAACAATCCGTATTTTATTCATACAAACACCTATGACAGCATACAGAATATAGGACTACAGCCTTATAATACATTGTTTAATGATGAGCTTGGTTTAGGTGGCTGGGAAAATATTAATATTGCACACTACTGGAATATTGAAAAAGCATTAGAAAAACACCGTTATCAGGGCAAACGCATCTTAATCACTTATGGTGCTGGACATAAAGGTTGGTTTTTAAGAGAATTACGTAAACGCGACGATATTAAGTTATTAGACATGGCTCCTTTTTTAGATGCTATTCAATAATGTTTTGAATGGTGTTACCTTATTTTAAGGTTTAATTCTATGAGACATTAGACATTACATTTTAATCACTTCCGTAACAATACCCTGAACTTTAAAATCGGTGGTTAATATAATGGGCTGATGTTTCGGGTTTGTAGAATGTGGTTTTAAGACAATGGTACTTCCGTTTTGTCTAAATTCTTTAACTGTGGCTTCGTCGTCAATTAAGGCAAGCACTAAATCTCCAGTTTCGGCAGTATGTTGGCGTTTAATGAGTAGTAAATCGCCACTATCAATACCTTTCGTATTCATAGAATCTCCAGTTGCTCTTAACAAAAAATAATCGGATGGCGTTTTTACCAATTGTGTAGAAATCGGGATTTGGGCTTCAATATGTTCTTCTGCAAAAATGGGTAATCCACAAGCTACAGATCCAATTAATGGAATGTTTACGGTATCACTTTCCACCGTAGCATTAAACACCGCTTTGTTCACATCTAATAAATCTCGGGCTTCAACTTGCAGGATATTAGCAATCTCATACAAGAGTTCTAAACTGGGTTGCCTCCTATTTTGCACATAAGAATTCACCATATTATAACTCTTATTCAACTTCTCGGCCAACCAGGTTTGCTTGATGCCTTTGTCTTCTAATACGGATTTAATGCGATTCATAATTCAATGGGTTGATTTTCAATGTCAAATATAATAAATTACACAATAACATATCATAATATGAGATACTTATTTACACTATAATGATATTTATTTAAAACACAACTCATTTTTAATACAATTAAGTTGTAGCTTTACGCCTTAAACTTAAATGCTTAAGTATGTCTTTTGAACGTGTACAAGAAAAGTTAAATATCCTTGCAGATGCTGCTAAATACGATGTGTCTTGCTCCTCTAGCGGAAGCAATAGAGCCAACACCAACAAGGGATTGGGTAATGCATCGAATTCTGGTATTTGCCATACGTATACCGAAGATGGGCGTTGCGTGTCCTTATTAAAAATACTACTCACCAACCATTGTATATTCGATTGTGCGTATTGTGTAACACGCAAAAGTAACGATATTAAACGGGCGGCATTTCAAGTACAAGAGGTGGTCGATTTAACTATAAACTTTTACAGACGTAATTATATTGAAGGTTTGTTTCTGAGTTCAGGCATTTTTAAAAGCGCCGATTATACCATGGAACGCTTGGTGTCTGTGGCCAAAAAATTAAGGTTAGAAGAAAATTTTAATGGTTATATTCATTTAAAATCTATTCCCGGTGCCAGTGACGAACTCATGCGGGAAGCGGGTTTATATGCCGACCGATTGAGTGTTAATATTGAAATTCCGACAGAACAAGGTTTAAAATTGTTAGCTCCAGACAAAAACAGAGCCGATTTTATTAAACCTATGGAAAAGGTTAAAAATGAAATCATTCAATATAAAAGTGAAAAGAAACTGATTAAAAGCACCCCAAAATATGCGCCTGCTGGGCAAAGTACACAAATGATTGTGGGCGCGAGTGGTGAAAATGATATGCAAATCATGTACACTTCCAATTACTTTTACAAGAATTTCAATTTAAAACGGGTGTACTATTCGGGCTATGTGCCTATTAGTTACGATACGCGTTTACCTCAAATTGGCACGCCTGTACCTATGTTACGTGAAAACAGACTGTATCAAACTGATTGGCTATTGCGGTTTTACGGATTTAATATTGAAGAAATTTTAAACAAAGACAATCAACATTTAGATTTAGATATCGATCCGAAATTGGGATGGGCTTTACGGAATTTACACGAATTTCCTGTAGATGTGAATAAAGCCGATAAGCGCATGCTAGCCAGAATTCCGGGTTTAGGGATGAAATCGGTATTTAAAATATTAAGTGCCAGACGTTACAGAAAACTGAATTGGGACCATTTAAAAGCGCTTGGTGTATCCTTAAATCGTGCGCAATATTTTTTAATTTGTGCGTCTAACCAATTTGAAACTCGTGATCTCACTGCCGAAAAAATTAAAGGGTTAATCTTACAAAACACAAAGAGTAAATACACCAGCATGCTTAGTAACCAATTAAATCTTTTTGGATAGTCCCCTATTATGGAAACCACTCTAATTTACGACGGCACATTTGATGGATTCTTAACCGCTGTTTTTACAGGGTTCGAGATGAAATTAAAAACAGTGACTATAGTTACTGCTCAGCGGTTTCAACAGCCTTTATTTGGGAGTTCCGAAACCGTGTATACGGACGCAGAGAAAGCAAACCGCGTGTGGAGAGGCTTAAAACAGAAACTATCTGCTAATGAATTACGCCGTTTTTATTATGCGTTTCTGAGTGAAAAACCTACTGTAGAAGATACCTTATTCCAAGCCATGGTTTATGTGTTTGCTTCCAAAATCAATGTGGGATCTGATTATACCAACGTGCATATTTTAGAAATCTCTAAACTGACAAAAAACGTAGGGCGAGAAAAACACAGAATGGAAGCTTTTGTGCGGTTTAAACTGACAAAAGATGGTGTTTATTTTGCAAATATAGAACCCGATTTTAATGTGTTGCCGCTTATAAGAAATCATTTTAAAAACCGTTATGCCGACCAAAAGTGGCTGATTTACGATTTAAAACGGAAGTATGGCATTTATTACGATTTGGAACAGGTAGATATCATTACCCTTGAATTTGATGCTGATTTCGATCCATCTAAAACATCGACAGATATCTTTGCTGAAATTGAATTAGAGTTTCAGCAATTATGGAACGATTATTTTAAAAGTACAAACATCGCATCTCGGAAAAACATGAAACTACACATACAACATGTACCTAAGCGGTATTGGAAATATTTAAGTGAGAAACAGTAGGTGTTTTAGCTGTATTAATAATACAATCTAAAATCGAGTAATGTCTTTGGTGTAATTCTTCTACAACTTCAAACATATCATCATCTTCTTTAAATAAGTTAAAGCATGTAATATCAAGATTGAAGCTTGTTATTCCGTTATCTTTTTTTATCAAAGCAAAGTATACATAACATAATATCCCAGAATGTTTTCATTTTTATAGAAACTGTACTTAAAATTTTACTTCTACTCTACTCTATAATTTATTTTTAAAACAAATTCTTGGTCAAAGCTTTTTTTTAGCAATAATCTATATCAAAATTTATATAATTTAGTTGGATTCTTCTAGTATTTGCAATACCATTTGCGCAGAATTAATAGAAGCTACACTAAGAAATTTCGGGTAATCTGTATGCGCTTTGGTATTAGCATTATCACTACAACAACGTATAATTATAAATGGCAAATGAAGCATATTACATACTTGAGCAACTGCAGCTCCTTCCATTTCGGTTGCAAGCGCATTGAATTCTAAAAATAGTTCTTTAGCTTTTTTAGAGTCACTAACAAAGGTATCTCCTGTTGCAATTGTACCTATTAATATCTGTGGCACTTTACCATTTAATGGTTTTAACGTCATATTTTTAGATACTTTTTCACAATCTTCTAAGAGTATTGTATCTGCACTAAAATATAAAGGATTTTTTTTATTGTCTAGAGCCAAATTTCTTGTTGGCCATGTTTCAAATTTACCTTCTTGAAGTTTTCCGAAATCATATTGAATTATTTTATCGGAAATCACGATATCGCCTGGAGAAATATTTGGTGCTAAACCACCAGCAACTCCCGTAAAAATAAGTTTACTTAATTTAAAATTAGACGTTAAAATTGCAGTACTATATGCCGCATTAACTTTACCAATACCTGCCTTTAATAAGACTATTTCTTTGCCTCTTAATTCTCCTGTAAAGAAGGTAACGCCATTCTTTTTTATTTCTTTTTTATTTTTTAATTCTTGTGTTAAATATTCTATTTCCTCGTCCATAGCCCCCATAATAGCTATGCGTTGTGCCTGTAATGTACAGATAATAAAAAATGTAATACAGAATAGTATTCTATTTAAAGCCATAAAAAAATAAGGGATAAAAGGTTTATAATTATAAGGGTAAGGTTTAAATCTTCTTTTTTTCCAGAAAAGAATTTTAATAGGGTATAACTCAAAAAACCAAATATAATTCCAGTTGTAATACTATAGGTTAATGGTATTAAAATTATAGTTAAAAAAGCAGGTATTGCTTCGTCTGAAATATTCCAATTAATTTTAGAAATGGGTTTCATCATAAAAGAACCTACTAAAATTAAGGCTATAGAGCTTGCAATACTAGGAACTATAGAAAGTAATGGAGATAAAAATAGAAACGGTAAAAACAAAATTCCTGCTGTAATGGCTGTGAGACCCGTTTTTCCTCCTTCACGTATACCAACTGCAGATTCTATATATGCTGTTCCAGAACTGGTACCAACAAGTCCAGAAAAAATAGTTGTAATAGCATCAACAAAAAGAGACTGTTTTAAATTTTTAGGGTTTCCATCTTCGTCTTTATATCCAGACGCTTCGGCTAGACCGACAAAGGTTGAAAGACTATCAAATAAATCTGTGAATGCAAAAACAAAAATTATAGGTAAGGCAGCATATTGAATAGAACCTAATATATCTGCTTTTAAAAACATACTAAAATCTGGTAATGCAAAAAAACCATTATAATTAACAATTGTATTTATTCCATAATTAACAGCAGAAGCATCTCCCCACCATCTTCCTATTGGGTAAGAAAGTATAGTAGTAAGTACAATACCATATACTATCGCTCCTTTTACTTTTTTAGAAATTAATACCGCAGTAAATCCTAAACCAAATAAGAAAGTTAAAGACATAGGGTCTTTTAGTGAAGCCATACCAACTAAAGTCGCTGGATTCTTAATAATAAAGCCCGCATTTTGGAAACCTATAAAACATATAAAAATTCCTATTCCTGCAGCAATTGCATATCGTAAAGTGTTTGGAATAGAGTTGATTATTTTATCTCTTACTTTTAAAATACTTAGTATTAAAAATAATATACCAGACCAAAAAACAGCACCTAAAGCGACCTCATAACTAATCCCTAGCCCCAGAACCGCAGTATAAGTAAAAAATGCATTAAGCCCCATACCTGGCGCTATAACAATAGGGTTTTTCGCATAAATCCCCATCATAATACTTCCAAAAGCACACACTAACACTGTAGATGTAACTACTGCAGAAAAAGGCATTCCAGTTTTAGATAAAATAGCTGGGTTTACAATAACAATATAAAATGTAGCAAGAAAAGAGCTTAGACCTGCAAGAATTTCTCTTCGTAGATATTTTATTTTTATTTCCAATTCAATCTTTTAATTTAAAGGTAAGTTATCAATATTATCTGATTTTTAGATATAATCTATACGTATTTGTGAAATTGAAAACTTGATGGTTTCTTATTATGAATACCTTATTAATAACCTACTTAAATTACTATATTTAAATTGTGTTTATTGTTTTAAGATGATAAATGTGTAAATTATAAACTTGTAATTATCGACCTAAATAATTAAGTTTTTAACAACAATTAATACATAATATAGAGTTAATAATACAATCTAAAATCGAGTGATTTGCAGACTGCGTAATGTCTTTGGTGTAATTCTTCTACAACTTCAAACATATTATCATCTTCTTTAAATAAGTTGAAGAATGCTTTATCTAGGTTAGAACTATTTATGCCATTGTAGGTGTTACCATAGCCAGAAACTGCTTTTGCGCCTGTAATATCTAAAAAATATTGAGATTCTTCTTCGTCTAAATCTAGAATTTTTGCATTCGAAAAATGTAAAATCTTTCCGATTAATTTACCTTCAAAAAGTTCTGCAATTTCCTGCAAACTATAGTAATAATCATTTAAACAAATGTTATTCGCTTCACCAGGAATAACCAAATAAATTATTTCGTAGTCTTTAAAATTATGATCGTCTAAAATAAGTGTATTTAAACTGTCTTCAAATCCCTCAATAGTGTCGCATGTTTTATGAATACTTGCTATTTCATAGGTCAAGGCCAAGTGCTCTAAGCTTTCTTGTGCTTCGGTAACGTGATCTATCTCTGTGTCTTGAACCGCTTCTAAACAATAAATAAAATACTCTGTATCTATAGCGTGTTCTTGGGGTAATTGCTGTCTCTTTTCTAACAAATTTCTGAATTTATGCAACGTATTTGAAACACAAAATTAAAACAACACTTCTGATATTTTTAGCTTTTTAATATGAAATTATATTTTATTCTGAGTTTGCTTCCCTCCTATAGCCATCATAAATTAACTCGCTGTGAGGTCTGTTTTAAAATTTTACTGCGCTAACTTTTCTTTGAGTAATTCCAGATCTAAAGATTTTAACAAAGGTATTAAATTAGGATACATCTTTTTGTGATAACCAAACCGCTTATCTGTAAATTCGGCAATGGCTTGTGCTTTGCTCCAGTTTTCAAAAACCATTCTAGATGCAGCAATAATTGCTCCGGTTCTGTCCGATCCATGCCAACAATGTACAAGTACAGGTTTCTCTGCTTGCTGTATGGTTTGTAATGCATTAAAAATATCGTCGAAATTTAATTTACCCGCTTTTAATGGCAAATTACTTAGGTTTAAGTCTGTATTTTTCAGTTTCTTTTCGTCTGTTTCTCTCCTTCTAAGATTTACAATAGAAAGCATTCCTTTGTTTTCTAATTCTTTCATACCGTTTTTAGACGGTTGTTCAGATCTATATAAATTTTCATTTAATTTATATAAATTATGAAAATGAGAAGATTCTATTTGCTCAAATTCCAAGTCTTGGGCATACATAATATGAGAAAAAGCAAAGGTTATGAATGAAAAAAATATTAAATAATAAGGTTTTATTGAAGTCTGCATATATTAAAATATAGTTCGCGTTTGTAGTATTTAAACCCGAGTTATGGGTTCAAAAAAAGCTTACCAAATGGCAAGCTTTTAATATATTCTAAAAGGTAGAACGAAAATTATTCGTCTAATAATAAGTTTAAAGTCACTGTAATATTATCGCGAGTGGCTTTACTAAACGGACACATTTCGTGTGCTTTTTCTATCAAGTCTTCTCCCGTTTTTAAATCTACTCCAGGAATGTAAGAATCTAAAGTTGCTTCAAGTAAAAATCCTTTTTTACCTTGACAAAATCCAATAATAGCCGTTACACTTATAGCATCTTCATCTATTTTAATACCTTCATTTTTAGCTACATCCTGAATTGCACCACCAAAACATGCAGCATAAGCAGCTCCAAATAATTGTTCTGGGTTAGCACCTTCACCACCATCACCTCCCATAGATTTAGGAACTGATAATTTAAAATCTATTGGGCTATCTTCCGATTTTACAGATCCTTTTCTTCCTCCTGTTGCAACCGTAGTTGCTTCATATAATGTTTTCATTGTTTACGTTTTATAATTAAAAGACTAAATATAACACCATATTCATTTTTAACTTAGAGAAATATCATAAAATTCTATTAAAATAATTTGTAAAAATCATGTGCACTTATATAGAAAGTGCCTCATAATTATTTGTTACAAATCTTATAGCACAGTAATTATTTCATTCTCTGCTAATCTAGATTTTGGAGTTTTTTCTGTAGAGTTGAAATCAGATGCAGCTCTATAGCCTATTGAAACAGCAACTAAAGCAGTATAACCTTTTTCTCTTAATCCGAATTCTTCGTCTAAAGCTTTTACATCTATCCCTTCCATTGGAGTCGCATCAATTCCTAAACTTGCAACTCCCAATAAAAAGTTTCCAATGTTTAAATACACTTGTTTTTCCATCCAATGCTGAAGGTCTTTTAAATCGTATTTATGAATTCCTGCAAAAGCTTTCACTGCACCTAAAAAACCGTTTTTTATATCTTCATTCGGAAATCTTCCATCTTTATCTTCTGTATCAGCAATATGTTTATAGTAGTCATTATCTGTTTCTACTTTTGAACAAAACAAGACAACAGCAGAAGCATTGGTTACTTTAGGTTCATTAAATTGAAAAAAGCCTTGTGTTCCTTTAGCCATACGTGCTTTACCTTCTGTCGTATCAGCAATAATAAAATGCCAAGGTTGAAGGTTAACACTTGAAGGACTCATTCTTAATAAATTTTTAACTTGACCCATATCTGCATCAGATATTTTCTTGGTTGTGTCAAATTCTTTAGTTGTATACCTCCAGTTTAGTGTGTCTTGTAAATTCATTTTATATGTTTTAAATTATACTATCATTTTTGTAGTGACAAAAGTATATATAGTATTTAAACCTCGCAATAACGGTCAAAAAGGATAGTATAAAACAAATTAAATAATAAACTGATATTCAGTAATTTAAAATAACATTTTTTTACTATAAAAAATATAGTTGTATACTTTTATATAGTGTTATATCTTTGCATTAGAAAAGACAAGTTATGTATATATTTAAAGGAAAAGAGTATCCGTGTTGTGCAAGTTTAACGATGGGTGTTATAGGTGGAAAATGGAAAACCGTGATTTTGTTTCATTTAATTGATGGTCCGCTTAGATATAATGAATTACGTAAAGAAATGCCCACAGTAACCGAACGCACATTAAGTTTACAATTAAAAACGTTAGAAGACGATGGTGTTGTTAAACGTAAAGTATACACCACTAAACCGCCTTTAAAGGTAGAATATTCGTTAACAGATTTTGGAAAAACCTTAATTCCTGTAATTCGATCTATAGCCGATTGGGGCGTATTTGTTGTAGAAAAAAATGGAATAAAAGCCGAATAATAAGGCATTGTATTTAATACAGAATTCCTTAATTACGAATACACGAAATGATATAAAATTTAGTATAACACGAACTAATAATGTAAAATATGTTAGTAGTTCGTGTTAGTCTTTTTATTCTTGGGTAATATGCTATTGTTTTAAAAGTCTAGATTAAAATGCATTTTCTACTTCAGCAGCTTCAAGCATTAAATAATGTAAATCTGTATTTTTTATAAATGGTTTTAGTAGCTGACTTCCCGGACCAAACATGGCTAATTCTACATAATCTGCAGAATGTTGCATACTAATCCAACCTACAGAATTATGTTTTTTTTGCATTTCTGCCAAAATATTAAACGGTAAATGCTTCGGGTTATAAAGTCCGTCGTTAGTTTGTATATCTTTGTAATAATCTAACATTTGTTTGCATTCGTTATCTAAAAGCGTAAAATTATTTACATAATTAACTCTTTCTTTTACTTGAGATATAGATGTTTCTTTACCAATACCATTTAAAATCCATTCATTTGTATGTTTATAGTTCTGAATAGCGTCAAAATTATCATTGGCATCAGATCCGTAAATAACGCCTGGATTTGCATTACCATGATCTGTGGTTATAATCACTAAAGTTTCTTCATCTTGTTCTGCAAAATCCATGGCGACTTGTATGGCTTCGTCATGATCTATTTGGTCGTGTATTAATCCTGCAATATCATTTCCGTGAGCAGCCCAATCTACTTTTCCAGCTTCTACTTGCAACACAAAACCTTTAGGATGATCTTTCATCACATCAATCGCTTTCTGAGTCATTTCTGCAAGCGTTGGTATATTTTGCTCTAATTCCTTACTGTTTTTTCTATCAATAGCATAAGGCAATGCACTGTCATCAAAAACACCTAATATTGGTGTATCAATTGTAGCCGAGAACATCTCTTTTTTTGTTTTCACAACCTGATATCCTTTAGATGCAAAATTTTGATACATATCTTGTTTATCTTTTCGTTTACTTGAAGAAAAGTATTCGTTCCCTCCACCCATCATCACATCAAATTTATGCTCTAAATACATTTCTGCAATGTTTTCTTGGGCGTTTCTGGATTTAGAATTCACACAAAAACCTGCAGGAGTAGCATGTGTAATAGGAACCGTAGTAACACAACCTGCTTTTTTACCTGCTAACTTAAATTTCTGCCAAATAGGAAGGTGTTCTTCTCCGTTTTTACTCACATTTAAACCACCATTATCAATACGAACACCTCCGCCCCAAGACGAACTTGCTGCTGCAGAATCTGTAACAATAGAACTTGCAGATGCCATATCCATAAGTGCTCTATTTACTTTATTATTTTTATATAAATCTAACCAATTTGAGCCTTTTCCTGTTTTTCTAGAGAGGTATAAATCGGCCATATTCAGCGTTCCAATACTCATTCCATCACTAACAATGATGATAATATTTTTAGCTTTTTTATTTGTGTTTGTAACATCATATTGAAGCTGATTCGCAACACTATTAAAAGGATGTAATAATGCTGTTCCTACCGTTAATAGCGATCCTTTTTTTAAAAAATTTCTTCTGTTCATCTTTATGTGGTGTTATTTAATTTACAAGCTGTCCGTTACTGTTTTTAAGAATAAAAATAAAATGTTCTACATCGTCTCTGTTCAATGTAAGTGTACCAGTAAGCGATACAATAGCATCTGTTTTAAAATGAGGTGGGTTTTTAAATTGTACTTCAATTACCGTATTTGGATCGCCTTGACCACAAAAAAAGCATGAAGACATTGGTGTTTTAGATAAGATATATAAGTTTTCTTCTGGTGCAATATTTAAAAAATAACCAGTAATTGTTATTTGTTTTCCTGCTAAAACCTTAACGGAAGATAAAAATGTAGGATACATATAATATTCGTCATAATCGGGAAAGTATTTATCTGTAAAATTGACTTTTGATAAATCGTTCCAAGTTATTTTTTGCTGACTTAAACATAAGCCACTAAACAAGAGTATAATTATAAGTGAAATTTTATTTTTCATGACTTAAAATTGTTGAAATATTCATTTTTATTATAGGATAAATGGCCAGTAAAGCTGATGCTACAACCATTAAGAGTACGAGTGCGCCTAAGTGTAATACGTCCTCCATAAAGGGCAATTCTTCAAGTATGTTTTGTTGGTAATTAGAGCTTATAAAATGAAGCGCTATAGTTAATCCCATTTTAACGAATATATAGCCCAATAAAAATGCTAAAAAAACGATTATTAATCCCTCATACAAGACCATTCTTATTAATTGAAAATTGCTAGCGCCATAAGTACGCAAAATGGCCAAATCGAAAGCACGTTCTTTTACCATTTTATACAGACTTATAAAAATGGTTAAGCAAGACATTACAAGAATTAAATAGGCAATCCAAGAAATGGTTTTAAATCCAATACTTGTATACTCATAGAGTTTATGAAGTTCATACTTAGGCAATGCGGCTTGCATGTTAGTGCTTATATTAATTTTTCTAGGAAAAGTTAACAGCGATCTCGGACTTTTAAAAGTAATTAATAAAGATGTAATTTCTTTCTCTCCATTATCGGTTTCGTGATGATGGTGTTCCGAGTGATGTTCTGCTGTTTCATCTTCATGATGGTGCACATCCCAAACACTTTCTAAATTAGTAACGATTAAACGATCTATAACTTTTTGAGTAGGTTTTAATACACCAACCACAGTTAATACATCATCATGCACATCCATTATATTTTCTACTAAACCGTGAGAACTTAAAAAGGTGTCTCCTACTTTTATGTTCAGTTTTTTTGCTACAGTTGCACCTAAAACAACCTCCATAGCCGCTTTAACTGGACGTCCTGTTTCTAATTCGGCGTTATAAATAGTTAGAAAATCTGGTGTTGTACCTACAATTCTATAGCCTTTATAATTATCGCCATAAGAAATAGGTACGGCTAGCTTAATTCTTGGGTTTTTAGCTATTTTATTAGCTTCTGCGTAAGAAATATTTCCTGTTGGATTGTCTAAATGTAATACCGATGCTAAAACCAATTGTAGCGGACTCCCTTTAGCACCAATAACTAAATCTATTTTACCTAAATTAGTTTCTATCTGGTTTTTAAACCCATTTTTTAACTGCTGAATTCCTAAAAGCAGCGTAATACTAAGTGCTAAAATACAAACGCTTAAAAAGGTATATAAGGGTTTTGTCTTAATGTTTTGTATGCTAATTTTCCAAATATTCATAATGTGATGGTGTTTTGGAAATAAGATTTTATTCTATGATCGTGTGTAATTACAATTAAATTAGCCTGAGTTTGTGCGGCTTGTTCTATTAATAATTCTATAACTTTTTTACAGTTTGTATCGTCTAAACTAGAGGTTGGCTCATCGGCTAAAATAACTTGTGGTTCGTGTATTACAGCCAAAGCAATACCTAAACGTTGCAATTGGCCTTCGCTAAGCGCATTTACTTTACTTGTTTTAAAGTCTAATAAATCTAGTTGTGACAATACCGTTTCAATCTTATTAAGATGTTTTGATTTTTCACTAAAAAATAAATGGGCTTCTAAATTTTCTAACACATTTAAAGATGTTATGGCATGTTTTTTCTGAAATACAAGTCCTATGTTTTGTCCTCTAAATAGATCTAATTTATTAGCTTTTAAAGTCGTAATATCTACGTTATTTATAACAACTTTACCTGTATTAGGTTTCAAAATACCAGCTAAAAGATGTAAAAAAGTGGTTTTACCAATACCTGACTCTCCCAAGATTAGTAAGTGTTCTTGCTTACTTAAAGTGATATCTGGAAAACGAAAAACGCGATCTGTTTTTTTATATTGAAATGTAAGATGATCTGTTTGTATCATTCTGAAAATTATATCTGTTACTTTGCTATTGGCCATTGATCGTCTTGAGGAAATGCATTATTTTTCCATAATGTAACTTCTTCATCTGTAAGTAAACACCATTTAAGTTGATGCATGATATCTTGTTTATTTAAATACTGACCAATAAACACCAATTCGATTTTTCGATCGCCATATAACACATCCCAGTCAGTTTCAATCTCTGTTTTATTGTCATTAAAAGCAGCATAATCCATGCGTTCTGAAAAAGGCATAGATGCCCACCAAACTCCGGCAGAATCTGCTTTACAAGATCCTCCAGCAGAACTCCACAACAACGCTTGATGTGATCTTGAGGCTAACCAAAACAAACCTTTACTTCTTATGATGTTTTGAGGAAAATGGGTGTTTAAATAATTTAAGAAACGTTCCGGATGAAATGGTTTCCGACTTCTAAACACAAGTGAACTAATACCATATTCTTCGGTTTCTGGCGTGTGTTCATTTTCAAGTTCTTTTAACCAGCCTGCTGAAGCTTCTGCTTTTTCATAATTAAATAAACCGGTATTAATTACAGCATCTAATGCAATGTTGGACTGCTTAGTTATATGAATTTTAGCTTCTGGATTTAATTTATGAATGATGCTTTGCAGTTCTTTTAACTTATCGGGACTTACTAAATCTGTTTTATTAATGATAATGACATTAGCAAACTCAATCTGATCGGTTAACAGGTTTACAATAGTTCTATCGTCGCCTTCAATATCTGTAAGCGCTCTAGTTTCTAAATAATCTGCACTAGAAAAATCGTTTAAAAAATTAAACGCATCTACAACAGTTACCATCGTGTCTATATAGCTAAACTTACTTAAATCTATGTTTCCGTCTTCACTTTCAAAAGAAAAGGTTTGAGCCACAGGAATAGGTTCACTTATGCCTGTGCTTTCTATAAGTAAATAATCAAATTTGTTTTGTGCAGCTAGTTTTTCAACTTCTATCATTAAGTCTTCCCGAAGTGTGCAACAAATACAACCGTTAGACATTTCTACAAGTGACTCTTCGGTTCTAGAAAGCGTGTTTTCATTTTCAATACATTGAGCATCAATATTTACTTCGCTCATATCATTAACAATTACAGCTACTTTTAGTCCGGCTTTATTATGCAGTATATGATTTAATAATGTAGTTTTTCCAGCACCAAGAAAACCACTTAAAACGGTAACGGGTAATTTTTTCATGTATATACTAATTTTGAGCCTTTATGGTTTAAATGAATATTAACTATTTTATAAAATTGAGACTAGATTCTATAGCTTCTTTTAAAACATAAGGCGCGCTCCCCGGACCAATAGTTAACAATTTTGATCCGGATATAGGAACGCCATTAAAAGGTCTAACAAAGACATCTCCACTAGGTGTACTTTCAAAATATGTATAGCCATCATCCGTACCAATTTTGGTACAGCCTTTTACACGAAGAATACTTTTTGGAAGTGCTTTACAGATATTATAAATACAACTTTCGTCCGGTAAAACAGGCAAGTCTACAGAGCAAGAAGACCAATGCGCTTTGCTGTGATCTAGTTTTTTAGCTTTGTATTTAGACGGATTAAGTTCTGGAAGTTTTTCAATGTCAATACCATTTATAGTGGTAATTTTTGCAAAAGGATTTAATGCTTCCAATTCACTTATAACCTGTTTTTGTCTATTTTCTGTGGTATTTTCTAAATGTGTAAGCACAATTAGAGATGATACTTGTACTTGATTTATTTCGAGGTCATTATGTTGTGCTCGTTTTTGCCATTGTTTAACATCTACAACAGATATTTGTATAGGTGGTAAAAACCGTGCTTCTAATCCTACTCCAAGAAACTCCATAAGTGCACAAGCGTCTGATGTACCATTGGCTTCTATTAAAGTTATACCATTGGGACGTTCTGGAATACGGTTTACGTAATTTCTAAGTTGGTCTATACCACTACAACAAATACAGCTTCCTGTAAGTGCTCTTACCCATTTAGGATCGAGGTTCTCTGTAAATTGTACAGCGTCTAAATTAGCATTTTCATAATCGTTTAAAACAATAAAAGGTTGCCATTTATGTGCAATAACATTACTTACTATATGTTTTAATAATGTTGTTTTTCCAGCACCTAGAAAACCAACAATGGTAATAATTGCTTCCATGAGTTTTTATAAATAGTTGTTATATAACAGTATTTATCACGTTGTTTTTTATTATTTCACAGTTATTTTAATAACTATTATAATGTTTCTTGGGCTACAATATTTAAGAATTCTTGTCGAGTCGCAGGATCTGTAAAACGACCACCATATTCTAATGTCGTAGTATAACTACTTTGATCTTTTATACCTCTAGACGACACACAAAGGTGTTTTGCTGTAACAGAAACAATAACATCTTGGGTTCCCAAAGCGTCTTGTAAATCATTCAAAATCTGAAGTACTAAACGTTCTTGAACCTGCGGACGACGTGCATAATAATCTACCAAACGATTTATTTTAGAGAGTCCGATAACCTTGTCTGTAGGAATGTATCCAACATGTGCATAACCAATAATAGGTAAAAAATGATGCTCGCAAGCCGAATCTATTGTAATATGCTGTTCGACCAACATTTTTTTATAACCATACTTATTATCGAAAGTGGATAGTTTGGGTTTATTTTTTGGATCTAATCCATAAAATAATTCCTTTACATACATTTTAGCTACGCGGTATGGTGTACCAGATAAACTATCATCTGTTAAATCTAATCCCAATTCTTCCATAATCATTTTAAAATGATGTTGGATGTTCTCAATCTTTTCGGCATCTGTTTTTTCAAAGGCATCTGCTCGTAAAGGTGTGTTTACACTAGTCGATATATGATTATCTCCTGTAATTGTAATCTGTTCTTTATCTTTCATTTGTGCAACATGTATCTGTATTACATTGGCAATATTTTCTATTGTATAAATGCAATGTGATTAATGCAATTGCAGGTATATAAATAACATATTCTGGTATTGGAAACCAAGTCATTTTTTCGTTTACAATAATGAAAAACAATACGCCCCAACTTGCCCATAAAGCAGGTTTAATCCAATCACTATTTGTGGTTTGTGTTGAACGGTAAATGGCAAAAAAGGAAATAACTAGAAAAAATGTATCTATAAATCCCCACCACGTTGGTGTATCGTTGCAAGAAGCTACTGAGCAACTTTGAACGATGAATAGAAATGGCGTAGCCACGCAATGAATTAAGCAAAGTGTACTTGCAAGTGCACCTAACTCGTCTGGTTTTTGTTTTGTGAATATCATAAATACTAATGCAACTGAGTTGCAAACATAAATAAAAAACTTGTTACTACAACCAAGTTGCATTATATTTGTTTCATGGGAGTGATAAGAAAAACGAAATCTGTAGAAGCTTTACTTAATGAGTTTAATACAAGTGATGAAGCGATTTCGGCAAAGCAATTAATTGAACAATTAGATTCTAAGTTTAATAAAACAACAATTTATAGAGTGTTAGATAAACTGGAAGAAGATGGTGTATTGCATTCATTTCTAGGTAAAGAAGGCCTTAAATGGTATGCTAAATGTAATGGATGTTCGTCTACAAAACACAAAGATGTACATCCTCATTTTCAATGTTTAAAATGTGGCCGAGTAGATTGTTTACCTATTAGTATGGCTATTCCTAATATACCAAATAGAAAAGTAACAGTTTCTCAAGTATTAATACAGGGAATTTGTGAAAAATGTTGTGAGGATAAATAATACTTTTTAAATAAAAAGTCTTCAAGTAGATTGTAATTAATTCTTATTTTTATAAAAAAAATTCTAAAAAAACCACATGCAAGACATTAAATTCCCAGTTACTTTCGAGTTTAAAATATCTACTTTAGCTAATGATTTTACAGCTAAAGACAGTAGCGGAAAGCCTATTGCTTATGTACGTCAAAAAATGTTTAAGCTTAAAGAAGATATAAGCATATTTAATGATGACTCTAAAAGTAAATTAAACTATAAAATTAAGGCCGATAAATGGTTAGACTTCTCTACTGCTTATTCTTTTTATGATGATAAAGATAATGAATTTGGTAAAGTTGTAAGAAAAGGATGGAAATCTTTATGGAATGCTCATTATGAAATTATTGATCAGCACCAAAAACAACAATATATTATCAATGAGAAAAACCCTTTGATTAAAGTTTTAGACTCTTTAATAGGTGAAGTTCCTGTTTTAAGTTTCTTTACAGGATACCTTTTTAATCCCACTTACCTTGTAAAAAACACAAGTGGTAAAACTATTGTTGAACTAAAAAAATTAAAATCTTTCTTTGGAAAAAACTTTGAAGTTTCTAAAGTAGGAGAACTTGACAGTGATGATGATGATAGAGTTATGCTAGCTTTAATGATGTTTGTATTGCTAGAACGAAGAAGAGGATAATATTTTCTTATTATATATAAAAAAGAGATAAATAAATCATTAAGATTTGTTTATCTCTTTTTTATGTTTCTAGTAAATGCTACGGCTAAATAATAGATCCTGAACGGCTAAAAATTAATACGTTTTTAATTTAGCTTTTCTTAAAGAGTCTTTTTCTTTTTCTGAAATACCATAAGGGTTTTCGTTATACAAACCATATTCCCAAGCACCATACATAGGATTTGGTAACACAATATACGATGTCCCAAATTTAACTTTTAAACTATCTGTAATTTTATGTCGTTCTGAAGTTGTTTTATGATCAAAAACACTACTAAAATCACCAAGATTATCTCCGATATACATCACGACATCATGTGTTTCTAATACACTATTTCTACGTTCATCCTTATTAGAAGTCGTTGTTTGAAGTAATACATGTTGCGCATCTGCAAAAGGTAATCCTTGTTTTTTTAAATTAGAAATGGTTGCGTCTTTCTGATTATCTTTACGATTAGAAATATAAAAAACTGTTATATTTTTACTAGCCGCATAGTTGAAAAAATCGACTGCTCCAGCTAAAGGTTCTGCAGATTCTAACGCTCCCCATTCGTCCCAACTTTCATAATCAAATCCTTTATTCGTTTCAATAGACTTTCCTGAATACGGACTATTATCAAGTACTGTTTCATCTATATCTGTAATTATAGCTAATGGTTTATTGCTCTTATTATTTAAAAGAGATTGATCTAATTGTAATCGAGCAAGTTCGTAAGATTGATAACATAAAGCTTTATATTCTGAAGACATTTGTAACCATAAAACTGCTAATACGGTATTTTCTTGTGTCCCATTATACTGCTCATAATTAATTGATTCGGAGTCTTTCTTAACTGAACTACTAGATTCAGCAATTTTAGGAGAACAGCTATATAATATACATATAACTAATAGAGATAGTATGCGTTTCATAAAAATAATATTTAATTTATCAGACTTCAAAAGTCCGAAATTTAATACTGAAAATGGCTATAATTAAGCTTTTCTTAAACAATTTAAAATGCTATTGCACTAAAAAAAAATGTATTTTATTAATAGTCAATATTATATATTAATATAAAAATGTGCTTTAATTATTACATACTAAAACTCTACTATTATGTGCTTTTTAAATTTTGAATGTTAAAATCCAAAAGCACTATCATCTCCACGTTTATCGGCTCCACCTTCTAAATTCCCATCAGAAAGCACCCGAATAGCATCAACTTTACCTATTATTGGTGTTCTTTTTTCATTAATAATATAACCTTTAGTTTTTAGCCCTTCTATTAAATCACTTGAAAACCCCTCTGGTTCAAAAATAATTTGGTCTGGTAACCATTGGTGATGAAAACGCGGTGCATTAACAGCATCTTGCATACTTAAATTAAATTCGTAAACATCTAAAATAGTCTGTGCTACGGCTGTAATAATTGTAGAACCTCCAGGTGTACCTACAACCATATATAATTTACCATCTTTTTCTACAATTGTTGGCGTCATGCTACTTAACATTCGTTTTTCTGGAGCAATACTATTGGCTTCTGCTCCTATTAAACCAAACATGTTAGGAACGCCTGGTTTTGAACTAAAATCGTCCATTTCATTATTCATAAAAAAGCCTAATTCTTCAATATAAAGTTTAGAACCATACCCTCCGTTTAACGTTGTTGTTGCAGAAACAGCATTACCTTCATTATCTACAATAGAATAATGTGTAGTTTCCATACTTTCATAAATCTGGACATCACCGTGACTAACTTCTGAAGACAATGTTGCTTTATCAAAAGAGAAATTAGACATTCTGTCTTTAAGATATTTGTCGTTTAATAACATATCGTAAGGAATATCTACAAAATCGGGATCTCCTAAATAATAATTTCTATCGGCATAAGCGCGTCTTGAAGCTTCTGTAAATAACTGAACAGTTTGTGCCGAATTATGTCCAAATTTAGCAACATCGTAAGGTTCCATCATCTTAAAAATCTGGTTCATAGTTACACCTCCACTACTTGGCGGGCTCATAGATATAATTTTAAGTTCCTTATAATCAAACACAATCGGATCTCTCCACTTGGCTTCATATTTACCCATGTCTTCTTCTGTAATTAAACCACCATGTTCTTGAATAAATGCGGCTAATTTTTGAGCTACTTTTCCTTTATAGAAACCATCTTTTCCTTCAGTCATAATAATCTCTAAAGTCTTAGCGAGTTCAGGATATTTTATTGTGTCTCCTTCCTTAAATAATTGACCAAATTTTGTGCTTTCTCCATTCACTTCAATAAATCGATTTCGTGTACCTTCTAATCTTTTTGCTTGTTTTTCGGTAACCACAACACCTTTTTTAGCTAAAGCTATAATGGGTTCCATGATTTCATTTAAGGGCAATTTTCCGAATTTTTCATGCACAGCCATAACACCTGCAACCGTTCCTGGAACTCCAGATGCTGTCCCTCCAGATGTACTCATTTTTGGAATTACATTTCCCAAAGAATCTAAATACATGTCTTTATGTGCTGCCAATGGTGCTTTTTCACGGTAATCTAGAGCACCAACTTCCCCATTATTTGTTCTATATACCATAAAACCTCCGCCTCCAAGATTTCCTGCAAATGGATAAGCTACAGCCAAAGAAAGTTCTGTTGCCACCATAGCATCAAAAGCATTTCCTCCTTTTTGTATAATTTCGGCTCCAATTTTAGAGGCTTCTTCACGAGCGGAAACAACCATGGCTTTTTCTGTAACCAAACCTGTAGGAGCAACAATTGTTTCTTTTTGCTTACAGTTTGTAAAAATCAGTAAGAGTGTGAGTAGATAAAGTATTTTTCTCATAAGTATTTATTTTTGTTGTAAATGCTATTTGTTTTTAATATTCTCTAACATTAATTTCATGAGTTCGTTAGCGCCTGTAACCGCTTTTTCTTTAAGAAATTCTCGAGGTGTATTATCTCCAACTTCAAAAACTAAAGCTTCTGCACCATATTCTATGAAAAAATAATTTCTTGAAACTGTCGTTGGAACCAATTTATCATTCGGACTTATATTAGGATCGTAACCTTCTATATTTTCCTTTAGTTTATCCAACCAATCAGACACTAAATTTGGCATATTTCCTTTTAAATTAGGGTCTACGGTATAATAAATATCATCCCAAGTGGAATGAAAATCGATTCCAAAATAGAACTTTCCGTTATTTTTGGCAACCAAATCTTCCATAAAATTCTTTACTGCTCGGGTTTCTGGCTGATTAAAATTAGCCCAATCTCTGTTTAAATCTATTCCGCCCGCATTATGTCGCCAAAAGCCATTATCTACGCCATCTGGATTCATTAAAGGCACTACATAAGTTCCGAATTTCTTTCTGAATTTTTTAGCCAATTTAGAATCTGATGCAATAGTCTCGACAAAAGCTTTCATTGCCAAATACCCTGTAACCTCGGGAGGATGCTGTCTTGAAATAATCATGATCATGTTTTTAGAATCTGTATTCCCTACACTAATCATGTTTAAATCTCGTCCTTCAGTACTTTGTCCTATAGCACTTTTTATAACATATTTTCTTTGGGTTAAACTATCCATCCAGCTATTCACTAGAGGCGAATTTTGCAACTCCTGCCCTGCTACCCATAACGTATCTGGGCCAATATCTAAACGTAATTTTACTTTCAAAGGCAGCGCACTACTTCCAAATGTTTTAGTATTTTCAATATCATATGCTGTATAACGTAAAGAATCTAGCACAGACCAATTAATTCCATCTTTACTAAGTTTTGGGTAATACCTGTGTTTTATAGATTCTTGATACGTTAATATTACATCTATAGTTTGCTTTTTCTTAGACCACACTTTAAACGCATACCAAGGACTAATGTTTATAGGTGTGTTTTCTGAAGTAATTAAAGCCGTATACGTACTATCGTTATTTTGGGTAATTCCGTTTAATCTTGCGCCTTCAAATTCATTAGAAAATGTAACCTCGTTATCAGGAAATTTAAATGCGCCTTTCCATTGTTTTTGTACCGGTTTAGAATCTGTTTCAACAATACTTATAGGGCCTTGTCCCTTAAATTTTTCCTTCTGCCCGTAACCAATACAAGCACTAAACATGAAAAATAACAGTAGTGTGTTCTTCATCTTTAAATTAAAAATAGAGTCGATTTTAATTTGTTTTAAATACATACATTGAGTAAATTAATTTTTTTGACTATATTTTTCTGAGTAAATTTTAAAATTTTCTTGATGCGGGCCATCTAACGTTAGCTTTTTTCCTCTAATGAATGCCATTGTTAAGGCGTTAGATTGTACATCAAGCGCATCTCCATTAGACACAAATAAACTGGCATCTTTACCCATTGTTATGGTTCCCACCCTATCGTCTATACCAAGTATTTTGGCAGGATTTAACGTAATTGTTTTAAGAGCCTCTTCTTTATCTAAACCAAAAGCTGCAGCTGTTCCTGCGTAAAAAGGTAAATTCATGGCGTTAGATAAAGATCCTGAATGATTTAATGCCACTACAATACCATCCTTCATTAGTAAATTAGGTAGAGCATAATATGTATCGTAATCCAAATCAGAAGATCGTGGTAAATTATACGTTGGAGGAAGTATAACAGGAATGTTGTTTTCTTTTAAAAATGATTTCACTTTTAAAACCGCATTTGAAGCTTCCAAAGCAATATTTTTCACTCCAAACTTTTGAGCAAAAGAAATACCTTCAATAATTTCTTTAGGTTCGGTAGCATGAATTATTAACGTTTTATTCCCTAAATATAATCCTTCTAATGCTTCTAGTTTTAAATTGATTGGTTTTTCCTTGGTATCGCGATACGCTATAGATGCTATGAATAAGCTTTCAAGTTTATCTCTTACGTCTTTATAAGATGGATTTGGCAGCATTTGAAGCGTATTTGTTTCTTTATCTACTATTGCTTTTAAAGACGAAGGCCAATGTAAATGAATTGCAGCTTCTTTTTTAAATACCGCATCTTGCCAGTTCCAACCATCGAGTTCCATGACAGACGATGTGCCGGATATTACACCGCGAGGTCGAATAGACTCTACATACAAAATACCATTAAAACGTAATGTTGGTATGTATGTAGATCCGGCATCGTATGCATACATGGTGTTTAAATTAGGATTAAAATCGCCTTCTTCCAAAACGTCGTTAGAGTGTGGAACTGCACTTATTTCCTGAATTCCGATAGTAGAATTTAGTAGAATAAAACCAGGATACACATGCTGTCCTGAAATATCTATAATTTTATAGGTGTCTTTTTTTGTTCCTAAATCGTCTTCTTTTCCCAAATAGGTAATTTTGCCTTGATCAAAACCAACGGCTGTATTTTCTAGAACAAGACCATCTCCAGTATGCACTGTTCCTCCAGATAATAAAATGGGTTCTGTTTGAGGTTTTGCTACTTCGGGCATCCATTGTCCGAATACATGATTTGAAAATGAAGCGGACATTATTAACAGCAATAGGATATATAATTTATTAGCTTTCATAATTTTTAATGTTTTAATTAATTGCCCATTTGAATATATTCACAATCAAATTCTGGTTTTTCTTTTGAAATTTTTGTTGGATTTGCACCATTTTCTAATCCATCCATTTTACTTAAAATTCGAGCTCTTTCATTTTGCATGGTTGTTCTAAGTGTTTTGTCTTTTTCAATATCAAAGTATATGGCGCCTTCAATTATTGTTTTTTCTACTTTAGAATAAACAGACAATGGCGGACCTGACCATAAGACAACATCTGCAGACTTTCCTACTTTTATACTTCCCATAGTATCGTCTAAGTGTAATAATTTTGCAGGGTTTAATGTTATCATTTTTAATGCATCCTCTTGAGATGTATTACCATACTTTATTGCCTTAGAGGCTTCATGATTTAAATGTCTAATGGTTTCTCCACTATCAGAGTTTATTGCTGTAGTAACACCAACAGTATTCATTATTGTGGCATTATATGGAATTGCATTTCGTGTTTCCCACTTAAAATTCCAACGATCGGAAAACGTACTACCACCAACACCATGTTCAAGCATTTTATCGGCTATACGGTAACCTTCTAAGGCATGAGTAAACGTATTAATTGTAAAGCCAAAACGATCTGCAACATCCATAAGCATAAGCATTTCTTTTTGCTGATATGAATGTGATGAAATAAAGCGTTTCTCTTCTATAACTTCTAACATCGCTTCATGCACCAAGTTTTTTCTAGGCATAACTGCTTTTGCTTTCTGCTTCTTACTTAATTGATTATAAGTATCCCTTTTTTTTTGATACGCTAACGCCTCTGTAAATGCATCTGTATAGAATTGTTCCATTCCCATTAAACTTCTAGGAAACCGAATAGAAGGTCCACTTTTTGAGCGTTTTGGATTTTCTCCTAATGCAAATTTTATAAAAGGATCTGCATCTTTTATTATAAGTCCTTCTGGAGATTCTCCCCATTTAAGTTTAATTAATGCCGACTGGCCTCCAATAGGATCTGATGATCCATGCAATAATTGTGCTGCAACAACACCTCCTGCCAAAGCTCTATAAATACCAGGATCTTCAGAGTCTACAACATCATCCATACGCACCATACTAGAATTTGGTGCAATTTCATTAATTCCGTTTAAGGCAATATGCGAATGCTCGTCTATAATTCCAGGTGTAAGATGTTTTCCTGTTCCATCTATAATTTGAGAGCCTTCTGCAGACAAATTTTTACCTATTTTAGATATTTTACCACCCTCTAGTAGTATATCTGTCCCTTCTAATATACCCGATTCTTCATTTGTCCAGATGGTTACATTGGTAATTAGGATATTTTCTGAAGTTATTTTACTTGTATTTCCGAAGGCTAAAAACGGGTAAAAAACAGCGCCTAAGTTATCAAAATCACTTGATGATTCTTTCTTATCTTTTAACTTGTCATTAGCAGTCTTTTCTGCAGACCACACTATTTCGTCTTTAAAATTAAGTGTTCCTGTGCCTTTAAAAACAATTTTATTTGGTTCTGAAACCTGCCATCCTTTTAAATTATATTGAGAATTATTCGTTACAAATTGTAAAATAGGAAGATCTCCATCCATTCTAAAATCTGCTTTATCTTCAGATCCATCTGTAGAACTAATAGTCGCTATATATTTCCCCTTATTAATGCCTATTTTTAATTCTGTTTTAATAGAGCCAACATTTAAAATATATGCTCCTACAAAATTTTTATTTATAGTTTCCTGAATAATATAAGGTTTACCTTTTACCCAGTTTTCTAAAAGCAATGTTTGGTTCTCTAATATATCACCATCAGCAATAATAAAATTAGCTAATTTTCCTTTAGATAATGTTCCAACTAAATCATCAACTTTAAGGAGTTTTGCAGGTGTTGTGGTAAGACTAGATAGTGCTTGTTTTTTAGTTAATCCAAAAGCAACGGCTTTACGTAAATTTTCAAGGAAATGTGATGGGTTTTCTTGCGGATATGTCGTTAAAGCAAACGAAATGCCTTCTTGTTCTAAATGAGATGGATTTGAAGGCGCCAATTCCCAATGTTTTAAATCGGCTAATGTAATCTTGTCTGTAATAACAGGATCTGTGACATTATAATCTGAAGGAAAATTTATAGGAATTATTAAAGATGAATTTAACTGTTTAATTTCTTCTAAACGTTGGTATTCATTTCCTCCACCTTTAATAATGAAATTCATATT
Organism: Formosa sp. L2A11; assembly: GCF_009796865.1. Classification (GTDB taxonomy): domain Bacteria; phylum Bacteroidota; class Bacteroidia; order Flavobacteriales; family Flavobacteriaceae; genus Formosa. The sequence continues at coordinate 2,699,311 of NZ_CP047028.1, read as the reverse complement.
AAATTCCTGTCCAATTTTATGCACTTGAATATCTGTTAACCAATCTTTAGCTTCAAAAATTTGTGGTAAATCTTTATTGTTTTCAATAGCCTCTAAAGTAAGATCTGAAAAGGTGCGTGAAGAATTAGAGACGTACCATTTTGCATCATAAAACGTTTGTCTTAATAAAGCAATAGATCCCATTGGAGAAATGGGATAATCTTGTGTTGAAGTTCCTTTATCAAACGAATAATGACTGGCAACTTTGTTTTTTAATACCATGCTATTTTCGTTCTCATTTCCTAGAGCAACAAATGTTGCAGTACCACGTGCAATACCATCTGGTCGCATACTAGCTACAGCACCAAAACCTTGTGCTCTTAATTTAAGTGCACGTTTTTCATTTACCCTAAAATATGCTGTACCATTATAATTAGATTTAATAGCTTCATTAGCATTATATGGGCCTTTTGTACTAGACTGTATTTGTTCTCTTTTTATAAATGGATTTTCACGTTTTGGAAGTTTAACTTCTGGTTGACCATAAGTACTAAACATATCTATAAATGAAGGATATATGTATTTCCCTATAAGATCTATTTGTGTGTAGCCTTTTGGTATTTCTGTAGTATTAGAAACAGATACAATTGCACCATCTTTAATTAATAACGTACCATTTTCTATTGTAGTTGTTGGATTTACTATTATAGTAGCATTTGTAAAAGCTACCGTTTGTGGCCTGGTATCTGTAACATCATTTTTAGGAAAGGTTTCTTGACTATACCCTTGTTTTACAAACATAAAAATGCTGAAAAGCATAAGAAACCTGTAAACTTTTTTATTGTTCATTTTTAAGTATATTAAAAATTACTGTTATAACTTAATTTGCAGATAAAATCCTACCTCATTTACTCTAAATTATATTTAAAACAGATGAGGTAGATTTTATTATACACTGGATTATTGAGAGTGAACGCTCCAGTGTTATTCAATACTATCTATTTAAAAATTATTTAATTAAGGTCTCTACAACGCCTAAATAATCTGTGATAGATGTCACAAAAGCTTCAGAAAATTCCTTTCTATTAACTTCAGAAGCACGAACTTTATAATTAGCTTCTATTTGTAGTCCAAATACTTTAGGATAATCTAAAGAGGTGTAACGTCTGGTGTTATAACCTCCTGTAAAATATGCTTCGTCAGATTTTGGAAAAGGATCTTGTAAACTCGGAACTGCAGGATAACCATTAGATGCAAAAAAAGTACCTAACGCATTTTCGCCGATTAACAAGTCTTTAAGCGTTTGATTATCGGTCATATTTAATAAATTCTGAAGCGAAGATTTAGTCTCTATAGCTGTCGTGCTCATACTATTAGTTTCTAAATCCGACTTACGTAACGTGTAACCAAGTTCTAATCGTTTTACAGGGTGACTTTGTCCATGTAAATCTATATAAAGTGCATAACCATATTGGGCTACAGCTTTAGAAATTGCAGCTTCAATGTATTTATGATATTGGTACCAAGTAGAATTCATCATGGCATTTTCGCAAGTCGCTTCGTCCATATCACGATTTAAATCAATTTTAGCTCTCGCAATTTGAGATACAATTAAAAACGGTTTTTTTCCTTGTTTTTCAAAGGCTTCACTAATTTGGTAAGCCAACAAATTAGTATTGTCGTCTTTCTCTCTTGTACCACAAGTACGATCTGGTATTTCTGCAGGAGAAATTAAACCTCCATGAGGCACACTTATAACTAAAGGCATATTTCCTTCTGTAGCTTCTAACCAACTTGGATCGAATATATCTTTTACAACAAGAGATTGCTCTTTATCTACTATTGTTTTTTTACTACTGCACTGTATTTGAAAAAATACAGTGGCAGTTAGCAAACATAATACTACACTTTTCGTTTGGAAGACCTTCTTAAAAGAAGTCATACCATACATTGTAACAGATTTTGTTTTATCGATTTTCATATGATATGTTTAAGATTATTGATTTACCTCTGTATCAGCAAACAATCCGGGTTCTGATGGCGCGTTTGAATTAGATAAAATTTCATCTTCTGGGTATAACATACGTTCTACATTTTGCGTGCTTGTAGCTACATTTAAAGGAAATGGTACAGCAAGATCTGAATCTGATTTTTGTAACCTACGTGTGTCATCAAAAGCCATAAAAGTTGTAAATCCAGAAACATAACGCTCTTCAATTATTTCACGAAGCAAAGCATCATCTGCATCAATATTATCCATGTTTTCTATTCCTCCTGCATTAAAATCTTCGGCAGTATACGCCTCATAAGTAAAAGATTCTGAAGCAAAATTGGTATTAAGAAAACTTCCTGTATTTAAAAATGCACGCAATGTATTTAAATGATCTAAACCAGTAGTAAACCCATTTGTTCTAAATCCAGATTCGGCTAAAATAAGTAGGTTTTCTCTATACGTTATCATGGGTTGTGGCTCCAATTCTTGAGCAATACCAAGGTTAGAATCTCCTGTTGTCTGATTTATAGTATAATATAAACCTCTAGCCGTTTCGTCTGTTTTAGAATTATTACGAGACACACTACTTGTAGGATCTAACAATTGCTCTAGATAACTACCGCTAGTTCCTGTGTAAGGTCCTGATTCTAGTAAAATATAATATTTGTTTTTTGTACTATTTTCTCCAGTAATATCAAGTGGGTTAAACATCATGTTATTTGAACTAGATGAAATACCATTTAAAGCAGCTGCATAAGCTAAACTATATTCTTTAGTATGTGTATAGTAACGCGCTTTAAGCGTCCAAGCAGATTCTAGCCACTTTTCACTATCTCCATTAAAAATATAATCTTCGAGTACTCCATAACCTCCTGCATTTTCAAGTTCTGCAATAGCTTCATCTAAAAGCAGTTGCAATTGTTCAAAAACGTAAGTTTGATTGTCAAAAACAGGGTTTTCAATATCTGTAAGTGCTTCAGAATAAGGAATATCTCCAAATAAAGACGCATAGGTTCCTACCATATGAGCTTCAACAACTTTAGAAATCCCTAACAATAATGGGTTATCTGTAGTTCTTTCTTGTATTTCTCTTAAAGGCGTTAATACACTTTGGTATCCATCCCAATCAAATGTACTACTCGTAACATTATATTGGTAGCGTTCAAGTTCTGTTTGCTCATACCCTACCAATTGACCAGACCAGTATCCTGCCATTCTGCTGTAAGATCCCAATTGAATACTTATATTAGAAAGTTCTGCCCCGTTTAAGAATAGACCTGCGTCTATATCGTCTAGGGTTAACTGATTTGGATTATCGTTTAAATCGTCGACTACACTTTCACAACCTAAAAAAGCAAAGGCAGTGAAAATCAATAGTAATGTTTTATATGTTGATTTCATATTAATTGAGTTTTTATAGGTTAGCTTGAATATTAAACAAAACAGAACGTGTTCCAGGGTTATTGAAATAGTTCATACCAAAGGCATTACTTACTCCGTAATTGTTCGTTTCTGGATCTACATCAATAATATCTGTCCATAAAATTAAATCACGTCCTGTAACAGAAAATCTTAAAGATTCTAAAGCTAGTTTTTTACTTATTTTAAGTTTAGAAAACGTATAACCAATAGTAACATTACGTAGTTTGGTCCAAGTAGCATCTTCTATATAAAGGTCATTAGTTTTATTAAAACCTAATCCTCCACCAATTCCTCGGTACCAAGATTCGTCAAGCAATACGTTTCCTGCTCCAAAATCTTTTACATTACCTCTAACTGTTGTTCCTGCAGCAAAAACATCTCCATTAACATTTACCATATTTTCAGATAAAGTAACCTCTTTTGCAACATTTGCATGATTTCCAAAACCGTAAAGCACAATATTAGTACGGTTTATATAATCTCCGCCATGAGAGTGTTCAAATAGAAAACTAAAATCAAAATCTTTATATTCGAATTTCATTCCTAAACCACCTCTCCAATCCGGATTTGGATCTCCTAATACACGACTTTGGGTATCTAATTGCGGAAAACCATTAGCATCTAGATCTAAGCTATTGTCAGCATTACGAAGTGTTCCTGGTAGATAAAAAGAACTCATTGCATATCCTTTAACAGCTTTAGATGTACCTCCAATATCTACAGTTTCTGCTCCTGCAATATCAACTACTTTATTTTTATTGTTATTGTAATTTGTATTAAATGAAAGTTTAAAATCTTCTGTTTCAACCAATCTTCCGGTAAGATCTATTTCAAGACCTTTATTTTCTATAACAGCAGCATTTTTATAATTATAGTTAAAACCAGAACTCGGATTCGCTTTTACAGCAAATAAGATGTCTTTAGTTTTATTTTCATAATATGTAATTCCTAATGATAATCTATTTTTAAAGAATCTTAAATCTCCTCCAACTTCCCATTCTGTTTTAATCTCTGGTCTTAAATTAGAATTTCCTTTTTCAGAATCTACCATAAATGCACCTCCAAAAGAAGAAAAACCTGTAGTTGCCAAAGTTTCAAATTTATAAGGTTCTGGCTGAATACCTACTTTTCCCCATGATGCTCTAAACTTTCCGAAACTTAAAAAATCGGTATTTAAAAGGTCTGTAAATTGCCATGCTAAATCTACCGAAGGATAGAAAAAACTCCCCTTAATTGTAGAAGCGGCTTCTAAAGCACCTGAGAAATTAATAAATAATTGTTTATACAAATTGAATCCTAATATTCCATAACCACGGTTAGATCTTATTTTTGTAATTGTTCTATCCCAAGACGTAGAAGATTGGTCAGGATTTAAATCTGGAGTTGCTAAATCTGAATCTACAGCAAAAGGACTTAACGTATTATAGTTAACAACTCTATCTCTATCATTAATGTTGTACCCGAATGTAGCAGACACACCTAAATCTTCACTAAAATCGTGAGTTGCTATAGCAATTCCATCAAAATTAAGTTCTTTGTTTACAATATCTGTTTGCGTCCAATATCCACCACTTCTGGTGCTACTAGCAGATCCTATTGGATAAAATTCACTTCGCGTATCATTATAGTAATCCATACCTCCTCTTAAAATAACCTTTAACCAATCAACAGGATCTATAGTTAATTCTGGATTAATAATAAATCGATTAACATCACTCGGAGCTTTTTGTTCATTTATTGTCCAAAGCGGATTATTATAGATAGGATTTTCTGCTTCTCCAAGATGTCTTCTGTAAGAACGTTGGCGATTATTAAAAATCTCTCCGTTAGCAGACGTATATGTCCCTTTATAATCTGTAATATCAAAATCTGGAGATGCTCTTAAAAGCCCTAATAACACGCCATTAGTATTTTCTCCCGCTTGTACTATTCTGTTAGATTTAGTATTTGTGTAAGACACTCTATTATTCCATGTTAACCAATCGGTAACTTGAAATTTAGTATTCAATCTAATATTTTGTCTTTTATAATCGTAATTTTCTATAATACCGTCTTGGTCTAAGTTTTCATAACTAAAAAAGTAAGATGCCTTTTCACCACCACCATTTACAGAAATATTATTTTGTGTATAAACACCTGTTCTAAATACTTTATTATAATTACTATTTTTGTAAGTTTCTTTAGCATTTTTTGTAATTATTGAATAATATTTATTTCCTGTTGTATTAGAAACAAAAGATGCTCCTGAAGTATCTACAATATCTGCTTCACCAGAACGGTTTGCTATTTTATCTCCCCAAGATTCCCCATAAGAAACATTAAATTCACCGTTTCTACCTTGTCCGTATTGATCTTGAAGTTGTGTACGAACATTTATGTTGTCGTAAGATTGAGAAAAAGAATATTGAACGGTAGGTCTTTTATTAAGTTGACCACTTTTTGTGGTTATCATGATAACTCCATTTGCTGCTCGAGATCCCCAAAGTGCTGCTGCAGATGCCCCTTTTAGAATTTGCACAGAGGCAATATCCTTAGGGTTAATATCGTCTAATCTGGATTGCTGACTTACACTAACATCTCCAATATTATCATTACTAACAGGAATTCCATCTAAAACAATTAAAGGCTGACTAGCACCTTGAATGGTATTGGCTCCACGTATTTGAATTGATGACCCAGCACCTGGATCTCCGTTAGATTTTCCAATACGAACACCAGAAGCTTTACCTGCTAATGAATTAATTAAACCCGTTTCTCCAGATTTTTCTATATTATCTGATTGGATTGAAGAACTTGTAGATCCAGATTTGTCTTTTAATTGTTTAGTCCCTATGGCTGTAATAATAACTTCATCAAGGCTATTTACACCAGGAACCATAGATACATGTATTATAGATTCTGAGCCAACAGTTATTTCTTTGGTTTCATAACCAACATAAGAAAAAACTAATACTTTTCCTGTAGGGACATCTAATGTGTAGTTTCCATCAAAATCTGTAGAAACACCTTTCATAGAATCCTTAATAACAACGCTAACACCTGGTAAAGGCAAATTATTTTCGTCTGTAACAGTACCTGTTACTTTAATAGGATTTTCTTTTATAGATTGAATACTGTTTGCTATAGCGTTTTTATCTTTTTCTATAAGTACAATTAACTTTCTTCTTACTTCAAACGAAACGTTACTTTCTTTTAATATAATATGCATTAAAGTTCCTATTTCAACCTTAACAACATCTACAGTGACTTTTTTATTTAAATCAAGTGTAGAGTCTTTGTAAAGAATATTATAATCGGTACTTCTTTCTATCTCATTAAAAACAGTTCCAATAGATGCATTTTCCATTTTCATTGAAATGAATTGTAAATCGTTAGAAGTGTTCGCGCTAACTTGAAATAAGACAGCAAATAAAAACAGTGTGGATATTTTTATTTTCAGATCTATTTTTGCTCTAAAATAGTTTCTGTATAGTGCGTTTTTCATATTTTTAGGTGGTTGTTTAATGGGTTATTTTTTTTGCTATTAAATTATTTTGGAGTCTTGATGGTTTTTTCAAAATACTCCAATTCGTTATTTAGGTTTATATCATATATTATTTATTTTTTTTGAGTTAATATTATTTTTTCATCTTTTAAAGCGTATTCAAATTCCTTAATTCTTTGAAAACCTTTTAGTACTTCTTCTATACTCTCTGTTTTAAAACGCCCTGTAAATTTTTCGGTTTTTAAGGTTTCATCTTTAATTTCAATGTTAACAGAATAATGTCTTTCTAATTTTTTAGCAATGTGAAAAAAGTCTTCATTCTTAAAATATAAACCGCCATCTTTCCAAGCGATGTAACGACTTACATCTACGTCCTTAATTTTTATATTTGTATACGATTTTTCGTAATATGCTATTTGGTTAGGTTTTAAAACCATTGCTGTTGCTTCTGGATAGTCTGTTTTAGAAACAGCAACACGTCCTTCTACTAAAACCACATAAGTTGCTTTATCGTCAGGGTAACTAGAAAAATTAAATTCTGTTCCTAATACTTGCGTCACTATCTCTTTAGATTTAACCATAAATGGTCTTAATGAATCTGATTTTACAGAGAAATAAGCTTCACCAACCAATTCTACCTGTCTTTCTCCTGTGTTATAAAAAGCAGTTGGGTAAGTAAAAGACGTTCCCGAATTAAGAGAAACCTCTGTCCCATCTGATAATACAACCTGAAATTTTTTACCATAAGGCACATTCACTGTATTATATACAAGAGATTGGGTTTTATCATTCTTATCGATACTCTGTTTATTATAAATAATCTTAGAGCCTTCTTGTTTTGCTATAGGCTTATCTGAACTAGAAATAATATTAGAAATAGTATTAGTAAGAATCTCTTTTGTACCGTTACTAAAAGTAATGGTAACTTCCTCTTGAGTGTTTGCATCTGTATTTCCGTGCTTTAAAAATAAAAATGTAGAACATGTTATTAATACACCTATAAAAATGGCAGCGTATTTTAACCACTCACGTTTATTTTGTTTTGGCTTAAAAAGATTGTCGAATTTAGAAAGCAATTCACTTTTATAAAATTCTGCTTCTCCTTTGTTTATATCTCTAGTAATTAAATAATGAAGTTCTACATAATCTTTAAAGGCAGACGGATTCTGCTTAACCCAAGTCGTTAACTCTTGAATTTCCTCAGAATTAGCTGTCTTATCTAAAAACTTTGTTATAATTCTCGAAATATGTTTATTTTTTAGCATAGTTAATTGAGGATTGTCGAATTGTTATTAGTGAAACGATTGGTTTTTACAAAACCCTTGCTTATTTTAAAAATTTATTGATAATTTTAAGGCGTTTACAACTAAACACACAATTAATCCTAACAAAATGAATAAAAACAATGAAATAATCGCAATAAAAAAAGGCGATAAAAAGGTGTTTATTCAATTTGTAGATTTACACTATAACGAATTGTATATTTATTCTAAGAGTTTGTGTCGTGACGAACTTTTAGCCAAAGATTTTGTTCAAGACGCATTTTTTATATTATGGCAGAAAAGAGAAGACCTTAATGTAGACACTTTATTAAAAGGTTGGTTGTATAAAGCTATTAAGAACAAATATTTAGATTACATAAAAAAACACAGCAGAGAAACCTATTTACTAGAAAAAACGTTTTCTAATACATTAACTACCGTTATTAAACAAGAATATGATGAAAGTTTAAATCGAAAACTTGAATTGTTAGAAAAAGAGATTCAGGTACTTCCTAAAAAATGTAAACAAATTTTAATAATGAGTAAAAAGGAAGGTTTAACCAATATGGAGATTGCAAACTATCTAGGTATTTCTATAAAAACAGTTGAAGGTCACCTTACCAAAGCATTTAAAATACTTAAAGATAATTTGAATGGAAAATATCAGTTTCTGTTTACCTTTTTATCTTTTAATAAAAATAATTAGAATCTAAAATTAACGGCTTAAACTAATTCGACATAGCGGTTTTAATAAAAAGTAAAGTCTAAAACAAATCCAAAAACAATCATAAAGTACTATTAAAGTCTAATAATCATCTTACTACCCTTTCTTAAATTGTAACTTTATATAAATAGATAGATATAATTGAAAAACTAAGACTAAACAGAAAACTTGAAAATATAGAACAAATAACCTAACTCAAGGTTTCTATATCTTCAAGTTTTTGTCTTTTATAAAAGGTTCAAGTTGCCTTTTTATCTAGACAGAAACACAATTATTTTTTATTGTTATTTAGCTCTTTAATTAAGTTAAAAGCATAATAAGAAATTATAAGCGCTGCAAAACCAATACAACACCACATAAACCAAGGTTGTTGCCATATAGAAATTGTTGCTTCTACAGTATTCTCTGGCGCCATATAAGTTACAGCACTAATTCTTGCAATAGGTAAAGCTCGTTTTATTGTATGTGCTACTTCAGAAATATCATAATCAGGTGCCTTTAATGTTTGGTTACCAGCGGTAATTGTGTACTTCTGTTCTGCTTTTAAATTAGCAACCACATAAATAGGCGTTTGGGTAATGTGAATGTTTGGAATTTGCAATTTAGGATTGTCCTTATTTTCAATATCTAAATATATTTCTTGTGCTAAAGTGTTCGGAATATCAAACACCAACGGACTATCTGATCTAATCTCGAAGGATGTAATTTGCTGACGATAAGTTTCTACACTTCTTTTTACATCACGTTCTCCAAGTGTATACAATGTTGCTTTTCGACTATAAAAATCGGGACTAGTAATATCTAATTTAATCTGATTTAGAACTTCTGGTCTCTCAAAACTAATATGCATTTGTGTAATCTTATCTTGCTCTGAAAATGAAATAGCACTTACAGTAAGTTTTTCTTTTTCTGCAGGTACTAAATTCACAGTTTTAGCAGTTGCTTCTCCTATTTTTAAGAGATTTAGTGGTAAAGAATTACGGTCGTTAAACACAATTCTTAAATATGGATAATTACATATTGGAAAATCGATTACCTTATAAACACTCGTGTTTTCAGGATGATTCAGATCATGGAGTTCGCCGTTATTTACAATTCCAAACCATTGAATTTTATCATCACTTCCTTCTAATTTATAGTATTTACTGCCTTCATAATTAGCAATAGAAAGCACAGCTTGTTTAATAGTTTTATTAGGGTTTTTAAATACATAAGTTGCACTCGTATCTATTACGCGTTTAGTTGAAATAATAGAAAATTCAGTAAAATTAGAAACCATTGTACTTGTATACGAAGTCTCCGGTTGTACAAAATAAGGTACCTGATTCCCTTTAGCATCTAAAATTCTAAAATCTCGCATGTTAGCAGTAGCATAAGAACGCACGGTATTCGGAATAGGAATAAGGTGCAAACCATCTGTTTTTACAACATCTATTTTTCCTGTTACTGTGTGTTCCTGACCAAAAGCCGTAACCACACAAAGCATAAATAAGAGTTTAATCAATAGTTTCATTTTCTGCTGTTTTATCTTCATCTGTAACTAGAACTTTGATTTTTTGATATATAAACGAAATAACTAAAATAAGAACACCTAATAGTATAAATGCAATAATTTTTCCTGTTTCAGAAACATTACTAATATCATAAACAAATAACTTTACAATAGTTAACCCTAAAAGAGACAGTGCAATAATACGTAAATGTTTTAATTGCTTTTTTATTCCCCATAATAACAATATAAACGCTAAGACTCCCCATAATATTGGAAGCCCAGTTTTTATAATTTTATACTGTGCAGAAGAAACCATTTCATAACTAGTATTTAGTAAATCTTGATCTGATGAAAAATCCATAATATGAAGCCCCTGCAATACCACCTCGTAACTTGTAAGAAGCACCAACACAAAAACCACAAGCCACAAAGCTAATTTATGATTGAAAATTGAAAACACCTTTTTAGTGCTATTTGTCCGGTATATTAAAGTCCAAAAATAGATAATAAAGACAAAGCAAACCATATGCAAATAATATGCAATATGGTTATTTTCCCCATAAACAATATTGTCTTCTATTTCTGAAAATGGAATCTGCATAAAAAGCACGGCAAAGGCAACAATATTTACAACTGCTAAAACATTAATAAGTTTATCTGTTTTAACCGATCTGTTTATATACAAAACAAAGCAAAATACGGCTGTAAATAAAATATGGTATTGCACAGAAATTGCTAGAACATCATTAAATTCTAAATACTGAAAAGACTGATAAATAACTTCGGCTAGACCTACAAAATACCCTGTAATTACGGCAAGAATACAGCTTAGTTTTCTATAATATACTGGATTAAAATGTAATCCGAATTTAGATATTTTTTCTGTATCCTTACGCAATAGCAAGTTTACACCTACAAAAGATACAACGACTAAAATTCCTGCTATAAAAATAGGATTAAGAACAACTGCTAAATCTGAATTTATAAAATACACTTCCCAATCCATTAATAAACTCCCAAGCATTAAGGTTTGTACAACAACAGCAGCAAAACTATAGCTTTTAATTCTAGATTTTTGTGCTAACCAGAGTAACATAACCGCTTCTACAGCCCAAAATATAGTAATACTATGTCCCGAAAATTGTACCGGAATTGCTAATGTTATAAAGGTTAAACTCAGACCTATTAATAAATAAATTCCTCTTTTATCTAAACCAAATTTCTTAAATAAGAGTACGGAATATGCCATATTTAACACCGCTAAGAAAGCTGTAAAAAGTCCTGTATATTCTGGTTTATAATCGGATAAAACCAGCATGCCAATTCCATAAAACACAAAGTTATTAATAGTAAGCATGGTTAACTGTGTGGTGGTAAAGCTTCCTTTAGATCTTATATTATTTATAATATTGGTCACTATAAAAATAATATAGAATACAAAACCAAACACTAAAGCTCCCAAGTAATGTGGCGTACTAGTATTCGTGTCTTTTAATACCCAAGCACCAAATAACAAAATGGTAAAAGCAAAAGCAAGAATATGTAATAATTGCCATTTTTTAAAATAGGCCAGAATCAATATTCCAATATCTAATATGGCTATATAAGTAAATAAAACAAGATAATTCCCACTTCCTGTACTAATCATAAATGGCACTAAAAATCCGCCAATAAGCGATAATATGGCGAGTTCCATACGATTATAAGACAAGGAAATTAAGCAACTAAACGCTGTAATTACAACCATAATAGCAAAAGCTACTTCTTGCCCAAAGAGTTGGTATTCATGAAAAGCGATGGCTATTGTAAAATAAAATATGGCAATCGCTCCTGCTACAAGCACCGAACTAAAGGGTGCATATTTTTGTCGTAATTTATGAGCTATAAAAAGCACCAAGCTTCCCGCTAAAATACCAATACCTACACGTGCAGGTTCGTTAATCCAGTTTTTATCGATAGCAAATTTAACGAAGTAACTAATCCCTAAAACGAGGATTAAAATTCCGATTTTATTAATTAGATTTTCTCCAATAAACTTCTCTAAATCAGGATTTTTCTGTTTAAATAGCTCCCAAAAAGTAAGCTTTGGTTCTTTTACAATAGGCATTTCGGACACTACTTGTGTCTCTGATTCTAATGTGTTTAAATCGGTAGCTGGAGTTTCTGCTTTAGTTGCTTCTTCTTTTGGTAATTTCACCTCTAAGGGGTGTGCAATATAGTAATCGTAATCTGCTATTATGGTACTTATAAATGCTTTGTCAGATTGTGCTTTAAAGTCATGTAATGCTAAAACGTCTATTATTTTAATACGAAGTGGCATCAGTTTTGTAAAATCGTCTGTGTCTATAGCTGCATTAAATATTGCTTTAATCACATTTATATCTTTTACAGATAGCATTGCCGCTTTAGTATACGTTGGTTTATATATTTTGTCTGAAGCTTCCGGATTATCTACTGGCTTCGGTATAGAAACCTCTAAAGCTGGTTTAACCGTATCTTTAACAATAGCGCTAACCTTTTCTTTTTCAATTGGTTTAGATGTTTTATCGGCGCTTAATAAGTCTTTTAAGTTATTTAACTTGTCATTTAACGCATCTATATCTTCTTGTAACCGTGTACGATCTTTGTTAGACCTAGATCTTTGAAGTAGTAATAAAAGGATGATAACAATAGAAAGAAAGTATTCCATAAGGTCTGCTTTTAGACTTCTCTTAGCGAGAATATATGCAATGTAGTATTTTTTTAGAGATCTTCTTCAGCTTAAATATGAAGGACGATATATCAGAAATAAAAAACATTATACTGTTTTGTTAATAGTTTCACTTCTTGAAAAGATTCAGAATATTAGTGTGGTCTTCAAAATCATTTTTTCATTTTTATTTATTACTGAAAATGAAACAAAAAATATAAGTTTATCAAAACTACTGCGTTTCAAATTTTATGATGTCTTTAAATAGCACGTTCCATAAATAAAAATATTAAAATGAGTAAAATCCTTTAAATGAATTTAAGATGAAAGCTATTAAGTGTTGTATAAAATAATTAAAACCTAAATTTGTATTCCTTATTAAACAGATACCCTTATGAGTACAGAAATACAATCCATAACCGTTTTAGATTTAGATGGCCATGTTACAGATTTAATGTCTGCTTATAAAAATAAAGTTCTGTTACTTATTATCTATAATAACGATTGTTTAGGCTGTACAGGACGTGCTATTCCTTTGGCTTACGAATTTAAGCAAACCTTCCCTTCTATTCAAGTAATAGGAATTCATGCCGATTTTAAAAACAGAGAAGGCACAAAAGAAAATATTAAAAGCGTGTTTACAAGTGGCGAAATTCCGTTTCCTATTTATATAGATCGAGAGCATCAGGTATTCGACCAATTTAATGCTGAAGGCACACCACAATGGATTCTAATTTCAGAACATGGTGAACTGTTTCGTTCTATTTTTGGATCGCAAGCCAATGCCCAAAACAGATTACATTATGCTTTAGAAAGTCTTGTTGGTAATAGTAACGTTTAAAACCATATCTGTTCCTAATTAAATTGTTTTCTAAATTCCAAAGGAGATAATTCCGTTTTATTCTTAAATAATTAATTGAATGAAAACGGATATTCAAAATCTTAATTATAGGCAATGTCACTAATGAGGGAATTGTGTTATAGACAAAATTAAAACGCTAGCTTTTTATTAAAAAATCGATTAAGATTAAGTTGAGAATTGTTATTTTTAAGATCTGATTTATATAAGAACAAGTGCTATAAATGAAACGTTTCAGCTTAATTTACGCGTCGGACATTTAGATGTTGAAAATGTTTATGCTAATAACGTAACCTTAAAAATTACAAAACTAAAGCAAAATGAATATCTTACAACTCCGGTAGTATTGGGTAATGGATTGAAATATGCAGAACACATAATAAAAGAATGTTTTACAGCATCTAAAAACAACACTCAAGAAAATATAAAACCCAATTTGGAAGGCATGCAATGCAGATGGGACGAAATTTATCCTAACCAAACAGATAAAAAAGTAATATGTCTGCTTGTAGATTGTGATGATGAAACAAAACAAGCCGAAATATATAGTACTATTATAAAAGAGATAGACCTTATTTTTGGCGATTTACAAAAGCGTAATCCTATTTCTACTATCAAATTAAAACTAAATACATCTTTAGATAAAATTAGAAGTGAGATGTATGCAAAAATTGGAACTTATCAATTCCGTTATTTAATTAGTAATTGGCTAGTTACATTATTCGGGCTATTTTATTTTAAGTTCTATAAAACAGGTAAACTATATAAATATCGAGTTACCCAATTGTCTGATACCATAATGTTAGACGGTTTTCTAAACACTGTAATTTCTGGAACAGATAAGCAAGTAAATACGTTAAAAATTGTACTGGACAATTTAGAATCTGAACATAAAATTATTTATGGTATGCATATTACTCACGCGTCTATAATGTCTTGTTATATCGAAGATAAAGAAAAAAACATATTCATTTTGTAGATGGTACAGAAGGTGGTTATACAAGTGCTGCTATTATGTTTAAGGAAAAACTTAAAAAGCAATTAAAAGTTAAAAAAGAGTAATTTTTATTAAACGCGGCTTAAAATAAAAATTCCTGATGGTAAAACATCAAACTAAAAAAGTGATGTTAGTGATAATGTACAGTTTGATGAAAAGTATCTTAATATAATTGGTTTCCGTTTTTCCCAAATTTCTTTGGTTCTTGGTGGCCTCATATAGATTTTACAGTCGAATGATAGAAATATCTTTATCATTTTTACTGTGAATAATATGCTTTTTAATAATCCATAATTTAAGTTCATTCTTTAAATTAAAATTAGCAAATAAACGTTCTTGAAGTTCTCACATAATTTTACTCGTTATGTATAATCAGCTCTATATTATACCGTTCTATTTCGGTTAAAAACTGTTCAACTTTTTTATGTTCAGGTCTGTACCATTTTTGCTTTCTAAAATATGTATCCATTTCTCCTCCCTTTTTAAAGATGTAACCGTATCGAGCAAAAATTTCATTTCTCATTAATTTTAAACTTTTAGAGTCCATTTTATTTAACTCCTCAATATTTAATTTTCTAGAAGATGCTTGATTATACATTCCATAATAAATGTATTCAAACTTAAGAGCTTTTCTATATCCAATTTCAAATTTACTATTCTCAATCCATCTCGTCCAAGGGTTATTAATTCTAAGTCCTTTTATGTTGTTTCCAGATTCTGTTTTATATATAATAAATTGCCCCGAATATTGATCACTAGTAAATTTTCCTTTTTTATCTATTGAGATGTTTGATAGTGTTATATAATTACTTTTCCTGATACCGGATTCATCTTCTCAATATCCATTCTGAACCTGTCCAATTATATAATCCCCTTCAAAAAATAAATAAAAATCAGACTCACTTTCGCTTTCTCCAAAATGGTAAATCCCTGTATAATCAGTCTCAAATGTCGGAATCCAATCGGTTAAATCTGATTCATTAATTTCTTGTCCACCCCAATATTGAGCATATGTGAAATTTGATATAAATAATAAGAATACTAATAGTCTCATATGTTATTTTTAAATGTCTAAAATGATAATATTATTACTAAAATGTGTGCACTATTTAATGTTGTTTAGATATATTTTTAAAGTATTAGATTCGAATTCAATATACAAATTAGTACGAATCTTTATATATCATAAAATAGGGAATAATAGAACCATTATTGCGGATTCTTAACTACCACAGATCCAATAATTAAAAACAATAAAAAAGTTAAAGCCATATAACTAATATAAGTATAAGACCCGAATGTTGTAAAGCAATAACTAAACAAACTAGGCGCAATAGCACTACCAATAACTAAAAAGCTCATTACTTTTCCGGTAATGGCACCTAAATGCAATCGACCATAATATCTAGGCCAAGTTACAGCGTTAATTACAGCAAATAACCCACTCATTATTCCTAAACCTGCTACTAAAGCATACACTCCCATTGGACTTGCTAAAAACAACAAACCTAAAGATGCTAAAACACCTCCGGACAACATAACGTATAAGTATATTTTATGACTAATATAATCGCTTAAAATATTACAAAAGGTAGACACCGATAAGGCAATAATAGAAACAGGAATAAAAATAGCAATGGCATGAGCTCTTGTATAACCTTGAGTTGCAAAAATAGACACTACATGAAAGGTAAATCCTGTTGCAAAGAAACTATTAAAGGAAATTACCATACCAAACATCCAGAATCCACGAGTTTTTTTAGCTTCGGCTAAAGTGAAATCTCTCACTGCTTTTTTAGGAGCTTCAACTACTTTTTTAATTGTTTTTTGAACACCATCGGGGATTAAATTAAAATCTTCTGGCTTATTTCTGTATAACTGAAGAATACAAAAACTAAAAATAAATAAACACACGGCTAGTATTTGCCAACTACGTTCCCATCCATGGTTTTCTATAAGATAATTCATTACTAATGGCGAACTCGAAAAGCCTAAAGATACAGTCACACTACTAATTGCATTTACTTTCCCTCTATTGATATCAAACCACAACATAATCATATTTCGCGATGCCATTGTTAACACGCCTTGTCCGCTAAAACGAATAAAGAAAAACAAGACACACATTACTCCAAAAGGTACAACCCATGAATTCACATTTAATATCCCTTTTATAGTTTCGCTAATTTGTACAGAAATAGAACATAAAATTAAAGATAAACCTAAAAGTATAGCCGCTGAAAAAGCCACATAACGTGCACCAAAACGGTCGAATAATTTTCCTGCTTTAGAGACAAAAAAGGCACTTAATAAGGTTCCAAACATATAAGCATTACTAAACTGATTTCGACTTAAGCCCAAAGCATCTTTTACAGGATCTGTAAACACAGAAACACCAACCGTTTGCCCAGGAATACTGGCAAGAATACCTATACTTCCTATAAAAAGGACAATATAACCGTAGAAAAAAGGACATTTATTAGGATTGACTAACGAAAATTTATTGGGGACTGACATGTTATAAATTAAGAATTATAAAAGTAACGGTTTTAATTTAGTAGCCTATGCGAATGCGCCTATTTTTTAAGATCAAACGCTAAATGTTTGAGAGACATTTAAATGTATTTTTTTTAAACTATGCATTACAAATTAGTATTTAAACAGATTTAAATCTGTCTTATAAAAGAGACGTATTTTAATTACGGCAATAGTATAACGGAATGAGTCAATACTAACTAAATACTTCTTGTACCTTACTTTTTATGAAAATGTGAGTACCCCCTTTTCTGTTAATACAGTCTCAGGGATAAAATATATGCCAGATTGAATACAAAAATAGAAGTATTATGAATAATAAAATTCCAAAGTATATCGCAGCAAGCATTTTGGGCACGGTGGCAATGACAATTATTATGGCAGTCGCACCAAACATAGGACTGCCTAAAATGGTTCCTTGGGAGCTATTAGCGAAGGCAATGGATGTTTCTTTGGTTATAGGCTGGATAATGCATTTCGTAATAGGAATACTCTTTGGATTAGGGTATGTATTTGTTTTTGCTCCCAAAGTACATATTCAAAATATCTGGTTAAAGGGAATTGTATTTGGTGTGCTTGTACTTATTAGTACACAAATTGGAATGGCTTCATTAAATGGATTTATAAATATACGATTAACAGCTTTCCTTATCCCATATATTGTTTTTGGTATGGTTACAGCCAAGGTCATTGGGAAAAACAAATCACTTTATGTCTTTTAGCACATGTTAAAATGACGTAAATTATATTATTACTATCATAGTTAATTAGACTAACATTTCAAACATAAAACAAAACGTTCATTTAATTATTAATGTTTTGCATCATATAATAACCTACACTAATTTTAGACAAGAACTCATGAAAAAAATAGATTTCAGTAATTTAAAAGCCGTATTTGTTAATTGTACTTTAAAAAAATCACCCTCAGTAAGTCACACCCGTAATCTAATGGATGTATCCATAAATATAATGAAATCTGAAGGCGTTACTGTTGAAGCAATACGCCTAGCAGATTATGATATTCCAGCAGGTGTGCAACCAGATATGACTACAGAAGGTTATGAAAAAGATGAATGGTCAGGTATTTACGAAAAAATTAAAGCTGCAGATATTTTAGTCATAGGGACACCCATATGGTTAGGAGAACGGTCTTCGGTCGCTTCTAAATTAATAGAGCGCTTGTATGCCATGAGTAGTTATCAAAACGATAAAGGTCAATATGTATATTATGGTAAAGCTGGTGGTTGTATAATCACAGGGAATGAAGATGGTGTAAAACATTGTGCTATGGGTATGTTATATGCATTACAACATTTGGGATATAGTATTCCGCCACAAGCAGATGCAGGTTGGATTGGTTCTGTCGGCCCCGGACCTAGTTATGGAGATACCGAATGGAAAGGAAAAACTATAGATCCGCCAGTAGGCTACGATTCAGAATTCACTAATCGTAATACAACTTTTATGAGTTATAACTTAATGCATTTAGCTAAAATGTTAAAAGAGCAAGATGGTTATCCGGCATATGGAAATTCAAGGGAAGCTTGGGATGATGGTACCCGTTGGAATTTCTCGAACCCTGAATATAGATAAATACATCTAAAGCGTTTTAATGCTGTTTATTACAACAGTATTAAAACGCTTTTTTATTCTATTTTGAAGTTTAAATTACGTTATAATTTAATAGCACTTAGAAAGTGCTTTAAAAGCAAACAATCAAAAATACTTAACATAAAAAACAGCTTATTAAATTTAACATTTTTTAAGAATCCCCTATCGATTTATATAGTATTTTCGCCAACTTAAATAATTATCAAGAATCTCAATAAAAAGGAGATAGCAACCTGCAATAACGAGCAAGGTGCTAAATAGATAAGCCAATTATTTGGAACAAATGTTAATTCATCCTTCTACGTATTTGCTACTATACTCCTTCTAAAAAGAATAAGACATGGCTAATACAATAACTACTCCCAAGTTTTCAGCATTAATCCCTTTACTCGTTTTCGTTTTTACGTTTCTAGGTGTTGGTATCTATCAAGACGATTTTTATGCTTTACCTTCTCCGGTTGCCGTTATAGGTGGTATAATCGTTGCTTTTGTAATGTTTAAACAATCTATTAATTCTAAAATAGAAACTATTCTAAAAGGTTGTGGCGATACTAAAATTTTAACCATGTGTTTAATCTACTTACTTGCAGGTGCATTTGCTGCCGTTGCAAGTAAAACAGGTAGTGTAGATGCTATTGTAAATTTGGGATTAGACTATATTGCTATTCAATATATTTATGTTGGAATCTTTATTATCGCAGGATTTTTATCTGTATCTACAGGAACATCTGTAGGAGCAATTGTAGCGCTAGCCCCTATTGTTGTTAGTTTTTCTGATAAAAGTAGTGCAGATTTAGCCATTTTATGTGGTGCGCTTTTAGGCGGAAGTATGTTTGGAGATAATCTATCGGTAATTTCAGACACCACTATCGCAGCAACCCAATCTTTAGGTTGTAAAATGAGTGATAAATTTAAACAGAATATTAAAATAGCAATTCCTGCAGCGCTATTTACCATTGCCATATTAATTTTTCAAGGTTTAGGCTTAGAAACAGCAGACTCTGAGGCTGTAGTATATAGTTATTCGGTTATAAAAATACTGCCTTACGTATTGGTTATTATACTCTCTATTGTAGGCGTTAATGTGTTTGTAACTCTATTATTAGGAACACTATCTGCTGGTCTTTTAGGTATAATTTACGGCGATTTTACACTCTTAGAAGCCACTAAAATTACTTATGAAGGTTTTACAAATATGACAGAAATCTTTTTGTTATCGTTGCTTACTGGAGGTTTGGCTGCTTTAGTTGAAAAAAATGGAGGTATAGATTATATCTTAACTCATATTAGAAAGCTAATTAAAAGTAAAAAAACAGCAGAATTAGGAATTGCAACCTTAGTAAGTACCATTAATATGGCTATAGCAAATAACACAGTTTCTATTATTATTGCTGGTCCGATTAGTAAAACTATTAATGATGAATACCATTTAGACAACAAAAAAACAGCCTCTATTTTAGATATCTTCTCCTGTATTTCTCAGGGGTTATTACCTTACGGTGCACAAGTATTAATGATTTTAAGCTTTTCGAAAGGCAAAATAGATTATCTGGACTTAGTGAGTAATGCTTGGTATTTACTCTTACTACTCGTGTATACAGTGGCTTTTGTAAGCCTTAGACCTTTAAAATTTATTAAACAAAAATAGTAAGATCGTTTACGGTTTTAAAAGCGTGAAGAAAAAAGTAGTACCAACACCCTCTTCACTCTCTAACCAAATGGTTCCGTTATAATTAGTGATGATTTTTTTTACAATAAGAATACTCGTATCGTGATTTGGTTATCTTGAGAATCTTTTTTTAAGATAAAAACAGATTCATTCTCACTAATTCTATTACATACTTTGAGTGTAGTAATTGTAATCTTTTAAAACAACATCTATAAATTCCTTATCACTTTTATGAGTCATTTTAATACCTGTAACTTCAATAATTTTAGTTCTTAATTTTACTAAAGTACTGTAATCGTTAATTTTGCTTGCCGTTTTAAATGTTTCTTTAATTATTCTGGCATCATTGTCCGATAATCTAATAACAGCCGGATACAACGGCTTATAAGTGTCAGTGATTTTTTCTAAAATAGTATCAGAAAATTTCACGTCATCTTTTAGATAAACAACAACGGTATTTGCCATTAAATCTCCAAAACGCTGATGTTTCTTCGTGAAAATAATCATTAAAAAGCCTACCAGTTTTCCTAATAAAAATATAAAAATCAACAATTCATATTCAGACCCTAATCCTAAAGACGCGATGTATATATAGATTAACGAGAAAAAATTAAAATCTATAGTTCTTAAAAACCAACGGATGGAATAATCTAATATAGAAGGTTTAAACCCATCTATATTTATGACTTTAATTTTAAGTAATTTCTTTCCAATAGTTTGTCCGTTTAATAATATTTCAGAATAAAGCGAATAAAAAGTAACTGGTAAAAAGATTAAAATATCTATAGCTTTTATAGACCATTGATCGCTTTCCATTGTGTTTTCAATAACATGGAAGTCTAAATATGTATAAGCAAGATATATATATGCTAATTTTATAATATTATCTATAATAAAAGCAGACAACCGCTGCCCTACGTTAGCCATGGTAAAATTGATGTCTACATTTTGTGCTGTTTTTATTTGGAGTCTTTTCATGCAATGTTTAAATTCGCCTTAATGAGAGAAGTCGCTTTTATAAAGCAAAATAAAGAAAAATGGCTTGAATTTGAACAAATAAGTTTAAATAAAGATAAAAAAAGCCCAGACGATATTACCGATTTGCATATTAAAATCATGAACGATTTAGTATATGCACAAACCTACTACCCTAAAAGTAAAGTGACTACCTATTTAAATAAGCTTGCAAAATCGAGTTTCGATAAGGTTTATCACACAAAAAGGAGAGCTAAAAATACCGTTTTAAATTTCTTTTTCGACACCATTCCGCTTCTCACATACAAGCATAGAAAATACATTTACATTTCATTTATATTTTTCTTTATCTGTTTTTTTATTGGCTTATTATCTACGTTTAACGACGATTCTTTTGCGAGACAAATTTTAGGAAATAGTTATATAGACCAAACCCTAGAAAATATTGAAAGCGGAGATGCTATGGCTATTTACAAAGGCGGTAGTAATTGGGGAACATTTATTGGTATTTACGACAACAACCAGCGTGTAGGTTTAAATATGTTTCTTTCTGGACTGTTTTTAGGTATAGGAACAGGATTTTATATTGCTTATAATGCCATTATGGTTGCTGTTTTTCAAGCCTTCTTTTATCAGCACAATAGTTTTTTTGATAGTATAAAAGGGATATGGATTCACGGAACTTACGAAATTTTCGGAATGATTATAGAAGCAGCAGCAGGTTATATTATTGGCGCAAGTATATTATTTCCGGGGACATTAAAACGCTTTCAGTCGTTTAAAATAGGCGCTCGAGAAGCGTTCTTAATTTTTATAAGCACCATTCCGTTTACCATTATGGCAGCACTTTTAGAAGGATATATTACAAGGTATTCTAATAAAATGCCCGTTGTTATGTGTTTTGCAATTATTATATTTAGTTTAGTTACTATTAGTTATTATTATCTTATTCTACCTTTTAAAGTAGCAAAAAAACACGCCTTAAGATGATGAGAACGTGCTTACTCCTACTATTATTTATAACCACTACATATGGTTTCTCTACACATTTACAAGATAATTATCAGGTTGAAATAGATTCGATTGTGTGTAATAAAAACACAGATATTGAAACAAACCGGTCGTTTAAAACCAACTTAAAAGAAAAATATAATGGTAACGATTTTAAATATGTAGATAATTTAAAAGCACCTAAAAACGAAGCCAAAAACTCTAAACTGACTACAGATGGGGTTAATTTTCTAGCGGTTTTTTTAGATTTTATGACCTCTATCTTTCCATTTATTTTAGGAGCGATTGTGGTCTTTATTATTTTAAAAACCTTTATTGGCTCAGATGTTGGTTTTTGGAGCTTTAAAAGTGCAACAAAAAAAGTTGCAGATCAATTAATTTATGAAGACGAAAATATTCATGATACAGATTTTAGCAAACTCCTTGAAAAAGCAATCTCAGATACCGATTTTAGATTAGCAACCCGATATTATTACTTATCGTTATTAAAAAAATTATCTGATAAAAAAACCATCTCATACCATAAAGACAAAACCAATACAGAATATGTCTTTGAAATTGAAAACAAAGAAATTAGATCTCAATTTTCCGACGTATCTCACATATACAGTTACGTTTGGTATGGCGAGTTCCCTATAGATTCACAGACCTTTAAGACGGTAGAAAAGAAATATAAATCCATTTTTAATTCTATACATTGAGTTTCTTTACAAACATAAAAACCTACCTGATTTTAATTATTTTATTTAGCCTAACAAGTTGTAATAAAACAGATTGGCATGAGAATTTTAAAGAAAAAAATAAGAGTCCGTTTGGAACCTATATTGTTTATAATGAAGCCGAAACACTGTTTGGAAAGAATGTACATTATCTAAAAGAAAACATTTACGATTATCTCTTTGAGAATGTAAAAGACAATAATTTCGGGAATTATATATGTATAAAATCTGATGCTACTAAACTAGATTCAGACGGAGAAGATTATCTATTAGACCATGTAAAAAGTGGTAATACTGTTTTTTTATCTCTTAATTATTTTGACGAGCATTTAAAAGACACCTTAAAATTTACGACCAAAAACCTTGACCAAAATGCTTTTACTCCAGAAGATTTAAAAGTTTTAAAAGGCACACTGTATTTAGAAAACAAGGTATTTAAAAACGAAACGTACACCTTCGATAGAAACATTAGAAAACAGTATTTCGACACCTACAATACCAATAACACCATTGTTTTAGGCACACTAGATGTTGCAGGAAAAAAGCAACCTAATTTTATAAAAATTTATTATGGAGAAGGCGCCATATATTTACATACAAATCCTGTTGTCTTTACAAATTTTAACATGATAAATGGCCGCGAAGCTTATGCAGAACATGTGTTTTCTTATTTACCTTCGGCAGATATTTTATGGGATCCGCAAATAAAATCTAGTAAATATAGTCCGCCTAAAGACGACGATCAAGAGTCTATTTTTAAATTCTTTTTACAACATTCTACATTAACATGGTTTTTGGCTGTGTCTAGCATTGGACTACTGTTGTTTATGGTATTTAATGCCCGACGAAAACAAAGAGCCATTCCAATTATTAAGCCGTTACAAAATTCGACTGTAGAGTTTACTCAAACCATTTCTAATTTATATTTAAAAGAAGAAGATCATAAAAATCTAGTCGATAAAAAGATTGCTTACTTCTTAGAAAAAGTTAGAGAAAAATACTTAATCAGTACAACAAATTTAAACAGTCAATTTATACAAAACCTCGCGTTAAAATCTAATAACGACTTACAGAGTACAAAATATTTAATACATACTATAATCGATTTAAATAAGAAGTACGATTGCTCAGAAAATGAATTAATTATACTAAATAAAATGATAGAAAATTTCTTTAAAATATAACACATGGAAGATCAAATTAACACTGAAGTTTCAGAGCATTTAGAATTTAAAAACAGAATAGATGTTTCTGAACTACAAGAAGCTGTTCATAACATAAAGCAGCAATTAAAGAAAGTTATTGTAGGCCAAAAAGACATGATGGACTTGCTTATTGTTGCACTTTTAGCAAACGGACATGTGTTAATAGAAGGTGTTCCTGGTGTTGCAAAAACCATTACAGCTAAATTACTATCTAAAACTATGGATGTCGATTTTAGTCGTATTCAATTTACTCCAGATTTAATGCCATCGGATATTTTAGGAACCTCTGTTTTTAATGCAAAAACATCCGATTTCGAATTCAAAAAAGGTCCTATTTTTTCTAGTATGATTTTAATTGATGAGATTAACAGAGCGCCAGCAAAAACACAAGCTGCTTTGTTTGAAGTCATGGAAGAAAAACAAGTAACTATAGACGGCGAAACCTATAAAATGAAAGAACCTTTTATTGTTTTAGCAACTCAAAACCCTATAGAACAAGAAGGAACATACAGATTACCAGAAGCCCAATTAGACCGTTTTCTATTCAAAATTAATATAGAATATCCTACTGCAGACGAAGAGTTAGAAATTATTATTAGAGAACAAGCTTTAGTAAATGCAGATAAGATTGAAAAAATTGAAGCTATAATTACTGGAGAAAAAATTGAACAGTATAGAGCCTTAGTTAATCAAATTAATTTAGAAGATAATTTACTAAAATACATTGCCAATATTGTGGTAAATACAAGATCTAACTCCTTTTTATATTTGGGAGCTTCACCCAGAGCAAGTATTGCTATTTTAAAAGCATCTAAAGCATTTGCGGCTATAGAAGGTAGAGATTTTGTAACACCAGAAGATATTAAAAGAGCAGCCATTCCTGTGCTACAACACAGAGTAATTGTAACTCCAGAAAGAGAAATGGAAGGATTATCTAGCAAACAAATTATTGAACAAATTATTGAAGCCGTAGAGATCCCGAGATAGCCAAATGAAAAAACTATACAGTGCTTTATTTTTAAACAATAGATTCTTCTACATTTTAGCTGTTATCGCAATGCTATTTGTGGTTGGATTTTTTGTGCCCTTTGTTTTTTACGTCTCTAAAATACTCCTGTTCACACTATCTCTTTTGGTTTTGGTAGATATAATTATCCTTTTTAATAAAACAAACGGTATCATTATAGATCGCGTATTACCAGAAAGATTATCTAATGGAGACGACAATAAAATCACACTTCATGCACAAAATAAATATGCTTTTGTAAGTCATTTATCTATTATTGAAGAACTTCCTTTTCAATTTCAAAAGCGCGATTTTATATTTAATTTAAAACTAAGTGCTAACGAAAACAAAACCATTCATTACGACCTTAAACCTACAGAACGCGGTATTTATAGTTTTGGAAATATTAATGCCTACGCCTCTACTCCGCTGCAATTAGCAACTAAAAAATATATTTTAGGAGACCAAAAAGAACTAAAATGTTATCCGTCGTTTTTAAAATTAAGAGCTTTTAGTTTTAAAGCTTTTACAGATTCGACTATTTCTTATGGTACAAAAAAAATAAGACGCATAGGACATTCCTTAGAGTTTGAACAAATAAAAGAATATGTATCTGGAGACGATATTAGAACTCTAAACTGGAAAGCAACAGCAAAGCGTAATCAATTAATGATTAACCAATATGTCGAAGAAAAATCGCAACCTGTGTATTCTATTATCGACAAAGGACGTGTAATGCAAATGCATTTTAATAATATAAGTTTACTTGATTATGCGGTAAACTCAACCTTAGCCATTAGCGATGTTATTTTAAGAAAACAAGATAAAGCAGGTATGCTATCGTTTTCTAAAAAACTAGAAGATATTATCGTTGCCGAACAAAGAAACTCGCAAATGAGTTTAATTTCTGAAGCATTATACAATATTAAAACAGATTTTTCTGAGTCGGATTTTAGTAGTTTATATGCTGTGGTAAAGCGAAAAATAACCAACAGAAGTTTACTTATTCTATATACAAATTTTGAAACCATAGATGGTTTAAACAGGCAATTACCTTATTTAAGAGCATTGGCAAAAAACCATTTACTTTTAGTGGTTTTCTTTAAAAACACAGCATTAAATGCGGTAATCAACTCTAAATCAGAAAACATACAAGAGGTGTATGATACCATTATTGCTGAAAAATTTATGCACGAGAAAAAACGAATTGTAAAAGCATTACAAAAATATGGTATTCAATCGGTATTAACAGAACCTCAAAATTTAACAGGAGACACCATAAATAAATATTTAGAATTAAAGTCTAGAGGACTTTTTTAAGCAGAGAACATAAAGTAGGAAATTTTTTAACATATTAAAAAATGTATAATTTTTACTACATTAGCTGAACTAACCCCTAATTAACAAATAAAATGAATTGGTATTTAAAAGTAGTAAAAGAACATTACGCAGATTTTAAAGGACGTGCAAGACGTCAAGAATATTGGATGTTTTTCCTATTTAACATTATTATATCTTACGCTCTTGACTTAATTTCAGGATTTTTAGATTTATCTATTTTATCATTCGTATCAACTATATATAGTCTTGCTGTTCTTATTCCAAGTATAGCTGTAGGTGTAAGACGTATGCATGATGTTGGAAAAAGTGGATGGTTTTTATTAATCCCTTTCTATAATTTATACTTAGCTGTTTCAGATAGTGAAGTTGGTCCTAATAAATGGGGAGACAATCCTAAAGGTTTAGGAAACGATAGTGCTATAGATTCTATTGGTAAAGAATAAATCTCTTTTTAAAAAAGATACAAAATAATAAGAGGTGTTATAAATCAATCATGATTATAACACCTTTTTTTATTTACATTAGCTAAACTAACCTTAATTAATAAATAAAATGAATTGGTATTTAAAAGTAATTAAAGAACATTATGCAGACTTTAAAGGACGTGCAAGACGTCAAGAATATTGGATGTTTGTATTAATAAACATGCTTATTTCTTGGGGTATAACCATATTGGGTTACCTATTTGATTCTTCAATTTTTAGTGGAATTTCTGGTTTATATTCATTAGCTGTGTTAATACCTGGTATAGCAGTTGCTGTAAGAAGATTACATGATGTTGGAAAAAGTGGATGGTTCCTTCTACTTTCATGTATTCCAATAATAGGTTGGATATGGTTAATTGTTCTTATGGCTACAGATAGTGAAGTTGGTCCTAATAAATGGGGAGACAATCCTAAAGGTTTAGGAAACGATAGTGCTATAGATTCTATTGGTAAAGAATAAATCTCTTTTTAAAAAAGATACAAAATAATAAAAGGTGTTATAAATCAGTCATGATTATAACACCTTTTTTTTATATCAATACTTATTAAATTTATGCTTCTTTACGTAATACTTCTAAAGGCGAGCTTTTTAATACCGTTCTTATATTACTTAAACCAATTACCAATACCAATGCAGTAATACCTGGCAAGAACACCAGAAATGGAATTGCAGATGGCACAAAAGGTTCTTTAAAAACAAGTAATGCCAAACATAAACTACTTACTAAGGCTAAAATAATACCAACCAAACTTCCTAAAAGTCCTAAAAAGAGATATTCTAAAGCTGTAATTTTTAAGATTTGGATATTCTTAGCGCCTAGCGTTCGTAATAATACGTTTTCCTTAATACGCTGATATTTACTGGTGCGTATAGATCCTATTAACACAATAATCCCCGTAAACATGCTAAAGAACGCCATAAAACTAATCACCCAAGAGACCTTTTCTAAGATGCCTTCTACCACCGTAAATATTTGTCGTAAATCGATAATAGAGACATTCGGGAAACGGCTCACCAAATCTTGCTGTAAGGCAGCCGAACTGTTTTCGTCGGGCACCAACGTGGTTAACACATTAAACTGTGGCGCGTCTTCTAACACGCCAGCCGGAAAGACCACGGTAAAGTTTAGTTGCACTTGAGACCAATCGACCTGACGGATACTTCCCACTGTAGTTTCCATAAGTACACCTTGTACATTAAAAACTACCGAATCGCCTACCTCTAAATTGGCATCGTTGGCGAGGTTATCGGAAATGGAAATCACCACCGATTCACCAGTATCTAATCTCGGCGTCCACTCCCCTGCTATTAGGGTTTCCGAATCGATTAGGGTATCGCGATAGGTGGTTCTAAATTCGTGACTTAACACCCAACCACGGACTTGCCGTGTACTGTCTTGGCGAATATCGTTTACCAATTGTCCGTTAATCCGTTGCATGCGCATCGTTACTAACGGGATGTCGCTAAGCACAGGTAAATTTTTAGATTGTATGCGTTGCGAAATGGCCGCGCGCTGGGCTGGTTGCACGTCTAAAATGATGATGTTAGCGCTATCGGACTGGGCGCCGACTTCGGTTTTTGCCAATAAAATGTCTTTGGTAAAATATAGGGTACTGATTAAAAATGTTCCCAATCCAATGGCAATCACTAACACGACGGTCTGATTGTTTGGTCGGAATAAATTCAGTACACTTTGTCTGGCTGTAAAACTCCAATGCTTTGGAAAATAGCGCTTGATTAAACGCGTGAATCCTATGGCAACACCTGCTAATAAAGCAAAAGTGATTACCGTGACTCCTACAAATGAAAGCGCATAAAGAGCATCTTTTATCAGCCAAAACGAGAATAAAAACAGAAATACTAAAATGGCTGTAAATACAGAAAGACGTACCCATAATGGCTCTTGTGCCCCATCTTCACTCACCCGTAACACATCTAAAGGCGATACAAACCAGGTGCGTAATAAAGGTAAGAGTGCAAATAACACCGACATAAACAAGCCGAGTAAGATCCCGATTAAAATGGGTACTACCGAAATGGAAATCTCTAATGTAAAGGGTAAAAAGTCTTGTAATAAATACGGAAATACCAACTGTAGCCCCACACCTATTAACGCCCCTATAGCGCCACCAAGAATCCCGATACCTCCAATTTGAATGAGGAATATCAAAAAACTTTGCAGTCTAGACGCGCCCATACATTTTAAAACGGCAATGGCTTTAAGTTTCTCTTTAATATAAATATGTACCGAACTCGCAATCCCAATACAGCCTAGTAACAAGGCTATAAAGGCCGCTAGATTTAAGAAATTCCCCACATTCTCGTAACGTTTACCTAAACGTTTAGAGGTTCCGGTATGCGTATCTAAATCGGCATTTTCTAAATCTAATAGTGGTTCTAAACGGTCTTCTAAACGTTTTAAATTAACCGTGTCCGATACTTTGTAGTAATACTGGTATTCTTTCCGACTTCCAAACTGTAACAGCTTGGTGGCGGCTACCAAATCCCGTGGCATAATCACTGGAGGTGCTACAGAACTGGAAATGCCCGAGTTCCCCGGCATAGATTTTAAAGCCCCTACTATAGGTAACGTCAGTTCCCCGATTTTAATAGAATCACCCGTTTTTACATTAAACTGTATCATGAGTGTGGCATCAACCAACACACCACCTGAGGTCTGATACGTGGTTGATGCAGAAGCAGGTTCGGCATCGATTTCACCGTAAAACGGAAAATCGCCAGCAATTCCCTGAACTTTTACCAATTTGGTTCCGCCACTTTTTGGAAAGGCAATCATGGACACAAAATTCACTTCGGAAGCCTGCGGTTGTAACGAATCGATAATGGCTTGTGCTCGCGCTGTCGGTTCTTGTTTGGAGTCGATTATAAAATCGGCACCCATTAAGGTTTTAGATTGGCTCTTTAAATTATCCTGTAAATTAGAACTGAATAATTGAATGGAAACCACCGCTGCAATTCCCAATATAATCGAGGCCATAAATAATAGTAAACGGACTTTACTCGCTTTGGCATCCCGCCAAGCCATTTTAAAAAGCCATCGGAGTTGTATGTTTTTTGAGGTGTTAGAATCTATCAAAGCGCAGTAGTGGGTTGGTTCGTAATAATTTTTCCACCTTTAAGTTTTAAGATGTGTTGGGTACGGTTGGCTAACTCTAAATCGTGGGTAATAATCACTAAAGTGGTGCCGTGTTCTGCATTCAGTTCAAAAAGCAATTGAATGACTTTTTCTCCAGTTTCCTCATCTAAATTCCCCGTAGGTTCATCTGCAAATAATATCGCTGGTTTATTGGCAAACGCACGTGCTAAAGCCACACGTTGCTGTTCGCCACCAGACAACTGCGACGGATAATGATGCACACGACTGCCCAAACCGACTTTATCTAACAAGTCTAAACTTACCTGAGTGGCGTTTTTATCGCCTTGCAGTTCTAAAGGGACACTCACATTTTCCAAAGCCGTTAACGTAGGTAAAAGCTGAAAATTCTGAAATATAAACCCCACGTTTTTGTTTCGTAATTGTGCGCGTTCATCTTCATTCAAGGTCGCTAAATCTTGTCCGCATAATTCCACTGTACCACCGTTAGCCTGATCTAAACCTGCACATAACCCCAATAAGGTGGTTTTTCCGCTTCCAGAAGGTCCAACAATAGAAAATATTTGCCCTTGCTCGACATCAAACGAAATGTCGTGTAATACCGTTAATTGTTTGTTACCGCTGGTATAAGTTTTTTCTAACCCAGTTATCTTTAATATCTTTGACATCTAATCTTTAATTTAAATCACTATTTATGTGCGAGGCTCAAAATAAACAATTGCAATCAAATCACCCTGGGTTTAGGGTCTCTAAACTCTTAAAGTTTTGTTATTTTATTTTAGCCCTAGCCCTGTATTCTTGTGGTGATGGCAAAGCGGAAAAAGCCAAAGACCAAAAAACTGAAACTACTACCGTTACATCGACTGAAGCGGAACAACCAAAAGACAAAACCATTTTATGTTTTGGAGATAGTATTACTGCTGGTTACGGATTAGATAATACAGATGATGCCTATCCTGGGATTTTACAAGACACTATAAATGCATTAAACTTGGAGTATACCGTGATTAATTCGGGAGTTAGTGGCGAAACCAGTGCAGGCGGAAAAAGCAGAATTGATTGGGTAATTAAACAAACCCCAGACATATTTTTATTAGAATTAGGGGCGAATGATGGCTTACGCGGCGTACCCGTTACTGAAACACGAGCCAACCTACAACACATTATAGATGTGGTTCGTGCTAAAAGTCCAGATACAAAAATTATACTGGCGGGCATGCAAATGCCTCCAAACATGGGAACCGCATATACTACAGATTTTAAACAACTCTTTATAGATTTAGCTTCGGAAAACAATATTGCCTTTATTCCGTTTATTTTAGAACAAGTTGGAGGTAAACCAGAACTGAATCAAGGCGATGGTATTCACCCTAATATTGAAGGTCATAAGCTAGTTGCATATACCGTTTGGGATGTACTTGGTCCTATGGTGAAATCGTAATACACCTTACAAGCACATGTGTGCACTACAAATTATGTTTTCTATTATGTATCACCTAAGAGTGCACATTCACTGATGCGCTCTTAACTTATACCTGAATAAAATCGAGTAATTACGGTTTTACAGTACTTATCTTAGGTTAAATTGTTTTATTTTTAAGATGGAATTATAATACGTACTCTTAACGGGATACACCTATGTTTATTTGGTATAAAAGGAGTTGTAATGAATTTTGTCTTACCCTGAAAAAAGGCTACATAATTTTAAACCTTATGTACAAAAATAACAAAGTAATTAGACGTTACAGTGAACCTTTTAAATTGAAAATTTTAGCCGAACTTACAACAGGAAAATAGCACCAATAGCCATACAAACCATACTGCTACAAAGCAAATAAACACGAGTAAAATAGCCATACAACAGTTACCAAAAAACAAGCCTTAAATTAGTATGTAAACAAAAGTGCACTAGTCGTATACGTAAATCGTGTTTTACTAGTGCACTTTTAATTTATTTAAGCTAAAACATTGTGTGTTTTACGGTTATCCGTACTCTTCTTTTAGTATTAAGTAATATATTTAGACATAAAATTAACAATATCCAATTGTTTTATCGGGATAACCCTATGTTTATATTGGATAAAAGGAGTTAGCTTTAATTTAAACCAAAAAACGAAAAATTATGAAAACAAAGAACATTATACTTGGAATTTTATCTTTAATGACTTTTGTTACTTACGCACAAACTGAAAAGAGTCAAAAGTTAGAATCAAAAACTGCTGTAACGGAATTAAAAGTTGAAACGGAAAATCTTGACGAATTAAAAAACTTTGACTGGAATATGGTTAAGGAAATGTTTGAAGAAAACGATTCTGAACAAGAAATCACTCTTGCATTTGCGTACGTAAACAAATCTGAAATTGATAAATCGAAGGTTCGAGTTGATAATTTTGAGATGAAATTAACTGGGAAAACAGCTGATTTGGATAAACTGACTGCGAAACTGAAAAAGTCATTTAACAAATTAGATGAAATCAACGGTCGAAATATAAAAAACTAAAGCTAATCGAGTGGATGGCTCCGCCATCAAATGACGGAGTGCACCCCTCACACCACCGTACGTACGGGTCTCGTATACGGCGGTTCGTAAATCATCACACCAAAGCTCTTTTCACCCTTGGCACTATCTTCTAGTTTAAGCATAGGCTACCACTAGGGCTCCTATGCGAATTTTGAAGAGAATTACGTTCAGTCCTTCCCTACTTGTGAGTCCATCGGAGGTATTGCCTCTGCTCGTTTCCTGTAAGTACTATGACCTCTGCTGACTTCTCCAAATAACCAACTCGTAGTTGCCCCTCACGCCTGCTGGCTCGTTCTCTAAAAATGTCTACCAGACATTTTCTTTACGCTCCGCCCTCCAGGTAATGCCATCTTCTTTCCCTCAATTCCTGCCGTATCTACATACTTACCCTTTTGTTAATCTTGGGGCGTTACAATGATGTGGTTGCTTACCCGAGTAAATATGCCTCTGTATACGGTTTCTGTTCGTCAGTACCGAGTTTTGTAGTTCCGCTTCCTTCAGATAAAACCTCACGGTTTTCACCCTTGCGACTTACTAATGCTTCAGAACGTTACTCCTGCGCATAAGGGACTTGCACCCTATAGATTAATTATTTACCTTTCGGTAAATCAAAAGATGCCCATGCTGGGCACACACACCGTATAAAATTAATTGCGGTTTAGTGCTTAAACAAAGGTCATTACGTGTTTGTAACGTCTGATTTTCCTTCGGAAAATCCTCGCATACAAACCCGCAACTATTCTTATACATATAAACGTTGTAACACATTTTGACCCGTCCTGAAATAAGGCTACATAATTTTAAACATTATGTACAAAAATGACAAAGTAATTAGAAGGTACAGTGAACCTTTTAAATTGAAAATTTTAGCCGAACTTACAACAGGCAAATACACAAAGAGTGACCTTTGTAAACTTTACTCAATTGCTCCTACAACAGTTAATGAGTGGATTAAAAAGTATGAACGTAAAGACTTAATGAACACCAGAGTAAAAGTGGAAACAAAAGACGAAATTACTAGAATTAAAGCGCTACAAAAAGAAGTAGAACAGCTTAAAAAACTACTTCTTAAAAAGGATCTCGATGCTATGGTAGAAGAATCTTACCTGGAAGTAGCGGCTGAGAAATTAGGATACAAAAATGTCCAACAACTCAAAAAAAAACTCAATATCTAGCCTTAATAAAAGCAAAAGATAAAGCTAAGGGATTTGCTTCTTTATCAACTATATCCAGTTGTTTTGGACTAAAACGAGATGCCTATTATAAGTTTAAAAACAGAGCTGATAAACGTTTAAAACGAGAACAACAGATTATTAATATAGTCAAGAAAAGACGCAAATCGCTTCCTAGAGAAGGTGTTCGTAAACTTATAAAATCATTAAATGATGAGTTTACAAAGATTAACCTAAAAGTCGGTAGAGATACGCTATTCAAGGTGTTAAGGTCTCAAAATATGCTCACTTTAAGAAAGAAATATAGTTCTAGAACAACCAACTCGCATCATCGTTTTTATAAATATAACAACATCATAAAAGATCTAGAAATCACAAAACCTAATCAGGTCTGGGCATCAGATATTACATATATCAGAACCGTAAAAGGCTTTTGCTATCTAGCTCTCATTACGGATATGTATTCTAGAAAAATAGTGGGTTATGACCTAAGTGATAGCTTAGAACTAAAAGGATGCGTGAGAGCACTTAATAAGGCCATATATCAAGCTAAAGATATTAGCGGACTCATACATCATTCAGATAGATGAATACAATACTGTAGTAATGTGTATACACAAATACTAAAAAGGAAAAAGATAGATATTAGCATGACTGAAGAAAATCATTGTTACGAAAATGCCATGGCCGAACGGGTAAATGGCATCCTGAAAGATGAGTTTTACCTAGACCAGACCTTTACTGACGTGCAACACGCTAAAAGAGCTACAAAAAATGCAATTAATCTATACAACGAAATAAGATTACATTTATCTTTAGATTATAAAACACCTAATATGATATATCAATTATCAGCCTAAATTCAATTTTAACCTGTAGCCATATTTCAGGACTAGACATTTGAGCAAAAACTCAAAATCCGTTCTTAAAACCTGAAGTCACTCAATTCTTGAGCAATTAACGGACTTAAATTTATATATTTAGATTTACTATAAACTTTGTTAACTTGAACTCTTTCAATTATGATTTGTTGAAACTTCATCATTTTCTGATCAATTGAAAATTTTGAATCATAAGTAATATAGTGGTTGGTCTCATTGATTTTATTTGCAATAGAAGAATATGATTTCACAGTTTTACGCTCGAACTGACTATAAACTTCTTTAAGGTTTGAATAATAACCTATAAAGCTATTTATTTTTTTACTTGTACTGACTGATTTTTTCCTGTCAATCTCAATTCCTTTAACGATATATAATTTCATAATAATAGAAGTTATCAACAATAATTAGAATATAAAACACATATTCATAAAACAAAACATAAATATCCATATTTTATAGTACTTTGCTAATATACGAACTAAAATATAAAATTATATTCTAAAACCGTGTTTATAACTCTTAACTAAAACACTTGAATATCAAACAGTTGAAATTTATCTTTGTATGGAGATAATATAACTGAATGGCTAAAAAAAGTGAAATAAAAAAGAACATCAAATTTTATAAAAAAGAAATGGAAAAATGGGAATTCAGAATTCTTATTTCTTTAATTTTAATTTTTTTGGGAATTATTGTTTTTTACCTTTTTTATTTAAAAGTCAACAATTGGGACTTCACAAATATCGAATTTGGTACTTTAGAATTTCCGAAATTAAGTCTTTTAACACCATTTCTTTTCTGCTTAGGTTTCTCAGCTAGACAGTTCAATTATTACAAAAAGCAATTAGATTTGTACAAACTAAAATATACGGAATCATAAGTCATAATCGGAATAAAAACGTGTTACAACAAAGTACTGTGGTAAAAAACAAGTAAAAAGGCATTAATTTTCTACTAAAACACTTCTATAATTATTATCATAGGTTAATCCTGATTTAGCTATGGCAAAAGCCTGTTTTAGTAAGGGTATTACACACGGCTATTAATGCTAATTTTTTACTCTTTCCTTTGGCAACTAATCGATCGTATATTGCTTTGCAAGCATAGTTATATTTACAAGCATTAAAACTGCACATAAATAATAAATTCCGAAGCTTTTGATTACCTATTTTATTTATTACTCTCTACACTCCTCTTATTTCCTATACTAATTATCTCAATTACGGTTTTACCACAAATTAATTCCAATATTATGTTTTATCTATAAAAAAGTTACTTTAACAAGTATATGTTTATTAAAAATCATAATGTGATAAAGAGCATACTTTTCAAATCATAGTTGCATAATTTTGAACACCTCTTTTTTAAAATAACAAAGTGATTTGTCTTTACAACCAACCTTCTTACATAACATATTTTACTAGATATAATACTCATAAAATATGTTACTACACTAGCTAGTTTAATATAATCCCTTGTTTTTAAGATAGTATTGGCAATGTTAGAGGATTAAAGCCTTATACTATGATAGAACATTTAAAACATCATAATCATGGGGATAATTAAAGATAGAAAGAAATTCAAAACAGTAAAAGAACAGACTAATCCTACAAACCCGACTGGCAATACCAACCAACTAAACAAAAAGGATAAGATTAATGAACCCACCATTAAAAAAAAACAAAGCAACAAATGAAAAACACTATAAAAAATAATAAAACACAGATTTCTACCAAATTCATAAGTAAAAACATTGAAGAGATTAAAAACCATAGAAAAATAGCAGCGTATTTACAACTTGCTGCAAAAAACCATTTAAAAGCAGCTATACATTTTCAGGAAGGCAATCTTAAAAAAGCAGCACAAAGTACAAAAGTTGCGCATGCTAATTTTAATCTTGCCAATAAGGCACAAAGCAAATTTATGAATTACCATACCATAGCCGACTAATTCAGCAGATTATAAGTTAAAAGCAATTTTATTAAGACCTTAAAATATAAAAAATGGAATCTCAAGATGAACTCAATGAAAACATACGATTAATAACAATAAAGATTCAAAAGGAGAATCCAGAACTAATCAAATACC
Organism: Formosa sp. L2A11; assembly: GCF_009796865.1. Lineage (GTDB taxonomy): Bacteria > Bacteroidota > Bacteroidia > Flavobacteriales > Flavobacteriaceae > Formosa. Next base: position 2,662,069 of record NZ_CP047028.1, on the reverse strand, counting down.
GAGAGGCATCCCCCTTAAAAAGGAAGAAAAATTAAATAAAGAAGCTTTAAAAGATTATTTAGATTCCCTAAATAATATATTAGAAATGTATGCTAAAGAGCATTAAAAAACTTTAAATATGACAATCCAAATAATTATTAACAAAACGATTAATTGCGTAAAAAACAGTTCTGATGTATTTAATTATCAAACATTAAAAATCTTACAACGATTAGAGACTTATATTACTAGAATAAAAAATAACCTTATACATATAGGTGCAAAAAAAGATAATTTTTATGATGTCTCGGATATGAAAGCATGTAGAATTGAAGGCATGACACCTATTGCGATCCCTATTCAAGCAAATAAAACACTATAAATACGCTGAAATAAGTGCTTTTAACACAATAAAAATCTTTGAAGCAAGAAGGCTTCGGAACCTTAAAAAGAATTAAAACTCACCAATATGAAAACAAATAACAATCTCGGTATTTGGATGGATCATTCAACAGCTAATTTGATTGATATAAATTCAAATAACGAATGTCGCAATATTGATTCAAAATTTACTTCAGAAACCAAGGAAGAAGCCTTGTATAGGAGTGAAAGTCTGATGCACAACAAAAGACAACAAATGCATGAAAATTTTTATAACAAAATAGGCACTCAGATTTTAAAACATAAACATGTACTATTATTTGGTCCTACAAATGCCAAGGTAGAATTACATAATTCTCTAAACAAAGATTTACATTTTAAAGATATTAGAATTGATATTGAGTCTGCAGACAAAATGACTCAAAATGAAAAGGAGGCCTTTGTTCGAAATCATTTTGAGAAAAGCAGAAAAGGATCTGATTAACATTAAAAGTTTATTTATAGCTAAAAGTTTCTGCTTTACTAGTATTATAAGTTAATGTAAAACATAGCTTTAAACAGCATTTTCACAAAGACAATACAGGAAACAAAGTGTCTAAAAATTGCAGTAAATGACTAGACACAAAGTTCGGTCGTTTTCTGCGCTCTTTGTTTTAAAATCATGAATAGTACATCTACAGTAAATTTAGAGTATTTCCTTTCAGTTATGACCGATTTAACTGAATTACAAAATGATTAATTATCATGTTTCCAATATCTTTTTTTACGCCGCTCTATAAAACAAAAAAAGGGTGCCAAATGGCACCCTTTTTTATATTGTACATATATGTATTTTAAGACTTAAATACAGTACATATTTGGTTTGGATTTTATTTGCTATTTGAATTTGTTTTTATCTGATAAAAATGATAAAAAAAATCCGGAGCATGGTAATTTTAAACCTCTTGAAACGCTTAAAGTTTAAGCTTCGGTTTCAGGAAATGATGATGCTTACTTTTTTCTTTGTATAAGGTCATAGTAGCCATTACACTCCAAATTAAATTGGCAACAAAAGACGGTAATGCATTGTAATAATAACAGTTAATGGCTATTATAATGGCTCCAAAAAGATTTAAGTACTTAGAGTAGTTTACGTACTTATTGTTTTCTATAAGGGTTAGTCCATATGCTAGAACTAGAAAGCCAGAACCTGACCACCCTAATACATCTATTAACAATTTCATTTCACTAAATTTGATTCTTTTTTGTTGTTATATTAAAGTGCAAATGTCTTGTAAGAGGTCTTATTTTAAATGATACAAAAGCATCTAAAAATGGTAAATTTACGCCATTTTTAAAATTTTTATTTAAACCTATTTCTAAACTCTAAAGGCGTCACCTTTTGATGCTTCTTAAAATACTTAACAAAATTTGTAGGCTCTTCAAAACCAAGTGTATATGCAATTTCCTTAACACTATCTGTAGTATGCGCTAACAAACGTTTAGCTTCTAATATAATTCTAGAATCTATCATTTGTTTTGGCGTGATAGCCATTATTTTTAATGTCGCTGCATTTAAACGTTTTTCTGTAACACTTAACTGCATGCAATATTTACTAACCGATTTTAAAACGTGAAATTGTCTGTCTAATAAATCTCTAAACTTAATAACAATTTCTAAGTCTGGTCCCTTATTAATTTTGGTGGTTTGTTTGTTTTGTCGGGCTCTTTCAGAAATTAATAATATGTTCTGTAAATAGCCTCTAAGAATATCTGACTGAAAACTATCTGCATTCGTTTTTAGTTCTGTTTTTATAAGCTGAAAAAAACTATTGAATATTTTTGTTAGTCCGCTGCCCACTTCAATATTAGAAAGCGCATGTAAATCGTTAAAAAGCATACAACTTCTTAAAAACTTAGTATCGGCCTCTGTTTTACAAAAGAAGTTATCGCTAAACAAAAGGATTTCGCCATCTATAGGTGTATCACTATCGTAGCACTGCACACTATTTTTATCGACAAACAAAATTGAATTTGGTTTAATCTCTATCGGATTAAAATCGACCATATGCTTAGGACTTCCTTTTTTAAACCATATAATTTGGTAAAATTCGGTTCTATGAGGTACTGTTAACTCATTAAAAGATTTGGCATATAAATTCCCTAGGTTTTCAACTTCAAATTCATGAAGGATTCCTGTTTTAAACCAATACTTTTTAATATCTGAGACCACGTATATCGGGATTATTTTGAAACCGCAAACATAGGTTTTTTTCGATTTTAAATGTTAGTTTATTTTCTAAAAACATTCAAAAAAATGAACGTGCTTTTTTAAAGCATACTCAACCTATTAAAAGCATCAATATTTAAATGGTTTCAGTTAATACCCCGCAGATGTAATATGTAATTTTGAGTCTAACATAAAAAACAAAGACCATGTCGTTACTCACCATTATACTTAGTATCCTTTTACCACCTGTAGCTGTATTTTTAAAACACGGTATTGGTACCACATTACTAGTAAGCATTTTACTAACCCTTTTAGGATGGTTACCTGGTGTAATACATGCCTTTTATGTAAACAGTAAATAATATATATTATGAAAACAAACGATAAGAAAATGCCATACAATCCAGAAATCACTGAAGCAGATAAACAAATATTAGGCGATAAGTCTGGACATTTAAGACAAGATAACGGAGACGATGAGCTTTTAAAGAAGCGTGAGAACGCACCTGATTTTGCTGCCGAGAATTTAGATATTCCAGGCGCGAGTCCTGCAAGACCATTAACAAATGGAAAACCTCCTAAAGATGAAGAGAATAAACATTATAGTTTAGGTAGTGCAGATAATGAAAACCTAGAGTTAGATATAGATAATACTAAGGATGATTAATAATTTTTAAGACCTCTTTGAGTATTATTTTAAATCCCTTAAGCATAAACATATGTTTAAGGGATTTATTGTATTTAAATTTATTTTATCATGGGTTTTAAGAAATCTAATTCGTTTGTTTTTATAACAAATCCTATACGCACCATACTGGTAAACTTCTCGTAAGCAATAAGGCTTTCGGCATATCCGGCAAACCACTCTAACATGATGTATTGGTTTTTAGTTTTAAACGGATTATAATACAAACGCGATCTTACGGCGCCTTTCCAATCTAAATTCAAGCCTTTTTTAACGGCTATTTCAAAATTAAGCTTGTCTGGTGTAATCTCGCGGGAATATGTAACCTGCCCCAAACCAACATACTCTAACAGGTCTGAATTATCGTCATGATAGCCAAAAGGCGCCCACACCTCTACGCTTAATATACTTTTATGACTTAAATTTGTAGCATATTTCATGCTTAATCGGTTCCAACTTCTAGAATAAATGCTGTCTCGACCATTAGATTCGTGATTCAGCTTTATAGAAGCCACCCCCTTTACATGGTCTGTTTCATCGTAAATTACTTTTCTTAAGCCAATAGTAGGATTAAAATTTATTTCCTGAAACGGACTAGAAAACTCGTAAATGTTCCAAAAGGCTTTTTGGGTATAGGTTAAAAACATATACGAATCCCAGATTATAGGATCTCTAGAGATAAGTTGCTTAAAACTAATTTGGTATTTAATATCTGCTGTGCTAGACTTTATTGCCGTGTTAGTTGGCACCCCTGTAATAAGATAATTGTCTTCATGAATTGTAAAGGACGGATTTTCCTTAATACTAGTATTAACCTCCTCCCTAGTATAGGTTTGAGCATAAGTATTAAAGAGTATTAAAAAAAAACCGAAGACGAGATAGTATGTTTTCATAAATAAAAAGGACTAGATATTTAAGCGAATTAAATGCCCTTGCTTAAAATAAAAATAGACAGTACATATGTATAAACAGTCTGATTTATATAACACGGGTAATTTTTTGCAAAGGTGTGAAATATTATAAGGTTACCTTAATCTGTTTGGTTAAAGTTTTAATCGAATTGAAATCTGTCTATACACACAAAAGCAGCACCTAAATAACTCTAGGTACTGCTAATTTGTATTAAACTTAAAAAAAGGACTATTTTTTAAGCGATTTCATATCGATAACAAAGCGATACTTCACATCGTTTTTAGTCACACGTTCGTAGGCGTCATTAATATTTTGCATATCAATAAGCTCTATATCACTAGTAATATTATGTTCTCCACAGAAATCTAACATCTCTTGTGTTTCTTTGATACCACCAATTAGAGATCCTGCAACACGTTTACGTCCGCCAATAAGACTTCCGCCATGGAATGGTTTTAAGGGCTCTACAGCACCTACTAATACCATAGTGGCATCTATTTTAAGTAATGCTAAGTACGGATCCATTTCATGACCTACAGGAATGGTATTTAATATAAAGTCGAAACTTCCTTGATGCTTTTTCATATCGTCTGCATCTTTAGACACCAATACTTCATGCGCACCTAAGCGTTTAGCATCGTGTCCTTTTTCTGGAGACGTAGTAATCATAACTACATGCGCTCCTAATGCTGCTGCAAATTTAACACCCATATGCCCTAAACCACCAAGGCCAATAACACCAACTTTATCTCCTTTTTTCACGTTCCAGTGACTTAAAGGCGACCAAGTGGTAATACCAGCACATAATAATGGTGCAGTAGCTGCTTCGTCTAAATTTTCTGGTACACGAAGTACAAATTTTTCGTCGACTACAACAGCTGTTGAATACCCTCCATAGGTTTGTAAACCTTCAAGATGTTTATCAGGACTGTTGTATGTATATGTGGTTCCGTTTTCACAAAATTGTTCTAAATCTTGTGCGCAAGAGGCACAAGTATGGCAAGAATCTACCATACATCCAACACCAACTAAATCGCCTACTTTATAACGACTTACGCCAGAACCTATTTCTGTAACACGACCAATAATTTCGTGTCCAGGTACTACGGGATATGTCGATCCTTTCCAGTCGTTTCTTACGGTATGTATATCACTATGGCATACACCACAATACGTAATATCAATCTTTACATCGTCTGTTCCTACAGCTCTACGCTGTATATCTAATGGTTTTAAATCTGCTGTAGATGCTGTTGCACCATATGCTTTTACTGTTGTTGTAGACAAAATTTATATGTTTTTTAAGGTTACTTTTAATTCAATTTCTGTGTTCAATAGTTTTGAAATAGGACACACGGCTTTCGCTTCATGTGCTATTTGCTGAAACTCTTCTGCATCTATATTAGGTACATCGCCTACTAAATTTAAGATGATTTTAGTAATGGCGCCATCTTCAAAATTAACAGATGCATCTACATCTAAAGTTGTTGCGGTATAATCGGCTTCGTTTAATAAAAAGCTTAATTGCATCGCAAAACATCCAGCATGAGCTGCACCAATTAGTTCCTCTGGATTGGTTCCTTTTTCACCATCTTCAAAACGGGTTTTAAAAGAATATTGTGTGTGATCTAGAACTTTACTTCCTGTGGTAAGCTGTCCTTGGCCATCTTTTCCACTTCCTTTCCATCCTGCATGTGCTTGTCTTGTAAATTTCATAGGTTTTGTTTTAATTGTTAATACTATTTAGAGGCATTAGGATAATCTGTATATCCTTTTTCTCCTTGTGTATAGAAGGTATCTTGATCCCATTCGGCTAACTCCAAATTGTTTTCAAATCGCGCTACTAAATCGGGATTCGAAATAAACAACTTACCGTAAGCCACTAAATCGGCATCGCCATCTTCCAATACTTTATTTCCGGTCTCTTTATCAGATACGTTGTTTATCATTAACGTTCCTTTATATAATGGTCGGAAATGTTTAGCTATATTTGTCACTGCAAACGGTACATCAGATACATCTGTAAACGGTTCTGATAAATGTACATAGGCTAAGTTGTAGTCGTTTAATTTTTCAATGATATATTCGAATGTTGGAATGGTTTCTTCATCTATTGTAATACCAAACATGCCGTGTAAAGACGGATTAAAACGCACACCAACTTTTTCTTGTGGTATTACTGTTTTAATAGCATCTAAAACTTCAAAGAAGAAACGGCTTCTGTTTTCTATACTCCCACCATATTCATCTGTTCTGGTATTAGAACATGCGTTAAAAAATTGCTGAAATAAATACCCGTTAGAGGAATGAATTTCGAGACCATCAAACCCTGCTTTTACTGCATTTGCTGCAGCATTTTTAAAATCTGTAACTGTTTGCTTAATGTCTGCAATCGTCATCGCTTTAGGCGTTACAGTTTCTTTAAAACCTTCTGGCGTGAATGATTTAGCATGCGGATTTATAGCTGAAGCTGAAACCGGTAATTCTCCATTATGAAAATCGGGATGAGATATACGTCCAACATGCCATAATTGAATAAAAATAGTTCCGCCTTTATCGTGTACACGTTTGGTTACTTTTTTCCAACCTTCTACTTGCGCTTCAGAATAAATTCCAGGCGTATTAATATAACCTACTGCTTGTTTAGAAACTTGAGAGCCTTCTGTAATAATTAAACCTGCAGAAGCACGTTGTTCGTAATACAAGCCCTGTAATTCGTCTGTTGCAACCTTAGCTTCATTATCGGCACGACTACGCGTCATTGGTGCCATAACGATTCTGTTTTTAAGGTTTATATTTTTATGATATGGTTTTAAAAGATTTTGATTACTCATAGCTGTGATTTTTTAAATTGTTATTGAAACAAATTTACAATACAGCATAGCTAATCTCATTGACCTATATCAATTGGGATAGATTTAACTATTTTAAAGTTTTTCTAACACGACTTAAATTTTCTGGAGTCACACCTAAATAATTTGCAATATCGTAATTCGCAACTCTATTCTCTATACTCGGGTACGATTTACAAAAATCGAGATAACGTTCTTGTGTGTGCTTTTCTTGTGTAGATAAAATACGTTTCTGCTGAGAAATAAATGCTTTTGTAATTAAAATTCTGAAATAACGTTCGAAAATGGGAGCATCTTCATATAATACTTGAAGCGCGTCGTGATTAATAGATAACAATTGCGCATCTTCTATAGCCTCAATATATAAATTTGAATTGCCCTGATTATAAAAGGCTTCAAAATCGCCAATCCACCAGTTTTCTACAGCAAATTGCAAGATGTGTTTACTTCCTTTTCCATCCATATAATAAGCCTTTAAGCACCCTTTTACAACAAAATACTCGTGCTTAACACGGGTTCCTGGTTTTAATAAAAAGGCGCCTTTAGATACAGATACCTCATTTAAAATAGAAAAGATTTTTTGCATATCGATCGCACTTGGATGGATATGATTTTGTATGTGTTTCGCGATAGATGTATGCATGCTACAAAGATGTTAAATGATTTAGATTTGTACACTAATAAAAACTATAGAACCTTCTTTAAATTACTATTTAATGCTGAATTACTTTGACTGCATGATCTGCCCATTCTGGGAAAACACTAGGATCTATATGAAATATAATAGTTCCCCAAAAAAGTGTCATTAACACAATAATAATGGTTGCAAAAATATCTAAAATGATTCCTGTTTTTATCATCTGTATCATTTTTAGTTTCCCTGTTCCAAAAACAATGGCGTTTGGAGGCGTTGCAATAGGTAACATAAATGCCATAGACGCTGCTAAGGTTACCGGAATCATAATTAATAACGGGTTCACTTTTATCTCTGATGCTAATCCAGAAACTATAGGTAAAAGCATTTCTGTAGTGGCTGTGTTGGAGGTAAACTCTGTAAGCACAGACATTAAAGCAGTTAAAGTTCCTACTAAATTCATTGAAGACATGCCTTTTGTTGAGCCTAAAAGTCCGCCAACATAACTAGACAATCCAGAGTCTATAAATCCTTTTGCTAAGGCAAAACCACCACCAAATAAAAACACAATATGCCAAGGTAATTTTACCATAATTTTCCAATCTACTAAGGCTTCTTTCTTTTTACTTGAAGGGACAATAAACAGTAACATGGCTACAAAAATAGCGACTGTTCCATCGTTTAAAAACTTAGGATTTTTAAAGATTGTACTCCATCCAGGAACTGTTATAAAACCTAAATTAAGATTAGATCTAAACACCCACAACAATGCTAAAGCTGTAAATAAAACAAATACACGTTTTTGCTCTGGACTAATAGCGCCTAAAGCTTCATATTTATCTTTGAAAAAAGAAGAATCTAAAGCTTCAATTTCTCCTTTTGGACGATAGGTGAAATACAATAAAAAGAGTGAAAACAGAAAAATCATGACTGTAATAGGAAACGCAAACGTAATCCATTGTCCGAATGAAATCTCTGGAGCATCGGGATAAATAATTTCAAAAATTCTTAGAAATGATAAATTGGGAGGTGTTCCAACCAACGTAGCGATTCCACCTATAGAACACGCATGCGCTATAGACAACAATAAACCTGCTGCAAACGAACTTATTTTACCTTCTCCATACACTTCTTCTAAAGCAGAAGTTACTGAAAATGCAATAGGAAGCATCATCATAGCTGTGGCTGTATTAGACATCCACATAGATAAAAACGAAGATGCCAACATAAACCCGAGCATAATTCTAAACGGACTTCCGCCTACTATAGATAATATTTTTAAAGCCATACGTTTATGGAGATCCCATTTCTCCATGGCCAAAGCCATAACAAAACCACCAATAAATAGAAAAATAACATAATTAATGTAAGCATCTGAAATGTCTTTTCCGTCTAAAACACCAAGTGTTGGAAACAGTATTATGGGCAGAAATGAAGTAATCCCGATTGGTAAAGCTTCTGTAACCCACCAAAATGCCATAAGAAATGCAATGGCTGCAGTGTATGTTACTTCTGGTTTTCCGGGTTGTAAGTCTACAAAGAAAATAATAGCAAAAAAGACGAGTAAACCAGAGATAATTAATTTCATATTAATCTCTGAATTCATTTCTATGGCAGACATAACGTCGAGGTTTTAATTAATTAGCAGAAAAGGTAACCAATCTATATTAGACTCACAAAATATGATGCTTTTTATTGTGATTATATTAATAAGATTATGATTTATAATAGGTAAAAGTTTAACTGTTTTTTGTTTTCTCTAGAATGCCGTCTAATATTTTTTTTAAAACCAAAATCTCATCTTTTTCTATAGAAAAACAATCTAGATTATTAATAAGTGCTTTGGGAATGTCTTTTGCCTGAGCTTGTAAATCTTTTCCTTCTGGTGTTAATGAAATAATTACGACTCTTTCATCTGTTTTAGAGCGGTTTCGATGTATTAAACCATTACTTTCCATGCGTTTTAAAAGCGGAGTTAACGTATTAGTCTCTAATAATAGTTTTTCAGAAATGTCTTTTACAGAAACTTTTTCGCGTTCCCAAAGCACCAATAAAACTAAATATTGAGGATATGTTACATTTAACTCGTCTAGTAAAGGTTTATATTGTTGAATAACCAGCCTAGATACAGCGTATAAAGGAAAACATATTTGATTTTCTAATTTAAGTTGACTTGACACGTCTTCCATATTTACAGTATTTTTTTTATAAATGCTTCCATTTTTTCTGGCTTAGTTGTTGGAGCAAAACGTTTTATAGGTGTTCCGTTTTTATCGATTACAAATTTGGTAAAATTCCATTTAATAACGCTTCCTAGCAATCCTCCAGAGCATTTTGATTTTAAATAGTTATAAATAGGATGTGTATTTTTACCGTTTACCTCAATTTTTTCGAACATAGGGAAACTAACACCATAATTTAACTGACAAAATTCTTGAATATCTTGAGATGTTCCTTTTTCTTGATGTCCGAATTGATTGCATGGAAAACCTAAAACAACTAATCCTTGATCTTTATACGTATTATAAAGGTTTTCTAATCCTTCGTATTGTGGAGTAAGACCGCACTTACTAGCAGTATTTACCACTACAATTGTTTTTCCTTTGTATTCGCTTAAATCTAATTTTTGACCATTCAGTTTAGTCGCAGAAAAATCATATATTGAGGTTTCCATATTTACTTTTTAAATTTAGTTCTTAAAAATGAGAGCGCTTGTGTAGACCATAACGCCCAAAGCACTAATACCGGTTGAAAAAACAATCTGATTAACCTTTTAGTGTCCGTATTCAATCCAAAAGCATCTATTTGGTTTACATATTGGTTAATGTTTCCTGGAAAAATTAAGACGTAAAACATAGCTAAGGCAATTCCTGTTTTAACTTTTAATTTTCCTCCAAGCACCATAAGTGCACCAAATGTAATTTCTAACACACCAGAAGCCAGAACAATAAAGTCCATAAAAGTTGTATTTGTGGCGATCCAAGTTGGTACTTGCGATTGAAATTCTGTACGTAAAAAAGTTAAATGTCCAATTCCTGCATAAAGCATAAAAGCTCCTAGTAGAATTCTAAAAATATTTTGAATTAAGGTTGTTTTTGTTTGAGTATTATTCATATCGTTTAAGATTAAATCGTTCACGATACAAATGTAAAACTAATTTGAATTTATACAAAAAAAAGAGTTGTGAATTCTTGAAATTATGAGCGAATATTAAATTAGAATTAGTTTAAAACTGACAGATTATATACTCGTAACTTAATATTATTTACGGAACTAATTAAAACGTTTAGCAGACTTTATTAACGCCTAAACCACAATAAGTAACTAAAATTAGACTTAATTATGAGGTCCAATTTTTATAAACCCAGTTATTTTTAGTTACAAACTTATGGGAACTACAAACATTTGTTTCTTGAACATTAAAGGTTTTATTTTCTTCTAAACCTTTGTCCCATAAATGCATTAAATCACTTTTATTACACACCTGTTCTAGATCTTCTTTTACGTTTTTAAAACAATTTAATCCTCCAAACATACCATTTCCTACAGGATGATAATTAGAATATTTACAGCTTAAGCAGGTTTTAATTTTTACGTTTTCTGGTAATTGATTTTGAATATTAAGAATAGCATCTTCAAAAGAATCGTATTCTACTTTGTTTAAAAATATGCCGTGTTCAGTTTTTAATGTTAACCGGACACTACTCTTATTACTTCCTGTTGCAATATATGCTATAAGGTTTTCTGTTTTTACTATTCCATTATCCAGAATATCAATTGGCATTTCTGTAGTTAATTCAAAGTTGGTTAGAACTCCTACTCCATTGTCATACACGGCATATTCGAATTTACTTTTATCGACAATGCCTTCAAGCGCTTCAAAATCATATCCTTTAAAGTGAACACCTCTTAATGTAAGATTTAAGATACTACCGTCTGAATAGATTTTAGTGTTTAAAGATCCAAACGTGTCTTTATATTTTACTGAGTATATTTTCATTTAGATAATGCTGTATAACGTAAATACAGCATTAAAAATAGGAAACTTTAATTTAACAGCGTTACTTTATTTAAGGACTAAAACCAATATTAACTATAATTGTGTTTGTAAACTTTTTAATTACATGAAAATATATTTTTGAGCTTCTTTTTGCGTTAGGGATTGAAATGGCATCCTTTTTATTTTCTTTTCGAAATAAAAAGATATAATGTAAAGCCCGACCTTTAGGTAACGCCCAAATACTTTTTAAAAATTTAGTTGTGCAATACATTTATATTTACTTACTTTGTATTTCAAAGTTCTTTATAAATGAGCACAGAAAAGTATTTAAACGACATTTCGGAAATTAAAAACTTAATGACAAAATCATCCAGATTTATTTCATTAAGTGGTATATCGGGTATTTTAGCAGGTATTTATGCTTTAATTGGCGCAGGTTACGCCTATTGGTTAGTACACTCTTTTTCTTATGGCACATTGATGTTAGATGGAAAAGTCTTTAGATTGGTTTTATTAGACCTACTTATTGTATTGGTATTAAGTGTAGGAACTTCTATTTTCTTAACCACAAAAAGAGCAAATAAAAACAAAGAGTCTTACTGGAACACAACGACTAAAAATTTGTTAGCGAGTTTTTTAATTCCGCTTATTGCCGGTGGTTTATACATCTTAATAATTTTAAGTCAAGGAAAATATGGACAAACCGGAGCTTTAATGCTTGTATTTTACGGTGTAGCCTTATATAATGCGTCTAAACATACTTTGGGTTATGTAAAATATTTAGGTTTAATAGAAATTAGCTTGGGATTAATTAGTGCGCTATTTCCTGGTTTAGGTTTTTGGTTTTGGGTAATTGGTTTTGGGTTTATGCATATTATTTACGGTATTTTTATGTACTTTAAATATGAAAGAAAATAATAGGCGCTTATAAAGTAATCTACGTATTGTGAAAAACATTATTTTAAATATAAACAAGGCTTTTGACCATAGAATACGACTAGGAATTATGTCGGTTTTAATGGTAAATGAGTATGCAGATTTTAAAACACTAAAAGAGTTATTAGGCTGTACAGATGGTAACTTAGCTAGCCATTTAAAGGCTTTAGAAAAAGTTGAATTTATTACTGTTGAAAAACAATTTATTGGAAGAAAACCAAATACAAAATATGCCTCTACCCTGCTTGGTAAAGCCGAATTTAAGAAACATATTAATGCCCTAGAAAAGTTAATTAAGAACACTTAGCTTTTTTTATTTATCTATATACTTTGAAATTCAAAGTCCTTTTAAAATACAAATATTAAGATATAAAACTAAAAAAAATGGAAACACAAAAACAACAACCTAGTAGATTTGGAAAATGGGTAAAAAACTCGATTACAGCAAGAATGTTAATGGTTGGTATTTTAACAATGATACTCTTAATTCCGCTATCGTTTATAAAAAGTCTAATTCATGAAAGAATGGACAGACAGGAAGAGGTTGTTAATGAAATTAATCAGAAATGGGGAAAAGAAGTGTTATTATATGGCCCAATATTAAAGGTGCCTTACCGAGTGCATCATATTAAAGAAATATTAAATGAAACCACTAAAAAAACTAAAAAAGAAAGTTACACATCTACAGAGTATGCTTACTTTTTTCCGAATACATTAGACATCACATCAACCATAAATCCAGAAGAAAAACAACGTGGTATTTATAAAACTGCTGTATATAAAAGTAATATTGATGTGACTGGTAGTTTTACTAAACCCGATTTTAGTGAACAAGATATTAAAGACGAAGACATTTTATGGGATAAATCTAAATTGGTTGTTAAAACCTCTAACTTAAAAGGTGTAAATAGTTTGGTTGAAATTACATTTAACAAAAACAAATATGCTTTACATTCTAAATACCAACAAGATAACACTAGTTATTTAGATGATTTGCAATTGCATAAATTAGAAAGTAAATCTATAAAAGAAGCAGATTTACCTATAGAAAACGATGTGCCTTTTAATTTAAATATTAACATAAACGGAAGTAAGCAAATACGATTTATTCCTGTTGGGAAAGAAACCAATGTACATATTCAGTCTGATTGGAAAACAGCCAATTTTTTAGGGGAATACTTGCCTCAGAATTCTGATAAAATTTCTACCAATGGTTTTAATGCCAAATGGAAAGTGTTAGATATAAATCGTCCTTTTTCTCAAGAATCTTTTAATGGTCTTCCTGATTTAAAAGCATATGCCTTTGGTGTTAATTTTATGATTCCTGTAGATGAATATCAGAAAAGTGAACGCTCTGCGAAATATGGGGTTTTTAGTGATTGGATTAACGTTCTTAATCTTCTTTTTAATACAAACCATGAGTAAAATTAAAATTCATCCGTTTCAGTATTTAATGATTGGTATTGCATTAACTATGTTTTACACCTTGCTAATTTCTATATCCGAACATAGTAGTTATTTAAAAGCCTATATCATTGCTGGTACATCTGTTATTGTACTAATTACACTCTATTCTAAATCTATTTTAAAGAATATAAAATTCCCGCTTTTTATAGGTCTTTCGCTAACCATATTATACACTTTTATATTTGTAATCATTCAATTAGAAAGCTACGCGCTATTAGTTGGTAGTATTGGTTTATTTGCAATTTTAGCGGCCGTAATGTATGCGTCTAGAAAGATAGATTGGCAAAACGGAGAATAATATTTACAAAAAAAGTATCAAGCTTTATAAGGCTTGATACTTTTTTAAATTTTTAAAAATTAAATTATGAACCGACTAAAAGTTAATCTATGTCCTTTAATTATAAATACTTTATCGCATTTGTTTTATTACTCTGTACAGAACTATTAATAGCCAAAACCTCGGGATTTATCCGTGATACGTTTGGCGATTTTTTAGCCGTAATAGGTGTTTACGTCTTAGTAAAATCCTTTTTTAATATTGAACCTATAAAACTAGGACTTGGTGTTTTAGTATTTTCTTTTCTTGTAGAATTACTACAACTTACTCCTTTTTTAGAACTAACAGGTTTATCTGGAAATAGAATAGCTAGTATAATTTTTGGAAGCACATTTAGTTTTGGCGACTTAATAGCTTATACTTTAGGCGTGCTTTTTATAATTAGAATTGATCTTATTCTAATAGAGAAAATAAATTTCCCTTTAAAGAGGCTTAAAAATAATACTATTTAATATGCTGTTTTATCTACTTTTTTAGTCCACTCTTGAAAAGGCTCTAATGCAATTTCTCTGGCAAGTTGCGTAAACGGAATACTTCGTTTCTCGTACGGTAACGGAATTTCTTTATAAATAAAAGCATCGTCGAACCCAATATTTGCTGCATCTTCTTGATTGCTTCCGTAGTACACTTTATCTGGGCGTGCCCAATAAATAGCACCTAAACACATCGGACAAGGCTCACATGAAGTATAAATTTCGCAACCATCTAATTGAAATGTATCTAGATTTTTGCATGCATCTCTAATGGCTGTAACTTCTGCATGTGCTGTAGGATCGTTAGTCGAGGTGACTTTATTATTACCGCGTCCAACAATTTTTCCATCTTTAACAACCACGCAACCAAATGGTCCGCCTTCGTTGTTATTCATTCCTCGTAGTGCTGCATCTACAGCTTCTTTCATAAATTTTTCTTTGCACATGGTCTTTGTCTTTTAAATAGAATACGATGTAGTGGTTTGTATTCTGAAAATCAAAAATGAATATTTTATTTTAAAATCAATGTAAAAATCTGCTTTTTTCATTCAAAAACATAGAAATTATTTCAATTTCAGCGCATTAACAGTCGTAATATTCGGGCTCAAACATGATGATTTTTCCGCTTAATTGCTTCAAATTATCTACATATTTATCGAAAACTTTACAAGTTCCGGATAACACAGTATGAAAAGTATCATCTGTCGTTATTACAAATAAATCTGCACGACCTCTTCCGCGTGCTGGCAATACATTACGAATATTAAGGGCTTTTATTTCTGCTAAATCAAAAACCTGAGCATAACCTTTAGAGGCAAATCCTATTTTCTCATTCACAGAATCTGTCCATATAATAGTGCCTGCTTTAAATTTCTCTGTAATACTTTTTGGCGTGTATTTTATTCTGCTATTTCTCATGTAGTCTTCAGGGCAACTAAAATCGCCATCTAAAGACAAGGTTTCAGATATTACAATAGCTTTTTCGTAAACGACATCGATTAATAATTCTGGATATTCTCGCTGATTTTTAATAGTTATAGATGTATTTCCACCATCAAACTGCCAATTAGAATCGTAAGTATAACACATAGATAGTTTGATGTTATTCAAATCGAAGAACCAATTTTTCTGATCTGCTCTTTCATAACCTTTTAACACTTTATCGGGAACTAAATCTTGTGTAAATACCTTATTTAAATCATTATAACTACCATCATTCCCTAAATCGTTATAGCAATTACAATAATAATGTAGCACAGGAACATCTGTTCTCGTGTTATCAAAATAAGCTTGAAGCGTCGTTAAAATAACATTGCCAATACGAATTGGATATTTAAATTTTAAGAGTGTTTGGTCGTAAGGCGATTTTTCAAAGTAAATATTTTCGTAATCCTTAATTTCATCATAAGTGGACTCCCAAGATATAAACTGTTTTGGTTGAGATTGAATTTCAAAACCTTCGTTATAATCGCTATAATTCGTATCTAGAATGGTATATGTTTTAGGATATTTACGTCTCCAAATTTGTTTTTTTAGACGTTCCGTTTTAGTCATATTTTCGAAAAAAACAGCGTCATTAAAATTAAAAGTTTCAGATAATTGCGTGTACACCTTTTCAAAACCTTTATAAGTAAGAGGAATATCATTTTGATGGTGATCGAAAAGAAACAGATACTTATCGTTTTCATCAATCACTTTAATATACACATATTGTAAGTCGTCCAGATTCACAACACAACTACGCATGCCTTTATCTTTAAAATCTTGGCAAATCAATGTATTGTTTTCTATTTTAACTTCACCATTGCTAGTTGGTTCGGGAAAATGGTGCGTGTGTTCTGCTTGACTTTCAAAAAATGTATCAAAAAAACTCATGGTGTATTCTTTAATTACTTGTGATTTTAATAGTTATAAAACAACTTTTAAAATTCAATATATACAGCAAAAATACTAATAGAATTAGGTAAATAAAGTTTTAAATTTATTTATTATTTTTCTGATTCTTTCTCCAAATCACATAAAAAATAATCATAAGAATAGGTAAGATTATAAATACAATAACATCAAAAGGACTTGTAAAATCTATTGGTGTGTTATTGTCTGGATTAGGTGTTCCTAAAGGTAATTGTGCGAGTAAACTATACATGGTGTGCATCATAATATTCTATTTTTTTGGTAAATATTCTATTATTGAAACGAATAAAAATCTATTCATATAGAAATTGTAAAAGTAATATACATTAATATTTCTGAATTGAACTCATGCTTTTGCATTAGCGTCAATATCTGTTATAATAGAGCAAAGATAACACCAAATCCAGAGGTATCTTTACAAATGTTAAGGTACAATAAGGTGCCAAAATAACACGATAAAAGAAAAGATTATGGAGACTGAAACACAAAAAGATACGTTTAAAACAATTAACCCAACAGACGGGACACCGTTATCTACATATACATATATGACGGATGATACTGTAACCGAAAAGATAGAAGCTTCGCAAAAAGCCTTTTTAGATTGGAGACACCAACCTTTTGAAAAACGAGCAAAAATTATAAAATCTATTGGTGAAGAATTACAACATTATAAAACAGAATTAGCAGAACTTATGACTGATGAAATGGGAAAATTACTCACCCAAAGTCAGCAAGAAATAGACATTTGTACTGCAGTTTGTAATTATGCCGCAGAACAAGCCGAAACGGTATTAAAACCAGAAGACCGCGAATTCGCTAACGGCACTAAAGGACGTATTACCTATTCGCCTATTGGAATTATTTATGGAATACAACCTTGGAATTATCCGTCTTACCAAGTTATTCGTTACGCTATAACGAACTTAATGGCAGGAAATAGTGTATTACTAAAACACGCATCTAATGTAACAGGAACAGCAAAACTGTTAGAATCTATTTTTAAGGCAGCAGGATTACCAGATGGTTTATTTACAGTACTAATTATTAATCACGACCAATCTGATGCTATTATAGAAAATAAATTAGTCAGAGGTGTTACCTTAACAGGAAGCCCAGAAGCCGGTAGAATTATTGGAGAAAAAGCAGGTAAGCAACTCAAAAAAACGGTTATGGAATTAGGAAGTAACGATGCTTACTTAATTTTTAAAGATGCAGATATTGAGCTAGCTGTTACCGAAGCAGTTAAAGGACGTATTTATAATAATGGAGAAACCTGTATTGCTGCCAAACGTTTTATAGCTGTAGATGCGGTTTACGACAGCTTTAAAGATGCATTTGTAAAAGCCATGTCCGAATTAAAACTGGGCGATCCAAAAGCAAAAGACACCAATTTAGGACCAATAGCCAGAGCAGATTTACGAGATAAATTACATGAACAAGTTACCGAAAGTGTAAATAAAGGAGCCAAAATATTATGTGGTGGAGCACCTAAAGAAGGTAAAGGATATTACTATCCTGCAACTGTTTTAAGTGATGTTACACCAGGACAACCAGCTTACAACGATGAACTTTTTGGTCCTGTAGCTGCTTTAATAAAAGCAAAAGACGATGAAGATGCTATGCGTATTGCAAACGATAGCTGTTTTGGTCTTGGAGGCGGAATATTCTCTAAAGATGTTAAACGTGCTACACTTTTAGCCGAAAAATATTTCGATACAGGTATGGTATTTATTAACACGTTTGGTTTAGCCAACCCCGAAATGCCTTTTGGAGGAGTAAAAGATTCCGGATATGGAAGAGAACATGGAGGTTTTGGATTAAAAGAATTTGTAAACATAAAAGCCATTACTATAGCAAATAATAAATAATTATTTAATAATACTCAAAATATAGAACGCTCTAATCATTACGGTTAGGGCGTTTTTAATTATATAATTATCAATTATAAAAGCACATTTTAGTAATTCGATATTTTGTACGACACATAATTATTAACCCCTTAAAAATCAATACACTTAACTCTTTTTAACTTTTATTTAATAGTCAAACACTTTAAAATAATAGTAATACTATTAACTTTGCGAGAAATAGTATTACTTATGATTGATTTACTTTCAACCTTTAAAATCGAGATTCCTACGGGTATTTATCTAAAAGACCCAGAATCTTCCGCTTTAGGAAAACGCATTATAGAAAGCAGTATTGTATTAATTAAAGAACATGGTTTTGAAGATTTTAATTTCAAAAAACTAGGCGAAGTGATACAATCGAATGAGAGTTCGATTTATCGTTATTTTGAAAGTAAACACAAATTATTAGTTTACTTAACCTCTTGGTATTGGAGTTGGATAGAATGTCAGCTTATCATTGAAACCTATAGCAATAACGACACTAAAGACAAGTTAAAAACAGCGATTCATGTGGTAAGCAGAACAGCAGAACTAGACCATAAATATGGCCATATTGATGAAGTTTATTTAAATGAAATAATAATTCATGAAAACTCTAAATCGTATTTAACAAAAAATGTAGATTCAGACAATAAGGAAGGCGCATTTATGCCTTACAAACGTGTTATTCATCGGTTATCAGGAATTATATCAGAGTACAATACAAAATATCCTTTTCCATTAAGTCTTGCAAGTACCATTGTAGAAGGTGCTTTGCATCAACATTTTATAAAAAATCATTTCAAATCTATTACAAATTGTAATAAGACACATTCACCTTCCGATTTCTATATCGATTTAACACTAAAAACATTAGTTAATGAAAATTAAAGAGTTAACGCCATGGAGGCGTTTTTTAGGTCTTCTAAAATTAGAACGCAAAGATATTTATCAAATCGGATATTATGCTGTTTTTGAAGGTATTGTAGGTCTGTCATTACCGCTAGGAATTCAGGCCATTATTAACTTATTACAAGGTGCACAAACATCTGCCTCTCTATATGTATTAATTATATTGGTAACTGCTGGAGTTGCTTTTTCGGGAGCTTTAAGATTAATGCAAATGCGTATTATTGAAACCATACAGCAACGTATTTTCACTAGAGCATCTTTCGATTTAAGTTACAGATTTCCTAAGATTAAAATGAGTGAACTACGTAATTATTACTTACCCGAATTAGCAAATCGCTTTTTCGATACGTTAACCATTCAAAAAGGATTATCTAAAATTCTAATAGATGTCCCTTCTGCCCTATTACAAATTATATTGGCTTTAGTGCTGCTTTCTTTTTATCATGCCTTTTTTATGGTATTTGGTCTGTTACTTTTAGTTCTTATTTATGTTGTATTTAAGTACACCGCGCAACCCGGACTAGACACAAGTTTGGTAGAATCTAAATATAAGTATAGTGTAGCCCACTGGTTACAAGAAATTTCACGTACTGTTATTAGTTTTAAACTTTCTGGACGTACCAATTTATCAATGGAAAAAAGTGACACCTTAGTAAACAATTATTTAGAAGCGAGAGAGAATCACTTTAAAATTTTAATGCTACAGTTTATACAAATGATAAGCTTTAAAGTTCTAGTTACTGCTGGTTTATTAGTAATTGGTGGACTTTTAGTATTAGACCAACGTATGAATATTGGACAATTTGTAGCTGCAGAGATTGTAATTTTATTGATTATTAATTCTGTTGAAAAACTACTTTTAGGTTTAGAATCTTTTTACGATGTGTTAACTTCTATCGAAAAATTAGGTCAGGTTGTAGACAAGCCTTTAGAAGCACAAAAAGGTGAATCTATAGATCAAGATGCTGAATTAACTATAGAATTGTCTAATGTTTCTTATAAATTACCAGAACAAAACAAGCCCATATTAAACAATTTATCTTTTACAATTAATCAGAAAGATCGCATCTGGATTAAAGGTGAAAGTGGTTCAGGGAAATCGAGTTTAATTCAGCTTATATCTGGTATTTTAGAACCTACTAACGGACATATTTATATAAATAATTTATCTATTGAAAGTTTATTTTTAAATGAATATCGCGCACATTTAGGATTATCCTTGTCTGACGAATTTCCTTTTGAAGGTACCATAAAAGAAAACGTCACCTTTGGAAATCCAAACATAGATAACGAAACCATATATAAGGTTTTTGAAGAACTCCGTTTAACAGATTTCTTAAAACAACAGCCCAAAGGTTTAAGTACTATTTTAAAACCAGAAGGAAAACAAGTACCATACACTGTAATACGCAAAATACTTATTGCAAGAGCATTAGTAAAGCAACCTAAAATATTAATATTTGAAGATCCATTAGATCATTTTCCAAAAGATGAAGCAGAGCGTATTATTAAACTACTTACAGATCCTGAAAGACCTTGGAGCTTAATAATAGTTAGTAATAGCGAACATTGGAAGGATACGTGTAATAAACAAATTACACTTAAAAATGGAAATATAATCAACGAATTCTAATAGCACATGTTAAACATTTCTCATAATCACATTTCAGAACAGATCGACATGAAGAAATTCAAGTCTGGTCAGTATATATTTGACATACAATACCATAGAGTATTAAAAAAGCTGCTTTTAGTATTTTTTATAATCATTGGGTTTATCATGTTATTGCCATGGACACAAAACATATCTAGTTCAGGTACTGTTACCACAATAAAACCAGGACAACGCCCACAAACCTTACAATCTCAAATTCCAGGTCGTATAGAAGAATGGTTTGTACAAGAAGGAGATTTTGTAAAAAAAGGAGATACCATACTTCGTATTTCAGAAGTTAAAAGTGAGTATTTTGACACACAATTAACAGAACGTACAGGAAACCAAATTACAGCAAAAACATCGTCTGTAGAGGCTTATAAAAACAAAGTAAATGCTTTAAAAAATCAAATTTCGGCTTTAAAACAAGAACGACGTTTAAAATTAGAACAAGCAAAGAATAAATTAATTCAAGCCCGACTAAAAGTAACCACAGACAGTATGGATTTGGAAGCGGCTAAGATTAATACAGATATTGCTAAAACACAATACGAACGTACTATAACACTTCAAAAAGAAGGTTTAAAGGCGGTTAAAGATGTCGAAGAAAAATATGCAAAACTCCAAGACACACAAGCGAAATTAATGTCTTTGCAAAACAAATTTCTAAGCACTAAAAATCAAGTTATTAATAGTGAGTTAGCCATTTCAACTATTAGTGCCACCTATAATGATAAGTTTTCAAAATCTGAAAGCGATCTGTATACCGCGCAATCTATTGGTTATAATGCAGAGGTTGAAGTGTCTAAATTACAAAGTAGTTTAGCGAGTTATACTAAACGTAGTAGTTTATTATACATTACGGCTCCTCTAGATGGTTACATTAATAAAGCTTTAAAAGCTGGAGTTGGAGAAACACTTAAAGAAGGCGAACAATTGGTAAATATTATGCCTGCAAGCTACGAACTAGCTGTAGAAATGTACGTGCGTCCTATAGATTTACCTTTGTTACATAAAGGCGAAACAGTTCGTGTTCAGTTTGACGGATGGCCTGCAATTGTATTTAGCGGATGGCCAAATGCATCTTACGGTACTTATGGTGCTAAAATTATAGCAATAGAGAACTTTATAAGTGCAAACGGAATGTATCGTGTATTAGTTAGTCCAGATGAAAATGATGTAGATTGGCCAGAAGCCATACGTGTAGGTTCTGGAGCACAAACTATTGCGTTATTAGATAATGTGCCAATTTGGTATGAATTATGGAGACAAATTAACAGCTTCCCTCCTAACTTTTATCAACCAGCAGGAGCATCAAAATCATCAACAGATAAAAACAGTTATTAATGCAAAAACTATTTACTATTATATGCTTGCTTTTTGTTACTGTGAATTATGCACAGCTTAACGACAGTATTCTATCTTTAGAAGAATATTTGGGTTACGTAAAAAACTACCATCCTGTTGTAAAACAAGCCCATTTATTAACAACCGAAGGTGAATCTAAGCTATTAAAAGCTAGAGGAGCTTTCGACCCTAAACTTTCTGTAGATTATAAACGGAAGAAATTTAAGGGCACAGAATATTACGATAAATTAAATACAACTTTTAAAATTCCAACCTGGTATGGTGTAGAATTAAGTGCTAAATATGAAAATTCTGATGGTAAGTATTTAAATCCAGAATACAACACTCCTGAAGACGGCTTATACAGTGCTGGAATATCTTTAAACCTTGCACAAGGTTTATTAACTAATAAACGTATGGCAACGTTAAAACAGGCTAAATTATACACTAAGCAAGTTGAAGCTAAACGCCAGTTACTAGTTAATGAGTTCTTATACGAAGCCATTACAACTTATTTTAATTGGCTAAAAAATTACCAAGCACAGCAAGTCTATAGTGATTATGTTATCAATGCTAAAAACAGATTAAACAATGTTAAGAAGAGTTTCTTTGCTGGTGAATATCCTGCGGTAGACACTCTAGAAGCTAGTATTAATTACAAGTCTAGATTGCTAGATTATGAAAAAGCTAGAATTGGTTATGTAAAATCTACTTTAGATATTTCTAATTATTTATGGCTAGAGAATAATTTACCTTTAGAATTAAAAGACGCTATTGTTCCAGACACACAAACTGTTGATATTATTGATGTTGTACTGAATAGTTCTATTTTAAACAGTACAGATGAACTTATTGAAAATCATCCAAAACTCCAAGAATTACAGCTTAAAGAAGCTGTTTTAAAAGTAGATAGAAACTTAAAAAAGAACAATTTATTACCAATTGTTAACCTAGAATACAATTTCTTGTCCTCCGATTACGAACATTTAGATGCATTTAACACAGCAGATTATAAAAGCGGTTTACAAGTTGTATTTCCCTTATTTTTAAGAAAAGAACGCGGAGATTTAGCAATGGCAAAAATGAAGTTACAAGATATCGCTTATGATATTTCGTTAACTAAAGTGACATTAAAAAATAAGATTGATGGAACCATTCAAAATATTGCTTCTTACAAAACACAGTATGATATTTTATTAGATCTAGTGGTAGATTATAAGCAAATTGTAAAAAGTGAAGAACGTAAATTTAATTTAGGAGAAGGCTCTTTATTTTTAGTAAATTATAGAGAGGCTAAATTAATAGAAACGCAACTTAAACAAATCGATTCTGAATATCAGTTATTTAATAAAAAATCTAATTTACTAAGAGTATTAAATACCTTATAAAACCAATAATTTTACATTTATAAAGACAAAAAGCCTGTAAACACTAACGTTTACAGGCTTTTTGTATGACTCAATTTTATCTATTAAGCTTCTCCTCTAGCCGGATAATCTTTATTAATTACAAAATCTATAGATCCTAAAATCGCTTTAATTTCTGGTCTAGCAAAAGGCATAGTTTGTATAGAAGCCGCATATAATGTACGGTCTGGTCTAATTAAAAACAAACCAGGTTCTATAAAGGTTTCAGGTTCTTTTTTAATGCCTTTAGAAACAAATAAGCCCCATGATCGTGCGTCTTCAATAGAAAAGCCATAACCTAAAGGCACATCATCAATATTCCAATCGCTGTATGTAGCCTTAGCGATTTCTTCAGTATCAGAACTAATTGCAATTACATTTACACCCTTTTCTTTAAAGTCTTCTATGTGTTTTTGTATGGTTTCTAGATATGTTTTACAAACCGGACAATGTTTCCCTCTATACACCACAAGCATTGTAAAATGTTCGGGATGTTGTTCACTAAGTGTCCATTTGGTATCGTTTACTAAATTTATGGTAAGGTCTGGTGTTTCTGTTCTTGGTTTAATCATAATAAAAATTTCAAGTTAATACATTTTTACATTTAAATCTTCTACACATTTAGAACATATGAATAGCTTTTTCTATTGGAGTTTGTCCTTGTAAAATTTCAAAAGTAGATGTATTTGTGGCATCATCTCGTAAGGCCTGAATGAGTGTTTGAGCCACATCATCGCGTGTAATTTCGCCATGTTTAGATAATTTTTCAGCTAACGCTATTGTACCTTTTCCAGCGTTATTATTAAGCGTTCCAGGTCTAATAATTGTATAATTTAGCGACGATTTCTTCAAAAACTCATCTGCATTATGTTTCGCTTTTAAATAATCTTGAAGTTTTTCGCTTTGTTCCGGTTGATCTGCTCCCATAGAGCTTAACATTACAAACTTTTTAACATTAGCCGCTTCAGAAGCTTTAATCATTTTTATAGCGCCATCCTGATCTACTGCTTCTACCTTATTTCCGCCAGATCCAGCAGCAAAAATCACTTTATCAATACCTAAAACTGTTTTGGAAACATCGCCTTCTAAATCGCCATGAACTGTTCTAATATTATGTGCACTAAAACTCTTGTCTTGTGCTTCATTTCTAACCATTGCTATGGGTTCGAAATCTTGAGATTCTTTTAAATAATTTGTTATAATATGTCCTGTGGTACCAGTTGCACCAACTACTAATACGTTTTCCATTGTTCTTAATTTTACTGCAATTTACCCATAATATCAGGATTCTATTGACTTGAAAACGCATAAAACTAACGCAAAACCTATTTACACTTATTTAGATCTAAAAACTTAAAATGAAATTTATTTAAGAGTTTTTACCATTCTATTGGACGGTAATCTTTAAGAAATTTACCACACCAATGTTTGCCTGTATTAATACCATCTAATAACGGATCCATAACACGAGCAGCTCCATCTACAATATCTAAAGGTGGCTGAAAATCGTATTCGTCTTGTTTCTTTTTCGCTAATTCGGCAGGATCTTCATCTGTTACCCAACCTGTATCTACAGCATTCATAAAAATTCCGCTTTTAGCTAAATCGCCAGAAGCTGTATGTGTAAGCATATTAAGCGCAGCTTTAGCCATATTGGTGTGCGGATGACGAGATTCTTTAAACACACGATGAAATTTACCTTCCATAGCCGTTACATTTATAATGTGCTTCTGCCCCGTATTCTCTTTTTTCATCAACTCTGCCAAACGATTACATAATACAAAAGGCGCGACAGAATTTACCAATTGTACTTCAATCATTTCAGTCGTTTCAATCGCTCCTAGTTTCAATCTCCAACTGTTGGTCTTTCTTAAATCGACTTGTTGTAAATCGGCATCTAATTCCCCTTCAGGAAAGACTTCATCTGCAACTAAAGAATTATCGAAACTATACGGAATTTGAGAGAGTTTTGCAGACGCTCGTAATCCAATTCCGGGTTCTGGGCCATGCCAAGTCACTGGCATATTTTTATTTGAAGATGCTCCTGAAGTCAGTGATTTTAATTCGTCTAAACACGTGGTATGATCGGACAGTAAATCTTGAACAGCCTGTGGTAACGTAGTAATAGCTTGTTCTTCCTTACCCATTAAATGTGCGTAAAAACCAGCAGGACGTCTTACGGTTTGGGCCGCATTATTTATTAAAATATCTAGTCTGTCATATTTCTGTTCAATATAATTACAGAAAATTTCCACACTTGGTATATGTCTTAAATCTAAACCGTGAATGTGTAAACGATCTTTCCACTGATTGAAATCGTCTTCCTTAGCAAAACGAATTGCCGAATCTACAGGAAATCTAGTTGTTGCAATAACCGTTGCTCCTCCTCGTAATAACATTAATGTAATGTGATATCCTATTTTTAAACGCGATCCTGTAATTACAGCAACTTGCCCGTTAACATCGGCGGTTTGAAAGCGTTTAGCGTAGTTAAAATCTCCACAATCGGTACACATCGTATCGTAAAAATGATGCATTTTAGTAAACGATTCTTTACATACGTAACAGTTTCTAGGTGTTTCTAACTCTGGTGTTTCTATAGTATCTAAATCGGCTGCAGCTAATAATTTAGGCGCCATAAAAATTGGCGTTTCCCGAGCATTTCGAATTCCTGTTACTTTACGAGCAACACGATCTTGAACTTCTTTTTTACGCTTTGCATTTTTCTTAGCGTCTTTTTTACGCTTTGCAAACTCTTCTCGACTTGGTCTAGAAAATTGTCCGGTTGCTTTAATTAAAGCAATGCGTTTGTCTTTTGGAATATCGAAAATTAAGTTGGTATCTGCATTTAATTGTTCTAATACATATAAGCAATCATCGATTTGTTTTTCACTCAATTCAACTCCTACTTCACCTTCTGTCTTTGCTTCCATATATTCACATTTAGGATGCGAAGATACTTTTTATTCTTCGATAAATATAACAGCAAGCAACCGGCTTTTTAATCTCAATACAGACTTCAAATTAGCTAAATTTTAAAGCAATGACTTCTCTTATTTCGATTATATTTAAGCAATAAAACAAACTAAACCATATTATTTATGAATACACCACAAACCACATGTTATGTAGCTGTATTTATATGTCTATTCAGCATTAAAACATTTTCAAATCCATTTATTCGTTTAGATTCCACTCGTCTAGCGACTTCTAAAAATAAGATTAATAACGGAACAGCTTCTTCAAAAACAATAGATGCTTACACTCAACTTTTACAACAAGCTAACCGTTTATTAAGTAGAGAAAATCCAACCGTAATGGATAAAAGTATAGTGCCACCGTCTGGAGATAAGCATGATTATTTAAGTATTAGCAGGTATTGGTGGCCAGATGCTGAAACTGAAGATGGTTTACCTTGGATTCGGTTAGACGGAAAGACAAATCCAGATACCCAAACCGAAGCTGTAGACAGAAAACGCTTGGCGTTAATGGGAAAAGGTGTATACATATTAAGTTTAGCGTATTATTTTACTGAAGATGAAAAATATGCTACAAAAGCCATTAGCATGCTAGACACTTGGTTTATAAATCCGGAAACACGTATGAATCCGCATTTAAAATTCGGACAAAGTATTCCTGGTAAACCAAACACAAGACCTTTTGGTATTTTAGATGGTCGCTCTATTGTTCAATTTATTCCTGATGCCATAAATTTAGTGTCATCATCAAAACAATGGACAACTACAAATCAATCAGAAATGACAGCTTGGCTAAGTGACTATTTAAAGTGGTTAACTCAGAGTCCGTTGGGTATAAAAGGGAGTCTGCTTACCAATAATCACGGTTCTTGGTATAAATTTCAGGTGGCGGCTTTGGCCTTATATTTAGGAGATACAACCTTAGCAAAAAATACTGTTATTGCAACAGAAAACAGCCTAGAACAGATGTTAAATATTGAAGGTGGACAAATTCATGAATTAGAGCGCACACGGTCTTTTTTCTATAGTTGTTTTAACCTTGAAGCACTAATAAGTATTGCAAAACTAGCCAATAAAATAGATGTGAATATGTGGAATTATGAAACTGAAAACAAAAAGAGTTTAACTCTAGCTTTACAATATTTAACACCTGTTACTGAAGGTACTAAATGGAGACATGACACATTAAAGACTATAGATATTTCTTATCTTATCCCGATCGTTTCTGCTTTTTATGACACATACAAAACAGAGACTTACCGAACACTTTTAAACTCAATTTTGGCACAAATTAATATGTATTCTAAAGATTCAACCTTACAAGAATTTTGGTTGTTTCATCCTGATTTTATTCAAAATTAAGCATTCTAATTATAAGTAATTCAACATAAAAAAAGCCCATCTTTAAACAAGATGGGCTTTATAAATTATAAAAAAACGGAATCTAATTTACCGATATCAATTCTATATCGAATATAAGTACAGATCCTCCCGGAATACCATTATAGTCGTAACGACCATAAGCAAGTTCTGATGGAATAAGCAGCATACCGCTTCCTCCTTCATTAAATAATGGAATACCTTCTTGCCAACCTTCAATCACTTGTTCTAAATAAAATGATGTGCTAGAAGTGTTTTCATCAAAAACCTCATTATCACTGTAATATCCTTTATACGTTACGGTAACGTTAGAAGTACTTGTTGGCTGTGCGCCTTCACCTTGTTCATCTATAACATAATATAAACCAGATGCTGTAACTTGTGCGTCTAAACTATTAGCCGCTATATAATCTAGTATTTCTTGTTTATTTTCTGCAGCATAATCTATAATTTCAATATCGAATACCAACACAGAACCCCCGGGAATACCATTATAGTCGTTACTTCCATAAGCTAAATGTGCAGGAATAATAAGTTGACCGCTTCCGCCTTCCTTAAAATATTGAAGTCCTTCTACCCAACCAGATATTAAATTTTGTAAATTAAAAGAGACTACTTCATCTGAAGATGTATCAAATACAGTTCCATCTGTATACGTTCCAACATACTTCACAGACACGTCTGATGTTGCTGTGATTTCAGCACCTTCACCTTGCTCATCTATCACATAATATAATCCAGAACCTGAAGCTGTGGCATCTAAATTATTAGCCGCTATATATTCTAAAATTTCTTGATCATTCTCTTCTGAGTAATCTTTTGTTGATACTGAATCGTCTGAACTACACGAGACGAAAAGCATTACAAAAAAGGCAAAACATACTGATTTCATATTCTATTTCATTTTTAATTTGATGAAAACAAAAATATACAAATCAACGAGCTAGACATTATTAAAACTGTTAAAAATCTTAACAATTAGATGAATTAGTCCGAATTTATAGATAAAAAGGAATACAGATTAAAACGAAAACACATAACTCTATATTTAAAAATTATTATAAATAAAACAGAACCTAAAAAACGCTTAAAAAACTATATTTGCGCCCATGTGGATGTATTTAGGCCTGTTATCGGCTGTATTTTTAGGATTACATAATTTATGTAAAAAGCACGCAGTACAAGGAAATGAAGTTTTCCCTGTGTTATTAGGAACCATATCTTCTGGATTTCTGGTGTTATTACCTTTATATTTAGGTTCTCAGTTTGCTACAGATTTTACAAAATCTATCGGATTTTATATTGAACCTATTTCGTTACAAAAACATGGCTTAATTTTTATAAAATCTGGGATTATGGCTGGGTCTTGGATTTTAGCTTACCAAGCGCTAAAACATTTACCAATTACCATAGTTACTCCCATACGCTCTGCCGGTCCATTTTTTACCTTTATTGGTGCTATTTTTATTTATCAAGAACGTCCTAATCCTTTACAATGGATTGGTTTTTTCTTAATTATAGGTTCTGTAATTCTCTATTCTAAAATAGGAAAAAAAGAAGGTATTGTCTTTACACGTAATAAATGGATTTTTGCCATTATTGCTGCTACTTTTTTAGGAGCGTCAAGCGGACTATACGATAAATTTTTAATACAAAGTTTACTCCTTAATCCGCAAACACTTCAATTCTGGTTTTGTTTTTACACCGTTGCTATATTATTAGTAATTCTAAGCATTACTTGGTTTCCTTATGCAGAAAAAAGACACGCTTTTAAATTTCGTTGGTCTATTCCTGCTGTTGGTGTTTTACTACAAGCTGCAGATTATTTTTACTTTAAAGCCTTACAAGATCCAGAAGCTTTAATTATGCTACTATCTGCAATTAAACGTAGCCAGATTATTATTGCTGTAGTTATTGGTGGTCTTATTTTTAAAGAACAAAACAAACGAAAAAAACTAGTGCCTTTAGCAGGAATTATGTTAGGCGTTTTTCTAATTCTGTATTCTTAAAACAATAAATATCTGAATATAGAGTATAAAAAAACCAGCTATAATTTCTTATAACTGGCTTTTAATTAAGAACCAACTTAAAAGGATTAAAAAAACTATTTATTTAAATACGAACTTGCAATTGAGGCACGTTCTGAAACGTGACTGTTCAATTGGCTTACAGCTGTTTGAAAATCTGAACTTGAACTTAAAAATGTGTAACCATCCATTTCTGTAGTTGCATAAGGCTCGATTAATGACGAGTAAGTAGCGTATTTAGACTGCATTTTACTAACACTAAAATAATCGTCTATTGTTTCTTGAACATATTCATCATACTGTGCTTTATACGTTTCATCTGCGTACAAATACCCAATTAATGGCCAACTTGAACTACTTACATCAGAAAAATCTATAGATACTGCGCCTTGACCATTACCATCTTGTAGCGCCTCATTATTATCCCATGGAATCCACGATAAACGTTCGGTGTCTGGATTATTATATAAGTAATAATTATGAGTCATTCTACCATATGTATCCCAGTTTTGAATTACCGTATTTACAGCTAAATATTTTAAAAATGTATCTGTATCTAATATAGACTCTAATTCTGCTCTCCAAGCTTCTGGATCTGTAGTTCTATTGTCTGCGTTTAAAGCAGCGTACAATTCTTCTACATCTGTAAAATCGGCATCATCTTCATTGGTTTTCTTAACCAAATCATCTTCAGAATACGATCCCTCTGCAAAACTAGCACCATCGCCATCCGGTTTATATAGATTTCCATCATTATCAGAAAACTGAGTGTCTATTACCGTATCATCTACTTCTTCAACTAAAGTATATACTCCAAAATATTCAGGACCATCTCCATGATCTACATACACGGTATAAAAAGCGGTATGTGACATAGCTAAACCAGCATCTCTAAAAACATCTGCAGCTACTTTTTCTCGTAGCATAGAATTATCTTCGTAATTATTCTTTAAGCTCAATTTCTTAAATCCGTAAAATCTTTGGTTGTCTATTTGCGGATAATCATCTTCGAATTCATCAAAATCTAATTTGAATGATAATTTTAAAATCCCAGCAGACCAACTAGACTGTAAGCTTGAATTTCCTTTAAAACGAATACCTACACGATACCACTCTATACCATTATAAAATACTTCACCTGGTACAAAAATAGGATCTTCGTCAGAATCATTTAATGAGGAGTTACTACGAGAACCAAATGTTCCGTACAGACTTGTCATATCTTCTAACATACTATTCCAACGGTCTTCGGTTATTACAAGATCAATACGTTTTACTGCTTCGTCTTCAAAGACCTCATCAAAATCGGGATCGGCACTTTTACTATGCGTTTCTTCCGTCCAATCTGTAGTTTCAAAATCGGTATCATCAAATACAATTTCAACGCTATCATCTTCTAGTGTTTCAGAATCATCTGATGACGAGCTATCACTCGAGCAAGAATACATGAAAGCCAATTGTAAGGCAATAAAACATGTAATAGTTATTTTTTTCATTTTTCAAAAGGTTAAAGTTTCTGTCGTTAAAACAAATTTCGACAATAAAACGTGATGAAAAATGAACATTAAGTGAAGTACACTCAACTTTCAGTGAAACATGACGCACACGCTTTTAAAAGAAAAATGATAAAAAAATACACACTAAAATAATAGGTAAAATTGAAACAGATTTATAGTTAAAATTTAAAGCTTAATTTCCTTGAATACGCAACCAAAGGTCTGACATTAAATGTTTAGCGTCGTCTTTGTTTTTAGGTGTTTCAATAAAATTGATATTATTATTGGCATCTGGTTTAATTTCGTACTTAAACACAAAATTATGGGCATCCGGTTGCATACTTAAAGTCCCGAAACGTAAATCGTTAAAATATAAATGCTGATTGTGTTTTGAAATAGTATACCAACCTTTAGAAATTGCAATCATGCGCTTTAACTTAATATTAGACTTAAACTGATCTACATACTCATGATGCTTTGCGTACTTATAAAATGTAATGGGCTTAGAATCGAAAAACGAATAATAGCCAACCAAATAAAAATCTTTTGTATCTACATTTGCCGTCCATAAAATGGTATTTAAAGGCGAAGGACGTGTATCTAAAGCTGTATATTTAATATTTTGATTTTGTAACGCGGCTTTAAATTCTGTATAAGCAAAACCTTTTAAAGCAACTGTAATTGCTAAATAAGCGGTACTTAAGATAAGTCCCCAATTATTAAACATGCTTCGTTTTTTTGTTCCTCTTTTTTGACGCATTGCCAAAATTAAAAACACTAAAAAAGGAACGGTATATAAAGGATCTATTACAAATATTGTTTTGTATGCTATACGCAAATCTAAAGGCCAAAACAATTGTGTTCCCCAAGTAGTATGCGCGTCTAATAAGGGATGCGTTATAAACGCCCAGAAAAATAACCACGACCAACCTTTAACATCTCTATAGTGCTCGAAACGCGACACAATCCATCCAAAAATGGGAGCAAATACAACTGAAAATAATATGGAATGTGTAAAACCTCTATGAAGTTCTAAAGCAGAAACGGTGTCTGTTACATGAGAAGCCAACACATCTAAATCTGGAATTGTACCTGCAATAGCACCGTATAACATAGCTTTGTTTCCGATTTTTTTACCAAGAACAGCTTCCCCAACTGCGGCACCTAAAATGATTTGTGTAAGTGAATCCATATAACTGCAAACATAATTTAAGTTATGTATACAACCTCAACGATTAAGAAAATAAATATATAAATAAAAAGAAGCCTCAATATCCCGTGTATGCATTTAATTGAGGCTTCAAAACTACAACAATCTATTTAAACTTAATATTTTATAAAAATTACATATGTGCTTTAAACCAAAAACTGATTTCAATAGGTCCTTCATTTGAATCTAATTCGTCTGGACGTGGGTTATTTTGAGATTGTCCGTTTCTACTTCCTCCACGGTCATTTCTTGTATCTGAAAGCCCAGCTTGATTACTATCTGGTCCGCTCATTCCACTACCAAAATTGGCTGCTTGTTCGTCTATGTTAGATCTTTCTTTTTTAATGGTATACACGCCAATTTTTAACTTAGAGAAGTTATTTTTGTTATTAATTTTGTCTTTAGGAATCGTTAATCTATAATTTAACTCGCCATTATTTTCATTGTAACTATAAATGGCCTTAATATCTATAGAATTTAAAAACACATTAAAGCTTTCTTTATCATGATTAGAAACAAATAAAGCATCTTCTGGAAAATCCTGAGAAATACGTTCTTTAATGGTATGTCTTATCTTTTTAATATCTGCTTCTGATTGAAAATTATTAGACACTTCAAATTCAGGTGTTTCAGTAATTTTTAGAGGTTCTTCTGGATAGGTTACATATACTTTCTTTTTTTCAGTCCCTTTTATATCGAAGAAAATAGTAACGCCATGATGTAAAATAGACATGATTGCTCTAGGTTCTGAAGTTCTCATGTTAAACGTAATACTCTCTTGATTATCGTAAACTTGATAATTTACATAGTTATTAGAAGTATTAATTGTATCTAAAAGCACAAGGGATGTTTCTGTATGTGCGTAAATAGATCCTGAAGCTCCAAAAAGAACTAAAATTAATAAAACTGATTTCATAAAAACAGATATTTTATATTATGATATAAATGTATGCTACTTATATAAACTTATGAAAAGAGATATACAGATTAAGTAATTCACTCTATGAAAAGGCAAGTTTTAAGGATGATATTATTAAGGAAAAAGAAAAAATTAATTACTTAAAGAGTTCTGATTAATAAATTCTAGAAACTTTGGTTTGTATTGTTCTGAAACAGTAATGCGTTGCTTATTAATAATAATCTGACTACGCTCTACCACTTCTATGTTTTTTAGTGAAACAATAAACGAACGGTGTACACGCATAAAATCGTCTTTAGGAAGTTCTTCTTCTAACGATTTTAAACTCATTAATGTTAAAATTGGTTTTGAATTATCTTTTAACCAGATTTTTATATAATCTTTTAAGCCTTCAAAATATTGTACATCTGCAAGTTTTATACGTAATTGTTTGTATTCTGATTTTACAAATAAGAATTCTTTTTTATCTGTAGACGCTTTTTTAACCTGATCTTGAGAAGAACCTTTAAGTAAATTAAACCAAGTTCTCGCTTTATTTGCTGCGGTTAAAAACTCGGCATAATCAAAAGGTTTTAATAAATAATCTAGGGCTTCTACTTTAAAACCTTCTAAGGCATATTGATCGAAAGCGGTAGTAAAAATAATTCTCGTTTGTTTAGGAATCATTTTAGAAAACTCTAAACCTGTTAAGTCCGGCATCTGAATGTCTAAAAAAAGCAAATCTACCGTTTCATTTTGTAAATACTCCATCGCTTCAATGGCACTACTACACTTTTTTATAAGATTTAAAAAAGGTGTTTTATTTACATAACTTTCAACCAAATTAAGTGCCATTGGTTCATCATCTACAATTACACAACTCAGTATTAAAGTTTCCATAGGCTTAAGTTTCTATTTGTAAATCTACAAAAAATCGTCCGTTTACAACCTCTGTTTTAAACACATGTTTGTTTGGATATAGCAATTCTAAACGTTTTCTCAGGTTTTGTAAACCAATTCCAGAACCACTCTTATCGCTTATTTGCTTTGGATAATTATTATTTACAATTTTAAAAACTACAACATGCTCTTTAACAGACATGTCTATATAAATTTCACTTTCCTTATTTGCAGATACACCGTGTTTAAAAGCATTTTCTATTAATGAGATAAATAAAAGAGGTGTAATTTTAATATTATTCCCTTCTGAAGGGAAGGTTGAAATGACTTGTGTTTTATCGGAAATGCGCAATTTCATGAGTTCTAAATATTTTTTCATAAAATCGATTTCCTTTGAAAGAGGAACCATCTCAATATTTGTTTCATACAATAAATAGCGCATTAATTTACTTAAACTATGTATTGTAGATTTAGCTTGTTCTGGAGAAACATCGACTAAAGAGTAAATATTATTTAATGAGTTAAAAAAGAAATGGGGTTGTAATTGATATCGTAAATGTTGTATTTCTGATTGTAACTTAATATTAGTTGCTTCCTTACGTTCTGCTTCTGTAGTCACTAAACGTTTTGTTGTTTTAAGTGCTATTGAAAATAACAGCGGAGCAAAGTATGATAACATTTGCATGTAAATAAACATTTCGAATGGTGGTTTTCCATTTTCTCTTCTAAGATCGTTATCTGTTAATTCTTTAAAGTACGTTGCTTCAATAAGTTCCTTTAATGCTAAAAACAAGGCTATAAAAAAAACGTTTATAATGATAAACTGCACCATTTTTCTAGTGAATAAGAACTTATCTACGAAATAGAAAAAATTCAGATAAAAAATCATGGCATAAAACACCAATGGGATCCAGAAATGAGCGGTAATTCTATTAATGTCACGTTCTTGCTGATACGATAAAAAATAAGGCATACTAAAGAGCACAAGCCAAACTAGGATGTGAGAAAAAACGACTATATATTTATTCTTTTGCATTATATTTTTAATTTAAAGCTCACTCTTCTATTAATGCTTTCATAATATTCTATAAAATAATTAATCCCACGATTTACTTGTAGATACTGCATATTTTCCAGGTCCTGTAAAAAAGATTACCAAAGCCCCTAAAGCATACAACAATAATAATTCTACCTGTAAACCTCCGTTTTCTGAAACTGTAAGAATATGTTCTGAATGCGCTAAGAGCATTGCTGTAATCATACCTAAGAAAAATACAATGGAAGCTAACCGAGTTCTAAAGCCAATTATAATTAATAAAGGTGCCATTAATTCTGTAATAAAAACACCATAAGCTAATACAGATGGTATACCAACCTCTGTTAGCATTTGCTTTATAACATCCAAATCACTTAACTTGGCAATACCATGGAATAACATTAGACCTGCAATGGCAACTCTTAACACTAATAATCCTAAATCGATATTCTTCTTCATATTTATTTATTTTAAACTAATTATTTATTCTACATTTCTTACCAAACGCACATAGTTATAATAACGTTCTCCTCCTTCACTTGCTGGTCCGTTTTCATGTTTTGTATCAAATCGTACTGCACCTGCCCCATGAAAGTCTAAACCTTCATTGTTTACTGCACGTCCAAAAGCCACATACCATGCATAATAAAAAGGTTTACCCTTTTGAAATCTTGCAGAAGTACTAGACCAAAAATACGGATAATCTAGATCATTATTCTCGTTTGTGATTTCTGAAATATTAAATATTGGATCTATAGCGGGACCTTCTTTTGAAACATCCTGAGCTCCAGGCGCATAATTATAATCTACTATACCTTGTAATTCTTTAATATTAGGTAAACGCCAATCGGTATACCCTGCTAATTTGGAATTTTCAGCATACACTAAGGAGTGTTTCCAATCTAAACCTTTTCCGCTATCATTTTTAGCCCACATTAAGCCCGTTGCATTATCTGTAATAGTTTGATCTCCGTTATCTACAAAATTATTAATTCCATAGGCATTACCACGAACAGCACGTACATGTTTTAACATTGGGTTACCTGTTGGTCTCTCTCCATTTTCTGGAGGTGGTGGTCTATTCTCATCTCTTTTTACCCCTTTTTCTCCTTCAGTCTTATCGTTAGCTGCAACTTCTTTGTTTTCACTTTTTTCCCCTTGAGGTCCATGGTTTCCTGGAGGTGGACCTTTACGGTCTTTCATGTCTTTAGGTTCTTCTCCTGGATATGCTTTAATATGACCAGTGGCATGGTTTACACCAAATGCTGCAGTATATTGCCCTTCTTCTGTATGACCAACATATTTATTACTTGCCCAGTACTGTTCACTTTTATCGACATATTTATTATTAACGAGCGAAAAATATGTGGTATCTATATACGGCCAACCTTCACTAAAATCGCTAATAGAATATAGCTCTTTAGCTGTTGGCATTCTCCAGTCGTTGTAACCACCCAATTCTAAATTTTCGGCGTAATCTTTTGCACCTTGCCAATCAAACCCTTCTGTTGTTGGAATTTCTTCCCACATTAATCCAGTATTTTTATCTGTAATTGTTCCATTTCCATTTTTAGTATAAGTCATTGGTTTTCCAGTTAAATAACTAGCATCTTGACCGTAAAGAGAATCTCCGGGTTTTAATCCTTCTAAAATTTCTCCATTTTCACCATACGTAACCACTTGTCCTGTTCTTATTTGAACATAGTTGTTACTACTAGTCTCTCTTATAACTTCTTTATTTGCCGATTTGTTATCCTTACACGATTGTATGAGAAAGCCACACAACAAGGCAAAAATAAATATGCGTATAATGGTACTGGTTTTTAATGTTTTCATAATTTAAAATTTATACATTAATGTTGATTTCAATCAACGTTTCTAACTAATCTTACATAATTATTAATTCTAATAGAATCTGCAGCGTTTACAGACTCTAGTAAATAATCTTCACTCTTTCCTGATTTAGGATCTGAACGCTGTGCTCCTGCCCCATGCCAATCGTAATATGTTGTGGCTGCACTGTTATCTTTACTATATGCTTTTCCAAACGCAATATAACAAGCAGTGTATTTAAAATCTCCTTGGGTAGTACTGGTCCAAAACCAACTGTCTTTATTTGTGCATATAAACACACTTTCATCTATAGCAGGAATTGTTTTTTTATTGTAATCTACTATACTTTGCAACTCTTTGGTATTTGGTAATCTCCAATCTGAATATCCTGCTAGCGTACTATTTTTAGCATAGTTTAGTGCCTCTTTCCAATTATACGTTTGTCCATCATCAGCTTGTTGCCACATTAACCCTGTGGCCCTATCGGTTATTGTTCCATCAT
This sequence comes from Formosa sp. L2A11, assembly GCF_009796865.1. Lineage (GTDB taxonomy): Bacteria > Bacteroidota > Bacteroidia > Flavobacteriales > Flavobacteriaceae > Formosa. The sequence continues at coordinate 2,623,819 of NZ_CP047028.1, read as the reverse complement.
TATTCACTTCAAAATCGTTAACACCATATACCTTTTCTTTTCCACGGACAGCTCTAATTAAATTACCAGGATTTCTTACGCCACCTTCTCCATTATAATACAAACCCGTTTCGTATGCTTTTATATGTCCGTCGGCAAAATTAAATCCGAAAGCCCCTTCTATTCCTATATTTTGAATTGGACCTTTTACATATTTAGTACTTGACCAGTATTGTCCGGCATAAGGCATTCTTTCATCATATTTAAAATCGAAATAATTGGTATCTATATACGGTTTAGACAGTGATAAATCTTTCGGATTAAGTTCGCCATTTGAATTAAGAAGTGAATACAATTCTTTGATAGTAGGCAACCTCCAGTCTGTATAACCTCCTATTTCTAATTCGTCCACATACGTAAACGCATCGTAAAAATTATGACGCTTATTATCTGGTGTTTTCTGCCACATTAACCCTGTATTTAAATCGGTAACCGTACCATCTTTATTATCTTTATAAGCAGAAGCGATACCTGTATATTGTGCATCTTGACCATAATAATCTTGTTCCTTTTCAGGTTTAGAAATCTCTTCACCTTTATCGTTATAAAAGACATCTTGTCCTGTATCTGACAACACAAAATGAATATCTGTATTTGGTGTATTATTACTGCTTTTTTTAGAGCTATTACAGCCCATTACAACCAATAAAACGCCAAAACTCAAAACTTTTATGATACTTGTTTTCATAAGATGATATTATTATTTATGAATTGAAATTAATCGTATTCTAAAATTTTACTCATAACGTAAGGCCGTAATAGGATCTAAAGCTGCTGCTTTTCTTGCAGGATACCAACCGAAAAATATACCTGTTACCGCACAAACTGCAAACGAAATAATGATGGAATACAGTGCTACACTAGTAGGCCAATGCAAAAACTTTTCTATAAATACCGTAGCACTAAGTCCTAAAAGAACTCCTAATACACCTCCTGTAATACTTATTAAAATAGCTTCAATTAAAAACTGCATTAATATGTCTGAGCCTTTACCACCAACGGCCATTCGTAATCCAATTTCTTTAGTACGTTCTTTTACCGATACATACATAATATTCATAATTCCAATACCTCCAATTAACAACGAGATACTCGCGACTGCCACTAAAAGTATAGTTAGCATTTCGCTAGTTGAACTAAAGGTTGAAATAAGTTCTTCCATAGAACGTACTGTAAAATCATCATCTTCATCATCTGCTAATTTGTGTTGTTCTCTCATAATAGCAGTAATTTGTGTTACTGCCTCTGGAGCATCTTCTTCACTTATAGCAGATGCCATGATTTGATGTAAAAAAGTTATGGCTAAAATACGCTTCTGTACGGTTGTATACGGTGCTATAACGACATCATCCTGATCTTGACCAAAAGTATTTTCCCCCTTTTCTTCTAACACACCAATAACTTTAAACGGAATATTATTAAAACGTATCATTTGTCCTACAGGTTCTTCTCCGTCAGGAAACACATTATCTACAACAGTTTGACCAATTAATACGACTTTAGAAGCCGATTTAACCTCGGCATCTGTGAACATGCTTCCGCTTTGTAAGCCTAAAACCTTGATATCTAAATATTCTGGATTTACACCATAAATGGTGGATGGCCAGTTGTTTGCTCCACTAATAACTTGACCACTACCATTTACCACAGGTGTTATATAACTTAACATGGTTGTTTGTTCTTTAATTGCTAAGTAATCGTCAAACTTTAAGCTTTCCATTGTACTTGCATCTTGTCTTACCCCACCACGCACATCTGCTCCAGGTCTAATAGTAACCATATTAGATCCCATACTAGATATAGTTTCTCTTATGCTCTCTTTAGACCCCTCACCAATAGCTAACATGGCAATAACCGAAGCTACACCAATAATTATCCCTAACATAGTTAATAAGGTTCGTACTTTATTAAGTACAATAGCCTTATAAGCGATTTTTAATAAGTTTAATAATCTCATAATTAATGATCTTCTTTAGGTAATTTTGCTAATTCTGCTGCTGCAGATAAAATGGTATCATTCATCTCGTCTTTTATAACATGACCATCTTTTAAAACAATGGTTCTGCTACTAAACATAGCGATATCGGGTTCGTGAGTCACGAAGGTTATTGTAATACCTTGCGTTTTATTTAGTTCCTGAAATAATGACATAATCTCGTAAGATGTTCGTGTATCTAAATTTCCAGTAGCTTCATCGGCAAGAATCATCACCGGGTTATTTACAAGCGCTCTTGCAATAGCGACACGTTGTTGCTGACCTCCTGAGAGCTGAGATGGTGTATGATGTATTCTATCTGCCAAACCAACCATTTCTAAAGCTTTAATAGCCCGTTCTCGTCGTTCATCTGTAGACACTTTACTGTTATACAATAATGGTAACTCTACGTTTTCTATGGCAGATGTTCTTGCTAATAAGTTATACGATTGAAAAATGAATCCTATTTTTTCGTTACGTATGGTTGCTAATTCATTTCGGCTTAAATCTTTTACAGACACACCGTCTATTTCATACAGTCCAGAAGTGGGCTGATCTAAACATCCTAAGATATTTAGCATGGTACTTTTACCAGAACCACTAGACCCCATTATTGTAACAAACTGTCCTTCTTCTATAGTAAACGAAATCCCTTTAAGTGCATGGACCGTTTCCGTACCCATGGTGAATTCACGTTTCAAGTCTTTAATTTTTATAATTTCCTTAGCCATGATTATTTCTTTTTAGATCCTGGTGGTTTTGGCATAAACGGACTCTCTGAATCTCCGCCACCTTTAGGCATATCTCCGTTTTCTTCAGCCTTTAAACTATAAACCAATTTATCTCCAGCACTAATGCCTTCTAATATTTGAACATTTACACCATCGCTGGCACCTAACTTAACAGCTTTTGGAGATATCATTCCATTATCTTGTAATACCCAAACCTCTGCGGTACTATCATCTTCATCGTCTACAGATCTTGGCTTTGCTCCTTCTTCTTCATCTTCTGGATGCACCATTACAATTTGATGTTGTGCATCGTAAGCTTCCATAATTGGAGGAGTTGGTTTAAAGTTTATTGCTTTTGCTTCTGCTGTTAACACATCTTTTAATTCTAAAGTATAAATAGAAATTGTTGTGGTAAGTCCTGGCTTTAATTTAAGATCTGGATTATCGGCTTTAATAATTACTGTGTAAGTAATCACGTTAGACGATTCTGTATAATCTAAACGGACTTGAGTTATGGTACCTTCAAATATTTTTCCAACATACGCATCTACTGTAAACGTTACACGTTGTCCTTCTGTAACATTTCCTATATCAGCCTCATCAACATCTGCTTCAACTTGCATTTCTTTTAAATCCTGTGCAATAGTGAATAAGGTTGGCGTACTATAACTTGAAGCTACAGTTTGACCTTCGTCTATTTCTCTAGATAATACAACACCATCTATAGGTGAATAAATATTAGCATATCCTAAATTGGTTTGAGCCGATTGTAAATCTGACAAACGTTGTGTAACAGTACCTTTTGCTGTTTCATAATTATAAGTGGCATCATCAAAATCTGATTTACTAATCACTTTATTATCAAACAATGTTTTTTGTCTGTTATAAATGGTTTGCATATAATTTCTCTGACTAACCGCATTATCGTAAGACGCCTGTGCTTGTGTTAAAGCTGCTTTCAAGTTAGTTTTATCTAACTCGGCAATAAGCTGACCTTCTTTAACAACACTATTATAATCTACATATATTTTTTCTACAACTCCAGAAACTTGCGTTCCTACATCTACCTGATTAATAGGCTCAATTGTTCCGGTGGCAGTAACCAAAGTGGTTACATCTCCTTTTTTAGCTGTAACTGTTTTAGCTTCTATTAGTACCGTTTTATCACTACTAATAAAACTATAAGCGACTATGGCAACTACCACAGCAACAATGCTAATTATTATGATTTTCTTTTTCGTTTTCATGTTGTTTTATAGTTTAATGTCGTTTCCTTGATAAAATTGAAGTAATTGGAGATATAAAATGTTTAAGTATTTAGCTTGAATATAATTTTGCTGTGCTGCCGTAAATGTGTTTTGATTGATAATTAAATCTGTTGTACTTAGCGCTCCCAACTCATATTTAATTTTTGCTAAATTATAAGACTGTAATGCAGCTTCTTGAGAGGCTTTGGCTGCAATAATTTGTTCTTGAGCCGATAGTGCGTTTTGGTAAGCTGTTTCTACTTTTTTATAAATGTCTTTCTCTGTAGCTTGTTTTTCAATTTCTGAACGCTCAATATTTATTTCTGCCGTTTTTACAGCTGCTTTAGTTTCATTTCTATTGAAAATTGGTACAGACAAACTCAAACCAATACTTTGATTAAAGTTAACATCTAACTGTCTAGAAAAATTAATATCAGAAATACTTGTATATCCAGAACCTACACTTCCTACTAAAGATAATGTTGGTAAATATGCGCCTTTAGCAATGTCTAAATCTTTTTCTTTAATAGTAATATCTAAGTCGCTTGCACTTACCTCTGGTAATACTTTTAACGCTTTATAATAGATACTCATTTTATCCATTTCTAGATTAACCAATTCCATATTATCGTCTATAACCTCAACTTCCAAAGTGTCTTCTGGTCTTAATTCTAATAATTGTTTAAGCGCGATAATATATTGCTGGTAATCGTTTTTAGCTGTAATTACACTGTATTTATTTGTTGCTGCCTGCGATTGTGCTTCTGTATAATCATTCAAAGCAATAGAACCAGCATCTAAACGTGCTTTTGCTCGTGCGACTTCTTTTTCTGAAGCTTCTAAGTTATTTTGAGCAATTGCAATGCCTTCTTTAGAATATAATAACTGAAGATAATTTTCTAGAATGCTAACAATAATGTCATTCTTTGCTTCCTCTACTAAAAACGAATTCTGATTAACAAGTAATTTATTCTGTTTAATTTGATTAGAAATCTGACCACCTTCAAACAGCGTCATAGAACTAGAAAGCCCTAAATTAGTTGAGTAAATCTGATCGGTTACATAATCGCTTGTAATAGGATCGATTGAATTACCGTTAGAAAAATTTTGAGATGCACTACCAAATAGGTTTGGTAATCTAGACGATTTAGCCTTGTCGTAAGCAACTTCAGAAATATTTTTATTTAAATCTGCATCTTTAACAGTGATGTTATTTTCTATAGCATAAACGATACAATCTTCCAAAGACCATATTTTAGGTTTGCTAATAGTATCGTTTGTTTGTGCAGATGCTATTACCACACTAAAAAAGCATAATAAGTGTAAAACTATTTTCATTATTTTGAATGTGTTATTAATTTACACTCCAAAATTGATACTTTACTCTTATTATATAGAACACAATAGAAGTTTGCCATTTTTCACTATACAAAACAGCCTTTTTTATCGATGAGTTTTTTTTGTTTTTATTAAACTTATAGACATAAAAAAAAGCCCTAGACATAATCTAAGACTTAATTTTATGATAAAATTGAAGAACACAGGAATAAAACACCGTTTTATTTTAAGACGCTTTGTTCCGTGTTTTTAATTATTTTGCTATATAAATAATACTTTTAGTTTCTAATTATAAAACTGATTTTATAAGTCCACCTTCTACACGAATAGAAGCTCCATTAGTTGCAGATGCTAACGGACTAGAATAATAAACAACCGTATTGGCAACTTCCTCTACAGCTGCAAAACGACTAATAAGCGACGTTGGGCGCTGCGTTTTAAAGAACTCTGCTTCTACTTCGTTTATAGTTTTGTTTTCAGATTTTGCTAAATCATCAATAAACTGGCCTACACCTTTAGATTTTGTTGGTCCTGGCAAAATAGAATTAACCGTTACATTTGTCCCTTTAGTTAACTCGGCCAAGCCTCTACTAACTCCTAATTGTGCTGTCTTTGTCATCCCGTAATGAATCATTTCTTCTGGAATAAACACAGCAGATTCACTTGATATAAAAATTACGCGACCCCAATTTTTTGCTAGCATTTTAGGAAAATAATGTCTTGACAGACGAATACCGCTCATCACATTTACTTCAAAAAAACGAAGCCAATCGGCATCACTAATAGCTTCAAAAGCCTTAGGTTCAAAAATTCCAGCATTGTTTATTAAAATATCTACTTCTGGTAATTTTTCTAGTAAAGCATCTATCTCTTCTACTTTAGAAAAATCGGCAGAAATTCCAGATACTTGCGCATCTTTTATAGTTGTTTTTAATTTATTAACAGCTAAATCTACACGGTCTTGATTTCTACCATTAATAACCACAGTTGCTCCTTCTGTTAAAAAACGCTCTGCAGTTGCGTATCCGATTCCTGCTGTAGAACCACTTATAAATACGACTTTATCTTTTAATTTTAAATCCATATTATACTTGTTTTAATAACATGCTCTTAACTCTATGTCTAAGAAATCATGGTCATTTTATTCACTGTAAATTCACTTAGCATACCTTCTGTTTTCTCCATAAAAGCTTTAAAATGCGCAGTGTTTAAATGTAAATCTAGAGCTGCTTCGTCCTTCCAATTTTCATAAACCACAAAGCTATTCTTGTCTGTGTTATCCTGAAGTAAATTATAGTTTATACAGCCTTTATCGGGTCTAGAAGCTTTTACAAGATGTAGAAGTGCGTCTTTTACAAATTCAGTGTGTTCTGCTTTCGCTGAAATTTTAGCGATTATTGAAAGTTGATTTTTCATTATATACTGTTTTTTGAAATACAAAGATAAAAGGATAAACGCACTTAAAGGCCATATATCTAAAAGGATTAATGTGCCAAGAGAAAGAAATGGCTAGTGTTAGCTTTTAGTGCTTTTTTGTACAATTTATAATTGGTAAAATTAGATTTTAGACTTTATCCTGCTTAATGTTTCTTGTGATATATTTATATAAGAAGCCACTATTTTATTAGGTATACGTTTAACAATATTGGGATTAATTTTAAATAATTGATTATATCTTTCTGAAGCATTTAAAGTAGTGAAAGATGTTAGCCTTTTTGAATTATTTACATATGCTTTTTCTAAATAAACACTATAAAAATCCTTCCATTTAGGAATAATTTTTATAAGATGTCTAAAGTCTTCGTGAGTAATGTAAAGAAGTTCGCTATCTTCAATAACTTGAATTGTTTCTTGGGCAGGTTCTTTCGTAATAAAACTAACAAGTTCTGTAGCAAATTGATTTTCGAATGCAATATAACGCGTAACGTCTTTTCCATTATCATCAATAAAAAACAACCTTAAACACCCTTTATTTACAAAATAGCTAACTTGACTAATATTTCCAGTAGGAAGTAAAATCTCGTTTTTATGTTTTTTTATAATTTTAAAATAAGACAAAATAATTTTTAAGTCTTCATCTCCAATTTCAACGTTTTTTTTAATAAAATTAATGAGCTCTGTATAGTCTGTCATTTATTTAAAGTCTCTAACAAATTTACGATAATGAATAATATCTTCTATAGACACGACCATTAAATCGTGTTCGTTTGCAAATTTTGAAATCGTGTCTATTCTTGCCATAGTTCCGTCGGCGTTCATTAATTCACAAAGAACAGCTTCTGGTTTTAAGCCTGCTAATTTCATTAAATCAATACTTCCTTCAGTATGTCCTTTTCTATCTAGAACACCATTATTTCTACCTCTTAAAGGAAAAATATGCCCAGGTTTTGCTAAATCTTGGCTCTTAGCATTTTCATTAGACGCAACTTGTATTGTTGTTAATCTATCTTTGGCAGAAACGCCAGTAGTTACTCCTTCTTTTGCTTCTATAGAAACGGTAAAAGGCGTTTGAAAACTACTTGTGTTTACCTCTACCATATACGGTAAATTAAGTGAATCTGCTTTTTCATTAGTTAAACAAAGACAAACAATACCACTACAATTTCTAATCATAAGTGCCATATCTTTAAGAGTCATATTATGTGCAGAGAACACCAAATCTCCTTCATTTTCTCTGTTTTTATCATCTATTAATATAACTCCTTTTCCATTCTGAAGATGTACAAATGCTTTTTCTAAGAGTTCTTGACTATTGTGACTTAATTTCTCTAATGTATTTAATTGTGTAGATACCATTTTAATTATTTTATATGCAAAAATAAAGTTGTATTACATCAAACTATTTGATCTAAGTCAAATAATTCATTTTTTAGAGTATTCTTTCACTTCACTATATTTATCAGACTAACTATTAGTCTAAAAATTTGCTAACACATAAAAATAAAGAGATTGCGTATTGTTTAAGTAATAAATTACATACTATGTTGAACGAATCCTCCCTATCGGTCGGAAGCCCTCCTGACTGATTCAGAATAAGTTGGTTCTTTTGTAAAAGTAATAGATTTATTAACTTATGGGTAAATTTTAAATCTATTATTATGTTTAAAAAAAAGTAAAACCATTGCTGAACGCGCCTTTTCAGATGTAAAGGATTTCAGTCATCTTCAAACCAAACTCGAACAGAGTTTCTCTATTAATGGCAAAGCCAAAAGCACTTTAAACAACTATCTCCGGTGCTTGGCACACTTAGCTTTGCATTACAACCGAAGTCCTGAAAAACTATCGGTAGAACACGTTCAGAACTATCTTTACCACTGCCAAAAACTTCACAAAACACCTTCCGAGAGTTTCTTTAAACACACCATTTTCGGACTCAGAGCAGCCTACAAAGTGATGGGCATGGAAGCCAAACGTGTAGCGCTTCCTCAAATTAAAAGAGATATTAAACTACCATGTGTTCTAAATAAAGAGGAAGTTAAGCGCCTTTTAAAAGCGCCTAAATATCTTAAGCATCGTTTGATAATAGGTATGCTTTACGGTTGTGGACTGCGTAGCTACGAACTCTGCGCTGTTAAATTATCTGATCTCGATTTTGAGCGTAAAACCGTGTTTATTCCTAAGAAAAAAGGAAAAATAGATCGCTATGTGCCTTTGAGTCCGCTTCTGATTAGGGGATTAAAAAAATACATCACAACAGAAAACCCTCAGGGACATCTTTTTAATAGCCAAGTTTCTAAAGCTGGAGAATCACGCGGATTAACCACCAACGGTATACGCTGGATTATTAAAGAAAACAGAAGTAAAATAGGGAGTTCTAAACAGATAACTGCCCATACTTTACGGCACACGTTTGCTACACATTTATTAGAGTATGGTGTTGATATCGTCAGTTTAAAGGAACTTCTTGGACATGCACATATCGAGATGACACTCACGTATCTTCATGTTGCCAATTTGCCTAGTGGTTCCAAATTTTCTCCCTTGGATAAACTTTACGATTAATGTTTTGTAAACATAAAGTAGCTGACATTTTAGAAATGGAACAGCTACAGCTCAAAACATTGAGTCTGACCTCTTGGCATTACCGTGGGTTACAAGCCATAAGAAGGTGTCGCACCAAAGCTATGGGTGGCCATATTGATAAATGCGATTGTTGCCAAGCCTTACACATTAGTTATAACAGTTGCAGAAATAGACATTGCCCAACATGCCAGGGACACAAACGTGAACAGTGGATAAAAGCCAGAGAAGGCGAACTATTAAATGTGCCTTATTTTCATATCGTTTTTACGCTTCCAAGTGAGTTTAATACCTACGCTCTGAGTCATGGTAAAGTAATTTATAGCAGTTTGTTTAGAACCGCATGGCAAACCCTGCAACAGTTTGGAGACAACCCCAAACACTTGGGCGCTAAACTGGGTATGATTGCTATACTTCATACCTGGGGACAAAACATGAGCCTACATCCGCACTTGCATTGTATTGTTCCTGGCGGTGGATGGCGTAAATCAGGGACATGGAAAAGTGCAAAAAATAAAGGTAAATATCTATTCAATGTAAAATCTATGAGCAAGGTGTTTAAGGCTAAATTTATCTCTGAACTTAGGAAAAGTGAAGTAAAAATCCCAAAGAAAGTTTATAATACAGTGTACAGTAAAAAATGGGTGATCTATGCGAAACAATCTTTTAGAAGTCCAAAATATGTTATTGAATATCTAGGCAGATACACGCATAAAATTGCAATAAGTAACCATCGTATTATTGCTGTAGATCGTGAAAATAAAACGGTGACTTTTACCGCGAAAGATTACCGGCACCAAGCTAAAAAGATAAAGTTGACTTTGTCCAGTGAAGAATTTGTTAGACGCTTTGCTTTGCATATTTTACCCAAGGCTTTACACGCATACGGCATTACGGTATTTTAAGCAGCAGCTGGAAAAAAGAGAAATTACCGAGACTACAAGCCGAACTGGCTTGTAAAAAGATAGTGAGTATTAAAACAGTCGAACCTGTTTTACACCGTCGTTGTCCCGTTTGTAAAAAAGGAAAACTACATACCATACTACTATTTAACGATCGTGGTCCTCCCGAAAATTGGAGGGTATTATTAAGAGATAAAAAATTAAATAGGGTCAATTAAAAAAAACAATCTGCAAGCGCGGACAGACCTCTCAATGGCTAAACTTAAAATTTAAGCCATTATAAAGTGAAATTATATTAAGTGTTACCGAAAAAAGAAACAATCTCTTCCAAATAAAGACTAATCAGCGTAGTTTAAACATGTAAACTACAATCGATTACCAAAGCATCCTTCCCTAAACACATCGTTTTCCCCATAAGAGACATCTTCTGCCGACTTCGTCAACACAATATTCAGCTCTGGCCTATCGGCGAGCCGAATACTTAGTTATTGTGTGTAGTTTTTAATTTGTTAATGAATCTATTGTTTTTCTATTATTTCAATGATTTTATGTATGTCTTGATGGATTTCGTTACTATTTTTAATGATTGGTGATAATTCTTGAGGTTCAATTGGAACTGTGTTTTGTTTATGATTGAATGGATTAAACAAACCCAGAATTCCAAAAATTATAGCTAATGAAATTCCAATCCAAGTTGCAATTTGGCTACGTTTATATCTCAAATCTTCTTTTGACATATATTTGTTTCTAACAAATTCTTTTAATTCTTCTGAAACAAATAATAATCCCATACAGTTTTCAGTCACTTGATTGTAAATCAATTTTTGAAGTCCAACACCCTCAAATATTATTTCAGAATCAGAATCTAAAATCAGATGAGCTTGTTTTGTGTCAATATAATCCCCATTCTCATTTAGAATTATATTTTGCGTCGATTGTTCAATTTTCGGATTGTTAAAATCTTTTCTCATTATATGTAGTTCAGACTTACCTACATCTTCGTTAGGAATTATATTTATAAAACGCTCTTCTTTTAGAAAACTAATTAATGATAAGAATTCCATAAATTCCATCATAATGCTTTTTCTTTTCTCGAGGTCGTCAAAATGAACTTTAGGAATATATAAGATCACTTCTTCACGTTTTGGGAAGAGAAAAAGTGCAGAATTAGTCAAATCTTTAAAATACTTATGCTGTAAATGGAAGCTAAATAATTCCAACTTGTCATTGGATATATTATACAACATCTTTAAAACTTCCTTTTCTCTTTCGTTGAATGTTCTCATTTTTTATATTAGCCACAACTAGTTATATACAAACAAAAGTCTCTTTTTGTAAGTACTATTATCGGAATAAACTAATGTTTACTTTGTGTTTTACAATTTACATATTATACTATTAAAGATATAGATTCAACTAAAAAAAATTACCCATAAAAAAAGCACGAACCTCAATTGAGGTTCGTGCTTTTATATTCTACAATATGTATAAAATCTGCTTATTGAGCAGACTCAACAATACGTTTAGATTTTCTGTATGTGTATTTAGGAAAAATGTTACGTTTTGCAAAACGAGTCACTTTATCACTATTAATCATTTTTATATAAACAGGTTTTGTTATTCCAAAATATTCGTAAGTCGAACCATCTACAAAAGTAACTTCAAGAACTAAACTGTTCCATTGAAAATCTGCAACACCAGAATTAATAGTTTCGTTATACACATCTTTATTAGCTTCTCTGGTTTCAGGAGCTATACTTACAAGAAAGTGGTAACCATCTGTAATTTTACGTGTTTTTTCTTCAGCTTCTTCCACTAACGGATCTCCTGCTTGAAATTTGTCTGGATGCCATTCTTTAGCAAGGCTACGATATTGCTTTTTTAAAGTCTTTAAATCTGCATTTTTATCAACTTCAAAAAGTTTTCTGTATTCCGTTATGCGTTTCATATTCAATTATTTTTTGAAGCGGCAAAAGTACATCTTAATATTTTAGTATGCATCATCTTTTTAAAATAAAAAACAACTAATAATCAGCATGTTATATTAATGTTATGTTATGATTAGATTTTACGCTTGTTAATGGGTGTTGGGTTTTATGTATTGGTATTTAGTGATGAGAGCACATATTCATAGTGCGTTTGATACTGAAATTGAAAAGCGTATTTAGATAAAATAAATATGTTTTTATGTTAAACACTAGAATATCAATGGTCATCGAGCGGAGTCGAGATATACTTAAAAAAGCTTTCGACTCCGCTCAAGCACCCTAATATTATGAATAATTATGTTAAACACTAGAATATTAATGGTCATCGAGCAGAGTCGAGATACACTTAAAAAGACTTTCGACTCCACTCAAGCACCCTAATATTATGAATACTTATGCTGTTTGTGTACTACTGAAATCGAAGATTCAACGGAGTTAATCAAATTCTGTATGACTTAATCTTACCGTCACCCTGAATTTAGTTCAGGGTCTAAGCATAATTACGTTAAACTACAATATAACTTACAAAACATAAATACGTACTTTTTTCTTTTTAAGTCGTGAATTGTTTAAGGTTGCAACCAAACTATCTGCAATACTTTTAGGCACAGCCACAAAAGCACAATCTTGTTTAAGCTCTATAGCACCTAATTGATCTTTTTTTAAGCCACCTTGTTTAAAAAACAATCCTGCAATATCTCCTTTAGAAATTTTATCTTTTCTACCTCCAGAAATAAATAAGGTCTCCCAAAATTGAGGTTTAAAGGTTACTTTTTTAGAAATATCTATAGGCTTTGTTTTCTCTATAAATTCAGGTAATTGCTCCTGATTCGATCTTAAAACATAAGCGGTTCCTTTAGCATTTACACGTGCTGTTCTTCCGTTTCTGTGTGTAAACTCTTCTTTTGCATGAGGTAATTCGTAATGAATAATAAAGTCCAATTCTGGAATATCTATACCACGAGCCGCCAAATCTGTAGCCAATAATACCTGACTGGTTCCATTTCTAAACGTAATTAATGCACGCTCACGGTCTTTTTGTTCCATACCTCCAGAAAAACAAGAATGACTGATTCTCTTTTTTCTAAGCGCTTCACTTACATTTTCAATACTATCTCTTAAATTACAAAAAACGATACCTTGCTTATGCCCAATATGTAATAGTAAATCTATAAGCGTTTGCTCTTTATCTTGAGTTGGAGACACTACCGTTTTAATAGATAATTTTGAAGCCACTTTAGCATCTAAAAAGTCTAAAACTACAGGCTGATGTAGCTTTACAAAATTAGGAATATTAACACCCTGTGTTGCAGAGGTTAATACACGTCTGTTAAGATTTGGTAATTGATTTAAAATACCACGCATTTCTTCTTCAAAACCTTGTTCTAAAGATTTATCAAATTCATCTAAGATTAAATTTAAAATAGAGTCTCTAGAAAAACGATTCGCACTAAAATGGTCTAAAATACGTCCTGGCGTTCCTATAAGAATAGCAGGTGTATGTTTAATTTCAATTTTATCTTTAGACATTGGGCGACCACCATATACGGCATTCACCTTAAAGCCGGTTCCCATCTCGCGAACGACTTGTTCTATTTGTATTGCTAACTCGCGTGTTGGTACAACAATTAATGCCTGAATATCATCTACTTCTGGATCTAGCATTTTAATTATAGGTAATAAAAATGCTAAGGTTTTCCCTGTTCCTGTTGGAGAGAGTATCACTGTATTTGTTGCATTTTCAATAGCTAAAAGCGCTTGTTCCTGCATAGGATTTAACGCTTTGATATTCAGTTTATTTAAAATATCCTGCTGTTCTTTTAAAAAATTTGCCATCGAAATTATTTATTTTTCTTCTTTTTAGAAGCTATTTCTTTTGAAACTACTCCTGCATGTTCTGTAATATATTGTGCTAAAATTTTATCTACAAGTTCATCTTTAGTTAAATGATGAAATGTAGTGTGTATTTTATTTCTAAAGGTTTCAGACACATCGCGATTAGGCTTTGTTTTAAAAATTTTGTTTGCCCAAATTAAAGCATTGCTTTCCTCTAAAGTTTGTGCATCTGCTTTCTTTAATTCAGAAAACGTAATCCCTAATTCATTTTCAAAATCTGCAATATCTTGCACTTCTTCTTCTTGTAGAATAGTTAAAGATAAGCCCTTTGCTCCTGCTCTAGCCGTTCTTCCGCTTCGGTGTACATACGTATCGTAAACGTCTGGTAAATGGTAATTAATTACAAAGGCAACATCTTTTACATCAATACCACGTGCTGCTAAATCTGTAGCCACTAAAAGATCTATATAGCCTTCTCTAAATTGCCCCATAACACGATCGCGAATCCCTTGTGTTAGACTTCCATGAATGGCGCCGGATGAGAATTTATTTATTGCTAAATTTTTAGCTAACTTATTTACCGCTGCTTTTGTTTTACAAAAAATAATTCCGCGTTGTCCTTCTTTCGATTTTAAGAAATGAAGCAACACTTCTAACTTCTCTATAGGTTCTACAACTATATATTGATGATCGATTCCCTGATGACCAACAGTATCCATGTCTGCTTCTACCTGAACCACATGTTTAGACATATAATTCTGAATAAGCTGCTTTATGGTTCCTGGCATAGTTGCTGTAAACAATAAAGTACGGCGCGATTTAGGTATTTCCGTAATAATAAGATCTAAATCTTCTTTAAGTGCGCTTACCATTTCGTCTGCTTCGTCTAAAACAAAATACGAAATATGTTTAATATCAATAGCATTACGCTTAACCAAATCTACCAAACGTCCTGGTGTTGCAATAACAATTTGCGTAGGTGTTTTTAAACGCTCTATTTGAGGTTTTATAGGAATACCTCCGCATACAGAAGCTATAGAAATTTCTGGGCTATGTGATGCTAAAGCTGTTAAATTAGCAAATATTTGCTGACCCAATTCTCGTGTTGGCGCTAATATTAAGACTTGAATGTTAGAATTTTCAGTATCTATTAATTGTAATAAAGGCAAACCGAAAGCTGCTGTTTTACCAGTTCCTGTTTTAGCC
The DNA here is from genome assembly GCF_009796865.1 of Formosa sp. L2A11. Classification (GTDB taxonomy): domain Bacteria; phylum Bacteroidota; class Bacteroidia; order Flavobacteriales; family Flavobacteriaceae; genus Formosa. The sequence goes on along the minus strand of NZ_CP047028.1, from coordinate 2,608,537 downwards.
AAAGCAACAACATCTTTAGTGTCGTTTAAGATTAAAGGAATGGTTTTAGTTTGAATATCTGTGGGTACAGTAATCTTTAAATCGGATAAACTTTGAAGCAAAGCTTCTTGGATTCCTAATTTAGAAAAGGATTTTGACATATTGTAATTTTCTGCAAAGATAACTACACTTTTCTCGGGAATGGTTGCTATTTTAATTTATTCGGATTTCAGGGTCTTAATATCTGCTATTAACTGCTTTACAGCGGTTTGATTTAAGCCATTATAAATCTCGCGAATGTGCTTTTGTTTATCTATAAGTACAAAGTTTTCTGTGTGCAGAAAATTATCGTTTGTTTTTGTAAGTCCTAAATCTTCTTCAATAAAATAAGATGTTCTTCCTAACTTATAAATTTCTGAACAATCTCCTGTTAGTAAATGCCATTTTTTGCCATCTACATGGTGTTGTGTTATAACGCATAAGCTTTTAATACAGGTACACTATCGCGTACTGGTGTAGCAGATTAACGAAAAATCGGGTATGTTATGAAAATTTTTCAAAGCCGTATCGTTAGCCTGAAACCAAGACGGCATAAAACTGGCATCTTGATAATAAGGTAGTCTGTTTGTGTTTTGAGCAACACCATCTATAGATTTTTGTTTTTGTTTACATGTAAATAACACACTGCATACAAGTAACATTACTATTTTAAAACGATACAATTTTATCTTATTACTCATTTTATAAATTGTTTAGATTACGAGTTAAACTAATAAAGGACTCGTTTTAAAGTAAACAAGTCCTTATTTTTGCTATGAGCTGAACTCTGTACTTAGGGATTACAAAGCGCATATTGTTATTTTGCTTTTTATTCTATTAATTAGAATTCAAACATAATATTCTATTTTATATTACGAAAGTCTTTATATATTGTGTAACATTTGTAGTTTTCAATGACTCCCCTTACCTTTTAAGTGAATTCAATAATACTTTAAGTAAACAGCTGATTTCATGCCTATAATCTTACTATTATTAAGTATCTATTCATTTAAAAATACTTTAATTTGTATTAGTAAACAGATTAATTGGTTACAATTGAAATAAATTAATAGAGATTAAACACTAATGAATAAATTAAAACGCTTTAGTTTTCAGATTGTATTACTACTTACCATTTGGTTAATTTTATGGTCTGGGCAGTTTTGGGCTACACATTTTTTACTAGAAAATACGTCTGCTTTTGTAGCTCAAATTATAGCGATATTATTACTTATTTTCTTTGCTGCACCTAAATATTTGTTCACTAAAAAATATATGCTTTTTATTGGTGTTTCTTTACTAATCTTGATATTAGTAAACTTAGCTGCTTCTTATTTTACACCTCAAAACATATTGCCAGATCCGCGCCTTAGAGGCTTAGGCTTTGGTCCAGGATCTTTAGAAGGCCTTGAAGGACCGGATCCTCGTAGACCAAATGCTCAATTTCTTACACAAAATTTACTCATTGTTTTATCTTACATTTTAGCTACTGTTGTAGAGGTTATATATTACAATCAGAAAAATGAAGAAGCCTTAATAAAAAGTAAAGCACAGACTTTAAATACAGAACTTAAATTATTAAAATCTCAAATTAATCCGCATTTCCTATTTAATGCTTTAAATAACATTTATGCGCTTTCGGGTATAGATACCGAAAAAACACAAAAGAGCATTAGTTACCTCTCAGATATGTTACGTTATGTATTATACGAATGTGAACAGCCAGAAGTTTCGCTTCAAAAAGAAATGGATTATATAGATAACTATATTAAATTATTTAGATTAAAAAGTAGTAAAACATATCCTATTACTACATATTTTAATGTCTCTTCTTCAAATATTATGTTATCTCCTATGCTTTTAATACCGTTTGTAGAAAATGCGTTCAAACATTCTAATATTGAAAAAATTAAAGATACTTTTATAACCATTTATATAGAAACCGGCGCGCATAGCATTCTCTTTAAAATTGAGAACAGCATACCAGAAGCTCCTATTAATAAAGATGCTTTAGGTGGAATTGGTTTAGAAAATGTAAAAAAACGTTTGGCTATATTATATCCTAATAGTCACGATTTAAAAATAACAACTGTAAATAATACATTTAGTGTGTCTTTAAAATTAGAAAAAAATGTATAAATGTTTAATTATTGATGATGAAGAATTAGCCCGAACTTTATTAAATGGCTATGTAAAAAAACTTGACTTTTTAGAACTTAGAGGTAGTTTTGAAAACCCTTTAGATGCGATGGTTACACTAAAAAATGAAACTATAGATGTTATTTTTTTAGATATACAAATGCCTGATATAAAAGGTACCGACTTTGCAAAATTGATTCCTGCAGAAACTAAAATTATTTTTACAACTGCATATTCAGATTATGCCATAGAAGGTTTTGAATTAGATGCTTTAGATTACTTATTAAAGCCAATTACTTTCGAACGTTTTTTAAAAGCAGTAAATAAACTAAAATCGGCTACCATACAATTGCCTAAACCCAAATCTGAATATATTACAGTTAAATCTGGTTACGATTTACATAAAATTAAACTCGAAGACATTATTTACATAGAAAGTGATAGCGAATATGTTGTGTTTCATCTTAAGGGACGGAAAATTATGAGTTATCAATCTTTAAAATCTCTAGAAAAAACCTTACCAGCTTCATTATTTTTAAGAGTACATCGCTCTTATATTGTAAATACTCAAAAAGTTACGGGTTTAAAAAGTCGTGATTTATTGCTGAATGACATTGTAATTCCAGTAAGCGATTCTTATTACGATACCGTAAAATCACAATTGTTCTAAATCATATAAAAACTTATATACTAAAGTTTTACATTCTTTCTAAATCTAGAAAACAATACAAGTTTTTTCTTAGAATTAATAAAATAAACACCCGTTAATAAAACACCTCCGGCAATTATAGATTGTGTACTCACATTTTCGTCTAAAACATACCAACCTAGCATTAAAGCAATCACTGGATTTACATAAGCAGATGTTGCTACTTTTTCTGTAGACACTTCTTTTAGTAAAAAATTAAAAGCTGTAAAAGCAACTACACTTCCAAATACAATAAGTAAAACCATAGCTGTTTGTGCTCTGGTACTCCAATCTAACGGACTTGTCCAGGTTTCCCCTAACATTAAACTACCTAATAATAAAGTTGCACCAGCTGTTAGCATTTGGTACCCCGTTGTAACAAAATAATGAGATGGTAAATTTGCTTTAGACACAAATATACTAGCAGAACTTATACCTAAAACACAAGTAAATATAACTACAATTCCAACTGTACTTTCTCGAGTTAAGTTTAAGGTGTTCTGACTAATTAACAAATACATACCTACCATTCCGAAACCAACACCCAACAACGATTTAGGCTGTATTTTCTTGCCTTGTATTATGCGCATTAAGAAAATAACAAACAAAGGTTGTGTAGCCATAATTAATGCTGCAAAACCACTGTCTACATATTTAAGAGCCCACACAAAAATACCATTTCCGTAAACCAGAAATAAAAACCCTGCAATAACACAATTTATAAACTGAGCTCTAGTAACCTGCATTGGTAGCTTTAAAACTTTAGAAATAACCATAATTAAGGTCCCTGCACTTAAAAAACGAATGGCTGCTAATAAAAATGGAGCTACTTCTGTAACAACAATTTTATTCATTAAATATGTAGAACCCCAAATAACATAAATGGCGAAGAATGAGAGTATAATTAATATGCCTTTTCGTGGTTTGCTCATAAATTTTTAAAACTTAAATTGTAATACTAAAAGTGTAAACAATATTATGAATATAAAACCAAAAGATTCTATTGCTTTTAAATAAAATGCATTAAAAATATTAGTAAACATCTTCCTTTAAATGAATTATTTATTCGTCTAAAAAACAACTAAATTCTTAAAAAATGGACTACAAATTATTCATTCACATAAAAAACGGGCGTGATTTTTGATTAATTTTATAGATTAATTAAATATCATGAATACTACCGAACACGCACTACAAGAACGCATTAAGGAATTAACCTGTTTATACGAGGTATCGTCCATAATTGTGAATGCTAATTACGAAGAAATTGAAGCTGTTTTTCAAGCAATATCTTATAGTTTAAAAAATGCATTTCAGTATCCAGAACATACCGAAATTTGTATTCAATATGGTAAAACATGTGTAAAAACAGGACAAACAGATTCTTATTCTCCAGAAATTTCAACATCTATAAAACTATTTAACACTAAAAACGGAAGTATTATAGCCAAATATTCTTCTAAATCATTAATTGAAAATTCTTTTCTAAAAGAAGAACAACAATTGCTAAATAACGTTGCATTAAAATTGGGAAGCTTATTAGAGCGCTTTCAAATTATAAAAAATGAGGCCGTTTTAAAACGACAAATGGAACGTAGTGATCGTTTAAATATTCTGGGAGAAATTACTGCAGGCATTGCACACGAATTAAATACACCTCTTGCAAATATTCTTGGTTTTTCTGAATTATTACAACCTAAAATTACAACAACAGAAGATGCTAACGATTTAAATAAAATAATTAACAGTGCAATGTATGCACGTGAAGTTGTTAAGAAACTCATGTTTTTTGCTTGCGAAATGCCTCAAGAAATGGTTCAGGTAAATATTGTAGCTGTAATTAAAGAAGCATTGAGCTTGTTAGAGCCTAATTTCAAAAAAAAGCAAGTAAAATACATTGTAAAAATAGATTGTGAATCCATTTACCTTAAAGCTGATACCATTCAGCTGACACAAATTATTTTCAATTTAATTATAAATGCCATTTACTATTCAAAACCAGGCGATTTGGTAACTATAGAAATCTCGGAAACCAAACAAAATGTAGTCTTAAAAATAACAGATCAAGGTCAAGGTATTTCTAAAGAGAATATAGATAAAATTTTTCAACCGTTCTTTACAACTAAACCCGTTGGAGATGGTTCTGGATTAGGTTTAAGCGTAGTTCATGGCATTATAGCAAGTCATAAAGGCACTATTAGTGTTGAAAACAACATGCCTAAAGGCAAAGGCGCTATATTTATTGTTAATTTACCAAAACATTACTAATCATGGAATTACGAAAAGAAAATATTTTACTTGTAGATGATGACGTTCATGTTTTAGAAATACTACAGCGCCATTTACAATCTTTACAATATCATACTTTTAAAGCAGTATCTGTTCGCGAAGCAGTTATCATTTTAAAAGACACTAAAATAGATGTGTTAATTACAGATTTAAACATGCCAGAAATTGATGGTTTCGAGCTTTTAAAATTCACCTCTGAACATTACCCAAAAATGGGAAAACTGGTAATAACAGGCTTCCCTTCTATTCAAGACTCACTAAAAGTTATAAAATCTGGTGTGGTAGAATATTTAACCAAACCATTCACTAAAAATGAATTAATAGATGCTTTACACAAAACCTTAGCACAGAATAAACTGGTATCTGACACAAAAAGTACCAAGATATTAACTAATGAAACCTATGGTGAAATTATAGGAAAATCTAAACGGATATATCATGTTATACAGCTTATAGAACGTGTAAAAAACAACAAAGCAACAGTCTTTATTTCAGGAGAAAGTGGTACAGGAAAAGAACTTGTAGCACGTTCCATTCATTATCAAGGTCAGTTTTCCAGAGGTCCATTTATAGCCGTAAATTGCGGTGGTATTCCCGAAAACCTTCTTGAAGCAGAGTTATTTGGTTATGTAAAAGGCGCTTTTACTGGTGCAGATACCAATAGAAACGGTTTTTTTCAAGCAGCCAATGGCGGTACTATTTTTTTAGATGAAATTGGTAATGCATCTTTAGCTGTACAATCGCGATTACTGCGCGTGCTTCAAGAAAAAGAAGTGATAAAAGTAGGTTCGCAAAAAGCAGAAAAAATAGATTTAAGAATTATTACAGCAACCAACAGTAACCTTAAAGAGATGATTAAAAATCAATCGTTTAGAGAAGATTTATATTATCGTTTAACTGTGGTAGAAATTGACGTGCCTCCGTTACGTAATAGACCTGAAGATATTTCTCTTTTAGCAGACAAATTTCTATATAAATACGGATTAGAGTACAAAGACAGAATAGTAAAAATGGATCCGGATGTACTTCCTATTTTAGAACGCTATACGTGGCCTGGAAATATTAGAGAATTAGAAAACATATTGCAACGTGCCATTATTTTAAGTGATAAAACAGTTACAATTGAAGCTTTACCTGAATCTTTAAAATATAATATTCCTTTTTCTGAAGCTGATTTTATTTCGCTAAAAGACATGGAAAAACAATACATTTTAAAAGTACTTCGTGTTTGTAACAACAACAAAACAAAAGCTGCAGAGATACTTCAAATTAACAGAAAGACATTACGCGAAAAGTTAAAAGATTAATACTTTTTTTGGCCACAATTTACTCATGCGGGTAATTTTGTACCGGACACATAATATTCGAATTATATTTTCATTAAACAAAACCCCTTTAAAATCAAGCGTTTTAAAGGGGTTTTCGCTTTTGCTCTACCCTTTTAAATGGTAATGGCACAACACTTGCCTTTTCCTTATTATTAATAAAGATAAACACCATGAAAAAATCAAGATATAGTATCTGTCCAGAATGTGTGCATTGTAATGCCTGTGTTTTAACCTCTCAGAAAGAGAAGGTAACATCTTGTAGCGAATTTGAGAGTGCACTATTCTCAGATATGGCTAACAGACCAAAACAGAAAATCACTAATTCATGTTATTAATTTCAGTTTTAAACATTTTTATATGATTACAAAAGACATCCAATTACCAGTAAAGAAAAGCGAGTCAGGAATGGTTGCAAACGTGTTAGAGCAGTTTAATAAAGCAGCCAACCATATTGATTTAAACCCAAATATAAGACGCATTCTTAATGTTACTAATAATGAAATCATCATTCATTTTCCTGTAAAAATGGATAATGGAAATGTAGAAATTTTTACAGGATATCGCGTGCAACACAATAACGCTTTAGGGCCTTATAAAGGAGGGTTACGATATCATGAAACCGTAGATATTGATGCTGCAAAAGCTTTGGCGATGTGGATGACTTGGAAAACCTCTTTAGCCGGATTACCATATGGAGGAGCTAAAGGCGGAATTAAAATCAACCCGAAATTATATTCTCAATCAGAATTAGAACGCATTACACGCCGTTTTACGTATGCTTTGGGCGATAATATTGGGCCAGAACATGACATTCCTGCTCCCGATGTGAATACCAATGCACAAACTATGGCTTGGATTGCAGACACGTATATGTCTACAAAAAGTCCAGCAGAACGTTCTAGATATCAGCATGTCGTTACAGGAAAACCTGTGGGTTCTGGTGGTATTGAAGGTCGTGACCGTTCTACAGGATACGGGGTGTTTTTAACCATTAAATTATGGGCAGAAAAACGAAATGTATCCCTTAAAGGAAAACGATTTATTGTACAAGGTTTTGGAAATGTAGGATATTGGGCATCGCATTTTATGGAACAAGAAGGTGCTATTTTAGTTGGCGTTCAAGATGCTTTTGCAAGTATATATAAACCGGACGGCATTGAAGTAAAACAACTTAATGCACATATTGAAAATCATGAAGGAAGTGTAAATCTTTTTCCAGATGCTTTTGCTATTGAAAAAGATGATTTCTTCGGATTAGAATGCGACATCCTAATTCCTGCAGCGTTAGGAAATCAAATTACGGCAGAAAATGCACATCTTATTAAAGCAAAACTAATTGCCGAAGGTGCAAACGGACCAACTAACGTAGAAGGTGAACGCATTTTAATAGAAAATGGCATTGAAATTATACCCGATATTCTATGTAATTCTGGAGGTGTAATAGGAAGTTATTTTGAATGGCTACAAAATAGGAACGGAGAACTTTGGCATATGGATGAAGTAATTTTAAAACTTGAAAAAGTACTAAAAGAATCCTTTAATAAAGTGTATGAATATGCCAATAAAGAAAACGTTGATATGAGAACAGCAGCATTTTGCTTAGCCATCCAGCGCATTGAAAAAGCATATATACAACGTGGAATTTTTCCATAAAAAATATTAAAATGAAATACGGACAATTAATTCTAGAAAAAAAAGAATACGTTTTTTTAAAACGTATTCTTAACCTCTCTGGGTATTCTAAAGATATAGAAACAAGAAAATCAATACAAAAATTAAACACAGAACTCCTTGAAGCAGATATTATCGATATGGAGAATATGCCTGATGATGTGATTCGATTTAACAGTATTGTTACTGTAAGTCAAGGCGAATGGCAGAAAACCATTCAGGTAGTGATTCCTCAAAATAAAGACTTGAAACAAAATAAAATTTCAATTCTCACACCAATGGGTTCTGCCCTATTTGGTTACGCTATTGGCGATTGTGTTACTTGGGAATTTCCTAACGGAACAAAAGAATTAAAAATTGTAGCTGTAGAACAAGAATACAATTATAGTGGATTGGACATTGTAATTTAAGGCTTATGAATGTATATTATTTAGACATAGATAGAAGTTTCACACATCAACAAAGTGTCCGTGAGTTAGAATTTTGGATTCTACATTTAAAACGTATTAAGAAGGAATTACACCGTTTTTATTCTGATACAAAACCGGCTAATCCTGTTTTAATAAGAAAGGCTATTGCATTACAAACATCTAAAATTAATTCTGTTTTAAAAGGGATTCAGAATTATAAAGAATTTAGAGCGTGGATACATTGTGAAGATTCGCAAAATAGCACAGCTTTTATTTACGAACATAATACACATAAAAACAAGTACTTAAAACACATAAAGGAATACCAAATATTTAGATCTAAACTCACACAATAACAACACATACTATGCTACAATCCAATCCTATAAATACGCATATGCATTATAAAGTAGATGAAAACAGGCGTTTGTTTATAAAAAAAGATATTCTTGAGATTTTGCAATGGACAGACGATTTAGAATATAAAAACACAGAAATTAACACGTTTAGTATTTTAAACAGACAACTTTTAATGAGTGAAAAGATTCAAAAATCAATTCAAGATTTTAGACGCAGAAACACACTCAGCATGGGCGAATTATGTAAATACGAACAACATTTACGTCAGGAATTAGAATTTGGAAAAAATGAATATAATATAAGCCGTGCTAAACTTCACGAAAAGAGGCGCGTAGAATATATTGCGCTCACAAAAGAATATAGAGCGCTTAAAACAGATATTTATAATGAGTTAACACAGTATACTCGTAAATAATTAAAGTAATTCTAGACTAAGATTTAGCGTTTTCTAATGCTAATTTCTTAGTCTTTTTTCCTTTATAAACAATGTTCGCAATAAGAGAAACAATAATTAATAAAATACCAAATAGAGACCAAAATGGGTAAGATTCATCAAAAATTGTAATACCAAGAATCATGGTAAAAATAACTTCTACATATTTAACGGGTGCCACTTGATTGGTTTGTGCATTCTGGAATGCTTTTGTCATTAATAATTGTCCGAAATATCCAAAAACACCAAGTAATGCTAAGAATAACCACTGTAAACCTACAGGGGTTACCCAGTTATTAATAGTAACCAATCCGCCTACGGTTGTAGAAATAATCATAAAATAATTAACCACAACAACAGGATGTTCCGACTTCCCTATTTTACTAATAATTATATATACTAATCCGCTAAATACAGCAGCAATAAGGATTAAAGTTAATCCAAAGGTATTTAAATCTGTATCAAATCCCTTCAAAATAACGACACCTAAAAAGGCCAAAATAAAAAACACCCATTGTAACGGAAATATTTTTTCTTTTAAAATTAATACCGCAAAAATAGCAGCAAAAATAGGTGCTAAATATCTTAAAGAAACCGCTGTACCAATAGGTAAATATTTAGTAGACATAAAGAATAAAGACATTGATGTTACGCCCACAAGACCTCTTAAAATTAGTAATTTATTGTTTTTACCAACTAACGGAATCTTATTTTTTAATAAATAACCAAAAGTAAAAAACAACGATCCTAACGATCTGAAAAACACAATTTGAAAGGCTCCAATATTATCTAAATATTTTACAGCTCCGTTCATACATGCAAAAGCCAACGTACTTAGCAGCATTAATTTTATGGATTCTTTTAATTGCATCTTCTTAAGATATTTATATTCAGAATTATTAACGTTCTAAAATTGAAGTTGCAAAAATATACATTTATCAGAAGAGTGACACCTAATTCCTACAGGATTTCAGAATACTAAGTGTTAATAATAATTATTTCCACCAATCTGTCGAATTTTCACTTGTATTCTCAATACTTATGGCCGCTCCTATGCGTGGTGTAATCAACTTTAAACGGAGTGTTTTTGCTGCTTGCTTTAAACGTTCTACAGGTTCTGTCCAATTATGTGTGGCTAATTTAAACGCACCCCAATGAATAGGCATCATACGTTTGGCTTTAATATCTATTGCGGCTTGAGCTGTTTCTTCAGGATACATATGTATTTCGTGCCATAAAGCATTGTACTGTCCGCATTCCATCATCGCAAAATCAAACGGACCATATTTATCTCCAATCTCTTTAAAATGTGGGCCATAACCACTATCTCCGCTAAAGAAAATATTCTCTTCATTAGATTTAATAATCCAAGAACTCCACAATGTTTTTCCTTTATCGGTTAATCCTCTTCCTGAAAAATGTTGCGCCGGTGTATTTATAAATGTTAATTCTGAAAAATCAATCGTGTCCCACCAATCTAATTCATGAATACGGTTTTTAGGAATACCCCAAGATTCTAGATGAGCGCCCACACCAAGCGGTGTATAAAACTGATCGACTTTATCTTTAAGTTTAATAATACTACCATAATCTAAATGATCGTAATGATCGTGAGAGATTAAAACAGCATCAATATGTGGTAAATCTTCTATAGCTATTGGTAAATGTGTACTAAAACGCTTAGTTCCTAACATAGGATGAGGTGCAGGAACACTGCCAAACATAGGATCTATTAAAATATTTTTAGAGTTCATTTGAAGTAAAAAAGTAGAATGTCCAAACCAAAATAAACGTGTTTTTCCATTATAATTTTCTAAATCTGAAGGAATAATAGATTCCACCTGAAGCAGATGATTAGGCACTACATTTTTTGGCTGATTAAAATACCCTGATAACATTTTACCGAATTCTTTAATTCCCATACTTAGATCTACCGCCCCAAGATTCACAAATTTCCCATCTTTATAATGGTCAGTTTTTGCAAATTTTGCTTCTTTTTGGGCTGTTTGCGAACCTCCAAATTCAGGACTCGTGTATAAAAATATGATTCCTATTACCTCTATTAATACGATACTAACCCCAATTATAATTCCCATTCTTTTAATTGTTTTTTTAAACATGTTGTGTTTTTTAATCGAATTTTTATTCGATTATTAAGCAAATTTTTTAATTCTTAATAGCATCCCAAGCCAATAGAAACATAGCATCTATAGTGACATCATTCAATTTTAGTGCTTTTGTATCAATCAGTTTAACAGATTCTGTAAGGAACGATCCTAAAAGTGCAGATAATATGGTATTATCTAAATCCTTAATTAAACCTTCACGTTTTCCTTCATCTAACAAATCCAAAACTAAAGACGATTTTAAATTCCGAATATCTTCTGGAATCATGTCATAATAAGGAGATTGCTTCACTTGATTAATAAAGCTCATTTCCTTTCTATTATTAATACCAAAGTTGATATAAAACACCCAAATGGCTTTAAATTTGAGTTTAAAAGGCAAATCACTTTGCAATTGATTTTGATTTATTTGTGTGATGCTTTTTAAAACTTCGGTAGCAATTGTACTAATTAAATCGTCTTTACTTTTAAAATAAACGTACAAAGTTGAAGGCGAAACATCTACCTTTTTAGCTATCTGTGCCATTTTAACACCTGCAAAACCCTTTTCGTAAACTATGCCTATAGTTTCGTTAATAATTGCTTCTCGTTTTAATTCATCTTTTTGTTTCACAAGACAAAGGTAATTATTTAAACGAATATATATTCGTTTATGTTATAAATAAAAACTCAAGACGTGAATCTCGAGTTTTAAATATTTTAATGGTAATTAATTACTAAACCATTTTAAAGTCTAATAATAATTCACCTTCAATAGAAGCTTGTAATTGATCGCCTTTATGAATTTGACCTGTTCCATAAGCTGGAGTTCCTGTAAAGATTAAATCTCCAGGTTCTAAAGTGAAGTATTTAGATACGAATGCAATAATTTCTTCGAAGTTGTAAATAATTAATCCTGTATTTCCTTCTTGAACTGTTTTACCATTAATTTTTAAGTCGAAATTAATGTTTTTAAGATCTGGAAAGTTTGAAATGGCTTTCACTGGAGAAATTGGTGCAGCACCATCAAAACCTTTAGCTAAATCCCAAGGGCCTTTTCCTTCTCTTACATCGTTTAAAACATCTTTTGCTGTATAATCTATACCAATTGCAATTCCTGAAATATAAGACGCGGCATCTGCTTCTGCTATATTTTTTCCTGTTTTACCAATCTCTACAACTAACTCTGCTTCGTAAGCTAAATTTTCTGTAAATGCAGGATATTCAACATCTTTATTGTCTTTAGATAAACTTGATTCTGGCTTAGAGAAAATAAGTTGTTTTCCGCTTTTTGCAGTCGTTTTTAAATCTTCTGCTTTTAGAACATAATTTTTACCAATTGCTAGTATTTTCATGTGTTTGTATATTTAATAATAGTTGTTTATTTAATAAGTTGTCTTCTTCGTCTCCTGTAAATTATAATGCTTTAACAAATTAAATGGCATTTCTTGCTATTGCGTTTATAGAACCATACATATTTATGGTAGTACCACAATTGAGGTATTTAATTTGTGATTCTTGTTTCATAAATGCATTTATAATATGGCGTAGATTCTATTTATTTGTCTAAAAAAATGATATTTTCTATGTGTTAAAAAACCTTTCAAATATAATTAAATTATAACGTTTTAATTGAAGAGATTCAAGCTCATTTTTTAATAATTGTATTTATTTAAGCCTTCTTATTTAAATTAAAAAATCCCGACTCTATTAAAATCAGGATTCTTAATGGACTAAACGAAATAACCATTTTTTGACTTAAAAATTTTTAATACTCAGAATTAAGAGTGGTACATTAGAATGGTTACTAATAGATTTGCTATACGACTTGTTTAGTATGCGTTTTAAAAAGTCTTGTTCTTTAGCAATAATACATAACATATCTAATTTTCTGCTTTCTACAAAAGCATGAACTCCAGAAGATACACCAATATCTGTAAGTGTATAAAAATTTGATTTAACAGGTTTTAAAACCGTTTTCAAACTATCTAAAGATTCGGTTTGTTTTGTAGATAATTTACAATTACGATCCATGATGTGTAACACAGAAAGCGTAGAGTTATTATAATTTACTAAACGTAAAAGTGGTTTTAATCCTAAATCTGTAAACGAAATATCATAATCTGTAGATAAACCAATTTCTTTAATTTTTTTAAATTCTTTATTTTTAGGAACTGCAATTATCGGACATTTTATAATGCCAATTAAAGAGGCTGTATTACTACCTAACGTCATTTCTTTAAATGTGCTTGCTCCTTTTGTTCCCATAACAATGCAGTCTATATTAAGCTCTTTTTCTGCATTAAGAACAGCCGTAGAAAACATCTCGTACTTAGACAAACATTTGTAAATATGATTTGGGTTATTATACTTCTCGTTAACCTTACTTAATACATCTTTAAGCCCTGCTTTACTATTCTCTACTTGAGCGTGATAAATAGCCTCTCTTGCCTTGGCAGAAGTTATCCCCGTATACGGCCCAGAAGCAGGCTGATTATACACATTAAAAATATAGAATGTACATATTTCTTCTTTAAATAAATTTAAAGCGTACTCTACTGCATTCCAAGCATTTTTAGAAAAATCTGTAGGTAAAAGTATGTATTTCATGGTATTAAGTTTCTTATTTAAAGTTAGCACATTTCCCTTATTTAAACAATGATTTTATTCATATTTTAATTATTGAAATGCATATCTAAAAACAAAAAGGTAGCAATTTAAAATCGCTACCTTTTTATATATTAATTGTGCGTTATTTTAAATTTCACACTAAAAAAACTTTACTCTTTAGAAGCTTTTAATGTTTAAAATTAATAAAGGCACATTAGATTTATTACTTATAGATTTACTGTAAGACTGATTTAATATACGTTTTAAAAAATCTTGTTCTCTAGCAACAACACATAACATATCTAATTTTCTGCTTTGTACAAATGCGCGAACTCCTGTAATAACTCCAATATCTGTAAGTGTGAAATAATTTGCAGAATAATCTTTTAAAATCGTTTTTAAGATTTCAGATTTTTCTTCCTGAGATTCTGTTAAAGTTTTAATACGATCCATAATATGAAATACAGAAATTAAAGAGCTGTTAGATTTTGCAATATCTAAAAGCAGACTTAATCCTTTTTCTGTAAATTTTATATCGTAGTCTGTAGATATTCCTATGTCTTTAATCTCTTTAAAATGTGCATGTCTAGGAATTGCAATAATTGGACAATTTATTAAACCTATTAAACCAGAAGTATTGCTACCAACTGTAATTTCCTTTATGGCTCCAGCACCTTTTGTTCCCATTACAATACAATCAATACTAAACTCTGTTACAACTTTTTTTATAGCTTCAGGAAATGTTTTATAAATAGATAAACATTTAAAGTTATGGTTTGTGTTAGAAAATGTAGTTTTTACTTTATTTAAAACCTCACGTAAACCGTGTTTACTATTTTCTACTTGCGCTTTATAAATAGATTCTTTAGCCATTGCGGAAGTAACTCCCATGTAAGAACCGGAATCGGGCTGATCAAAAGAGTGTAAAATGTAAAAATTACATGTCTCGTCCTTTAAAAGATGTAATGCATATTCTATTGCATTCCAAGCATTATCAGAAAAATCTGTTGGTAAAAGTATATGTCTCATGATATAAAATTTCTTATTTAAATTTACAAACAATCACAGATATATACAATGATTTTATACATATATTAACGAATTATTTTTCTTTAAAAAAGACAGAAAATTGAATCTAATTTATTTTAAACAATTTTTAATATAACTTGCAATTCAAGCTACGTACATTTACTAAATACAAGCTTAATTTCTATTACATGATACAAAATATACTTATTGTTGAAGATGAATACAATGTCGCTACTTTTATAAAAAAAGGACTAGAAGAAGCGGGTTACCATGCCTTTATTGCTTACAATAGCGAGAGTTGCATAGAACTGATACTTCAAGAAGATATTCATTTAATTTTGTTAGATGTAATTCTGCCTGGAATGAATGGTTTCGAGATTGCAGCTAAAATTAAAAGTTTAGGCTACGTCTCTACTCCTATTATATTTTTATCTGCTTTAGGAAGCACAGAAAATATTGTAAAAGGTCTAGATACTGGAGCAGACGATTATTTAACCAAACCGTTTAAATTTAAAGAGCTTTTAGCACGAATTAGAGCTGTTGCACGCCGTAAAAACAGAGATGTTCCCAATACGGCTTTACTAAAAATAGCCAATTTAGAATTAAATAACGACACCAAAATAGTTAAACGTAATGGTCTAGAAATTAAACTCACATCTACAGAATTCCGATTATTAGAATACCTTTTAAAAAACAAAAACAAAGTCTTATCTCGAGTAGATATTTTAGAACACGTTTGGGATATTAATTTTAACATGGGCACTAATGTTGTAGATGTATATGTTAATTATTTACGAAATAAAATTGATAAAAAATTTACACCTAAATTAATTCAAACCATTGTGGGAATGGGGTATATTTTGAAAGATTCTACTCATGAAAATTAAAAATAAAATCACCTTTATTTTCGTAATACTAGTTGCAAGTATGCAATTGGTTATCTTTTCTATTATTTACTTTTATGCTGTAGATTATAGAACCGATGAGTTTTTTGAAAAGCTAAAAAAACGAACCTTAATTGCAGAACAATCTAATTTTGAAAAAGATGCCTTGAGTGTAGAAATCTATGAAGAATTAAGACGCAAGCACTTACAAACATTACCAGAAGAAAAAGAGTTTATTTTTCCGACAAATACAACTTTAGAAAACATTTGTTTAAAAACACAAATGGATGTTCCTCATGCATTTTATTTAAATTTAATTAATAAAAATCATGCCGAATATAATGCTGGAAAACACTTTATTTCTGGTATAAATTATAAAGACCAAGACTCTAATTATCTCATTATTTTAACAGCCAACGACGACGATGGTACAAACGAATTATCTAACTTAAGAACCCTCTTAATCTTTTTGTTTTTACTAAACATAGTCGTATTGCTTTTACTTGGCAGATTTTTTGCAAAACGCACACTAGATCCACTTACCAAAATCATTGAAAAAGTAAACAATATACGTGTTACAAACCTACACGAGCGCTTACAAACTACACCAAACAAAGACGAACTTAGCCAATTAGCAAACACCTTTAATGGCATGTTAGATCGTCTAGAAACCTCGTTCGAAATACAAAGTAATTTTATAAATAATGCATCTCACGAATTAAAAAACCCATTAACAGCCATTTTAGGACAAACAGAAATTGCACTGTTAAAAGACAGATCTCCAGAAGAATATACTAAAGTTTTAGAAGGTGTAGAAACAGAAGCATTACGTTTGGACGCGCTAATTAACAGTCTTTTAAAATTTGCACAGACAGAAAACGATGAAAAAGGACTACTTATTACGCCTATTCGTTTAGATGAATTAATATTAGAAGTTAAAAGCAATATAGATTTAATAAATCCGGACAATCACATTGAAATCGATTTTAACGATTTTCCAGAAAACCCAGATTTATTGGTTGTAGAAGGTAATTATAGCCTAATAAACATAGCTTTAAATAACGTATTAGATAACGCCTCTAAGTTTTCAGACAATAAGAAAGTTACGGTAAAAATTGTCACCAATACATCAGCTATAAAAATAGTAGTTACCGATCAAGGTGTAGGTATTCCAACAGATGAAATTAAGAATATTTATCAGCCGTTTTATCGTGCTGCGAATGTTAGAAATGTAAAAGGTTATGGTTTTGGATTGCCTTTAACCTATAAAATTATGAAACTACACAGTGGTACTATAGAAGTATTTTCTGAACACAAAATAGGAACTATTGTAACCTTAATTTTTCCTAATAAACATCAAAAATCTTCTATTTCTAAGTAGAAAATCACTCGTATTTAAGCCTTTCCAAGACAAAAACACACTCAAAACACTGGTTTTCAGTACAATAAAACACAACTAAAATTCTAATCTCATTCTAATCTCTTTCTTATACGGCTCTAATACCATGGTAGTATGTTTGTTTTAGAAATTTAGAATGCATGAAAACAGTCCTTATTCCTACTGATTTTAGCGAGAAATCATTACAGCTTATAAAAAATGCTGTATTACATTATCCCGAAGAATCTATAAAACTTGTTCTGGCAACGGGCTACAAAACCTCTACTGTTAATTGCTACACAAAATCTAAATTAATTTCAATTATATCAGATAAGCAATTTCATAACCTGTTATCGGATATAAAATTAGAACATGGAAGTAAAATTTCAAATGTTAAAATAGATCTGTACACAGGAAAGACAAATGAAGATTTTAAAAGTTTTTTAGAAACACATCGTATTGAAGCGGCTATAATTCCTAAAAACAAATTAACACAGTTTCCTAATAACAAATGTTTTAACATCTGCGACTTAATTCATTCATTTTCTCCAAATGTATCACGTGTAGATTATGAATCTGACGAGAACACATCACAAAAACGATCTGTTTTTCAGAAACTTAAAGCTCAATTCAGTTAAAATAATAATAATAATTATAAATTAATAATCAAAAGAAGAAATAACATATGAAAAATTTTAGTACTAAATATTTAAAATCCGATTTAAAGTCTGGTTTAGTAGTCTTTTTAGTCGCCTTACCATTGTGTTTGGGAATTGCTCTTGCCAGTGGCGCTCCCCTATTCGCTGGTATTATCTCTGGTGTTATTGGAGGTATTGTAGTAGGTATTTTTAGCGGATCTAATTTAAGTGTCTCTGGACCTGCTGCGGGATTAACAGCAATTGTTTTAACTGCCATTGCAACCCTTGGATCTTGGGAAGCCTTTTTATTAGCCGGTTTAATTGCAGGAATTATCCAGTTAATTTTAGGTTTTTTAAAAGCCGGTATTATCTCTAACTACTTACCATCTAATGTTATTGAAGGGATGTTAGCTGCCATTGGTATTATAATTATTTTAACGCAATTACCACATGCCGTTGGATTTGACTCGATTAACGAAGGTGATTTTTTTCACATTAATAAAGCGGGAAAACACGATATGTTTTCTACTGTAATAGACAGTATTAATTTCATGCATTTAGGAGCCATTATTGTTGTTTTGGTATCTTTAGGTATAATTATAGCCTTTACTAAAGTTCCGTTCTTAAAGAAAATTAAATCTATACCAAGCTCTTTAGTTGCAGTTGTTGCTGGTGTTGCCATTAACGAAACGTTTATCGCAACAGGATCTCCTTTAGCGATTACACCTGCACATTTAGTAAGTCTACCAGTCCCAGAATCTTTCGATGCTTTTAAGTCTCAATTTAGTCTTCCTGATTTTTCTCAAATAGGAAATATAAACATCTGGATTACTGCTCTAACCATTGCTGCTGTAGCAAGTATTGAAACCTTGTTATGTATTGAAGCTTCAGATAAGTTAGATCCTTTAAAAAGATACTCTAACACCAACACAGAATTAAAAGCACAAGGTATTGGTAACATTATTAGTAGTATGATTGGTGGTTTACCCATGACATCTGTAATTGTAAGATCTTCTGCAAACGTAAATTCTGGAGGACGCACAAAATTATCAGCCATTTCTCATGGTGTTTTTTTACTTGTCGCTGTGGTTGCAATTCCAACCGTTTTAAATAAAATTCCGTTAGCGTCTTTAGCTGCTGTACTTATTGCTGTAGGATTTAAATTAGCAAGTCCTAAAGTGTTTATACACATGTGGAATAACAGTAAGAAATTTCAATTTATTCCGTTTGTTGTCACTGTAATTGCTGTTGTGTTTACTGATTTATTAAAAGGTGTTGGAATTGGTATGGCTGTGAGTATTTTCTTCATCTTAAGAGGGAATTTAAAGCTAGCTTATTTCTTTAAGAGAGAGAATCATACTGAAGGAAAAACCATACAAATGGAGCTTGCTCAGGAGGTGTCTTTCTTAAATAAAGCAGCAATCAAACAAACGTTTGCACACTTACCTAGTGATAGCCGCATAGTCGTAGATGCCTCAAACACAGTATATATAGATCACGACGTGCTACAACTGATAAAAGACTTTGTGAATTTTGGTTGTAAGGATAAAAATATTAATGTATATTTGATAGGATTTCGAAAAGAATATAAAATAGAAAATTCCACTAACCATGTCACTACAGTCTTGTCAGATAATGATGATAAAGTTGCTTTACATGAAATTGAAGAAGGCCTTAAAATTCCTTCAAATATTTTAAAAGTTAAGGAGTTGACCAAAGCAGGATAATGTTTTAAAAATACACTATATAAAAGTCTATAACTATCTGTTTTTTTGATAGCTATAGACTTTTTTTTATTATAAAAAATTAAGAACCTATGAAAGAAAAGTTAAATGATTTATTAGTCAAGCCAATAGCAAAATTTGTCCAAGTTGAAAGCTTTGGAGGCATACTTCTTTTTTCTGCTGCAGTTATAGCTCTAATTTGGGCCAACTCACCGCTTTCAGATTCTTATGTTGCGCTTTGGAATTATGAGATTGGATTTGAGTTTGGTGAGTTTCACCTTTCTCACCACCTCTTACATTGGGTGAATGATGGTTTAATGGTGATTTTCTTTTTTGTAATCGGTTTAGAAATAAAACGAGAAATCTTATTAGGAGAATTAAATAGTTTAAAAAAGGCTTCTCTTCCTATTTTTGCGGCCTTAGGAGGTGTTTTTGTGCCTATTGGAATATTCTTAGCATTAAATGCTAATCCTGAAACTCATGCAGGTTGGGGAATACCAATGGCTACAGATATTGCTTTCTCTTTAGCAATACTTCAATTATTAGGAAAACGTGTGCCTATTGCCTTAAAAATATTTTTAACAGCATTTGCTATTGTAGACGATTTAGTTGCTGTATTAGCCATTGCATTATTCTATAGTAATGACATTGATTGGAATGCTATTTTATATTCTTTAATACCTCTAGCTATTTTAGCATACTTAGGCTGGAAAGGATATTATTACAAATACGTGTATTTAGCCTTAGGAATTGCAATCTGGTTCTTGTTCTTAACTTCTGGAATACACCCAACAATTGCTGGTATTCTAATTGCACTAACGGTGCCAATTAAACAAAAAATAGGGATGAATTTTAGTATGTCTAAAATAGAATCTATTGCAACAACTTTAATAAACAGACCCAATAGTAATAGTCCTATTCTTTCTCATGAAGAAATTAATTTAATAGGAAGTATTCAATCTTTATCTGGACGTGTACAATCACCATTACAGCATTTAGAACATAAATTTCATGGTTGGGTTGCTTATTTTATTATGCCTGTTTTTGCGCTATCTAACGCTGGTATTGTATTTAATGATGTCGCGCATTTAGATTTCGCGTTATCTTCTCATATTGCCATAGCCTTAATTTTCGGAAAATGTATTGGCGTTGTATCATTCTCTTATTTAGCTGTTAAATTAGGTATTGCTGCTTTTCCTGCTAGTGCCAAATTTAAACACATATTAGGTATTGGATTCTTAGCCGGTGTTGGATTTACAATGTCCATATTTGTATCTAACTTAGCATTTCACTCTAATTTATTGTACCAAGATGCTGCCAAAGTCGGAATCTTTATAGGATCTACAGTTGCTGGATTAATTGGTTACTTTATACTAAAATCTATAAAACCTTCTGAAGACACTGAAGAGGTTAAAGATGTACACTAAATAATACACATATTACTTATACATATAAAAAAAGCGACCTAATCAGGTCGCTTTTTTATTACAATTTATTTTAAAGTGCTTAAGACGGTATTTGCTGACTTAAACAGTGTAGAGTTCCAAATCCCCAAATAAGATCAATAGCACTCATACCAATCACTTCTCTGTCAGGAAAACAATCTGCTATAATATTTAAAGCGACACGATCTTTACTATCATTAAATGTTGGTACTAAAACGGTTTTATTCAGAATTAAAAAGTTAGCATAACTCGCCGGTATTTGTAGACCGTCAAAAAACAACGGTTTAGGCATTGGTAATGTTACAATATTTGGCATTTTACCAGTTTCTAACTTAGATGCTTGTAAACGCTTTAAATTATCCTGTAACGCCTTGTAATTAGGATCTTCTGGATTGTCTTCTACAACCGTAATTATTGTATCGGCATTTACAAAACGACACAAATCATCAATATGACCGTGAGTATCATCGCCTACGATGCCATCACCCAACCAAATTACGTTTGTTATTCCTAAATAGTCTTTAAAAATAGCTTCGTAATCGGCTTTAGTAAAGTTTTTATTTCTGACTTGAATTGTTGGATCTAGCAAACATTCTTCAGAAGTTAACAACGTCCCTTTTCCGTTAGTATCTATCGCACCACCTTCTAAAACAACAGGTTTTCCGTTATACATAACTTGAACTAAAGGCGCTTTAATAGTTTCTGAAACGATCTTAGGCACACCACGATCTAATGTATGATTTGCATATTTAGCCCAACCATTAAAGTTGAAATTTAAAGCAATACGCTCACCATCTTTTTTAACTATTATGGGTCCAGAATCACGCATCCAACTTCTATTTGTTTTATGAAGTATATAATTAATAGACTTCATGTTAACATATGCTAATTCAAGTTTCTCATGAACTTGTTCTTGCTGAACTTCACTAGTCACAACTAAGAACACTTTTTCTACTTGAGCCACCTTTTTAATGAACTCCACAAATGCCCATTGTATGGCTTGAAATTTTCCTGGCCAATCATTTCCGTTATACGGAAAACACAACAACACGCCTTCTTGGTCTTCCCATTCTGCTGGAAACCGATATGTAGATGACTCCATAATTAATCTATTGCACGTTTAGTAATATCTCCAAAAGCATCAATACGGCGATCTCTAAAAAATGGCCAATTCTGACGCACGTTTTCTTGTAAATCTAAATCGACTTCTGCAATTAAAATCTCTTCTTGATCGTGAGAAGCTTGTGCTAAAATTTCACCTTGAGGACCTGCAATAAATGAAGAACCCCAAAACTGAATACCATCTGTACCTGGTAAATATTGCTCTAGTCCAATACGATTAGCAGCAGCAACAAATACACCATTTGCAACAGCATGTCCTTTCATGACATTCATCCATGCACCATGCTGGTTTTCTCCGTACTCTTCTTTTTCTTGAGGATGCCAACCAATAGCAGTTGGATAAAATAAGACTTCGGCTCCTTTTAAAGCGGTAAGACGTGCTGCTTCAGGATACCATTGATCCCAACAGATTAAAGTTCCAACCTTTCCTTTTTTAGTTTGAATAGCTTGGAACCCTAAATCTCCAGGAGTAAAATAGAATTTTTCATAGAAATGAGGATCGTCTGGAATATGCATTTTTCTATACAATCCAGCTTCTGTTCCATCAGTATCAATAATATAGGCACTATTATGATAAATTCCTGCCATACGTTTTTCGAAAAACGGCACGATAATAACAACTCCTAATTCCTTTGCTAAAGCACTAAACGCTATAAAAGACGTGCTGTATAACGGTTCTGCGAAAGCAAAATTATCGACATCTTCACTCTGACAAAAATAATGACTACTGTATAATTCTGGTAAAAGAATAACCTCTGCACCTTGATTAGCTGCATCTCTCACCCAACTTAAACATTTCTTTAAGTTGTTTTCAGCAACGTCGTTCAGGTTTAACTGAACGACGGCTATTTTATATTTTTTTAATGACATAACTCTTATAATTATAGTGTAAATGTAACTATTTTATAAAAGTGAAATTATAAAAAATATTTTATGAATTCACATTAACTTTCTCTGTTTTAGTGAAATATTTTTTTCTGAACCAAAAAGAAACCTTTACCAATAGAATTAAGGCTGGCACCTCTACTAATGGTCCGATAACACCTGTAAATGCTTGACCAGAATTTAATCCGAACACAGCAATAGCAACTGCTATGGCTAATTCAAAGTTATTCCCTGCTGCTGTAAAGGCAATTGCTGCTGTTTTATCGTATGTTGCTCCTGCGGCTTTACTAACAAAAAATCCGATTAAGAACATTATAGCAAAATACACTAATAAAGGCACTGCAATAATGACAACATCCATTGGAATTTCTACAATAAGCTCTCCTTTTAATGAAAACATTACAACAATTGTAAATAATAAAGCAACCAATGTTAATGGTGAAATTGCTGGAATAAATTTAGTAGTGTACCAGGTTTCTCCTTTTGCTTTCACTAAAATAAATCGGCTTAAAAACCCTAATACAAACGGAATACCTAAGTAAATAGCAACACTCTCTGCAATGGTTGCAATAGAAATATCTACAATAGCGCCTTCAAACCCAAAAAATGGTGGTAAAACAGTAATAAAAATCCAAGCATAAAAACTATATCCAAATACTTGAAAAATACTATTTAAAGCAACTAAACCTGCTCCATATTCACTGCTTCCTTCTGCTAAATCGTTCCAAACTAAAACCATAGCAATACAACGCGCTAAACCAATTAAAATTAATCCCACCATGTATTCTGGGTAATCTCTTAAAAAGGTAATCGCTAAAAAGAACATTAAAAACGGACCAACAATCCAGTTTAAAACTAACGATATAGATAAGACTTTTACATCTTTAAAAACTTTAGGTAATAAAGCATAATTTACTTTAGCTAAAGGCGGATACATCATTAAAATTAAACCAATAGCGATCGGAATATTTGTGGTTCCTTGACTATAAGAATTTATAACATTTGGGATTTGAGGAAAGAAATACCCTACTCCTACTCCTATTAACATAGCAAGGAAAATCCATAGCGTTAGATAATTATCTAACAAACTCAATTTTTTCATTTTAGACATAACTACTTAATTTTAGAAAATACGTAAAACATTTCTTGTCCAATTTGTAAACTTCTTTCATTATACTTCTCTGCTTGTTGCGGTGTATTATCGAAAGCTTTTGGATCTTCAAACGTAATTGGAATACGTTTTTGCGCTCCTGCAATAAACGGACAACCTTGATCTGCTTGAGAACACGTCATAATCGCTGCAAATTCAGATTCGGGATTAAAAGCATCATCAAAACGCTTAGAAAATCCTACTACTGGAGCCTGATTATCATCAAATTTAACAGCGTAAACAGGATTATCTTCTTTAGATAATTGCTGAATATTAAAACCGTTATTCGCCAACGTTTCTGCAACCATAGGAAACATTGCTGTAGCTTCTGTTCCTCCAGAATAGCAATACACTTGTTTTATGTTAAAATGATGTGCTGCAGCTTGCGACCATACTTGAGATAAATGACTACGTCTGGAATTATGCGTGCAAATAAAATTCAATCTAATTTCAGATTGTGTTGCATGTTTGTCTTGAATAAAATCGACTAATGGTTGTAATATCTGCTTTCGGGCTTCACTTATTTGTGAAAAATCGAAGCTTTCTATGTAGTTAGAAATTTTTGTATTCATAATCTATATTTTAGCAACATCCAGATCCAGGAGCGCATGTATTTGCAGGTGTTGTTAATTCTTTTAAGTTTCTTTTTGGCTTTTCTTGAGAAATTCCACAACTATCTTTAGCCAAACAATCTGTGAATTTTGATGTTAATTGAAACACACCATCTTTAATATCTAAGTTATATTTTTGAATGGTTTCGCCTTGATATTCAACTTCTATTTCTAAGTTGTCGTCTAAACCTAAAACACGCTCAGATAATTCTATAATAGAAACTAATTTTTCAGGATGTAAACGATGATCGTAATCATTTGCTTCCCATAATTGAAAATTCGCAACAGATTCTTGTCTTTCCGTTCCGCCACAATCAATAAAGTTTTTAACTACTTTACCAACTTCTGTTACATGAAAATGACTAGGTACTAATCCGCCATTTGGTAACTGAAAAGCAATTTGATTTAGTTTTTCTAAATGATTTTTAATTTCTGATACTGTCATATTTCTTTATTTTATTAATAGTAATATTACGATGAATGATTTCAATTTTTTTTAACAACAATCTGTTTCTGAACATGGTAAACCTTGATCGAAAAACAGGTTTAACATGGTTTGAATAGATTTCCATTTTTCAATATCTATACAATAACATACGCTTGTTCCTTCTATGGTTCCCTTTATAAAACCTGCATTTTTTAATTCTTTTAAATGCTGAGAAATTGTAGGCTGAGCCAATCCAATTTCATCAACTAAATCACCACAAACGCAAGTATTAGACTTTATTAAATATTCTAAAATACTTATTCTAGCCGGATGCCCTAAGACTTTTGCAATCTTAGCCATCTCATTTTGCTTGTCTGAAAATATTTCTGATTTAGTGATTCCCATGCTTCTTTTATTTATTCATTGCAATATTACGATAAATTAGATTTGAATCAAAAAAAAGATAGCTTTTTAACTATCTCTTAATATTTAAATCTTATAAAAATGTCTACCAATCTATAGGCATATAATCTTTTAAAAACTTACCACACCAGTGTTTTCCAGTGTTTATACCATCTATTAGTGGGTCCATAACACGAGCAGCACCATCTACAATATCTAACGGTGGCTGAAAATCGTGCTCTTCAACTTTACGTTTAGATAACTCTGCAGGATCTTCATCTGTAACCCAACCCGTATCTACAGCATTCATATAAATACCATCTTTAGCTAAAGTTGCAGCAGCAGTATGCGTCATCATATTTAAAGCCGCTTTTGCCATATTGGTATGCGGATGACGATCTTCTTTATGAAAACGGTGAAATTTACCTTCCATAGCCGTAACGTTTATAATATGCTTTTCTCCCGTATTTTCTTTTTGCATAATTGGAGCTAAACGGTTACACAATACAAAAGGTGCAACAGCATTTACCAACTGAACTTCTACCATTTCTGTAGTTTCAATTTCTCCTAATTTTAATCGCCAACTGTTGGTTTTACGCAAATCTACTTGTTGTAAATCGACATCCAACTCCCCTTCTGGGAATACTTCACTTGTTTGTAAAGAATTATCGAAACTATACGGTATTTGAGATAATTTAGCAGAAGCTCTTAACCCAATTCCAGGTTCTGGACCATGCCAAGTTACAGGCATATTTTTGTTATCTGAAGCCGTTTGTGTAAGTGATTTTAATTCATGAATACAATCTAAATGATCTTTTAAAACACTTTGAGCAAATTTTGGTAATTGGTCTACAGGCATTTCTTCTGTAGCCATTAAATGCTTATAAAAACCTGCAGGACGTCTTACGGTTTGCGCTGCATTATTAATTAAAATGTCTAATCTATCGTATTTCTGTTCTATATAATTACAAAAAATCTCTACACTTGGTATGTGTCTTAAATCTAAACCATGTACATGCAATCTGTGTCCCCATTCTGTAAAATCGCTTTCTTTAGAAAATCGCAATGCAGAATCTGCAGGGAAACGTGTAGTTGCAACAACTGTTGCTCCAGAACGCAATAACATTAATGTAATGTGATATCCTATTTTTAAACGCGATCCCGTAACTACGGCAACTTGGTTTTTTAAATCGGCTGTTTGAAAACGTTTTGCATAATTAAAATCACCACATTCTGTACACATCGTGTCGTAAAAATGATGCAGTTTAGTGTATACTTTTTTACAGACATAACAGTTTCTAGGCGATTCCAACTCTAAGTCCTTATCCTCTTTTTTAGTAAGATCTATTAATTTAGGCGCTACAAAAATAGGATTTTCACGAGCAGAACGAATTCCTGTTTCTTTACGTGCGTGTTTATCGCGCTCAATCATTTTACGTTTGGCTGCTTTTTTAGCATCCTTACGTCTTTTTTGAAATTCGTCTCTATTTGGACGTGTAATTTGTCCGGCGGCTTTCATTAAAGCAATACGTTTCTCTTCAGGAAGTTCGAACAACTGATTTGTATTGTCTACTAATTTTTCAAGCATAGCAATACAAACATCAATCTGGTCTTGATTTAATTCTGTGTTTTTATCTTCTTTGGGTTCTGTCATGGTATTACACTTTAAGCGCGCAAATATAGTTTTAATTTTAGATGAATACTGAATTTAAAAGGTACTAAATCTAGTTTATTCACATAAAAAAGCACAGTTTATACAACTGTGCTCCTCTTTATTTATTATAAAATGAAATGTGAAATTTAAAAAATTAAGGATTTGTAGACCAAATACTAGATTCTTTAATAAACACACGTCTATTTAATTTTAATTGAGATACAACTAATTCTGCAAAATCTTCAGCTTGCATTACGCGTTCTGGGTTTCCATCTGTTAATTTTAATTCTACAGACATATCTGTTGCTACTGTACTTGGAGTAATTGCTGTAACACGAATATTATGTTTTCTAACTTCTTTCATTAAAGATTCAGAAAGTCCTAATACGGCAAATTTAGATGTACTGTAAGCACTTGTCATCGCATTACCATTTAAACCAGCTGTAGATGATACATTAATAATGTCTCCAAATTTATTATCAATCATTTGTGGTAAAAATGCTCTAGTAACGTAATACATTCCCATAACGTTTACCTTAATAATCTGTTCCCATTCGTCTGCTTCTAATTCCATGAACGAACCAAATTTAGCGATGCCAGCGTTATTAATTAAAATATCTATTTTTCCAAACTCACCTAAAACCGTTTTTGCTGCTGCATTTACTTCGTCTATAGAAGACACATCTGCAGTAACCGTCATGGCTTCTACTCCAAATGTTTTAACTTCTTTAGCTACAGCTTCAATACCTTTAGTTGTACGAGCCAATAAAGCAACGTGTACACCTTCTGCTGCTAATGCTAACGCCATCGCTTTTCCAAGACCTTTACCTGCTCCTGTAATTAATGCGCGTTGTCCTTTTAATGATTCCATATTTATATTTTTTATTCTTATTATAATCCTCTTCAAAAATAGACATAAAAACACTTTTTTAAAAACAATTCACGTTGTGTTTGCGTTAAAAACAATGGCAAATAGATTATAAAAGACGTTTTATCTTTTATAATTTTGATTGCGCTTATAGATTATGACAGCATTTTAACTGTAAAATCATATAAACTTCTTTTTTTTATCATTTTTTTAAGGTCTTATCCTACAAGGAATCAAATATTTAGACTTTAAATGTTAAAAAAATACTTTTTTATATAAACTATAAGCCTATTTTTAGCGTAGATATAATAAATCAAAATAAACAATTATGAAAAGAATTTCAATCGGAGTATTCGCTTTATGTTTAATGGCTTCTTGTGTTTCTAAGAAAAAATATGTTGCCTTAGAGCAAGAAAATGGTGAAATTAAAAGTGAGTTAACAAAAACTACTGTAGAAAAAGAAGACTTAGAAGCTAAGTTTAGCGAAATACAATCTCGTGTAAATGCTTACAACTCTAAAATAAGTTCATTAACAGAAGAAAACGATTCTAAATTAGTTGCTGTAGGTGATGTTGCTGTTATTTCTAACGATACTAAAAAGAAAATGTTATCGACATTAGAACATGTAGATCCTGCTAAATTAAGTGAAGCAAAAACGCTTAAAGATTCTATGAATCTTGCAATATCTTATAATTTACAGAAATCTTTAGACACTAGCGAATTTAGTGAAGAAGATGATATTGCTATCGATATTAACGAAACTGTAGTTATGATTTCTATTTCTGATAAAATGCTTTTCAACACAGCTAGTTATAGAGTAAGCAGTAAAGCAAACGACATTTTACAAAAATTAGCAGATGTTATTAATTCTGAGCCAAGCATTGAAGTTATGGTAGAAGGACATACAGATTCTAGAAGCATAAATACGGGTGCTATTAAAGATAACTGGGATTTAAGTGTTTTAAGAGCAACATCTGTAGTGCGTAAATTACAAGATGATTATGCTGTAGCTCCAGAAAAAATGATTGCTGCTGGTCGTAGTAGTTACCACCCTATTGCAGAAAACGATACTAAAGAAAATCGTTCTAAAAACAGAAGAACACGTATTGTAATTCTTCCAAACATTAATAAATTTTTTGCCTTAATGGATTCTAACAAATAATTAAGCAATACCATATTATAAAAAAAAGACTGCCAAAGGGCAGTCTTTTTTTTTGGCATCAATTCGGCTAACTAAAACCTATTTTCTTAAAAAGATATAACAACCCATTTTGCTTTAGTATATTTGAAAAAAAAATTACTTTTTATGAATTCATTATTAAAAATACTTCGTGTTATTGGCTTCCTAGAAGGAATCTCTTACCTTCTTTTATTAGGCGTTGCTGTACCTATAAAATACTTGCTACACGATCCTCAATACGTAAAACTATTAGGAATGCCACATGGTTTATTATTTGTGGCTTATGTTGTTTTAGCAATTTTAGTTGGTACAGAATTAAAATGGAATAAAAAAACATTAGGTTTTGTTTTACTAGCGTCTATTGTGCCTTTTGGAACATTTATTGCAGATAAAAAGTACTTTAAACTTGCTTTATAAATGGAAAAATTTACACATTATTTTTACGACCATTTTACACAATTAGACTTTTCAGACGGTTCTGCAAAGTATCTTAATATGCTTACCCTTTTTGTTATTTTATTAGTCATTGTTTTTCTGTCTGATTTTATAGCAAGGAAAATATTACTGCAAGCATTTTCTTCTTTTGCGGCAAAATCTAAAACAAAATTCGATGACCTTTTAGTTAACCATAAAGTACCTAGAAACGTTGCACATGTTGTGCCTTTAATTCTTACATTAAAGTGTTTACCTATTGTATTTTCAGACTTTCCTCATTTTGAAAGTGCCGTTGAATTAATGCTACAACTCTATTGTGTTATTCTTGTACTCTGGATAATTAGAAGCATATTAAACACCTTAGAATCTTATTTTAAAACGCTTCCTAGACTAAAAGACAAACCAATAGATAGCTACATACAAGTACTTATGCTATTTCTTTGGTTGGTAGGTATTGGATTAATTTTTGTAATGCTTACAGGGATTGATGTTAAAACCTTCTTCACTACTTTAGGAGCTGCTTCTGCTGTTTTTCTTTTAATATTTAAAGACACTATTCTTGGTTTTGTTGCCAGTATACAAGTCGCTATTAATGATACCGTAAGAATTGGAGATTGGATTACCATGGAAAAATTTGGTGCAGACGGAGATGTTATTGAAATTAATCTGAATACGCTTCAGGTTCAAAATTTTGATATGACTATTACAAACATACCAACTTATGCTTTAATTTCTGAATCTTTTAAAAACTGGAGAGGAATGAGTAATGCTGGAGGTAGAAGAATTAAACGTGCCATTATTATTAAAGCAAAAAGTGTTCATTATTTAACAGATGATAAAGTTGAAGAACTTAAAAAAATCGAACTATTAACAGAGTATATAACACAAAGACAAGAAGATATTACAACATATAACACCGTTAACAAAACAGATAAATCGATGCTTATAAACGGTAGAAACATGACTAATTTAGGTGTCTTTAGAAAGTATATTCAAAATTATATTGAAAATCACTCGGCTATAAATAAAGACATGACAATTATGACACGTCAATT
The DNA here is from genome assembly GCF_009796865.1 of Formosa sp. L2A11. Lineage (GTDB taxonomy): Bacteria > Bacteroidota > Bacteroidia > Flavobacteriales > Flavobacteriaceae > Formosa. The sequence continues at coordinate 2,577,599 of NZ_CP047028.1, read as the reverse complement.
AGCACCTACACCACAAGGACTTCCGTTAGAAATTTATGCCTTTAGTAGCGATAAACGCTGGCAAAACTACGAATATATTATGTCTGATATATTTGACCACAGTATTGCCGCTGTTCCCTATTTTGATTTAGAAATTTATGAGTTATCAAATTATATTCCTGAATCTTAATTTAAATAAAAAGTATAAAAAAAGTCGAGCTAAATGCTCGACTTTTTATTTTAAAAATATTCTTTATTTCTTGTAATTAAAGGTTCTAATTTGCTTGCGCTTTAGCATCTTCAATCATGTCCTTATTTGCAGAAACACCTATTTCTACACGTCTGTTCTTAGAACGTCCTTCTTCAGTTGTATTATCAAATCTAGGTCTTGTTTCTCCATAAGCAGTAACTTCAAAACGATTTGATGTCACACCTTTGTTTTGTAAATAAGAAACAACAGATTGTGCTCTTTTCTCAGACAATGTCATATTATAATCTTCACTCCCAGTACTATCTGTATGTCCTTCAACCAATAAATTAGTATCAGGAAACTCTAAAAATACATCTGCAATAGCATCTAAATTTTCTTTTGCTTTAGTTGTTAACTCTGCTTTATTCGTAGCAAATGTTACACCACTATTTTCATCAAAAACCACTTGAATCCCTTCTCCTACTCGTTTTACTTCTGCTCCAGGCAAGGCTTCTTCTATTTTATCTGCTTGCTTGTCCATACTGTTACCAATAAGTCCTCCTGCAGCACCACCTACGGCAGCTCCAATAAGTGCTCCCGTAATATTTCCTCCAATAAGACCACCAATTAATGCGCCACCGGCTACACCAACTCCTGCTCCTTTTTGAGTGCTATTTGCATTTTTAATGGCATTGCAACTCACAAAAGATAATGAGAACATTAATGCTATAGCAATTAATATACTTGTTGATTTTTTCATGTTTACAATTTTTGATATTATAATTCTATACTATCTGATGTTTTATTAAATGTCATAATAACATCAAACGGATTTCCTTCATATTCTGAAGGCACTTTAATAATCATCATGCTATCACTAATTTCTTGAATTGAAGCACGATAACCTGATTTTACATTTTTAGCCTTAATATCTTCTCCTACATATTTAAACTGAAATTGTGTATATCCGTCTGCGCCTTCTAAAAACGACCAATGTATAGGCTGAGTATAGGCTTCGCATACAGAACTATTTACACGTGTAGAAAACTTACCAGATCCATTATTAGGTATAAAGAAAGACCCATTCTCCTCCCTTAAAGCAAGAAGAGTCTGCTAAATCGAATAAAAACGCCTTGTATAATCCTTTGTCTCCAATAAATTTAATATTAGATACTTCCCAAGTCCCTTTTAACATTTTTTTACTTGGCTTACTTGCCGTTGTAGACTTAGATCCTGAGCATGAAAACACTAGGAGCGCTAAAGTCATGTAAATAAACTTTTTCATGTGGTTATTTTTATTAAATTAATAGTCTTCTAAATTAATTATAAAACTAACTTTTTAAGATCGTCCATAAAATCTAGAAATACACTTCTTAATTATTCGTCACCTAAACGATTCTTCACAAATTCAATTTCGGTTTTACCATGTGGTTTAGACTTACCATCTTCACCTAAGTTTACCATTATAATATTAGCGACACGAATAATGGTTTCTCTTGTCATTTTATTTCTAACCTCACATTTTAAAGTTAAAGACGATTTTCCAAATTTTTCAACAGCAATTCCTATTTCAACAATGTCTCCTTGTTCTGCAGAGCTCATAAAATTGATTTCAGACATAAATTTTGTAACAACTTTTGTGTTTTCTAATTGAATAATTGAATACAAAGCAGCTTCCTCATCTATCCATGCCAAAAGTCGACCTCCAAACAATGTTCCGTTTGCATTTAAATCTTCGGGTTTTACCCATTTTCTAGTGTGAAATCTCATAATTATTATTTTTGGGTGCAAAGATAAATTATTAATTGTTCATAACAAGGTTAACAAGTAATAGCGTTCATAAAAATATTGATGGAGATAATTAATATTTTTAGTAAAACTGTTTAATATTATGACAACAAGACACAACAATCTTAAAGCCATTCGTCCTGCAACCTCCTTTGGAAAGCTTAGTGAAGACATGAGTAATGAAGAACGTTTTCAGAACGAAACATTACGACCAATTATTAAACTTCAGAAAGATTTATTTGTAGAAGTACTTAAAAACTATTTTAAAAAACACAAAGACAAGTTCTATGATTTAAGTGTTCCTAAAAAAATTATCTACATTGAAAACAGCATTCAAAAAGACATTAAATTTCGAAACTCCATTAAAGGGATGATTATTGGTTTGTTTACTATTGAAGAGTACACACTATACATTAAAAACTCTTCTGCTTTAAATAAACGTATGATGAATATTGTAAAAAAACAACTTATTGATAATATACAAATTTTTGATAATCAATTAATTGAATCTGTTTAATTAAACAATCACAACATATTTATTATATGAGCGATTCTCCATTAATATTTGTAGTTAACACATCGCTCATATAATTAAAATAAGGTCTAATAACCTTAAATGAATTATTTATTTCCTCTAAAAAGTTTGGAGAAAGCACCTCTTTATCTGTAAATTTTCTAGTAAAAATAAATTGCTTTTTTCTTATAAGATCAATATCAGGATGGTTTTTATCGAAACCTTTTGGCGCTGTTTTAAGTTCATCTCCTTCAATTGTTCCCCAAGTAGATTTAAAGGTTGAGTCTCCTATAATTTCTCTCATTTCCTGAGCATCTACTTCAAATTCTTTTCTAATACGTAATAAATCTTCCTTATTTGGGTCCCAAAAACCAGTTGCAATAAAAGATTGATTATTGGGCTGTATTTGTAAATAATAACCCCCTCTTAATAGTGGTTTTGCCCGATGTATAGATCCTCCAAAATGGGTTTTATAAGGCACCTTATTTTTAGAAAAGCGTACATCTCTATAAATTCTAAACACTTTAACAGCATCTACTTCATCATGAGTTTTTACTAGTGTAAAAAGTTCATTATACACCGCCTTCATTTCTGCTTCTACAGTTCTAAATTCAGTTTTATGTTCCTGAAACCATACTCTGTCATTATTTTTTTCGAGTGCATTTAAGAAATCAAGTATGTTTTTAGAAATCATGTATCTGTATTTTATTGGGATAAAGATATAAAAAAGCCCCAGTAAACTGAGGCCTTAATGTGTTAAAACAACGACTTAATTTATTGTACTAGAACATAAATTTTAGATACAATTTCATTAGAATTATTATCAAATTTTTGTACAATAAAATTACCTTTTTCATCGAAAAAACCAATCTCAGTTTGCCCATTATCTGTCATCACAAATTGTGAATTATCGGTATCAGATTGTCTAACTTTAGTTAGTTTAGAGTCTGTAGGATCTGAAATCACAAACCCTTTATCACTCATTATAAACTCTTTAGATTCTCCATCTAATTTATAAGTCATAGATTTATTCTCTAATGTAAACGGACTATTATTAGTAATCTTAACCGTTTCTGTAACTTGGCCTTCTGTAATTAATCTACTTTGATTTATTTTATCTTTATCACTTTCGGCTAATTTAACATCTTGTTCTACACGCCTGTTAATTTCAACTGTGTTTTCTTTAATTTCCTTACCATCATTAACTGTAGTGGTTATGGTTTTAGTTTCGTCTAGGACTTCTTTGGGTACAGTTTGAGCCTGTACCGCAGAAAATCCTAAAAGAATGACTAATCCTAAATATATAAATTTCATATTTTAATTTTTATTAGATTATTAAAAATTGCGATTAACAATCTCGTTTATTCAATAATAGCACTATTTAAATGTTCTGATTTCTTTTTAGACCAAGAATCTAACATCCAACTTGCTTTTTCTAACTCTCTAATGTAAGCTCCTATTAAATCTACAGTACCTTCGTCTGTAGCCTTTTCTGCTTTATTAATTACAATACGCATTTGATTTAAAAGTAATTTATGATCGTTTAAAATTTCTGCGACCATTTCTCTATCAGATATTAATGAAGACACTTCTTTTAAAGCAGAAATTTCTAAATAATCTGAAAATTTACTCATTGGGTGATAACGTAAAGTTAAAATACGCTCTGCAATTTCATCAATCTTAATTCTTGCATCTGTATATAACTCTTCGAACTTATTATGCAAATCAAAGAAGTTTTCTCCCAGAACATTCCAGTGAAAATTTCTAAGTTTTTGATAATATATATGATAATCTGCTAGAAGAGTATTTAATTCTACAACTACAGGAAGTAGTTTTTCATCTTGAATATTTAAGTAATTCATAATCTTCGGGTTTTGGTTAAACATACACTGAAGGTACAATGTATAACCAACACCAAGACACTTATTAACTGACTTTAACCCTATTAGCGTCTAGTTAACTTAATTTATGTTAAGTATAATCTTAAAGCCTTAAAAAAATTAACATTAAAAGTAATTATGAATTTTGGAAGATTAATTAGGTTGTTTTCTCAAACTCTACAGCATTTAAAACCAAACCTGAAGCTGGAGCAATATAATCCATAACTTCTGTGCTTTCTGGCTTTAAACTCTCTTGAATATACTCGAGTGTAATTTCATGTTTCCCTAATTTTATTAAAGCGCCCATCATTAAACGAATTTGGTTTCGCATAAAGCCTTTTCCTTTTACACGTAACATATAGGATTGCTCGGGAAAGAAATTTGCAGTAAATAATGTATTATCTACAAGCTCGCAAGTATCTATTATACGATTAAAAACACCGGTTTCTGATGGTTTATAACAGTAGGTTTTAAAATTGTGAGCTCCTTCAAAAAGTTTGGCTCCTAATTTCATTTTTTCAATATCTAAAGGATCTAAAATGGTTGTCATTAAAGGCGCACAAAACGGATGGTATTTTGCACCATGAGCAAATACATAAACGTATTCCTTCATTTTAGATGCATTAATCACATTAAAGTCTTTATTAACTTCTGTAATCGATAACGCTCTTAAATCTTGAGGTAAATTGTAATTGAACAATTCTAGAAAAGCAACTTTATCTTCAATTTCATCTTCTAAAAACAACTCAAAAGCGCCTTCTTGAGCAGAAACCATAGCATCTGTCCTACCCGAACCTAAGGTTTTAAAAGGTTTTCCGTCCATGATATAACGCATGGTTTTATCAATCATTAAATGTACCGTTTTTAATTTTGGTTGTTTTTGCCAACCATGAAAACGATAGCCTAAATATTGAATAGTAATGAGATAAAAAAAGCGTTTTTTCAACTGAAAGTGTTTTATTTTTTAAGACCGGCAAGTAACTTATTTTAGAAGACTTCTCAAAAAAATTACTACTTTTAAACCAAATTAAATCTACAAATTATTTTAATTTATGACTAACACGACTAAGCTACCTATTTGGTACTGGATTGTTACCGGATTCTTTTTATTATGGAATGGTTTGGGAGTACAACAGTATTTTATTCAAGTAAATAGCACCGAAACATATAGCGAAGTACAATTACAAGAGATTTTAGAAACGCCAACCTGGGTTATGCGCGCATATGCTGTTGCCGTTTTATGTGGTTTTCTAGCTAGCATTTTATTAATGGCTCGAAAACGGTTTGCTTATCCCGTGGCATTAACCTCTTTAATTGCTGTAATAGCACAAATGAGTTATTTGTTTTTTGATGTAAAAACTCCCAATCTAATTATGCCTATAGCAATAGTAGTATGTGCTGTATTGTTACTTTTATTCTCTAAATTTTCTAGAGCAAAAAATTGGCTAACATAAAACGCTTAATAACATATAAGAAAGGAGAATTTAGTAATGCTAAATTCTCCTTTTTTATTTACTGCTATTTTTCTCTTCCTTTTAAAATTTCAACTACATCTTTAACCTGAAAACCTTTAGCTTCTAGTAAAATTAAATAGTGAAATAATAAATCGGCGCTTTCGTTTAAAAATAAATTATCGTCGCTATCCTTTGCTTCAATAACAACTTCTACAGCTTCCTCTCCCACTTTTTGTGCAATTTTATTAATGCCTTTTGCAAATAATGAAGACACATAAGATTCTGTTGGTGCAAAATTTAAGCGTCTATCTTTAATTACATCTTGTAAGTGAGAAATAAATCCGTAAGATTCTTCATTTGGTTCTCCCCAACATGTATCTGTTCCTTTATGACACGTTGGTCCTTTTGGAAGTACAGAAACTAATAACGTATCGTTATCGCAATCTAATTTAATATCAACTAAATTTAAAACATTTCCGCTTTCTTCACCTTTAGTCCATAAACGTTTTTTAGTTCTACTATAAAAGGTCACTAATTTTGTTGCTTTCGTTTTTTCTAAAGCTTCAGCATTCATATACCCTAACATTAGTACTTTTTTTGTTGAAGCGTCTTGGATAATTGCAGGAACTAATCCGTCGTTGTTTTTATTGAAATCTATATTCATTACTATTATTTTGAACCGTAAAATATTACAATCTTACAGCGATATTATTATTTTTTAATTGCTCTTTTAATTCTGAAATTGGTATTTCTCCGAAATGAAATACACTTGCGGCTAACGCTGCATCTGCTTTTCCGTCTTTAAAAGTATCTACAAAATGCTGAATTGTCCCTGCTCCGCCTGAAGCTATAATAGGAATATTTAACATATTAGAAAGTTTTGCCAAAGCTTCGTTTGCAAAACCGTTTTTGGTTCCGTCGTGATTCATAGAAGTGAATAAAATTTCACCAGCTCCTAAATCCTCAACTTGTTTTGCCCATTCAAATAAATCTAATTCGGTAGGAATACTTCCTCCTGCCAAATGCACTTTCCATTGTCCATCTATTAGTTTTGCATCAATGGCAACCACAACACACTGACTTCCAAATTTATCTGCCAACTCTTTAACTAATTCCGGACGTTTAACAGCCGATGAATTTATAGAAACTTTATCTGCACCACATTGTAATAATGCGTCTACATGTTCTACAGAAGAAATTCCGCCACCAACAGTAAATGGTATATTAACTTGTTCTGCAACATGCAACACCATATCTAGCGTGGTTCCTCGGCCTTCTAAAGTTGCCGATATATCTAAAAAAACCAACTCGTCTGCGCCTTTTAAAGCGTATTGTTTAGCTAATTCTACTGGGTCTCCAGCATCAATAAGATCTACAAAATTGACACCTTTTACTGTTCTTCCGTTTTTAATATCCAAACACGGGATAATTCGTTTTGTAAGCATATTAATTTATTGAGAGTTTACAACCAGTTTTTCTAAATCTTTCATGCTAATCTTATTTTCGTAAATCGCTTTGCCAATAATTACGCCTTCACAACCTAATTCTTTAAGTTTTGGCAATTCTTCTTGACATGAAATTCCTCCAGAAGCAATCAATTTAATATTCGGATTTTCAGAAATTATCTTTTTATATAAGTCGAATGAAGGTCCTTCTAGCATACCGTCTTTAGAAATATCTGTACAAATAACGTACTGAATCCCTTTATTCATGTACCCTTTTATAAACGGATTGACATCTAAACTGCTTTCTTCTAACCAACCGCTAATAGCGATTTTTTCATTTTTAGCATCTGCACCCAAAATTATTTTCTGACTGCCATATTTCTGAATCCAACTTTCAAACATTGGACTATTTTTAACCGCAATACTTCCTCCTGTAACTTGTTTAGCTCCAGAACTAAATGCGATGTATAAATCTTCATTTGTTTTTAAACCACCACCAAAATCAACTTTTAAATTGGTTTTAGACGTAATATGCTCTAAGACTTTATAATTAACAATTTTACTTGCTTTTGCACCATCTAAATCTACAAGATGTAAATACTCTACACCTGCATCTTCAAAACTCTTAGCAACTTCTAACGGATTCTCATTATATATTTTTTTGGTATCGTAATCACCTTTAGTTAAACGGACACATTTCCCGTCTATAATATCTATGGCTGGTATAATTCTCATAATTATATGTTGATCAATTTATGATTCTAGATTTAAAAAATTTTCAAGCAATTTAGCACCTGCAATACTACTTTTCTCCGGATGAAATTGTACACCGTAAAAATTATTATGTTTTAAAGCTGTAGCATACTCGCCATTATAATTAGATAAAGCAATGGCTTCTTTACAGTTTTCTGCATAATAACTATGTACTAAATACATGTATGAGTTTTCAGGAATATCTTTAAATAAATCAGATTCTAAATTTGTTACGGTATTCCATCCCATTTGCGGTACTTTTACCGTATTTGGAAAACGTTTTACGTCTACCTGAAAAATTCCTAATCCCTCTGTATTACCTCCTTCTTCTGTGGTTTTACACATTAATTGCATACCTAAACAGATGCCTAAAACAGGTTGAGTTAAGGTAGGAATTAATTTATCTAATTTACTGTTTTTTAGCATTTTTAAAGCCGAACTAGCTTCGCCAACACCTGGAAAAATAACACGATCTGCATTTTTAATTTTCTCCGGATCATTAGTTAAAACAGCATCTATCCCTAATCGTTTGAAGGCGAATTGAATACTCTTAATGTTTCCTGCTCCGTAATCTATTATTACAACGGAAACACCTTCAAAATTCTGTTTTTTAATATCTGTATCTAAACTCATATTCTTTATTCCTTGAACCTTGTTTTAAATTATAAACAAAGCAATTTTACCATCAATAAACACAAAAGTATCTCTTCTTTACAGGAAGATTTAAATGGCTTTATTTTATAACATGCCTTTGGTTGAAGGTAAAATCATTTTTTCCACATCACGTTTTACAGCCATTTTTATCGCTTTTGCAAACGCCTTAAATATTGCTTCAATTTTATGATGTTCGTTTGTGCCTTCTGCTTTAATGTTTAAATTACATTTTGCACCATCTGTAAACGATTTAAAGAAGTGGTAAAACATTTCTGTTGGCATTTTACCTACCATTTCACGTTTAAAATCTGCATCCCAAACTAACCAGTTTCTACCTCCAAAATCGATTCCTGCAGAAGCTAAACAATCGTCCATTGGTAAATAAAATCCGTAACGTTCTATTCCTAATTTATTTCCTAAAACGGTATTAAATAATTCCCCTAAAGCAATTGCTGTATCTTCAATAGTATGGTGTTCGTCTACTTCTAAATCGCCAGTTACTTTTAAATTTAAATCTAATTGTCCGTGACGTGCAATTTGATCTAACATATGGTCGAAAAAAGCAATTCCGGTATCTATGTTACCTTGTCCTGTTCCGTCTAAATTTAAATCAATTTTAATTTTAGTTTCATTGGTATTTCTTTCAATACTTCCTGTACGATCTTCAACTTTTAAATGTTTGTAAATCGCTTCCCAATCATTCGTTTCTAACGTAATAAAATCGTTTAGCTCCTCACGTTTTACAGTAATTTCGTCTGTACCAAGATTTGTATTATCATTTATAAAGACACCTTTAGATCCTAAATTTTTAGCCAATTCTATATCTGTAAGACGGTCACCAATAACGTAAGAATTCTCTAAATCGTAAGCTTCAGAAAAATATTGTGTCAATAAACCTGTATTAGGTTTACGTGTTAGTGCATTGTCTTTAGCAAAGGTTCTATCTATAAATTGTTCCTTAAATTCTACACCTTCATTTTTAAAAGCTTCAAGAATAAAATTATGAACGGGCCAGAACGAATCTTCAGGATACACTTCTGTACCTAAACCATCCTGATTTGTAATCATTACGATTTCGAAATCTAATTCTTTGGCTATTTTACTTAAATATTGAAAGACTTTAGGATAAAATTCTAACTTCTCAAAACTATCAATTTGTTCGTCTGCGGGCTCTCTAATAATCGTTCCATCACGATCTATAAATAATACTTTTTGTTTCATTGTAACTTAGTAAGTGCGGTGATTAGCGTTTTATTTTCTAAAGGCGTTCCTACGGTTAAACGTAAACAATTTTCGCATAACGGTTGGGTTGTTCTGTTACGAACTACAACGCCTTCTTTTATTAATTGATTGTAACGTGTTGTTGCATCATCTACTTTTACGAGTATAAAATTAGCATCTGATGGGTATATTTTTTCAATATATGATATCAATTTTAAATCTGAAATCATTTTACTACGTTCTATTAAAATAGAATCGACTTCGTTACTTACAATCTCTCTTTGGTTTAATAATTCTACCGCTTTATTTTGTGTTAGTACATTAATATTATACGGTGGCTTTATGGTATTTAAAACAGAAATAATCTCTTCTGAAGCATAACAAATTCCTAATCTAATTCCTGCCATAGCATAAGCTTTAGACAGTGTTTGCGTGATAATTAAATTTGGAAATTCTTCTAAACGTTCTAACCAACTCTCTTGAGAAGAAAAATCGATATACGCTTCATCTATAATAACAATACCTTCAAATTTCTTTAATAATGTTTCTACTTCATGATCTTTAAAACTGTTCCCTGAAGGATTATTTGGCGAACATAAAAACAATATTTTACTATTAGCATCGGCTACATTTAAAATTTGATCGACTTCTGGCTGAAAAGACTCAGAAAGCAATACTTTTTTAATAGCTACAGCATTTAAATTTGCCAATACTTCGTACATACCGTACGTTGGAGGTAAAGTTATAATGTTGTCTTTATTAGGTTCGCAAAAAGCTCTAACTATTAAATCTAGAACTTCGTCGCTTCCATTTCCTAATAAAATTTGAGATTTAGACACGTTTTTAATTTCAGATAAAATGTCTTTTACGCCATGTTGATATGGATCTGGATACCTATTTATTCCATTATTATACGGATTCTCGTTAGCATCTAAAAACACCATATTACTGGTTTCTTTCTGAAACTCATCTCTTGCAGACGAATACGCTTTTAATGCTTTTATGGAAGGTCTTAAAAGATCTTGTACAGTTACTATTGCCATTACTTTTTATTTAAGCTGTTTAAACGTAAAGTCACAGCATTTTTGTGTGCTTGTAAACCTTCTGCATGAGCCATTTTTTCTATCATTGGCCCTAAATCTATCAATCCTTTTTCTGATATTTTTTGAAATGTAATACTCTTTAAAAAGCTGTCTAAATTTACACCAGAATATGCACGACTAAATCCATTTGTTGGTAACGTATGGTTTGTACCAGAAGCATAATCTCCAGCACTTTCAGGCGTATAATTCCCGATAAACACAGAACCAGCATTTCTAATACCGTTTACATAAAGATCTTCGTTTTTAGAACAAATAATAAAGTGTTCCGGAGCATATTCATTAATTAAATTTAAGGCAATTTCATCACTTTCAACATAAATTAACTTTGAATTAGCAATCGCTTTTTCAGCAATTTCTTGTCTTGGTAAATCTTGTATTTGTTGGTCTATAGCTTTTAAAACATCGCTAATCATGGCTTTTGAAGTCGAAACTAAAATAACCTGACTATCTGCACCATGTTCAGCTTGACTTAATAAATCTGAAGCTACAAACGTTGCATTCGCAGATTCGTCTGCAACTACAAGTAATTCGCTTGGTCCTGCAGGCATATCTATAGCAACACCATATTTTGTAGCAAGTTGTTTAGCTACGGTAACAAACTGATTTCCTGGACCAAATATTTTATACACTTGCGGTATATTCTCTGTTCCAAAAGTTAAACCAGCAATGGCTTGAATACCTCCTACTTTTATAATTTTAGAAACGCCACATAAATCGGCAGCGAATAAAATTTCATTAGCAATCTTACCTGTTGCACTTGGAGGCGTACACAACACAATTTCTTTACAGCCTGCTATTTTTGCAGGAATGGCAAGCATTAAAACTGTAGAAAACAAAGGTGCTGTTCCTCCAGGAATGTATAATCCTATTTTTTCAATAGCTCGTTTTTCTTGCCAACAGTTTACACCAGGCATAGTTTCTACCTGAACTTTTTCTGTTTTTTGAGCTGCATGAAAACGTTCAATATTTTTATAAGCAGCAGTAATTGCTAATTTTAAATCTTCTGAAACCTGAGTTTTAGCAAATTCAACTTCTTCAGAACTTACTAAATTACTCTCTAAAGTAACTCCATCAAAACGAGATGTGTATTTAGATATTGCAGCATCACCATTACTTTTAACATCTTCAAAAATCTGAATAACTGTTTTCTCAATGTCGTTTACAGTTTGTGTAGGACGTTTTAATATTTCCGACCAATCTGATTTATTAGGATTTTCAATGATTTTCATTTTACTTTTCTTTTATTATAAAATCATATTATCAATAGGACAAACCAGAATACCTTCTGCGCCATGCTCTTTAAGAATGTCTATAATTTCCCAAAATTTATTTTTATCAATTACGGTATGTACAGAACTCCATCCTTCTTGCGCTAAAGGTAAGACTGTTGGACTTTTCATACCTGGTAAAATGGCAATAATTTCTTCTAATTTATCATTTGGTGCATTTAGTAATACATATTTAGATCTTCGCCCTTTTAATACAGAGCCTATTCTAAATTTAATAGTATTTAAAATATCTAAATTATCGTCAGAAATTAAAGGAGAAGCAGCTAAAACGGCTTCAGATTTTAATAAGACTTCAACTTCTTTTAGTCCGTTTTTAAACAATGTACTTCCGCTAGACACAATATCTACAATGGCATCTGCAAGTCCAATATTTGGAGCAATTTCTACAGATCCGTTAATAATGTGTAACTGTGCGTTTACATTGTTTTTATCTAAAAACTGTTGTACTGTGTTTGGATAAGAGGTGGCAATACGTTTTCCATCTAAATCTTGCATGTTTGTGTACTTAGCAGATTTTGGTACAGCTATAGAGACTTTACAAGACGAAAAACCTAGTTTTTGAATAATTTGGATGTTTCCTCCTTTTTCAATTAAAACATTCTCACCAATAATAGCAGCATCTACAACACCGTCTTTTAAATATTGAGGAATATCTCCATTTCGTAAATAAAAGACTTCTACTGGAAAATTTTTAGCCGAAGCTTTTAATTGATCTCTACCATTGTCTATAGAAATCCCTATATCTTTAAGGATTTGCATAGATTCTTCATAAAGTCTTCCTGATTTTTGAACTGCAATTTTTAATTTACTCATTATCTTATTTAATATGGTTTGAGTAATCTTTAGGAGAAAAATAAAAACCCCATCTGATTAACTCAAACGGGGTTTAAAAATATATTATTTTGAAATTATTCAATACACTTTCTGCTCGTCTAAGTACAAGTATGAAAATGATGATGATGTAATTGAATAAAATTCATGTTTTTGATTTTGTTATATTACAAATATTCAGAAATTTAAAACACTTATGCAAGTTTTAAACTAAAAAATATTAATTTATTATTGATTTCCAAGTATAATAGGCATTCCGCTCTTACCAGAACCAATTACAATAACCTTAGCATTTTCAGATTGCGATAATTTTACAGTGGCTTCTATTCCTTTATCTTGTAAAATCTTTTCATTTAAAGACTCACTTAAAATTCTGTTAGCATCTGCTTTACCTTGTGCTTCAATAATTTGTTTTTGAGCTTCTTTTTGAGCCGTTACCAATCTAAATTCGTATTCTAAAGATTCTTGTTCTTGTTTTAATTTACGTTCAATTGCGTCTTTTATTGTACCTGGTAATGTTACATCACGTACCAAAATTTCGTTTAATTGAATGTATTGACTCTCTACAATATTTTTTGTTTCTTCAAAAATTTCTTGCTGAATCACATCACGTTTACTAGAGTATAATTGTTCTGGTGTATAACGTCCTACAACACTTCTTGCTGCAGATCGAATTGCTGGAAGTAAAATACGTTCTTTATACATTTCACTTTTTTCTTGGTGTAATTTACCTAGATTTTCAAATTGTGGCTGAAACCATGCAGAAGCCTCTAATTTTATATCTAATCCGTTAGAAGAAAGCACATTCATTTTTTCATAAATTTCTTGTTGTCTTACTTCGTAAACAAATACTTTATTCCAAGGTGCAACAATATGAAATCCTTCTCCTAATGGTGGCTCGTCTGTTACAACACCGCCATCAAATGTTTTATAAAGCACACCTGCTTCTCCAGAGTCAATGGTGACAGCCGATTTAGAAATTAAAACAATTAATGCTACGATAGCAATAATAAAGGGTAATGCAATTTTAGGTAATTTATCCATTTTTTTAATATTAAGTTAATCCGTTGTATTTTCTTAAAAACCACTCTAAAGATAAGCAGAAAACAATGATTCCTAGCACATATTTCCAATCTATTAATCCTTGTGTAGTCTTATTACTTTTTTGAATAGTCGCATATTTTTTATTCAAAATTAAATCGTTAAAAATCGAACCGTAATCTTCTACTAAATAAGAAGTTCCGTGCGTTTTACTCGTTAATTTATTTAACTTAGAAACATTAGCATTTAAGAACTGTTGTTCTACATTATATTCTAAAATAGTGAAGCTTCCTGATTTCGATATCTTCTCACTTGTAGCACTTACTGTAAAGTCATATTCGCCAGCTTGTAAGGAACTTAAATCGACTTGATAATTATTATTTTTTAACACAAAAGGCACTGTAGAAATTGCTCCTGTATTCTTATTTTTTATTTTAATTTGAAGTGATTCGCGTGCATCAAATTCATAGTTTTTATTGAAAAATTGTGCTTTAATAATCACATTATTTACACCTTCGTAAAAGGATTCAAAATCTACAACCAAACGTGTTTTTCGTTTAGTAGAAGATAAATATTGTACCAACTTACCTATAAAATTATCGAATGTGTTAAACGATTTTTCATTTAAAAAACTCTGTGCTCGCCATTCCCAAATATTTTCTCCAAGAAGTATGGCTTCTCTCCTACCATTAGTTTCAAAAGTGGCTAAAAGAGGTTCATTAGTGACTATATTTCCATACTTTTTATACAATAAAGTTTCATAAGGTACATAAAAAACAAGATCTCCAAATGCCGATTGTAATGGCGGAAAAGATTCAAAATCTAAATCGTCTACAATAAAACTTGAATAATTAGTATTGAACGTTCCTTGATACATTTCTTTTTGCGAAGTAATATCGTGTTCGTAATAATTGGTTTGTTCGTTTAGAAAAAACCAATCGGTTTGAGTACCAGAAATAATAAATGTATTCTTACTTTCTTTCTTAATATCATCGAAAATAAACTTAAACTGATTATCGGGTTGATATAGTATAACTAGATTAAAATCATTTAATTTCGATGTAATTTCGTTTGGTTTTAATATTGAAACCGAACGTTGTTCATTACTTTCAATACTCTTTTTAAGCATTCCTAAATCTGGATGATAAAAACTTGAAACAATAGCAATATTCATCTTTTCATCAATCACTTCTACAGCAAAATTCTTAATGTTATTTATCTTATTTTTTTCAGATTCTAAAGGTTTTAACTGTGCTTTATAAGCAGACAATCCTACTTTATGTGCTGGTAACGTAAATTGTAATACTTCTGAATTATGAGTTGCACTAAACGTTATATTTTTGGTAAACACGGTTTGTTTACCAGAAGAGACAGAAAAAGTTGTGTTTACAGTTTCTTTTCCGGTATAAACAAGAATAGTTTCTACAGGGAATTTATTTTTTAAATAGGCATATTTATTCACATTAAGCTGCCTAATACTTAAATCTATATATGTTGTTGTATCTCCTAGAATAATTGGATATACAGGCTGATTGTAATTAGAAAACTCATAATCGTTACCAAAGGTTTGGTTTCCGTCTGTAATTAAAATGGTTGGAGCAACTTGATCTTTATAAATATCTTGAAGCGACTCTAAAGCCGAAGAAATATCGGTTTGTTTTTCTGTAAACGTTAAAGAATCAGATATATTAAGTGTTTTTCCGAAGTTGTAATATTTAATATTAAATTTATCGTTTAACTCAGAATTAGACTTTATAGCTTGCACTGCTTGTTGTGCTTTTTTACTTTGCTCTAATTGCATTATAGAATTAGAATTATCTACAGCAACCAATAATTTAGGCTTCTCTGTAGTTAATTCTAATTGCTCAAACTTCGGGTTTATTAAAAGTAAAAGCACAGAGAAAATAGTGATAAATCTTAAAAAAGTAAAAAGCATGTACAATTTAGACATGCTTTTTACTTTATACTTATACTGAAATAAAGCTAACAAAAGCGCTAGTATTCCAGCTAGAATAATATATAATACTGTTTCTGTAAGCATAGATTAGGTTAACATTCCTCCATCTACGTTTAACGTTTGTCCTGTAACATACGCACTTAAATCACTCGCTAAGAACACACATACATTAGCAACATCGTCTGGTGTTCCTCCTCTTTTTAAAGGAATACCTGCTCTCCATCCTTTTACTGTTTCTTCGTCTAACTTAGCTGTCATTTCAGTTTCAATAAAACCAGGAGCAACTACGTTACTTCTAATATTTCTAGATCCTAGCTCTAAAGCCACAGATTTTGAAAATCCAATAATTCCAGCTTTAGACGCTGCATAATTGGTCTGCCCAGCGTTTCCTTTAAGACCGACTACAGAACTCATATTAATTATAGAGCCTTTACGTTGTTTAAGCATAGTACGTTGTACCGCTTTAGTCATGTTGAACACAGATTTCAAATTCACTTCAATAACCTGATCAAAATCTTCTTCACTAATACGCATTAACAAATTATCTTTTGTTATTCCTGCGTTATTTACTAATATATCTATGCTTCCAAACTCTTTTACTACATCTTCTGCTAAGGTTTGAGCTTCAGCAAAATTGGCAGCATTACTTTGATAACCTTTAGCTTTTATGCCTAAGCCATTTAACTCTATTTCTAAAGCATTAGCGGCATCTACAGAAGAGCTGTAAGTGAATGCAACGTTTGCACCATGCTGTGCAAATACTTTAGCAATTCCTTTACCTATTCCTCGGCTTGCACCTGTAATAATTGCTGTTTTTCCTTGTAATAACTTCATGTATAATTAAATATAATTTATGAAAATCAAAGATACTAATTCAAATTTTGACTGTATAAAAAAACCTCACAAATATTTGTGAGGTTTTAATAAGCTTATGCTTTAATAATGTGACTATAGTTTAACCTTATCGTCGGTGGTTTCGTAATTAAATAAGTAATCGATATCCATTTCATTAATCTCTCCTAATTTTTTCAAGGCTTTAAAATCTATATCTTTCTTATTCCCAACAACCATAATATTATAGTTTTCTCCTTTAATATTTTCATTAAAAAAGTCTCTTAAATCACTTATTTCCATGTTTTTAATTGCATTATACATGGCTTCGCGATTATCATTTTCTATACCTAATTTTTTCAAATCTTCATATTCCCAGAAAATATTAGCTTTAGTAATACGTTCTGCTGCAATTTTCTTTAATGCTGCATCTTTAGCTGCCTCAAATTGCTTTTCTGCCTCTGGCATATCACTCATTAAAGACATCATAGCATCTACTGCTTGTTCCATTTTATTAGCCTGTGTACCAATATAAGCTAATACATAATTGGAATCTTCTTTTTTATTTGCAGTAGCATATCTAGAAAATGCTGAATATGCTAAAGATTTAGATTCTCTAATTTCCTGAAAAACAATAGACGACAAACCACTACCAAAATAAGCATTAAACAAACTTGTTGCTGCTAAATTTTTAGCATCAAACGGTTTTCCTTTTGCTAGAAATACCATTTCAGATTGTACCATATCGTAATTTGCAAAATACACTTGGCCACCAGTTTCTTTTTCTAAATACGTAGTAGCTTCAGGGTAATCTTTAAGTGGCGTATTTAATTTATGCTCTTTATTTAAAGCAGCAACAGCATTATCGACATCTTTTCCATAATAAAAAATACGTTGCTTATAATCTTTTAGCCCTTTTACAATATTTACTAATTCTTGAGGATCTTGTGCTTTTAAGTCTGAGGCTTTAATAATGTTTCGTAAACGTGAATTTTCTCCATACTTACCATAATTAACTAAACCATTCCATAAGATGTTCGATTTCTGAGTTTTACCATCTTGTCTGCCTTTTAAAATCTTATCTACATATTTTGCATAAGCCTCTGGATCTGATTTTGGATTGGTAATTAAATCTTCTAACAACTCTAACCCTTTAGGTAAATTCTCTTTTAATCCGCTTAAACCAATGTAACTCACATCATTTTCTGTAAAGACATAATAATTAACACCTAACTTATAAAACTCTTTCTTAATATCTTCTGCAGACATGGTTTCTGTACCAATGTATTCTAAAAACCCAACAGCTAGACTTAACTTTTTATCGTTATCTGTACCCATATCAAAAATGATATTAAGGTTAAACAAATCGTTAGATTCATTATTTATATAGGACACTTTTACACCGCTATCTAAATCTTTTTCTTTTATAGCCGATTTATAATCTACATATTTAGGTTCGAGTGCATCTGGCTCTATGGCTTGAAAATCTGTTAAATACTTAGAACTTTTATCTCTATTTAAATTAACAGGCGTAATTCCAGGATTCTGAACTTTTACAACAGTACTGTCTTCACCCTTTCTTTTATAAACAACTACATAATTATCTTTATAAAAACGATTTGCAAAAGCAACTAACTCGTCTTTAGTAATTGCTTTTAATTCGTCTAAAAACTTTACTTGATCTTCCCATTTCTGGTGATGAATAAATGCATTATAATATGCCGAAGCTAAAGCTGTACTGTTTTCGTACTGTCTTGTTTGGCTTAGTTTTAAATCGTTAACAACAGCATCAATCAACCAATCGTCAAACTCTCCTTTTTTAAGCTTTTCTATTTGAGATAAAAGTAAATCTTTAACTTCATCTAGTGTTTGCCCTTCTTGCGGATCTCCATAAAATTGATGTAAACCATAATCGTTTAAAAACATAGTATAACACCCAGCACTTTGTACTAATTGCTTCTGATTTAAATTTAAATCTATTAAACCTGCTTCCCCATTAGTAAGAATCATATCTGCAAGTGTTACAAATTTTTCATCTTCAGAATTTATTCCATGACTTCTAAAAGCAACAGTGACACCTTCAGATGTTGGCCCGAAGACTTCTTTTGTAATTGGCGCTGTTATTGGTTCTTCCTTTGGAAGCGTAGGATGCACAACCTCTTTCTTTTCTAATTTTCCAAACGTACTATTAATTTCTTTAATGGTTTTATCAAAATCGATATCGCCCACCAAAACCATAGCCATATTATTTGGCACATAATATTTATCGAAATAATTATTAATATCGACTAAAGATGGATTTTTTAAATGCTCGGCTGTACCAATTGTGTGCTGTTGGCCATATGGATGATTTGGAAATAAGCCATCAAGCATAGCAGAATAAACTTTTCTTCCATCATTATCTTGAGTTCTATTAAATTCTTCAAAAACAGCTTCTAATTCTGTGTGGAATAAACGCAATACCAATTTACTAAAACGTTCACTTTCTAGAGCTAACCATTTGTTTAATTCGTTTGCAGGGATTTTATTTTTATACACGGTTTCTTCAAACCATGTATGTGCGTTGGTTCCCGTTGCTCCCATACCACTAACCATTTTATCGTATTCGTTAGCTACTGAATAGTTAGAGGCTTCTAAAGAAACTTTGTCAATTTGTTTATAAATTTCTAATTTTTTAGCTTCATCTGTTTCTGCACGATGTGCTTCGTATAGATCTGAAATTTGTTTAATATAACCTTGCTCTTTTTCCCAGTCTATTGTTCCGATTTTATCGGTACCTTTAAAAAGCATGTGTTCTAAATAATGTGCTAATCCTGTAGAATTACTTGGATCGTAGTTTGATCCTGCACGAACGGCAATGTAAGTTTGAATTTTTGGTTCGTCGGTATTTTTACTTAAATATACTTCTAAACCATTTTCTAAAGTATATAAACGTAATCCTGTTGGATCGTTATTTACGACTTCGTAAGTAAAACCGTTTGGGTCTGTTTCAATTTGTGATTTAATAATAGCGGTATCCGTGGTGGTAGGCTCTGTATTTTGTTTACAAGCAATATTAAAACCTGCTAATAAACAAAGCACAACAATCATGTTGATTTGTTTCATATAAAAGTGTTTAGAATTAAAAAAACCGTTAGCAACTGAATGCTAACGGTTTTAAATTTACGATTTTATATAAAATTAACAGTATAAATCTGTTAATTGAATCTCTATTTTAAGCTAATTTACTTAAAACTTCAGCAATTTTCTTACCAATTTCTGCAGGAGAATCTACAACGTGAATTCCACATTCTCTCATAATTGCTTTTTTAGCTTGAGCAGTATCATCACTACCACCTACAATTGCACCAGCGTGACCCATTGTACGTCCTGCAGGAGCAGTTTCTCCAGCGATAAAACCAACAACTGGTTTTTTACTTCCGCTAGATTTATACCAGTTTGCAGCATCTGCTTCTAACTGACCTCCAATTTCACCTATCATAACAACAGCTTCTGTTTCTGGATCGTTAATTAAAAGCTCTACAGCTTCTTTAGTTGTAGTTCCAATAATTGGATCTCCACCAATACCAATAGCCGTAGTAATACCTAAACCTTGTTTTACAACTTGATCTGCAGCTTCGTAAGTTAATGTACCTGATTTAGATACAATACCAACAGTTCCTTTTTTGAATACAAAACCTGGCATAATACCAACTTTAGCTTCACCAGGAGTAATAACACCAGGACAGTTAGGACCTATTAAACGGCAATCTTTACCTTTAATATAGTCTGCAGCTTTAATCATGTCTGCTACAGGAATTCCTTCTGTAATTGTAATAATTACTTTAATACCTGCATCTGCAGCTTCCATAATAGCATCGGCAGCAAATGCTGGCGGAACAAAAATGATTGTTGTATCTGCTTCTGCTTTTACAACAGCATCTTTAACTGTATTAAAAACTGGGCGATCTAAATGTGTTTGACCACCTTTACCAGGAGTAACACCTCCAACTACATTTGTACCGTATTCAATCATTTGGCTAGCGTGAAAAGTACCTTCACTACCAGTAAAACCTTGAACTATTATTTTTGAATTTTTATTTACTAAAACGCTCATTTTTGTTTGTTTTATTTATTATAAAGCTTTACAAATGTAAAGTTTTAACATTTATCTTTAAAGATTTTTTTCACTTTATTCAAAAGTAACAATCTTTTCTATTTCAACGAAAAATTATTGATTCTCTTTTAATTTTTCAATTATTTTAGGAAGTTGTCTAAGTAAAGCAAATTCTTTTAACTTATTCCTAGATTCTTCAATAGGTGTTCCGAAATATGTTTTCCCTCCAACTACAGATTTTGTAACTCCAGTTTGCCCCATAATTACGGCTTTTGCACCTATTCTAATACCACTTGTTGTACCTACTTGTCCCCAAATTGTAACCTCGTCTTCAATCACTACACAACCTGCAATACCTGTTTGAGATGCTATTAAACATTTCTTACCAATTACAGTATCATGACCAACCTGAATTTGATTATCTAATTTAGAACCTTCTCCAATTATAGTATCTCCAGTTACACCTTTATCTATAGTACATAATGCACCAATATGCACATTATCTTTTATAACCACACGGCCGCCAGATTTTAACTGATCGAAACCTTCTGGTCTATTTTTATAGTAAAATGCTGAAGCTCCTAAAACAGTTCCTGCATGAATAACAACATTATCCCCTATTACAGCATCATCATAAATACTTACGTTTGAATGTATGATACAATTTTTACCAATAGTTACATTGTGACCAATAAAACAATTAGGCTGAATAACGCTATTCTCTCCTACTTTAACAGAATCTGCTACACTTTTATTAGCGCTTTGAAACGGCTTAAAAAACTGGGTTAGCTTATTAAAATCTCTAAAGGGATCGTCTGAAATTAACAAAGCTTTACCTTCTGGACATTCAACTTCTTTGTTAATTAAAACAATAGTTGCAGCAGAATGTAATGCTTTATCGTAATATTTAGGATGATCTACAAACACAATATCTCCTGTTTCAACCACATGTATTTCATTCATGCCTAAAACAGGGAATTCGTCTTGTCCAACAAATTCGCAATCTATAATAGTTGCAATTTGTTTTAATGTATAAGGTTGCGAAAATTTCAAGGTCTTATTCTTTAACGCGTTCTTTGTAAGTTCCTTTTTCTGTTTCTACTTTAATTTTATCACCTTCGTTAATAAATAAAGGGACATTAATTATAGCTCCAGTTTCTACAGTTGCGGGTTTTGTTGCATTTGTAGCAGTATTTCCTTTAATTCCTGGTTCTGTTGCAGTAATTTCTAGAATTACACTAGCAGGCATATCTACAGATAGTGGCATACCATCTTCAGAATTAATTAAAATAGTAACAACTTCACCTTCTTTTAATAAGCCGGGAGTATCTAAAATATTCACGTTTAAAATGATTTGATTATAATCCTCGATATTCATAAAGTGAAACAAATCACCTTCTGGATATAAATATTGAAACTTATGAGTTTCTACACGTACATCGTCTAATTTATGTCCTGCAGAAAATGTGTTGTCTATAACTTTACCTGTTGTTACACTTTTTAATTTTGTTCTTACAAACGCTGGCCCTTTTCCTGGTTTTACGTGTAAAAATTCAATCACTTTAAAAATATCATGATTATATCTTATACATAATCCATTTCTAATATCTGATGTTGTTGCCGCCATTCTATTTTTTTAATTTGATTTAAAATATCCTTTCATAATTCCGCGTTGTGAATCTCTTATAAATTGAAGAATTTCATCGCGCTCTGGAGTAGCTTCCCACTCTGCTTCTATAATCTCTACTGCTTGAGTATTATTATAATTTTTTTGATATAATACACGATAAATATCCTGTACTTCTCTTATTTTTTCTGTGCTAAATCCTCTTCGTCTTAATCCAACAGAATTAATACCAACATAAGATAACGGCTCGCGAGCTGCTTTTACAAATGGTGGTACATCTTTTCTTACTAAAGATCCTCCTGTTACAAAAGCGTGATTCCCGATAGAACAAAACTGATGTACAGCTGTCATACCTGCTAAAACCACATAATCTCCTACTAAGATGTGTCCTGCTAAAGTACTATTGTTAGAAAAAATACAATTTTTACCAACAATACAATCGTGAGCAATATGGCAATAGGCCATAATTAAACAATTATCTCCAATTACGGTTTTCATTCGGTCTGTTGTACCTCTATTAATGGTAACACATTCACGAATAGTAACATTATTTCCTATAATGGTTAATGTATCTTCGTCGTTATATTTTAAGTCTTGAGGGACTCCAGATATTACCGATCCTGGAAAAATATTACAATTTTTTCCAATACGCGCACCTTCCATTATGGTAACATTACTTCCAATCCAAGTACCTTCACCAATGACTACATTGTTATGAATTGTTGTAAAAGGATCTATAACTACATTCTTTGCAATTTTCGCACCGGGGTGTACGTAAGCTAAGGGTTGATTCATGTGATGTTTTTTATTTTACTTTTGTAATTTGCGCCATTAATTCTGCTTCTGCACATAATTTTCCATTAGCGTATGCATAACCTTGCATGTGGCAAATTCCTCTTCGAATTGGTGTAATTAAATCACATTTAAAAATTAACGTATCTCCAGGAACGACCTTTTGTTTGAATTTTACATTATCCATTTTCATAAAAAATGTAAGATAATTTTCTGGATCAGGAACTGTACTTAAAACCATAATACCTCCTGTTTGTGCCATTGCTTCACAAATTAAAACTCCTGGCATTACTGGAGAACCTGGAAAATGACCTACAAAAAACGGTTCGTTCATTGTTACATTTTTCATACCAATTACACCAGTTTTAGACAATTCAAAAATTTTGTCAATCAATAAAAATGGTGGTCTGTGGGGTAACATATTCATAATTTGATTCACATCCATTAAAGGCTCCTGATTCAAATCTACGCTAGGTACATTGTTACGTCTTTCGTTCTTAATAATCTTAGCCATTTTTTTAGCAAACTGAGTGTTTACATAATGACCTGGTTTATTTGCAATTACTTTACCTCTAATACGCGTACCTATTAAAGCTAAATCTCCTACTACATCTAGTAATTTATGTCTAGCTGCTTCGTTAGGATAGTGTAACGTTAAATTATCTAGAATTCCGTTTGGTTTTACCGTAATGGAATCCTTATTAAAAGCTTCTTTTAATTTTTGCATTGTTTCTGGAGACAATTCCTTATCTACATAAACTATAGCATTATTTAAATCTCCACCTTTTATTAAACCATGCTCTAAAAGCATTTCTATTTCATGTAAAAAACTAAATGTTCTAGAATCTGCAATGGTTTCTTTAAAATCTTTAATTTGATTTAAAGTCGCATTTTGTGTTCCTAAAACTTTAGTACCAAAATCTACCATAGCGGTAACTTGGTATTCTTTAGAAGGCATTAAAAGAATTTCACTTCCGTTTTCTTCATTTATATACGAAATAACTTCTGTTACCACATATTCTTCTCTAAAAGCATTTTGTTCTATAATTTCAGCTTCTTCTAAAGCTTCAACAAAAAACTTTGAAGATCCATCCATAATTGGTGGTTCTGCAGCACTTAATTCTATTAAAACGTTATCGATTCCTAAACCTACTAAAGCAGCTAATACATGCTCACAAGTTTGAATAATAACACCATTTTTTTCTAAACATGTACCACGCTCTGTATTGGTTACATAGATTGCATCTGCCTCTATTACAGGTGTGCCTTCTAAATCCATACGTTTAAAAGCAAACCCAAAATTTTCTGGAGCAGACTTAAAAGTTAAGGATACATTATTACCTGTATGTAATCCTACGCCATTTAAAGAGGCGCTATTTTTAATGGTTTTTTGTTTGAATTCTGTAGTAACTATTGCCATTATTTCTTTTCTAATTCGTTTATTTCTTTTACTATTTTTGGTAAATTCTTGAAATGGACATAAGATTTACTCCAATCTGCATAAGAAAATGCAGGAGAACCTTGTAATATTTCATTATCCTTTATATTTCTTCCAATACCAGACTGTGCTTGTATTTTAACATTGTTGCCAACGGTTAAATGTCCTGCAAAACCTACTTGTCCTCCAATTTGGCAATGTTCACCAATTTTTGTAGAACCTGCAATACCTGTTTGAGCTGCTATTACAGTGTTTTTTCCTATTTCAACATTATGCGCTATCTGGATTTGATTATCCAATTTCACACCACGCCTAATTATGGTAGATCCTAATGTTGCTCTATCTATAGTTGTACCGGCACCAACATCTACATAATCTTCTAAAACTACATTTCCAATTTGTGGTACTTTATCATATTCTCCAGATTCGTTTGGTGCGAAACCAAAACCATCTGCACCTATAATACATCCGGAATTAATAACACAATTGTTTCCAATACTACATTGTGAATATATTCTTGCTCCTGAGAAAATAACCGTATTGTCTCCAACAATAACGTTATCTCCTATATATGAATTAGGATAAATTTTTACATTATCTCCTATTTTCACATGCTCTCCTATATATGCAAAAGCACCAACATAAACAGTTTCTCCTAACTTAGAAGACTCTGAAATAAATGAAGGTTGTTCTATACCTACTTTATTTTGCTTCACAGAATTATAATATTCTAATAATTTTGAAAATGCTTTGTAAGCATCATTCACCTTTATTAAAGTAGTATCAATTTTATGATCTGGTACAAACGTATTGTTTACGATAGTAATAGATGCTTTAGTTGTATATATATAATGAGTATATTTTGGGTTTGCTAAAAATGTAAGCGCACCTTCTACACCCTCTTCAATTTTAGATAAGGTTGAAACTTCAATGTCGGGATTACCAACAACTTCCCCTTCTAAAATTCCTGCTATTTGTTCTGCTGTAAATTTCATCGACGCAAAAATAGGAAAAATGTCCTAAAGTTTAGCTTTAGGATAACATATATAATATTTCGTTACTGGTTTTGAAAGTGCTTTTAGGTTTAATTGATCGGATGCCTTCACTATATTTTCAATTTTTCCCGTTTTATATAAAATTTTTATTTGCGGTCCATCTTGCTGGTATGCTTGATTGGTAATTTCTCCCGTAAACACAAAATAATCAGCCTCTTCTTCACTAATATCAAAGGTAGACATGAGTTCTTTTTCTTGTGCTTTTAAAGACTCTTTTTTTATCTTTTTATCCTTTACTTTAATCTTTAAAAGATCTCTATTCAATATCATTTCACAAAGATTACGAAGTACAAAATCGTCATGATATTGCCACTCTTTCATGGCCGAAATGATATCATAATCGTCTAATTTGGCAAAAGTTTCTAAAGTATGTGTATCAAAATCAGTCGCATCTATCTCTGTTTTTAAGAAATAAGACAATGCTCTACTAGCTAATAAATCTACGTTATTATGAGACAATTCCTTGGCACGTTTTAATACACGAATTAATAATTGCTCTGCAACAACACTTGTTTTATGTAAGTACACTTGCCAATACATTAAACGCCTTGCGACAAGAAATTTTTCGACACTATAAATTCCTTTAATTTCTACAACTAATTCATCGTCTACAACGCTTAACATGGTAATTAAACGTTCGCTATTTATATTTCCCTCTGCAACTCCTGTATAAAAACTGTCTCGTTTTAAATAATCGGCGCGATCCATGTCTAATTGTGAAGAAATTAACTGACACATAAAGTTTCTGTGGTATTCCCCCTTAAACATAGAGATGGCTAGAGTTAAACTTCCGTTAAATTCCTTATTCAATTGTTCCATAAAAAGCAGTGAAATCTGCTCGTGAGAGATCCCATTTACAATACTATGTTCCATGGCATGAGAAAATGGACCATGCCCAATATCGTGTAAAAGAATGGCTATATTTAGTGCCAATTCTTCTTCATTAGAAATCTCAACGCCCTTAAAACGAAGTACATTCACCGTTTTCTGCATTAAATGCATACAACCTATAGCGTGCTGAAATCTGGTATGATGGGCACCTGGATATACCAAATACGACATTCCCATTTGGGTAATTCGCCTTAAACGCTGAAAATATTTATGCTCGATTAAATCAAAAATTAACGAATTTGGTATGGTAATAAATCCGTAAATTGGATCGTTTAATATTTTAAGTTTATTCATCTATATAGTTTAGAAATGCTTGAGATGATCTTCTAAAATGTTTAAAAAACCACAAAAACATTACAAATATAACGATATGAACAACATAAATATACTTTGGATAGATGATGAAATTGATTTACTTAAGCCACACATTCTTTTTCTAGAGAAAAAAAATTATATAGTTACCAAATGTAACAGCGGTACAGAGGCGCTTGAAGTATTAGAAAGCAATAAATTTGATATCGTTTTTTTAGATGAAAACATGCCCGGTTTAACAGGTCTAGAAACTTTAAATGGAATTAAAGAGCTAGACCATACCCTTCCTGTTGTAATGATTACAAAGAGTGAAGAAGAGTATATTATGGAAGAAGCGATCGGGAATAAGATTGCAGATTATTTGATTAAACCCGTAAATCCAAATCAGATTTTATTAAGTCTGAAAAAGAATTTAGACCATTCGCGACTAATTTCAGAAAAAACAACTTCTAATTATCAGCAAGAATTCAGAAAAATTGCAATGGACTTAATGTCCGTAAACAGTTATGAAGACTGGATAAACCTATACCAAAAATTAGTGTATTGGGAAATTCAATTAGAAAATATTGAAGACGCTGGTATGTTCGAGATCTTAGAATCTCAGAAATCGGAAGCCAATGCCTTATTTGGTAAATTTATATCTAAAAATTATACAGATTGGTTCGATCATAAAAATGAAGCTCCAACCATGTCTCATACCCTATTTAAAAACAAAGTAATTCCAGAATTAAGTAAAGAGCAACCTACTTTATTTGTGGTTATAGATAATTTAAGATACGACCAATGGAAATCTTTAGAACCTTTTTTAACTCCTTATTATAAAAAAGAAAAGGAAATACCATTTTACAGCATTTTACCAACAGCAACGCAATACGCTAGAAATGCTATTTTCTCTGGGTTAATGCCAAGTGAAATGGAAAAACTTTATCCTGAATACTGGAAAAATGATACAGATGAAGGTGGAAAAAATTTATTTGAAGCAGAATTTCTTGAAGCACAAATGAAACGTTTGGGGCTCCAAGATTACACCTGTGAATATCATAAAATTACCAATTTAAAAAATGGTAAAAAATTAGTCGACAACTTTAAAAGTATGAAAAACAACGATCTTACAGTTGTTGTTTATAATTTTGTTGATATGCTTTCTCATGCTAAAACAGAAATGGATGTGGTAAAAGAATTAGCATCTAACGACAAGGCTTACAGATCGCTAACACAAAGTTGGTTTAAAAACTCACCTTTATTTGAAATTATTCAGCAAGCACAACAATTAGGGTTTAAATTAATTCTTACAACAGACCATGGTACAATAAATGTTAAAAACCCGTCTAAAGTTGTTGGAGATAGAGATACCTCTTTAAATTTAAGATATAAAACAGGGAGAAGCTTAACGTTTGAGTCTAAAGATGTATTAGAGATTAAAAATCCTAAATCGGCCCATTTACCAAGTATAACCATGAGTAGCTCGTTTATATTTGCTAAAAATGACTTTTTCTTTGCCTACCCAAATAACTACAACCATTATGTAAGTTATTTTAGAAATACTTACCAACACGGAGGTGTGTCTTTAGAGGAAATGATTATCCCTTTTATTGTTTTAAATCCTAAAAAGTAAACCTTTTTTTGAACCTTAAAAATCATTAGTAATTTTAATTAATATTACTTATAATTGCAGTCATACGCCATGCTAGACACAAGAGAATTTAATTTAAAAGACCTAGATGATGTTGCTAAGCAAATACTTGATAACGCAACATCCAAGACCATACTTTTTTACGGAGATATGGGTACAGGAAAAACAACCTTAATAAAAGCTTTAGTAAAGGCTTTAGGATGTAATGACGATGTTAGTAGCCCTACTTTTTCTATAGTAAACGAATATGATGTAAACGACGGTTTAGTTTATCATTTCGATTTTTACAGATTAAATGATGAAGAAGAGGCTTATAATTTCGGAATTGAAGATTATTTAGAGTCTGGTGAGTGGTTATTTATAGAATGGCCAGATCAAGTAAAAAACATTTTAGCAAACGAACCTTGTAATCGCTTAACGCTTGAAAGTTTAGATTCTACAACAAGAAAATTAACATTTACAAACAACTAAAAACAAGAAGTATAGCAGGGTTAAAAAAAACAAATAAGACTTTATTGACTTATTTACGGTTTTACCGTAATGTCTTTTGTTAAAAAACACTTAGTTTAACATATGTTTAACATTTGAGACTAAATTAGGTTATTGCTTTCAATATATTTGGAACATAAATTAATTAAATCCCTTAGAATTATGATAACTAAAAAGTACGTAATAACCTTTGCGGTTTTTGGAGTAATGTTTTTTTCAGCCCAAGCAACAAACCTAGTCAACTTAAATGATCAGCAAGCACCACAAATTGAAAAATGGAAAATTAAGATACCGACGCACGGGTAATCGAAACTTAATTTTAGGTAGTATTATTGCCACTTTTATTGCTGCTACTCCTTATTTTTTCTATTTATATGAAAGTGTTCCTGACCAAAAAACATGGGAAACTTTTTTGTTTACTTATAATAGTAGGTTTTATGGAGGTATAGATATTGTAGCATGGACATTAGCAGGTAAACTAATACCTTTATTTCTATTATTTATTTGGTTTTTTACATGCAGACATTGGTGGTATCATGTACTTATTGTCCCAATAGCCATGTATATTTTTCAAATTCTTACCGTAATTAATGACGACATACAGTATATAGATAGTAATCAGATATTTTATTTAATTCCTATAATGATTTTCATTATACCTTCTATATACTTATTACGTGCTCGCATTTTTAATCAATTAAATACGGTAGACAAATCGCTTCAAGATCTAGAAGATGAATTTAAAATTTCACCTAAAGGAATTAAGGACAAGATGAAAGATTATTTTTAAATTACTTTTAGCATATCTAAATATTATTTGTATTTTGACTGCATATTATAGTGTAAAAAAATATGTCAAAATCATTTTCTCCATTCACACATCAAGAGTTAATTCCTCAAGAAGAAACACTAGAAATTTACAAAAACAAAGGCAATTTATTTATAGGTATTCCTAAAGAAACATCCTATCAAGAAAAACGTGTTTGTTTAACTCCAGATGCTGTTTCTGCTTTAATTAGTAACGGTCACCGTGTATTAATAGAAGCCGGAGCTGGCTTAGGAGCCAATTTTACAGATAAAGATTATAGTGAAGCTGGTGCAGAAATTACAAGCGATACATCTAAAGTTTTCTCTTGTCCGATGATTTTAAAAGTAGAACCTCCTACTCTAGAACAAATAGATCTTATAAATCCGCAAACAATTTTAATATCTGCGCTGCAACTAAAAACTCAAGATAAAAAATATTTTGAAACTTTAGCCGTTAAACGCATTACGGCTATAGCCTTTGAATTTATTCGTGACGAAGATGGCCACTATCCTGCTGTACGTTCATTAAGTGAAATTGCAGGAACAGGCGCCGTAATTATAGCTTCAGAATTATTATCTAACATAAATCAAGGAAACGGCTTGTTATTTGGTAACATTTGCGGTGTTCCCCCTGTAGAAGTTGTTATTATTGGCGCAGGAACAGTAGGTGAATTTGCAGCACGAAGTGCTATCGGACTTGGAGCAAACGTAAAAGTATTTGATAATTCCATTTCTAAACTAAGACGTATTCAAACTAATTTAGGTCGTCCCATTTTTACATCTACATTACAACCCAAAAACTTAATTAAAGCATTAAAACGTTGCGATGTTGCTATTGGAGCAGTTAGAGGTAAATCGCGCTCTCCTATTATAGTATCTGAATCTATGGTGCAATCCATGAAAAAAAGCTCTGTTATTATGGATGTTAGCATAGATATGGGTGGTTGTTTTGAAACTAGTGAAGTTACCTCGCATAAAGTACCAACATTTAATAAACATGGAGTAATACATTATTGTGTTCCTAATATACCTGCAAGATTCTCTAGAACTGCCTCAATTTCAATAAGTAATATTTTTACACCTTACCTTTTAAAGATTGCCGAAGAAGGTGGACTAGAAAATTCTTTAAGATTTGAGAAAGGTTTAAAAAATGGGTTGTACTTTTATCACGGTATTTTAACGAATCGTTCCGTAGGAGAATGGTTTAACTTAAAATATAGCGATATTAATCTCTTAATTTTTTAAATGACACTTATACAACGTATTGGATATTATCTTGGAGGATTTTCTTTAGGCCTCATACTTCTAGCTTTTTTTTTAAGCGGAAAAAAAACATCATGTAGTTACGGACCTGATGCACGTGTAATCAAAAACATTAACACAAAACATATAGTGTATAGCGAAAATGCTAAAGCTATAATTAGAGAACAAAGTATAGACACCACTATACTTAGTCATGTTTTACATAAAGGAGATGTCGATTTCTCTAAAAGTGAAACATCTACAAAACCCTGTAAAACATATTTTTTAAATGGTACTTTAGATAAAAAATCTATAGCCTTAATTATAAAAAACTGTAAAGAAACAGCCACTGTAGAAGATATAAAACTACTAGAGGACTAAAATAAATTATCTAATCCTGAATAATCTACACAAATTATTCAGGACTAGACATATAAATTACTGTTAAACAATCTTCCTCGTTAACACTACCGCAAAAATAATCGAAACCTGTTACCCTAATAAGCTCTTCAACAGGTAACCTTGCTTTAAATGCAAAATTTGTATGCAGTTCCTGTACGAACCAAAGGCTCTATTAAAATTATTTAGAAAAGAAAAAATACTCTTTCCAATCCGGAATCACTTTTTAAAGCAAAAGCAATTTCAATATTATCAAAAATTGCATTCTGAATCATTAATTATAAATCTTTTTTATAAATATAATGAAGCCGAGCTTACTTTTTTGCAAAAAACTCCTTATTTTCACAGCTATTTTTTTACTCCTATTCTTATGAAAACAATAGATACAGACACTTACAGAATTCACTTTAATTTAAGTGCTTACAGCCAAATAAATACTCATATAGAGGAAAGTAACCCTTCAAACATATTTATTTTAGTAGACCAAAACACTCACGAACTTTGCTTACCACATTTGTTAGCAGAGATTAGCACGACAAAAACCATTGAAATTATTGAAATTGAAGCTGGCGAAATTAATAAAACTATAGAGACCTGTGTTGGTGTTTGGAATGTACTTTCTGAACTTGGAGCAGACAGAAAAAGTCTTGTAATTAATCTTGGTGGCGGCGTTATAACAGATTTAGGTGGCTTTGTAGCCTCTACATTTAAACGCGGAATCTTGTTTATAAACATCCCTACAACACTATTATCTATGGTAGACGCTTCTGTTGGAGGAAAAACAGGTGTAGACTTAGGATCTTTAAAAAACCAAATAGGTGTTATAAACACGCCTGAAATGGTTGTTATAGACACTACATACTTAAAAACGTTGCCACAAAACGAAATGCGCTCTGGTTTAGCAGAAATGCTTAAACATGGTTTAATACAAGATAAAGCCTATTGGGATAAGTTTAAAGATCTGTCTGTATTGAATTTAGAGCATTTAGATGAATTAATCTACGAATCTGTTTTAATAAAAAAACATGTTGTAGATATTGACCCTAGAGAAAATGGCTTAAGAAAGACACTTAATTACGGACATACTATTGGACACGCCATAGAATCTTACTACCTAGGTCACAGTCACAGAAAAAACCTACTACACGGTGAAGCTGTTGCCATAGGAATGATTTTAGCCTCTTACATCTCGACAAAACTTACAGGATTAAGCGAAGCTGAAAACACAGAAATAAAAGATGTCATTCTTGGCATTTATGACTTTGTAGAAATAGATAAAGATGATTATGAACCTATAATAGAGCTTTTAAAATACGACAAGAAAAACTCTCATGGTAATATTAATTTTGTGCTTTTAAATGCTATAGGAGAAACAGAAATAGATTGCCTTGTCCCTAACGAACTTATTATTGAAGCGTTAAATTTTTATAACGAAGCACATTAAATCAAAATAATTTGTAATTTTAGTATCCCAATAAAAAGCAAAATTTAACAATACTATTAACCATCTAAACCCATTTTGAGATGAAAAAAGTAATTGTTGATTATAAAAAACTCACCCCTGAAATTCTAACAGAATTAACAGAGAAGTTTCCTGATGGATATGCTGATCGAGATATAATAAAATTTGACAATCACCATAATGAAATCATTGAAGCGGTAGAGGTTAAAACAAATAATACAACTTATTTAGTAAAAGTAAGCTGTAAATTACACTATACCATGTCTAATTTTGACGGTAATGACGATTTAGAGTTAGACAGTTCTGGACATATTGTAATAGATTTTCCAGACGAGCTACCACCCTGCCTAGATGAAGATTTAATAATTACAGACGAAGAAGAATAAAAAAAGAGCCGAATAAATATCTATTCGGCTCTTTTTATAAACTTAAGGTCTTAAGACTATAGTTCTTTAAAAATATAATGCATTAAACGTTTTTTGTCGTTTATGCTTTCTTCTAAAGAAATCATTGTTTCAGTTCTATAAACGCCTTCTATATCATCAATCATAAAGATAACATCTTTTGCATGAGCTGTATTTCTAGCTCTAATTTTACAGAAAATATTAAATTTGCCAGTTGTAATATGGGCAACTGTTACAAATGGTAGTTCGTTAATACGCTCTAAAACAAATTTAGTTTGAGACGTATTGTTTAAATAAACACCTATATATGCAATGAAAGAATATCCTAATTTTTTATAATCTAAAGTTAAAGAAGAACCTTTAATTATTCCAGCATCTTCCATTTTCTTAACCCTAACATGTACAGTACCTGCCGAAATTAATAATTTCTTTGCGATATCTGTAAATGGAACTCTTGTGTTATCAATTAACATATCAAGAATTTGGTGGTCTATTTCATCTAATTTAAATTTTGCCATATCTGTACTTTTTGTTCTTTACAGCAAAAATAATACATTTTTACGTATTAATCTTACCAAATTATTAAGGTTTTCACAATTTTAATAAATTTTTGTCACCTCCTATAGTCACGAAATCGTTTTCGACACCTACTTTCACCTCCTGAGAATCTGCACCTAAAACCCTCATTCCATTAGCATTAACCTCTTTATGTCCGTAAAAATCAGATAAGATTGCGATACTCGCAATCTTTGAGAAAAACTCAATTTTTTTGTTAATTAATTTTTCAACAAATAGTATTCCTATGTCAGAAATCTCAGGATATTCAATTGTTCCTACATTTGCATCTCTTATTATTATATCGTAAAAACACTTATCATTCTCTGGAATCTTAAAATAACCCTCAAATTTATCTCCTGTCACCTCTTCTTTAGCAATATAATTAAAAGCAGATAGGTATGCAGAAAAAATATAGAACCGTGTTAAATCTCTATTATAATCATTCTTAAAATGCCCCGCTTCAAATAATATAGTGGGTACATTAAAAGACTGAAAGCTATCTCCTACGCAATTAATATTAAAAGAATCGTCGTAACGCCCTACATGTCCTGGTATTAACTCCTGAAGTGTATCATTCATGTGGGCTATAATATCCATCCCTATCTTTCTTGAGTCTGTTACCACTCTATTTTCGTCTTGTGCTGGCGATAAAAAAGAGACTGTTGCAGTTTTATTAGTACTTCCTGCACTAAAAATGGTTCTCTGCCCATGTAAATTAAAACAATAATGAGGTTTAAAGGTATTATATGCAGCTCTTAACACCTTACTTTCTGGCTGAGACAACGTTTGTGCATCTCTATTTAAATCGATATCTACAGCATTAAGTCTTGTATAAGCTTCTGCACCATCTGGATTTAAAATAGGTATAATATATAAAGTACAAGCTTCTTTTAAATATCCCAATGTGTTATCCCGATGTTTAAGAACATTAATAAAGTCGAAAAGCGCTTTTGTTGTTGTGGATTCGTTACCGTGCATTTGAGACCATAATAATAATCTCTTTTTTCCTGTACCAACTTTAATTGCCGAAATAGATTTTCCTAAAACAGATGTTCCTATTTCAGAAACTTCGAAACTAGAATCTAGCATTTCCAAAAGAGGTTTAATATGAAAATTTGTAATGTAACGACTGCTTAAATGCTGTTCTTTATTGGTCTTGTAAAGACTTGTAATTTCTGTAATATTCATAAGGTTTTTATCAGTACACAAATGTAAACAAATATATATTTACAAATGTAAACAAGATTTCACCTCGTAATTGTATACATTTATATACAACTAGAATCCGTTGTTTATATAAAAGAAGTTTATAACCACCTATTTTTCTTGCTTAGTCATTAAAGATAATCAAAACTATATTAATCAAATAGTTAAATACACTTACTTAAACTTAAAATTTACAATAAAACCAACTATTTACACACCAAATGTTGATGATGTTATTCTTTTCGTTACATTTGTAATCAGCAAACAACAACTAACATGTTTACAATGATAAACAGCGACGAGTTTACAAAACGACTACAAAAAGTGATTGATTTTTATGGAGAATCTGCGTCTTCTTTCTCTGAAAAAATTGGAGTACAACGCTCTTCTATCTCACATATATTATCAGGCAGAAATAAACCCAGTTTAGATTTTGTTATGAAGATTTTAACCACCTATCCTGAGGTAGAATTATATTGGTTACTAAATGGCAAAGGTTCTTTTCCTGCAGAATCAAAAACAATACAACCCCCCGATTTATTTTCTAAAGAAGCAGAACAAAAAACAGAACCAAAGAAAACAACCGAACCTCCTATTAATGAGATTCCGAGTCAGGTGTTTAAATCCGATTCCTCAAAACAAATTGAACGTATTGTTATTTTTTATACAGACGGAAGCTTTAAAAACTTTGAGAACTCCATTTAACTTCACTATTTTTGCCAAAAAATAAAACCCAATGAAACCATTTCTCTTGTTCGTTTTTGCTTTATGCATGGTTAGCTGCTATAATGCAGAAAGAAACTGTACAGATTTTAAAACTGGACATTTTTATAGTGAAATTATAATAGATGGAAAACCTATTAAATCTGAATTTAACAGAACAGACCACCTACAAATAGAAACCTATCAAGGTAAAGTTGACTCTTCTGAGGTGAGATGGATTAATGATTGTGAAGTTATTTTTAAAACCATCAATCCTAAAAATAGAATTGAAAGAAAAGATATTCATCTAAAAATATTATCAACCACAGATTCTTCATACACTTATGAATACTCTTATGTTGGAGAAGACTTAAAACAAAAAGGTACTGCTAATCGCGCCAAATAAGCGTCTTTAACGCAGTATTAATTACAAGTCAGCACTTATCTTACTTACACTCTAAAAAGTAATAAAAAATAGCTTAAAACTATTTTAAACAAAAAAAATCAGCTAAAGAACGCATGTTCTTTAGCTGATTTTTTTAATATTATTCTTTTTTACTAAAACAATGTTGGCTCAGAATCGTCGCTAGAATCGTCTTCACCTTCTACATCTACATCATCAGTATCGTTTTCCTCTTCAACTTCATAAGGTAAGGATTCTAATAAGTTAATTTGTTTTACTTTATCTGTAGTAAGCTGATTTCCTAGGGCTTTAATTCCTTTTATAGAAATAAACTCTTCAAGATTAATAGACTGATCTTCTCTCTGATCTTTACCACGCTCTTTACCAAAAACAATCTCTGCAATAGGCAACCAATCTGTAGAAACTATTTCTAAACGCGATTTATCATGCTCAGAAATAAACACCTCTTCTTTATTTTCATTTTCAACTATAAAACGTTTTACATAATAACGTTCTTTTTCTCCTTCATAATAAATTACAGAAATTGGCTTGTTAGGGATCCATTTTTCAAGCACAATCATATCACTGTCAAAATGCGATGTTAACTCTGGCAGAATTGTTTTAATTAAACCAGACTGCGTAATAATTAACAAAC
Source organism: Formosa sp. L2A11 (assembly GCF_009796865.1). Lineage (GTDB taxonomy): Bacteria > Bacteroidota > Bacteroidia > Flavobacteriales > Flavobacteriaceae > Formosa. Next base: position 2,540,498 of record NZ_CP047028.1, on the reverse strand, counting down.
GATCTTCTCCTTTAAATTCTCCTAACAATTCTCCACGTCCATCAACATTTAAACGCTGTACCGTATCGTCGAACCATATTTTACGAGGTTTCAATGTAGACACTCCTTTTTCTTTAAGCTCTATTTTCTTAATTGGGAATTTACTTACCAAGTTCCCTTTAGAAGCTCTTCCTTTTATTAAAATATCTGAAAAATCTAAATCCCATTTCAATTTCTTAATACTTCCAACTTGGCGCAATAAAACAGTTACAACTTCTGCCTCTCCATTTGGATTTGCAGTAAAATACAACCCTGTAGAACCTTTAGCTCCCGTTGTTAAATCGTATTCCTTATCTCGAGTGATTGCAGTTACAGCAAAACGCTTAACATACGTAGGCCCTTTGCTACCATCTCGATAAATCATATTATAAATAGTACGCTTGTCTTTTTTCTTAAAGACAGCAACATGAATAATATCTTTACCTACAAAAGTTTTAGTATCAACCTTTGTAACCATCATTTTACCTTCTTTGGTAAACACAATAATATCATCAATATCACTACAATCTCCTATATATTCATCCCGCTTCAAGGCCGTTCCTACAAATCCTTCAACACGGTTTACATATAATTTTGTGTTTCTTATAATTACCTTAGTCGCATCTACATCATCAAAAATTCTGATTTCAGTTTTACGCTCACGACCTTCTCCGTATTCTTTTTTTAATCTAACAAAATACGCTATAGCATAGTCGATTAGATTCGCTAAGTGATGTTTTACTTCAGCTATTTGATCTTCTAATGCATCAATTTTTTGTTGCGCTTTATCAATATCAAATTTAGAAATACGCTTAATTCGAATCTCTGTTAACCTTACAATATCATCTTCAGTAACTGGTCTTTTTAAGTGTTTTGTAAAAGGACTTAATCCTTTATCGATCGCTTCAATTACACCTTGCCAAGTTTCTTCTTCTTCAATATCGCGGTAAATTCTATTTTCAATAAAAATACGTTCAAGCGAAGCAAAATGCCACAACTCTTCAAATTCACCTAATTTAATTTCCAATTCACTTTTAAGAAGCTGAACCGTATTATCTGTCGAGCGACGAAGCATTTCCGAAACACCAACAAATAAAGGCTTATTATACTCGATAACACAACCTAAAGGCGAAATAGAGCTTTCACAACTTGTAAAAGCATATAAAGCGTCTATGGTTTTATCTGGAGAAATTCCAGCCGGCAGATGCACTAAAATCTCTACATGAGCAGCTGTATTATCTTCAATCTTTTTAATTTTTATTTTCCCCTTATCGTTTGCCTTAAGAATAGAATCTATAAGCGTAGTTGTATTGGTACCAAAAGGAATTTCGGTAATTACCAATGTATTTTTATCTAATTGCGAAATTTTAGCACGTACACGTACGCGACCACCACGCAATCCATCATTATAATTTGTAAAATCTGCAATTCCTGCTGTTGGAAAATCGGGCAAAATTGTAAAGCGCTTTCCTTTTAAATGCTTAATAGAAGCTTCTATTAACTCTATAAAATTATGTGGTAAAATTTTGGTAGATAATCCTACTGCAATTCCTTCTCCTCCTTGCGCTAACAATAACGGAAACATAACAGGTAAATTTACTGGCTCTTTTCGTCTACCATCATAAGAAGCTTGCCATTCCGTAATTTTTGGATTATAAACAACATCTAAAGCAAATTTAGACAAACGTGCTTCGATATAACGAGAAGCAGCAGCACTATCTCCTGTTAAAATATTCCCCCAGTTTCCCTGAGTATCGATTAACAAATCTTTCTGTCCGATTTGCACCATCGCATCTGCAATACTAGCATCTCCGTGTGGGTGATACTGCATAGTATGTCCAACAATATTGGCGACTTTATTATAACGACCATCATCCAGATCTTTCATAGAATGCATAATTCTACGCTGGACAGGCTTAAAACCATCTTCTATGGCAGGCACTGCACGTTCTAAAATAACATAAGATGCATAATCTAAAAACCAATCTTTAAACATTCCGGTTACCTTAGTAATCGTCTCTTGGTCTTCTGGAAGATTAGTATTTAATTCGTCGTTATCGCTTTCAATCATTAATACTTACTCTTTATTTGAACTATTATTTTTTAACATTTTACTTAAAGACTGTCTAATATATTTTCGCTTTCTATGCGTCACCAAAGTTGTATTAAAACGTTCTTTTATAAAACCTCTACTTTTACTTCTAATATGCAGTACTAAACATTTGTATATGAAATAGTTTTTAAATTTAAAACCAACTAAATCTTCTTTATTAAACTCGACTTCATGAGTTCTATAATTAAATTTTTCCGACAACAATAATCCCTTATTAGTAACTACAACTTTAATACCATCGCTATCATATTCAAAATACTTAGCCACTAAATATACAGCTAAAAACATACCTATAAATACTAAAAAAACAACAGTAAAAGACAGCCAGACATAATCTGTTAAATGACTAAATGCACTAAAAACCGTAGCCATAAGAATAACCAAGACAATTAATACGAAGTATACTGAAATTATAGTATTTTTTACTTTCCCATTATCAGTTCTCATTTTTTTCTGCTACTAAATCTATTTCAACTTTTAAATTATTTATAATGAATTGCTGGCGTGTTGGTGTATTCTTACCCATATAGAATCCTAATAATTCTTCTATAGACATCTCTTTATCTAACATTACAGGTTCTAAACGAATACTTCCGCCAATAAAATGCTTAAACTCGTCTGGAGAAATCTCTCCCAAACCTTTAAATCGAGTAATTTCCGGTTTTGGCTTTAGCAATTCTATAGCATTTACACGTTCTTGCTCTGAATAACAATAAACCGTTTGTTTTTTGTTACGCACCCTAAATAATGGCGTTTGCAAAATATATAAATGCCCCTCTTTTATAACTTCTGGAAAAAACTGTAAAAAGAATGTTATTAATAACAATCTAATATGCATCCCATCTACATCGGCATCTGTAGCGATTACAATATTATTATATCGTAAATCCTCCATAGACTCTTCAATATTTAAAGCCGCCTGAAGTAAATTAAATTCTTCATTTTCGTATACAATTTTCTTGCTTAAACCATAACAGTTTAAAGGCTTCCCTTTTAAACTAAATACAGCTTGCGTATTTACATCTCGTGATTTTGTGATACTTCCCGAAGCCGAATCTCCCTCTGTAATAAACAAAGTTGACTCTAAATTACGTTCGTTTTTAATATCTCCAAAATGAACACGACAATCTCTTAATTTTTTATTGTGAAGACTCGCCTTTTTAGCACGATCTTTTGCTAACTTTCTAATTCCAGACAATTCTTTACGCTCACGTTCGGCTTGAAGAATTTTACGCTGAATTTTTTCCGCTGTATCTGCATTTTTATGAAGAAAGTTATCCAGATATGTTTTTATAAAATCGTTTATATACGTTCTTACCGTTGGCAGGTCGCCTCCCATATCTGTAGATCCTAATTTTGTTTTTGTCTGACTCTCAAAAACAGGCTCCATTACTTTTATTGCAATAGCTGTTACAATAGATTTTCTAACATCTGAGGCATCGTAATTTTTACCATAAAACTCGCGAACAGTTTTAACAACAGCCTCTCGGTATGCAGCTAAATGCGTCCCACCTTGCGTTGTATTTTGTCCGTTTACAAAAGAATGATATTCTTCAGAATACTGTGTTTTACTGTGTGTTAAAGCAACTTCTATATCGTCTCCCTTTAAGTGGATAATAGGGTAAACCATATCACTCTCTTTAATATTTTCGCTTAATAAATCTTGTAATCCATTTTCGCTATAATATTTTTCACCATTAAAAACGATGGTTAAACCAGGATTTAAATACACATAGTTTTTAAGCATTTTAGAAACATACTCGTTTCTATACTTATAATTTTTAAAAATAGCTTCATCAGGAATAAAAGAAACCTTAGTCCCTTTTCGTCTTGTGGTTTCTTCTAAAAACTCTTGATCTTTAAGTGTTCCTTGTCCAAATTCTGCTGAAGCCGATTTTCCGTCTCTAGAAGATTCTACTCTAAAATAAGAAGACAGTGCATTTACTGCTTTTGTACCAACACCATTTAATCCTACAGATTTTTTAAACGCTCGAGAATCATATTTTCCTCCAGTATTCATTTTAGACACCACGTCTACAACTTTACCCAAAGGAATTCCTCGTCCGTAATCACGAACAATAACTTTAGTACCCTGAATAGAAATTTCTATGGTCTTACCTGCCCCCATGACATACTCGTCAATAGAGTTATCTAATACTTCTTTTAAAAGAATATAGATACCATCGTCTGCAGAAGATCCGTCTCCAAGCTTACCAATATACATCCCCGGTCGCATACGAATATGCTCCTTCCAGTCTAATGAACGTATATTATCTTCGGTATAATCGGTTTGGTCTAGCATAGATTTTTAGAGATGAGACGCTAATATAACATTTCGGCATCAAAAATAAAACACAAACACTAGTATTTATTAACAAAAAAGCCAATGTTTTCACATTGGCTTTTTATTATAAATTCAAAATTAAATGTTAAACGTTGAATAAGAAATGCATAACATCTCCATCCTTAACAACATAATTTTTTCCTTCTACTCTCATTTTTCCTGCTTCTTTCACTTTTGCTTCACTTCCGTAGGTTACAAAATCCTCGTAAGCAATAACTTCAGCACGAATAAATCCTTTTTCAAAATCGGTATGAATTACTCCGGCTGCTTGTGGTCCTGTTGCTCCGATATCTATTGTCCAAGCACGAACTTCTTTTACACCTGCCGTAAAATATGTTTGTTGATTTAATAATTTATATGCCGAACGAATTAATTTTGATGCTCCAGGCTCGTCTAAACCTATATCTTGTAAAAACATCTGGCGCTCTTCAAAATCGTCTAACTCATTAATATCTGCTTCTGTTCCGACTGCCAAAACTAAAACTTCAGCATCTTCATCTTTTACTGCTTCTTTTACAAGATCTACATACGCATTTCCTGAATTCGCAGCAGCCTCATCTACATTACATACATACATTACTGGTTTTGCTGTAATAAACTGAGAAGGTTCTACAAATTCTAAATATTCATCTTCTTCAAATTCAAGTGCACGAACAGAAACACCTGCCTCTAAATTATTTTTAATCTTTAACAAGACAGCTTCTTCTTTTTGAGCTTCTTTATTTCCTGTTTTTGCTGCACGTTTAACTTTTTCAAGTTTTTTATCAACTGTTTCCAAATCTTTCAACTGTAATTCCATGTCGATAGTTTCCTTGTCTCGAATTGGATCTACATTTCCGTCTACATGCACAATATTATCATTATCAAAACAACGTAAAACATGAAGAATTGCGTCTGTTTCTCTAATATTTGCCAAGAATTGATTTCCTAAACCTTCACCCTTACTTGCTCCTTTTACCAAACCGGCAATATCTACAATCTCTACAGTTGCGGGTAAAACACGTTCTGGATTTACTAATTCTTCAAGCTTCTCAAGTCTTGGATCTGGTACATTTACCACACCAATATTTGGCTCGATAGTACAAAATGGAAAGTTTGCACTTTGCGCTTTAGCATTAGATAAACAATTAAATAAAGTTGATTTTCCAACGTTTGGTAATCCTACAATTCCTGCTTTCATTTTTCTTTAGGTAATTAGGTTAAAGACACAAGAACCAAGCCTTTGGTTTTTGCGAGTGCAAATGTAAGTAATTATATGAATTTATTTTTATAAAAAGCAATCAAACCAATACAGGCTAGCTTAAGGCCATATAACATCGCTTAAACTCTTATTTAACACCTCATTAAAAGAAACTTAAATAAATTACAAGCATTAACGCTGCCAAGTATAAATTCGAGGTTAATATAAGGTATAAGATATTTAAATTAGATGTAAACGTATCTTTACACCATTAAATGAAGTGAAGCTACACGGTTTTTAACAGAAAGATTCTTCTATTATCTTTTTTTTCTACAGAAGCAAACGTTAAAAAGAAGACGATATAGATATTTATGAAGCGCTTTTAGCTACAGATTTAAGTTTAAACCATAAGCTTACAGAAAACTCAACACCTGCCCTTTTAATCAATTAGATGGCTAGAATAATGAAAAAAAAAAAAAAAAAAATCTGACAAAGGATATTTACTTCCCAGACTAGGATGAAATTTAGAAGGCAGTAGTTTTAGAAAACAAAAAAGCCAAGCAAATGCTCGGCTTTTTGTTAACATATAATCTTAATGATTTAATTATTAGGATGCATAAAACGTTGTTTCCCTAATAATTGCTCTTCTGTTTCTTCGTGATCTTCATCCGGAACACAACAATCTACAGGGCATACTGCTGCACATTGTGGCTCTTCATGAAACCCTTTACATTCAGTACATTTATCTGGAACGATATAATAAATCTCATCACTTACAGGTTCTTGAGACTCATCGGCATCAACCTGTTTCCCATTAGGAAGCACAACAGAACCATCTAAACCTGTTCCGTCTTTATATCTCCAATCGTCTGCGCCTTCATAAATCGCTGTATTTGGGCATTCTGGTTCACATGCACCACAATTTATACATTCGTCTGTTATTATAATTGCCATAGCGTTTTTCTTTTTCTAACTTTGTGCGGCTAAATTAAAGCCAAAACCTTTCATAACCAAATTAGACTATGAATTTAAAGCAAAGAATTAAAGCTTTTTCAAAATTAGGTGATTTTATAAGTCAGTTCTCAGACAAAAATATTCAGAAAAAAGAAAATATTCCTTTTAATGATTTATTTTTTGACGGCTTTAAGCATCAACTAAAACTAGCTCAAGAAAACAATAGATGGTTTAATACAGACAATTTAAACTTCTCTTTAAATGGATGGGCTAAATCTTTAACAGAAAACAATATTAACACCTGGTTAGAGAAGTATAACTTTAATACAGTTCCCCCAAAAAAGGTTGCGATTATTATGGCAGGAAATATTCCGTTAGTAGGTTTTCACGATTTTATATCGGTGCTAATTTCTGGGCACGACGTTGTTGTAAAGCAATCGTCTAACGACAAGCATCTTCTTCCTTTTTTAGCGAAATATTTAGAACATGTAGAACCAGAATTTAAATCTAAAATCACTTTTATTGAAGGTAAATTAGAAAATTTCGATGCCGTAATAGCAACAGGAAGCGATAATACTGCACGTTATTTTGAATATTATTTTAAAGACAAACCTTCTATAATAAGAAAAAACAGAAATTCTGTTGCTATACTTACAGGAAACGAAAACAATGAAGAATTAGAAGGTCTAGCAGAGGATATTTTTAGATATTATGGATTAGGTTGCAGAAATGTATCTAAATTATATGTTCCTAAAGATTATGATTTTCAAAACTTTTTTCAAGCCATGTATAAATGGAAAGACGTTATTAACGACCATAAATACGCTAATAATTACGATTACAACAAGGCTGTATACTTAATGAGTGAATTTGATATACTAGAAAATGGATTCTTAATGATTAAAGAAGACTCTAGCTTCTCTTCTCCTATTGCAACTATATTCTATGAATACTACAACGATGTAATTGAGCTTAAAAAGCATTTAAATTCAAGAAAAACAGACATCCAATGTATTGTTTCTAAGAATCTTATCGATTACGAAATTGTTTTCGGAAACACACAAACGCCAAACCTATGGGATTATGCAGATAACGTTGATACTGTGGAGTTTTTATTAAAAATTTAGCATAAAAAATATTAATTTTATTATATAAATTCATCAATTATTTAGCACCTTTGTGCTTATCACATAATAATCGAAATAATGAAAAAACACAATTTTAGTGCTGGCCCTTGTATCCTTCCTCAAGAAGTTTTACTAAAAGCTTCAGAAGCCGTAATCGACTTTAACAACAGCGGCTTATCTTTAATAGAAATATCGCACAGAAGTAAACCATTTATAGAAGTTATGGATACTGCAAGTGCTTTAGCTTTAGAATTACTAGGCTTAGAAGGTAAAGGCTACAAAGCATTATTTTTACAAGGTGGCGCAAGTACTCAATTTTTAATGGCTGCTTACAATTTATTAGAAAACAAAGCAGGTTATCTAAACACAGGAACTTGGGCTGCAAAATCTATAAAAGAAGCTAAACTTTTTGGAGATGTTACAGAAATAGCTTCATCTAAAGATGCAAACTACAACTATATTCCAAAAGGATATACTGTACCTTCAGACTTAGATTATTTCCACTGTACATCTAACAACACTATTTTTGGTACACAAATAAAAGAATTCCCTACTAGTCCAGTACCAATGGTATGCGACATGAGTAGTGATATATTTTCTAGAACATTAGATTTTTCTAAATTCGATCTTATTTATGCTGGAGCTCAAAAAAACATGGGACCTGCAGGAACAACTTTAGTTGTAATTAAAGAAGATATGTTAGGAAAAGTAACTAGAAAAATTCCTTCTATGTTAGACTACAAAAATTTTATAGACAAAGACAGTATGTTTAATACACCTCCTGTTTTTGCAGTTTACACTTCTATGTTAACCTTACAATGGTTAAAAGATTTAGGTGGAATTGCTGCTATAGAAAAAGAAAACGAAAAGAAAGCACAGTTAATGTATTCTGAAATAGACTTAAATCCTTTATTTAAAGGATTTGCTGCTAAAGAAGATCGTTCTAACATGAATGCGACTTTTAATTTAGTAGACGATAAGTTAACTGCAACTTTTGACGCAATGGCAAAAGAAGCAGGAATGAACGGTATTAACGGACATAGAAGTGTTGGAGGTTACAGAGCTTCTATGTACAATGCTTTACCTTTAAGTAGTGTAGGTGCTTTAGTTGAAGTAATGAGTGAATTAGAAAGAAAAGCATAATAAATATTAATCAATAAAATATCAGTCATTTAAAAATGACGACAAATCTTATGAAAGTATTAGCAAACGACGGTATCTCTCAAAGCGGAATTGATGCCTTAGAAAAAGATGGATTTGAAGTTATCACAACAACGGTAGCACAAGAACAATTAATCAATTACATAAACGAAAACCAAATCGATGTATTATTAGTTAGAAGTGCAACTACTGTACGTAAAGACTTAATAGACGCCTGCCCTAGCCTAAAAGTTATTGGTCGTGGGGGTGTTGGTATGGACAACATTGATGTTGCTTATGCTCGCGAAAAAGGATTAAAAGTTATTAATACACCAGCAGCTTCTTCTCACTCTGTTGCAGAATTAGTATTTGGTCACTTATATGGTTTATCTCGTTTCTTACATAACTCTAACAGAGAAATGCCTTTAGAAGGAGACAAAAACTTTAAAGGTTTAAAGAAAGCTTACGCTAAAGGAACTGAATTAAAAGGAAAAACATTAGGTGTTTTAGGTTTTGGTCGTATTGGTCAAGCTACAGCTAAAGTTGCTTTAGGAGCAGGAATGAAAGTTGTTGCTTTCGATCCTTTCTTAGAAAAAGCTGATTTAGAATTAGAATTTTTTGATGGACAAAAAGTAAGTTTTGAAATCAAAACAATATCTAAAGAAGATGTTTTAAAACAAGCAGATTTCTTAACACTACACGTACCTGCACAAGATGGCTACGTAATTGGTGAAGCTGAATTAAACAGCATGAAAGATGGTGCAATTTTAGTTAACGCTGCTCGTGGTGGTGTTGTAGATGAAATTGCTCTTGTTAAAGCAATTGAAAGTGGTAAAATTTCTAGAGCCGCTCTAGATGTTTACGAAAAAGAACCACAACCAGAAATGGGATTATTAATGAACCCCGCTTTATCGTTAACACCTCACACTGGTGCTGCGACAAATGAAGCACAAGATAGAATTGGAACAGAATTAGCACAACAAATTGCTAGCATTCTTTTATAAGTCTATTTAAAATATAAATTTTTATTAAAAACCGTCTGAAGTTATTTAGACGGTTTTTTTTATGCGTTTTATTTTTCGTTAATTTTTCACCGTTATTCTGAATTTGTTTAAAAATCAGACCTAATTAAGAAACATGAGTCACGGTTAATAATTAACCTTGAGTGCTTAAAACAATTCAAGATTAACGAGTAGCAAACAATCTTACAAAAGAAAGCTCCTCTTAATAGGTTAAGAAAGAAGTAAAATTATATAAATAAATATGTTTTTTAAAGCCTAGAATCGCTTTAAATAGAATCTCAACACACTTTACTCTTCTTCAAAGAAATCATCTTTAAAACCTATTAAATAAAGTTTTTCTTTAGCACGCGTTACAGCCGTATATAACCAACGTAAGTAATCTTTATCTATACCATTTGGCAAGTACGGTTGCTCTACAAAAACAGTATTCCACTGTCCACCTTGAGATTTATGGCAAGTTATGGCGTAAGAAAATTTAACCTGTAAGGCATTAAAGAACTTATTAGATTTTACTTTCGTGAATTTTTTATAATTACTGGTTTCATCTTCATAATCTTTCATCACTTCTTGATATAACCTATTAGATTCCTCATAAGGCAATGAAGGTGTTTCTGCAGTAATGGTATCTAAAAGCAACACGGTTTCAAAAGGAATCATTCGCGGATAATCTACCATTCTTACTTTCACTTCAGCAAAACGAAAACCGTATAATTCTTTAATTGAAAAAATTTCTAAGACTTCAACAATATCACCATTTGCAATAAATCCTGCTTCTGTAGATGGTTTTAACCAATAATAATTATTCTTAACAACCATTAAATAATCGCCCGCAGAAAGTTCGTTTTCATTAAATAAAATACGATTCCTAATTTGCTGATTATAAAGGTTTGCGCGCTTGTTACTTCTAACAATAATTGCAGTCTCTTCGTTTCCTAAATCACTGTAACAATCATTTATTGCGTCCATTATTTCCTGACCGTCTACTAGCCGGATAATGTCTTTAAAAGGGTTCACATCAAACTTAAAACTTTCAAAAAACTCACCAGATAATGTTTCTCTAAGTATAGTGGCATTAAATAAAATTCCAGAATCTTGATTTTGTCTAACCACTTCATCTAACTCAATACTAACAACTTCCTTATCGTAATTTAAACTAATAGCTTCAGGTTCTAATGCCGGACTAATATCTAATTTTACTGGTGGTAACTGCGCTGTATCTCCTATTAATAATAATTTACATTGATGGCCACTATACACATATTGCATTAGATCGTCTAACAACGAACCGTTTTCGAACAGTTTAGATTCTCCTGCAGTATCAGATATCATTGAAGCTTCATCAACAATAAAAATAGTGTCCTTATGTTTGTTTGGTTGCAGCACAAATTTTACGCCTCCACCTTTATCTTTACGAGGAAAGTATATCTTTTTGTGTATTGTAAATGCTTCTTTTTTAGAATAATTAGAAATAACTTTAGCTGCACGACCGGTTGGAGCCATAAGCACAGCACTTTTCTTAATTTGCCACAAATTACTCACTATAGTGCTGACTATCGTGGTTTTACCTGTTCCGGCGTACCCTTTTAGCACATAAAGTGATTTTGGGTTGGTATTAAAAATAAATTCAGATAATTGAATTAATACAATATTTTGTTTCGCGGTTGGATTGAACGGAAATGCCTGTTTTATAAGGGAATAAAATTGAGATGTATTCATTTATGGGACTTCATAAAAAATTTTATTCAAAGATAGTAATGATTTTTACTCTCTTAGGTTTTTACGAATAAAAAAAAATTGTAGATTTGCGTTAGACCTTAAATAAAATTTAATTAACAAAAAACACTATGCTTACAATAATTCTTATTGCAGTTGCTTCTATCCTGCTAACGATTGGTTTAGTTTGGCTGATTGACAAATTTTTACCAACTAGTTTAAAACCTGTTATAATTATTGCACTATGGGCACTTATCGCCTTTTTGGGATACCAAACGTACATGTCGGTATACACGCCAATTCAATTTAACAAAATTAAGAAACAGCGTTATGCAGCAGTAATTGAAAAACTTATTGACATTAGAGATGCTCAATTAGCTCACAAACAAGTTACAGGTAAATTTGCAGGAGATTTTGAACATTTAATTAAATTTATTGATACAGCAAAATATACAATTACTCAACGTCGTGATTCTACTATAATTGACGAAGAAATGACAAAGAGATATGGTGGTGTAGAAACTACAAAAGATATTATTATTATTGATACGCTAGGTTTTGTTTCTGTAAAAGATTCTTTATTCAAAACATCGCCTCGTTATAAAACCATGATGAATCTTCCTAAAGGCATTGGACCAGAAGGTGCTAAATTTAAAATGGAAGCTGGAACTATAGATCAAAACGATATTAAGATTCCTGTATTTGAATCTTCTGTTAAGAAAAGTGTTATCCTTTTCGACCAAGATCCAGATTTAGTTGTTCAAGAAAACCAAGTAATTGCGGTAGACGATGTAAACGGAGATGCTTTAATGGTAGGATCTATGTCTGAAGTTAAAACAAACGGAAACTGGCCTAAAACTTATGGCGACGACGAATAATAGCACACATAATACAACACATATAGAATTGTCCATTCAAATTAGTTTGAGTGGACTTTCTTTTTGTATATTAAATTCAGAAACACAAGAGGTTGAAGTTTTAAATCATAAAGATTTTAAGAAGCACGAAACACCATACAGATTATTAGAGCATGTAAAATCTTTATTTGAAAACGAAACATGCTTGCAACAAGAATTTAGTAACATACAAATTATTCATAGTAACGAATTATCTACCTTAGTCCCTAGTCCCCTATTTAGTAAAGATCGTTTAGCTGATTATTTAAAATACAACTCTAAAATTTTAAAATCAGATTTCATTACTTTTGATGCAATAGAAATAAACGATAGTATAAATGTTTACGTGCCTTACGTAAACGTAAATAATTTTATTTACGAACAATTTGGCGAATTTACGTTTAAACATTTCTCTACAGTATTAATAGAAAGTATCTTACAAATAGAGAAAAATGCAGACCAACCAAAGTTATACATTCATGTTGGCCCTAAAAATTTCGAAATATTAAGCGTAGCAACTGGTATGTTACAGTTTTATAATTCTTTTGAATATAGCAGTAAAGAAGATTTTATTTATTATCTACTATTCACTTTAGAACAATTAAAACTAAACCCAGAAACTATTCCATTAGTTTTTGTGGGAGACATAGAAGAAAATAGCGATTTATACGATATTGCTTATAAATATGTTCGCCATGTATCATTTGGTAAGCATAAAAATAATTTCACCTTTAATAAACAACCAAAAACTCAACATGCCGAGTTTATCATCTTAAATAGTTTTTAATGCGAATAATATCTGGATTATACAAAGGAAGAAGAATTACAGCTCCTAAAAAGCTACCCGTTCGCCCTACAACCGATATGGCTAAAGAAGCCCTATTTAATATTTTAAATAATACATATTATTTTGATGATATTTCTGTGCTTGATTTATTTGGAGGTATTGGAAGTATAAGCTATGAATTTGCCTCTAGAGGGACAACACAAATAACGTGTGTAGATCAAGAATTAGGCTGTACAAAATTTATAAGCGAAACTGCAGAAGGTTTTGAAATGCCCATTGAAGTTATAAAAAGCGATGTATTTAAGTTTTTAGAACAAACCACAATTAAAGCAACTATAATATTTGCAGATCCGCCTTACGCCTTTCCTTTAGAAGAATTTTCTAAAATTCCAGAATTGGTGTTTAAAAATAATTTATTAGAAGATGAAGGTCTTTTAGTTGTAGAGCATTCTAAACATACAGATTTATCTAATTTAGAATATTACAACTATTCTAAAAGTTATGGAGGAAACATGTTTAGCTTTTTTAAAAAACCAGAAAGTACGACTGAAGATTAGTTAAAAGTAAACATCTTCTTGTTTTTTTTTTTAATATAATACTGTAAATCAATAAATTAAACCTAAGAAAACGAGTGAAATAGCACTACAACTCAAACGTTTTAAAATTAATTTAAAAAATAATATCATAATTTTTGTTAAAATTAATATAAAAGATGTAATTTTATAGAGCTTTTAATGCTTTAATTATGAAAAAAATATTTTTATTTGCTTTTTCTCTAGTTGTAATGACTTCTTGTAAAGAACCTGTAAAACAATATACAACTTCGTCTCCTGAGATTGAAACAATAAAAACATTACATAAATATTTTGAAGACGGAAATTATGAAGGTTTAAAAGATTTATATTCTGAAGATGCAGAAATTTTCGAAAACTCTTTTGAGTCTAGACCTGTCGCAAATCTTATAACAGAAGGAAAAGATAGTCGTTCGTATATTGAAGATTACAACTTTAAAGAAGGTATTAAGTGCGAAATGATAATTAATGATGAAGGAGAAAAATGGGTAAATAGTTGGGCACATTGGAAAGGCACTCTTAAAGGAAGTAACAAACAAATTGAAATTCCTATTATTTCTCGTTTCTTATTTAAAGACGGAAAAATTGTAAAAGAATACAGCTATTGGGATAATTTACCAGGTTATGTCGCTTTTGAAGATTTAGCTTCAGAAAAATTAGAAAAACTAGAAAAAACGTTAGAAGAAGATAAATAGTATAATACCAACCAATATTTTTTTTATAACCAACCAACCAATATTAAAACAAAGCCCTTTTTTATAAACTAAAAAAGGGCTTGTTTATTTAAGTAAATCTATAAGCCGAATCCTGTACTTTTTCTAAAAAGAAAAAGCCCTTATCATTTATCTGAATGTATTATTACTAATACACTTTAGCTGCCCACCCTCCAACAATCGAGCGTGCCGCCCTCAAGCATTGGTATACATGGCATTGCACCACATAGAGTTTACCTGGTTTCACTACAGCATTACCTGTACATACTTTCTGTTGCACTTTTCCTAATCTCACGACTGGTGGCCATTAACCACTATGTTGCACTACGGTGTCCGGACTTTCCTCCACTCTATAAATAGAATAGCGATAAGGCGATTTACTTGACCGCAAAAATACAATAAATACCAACGTATACTATAAAACTCGCTTTTATTAAATTTGTGAAAATTGTTAATAACTCATGTTAATTTTAACGGACATAACTTTAAAATATAGCCCGAATTTTTAACTTTGTTGTTCTAAGTATTTCTATGGAACATTTTATAGTATCGGCTCGTAAATATAGACCCCAAACATTTAAAGATGTAGTTGGGCAACAAGCTATTACCAATACTTTAGTAAATGCCATAGAAAATAATCATTTAGCACAAGCACTACTATTTACAGGACCTCGTGGTGTTGGAAAAACAAGTTGTGCACGTATACTTGCTAAAATGATTAATAGTAAAGATAGTGAAGGTGATAATCTTGATGAAGATTTTGCTTTTAATGTCTTTGAACTAGATGCTGCTTCTAACAACTCGGTAGATGATATTAGAAATCTAACCGATCAAGTTAGAATTCCACCACAAATAGGTCAATATAAAGTTTATATTATTGATGAAGTACACATGTTATCTCAGGCCGCTTTTAATGCCTTTTTAAAGACTTTAGAAGAGCCACCAAAACACTGTATCTTTATTTTAGCGACTACAGAAAAACACAAAATCATTCCTACCATCTTATCTAGATGTCAGATTTTCGATTTTAAACGTATTACTGTTAAAGACGCTAAAAATTATTTAAAATATATTGCTAAAGAGCAAGGAGTTATTGCAGAAGATGATGCTTTGCATATTATTGCACAAAAAGCAGATGGCGCTATGCGTGATGCACTTTCAATTTTTGATCGTGTAGTTAGTTTTTCCGGTAAAAACTTAACCAGACAAGCCGTAACAGAAAATTTAAACGTTTTAGATTACGAAACCTTCTTTACAAGTACAGATTTTATTTTAGAAAACAATATTCCACAACTATTATTACAATTAAACAATACGCTGTCTAAAGGATTTGACGGCCAACATTATATTGCAGGTTTAGCGTCTCATTTTAGAGATCTATTAGTCTGTAAAACTCCACAAACCGTAGAACTCTTAGAAGTAGGAGAAGAAACGAAGCAGAAATATCTGGAACAGGCAAACAAATCGCCTCAAGCTCTTTTACTGAAAGGTATAGAGCTCGCCAACGACTGCGATCTCAAGTATAAGACCAGTAAAAACCAGCGACTCTTAGTCGAACTTTGCCTCATGCAGCTTGCCTCTATCACTTTTGATGGAGAAAAAAAAAATAGCAAACGCTTCATAATTCCACCTTCTTATTTCAGAGCAAAGGGTATTACTCCTATTCAGATTAATAAACCTACTACTCCAAACACTAATAATCAAGAAGTTAAGAAAGAACCAGTTAAAGTTGCATCACAACCAACTCCTGTTGCAAAAAAAGCAGTGACTTCTCAATTTTCAGATTCAACTATTCCAAAAATTGTATTATCTAAAGACAACAAACGTACTTCTGGATTATCTTTAAAAAGCATTCGTGCAAAAAAAGAGCATGAAATTAAACAAAATGAAGTTGTTTATGATGAAGTAAATCTACCCACAGACGATTTTACTGAAGAAGATATGCAAACTGCCTGGAAAGATTTTGTAAGTGTACTTGAAGCTGAAGGGAAGCATAATTTAGCTTCTATTTTATCTATAGACACACCAAAATTAAAAGGAAAAACAACCATGACCGTTGTATACCCTAATCAGACCAACAAAGTTGAAGTGGAAAGAAGTCAGTTTCACTTAATGAGTTTTATACGAAAACGTTTAAATAATTTTGAAGTCAGCTTAGACATTAAAATTAATGAAGAAAAGGAAAAACAATACGCTTATACGCCTCGTGAAAAATTCGAGAAAATGTGCGAAAAAAATCCTAGCTTAGAGCTTTTAAGAAAAACGTTCGATTTAGATGTTTAAAACTCCTATTAAAAATAGTTTTTGTTTTTTAGTACTGCTTTTAATTATTACATTTTCAAGTTGTGATGGACGTGACAAATCACATCAGGATCCAATGCAAATTTTAGCAAACAAAGACATGCTTACCTCCTTTTCTGAGCGCATAAATTATGTCCCTGAAAATGTTTATGAAACAGTAACCGATACTATTTTACACACGGGGTATAATGTACACATAAAAACGTATCCGGATATGACATCTAATATTCTTAAATCTAAAATTAAGGATAGTTTACATATTAAAACATTTTATAGAAATGCTATAGCAGATGTTACTGTAAAAGTTGAAAATAAAAACATATTTAGTCAAACCATTTCAAAAACATTTATCTCAGATAATATAAAAAATACATCTGAATTACTTCAACCATATATTTTAAAAAGTATTTGGATAGACGACGATCATGTTTCTTCTAAAGAAACTGTTTTATTAAATATTTTATACAGCAAACCAGAAGACGCTAAGCAAAATAAATCTTTTTTACTTACTATTTCTAAAACTGGAGATTACAAAATCACTGAAACTACAACTAAAATTTAAAGAGTATGTTAGGCTTAAAATTACCAACAGATCCAAGATGGGTAAATATCGTAGAAAAAAATGTGGAAGACATTTTAACAGATCATGCCTATTGCGAACAAAAAGCAACAAGTACTGCCATTTCATTAATTGTTAGTTTTCCTGAATATACAGAGTTAGTTCAAGAAATGGTAGCTTTAGTAAAGGAAGAAATTAGTCATTTTAAAATGGTTCACGATAAAATAATAGCCAATGGTTGGGTTTTAGGTCGAGACAGAAAAGATGAATATGTATTAAAACTCATTACATTTTTTCCTAAAGGCGGAAGCAGAACCACACAATTGGTACACAGATTACTTTATGCCGCTTTAATAGAGGCTAGAAGTTGTGAACGTTTTAGATTATTATCTGAAGAATTAAAAGATAAAGAATTAGCAGAATTTTATAGAAATTTAATGGTTAGTGAAGCCAACCATTACACCATGTTTTTAGGTTTTGCACGACAATACGGGAATAAAGATGAAGTTAATGAAAAATGGCAAAATCTTTTAGATTTTGAAGCTGAAATCATGGCCGATTTAAGTAAAAGTGAAACAATTCACGGGTAATTAAAACATAAAAAGTCCTCCTAAAAATTAATTTTCAGGAGGACTTTTATTTATTTGTTTGCAAATTCCTTTAAAACGTTAACCACATAATCTACTTCTTCTTTTGTATTGTAATGAGAGAACGAAAA
Organism: Formosa sp. L2A11; assembly: GCF_009796865.1. Taxonomy (GTDB): domain Bacteria; phylum Bacteroidota; class Bacteroidia; order Flavobacteriales; family Flavobacteriaceae; genus Formosa. The sequence goes on along the minus strand of NZ_CP047028.1, from coordinate 2,522,341 downwards.
ACGGATAGATGGTTTATTAAAATCATCTTCATTTAATATCTCTGCCAAAACATGAGATCCTTTCTGGCTTCCGCTTTGGCAAGCACTTCCTCTAGAACATGCAATCCCTTTTAAGTCTAATTGAAATAAAAGTAATTGTGTTTTATGAGCTTCAAAAGGAAAACATACATTTAATATTGTATAGGCACTTTGCTCCAAGTTTGACGAATCTCCATTAAATGTAACTTCCGGAAAAGCTTTATTTAACTCTGAAATAAAATACGCCTTTAAAGCTGTAATATATTCACGATCAGATTCTAAATTTTTATAAGCTAATTTAAAAGCAGTTTCTAGTCCTACTATATTATGTATAGATTCTGTTCCTGCTCTTAGACCTCGCTCCTGCTCGCCTCCATGAATCGTAGCATGTATACCAGAATGTTTTCTTACAAAAGCAAACCCAACACCTTTTGGTCCGTGAAATTTATGAGCACTACACGCAATAAAATCTACAGGAATATCTTGTAAATCTATTGTATAATGTCCTACAGATTGTACAGTATCACAATGAAAAAGTACATTCTTAGACTGGCAAAGTTGGGCTACACGTTTTAGGTCTAAAACAGTTCCTATTTCGTTATTTACATGCATTAAACTTACCAATGTTTTTTCTTCAGACTGACTTAATAAAGTCTGCAATGCTTCAAAATTTATGTTTCCTTTAACATCTAAAGGGACATAATTTACTTCAATTTTATAGTTTTTCTTTAAAAAATCTACAGTGTGTAAAACGGCGTGATGTTCAATTTTAGATGTAATAATTCGTGTTACTCCCAAATCTCTTACAGCACTTAGAAGCACTAAATTATCAGCTTCAGTTCCGCCAGAAGTGAAGAAAATTTCGGCAGCGGTTACGTTTAATTCCTTGGCAATAGTCTTTCTAGCTGTTTCTACTATCGTTTTAGAAGCACGACCAAAACTGTGAGATGAGGACGGATTTCCATAAACTTCTGTCATTACATCTGTCATTTTTACAATAACATCTTCTCTAATTTTGGAAGTTGCAGCACTATCAAAATATACCTTTTTCATACCGCAAATTTACTCCAATTAAAATTATTTTCAATAAGTCTAATTATAATTTATCAAATCATTATTTTTGCAGCTAAATTAATTTCTATGCGTAAGTTATCGGTTATTTTCTGCTTAAGTTTATTTTCTGTATTGTCTTGTGACGATGGTGATATTATCACTGCTGATTTTGATTTTGACAGTACGTATGAAAGTTGTGGCGAGCTCGTATTTTTTAATACTAAAGATGATCCCTACGAATCTTTATCCTTACAAATTACAGATCCGGAACTTACACTTGCTGACCTTTTAGAAGTCGAAGACGATAATACACTTGTAACAACTATAGACATTAGTTCTTCAAATCCGTTTAACTATCGTGCATACGATGCAGATGCTTCAGATTATTTTTGTAACGACGTTCCGTCTTCTGACGTAACAATTACAACAGATTTAGAAAGCACATCTGGTGAAGCTACAATTACAACTATTTTAACAGAAGATGATAACGATGGTATTCCTGCAGATGTTGAAGATGAAAATTTAGATGGAGATAATGATCCGAGTACCAATCCTACAGATACAGATGGAGATGGAATTCCTGATTATTTAGATGATGATGATGATGGTGATAACATAAAAACAAGTAGTGAATCTCCTAATTACGATGAAGATGAAGGAGATTTTGTAGACTCTTTAGATACAGATGAGGATCGTATTCCTGATTATTTAGATGATGATGATGATGGAGATGGTGTATTAACCAGAGATGAAGAAAATAAAACACAAGACCAAAATCCTGCTAATGATATTACATTTAGTAGTATTGGTGCAGATTATTTAAATCCAGATGTAGCAACAACAGTTCCTGCAACAGCCTATAGACAACACACCATAGAGCAATCTTATGAGGTAACTACTGTACTTACCAATATTCAATTACCAGGTGTGAGTCAAGACGTGTTTTATTTAGGAACTTTAGATGATGATGACACAGAGACTGAACGTTATGTGACACCAGATTTTTAATCTAAAATCTGATCGGCATGTGCTTTTGTTTTTACTTTTAAGATAATGTCTTCAATAACACCTTCTTCATTAATTACAAAAGTGGTTCTGTGTATACCATCATATTCTCGTCCCATGAATTTTTTAGGTCCCCAAACACCAAAAGCATTGATTACCTTTTTGTCTTCATCGGCTAATAAAGGATATTGAAATTCATTTTTTGTTTTAAAATTAGTTTGGCGTTTTTCACTATCTGCGCTTACACCAAGAATTTCATAATTTAAAGCTTTAAAACGCTCATAATTATCTCTTAAGTTACAAGCTTCTGCTGTACAACCCGGTGTACTTGCTTTAGGATAGAAAAAAATCACTAATTTTTTACCTTTATAATCGTTTAAAGAAATTATATTGCCATCTTGATCCTTGGCAGAAAAATCTGGAGCTTTGTCTCCTATTTTTAAAGTTGTCATATTTATTAAATTTATACAAAAATACAATAATGACTAAACAAGAAAAAGTAGAGTTTGTTATAAATACATTAAAAGATTTATATCCAGAAATTCCAATTCCTTTAGATCATAAAGACCCTTATACTTTACTTATTGCTGTGTTAATGTCTGCGCAAAGTACAGACGTGCGTGTAAACCAAATTACTCCACTACTATTTAAAAAGGCCGATAATCCTTTTGATATGGTAAAACTTACTGTTGAAGAGATTCGTAATATTATTAGACCTGTAGGTTTATCGCCTATGAAAAGTAAAGGTATACATGGATTATCTCAAATTTTAATAGACAAGTATAACGGTGAAGTCCCTAAAACATACGAAGCACTGGAAGAATTACCCGCTGTTGGCCATAAAACAGCTGCTGTAGTATTATCTCAAGCTTTTGGTATTCCTGCATTTCCTGTAGATACACATATACAACGTTTAATGTACAGATGGAATTTAAGTAGCGGAAAAAATGTAGTTCAAACCGAAAAAGATGCTAAACGTTTATTTCCTGAAGCCTTATGGAACGACTTGCACTTACAAATTATTTGGTATGGACGCCAATATTCACCAGCACGCGGTTGGGATTTAGACAAAGACATTATTACAAAAACTATTGGTCGGAAATCTGAAATCGATAAATACTATAAATCAAAAAAGTCCTGAATTATCAGGACTTTTTTTTTATTTAGTTTATGCTAATTTTTAACTTTTGCTTATTACAATTTACAATGTGTAATGATTTTGAATAATCAAAAAGAAATTTTAAAGTTTCTTTTTTGGGGTTTAAATTAATTTGACATGAAGTCTTCGAGTAAAGTTTAGCCATCTATAATATTTTTAAATTTATATTATAACGAACATTTATTTACTTTATTGTATTAATTAACCAGAACCATATTATGCTTTTCTATAATTTTACGCATATTTATTAATGCATAACGCATTCTTCCTAAGGCTGTATTTATGCTAACTCCAGTTTTGTTCGAAATTTCTTTAAAACTCATATCATTATACATACGCATTAAAATCACTTCTTTCTGATCTGCTGGTAATTCATCAATTAACCTTCTAACATCAGATTCTACTTGATCTTTTATAATTTGTTTTTCTGCATTTAAAGACGAATCACTTAAAACAGAAAAAATACTAAACTCACCAGAATTATCAAATTTTGGCATCCTATTGTTCTTTCTAAAATGATCTATAACAAGATTATGAGCAATACGCATTACCCAAGGAATAAATTTCCCTTCTTCATTATAATTACCCATTTTAAGGGTGTTTATAACTTTAATAAAGGTGTCTTGAAAAATATCTTCAGCCACATCTCTATCAAAAACTTTAGAATAAATAAAACTGTAAATTTTCTGTTTATGCCTTATGATAAGAGTTTCTAAAGCATATTCGTTTCCTTGTATGTAATTGTTTACTAATACAGCATCAGTAATAAGTTCTTTTTGCATAATCAATTCCTTTTAAAACAAAAGAAGGTAGATCTTCTTAATGTAGGTTAAAATGTTTAAAAGTAATTATGCGGTATAGGCTGTATATTAAGAATTATTGATTTCAAATATATAAATATTCTTAAACAAATCACAAAGTTTTTTTTATAATTTATTTAACATTTTAAAGGACAACAATCTATTTTCTAAGCTGACATACTTATGTTATCTTTGTACACTATACTTAAAAACAGCTATGAGCAAGATCCTTTCTGAAGTAAATCCTAAAGAAAACATCATTATAAAAGGTGCAAAATTGCACAATCTTAAAAATATTGATGTAGTGATTCCTAGAAATAAACTTGTAGTTATTACAGGGCTTTCTGGGTCCGGAAAATCAAGTTTAGCGTTCGACACATTATATGCAGAAGGACAACGCCGTTACGTAGAAAGCTTATCGAGTTATGCTAGACAATTTTTAGGCCGACTTAATAAACCAAAAGTTGATTATATTAAAGGTATAGCACCAGCCATAGCGATTGAACAAAAAGTAAATTCTACCAATCCAAGATCTACTGTAGGTACCACGACAGAAATTTACGATTATTTAAAGCTATTGTTTGCAAGAATTGGTCGCACCTACTCTCCTGTTTCTGGACACGAAGTTAAAAAAGACACAGTTACAGATGTTATTTCATTTGTAAAAACATTTCAGGACGGTGACAAATTATTACTCCTCGCTCCTATTATTCTTGAAGAAGGTAGAGCTCTAAAAGATAAACTGAACGCTTTAAAACAACAAGGTTACGCCAGAATTAAAATTAACGAAGACGTTATTAGAATTGAAGAAGCACCTGAAGATGCAAAAGTTGAAACCATTGAATTGGTTATAGACCGAATTATTTTCAGAGATAATGAAGATTTCTTTAACCGTTTGGCAGATGCGATTCAGACTGCATTTTACGAAGGAAAAGGAACTTGCTCTATTCAGTCATTAAGCGATAATAATACACGCTCATTTAGTAATAACTTTGAATTAGATGGTATTACATTCTTAGAACCTAATGTACATTTATTCAGTTTTAATAATCCATATGGTGCTTGTCCTACTTGCGAAGGTTACGGAGATATTGTTGGCATAGACGACGATTTAGTAATTCCTAATACAGCACTCTCAATATTCGAAAATGCTATTTTTCCTTGGAGAGGAGAAAGTATGAGCTGGTTTAGAGACCAATTGGTAAACAATTCTCATAAATTTAATTTTCCTATTCATAAACCTTATTTTGAATTAACTGATGCACAAAAACAACTCGTTTGGGATGGAAATCAGTATTTTGAAGGCTTATCTAGTTTCTTTGCAGAGCTTGAGTCTAAAGCCTATAAAATTCAAAATCGTGTGATGCTTTCTCGCTATCGCGGAAAAACAAAATGTAAAACGTGCCAAGGGAAACGCTTACGTGTAGAAGCAAACTACGTTAAAATTGGAGGTAAAACCATTACAGATTTAGTAGAATTACCTTTCGATAAATTAGCTGTATTTTTTAAACAATTAGAATTAAATGAAAATGATACTACAATTTCAAATCGCTTATTAAAAGAAATAAATAGCAGATTAGAATTTTTATCTAACGTTGGACTTAATTATTTAACACTAAACAGACGTTCTAATACATTGTCTGGAGGTGAAAGTCAGCGTATAAACTTGGCCACATCTTTAGGAAGTAGCTTAGTGGGTTCTATGTATATTTTAGATGAACCAAGTATTGGATTACACCCAAAAGATACAGAGCGCTTAATTGATGTTTTAAAAGCACTTCGTGATTTAGGAAACACGGTTATCGTTGTAGAGCACGACGAAGATATTATGCAAGCTGCAGACGAAATTATAGATATTGGACCAGAAGCAGGAACTTTTGGTGGTGAAGTTGTAGCTACAGGAACTTATAAAGATATTTTAAATTCAGAATCTCTGACTGCTAAATATTTAAATGGTGTAATGGAAATTAAAGTACCCAAGAAACGTATTACATCTAAATACCAGATTGAAATTCTTGGTGCTCGCGAAAATAATTTAAAAAATGTAAATGTTACATTTCCATTAAACATGTTAACCGTAGTTACGGGTGTTTCTGGTAGCGGAAAAAGTACATTGGTTAAAAAAATTCTTTATCCTGCTATCCAGAAAGCACTAACAGGATTTGGAGATAAACCTGGACAATTTTCAGAATTAAAAGGAAATTATAGTACCATAAAAAACATCGAGTTTATAGATCAGAATCCTATTGGGCGTTCTTCCCGATCTAATCCAGTAACTTACGTTAAAGCTTACGATGATATTAGGAACCTATATGCAAATCAAAAATTAAGTAAAATTCGCGACTACAAAGCCAAGCATTTCTCTTTTAATGTAGATGGCGGACGTTGCGAAACCTGTAAAGGTGAAGGTGAAGTCACTATAGAAATGCAATTTATGGCAGATGTGCATTTACAGTGTGAAACCTGCCACGGAAAACGTTTTAAAAAGGAAGTTTTAGAAGTTACGTTTCATGATAAATCTATAGACGACGTCTTGAATATGACGATTGATGATGCCATTACATTCTTCGATTTACATAAAGAAACCAGAATTAAAAACAAGTTACAGCCACTACAAGATGTTGGTTTAGGTTATGTTACTTTAGGGCAAAGCTCTTCTACCCTTTCCGGTGGTGAAGCACAACGTATTAAATTGGCAACGTTTTTAGGTAAAGGAAATACAAAAGAAAAAGCACTCTTTATTTTCGATGAACCTACAACGGGATTACATTTTCACGATATACAAAAACTATTAAAATCGTTTAGAGCTTTAATAGAAAAAGGGCATTCTATAATTGTTGTAGAGCACAATTTAGAACTTATAAAATGTGCCGATTACATTATAGATCTTGGTCCTGGAGGTGGTGAATATGGAGGCGAAGTTGTTGCTTTTGGAACACCTGAAGAACTTGTAAAAAACAAAAAAAGCGTGACAGCAAAATATCTTAAAGATAAAATTTAAAACGTTTATTTAGTAAAACAAAAATGCAGCTGTTCCTATAATAGCAAAGGCAACAGGAATAACTAACGATATAAATACCACCGAAATTAATATTGCTTTTACAAAGCTTGTACGTTTTCTAGATTTATAAAATTTACGAATAGCAAAATATAAATACAGAAAACTTAATATAAGTATAAGCATATTTGAAAAGCTTGGTAATTCTACCATAAAATGAATAATAGTAAAACAACTAAACATTATAAATAGAAAAGCAAAGTAGTATAAACTAAAGACTAAATGTTGAGCAAATTTCCTTTTCTTATAATGCATTAACATTAAAAAGAAAGCAAATACAGGTAGTAATACAAATAACGAAAGAGGTACATAATTATAAAATGTATCTATTAAAGAGCTACTACTTCTGTGCTTATAAAATTTAAATATTTGAGAATAAAACTTTTTCTCGAAAGTACCTGCCTCTGGATCTACGCCTAAACCTTTTAAAACGCGATCTCCTGTTGCTCCTACCTTTACTAAAGAATCTAAAGTCTTCCTATTTAATAATATTTTATTGCCATTATCTATTTGCATTTCAATATTATCAGTACTTTCTTTAATTGCAATAGCATCTTGTAAAGTATCTGTTTTAGTAAACGCATCATCTACTGTTTTAAAATTCGCTTGTACCTCTGCATTTATACGTTTTTCTTGTTCTGTAACTTCAAAAGAAAATAAAAAGAAAAATACAATACTAGCAAACAGATAAAATTGTGCAGGATTTAAATATTTTAAACGCTTTCCTTCAACAAATTGTTCTGGTAAAAATCCTGGTTTAAAAAGTAAAGGCAAAAAACTCTTAAAAAAACGTGCATCTACAGAGAAGTAATTATTAATGGTATTTTTAAAAACATCACTAACCGTTAGTTCTTCATGATAATTCTGTCCGCAATTGGGACAAAATTTAAAATCATCATCAAAACTAAAATTACAATTTTTACAGGTTTTACTCATAAATAGAATTAAAATATCTAAAAAGTGAAGATAAGTAACTTTTTAAAATATCTTATAATTAATTACCTTAGTCCCTTATAAAAATCACTCATGAAATATACTATAGTTAAAGAAGATATCGTTTACCAAGCTTTTTTTAAAATAAAAAAAGCTACAATTTTACACGATGCTTTTAAAAGTGATACGCAAATTAAAGTGGTAAGAGAGTGTTTGGATCGCGGAAGTGCCATTGCCATTCTTTTGGTAGAAAAAGATACAGATTCTATATTATTAACCAATCAATTTAGATATCCTACAATTACACATCCTAATTACGACGGGTGGCTTCTAGAGATTGTTGCTGGTTGTATGGAAATAGAAGAAGACCCGATGGAATGTGCTAGACGCGAAGTAGAAGAAGAAATTGGATACGAGGTAAAAAACATGGAATCTATGGTAGAATATTTTTCATCTCCAGGAGGAAGTTCTGAAAAAGTTCACGCGTTTTATGCTGAAGTAAATTCTACAGATAAAAAATTTAAAGGAGGTGGATTAGATGAAGAACATGAAGATATACAATTAATTAAATTTCCTATTTCTGAAATAAAAAGCAAGCTAAAAGCACAAGCTTTTAAAGATGCAAAAACCATAGTAGCTTTACAATGGTATCTTTTAAATAAATAATACAAGATCTAATAAATACTTATTCTATTTATATTTAATAGACTTATTTTTATGAGTTATTATTATTAAAAAACAAATTATATTAATAATAACTCAATAGCTTTATTTTTTTTTGGCACGCTGTTTGTATTTAACACTGTCCGAACCACAAAATAAAAAAGCTATGAAATCATTTTATACTTTATTACTATTATTCCTTTTTGCTATTCCAGCCACGAAGGCCACAACATATACAACAAGTAAAACACAAACTAAAAATTACAATAATCCTAAGACTTTTATCTTTACAGAAGAAGGTGTAGAATTTTCAATCTTTCAAGACGGACAATTCGATTTCTACATATTAGGTGTAAATAAAAGTGTAAACATTGCTATTAACTCGCCCAATGTACAGTTTAGTTTCAATACGGGGTATAACTATAATCCTTATGTACAATACGACGAATATGGAGCAATTGTACAAATACAAAATGTACCAATATATTACGATTATTACGGGCGTATTATAGGTGCTGGAAATATCGCAATTAATTATAATGATTACGGTTTAGTATCTCATATTGGTAATATGAATATTTATTATAACAATTATGGATATTCACATTACTCAGGTTATATAAATGCATATAATGTAGGTTATATATACAGACCTTGGCATAACTATTATCGTGCTCCACAACAAAATTATCGTGTTGTTTACAATACGCCTTACAGAAAATATTACCGTCCTGTACGTAAAACGTATAATAAACCATACAAGAATAATAGAAGACCTGTTGCTGTTAGTAGGTATAAAAAATCTAAAAACAGTAATTATGATAACCGTTCAAGAATAGCTTCAACTCGTAATTATAGTACTAGAACATCTTCTAATAACAATAAAAATAGTCGTTATAATACAACAAATTCTAATAGAACACGATCTGCGAATACTTATAAAAGAACAAATAGTGTAAACTCAAATAAGAGTAATAGAGCTAGTTCTAACAATAATAGTTCTAGACAGAATACGTCAAAATCGAATACAAAAACATCAAGTAATAAAAATAATAACACAAAAAGAAGCACTAAAAATAATAGTAGATCCAATCAGAACACAACTAAAGCTAAGACAAGTACTAGCACACGTTCTAAAAGTGTAAAACCGGCTACTAAACGTAGTTCTAATTCAAACACTAGTACTACAACTACAGAAAGATCTTCTAGAAATACAAGACAACGAAGTTAATATACAGATACATCCTGCAAAATAGTTTTTTCAAAGCATTTTGCAGGATTTTCTATGTTATGCTCTTTTTAAAATCTTATTTAAGAGTTTAGTAATATCTTCAGAGAAGTTAAAATAATAACAAATTCCGCCATAAACCAATCCTATTATCATCGATTTTAATCCGATATTTATAATTGGATTAAATGAAAAATCCCAGAAATAGAACACCAAAGTGCTTATTAAAATAAGTATTGAAACCTTGAGTGTATTCTCTGAAAACGGAAGTATTCCAAATTTACGATATACAAAAGAGATTTTAATAATGTTGTATAAAAACACTGAAATAAATGTTGCATAAGCCGCTCCATTTAAGCCATAATGAGGAATAAAGTATATGTTTAACAATACAGATATAATGGCTAAAAACACACCCTGAATTAAAACTATTCTATAATAATCGCTATTAAATAGAATGGAATTATTGTTCCCTAATAGGTTATCGAATAATTTTGCTAAACCTATTAAGAAGACCACTAAAATACCACTACCAAACTGCTCGGGAATTAATTTATACAGTTCGTTAATATTTAAAATGATTAACAAATAAATAAATCCACTAATTATAAATAAGTTTAAAGACGATTTCTTGTACAAGTCTTTAAGACTCTCCTTATCTTTTTCGTTTAAATATTTAGCCGTTAACGGATTTGTAATTTGATGCATGGCACGAGAAGGCACGCCAACTACAGAAGCAATATAAATAGCAACGCTATAATATGCCACGTTTTCTAACAAATTATAAAACCCAATCATAAATTTATCTATCTCTAAAATAATATTAGCAACAGAACCTGCTATAATAATTAAGGTGGTATATTTTAAAATATTAGATAACTTATTAAGTTTAGTAAATTTAAATACGGGCCGTTTAACGCTAAACGCATAAACCATCATAATACACATGCGTAACACATACATTATAATTATTAAATAGATAAGCTGATCTACTGTAATAACCTTTAAATACAGTAAAAAAAGAAGAAACATCGTTGCAAGTCTATGAAATACTTCTTTCATAAAATTCCCAAAAACAGACTGCATTTGTACTTTTGCCCAAGAATAAAAGACCTCGAAATAAGCAAAAACAATAGCAGAAATATAAATTAGCCAAACATAGTCTTTTACCAATTCATTATCGTTAGCAATCCAAGTACTTATAGTATCAAAAGCCATATATCCTATCGCTCCAAAAGGAATAATAATAACTAATGGTAAAAATAGAATTAAGGTTAAAAATGAATTTTGAGACTGACGTGTTCTAAACGTAGAATAGAACTTTATAATAGTATTATTAACTCCAAACGCCATTAAAGGCATTAATATATTTGCTGTAGATAATATAAAGGTAATTAAACCAAAATACTCATCACTTAAAAAACGAGTGAATAAAAACAACGTATTTATAGCGCCCAATCCGAACCCTAAATACGTAATTATGGTATTCTTTATGGATTGATTTATAACAACTCCCATTAGATTATTTTTGAAAGAACTTCTGTAAGTGATCTCCTAGAATATTTTTGTAATCCTATTGGGTGAGCTTGTAAATTTCCATTTTTAAACGCTTCATAATGTTTTAAAACGGTTTGTTTTAAATTACTATAATCATTGTATAAAAAGTACTGTCCTGTATTAGTAGATTTTAATATTTTTTCTACATCAGAGTCTTCCGGTCCTAAGGCAATTATAGGTCGATTAGATACCATATATTCAAATAACTTTCCAGGAATTATACATTTAGTATCGTCAGAATCTATTTCAATAAGCAATAATAATTGTGATTGTTTTTGATATTTAATAGCTTCTGAATGCGACACATAACCAACATTATTAAAATAATTACCCAAACCCCAATTATGTATAGACTGTAAAACATCCATACCAATACTTCCTATAATATTTAGCTGAAAATCGTTAACAAATGTTGGAATTTCTTTTTCTAAATCACTTAAAACTTGCCATAATACTTTAGGATTTCGTTTAGAAAGCAAAGAGCCTATATGCGAAATAGTAAACTTTTTATCTAATGAAAAATCTACCGTTTTCATATCATCATAACCATTTGTAATCACATGAATAGGTTTTGTTGTTATGGCTTCAAACTCTACTTTAGTGGGATTACTCGTTACAATTATATCGTCTGCAGTGTTTAAAACCTGAGACTCTAATTTTTTATGTTTTGCTTCAGAAGACTCTGTTAATTTTAATTCTTTATGGTATCCGATTGTTGTCCACGGATCACGAAAATCGGCAATCCATTTTATATTTAATTTCGTTTTTAATTTTAAACCAATTAAGTGTAAACTATGCGGAGGGCCAGTAGTAATTACGGTATCTATATTATGTTTAGAGATATAATCGCTTAAAAAGGAAACAGACGGTTTTATCCATGATTTTCTAGCATCTGGAATAAAAAAATTACCGCGTATATACAGCATCAAACGTTCTACTCTACTCTGTTTTGTTTCTTCTGTAATAATCCCTTTACTTATAGTATTTGTCTTATTTCCAGATAATAAACGAGCTAATTTATAGGGCTCTTTTATAGGCTTTTTTAAAATTGTTAAATTAGAAGGAACATCTGCTAATAAACTCTCATCTACTAACGGGTAATTTGCATGTTCTGGAATATAAACAATCGGATTGATATTAAATTCAGGTAAATATTTTACAAACTTTAGCCATCGTTGTACACCTGGCCCACCTGCTGGAGGCCAATAATAGGTCACGATAAGCACATTTTTTTTCATTGTAAAGTATTTTGATTAAGAAAAACTAGTCTTTAGTTAAAGACGCTTTTTTAAATCCGAAAAATAATCCAATTAACATTAAAATACCAAATACTACAGAACTCGCTAAAGCAATAGTACTTCCTTTTTTAATAACTGTTGGTTCAAATTTAAACTCAATAATATGATCTCCTGCAGGAATATCTAAACCACGTAAAATATAATTAACACGTTCGTGTGGCACTAAATTTCCATCTATAAAAGCATCCCATCCATCTGCATAATATATTTCAGAAAATACAGCAAAACCATTTTGAGAATTACTAGACTTATATTTAATATAATTAGGCTTGTAATTTACAGCTTTAATAGACGCTGTAGAGTCTACAACATTCGTTGTGTATTTTATAGTTTTAGAAGTCGTTACAGCAACATGTCTTGTATCTAAACTATCTAATTTTTGTATTTCTTGATTTGCAGATTCTACCGTTTTAACTCGGTTAACAAACCAAGCATTCCCGTCTGCATCTGTGTTTTCGTAAGGAAAATAAGCTCCTTTTTCGTCTTGCGCAATAATATATTTTGTGTTCAACATGTTTAACACGTTGATGTTATTTTTAGAAATATAAAAATTGAACACTTCATTGTATTTTCCCAATTTAGCAGCGTGATAACCGTTTAAAGAATTATGAAAATATGACGCTCTTGCGGCACCAGAAGTTACATCAAAAACTCTAAAATGCGTGGTATCTTTTAAAATTTGTAAATCTGCAGCATTCGGTTGAAATGGTCTATTAACCTGCATTGCAGATTTAAAATCATCGTTATTTACATAACGTTTGTCAACGCTTATTAAATCGAATAAGATTAAAACAGCAAAACTTACAACTACAAGTGTTTCTGATAGTTTTTTCTTTAAAAACATAAAGATAACAGATGCAGATAATAACACAAATATTAAGGTTCTTAACGTATCTTGAGTAAACATAGATGCTCTATCTGCACGAATAGCATCTATAAAATCTGGCCCATAATTTTGTGAGTAATACCCATCATTTCCGCCAACAAAATCGAATAAAGTAGATTTTAATAGCAATATAAGTACAGCTAAACCTGCTGCAATTCCTGCAGAAAATTTTAAAGCTTTTAATTTTTCATCATTAGATTCTGTTGCTTTAAACAACTCTGCTAAACCTAAAATTCCTAAAACAGGAATACATAATTCCAAAATCACTTGAATAGAACTTACGGCTCTAAACTTATTGTACATAGGTACATAATCGATAAAGAAATCTGTTAATAATCCGAAATGTTTTCCGAAGGATAATAATAAAGACAACACGGTTCCTCCAACTAACCACCATTTTTTTCGTCCTTTTACAAGGAATAATCCCAATACAAAAAGAAATAAAATAACAGCTCCTACGTATGCAGGTGCTTCTACAATAGGTTGTATTCCCCAATACGTTGGTGTTTGTTTTACAGCTTGTCTAGCTTGTAAAGGTGTTGCACCACGTTTTAAATTAAACTGATAATATTCAGAATCGGTACCAACATCTTCATGGCTTCCTCCTCCAAAAATTCTAGGAATAAATAAATTTAGGGCTTCTAATTTTCCATAACTATATTCGGTAATATAAGATTTATCTAAACCTGTAGTTACTTCTTTTGGAGAGCCGTCTGCATTTATTGTTAATTCACTTTGCCCACGTGTACTTTCTTTAACGTATTCTTGAGTTGCAAGTATATTGGTTGCATTTAATCCTATAGATAGAATTACAGCCGCCAATAAAATCCCTACAGTTTTAAAAAAGTGTGGTAATTCTTTATTTTTATAAGCATCTATTAAATAGGCAACTCCTAGAACCAATACCAATAACATTAAATAATAGGTCATTTGGTAATGATTTGCGACCAATTCTAGCCCCATAGCAACTGTGGTTAATAAAAACCCTGAAATATATTTTCGTTGAAATGTGAGTAATATTCCGCTTAAAACCAAAGGCATATATGCAATCGCATGTGCTTTACTATTATGCCCAACGCCAAGTATTATAATTAAATAGGTAGAAAACCCAAAAGCGAGAGCCCCTAGTGCAGCGAGTTTAAAGTCTACTTTTAAAGTCAATAAAAGAATGTAGAATCCTATAAGGTATAAAAACAGATAATCGGCCGGTCTTGGTAAAAATCGAATCGTTAAATCTAATGCTTTAATGTAATTATGAGGATATTTTGCACCTAACTGGTATGTTGGCATACCACCAAATGCACTATTAGTCCAATAGGTTTCTTCTCCTGTTTGGGCTTTAAAGTCGTTTTGTTGTTTAGACATCCCAATATAATGCATGATGTCGCTCTGAAAAATTTCTTTTCCTTTTAAAACTGGACTAAAATAGGCTAATGAAATAATAACAAAACCTATAAAAACTAATAAATGTGGTAGAAATCGTTTAATTGAAAATGACATGAATATGTATTAATCTATGATTGCGAAAATTAATCAATTTCTTCGTAATCTACATATTCACCTACATTTTTATTTGAAGTTTCTTGCTTAGGCATCTTATCTATAACAACTTCTCCTTCAGGTTGAGATTGTTGACGTTTTTGTTGATTAGGATTGAATTGAGATCCAAACTTTTCTTCGGCTTTTTTTACAAAAAACTGCATAATAAAAGGGGCAAATAATCTTAAAAGAATCTTACCACCAAACCAAATCAATAAAATTATTAATATCGTTCTAATTAAACCTGGCGCCGAAGCGTATTGAAGCATAGTTGTTGTTTTGCACAAAAATACAATTCTTATACTTTAAAATGAATTGTAAATTGATAAAAAAAATATAAAATCTCTATATTTGGAGGCTAATACCACAAAAGTACTTAACCTATGAAAACCTATATCGCTATAATTTTATGTGCCGTTCCCTTTTTATGCTCTGCACAGTACACAGATCTTATTAATTCCAACCGCCCAGGAGTATCTAAAAGTGCTTATTCTGTAGGTGTTAACGTTATACAAGTAGAAGCAGGACCTTATTATGTTAAGGAAAAACATGAAACTTTAGATTACGATGTTAGTGGAGCTGGTGTAGATTTTGCAGCACGTTACGGATTATTATGGGAGCCTTTAGAAATTATTGTAGATGGAACTTTTCAAAACGACAAACAAACTTATTACGGTTCTGACGTAGATAAAGAGTATAAACGTTCTAATATGAAGTACTTTTCTATGGGTGCTAAATATTTAGTTTACGATCCGAATAAAAATGCAGGCGAAGACAAACCAAATCTTTACAGCTGGAAAGCCAATAGAAAATTTAAATGGAGTCGTTTAATTCCTGCTGTTTCTGTATATGCAGGTGTAAATTACGATACAGAATTTAATCCATACACACCTTATGGTATTGAAGGATTTAGTCCGAAAGTATCTATAGCAACACAACATAATTTTGCAAATGGATGGGTATTTATAATGAATCTTTCTAAAAACCGAATTGGAATGAAAGATAGTTACGGTACAAGCGCATCAGACCTGCAATATATTTTTACTTTAACGCATGGGTTTAATGAAAAATGGGTTGCTTTTGGAGAATATCAAGGAATAAAGAATGATTTTTATTCAGATGATTTATTTCGTTTAGGTGGCGCGTATTTATGGAATAAAAACTTACAATTTGATACAGCGGTTACCTTTAATGTAAAAGATACTCCAACTGTGTTTAGTCTTAACTTCGGAGCCTCTTACCGTATAGATTTACATAAAGACAAAGAAATAACTGCAAAAGAAAACGGAACATCTGCAAAACAAGAAACTGAGCGTCAAAACAACAAAGAATTCTATAAATTTGGTGAGGAAGAAAACAACGATTCTGCACCAACAGAATATAAAATGGATTAGCTTTAATTGTAAGGCAACTCCAAAGTATATTACATTATTAAATATTTGAATACGTAGAAATCATTAAATGATTATATTAAAAGAAGTACAAACAAAAAAAGAATTAAAAGCTTTTGTAGAATTTCCTTTCGAACTTTATAAGGATTCTCCATATTGGGTTCCTCCTATTATCTCTCAAGAAATGGAGGTTTTTAACAAAGACAAAAATCCAATATTTAATAATGCTGAAGCACATTTATTTGTAGCTCTTAAAAATAATAAAATAGTAGGTAGAATTGCTATAATTATAAATAATTTAGATTTAAAACAATCGCAAAAGAAAATCCGTTTTGGATGGTTCGATGTTATAGACGATGTAGAAGTAACCAAAACATTGCTAGACAAAGTAAACACTATTGGTAAACAACACCAATTAGAATATATGGAAGGGCCAATTGGTTTTTCTAACTTAGATAAAGTTGGAGTTTTAACAGAAGGCTACGACCATATTGGATCTATGATTACTTGGTATAATCACCCTTATTATGTAGAGCATTTAGAAAAACTAGGTTTAATACAAGAAAAAGAATATCAAGAAAACAAATTTCCGTTTTCTAATGTTAAACCAGAATTCTTTAAAAGAGTAAATGATTTAGTAAAAAAACGTTACGGTTTACACCCTTTAAATTTTACAAAAACTAAGGATTTAATGCCTTACGTAGATCAGATGTTCGATTTGTTTAATTCTAGTTATTCAGAATTAGCTTCTTTTGTTGAAATTACAGAAAGACAGAAAGCTTATTTTAAAGAAAAATTTATCTCATTTATCAATCCTGAATTTATAAAATTTGTTATGGATGAAGATGAGAATATGGTTGCCTTTGCTGTAGTTATGCCTTCATTTGCAGAAGCGCTTCAAAAAGCAAATGGTAAGCTTTTCCCTTTTGGATTTTTACATTTATTAAGAGCTAAAAAGAAATGTGAAACAGTATCTTTTTACTTGATTGGTGTAGACCCTAAATATAAAAACAAAGGTGTTACAGCCATTATCTTTAACGAATACTACGAAACCTTAAAACCTATGGGTGTTAAAAACTGTATTCGTACTCCTGAATTAGAAGAGAATTATGCATCACATCAAATTTGGAAACATTTTGATGCTAAAACGTATAAACGCAGAAAAACGTATCGTAAAGATTTAGAATAATATTAAAACAAAAAAAAACCGAAACTAAACGTTTCGGATTTTTTTTATATGTAATAAACTATTTTTCTTATTCCATTGCTGCAGCAACAGAAGCAGATAAACGTTTGTATGTTCCATTTTCTAATCGAGAACGAATAGCATCAAAAGCATCTAATGTTTCATTTACATCTTGAAGATCGTGAGTAGCCGTAGGAATTAATCTTAATAAAATCAATCCTTTAGGAATTACAGGATATACAACTATAGAACAGAAAATTCCGTAGTTTTCACGTAAATCTTTCACTAAAGCCATAGCTTCAGGGATACTTCCTTTTAAGTATACTGGTGTTACACAACTTTGTGTTGTACCAATATCAAAACCACGAGATTTTAATCCAGATTGTAAAGCATTTGTATTTTCCCAAAGTTTAGCTTTCAATTCTGGCATAGTTCTAAGCATATCTAAACGCTTTAAAGCACCAACAACCAGTTGCATTTGCAATGATTTAGCAAACATTTGAGATCGTAAATTATATTTTAAATAATCTATAATTTCTTGATCGGCAGCAATAAAAGCACCTGTACTTGCTAAAGCTTTAGCAAATGTTGCAAAGTAGACATCTATTCCGTCTTGTACACCTTGCTCTTCACCGGTTCCAGCTCCAGTTTTACCTTGAGTTCCAAAACCATGTGCATCATCAACTAAGAATCTAAAGCTATATTTTTCTTTTAAAGCAACAATCTCTTTTAAACGACCTTGTTCTCCACGCATACCAAAAACACCTTCAGAAATCACTAAAATTCCTCCTCCAGTATGTTCTGCCATTTTCGTAGCACGTTCTAGATTTTTTTCTAGACTTACCATGTCGTTATGTTTATAAGTAAAACGTTTACCCATGTGTAAACGAACACCATCAATAATACATGCATGCGCATCTACATCGTAAACAATAATATCATCTTTAGACACTAAAGCATCAATAGTAGATAACATTCCTTGGTAACCAAAGTTTAATAAATAAGCAGCTTCCTTACTGACAAATTCAGCTAACTCTTTTTGTAACTTTTCATGAAGATCTGTATGACCAGACATCATCCTTGCTCCCATTGGATAAGCCGATCCGTAAGCAACTCCTGCTTCTGCATCTACTTTTCTCACTTCAGGGTGATTAGCTAATCCTAAGTAATCATTAATACTCCAAGTAACTACATCTTTGCCTTGGAATTTCATTCTGTTAGATATTTCTCCTTCTATTTTAGGAAAAACGAAATAACCTTCTGCTTGAGATGCCCATTTTCCTAAAGGTCCTTTATCCTTATATATTTTTTCAAATAAATCTTTCATTTAAGCTACTAATATTATGTTATGCAAAATTAGCCATTTTTGACATTATGGCATAATAATTTTTTACTCCGTTGTTAACAAACTTAATAACAAAGCACAATGTCTATATAATCAAAACATTATGCTCAATTATTATCTTATAAATTCTATATTTTGTACTGTTTCTTTATTAAAATGATCAAAAAAACCTTGTTCATTCATCCATTTATTACTATAAATCTTACTCATATAGCGAGAACCATGATCTGGAAAAATAACAACTACTACATCTTTTTCAGAAAACCTATTCTCTGCTCCTAGCTGAAAAACAGCTTGCATGACAGCTCCAAATGTATACCCAACAAACATACCTTCTGTTTTTGCAAGATATCTTGCTGTATGAGCACTTTCTGAGTGACTTACTTTTACAACCTCATCTACAACATCAAATTCTGTAGCTGTAGGAATTAATTTTTCATCTAATGCTTCTATACGATAAGAATAAATTTCTCTTTCGTTGAATACTTTAGTGTCGTGTTGTGTTTTTAACCCCGAGCAAAAAGTATCTACACCTAATATTTGAATATTTGGGTTTTGTTCTTTTAAATATTTTGCTGTACCGGAAATTATTCCTTCCATACTGCTACACGCTACTAAATGTGTAATCTTACCTGCCGTTTGTTTCCAAATTTCAGGTCCAGTAGATTTATAATGTGTATCAATATTTAATTGATTAATATATTGATTGATGTAAACAGATTCTTCTATTTCTTTATGTAACCTTTTAGCAACCTTATAATACGATTTTGGATGATCTGCACTTACATTTTCAGGACAGACATAAACTTTTGCTCCCATAGTTCTTAACATATCGATTTTATTTACCGATGCTTTAGAACTTACAGCGAGTATACAATTATACCCTTTAATCATACTAACCATAGCAATACTAAATCCCGTATTACCAGATATGGCTTCTATTATAGTATCTCCAGGTTTTAAAAATCCTTGTTTTTCGGCCTGTTCTACAATATATAATGCAACCCTATCTTTAGAGGAATGCCCTGGATTAAAAGCTTCTACTTTAGCATAAAAATCACCATGTAATTGAGACGTAATTTTATTTAGTTTTATTAAGGGAGTGCTTCCAACTAAATCCAGTACGCTATCAAAAACTTGATTTTTGTATTTCATAAATGCTAAATTAAAGCGCCTTCATTGTTACATGAATTAACCAAAACCTGACAAAAATAAGCATTTTTTTTTATTTAACACCTAATTCCTTCTAATTCCAATAGAAAAGCGTATTCTAAAGCGACCTCTTTTAAACTTTCAAATCGGCCTGAAGCTCCAGCATGTCCTGCATCCATGTCTGTTTGAAACAGCAAAAGATTAGAATCTATTTTAACATCTCTTAACTTTGCTACCCATTTTGCAGGCTCCCAATATTGCACCTGAGAATCGTGTAATCCTGTAGTGACTAACATATTTGGATATGCTTTTGCTTCTACATTATCGTATGGAGAATAAGACTTCATATAGTTATAATACGTCTCATCATTCGGGTTTCCCCATTCGTCATATTCTCCTGTAGTTAAAGGAATAGTGTCGTCTAACATAGTCGTTACAACATCTACAAAAGGAACTGCTGCAAGTACACCATTATACAACTCTGGATTCATATTAATAATCGCTCCCATTAACAATCCGCCAGCAGAACCTCCATAAGCGTACATGTGTTTGGTAGATGTATACTTTTCGTTTATTAAATGTTTAGTACAATCTATAAAATCGTAAAATGTATTAAGCTTTGTTAATAATTTACCGTTTTCGTACCAATCTCTTCCTAAATATTCGCCTCCTCTAATATGTGCAATTGCATAGATAAATCCGCGATCTAAAAGACTTAATCTTACGGTAGAAAAATACGGATCGATTGTCGCCCCATAAGAACCATAAGCATAGAGTAACAACGGATTTTCTCCATTCATTTCTAAGTCTTTTTTATAGACTAAAGAGACCGGAATTTTTACGCCATCTCGAGCCGTAGCCCACACACGTTTAGAAGTGTAATTGTCCTTATTAAAAGTATCGCCTAAAACCTGTTGTTCTTTTCTAACTATTTCGGTTTTGGTTTTAAAATTATAATCTATAACAGAACTTGGAGTCGTTAATGAATTATAGCTATAGCGTAAAAAATCACTATCAAAATCTGGATTATTACCTGTATTTGCAGTGTAAGTTTCACTGTTAAAGGGCAAATAATAATCTTCTGTCCCATCCCAGCTCATAATTCTAATATTATTTAAACCGTTTTCTCGCTCGCTAACAACTAAATAATCTTTAAAAATTTCAATATCTTCTAAAAGCACATCTTTTCTATGCGGCAAAACTTCTTTCCAAAACTCTTTTCCTGTTTGTGTTTCGCTTGTTTTTAAAAGTTTAAAATTTGTTGCACCATCTGCATTTGTTATGACATAGAAACTATCTTTATAATGCGCAATACCATAATCTAATTCGCGAATACGTTCTTGAAATATTTTAAATTCTTCGTCTGGAGTATCTGCATTTACAAATCTATATTCTGAAGTTAATGTGCTTGAAGAACCAATAACAATAAACTTATCAGACTTTGTTTTATATACAAATGTATTGTAAGTTTCGTCTGTTTCATGAAACACTTCTGCGTCTTCTATATTAGCATGTAATTTATGCTTGTACACTTTGTCTGAACGCAATGTAACCTCATCTTTTCTTGTGTAAAAGAAGGTTGTATTATCGTTAGCCCAAGTTGCACTTCCTGTAGTATTTAATATTTTGTCTTCATAAACTTCTCCTGTAATCAGGTTTTTTACTTGAAGCGTATATTGCCTTCTACTTACGGTATCTACAGAAAAGGCAGCTAATTTATTATCTTCACTTATAGAAATACCGCCAAGTTTAAAGTAAGTGAGATCTTTAGCCATTTCATTACAATCAAAAAGGATCTCTTCTTTTGCATCTAACGACTCTTTTTTTCTAGTGTAAACAGGGTAATCTTTACCTTTTTCGTAACGTGTAATATACCAATATCCGTTAAGTTTATAAGGTACAGACTCGTCGTCTTCCTTAATTCTTGACTTCATTTCTTCAAACAAATCCTTCTGAAATTGCTCTGTATGAGCCATTTTTTGTTTGGTATACTCGTTCTCTGCATTTAAGTAAGAAATAACCTCTTCATCTTCCCTATCATTCAACCAAAAATAATTATCGATTCTCACATCGTTATGAGCAATTAATTTTTCTGGTATTTTTTTTGCTACTGGTGGATATATATCTTTTTTCAAATGCTTTGTATTTATTCTTAAATTAACGCTCAAAAGTATAAAAATTAAATAATTTTGTATCGAATTTTAAAATATTAAAAATATGTTTGGAGACCTTATGGGTATGATGGGTAAATTAAAAGAAACCCAACAAAAAGTTGAAGACACTAAGAAACGATTAAATACAGTTTTAGTTGACGAGAAAAGTAATGATGGTAAATTAAAAGTGACTTTAACTGCTAATAGAGAAATAAAATCTATTGAAGTAGATGAGTCTTTACTTGAAGACAAAGAGCAACTAGAAGATTATTTAATTTTAACGCTGAATAAAGCAATAGAAAAAGCAACGGCTATAAATGAAGCCGAATTAGCTGCTGTAGCTAAAGATGGCATGCCTAATATTCCAGGAATGGATATGTTTAAATAACAAAAACACACTTAATTATAATAAAAAAAGGAAGCTACAATGTAGCTTCCTTTTATATATAGTATTTAAAAGTAAAAATTAAAGTGCTTCTCTTTTTGCTTTCTTTTCTTCTCTAACTTCTTTAAAATGTTCTATTAAAGCTCCACTAATCCAATAAGGAACTACAAAAGTTAATAAAAATGTCAATAACCAAAACCCTATAGTTAAGATTGTTAAAAATGCTAAAAAGCCTAAATATTGATCAAATTCGAACATAATTGGTGTGTTTCTATATTATAATAGTGGCAAATATATATTAAATGCTTTTTTTAAACAATAGCTATTTAATATTTTATTAAAAGATTTTAAATTATTTTAAATCTGGTTGTGGTGTCATTCTTAAATATGGCTTAATTTCTGTATATCCTTTTGGAAAAATAGCAGGAATATCTTTAGATTCAATACTTGGAGACACCACACAATCGTCTCCGTTTTTCCAGTTTGCAGGCGTAGCTACCTTATTATAAGCTGTTAACTGAAGAGAATCTATAACACGTAAAAGCTCATCGAAATTACGACCTGTAGATGCAGGATATGTAATAATTAGTTTTACTTTTTTGTCTGGATCTATAACAAACACAGAACGTACTGTTAATTTATTATTTTCATTTGGGTGAATCATATCGTACAATTCTGAAACTTTACGATCTTCGTCTGCTATAATAGGAAAATTAACTGTTGTATTTTGAGTTTCGTTAATATCGTTTATCCACCCTTTATGAGATTCTAAACCATCTACACTTAAAGCAACAACTTTAACGTTACGTTTATCAAATTCATCTTTATATTTTGCAACTGTACCTAACTCTGTTGTACAAACTGGCGTATAATCTGCCGGGTGAGAAAATAATATTCCCCAACTATTCCCTAACCATTCGTGAAAATTAATATCTCCTTCTGTTGATATTGCTGTGAAATTTGGAGCTTCATCTCCTAATCTAATTGTTGACATAATTTTTTGATTTTATTGATTATTTTAATGCCTACTAAATTAATAGATTTATAGAATATATTCAACTAATCAATCTTAAGTTTATCTTAAATTTACGTTATAAAAAATATATGCTAGAAGTGTTAAAATGACGTTCAAAATCGTTAAATTTGTTACTCATAAAACTATAATTAAAATGGACTATCGTATAGAAAAAGACACCATGGGCGAAGTTAAAGTGCCTGCAGACAAACTTTGGGGTGCACAAACAGAACGTTCTCGTAATAATTTTAAAATTGGTGCTCCTGCATCGATGCCAATAGAGATTGTTTATGGATTTGCATATTTAAAAAAAGCTGCAGCATATTCTAACCACGACTTAGGTGTACTTTCAAAAGAAAAACGCGATTTAATTGCAAAAGTTTGCGATGAAATTTTAGAAGGAAAGCTTGACGACCAATTCCCATTAGTGGTTTGGCAAACAGGTTCTGGTACACAAAGTAACATGAATGCCAATGAAGTTATTGCCAACAGGGCTCACCAACTTGCTGGTAAAGTTATTGGAGAAGGCGAAAAAACAATTCAGCCTAACGACGATGTAAACAAATCGCAATCTTCTAACGACACCTTCCCTACTGGAATGCACATTGCTGCATATAAAAAAGTAGTAGAACAAACTATTCCTGCTGTTACACAATTACGTGATACTCTTCTAAAAAAGACTGAAGAATTTAAAAGTGTCGTTAAAATTGGACGTACACACTTAATGGATGCAACTCCGCTTACTTTAGGTCAAGAATTCTCAGGATATGCTTCTCAATTAGATCATGGCTTAAAAGCTTTAAAAAACACATTACCACACTTGAGCGAATTAGCTTTAGGAGGAACTGCTGTTGGTACGGGTTTAAATACACCTAAAGGATACTCTGAAAATGTTGCCGGATTTATTGCAAAATTTACAGGTCTTCCTTTTATTACTGCTGAAAACAAATTTGAAGCCCTAGCTGCTCACGATGCTATTGTAGAAACTCATGGAGCTTTAAAACAATTAGCCGTCTCTTTAAATAAAATTGCTAACGATGTTAGAATGATGGCTTCTGGACCACGTAGTGGAATTGGAGAAATTATTATTCCAGCAAACGAACCAGGAAGTTCTATTATGCCAGGAAAAGTAAATCCTACACAATGTGAAGCTTTAACTATGGTTTGTGCTCAAGTTATTGGTAACGATGTTGCTATTTCTATTGCAGGAACACAAGGACAATACGAACTTAATGTGTTTAAACCAATTATGGCTTTAAACTTCTTACAGTCTGCTCAATTATTAGGAGATGCTTGTGTAAGTTTCGATATTCACTGTGCTCAAGGTATTAAACCTAATCATTCAAAAATTAATGAATTATTAAACAATTCATTAATGCTTGTAACTGCATTAAACACAAAAATTGGATATTATAAATCTGCTGAAATTGCGAACACCGCTCACAAAAACGGTACGACGCTTAAAGAAGAAGCAGTTAATTTAGGATATGTTACTGCTGAAGAATATGACGAATGGGTTAAACCAGAAGACATGATCGGATCTTTATCATAATCCCTTTATAAATCATATTAAAAATCCCTTGAAATTTAAACTTCAAGGGATTTTTATTTTTTCTACAAAAACACTATTAAGCTTTCTGGGCAGGTGTTTCTAATGGCATTTCAGGCTGTTCAAACAAATCTAAATAGGCTTGTGGTAAATACGAAATCACATCCGATGCTATTAAACTTTGATACCCTTTCGTTTCTACAGCAATATCTGCAGATTTTCCATGTAAATACATTCCAAAACAAGCAGCCTCTAGTGTAGCATATCCTTGAGATACTAATCCTGTTATAATTCCTGTTAACACATCTCCTGTTCCGCCAGTAGCTAATCCTGGATTCCCTGTAGAATTCACATAAAGCTTATCTTTATATACCGCTATAGAATTAGCACCTTTTATAAGCACTAAAACATTATACTTTTTAGCAAATGCTTTTGTTTTCTGTAGCTTATCAAAATCGTCTTCCCAAGCACCTATTAATCGTTTTAACTCTTTGGGGTGTGGCGTTAAAATAGAATCTGCTTTTAAATACTTCAATAAATCTTTATTTTCAGACAGCATATTTAATCCATCGGCATCTATAACTAACGGTATCGTGTTCGTTTTTAAAAACGTTTCAAAAGCATGTATCGTTTTTTTATCAATCCCTATACCTACGCCTAAACCAACAACCGTTGGCTTAATTGTAAATTCTATATTGGTAATTACTTTTTTATGCGCATCTGTAATTACCATTGCTTCTGGAAATGCGGTTTGCAAAGGGATATAACCACATTTAGGTACAAATGCAGTGACCAAACCCGCTCCTGCAACCAAAGCAGATCGACATGCCAATTGCACTGCTCCTATTTTACCATAACTTCCGCCAATAATTAAACTATGACCAAAGGTGCCTTTATGAGAAAATTTATCGCGTTGTTTATACATAGGCAACACATCAAACTTTCCTAGAATTTCAGCTTCTGTTTCTGTATTTTGTAAATACTCTGCATCTATATCAATATTCAACGCTTCCCACTGTTCTATATATTTTGAAGTTTCTGGCAAGAAAAACACCAATTTAGGCGTCTGGAAGCTCAGAATAAAATTAGATTTCACAACCTGATCTTCATGCTTTGGTATGCTATCTGTAAATAATCCAGATGGAATATCTACAGAAATAGTTAACGCATTAGCCGTTTTAAAATGCTTAAACAGAGCAACTACCCAGTCTGATATTGGTCTATTTAACCCCACACCAAAAACAGCATCTATAATAATATCTTTATTTGTAATCTCAGGAAAATCATCTACAGCATGTATACTCTCTGGCCAATCTGTAGTGGTTTCTTTTAAGCGTTCGTAATTTTGTAAAAAATCTGGAGAACGTTTATCACTAAAATCTACAATAAATGTTTTTACATTATATCCATGAGCAACTAAATGCCGTGCTAACACTAAACCATCTCCTCCATTATTTCCTATACCACAAAAGACTAAAACGGGAACAGGCGCTCCTTGTAAGCGTAAATTCAACCAATTAAACAAACTTATACCAGCACGTTCCATTAAATCGGTAGAGCTTATATTTTGTTTTTTTATAGTTAATCTATCTCCTTCATAGATTTGTTCTTTAGAAAAAATTTTCATGGTTATTTTTTTAAAAAATTCATTAGAGATTATTCAGTTAAATAGATTTAAATTGGTTTTAAATAAACGATTTATCCATAACAGTAAATAATCTGTAAAAACGTATCATACATTTTTTTATAAGAGTAAAAGTAATACATTTGAGAAGCTTAGTAGTAAAAAATGCAAAACACAGAATACACAACTCGTTTTATTTCTAGACCAACAATCGTTGGTAGCATTGCTATTATTATTACTTCAATTACAAACAGTATTACCCCTTGGGGTAATTAATTATATATCTTCCGTCCACAGAATTTGTAATATTATGATGTTACAATATCAACAAAACAATAAGCTATTTAAATTTATACAATCTACTTTAAAATGAAAGTATTAAAATTCGGAGGAACATCTGTAGGGTCCTCAAAAAACATAACTAACGTTGTATCCATCTTAACCAAATATGCTCAAACAGACAAAGTTATATGTGTAGTTTCTGCAGTAGGTGGAGTTACAGACAAATTACTAGATGCTGGTCAATTAGCACAGTCTAAAAACAGTACTTACAAAAATGCTTTTACAAACATAAAAAACATTCATTTAAACATTATTAAGGAATTAATCCCTACTAATAATGAGGCTGTAATACAATATGTAGAAACCAAACTAGACTCTTTAAAAAACCTTTTAGATGGTATTTATTTAATTAACGAATTATCTCCTAAAACGTCTGATAAACTAGTAAGTTATGGAGAGTTATTATCGTCTTACATTATTGGTGAAACGTTAAAAAGTAAAGGTGCCAATGCAGAACGTAAAAACAGTCAAGAATTAGTTACTACAAATTCTAACTTTACTAAAGCAGAAGTAAATTACGGCATTACAAACGCAAATATTCAAGAGTATTTTAAAACAAGTACTTTCGATATTACTATACTTCCAGGATTTATTTCTAAATCGGTTACTGGAGAAATCACAACCTTAGGACGTGGCGGATCTGATTTTACTGCGGCAATTGTAGCTGCTGCTTTAGAAGTCGATCAATTAGAAATATGGACAGATGTTAGCGGTATGTACACTGCAAATCCTAAATTAGTAAAACAAGCACTTCCTATAAACAAATTATCGTATCAGGAAGCTATGGAATTATCTCACTTTGGTGCAAAAGTATTATATCCGCCAACAGTGCAACCGGTATTAAGTTTACAAATTCCTATACATATAAAAAACACTTTAGATCCGGATGCTGTCGGAACCATTATCTCTAAAGATAGTAGTAACATACACAATACAGCAAAAGGAATTAGTAACATTAGTGATGTTGCTTTATTAACATTACAAGGAAATGGAATGGTTGGAATCCCTGGGTTTTCTAGACGTTTATTCCAAACCTTATCTCAAGAAAAAATAAATGTAATTTTAATTACACAAGCCTCTTCAGAACACTCTATTTGTTTTGGTATAGACGAAAAAGATGCTGTTTCTGCAAAAGCTGCTATTGATACAGAATTTGAAAATGAAATTTCTTTAAAGAAAATAGATCCTATTCTTGTAGAACACGACCTCTCTATTATCGCTCTTATTGGTGATAGTATGAAGAGTCACCAAGGTATTAGCGGTAAAATGTTTAGTGCTTTAGGTAAAAACAATATTAATATTCGTGCCATTGCTCAAGGTGCTTCAGAACGTAATATTTCAGCAATCATCTCTCAAAAAGATGTGAAAAAAGCGTTGAATATTTTACACGAAGTCTTTTTTGAAGGTAACATTAAACAACTAAATGTATTTATTACAGGTGTTGGTAATGTTGGTGAGCGTTTGGTTGAACAAATTAAACAACAACGTAAATACTTAAAAGAAAATCTAAAAATCAATCTTCGTGTTGCTGGTCTATCTAATTCAAGAAAAATGCTTTTTGATACAGAAGGTTTATCATTAAAAAACTGGAAAGAACAGTTAGAAACTAATGGTGAAGATGCTACTTTAGAAGGTTTTTACGAGTCTGTTAAAAAATTAAATTTACGTAACAGTATTTTTGTAGATGTTACAGCTAATAAAGACGTTGCAGATTTATATGCAAAGTATTTAAAGCAGAGTATTGCTGTTGTAGCGTGTAACAAAATTGCATGTTCTAGTAAATTAGAAAAATATAAAGAATTAAAACAATTATCGTTTAAATACAACGCGCCTTATTTATTTGAAACCAATGTAGGTGCTGGTTTACCGGTAATTGATACTTTAAACAATTTAATTGCTTCTGGAGATAAAGTAACTTCTATACAAGCGGTATTATCAGGAAGTTTAAACTTTGTTTTTAATAATTTTAACGATACTACTAAGTTTTACGATGTAGTTAAACAAGCTGCTGCAGAAGGCTACACAGAACCAGATCCTAGAATTGATTTAAGTGGTGTAGAT
Organism: Formosa sp. L2A11; assembly: GCF_009796865.1. Lineage (GTDB taxonomy): Bacteria > Bacteroidota > Bacteroidia > Flavobacteriales > Flavobacteriaceae > Formosa. Next base: position 2,492,941 of record NZ_CP047028.1, on the reverse strand, counting down.
GTTGCTAGAAAAATCTTAATTCTTGCCAGAGAAAGCGGTACTGAAATGGATTTAGAAGACATACACAACACACCATTCTTATCTGCTTCTGGAATTAAGAGTGATACTGTTCCAGATTTTTACGACACTTTAATCGCAGACGAAGATCATTATCAAGCATTATATGCTTCAGCAAAAGCAAATAATAGTCAGTTAAAATACGTAGCCGAATTTAACGACGGTAAAGCAAAAGTTGGATTAAAAGAAATTCCTGAAGGACACCCATTCTATAATTTAGAAGGAAAAGACAATATTGTTATGTTTTACACACAACGCTACCCAGAACAACCTATGATTATTAAAGGTGCTGGAGCTGGTGCAGATGTTACTGCTTCTGGTTTATTTGCAGATATTATACGTGTAGGAAACAACTAATTTAAACTAATAAAGACAACTTTTTTACCTTAAAAACCTATTAAAGTTGTCGCTTTAGAACTTATGAACGAAATAAGAATATTTTCTCCTGCTACTGTTGCAAATGTGTCTTGCGGATTTGATGTCTTAGGTTTTTGCCTAGATAGTGCTGGTGATGAAATGGTAATACGTAAAACTGACAAAAAAGGTATTTTTATTACTAAAATTGAAGGTTACGATTTACCTTATGAAGCAGAAAAGAATGTTGCTGGAGTTTCTGCTTTAGCTATGTACGAAGCTGCTAAACCTGATTTTGGTTTTGAAATAGAAATTTATAAAAAAATTAAACCAGGAAGTGGTGTTGGTAGTAGTTCTGCGAGTGCTGCTGGTAGCGTTTACGGAATGAATGTTTTATTAGGATCTCCTTATAACAATACCGAGTTGTCTTACTTTGCTATGAAAGGTGAAGCCTTAGCGAGCCAAAGTGAACATGCAGATAATATTGCTCCTGCCCTATTTGGAGGCTTTACACTTGTTAAAAGTGTATCTCCGTTAGAAATTCTAGAAATTCCAACGCCAAATAATTTATACGCAACAATTATTCATCCGCAAATAGAAATTAAAACCTCTGAAGCGCGTGCTATTTTACCTAAAGAAGTACCTTTAAAAGATGCTATTTCACAATGGGCAAATGTAGGGAGCCTAATTCACGGATTGCATACGAGTAATTACGGATTAATTGAACGCTCACTTCACGATGCTATTGTAGAGCCTCACAGAAGTAAACTTATTCCATTATACCAAGATGTAAAAGCGGCAGCAAAAGCAGCAGGTGCATTAGGTTGTGGTATTTCAGGATCAGGGCCTTCTATTTTCTCTCTTTGCGAGGGTATCGATTCAGCCAAAAAAGTAGAGCAAGCCATTAGAAAAGTATATGCAGAAAGTGATATAGAATTCGATACGTATGTGTCGAAAATTAATGCTGAAGGCATGAAAATCCTGAAGTAATACAAATAAAAAAGAAAAAGCTTAGACAAAAACCAAAACAAACTGCTATGAATTATTTTAGTTTAAACAAAAAAGCCCCAAATACAACGTTCAAGGATGCTGTAATTAGAGGACTTGCTCCTGACCGAGGGTTATATTTCCCGGAAACAATAACGCCTTTACCAGAATCCTTTTTCAAGAATATTGATAATTTATCTCATTCTGAAATAGCTTTCGAGGCGATTAAACAATTTGTGTCTCCAGAAATTCCTGAAGCAGATTTAAAAACAATTGTTGAAGACACTTTAGCTTTCGATTTTCCGGTTGTAGAACTAAATAAAAACATTTCATTTTTAGAATTGTTTCATGGTCCAACCATGGCATTTAAAGATGTAGGTGCACGTTTTATGGCACGTTGTTTAAGTCATTTTTCTAAAAAAGATAAAAAACAAGATGTTACTGTTTTAGTAGCCACTTCTGGAGATACAGGAGGTGCTGTTGCAAATGGTTTTTTAGGTGTAGAAGGTGTAAAAGTTGTTATTCTTTACCCTAGCGGAAAAGTAAGCGATATACAAGAAAAACAATTAACAACATTAAAGAAGAACATTACTGCTTTAGAAGTCGATGGTACGTTTGATGATTGCCAGGATATGGTAAAACAAGCCTTTTTAGATACAGAATTAACCGATAACATGAAGTTAACCTCTGCAAACTCTATAAATGTTGCACGTTGGTTACCTCAGTTATTCTATTTTATGTTTGCTTATAAAGCCCTTCATAACAAATACGATAATTTAGTATTTTCTATTCCTAGCGGAAACTTCGGAAACATTTGTGCCGGAATGATGGCGCAACAATTAGGTTTACCTATTAAACATTATATCGCTTCTAACAACGAAAATAATGTAGTAACAAGATACCTAGAATCTGAAAATTACGATGTTAAACCATCGGTACAAACCATATCTAACGCTATGGATGTTGGTAACCCAAGTAACTTTGTTAGAATTCAAGAAATCTATAAAAACGATTTCAATCTTTTAAAAGAAAATCTATCGTCTTACAGTTTTACAGACGAAGAAACTAAAGTAGCGATGAAAGACATTTATAACAACTATAGTTATGTTGCAGATCCGCATGGTGCTGTAGGTTATTTAGGAGCTAAAAAATATATTGAAACACATCCAGATGTTCATTGTGTATGTTTAGAAACAGCACACCCAACTAAATTTTTAGATGTTGTAGGCGAAGTTATTAGAGAAAATATAGAGCTTCCGTCTCAGGTTTTAGCTGTAATGGATAAAAAGAAGAAGTCTATTAAGACAAGTACATACGAAGATTTAAAATCATATTTACTTAATCGTTAACACCTGTAAAGTTAAGAATTATATAAAAAAAGGTCATAAATTAATATTTATGACCTTTTTGGTTTTTAATAATCATTATTTCATTTAAAATATTAAAATCCAAAACTATCATCATATAAATCTAAAATTTACAGTGCTTCTATTTAACCTTATTTTATAAAGTCCTGTTACTTCTAAACAGAATAAATTATCTATTTTTGCGCCACATTCAATATAAACTAGATGAAAAATACAGCTTTAACAACAACTCACGAAGACCTTGGTGCTAAAATGGTTCCTTTTGCAGGTTACAATATGCCTGTTCAGTACGATGGTGTAAATATAGAACACGAAACAGTTAGAACATCTGTTGGTGTGTTTGATGTAAGTCATATGGGAGAATTCTTAATTGAAGGTCCAAATGCCTTAGCTCTTATTCAAAAAGTAAGTAGTAACGATGCTACAAAACTAACTATTGGAAAAGCGCAATACAGTTATTTACCTAACGATAATGGTGGTGTTGTAGATGATTTAATCATTTACAAAATCAAAGAAGAAACGTATTTATTAGTTGTTAATGCTAGTAATATTGAAAAGGATTGGAATTGGATTTCGTCTAAAAACGATGTAGGTGCAGACATGCGCGATTTAAGCGAAGGCTACTCACTTTTAGCCATACAAGGTCCTAAAGCTATTGAAGCCATGCAACCTTTAACAAGTCATGATCTTTCTGCTATTAAATTTTATAGTTTTGAAATAGGTGATTTTGCAGGTATTGATAATGTAATCATTTCGGCAACTGGATATACAGGAAGCGGCGGATTCGAAATTTATTGTAAAAACGAAGAAGCGAAACAAATTTGGGATAAAGTTGTAGAAGCTGGAGCAAAACCAATCGGATTGGCTGCACGTGACACCTTGCGTTTAGAAATGGGCTATTGCTTATACGGAAACGATATAGACGATACCACATCGCCTCTAGAAGCTGGTTTAGGTTGGGTTACAAAATTTACCAAAGAGTTTACAAATTCTGAAGCTTTATTAGCACAAAAAACAGCAGGTTTAAAAAATAAATTAGTTGCTTTTACTTTAGACGAACGTGGTATTCCGCGTCACGGTTACGATATTGTTGATGCTGACGGAAATAAAATTGGAGTTGTAACCTCTGGAACCATGTCTCCGTCTTTAGGAATTGGAATAGGATTAGGTTATGTACCAAAAGAATTTGCTGCCGTAGATGGAAAAGTAAACATTCAAATTCGAAAAAAAGCAATTCCAGCAACAGTGGTTAAATTACCATTTTACAAAGGATAATAAGAGAACAAAACTTCTCAGGAATCAGATATAATGAGCGAGAGCAGAAGTAAACATAGAATCTTAATTTTAGGAGCAAGCGGCTTTATAGGTAATGCTATTTATAAAGAGCTTTGCTCCTATTTTAATACGTTTGGAACCTTCAATACTGCACGACGTGAATTTGAAGACAACAAGCATTTTTTTCAGTATAATGTTGAAGAAGACGATGTTTTCGAAATTCTAGAAGCCATTCGTCCAACTATAATTATTTCGGCTTTACGTGGCGACTTTTCTGCTCAAGTTATTGCTCACAATCATTTAGCAGAATATATTTTAGCCACTAACGCGAGACTCTTTTTTATGTCTTCGGCAAATGTTTTCGATGCTTATAGTCAGTTTCCTAGTTACGAATTAGACAAAACATTAAGCCACAGTATTTATGGGCATTTCAAAATTAAAATTGAAAATATGCTCATGCGTTTGCCTAAACAACAAATCGCTATTTTAAGACTGCCAATGGTTTTTGGAGCACATTCGCCCCGAATAAAAGAAATTAAACAACATTTACACGAAAAAACACAAATAGAGCTGTTTCCTAATTTAATAATGAATGTAACTACAGATTCTAAAATTACACAACAAGTTCATTATTTAATAAACAGGAATAAATATGGAATTTTTCATTTAGGAAGTACCGATTTAGTATATCATAACGAATTTACTCAAGAAATCATATCATCTATAGGCCTTTACAATCCTATTTTTAAACAAGTATATACCACCAATAACGATAGATATTTAGCTGTTTTACCAAAGGAAAATCTATTACCTAAACATTTACATGTTTTAAGTAAACAAATTTTAACAGAATTAGAGGTGTAATTGATTTTCAGACTAAAAATCACTATTTTTAATAGCAGAAAAAAATCAATTTATTATGAGTAAATTAACCGAACACGATATTGAAAATCGTTTATTACAATTTCCAGAATGGGAATATTATGAAAACGCATTACATGCCGAATTTGAATTTGAAAATTTTAAAGATTGTTTTAGTGCCATGAGCAGAATTGCTTTTGAATGCGAAGCATTAAACCACCATCCAGAATGGACAAATGTTTATAATGTACTTACAATTGCACTAACTACACATAGTGATAACGGTGTAACAGACAAAGATTTTAAATTAGCAGAAGCTATAGAATCTATTGTAGAACCTGATGAAGATTAACTAAACACAGTTGGTATATTTTTTTTAAATTTGCAGCCAACTAATTAATACAAAATTAAAATACACATAAGAAATGGGAAGAGCTTTTGAATTTCGTAAAGCACGCAAAATGAAACGTTGGTCTGCCATGAGTAAAGCTTTTACTCGTATTGGTAAAGACATTGTAATGGCTGTAAAAGAAGGTGGTCCTGATCCTGATAGCAACTCTAGGTTAAGAGCCGTTATACAGAATGCTAAATCTGTAAATATGCCTAAAGACAATGTAGAACGTGCCATTAAACGCGCAAGCGACAAAAGTTTAGGAGACTACAAAGAAGTGCTTTTTGAAGGTTACGCTCCCCATGGTATTGCTATTTTAGTTGAAACTGCTACAGATAACAACACACGTACCGTTGCAAACGTACGTAGTTACTTTAATAAATGTGATGGAAGCTTAGGAACTTCTGGTTCTGTAGTATTTATGTTTGACCACACATGTAACTTTAAAATTTCTGGTGAAGGCTTAGATCCAGAAGAATTAGAATTAGAATTGATTGATGCTGGTGCAGAAGAAGTCTTTGCAGACGAAGATGATATTTTAATCTACGCGCCTTTTGAAAGCTTTGGAGCCATTCAGTCTGAATTAGAAAGTAAAGGCATTGAAATTTTATCTTCTGGGTTTGAACGTATTCCTCAGGTAACAAAAGAATTATCTGCAGAAGACGCTGCTGATGTTGATAAACTTTTAGAAAAAATTGAAGAAGATGATGATGTACAAAATGTATATCACACCATGAAGGAATCTTCTGAAGAAGAAGAATAAACACCTTAAATTTATATACTAAAAAAGAGGACTCACTGTCCTCTTTTTTATTCAATTTATCTTTATTATTTATACTGAAAACGAATAAAGGATTTAATCGTATAAATAAGTGAGAACGGTTTTGTAAATTTGCCCACTTTAAAAATTATTCATTTATCTAACTACCGTATGCCTTACATTAAGCGTATAGAATCCGAATTATCGCCTTTACAACACGATCTTCGTCATCATAAATTATATAACGTACTTAAAACTACTGAAGATGTAAAACTCTTTATGGAAAACCATGTGTATACCACTTGGGATTTTATGTCGTTACTTAAAACATTACAGTTACAGTTTGTAACTTATAAATTGCCTTGGGTTCCTAATAAAAATCCTGAAATTTTTAAATTCATAAATGAAATTGTTGCTGCTGAAGAAAGCGATGTTAACGAATTAGGTCAAATTAGAAGCCATTTCGAGATGTACATCGATTGTATGGAGCAAATTGGAGCAAGCACAACACTTATAAATACTTTTACAGAGCTTATAGAAAATGGTATTGACGTTTCTAAAGCTTCTAATTTGGTATATATACCAGAATTTATAAAAGATTTTATTGAATTTACATTCAATATTATTGAAACAGAACAACCACACCTGATGGCTTCTGTATTTATTTTTGGAAGAGAAGATATTATTTCTGAAAAAGTACTAAATGTAGTGAGTAACATAGAAACAGATAAAACACCTTGTACTAAGCTTACTTATTTATTAAACAGATATTTATTCTTAAAGCAAGAAGATCAGCGTGCATTATCTTATAAAATGTTAAATGAATTGTGCGGCAATGATACTGAAAAATGGGATGGCGTTTTAACTGTTGCTAAAGAAGCATTAAAGCATCGTACCATACTTTGGGATAATATTTACGATATTATTATTACAAATAAAGAAAAAGAAGCTTAAATTAAGACATATACACTTTAATTTAAACAACATATATATACTAAATCGAATAAGAGACTTTGAATTGGATTCTATTAATAATTGCGGGTTTGTTTGAAGTTGGTTTTGCAACCTGTCTAGGTAAAGCAAAATATGCCGAAGGACAAATTGCTACTTATTGGTATATTGGATTTTTAATTTGTTTAACCTTTAGCATGATCCTATTAGTAAAAGCTACAGAAACTTTACCAATAGGAACTGCTTATAGTGTTTGGACCGGTGTTGGTGCTGTTGGAACCGTTTTAGTTGGTATATTTATATTTAAAGAACCTGCCGATTTTTGGCGTGTATTTTTCATTTCAACCCTCATTATGTCTATTATCGGACTAAAGTTTGTTTCTCATTAATCTTTCTTAAAACTATACTCTGGAATTTTTCCTACAACGTCTTTAAAAAAGGCATGCATAAATATAAAATCGGCTTCCATATCGTCTGTTGGATAAAATGGTTCAGAAATTATATTTTGCTTTTTACCAAAATCGAACGTAATCATAACAATAGGTACATTAGCTGCTTTAGCGATATAATAAAATCCTGTTTTCCATTTATCTACTTTTTTACGTGTTCCTTCTGGAGCTATATTTAAACGGAATTCATCTCGAGTTTCAAACAATTTTGCAATAGACTCTACTTTATTCTGTCCTGGTGTTCTATCTAATTCTACACCACCAACTTGTTTTAAATACCATCCTAGAGGGCCTTTAAACAACTCCTTTTTACCAACAAAATTTATAGGTGTTTCCTTAATTTTCCTTAAAAGTAAACCAATATAAAAATCGTGCCAACTGGTGTGAGGCACAGCAATTACTATATACTTTTTTAAATCGGAAGGGAAATCACCTATAAGTTTCCATTTCATCAGTTTAAAATATATAAACTTATACAGCGATTTCATCATAAACATCTTTTTATTATTCAACTACATTAATTCGTACATAGCACGTAACTTTTCTCTAGTCATGGTTTTATGCCAATTATTACCTAGTGCATTTTCCCAAAGAGGAACCATTCCTAAGGCAACATCTATCATCATTTCAAAATCTTTATCGCTTAAATCTTTACAAAGCCCTTGAGGTAATTTTATATTATGTTTAGCTTTCATTTCTTTAAACAACTTTACTCCTTCTGGATAAAACTCTTCTAAATGATCGAAAACAATACAATTCCCTACGCCATGTTTTGTGCCTAATAAATAAGATAAACCATAACTCATAGCATGAGCTACTCCTACTTGTGAATATGCAATACTCATACCACCATGCCAAGATGCCATCATTAATTTGTCTTGCGATTCTTTTTTACTTAAATCGTCATTCAAGAAAATCTCTTTACATAACTCAAGCGCTTTTTCGCCATAACTCTGGCTAAAAGCATTTAAATACGTCCCTGTTAACGATTCAATACAATGAATATAACAATCCATACCTGTATAAAACCACTGTTGTGTGGGTACATCTTCAATTAATTCAGGATCTAAAAGAACCTGATCAAACGGTGTATAATCAGAGTTTATTCCTAATTTTTTTTCTGGTCCAGTTAATACTGTTGTTCTTGAAACTTCTGCCCCAGTCCCTGATATAGTTGGAATACCTACGTGATAAATAGCTGGGTTTTTTACTAAATCCCAACCTTGATAATCACTAGTTTCTCCTTTATTGGTTAGCATTATAGCTACCGCTTTAGATAAGTCTAATAGCGTACCTCCACCAATACCAATAATTCCAGAAGGTCTGTCTTTGTACTTTAATATAATATGCTCTACTAAAGCATCTACTTGTTTTGTTTTAGGTTCTTCTTCAGCTGAAATAAAAATAATTTCATCTTCATAAGATAACGGTATTCTTGAAGTAATTTTATCATTCCCTTGAAACACTTCATCTACTAAAAATATAAATGGAGCATTTACATTTAAGCGTTTAAGAAGTAATATTTCTTCTAATTGATTAAAACTACCTCGTCCAAATACAACTTTGGACACCATCGGAAAATTCTTAAAATTCATTGTATTTTGGATAATAACGTATGTAATAATTTATTTGAAAAACTGTAAAATATTGGTTAATTCATTCACAGTATTGTAGGCTTTACCTTTTAAGTCTTGTTCTGAAACCTGTTCATGTACCCAAGTGGTATGAAATGGAACATGAATGGCTTTTGCTTTTATGTTTATTAATGGTAAAATATCTGATTTTAATGAATTTCCTACCATTAAAAATTGAGTCGGATCTATATTTAAATGATTCAATAAGTTTAAATAATTAGCTTCTTTTTTATCACTAACTACCTCTATATGATGAAAATAATCTAATAATCCGGATTGTTTTAATTTGCGTTCTTGATCTAATAAATCGCCCTTAGTAACCACAATTAAACGGTATTTTTCTGAGAGTGTTTTTAAAACAAGTTCTACACCATCTAACAACTCTACAGGTTTATTAATCATATCTTTACCAAGATCTAAAATAGCTTTTATAGTGGTGTTAGAGACTGTATTATTAGATAATTCTAAAGCCATTTCAACCATAGATAAAACAAAACCTTTAATTCCATAACCATAAATAGGTAGGTTTTTAAGCTCCATTTTAAACAACTCCTGATCAATCTTATTTATAGTTTCAAACTGCGATAATAATTTACCAAATTCTACTTCGGTATCTCTAAAATAAGTTTCATTAACCCAAAGCGTATCATCTGCATCAAAACCAATAACTTTAATGTTACTGTAATCTATTTCCATAATTTCTTAGCTCGTTCTAGATCTTCTGGTGTGTCTATTTCTACACCTTGTACATCTGTTTCAACCATTTTTATACGTTTCCCATATTCTAAATAGCGAATGCATTCAATTTTTTCTGAAGCTTCTAATGGTTTCATTGGCAACTTATAAAAGTCTAAAATAGCATCTTTTCTAAACGCATAAACCCCTTTATGTTTGAAGTATTTTACATCGATAGTTTTATCTCGAGGATAAGGAATCGGGCTTCTAGAAAAGTATAATGCAAAGTTAAAATTATCGACAATAACTTTTACGGTATTCGGATTGTTAATCTCGTCTTCTTCTGTGATATGCACCATTAATGACGCCAAATCAATCTGTTTTTCAGCATCACTTCTAAACACGTCTATTAATTTTCCTAAAGATTCTACATCGGTAAAAGGCTCGTCTCCTTGAACATTTACTACAATGTCTACATCTAAAGACTCTACTGCTTCTGCTATTCTATCGCTTCCACATTCATGTTCTTTAATACTCATCATGGCTTTACCTCCATTATTTACAATCTCTTTATAAATAATATCACTATCTGTAACCACAATAACATCATCAAACAATTGGGTTGCCACAGTCGCTTCGTAAGTGCGTAGAATTACTGTTTTACCTCCTAAGTCTTGCATTAATTTTCCAGGAAAACGAGATGCGCTATAACGCGCAGGAATCATTGAAATTATCTTCATATACTAAAACTAAATATAGCCCAAAAATAAGGTTTTAAAATAGAATTTAGGTTCGTACTTAGTAATATTTTTATAAGATTGAAAATCTGTAGAAAGAACGTTTTTAAATATATTACATACTTTCTAACACCTATTTTATTTTTTTTGTATCTTGATATTTTAATTTAAAATAAAAACAAATATGTCTGGTATATTAGATTTATTAAATAGTGACTTAGGAAAAAGTGTTGTAAGCGGACTTGCAGGACAAACAGGACAAGACACAAGCAAAACAAGTAGCCTACTTACAATGGCTTTACCGTTACTTACACAAGCAATGACTAGAAATGCACAAGCTTCTCCTGAAGGTGCAGATGGGTTGTTAAATGCTCTTAATAGTGGAAAACACGATGGTAGTATTTTAGACAACTTAGATGGTTTCTTTAATGGAGGTGTAGATGAAAGTGAAGTTAATGATGGTGGAAACATTTTAAATCATGTATTAGGTAAAAAACAACAAAATATTGAACTCGCTTTAAGTCAGAAATCAGGAATAGACGCAAGTTCTGTATCTCAAATATTAAAAATGGCAACACCTTTATTAATGGGATACTTAGGAAAACAACAACGTGAAAACAATGTTTCTAGTTCTAGTGATTTAGGAAGTATGTTAGGCGGATTAGTTCAAGGAAATTCTGCAAGTGGAGAACAAAGCTTTTTAGAATCTATGTTAGATGCCGATGGAGATGGTAGTATTGTAGATGATGTTGCTGGAATGTTTTTAGACGGAAACAAATCGGACTCTAATGGAGGCGGAATTACTGGCATGTTAGGAAATCTAATGAAATAAAACACTTTTAATAATATAGTTTTATAGCCAAGCTTTCACAGCTTGGCTTTTTTATGTCTTATTAATACAGGAAATTCACCTTCAAACCACGTAATTTATACAGTTGGCTCACGATGGAATGAAGGAAACTCTAACGAAGACGAAATGCTTAAATCGTGTTACATAACTTCTTTAAACATTACTGAAGACAATAAAATAGAAGCAATTGCTTTCCCAAATATAAGTACTGAGATTTATGAATTTTCTAAAATAAATCCGCTAAAATTGCTATTAAAACAATAAAACGAAAATAGTATTAAAAAGGTATATTTTGTTTGTTATAACGAAAAAACCTACAACATATATAATAATTTAACTAAAACTTATAAGTAATAATAGCAGCAATTAACCTTATATTCGATAGTCACCATAAAGATTATTATATTTACTAAAAACAATTAAAAAGTTTCGGTTAAGCTTATAAAAAACTTAAAAAGTTTCACAAACAAACCATTCAAAAAGCTGATTTTTTAATAAAAACAGTGTAAAAACTATAAATAATTGAAGAAAACTATAATCGTTTTACTCGCATTTTCTATTACACTCCTTTCATGTGAATCTAATACGCAATATTCAGATTATAAGGAATCAGAATTTTATCAAGTTCAGGGCATTATAAACTATGCAAACCCAACAAGTAATCCTTTTGATAGTCCTACCAAAAAAAATGTGAGCTTTACTTATTTCTTAGATCGTCCAAATCCAAAAAAAGGAATTGAAGAAAACCTAGAAGTGTTTGAAGCAAAAAAGGGATATCCTTTAATAGTTCTTGTGCTTAAAGAAAATGAAAACATAAGTTTTTATGGCAGAGTAGGAATTTTAGAAAATATAAATGCTAAAGAAAAAGAGTTTCTAAATAAACATTTCAAGAATCAAATGAACAAAATAAAAGAAAAAACACCTGAATATATTTACAATGCTTTAATAAAAGATACCGTAAAAAATAATCTAGCGGACTAAAAACAACTATTTAATTTTATATAATTACTAATTAGGTTCTACCCTATTTATAAAAAATCACAGATTTTATTTACTAACTTTAAGACTTAAACATTCAATTAAGATTATATAATCACCTTATGAAAACTTTATTTTACATATTTCTTATTTGTTTATGTGGTATTGGCTGCAATGCGAGTAAAACGAACATAAAAAAATCTAGTGATAATAAAGAGATTAATATTATAGAGAGTGATACCGTACGTATAGAAAACGACAGTTTAGAATACGAAATTATTATTATAGAACCTGGTTTTAATAGTTGGCTTACAAGTACTGCTAAACCAGAAGGTTATTACTCGCAACAATATTTAGAATCTAAAAATTACATTCTAGTAACCGAATGGAATAACAGAGTTTCTAATCCGCATCGGTACGATCCAAATTTATACGAATTAAGTATAGATTACAGACCAAATGTAGACTATGGTTACGAAGTAAATTACAAAATGTATAATTACTTTATTTATTTTCAGTTAAAATACAAACAAAAATTGTCTGGTTTTGTTCCTAGAATTTAATATATATTTGCAGCTGTAAATATTTATGGAAAAATTCAAACAACATTGGGAAATTACAAAAAATTGGCAATTCTTATTTCCTGTTTTAGGGTTTCTGGTTCTTATTTATAGTGCCTTTAAAATTGGACGTTCAATTTTAGGAAACAATAACATAATTCTTCTTGTTATATCTACTGCTATCCTTACTTTTATACTCTTAAAATTCTTTCTTTTTTTATTTAAAAAATTAGAAAACAAATGGGTTTTAGATTATAAATGGGAAATGATTCGTGTATTTATGGTATTTGCTGTTACAGGATCGTCGTCACTTTTTATAGGTCGACCTATTATAAAATGGATTGGTATAACTAAAGATAATTTAAATCCGTTTTTGTATTGGACACTTTATATTCTTTTAGGAATATTGTTTTATCAAATACTTCTTGTGTTTTTCGGATGGCTATTTGGTCAATTTAAATTCTTCTGGAAGTTTGAAAAGAAAATGCTACGCCGTTTTGGGTTTAAACGATTTGTAGATTAATATGAGTAAACTAAAAAAACATATTGTTTTTAAGTTTTTCACTCTAGTTTTAGTGTTAACACTTTTAACACCAACTCTTGTGAAGTTTAACCATGTGTTCGAAAACCACCATCGTGAACGTTGTCATGGAGAACAACAAACACATTTACATACAGCAAATGTAGATTGTGAATTCTATAAGTTTCAATTAAATCATCTTTTTACAATTCCAGAATTTATTGCAAATATCCCTTTAGTTGAAGAAAATCACCAACTAATAGCATCGCAATATTATTTTTTAAGTGATTATCAACAACTTCATTTTTCATTAAGAGGACCTCCTATTTGTATTTAAACACAGATTTTTACTGACTAAAAACCAGTATTTTATAATGTTTTAACACAAATACAATGAGATTATTTATAATTATCTTATTATGTTTTATAGCAACTCCTGTTGTCTCTCAAAACATAATAGAAGGTCGTGTAATTGATAATACGACAGAATCACCTTTACCATTTATTGACGTCTATTTCCCGCAACTTGAAAAAGGAGGTACTACAGATGAAAATGGGCATTTCAAAATTGAAAATCTACCTACAGGATCATACAAATTAGTGTGCTCGTCTATGGGTTACGAAACTTACGGACAAATAATTTCTATACCTTATAAAGAACATCTCTCTATAGCATTAAAAACATCGGCTATAGAAATGGAGGAAGTTATTGTCTCTACCCCCTTTCATAAATTACAACGCGATAATGTTATGAAAGTTGAGCGCGCAAAAGTTGCCGATTTAAAAGCAAGCGGAGCCGTTACACTAGCACAAGGAATTTCTGATATAGCTGGAGTAGAATCTATAACAACAGGAATGAGTATTGGAAAACCTGTAATTAGAGGATTAAGCTCCAATCGTGTTTTAGTCTACACTCAAGGTGTACGATTAGAAAATCAGCAATTCGGAGACGAACATGGTTTAGGTTTAAATGATGCAGGAGTAGAAAGTATAGAAGTTATTAAAGGCCCAGCATCTTTACTTTATGGAAGCGATGCATTAGGTGGTGTTTTATATTTAAACCCTGAACGTTTTGCCAATCAAGACGAAACTCATGCCGATTTTGGAGCAAGCTATTACGTAAACACCCAAGGTACAAGTGCAAATGTTGGTTATAAAACTTCAGGTAATGGTTTTAAATTTTTAATTCGTGGAAGTGCAGCAGAACATGCAGATTACGACACTAAAGACTATCGCGTTACAAACACAAGATTTAAAGAAAAGGATTTAAAAGCAGGTTTCGGATATCAAAACACCAATTTTAAAACAGAATTTAGATATAATTTAAACGACTCTAAATTGGGTATTCCAGAAGAAATAGGTATACAATCTACAGATAAAGATCCATTATTACCATATCAAAAGATTACCAATCATGTTTTTAGCTCTAAGTCTAATATCTTTTTCGATAATTCAAGTTTAGATATTACTGTTGGATATTTATATAATGATAGAAAAGAGTTTGAAGAAGAACACGAGCATGATGAAAGTGAAGAGGAAGATCATGATGAAGATGAAATCTTAGATCCAGCATTACACATGAAGCTTAAAACCTTTAATTACGATGTAAAATACAACTTGCCAACTTATGGTAAGTTTCAAACTATTGTTGGTGTTCAAGGGATGAATCAAATAAATACCAATTACGGAGAAGAAACTTTAATTCCCAATGCAACAACCAATGATATTGGTATATTAGCAATGTCTCACATCCATTTTAATACTGTAGATATACAATTAGGAGGCAGATATGATAACAGAAACATTTCTACAGAAAATGATTTAAACAGAAATTTTAATAGTTTTAATGGTGCCGCAGGTGTAAAAACTAATATTGCTAAAAAAATCACTTTACGCTTAAATTTAGCAACTGGATTTAGAGCACCAAATCTTGCCGAGCTAACTTCATACGGAGCACACGAAGGTACAAATCGTTTCGAAATTGGTAATGCCAATTTAAAAAACGAGCAAAATTTTCAAACCGATTTAGCATTAGAATATAAAAATAAACATCTTGAAATTTTTGCTAATGGTTTCTACAATAACATTAATAATTACATATATATTTCTCCAAATGGAGAAGAAATAAATAGCGATCCTGTGTATTTATACTTACAAGATGATGCTGCTTTATTTGGTGGTGAAGTTGGTATTCATTTTCATCCACATCCTATTCACTGGTTACATTTTGAAAGTAGCTTTGAAACCGTTACCGGAAAACAAGATGGTGGAGCCTATTTACCTTTAATTCCTGCAAACAATTTTAATAATACCGTTCGAGTTGAATTCGATAATAATTGGATAGAAAAAGGATACGCCTTTATTAAGCTAAGCAGTACACTAGCACAAAATAATATTAGCGAATTTGAAACAGATACAGATGGTTATAATTTATTAAGTGTTGGTCTTGGAGGAGATTTACAGGTATTTAAAAACACTTTAAACGTGAGTATTTCAGGAAGCAATCTTACAAATAAACGATACATCAATCATTTATCTAGATTAAAATCTGATGGTATTTACAACATGGGCAGAAACATTAGTGTGGGCTTAACTTATAAAATATAAGCTAAAGCACATTTTTTATACCCCCAAAAAAAAGACACTTATATAAGTGTCTTTTTTGATTTTAATACTTTGTTTTCATTTTTATTAGCACTAAAAACATACGTGTAAAACCACATTAATGTAAATGTTGGTATAACATCTAAACCAGGCATGGCTTCCTCTAAAAATGAAATTCCGGCAGCTATTTTTCCTTGTTGTCCTTTATACAATTTGGTCATAATCCAAGCCGAAGCAGGCGCCCAAATAATATCTGAAAATTCTCCTATTCCTGGAATGATAAAACTAGTATATCCTACAGCATCTAAAAGAATACATAAGGCTAGTTTTTTATAATTTTTGGTCTTAGGCATATATATTAGTATTTATAACTATATATTAACAAGAAACATACCAAAAATAAATTATGACAAATCTGCACTTATCAACTTTAAAAACTCATTTCTAGTTTCAATCTTTTCAAATTGACCACGAAAACCAGATGTTGTTGTTACAGAGTTTTGTTTTTGTACACCGCGCATCATCATACACATATGGCTTGCTTCAATAACCACAGCTACTCCTTGTGGTTTAAGGGTGTCGTTTATGCAATCTAAGATTTGTTTAGTTAAGCGTTCCTGAACTTGTAATCGTCTTGCAAATACATCTACAATTCTCGGTAATTTGCTTAGTCCAACAATATGCCCATTAGGAATATATGCAATATGTGCTTTTCCAAAAAAAGGTAACATGTGGTGCTCACAAAGGGAATATAATTCGATATTTTTCACAATAACCATCTCATTATAAGACTCTTTAAACATTGCACTTTTTAAAATTTCAGCGGCATCTAAATCATAACCTTGCGTTAAAAATTGCATGGCTTTAGAAGCACGTTCTGGTGTTTTAAGTAATCCTTCTCGCGAAACATCTTCACCAATATTTTCAATAATATTTTGATACTGTGATTTAATTTCGTCTGTAATTTCAATATTGTATTCTTCGTAATGTTTGTAAGACATAAGTCGTCTGATTTTAATTACATCAAAGATATAGATTTTAATGTTGACTCTTTCAATTTATCCTTTAACCAATTCATTTCTATAGGAAGTAAACACAAATACATTGTAAACTAATGCCAACTTTTATAAATTATAATACGATTTGTAATCTGTTTGAATCAAAATCTATTTAATTTTGTGAGATTACTATTAAAGTATTACTTTACTAATCTTAATAACAATGCATGATTCAAGCAAAAAACATTCATAAATATTACGACGACTTTCATGTTTTAAAAGGCGTAAATCTTCATATTAAAAAAGGAGAAATCGTATCTATAGTTGGGGCTTCAGGAGCAGGAAAAACAACACTGCTTCAAATTTTAGGCACATTAGATTCTCCTTCAAAAAAGGAAGATTGCGAGCTCGTAATCAATGGTGTGAATATTCAAAACTTAAAAGAAAAAGGTTTAGCAAAATTTAGAAACGAACATATTGGTTTCATTTTTCAATTTCATCAATTATTACCAGAATTTACGGCCTTAGAAAACGTATGTATTCCTGCATATATAAAAGGCGTAAAAACAAGTGAGGCGGAACCAAGAGCTAAAGAATTATTAGATTTTTTAGGATTATCTCATCGTCATAACCACAAACCAAACGAACTTTCTGGAGGAGAGCAACAACGTGTTGCTGTAGCACGTGCTTTAATAAACAATCCAGGTTTAATTTTTGCCGACGAGCCTTCTGGGAATCTGGATAGCGAATCTGCAGAACAATTACACAGTTTATTTTTTAAATTACGCGAACAATTCGGACAAACTTTTGTTATAGTAACGCACAATGAAGAATTAGCCAATTTGGCCGACAGAAAATTAGTTATGGTAGATGGAAATATTACAATCTAAAATAGAAACTTATGGTGCCATTTTAAAACAGTACCTGAAGTTTATTAAAAACCCCGAATTAAAGGAAGACAAAACTTTATTTGAGGGATACTCTAAAATCAATGTTTTTGTTACGGCTTTAATTGTCGCTTTTGTTTTAAATATTGGTTTTACCATTTTATTTTCAATTATTGAAGCCTTTGGCCTTGTTAATTTTGACGATCATGCTTCTGCACAATTATTTGAAGATTATCCGTATTACGTTGTCGTCTTGTTAGGTGTAGTCCTCGCCCCTATTTTAGAAGAATTGTTTTTTAGAGGCCCACTAACATTATTCAAAACGAAACATTATATATACGTATTTTATTTTTTTACTCTAGCTTTTGGATTTGTACATATCACTAATTTTGAAATCACTAGAAATGTATTGTTATTATCTCCAATTCTTGTGGCACCACAAATTATAATTGGTCTATTTTTAGGTGTGATAAGACTGCAATACGGACTAGTATATTCCATGTTATTTCATGCTATTTATAATGGTGTTTTAATTATTCCCGCTATATTTTTCCTTCCAAAATAATGACAAAAAAAGAACTAAAAGAATTCCTAGACGCCAAAGTTCTAGAATACAATAATCCTAAGTTTATTGAAAGTGACCCGATACAAATCCCGCACCTTTTTAGTTTAAAAGAAGATATCGAAATTTCCGGATTTCTTACTGCAACAATTTCTTGGGGAAACAGAAAAAGTATTATTAAGAATGCAAAACAGTTAATGGAATTGCTAGATCAATCGCCTTACGATTTTGTTATAAATCATTCTGAAAAAGATTTAGAAACTCTAAAAACATTTGTACACCGTACGTTTAATGGCGACGATTTATCTCAGTTTCTGATAAGTCTGAAACATATTTACACGCAACATAACGGTTTAGAAGCTCTATTTGCAAAACATGCTGTTACAGATTCTTTACAGCCAGCTATTCACGAATTTAAGCAAGTGTTTTTTGAAAACGGACATTTACAACGTACACAAAAACACATTAGCGATCCTAAAAAAAATTCAGCAGCAAAACGCATCAATATGTTTTTACGTTGGATGGTTAGAAACGATAATGCTGGCGTAGATTTTGGAATATGGAACAAATTATCTCCATCACAACTCTCCTGCCCTTTAGATGTGCATTCTGGAAATGTCGCCAGAAAATTAGGTGTGCTTACTAGAAAACAAAACGACGGTAAAGCATTAACAGAATTAGATGGCGCTTTACGAAAATTAGATAAAAAAGATCCTGTAAAATACGACTTCGCACTCTTTGGTTTAGGGGTGTTTGAAGGATTTTAAACTCTGTTTTATTATATTTATAATACGATTCCAATTCCTTATAAAAAACAACACGCTATGAAACATTATTTCACTGTTCTATTTACGCTCTTTACGGTTTGCGCCATTTCTCAATCTGTAAAAATCCCTATAGATACTATGGTTGTAACCACACATACAACTACTATTAAAAATAAAAGTATCTCATACACTGCAACAACAGGAACACAACCCGTTTGGGATAAAAAAGGAGCCCCAATAGCTTCATTATATTACACATATTACGAACGTAACAATGTTAAGGATAAAGCCAACAGACCTTTATTAATTTCTTTTAATGGCGGTCCGGGTTCTGCTTCTGTTTGGATGCATATTGCGTATACAGGTCCTAAAATTTTAAATATTGATGACGAAGGTTATCCCGTTCAACCTTATGGTGTAAAGGATAACCCGAACTCTATTTTAGACGTTGCAGATATTGTTTACGTAAACCCGGTAAACACAGGATATTCTAGAATGATTCCCGATAAAGATGGAAAATTACCTGAGCGCGATGTCTTTTTTGGTATAAATGCAGACATTAAGTACTTGGCTGAATGGGTAAATACTTTTGTAACTAGAAAAAACCGATGGGAATCCCCTAAATATATTATTGGCGAAAGTTACGGTGGTACACGTGTTATGGGCTTGGCTAACGAATTACAGTCTAAACAATGGATGTATTTAAATGGTGTAATTATGGTCTCGCCAGCAGATTATAAATTATACAGCACAGGACAACCTATTTATTCTGCTTTAAATTTACCTTATTTTACTGCTACTGCATGGTATCACAACGTTTTACCTCCAGAATTACAACAAAAAGATTTATTAGAGATATTACCAGAAGTAGAAGATTACGCCATAAATAACCTTATGCCAGCCATTGCTAAAGGTGGTTTTATTTCTCAAACAAAAAAACAACAAGTCGCAAAAAAAGTAGCCTATTATTCTGGTTTAACAGAAAAAGAAGTCTTACAAAGCAACTTAGAAGTGCCTAATAGTTATTTCTGGAAAGCTTTATTACGAGATAAAACAGGGCAAACTATTGGCCGTTTAGATTCTAGATATTTAGGAATAGACAAAACAGAAACGGGTATTTCTCCAGACTATAATGCAGAAATTAGCTCGTGGTCTCATTCTTTTACACCTGCTATTAATTACTACATAAGAGAGGAATTAAACTTTAAAACAGATTTAAAATATAATATGTTTGGAGATGTACATCCTTGGGATAAAAAAAACAACAATGTTAGAGACGGTTTAAGAGAAGCTTTAGCACAAAACCCGTATTTAAAAGTATTAGTTCAATCTGGATATTATGATGGAGCAACAACGTATTTTTCGGCTAAATATACTGTAGGACAAATAGATCCTAGTGGTAAATTTAAAGACCGTTTTACTGTTAAAGGTTATAGAAGCGGACACATGATGTACTTAAGAAAAGATGATTTAATTTCTGCTAATGATGATATTCGTGAGTTTATAAAAGAAGCATCTACTAACGGAAAAGCAGCAAAATATACTAAAGAATAAGGTTTTAAACACCTATTAATACTTAATAAGACGATTGGTTAACTATAAGTTTAATCAATCGTTTTTTTTTTATAAGTGAACTTGAAATCAGTAGTTAAGCTTATACACCAATGGCAAGTATATATAATTAATAGCATGCTTTAGTACGAAAGTTAGATCATTATATTTTCCTTAAGCAAACGAGAATTAAGCAATTAGTTATACATTGTATTTGTAGCAGTTATTTTGAAAATTTTAATATTTTATTTTCCAATTCTTGTAACTCTCCTTTAGGTTCATTTTTCCAAGTATTGTAGGCAACGAGTTTGTATAAGTTTTGTTGCGTGTTTCGAGTAACTTATTTAGTAAATAAAAAGTGAAGGGCGAAATTCTGGAGGAATTTCCCAAGTGAGCTAAAACCAGCAATAAAGTTTATACGGTGTTGAACGAATCCTCCCTATCGGTCGGAAGCCCTCCTGACTGATTCAGAATAAGTTATTCTTTTGTAAAAGTAATAGATTTATTAACTTATGGGTAAATTTTAAATCTATTATTATGTTAAAAAAAAAGTAAAACCATTGCTGAACGCGCCTTTTCAGATGTAAAGGATTTCAGTCATCTTCAAACCAAACTCGAACAGAGTTTTTCTATTAATGGCAAAGCCAAAAGCACTTTAAACAACTATCTCCGGTGCTTGGCACACTTAGCTTTGCATTACAACCGAAGTCCTGAAAAACTATCGGTAGAACACGTTCAGAACTATCTTTACCACTGCCAAAACTTCACAAAACACCTTCCGAGAGTTTCTTTAAACACACCATTTTCGGACTCAGAGCAGCCTACAAAGTGATGGGCATGGAAGCCAAACGTGTAGCGCTTCCTCAAATTAAAAGAGATATTAAACTACCATGTGTTCTAAATAAAGAGGAAGTTAAGCGCCTTTTAAAAGCGCCTAAATATCTTAAGCATCGTTTGATAATAGGTATGCTTTACGGCTGTGGATTGCGTAGCTACGAACTCTGTGCTGTTAAATTATCTGATCTCGATTTTGAGCGTAAAACCGTGTTTATTCCTAAGAAAAAAGGAAAAATAGATCGCTATGTGCCTTTGAGTCCGCTTCTGATTAGGGGATTAAAAAAATACATCACAACAGAAAACCCTCAGGGACATCTTTTTAATAGCCAAGTTTCTAAAGCTGGAGAATCACGCGGATTAACCACCAACGGTATACGCTGGATTATTAAAGAAAACAGAAGTAAAATAGGGAGTTCTAAACAGATAACTGCCCATACTTTACGGCACACGTTTGCTACACATTTATTAGAGTATGGTGTTGATATCGTCAGTTTAAAGGAACTTCTTGGACATGCACATATCGAGATGACACTCACGTATCTTCATGTTGCCAATTTGCCTAGTGGTTCCAAATTTTCTCCCTTGGATAAACTTTACGATTAATGTTTTGTAAACATAAAGTAGCTGACATTTTAGAAATGGAACAGCTACAGCTCAAAACATTGAGTCTGACCTCTTGGCATTACCGTGGGTTACAAGCCATAAGAAGGTGTCGCACCAAAGCTATGGGTGGCCATATTGATAAATGCGATTGTTGCCAAGCCTTACACATTAGTTATAACAGTTGCAGAAATAGACATTGCCCAACATGCCAGGGACACAAACGTGAACAGTGGATAAAAGCCAGAGAAGGCGAACTATTAAATGTGCCTTATTTTCATATCGTTTTTACGCTTCCAAGTGAGTTTAATACCTACGCCTGAGTCATGGTAAAGTAATTTATAGCAGTTTATTTAGAACCGCATGGCAAACCCTGCAACAGTTTGGAGACAACCCCAAACACTTGGGCGCTAAACTGGGTATGATTGCTATACTTCATACCTGGGGACAAAACATGAGCCTACATCCGCACTTGCATTGTATTGTTCCTGGCGGTGGATGGCGTAAATCAGGGACATGGAAAAGTGCAAAAAATAAAGGTAAATATCTATTCAATGTAAAATCTATGAGCAAGGTGTTTAAGGCTAAATTTATCTCTGAACTTAGGAAAAGTGAAGTAAAAATCCCAAAGAAAGTTTATAATACAGTGTACAGTAAAAAATGGGTGATCTATGCGAAACAATCTTTTAGAAGTCCAAAATATGTTATTGAATATCTAGGCAGATACACGCATAAAATTGCAATAAGTAACCATCGTATTATTGCTGTAGATCGTGAAAATAAAACGGTGACTTTTACCGCGAAAGATTACCGGCACCAAGCTAAAAAGATAAAGTTGACTTTGTCCAGTGAAGAATTTGTTAGACGCTTTGCTTTGCATATTTTACCCAAAGGCTTTACACGCATACGGCATTACGGTATTTTAAGCAGCAGCTGGAAAAAAGAGAAATTACCGAGACTACAAGCCGAACTGGCTTGTAAAAAGATAGTGAGTATTAAAACAGTCGAACCTGTTTTACACCGTCGTTGTCCCGTTTGTAAAAAAGGAAAACTACATACCATACTACTATTTAACGATCGTGGTCCTCCCGAAAATTGGAGGGTATTATTAAGAGATAAAAAATTAAATAGGGTCAATTAAAAAAAACAATCTGCAAGCGCGGACAGACCTCTCAATGGCTAAACTTAAAATTTAAGCCATTATAAAGTGAAATTATATTAAGTGTTACCGAAAAAAGAAACAATCTCTTCCAAATAAAGACTGATCAGCGTAGTTTAAACATGTAAACTACAATCGATTACCAAAGCATCCTTCCCTAAACATATCGTTTTTCCCATAAGAGACATCTTCTGCCGACTTCGTCAACACAATATTCAGCTCTGGCCTATCGGCGAGCCGAATACTTAGTTATTGTGTGTAGTTTTTATTTTAATTCAGTTTTTACTTTCTTTTCCAAACGTTCTAATGTTTGTATGTTATAAATAGAATCGCTATAACTTAACCATTCCTTAGTAAAATCAGAATAATATCGTCTATGCATTTTATCAAAATCGGATGGATATAATTCTGTTACATTTGATTTTCTTAAACTATTAACTTCTTTTTCCATTCTACGCCGATATGTTTCAAGTAAATCAAATTTAACTTGAGCTACTCTTAAATCTCTTGGGTCGGTTGTGTCAGATATTGTTGCGTTTTTAGGTTCAAAAACCGTGTGCGACCTGAATAAAATCGGGTCATTTGTATTAAATCTGGAATGAAGTCCAATTCTTGCGTCAAGATTTTTCAATTCAGGGTCAATTGTAAAATTAAAGTCGGAATATTTAAGTTTCCTGTTTTCTGTCCAAACAATTTTATCCTTAAGTGTCAAATATTCTGAAAAGTCATAATAGTAATTCATAAAAAACAATCGGAGTATTATAAATCCTAAGACGATAATTGAGATTACTATTATAATTTTCCGAGTTCTACTCATTTTTCTCAAATTACACACAACTTCTATTAAACCAATGTTTAGACCTCTCTATTAATACAATATATTTAAAACTTCATAGTGGTTCTAATATTAAAAACTCTAGGTGTTAAGTAATTAGGGATAGCGTATTGTGTTTTACTATATACATCGCGTACCCAAGTATTTGTAATAGAGTTTTGTACATCGAATACATTAAAAATTTCAAATCCTACAGACAAGTATTTAAAAGGCTTTTTCCAACCATTTTTAAATTCTTTATTCTCGTTTACAATAACATATTGTAATCCTAAATCTGCACGTTTATAATCTGGTAATCTGGTTTGGTAAACATAAGGGTCTGCATAACTAGGAGAACCACCAGGTAATCCTGTATTATATACCAGGTTTAAATACATTTTCATAGCAGGTATGTTTGGCACATAATCTTGAAATAGAGCACCAAATTTTAAACGCTGATCTGTAGGTCTTGCAATATACCCACGGTTATCTATGTTTTCTTCTGTTTTTAAATACCCAAAACTAAACCAAGATTCTGTTCCTGGTACAAAGGCGCCATTTAAACGTAAGTCTAAACCGTAAGCATAAGCAACAGCATTATTATTGGCAGCGTATCTAATACGAACATTGTCTACTGTATATGGGTTTACGTTTGTTATGTCTTTGTAATAAGCTTCGGTAGTTAATTTAAAAGGACGATCCCACATTTGGAAACTATAATCGTTACCCACAACAAAATGAACAGATTTTTGTGCCTTTACATCAGGGACAACTGTTCCTGCAGCATCTCTTAATTCTCTGTAAAAAGGGGGCTGATAGTATAATCCTCCAGAGACTCTAAACAACATATCGTTTTTCCAATTTGGTTTTATGGCAAATTGTGCTCTTGGGCTAAATACAGTTTGCGATGTTTTATTAATATCGTCTCCGCTTACAGTCCACGAATGGGAGCGAACCCCGGCGTTTACCCAAATTTCATGTTCTCCCATTTCAAAACGACGACTCCATTGTACATACGCTTGAATACGATTTATAGTTGTGTTGTTTGTTGCTCTTACATTCTGGTAGGCAACCAACGGACCTTCGTAAGCATTGTAAGGTTGGTCGTTAGGGACGTAATAATCTGGTGCATTTATAGAAAACCCTGCAGAGTCTATAACTTCCCATTCTACCAATCTGTCACGAATATCTTCATTGGTGTATTTTACAGACCAATTAAAATCGTTTCCATGAGTTGTGTACGTTCCTTTGTGTTCTATGTTTGTAATTAAAGCATCTAAATCGTTTCTTCCGTGATTAAGTTGTCCGCCAATACCTTCGCTATATTCTACTTCGCCTAAATTTTCACCTCCTATATCGCTATTTACTTCCCCTAATCTGTATTCTGCTAAAATATCAAAATACTCTTCTTCTGTAGTGTGATAGGTAGATCCTACTAAATGTAAACTTAAATTATCGTTAACATTGTACGTTGCATCTAAAGCACCAAAAAGAGTTTGGTATGTGTCTTTTTCTTCGCCTTCATAATATACAATTAAGGCTTGTGCATCGTCTATAGTTCCGAAATTAGTTTGGCGTGTTTCTGGCTCGTAATTGTATTTATTAATAGAAGCATTTCCTAAGAAATTTAAACTGAATTTATCTGTAAACTGATATGTAAAAAAGGTCTGAATATCTGCAAATTTAGGATCGTAATTGGTTTCTGTTTCTTTAGCATTTACCAATAAACTGTTGTCGCGGTAACGCAAACCTACAAGACTTGTAAATTTAGAATCTTTACTTATACCTTCTACAGACACGCTTCCGCCAAGTAAACTTAAATCTGCATTAACTCCAAAATCTATAGGTTTTCTATAGGTTATGTCTAAAACAGAAGACAATTTATCGCCGTATTTGGCTTGAAACCCTCCGGCAGAAAAATCTACATTCTGTACCATATCTGTGTTTACAAAACTTAATCCTTCTTGTTGCCCAGAACGGACTAAAAACGGTCTGTAAACTTCAATACCATTTACATACACTAAGTTTTCGTCGTAATTTCCGCCACGTACAGAATACTGTGTACTTAGCTCGTTATTACTACTTACACCAGGAAGCGTTTTTAAAAGGTTTTCTATTCCTGGATTTGCTCCCGGTATTTTTCGAATTACGGTAGGGTTTAAAGTCACTATTCCTTGTACGTCTTTACGTTTTGTTCCCGATAAAACCACGGTAGCAATTTGTTCTACTTTGGTATTCATTACGGGATTAAATTCGAAAATCTCGCCATCTTTTAAATTAAAACTTGCCGTAATAGATTTAAAAGAGAGATGTGTAAATACTATTTTTACATTTTTGCTATGAGGTATTTTTATAATATAAAACCCATTCTCGTTAGATTGTGTTCCCTGTGACCCCGCATTAATATTAACGTTAGAAATTGGCTGATTTTGTTCGTCTAAAATAACACCCTGTAAAGTTCCGCTTTGGGCTACCGCCATAAAAGGAATTAAAAAGTAGAGTACGTTTAAAAAGAAATGTTTGTAGTTAGTATGTATGTTCATTTATTTTCTATGAAAACTAGCTTCAAAAGTAGAACTATTTCCTACATTATCAGTCACAATTAGTTTAAAATCGTTTTGCCCTTCTACGGTTTTCTGATCGCTAAAATGGTACGTTAAAATGTTTGTTTTATACTCGTATTCCATTAAAACCCATTTTCCATTTATGGTTGCTCTATAATCTGAAATACCAGACATATCGTCTTCAATTTCTACTTCAAGTGTTTTAGAGCTGCTTAACCATTGGTTGTTCTTAAAATTAAGCGCTTTAATGGTAGGTGCCACAGTATCTGAAACTAAGGTGTAATAGCCTAAGTCTTTAGTATAAGTATAAAGTGTATTGTCTTTTCTTAAGGTTTTAGAATAACTTGGCCATTTTTTATATCCAACTAATTCGGCAATAAAAAGGTTGTCTTTATCGGCTTCATTGTATTTAGAAATATCGAAGGCTACTCTAAAGTTTTTTCTAGCGGCATACCCAATAGGAAGCAATTGCAAAGTGTCGTTAGCGACTTTAAAATCTAGAAAGAAATTATCGTAAAACGTATTTTTGTACATGTTTACAGTTACATTTTCTTCTTCTAATGTAAGCGACTTATCTTCATAGATATAATAAGGAGTAACTTTAGGCGTTTTAGTTAACACATCAGGATTCTTTTTTCCGTTTATAGATACTGTAATCCAACTTGCGTTTCCTTTAAAATCACTCACTTTAATTTTATAAACACCAGAAGTACTATCTGCAATGGTTAAATACCCACGATCTATAGTGTTTTTATATAAACTTAATTCGTTATTTGTATCGATAAATAATTTCTGAATATGATCTTTATCTTTTTTATAAATATCAAAATCTATTAAACGGTTAATATCGTTGGTCTCTAAGAATGAGAATGATTTAAAATCGATTTCAAAATTAGGATTCCCATTAAATTGGGTTTTAATAGTGTAAACGCCATTTTTGTTATTAGCTAAATCTTGCTGATCTACGGCTTCAACCCCAAGACCAATTTTTCCAAAGGCCTGAATAGGTCCTGCTGTAAAATTACCATCTGCTTGTTTTCTAAGTCTAATTTTTTGCTTGCTATTAGAGTTGTTAATCTGTGCATCTTCGCTAATTGGGTATGCATATAAACCACTAATTAAAGGTTTCTTGGTATCTTTAGTTGTAATACCAAATAGCATTGGGTTTAACGGATGTTCGTTTTTATCTCTAATTTCGAAATGTAAATGCGGTCCGCCAGAACCTCCTGTGTTTCCACTGTAAGCTACAACTTCTCCTTTTTTTACTAATAAAGCTTTAATAGGAGGGTATAATCCTATTGCGTAAGATTCCTTCTCGTATTGTTGCTCTTTTAAATAAGCTTCAATTTTAGGCGCTAATTTAGACAAGTGTGCATATACCGTTGTATATCCGTTAGGATGAGTTATGTATAGTGCTTTACCGTAACCAAAAGGTGAAATGTTTATACGACTTACAAAACCATCTGCAGCAGCCAAAACCTTTAACCCTTGGCGATGTTGCGTTTTTATATCCATTCCAGAATGAAAATGATTCGCTCTTAACTCGGCAAATGTTCCTGCTAAAACAATAGGAATTTCTAACGGATCGCTAAAATAATCTTGAGGATAAGGGTTTTGTGAAAATAAAACAAAAGGTATTAATAAAAATAAAAGGAAGGGAATTCGCATATATTATAATTGAGGCACTAAAGTAATTATTTGTAGTCAATATGCAAAGTATAATATTACATTAGGCTCACATCATATTGATAATGAGAGACAACAAACTATTTTAAATTTTATATCTAAAACAATTGTTATTTTTAATAAGGTATGTTAACTTTGTGAGATAAGTATGGTAATTGTAAATGAGTAATATTGAAGAAATTGTAGATGCTCTAGAAGATAAAATTAGCAAAATGCTACACAAAGTTGTTGCGTTACAGCAAGAAAATGCTAAATTAAAAGAGGATTTACAACAATCTCAACACCACCTTCAAAATAATAAACAAGAAGTTGAAGCTTGGGTAGAAAAATATGAAGCACTCAAAATTGCAAAAAGCATGCTTGGCAGTGACGATAATACAAAGGAAACAAAGCTTAAAATAAATTCATTAGTTAGAGAGATAGATTATTGTATTTCACAACTCTCTGAATAATGTAATTATAAATTGATTTATGTCAGAGATGCTGAAAATTAAACTTTCTATCGCCAATAGAGTATATCCCTTAACCATTGCCCCAGAGCAAGAAGAAGGGTTACGTAAGGCAGCGAAAGAAATTGAAGCGATGATAGCACAATTTGAGCAAAGTTATTCTGTTAGGGATAAACAAGATGTTTTAGCCATGTGTGCTTTACAGTTTGCATCTCAAGTAGAACAAAAACAAATAGATAAAGAATCGATTAGTGGACATGTAGAGGAGAAGTTAAACACTTTAAATCGCTTGTTAGAGAACCAATTGAATTCTTAACGATCTTTAAAATAAACAAAGTTACTGCCTGTATTGGTCATTTTTTTGATAAACTCAACGTTATTTCTTTTAAAGAGGGTGAGTTTAAGTTGTAAAAGCGTGCTGCTAATATTGAACTTGTTCAATGTTTGGGCAGATACTTGATCAGCTTGTTAGCCCTAAACTTATTTTTAAGGAGTTTATACAAAACACAGATCCAATACAGGCTTTTTTTATATATTAATAATTACTAACTGAACCCATGGATAACTCAATTATATTAATTGCAGGAGGAGCGCTATTAGGCGTAATAATTGGCTTTATAATAGCCCGAATTTTAGAAAAGAACAATGCATCAAAAATCGTTTCTGATGCAAAAGCAGAAGCAGCAAAACTTGTAAAAGATGCTAACGTTGATGGTGAAGCCATTAAAAAAGATAAAATATTACAAGCTAAAGAGAAATTTATTGAGCTAAAATCTGAACATGAGAAAGTGATTTTAAGTCGCGATAAGAAAATGGCAGAAGCAGAAAAGCGCACAAGAGATAAAGAATCTCAAGTCTCTAATGAGCTTTCTAAAAATAAAAAATTAAATTCAGAATTCGACGCTAAATTAAAAGATTACAATTACAGATTAGATTTCTTAGATAAGAAACAAGAAGAAATAGAGCGACTTCATAAAAGTCAGATCGATCAATTAGAAGTTATTTCTAGTTTATCTGCAGAAGAAGCAAAATCGCAATTAGTAGAGTCATTAAAAGGTGAAGCTAAAAATGATGCTTTAGTATTTATTCAAAGCACTATTGAAGAATCTAAACTTACAGCACAACAAGAAGCAAGAAAAATTATTATTAATACCATCCAACGTATTGGTACAGAAGAAGCGGTAGATAACTGTGTGTCTGTATTTAATATTGAAAGTGACGATGTTAAAGGACGTATTATTGGTCGTGAAGGTCGAAATATTCGTGCTATTGAAGCTGCAACTGGTGTAGAGATTATTGTAGATGATACTCCGGAAGCTATTATCTTATCTTGTTTTGATTCTGTACGTCGTGAAGTCGCACGTTTATCGTTACATAAATTAGTAACAGATGGTCGTATTCACCCAGCACGTATTGAAGAGATTGTTAAGAAAACAAGAAAACAAATTGAACAAGAAATTATTGAAGTTGGTAAACGTACAGTAATAGATCTTGGAATACACAATTTACATCCAGAGCTTATTAAAATGGTAGGACGTATGAAATACCGTTCGTCTTACGGTCAAAACTTACTACAACACTCGCGTGAAGTGGCTAAGCTTTGTGGAATTATGGCAGCAGAATTAGGATTGAATCCGAAATTAGCTAAACGTGCCGGATTATTACACGATATAGGAAAAGTGCCAGATGCAGAAGTAGATATGGAAACGCCTCACGCTATTTTAGGTATGCAATGGGCAGAGAAATACGGAGAGAAAGACGATGTTATTAATGCCATTGGAGCTCACCACGACGAAATAGAAATGAAGTGTTTATTAGCTCCAATTATTCAGGTTTGTGATGCCATTTCAGGTGCAAGACCAGGAGCAAGACGTCAGGTTTTAGATAGTTATATACAACGTTTAAAAGATCTTGAAGATATTGCATTTGGTTTCCCAGGAGTTAAGAAAGCATACGCTATTCAAGCCGGTAGAGAATTACGTGTGATTGTTGAAAGTGAAAAAGTAACAGATCAAAACGCATCGGACTTATCATTCAACATTTCTCAAAAAATTCAAACAGATATGACCTATCCTGGTCAAGTAAAAGTTACTGTTATTAGAGAAACAAGAGCTGTAAATATTGCGAAGTAATATTTAAAGTTACATTTATATAAAATTTAAAAATCCAGCTATTTAGCTGGATTTTTTGTTTTTATCATGTAAATTGTAATACACTTTAAAGACGATATATATAACATATGTTTTATATATTTATGTTGTACTCCATTAAAAAGACATCAATCATGTATACTGAACCAATACCTATTTATGATTATTCGGAATTAGAAAAACTAATTCGAAATAGTGAAATTCATGGAGATATTGTAATTAGAGGTGAAAGAATTACTAAGATAAATGGTGTAAAAAAGATAATTGGCAACTTTGGATTAGCCTCTTCTACAATAATTGATTTAGGAGAACTAGAGGAAGTTATAGGTGATTTTTGGGTTAGTTCATACTCTAATGAAACAAAAATAACTTCACTATGTAAGATTAATAAAGTATCAGGAGATGTAAGGTTGCGCTATTCTAATATTAAAGATATTGGGGAATTACAAGAAGTAGGAGGAGATATAACTTTAAGGGATACTCTTGTAGAAAATATTTCAAATTTAAAAAGTGTTGGTGGTAATCTATTTCTACCAAAGAGACTTGAGGGTATTATTGATATTGATGGAGTTACAATAAAAGGAAATGTTAGATTTTGGAATGATTGCAAAAGTAGAGTGACTAATAAAACCAAAAAAGAATTAGGATTAATAGAAAGTGATAATGGTGTTCCTTCTTGGAATCATCAATATATTTACAATTACGATGAAATTGAATCAGGTACACAGTCGCAAAAACAGTTCTATCGTGAGTACAAAAGAAATTTTCTTTCAGATACCTATCTAGACTTAAAGGGTAATGATAACTATTCATTTATTCTATTATACGATTTACTCAAAGAATTTGGAGTAGAAATAGATGTTTTAATAGATAAGTATGAGAAAATTACAAAATACTATCCAAAGACAAAAGGTTATGCAGATGGAATACTAATTGAAAAACATTTAGAATTAAAACAATTCCAAAAAGCATGGGATATAAAATATAACAATAATCATCATATTGGGATTATCTCAATCGTTGAATTTGAGAGGAACATTGGACACTCTTTGTTAGATGGTAAATTAATATCAAGACTTGGAGGTACATCACATCTAACAAATTTTGGGCAGGGTAACCTAAAAGAAGTTTATCCTTTCGTGATTGACGAGTTAAAAAACTACGAAAAGGAAAAAGGAAAACCTTTCTTCGGATTGTTTTTTGAAAATGGAAAACTATACCAAAAGAAAGAGGACAAAAGTTTATTGTCAAAATTTGGCTTAGGTGTAAAGATAAAGGTCACTAAATTCAGTGATATGTATGATGTTGATTATTACAAACAGTACTTTTTATCAGAGGATGAGTTATACAAAGCATTCGACGACCAAGGTAAAAACCTTGATTATACACCTGAAATAACTCATGTTGTTGAAAAATCAATATTTAATCAGTTCCGAATTATATTAAAAAAAGCCGAGGATTTATACCGTGAATCTATTGGCATGCCAAAAATTGGAGAAGGATGGATTAGTGAAACTGAATTGTTTTATAAAATAAAGACTTCATTTTCAGATTTAGAGGTAATTCAACATGCTTCTCCTAAATGGTTAGGTAGACAACATTTAGACATCTATATACCAGGAAGGAATATAGGTGTTGAATATCAAGGTAAACAACATTATCAAGCAGTTGATTTTTTTGGTGGGCAAGAAGCATTGGAAAAAACCATTGAACGTGATAAAAGG
The DNA here is from genome assembly GCF_009796865.1 of Formosa sp. L2A11. Lineage (GTDB taxonomy): Bacteria > Bacteroidota > Bacteroidia > Flavobacteriales > Flavobacteriaceae > Formosa. The sequence goes on along the minus strand of NZ_CP047028.1, from coordinate 2,460,183 downwards.
AAGATGGAAAAGTGTAAAGTGAATAATTGTACTTTAATAATTGTTGATGAAGGATATGATTTTGAAGTAGTGAAGAGAAAAATAAAACGTGCAATAACGGAGTACAACAAAGTACTGTGGTAAAAAACAAGTAAAAAGGCATTAATTTTGACACTATCCTAAAAAGTGTGTAAGTTCAAAATTTCAGGGTTAAGTTATTTATAGCTTAATCCTGTTTTCAAATATAGCTAAAAATTGATTTAGTATCACTCCCCAATTCCTGATGGGCATTGTCCATTTTTTAGTACTTTCTCTGAGGGCTAGAAAGACCGATTTCATAACGGCTTCATCTGTTGGAAACGAGAGTTTGTTTTTGGTGTATTTCCTTATTTTTCCGTTTAGGTTTTCTATAAGGTTTGTGGTGTAAATAATGGTTCTTATCTCAATAGGAAAATCAAAGAATACTGTAAGCTCATCCCAATTATTTTCCCAACTTTTAATGGCGTAAGAATATTTAGAATCCCATTTAGTTTTGAAGTCATTTAAAGCAGCTTTTGCTGCTTCTTTTGTAGGAGCAGTATAGATTTGCTTCATATCACGAGTAAATTCCTTTTTGTCCTTCCAGACCACGTAACGACACGAATTTCTTATTTGATGCACAACACATATTTGTGTTGTTGAGTTCGGAAAAATAGTTTTAATAGTATCTGTAAATCCATTTAAATTATCGGTAGCTGTGATAAGTATATCTTGAGTTCCTCGAGCTTTAATATCGGTTAAAACACTCATCCAAAAGGCTGAAGATTCATTTTTACCTAACCATAATCCTAGGACTTCCTTTTTGCCATCAGTTCTCAGGCCTACTGCAATATAAATAGTCTTGTTTATGACTTTAGAGTTTTCCCTAACTTTAAATACGATGCCATCCATCCAAACAATTAGGTAAGTGGCCTCCAAAGGCCTGTTCCGCCAAGCAATAACATCTTCGGTTATCTTATCTGTAATCCTTGAAATAGTAGATGTAGAAATATTAAAATCGTACAGCTCACGTATTTGTTCTTCAATATCACTGTTACTCATGCCTTTGGCATAAAGCGATATAATAATATTTTCGATGCCTTCTGTTGTACTTTCTCTTTTCTTTACAATTAAAGGATTAAAAGAACTATCACGGTCTCGAGGAACTTGAATCTCTGTTTCTCCTAAAACGGATTTTAATTTCTTTTTAGTGTAACCATTTCGAAGATTGGCTGCTTTACTTTTTTTGTGCTTATCGTAGTCTAAATGGGCATCTAGTTCCCCTTCTAGTAACTTCTCAATACCACGTTTGTGCAACTGTTCTAAAAAGGATGTTAGCTCTGGTGCATTCTTGAATTGCTTTAAAAAGTCTTCGTTTAATAAATCTTCTGGTTTCATAAGTGTGTAAAAGTTAAAATTAATGAATAAAAAAATCTCAGATTAATATTTAACCTGAGATTTTAAAACTTACACAGTTTATGAGATACTGCCTTAATTTTCCACTAAAACACTTCTATAATTATTATCATAGGTTAATCCTGATTTAGCTATGGCAAAAGCTTGTTTTAGGAGCTTATTACACACGGCTATTAATGCTAATTTTTTACTTTTTCCTTTGGCAACTAATCGGTCGTATATTGCTTTACAAGCATAGTTATACTTACAAGCATTAAAACTGCACATAAATAATAAATTCCGAAGCTTTTGATTACCTATTTTACTGATTCGCGGGCGTCCTTTTACACTACTTCCACTTTGTCGTATTACAGGGGTTAATCCGGCATAACTGCATAATTCACTACCACTTGTAAAACGATCAAATCCATCCGTTAAAACCACCAACATTAGAGATGTTTTTGGACCAATTCCTGGAATAGTTTTTAAGCGTGTTAAAACACCTTGATGTACTTCTTTTACTAAAACTAACAATTTATCTTCTATCATTTTCATCTCTTTCTGAACCTGTTTCATGTTACGTTTTAAAGAACTTACAACAACTTTACTTGGATGCCCTAAAACAGCTTCTCCATGTAATTTATTTTTCAACATAGTGCTCTGCTTTGTATACACAGAAAGGAGTCTGGTCATCTGAAGGCATTCTAATTGATGCTTTGAATTTCCTTTCCTAAGCTTTAATTCTACATGTTTGGCATACTCACAAATCAACTTAGAGTCACTTTTATCTGTCTTGATTTTTGACAACTTCATTTGTATAAAACGTTTTACTGCTAATGGGTTCTCTACGGAAACCTTAACGCCTTCTTCTTGTAAATAATAGGCTAATTGGTAATGATAATAACCTGTGGCTTCCATGACACAATGACTATTAGCATCTAACAGTTTTAAGAACTTTTTAAAGCCCATAGGGTTGTTTTAAACTGGTAATATTTCCCTTCAGAATCCGTAACATCAAAAACTAAATGACTGATGTCAATTCCAAAATATTTAATATCTTTATTCATAACAATATAGTATTTGAAAGTACTAGCTACGCGAGTTTCAACGACTTAAAATCGAGGTCTTAAAGCCTCATAGAACTGTACGAAATCTGTGTAGAAAAAGAGAGGGGATTTTCAATGTTGACGAGATCTATAGTCTCTGCGTATATAATAACCTTATTCCTCTCTTTTGTGCTTTCTCTTTTATAGGTTTAAATTAGTCTTTTTTATTATAATGCTAACTTAAGCCGTATATAATTTATTACTAATTTTAGTTTGTTTGGAAACTCCTTCTTATTCCCCAATATTAAGGGTTTTAATGCTTAAAACACACAAGTATTCTATACACATAAACGTTACTATTAATTAGAATGAACTACACTAACAAGAAAATAATTGAACGATTTGAATTAGGCGAAAATTTAAAATTTTTACTGTTTTGGGGGCATAAAAAATCTGAAATAATAACTAAATCTTGTTTCAGTCAATGGTACGAATCCCCTTTTAAGGTTAATGGAATTGAATTTCAAACTGCGGAACATTTTATGATGGCAGAAAAAGCTTTGCTGTTTAATGACAAAGATATTTATGAACAAATAATTAAGAGTTCAAAAGCAGAAACAGTTAAAGCACTGGGGAGAAAAGTCAAGAACTTCAATCAACAAATTTGGGAAGAAAATAGATTTGAAATAGTTGTAAGAGGTAATTTTCATAAGTTCAGTCAGAACACCAAATTATCTAAATTTTTATGCGACACTAATAACCAAATTTTAGTTGAGGCAAGTCCTGTAGACACTATCTGGGGAATTGGACTCGCACAGAATAATGAAGATTCTGAAAATCCTTCCTGCTGGCATGGACTTAATTTACTAGGTTACGCCTTAATGGAAACAAGAGATATTCTTAATGAAATTGGAGAATTTAAAACTCTTGAAAATCCGATTTTACCACCTTGGTTAGCTTATCCTGAAATAGACAAATATAGCATAGGTTGGCGAATGGGGTATGGAGAAACTCATATTATAAAAGTCAGTAAATACATGAACAGCTTGAGTAAATCTGAAAAGAAAATTTATAAACTAACTTATCCTGAAATTGGAGAATGGAAAGGTTGGTATACTAACAATTAAAAAACTAAAGGCAATAACATATCTAATTAATTGTCTGCTTCTCGTCTACTTTCAAAAATACACAAGCATTTACTATTCGGTTTGTATGTTCTAAATTAGTTACTTTATTAGCTGAAAAAATCAGACAAAGACACGCTAAAAATAACTTAACACATTTACATAAAAGCTTATTATTCTTTGTGAATTTTTGTTAAAAATTAAAGATTAAATCTATTTATGAAAATGAGATTAATAGTATTGTATTTTAATTGCAATCTATTTATGAAGAAATTAATTATTATTTGCACTTTCCTTTTTGTGAATCTAATACAATCACAAGAATTAAAAATAAAAGAACTTCTTCCTCCACAATCAAAAGAACACAACGATTTAACATTTCTAAAAAATGAATTACAAGGAAAACAACTTGTAATGCTTGGAGAACAAACTCATAGGTATGGAAACATATTTGAGATGAAAGCACGAGTTTTAGAATATCTTCATCAAGAATTAGGTTTTACAACTATTGCCATGGCATCTTCTATGTACGAAATATGGAAGATGAACAAGAATGGATTCTGATCTATATAACTTTAATGTGAAAAATGTAGAAGAAATAGGAATATGAGTTTCATAAGAAGGAACAAACAGTATTAAATCGTGTAGAATATAATAAAACCTTTTGGGATTCATTTTACAAACAAAAGAAAAGAGAAACATCTGAATAAAAAACGATGGATAACTTAAGCCATATATAATTTATTGCTGGTAATTGCCTACTTACAAAAGTCCTTAAGGATTTTATTGGTTTGTGTTTAATTTGCTAACTTTACTACTTAAACCTACAAGAACACACTAGCAATTTGAGAACAACAAGATGAAAATATATTAGTAGTTCATGACGAAAAATATAGGCAAGAGTTATTGCCTGATCTTGAAGTAGCTCAAAAATAAATTAAACAGAAAGACGGTGAATTTTGGTATAATTATTCTCAAATACTAAGCGCTCTCTCCTACTCTAGTAATATGGATTTACGAAAAAAAAGTAAAATAAATGTTTAAAGCAAAAATAAAGAGTAAACAAGATGAAGATATCTGCATATTAATAAAAGTAGAAAATCATTCATTTAATTACATCTGTGACTGTGGCGAAGCTACAGGTTTAAGTGTAAAAGAATGCCAGAACACAAAAGCAATCTTTATTAGTCATACACATATTGACCATTTTGTAAATTTTGACACCATTTTAAGGCATCAAATTGGAACTGGAAGAAAAGTAATTATTTGTGGCCCAAAGGGAATAATTAATCAAGTTCAAAATCGAATAAAAAGTTATTGTTGGAATTTAATTGAAAAAGATGCTATTTCTTACGAGATAAGAGAAATACAAGAACATGGCACTATTAAAACGGCCACAATAAACCCGCCATTTTGGGAACAAGAAGAAAAAGGAGAAATAACAGGTTCTAAAATTTTTGAAGAAAAAGATTTTTGTGTCGAATTTGAAATTCTTGACCATAAAACAGATTCTATCTCTTACTTATTTAAAGCAAATGATAAAATAAAAATAGCACTCGATAATAATTTTAAAGGAGGAAAATGGGTCGCCGATTTAAAAAAATCTTTCGAAATGAATACAGAAGATGTAATGATTGATGTTCATGGAGTTAATCATTTATCTAAAGATCTTTTTTATATGGTAAAAAAAGAAGAAGGAGAAAAATTAGGAGTTATTATGGACCATGCTGCAAATGCAGAAAATCATAAAAAAATTAAAAACAGATTTTTTAAGTGTGATCACGTTTTTATTGAATGTTTTTATAAAGACGAAGACAAACAATTTGCAAGTAGCAATTATCATAGTTACGCCTCTATGTCTGGGCAAATTATGAAAGCATGTGAAGTTAAAAAAGCTATTCCTGTTCATTTTTCTCGTAAATATGGAACAGAAGAAATTGAAGAATTATTAATACAATTTGAAAAAGCAAAAAACAATTAAAATAAAATGGCAGAATTTAATAATCAAGATCAAAAATTTATAGCATTTATATTTGGTGGACTTGATCACGGAATTGACTCTATAAGAAACTTTGGCGGACCATTAATTCCCTTTATAATGACCCAATCTGGAGATAAAAAAGAGCTAAAAAGATTTGTTACAGAAAAATATGAAGACGGAATTATAGCAGCAGAAAACACTTTAAAAAGTATGACTATAAAACCGGATTTTGCATTAATTGCATTTGACGGGTTTATAAACTGGGAAGAAAAAAAATATGATGCTATTATTGTTCATGCATTTGACAAAACTCAAGACGAGGGTTTTAAATTATGTCAACGTTATATACCAAAAGAAAATGAAGACGGCATTGAACCCATTGGAAATTCTGCTTTATTAGGAAAATCTCATCATATTATTACATAAGAGAACCCTGTATATAAACCGTTTACAATGAATTACCACCTCTAGCCTACTCAAAAAAATCTTATTAAAAGTGCTATTCGGTTTTTCTTTGCTAAATTTATACCGTTTAAATAAGCAACTAACTTATACCTGTTTTGGGCAATATTATTAATCTGTAACTCTAAAACAGCTTACAATTCACATCTGTTTCGCTATAAACTAATTAAAAAAATACACGCTGTGTGTTACTAAAATAATACAATGAAAAAAGTAGTTCTATTCCATATAATTATATTATTATTTTCTTGTAATCAGGCAAATAATAAAACCGTAGAAAGCAGCAATTTAAAAGAAACGGGAACAGAATCTAATATAAAAAAAGATTCTATTAAAGAGTTAAACAACAAATTAGAAAGTGCTAAAACCAATCCTTTAAAGGAGGATTACAAGAACATTACAATTCTTTTTAACTTGAGTCCGTTATCAATATTTGATAAAACAACAGACGGTCTTAGTCTTTCCGAAAAAAAAGAGTTGCTCAAAAACGGAGAATCCGATTCTTGGAAGATTATCACTAAAAATCAGACACAACTAGCAATTCAAAATAAAAATAATTCTAGTCAGGTTACCTTCTATTTTTTAAAAAATAAAGACAATTTAGATGGTCTTTTATGTGCCGAGATAGTAAATGGAGAAAACAACAATATATATTCATGGAAATATTTCAATAAAACTGAAACCCTTCAAGAAACTAACATATTAAAAAAATATAATGCCAATGATTTTGTTAGTAAAGCAGATAAATTACCAGATACATATCAACCCGTATTGCATTATACGTTTATAAATAACAAAACCATAGAAGTATCACTTTACACTTGGATGGAGAAAGAATTTGAAACACGTAAAATCGTTAATAAAATATTTTTGATATGGAATGGAGACCATTTTGCAGAAAAAATTGAAAGCATAAAAAACTAAAAGTTACATAAATAGCTTTAAGTAATACAGCGTTAATGTTTAACCCAAAGTGTATTTTTATTCCAGTACTAACGTATAAATGATGCTATTTATTTAATGAGACTCACAGCATTAATAAACATGATAGAAAAAAATAATTCAATATTTAGATACTATCTAGAACTAAATTAAAAATGATTAGCGAAAAAGAACAAACACATATAAGTAAGTTTTTAAGTTTAGTATTAAGACACAAACCTGAAACAATTGGTATAAAACTTGACCAAAATGGCTGGATTGAAATTAATGAATTGATTAATAAATCTAGTAAATACGGCGTTAATTTTGATAGAGACACCTTAAACCATATTGTTGCAACCAATTCCAAAAAACGATTTGCTTTTAATGATAAACAAGATAAAATAAGAGCAAGTCAAGGGCATTCTATAGCAATACAATTAGGTTATAAAAATCAAAAACCACCTGAAATACTTTTTCACGGTACAGCAGAAAAATCTTTACAATCTATTTTAGAAAAAGGACTAAAAAAACAAGACAGACAACACGTTCACTTAAGTAGCAATATTGAAACCGCTACAAAGGTAGGACAACGTCACGGAAAGCCTTATGTGTTTTTAGTTCTCGCAGAGCAAATGTATAAAGACAATTTCGAGTTCTTTCTTTCAGAAAATGGAGTCTGGCTAACAAATAATGTTCCTAAAAAATATTTAAAACAGAAATGAAAAATTAGCCACATAATTACATTTTAATCAACATGAAAAAACACCTAGCCACATACATATTAATGCTATTTATGTAAAACCTTTATACAGCTCACAAACAAGTAATTAATTAATATACTAACACTTAACAACATCAATTCTAAATAATTTTTTAGTTATTAATTATTAACTTACTGTCCTCTAAATCAGGATCACTTTTCATAGACTAAGTGTTTCACACAATTTAAAAAAATGAGAATACGATTAAAATATGTATTCAGAAAAGGAATAATAGCATTCGGTATTTTGTCCCTATTTCTGTATTTTAAAGAAGGCCTAGATTACACACTTCCTTTTATAATTATATGCGTTTTATTTACAATTGGTTATAGTTTAATTTCTCTAACAATAAGTAAAAAAGATATAAATAGTAATTCCATAAAAAAAACGAAATAACCTTAACCAAATAACCACAAAAACCATGACTTACATTATTCCATTAATTATTATTCTAGCCATTGGCGGATATTTTTTTTACATGAAAAAATCTGGAAAATTTGATGCTTTAGGAAATAATTATGTAGAAGCAGAAAAAGAAGCTACAGAAAAATTTGATGACTATTTTAAAGACTTCAAAAATGATCCGAATACTTTTAAACCCATAGTAGATATTGTTGGAGGAGATTTTGATGCAATAGCTTCATGTAAAAAACCAAAAAGTGTAGTTGGCGCTGTTGCAGACACAGCAAAAACAATGCTTACTGGTGTTGTTGTTGAAAACACAAATGAGCATCTATTAGTGCTTCAAAATAATAAAATTCATTATATAGAATACAATACGGGCAGTAAAACTTCTGCTGAACATTGGGAGTTTACCAAACAAAACATTAGTAATCTTGAGTTTAAAAAAGGACAATTAACAGATAATTTAAACCAATCTATGTCTTTTAAATTAAAAAATGGCGGTGAAAGTGGTGATTCTCAAAAAAACAGTGACTTACATAAATTATCTTTTGAAAGTAAAGATAAAAAGTATGCGTTTTTTGTTTACGACGCTGTAGAATTTGGATCTGGTTTTGAAGTAGAAAATGAAATTGGAAATATGGCAATGAATCAGACTAAAGATGATGTGTTAAAAGGAACACTTTTACCTCATAAATTAGGAAAATTATTCTTTGATAAGATACAGCGTTTCGCACTATAACTAATTGATATTAAATCAATTTTAACCTGTAGTCATATTTCGATAAAAGACATAATTAAAGACATAATAAATGGATTTAACCAAAGATTATACAAGTGAAACGATACATCTAAAACCTGATTATGAGGGAGAAGTAACTGCAGTTTTAACGGCTTCAAACTATAATAAAGGCAATAGAAAAAGCCTGTTGTATATACACGGTTATGTAGACTATTTTTTTCATCCACATTTAGGAGAACAATTTAATGCGCACGATTTTGATTTTTATGCGCTCGACTTAAGAAAACATGGCAGGTCGCTATTACAGCATCAACATCCCAATTATTGTAGAGACATAGAAGAGTATTTTGAGGAAATATCTACTTCTATTAAAACTATTAAAAGTAAAAACAAATCTCTGTTTTTATTGGCGCATTCTACAGGAGGTTTAACGGCTAGCTGTTATATGAATTATGGCAAAGAAAAACATTTAATAGATGGTTTAATTTTAAACTCTCCTTTTCTAGATTTCAATCAATCTAAAATTGAAAAATCACTTACGGTAGGTCTTGCAAATATTATTTCAAAAGTCTCAAATTACGCAAAGATAGAAGGCGCATTATCTCCTGCTTATGCGCAAAGCATTCACAAAGATTTTTACGGAGAATGGGACTTTAATCTAGATTGGAAACCTATAAAAGGATTCCCAACCTATTTTAAGTGGTTATCTGCAATTGCAAGAGCCCAGAAAAGCTTAGAAAAATCAAATATTGAAGTACCTATTTTAATTCTACATTCTTCTAGTTCTTTTAAAACATCAAAATTTTCAAATAGAGCAATGTCAAATGACATTGTCTTAAATATTGAGGACATTAAAAGAGTTGGAAAAAAATTAGGAAAAAAAGTCACTTTATTGCCTTTTGAAAATGGGCTACACGATATATTTTTATCCTCAAAAACAGTCAGAGCACGTAGTTTTGACAACATGTTTTCTTGGCTATCAAAAACCAATTTCAAAAATTAATCCTGCTAAAAAATATATAACGTATTAAAATACGCCATGTACCAAACGTTTATCTAATTAGAACAACAAAAAAAAGACAGACTTGTCTGTATTAAATATATTTTTATATATTTGCAGTATGAAACATAGTGAAGTCAAAAATAGAATTACGGAAACAGCTTCATTTTTATTTTATAAAAATGGGTATAATTCTACTGGTATAAACCAAATAATAGCAGAAGCAGGTATTGCTAAGGCTACGCTTTACAGTCATTTTAAATCTAAAGAAGAGATTTGTTTGGCTTACCTTCAATACAAGAATATCAATTTTATTGAAGATTTTGAAAAGTTCACCACATCAAAACCAAAAGGAACAGATCAGATACTAGCGATATTCGATTTCCTTCAATTATTTTATCAAGATAAAGATTTTAATGGATGTTGGTGTATTAAAACGGTTTCAGAAATACCAAAAGATAATGCCATTATTAGACATGAAATTCAGTCTCAAAAAAACGAATTCATTGCACTTATCACCAAACTTGTTACCAATAATCTAGAACATATAAAAAGTGAGCAAGTCAGTTCACTAGCTAGACAAATTTATTTACTATACGAAAGTGCGGTAGGCGAAAGCCATTTACATCAAAAAGATTGGCCTATTATAGAGTCTAAAAATTTATGTGAAAAAATAATAACTTAAAAAAATTTAAACAAACTAAGACAGACTTGTCTGTCTTTAATTAACAATTCATTATGAAAAAAAATAACACATCAATCGATTACTCAAAACTAGAATTAGGGGAATTCTCAAATTTGACTAAAAATGTATTTCAGCCAAGTCCAGATTTTAAATTAGATGGTAAAAAGTTTATAAAAGATGAGCTCGAATTAACCAGCTCAGAAATATCGTTTAATACAATGGCACCGAATACGGCAATCCCTCTACTTCATAAACACAAAGAGAACGAAGAAATATATATCGCCGTTAAAGGAAAAGGACAATTACTTCTCAATGATAATTATGTAGATCTAAAAGAAGGAACGGTTGTAAGAGTTGCAACAGATACAGAAAGAGCTATCAGAAATAATTCGGATTCACTTTTCTCTTTTATCGTAATACAAGCCAAAGAAAATTCATTCGAAGGAAGCACTGTTTCTGACGGATACTTAATAGAGAAAAAACCAAATTGGAATTAATTAATACTTAAATAAAAAATAAAATGAAAGAATTTGCAAACAAAGTAGCCTTAGTCATTGGCGGAACAAGTGGTATTGGTCAGGCAACAACAAATGCGTTATTAGAAGGCGGTGCAACCGTACATGTTGTAGGAAGAAATACCGATAAAATTGCCGATGCAGCAAACTTAATTAAACACACAGCAAACATATCTAACACCACAGAAGTTGAGGCGCTAATAGCTAAAATTGATGGTTTAGATAACTTAGATTATTTAGTAAATGCTTCAGGGATTTTTGGCCCAAAACCATTTTTAGATCACACTATGGAAGACTATAATTCTTACCAAGATTTAAACAGAGGTTTCTTTTTTATCACACAAAGTGTTGCTAAAAAAATGAAAGCAACTAATGGAGGTTCTATTGTAAACGTAGGTTCTATGTGGGCAAAACAAGCTGTAAAAGCAACACCTTCTTCTGCATATTCTATGCAAAAAGCCGGTTTACATTCCTTAACTCAACATTTAGCAATGGAATTAGCGGACGATAACATTCGTGTAAATGCGGTCTCTCCTGCCCTAGTAAACACGCCTGTGTATCATGGTGTTTTTGGTGGTGAAGAAGCTGCAAAAGAAGCATTGGTTGGCTTTAATGGTTTTCATCCCATAGGTCGTTTTGGTGAATCTGAAGATATTGCCAATAGTATTGTTTTCTTATTATCAGACAAAGCGGCTTGGGTAACAGGTGCTATTTGGGATACCGATGGTGGTGTTATGGCTGGTAGAAACTAAAAAACAAAGGAAGAGGTTGTCTAAAAGTAATTTTTTATGAATCTGAATTTATTTAAGATTCTTTTGAAATTTAAATATCAATAAATTAAGATACTGAAACAAGTTCAGCATGACAAGATTCATTGCTTTTTAAACAACCTCTTCTATTCACATGTCTCAAAATTAATTTGAGACTTCAATTTAAATTATGAAAAAAATAATCTTAACCTTAAGTATTGTTTTACTTTTTATTTCTTGTAAAGCGCAGGTAACAACAGAAACGAACACCGATTCTAATACTTCACAAACTATTAGTGAAAGTAAAAAATCAACTATAAAATATAAAACATTAGCCGTTAATGGCATCAACATCGCCTACAGAGAAGCTGGTAATGTTAATAACCCAACCATTGTTTTGCTGCATGGTTTTCCTGCATCATCATATCAATATCGAAAAGTATTAGCGCAACTCTCTAACGAGTATCATTTAATTGCTCCTGATTACCCTGGTTTTGGTAATAGTGATTTTCCAGATGCTGAAACGTTTGATTATACGTTTGATAATATAGCAACCGTGGTAGATTCCTTTTTAGAGCAAAAAAAGATTAATTCTTATGCGATTATGATTCAAGATTATGGTGCTCCTATTGGTTTTAGATTAGCCACAGCGCATCCTGAAAGAATTACGGCAATTATAAACCAAAACGGAAATGCTTATGAAGCAGGTTTAGGTGAAGCTTGGGCTGGAATAAGAGCACTTTGGAAAAACAGAACTCAAGAAACAGAAAATGCTATATTACCTGCTTTTTCTTTAGAAGGTTTAAAATGGCAATACACACATGGTGTTAGAGATGTTGAAACTGTAGATCCTGATACTTATAATTTAGATTTCTTAAGATTATCTAGACCAAATGCACATGCTGTAAATTTAGATTTGTTTTATGATTATCAGAATAATATGAAACTATATCCAAAATGGCAACAGTATTTAAGAGACCATCAACCACCATTATTAATCGTTTGGGGTAAAAACGATGCGTTTTTTCCTGAAAGTGGTGCCGCAGCTTTTAAAAGAGACGTAAAAAACATAGATTACAACATTTACGATACAGGTCATTTTGCTTTAGAAGAAGATGGCCATGCTATTATTGAAAACATAAGAGTTTTTATGAAAAATCTAAATAAATAGACATACAGTATGAAACAATTTGCACTACTTTTAATAATTATAGCCTCTATATTTGGGTGTAAGAATACAACGGAAAAGAATGAAAAACAGTTCTTTTTACCGCCAGAGACTACGTATAATTATGCGAAAATTGATAGTGTAAAACTGTTTTATAGAGAAGCGGGAGATAAAAACAAGCCAACGCTTGTATTGCTACATGGTTACCCATCGTCTTCCCATTCGTATAGAAACTTGATTCCTATGTTGGCGACGCATTATCATGTTATTGCACCCGATAATTTAGGCTCGGGTTACAGCACGCATTTAGATCCAGCAACAACAAACTATACGTTTGATTTGTTGGCAGCTTATACGGAGAAGTTAATCGATACGCTTCAAATTAAAAACTATGTGATGTACATGCAAGATTTTGGTGCACCGGTTGGTTACCGAATGATGATGAAAAACCCAAAACGAATAGAAGCTTTAATTGTTCAGAATGCCAATGCTTATTTGGAAGGTTTAACGCCCAAGCGACAAGATTTTTTTAGAACAGCACAAACAGATACATCGCAAGCAAAACATGATTTTTTATATAGCTTAACAAGTGAAGATGCCATAATAAATAAGCAGTATTTATTTGATTTAGATAGCACAAATATCAACATTCAAAGTCCAGATGCTTGGACACACGATTTGGAATTTCTAAAATCTAAAAAAGACAGAGAAATTCAGGTGCAGTTATTTCAGGATTATAATACCAATTTAATTCGATACCCTAAATGGCAAAAGATGTTGAGAGACAATCAACCAAAAACATTAATTACTTGGGGAAAAAAAGATTTGAAGTTTAACGCTAATGGAGCGAAGGCGTATTTAAAAGATTTACCCAATGCTGAGTTACACTTATTGGATGCAGGCCATTTTGCAGCTGAAGAAAAAACAAGAGAAATAGCTAAATTAATTTTAGAATTTTTATCTAAAAATGAGATAAAATAACTCGCCACAATTTCATGTAAAATTAATACTCAAACAACGTCAGTTACATGTTTGTAATGTCTGATTTTAATACAGAAAACCCTCACCAAAACCGTATATAATTAATTGGTGGCTTTTGCCTACTTTTAAAATATTATCATCTTTACTTTCCTTTTTTATTCACTAAATGGGGGACTTACTTTATGCTACAAAGCAGAAATAAACAGACTATTATGTCCTTTATTTTTTATACTTCTAATTTCTTACTCACAAAACAAATCAAATGTAAATGGTTGAAAGCGTATAATACGTATCGATTAGATAGTATTGAGGATTCTACATATAAAACATTCTTCAATCATATTAAATTAAGTGAAGTAACTAATCTCATACTTGTTTAAAACAGAACAAAAATATTTGGTTGTCACACTGAAAACAGTATATATCCAGACAAACTAAGGAAAATTGGAGGTGTGAATACAAAAATATACCATCGGTAATTCACAATTTTAACCATCGTTTTTTTTAAACTATAAGAATTAGTACGGAATCTGTTTAGAAAGAAAATTTTAAATAGTAACAAGACCTCTGCCGCTCTGTATATAATAACTTTATTACTCCGTTTTATGCTTTATTTTTTATTAAAATGTTAACTTAGTACATATAAATTTTAGTACTTTAATTGTATACAATCACGTAGTTCCTCTCCTAGTAAAAAAGCAAAATAGAAGATTAAAAAAGAATACTTAAGACTGATTTTCAATACAATAAAAAATATTAGTTAAGATCTAAATAAATAACAATGAATTTAGTAAATAAAACACAAGAAGGCTTATTATCCGACCCTACTCCATTTGTAGAGTACTTAACCTTAGAATTAAAAGAGGATAAATATAAAGCAGAAACTGTTTTTGACATATTAGATGAATTTTTAAAAATTTCGAAATCTATTGGTCAAAAAGATACCACTGCTTTAATGACGGTTACCATTGGGTTTTCATTCAAAGGATGGACTTCTTTATTCCCTAATGAACCAATACCAAATGAATTACATCCATTTATTGAAATGAAGTATGCAGATAGACATTTTCCTTCAACTCCAGGAGATATCTTTTTAATGGTAAAATCTATGAGAATGGATTTAAACTACCAAGCATCAAAATATATTCTTTCTACATTTAAACCAATAGCTAATCCAATTCAAGATATTCAAGGTTATAAATATTTAGACAATAGAGACCTAATCGATTTTGTAGATGGTACAGAAAACCCAAAGAGTATAGAGCGTGCTAAAGCTGTTATTATAGACTCCGAGCCGTATATTGGAGGTAGTTATCTTATTGTACAACAATATATTGATAAACAAGAAAAGTGGGATTCACAAACAACAGAATATCAAGAAGGAGTAATAGGTAGAACAAAAGTAGACGACATAGAAATCGCAGACGACAAGAAGATGCCTTATGCACACAATGTAAAATCTAAAGTAGAGATTGACGGGGTAGAAATTAAAATGTTACGCCAAAATAGAGCTTTTGGAAATGCCATGGAGCACGGAACCATGTTTATAGGTTTTGCAAAGGCAGCAAGTATAATGGAAACATCTTTAAAACAAATGATAGAACCCGGAGAAAAAGGACATCACGATAAATTATTGGATTTTGTAACTGCAAAAACAGGAACACTTTATTTTATTCCGCCACAAAATTTCTTAGATAAAATAAGTAATTAGTAAATGTAGATTAAGTGCGTACTTAATTTAAGTTATTCAAAAACATAAATCAACTTACAATAACTAAGTATTCGGCTCGCCGATAGGCCAGAGCTGAATATTGTGTTGACGAAGTCGGCAGAAGATGTCTCTTATGGGGAAAACGATGTGTTTAGGGAAGGATGCTTTGGTAATCGATTGTAGTTTACATGTTTAAACTACGCTGATTAGTCTTTATTTGGAAGAGATTGTTTCTTTTTTCGGTAACACTTAATATAATTTCACTTTATAATGGCTTAAATTTTAAGTTTAGCCATTAAGAGGTCTGTCCGCGCTTGCAGATTGTTTTTTTTAATTGACCCTATTTAATTTTTTATCTCTTAATAATACCCTCCAATTTTCGGGAGGACCACGATCGTTAAATAGTAGTATGGTATGTAGTTTTCCTTTTTTACAAACGGGACAACGACGGTGTAAAACAGGTTCGACTGTTTTAATACTCACTATCTTTTTACAAGCCAGTTCGGCTTGTAGTCTCGGTAATTTCTCTTTTTTCCAGCTGCTGCTTAAAATACCGTAATGCCGTATGCGTGTAAAGCCTTGGGTAAAATATGCAAAGCAAAGCGTCTAACAAATTCTTCACTGGACAAAGTCAACTTTATCTTTTTAGCTTGGTGCCGGTAATCTTTCGCGGTAAAAGTCACCGTTTTATTTTCACGATCTACAGCAATAATACGATGGTTACTTATTGCAATTTTATGCGTGTATCTGCCTAGATATTCAATAACATATTTTGGACTTCTAAAAGATTGTTTCGCATAGATCACCCATTTTTTACTGTACACTGTATTATAAACTTTCTTTGGGATTTTTACTTCACTTTTCCTAAGTTCAGAGATAAATTTAGCCTTAAACACCTTGCTCATAGATTTTACATTGAATAGATATTTACCTTTATTTTTTGCACTTTTCCATGTCCCTGATTTACGCCATCCACCGCCAGGAACAATACAATGCAAGTGCGGATGTAGGCTCATGTTTTGTCCCCAGGTATGAAGTATAGCAATCATACCCAGTTTAGCGCCCAAGTGTTTGGGGTTGTCTCCAAACTGTTGCAGGGTTTGCCATGCGGTTCTAAATAAACTGCTATAAATTACTTTACCATGACTCAGAGCGTAGGTATTAAACTCACTTGGAAGCGTAAAAACGATATGAAAATAAGGCACATTTAATAGTTCGCCTTCTCTGGCTTTTATCCACTGTTCACGTTTGTGTCCCTGGCATGTTGGGCAATGTCTATTTCTGCAACTGTTATAACTAATGTGTAAGGCTTGGCAACAATCGCATTTATCAATATGGCCACCCATAGCTTTGGTGCGACACCTTCTTATGGCTTGTAACCCACGGTAATGCCAAGAGGTCAGACTCAATGTTTTGAGCTGTAGCTGTTCCATTTCTAAAATGTCAGCTACTTTATGTTTACAAAACATTAATCGTAAAGTTTATCCAAGGGAGAAAATTTGGAACCACTAGGCAAATTGGCAACATGAAGATACGTGAGTGTCATCTCGATATGTGCATGTCCAAGAAGTTCCTTTAAACTGACGATATCAACACCATACTCTAATAAATGTGTAGCAAACGTGTGCCGTAAAGTATGGGCAGTTATCTGTTTAGAACTCCCTATTTTACTTCTGTTTTCTTTAATAATCCAGCGTATACCGTTGGTGGTTAATCCGCGTGATTCTCCAGCTTTAGAAACTTGGCTATTAAAAAGATGTCCCTGAGGGTTTTCTGTTGTGATGTATTTTTTTAATCCCCTAATCAGAAGCGGACTCAAAGGCACATAGCGATCTATTTTTCCTTTTTTCTTAGGAATAAACACGGTTTTACGCTCAAAATCGAGATCAGATAATTTAACAGCGCAGAGTTCGTAGCTACGCAGTCCACAACCGTAAAGCATACCTATTATCAAACGATGCTTAAGATATTTAGGCGCTTTTAAAAGGCGCTTAACTTCCTCTTTATTTAGAACACATGGTAGTTTAATATCTCTTTTAATTTGAGGAAGCGCTACACGTTTGGCTTCCATGCCCATCACTTTGTAGGCTGCTCTGAGTCCGAAAATGGTGTGTTTAAAGAAACTCTCGGAAGGTGTTTTGTGAAGTTTCTGGCAATGGTAAAGATAGTTCTGAACGTGTTCTACCGATAGTTTTTCAGGACTTCGGTTGTAATGCAAAGTTAAGTGTGCCAAGCACCGGAGATAGTTGTTTAAAGTGCTTTTGGCTTTGCCATTAATAGAAAAACTCTGTTCGAGTTTGGTTTGAAGATGACTGAAATCCTTTACATCTGAAAAGGCGCGTTCAGCAATGGTTTTACTTTTTTTTTAACATAATAATAGATTTAAAATTTACCCATAAGTTAATAAATCTATTACTTTTACAAAAGAATAACTTATTCTGAATCAGTCAGGAGGGCTTCCGACCGATAGGGAGGATTCGTTCAACACGCTATAACATAGATAACCACTATTTACTTTATAATATGTTTAAAAAGTTGATTGATTATTTTAAAACAAAAAAGCCATTTAAAAATCGGGAGACTCTTTAAATGGCTTTATGTTAGTGTTTCGTTTTTATAAAATTATTACTGCAATTTCAGGATAAACAAGTAAACCTACAGTAGCTTAATATTTTGTTACTTTTTATACTCCCTTTTTTGTTTTAGCAGCTTGCGTTATATCTAATACATATTTAAAAATTAAATGATAAGCGAATAAGAATACTTACTTCTAAATAAAGACTAAAAATCCCTTAAACATCTCGAATAGTTAGCACAACTTCAATACAACCTTAAAAAGAGGGGCGTTTCGCTAGTAAATTCACTTATATATATTCGGAATAAAAACTTAATTACAAGTTGTACTTTTACAATTACAAAAAAATTCCCAGAGATACTTTTCCACTCTATTATTCCTTTATCAAGAACAAATTAGACCATATAGTGTATTACATACTAACAAAAATACCGCAGAACAACAGCGATACAAAAACATAACACAAAATATGGTATATCCATTTTAACCAGTAGTCATAATTCAGGAAAAATTTCTGTACTATTACTAAAATAAGAACACACAGTAATCTTAAAAAATTAATAAAACTATTAAAAGCAAATATTAACTGATTCCCAGCGCTTATAAATTAGCATCTGTTTTCTATTCTAAAAAACTTTAATATTACAGTAAATAATTAGTGAACAATCGATTAATACCTGCTTAAAAAAATTAAAAACATAAAATGACATTAGAACGTTTTAAAAACCAATGCCTAGGAAGCTTAGAAATGCCTGAAGCTCTAGCAAAATTCTATCAGTTTGAAGTAAAACATCATTTTTTCTGTAAAGATTTCCAAATTTCGATTGAAGAAATAAGTTTACCAATAGACGATGTATTTACATACAATCAATACATCAAGCCATTTGGACACACAGGAGATGGTTTAACCGCTTTTTGGGTACAAGAAAATAAAGATATAGAAAATGCTCCAATTATTTATTTTAATTCTGGAGGATCAATGCGAATTATAGCTAAAAATTTTAAAGCGTTTATGCAAATACTAACTCTTGATGTAGAAATTTGTAGCGACATGTTTAAAATTAAAGCAGATTATAAAGAGAGCGAAGACAAGCAAACATACATTAACTGGATAAAAAAAGAATTTAATTTAGATCCGGTTTGTGATATTAAAACAGATGAAAGATACGGTTACAGTGAAGATATTATTAATATTATAGATGAAGCCGAAATGTTATATAAAGCTAAGTTTATGGCTTGGCATGAACCTTTTAGCGACATTCAAGATTACTATAATGACTTTTAAATAAGCCACACGCTAAAATCTTAACATAAAAATACATTATTTACTAATTAAGATGTATAAGCCATTTCAAATATTTTTTTTCAGGAGTAACCACTAATTATATAAAGCATATTGTAACCAGCATGAAAAACAATTACAAACATATAATATACTAACACCTACCAACTGTTTACCAACACATTAGCAGTATATCCTATTGTTTGCAATTAATACATTTAACTAACCAACCTTAATTGAAACCAGAAAAAAACCATGAAGAACTCATTTTTTATTTTCACTTTTTTAATTGCTTCGACTTTTAATTTAAGTGCCCAGAACGATTCCATTCCCCAAACTCTAGCACAACAAAAAGCAGCTAAAAATATAGCAATAGAATGTATTAAGCTTTTTTACAAAGCAGACAACACAGATGCATTACTTAATATCTCTAAAATTCCTTTTGCCCTCTCGAATGAACAAATTCTGAATTCTGAAGCAGAATTAAAAACATTTTATAAAAAAATAATTAATGGCAAAAGCGAAATCACAGCATCTAAAATTTCATCAGAAGTTTATAGTTCAAGATATGAAATTATAGATAAATGTATTCCCCTTAATGTTTTAATTATTACTGTGACTTTAGAAGAAACAGATTTAGATAATGAAACGTTTTCTAGAAGTTTAGGTGTTAGTGTAGAACTTTCCGGAAACAATGTTAAAATAATAGGACTTACAGACAAATAATTTAAATGTAAGTTACAAACCAGATTATTAGATAAAAATTAATAGAAACAGAGATGGCATAATTACCCACTCTCCTACTTCTAAAACAAAAAATAACACACTCCTATTTTATCTTTTTAAATATTAAACTAACCCAATTTATTTAATACATATTCACCACTAACAACAAAATTATAATATGAAAACAATTAAAAAAGTTATTCTATTTAGTTTCTTAATTTTTGGAATTACGACTACTTATGCCAAAGCTAGAATTCCTTTTGGTAAAAAGGAAGTAATTACTATCGTGTCTGAATTACCAGATAACGACATGTATGAAACTGCAGAAAACAGTAATGAGTACCTAGATTTGGCTACTATACATGAAGAATTTAATGTTGCTTGGATTTTACCTTTATGGATTACTCAAGACCCGAGGCTTGTTTTATATAATGAAGAAACAGAGACATATTATAACGTTTCTGATGAAGAAATGACAGCCATATTAAAAGAAAATAATATTAATAAAGAAGCTGTTTTAAAAGTTCCTTTTTATAATAAATATGGAGGAAAAGCCATTCTTCTATTACTTATAATACTAATTATTTGGAGCACTTTTAGTAAATCAGAAAATAACGTAGAAGCTAAAGAACTATAAATTATGAATACATTTTTATTACCAGCAATAGTACTATCTGTAGGATTTCTCTTGATGTTTTATATGATGAGAAGAAACAAGCAACATGTAAACAATGAAGATTTAGACAAAGAAATATTAAATGCAGACCAATACCAGAAGGATTTTTTAGATAAAGAATACGCTTACATTAAGGGTTGGATGAAAAACGCTACAATAGATGCATTTACATCTGCTTCTATTCCTTATACAAATGCAGATAAAGCTAAAGACATGGGGAAAGACATCTTAAAATCGGCAATGACGTTAGGTGCCGTAAAATACACCACTGTAGAAACTCCAGCTTTTGTTGTATTAAGTGAAGGTAAAATGCACTATTTTAGTACAGATGTAGATGGAGATTTAAAAGAACATTTAATATTTAACTCAGACCGTTTAAGTAACGCAACCGTTTCACTAACACCTAGTAAATCTAAAGAAATCATCCCTAGTAAATACATTTTTACCTTTAATATTGATGGAATAAAAAATACTATAGAAATTCATAACGCATTAGAATTTAATGCTAATGTATCTTCAATGTTAGGCAGTAATTATTCTAAAACCTTAACTAAAAACAGAGTTATGGGAGAACAATTTTACACTAAAATAAGTACACAGTACCCCAACTTAAAAGTAAAAAGCTAATTTTTATAGTGTTATATTTTCAAAGCCGAATTCAATGTATATTGAATTCGGCTTTTTTTATATTAATTAACCTGTATCCTTTTATAAAACACACGTCTCACCGATTATACTACCGTTTTTAAACAAAGCATTAACATTTATAATAAATTCCTTTTTTTACGGAAAACCCGTAATTATATAGCATACAAAATCTTTATATTTAGTATCAGTATTGTTTAACACTAAATACAATCCTTATAAACAAATAATGTATTTATATAAAAGGAGTTGTGCTTCATGCCAAAAAAAACTGCTAACGAACTAATCGAAATTTAACAATGACACATTTACTCTCTGAGATATCAATCAAAAATTTCAAGTCAATAATTAACGAAAGTTTAGAACTTACAGAGTTTACACCTCTAGTAGGCTATAACAATGCAGGAAAATCTAATATTCTTGAAGCTATAAAATGGCTACTGAGAAAATCGGCATTAGCAGAAACTGCTTTTTATGACAATACTCAAGCTGTGGAAATGCAAGCTAAAATTTCTGGAATTTCAGCAACCCTTCTAGACCAATTACCTGAAAATCAAAAAGCTTCAATTGAGCCGTTTTTGTTTTCAGATGCTCTTTATATAAAGCGAGTTCAAGCACAGCCAAGTATTCCAGTTGGACAAATTCGGTTATTAATCAAAGACCCAGCAAATGTTGGTAGTGCAAACGAATGGCGAGCAAATCCAACAGGTTTAGACCAAGCATTACAGGTCTTATTTCCTGAACCCATCCAAATTGGGGCAATGGAAAATTCCGAAGAAGATGTTAGCAAGAGTAAAAATACGACTACAATAGGTAAGTTACTATCTGAAATTATCGGACCTATTCAAGCAAGCTATAGTACACAAGTTCAAACTGCTTTAGATGGAATTAGAGACCTACTTGATGTCGATGGAACTTCACGAGCAACCGAACTAAATGATTTTGATACCGCTGTTAATGGAAAAGTTGAATCATTCTTTCCTGGTATAAATATAAAAGTTCACGTTCCCACGCCAGAACTTAAAGAAGTTTTTTCAAAAGGGACGATTAAAATATTTGAAAATCTAAATCCAGATGGTCGTGATGTCTCTGCATTAGGACATGGAGCTCAACGCTCAATTCAAATGGCGTTAGTTCGTCATTTAGCTGACATAAAAAGAGAAACTGGAGCGGTGGTGTCAAATACAATCTTATTAATTGACGAACCTGAATTATACATACATCCACAAGCTATTGAAATTTTAAGAGATGCACTCAAAACGATTTCAACACAGGGCTATCAAGTTATTTTCTCTACCCATTCACCTTTTATGATTACATCAAAGGATGTTGAAAACACTTTGTTGATTAGAAAAAATGACACACAAGGAACACATAAAAGAAATTCATTAAAAACTGCTATTTCTACAGTTGCAGCAGCACATCCGAGTCAACTTTCAATAGTATTTTCTTTGAGCAATTCTTCAAACATACTTTTTTCTGAAAGGGTTATTCTTGCGGAAGGCAAAACAGAAAATCGATTACTTCCGAAAATCATACAAAAAGTAACAGGAAGAACTTTAGGTTTGCTAAAAACAGCTTTAGTACCTATGGATGGTTCAGGTAGCACAAGAAAAACAATTGAAGTTCTGTCAGCAATGGCAATTCCTACGAAAGCAATTGTCGACCTTGATTATGCATTAAAAGAAGGAGAATCACAGGGTTTTCTAACTACAGGAGATACTGATGTTGCCGCTATTCAAGCACATTTAGCGACAATAGCACCAACTCATTCAATAAATCTAAATAATGGTTGGCCAACTAAAGCAGGGAGCGCATTAACCGCAGCACAAGCCTTTGAACTATTAGCTCAGGAATCCGCAATTCAAACCAATTTAACATCTTTAAAAGCTAAAATGCAGTCAGCAGGGATTTATATTTGGACAAAAGGAACAATTGAAAGCCATTTAGGTGGTATTGCAAAAAAGGAAATGGGCTGGGCAAGTTTCAACGCAAGATTAGAAACGGAAGAGTTAGATAATATTTTGCCCAATGACCATTCAGAGATAACAGATTTAGTGACATGGCTGATTACATAGAATGACTAAAAGAAAATAAAGCACGAAAGCACAATCGAGTAGACGGGTGAAAACTTAAAAGTCGTCACTGCGCCTCTCACACCACCGTACGTACGGGTCTCGTATACGGCGGTTCACCAAATTGAAGTTTGCGTATTATTAATGTAATCTAATAGCGGTTTATACCCTTTTCGTTTAAGCCTAGAAACTGTGATAGTAGTCTTTAAAATAGGACTTTGAGCGACTGCCCAGCCTCCCATTCTTGTTCTACTCCAAGCATAGGCTTGTCCGATTTCTATACCTAATTGAATGCCATTTTTACGTTTCCGCTCTAGCTTTTTCCAATCATGCCAAATACAATAGCACAACCGATTTCTTAGCCACTCATCTAGCTTTTTAACTTTTGCATAGATGTTAGTTAAGCGGTAATTATTCATCCAGCCTCGACAGACTTGATTAAGCCGATCCAGACGTTCGAATAGCGACATGGGTTTGGTTTTCTTGGTGATACTTTTCAGGTTACGTTTAAACTTTGCCCAACCTTTCTTGGCTACCACAAGTACATATTGTCCTTTGACTCCCTTTTTATAACAGGTACAAACCATGTCCGAGTAACTCAAAGTTTACAGGTCTGCAGATGCCACTTTTGGCTTTATTTATAGGTATTTAAGTTTATCTCTTAAAAAGATAAACAGTTTATTTCCTATAGTTTTTGCTCGCTTTTACTTTTTGCGTAAACGCTAAAGTCGTCTGCATAGCGTACATAAAGCAAGCCCATGCTTTTCATTTCTTTATCCAAAACATCTAACATAATGTTAGATAATAAGGGACTAATGGGGCTACCTTGCGGGATACCTTTTCTGCGCTTTTTGAGTGTTCCATCTATTAAGATGGGAGCTCTTAACCATTTTCGGATTAATCGCAAGGTGGTTGGACATTTTACTTTGCGGTAGATAAGTTGAAGTAAAATACAGTGGTCTATTATCAAAGAATCCTTGCAAATCAATATCTACAATATCTTGGTAACCAGAATTGATATACCCTTGAGCTTGTAATACTGCTTTTTGGATGTTCTTTTGTGGGCGAAATCCATAACTAACGGGCTCAAAATCATATTCAAAATGAACCATTAATTGTTGGCTTACCGCCTGTTGTAGCCACCTATCTACTACCGTTGGTATTCCTAATAGTCGGGTTTTACCCTGTCCTTTTGGAATCTTTACTCCTAAAATTGAATTTGGAACATAGCTATTTGTGCGAATAGCAGATAATATAAGCGAACGGTTTTCTAATATGTATGCCGAAAGTGCCGTTGTTTTCATACCATCTACGCCGCTCGCACCTTTATTGCGCTCCACTTGGCGTGTTGCTTTATAAAGATTTGTTGCTTCTAATACCTGTTCAATCATAGATTCAATAATTCGTGTACTCCTGTTGGTTTAAAACTAGGCTAGCTAAGCATCCTAATCGAATTCCAACGTAATTTAATGTTCTGTCCTTCCTTACCCGTGAGACCTGTACAATTCTTGTTGCACCTCGTTTCCTGTAAGTACTATGACTTCTGCTGACTTCTCTACATAACCAACTCGTAGTTGTAGAGACCTCCCCAGGTAATGACATCTTCTTTCCCTCAATTCCTGCCGTATCTACATACTTACCCTTTTGTTAATCTTGGGGCGTTACAATGATGTGGTTGCTTACCCGAGTAAATATGCCTCTGTATACGATTTCTGTTCGTCAGTACCGAGTTTTGTAGTTCCGCTTCCTTCTGATAAAACCTCACGGTTTTCACCCTTGCGACTTACTAATGCTTCAGAACGTTACTCCTGCGCATAAGGGACTTGCACCCTATAGATTAATTATTTACCTTTCGGTAAATCAAAAGATGCCCATGCTGGGCACACACAATGTATAAAAAACATAGGGCGTTTGTGCTAAACCTAAAGGTCTGTGAGTATTTACAAAGTCCGCTAAATATAAAATTTGGCGTTTATAGAAGAAAAAATAAAAGCAAAATATTTATATTTAGCTAAGTTATAAACTGAAACGATAGTGCTTATTAACTGCCCTACGTTTCTTATACGTAGACGTTACAAACAATTTAAAACGAAAATTATGAGAAAAACAATTCTTTCTGTGGCGGTAAGCCTACTTTCATTAGCGTTATTTGGACAAAGTTTCCCTGAAGACAATCCAGAATTATTACTAAACAAAACAGTAAAGCCTAAAGAAATTAATGAAAGCTTACAACAATACGCTTATAAAAACTTTTTCCTTGAATTTGACAAAGAGCAAAAACAATTTACCAAGAACGAAAAGAATAACAAGCCTTTCCCATCTGGACCAAGCTACTCATTGGTATCTGACTACTCAAAGCTTGTTGGGAAGGAATTTAAAGTATTAGAAATTTTTGAAATAATACCAAAATACTCATTTAGTGGAAAGGAATATGCAATTGAATTAGAGAATCCTGAAATAGGTGTAATATTTTACAAGTATAACCCGAAATATGAATCCAGTTACGAATTAGAAGTTGTCGGTGGTTTAGACTATCCGGAAGATTTCTTTTGCTCAAAAATTGAATATCAAAAAGACAAATTTGAGGACAAAGAAACTTTTTTTAGCCCATATGAAAATGGAATAAGTTTTATGAAAACAATCGTAAACGGAAAGCCAACTATTTATTTAAGCGTTAGAATTAACGGAAGTACACCAAACGTTGGCAAGAAAGGATTAAATCTCTTATTTGAAGATGGCTCAAAACTCACTCGACCAGAAGCGGATATAGATGTAAAGGTTAGTGGAGGTAGTGGATATATTTATAGTGCGTTTATCGAACCAACACCATCTGAAATAAAACTTTTGACCGAAAAAAATATTACAGATAAAAGACTTTATATCTATGACGGAACAGTAGATATTGACTCTGCTAAAAAGATTAGAGCATATTTAAAATGTTTGTCGAAATAAAAACTGTTTGTAATCGAGTGGATGGCTCCGCCATCAAATGACGGAGTGCACCCCTCACACCACCGTACGTACGGGTCTCGTATACGGCGGTTCGTAAATCATCACACCAAAGCTCTTTTCACCCTTGGCACTATCTTCTAGTTTAAGCATAGGCTACCACTAGGGCTCCTATGCGAATTTTGAAGAGAATTACGTTCAGTCCTTCCCTACTTGTGAGTCCATCGGAGGTATTGCCTCTGCTCGTTTCCTGTAAGTACTATGACCTCTGCTGACTTCTCCAAATAACCAACTCGTAGTTTTGGAGACCTCCCCAGGTAATGGCATCTTCTTTCCCTCAATTCCTGCCGTATCTACATACTTACCCTTTTGTTAATCTTGGGGCGTTACAATGATGTGGTTGCTTACCCGAGTAAATATGCCTCTGTATACGGTTTCTGTTCGTCAGTACCGAGTTTTGTAGTTCCGCTTCCTTCAGATAAAACCTCACGGTTTTCACCCTTGCGACTTACTAATGCTTCAGAACGTTACTCCTGCGCATAAGGGACTTGCACCCTATAGATTAATTATTTACCTTTCGGTAAATCAAAAGATGCCCATGCTGGGCACACACAATGTATATAAAAAACAGGGGCTAATATAGGCTTTCCGGAAGGTTTGTGTGTATTTGCGAAGACCGCCAAATTTTTAAATTTGGCTCGTGTATAACCCGAAACGATAGTGTCTTTTTACACGCTACGTTTCATATACGGAGACGTTGGGTAACATGTTGGACACAATTGAATAATTAAATTAATAAATTGAAATGAAAAAAAATCTACTTTTCCTGTTTTGCATTACCTTATTTATAAATAAAATTCACTCTCAAACAAATTGGGAATTATTAAATCCTAAACCAACAACTAATACTGGAAAAGATGTTGAGTTTGTTACAACTAATATTGGATATATAATAACCTCTAATGAACTATTAGAAACATTAGATGCTGGCAGTACTTGGTTAAAAAAACAAAATATCTCTAGCGGAAATGACTTAAGCTTTTACAATACAATAGGTTATATTGTTGGAAACTATGGATACGTCCTAAAATCTACAGATAATGGAACATCATGGAATCAAATATCTACAGGATTTAATAGCAGTTTTAATACTGTTAATATTATTGATAAATAACAATATTATTTTATCAACTTCAAATAGTATTGTAAAGACTGATGATGGAGGAATTACATGGGAAAGTTTAAGTATTCCAAACTTTGGAGTTAACAAAACATCATTTACTAATTCATTAATAGGGCATGCTGTTTGCAATGGAGGAACAATATTAAAAACTATTGATGGCGGACAAAATTGGTATACGACGCAAAGTACTAATACATTCCCATCAGATTTTTTTACTGTCTACTTTGTAAATGAAACCATAGGATTTGCAACAAGAGAGCATGATGACATGTATAAAACCACTGATGCTGGTGAAACTTGGATAAAAATTTCAGGACCAGGAGAAGCTATTTACGATTTTCATTTTTTAGATGAGAATAATGGCTTTGCAACTGGTGACCATGGAGCAACATATAAAACAAATGATAGTGGTACTTCATGGATACAAATCTTTTTTCAAAATGGATTTGTTTACAATACCTCTATGTATGGCATTTATTTTCAAGACAATAATATTGGTTATGCTACTGGTGCTCGTGGTCGTATTATTAAAACTATAGATGGTGGTAATACTTGGACACCGCATTCAGAAAATTATAATGATTTTAATGATATAAGAATATTTGATAGTGGTACTGGTTTTGCTAGATCAGGAAGCAATTATTATAAAACAACCGATTTTGGAGACAATTGGTCTTATATATCTACAGCAGATCATTTTAGCTACTGCAGTGGATTTTATTTTGTTAATGAAAATATTGGGTACTCTATTGGAGGCGGTACCAACAGTATATCTGGTGACGTTTTTAAAACTACAGATGGTGGTAATACTTGGAATCAATTAAGTATTTATGTTGATGAAGGGTTAAGTTCAGTCTTCTTTATAGATGAAAATATCGGATTTATTTCTGGAGGTTTTAACTGGAAAAAAGTAATGAAAACTGTGGATGGTGGTGTTAACTGGACTCAAGTTTCTAATCAAGAATTTGGTCAAATACAATTTATCAATAACCAGGTTGGCTATGGAAATAGAATAGGTAATTATTATGGTGCCATGTATAAAACTATTGATGGTGGTGAAACATGGAATATAAGTCTTGAATTAGAAGGTGAAGATATTAACGCATTCCATTTTGTAGATGAAAACAATGGATATTTTGTTGGTGATCAAGGTTTAATCTATAAAACCAATGATGGTGGTACAAATTGGGAAGCACTTGACGTCCCATATGAAGATTATGTGTTTGTAGAATTTCACACCCAAAATGTTGGATTTGCTGGAGGTAATAGTGGACGTATTTATAAAACCCAAAATGCAGGTAATAGTTGGCAATTAATGACTACAATTTCGGGAATTAGCGATTTGCAAATATCTGATTCTAAAATATTTTTAGCAGGCTCAAATGGCAAAATATATCGTAGTAATGCTATTCAGTATAGTCCTATGGTTTTTAATGTTGATTCTGCTGAAAATATTACTGCTACTGGAGTAACTTTATCAGGTAATGCAACTTCTAATGACACTTCATTTCTAATTGAGTTTCATTTAGTGAAGATTATACGTTTAGTAATTCCATTACAGCTACACCAAGTACAGTTAGTGCAAATGGATCTGTTAATATCTCTGTTGATTTATTAAACTTAACGTCAAACACTACATATTACTACAGACTCATTGGAACACAAAATTCTAATTTGGGATCTAGTCAGATATTAAGTTTTACAACACTTTCCGATTATGAAATAACAACAAATTACGCTTTTAATTACTCAGCCACTACTGCAGAAATTTCAGGAAATATAATTTCTAATGGCTATGATATTACTAATGTAGAGTTTCAATATGGTATGAGTTCCGATGTTCTTGATAGTACTATAAGTGGAACGCCAACTTCTGTATTAGCTAATACAATTGAAAATATTACTGCAAGTTTATAAATTTAGAACCTGAAACACAATATTATTATAGATTAAAGGCTACCCATCAAGGAGAAGATATTTATGGAGACATACTATCTTTTACTACGTATCCTGAATACAATATCAATCTTGATAGTCCAAATGTTAATGGAGCTGATGTTACGCTATCTGCATATTTAAATTCTTATAGTCAAAATATAACAGACATTGTGTTTGAATACGGCACTATTAATTACGAAAACAGCATCTCAACCAATCCCTCTCAAGTCAACGCTAACGGTTCAAACTATGTTAGTGCAACAA
Source organism: Formosa sp. L2A11 (assembly GCF_009796865.1). GTDB lineage: Bacteria > Bacteroidota > Bacteroidia > Flavobacteriales > Flavobacteriaceae > Formosa. The sequence continues at coordinate 2,430,227 of NZ_CP047028.1, read as the reverse complement.
TAACTAACTTAGATATAAATTCAAATTACTATTATAGATTAAAGGCTATTCATAATGGGCAGTCAATTTATAGTGAAGAAAGAGTTTTTAATTTTTCAGGAGATATTATAATAGTTAGTGGAACAATAGAAGAAACTCAATCAAATTCTTTAGAGTTAAAAGGCTTAATTAATAGTTATGGTGCTTATTTAACAAATATCCATTTCGATATGGGCTTACAGAAAGTTTTGGTACATCAGTAACAGGAATGCCAAATTATACTTTTGGTTATAATACTAATTTAATAACTGGATTGATCAATAACCCATTACCTAATGAAACTTATTATTATAGGTTAGTTGCTACTAATAATGGAAATATAATCTATTCAGATACTTATCAATATACGACAGGTACACTTAGTTTGACGGAATTTGATTTAGAAAACACCATATTTATTTATCCAAATCCAACAACTGATTATGTGAATATTAAATCTAATATTTCTGAAAAAATAAAATTTATCAAATTGTACAATGCTTTAGGTCAACGTGTATATTATGAGGATGCTGAAAATAAAACTGACATAAAAATTGATTTGTCAAGTTTTAGAAAAGGAATATATTTTGTCAAAGTGAGCTTCGAAAGTACTAGAGTAATAACATCGAAATTAATTTTAAAATAAAAACACGATTGCCCAATAACTAAGTATTCGGCTCGCCGATAGGCCAGAGCTGAATATTGTGTTGACGAAGTCGGCAGAAGATGTCTCTTATGGGGAAAACGATGTGTTTAGGGAAGGATGCTTTGGTAATCGATTGTAGTTTACATGTTTAAACTACGCTGATTAGTCTTTATTTGGAAGAGATTGTTTCTTTTTTCGGTAACACTTAATATAATTTCACTTTATAATGGCTTAAATTTTAAGTTTAGCCATTGAGAGGTCTGTCCGCGCTTGCAGATTGTTTTTTTTAATTGACCCTATTTAATTTTTTATCTCTTAATAATACCCTCCAATTTTCGGGAGGACCACGATCGTTAAATAGTAGTATGGTATGTAGTTTTCCTTTTTTACAAACGGGACAACGACGGTGTAAAACAGGTTCGACTGTTTTAATACTCACTATCTTTTTACAAGCCAGTTCGGCTTGTAGTCTCGGTAATTTCTCTTTTTTCCAGCTGCTGCTTAAAATACCGTAATGCCGTATGCGTGTAAAGCCTTTGGGTAAAATATGCAAAGCAAAGCGTCTAACAAATTCTTCACTGGACAAAGTCAACTTTATCTTTTTAGCTTGGTGCCGGTAATCTTTCGCGGTAAAAGTCACCGTTTTATTTTCACGATCTACAGCAATAATACGATGGTTACTTATTGCAATTTTATGCGTGTATCTGCCTAGATATTCAATAACATATTTTGGACTTCTAAAAGATTGTTTCGCATAGATCACCCATTTTTTACTGTACACTGTATTATAAATTTCTTTGGGATTTTTACTTCACTTTTCCTAAGTTCAGAGATAAATTTAGCCTTAAACACCTTGCTCATAGATTTTACATTGAATAGATATTTACCTTTATTTTTTGCACTTTTCCATGTCCCTGATTTACGCCATCCACCGCCAGGAACAATACAATGCAAGTGCGGATGTAGGCTCATGTTTTGTCCCCAGGTATGAAGTATAGCAATCATACCCAGTTTAGCTCCCAAGTGTTTGGGGTTGTCTCCAAACTGTTGCAGGGTTTGCCATGCGGTTCTAAACAAACTGCTATAAATTACTTTACCATGACTCAGAGCGTAGGTATTAAACTCACTTGGAAGCGTAAAAACGATATGAAAATAAGGCACATTTAATAGTTCGCCTTCTCTGGCTTTTATCCACTGTTCACGTTTGTGTCCCTGGCATGTTGGGCAATGTCTATTTCTGCAACTGTTATAACTAATGTGTAAGGCTTGGCAACAATCGCATTTATCAATATGGCCACCCATAGCTTTGGTGCGACACCTTCTTATGGCTTGTAACCCACGGTAATGCCAAGAGGTCAGACTCAATGTTTTGAGCTGTAGCTGTTCCATTTCTAAAATGTCAGCTACTTTATGTTTACAAAACATTAATCGTAAAGTTTATCCAAGGGAGAAAATTTGGAACCACTAGGCAAATTGGCAACATGAAGATACGTGAGTGTCATCTCGATATGTGCATGTCCAAGAAGTTCTTTAAACTGACGATATCAACACCATACTCTAATAAATGTGCAAACGTGTGCCGTAAAGTATGGGCAGTTATCTGTTTAGAACTCCCTATTTTACTTCTGTTTTCTTTAATAATCCAGCGTATACCGTTGGTGGTTAATCCGCGTGATTCTCCAGCTTTAGAAACTTGGCTATTAAAAAGATGTCCCTGAGGGTTTTCTGTTGTGATGTATTTTTTTAATCCCCTAATCAGAAGCGGACTCAAAGGCACATAGCGATCTATTTTTCCTTTTTTCTTAGGAATAAACACGGTTTTACGCTCAAAATCGAGATCAGATAATTTAACAGCGCAGAGTTCGTAGCTACGCAATCCACACCGTAAAGCATACCTATTATCAAACGATGCTTAAGATATTTAGGCGCTTTTAAAAGGCGCTTAACTTCCTCTTTATTTAGAACACATGGTAGTTTAATATCTCTTTTAATTTGAGGAAGCGCTACACGTTTGGCTTCCATGCCCATCACTTTGTAGGCTGCTCTGAGTCCGAAAATGGTGTGTTTAAAGAAACTCTCGGAAGGTGTTTTGTGAAGTTTCTGGCAATGGTAAAGATAGTTCTGAACGTGTTCTACCGATAGTTTTTCAGGACTTCGGTTGTAATGCAAAGCTAAGTGTGCCAAGCACCGGAGATAGTTGTTTAAAGTGCTTTTGGCTTTGCCATTAAGAAACTCTGTTCGAGTTTGGTTTGAAGATGACTGAAATCCTTTACATCTGAAAAGGCGCGTTCAGCAATGGTTTTACTTTTTTTTAACATAATAATAGATTTAAAATTTACCCATAAGTTAATAAATCTATTACTTTTACAAAAGAATAACTTATTCTGAATCAGTCAGGAGGGCTTCCGACCGATAGGGAGGATTCGTTCAACACCGTGTGTAATTTAAAAATAAACCCAAGACATTGAGAAATATTATAATTTTATTAATAATCATACTTTTTTCTTCTTGTGCAGGTCTAAGAAAACTTCCAAAGGAGAAATACTATCCATTTTACTATAATTTTGATACTTCATTTGAAACGGAATGATTTCTTTTCATTTGAAGAATCCATTGATGTGTCCTATTAATGTAAAACTCGTAAAAGATTCTACTAATCTCAATTTAGAAACTCAATTTGGAAAGTAACTTTGAGAATCACAAGACACAATAATTAATATTAATTATCTAAATTTAAAATCTAAAGATAAAGTAAAATACATAGTTAATTATGGAGACTATAATCGTAAAATAGAAAAAAACGAAATGCATTACCATTCCCTAAAGAGAGAGAATACAAAATAATACAAGGTTTTAATGGAAATTTTCTCATAATTCAATTTTTTAGCAAATATGCAATTGATTTTAGTCTTAAAATTGGAGACACAATAACGAGTATTGACAATGGTTATGTTGTTGGATTAATCGAAAAATATAAAGAGTTTTGGTACAAGTAAAAATGGAAAGAAATGATAAAAGTAATTATATAACTATATATCATCCACATAGCGGATTATATTCTCATATGTTCATTTAAATTACAATGGAGGTATAATTAAACTTGGAGATTATGTAAAAAAAAGGTCAACCCATCGGAATAAGTGGAATGACTGGATATACAACAATTGAGCATTTACATTTTAATGTTAAAATTCCTATTGAAAAATATGGACTAAAATCTACCGAATATGACTTTGAAATGAAATCAAAACTAATAAATTAAAAAAGGCGATGTGGTAAAAAACAAGTAAAAGGCATTAATTTTCTACTAAAACACTTTGACCCGTCCTGAAATAAGGCTACATAATTTTAAATGGAATTGTAATTATTGTTGCTTTAATTCTCTCCTCAAATACTTCTTCTAATATGCCAAGAATTCAAATCAGGGAGCATACTACATTAAAAATATCTAAACTAGATAAACAAAAAGCTAACTTGAAAGAATAATACCCAATATTCTCAAAACAAAAAAAACAGCTCCTATTAACAAAACCTTTGTGTAATTGACCCTGAGAACAATAAACATCTATTGTTTTTTTTGATACATCAATACCGACTATTTCTTTGTAATTTTTCATATTTTTACAATTAGAGTAATTAAATAGATTGCAAAACTACTTTCATATCGAGATCTTATAATCTTGGTATTACAAATGGTTCTTTCTAACTTATAGAAATAGAAGACACCTTCATCTAAGAGATCTACTAATCTAAAATACGTTATATGTAAGGCTAAAACATTTAATCCAGCTATACAATAAACAAACTTTAACATAGATAAAATGAAAACTTTATTCTGATACTATTCTTATCATCATTCATTATTTCCTGTGCTAATAAAATCACTAAATCTAATAAAATTAAAAGCCTAATATCGTATACATTTTTGCGACCAATGGAGAGCACAGGCACTAGGTTATGCCGGCAACCCAAATGTTATAACACCCAATCTTGATAAATTAGCTTCGAAGGAATAACTTTTACCAATGCAATTTCAACCAATCCAGTATGTACGCCATATAGGGCAATGATGTTAACAGGCCTATATCCATTAAAAAATGGGATGTTTATGAATGATGTTACTCTTAATCCCGATTCTAAAAGTTTTGCAAAGCTCTATAAACAGCAAGGGTATAACACAGCCTATATTGGAAAATGGCACGTTGATGGTAATGGTCGTTCTGCCTTTATACCTAAAGAAAGACGTCAGGGTTTTGATTATTGGAAGGCACTAGAATGTTCTCACAGTTATAATAATTCAAATTATTGGGGAAATGATGATAAATTACATTCATGGGAAGGCTACGATGCAGCTGCACAAACGAAAGATGCTATTACCTATATTGAAACACAGGCAAAAAAAGAAAGCCCGTTTTGTTTGATACTCTCTTGGGGACCACCTCATGCTCCTTATAAAACTGCACCAAAAGAATTTTCAGGATTTATATGAAACATGGACATAAAGATAAGGCCAAATGTTCCAAAGAATTAACCGAAAAAACAAATCCATATTAAAAGGATATTACGCACATTGTTCTGCACTAGACAGTTATATTAAAGAGTTACAAGACGCTCTCAAGAAAAACAACATTGAAGACAATACTATTTTTGTTTTCACATCCGATCATGGCGATCTAATAAACAGTCATAAGCAAACAAAAAAGCAAAGAATTTATGAAGAATCGGCTAAAGTGCCATTCATTATTAAATACCCTGCATTATTTGGAAAACAGGGCCATAAAAGTGATTTCTTGTTAAATACATTGGATATATTACCTACAATGTTGGGAATGTCAGGTTTAACTGTTCCTGACGATTTAGACGGAGAAGACGTAACAAATATAATTCTTGGTAAAAAAGAAGATAAGAGAAAAGCCGCACTAGTTGGATGCATTCAACCCTTCGGACAATGGAAAAGGTCTGTAGGAGGTAAAGAGTTTAGAGGTGTGATAACAAAAAGATACACTTATGCTAAAGATTTGTCTGGAGAGTGGTTGTTTTTTGATAATAAGAAAGACCCCTATCAATTAAATAATCTTGCTGGAAATGCAGCTTATGAATCAATTGCTGGAAATTTAGAAGAATTACTAAATAAGGAACTCAATCGTTTGGAAGATGATTTTTTACCAGGACCTTCATATATAGAAAAATGGGGATATATCGTTGACCCAACCGGTACTGTACCTTATAGTAAATAACTTTAAAGAAAGGCTATACTACATTTGAGCTTAAAAGGACTAAATATTTGTCTCGTCCTGAAATAAAGCTACATAATTTTAAACATTATGTACAAAAATGACAAAGTGATTAGAAGGTACAGTGAACCTTTTAAATTGAAAATTTTAGCCGAACTTACAACAGGAAAATACACAAAGAGTGACCTTTGTAAACTCTACTCCATCGCTCCTACAACGGTTAATGAGTGGATTAAAAAGTACGAACGTAAAGACTTAATGAACACCAGAGTAAAAGTGGAAACAAAAGACGAAATTACAAGAATCAAAACTTTACAGAAGGAAGTCGAACAACTTAAAAAACTACTTCTTAAAAAGGATCTCGATGCTATGGTAGAAGATCTTACCTGGAAGTAGCGGCTGAGAAATTAGGGTATAAAAATGTCCAACAACTCAAAAAAAAACTCAATACCTAGCCTTAATAAAAGCAAAAGATAAAGCCAAGGGATTTGCTTCTTTATCTACTATATCCAGTTGTTTTGGTCTAAAACGAGATGCCCTATTATAAGTTTAAAAACAGAGCTGATAACGTTTAAAACGAGAACAACAGATTATTAATATAGTCAAGAAAAGACGCAAATCCCTTCCTAGAGAAGGTGTTCGTAAACTTATAAAATCATTAAATGATGAGTTTACAAAACAAAGATTAACCTAAAAGTCGGTAGAGACACACTATTCAAGGTGTTAAGGTCTCAAAACATGCTCACTTTAAGAAAGAAATATAGTTCTAGAACAACCAACTCGCATCATCGTTTTTATAAATATAACAACATCATAAAAGATCTAGAAATCACAAAACCTAATCAGGTCTGGGCATCAGATATTACATATATCAGAACCGTAAAAGGCTTTTGCTATCTAGCACTGATTACAGATATGTATTCTAGAAAAATAGTGGGGTACGATCTAAGTGATAGTCTAGAACTTAAAGGATGCGTAAGAGCACTTAATAAGGCTATTTATAAAGCTAAAAACGTGACTGGACTCATACATCACTCTGATAGGGGAATACAATACTGTAGTAATGTGTATACACAAATACTTAAAAGAAAAAAGATACATATTAGTATGACAGAAGAAAACCATTGTTACGAAAATGCTATGGCCGAACGTGTAAATGGCATATTAAAAGATGAGTTTTACTTGGATCAAACCTTTACTACCGTAGCACACGCTAAGAGAGCAACAAAAAACGCAATTAATTTATACAACGAAATAAGATTACATTTATCTTTAGATTATAAAACACCCAATATGGTATATCAATTATCAGCCTAAATTCAATTTTAACCTGTAGCCATATTTCAGGACTAGACATTAAAGACAATGTTCCACGAGACAATAGAATAAGATAATAAAAAACATGAGATTAGAACAACTTACCTTTACAAGATTTTTAGCAGCTATTTCAATTGTAGTATTTCATTATGGAAAGAATGTTTTTCCATTTAGTCATGATGCTATTGATTTCTTATTTAGACAGGCAAATATAGGTGTCAGTTATTTCTTCATTCTATCAGGCTTTGTAATGATAATAGCATATAATAATAAAGATAAGATTGAATTTTGGGATTATATGAAAAGAAGATTTGCAAGAATCTATCCCGTATTTTTCTTAGCCATAATAGTTTTATTAATCTATTTTGTAATTATTGGTAAACCTATTGATTATAAAGCTTTGATATTAAATATTACAATAGTTCAAAGTTGGATTCCAGGGTATGCACTTTCGTTTAATGGACCTGGATGGTCTTTATCTGTAGAGATGTTCTTTTACCTATCTTTTCCTTTCCTTTTTAATCACTTTTATAAAGAATATTCCTACAAAAAACTAATTGTTCCAATTCTAATTTTCTTTATTGGAAGCCAGATTGCCCTACATTTTATGAGATATTCGTCTTTTTATAATGGATTTCCATCAAAAAGCCATGATTTGATATTTTATTTTCCATTGATGCACTTAAGTGAATTCTTAATTGGAAATTTAGCAGGTATGTTTTTTTTAAAAGGAATTAAAGTGAGAAATTATGACTTACCTATTATTATTCTAATAGTATTTGTATCTGTATTACTCAAAATGAATATTGGTATTAACTATCATAATGGTATGTTGGCATTTGTCTTCCTCCTATGATAATTTTGATTTCAGCAACAATGGTTTATAACAAGAATGTCAAATCGCAAAACTTTAGTTTTTTTAGGAGAGATTAGTTATGGAATTTATATTTTACAAAAGCCCGTTTATACTTGGTTAATGGTATTATGAAATATTTGAACATAGATAATAACATTGTTATTTTCTATACGGCTCTTTCTGTTCTAATATTATTTTCTGCTATTAGTTATAAGTTCTTTGAGACTCCATTAAGAAAAATAATAAATAAAAAAAGCGCATAATCGAGTAGACGGGTGACAACTTAAAAGTCGTCACTGCGCCTCTCACACCACCGTACGTACGGGTCTCGTATACGGCGGTTCACCAAATTGAAGTTTGCGTATTATTAATGTAATCTAATAGCGGTTTATACCCTTTTCGTTTAAGCCTAGAAACTGTGATAGTAGTCTTTAAAATAGGACTTTGAGCGACTGCCCAGCCTCCCATTCTTGTTCTACTCCAAGCATAGGCTTGTCCGATTTCTATACCTAATTGAATGCCATTTTTACGTTTCCGCTCTAGCTTTTTCCAATCATGCCAAATACAATAGCGCAACCGATTTCTTAGCCACTCATCTAGCTTTTTAACTTTTGCATAGATGTTAGTTAAGCGGTAATTATTCATCCAGCCTCGACAGACTTGATTAAGCCGATCCAGACGTTCGAATAGCGACATGGGTTTGGTTTTCTTGGTGATACTTTTCAGGTTACGTTTAAACTTTGCCCAACTTTTCTTTGCTACCACTAGTACATATTGTCCTTTGACTCCCTTTTTATAAATGGGTACAAATCCATGTCCAAGCAACTCAAAATTTACAGGTCTGCGGATGCCACTTTTGGCTTTATTTATAGGTAATTTAAGTTTATCTCTTAAAAAGATAAACAGTTTATTTCCTATAGTTTTTGCATCGCTTTTACTTTTTGCGTAAACGCTAAAGTCGTCTGCATAGCGTACATAAAGCAAGCCCATGCTTTTCATTTCTTTATCCAAAACATCTAACATAATGTTAGATAATAAGGGACTAATGGGGCTACCTTGCGGGATACCTTTTCTGCGCTTTTTGAGTGTTCCATCTATTAAGATGGGAGCTCTTAACCATTTTCGGATTAATCGCAAGGTGGTTGGACATTTTACTTTGCGGTAGATAAGTTGAAGTAAAATACAGTGGTCTACTTCATCAAAGAATCCTTGCAATCAATATCTACAATATCTTGGTAACCAGAATTGATATACCCTTGAGCTTGTAATACTGCTTTTTGGATGTTCTTTTGTGGGCGAAATCCATAACTAACGGGCTCAAAATCATATTCAAATGAACCATTAATTGTTGGCTTACCGCCTGTTGTAGCCACCTATCTACTACCGTTGGTATTCCTAATAGTCGGGTTTTACCCTGTCCTTTTGGAATCTTTACTCCTAAAATTGAATTTGGAACATAGCTATTTGTGCGAATAGCAGATAATATAAGCGAACGGTTTTCTAATATGTATGCCGAAAGTGCCGTTGTTTTCATACCATCTACGCCGCTCGCACCTTTATTGCGCTCCACTTGGCGTGTTGCTTTATAAAGATTTGTTGCTTCTAATACCTGTTCAATCATAGATTCAATAATTCGTGTACTCCTGTTGGTTTAAAACTAGGCTAGCTAAGCATCCTAATCGAATTCCAACGTAATTTAATGTTCTGTCCTTCCTTACCCGTGAGACCTGTACAATTCTTGTTGCACCTCGTTTCCTGTAAGTACTATGACTTCTGCTGACTTCTCTACATAACCAACTCGTAGTTGTAGAGACCTCCCCAGGTAATGACATCTTCTTTCCCTCAATTCCTGCCGTATATACATACTTACCCTTTTGTTAATCTTGGGCGTTACAATGATGTGGTTGCTTACCCGAGTAAATATGCCTCTGTATACGATTTCTGTTCGTCAGTACCGAGTTTTTGTAGTTCCGCTTCCTTCAGATAAAAACCTCACGGTTTTCACCCTTGCGACTTACTAATGCTTCAGAACGTTACTCCTGCGCATAAGGGACTTGCACCCTATAGATTAATTATTTACCTTTCGGTAAATCAAAAGATGCCCATGCTGGGCACACACACGCAATAAAAAACATAGGGCGTAAAGTGCTAAATTTGAACGATATAACATTTAATAAACAGCTGTGTAACATGAAAGATAGGAGCTTCGAAATGCCCTACATTTTCTTATTGCAAACCGTTGTAAAACATTAAAAAAGCCGATTGAATAAGAAGAAAAAGTTGAAAATAATTTGGCGGAATATTGGCGTTGTATGTAATCGCAAGCCTACTAATTGTATTTCTGATTCCAAATTTTCAGTTTCGGAAATTATGAAATGAACAGAGCTTACGGAATTACTTTCGGAATTTTATCATCAACTCTATTTTTACTTTTATTTTGGATTATAAGACACATTAAATCGAGAAAATAAAACAATTTCTGATTTTTTAAACGGATTCGCTCTCATTTTTGCGCTTGGAAATCTTGCTGTGTACTCTGCAAAAATTGACCCAGATATTCAATATAGAGATTATAAAACTTTGTATATTAATAAGAAAACGACAATGAAAAGATTGTAAGCCATATAACGTGAATTTGAAAACTTTGGAAAAGAATACCAATTTAATCACGTTACGGATTACGGAATTTTGAATTTATAATCATACCGAATTGACACTTTGAATTTGAGAATTGAAGATTGGAAAAGAAGAATTAAAATCAAACGTAGAAAACGTTTTACAATAACTAAGTATTCGGCTCGCCGATAGGCCAGAGCTGAATATTGTGTTGACGAAGTCGGCAGAAGATGTCTCTTATGGGGAAAACGATGTGTTTAGGGAAGGATGCTTTGGTAATCGATTGTAGTTTACATGTTTAAACTACGCTGATCAGTCTTTATTTGGAAGAGATTGTTTCTTTTTTCGGTAACACTTAATATAATTTCACTTTATAATGGCTTAAATTTTAAGTTTAGCCATTGAGAGGTCTGTCCGCGCTTGCAGATTGTTTTTTTTAATTGACCCTATTTAATTTTTTATCTCTTAATAATACCCTCCAATTTTCGGGAGGACCACGATCGTTAAATAGTAGTATGGTATGTAGTTTTCCTTTTTTACAAACGGGACAACGACGGTGTAAAACAGGTTCGACTGTTTTAATACTCACTATCTTTTTACAAGCCAGTTCGGCTTGTAGTCTCGGTAATTTCTCTTTTTTCCAGCTGCTGCTTAAAATACCGTAATGCCGTATGCGTGTAAAGCCTTGGGTAAAATATGCAAAGCAAAGCGTCTAACAAATTCTTCACTGGACAAAGTCAACTTTATCTTTTTAGCTTGGTGCCGGTAATCTTTCGCGGTAAAAGTCACCGTTTTATTTTCACGATCTACAGCAATAATACGATGGTTACTTATTGCAATTTTATGCGTGTATCTGCCTAGATATTCAATAACATATTTTGGACTTCTAAAAGATTGTTTCGCATAGATCACCCATTTTTTACTGTACACTGTATTATAAACTTTCTTTGGGATTTTTACTTCACTTTTCCTAAGTTCAGAGATAAATTTAGCCTTAAACACCTTGCTCATAGATTTTACATTGAATAGATATTTACCTTTATTTTTTGCACTTTTCCATGTCCCATTTACGCCATCCACCGCCAGGAACAATACAATGCAAGTGCGGATGTAGGCTCATGTTTTGTCCCCAGGTATGAAGTATAGCAATCATACCCAGTTTAGCGCCCAAGTGTTTGGGGTTGTCTCCAAACTGTTGCAGGGTTTGCCATGCGGTTCTAAATAAACTGCTATAAATTACTTTACCATGACTCAGGGCGTAGGTATTAAACTCACTTGGAAGCGTAAAAACGATATGAAAATAAGGCACATTTAATAGTTCGCCTTCTCTGGCTTTTATCCACTGTTCACGTTTGTGTCCCTGGCATGTTGGGCAATGTCTATTTCTGCAACTGTTATAACTAATGTGTAAGGCTTGGCAACAATCGCATTTATCAATATGGCCACCCATAGCTTTGGTGCGACACCTTCTTATGGCTTGTAACCCACGGTAATGCCAAGAGGTCAGACTCAATGTTTTGAGCTGTAGCTGTTCCATTTCTAAAATGTCAGCTACTTTATGTTTACAAAACATTAATCGTAAAGTTTATCCAAGGGAGAAAATTTGGAACCACTAGGCAAATTGGCAACATGAAGATACGTGAGTGTCATCTCGATATGTGCATGTAGAAGTTCCTTTAAACTGACGATATCAACACCATACTCTAATAAATGTGTAGCAAACGTGTGCCGTAAAGTATGGGCAGTTATCTGTTTAGAACTCCCTATTTTACTTCTGTTTTCTTTAATAATCCAGCGTATACCGTTGGTGGTTAATCCGCGTGATTCTCCAGCTTTAGAAACTTGGCTATTAAAAAGATGTCCCTGAGGGTTTTCTGTTGTGATGTATTTTTTTAATCCCCTAATCAGAAGCGGACTCAAAGGCACATAGCGATCTATTTTTCCTTTTTTCTTAGGAATAAACACGGTTTTACGCTCAAAATCGAGATCAGATAATTTAACAGCGCAGAGTTCGTAGCTACGCATCCACAGCCGTAAAGCATACCTATTATCAAACGATGCTTAAGATATTTAGGCGCTTTTAAAAGGCGCTTAACTTCCTCTTTATTTAGAACACATGGTAGTTTAATATCTCTTTTAATTTGAGGAAGCGCTACACGTTTGGCTTCCATGCCCATCACTTTGTAGGCTGCTCTGAGTCCGAAAATGGTGTGTTTAAAGAAACTCTCAGAAGGTGTTTTGTGAAGTTTTTGGCATGGTAAAGATAGTTCTGAACGTGTTCTACCGATAGTTTTTCAGGACTTCGGTTGTAATGCAAAGCTAAGTGTGCCAAGCACCGGAGATAGTTGTTTAAAGTGCTTTTGGCTTTGCCATTAATAGAGAAACTCTGTTCGAGTTTGGTTTGAAGATGACTGAAATCCTTTACATCTGAAAAGGCGCGTTCAGCAATGGTTTTACTTTTTTTTAAACATAATAATAGATTTAAAATTTACCCATAAGTTAATAAATCTATTACTTTTACAAAAGAATAACTTATTCTGAATCAGTCAGGAGGGCTTCCGACCGATAGGGAGGATTCGTTCAATCGAGTAGACGGGTGACGACTTAAAAGTCGCCACTGCGCCTCTCACACCACCGTACGTACGGGTCTCGTATACGGCGGTTCACCAAATTGAAGTTTGCGTATTATTAATGTAATCTAGCAAAGGTTTATACCCTTTTCGTTTAAGTCTAGAAACTGTAATAGTAGTCTTTAAAATAGGACTTTGAGCAACTGCCCAGCCTCCCATTCTTGTTCTACTCCAAGCATAGGCTTGTCCGATTTCTATACCTAATCGAATGAGGTTTTTACGTTTCCGCTCTAGCTTTTTCCAATCATGCCAAATACAATAGCGCAACCGATTTCTTACCACTCATCTAGCTTTTTAACTTTTGCATAGATGTTAGTTAAGCGGTAATTATTCATCCAGCCTCGGCAAACTTGATTAAGCCGATCCAGACGTTCGAATAACGACATGGGTTTGGTTTTCTTGGTGATGCTTTTTAGGTTACGTTTAAACTTTTCCCAACTTTTCTTTGCTACCACAGTACATATTGTCCTTTGACTCCCTTTTTATAAACAGGTACAAAACCATGTCCAGTAACTCAAAGTTTACAGGTCTGCGATGCCACTTTTGGCTTTATTTATAGTAATTTAAGTATCTCTTAAAAAGATAAACAGTTTATTTCCTATAGTTTTTGCCTCGCTTTTACTTTTTGCGTAAACGCTAAAGTCGTCTGCATAGCGTACATAAAGCAAGCCCATGCTTTTCATTTCTTTATCCAAAACATCTAACATAATGTTAGATAATAAGGGACTAATGGGGCTACCTTGCGGGATACCTTTTCTGCGCTTTTTGAGTGTTCCATCTATTAAGATGGGAGCTCTTAACCATTTTCGGATTAATCGCAAGGTGGTTGGACATTTTACTTTGCGGTAGATAAGTTGAAGTAAAATACAGTGGTCTACTTCATCAAAGAATCCTTGCAAATCAATATCTACAATATCTTGGTAACCAGAATTGATATACCCTTGAGCTTGTAATACTGCTTTTTGGATGTTCTTTTGTGGGCGAAATCCATAACTAACGGGCTCAAAATCATATTCAAAATGAACCATTAATTGTTGGCTTACCGCCTGTTGTAGCCACCTATCTACTACCGTTGGTATTCCTAATAGTCGGGTTTTACCCTGTCCTTTTGGAATCTTTACTCCTAAAATTGAATTTGGAACATAGCTATTTGTGCGAATAGCAGATAATATAAGCGAACGGTTTTCTAATATGTATGCCGAAAGTGCCGTTGTTTTCATACCATCTACGCCGCTCGCACCTTTATTGCGCTCCACTTGGCGTGTTGCTTTATAAAGATTTGTTGCTTCTAATACCTGTTCAATCATAGATTCAATAATTCGTGTACTCCTGTTGGTTTAAAACTAGGCTAGCTAAGCATCCTAATCGAATTCCAACGTAATTTAATGTTCTGTCCTTCCTTACCCGTGAGACCTGTACAATTCTTGTTGCACCTCGTTTCCTGTAAGTACTATGACTTCTGCTGACTTCTCTACATAACCAACTCGTAGTTGTAGAGACCTCCCCAGGTAATGACATCTTCTTTCCCTCAATTCCTGCCGTATCTACATACTTACCCTTTTGTTAATCTTGGGGCGTTACAATGATGTGGTTGCTTACCCGAGTAAATATGCCTCTGTATACGATTTCTGTTCGTCAGTACCGAGTTTTGTAGTTCCGCTTCCTTCAGATAAAACCTCACGGTTTTCACCCTTGCGACTTACTAATGCTTCAGAACGTTACTCCTGCGCATAAGGGACTTGCACCCTATAGATTAATTATTTACCTTTCGGTAAATCAAAAGATGCCCATGCTGGGCACACACACTATATATAGTTCATAGGGCGTTTTTTTTAGAAAGAGCAGAGATGAATTAAAGACCGCCAAATGTAAAATTTGGCTATTGGAAAAGTAAAATTTCAATACATAATGTTTACATTTGGCTAAGAGGTTTCTAATAACTTACTGCTAGTCCTCTCCCCTACGAGCTATATATTTAACGTTGCCATTCATGCTCACTCGGCTCTAAAAAAAAGTTCTAAAACCGCTTAAAAAGTAGTTTAAAATAATAACTCAAAATATTACTCAACTGACTTTAAAGAATCAATTCGCAAGATTTACGCGCAAATGATTTCACTCTCATGTTTTTTTTAAAAGTGTCTCGTACTGAAATAAGGCTACATAATTTTAAACATGATGTACAAAATAACAAAGTAATTAGAAGGTACTGTGAACCTTTTACATTGAAAAATTTTAACAGAACTTGCCATTTAGAAAATAACATATTTAAGACTATTATCTTACTAAACTCAGATTAAAAAGCAAGAACACTTAATAGGATTCCAAAATGGACGCCTTGAACAATTAAATTGGAAGAAAAATAAATTTGGGAATTAAAACAGTATTAAAGAATATAAACCAAGAACCGTTGCGCATTATTTATCTAATTTCCTTTAGAAAAAACTACAATAAAAACACGCAACTTTAAATACACAATAAATTGTGCAAAATATATCTCTTAGTTCTAAAAAGTATTAATTGAATTAATACTTAAATTATTTTTTTAAGTTTACGAAATAATCAAAGATTTCTGGAACATTTCCGTTACCCATATCAGCAGCTACTGCAGCCTGAAGGTTAGAAGAAGTTGCCTCTGCAATAGCAGAAGTAGAACCAAGATCGTTCATCATTTGTACAAAGTATCCAAGGTCTTTATTAGCATTGTTAATAGAGAAACCTAAATCACTTACATTATCTACAGCGTAATGCTTACAGAATTTCATGAATGGAGAATTAGAAGGACCTGCAGACATAATATCAAACAATTGTTGTGTGTCTACACCAGCTAATTTAGCAGCTGCGAAAGCCTGAGACATTGCAACTACAGTTGTCATTCCCATAAAGTTATTAATAAGCTTAGTTGTATGTCCAGCACCAAGAGCACCTAAATAGAATACATTTTCACCTTGTTCGTCTAAAACAGGTTTAACTTTTTCGAAAGTATCTTTATCTCCAGCAGCCATAATGTTAAGCAATCCGTCTTTTGCATGAGCAGGAGTACGTCCTAGAGGAGCATCAATCATACCAGCACCTTTTTCTGCAAGGTCTTTACCAATTTTTTTAGTAGAAGCAGGAATAGATGTTCCAAAATCAATTAAAACAGCACCTTCTTTAATACCAGCTAAGATACCTTCTTCACCATATACAATCTTTTCTACAACAGCAGAAGTAGTAAGGCAAAACATAATAATATCACTTTTTTCAGCTAATTCTTTTGGAGAAGTAGCTTCAGTAGCATTACCGCGAGCGATAACTTTTGCAACTTCATCTTTATTAAGATCCATTACAGAAAGCTCGAAACCTCTTTTTTGAAGATTTTCAACCATGTTACCTCCCATAAGGCCTAGTCCGATAAATCCGATAGTGGGTTTTTTCATATTTAAGTTATTTAATTTATTAATTATTACTACAAAGATATGCATGCTATAAGCATTTACGAAATTTTTTAACAGATCTCTCCCCCGCTTTTTCCGATTAGTTTAATTTAATAAACACTAGAAAACATTCAGTTTAAGCAAAGTATAAAACTTAAAAAAACGGAACAACTTCTCAAAACCAAGACCTATCGGATATTAGCAATAATTTTAAAGACTTAAAACCTTCATATTTCGAACTTTAATAACTGTATATCTTTCAATTAAAAAATAAAATAATTACAAGATATTATGTTAAAAAAATAAAATACAGCCACAATAGCAATTCATTACCAAGACAAAGAAAACTCACCTTATTAATTCATAATAGTGATTACTTTTTTAAATAATAAAGGACAAATTATAGAATGGCGACGGGCAGTAACTATAATTTATAATTATACCTTTTACAACAAAAAGACATGTTCTTTTGTATCTTAGTTTTTAAAATACAACCTTATCCACTTTTATAAAATATCTCATGATAAAGCAGGTAATCTTATTATTGAATAAACCATTTATCATCTATATTTTTCATTAATTAAAAAGCAATTATGAGTACACTACAAGAGTTTCAAAAATTGGTTATATCCAATGCATCAAACGCAAAAGGATTAATAGTCGGAGAACAAGCACCAGATTTCACCTTACCAAATGCATTTGGTCACTTAATTTCACTTTCAGATTGTTTAAAATCAGGACCAGTAATTTTAAAATTCTATAGAGGTGAATGGTGCCCTATATGTAATCTTGACCTGAGAGAGATTCAAAAACATATAAGTGAATTTAATAAATTCAGCACAAAAGTAATTGCTATAAGTCCGCAAAAACCTGATGATGCACTAAGCATTACACAAAAAAATGAACTTGACTTTGAAGTCCTTAGCGATAGTAATCAAGATGTTATTAAGACCTATAATTTGCAATTTGATCCTGGTGAAGATTACCACAAAAGACGCGACCTATCGCTTCTAAACGGAGATGGTTCTATAACACTTCCTGTTCCTGCAACTTTTATAATAGATAAAAATTTTACTATAATCGCGGCTCACGTAGAAGCAAACTATACAGAAAGAATGTCTCCCGAAGAAATTTTAAAGGTTCTAGAAAAAAACAAATAAGATACAGAATCTTATTAATTAATTTTTATCATTTCCTTATTCTACAAAGCTGAAATTTTAATTGAAGACATAACACAATATGAAACCCAGAATAGAAATTTTAGAACATAAAAAACTAATTGGTTATAGTTTTAGAATGAGCTTAATAAACAATAAAACACAACTGCTTTGGGCATCTTTTAGTCCTAAAATTAAAGACATTAAAAACAAATTAACCACAGATAAAATTTCAATGCAAGTTTATGATTCTTCATATTTTGAGAATTTTAATCCCGAGACTGAATTTGAAAAATGGGCAACAGTAGAAGTTTTAGACTTTAATAACATACCTGAAGATCTGGATTTTTTTAATTTGGAAGGTGGAAAATATGCCGTTTTCGACTATAAAGGCTCAAGCAAAGACAATAGTATTTTTCAATATATTTTCAGGACCTGGTTACCTAATTCGGAATATGAATTAGACAACAGACCGCATTTTGAAATCTTAGGAGAAAAGTACAAGAATAATAACCCGGATTCTGAAGAAGAAATATGGATTCCTATAAAAAATATAGACCGTGCGTAATATTCTATAACTAGAATAGCCATTTTACAGTTTACTCCTATCACTCTGCGTAAAAGCTAATTATATTATTTAAAAATAAAGAGACTCCGCTCCCACCAAATTTATAATCACAATTTATGTTCTAATACAAGTAATTTAAGTTTTAAACATGTTAATAATATCATTTTTATAAGTGGTATTATTTTTACTTATACAGAAATATTTCTTTTAAAAGTTAAAAAAAAGTTAACTAAATATATTTGATATGGCCTCTATAAAATTTATCTTTATCAATAAAAATAGACATGAAAAAGTTGTTATTGACAATTACATTTATAAGCTTAATCGTTATTAATTTAACTAGTTGTCAGAAAGATGATAATGATGAAAATGATGCTGTAGATAATTCATCTATCCCTGAAACAGAAGAAACGTATGTACCACCTATAGGAATTCCTGATGCATGGATTTCTCCAGATGTTTCTAGTCCAGAAAGACCTAATCTATGGGACACAGAACTAGTTGGTTATTATTTTATTGAGTATTCTACTGGGTCTGACACTAATAACACATATGGAACACCAAGTGCTCCCCGTAAAACAATACCTTATCCTGTACCTGCAGGCTCATATGTAGTTGTTGCAGGTAATTATAATTACATACAAAACGACATTAAACTTAGAGGTGAAGGTACTAGCGATACTTGGGTTGCCGGTGTAAGCGGGCCTGTTTGGGTTGTTAGTGACTCAGAAAATAAAGCTGAAATTACAGATAAAAAAATGTTACTTTCTGGTAGCTATGTTTATTTAGATGGATTTTATTTTCATTCTGGAGGTCGCATACAACTGGGTTCGTATGAATCTGGTAGTCAGGTAGACCATATACTTGTTAGAAATAGTGAAATGGAAGGAGAACACGATGTTACTGGTGGTATTTTAATTAATACGGTGGGTTTAGAAAGTGATCCTGCTAGTGATATTATTATTTATAATAACAAAGCACATGGTATCGGACCTCTAGATTCAGACGTAGATATTGATGCCCGTGGTTGCGCTGTACAAAAGTATACCAGTAATATGTGGATTGTAGATAATGAATTTAGTGATTCTGGAGCCGGACTTCAAGTAGAAGCTAGCAATTTAGCTTCCCAAACTACAACACATCATATTTATATTGGAAGAAATCATATTTTCGATATTGCTCAAGCAGGAATTGGTATAAAATATGCGTTGGACATTATCATCAGTGAAAATGTGATTCATGATATTATAGATACACCATGGTCACCAGCAAAAGGAATTGGATTTCAATATGCACCCGATCGTGTTTGGATTCTTTATAATGAAATTTATAATGCATACACGGGTATTCGTGGTGCTAGTGATAATGGTGGTGCAGGAACCAATGGAAAAAGTGTGTTTATAATTGGTAACTTTATTCATGATGCTACTATAAACGGTACGGCATATAATGGTGCGACCAGTGGTTTAGGAATAGAAATAAACAATGGTGCTACACCAAGGTATATTATTAATAATACAATTGTAAATAGTGATATAGCAGTTGGTAATGGGTATTATAACTCTACCATGTTCATTGAAAACAATATATTTTCTAATACCAGAGATTTTGATATCATGCTTGCTAGTGGTTATCAAACAGGAACGCTATCTACACTTAAAAATAATCATTTTGATGCTGAAGCTAAAATTTCATGGAGTAATGGCGTTACCCATAATCTAGCTAGTTTTCAAGCTGCTTTTAACAAAGGGGAAGACTGCATTAGTGCCGATCCTTTATTTACAGATGCCAACGCCGATGATTTCTCATTACAAGCAACGAGTACAGCTGTTAATGCAGCTTTAAACTCAAGTGATTTAACTTTTGATGTGTATGCACATTTCGAATCGTTATATGGTCTTGATATACGAGTTGATATTAATAGTGTTGCTAGACCAAGTACAGGCTCATGGGATATGGGTGCCTATACAACACATTAACATTTATAATTATTCGCTCCGTTATTGCAACATTTATAATCATACCTTTTAGGAGGCTTTGCAAAGCGTAACTAATTTGTTATTTAAATTACCACAAAGGTTTTACTATTTCTAAAAAAATAAAGTTATAGTACCTGTAATTATTAATGACATAGATGCACATATTAGAACTGTAATACCGCTGTAAAAGCATTTAAAAGATAACAATTGCATTACAAAATAAAAAGGCACACTTTATAGAAGTGTGCCTTTTTTAGATATTATGTGTTATAAGTGGGAAATAAATTTTCAGTATCAAAAATTGATAGCTTAACAGTTTACTGGATATTTTAAACGCCATAAACAAGCTAAATATTTTAAAGCTATAGTAGATTATATTTTACAAATAATCCTTCATTAATAAAGCCGCACCAAGAGCACTTTCGTTTTTGCAATCCGAAATCTTTATGGTTATGCCGGGTTTTAATAATTCTAAAAGTTTGATAAACATTTTATTTCTATTGAATCCTCCCGATATATAAACATCTTTTAATTTTGCGTCTTTATCAGAAATTAACTCAATACCTTGAATGACTTTTTTACTTATTTCAAAAATTAATTGATAATAAGCTGTTTCGTAAGACTGAAATTTGTGCAATAATTCTGGATGTGCTTCAAAATCGGTATCAATGCCTTCCGACAGAAATACGCCTTTATTTTGCTGTATTACACTTATACATAGTATTGTATTTAAATGTAGTTGTATGTGTGTATTTATATCAACTTTAAAATGTTCGCTTAGCGCTTTAATGTACACTTCGTGAATACGCCCTAAGAATTGCATAGACGATTTTACCTGTTGTTTTTCGGGTGTCATAAAACACAAGCAGTTATTTTGAAGTTGGTTTTGAGTTAAGGTTTCTTTACTAAACGGATTCATGGCAATAATCCAAGTTCCTGTAGAAAGTAACACAAAATTATTACTTTTTTCTTTTTTTAATAAAGGTATAATTGAAGACGAACTATCATGTAATCCAGAACCTACTGCTATTTTTTCACCATTAATTTCTGTAATTATAGCCTCATTCCCTTTGCAAGGTTGCGGTAAGGTAATACCTTCTTCTTTTAACCATTTATGATAGTGCATACCATCGTAGTCCCATGTTGCCGTATGTGCACCTACCGATGTATAATCGGCTGTAATTTTGTTAGTAAACAAATAACTTAAGTATTGCGGATAGTGTAAAACAGCAGCAACGTGTTTCCATATTTCTGGTTTATTCCGCTTAAGCGCTAACATCTGAATTCCGGTATTAAGCATACCATAAGCTGGAGATCCTGTTTTTCTAGAGAACTCCTCTACACCGCCTTGAGATTCGTAAAAATCTTGATAATCATCGAGATTTAATGGTTTTAAATAATTGTATAAAGGCGTAATACGTTTTCCTTCTCTATTTAAATACACTAATGAAGCACCGTGCGTAGTAAAATTTATAGCTTTTATTCGATATAAACCTTCTCCTTGAATTTGTGCTATTCCATTTTTAATCCAACGTTCTATAGCTTCAATATTATCACAACAAAATCCATCATCGTCTTTAATCTCTTCAAATTGAATACTATTTTGAGACACCACTTGAAAATCTTCATCAAATAAAAATATTTTTTTATTCGTTTTCCCTATATCTATAATGGCTATAACGTTTTTCATGTGCTCTAGATTTATTGCTTTAAATCCCTATTAAGGAACGTTTTAATAAAACATGAAACCTTTTTTTAATTATCAAAACGGCTAGAATTCATGTTTTTATTTGGATTGTTTTAGATAGATAAAGCTTTCCCTTCAATAGCTTTCAATGTTATTAAAGGGATAATCTTTATCAATTTTTATAAAAAAAGTAGTATCAATATTCAACTATAAAATATAGCTTCTGAATATTGCTTTGCTTAAATATTACTAGTGTTTAAAACCGTATAATGGTCCGTAGTTTTCGCAAGCTCTATAATCTGCACCTTCTAGATGTTCTCCAAAAGCCGACCATGCACTTGGTCTAAACACATCATTTTCATCTACATTATGCATGTTTACAGGAATACGTAACATGGCTGCTAACGAGATTAAATCTGCACCAATATGCCCATGAGAAATCGCCCCGTGGTTTGCTCCCCATTTTGCCATAACAGTGTACACATCTTTAAAAGCCCCTTGCCCTGTTGTTCTTGGTACAAACCATGTTGTAGGCCAAGTAGGATCTGTACGCTCATTTAATACGGTGTGTATATCTTCTGGTAACTCTACACTCCAACCTTCTGCAATTTGCAATACGGGCCCGATACCTTTTATAAGGTTTAAACGACACATGGTTAAAGGCATGGTTCCTTTTGTTAAGAATTGAGAAGAGAATCCACCACCTCTAAAATATTCTGTAGTTGCTGGTGGCCAATTTGTATTATCTAAACAACGTTTAACATCGGCTTCGGTAATGTCCCAAAAGGCTTTCATTGTTCGATTTCCTTCTGCATCTAATTGTTCTGCTGTTGCATCTAAAGTTGTAGAACCAGAATTAATTAAGTGAATAATACCATGCTCTGCAAGACCTGTTAATTTTTTACCGGTAACACGCTCTACAGATTCTGGGCTCCAATATGTTCTAACATCCGAGAATAATTGAGCTTTATTAGTCAATAAGTGACCAAATAACATTGAAATAGCGTTTAAACAATCGTTTTCTGTTGCAAAAACGTAAGCTTGACGAATACCATTCCAGTCGAAAGATGAGTTTAAAATAGATTCTGTATAATCTGCATTAGGCTGGTAATCCGTCCACTGACGCTGTCCTTGGAATCCTCCCATAATAGCATTTCGTCCTTTAGATTCTTCACCAAATCCCATGTCTTTTAACTTCGGGTTTCCGTTCATTAAATCTTTACAGATTAAAGTCATTTTTACAACTTTTTCCCATTCTGCATCTTTCTGCTCACGCGATTTTTGTGATTCAGAGCTGTTACGATCTTCACCTTCTTTACAATTCTCTTTAGTCCAAGTTAATGCTTTTTTATATTCGTCTTGATCGAAAATATTATTTTCTATACGTCTTAAAAGTTCAACAGATTCTACAAACTCTGCACGAACACCTAAGTAATCTTGAAGAAAATTAACATCTACCATAGAGCCAGCAATTCCCATAGAACTGTAGCCGATAGATAAATATGATTTCCCTTTCATTTGGGCCACTGCAAGCGCGCCTTTTGTAAAACGTAAAATCTTTTCTGCAACATCGTCTGGAATCGATTTATCTCCGCCATCTTGAACTTCTTTTCCGTAAATTCCAAATGCTGGTAATCCGCGTTGAGAATATCCTGCTAAAGCCGCTGCTAAATACACAGCACCAGGACGTTCTGTACCATTAAAACCCCAAACAGCTTTTGGTGTTAAAGGGTCCATGTCCATAACTTCTGTACCATAACACCAACAAGGTGTTACTGTTAAAGAGACCTCTACACCTTCGCTTTTAAATTTATCTGCACAAGCTGCGGCATCTGCAACACCACCAATTGTGGTATCTGCAATGACGCATTCTACTTTTTCTCCGCTAGGAAAACGTAATGTTTCTTCTATTAATTTTGCGGCTGCTTTAGCCATATCCATGGTTTGAATCTCTAAAGATTCTCTCACACCAAGCTCACGTCCATCAATTGTTGGACGAATACCTACTTTTGGTAATCTACCTATTAATCTGCTCATCTCTATTATGCTTTTATATTATGTAAATTGTTCTAATTCTGTTAACTGCTCGTTAGATAAACCTGCGGGTTTAAATCCGGCTGCCCAACACATCATTAACAGTTTTGCGCCTTTATTTGCTACATCTAAAAAGTCCCAAGCTTTCATAACATCTGGTGCAGTAGAAGTTGCCCCGTGTTTTTCCCAAAGGGATACGTTTCTTGTTTTAAAAGCATCTATAGTCACTTTTGCTAAATCGGCCGTGCTAGATAATGCATAAGGCGTGCAGTGAATACCTTTTGGTACAAATACTTTTACTTCTGGACACATCATCCAAATTTGTCTGTTTAATTCTTCCTCATCGTCAAATAATTCGTGGTGACTCATACAAATTAATTCTAATGGATGTGTATGTACTACCGCTAAGTTTTCTGGATGATGTTGTGAGTTAAATAAATGAATACTTGCATGAGAAATTAATTCGCAAGTGGGACCAAAATTTGGTCTGTTTCCTCCCCATAAGATAGAATATGCTGTTGCAGCTTCGTTGATGTATAGTATACAAGACACTTCTTCTAATTTATCTACTAAATCTCTTAAGTAACAACCTGTACCTGTAATGTACAAAACAAACCCACCTGCTTCTTTAGGAAAATCGAAAGGCACTTTTTCTCCAATCCCTTGAACATCTTCTTTAGAAAAGAAAGACGTTAAATTCATAGAAATGTTACCTGCATTTCGTTCTGCCCATTCTCTTTGCCATAAGTAGCCTGCTACAGTAGATACTTTTTTTAATTCAGCCTCTACTTCTATTGGAAGTTTTAAAGTTTTCATAGTAATTAATTATGTTTATACTACAAAAATAGTTACCCTATAGCTTCTAATAAATATTCAAAATCTGTATTTTCGTATCTAATTCAAACATTCTTGAATTATGAAATTTGTAAAAAATATTGAATTAGGAGATCCATCTTCTAACAAGCAAAATTTTATTGACCTTAGATTACGATTAATGTGTTGCAGATATTGGCTCTTAAATTTATGGGATTGTCATGATATGGTTTTTCCGTTTTGGAGGTTATATTGGAACAAAAATTCGGGCGGACAATTAATCCATCAGGACACGGTTTACGATATGGATTCTGATCATATTTACATCATTCCGCCATTTACTTCTTTCTCTTCTCAATTTAAAAAAAACCATAGATATAGCACAGGAATTCATGTGTCCGGAAAACAATACACTAACATTATCAATGAAAAAGATTATCAGGAGCATTATCTAATTCATTTTTTTATTCATTTTAATTTAGGAGTCCCTTTTGATAGTGTATATCCAGGAATATTAAAAATTGAAATGACCGATTATCTAAAAGAACGGTTAGAGTACTTAACAGAACGATTAAAAATTGAAAATAAAGACTTCAAACTCACTTTTAACTTAAAACTTCAAGCTTTTATAAAAGAGGCGCTCACCAATATTGGTCCCGAATTATGGAAAACTACAATTATTGATGAACGTGTTTTAAAAGTAATTCGTTACGTTGAAGCCAATATTGAAAAAAAATTAAAAAACACAGACATGTCGTCTCTAATAAATATGGCTCCCAATTCTTTTGCACGCTTATTTAAAGACGAAATGCATGTCACACTTCATAATTTTATTCAAAATAGAAAAATTGCCAAAGCTTGCGAGCTTTTTGAACACACTAATAAATCTATAGAAGAGGTTGCTTTTAATTTGGGATTCTCAGACCGGTATCATTTTTCAAGAGTATTTAAATCTGTTACAGGATTAACACCGGCTGTTTATAAATCGGGAAAATATACTTAAACTAAAGCTTCTTTTATTTTACTTCTACATTACTAATAAGGTCGAATGCTTCATATATTCTAAAACACCTTTAGATACAATACTACATACCTATTATTCTCGTCTATAATATTCACATTTTTATTTAATTGTATATTTAAAATCATAATATTCTAATCAATATGTTAAAAACACTAATACAACAAGAATAAACTCACAGTTTAGCACAACAATACAACATTTACAAACAACTAAATAACAATACATTAATTAGACTAAATCTTTATTAAGTTAACTAAAAAAACACGTTACAAAACAGTAAATGTTTAAATAATACACAAAATAGATAATTATAGATAACATTAATAGGACTCATATCTTTAAGTTTGATAAACACAAATACCATATGTATTCTTTGAACCAAAGTTTATGCCTAGAGCATGAACTTCTAGAATAAATATGCTGAAGTTAAAATCAAACAAAACGTTTAAAAATGAATCGGCTTTTAGATTTGTTTTTATGAAACCTAAAAGAAATTATGAAACCATTTAAGCAGTTTATAAACGGATTATTTGTAGAATCGACGTCTACAGATGTTATCGAAATTTTAAATCCGTGTACAGAAGAAGTACTATCCTTAATGCCTGTAGGAAGTGTAATAGATGCCGATTTAGCTTTAGAAGCAGCAAAAGCATCTCAACATGCTTGGAAATCACTTCCGGCAATTGAAAGAGGTGTTTATTTAAATAAAATGGCTGATGTTATTCGAGACAACCGCGTGTTTTTGGCTGAAACTTTAGCCGCAGAACAAGCTAAGGTAATGGGATTAGCACAAGTTGAAATTGATGTGACTGCAGATTATTTTGATTACTACGCAGGGTTTGCAAGACGTATTGAAGGAGAAATTATACAAAGCGATCGTAGTAAAGAACATATCTTTTTACATAAAGCACCAATTGGTGTAGCTGTGGGGATTTTACCTTGGAACTTTCCATTTTTTGTAATGGCTAGAAAAGTTGCAGGGTCTTTAATTACAGGTAATACGTGTGTTATTAATCCAAGTTCTATAGCGCCAAATACAGTTATGGCATTTGCTAAATTAATAGAAGCTATAAAAATTCCTGCTGGTGTTTTAAATTATGTTTGTGGTAAAGGTAGCATTGTAGGTAATGCACTTTCTAAAAGCCCAATTACGGGTATTATTAGTTTAACAGGAAGTGTTGGCGCAGGTCAGATGGTAATGGAAGCCGCGTCTAAAAATATTACAAAAGTATCTCTAGAATTAGGAGGCAAAGCACCTGCAATTGTTTGTGCAGATGCTAATTTAGAATTAGCTGTTAATGCTGTTGTAACTTCTAGAATTACGTTTAGCGGACAAGTATGTAATTGTGCCGAACGTCTATATGTGGAAGACACTATTCACGATCAATTCTTGGATATGGTTACTAAAAAAATGAAAGCTTTAAAAGTAGAAGATGCGTTTTCTAAAAACAATCCAGATATGAGTGCTTTAGTTTCTAAAGCGCAATTAGATAAAGTTTCTGAAATGGTAGAATACGCCAAAAAGGAAGGTGCAGAAGTTGTTGTTGGAGGAACTAGAACTCCAGGATTTGATAAAGGATATTATTACCAACCAACACTGTTAACTAATGTAAGACAAAACATGCAAATAATTCAAGAAGAAGTCTTTGGTCCTGTTTTACCTGTAATGAAATTTAGTACTTTAGATGAAGCTATTGCTTTAGCGAATGATTGTGAATTTGGATTAACATCTTCTATCTTCTCAGAAAACTTTAATAAAGTAATGCATGCTGCAGAAGAATTACAATATGGAGAAACATATATAAACAGAGAACATTTTGAAGCTATTCAAGGATTTCATGCAGGATGGAAAAAATCTGGTATTGGTGGAGCAGACGGAAAACATGGTATGGAAGAATATCTTCAAACTAAAGTAATTTACGCACAATATAGATAAGTCTGTATTAAAATTACACTTAAGAATATAAAAGTTCAAATTGAAATAGTCTTTCTGTTTCAACTTGAATTCTTATATTATAACCAACAAACCTACTAATTAAATTCATTGCATTTTAACCGGTATTCTTATCTATATAGATTTTAAAAATTAATACTTAAAACGTAATAACACCAATTAAAATAACATAGAATTCATAAATAGTATACAACCTAACTGACTATGAATACGACAGAAAACCCGCCAATTGTTCCAAAAAAATATTTAATACCTTTTATATTAATAACATCTTTATTTGCGCTTTGGGGTTTTGCAAACGACATTACCAACCCTATGGTTGCTGCATTTGCAACGGTTATGGAAATATCTACAGCTAAAGCAGCCTTAGTACAATTGGCGTTTTATGGCGGCTATGCAACTATGGCTATTCCGGCGGCATTATTTGTTAGAAAATACTCTTATAAAAAAGGAATCTTACTAGGGTTAACGCTTTATGCTATTGGCGCTTTATTATTTTTTCCGGCAGCTAAATATGAAGTTTTCGGATTCTTTTTAGGGTCGCTATATATTTTAACCTTTGGTTTAGCCTTTTTAGAGACCACTGCTAATCCTTATATTTTATCTATGGGAGATTCGCAAACCGCGACACAGCGTTTAAATTTAGCACAATCTTTTAATCCAATTGGGTCCCTTTTTGGCATGTTTGTAGCATCTAAATTTATATTAGTTGCCTTAGATTCTGACAAAAGAAATGCAATGGGAGAGATTATTTTTAGTTCATTAACTGAAGCAAAAAAAGCCATTGTACG
The DNA here is from genome assembly GCF_009796865.1 of Formosa sp. L2A11. Taxonomy (GTDB): domain Bacteria; phylum Bacteroidota; class Bacteroidia; order Flavobacteriales; family Flavobacteriaceae; genus Formosa. The sequence goes on along the minus strand of NZ_CP047028.1, from coordinate 2,401,490 downwards.
TACACACGATCTTGCTATTATTAGAGATCCTTATGTTATTTTAGGGTTTGTAGTTATTGCTATGTTAGTTCTTATTGCTGTTACTAAAATGCCACAGACAGATAATAAGCAAAATTATTCGAGTGCAAACTCATCTTTTAAAAGATTATTTAAAAACGAAAAATACAAAGAAGGTGTTATCGCACAATTATTTTATGTTGCTGCGCAAATTATGTGTTGGACATTTATTATTCAATATGCAGGGCATTTAGGCATTTCTAAAGCAGACGCTCAAAACTACAACATAATAGCCATGTCTATCTTTTTGGTAAGCCGTTTTGTAAGTACTTTTTTAATGAAATACATTAATTCGAGAAAACTACTTATGATTTTTGCATTATGCGCCATGGCAACTATGTCTGGTGTAATCTTAATTGAAGGCATAATGGGACTATATTTATTAGTTGCTACATCGGCTTTTATGTCGTTAATGTTCCCTACTATTTACGGTATTGCTCTTAATGGTTTAAGCGAAGAAGATTCTGCTTTAGGTGCTGCTGGCTTAGTCATGGCAATTGTTGGCGGAGCATTAATGCCAATATTACAAGGCTCGTTAATCGATATTGAAAAAATAGGTGCTTTTTCTGGAGTTAATTTTTCATTTATACTTCCATTTATTTGCTTTACAATCATTGCATTCTATGGCTACCGAACTTTAAAAGTACATAACTAAGTAATCTTATTATAATGATTTTCCCAATAATAGATTGAAAACTGAACTTTAAAAACTAAATTCAAACTAATGAAAGTAGGCTTATTTATCCCTTGTTATATCAATCAATTATATCCACAAGTAGGAAAAGCAACTTTAGAGCTTTTAGAAAAACTGAATGTAAAAGTATCTTATCCTTCTGGTCAAACCTGTTGCGGACAGCCTATGGCAAATTCCGGATACGAATCCGAATCTATTGGTGCCTGCAATCATTTTATAGATAATTTTAAAGACTTCGATTATATTGTTACGCCTTCTGGAAGTTGTGCGTATCACGTAAAAAAACATTATGATATTATTCCGCAAACAGAAGATGTTATTAACGTAAGAAATAACGTTTACGAATTATGTGATTTCATTCTAAACATATTAAAAATCAAAGATATTGGTGCGTCTTTCCCTTATAAAGTTGGCGTACACAAAAGTTGCCACGGCTTAAGAGGATTACGATTAGGGTCTTGCTCAGAACGAGTCGAAGCGTCCTATTCTTATATTGAAGAATTACTACAACATACTAAAGGCGTAGAATTAATGCCTTTACAAAGAAGTGATGAATGTTGCGGATTTGGAGGAACCTTTGCAGTTGTAGAAGAGGCTATTTCTGTAAAAATGGGAAAAGACAAAATTAAAGACCATTTAGAAAGCGGTGTAGAAGTTATAACAGCAACAGATACATCTTGCCTAATGCATTTGGAAGGTTTAATTACTCGAAATCATCAGCCTTTAAAAGTGCTACATATTGCCGAAATTTTAAACAGTAATCTTTAAGCGAAAAACACACCTTGGTTTAGTTTTAAAACACAAAAAAAAATGAGTCATTCAGAATTAGCTAGTATCTTCAATAAAAATGAAAAAAAGGTAGATTGGCACGACAAAGCCTTATGGTTTGTACGTCATAAAAGAGATCTTTCTGTTCATGAGGTTAAAGGTTGGGAAGCATTAAGAAACTTAGGGCATGGCATAAAAGCGCATACGTTATCTAATTTAGATAATTATTTAATAGAATTTGAAGCGAATGCCATAAAAAATGATATTCAAGTACATTGGGCTGCAGATGGAGACGAACATAATCGCATTGTACACAATATTATAAAAGAAAGCAACGGGAAAAAAGTTGTAAAAAGTAAATCGATGTTGACAGAAGAATGTCATTTAAATCCATTTTTGGAAGCCCATGGTATTGAAGTTATAGATACCGATTTAGGGGAGCGCATTGTTCAGTTAGCAAAAGAGAAACCAAGTCACATTGTGTTACCTGCAATTCATAAAAACAAACATGAAGTAGACAAACTATTTCAGGAACATTTAGGAACAAAACCTTGCGATGGTGATCCGCAATATTTAACTGGGGAAGCTCGAAAACATTTACGTCAAAAATTTATTCAAGCAGATGTTGCCATCACAGGTGTTAACTTTGCAATTGCCAATACCGGAGGTTTTGTAGTGTGTACAAACGAAGGAAATGCAGATATGGGAGCACAACTAGCTCCTGTTCATATTGCTTGTATGGGAGTTGAAAAAATTATTCCGAAACAAGAACATTTAGGCGTGTTTTTACGTCTTTTAGCAAGAAGTGCTACAGGACAACCCATCACAACATATTCTTCTCACTTTAAAAAACCTAGAAAAGGAGAAAAAATGCACATTGTTATTGTAGACAATGGACGTACTGAGCAATTAAGCAGACCAGATTTTAGAACATCGCTACACTGTATTAGGTGTGGTGCTTGTATGAACACCTGCCCTATTTATAGACGAAGCGGCGGACACAGTTACGATGCTACTATTCCTGGACCTATTGGTTCTATCTTATCACCAGGAAAAGATTTAAAAAAATACAGTTCACTCCCCTTTGCATCGACCTTATGCGGATCATGTTCTGATGTATGTCCTGTAAAAATTGATATTCATTCTCAGCTTTATAAATGGCGTCAAATAATTACTAAAGAAACACCTCAACCTTTTGTAAAGGCACAAACCATGAAAATTATGGGACAAATGTTCTCTAAACCCTCTCAATTTGAAAGAGTAGGCAAAGCAGTACGTTGGTCGCTAAGAAACTTACCTAAATCTGTGATTAACTCTAAACTTAATACTTGGGGAAAAGCTAGAGATTTACCTGAAGGACCAAAACAAAGTTTTGACCAATGGTACGAAGAACGCAAAAACAACCAAAAAGACTAATTCTATGAATAGTAGAGACCAAATATTAGCAAAACTAAAGACTAATAAGCCAAAATTAATCGACTTACCTTTAATAGAGACTTCAATTTTTAGAGATGAAGGTTTAGATATTATTAAGGAATTTATAAAAAAAGTAGAAGTTGTTGGCGGAAATGTTTTAGAAGTTACATCTAATCAAGATGTCATTAATAAAATTGAGTCAACTTTTACAAACCAAGAAGTCTGTTATTCTCATATAAAAGGCACTCAAGGATTCAATACAATTAGTTTAGAAACGATTCAAAATCCACATGATCTAGAAAATTTAGATGTCTTGATTTTAGAAAGCACACTAGGTGTTGCTGAAAATGGATCAGTATGGTTATCGGATCAAGAAATTCCTGTTCGCGTGTTACCTTTTATAACAAAACATTTAGCCGTGGTAATTTCAAAAAAAGATCTTGTAGAATATATGCATGAAGCTTACAGTCGACTTTCAGGTTTTAATTATGGTGTTTTCCTTGCTGGACCTTCAAAAACAGCAGATATTGAGCAATCTTTAGTTATTGGTGCTCAAGGCGCCTTAAGTATTACCATATTCTTAAAACAGTAAAATTAGTTAAAGTCGATTTTTCTTTAAAACAGTATTCAACATCGTCTCAAAACAAACAGATTTTTCTTAGAAATTTGAATTACTAAATCGTAATTTTTAAAATATTAATAGGCTGTATATTATATACAAACTTATAATTAAGCTAAAATTTCCACTATTTACAAAACTAGTTTCTTGTTAAAACACTGGCAATAATCATTTTATACGATCTAGTTCCAATTTTGTCCAACCTCTAAAAAAGTTCTAAAATATATTTACTTTAAACTTATGTCCTCAGAAAAAACACACCTCTATTTGGCGTTAATTTTTCGTTTACACGTCTAATAAACAGCTTTATTACCCTTATTTTTCTATTGCTATATAATCTCAAAAAAACTTTATAAAATCATTATTATCAACAAAAAAAGTTAAATTAAGTAGTTTTTTTATTAAAAAATCAAAATTAATAATTAATAATATAATTATACATTTTTAAGTTAAAAGCTTTATTTTGCATCAAATTAAAAATCACTACAACATGAAATTTATTAAAAATGTAAGTCTATTATTTGTTTTTGCACTTACAATGACCACAGTTAATGCTCAAAAATTAAAATCTTTCGGGAGTTCTATCGAGAAAAAAGTAGGTCCTGTTACAAAAAAAGTACCTTACACAGATGTTATTAGTTACTTAGGACATGCTGCTCCTGGTTCTGAAGACGAAGTAAAAGACGGTAAGAAATTTTACTACATTTATGTATGGATTCCTGCTGTTGCTCCTGAATTAGGATTAAGAATGATGTCTCCTGCTGGAGATGCAAAAACTAAAAATGCAATTATTGGAGCTGGATATGAGGACAACAAAGGTTCTGATGACTTCTTCGATACTTACATTACTTTAGAAAGATCTACAGTATTTACAGAAGATAAAATTGCTGATTCTGCAAGTGCAACGTGGACTAAATTAGCAAGTAATGATGATAGTGGAGAAATGCCTAAACAACCAAGTGGTAGTTCTTACAACTCTCTTTTACGTTACGAAAGCCAAACTAGTGACCCTGTAAAAGCGTTAACTAAAGGATTATACAGAATTGGATTTACAACATACAAAACAGGTGAAGTAAACGGAACGTTCCTTGCTCAAATAGGTTCTCCAGTAAAATTACCGGGTGTTGTAATGTCTAACACCATTGAAGGTTTATTAGAACAAATGAAATAATTATTTTTATTTAACATATAAAAAATCCAAGTCTTAAGACTTGGATTTTTTTTTGTTTCTAAATTTTGTTTTACGAGTTACTTCTTAAGTAATGATTTAAGTTTAAACACAGAAAGTACAGAAAGAATTATAGCAATAATAACAAGCGGCATGGCAGGTTCTGGTCTTGCAAAAAATTCCATAATTAAACCACCAATCATAGTAGACAACAATAAAAAATAAGCTAATTTCCCTAAGTTATTTGTATTTTTAATGGTATAAAAAATTAATAGTAATGCAATTATAAATTCTACTACACCTGTAAAAACTCGAAACACATTGGGATCTAATGGTACTAAAGATTTAAATTGCTCAAACCCTTGTATACTTTTTTCTGCCCCCAATAATTTTGGTATTGCAAAAAATATCATGAGTGCTGCTGCTATTATATTACTCGCTTTATTTAAAATTGTTGTTCTATTCATTGTATAATTATATGTAATTAGTGTTAAGCATGATTATCATACTTATATTAAGGTAATTCTATTATTTAAAGGGTTTGTTTATAAAACTAATTTTATAAAAACAAGGCAAATCTTCCCCTTACAACATGGATTATATTATAATCACATTGCATGTCTTTTAATTCTAGATGTAAAAAAGGAAATTCTTTATATAGACATTAATAAGTTGTATTTAAAACACTTTAAGTCTACTTTATTATCATTTTTTATTCAGACAGAACTAAATTAGTCATTTAAATTCCAGTTATAATCTCTGTATTTAACTTTGGCTTTACTATCTATTTTAATGGTGCTGTACGTGTTCAGAAAATCGACTACACTCCCCTGCTTTTTAAAATCACTAGAGAACCAATCAAAAATCTTTGAAACCTCAACCTTATCCTTAGAGATTGTATTCTTAGAAGTATCATTCACAAATTGTGTTGCAGCCACGTTTAATTGTTCATTTAAATCTTCTGCATTATAAGCCTCATTCAATAAATTAGGACAAGAATAAGATGCACAATTTATAGCAAAATGAATACGAGGTTCATCCATTTTACGAAGAATTTTATGTTCAATATCTCCTAAACTATATGTTTTATCTGCAATTTTAATAAATTCTAAATCCCAAGGATCTTTTATATCTTTTATACTTTTAACAGGATAATTATCAAGAATTAATTGAATTGTAAACGCATTGTAGGCATTAATCCAATAAGCTAATTTTTCGTTTTTTGTCCAAGAACTTGAAGGTGTATCTTGTTTCAAAATTTCTAAATATTCTTGAAAACGTTGCTCATCTGCTTTAAAGCCTTTATAATTTACATGTCCATCTTTAGACACATATTTAGACAGTAACGCATTCCATAAAGTATGATCTATAGGTTTTGGAGCTTCAATAGTATTCTCATTATAAGTTTGAAAACCAATAGGTGCTTTATTTATACTATTAAAAGCAAAAAGAGACAACAACGGGACAACTATTAATAATATATAATTTTTCATTTATGTTATTTATTAAACAGACGATGCGTTTATACTTTCCTAACAAATATAATTTTAAAATATTTTTAAAAACTATATTTTTATATTCTACACAACTAAATTGTTAGGAATACAAGATCGTTTCGTCTATTTTCTATATGAATTTTAAAAGAACGATTCTTCAACAGCGATAATGCTTCTATTTACACAAAACAAAATGTATTATTGTAGAGAAAATTAAAGTAGAGATTCTTAATACTTTTCAAAATATCTAAATCATTTAACTGTGATTTAAATTGTAAATTAAGGCTTTTAGAATTAATTCCATTCCAAATAATTAGGTGTGGTAAATTACAAAGAAGAAACGTAATAAAGCACGTCATTAACAAGTCCATAAATTTGGAATATGATACTTACGAAACAAAAAACAATTATGTTTATATTAAATGCTAATGAGCCTAATGAATTGGCATATTACTTAAAAAAAAATGAATGGATATCTGATAACGATGCCATTACATTGTTATCTGTAGCCGGACAAGGAAACATGAATTATGTATTGCGAGTAACAACTATGCAAGGTTCTTTTATTATAAAACAGTCTCGTGCTTACGTTGAAAAATATCCTCAAATTGCAGCTCCTGAAAAACGCGTACTTACTGAAGCTGCTTTCTATAAAAAAATTAGCACAGAGAAAACCATCCAGAAAAGAATGCCTAAACTATTAGGTTTAGATACTTTAAATAACATTATGATTTTAGAGGATTTAGGACAGGCTAACGATTTTAATGTATTATATAATCTGGAGCAGAATATTACAGAAGAAGAAATTAGCGTATTAGTAAGTTATTTAAATGTATTACATCAAAATTTTAAAAAACCTACAATTGATGATGAATTGGCTAATTTGGAGATGCGTAAATTAAACTACGAACACATTTTTCATTATCCTTTTTTAGAAGACAATGGGTTTAATTTAGACACAATACAGGACGGTTTACAAACACTTGCTTTAATTTATAAAAAAGATGCTATTCTGAAGCAAAAAATAGAACTTTTAGGCACTGCTTACATGACTAAAGGAAACTACTTATTACATGGCGATTATTATCCTGCAAGTTGGTTACACACAGCAGATGGAATTAAAATTATAGATCCTGAATTTTGTTATTATGGCTTAAGAGAATTTGATTTGGGTGTATTTATAGCACATTTATATTTATCTAATCAAGATGAAAACACAATAGATAAAGTAAAAAAATATTATAACGATTATCAAGAATTAAATAGTGCTATATTAAATGGTTTTATAGGTGTTGAAATTATGCGTCGCTTAATAGGACTCGCACAATTACCTTTAAAATCGGACTTAAAAGACAAAGAAAGACTTTTAAAATTAGCATATCAATTAATAACAAACTAGAGATGAAAACATATACATTAATTTTAATTTTACTAATTAGTAACGGTATTAGGGCACAAACTAAGGTTTGGTTTGATACCGATATTATGATTGGAATGCCAGATAATCGCGCCCGTGAGGTAGACGATGGAATTACACTTATAATGGCATTAAAACAACCTGAAATTGAAATTGTAGGCATAAGCAACATTACATACGTAGATTATGGTTACGATGTGATTAATAAAATTTTAAACTGGCACAATAAAGGTGAAGTAATCCCTGTGTACAAAGGCTCGAATTTAGCTAATGATACGGGAATAGAAAACGATGCGACTAGAGCGTTATACAAAGCCTTAAAAAAAGAAAAACTGACTATTTTGGCTCTCGGACCAATGACTAATATTGCTACATTAGTTCAGAATCATCCAGATATTATTCCGCAAATAGAACGCGTAGTTATTTGTGCTGCTAGAACACCCGATTTAACTTTTAATCCAGGACATGGAAAACTTAATCTTTTTGATTACAATTACGAGTTCGACACCCAATCTATGGATGTTTTATTAAACACAGCTGTTCCTTTAGAATTTGCAGGATACGAGCCTAGTTCTTATACCTTTATTGGCAACATAGATTTAGCAAGTTTAGACATGACAAACGAAGCAGATAAATGGTTATTTGATATTGTTCAGCCTTGGATGGAGTTTAATGAAAAACTGTTTGGAATTCGTGGTTTTATCCCTTTTGATTGTTCTACATTAGGAATAGTCACTCACCCTGAGTATTTCACATATTATGAAGACATCCCTATTAAAGTCACTTACAAAAAGAATGATGCCTTAGTGGTTCAGCCAGATACACCTTCTAAAAAATTCTTAGAAGTCTCTTATGATTTCAAGACTAAAAAGAAAGTAAAATATGCCCGAAGAGCTTTATTAGGCTTTGAAGAAAAGATTTTAGAAACATTAAGTGCGACAAGATAGTCGCACTTTTTTTTTATTAGAAATAAATCATTTCAGTTTTCACAACTTCTAGCTTAAAACAGCACAAACATTAATTGAGCTAATTATTCTTGATTAATCTATTTTTAATAGAAATTACTTATCTACACATGAAATCCATTGATTTCTAATTCCAAAATTTTTATTGGGTTCAGCCCCTGTTTCTATAATAATCTCGCCACCTTGTGTCAGTTCCTTTTGAGTTAACCAATTTCTATCTAATTCTTTTCCATTAAAGGTAACGGATTGAATATAAAAATAATCCTTGTTATAGTTTTTTACTTCTATACTTAGAAATTTACCATCTCCCATATCCACTTTAACAGATTTAAATATTGGAGCTGTTACATAATAAATAGGATCACCAACATTTGCAGGAGAAAGCCCAATGCTTCTCATTACAAACCAAGAAGATAACGTTCCGGCATCGTCATCCATAGTCCGTAAATACGCTTTAGGCTTATTATTATATATTGTACCAATATAAGGATCTACCCCTTTACTATTATCATTAAAGTAAGTTTGCACAACCGTATCTAACATAATATTTCTAAAAAGCTTCTGTGATTTCCAAGGTTGTTTTGTTGCATTATAAAGACCAGGAACTTGTAAATCTGGCTGATTGGCATGATTATAATTATAATCGTCAAAAAACTGGTCTAGCTGTTTTAAAAATACGTCTTCTCCTCCTACTAATGATTTTAGCCCACTAACATCAAACGGAACAAACCATCTATATTGCCAGATTGTACCTTGATACAGACCACGTGCTTGCATTTTATCAACATCGTCTTTAGATAAATCTGCAAAATCTTTTTTCCAATAGGCTTTATATTCTAAAGCTTTGTTTGTAAACGTTTTACTTAATACCGTATCTCCTGTTATTTTTAATATTTCTGCCATAGCCCAAGTATCGTAAGAAGACTCCAAAGCTTTATCTGGCGAACTATAATCAAGGTGTTCGACTTCATTAAGTAATGCATCTTTTATAGCTTCAAAATTAATATCACACCCTTTTTTATACGCATCTAAAAGCACAACAATGGCATGCTCCGTTCTCACTGTAGGAGAAGGCTCGTGCATGGTTGCCCAACTTTTTTTTCCGTAGGGATACAAATTAGCTATAGATTTTGCTATTGGCTCGAATTTATCCTGATAAAGCAATGACAACATGGGTAACTGTTCTCTATAATTATCCCAAATTGCCCAACCGTTATACACAGGAAAATCTGATTTTTGTTTAGATCCATCTATAGCACGATAAGTACCATCTTTCTCTGAAATAAGGTAAGGCGCTTGGAGACCTCTATAAAGTAATGAATAAAAAAGAGCTTCTCGTGCTTTCTCTCCCTTTACCTCTACACGAGAAAGTAATTGATTCCAGTTATTTTTAGTTTTTTCTTTTACATCTTGAAGCGTTGGAGGTGTCTTTTCTATTTTCTGTATTGCATAATCTTCATTTACTGAAGAAAACCCGACACGAACTTCCATAGGCTTTATCCTATTTTTACGCAACGCTAACAAACCATGATTTCCGCTAGATTTAATTTCTGAAACATTGCTAATTTGAAGCGCATAATAAATACGATACACTCCAACACTACACGTAGTTTTTGTATCGATATACCCCGTAATTACATTATCTTTTATAACATGAGTTTCTGATACAAATCGGTCATCAAAAGCAAATGATAAATCAATCCATAAGCTGCTTTTTTCATTTGGAAAGGCATATTCATGGATACCAACATTTGTATCTACTGTCATTGCAGCCGAGATGCCATTATCGAAAGACACGCTATAAAATCCCGAAGAAGCTTTTTCCTTCTTTTTAGATAGACATGTCGTTTTATCTTCTCCTAAAATTGGTTTTATAAGAATATTTCCTCCACTTCCTTTGCAACCTACACCTTCTATTCGTGTATGTGTAAAGCCTTCAAATTCTTTTGCATAATAATCGTAACCCGTATGAATATGTGGTCGTGTTTGTGGACCAATACTCATCATATTAAAAGGAGAAGACGCCGCTGGCGATAATTGCCCATGATCTCCAGAAGTACCTAGAAACACATTCACCATATCTGCCGGACTGCTTGAGGCATTAATATTTGCTTGAGCAGTTGCTTTACTTATCGTTAAGACAAGTACTAAAATTACAAAAAAGGATCTACACATAAATTCTAAGGATCTAGAGGTTCTAAAGGGTTTTGCTGAAGAGATTCTATTCTTGGCAGAAACTCTAAAGTCGTTTTATTTAAACGTTTTTTAATAACAGCAGGTTGATATCCCAATTCTTCTAAACAACGTTTAACAAACAACTCACTACCTACATATTCACTATGAAAATTATTAGTAACAACTAAAGAAAGACGATCCATTGGTACGTTATACGCTGCTAAAAGCCTACTCGCATTTCTTAAATTTGTAGTGGTGTGTCTTGCATAAGGTTCTATAATAATTTGATCTTCTGGAATATTATATTCCTCTATTAATTCTTTTTTCATTTCTATAGCTTCAGCAAATGCAGCTCTATAAGGATGTGCATGACCTCCGGATACCATAATAAGAGGAACCTGTCCTGATAGAAATTTCTCTGCTCCCAATCTAATATTCAATTTTCCTAAAGCAGAAAGTCTATCTCTGTAATTTTCAGGACCATTTCCTAAAACCAAAACAGAAGTGTACTTATACTTATTAAAATCTATACTATAAATTTTCTCTTTAACTTTTTTATTTTCAAGTTCTGCTAATGGTTCATATCTAACAGCTTCATCTCTATGATTTAAATACAAAAGCGATAATGCAAAATTTGTAGATTCAGAATAAAAAGCTTCTACGTTCATTGAAGACATGTGTTGACTCCAAACATATAATGTCTGTTTATAATATACACTATTCACATTATAAGAAATAGAATCGATTGACGCGTATTGAGGTGACTCACCTTGTCCATAAACTTTTAGAACATGATTTACGCCTCGAGCACATGATTCCCATGCTTGGGATAATAATTTTTGATCTCCTTTATCGTCATATAAATTATACGCTCCGGAGGTTCTTATTTCCGACTTCACAAAATCTCTTAACACATTCGAAGTGCCATACAATGCTTCTAAACGTGTACTTATTTTAGTGATTTCAGAATCAGAAAAAAGATAAGATCCCACTAGCTTATTCGCATTTACTTGTTGTGGTTCACCTGAAGCTGATGCTAAAATTGCGGCATGTTTATTTTTTGAAATGTCTTTTAAAACCTCATCCGTTTCAAAAAGATTTTTTACAGCTTGATTTTTATTAATTGCATCTAACAAGTAATAATTTTTATTCGCTAAGGTTTCATAAACTTTAGGATTGGTGTTTTTTAAAGCCTGACCATAACTTATTACCGTTAGTAATAAGCATAATACTATGATATATTTTCTCATGTCTTATAAAATAAAAAGCAGAGGCATTATAATACCTCTGCTGAATTAAAAAGTTAATTAGTACCCAGCATTTTGAGTAACCAAGCCATCTTCTACGCCATCTATATAGGCTTGAGGAATTGGCCAATATTCATTTTTACCATTTTGAAACGCTGCATTAGACAAATGTGTTCTTCTCGTTTTCTCTACCTGAAGATAATCTGAAATTACATTGTTTGCTTCTCCCCAACGTACTAAGTTAAAAAATCGGTGTCCCTCTAAAGCTAATTCTAATCGAGACTCTAAACGCACAGCGTCTCTAGCTTCATCCTGATTACTCCACACATTAGCATATAAATCAATTTTATAGTTTGCTGCGTCGTTACTACCATCTAATGTTTGCACATAAATTGAGTTTTTAGCTCTATCTCTAATTTGGTTAACTAGTGTACGAGCTTCTTCTAATTGCCCAATCTCTACAGCAGCTTCTGCTCTCCATAATAATACTTCTCCATATCTTATAATGTAATAATCTAAAGCACTTACATAAGGCCATACTGTAACGAAATAAGCTGAGTTTGCAGAAACAATTCGTTTCTTAGGACTAAATTCTCCATACGTTGCTAAATCTCTTGCCCAACTTGAATCATACAGAATACCAAGATCTTTATAAGGAATTCCAGGTCTACCAATAGTGACATCTAATCTAGGATCTACAAGATCGGTATCTGTTAGGTTTTCATTGCTATTTGCAGGCACACCTTCTGCTGTTACTTTAAAAGCATTTACTAAATTCTGTGATGGCCTATGAAACCCGTATTGCGAATAAAAAGGACCTCCTGGAGCTAATAATCGATCTCCAATACTTCCATTATAATTATCTGCTTGACCATCATTTACTGAATGCTGTACTGCAAAAATAATTTCCTTGTTATTATCGTTTTCTGGTAAGAATAATTCTTGAAAATCGTCCATTAAACCATAACTACTGTTTACAACCTCTGTTGTAGCATCAAAAGCCAATTGCCATTTTTCTTGAAACAAATAGGTTTTAGCTAAGTATGCTTTTGCAGCAATTCTTGTAGGTCTTCCTGCTTCGGATTGAGTGGTTGGTAATACATTGTAAGCGGCTTGAAAATCGGATTCTATTTTCTCCCATAATTCATCTGATGTAAATTCTGTATTAGATTTAGCATAGTCATTAACTGTTTCTGCAGTTTCATCTATATAAGGGATATGATTATAAATCTTTTTCAATTCGAAATAAAAATGTCCGCGTAAAAATTGTAATTCGGCTATTCTTTGAGTTTTCAAATCATCATCAAAACCTTCAGAAGCATCAAGTAAACGCATCGCTTCATTAGTTCTTTTAACACCTTCATACAAGGCCATCCACTTACGTTCAACATCAATAGTAGTAGGTAATGTATTGAAGATTTCCATTTGATGAATATTATTCTGATCTCCAGTACCTCCACCTCCTTTGTAGGCATCGTCTGAAACTACATCTCCAAAACTCCAGTTAGAAGCAGGAGAATTATAGGCATTACTAGCATCATCAAACTGGCCATTTAATACACTATAAGCAGAAATTATTGCCAGTTCTACATTCTCTGGAGTACTCATTTCTGATGGAGAAACTTCTCCGTATGTTACTTCATTTAAATAATCGTCTGAACACGAAGTAATACTTAATATGGCTGTAAAAGCAACCATAATCTTTGTAAAATATATTTTAAATTTCATCGCTAAGTAATTTTAAAAATTAAGGTTAAATCCTAATATAAACGTTCTAGAAGGAGGATAAATTCCTCTATCTACACCAATATCTAAGTTTCTGCTACTGCTTGAATAATTTTGAAGTCCAATTTCTGGTGTCATCCCGCTGTAATCTGTAATTGTAAATACATTACTAGCTTGAGCATATATTCTTAATCCTAAATTATTTAAAATCTCTGCAGGTAATGTGTAACCAATTTGCAAATTATTTAATTTTAAATAAGATCCATCTTCAACATAATAAGATGAAGGTCTGATGTTATTATTTGGATCGTCTAAACTTAATCTTGGAATATTTGAATTAGGATTATCTGTACTCCAAGCTCCTAATAAGGCAGAATCTTTGTTATATGCCGATTGGTTAAAGAAATACGTTTTATATTTTGTTAGATTATAAATATCATTACCAATACTTGCATTAAAAAACATACCTAAATCGAAATTCTTATAATTTAAATTTATATTTAAACCGATAACAACATCTGGATGCGGAGAACCTATAAAAGTTCTATCTTGATCATCAATCACACCGTCTTCGTTTACGTCTGCAAATTTAAGATCTCCTGCTTGTGCGTCTGGTTGTAAACCGTAATCATCTACTTCTGCCTGACTTCTAAATAAGCCTTCTGATTGATACCCATAAAAAGATGCTATAGACTCTCCAACTGCACTTCTAGACACTTCCTGATCGAAATTTACACTATGTAAAGAAGAACTTGGAATCCCTAAATAAGCGACATTATGAAGCTCTGTTAACTCATTTTTATAACCAGATATATTTAAACCTATGTCGTAACCAAAATCATTACTTTTATCGCTATATCTTAAGTTAAGCTCGTATCCTTTATTTTCCATAACACCATCATTAATCCACTGTCCATCATTTGTACCACCATACGTTAATGGAACAGAATTATAAACAAGAATATCGTTTGTAACCTTCTTATAAACCTCGGCTGTTATGTTTAATTTATTACTAAAAAAACCTAAATCGACACCTACCGATGTTTGTGTTGTCGTTTCCCAGTTTAAATCTGAATTAGAAATTCTAGTTTGCGTAAGCCCAGTAGATACAGAATTCTGACCACCGTCTATAGCATAATCACTATTACTACTATTATTTGTATAACTATCTACAGTAGAATAAGAAGGCACTTCTTGATTACCTGTTTGCCCCCAACTCGCTCTAAGCATCATACTTGTAAAAGTAGTTCCGAAATCGAAAAAATCTTCTTTATCTAATCTCCAACCTGCTGAAAACGCAGGAAATGTTCCCCAGTTATTATTTGCTAAACGCGATGTACCATCTCTTCTTACTGTTGCTGTTACAAGATATTTTTCATCAAAATTATATCGCATTCTTCCAAAATAAGAGTTTAACTTCCATTCACTTGCACTACCAGAATTTAACTGATTATCTGTTCCATAACTTAAATACCAAAAATTAGGATCTTCATATAAAAAATCTTGTCTAGACGCAGAGAACGATTCTGAATAATATTCAATGGCTTCTTGACCCAGTAATATATCTAAATTATGATGTCCGATAGATTTATTATAATTTACTGTATTTGTATATGTAAACTGGTGATTAAAACTATTTGAAGTACTTAAACTGTTTATTGTATTTTGAGAAAGAATCTCATCATAGACAGGAGAAAAGCCTCTATAATTATAACTGTTATAATCTAAACCAAAAGAAGATTTAAATGTAAAGTCTCCAAAATTAAGAGCGGCATAAACATTACCAAAAGCACGAACATTCTTATCTTTATTATCTTTTGATCTATAAAGACTAGCAAGTGGATTTACAACATCATTAACTGGGTTACCTCCAAATTCTCCATTTATATCTCTTACAGGTACTATTGAAGGAAATTGAAAGGCATCATAAATAATACTTCCTAAAGCACTATTTGTACCTGCAGAAACATCTTCTGTATAAGATCCCGTGAAATTCTCTCCTACAGATAACCAATCTGTAATATTATAATTTGAATTAAAACGCGCTGAATATCTTGTAAATCCGGTATATTTCACAACACCTTCTTGATCGTAATATCCTAAAGAAAAGGAATGTTGACCTTTTTCTGACCCCTTCTGAATAGAAAGATTATAATTTTGAACAAAAGCAGGTTGCATAATTTCTTGTACCCAATCTACATCACTACTAGGTAAGGTTTCTTCACTATTTAACCATGTAGGAATTACTGCTTGATTTGGATTATCTCCATAAATATCATGTGATGGTGTTTGCCCATCATTTTGGTATGCTTGCCATAATAAATCTCCATACTGTTGTGCATTTAACATTCTTGGTAAATTAATAGCTGTCTGAATTCCTGCGTAACCATCAAAATTCACTTCAAAAGAATCTTTATTTGTTCCTTTTTTAGTTGTAATTACGATAACTCCGTTTGCTGCACGAGAACCATAAATAGAAGAAGAGGCAGCATCTTTAAGTACTTGTATGCTTTCTATATCTTGAGGATTAATACTATTTAATCCATTAGACGTTGGCACACCATCAATAACAACTAAGGGATCGTTATTATTAATCGTACTAAAACCTCTTACACGAATAGATGTTCCTCCACCAGGACTATTATCACTCATGACCTGAACACCAGGCATTCTACCTTGTAGCATTTCTTCTACGTTAGCTTTTGGTAACGTTTTTATTTCATCTGGATCTACAGAAGAAATAGCTGCAGTTATATTTTCTCGTTTTTCTGTTCCGTATCCTACTACTAATATTTCGTCTAATTGATTTGTATCTTCTTGTAATACAACAGCAATAGTTTTCTTACCTAAAACACTAACATTTTGTCTTTTGTACCCAACATAAGTTACAGATATAGACTTAGTATTAGCTGGGACCGTTAATTTAAAGTTTCCATCATAATCTGTAGATGTACCAATTTTTGTTCCTTCAACAAAAACACTGGCTCCTAGAATAGGTAAACTATTATTATCTTTTACTGTTCCTGAAATTTGTTGTTCCTGCTGATTAGCTCTTTCTGCTTTCTCTTTTACCAAAATGCCATCTACAGAAATTTTAAATTCTAAACTTGTTATTTCTTCAAGCTTAGAAAGTGTCTCTTCTAAATTAGCGTTAACAATATTGATATTAATTTTTTCTTTAAGAAAACCTTGATCTGATCTATAGATAAACAATTTATTAGCTTGAGACTCTATTAATTTAAAGACAGCTTCTATAGTTGAATTTTCAAGGTTTAAATTAATTTTTTCAGCAATTTCGATAGTTTTGAAATTATTCTGATTAGTGTGCTCTGCTTTCATCCCATGTGTAATGGACAGTAAAACCAAAGAGAAAAGTAAAATTTTATTTTTCATTTTAAATTAAGAGTTTATAAGTTGTAACCTATTTTATGTTCTGTTTTTATTTAATTCTTCTAATTCTTTACGAATGTATTTCATCGCTAAAGCAATATGATTCTCTACTGTACGAGGAGATAGACCTACTATTTCTGAAATTTCTTTGTATTTAAATCCATCAATTCTACTGAGTTCAAAAATTCTAAGAGATTTCTTAGGAATCTTATCCATTATAGAAAGCATGACACTTGTATTTAAAATTTCTTCTTCTTTAACTATCATTTCTTCCTCTTTACTTGGAGACAGCAAAACATGTTTACCGTAATTTTCGTCTAGACGATCCATCAGTTTAATTTTAGTTTTTTTTATAAGGTTGTTTTTTGCAATTACATATATATAAGGTTTAGGATTATCAATACTTTTTAGTTGTTTACGTTTGTTCCATAAAAGAATAAATACATCTGCAATTTTTTCTTCTACTATAGCTAGATTAGATTCGTATCTTAAACCAAAATCACAGAGGTTCTCATAATATTTATTAAATAAAGTCTCTAAGGATTTATATTCTCCTTCTGATATTTTATAAAAAAGCTCTTGATCTTGACTTTGATACTGTAATTGTATATTTTCTTTATCTTTAGTTTTCATCTGAAGCTTTTATAGTGAATACTTTATCTTTATATTTTGTCACTTTTACATTTGTTATGTATTCCAAAGTCGAAATAAACTCATCTAAACCCTGATCTTTAAAGGACCCCGTTATTCTTTGCTTTTTTATAGCATCTCCTTCAATTATAAATTCTACACCATAAAATTTATTAATCTTATGTATTGCTTTTGAAAAAGGAAGATTGTCCAAAAACAATATGTCGTCCTTCCATGACAAAGTATTTTCTGGATTATAATTCTTTTTAGAAATCTCGTTTGATTTTATATTCCAAATAAGCTGTTCTTTAGGAAGCAGATTAAATTTATCCTTGGTCTTCTTTAATAAAACATTAACCTTCCCCGTTTCTAAGGAAACAGATTGCTTATCTATAGAAGAAAACACAGAAAAACTTGTTCCAAGAACTTTAACATCAATTTCCTTTGTATGAACAATAAATTCATTCCCATGGTCTTTAACGACTTCAAAAAAAGCTTCTCCGTCTAAAAGGACAGATCTTACATCCGAAAATTTATTATTGTATTTTAAAGTAGATCCTGCGTTTAGAACAACGCTACTACCATCAGGAAGTAAAAAGTGTAATCGCTCACCTTTATCTGCAAATTTAATATTGGTATAACCGGTAGTGTCTGAAAGTAAGATTGCAGATGTCACGGTTAAAAGTAATAACAACAATGCAGCTGCAATGGCATATCGTTTTTTAAAAACAGTCCTTTTCTTTATATTCCCTTCTATTTTTTGTAGACTACTTTCTGAATTTAAGTCGACTATTCTCTTAGGGTATACATCCCATATTTTCTTATAATACTCGTAAGAATGTTTAAGTTCATCATCTATGGAAAATTCTATTTCGAAGACCGAACGATCCTCATTAGACATCTCATTAGTAATATATCTAATACATTTCTTATCCTTTTCCGTAATATTTTTCATTTACCTTAATGCGTTTAATACTAAGAGCACGAAAGTTGGAAAATCCCCTAGTTTCTAATATCAACAAAAGGTAAAATCAAAATATTTTTTCTTAATATTTATTTAATATTTGAAGAAATTCAAAACAAATACAGTGTTAAATCTACATATTCACTAAAAAATAGATTATCATAATTACTCATGCTTTTAAAAAGAAGGAACTATTCTAGACTTTCCTTTAGAAGGAAATACCGTTTATCTTCATGTAGAACTCCAGGACATCTAGATAAAACAACTAGAAATGCTATATACAGAGATTAGAACAGTGTTACAAAGAGATCAAAAACAACTTCTGAATTCGCCCCTTTATTTTTAAATAAATGAACCGTTATTAGAGCTTCTAATTGTAATATTATTACTAGATTTTATAATATTAAAGACAAAACGTACCAAATAAAACATCTAGATTATTTAAATGAATGTAAAGATTAGAAAGAAATAAAATACGCTAAAGATTAGGAGATTTATATTGAGAATATGGCAGAACACTTAGGCATTGACTAAACCACACACTGTAAAAACAAAGAGCAGAAAGAGAACACTTGAAATGATTTTATATCGAACTAATGTAGAATCTATTTTAAAGCACAGTTTAGAGGTGTAAAAAATATAGAATTCTTCCAGCTTATATTAATTATGCTTTTTGCTTAAACACAACAATTAGGCATCATTAAATTTCAACACCTATTTTATAACCTATAAAGCGTGCATAAGTTTAAACCAGTAGAAAAGGTCTAAAACTAAAAAAAGCCTTACAGAAACTGTAAAGCTTTTTTTTCGTCGGGGTGGCAGGATTCGAACCTGCGGCCTCCACGTCCCAAACGTGGCGCGATAACCGGGCTACGCTACACCCCGAGGTGTATGTTTATCTTTAAATTCCCGATATTAATATCTAAAGACTTATTGCGGAGAGACAGGGACTCGAACCCTGGCGACACTTGCGCGTCGACAGATTAGCAATCTGCTCCATTACCACTCTGGCACCTCTCCTAAAAATAAATATTTCGTTATTTTTGCGATTGCAAATTTAAGCTTTGTTATTAAATACGCAACCTTTTTTTGTCTTTTTTTCTAAAAATTATTCTGGGTATTCTATTCTTAAATGGTAAATGTTTGCTAGCTTGAGTTTTAGCACCTTTTTAATAGATTGAATATCTTTAAAAGTAATATTAGAATTTAAAAATTGCCCCTCGTCCATTTGTTTATCTATAATAGATTCAACAAAAGCATCGATTTTTGTAGAGGTTGGTTCTTTTAAACTTTTAGACGCTGCCTCTACACTATCACACATCATTAAAATGGCTGTTTCTTTACTAAAAGGCTTCGGACCTAAATATCTAAAATCGTCTATATTTACATCGTCTGGATGCGATTTCTTTTCCATCATATAAAAATAATACACCACACTCGTTCCATGATGTGTTCTTATAAAATCGATGACACGATCTGGCAAATTATTTTTCTTCCCTATTTCAATTCCGTTAAGCACATGATCTACAATAATTTTTGCACTTTCTTTAGGCGCTAATTCATCATGCGGATTAATACCGGTAGATTGATTTTCGGTGAAATACGTAGGATTCTTCATCTTACCAATATCATGATACAATGCACCTACTCGCATTAGCATACTGTTTGCTCCAATTTCATTTGCACAAGCTTCTGCTAAATTAGCAACGTTTAAAGAGTGATGAAACGTTCCGGGTGCCTTTTCTGCTAATTCTTTTAATAACTTAGTATTAGTATCTGTAAGTTCCAAAAGAGAGACGTCCGACACCAGTCCAAACATTTTTTCGTAAACATAAATTAGCGGCTGTACAAATAACGTTGCCAATCCACATAGAATAAACATTAAAAAAGTTTCCCATTGTAAATTATCTATACTGCCTTCATGAATTACAAAAAATGCAAAATATGCGATAATATAAATAACCGTGATTTGACCAACAGAAATAAACAAATTGGCACGTTTATAAAGTTCTGAAACCGTTAAAATAGTAACAATTCCAGCTATAATTTGAAGAAACATATACTCGTAACTATTAGGCACAATAGACCCTAATAATAGCATCGTAACCACATGAGTAAACAACCCTAACCTAGCATCGAAAAAGGCTTTTAACACCAACGGAAGTACACAAATAGGAACCACATAAATATAATGCGCATTATAATTTACAACCAACGAGGTTATAAAAACCATAAATAATACGTTAAAAAATATGAAGGTTACCTTGTTATTATTTTCGAAAACATCGCGTCTATACTTTCTTAAAAACAGCAATAACATTAATAAAGCTAAAGACACTAATAGTGTATAAGCAAAAACAATCCAATTATAATTTGAAGCAGTCCAAACCTGAGATTCGTATTCAGATTCTAAAGATTTTAATACCTGGAATTTATCGCCCTCAACGATTTCTCCTTTAGAGATAAGGAGCGTTTCTTTCTCTATACTACCACGCGTGTAAGATATCTTACTTAATTCTTCCTCTAAAGCGCGTTCTGTAAACTCCTTATTATAAGTTAAATTAGGCTGAATAACATCGTAAAAAACAGACAAAAACAATTTTTCGTATCGCTGTAGTTTATGATCAACTAATGTTTTAATTAACTGCGGTTTTATATTCTCTTGCTTTACTAAATTCGAATATTCTGAATTCAGTTTTTCTACCCGATTATCTAATAAAACAACCGTAGTTTTTGCATTAAAATTATAATCTTCGTGAAGCACACCAAAATGATAAAACTCGTTTAAGATTTTTATACCTTCTGTATACAAGGCATTAGAATCTTGTTTTGGAATGGTATCAGGAACCGTTTCTTTAAACGTGATTTTAAAATCTTTGAATACTTGCTGTTTTATACCGCTATCTATATCAAAATAACGGATAGCCGTAGCTGTAATCGCTTGTTTTTCTGTCGTAATTTCTTCATTGCTCTTTTTAATCGCAAAATTAAAAGGTGCATATAAATTTTCTGACTGCCATGGTTTACCCTTCTCAAAGTCGTATTTAAACCGTCCGCTTTTAGGAAACAGATACACGATTAAAAAAGTCGTACAAATAAATAGTAATGCTTTATATAACAAGGTATGATTCCTGTATAGGGTATTTACAAAGTCTTTCATGTATGGAATTAAGTACATCAAAAGTAATAAAAATTAAAGCGTTTTAACAGGTTTATAAGAGAGTAATACTTCTTAATTCCTATTAATTTCATTATTTTCGCGACTATTAAACCTAAAAACATAGTTATGAGTAAAGAAGTCGTTATAGTTTCTGCTGCTAGAACTCCTATCGGAAGTTTTTTAGGTGCGTTGTCAACAATTCCTGCACCAAAATTAGGAGCTATTGCTATTAAAGGTGCTCTAGACAAAATTAATTTAGATGCAAATCTTGTTGATGAAGTTTTTATGGGACAAGTCGTTCAGGCAAATTCTGGACAAGCACCTGCTAAGCAAGCCGCTATTTATGCTGGAATTTCTAGCTCTGTACCTTGTACAACTACTAATAAAGTATGTGCTTCAGGTATGAAAGCAGTTATGAATGCAGCTCAAACTATTGCTTTAGGTCATGCAGAAATTGTAGTTGCTGGTGGTATGGAAAACATGAGCCTTATTCCGCATTATATGGAAGCAAGAACAGGTACCAAATTTGGACCTCTAAATATAATAGACGGACTTCAAAAAGACGGATTAACAGACCCTTACAACGACAAAGCCATGGGCGTTTTTGCAGATGCTTGCGCTACAGAATATAATTTTTATCGAGAAGACCAAGATGCATACACTATACAATCGTATACACGCTCTGCTGCTGCATGGGAAGCCGGAAAGTTTGATAATGAAGTCGTTCCTGTAGAAGTACCTCAACGACGTGGAGAACCTATTATATTTAAAAAAGATGAAGAATTTACCAATGTAAAATTTGATAAAATACCAGCATTACGTCCTGCTTTCTCTAAAGACGGTACCGTAACAGCTGCAAACGCATCTACTATAAACGACGGCGCAGGTGCAGTAATTTTAATGAGTAGAGACAAAGCAGATGCTTTGGGGTTAAAACCTCTAGCAATAATAAAAAGTTATGCAGATGCTTCTCAAGCTCCTGAATTATTTACAACCTCACCAGCTAAGGCTTTAC
This sequence comes from Formosa sp. L2A11, assembly GCF_009796865.1. GTDB lineage: Bacteria > Bacteroidota > Bacteroidia > Flavobacteriales > Flavobacteriaceae > Formosa. The sequence continues at coordinate 2,378,584 of NZ_CP047028.1, read as the reverse complement.
CAAAAGCATTAGACAAAGCAGGACTTAAGTTAGAAGACGTAGATTTCTTTGAATTTAACGAAGCTTTTTCTGTAGTTGGTTTAGCAAATATGAAAATTCTTGGCTTAACAGATAAAAATGTAAATGTTAACGGTGGCGCTGTATCACTAGGTCATCCATTAGGGTGTTCTGGAGTACGAATTATAATTACACTTTTAAATGTTTTAGAACAAAATGATGCAAAAATAGGTGCAGCTGCAATTTGTAATGGCGGTGGCGGTGCTTCATCAATAATTTTAGAACGACTTTAAATCAGAATATTTTTTTTAAAAACTCATTAAATTCTATATTTAGACCCAAATCCAATAGTTAATTAATGCAATACGGCGTTTGTAATTTAAGCATTGTCCCTTTAAGAATTGAACCATCTGATGCTTCAGAACTTATTTCTCAAGTACTCTATGGTGACCTTTTTAAAGTTTTGGAACAACGAAAAAACTGGTGTAAAATTCGATTAGCTTTCGATAAGTATGAAGGCTGGATTGATACGAAACAATATTTTGAAATATCTGAAGAGATGTATTTCAAATTAAATAGTGAGCAACCTAAAGTAGCTACAGATTTAGTAGAGTTTATTAACGATGCAAACGACGAGCTCTACCCTATTCCTTTAGGCGCAACATTAAACTGTTTAGATGTTTTAAACCATACGCATGACGGAAGCGTATCTACAGAAATACTTCCAAAATCAAATCTTATAAATACAGCCTTTATGTATTTAAATGCACCTTATTTATGGGGAGGAAAAACACCTTTTGGTATAGATTGCTCAGGATTAACACAAATGGTTTACAAGCTAAATGGCTATGCTATTTTTAGAGATGCTTCAGAACAAGCAAATCAAGGTGAAGCGCTTAGTTTTATTGAAGAAAGTGAAGCTGGAGATCTCGCTTTTTTCGACAATAGTGAAGGAAAAATTGTTCATGTTGGTATTATCATGAACGACAACTATATTATTCACGCTCACGGAAAAGTTAGAATTGACAGGTTAGATCATTCTGGAATCTATAATGTAGATAGAAATGTACACACCCATAAATTACGGGTAATTAAGAAAATTATTTAAATAAGAGAACTTCATTTGTGAAAATCGAATTTATGTTCGAAAGTTTTTCTGTATATTTTTGCTTCAACAACCAAAATAAAGAAACAGCGCTATTATAAAAATCTTACTAAAACCTTAATTACCAAACTTGCTATTTACTTCTTTAGCATTCAGTTTCTCACAGAACAAAAAACATTAAAAGTCCTATTGCAAAAACAGAAACTTGGGTAAAATGCGAAATACACAAGAGACCACAATAAAATAAATGTTCCTGGTTTCTTTTTTATGACTATAAAAAATTAAATTTAAAGATACTCCAGTAAACACGCGTCGCTTAGTCGTAGATTACGAAAATGGAGAGAATCGTATTATACGACTTAAAGGGAGGTAAACTAAAAAGTATAGAATTTTGGTACAATACCTAAGTCATCTTAAATGCTACTGCAAATGTTACGGTTTATGGCTTAAAATAACCGTTAGTATACCATAATATATAAAATGAAAAAGCTAGTAATACATATTACTAGCTTTTCTATTTTTAAAAGGATAAAAACTCCCTTGGCAAAGCATTAAATCCGACTTCGTTAACTGCTTCTTCAACAAATCTTACTTCAATCATTTTAGAAGACGTAACCTTAAATTGTTTAGGAAAAACAACATCCATAAACTCAATAGATTCTACGCCGTCTATTGCCAAAATAGCTTGTTTAATTTTAATTAAATCCTTATGTTCTGAAGCATTTGTTGTAAACGTTCGAGGGTGGTTCTCTGGTATTACATTATCTAATAAGACTTCCATATTTGATTTTTTGATTAATAAAATTATTAGCTCAAGCGCAAAATAGCACTAAAAAACCAATTATAGGGTGATAATCTATAATTTTTAATTGTTAACATATTATAGAATTCTCACCAAAATAACCATATTGTTATAATAACAAAAAACAGAAGTCTTTTTAATGCAATAATTTATCATTTTCTCCACAACTTAGCATTACATTCCCAAAATAAGGGTTTTCGATAATTTCATTTAAACTAAGCCAATATCCGCCTTTATTTTGATTTGCCATCGGACAAAATTGAACATACACATTCTCATTTATTCCATATTTTTCTATGCCTTGCTTTAAATCTAAAGACACTTTTGAAAATACAGATCTAAAAGATTCTATAGTATTAATATGCTGCATTTGGGCTACATCACTTTTCATTTTATTTGAAATTACAGTCCAATCTGTCATCATTTTAGTATCAGTAGAAATAGATTTTGAATCAACAGCTTTTAAAGATTTCAGAAGGAGATTTGACTGTATTTTAGCAGACTCTAAATCACTAGCTATCAAGGTGTTTTTTAATAAAATATATGAATAAAAAACCGTCTTTATTTGTTTCTGAAACACTTCTGGAACTGCTTTAAATTCTTCATTAGAAATTTGTTTTGAAACAATTGTATTCACTACGTCATTAGACACTTGACTTTGATTCATCATAGACGCCTTTCCTTGTAATTGAGCTGCCGCATCAACTGTAAAGGTACCATTAGTTACAATAATATTTCCTTCATACAATCCATCTAAAACGTTGTAAGCATCACCCAATTTTGTTCCTAAAGTCACTTCTCGCATTTCAAAAACAGGTTGTTCAGGATCTACCTTTAAATATACTACAGATCGTTTTCCGGTCCACATCACTGCAGAAGCTGGAATTGTTAATGGCGCTTTTTCACCATCATTTAGATTTAAAATTGTGCCTTCAATAAACATCCCTGGTTTAAAAATATCCTCTTTATTTTGTAAAACAGCTCTCACTGTTACCGTTCTCGTAGAGGCATTTAAAATAGGATCTATAAACGTAATTTTAGATTTTATAATAGTATTCGGGTATGCTTTCGCCGAAACAGCTATAGATTGTCCCACTTTTAGAGTAGCAATTTGATTCTCGTAAGCATCAAACTCTGCCCAAACGGTACTTAAATTAGAAACCTTAAAAATAGATTTCCCATCCATTACATGATCGCCTTCTTTCGCTGAAATTTCTGAAACTGTTCCAGAAACATGAGCATAAATTTTAAATTGGTTTATCACGTTTCCAGTCGTCTCAATAGTGTGTAATTGTCCGTCGTGAATCATCCAGTTTTTAAATTTATTACGAACAGCCCGATACAATTCTGGTTGTGTAGCCTTCATTTTATAAGCCGTAATTAACTCCTGCTGTGCACTTATTAATGCAGGAGAATATACAACAGCCACTAACTGCCCTTTACTTACCTTCTGCCCTACAGACGTAACATATAATTTATCTATTCTCCCGTTAAAATGCGCTGGTTGTACAGCTGTTTTATCAGCGTTAACTTGTATTGATCCAGATAAAACTAAAGACTTATTATAACCAGAACTCTCACCAACTACAGACGTTTCTACATTTGCTAGAGCTGCAGCTGTTTTTGTTAATTGAAATTGTTGCTCAGTAAACGCATTATCATCACCATTTATAGGCACAAGCGACATCCCACAAATAGGACACGCGCCAGGTTCGTTTCGCACAATTTGAGGATGCATAGAACACGTCCATTTTTCAGAAGTTTCGGTCACAACATGATCGTGTGATTCTAAAGCAACTTCTGCTTCCGAATTTCCGAAAAACACAAACCCCAATCCTAGCCCTAGAATTAAAGCCAATACGATATAAATGGTATTCTTATTCATTTTTATGTTGTTCTAATAAATGAATTAAATAATAAAACAGCCTTATCTATCTCTAAAAAAAAATAGAAACTGGTTTATAAAATTCAATTGTAATTAATCAATACGTCTTGTACGTAATCGTAATGCATTTGCTATAACCGAAACCGAACTAAAGCTCATTGCTAAAGCCGCAATCATTGGCGATAATAATAGTCCGAAAATGGGATATAAAATACCTGCAGCAATTGGCACTCCAACAGAATTATAGATTAAAGCAAAAAACAAGTTCTGTTTTATATTTTTCATTACATTTTCACTTAGTTTTCTAGCTTTTACAATACCGTGTAAATCGCCTTTTACCAATGTTATTGCGGCACTTTCTATAGCAACATCTGTTCCTGTTCCCATAGCAATACCCACATTACTTTTTGCCAACGCCGGTGCATCGTTTACACCATCTCCAGCCATAGCCACTATTTTACCTTCGTTTTGGTAACGTTCTACTTCACTTAATTTATCTTGAGGCAACATTCCGCCTTTAAAATGTTTTATTCCTAATTCTTGAGCTACAGCACGTGCTGTTTCCTGATTATCTCCAGAAAGCATCACCACATCTAAACCAGAATCCTGTAAGGTTTTAATGGCTTTTTTACTTGTCGATTTTATTTTATCTGCAATAACAATAAGACCAACAGCAACATTATTGACTGATAAAAATGATACTGTTTTTCCTTTCTTTTGATCTCTTAAAGCAGATTCTTCTAAAGTTTTAGAAATAGAAACGTTTGCTTCTGCCATCATTTTAACATTTCCTAAAGCTAAATGTTTACCGTCTACAATTCCGGTAACTCCTTTTCCTGAAACAGCATTAAAATCACTCACTTTTAAAAGACTTACATCCTTCTCTTTTCCATATTTTACAGTTGCTTCTGCTAACGGATGCTCACTTAATGTATTAATCGATACAATATACTGAAGCATTGTATTTTCGTCTATGCTAGTAGAAATACCTTCTATTTTTTCTACCGAAGGTTTTCCTTCTGTAATCGTTCCTGTTTTATCTATAATTAAGACATCTACAGTATTCATATGTTCTAAAGCCTCTGCATTTTTAATAAGCACACCATTTTGTGCACCTTTACCAACGCCAACCATAACCGACATTGGAGTTGCTAAACCTAACGCGCACGGACACGCAATAATCAATACTGCAATCGCATTTACAAAGGCAAACGCATATTTAGGATCTGGACCAAAAATTACCCATAAAACAAATGTTAGAATAGAAATTCCGACAACAACAGGCACAAAATATCCTGAAATTTTATCGGCCAATTTTTGAATTGGTGCTTGGCTTCTACTTGCGGTATTTACCATCTCGATAATTTGAGATAATAAAGTATCTGCTCCAACTTTTTTGGCAGTCATAATAAAAGACTGTTTCCCATTAATCGTTCCTGCACTTACAGCATCGCCTTCCGTTTTTCGAATTGGAATAGGTTCTCCTGTAATCATAGATTCATCTACGCTACTCTCTCCTTCATAAACAACACCATCTACTGGAATTTTATCTCCTGGTTTAACACGTAATAAATCACCTAAAATAATATCATCTATAGAAACAACTTCTTCTTTTCCTTTTTCAACACGAGTGGCTTCATTAGGTGCTAATTTCAAGAGTGCTTTAACGGCATCATTCGTTTTATTATGTGCTCTCGCTTCTAAAACTTGCCCCATTAACACTAAAGTTAAAATGACTGCTGCGGCTTCAAAATACACATGTACAGTACCGGAACCTGTTTTAAATTGATCTGGAATTACATCTGGAAACAGTAATCCAAACACACTAAACAACCAAGCAATTCCCGCGCCTATACCTATTAGAGTAAACATGTTTAGATTCCAAGTTTTTACACTTTTATAAGCACGCTCAAAAAACATCCACGTTGCATAAAACACAACTGGAATAGACAATGTAAACTGCACCCAATTCCAATATTTTAAAGGCATAATATGATATAGCGGGTTGCCTGAAATCATATCAGACATCGCTATTATAAAAATAGGAATACTAAATGCGGTTGCTATTTTTAGTTTTTTTAGTAATTTCTGATATGCCAATTCTTCTGCAGAAGCTTCTGGTTTTATTGGTACTAAATCCATCCCACAAATAGGACAATCTCCAGGTTTATTTTCAATAATTTCTGGGTGCATCGGACATGTATATTCCGTTTTTGCAGCTTTTAAACTCTGCTCCTTCACCAAATCCATACCACAAACAGGACAATCTCCATGTGCATCATACGTCTTTTCGCCTTCGCAATGCATGGGACAATAATACGTTCCGGCACCTGTATCTTTTACTTTTTTTCTAGGCAATTCGTGTTCTTTTACGCCTAACGGATGAATAGTATATGTGTCTCCGTCTGCTTTTAAAGCTTGCTGAAATTTCTCTAACGAAATAGCTTGTTTCATTTCTATAGTCGCTTCAGATTTTTCTAAATCTACCGAAGCTTTTAAAACACCTTCAATGGCGCTTAAAATCTTTTCTACATGACCACGACAGCCATTACACGTCATGCCGTGAACATGAAATGTATGAGATATTAATTTCGAAGTTTCTTTTTTAGAGCAACATGTAGATGCTACTCTTTTATCATTCTCCTTTTGTTGATCGGGATTTTCTATACTATATCTATCGCCATCGGCTTTTAAAGCTTCCTGAAATGTCTCTAACGAAATAGCATGTTCCATTTCAATAGTCGCTTTAGATTTTTCTAAATCTACCGAAGCTTTTAAAACACCTTCAACCTCGCTTAAAATCTTTTCTACATGACCACGACAGCCATTACACGTCATGCCGTGAACATGAAATGTATGAGATATTAATTTCGAAGTTTCTTTTTTAGAGCAACATGTAGATGCTACTCTTTTATCATTCTCCTTTTGTTGATCGGGATTTTCTATACTATATCTATCGCCATCGGCTTTTAAAGCTTCCTGAAATGTCTCTAACGAAATAGCATGTTCCATTTCAATAGTCGCTTTAGATTTTTCTAAATCTACCGAAGCTTTTAAAACACCTTCAACCTCGCTTAGAATCTTTTCTACATGACCACGACAGCCATTACACGTCATGCCGTGAACATGAAATGTATGAGATATTAATTTTGAAGTTTCTTTTTTGGAACAACATGTAGATGCTACTCTTTTGTCATTCTCCTTTTGTTGATCGGGATTTTCTATACTATATCTATCGCCATCGGCTTTTAAAGCTTGCTGAAATGTCTCCAACGAAATAGCTTGTTCCATTTCAATAGTCGCTTCAGATTTTTCTAAATCTACCGAAGCTTTTAAAACACCTTCAATGGCGCTTAAAATCTTTTCTACATGACCACGACAACCGTTACACGTCATACCTGATATACTATATATATGTTTCATTATCTTTTTTATTGACTGTAAAATTACCGCTTAATCACCAACTCCAATTGCATTATTATGGACTATACTTATATAATTTTGTCAATGGTTTTTCTGTCCCATTGTTGTAACGATTTATAATCGCTCATAGACATTCCTGTGACAGACTTAAACTGATTTGCCAAATGACTACTACTTGTATAACTTAAACAATCTGCTATTTCAGAAAATTGTAATTGTCCCAATTGCAGAAACTCCTTAACCTTTTCTATTTTTAGCTGAATCACATATTTCTCAATCGTTATTCCCATACGTTTACTAAACAACTTACTTAGTACAGAATAATCTTTCGGAATTTTCCCTGTCAATAACTCAGATACTTTTAAAATTGGAGAGTCTTCATCCTCTAAATTTTCAATAATTATCGTTTTTATTTGCTCAATAAGCACATCGTCTTCACTTTCAATCAATTCAAACCCCGTTTGTTTCAGCTTATCTTTTAAAGCAACGTGAGTTTCATTATCCATTTGCTCTACAATAACATCGCCTAAACTTAATGCATACACAGGCACATTCATGCTTACCAATAACTGATTTACAGATGCTTTACATCTATCGCAAACCATATTTTTTATATAAAGATGTTGTTCCATTAGTTCTATTTCTGTGTATTAAATGTTCAAATAAATTACATAATAAGTCCCTAAAACACGTTCAGGATACCGCTAGGCTAATAATTTTAAAATACACCTACAATTTCAAAGTCTCTTGCACTAATCCGCAATGCAACATTTGGTCTCCGTAATAAGGGTTATTAATCTGTTTTTCTATAGCAAACCAATTTGCACCTCCATTTAATGCCATCGGACAATTTTGCTCGTAAATTTCTCCAGAAGACAAACTAGTAACTAGAATTGGTTTTAATACTGTTGTTAAATCAGAAAACAGTTTACGTTGCTTCTCGATATCAGATTCTGAAGCAATTTGAGTTGCCAAAGCTTTAATTTCTGGATTTTCTGTAGTATTGGCAATCATTTCTGCTCCCTTTTTAGCATCTACAGCATCGGTTTTTACTAAAGCCGTTTTTAAATGTAAGTAATGCTGAAATGTTGCCGCTACAATGGTGTCTTTAAATTCTGGATTTGATTGTTTTATATCGGCCGCTGCAACTTCTTGTTTTTCTACTTTTTTAGGTTCATTTTTACATGAGATTACAGAAAACAAAGCAATTCCTAATACCGTTATACTCATTATTTTTTTTACATTTTTCATAATTTAAAAGCTGTTTTGATTTAATTTACTGTGTTAAATAATTTATTACTGTTTGTTGTTTATAATATGATTTTATTGAAGCTATTCGGTTAATTTCATACTTCAATTGAAGCGTTTCTATGTCTAGAACATCATCAAAATCAATCATACCCGTTTCATAACTTTTCAATAAAATATCTTGCGCATTCTTTGCTTGTTCTAAATTTTTAGTCTGTGTTACAAAACTAATCTGAGCAGAATTTCTTTGTTTTACCGCTACATCTAAAATTCCCGTTAAACTATTTTTTTTATCTTGTTTCTGTAATTTATACGCTTCCTTTTGAATTTTATTCTGAACACTTTTAGATTTATATTTAGAGTTAAATATGGGAATAGACACCGAAACCATAGGTACAAAAATATCATCCCCACTATGTACTATCTCTAAATCTTGACGTTCTTCAATAGCGATATAATCCAATCCGAAACCAATCATAGGTGCACGCTCTTTCTGATTTAGTAAGTCGGATTGTTCTACAGATTCATACAATTTATCATACTGTAATAATTCAGGATGCAAATTAGTGATTTCATCTAATTCTAACACCTCATCAGTTGGCATTTCTAAGTCAGGTTTTACTATAATGGGATTAGATTTATCGCGATTTAAATCTAAATTAATTTGAGATTGAACTGCTAAATAGTCTTGTTTTAAAATCGCTATATCTTCTAAAATATCATTCTCTCGCATTTGTAATTTTAAAACATCTACAGCAGAAGCTTGCCCAACCTCTATACTTGTTAAAGCTAAAATTTCATAACGTTTCAAAATTTCGAGTTGCTCTTGCAAAACCCGTTGTTGTGAAATATTTGACCACAATTCATAATAATTTTGAGACAAATCCATTACCAATTTACGTTGGGCAATGGCTATACTTTCGTATTGCGCGTCGGCAAGAGACGCGGCATAATTTTCCCGAGCAGTAATAGATCCAAACCAAGGCAACATTTGTACAACAGAAGCTTTCATTTTTTGTGCACCTGTACGTGTTTCCAACGCAGTTGCAAAATAGCCAACACTAAACTCTGTATTCGGAATAACCTGTACTTCATTTACTTTTTCTGATGCCAATTTGTATTGTAAATCGGCTTGTTTTACACCTGTATTTTGTTGTAAGCCCATTTCAATTAATTGTCCTAAATCTTGTGCTTTTAAGCTTTCTAAACACCCTAAAACACAAAAGGTTATCACATAAATTTTTAGAAGTTGTTTTTTATACTTTTTCATGTGTTTTATTCAATTTTAGTTTGATTTCTTTTAATGATATATTCTTGTTTCCAGCTGTATAATACGGGAACGATAAAATAAGAGGTAATATCTATAATCATCCCTCCAAATGCGGGAATAGACATCGGAATCATAATATCGCTTCCTCGTCCTGTAGAAGTTAACACAGGCAAAAGCGCCAAAATGGTAGTTGCCGTTGTCATTAAACACGGACGAATACGTTTCTCTGCTGCGCGAATTGCAGCCTCGCGAATACACTTAATAGTTTGTGGCTTTTCAGTATTAAAAGTTTGCGTTAAATAGGTTGCCATAACCACTCCATCGTCTGTGGCAATACCAAACAACGCGATAAAACCAACCCAAACGGCAACACTTAAATGTATGGGATGCATTTGAAATAAATCTCTTAAATTCTCTCCAAACACATTAAAATTAAGAAACCAATTTTGACCATATAACCACATCATGATAAATCCACCCGCAAATGCTACAGAAATGCCTGTAAACACCATTAAAGACGTAGACACCGATTTAAACTGAAAGTATAAAATCAAGAAAATAATAGCTAAAGCCAGAGGTACAACGACACGTAATGTTTGCTCTGCACGTAACTGATTTTCGTACGTTCCTGTAAATTGATAGGTAATCCCTTTTGGCACGTTTAATTTGCCATTATCTATTTGATCTTGTATTAATTGTTGAGCATTTTCTACCACATTAACCTCAGCAAAACCATCTAATTTATCGAACAAAACATACCCTACTAAAAAAGTATCTTCACTCTTAATAACCTGCGGACCTTGCTCGTAACGAATGGTGGCCAATTCACTTAAAGGCACAGGATTTCCTTCTGCAACAGGAATATAAATCCCATTTAAATCGTCTGGACTAGAACGTAATTCTCTAGGATAACGCACGCGTACACCGTAACGTTCCCGACCTTGAACTGTTTGGGTTAAAACCATACCACCAACAGCAACTTTTAATTCGTTTTGCACCGTTTCTATAGAAACCCCATAACGCGCTAATTTTTCACGATCTATATCGATTAGTAAATATGGTTTTCCAACAATACGGTCTGCAAACACAGCTTCTTTCTTTACTCCTTTAGCGCTTTTAAGAATAGGTTCTAGCGCTTTTCCAAAAGCTTCAATTTGTTTTAAATCTTGACCTTTAATTTTTATGCCTATTGGTGCACGCATTCCTGTTTGTAACATGACCAATCTAGTTTCTATAGGCTGTAATTTTGGTGCAGAAGTGACACCTGGAAGATTCGTTTTAGAAATAATTTTATTCCAAATATCGTTGGCCGATGTAATTTCTGGTCGCCAGTTTCTATAGAATTCACCATCCTCGTCTGCTGTTAATTGATCTGCTGAAACTTTAATTTTAGTTGATAAAATCGCTTTAGAATCTTTTATGGCTTCATCTGAATAGACCGCATTTATATTTTGTACCAAACGGCCATCTTTTAGTATAAAAAAACCGTCTATATCCACTTGATATCTTTGACGTTTCCCTTCAGCATTCAACATATACTCAGGTTTATATTGAATCATATTTTCATACATAGACAACGGTGCAGGATCTAAAGCAGATGCTGTTCTACCAGCTTTACCAACCACTGTTTCTACTTCTGGAATACTTGCCACAGCCATATCTAACTGCTGAAGCACACGTTTATTTTCGGAAACTCCCGCATGAGGCATAGATGTTGGCATAAGTAAAAATGAACCTTCATTTAAAGAAGGCATGAATTCTTTTCCTGTAGTTCTCATAATTAAAAAACCAAGAACCACTATGGTTGTTGGAATTAATAAAAACAAGAGTTTGTTTGCTAAAGCCCAACCTAATATTTGTGAGTAATAACGTTTAAAAACGAAGAAAAAACCGAGTACACCAAAGCAAATAACAAATACAAAAATAAGATTAACCAATACACTTTTTGAAACACCCAAAGGTCTCCAATATTCTGCTAACAAAAAGACAATTGAAACCGCTACAAGAATACTATTAATAGTATTTACACGAGTTTCGGACCAATTAAATTTTAGTTTTAAAAATCCTAAAACACCAAAAGCAACCAGTAATACGCCTATGGTATAACCGCTAAAAACTGCCCAAAATCCTATTCCTATTAAAATGCTATTTATAACAATCTTGAATTGGGTTTTAAGGATTCTTTTTCTGAATAAAAATGCAGCAAACGGCGGAATTAAAAACAAAGCCACAATAACAGATGCTACTAATGCCATGGTTTTTGTAAAAGCTAAAGGTGTAAACAATTTCCCTTCTGCACCAACCATAGTAAATACAGGAATAAAACTGATAATGGTTGTAGCAACCGCTGTGAGTATTGCCCCTGAAACTTCGGTAGTCGCATTATAAACCACTTCATTAATAGGTGCATTATCATCGTATTCATCGAGATGTCTTATAATATTTTCGGCTAAAATAATCCCGACATCTACCATAGTCCCAATAGCAATTGCAATACCCGATAACGCTACAATATTAGCACTAACATCGAAAAATTTCATGGCAATAAACACCATTAAAACAGCAACAGGTAATAAGCTAGAAATTAAAATAGAAGCTCTTAAATTAAATACCATAACAACAATAACTAAAATGGTAATTAAAACCTCTAAAGTTAAGGCTTCATCTAGCGTATTTAAGGTTTCTTTTATAAGCACAGTTCTGTCGTAAAACGGTACAACAGTAAGCTGGGACACAGTGCCATCTGCTAATACTTTTGAAGGTAAACCCTTATGCATTTCTGCAATTTTCTCCTTCACATTGGTAATCACTTCCATGGGATTTGCACCATATCTAGCCACAACAACACCTCCAACAACCTCGGCTCCTTCTTTATCGAGAATGCCACGTCTTGCTTCTGGCCCTAAAACAACATGAGCGATATCTTTTATACGAATAGATTTAAAATTTGTAGATGTTACTACAGCATTCTCTAAATCGGCTATAGATTTAATATACCCCAAACCTCTTACTAAATATTCAGCTTGATTAATTTCTAGGGTTTGCGCACCAATATCTTGATTAGAGCTTTTTATGGCTTTTACCACATTTTGAAGTGAAATTTGATATTGCTTCATCAATTCTGGATTCACATCTATTTGATATTCCTGAACGTAACCACCAATAGAAGCAACTTCAGAAACACCACTTGCAGAAGACAAGCCATATTTCACAAAATAATCTTGAATACTACGTAATTCTTGTAAATCCCAACCTCCAGTAACATTACCATCCTGATCACGCCCCTCTAAAGTGTACCAAAATATTTGTCCCAAACCGGTAGCATCTGGACCTAAAGCGGGTTTTGCATCGGCAGGTAATAAATTGCTTGGTAAAGCGTTTAGTTTTTCAAGAATACGACTCCTACTCCAATAAAACTCAATGTCTTCTTCAAAAATGATATAAATACTAGACACGCCAAACATGGAAGAACTCCTAATAGTTTTTACACCAGGAATGCCCAATAAGGTTGTGGTAAGCGGATACGTAATTTGGTCTTCAATATCTTGAGGTGAACGCCCGTCCCATTTTGTAAAGATAATTTGCTGATTTTCTCCAATATCAGGAATCGCATCTACAGACACCGGATCGCTAGGTAAAATCCCAGTATGCCAACCAAAAGGTGAATTTACCGTTCCCCACCCCACAAAAAGGGCAAGCATTAAAACAGCAACAAACTTATGTTCTATTAAAAATTTTATGCTTTTATTCAGCATGATATATATATAAACAATTAAACATAGAAAAATGAACCGCACAAGGCAGTTTTGTTCTAACTCATGGTTAAAACAGTGTTTTATTGTTTAAAAAATCAGATTAAGAAAATCTCGCAATCCAATTGAATATCGGAGACGAGTATAGGCGGATGATACTCCTGGAATGGAGTAATTTGTTTTGGTAACGTTTCGAATAAAGAATGATAAACGTATACAAATGAAGTTAAAAATAATTGATGATCTACAGACAATTGATTCGGAGATGTATTCAATTCATCTTGTCCGTTTACAACCACTTTATGGTCTGTACAACATCCTTTTTTAGTAATTGATGATTTTGAAGACAAACTCTGCATACTATCCATACCACAAGTTGTTGCATTGGTATTTAAAGCCACATCTACCAAAGTATCGCCACAATAATGCATATCTAAGCTAAAAGACACTGTAGATAACAAGACTACAATGGCCATAGAAACAGATAATATGTTGTGGAAAATACTTTTCATTAGAATACAAAACTAGTCATTTTAATTTAAACTATTTTTAAGCGCCTTAATTTTCTAATAATAAAACAAAAAGAGCAATAGAATTTTACATATTTTAAAGCAGTAAAAAATCAATAACAAATGAGTCTCATATTCGTACTTATTCTAGTCATTCCTTGTTTTTTCATCTCTAAATGGGGATTAAATAAACTAAATATAGGTACGCGTAAAAACCAGAAATACATGGCTTTATTTCCTACTTTTATTTTAAGTCCGCTATTATATATTGGTGTAATATTTCTATGGATGGCATTAGCTTCTTATTATCCTACACATGAATTTAGCAAATTGCATTGGGAAACGAATACTGAAGAACGTTACAAAATGTCTAAAGATATTATTGAAAGTAACATACTTATAGGAAAATCTAAAGCAGAAGTTTCGGACTTATTAGGTACAGATTTTTATGTATATAACGACAATCACATTGGGTATAACCTTGGTTTTACGCCTGGGTTCTTTAATATCGATCCAGATGTGTTAGATATTTATTTTAAAAATAGCAAAGTAATTAGAGTGTCTCTGCATGAAAGTTAATAAAATCGAACTTCCTATCTGAAAATCTGAAACTTAAACAAAGAACCAAAATCTTCTTTTCAACTTCAATTATCAAGTTTTTAGTATCATTTTTCAATTGCAAAAATTAAGACTACAATTTTTTGTTATTAAGTCTCGTTTTTTTCCTAATTTCATTTTTCCAAAACAATAATATACATGGGTTTTAAACTTTCAAGTAAACAAATCGATCAGGTCCTTCAAACAGCAAAAGAGTTACAGAAGCCTAGACGAAAAGCACCAACCAATCCTTTTGCAAAACGCTTAGGTGCTATTATTAAATCTGCAGAAGGTAAAATTTTCTTAATCAAACTATTAGATATTGCTTTTAGAAGTAAAAATTATGCCAGGATAGGGACGTTTGTACATAGTCTTTTTAAAAGCTCAGATGCTTACGAAGATTTATTTAGCACTCAAGAACGCGGTTTAGTGCGTTTATTTAATATTATTGGGTATAAATTACCATCTATTAGTGTGCCATTAATGTTACGCCAAGTACAAGACGTAACAAGCCCTATTGTGTTTTTCTTAGGGGATAAAAAATACAAAGACCATTACCAAAAAAGAAAAGAACAACATATACAACTGAATGTAAACCTTATTGGAGAAGCTTTAATTGGTGAAGATGAAGCCGAAAAAAGAATAGAATCTTATTGTAATCTTCTAAACGAAAAAAATGTAGATTATATTTCTGTTAAAGCCTCTACAATATATTCTCAAATAGAATCTATAGCTTACGAAGCTGTTGTCGATATTTTAGTAGAAAAACTATCTATTCTTTATAGAGAGGTTTTAAAAATTGAAAAAGAAACAGGGAAACAAAAATTTATAAATTTAGATATGGAAGAGTATCGAGATTTAACAATTACACTCGATACATTCAAGAAAACATTAGAATTACCAGAATTTAAAACATTAAGAACTGGTATTGTTATACAAGCATATTTACCAGATGCATTTAATGAAATTTGTAAACTCCAAGATTGGGCCGTGCAACGTGTTGCAAATGGAGGTTCTCCTGTTAAAGTAAGAATTGTAAAAGGTGCAAATTTAGAAATGGAACTTACAGAAGCGTCTATGCGCGAATGGCCATTAGCAACATATTCTTCTAAACTTGAAACAGATGCCAATTATAAAAGAATAGTTAGCCAACTTTTAAGAAAGGATAAATCGCACGCTTTAAACGTGGGTATTGCGTCTCATAATATTTTTGATCTAGCGTTTGCTATTAATTTAGTGGATAGTGAAGATATTAAAGGCACTGTAGATTTTGAAATGCTTGAAGGTGTTGCGCATGGTACGGTTATGGAAATTGTTAGTCGAGGCCATAGCGTTGTATTATACACTCCAATAGTTAAAAGAAAAGATTATAACAATGCCATTGCTTATTTAGTTAGAAGACTTGATGAAGGTACACAAGCTGGAAATTTTTTAAGAGAAGGTTACAATTTAGATATTAATTCTGATAAATGGCACGAGTTAAAACAGCTTTTCTTAGAATCTGTAGCTAAAATGGATTTTGTAAAAACAACGCCTAATCGAATTCAAAATAGAGCTAATCAAGAAATTAAATTACAGAGACAATTTGAAAATGTACCAGATACAGATTGGACAGTTGAAGCAAACCGAAAATGGATTAAAAATGTAAAGGCACGTTGGGCAAAACCCACTGAAATTGTTGGAGATCTCATTCAGGTCGTTGGAAATTTACCTATAAAAACGCGCGAAATTGTAAGCCAAAATAACTGGAATGGTGAATTACCTTGGAAATACGAACTTGCAGATGCAGATGATTATAAACAAACCATAGAAGCTTCTTCTGCTTGGTACGAAATGCCTACTGCCGATAAAGCTGCTATTTTAAGAACTGCTGGTGTTTTAATGGAACAACGTCGAGGTGATTTAATTGGTGTTGCCGTTGAAGAATTAGGAAAAACAGTACCAGAAGTTGATGTTGAAGTTTCCGAAGCCATAGATTTTGCTAATTTCTATGCACAGAATATTCTTGATATTGAAGAAGAACGAACCGCTTATGTGTGTTCAGGAATAAACCTTGTATTATCGCCATGGAATTTCCCTATCGCTATTCCAATTGGTGGTGTTCTAGCATCTCTTGCTGCGGGTAAAAGAGTTATTTTAAAACCTTCTCAAAATGCTGCTGCTTGTGCGTATTTAATTAGTCAATGTTTATGGGAAGCTGGAGTTCCTAAAGATGCGTTTTCTTTTTTACCAACACAAGAATCTAACCTTGACGCTTATTTAACGAAAGATAACGTGTTCGATGCTGTTATACTTACGGGAGGTACAGATACTGCTCAATTTTTACTAAACAGAAATCCAGATTTAAATCTGTTTGCAGAAACTGGAGGAAAAAATGCTATAATTGTTAGTGCTTTATCAGATAGAGATCAGGCTATAAAAAACGTAGTGCAATCTGCCTTTGGAAATACGGGGCAAAAATGTTCGGCAACATCGCTACTAATTTTAGAAAAAGAAGTATTTGATGATATTCATTTTAAAACCCTTTTAAAAGATGCTGTAGAAAGTCGTATTTATGGAAAACCTTGGGATTTTCACACTCAAATAGGGCCTTTAGCTGTTCCTATTAACGAACGCATTAAACACGTAATAGATAACACAAAAGATGAAGATTGGTTAGTTAAACCAGAGCTTACTGGCGATTATTTATTAAAACCAGGCGTTAAATGGGGTATTACTACTGATGATTATGGTTATAAAAATGAATTATTTGGTCCCATTCTTTTTGTTATGCAATCTGAAGGATTATATGATGCGATAGAAAAAGTTAATAATGTAAAATACGGTTTAACTAGCGGTATAGAATCACTGGCTCCAGAAGAAATTAATTATTGGAAAAACCACATTAAAGCAGGTAACTTATATATAAACCGTGGTACTACCGGAGCTATTGTACAACGCCAACCCTTTGGAGGTATGAAGGCATCTTGTTATGGTTTTGGAATGAAAGCAGGAGGCGTTAATTACGTACGTCAGTTCTTGAACTTAGAATCTCAAGATATTGATATTAGTAAAATTGAAGATAATTATATGCGTAGTTATCTAGGGCATTTTAATAAAGAAATAGATTACTCTAAAATTAGAGGACAACATAATACGTGCA
The DNA here is from genome assembly GCF_009796865.1 of Formosa sp. L2A11. GTDB lineage: Bacteria > Bacteroidota > Bacteroidia > Flavobacteriales > Flavobacteriaceae > Formosa. The sequence goes on along the minus strand of NZ_CP047028.1, from coordinate 2,360,854 downwards.
GATATCTAAAATCTGAAAAAGTTATGGTATTGGTAGGAAAAGATACATTAAAAGAGCACATAGAAATGGTTTCAACTGCCTGTTCTGTTTTGAAAACTAAAGTAGAATTTATTACAACTGAAAATATAGATTGGACATTTGATGATGTTTTGGTTAAAATTGATGATTGGACAGCATTAGAATCAGCTATAAACTTCAATACATGTTTCAGATCCATTACAAATACAGTAACAGATACTTTTAAAGTTATGCTACATAAAAATCATGTTCATTTATATGACAGAACCCCTAATATTAATGGTCGTTTTGAATTACTTAACTACTTAACAGAGCAAAGTATTTCTTATAATTACCACAGATATGGAAATTTAATGGGCGAAAATTAAATAGATTCATTAAAAAAATAAAAGGTTTAGCTGTTCAAGCTAAACCTTTTAAAAAAAACAGATTGATATTAATATTTAATATTTAACCAATTATCATATCGATATGCATGAAAAAATAAAGTTATATATATTACAATCAAGATAAATTATTATCTGTTTTTATATACTTTAGCAAACATATTAATAATAATTAAGTTTATCTTTTTTCATGCTTTTTAACTCTATAGATTTTGCTATATTCTTACCTTTAATTTTTATACTTTATTGGTTTATTGTTAATAAAAATTTAAAACAACAAAATTTATTAATAGTTATTGCTAGTTATATATTTTATGGTTGGTGGGATTGGAAATTTTTATCATTAATATTATTTAGTACACTTATAGATTTTTCTATCGGTAAAAAATTAGGAACAGAGAATAATCTAAAAAAAAGAAAACTTTTACTATGGACAAGCATTCTAATAAATATTGGTTTTCTAGGATTCTTTAAATATTACAATTTCTTTATTGATAACTTTATTACTGCCTTTACATTTTTTGGATCGGAATTGAAACTTAACTCTTTAAACATTATTTTACCTGTAGGAATTAGTTTCTACACTTTTCAAACTCTAAGCTATACAATTGATGTTTATAAAAAAAGGCTAACACCTACAAATGATTTAATAGCGTTTACTGCATTTGTAAGTTTCTTTCCTCAATTAGTTGCTGGACCTATAGAAAGAGCTACTAATTTATTGCCCCAATTTTACAATAAAAGAACTTTTAACAGTGATAAAGCAATAAATGGTGTTCATTTAATATTATGGGGATTATTTAAAAAAGTAGTAATAGCAGATTCTTGTGCTATATATGTTGATGAAATTTTCTCAAATTATCAAAACATGAATTCTATCAGTTTACTTTTAGGAGCCATCTATTTTGCTTTTCAAATCTATGGAGATTTTAGTGGTTATTCTGATATTGCAATTGGGACATCTAAATTATTTGGTTTTAATTTGATGACAAATTTTAGATATCCATATTTTTCTAGAGATATTGCTGAATTTTGGAGAAGATGGCACATTTCTTTGTCTACCTGGTTTAGAGACTATTTATACATTCCATTAGGAGGAAGTAAAGTATCTAAAATTTTAAGTTTTAGAAATATTTTTATAATATTTTTAGTTAGTGGTTTTTGGCATGGGGCTAATTGGACATTTATCATTTGGGGAATTTTAAATGCTATTTACTTTATCCCATTATTCTTAACTAAGAAAAATCGAAAAAACCTTGATACTGTTTCTTCTGGTAAAATTTTCCCTAGTTTTAAAGAGTTATTATCAATGTCCTTTACTTTTTTATTAATTCTCATTGGATGGATTTTTTTCAGAATAAATACTGTTTCTAATGGTTTAGAATACATCAAAAATTTATTCTCATTCAATTTTAAAGGAGGTATACAATATTTAGCTACAGAGCGCTATACTCCAGAATTAATGGTCTTAATATCTTTATTTATAATTATTGAATGGAATTCAAGAGAAAAAGAACATCCTTTTTTTGGCAAATGGATTAATATTAAAATAGTTCTAACTCTGTTAGGCTTGGTAACATTTGGTGTATATTCTAAAGTCGCTGATTTTATATACTTTCAATTTTAAATTCGAATGAAAAAATTTATTAAATATATAATATTTCTTTCTATCCTATTTATAGGGCTATTATACATTTCTGATTATGTTTATACTCAGATATATTTAAATTCTAACCCTAGAAATAAGCTACAATATATTCTTAATACAACAAATCAAAATTTTGATATTGTATTTATTGGATCATCAAGGGTTGCCAATCATGTAGATACTAAATTATTCAATAGTCTGTCTAATAAAAAGACAATCAATTTAGGTGCAGAAGGTGCAGGCTTAAATGATAATTTATTGCAACTTAAATTACTTTTATCGCAAAAAAATAAAATTTCTAATCTGTTTTTACAAATTGATTCTAATTTTGAAAATGAAAAACCTTCAAACATTTCAACATCTGAAGCAATGCCTTTTTTTAAAAATAAAATTATAAATAAACATCTTCAAAAATATTTTAGTAATTATCAAAAATTAAAATATATTCCTTTTTATAGATACGCAATAAACGATCCTAAAATTGGGTTTAGAGAACTTTTCTTTTCTCTTATGAATAAAAAACCACGTGTAGACCCCAAAATAGGATTTACTCCAAAGTATGGAAATAAACTTCTACATTCTAACCTAAGCTTACCAACAAGTATCAGTAAAAATAACATCATACTCAATGAAATAATTGATCTTTGTAAAAACAATAAAATAAAATTAACTCTATTTATTTCTCCGTATTCTAGTAAAACACAAAACTTAGATTACATAACTAAATTAAAAGAAAAAATTCCTGAGCTAATTGATTTATCTAAAAATTATAATGATGAGTTATTTTATAATTGTGGTCATTTAAACAACAAAGGTGCTAAAGTATTTACTGAAAATTTATATAATGCGACTAAAAACAATTTATAGTATAAAAAAGCACTGCATATTCATACTTCAGTCTTAAATCAATTTATTTATAAAAACAGAATATGCTTCCTTTTATAAATAAAAGACAAACATTTTTTTACATCTTTATTTCAATCAAAAACAAGTTATTAGAAAGCCTTATTTAAGCATTAAAAAAAGGTTTAAAAAAGGCTCTATTTCAACACTTTAACATAGAGTTTATCTATACCAACTATAAAGACGACCTATTACAAAATTCACAAAAAAACTAGCAAAACACTTTTAATAACATAAAAAACGCCTCAAAAAAGGCATTAAATTACTCAGATTTTGATAATTCATATATTTTACTAGTTTACCCCTATCATTAATTTTAATCATAAAAATAACATAATGAAACTATTAGTAATTGGAGCGGGAAATATGGGTTTAACCTATGCCGAAGCGATGTCTAAATCTAAGCTTCTTAAGGATAAAAAAATCATGATTTTAGAAAACACCGATGAGAAAATCGAGAGTTTAAATAAAATCCCACATTTCGAAGCCTTCAAAGATCCTAAAGATTGTATCCCTCAAGCAGATTTAATTTTTTTAGCGGTAAAACCATACCATGCAGACGATTTATTTAGCAAAATATTGCCTTTAGTCACTAAAGAACAAATTGTAGTCTCTTTAATGGCTGGAGTTACTATAAACCATATAAAAACAGCTTTAAAATTAGATAAAGTGGTTCGTACTATGCCAAACTTACCTGCTAAAGTAGGAAAAGGTTTAACATCTTACACAGCTTCAGAAGGGGTCTCTAAAGAAGAACTTTTAACCATTGAAAACTTATTAAATACTACAGGAAAATCTATACAAGTAAGTAACGAAAACTTTATAGATGCATCTACAGGAATATCAGGAAGCGGTCCTGCTTACGTATTCTACTTCATGCAAAGCATGATGGAAGCAGCATTACAAATGGGATTTTCGGAAGAAAACTCAAAAACATTAGTCACTCAAACCTTCACTGGAGCAATAGACTTATTTAATCAAGATAACATTTCTCCAAACGATTGGATTGAACGTGTAGCCTCTAAAGGCGGAACAACACGTGCTGCTATAGATAGCATGGATAATAATAATGTAAATGAATTAATAAAAGAGGCTGCTTTTGCTGCCTTTAATAGAGCTATAGAACTTGGAAAAGACAAATAAGAAATACAAACAACGTATTGTCATTAAAGTTGGAACCAACGTAATGACAAATAGAGACAACAGAATTGTAAGACCTGTACTGGATCGTTTAGTCGCGCAAATCGCAGAACTTTACGAGCGAGATATTATTACTGTACTTGTATCTTCTGGTTCTGTAATTGCAGGAATGGAAGTTTTAGGACACACAGACATTAAGGATAAAGCCTCCAGAAGACAAGTGTATTCTGCTATCGGACAACCAAGAATGATGCGTTTATACTATAATATTTTTCATGATTATGGTATGAAATGTGCTCAGGTTTTACCAACTAAAAATGATTTTGACCCTGGTGAACACCGTCGTAATATGAAAAACTGTTACGAAAACTTATTATCAGAAGGCGTTATTCCGATTGCGAATGAAGATGATACCGTTTCCTTATCGCACGCCATGTTTTCGGACAATGATGAGTTAGCTTGTTTAATTGCTGAAATGATTGATGCCGACAAATTAATTATCTTAACAGATATTGATGGTTTATACGACGGAAACCCAAATTCAGAAGATTCTTCTTTAGTTGAAGAAGTTGGAATTAACGAAAATATAAATCACTTTATTAGCGACACTAAAAAAGGTGAAGCTGAAGGCCGAGGTGGTATGTTATCTAAACTAAACTACGCCAAACAATCAGCTAGAAAAAACATTCCTACGATTATAGCCAACGGAAAAAGCGAAAATACCATCTTAGATATTATTGACGGTAAAGCTGTAGGAACAAAAGTAGAAATTTAAAAAACACAGATGAAATTATTAAAGACCGACTTAAAAAACAATGTTTTACAATCCATGATTCAATTATTGGATGAGAATAGAGCAGAGCTTTTAAGCGCGAATAAGAAAGATTTAGAAGCATTTAGTAAAGACGACCAAGCCATGTACGATCGATTAATCGTAGATGACAAAAAGATAGATGGCATGATTACCTCTGTTAAAGAAGTCATGTCTCAAGACGACCCGATTGGAAAAACAATTTCGCACCGTGTATTAGAAGACGGTTTAGAAATAACCAATAAAACAGCCCCTTTTGGAACCATCATGATTATTTACGAATCACGACCAGATGTAACCATAGAAGCTGCTGTATTAGCCTTTAAAGCCAATAACAAAATATTATTAAAAGGTGGTAAAGAAGCCATTTATAGTAACAAAGTATTAGTCCATTTTTGGCATAAAGCCCTAAATGAAAATGGTTTAGACAGTAGCTATATTCAGTTATTAACGTTAAACCGACAAGAAACTCAGGATTTCCTTAAAAATCCTACAGAACAATTAGACTTAATCGTTCCTCGTGGAGGAGAACGTTTAATTCAGTTTGTAAAAGAACATGCACGTTGTGCTGTTTTGGTTAGCGGACGAGGAAACAACTTTCTTTTTGTAGATAAAACTGCAGATTGGGAGAAAACAAAAAAAGTGATTTTAAACGCTAAAACTGCAAAAATTTCGGCTTGTAATGCTTTGGATAAAATTCTAATTCAGAAAGACGTCCCAGATTACGAAGCCAAATTAAAAGACTTAGAAGCTGTATTAAAAGAGAAAAGTGTTTCGATTTTAGTAGATGCTGAAACACAGAATATACTTAAAGACGAACCTTTAATTCCGAATGATGAGGTTTGGCGTGAAGAATTTCTTGCTTTAAAATGTTGTATTGGTACTGTAGGTACTTTAGAAGACGCTATAGATAAAATAAACACGTATTCTGGCGGACATTCAGCAACAATTATGACGACTAGTCGCGAGCATGCCATTCAGTTTATGGAAGATGTAGACTGTGCAGCAGTATATCAAAATGCCTCTACCCGTTTCACCGACGGAGGATCTATGGGAGTTGGTGCAGAACTAGCTATTAGTACAGATAAATTACACCACAGAGGCCCACTAGGACTGAATGAATTAGTAACTAATAAATATTATATTTTTGGGGATGGTCACATTCGTGAATAATCTTAAATAAGATATTTTCAATATAAAAATGAAGGCTGCCAATTGGTAGCCTTTATTATGTTGTAAAAGTTAAAAACAAATCACGATAGAAAAGTATTAAATCTTCTCTCTTAACAAACGAAGAATCTAAAACAAGTTTAAATTGATAAACTAAATTATATGTTGATTACTCGACGTCATTATAAACTGGTTTCAAAATCTCATTATAGAAAGCTAGCACTTCAATACACACAAAATATCTGTCTCACTCAATGTGATACCAAAACAAGTTTGGTATGACGAAACCAAGAATAATTAGTTATAAAAAATAAATCACGATAGCAAGCCATGAATTTTCAGTCATAACAAACGAAGAAGCGGAAATGCATTACGCAGTAATAAGCATGTAGATTCGATAGTGCGTGGTGCTTTAGCAATGACCTATAAATTCATTTGATTTTTTGGTTCGTTTTGTATCAAGACAAAATGAACAGAGAACAATAAAGTTTAATATTCCGGCCTACCGAAAGTACATCATAAAATGTGCAGTGAACAACTCGTGAAATTTTAAGCTGTATGAGCGAAACGAATTAAATTAAGAATACTAATTTTTATATAAACACATATCATAATTAGAACAAAAAACACATAAGCGAGTTCTTTAAATTTAGAGTTGGAACATAACATTTAGAAATACTTTCGTAAGCCTAGATTTTTTTGGTTCGTTTTTTTAGCAATGAACAGAAAGACAATACCTTCAACATATATAAAACCTCTCACTCAATGGGATACCAAAACAAGTTTGGTATGACGAAACCAAGAATAATTAGTTATAAAAAACAAACATTGAAAGCAAGCCATGAATTTTCAGTCATAACAAACGAAGATACGGAACTGCATTGCACAGCAATAAGCATGAAGTATCGAAAGTGCGTGGTGCTTTAGCAATGACCTATAAATTCATTTGATTTTTTGGCTTGGTTTATCCTGAGCGAAGTCGAAGGATCTGTATCAAGACAAAATGAACAGAAAGATAAGACCATCAACATACACAAAACCGATGCCTCACTCAATGGGATACCAAAACAAGTTTGGCATGACGAAACTAAGAGCAATAAGTCATGAAAAAATAAAATTAAAGTTTACGACTCCGGCCTACCGAAAGTATATCGTAAAATGTGCAGTGAACAACTCGTAAAATTTTAAACTGTATGAGCTAAATTATATTTAAGAGAATAAAACTATAAATAACATATATAAAACAAATCACGATAGCAAGCCATGAATTTTCAGTCATAACAAACGAAGATACGGAACTGCATTGCTCAGCAATAAGCATGAAGTATCGAAAGTGCGTGGTGCTTTAGCAATGACCTATAAATTCATTTGATTTTTTGGTTCGTTTTGTATCAAGACAAAATGAACAGAGAGATAAGACCATCAACATACACAAAACCGATGCCTCACTCAATGGGATACCAAAACAAGTTTGGTATGACGAAACTAAGAAGAAGAAGAAGAAACACTAAAATTAAAAGAATAATTAGCATACAATTCACTACTGTCCTCTAAAGAACACCACAGCAGTAACTGTTTTAACAAGTATATTTAAATCCAAAAAGAAACTACGTCGTTTAATATAAAACAAATCGTATTGTAATTTCATAAGACTATCAGACACAGAATCTCCATAACGGACTTTTACCTGTGCCCAACCTGTAATACCAGGCTTAACCATATGTCTCGCTTCATAAAACGGAATAACCTCAGCCAATTCTTTAACAAACTTAGGACGTTCTGGTCTTGGCCCTATAAGACTCATTTCACCTTTTAAAACATTTAAACATTGCGGAATCTCATCTATTCGAGTCAGTCGTAAAAATTTCCCAAATGCTGTAATTCTAGCATCATTTTTAGACGCCCAAACGGCTCCATTTTTTTCAGCATCTACTACCATAGTTCTGAATTTAATAATAGAAAATAGTTTTCCGTGTAAACCTACACGTTCTTGCTTATAAAACAACGGCCCGCGATTACCAATAAGGTTACCCAGTAAAACAAAAGGTAAAAATAACAAACAAACAACGCAGCAAATTAAGCCAAAACCAATATCAAACAACCAACGTTGTAGTAAATATAATTTGTTCTGATTATTTCTATTAAACGGAAAATATTTATAAAAATCTTTACCTAAATAATGTACAGGTACTCTAGAAGTCATTTCCTCAAAAGCCTGTGTATATTCTTTAATGGCAAACCCTTGTTCAAGTAAATTCATTAACTCCTGATAGAGTTCTGTTGTAATTAATTCAGAATCATAGGTCGCTACTAATATTTCAGACACCTTATGTTCTGATATCACACGACTAAGATCTGCTGCAACATAAGACTCTACAGTCTTTGGTTTTAACTTATTTTCAGGTTCACAATTAATAAATCCAACAATATTATAATTAGGATCTACAGCTTTTAAGGACGTTACTATTTCATCTATATTTTGTGGTTCTCCTACTAATAATGCATGCTTATAAAAGCGTGGTGTAGAAATAAATGTTATATATAAGGCACGCCAAAATAAAATACCTCCTAAAATACCAAGAAAGAAAAATACGATTTGCACACGCTTTTCAGGAAGGAAAGGCGTAAAATAAGGTGTCATCAAATAAAAAGTGACAACTACCAAAGCAGTCATAAAAACATTGGGTAACGTAGATTGAAAGGTACTAGACTTTTGGAGATCGTAAATTTCAAAAACAGTTCCAAAAATAGAAATGTAGACAATCAAGACGATAATCCAAGACCAATTTTCATTTGAAATCGTGAAATAATCAAAATAGAAATAGGAACTTAAAGCATACAATACACCTAAAACGATGCAGATATCCATAAGACGTAATAAAATCTTCCGTTCTGAAATATCGAAAGAAATTGAATTTTTAAACATGAGACAAGTACTATTACACGGTAAATATATGAATTCCTATTTTAATTTTAGGTTTAAATTAACATTCTAACATATCTTGATAAATTTTACACGAATCACATCTAAGGACTGAAATTGTAATATAATTTATTAATCATTTATATAGAAAACAATATATAATTTTAATAAAAAAAAATACGCTGTATTCCAATGAATACAGCGTATTAAGAGCAACGTAATATCACCACATGTAAAAAACTACAACGCTGCTTTATATTTAAAGAAGATAGGAACTGCATAAGATACTTTTACAGGACTACCTCTTTGTGTTCCTGGTTTCATTCTTGGTAATAAACTTACAATACGCTCTGCTTCTTTTTCTAAGGTTTTATCTGGACCTCTAGATTTTATACCGGTTATGTAACCTTTTTCATCTATAATAAACATGACAGACACACGACCTTGTACTCCTAAATCTAAAGCATCTTGTGGGTAATGAAAATGTGTTTTAATATGTTCATTCATTTTAGTTTGAAAACATGCTTTAGAAGCCTGTTTATCTAATCCTTCACAACCAGGAAATACGGGTATATTTTCTATCACAGCAAAAGGAACTTCAACATCTTCTTCAACTTCATCGACCTTTACATCATCTACAGCAACAACAGGTTCTGGTGCTGCAATAGCATCTTCTTGAGAAGATTCTGTACTTTCAATAGCTGTTTCTTCAATATCGGCTGTAGATTCTACAACTTCAATAGATTGATTAACTGCAACTGGAGGTGGTGGCAATGGTGTACTAATTTTTGTAATTGGAATGTCTTCTTCATATTGAGGTGCCATATCGAGAATTTCGACAGGAGCTGTTTCAGTTTCAAAAGTTCTAAATTCTAGGGCCTTCCAAGTAAACAATAACATGATGTTTAACCCAATAGCAAAATATATACTGCTATTTCTCCCTATCTCTAATTTTGGATTTTTTTTAGCTTTCATGATGATATATTTTAATGGTGAATATTCCTTTTTAACTAGTATTAAGGTAGAAAAAAAGAGCCTAAAAAACTATGACATTCATCATGTTTCAGATAAATATCACATGCCAAAAAACACATTAAAACACTAAAAATCAATAATTAAAATAAGGCATAAACAAACTTAAAAAGAAGCAATACATGTAGTAACAATAGTGTAGGAAATTTAAATTGACACACTAAATTATATGTTGATTACTCCACGTTATTCTAAACTGGTTTCATAATCTTATTATACTGATAAGACTCTTTTACATACATAAAATATTTTTCTCACTCAATGAGATACCGAATCAAGTTCGGCATGACGAAACCAAGAGCAATAAGTCGTGAAAGAATAAACTATAACGTTGAAAGTTAAGACCTGGCCTACCGAAAGTATATCGTAAAATGTACAGTGAACAGCTCGTGAAATTTTAAGCTGTATGAGCCAAACGAATTAAATTAAGAATACTAATTTTTATATAAAACTAAATCGTAGTTAGTACAAAAATATCAAATGCGAGTTCTTAAAATTTAGAGATGGAACATAACATTTAGAAATACTTTCGTAAGCCTAGATTTTTTTGGTTCGTTTTTTTAGCAATGAAAAAAATGAACATTAAGATAACACCTTCAATACACAGAAAATCTATTTCTTACTCAATGAGATACCGAATCAAGTTCGGCATGACAGAAACCAAGAGTAATAAGTCGTGAAAGAATAAACTATAACGTTGAAAGTTAAGACCTGGCCTACCGAAAGTATATCGTAAAATGTACAGTGAACAGCTCGTGAAATTTTAAGCTGTATGAGCCAAACGAATTAAATTAAGAATACTAATTTTCATATAAAACTAAATCGTAGTTAGTACAAAAATATCAAATGCGAGTTCTTAAAATTTAGAGATGGAACATAACATTTAGAGATCCTTTCGTAAGCCTATATTTTTTTGGTTCGTTTTTTTAGCAATGAAAAAAATGAACATTAAGATAACACCTTCAATATATGGAAAACCTCTCTTTCATTCAATGAGATACCAAATCAAGTTCGGCATGACGAAACCAAGTGCAATAAGTCGTGAAAGAATAAACTATAACGTTAAAAGTTAAGATCTGGCCTACCGAAAGTATATCGTAAAATGTGCAGTGAACAACTCGTGAAATTTTAAGCTGTATGAGTTAAACGAATTAAATTAAGAATACTAATTTTTATATAAAACTAAATCGTAGTTAGTACAAAAATATCAAATGCGAGTTCTTAAAATTTAGAGTTGGAACATAACATTTAGAGATCCTTTCGTAAGCCTAGATTTTTTTGGTTCGTTTTTTTAGCAATGAAAAAAATGAACATGAAGATAATACCTTCAATATATAGAAAACCTCTCACTCAATGGGATACCAAAACAAGTTTGGTATGACGAAAACAAGAAAAATTAATTATAAAAAACAAATCATGAAAGCAAGCCATAAATTTTCAGTCATAACAAACGAAGATACGGAACTGCATTGCGCAGCAATAAGCATGAAGTATCGAAAGTGCGTGGTGCTTTAGCAATGACCTATAAATTCATTTGATTTTTTGGCTTGGTTTATCCAGAGCAAAGTCGAAGGATCTGTATCAAGACAAAATGAACAGAAAGATAAGACCTTCAACATATATAAAACCTCTGCTTCACTCAATAGGATACCAAATCAAGTTCGGCATGACGAAACCAAGAGCAATAACTCATGAAAGAATAAACTATAACGTTAAAAGTTAAGTCCTGGCCTACCGAAAGTATATCTTAAAATGTGCAGTGAACAGCTCGTGAAATTTTAAGCTGTATGAGCGAAACGAATTAAATTAAGAATACGAATTTTTATATAAAACTAAATCGTAGTTAGTACAAAAATATCAAATGCGAGTTCTTAAAATTTAGAGATGGAACATAACATTTAGAAATACTTTCGTAAGCCTAGATTTTTTTGGTTCGTTTTTTTAGCAATGAAAAAAATGAACATGAAGATAATACCTTCAATATATAGAAAACCTCTCACTCAATGGGATACCAAAACAAGTTTGGTATGACGAAAACAAGAAAAATTAATTATAAAAAACAAATCATGAAAGCAAGCCATAAATTTTCAGTCATAACAAACGAAGATACGGAACTGCATTGCGCAGCAATAAGCATGAAGTATCGAAAGTGCGTGGTGCTTTAGCAATGACCTATAAATTCATTTGATTTTTTGGCTTGGTTTATCCAGAGCGAAGTCGAAGGATCTGTATCAAGACAAAATGAACAGAAAGATAAGACCATCAACATACACAAAACCGATGCCTCACTCAATGAGATACCAAATCAAGTTCGGCATGACGAAACAAAAAGTAACAAGTCCTAAAAAAATATAGTTCAATATTAAAAATAAACTACCCCAATACAGACATCCACTGCGCCTTCACCACGTCCCAATCAAACCCCTCCACTTTTTCACGAGCCTTCATGACCATAGCATGAGTACGATCAGGCGTAGACTTTAAGTCCAAAATAGCCTCTATAAAAGCCTTTGAATCATTTGGTGGTACAAGTATACCATCTTCACCTTTTTCGATTAAAAACGGCATCCCACCAACGTTTGTAGATACTATTGGCAACCCTAACGCCATAGCTTCTATCACACTCACGGGCATATTATCAAAGTTGGTGGTATTAATAAACACATTGTAATCTGCAGCCAAAGTAATCCATTCGGCTTTAGTTAACTTCCCGGGGGTTTTAACATCCACACCTAAAGCTTTTGCATGGGTCTGCACATTAGCAAGCGATCCATCGGTATCTGGACCAGCCATACACAAACTTGCTTCATAGCCTAAGTCTTGTAACCCTTTCAAAAGATCGACCGCTAAGCAAGGATTATAAATTTCTGAAAACGAACGCACCCATAACAAGCGAATAGAATCTAAATCCCGAACTGTAAACGGGTAGTTTTGCAACTGTAAACTATTTGGTATATACACCACATGATCAAACCCTTGTTTTACAAACGCTTCTTTTAAATATAACGAAGGAGACACTAACACTTTAGCATGCTTAAAGAGCATACGACTCATTTTAGGATAGTGTGCTAACCGATCCGGCAAATTTCCCCCATGTAAAATGGGAATATAAGGTAATCTTATCAGCCGACAACACTGACTCACAATAACGGCATAGTAAAAATTCTGGGTACTGTAGGTGTCTATTAAGGCATTATCCATACTTGAACCATACTTGAACACTGCTTTAACCATAGAGAACACCCGCCCCAGTTTAGATTGTATAGCCGATTTACAAATTACGGTATACCCTTCACGTTCCAAAGCCGCACTAAGGCCTTTCATGTAGGAAACGTTGGTTTTAGTGTTCGATAAGTTGTTTCCTAGATATAGGACGTTTTTTTTCATGTGTAATATGTAATAATGAGAGCCCATAAATAAATCCTGGTGCAGCAATACGCATGGCCGAGTGGTTAATAGTTGCAAACCAAAAGATTAAAAAAGAATAAAATAATATATTCCCTTTTTGTTTTAACCTATAGGCTAAAGGCGTAAAAATAAGCAGTAATAAAATAATAATCCCAAAAATACCATGCTCAGAAAACAAACGACTTACCTCGTTATGCGAGGCAATAATTTGTCCTTCTTCTTCCAAACGCACCTGTTTCATCCCACTGGCACCTACCCCTAGAAACGGATGTCTTAAGAACCCTTCAAACTCGCGCTCAAACAAGCCAACACGCCCTGTTGATATATCTGATTTTTCTTCTCCAGCCGCATTCTTATTGGTATACCGGTTTTCAATAAGTCCATTAGTCTGATTCGCTGTAATCATCCAAGTAATAGACACACCTATACCTAATAAAAATAAAGATCCTATAATTTGCTGCCGTTTTTTGAAAGTAGACCTACCATACAGGACAACAAAAAAACCGATAATCATCAATACCGCAGTAAAAATACCACCACGACTAAAAGTGACCAACCCTCTAAACGATACGAATGTTAATAATATTAAATTAAATACTTTTAAAAATAAAGTTGGAGATTTTAAAAAGAAGCGCACCGTTAAAGCTACCATCCCAAGACCTAATAAGGTTGCCACTTGATTAGGCCCAAACCCCCCTGATGCTTCAAAATTAGACCCTGTACCATCTAAAACTTCTTTTACACTCGGGTTGTACAAAAACAAATACACCATCATAGCCAGTACAGGAAAACTCATACAAGCTAGAATTTGCAGCAACTGTTCTTGTGTCATTTTTTTATCATAGCAATACAAGGCAGAAGCTCCCAAACACACAGGTCCACTCAATACAAAAGCAATAGATGTTCTAAAATTCAAATCATACCCTAAAGTGGTCGAGGCTACTAATACCGCAGGCACCAATAAAATAAAATAAATAAAGTAAGGATAACTGTGGTTAGATACCCCCGTAAAAAACATCCCGATCAGCACTAACAAAATAACATAATACTTAGAAAATTCATAAAACAGTCCGCCTCCCGTCATCCGGAATAAAGATTCTGCTGCGGCTATATAAGCACAACCAAACAACACCCACATCACTTTTTCTCGGGTAGGAGACAATAACACTTTACCTATAAAATATAAACACACCACTGTAAAATACAATTTAGAAAATAACGGGATATAAAAAATCCCTACCCCGACAAACAGATGCACCACCACCAACAATACATAAAGATCGTTGGTAAAATGGTATTTCTTTTTATGTGTTTTATTCCCTTGCATGTTTATGTATTATAAATAGATAGCAGTTGTCTTACAATTGCCCTTTGGGCATAGTGTACCGAGACATAACCTTTTAAAGCCGTTGCTGCTTTAGTACGTGCAGTCCCGTCAGAGATATAGGTTGAAAGCGCGGTTGCTAAAGCGTCAGCATCGCTTGGCGGTACTAATAAGCCATACGCTACCGATGGAATAACACGCTCACAATCCCCCACTGCAGTCGCGACCACCGCTAAACCGCCTTGGCCATATTCTAAAAGTGCCAAAGGCAAGCCTTCAGAAGCTGATGCCAACACCCCAATATTCGCCTGCGCAATAATATGTTCGGTGTCCGAACAACTGCCATAAAACCATACCTGTTGCTCTAAACCTAAAGTCTGCACGGTGTCTTGTAGCTGTGTCGTATAAATCGCATCGCCTTCTTGTCCTACGCAGTGTAAACTCCATTCCGGATGGGCTTTAAAGACCTTTGCACAAGCTTGTAATAAGGTGATATGATCTTTTTGTGGTCGTAAATTTGCCAAACACAAAAGCCGTTTGCCCGGTACCCCATATAATTGGGTTACGCCTGTAGAAGCGTATGGCACCACAAAATTAGGTAAAAAGGTTACAGTTTTGCAGTAAAGCACCTCACGATTCCAGTCCGCCAAATGTGCATTAACTGCAATAATAGCAGTAAAGCCTCTAGAACACCACTGTAAGATCCGTTTAGGGCGTTGGTCTAAAAACTCACTATTCCCATAGTGATCGTGCCAAATAACACGTCGTTTAGGTAAACATAATTTTAAAAGGCTAGCCATAAAAAAGGATGAAGCATGCGCATGTATAACCGTAATCTGCTCTTCTTTTACAAAGCGAACTAAACGCTGTAATGCAGCGACATCTAAAGTTCGGCGACGTTTTAAAAACAAATACCCCACCTCTGTATCTAAGCCTTGCTTTAACAAACCTTCAACTCTGGTGGCACACAAATAAGATCGTTCTACTCTCGAAACCAAAGCATTAGCAAGATTCACTGCCATACGCTCTGCACCTCCTGCCTCTAAACTATCTATAAGTTGTAATACCCTCAAATCGTGCGTCTTATTTTGGGGTCGAAAATACTAAATTTGTCAAGAACTTACAGTCATTTTAGAGTTATTCTTTAGCACATAAAAGAAGCCTGTTCGAGGCTGTATACAAAGCTACATGCAACAATGGTGTACCCGTTAAAAACGATGGTCTATCAAATGCTTTAATCCGATTTCTAAAGGCGTTAAATCACGCTGTAATACCTGTTTCATCTTGGTATTATCAGGACAGCGTCTGCGCATATCGCCCTCTTTTAAAGCCGGTAAGTGTATAATTTCCGATTTAGACTGAGTTAAAGCGATAATGGTTTCTAACAATTCTAAAATAGTCATTTCTTTATCATTCCCCACGTTTAACACATCATTAATATATTGCCCGTATTCCATGGTTTTACTATAGGTTTCTACCGTATCGTCTATATAACAAAACGAACGGGTTTGTAAACCATCCTCATGAATGGTAATGGGTTTATCTTTTAAAGCAGCATGTAAAAAGCGTGGCACTACAAAATCTTCACTTTGGTGTGGCCCATAGGTATTAAAAAATCTAAAAATAGTATAAGGCAATCCAAAGGCTTCAAAATAAGACTTACAAAAGGCTTCCTCTACATTTTTAATTATAGCATATGGCAATCTCGAATTTAAAGGGGGTGGGGTACTCTCATGTTGTGGTAGTTCAAATGGTTCGCCATACACTTCAGACGAACTGGAATAAAACACCCGTTTTACGCCTGAGTGTTTAGATAAAGACAAGATGTTTTTAATCCCCTCTATATCGTCTAACACTTGAATTGGTTGATCTAAGGTGCGTTTTACGCCAACGACTGCAGCAAAGTGAAACACATAATCAAAATGAAACCGTTTAAAAACAGGCTCTACATGCTGACATTGATTAACATCTGCCTCAATAAACGTGACGTTTTCTGATTAGGAATATGTGCACGTATACCTGTTAATAGGTTATCTAAAATAACAATGTGATTATTCGGGTTTTTATCCAAAAGCATAGCTAAACGACTGCCAATATTACCGGCACCACCAGTAATTAAGATCATAGCCATAGGAGGGGACTTGAATTTTAATGTTGTACTTCTTTTAATAGCGCTTTAAAGGTACACATTATATCAAAACTTGCAACTTAACAAGTAAAAAGAGTAACACAAACTCGTGTTTTGTAAACATTTAAAGATAATCATAACAATAGTAAAGTTTAATAATAAAAATAGCATTTTACACCCCGTCATGCTACACCTTACTAACAAATGTCCCAGCCAGCACACGCTTAATATCTGCTTCCATACGGTCGTAAGTATATTGTTGCGACCAGTCTAAGGCATGTTCCGCCATGGTATTCAGGTTTCCGGTCTTAAACACTTGGGTAAAATGATTCACAGCCTGCTCTAAATCTGGTAATACAATAATGCCACGTTGGCCTTCCCCCACCATCCATGCTACACAGGACACTGCTGTGGTTACGGGTATGCAACCATAAAACATACCTTCCGCAACGGCCTTAGGCCAGCCTTCACTCTTTGAGAGTAGAATATTAAAATGCGAGCTTAACAAAGCAGCCTTCACCACCGTTTTATCTTGATTCCCGTGCATAGTGATACACGAACCTAAATCATGTTTTGCAATATAATCTTCTAATTCTGGACGTAATGGACCATCTCCAAACAATTCTAATCGCGCAGGAATACCCCGTGTATTCAATTGTTCTATAAACTGAACCGTTAATACAGGCCGCTTTCCAGGTACTAACATCCCTGCAAACACAAACACCAACTCTTGTGTATAATCTTTAGGTTGAAAAGGCACACGCTCGGCATCCCGATAGGTGGCTGAAATAAACGGATATATATTAGAGGTTTCACCAGACCAATCTCCATACACCAACACCTTCATATTTCGGGTTAAAAAGGTATTTCGAACTATAGCTTGTTGTAGACGGTAGGTCCATGGCTGATTACTATTCGGATCCCAATTACCTGCATATTTAGTAGACTTTTGTTTAAATGGAAAAAACATTTGTGCAAAACAAGCTACTAACCCGACGTTAGATGGACACCGCAAATGAATATGATCCGCTTTTCGCATGGCTTGAATGCATTTAAAAAACACTATAGGCAACACCACTAATGTTCTTAAAATCTGTTTAACTCCTAACAAACTAAAATTGGGGACTGCTACAAAATCTAAGCTTGGTGCAGTATAAGCACAATCTATAGCATCTACAGTATTATTAGGTTTATGTATCCCCACCACAGTAACATCATCAACATACTTGGTCCATAAATTCATTTCACGCACATAAGGTGCATAACCATAATAGCGGTTAGCTTTCAAGCTGTGTTGTACTAAAGTAAATATTGCAAGTTTCATTATTTTTTTATTTCTTCTACTAATGAACAAAAGTCTTCAGCTAATTTATTAGTAACTCCATTAACCTCAAAATCAGTTATAAACCGTGTATAACAATTTGCACTAAATTGATTTCTAAGACTTCTATCATTTAATAATTTAATCATTTTTTCTGCTAAATCATTTTCATTTTTAGGTTCAAAAAGTAGTCCATCTTTTTTATCTCTTATTATTTCAGAAATCCCTGAAGTTCTAGAACCTATAACAGGTGTCTTTACAGAAAAACTTTCTATAACCACATAACCAAAAGCCTCTACAACAGAAGGTACTACAGAAAAATAAGCAGAACTAAAAGCTTCTAAAACCTCATGTTTGGGTTTACTTCCTAAAAACTTAATATTATCTTTAACTTTTAATGTTTTTGCTAATGTGATATAATCATTTAATAATTCATCTTTAAGATTACCTCCAATTAATTCCAAATAGACTTTAGGGAATTTATTATTAACAATAGAAAAAGCCTTAATTAAAGTATCAATCCCTTTAGAAGGATGCATTCTACCTACATAGGTTATTTTATCAAAATCTATCTGTTTTGATTTAACATTATATTCTTTTACTGAATTGAAAATAACATTTATTTTTTTTTCAGGAACATTAAATGTAGAGATAATATCTAATTTAGTAGCATTTGAATTCGTGTATATTTTTGTTCCTAATTTATAGATTAATTGCTTCCTTAATTGTTTAAAATTATTAGATTTAAATTGCGAAGAAATTGTGTGTACCCATGCAATTCTATGAGGTATTCTCAATAAATATCCTACAATTAAAAACATGTTGACTGATCCAAAATTGGCAATCATCATATCCGGTTTAAATTTAGATACTTGACTTTTTAAAAACAGAAAATCTCTCAAAGTTGTTCCTCTTTTTCCAGGCCATTTAATAGCCTCAATGTTTTTAGGTAAATCATTTCTCTCTAAACGATCTGTTATTATAATAACTCTATGTTTTTCTGCTAATTTCACAGAAAGAGATAAAAAATAATCGGAAACAGAACTTTCATAAATACTAAAAGAAATAAAAATTATTTTTCTTTTCATTTTTCTATTTTTGGTTTATTACCTATTAAACTACACCACCCTACAAAACGCCCTAAGGCCTCTTGAAGTTCTAAATTCTTATTCTTAGATTTCAGCCCTCCCAAAGCACCTAGTACCAACAATAAAAAAGCTGTTAGATGCCATTTTAATCTTGATTTAAAATTAGGGTTATTATATTTTACTCGCCAAATATACCATCCATTTCGTATAATCATTTTTCCATATTTATACGTATTAGGTCTGCCGTGAATTTCATGATGATGTTCGCAAACAGCAGCTGTGTTTACATATAATTGTCCTAATTTAGATAATCGCAAACAAAAATCGGCATCCTCATACAAACCATAGCCTTCAAAATAGGTTGAAAATGATAAGGTTTTAAAAACAGACATCTTATAAGAAGCTACACCACCCATAAATAATTCTACAGGATACACTTTACCCGAAGGTGGTAAAAAACCTATTGCTCTCATATGAGAAAACGTTGGTAAAACACCAGGTAACGCATCAGGGTTTAAACCAAATATTTCACGAATTTTAAATCGTAATGGTTCAGGTCTTCTCCAACCATCAAAATCATAATAATTTGAATTCGATGTTGCATTAGAGCGTTCCCAAATCACTTCATTAGTAATATAGCCACCAACACCTAATGCCTTTGGATAAGTGTTATAAGTTCCTATTAGATTTTCAAAATAAGACGTATCTAAAGTAATATCATCATCTAAAAAACAAACCACATTAATACGTTCTGAAACTTTAGATATTCCGAAATTTCGTTGCTTGGTTAATCCGCGTTGATTATCATTGACTTTATAATACTTAAGATTTTTAAAAGCATTGGTCTTAAGCATACGTGCTGTATCATCGTTAGTAGACCCATCTATAATTAGAATTTCATCAGGATATAAAACTTGTAAAGTTACTGTATTTAGTAATTTTTGTAACGCTATGGGGCGCATGTAAGTACATACAACTAAAGAAAATGTCATTATTTATTTTGTTTTAAACCATCATGTATTACCTTAAAAAAGGCATTCCTATTCATATATTTTTCCCATAAAACTCTATTTTCAGTCTGTGTATTTATAAAATCTAAATCACTTAACTGCTCATGAAAATTAATAATACTACGTTCTATGTCTTCTGGATTACTACTTTTAACGTGTACTAAGTGTTTAGACCAATTAATACTTCCTTCTAAAGGCAATCTACAGTCTGTATCTATAAATACAGGTATTCTTCCCATCGCTAATGTCTCGTATAAGCGTACAGAAAAATTACCTACACCGCGTAAACAAAATACATATCCAGAATCTTCTATATTTTTAAAAAACTCTAAAGTTGTTTTTGTTTTTTCTGCTTCTGTTTTAACACCTCCTCTATATTGATCTCTAAATATAAAATTAGGTTTTAGTAATTGACTTGTATTCAATTTTTTTAAAATACGAGCCCTTTTAATACTCGAAGGATAAAACGATTGGTAATCTAAATGTTGTTTTTTTAAACCTCTTTTTAAAATATTAATTTTTAAATAGACCATAGATTCTTTTAAAAGCTTTAAAAAACTATCATCTGAATGTCCCACAAAACCAAGAGAAGGCAAAGGTTCTTTTTTTAATACACTAAACTCAGTTTTCAGCACATATTCATAAGGATCTACTATAAAAGATGGCATTATAAAGGTATTTGCATTTAATTTTGAATGAAACCCACCAAGTCTAAAATTATAAATTTCTTTATCTTTAAACGAATATCCAAAATCACCACCGGTATAAATCCAAAGTGGTATATTATTTCGTTTTGATAATTCTAAATATTTAGACTTAATTTTTGGTTCTAAACCACAGATGTAATTATACTCTAAAGGAAGAATAATGATATCAGCTTCTTCAACAGACGCTATAATGCTATAAGATTGGCTTATTATTTTACATTCTTTATAATGCAAATCTAATAACAAAGGGAATACCTTGCCCCTATGCTCTGGTGTTAAAAATGAAGTTTCTGTATAAATATATAACATACATTAAAGTTTTTTCGCCCAATATTTAGAAGCGTCCCACCTCTTATTAAATTCGTTATAAAAAGTTGCTTTTTTAGAAAACTTAACACCAACAAACATTCGTACAAACAATAACATTTTGGCTCCTAATAATTGTGTTGTCGTTTTATATTTAAGATTAACATACATAATGGTTGGTGATGGTTTGGGTTGCACTTTCTCATTATTCCATGGATGTATAAATTTAGTTCTAAACCCACCCATTGGAGCTTTTAAATGAATAATATTTAATGCTGGCAAATAAATAACATCCACACTTTGATGTCTTAATTGAAGTCCGAAATCTGTATCTTCTCCATAACCAAATTCTAAACGCTTATTAAAAGACACTTTATCTAAAATATCTGTTTTAAGAAAACTATTACCTGATCCAAAAATTGAAGTCTGGTGTGTATCATTAAAAGTTTTAATTTGATTTGGTAATAAATAAGATGTTAAAACTGCTTTAAAATTATATTTACCTGCTATATTTAATACGTTTTGTAATAACTCTGAATCAAACCTGTTGTCATCATCATTTAAAAACACCCATTCACTTTTAACTTTACTTAATGCTATATTTCTGGCATTGCAAGCTCCTGTTTGATGTGTAAACGTATGATCTATTATAAAAGGCCAAGATTCTGTTGTCAAATAATCTAACTCAGAATTACTGTCTTTTAAAGGGTTTTGTTCTACAATAATAACACGTTCAGGTAAAATAGTTTGATTTTTTAAATCGTGTAATACATCATATAAATATTTTTTTCTACCAATGGTTGGTATAATAACATCTATTGTAGGTCTATTACTTTTAGAGGTGTTTTTAATAGTTTCAGGTAAAATAATTGCTGTAAAAAAACGACGTTTATAAAAAAACGATTTTATGAATGCAACTAGATTTAAATGCTTTTCATACCATAAAAAAGAAAACAACAAAAAGAAAACCCATTGTATTTTATAATGTTGTTTAACAAACTTAAATACAATACTAACAGATGCTTTTATATTCACTTTACCTAATCCATTTTCTAATAATTCTGGTACAGAATAACAAAACAACCCTTTAGGCATTCCTAATTTGGCAATTGAATTTAAAGCATAATCAAAATCATTATCTTTAACAATAGCTTTAAATTTTATTAATTGAGTGGCATGTATCGCTCCTATTTCAGAACTCATTAACCAAGTGGGATATTTTACTTTTTTATTAACCTTAATAAAAGGAGATTGATCTACATAACCAATAGCATCTGGTAAATATTGGGTATTAGAAAACGAACACATTTCATTATTTAAAACAATAGTCTCTTCAATACACTTAAAATTAATAGCATTTTCATGCATTATATGGCTCCACACAATAATGTCGTCTGGAAATGTGTCTGCTAAATAGTATAGTGCTTTAATAATAGATTTGCTATGTAGTACATCTATTACACTTGAATCGTTCGCATTATAAGCACTAACTATTTTGTTTTTATTATGTAATAATACAATCATAATTCAAGTAGCTTTTTATAAAACTCAATATTTTTAATAGCTTGTTTCTTTATATCAAAATGTTCCTCGACAAAGCTTCTTGCTGCTTTCCCCATACTTAAACACAAATTTTCATCTTGCAACAATTTACTAATCTTGTCTGCATATAATTTATGAGCTTTAGGAGCTACTAAATAGCCGCTAACGGTATCTTCCATTAATTCTTGAGCCCAACCTATATTACTATTTACAACGGGCTTTTGTAATGCCATAGCCTCAACAGTTACCATACCAAAAGTTTCTGCAAAAGTAGGAAAAACACATACTTGTGCCGTTTTAATAAAAGTTTGCACTTCGCTATAGGGCACTCTTCCAAGGTATTGAATAGCTTCCAATTCACTATCATTAAAACGTTGCTTCATCAATCCCCAAGTTGAAGGACTTCCTGTTAAAATATCTGGAGCATCGCTACCTATTAATATCAATTTTGCATTAGGAACTTGCTGTTTTACCAACTTAAAAATATGTGGCAATTCTAACATGCCTTTTTTCCTAATTATGGTGCCAATATAAAGGAGTGTTTTTGATTCAAATAATGATGGGCTTAAGTTATTAAAATCGTCTAGTTGTAAACCATGATAAATAGTTTCAATAGATTTATGATCAGATATTTTAAATAACCTTTTTGTTAATTGGCCTGCAAATGTAGTAGGTGCAATATATGCACTTGCTCCTCTTATGGCAAACTGCTCGAATAGTTTATTTTTTAATTTCTGCTTGCGTCCTTCTAAATGACAAAAATAACGATCACTACCATGAAAACGCATAACAATAGGCACTGTAAATTTCATAAATGCAGAAATACCTGTCCAATCAGGAACTTCTATAAGTTGTATTTTTTCTTTTTTTATAACCGCTTCTGTAGTATTTTGAATATGTTTTCTATATCTAAACCATTTTCCAACCCTATAAGACACATCTGCAATTAAATAAAAATGAATACTATTTTCTACAAAATAATCGTCTTGATCTTGCCCATATATAAACAGGTAAATTGCATGACCTTGCTGACTTAAAGCTTCTACTAAATTCCCAATACTAGTCCCTAAACCAGCTGCTTGTTTAATTTTAAAATGAGGATATTCTGGAGCTATAAAACCTATTTTCATACCTCATGTTTATTAACCAATTTACAAATTGCATTTAAAATACGATTTGAAGCCTCTGTTGCTGGTTGTTCATTTATTTTATGAAACCACTGTGTTCCATTTTTAACTGTTTCGTTTGTTGAATCTAGCATAGATAGCAAACTATCTTGTATACCATCTGGGTGGTCTAACCAATGTACTGCATTTACATTTGGCATAGATCTAAAATGCACATAATCGTAAACATGTACGCCTTTTACTATAGCATTATCTGTATCATAATGATAATTCATGTACCCGCAAGGTTTGTTATGTGACACATAATCGAAGACCATTGACGATCCTAAATTGATAACACCTGCAGTATGTTCTGCCATATTTACTAATAAGGTCGTATCTTCTGGAGTTGGTAGTTTCGCATTCCATCCATCGCCTACAGCATTCCATAACGGTGCTATAGGAATAATAAAATGTTTAAATTCATTTAAAACAGCATCAAAACGTTTCGAAAAATCGACAGGACATCGTCTAAATATTAATCCTAATTGATGTCCTTCAGCATTAAGTGCTTCAATAGCAATGCAGACATCCCTTAAATACAAAGGATCTTGAGGTGATGTTGTAATATCGTCTCCACTAAAACAGAAATAAGTTGTTGTAGGGTTTAAGTTATAATCTTTGTAAAACTCAGTCTTACTCGTAATAATCTCTTTATAAAAATGAGGTTCAAATTGAGGTGTTCCTGTAACTGTTATTTGATTCTCTTTTACAAATGGATAATACGTTAACAATTCTTGTTTCATATGTTTACTCCAAACATGATAATAATCGGTCTCTACATCTAGCATAGATTTTGGTAAATTATCCCATGAAAACACAAAACCAATTGTTGGTATACCTATATTTTTTGCTGCCTGTACAGGTGCTATTGCTAAAAAAGAACGCTGACTTGCACAATATACCAAATCGGGTTGTTCTTCTTTTATAATTTTGTAACAAGAGCTGTAATATGTTGTTTTACTTTCTAATTTTTTAATATATCTGCGTAAGCTTAATAGTCCTTTTTCACTATTAAACATTAAAATTAATAGCTTAGTAATACTATTTTTTATAACACTTTTATATCCAGAATTTTTTAATGGAAATAAATATTTAAGATATACTTTATCGTTAAACCTTTTAATATTTTGATTAAGTTCTACACGTTTTTTAGCATTTTTAAAACTATCCGTTAACGGGTGTTGTTTAATTTGTTTTGGAACGACTTCTTGTAATCCTAAATCTGATAGCGGTAAAGGCGTTAAATTTAGAAATACAATATCTAAATCCATGGCTTGTGCTTGTTTATAAAACGACGTGTAAACAAAGTTTCTTAGGCTTACACCATCTGGAATTATAAATAGTATTTTTTTTTGTTTATTCTTCAAAAGATAAATATTTTTCTATAAATAGTTCAGAAACAAAATCCTCTGTCATCTGCATAGATTCATAAGTACAACCTGCTAAATGTGGAGTTATAATAACATTGTAGCCCTGTTTTGCTAACTTTACTATTGGGTTATCAGCTATATTAGCTTGTATTTCTTCAGACAATACATCTGTTGCATACCCTTTTATTTTATTATGTTTCAATAAAGATTCGACAGCTAATTCATCTATAATAGCACCTCTAGATGTATTAATTAAATAAGAACTAGGTTTAAGACACTTTAGCCTTTCTTCATTAACGAAACATATATTTTCTTCATTTAAAGGAATATGTATACTGATTATATTAGCCCATTCAAATAGAGCTTTGGCTGTCTTAAATTCTAAAGAATTATTACTACTTTTTGTTTGGTCTGTATCGTAAAAACCTGTTTCCATGCCAAAAGCTTTAGCATATGTTTCAACTTGTTTACCAACTCTACCTAAACCTAGTATACCTAATTTTAAAGATTTTAAATTATGTCCTTTAAAACGGTCACGATGCCATTCTCCCTCCATTACAGAAGTATATGATTGAGGAATCGATCTAACTAAAGATAAAATTAATCCCCAAGAATGTTCAGCTGTAGAAGGTATTGAAGATAAGAAATCATAGGCTCCCTTCAACGAAATAACATGACCTCCTTTATTATTAAAATAATTTAAATCTATATGGTCTAAGCCAGTAGTAGCTGTTAAAATATATTTTAAATTAGTAGCTTTATTTATAACCTCTTTAGATATTTTAAATTTTAATCGAATAAAAATAACTTCTACATCTTTTATATAATGTATCAGTTCTTCTTCATCTTTTATATCTTTAATTATAACCTCATAATACGTCTTTAAAAGATTAATTGTCTTGACACTAAAATCTAAAGATTCTGTTATTAAGAGTTTTCTTTTATCCATAAATCATATAAGTATCTTGTTAATAGCACATCTCTTTCATCATCAATATTAGCTAACCATTTTGAATCCATGATATAAGCTTTTTTATGCGCTACCATAAAAGTATTTTCCTTAATAAAGGCAGAAACTCTTACTGCATAAAAACACCCATTTCTATAATAAACAGGTTTTAAATCTTGTCTTCGTAATGTTTCTCCTCCTTCTTGGTAAGGTTCCATCATTGCATCTTCACTTAAGTTATACATCCTAGCAGGGTGCATATCAATTAAAGGAACAGTACTAATAACACCATCTAAATTAGCGTCTTTTTTAAACTCATCAATAATAAGATCTAAATCTTTTGAAGTTCGTAAAGGCGAAGTGGGTTGTAATAATACAACTAAATCGTATCCAGGAAAAGTATCTAACACATGTTGTACTGCTCCTGTAACCGAGCTTTTATCTGTAGCTAAAGCCTCTGGTCGTTTAATCTTTACTAACTTTTTAGCCTCTTCTACTTTTTCTAAAATAATATCACTATCTGAAGTTAAAACAACTTTATCTACTAATAAAGAATTTAATGCACACGATACTGCGTGTTGAATTAAAGGTTTGTTCCCCAATGTAATTAAATTTTTATGAGGTACTCCTTTAGAACCTCCACGAGCGGGTATAATAGCAATAACTTTCATATTTAATACACAATTGTTTTATGAAACTTAAGAGGCACATCGTTTAAATGATTTGCAATAGACACACCTGCGTTACCATCTCCATACACTAATGATTTCGGCGTTTTTTTTATTTTAATCTGATTTTGAATGGCTTTATAAATAGCTTCGCTATTGTAGGGTACATCAATCACATTTTCACCGCGTTCTCTTCGATTTTGTCTTGTTCCTATATTTACAACAGGCACGCCAAGGTACGCACACTCTCTAATACCTACACTAGAATTCCCTATTAGACATGACGCATGATTTAAAAGATTTAAAAAATCATCGCCTTTCATATTTTTAAAAAAATGAACATGATTTAATTCATTTTTTTCTCGATAAGAGCGTATACCCGAAGATGTACCATCCGCTCCAGCATCAACATTTGGCCAAAACCATAATACTGGTAATGTTAATTGACTAACGACAGTTAAAGTTTCTTCTACATGACGTCTAGAATCTTTATATTCAGTAGTCACAGGGTGTTGCATAACAACCACATAACCGTTAGACAAATCTGGTTCTGCACCTACGCCTCCATAACGAGAGTAAGGGTTAAATTGTAATTTACCTGAAGTATCTATTTCTTTAGCGATATCTATAGACGGACAACCTGTGTTAAATACAGAATCGGCTTCTTCTCCTAATTTTAATACACGGGTTTTGGCATCTTCTGAAGCTACAAAATGATAATCGGCTAACTTTGTAATGGCATGTCTTACCTTTTCATCAATATTCCCTGTAACCTCTCCTCCTTGAATATGTGCAAGAGGGATATTCATATAAGATGCCGCTATGGCTGTCGCCATAGTTTCAAACCGATCTGCTACTGTTACCACGATATCAGGCTTTAAATTTTCAAAAACCGTTGATAATTCTAAAATCCCAATACCTGTAGTCTTTGCTGCTGCAGTTAAATTTTCTCCCTCTAAAACATTAAAGACTTTAGCTGCAATTGTAAAACCATCGTTTTCAATATAATGTACAGCAGAGCCATAACGCTCTAATAATGCAGAAGCTGCCACTATAAGTTGTAGTTCTAAATTTGGATGATCTTTTATAGCTTGTAACACGGTTTTAACACGGCTATAAGAAGGACGTGCTGTAATAACTACAGCTATTTTTCTATGAGACATAAATGTTTTGTAACTTTTACCTTGTAATATTACAAATATATACGGTTTTATAAAATGAAAAACTAAATTGTCTTTCAAAATACGTAATTAAAAAACATTAAACATTACTCCTGAACTTATAAGCTGAACTTCATTTAGACAATACAATGATTCATCTGTTTAATCATTTCCGTAAAAAACAATTAACACATCTCTAATCTAAATCGTCCCAATTTAAAAAAGACCATTGATTTAAATCTTTATTTAAACGTTTCCCAATAACCCCCTGAAATAAAGAGGCATCAATACCGTAACCTTTTGGTTTTTTTGTTTCTAAATCTTCAAACCTTATAATATGCCCGTGTTCAACATTTTTATTAATTGCTAAAGATTTTTCAAAAATGCCTTTTAGTTCTGAAAACTTAGAATTATCACTCTTATCTATAGGGTTTTGAAGTGCTATAGACACATTATTAGTCGCTTTTACTAATTGAGACGTCTCATTTAAAGTTAATGATGCTTTAGCATCTGGGCCAAACATCTCTTTATCAAAAACCACATGAAATTCTAAAAATTCTGCACCTAAAGCTACCGCTGCAATGCAAGCTTCTATTGAAGAAGAATGATCTGAAAATCCTACAGGAATTTGATAGCGTTTTTTTAATACTGAAATAACATTTAAGCCATATTCTTCTGGTTTAGTCGGGTATGCAGTAGTACATTGCATTACCGAAACATCTACATTTCTATCCTTTAAAAAGGCAATTGTGTTATCTAACTCCTCTAAAGAACTCATTCCTGAAGATACAATAACAGGCTTTCCTGTTTGAGCAATTTTTTCTAATAACACTAAATTATTAACCTCACCAGACCCTACTTTATAACGTTTAACTCCAATTTGTTCTAAAAGATCTACAGCGACATTACTAAATGGCGAACTCATAAACTCAATCCCAACCTCATCACAATGTTGCTTTAAATCTAGCCATTGCTCTAAGGTAAACTCCATACGTTTCCAATAATCTAGTCGTGTAGCATCTTGCTTAGAAAATTTTACACGAAAGGGTTCATAAATACTACTTTCTGCTTCAGCAATATGGGTCTGAAATTTAATAGCATCACACCCAGCTTTTGCCACAGCGTCTATATAGGCATGCGCCATCCCTAAGCTACCATCATGGGCTTGTGCGATTTCTGCAATTATAAAAGGTGTAATAAAACTCATTATTTTATATATTTAAACCATTCTTATCTTAATATCTAGCATTTGTCTTAATACTCCTGTTCTAGAAATCTATATTTTATAATTAAGAGAATACATTATGTGACTTTACATGTATTTAAAAGGTAAATTTGATCACCAAATTTACATAAAATCAAATCTTTAGTACTTCTATTAGAACAGAATAAAAATTAACCCTCCGAGTTAAAAGTGTTTAAAAAAAATCTACTTTATATTGGTAAACTTAAAGAAGTTTCTGAAAAGAGCATAATAAAAATTATCTTAATCTCCCCTTTTTCTAATTCTTATAATATATTCGCTTAAAATACCCTCTTAATCCGATTTCGATGCTTTTTAATTCTATAGACTTTGCTGTATTCTTACCTATCGTATTTATATTATACTGGTTTATTTTTAATAAAAGTTTAAAACTTCAAAATGTATTAATTGTAATTGCCAGTTATGTTTTTTATGGATGGTGGGACTGGCGATTTCTATCTTTGATAGCGTTTAGTACCATTGTAGATTATTCAATAGGTGTTGCGTTATCTAAACAAAAACACCAGACCAAACGTAAATTATTACTTTGGACGAGTATTTTAATTAATCTCGGTTTTTTAGGGGTCTTTAAATACTACAATTTCTTTCTAGACAATTTTATTGAAGCATTTTCTTTATTCGGAACTAAAATACAGGCTAACACCTTAAATATCATATTACCTGTTGGAATTAGTTTCTACACCTTCCAAACCCTTAGCTACACCATAGATGTTTACCGACAAAAACTTAAACCAACAAAAGACTTTATAGCATTTACAGCTTTTGTAAGTTTCTTTCCTCAATTGGTAGCAGGCCCCATAGAACGGGCATCCAATTTATTACCACAGTTTTACAAAAAAAGAACTTTCAATTATCAAAATGCTATGATTGGTGTTCGCCAAATAATTTGGGGTTTATTCAAAAAAATAGTCATTGCCGATACCTGCTCTCAATATGTAAACGAAATATTCAAAAATTATGAAACTCATTCTAGCTTGACATTAATAATTGGAGCCATATGTTTTTCTTTTCAAATATATTGTGATTTTAGCGGATATTCAGATATTGCAATAGGAACATCGAGACTTTTTGGGCCTAATCTTATGAAAAACTTCAAATATCCCTATTTTTCTAGAGATATTGCTGAATTTTGGAGACGTTGGCACATTTCTCTATCAACCTGGTTTAGAGATTATTTATACATTCCGCTAGGAGGTTCTAAAGGATCTAAATGGAATCAAGTAAGAAACGTTTCCATTATATTTATAGTGAGTGGCTTTTGGCATGGAGCGAATTGGACTTTTGTCGTTTGGGGAGCTTTAAATGCTGTTTATTTTTTACCTCTATTACTTTTTAACAAAAACAGAAAACACATAGATACCATTTCAAAAGACAGTAACATTCCTTCAGTCAAAGAGTTAATCTTTATTTTTAACACTTTTGTTTTAACCACTTTTTCTTGGATTTTCTTTAGATCAGAAAATCTTGAAGCCGCATTCTTATATATAAAAAGAATACTGGCTTTTAATTTTGACATTGAAAGGTTACAGATAGAGCGCTACCCGTTTGAAATTTTCCCTTTATTACTCTTATTAATCAGCATAGAATGGATTCATAGAAATCATGAATTTCCACTATTTAAGGACAGCAAATTCATGCATAAAACCATATTAATTATTTTATGTATACTAATGTTTGGTAGTTTTTCTGACTTAAATGATTTTATTTATTTTCAATTCTAAGAAATTTATTAAATGAAAAAATTCTTTAAGAATCTTATTTATCTTGTAATTACAATAGCTATTTTATGTTTAGGACTAGACCAAGTATACACTTACATCCATAAAAACACCGCTCCTAGAAATATTCCTGATTATATAATGCAACTAACCCCCAAGGATAGCCTCGATTATGTGATATTGGGATCTTCAAGAGCTCTACACGGTTTAGACCCTCTGTTAATAAAAAAACAAACACAGAAAAAAGGATTTAATTTTGGAGTACCAGGGTCTAGTTTTTTCGAGATAAAACTAACTGTTAAGCAATTACTAAAAAAAAATATTACTAAAAACATATATATTCAGGTTGATTATATATGGAATGAAGTTTACAACAGTGAAGTGCCTACTATAGGTTGGTTAACTTATATTAATGATAGGGAAATCTATAATGATTTTAAAGAAATTGATTCAAAAAACGAATATATACTTTATAATAAAATACCATTTTATAGATATATCAAATTTGATTCGAAATTAGGCTTTAGAGAATTACTAATGTCTTTATTCAATAGACACACAAGTGAGATTGAAAATAGTGGTTACGCCCCTCTATTTGGAAAATTAAAAAATTCTAAAAGCACATTCAAATATACTTTAAACCAAAATATTAACCCTCACGTTGCTGAGATTATTGCTCTTTGCAAAAAAAACAATATTAATGTTTTCTTTTTTACTGCTCCCATATACAATTTTCAAGGAAACAATACTGTGTTAACTAAAAACCTCACCAATTACACAGATTTCTCAAATTCTGTTTCCGACTTTAAACTATACCAAGACAATACTCATTTAAACATAAATGGGAGTGAATTATTTACAGAGTTATTTATTAAAACCTATTTCAATCATAACTAACTGATAACTGAATTAAGCTTAGTTTTGATAGAAAATAATATTTGTTATTTCATATATATATATATCAAATTATTTATATATTTATTTTAGCTTCAGAAATAATGGTATTCATATCTAGATTCCATTGATTCATACTATATTTTTCTTTTGAGATATTTTCAAATACTAAAGGTTCGTTTAAAAACTCGTGTATAGCAGCAACCCATGAATTAATAAAATGCGGATTATCTATTAATTTTCCATAACGTCCATAATCTAGTACTTCTGTAACACCTCCAATTTTTGAAGCAATACAATAACAACCACAATGCAAGGCTTCAATTAAACTTAAACCAAACCCCTCTTGCCATAATGTAGGAAATAAATAACAATCTGCTGCTTGGTAATATTTTGGTAAGTCATCATTAGGCACACGTCCTATAAAACGTACTCCAACTATCTGTTTATCAGAGGTGACTCCTATTACCCATAATTCAATATTTTTTCTCTCTTTAAAGAGACGTTTCCAAACATCTAATATAAGATGTAAGCCTTTTTTAGGACGATCTTGTGAACACCAGACAAAAATGGTTTTATCATTAGATTTAAATGTTTCTTTTAACTCTAATTTTTCAGTAGAAGTTACTTTATAAAATTTAGTAGTATCAATTCCATTATGTAATACAGAAAAACGTGTTGGTAAAATGGTATAATAATTTTTATGAAGCCTATAACTATCTTGTGTTAACAATACCATTTCATCTATAGTTTTAAAAAAACTACGACTTTCAAAATCTTTATAAAAACAAGAATATCCATGAAAAAAGAACTGAATATAACAGTTTTCCCGAACTCCTTTCTGTTCTAAATATGTATTTAAATGTTCTACTATTCCAAAATTATCTATAACCTGAATAATATACTTTTCGCCTTGTTTTATTATTTCATTTAAACCATAAATATAATCTAAATAATAATTTCGCTGAAGCTTCTTTTTAATTTTAATTGGTAAAGAATTATTTACAAAACCATAATTAACCGTTTTAAATAAAAATTCTGGTTTTTCACAAACTATGTAATCAATATTATGATTAGATTCTAAATAATTTTTATACATAGTTGTCCAACTCCCTATTTTATGATAAGGTAAAGGGAACTGTGATAGTAATATAACTTTAGTCATAATCAAATTTGAATTTATTTTAAATACTCCCCTTTTTAATATAGGTTTTTACATATAGAAACAATTAGTATCATTTCTCCATTCATTATTTTATTTTAAAAAACTGATAACCTTTACCTGTTATAAAATAAAGAGGTGCAGAAAAGAACAGGACTTTAATTAAACTAAATTTATATTGTAACTTAAAAAATTCTTTAATTAAAACCTTATATATATATTTAATTAAGGCATAAGATTTTATAGAAATCGCATCATACAAAGCCATATACATTACATTTAAAAGCAATAATTCTTTTTGTTTATTTAAATTGTTATCAACAGATAATAATTTAAATATCTTATATCGAGATAAGAAAGTAGATATAATCTTTTTTACAGATTTAATTTTACCTATTCTATGTTCATGACTTCGTATAAGAACAGTTGTTATTTTATTTATAGAGTATGTTTTCTTATTTATTAATTGCTTTAAATGAAACGTCCATTCTTGAGAACTAAATAAATCTTCTTCAAACAACGTATCTTTCAAAGCAGATCGCTTCCAAGAAACGGCTCCTGTTTGCCACATTATTTTTAATGCAATCATCTCTAATATTACATCTTTCTGTGGTGATATTTTAGCCCAAAATCTTAAAATATTTTCAGGTATATCTTCAAAAACTTGTGCATTAGAAATTACAGCATCAGTATTTTTATTCAAATGACAAGACACATGTTCATACAAATGATTATTTTTTAAAATATCATCACTATCAAACCAATTTATATACTCTCCCTTACTTATCTCAAAACCATAATTACGCGCAGCATTCCCTCCTGGTAAACGATCTTTAGGCCTATGATGGTACTGAAATCTAGAATCTTTAGAGCAATACTTACTCATTACTTCAGCTGTATTATCAGTACTGCAATCGTCTACGACAATACATTCCCAATTAGTGTAGGTTTGTGCCAAAATAGAATCTAAAGTTTCTCCTATTAAATTGGCTCTATTATAAGTGGGGACAATAATTGATATTAAAGGTAAATTAGGCATTTTTATTTTTAGAAATTATCTTAATCATTATATAATTTTATAAATTCTTGAGAACTATGTTCATTTGAAAAATTTTTTTTCACAAAATTTATAGCAGACTTACTCATTTCTTTATATAATATTTCATCAGTAATTATCTTTTCAATTGCATACGCATAAGATTTAATATTTTTTTCTTCAACTAAAAAACCAGTCTCTTTATCTTGTATGGTATAAGACACCCCTCCTGAGTTAAATGCTACTATAGGAAGCCCCATAGCTTGAGCTTCTGCAGTAACAACCCCCTGAGCTTCCGCTCTATTATTTGAGTCTGTTATTGAACTCATTAAAAACACATGATTCTTATTGTATAGCTCTTTTAATTCTGATTGATTTTTTTTTCCTATTAAATAAACATTATTTCCTAATTTCAATTCTAAAATTAAAGCTCGTAAATTATTAAACTCTACACCATCTCCAACGATTGTATATATTACATCAAAACCTTTATCAACTAATAATTTCACACTTTTTATTGCGTAAGAGAAACCTTTTAGTTCTATTAATCTCCCTACAGAAATTAAGTTAATATGTTTATCTTCTGGTAAGATTTTTAAAATTTCATTCTTAAAATAATTAACATCAATTCCCATAGGAATAATTTTTAATTTAGTTTTTTCTCCTCCTAATAATTCAATCTTATCCGCTAAATATTTAGTGTTTGCTGTTAAAAAAGTTGAGTACTTTAATAAAATATTATATCTATTTTGGCGACTTTTTAATTCTTCATAATCATTAAAATGAGCATCAAACCCATGAAAAGTAGTAATTAATTTTGAAGAAGAGCCTCCTGAAGATATAAACAAAGCCAAATCACTACCAGAAATGGCAAATTGTACATGGTAAATATCGATATCTTTTAACTTAGAATAGAATTCAAATTTAAATGGCCATATAAAAAACGTATCATAAAAAGAAACCCCATCTAATTTAAATAGATATTTAAAAAATTTAATGATGTAAAAAAGAGTAAGACCAAATCTTTTAATCTTATTATTAGGTATGCCATTAGAATATTTTAATACATCTTCTTTTATTCCATACGTATTAAGTAATGCTTCTTGTGAGCTTTCTTTAAACGGATTTAATGAATATGTAAGTACTTTTACTTTTAATCCTTTTCGTTTAGCTTCTATTATTTGATTTACTATAAATGTTTCTGAAGTATTTGGAAAAGTACTGACTACAAAACAAATTGTTTTCATACTCTCTTTCCTTTTAGCCAACCAGTAACAAACTCTATATTTTTTAAATGCTCTTTTTTATAAAAAGTTAAATAATATAAATATCTAAAATAGGATTTAGCTGCTTCTTTTTCTTCAAAATTACGACTAAATAAACACACTGTATTATTAAACAACTCTATTAAAAATGCTTTTCTTCCTTTATTTAAGACTTTAGACCAACTCTGTTTCTTCCCTGTTAAAAGTTCTGAATAGCACAACACCATAAAATTAGAATACGCCATTGCTTTGCGTAAACGACTTAAATACTCTAAATGCATACGGCCTTCTGTCATATAATGTTTAAAATATAAGCGGTCGTCATACCAAATTTTATAGCCTAATAATCGCAAAGCATAACTATATTCGGTGTCTCCACCAGAACTTAAGTTATTCCCTTTTCTACACGATAATAAATGTTCAAAACCTAAGGCTTTTAATTCTAGCCAATGGTTTTTATTCAAAACCATACCTGCTCCGTATAAACAGCCTTTTTTAAGCGTAATATCTCCACTTACACTCCCTTGTTTAGCCACAGCAAAATACTTGGCCTGTTCATCAAACCAACTTGGCTTTACACCTTCAAATTCAGCATCACACCAACCTCCCAAAGCACCAATTTCAGGGTTGGCTTCCATCACTTCAAAAGCTGTTTGCACATAGGTATTACACAACCAATTATCATCATCACAAACCAATAAATAATTATAATTCGCTTTTTCATAACCTAAATTTTGAGCATATGATTTCCCTGGAATGGGTTGGTCAAAAGACAGATAACTAATTTCTGAAATTCCGTTATTTTGCCACCAAGCATCAGCAAACTCTTTCGTTCCGTCAGTAGAAGCATTATCTACAAAAATAATCTCACATGGCACATTTAACTGTTGTGCTGCTAAATGTTTAAAAGTCGCTTCTAACCTTTGCCTTCCATTATATGTACACAATACTATAGATACTCCTTTAGTATAAACTTTATTCATTAATTATTCATTTTTTTTAATAAATAAAACAGCCTTCTTTTTATTCTTTTTAACAAAGAAGGTTTTTTATTACCATTTAGTGCTTTGTAATATGTTTTTTTCCAATAATTATATTTATTGTAAATATTTGGCACTCTACTTTTAGGTATTTTTTTTAGTATTTCTTTATAATTAAAATAATTAGAATAAGCCTGATTTATATTTGATGATGTAGAATATATACCCGTTGGATGAATACGATATACACCACCTACAAAATTAAGCAAAACACCTTTAGTTTCACTTAAACACAAAGCATACAGGGAATTATCTTTAAAAAACTTAAATTTTTTAATGCTATCAAAATTTAGAAGATTGCTTCTAAACATACTAGTTAAAGTATAAGTACAATATGGTGAAGCAAAATTATTAAAATCAATATTAAAGTTTCTTTTTGTATCAATTAAATCAACCCAATGAGGTTTCTCTAATTTACCATTGTTTAATATTTTGTATTGTGTCCAGCAAATTCCATACTCTGCATTAGCTTCCAAAAAATCAACCTGCTTTTGTAACTTTAAAGGATCTGTCCAATAGTCATCGCCTTCGCATGGGGCTATATATCTACCTTGGCATTGTTCTAAAGCCCACACAAAATTAGGCATCATTCCTTTGTTTTTAGTATGCTTAGAGTAGTTTATCCAAGAGCTATTACTATGATTTTTCTGAATACTAGTTATAATCGCAGCTGTGCTATCAGGCGAACAATCATCAGCTATGATTAATTCTACGTCGAAATTGCATTCTTGCATCAAAACACCTTCAATAGCTTGTTTTATATATCTTTCATGACCATAAGTAATCATGCATACCGAAACCATCATATCTTAATCTCTTTTTGAAATAATTTTACCAGGAACACCTACAACGGTACAATTATCAGGTATATCTTTGAGTACAATAGTACCTGCACCTACAATTACATTTTTCCCTATACTAACATCTGGAAGAATTACAGAAGATGCTCCCAATGTTGTATAATCTCCAATACGACTTCTTCCAAGTATTGTTGCATTGGGTGATAACTCAACAAAATCACCAATAATACAATCATGAGTAATAATTGAGTTATAATACACTAAACACCCTTTACCTAGTTCTACAGAATTAGATATTTTTACTCCTGATAAAATAGATGTTGCTTTCCCTATTTTTACATCGAAATTACCAATCTCGCTATTTTTAGAATACAATGAAACGGGCTCAGCACCTAATAGCAAAAACTCTTGATACAAATTTTGTCTAAGCTTAGGCTGCCCTAGTCCTAACACAAAAGATTTATCTTCAGAATTTGACAAATACGTTTTAACTGCTTCAAAAGACCTTAAAATTGTAAATCTATCGTATATTTTAAGAGGTAGGTCTTTACTAACATTATCAAAAAAAACAATATTTTTATCTAGCAAACCCATATCTACAGATACAATTTGCAGTACTTCTTTAGCAAAACCTTTAGCTCCAACAATTATCATGTTAGTTCCTCTTTTACAATATTAATAATTTGGTTTAAATCCTCAATTGCTAAACCTGCATAAAGCGGTAAACATAAAACTCTTATTGATATAGATTCAGAAACAACCATGCTTTGTTGCTGAATATATGGTAATCTATTTAAAGAAGGATAAAAATAACGTCTAGGAAAAATAGAATGTTTTTCTAAAGCTTGTTTAACCTTTATTAATTGTTTTTCGTCTTTAAAAACAACTGGGTAATAACTGTAATTCCATGCGGTATCTTTTCTAACTTTTAATAACTTTAATTCTGTTGTTTCAAAAGCTTTATTATAAATATCTACAATCTTCTTTCGTTCTTCTAATATCAAATCCATATAAGGAAACACAGCTAAGCCCATAGCCGCTTGTGGTTCACTC
Organism: Formosa sp. L2A11; assembly: GCF_009796865.1. Classification (GTDB taxonomy): domain Bacteria; phylum Bacteroidota; class Bacteroidia; order Flavobacteriales; family Flavobacteriaceae; genus Formosa. The sequence goes on along the minus strand of NZ_CP047028.1, from coordinate 2,322,441 downwards.
ATTTTGGCATTAATCCCTAAACTATGAAAATGTTCAGGCCCATCATGTCCAAAATTATGATGAGAAAACAACTGCTTATGTAATTCGTTATTTTTAGTAAACATAGCACCTCCTTCACCTGTGTGAAATAATTTAGTAGCATGAAAACTACACGTACTTACATCCCCTAAATTAAAAATAGATTGCCCTTTATAAGTGACACCAAAACAATGGGCAGCATCATAGATCACTTTCAGCTTATGCTTTTTTGCAATAGCTTCAATCGTTTCTACAGCACAGGGATTTCCAAAAACATGAGTAGCTAAGATAGCAGAAGTATTTGGTGTAATAGCAGCTTCTATTTTAGTTTCATCAATAGTTAAATAATCCGGATCAATATCTACAAATACAGGTGTACAACCTTCCCAAACGATGCTAGAAGTCGTAGCTACATAACTAAAAGGTGTGGTTATAATCTCACCTTGTAACCCTAATGCTTTTATAGCGATTTGTAAAGGCAATGTACCATTAGTTGTTGCTATAATGTTAGAAACCCCTAAATACGTTTTTAATGTCGATTCTAATTCTTGTACCAAAACCCCACGGTTAGTCATCCAACCCGTATCCCAAGCACGTTTTAAAATCGCTTGATACTCGTCTTGAGGCGGTAAAAATGTTTTGGTGACGTTTATCATTTTATATCACTAGTTTTATTTTCCCATGGAAAATTATCATGCAATGGTTTCTCTTTTAAAAAATCACATAGTCTAAAATAATCCGCTTTATTTGACGTATTAATAACGATAAGCTTTTCTTGATGCGCTCTAAAATAATCCTTAACAAGACTATTATGATTATTATAAGTCTTCATTAAAATAGACTTATTATATAAATCTTCATCTGGTGTATTATACACTTGCTTTATATATTCATAAGCTAAACCTTTATAACGATATGTTGCATTCTTAAGTTCTTCAATTTGAGGTATGCTTATACCATCAGACCATAATTTTGAATGAAATTTACTTATTGAATTATACCATTGCTCTTCATTATCTCTAACAGTAAGTATGAATTTGGCATTAGGAAATTCCTGTTCTAATGCTATAAAAGTATAAGGTAATGAAAAAGGAATATCTTGAAAAGCGGTTGCACTTTTTACATAATTAAAAATTGCTTTAAAGTCTCTATCATACCAATTAGGCAGAAGAACTTCAGCCTCTTTCTGATTCCCTAATTTAATATTAAAATCTTTAAGAACTTTTTTAATTGTTGTTGTTCCTGTTTTATTGAAGCCTATGCAAAAGATTTTATTTTGCTTTTTTTTTCCTAAGTTTTTTATATTATTTAACATCCCATTTAAATATAGGTTTTAAAAAACCTGGTGATCTTCCCATCCATCCTCCTAATTCCTTTGTTTCCTGAAGCATCGTAAATTGTACACTATCAGGTTCAAAAAACAATTGCTTTTTTCCGTTCGTAATCATAATATCTACACTAAAGTTTCCTTCATTAAAAAAGAAATTAGGCAAATGCATTGTTACCAATTGCTTTCCTTCTTTTTTTAAATTCATTTGTGCATCATCAGAATTTGTTACAAACATAATATTACCTTCATCATCTTTAAATCTAAAGACTACAACTAACTCCTCTAATGTATGTTTAATCAACGTCAAATTTATAATTAAATCATCTTCTCTAGTAAGAGGATCATTATAATTTTTATGTTCCCCTTTCAATCCCACAGATTCTATTAAAAAAGATTGTTTTTCAAAGTCTTCTTCATTAAAATAACGAAGAGTTTCACTGCCCTTTGTATTTCCTAAATTTAAATAAAAACTGACAGCCTCATCCGTTCCGCCTTCAAAAACAGACGTTCCGTTTTCTAAAACAATAGCACGTGCACATAAACTCTTTACAGCCGCCATATTATGGCTTACAAACAATACCGTTCTACCATCCCCTTTAGAGATGTCTTGCATTTTCCCAATAGCCTTTTTCTGAAATTCCGCATCACCAACAGCCAACACCTCATCAATGACTAAAATATCAGGTTCTAAAAATGCAGCCACAGCGAAAGCCAAACGCACACGCATACCCGAAGAGTAACGTTTTGTTGGTGTATCTACATAGCGCTCACAACCTGAAAACTCAATAATCTCTTGCTCTTTAGCTTTTATTTCGGCTTTGGTCATCCCTAAAATCGCCCCATTAAGGTACATATTTTCACGCCCCGTTAATTCCGGATGAAACCCCGTCCCCACTTCTAATAAACTAGCAATACGGCCACGGGTTTTGATTTCTCCTGTGGTAGGACTGGTTACACGTGATAATATTTTAAGTAAAGTCGATTTTCCTGCACCGTTTTTACCAATGATTCCTAAGACTTCGCCTTGTTGCACTTCAAAATTAATATCTTTAAGTGCCCAAGCATATGCACTCTTACCTTTACTACTACGATCGTTAACTTCTCCGATCTTTAAATATGGATCTTCCTTACCACGAATACGATGCCACCAACGGTTTAAATCGTGACTAATAGTACCTGTACCTATCAATCCTAGGCGGTATTGCTTACTAATATTTTCTGCTTTAAGGATAATCATGAATGACTTATGGTTGGTTGCATGATTTTGGTCGGTTACTAGCCTTCACAGACCATAGCAGTCCGTATACCAAAATAATGGGCTAATATAATAAAAGCATACGACTTAAAAGTTTTGAATTATTATTAATTGGGAGCTACAGAAATAGAAGAGTTAAATATCTCCGTTTTATGGATTCCTCCTATTGCCGGAAATCGTAGATTCGACGCAGTCAATAACATTAAGACTCTAAATCACGAAACGAACTGTCATGCAGAATGGAGAGCAACGCAGTGAAGCATCTCACCAATAGAAACTAAATCATGAAATGTACTGTCATGCAGAGCAAGGCACGCATCGAAGCATCTCACCAACAAAACCACAAATCACAAAACCAACTGTCATACAGAGCGAAGAGCAACGCAGCGAAGTATCTCACGAACAAAACCTCAATCATGAAATCATCTGTCATGCAGAACGCAGTGAAGCATCTCAACAATAGAAACTAAATCACAAAACCAACTGTCATGCAGAGCAAGGCACGCAGCGAAGCATCTCACCAATAAAACCTCAAATCATGAAACCAACTGTCATACAGAACGAAGAGCAACGCAGCGAAGTATCTCTCCTATAGAACCTAAATCATGAAACCGACTGTCATGCAGAGCGCAGCGAAGCATCTCTCGAATAAAACCACAATTAAAACATATCTAGTAAATAAGATTCCTCCTACCGTCGGAATGACATTGCCCCCAAAATCACAATCACAACTGTCATGCAGAACGCAGTGAAGCATCTCTCCTATAGAACCACAATTTAAACACATCTAGAAATAGATTCCTCCTACCGTCGGAAATCGTAGATTCGACGCAGTCAATGACATTGAAACCAAAATCACAATCACAACTGTCATACAGAGCAAGGCACGCAGCGAAGCATCTCACCAACAGAAACCAAATCACAATCACAACTGTCATACAGAGCAAGGCACGCAGCGAAGCATCTCACCAACAGAAACCAAATCATAAAATGTACTGTCATGCAGAGCAAGGCACGCAGCGAAGCATCTCACAAATAGAACCCAAATCACTTAGAACCATTCACAATTCACCACTCACCCTCTCACCATTTCACCAACTTACCATTAACCACCCGACTAAGCAAAGCCCGTAACACATCATCATAAGGCACTTTAAAATACTCACTATACTCCCGAATAGTAACCTGTTTTCGATTAACAATATTATATTCCTGACGAATATCTTGTATGTATCGCTTAGCCGTTTTGTTACAAACCCCCATAAGGATTGCAACATCATTACTATTTAAAAACATACGATATCCCATTCTGTATAACACTTTATACCATTGCCATGTATTATTATATTTTAACGAAATAACCTCTAATATGAACCACCAACTCCACTGAAAGTAAAACATCACAACCCAATAAAAAGAGAAAATGAACTAATGCAAATTCAAGTGAGGAAAAACGTCTGTAGGCTATGAAGACCTAAACCCACAACACGCTCATAATAAGACGATTATTATTTTTTTCAACACAATAAAAGTGCCATAAATAAAAAAACGAAGTAAATACTTGCAATAAAATGCATTTTAATCCTACAATACACTTAAAAAAGTCGGTAGCTCCATCGCCACTAAATCAGCTATATCACTGACCTAAACGCTATAATAAAGCATCTGAGAGACACCGTTTTAAAAAAAAGGCTAAAATAATACATCAAGGCTTTACTACAGGTACGCCATATCAAAGCCATACCAAAGCCATGGATACCTTATGGGGAGTATATGAAAATCTATAGGCCACAGCCTGTCAAAATGTGGAAAAAACAGGAATAAATTGGAAGATAGAGGAAATTCTAATACGAAATAAGAAATTTTAGGAACTTTCAGGAACCTTGTAAAAAACAATAAAGCTCTCGTTGTAATTTAGAACTAAGAGATCCCATAAATCCATGTAGTGTTGAATAACATGTAAGCATTAGCCTTACGCATCCCGGGAACCTACATAGCTTTATAGATCATAAGTTTTAACCGCAGGTTGTAGCACACCGAAATGCACAAAACAGCTAAAATCACGCTTGGGTTTGTGGCTAAAATTCAACAGTTATAACCTGCATAAATTCTATAAGATCATGGCAAAATACAAATCATTATTTAATGTAGAAGGCTCTATCGGAGAGGTAACCTTCTATAAAGGAGAAGACGGATACTACATCCGGTCTAAAGGCGGCGTTAGCAAAGACCGCATATTAAACGACCCTGCATTTGTGCGAACACGAGAAAACAATACCGAATTCGCCCAATCGGCAACGTCCGGAAAGCAACTGCGGCACGCCATTACAGCCTTGTTAACAGATGCTAAAGATAACCGGATGACATCCAGATTAACACAAGTGATGAGTCGCGTGAAGAATGCCGACTTAACTTCAGCAAGGGGGCAACGAAAAGTAAGTATCGGAATCACAACTACCGATGGTAAAGATGCCATTAAGGGATTCGACTTTAACAACAATGCGCTTTTAAACAGTGTTTTACTTGAAGCGTTTACATTAGATACTACGACTGGCGAAATTAGTATACCTAATTTTATACCCTCGCAGCAATTAAACAGTCCAAGCGGAGCAACACATGTGAGTTTTAACGCAGGCTTCTTAAACCTGAATTTCAGTGATAACACTTCAAATTTACAAGTCAGCCCTACTGTAAATTTAGTAATTAACAACACAGCAGCGCCCTTAACGTTAACGCCCGCAACCACGCCCACAGGCACTGGAACCCCATTTTATTTTTTTAAGATTACATTCTATCAAGATGTAAACAACACCCAATACCCCTTAAAAAATGGAGCCTTTAATGTCTTACAACTTATTGAAGTATTGTAAACAAGGTATATCCCTTTTTAAAATCCTCGTCCCCCGAGGATTTTTTTTTAAATCAAACCAGTTGTCATGCAAAACAAAGTAAAGCATCTCACCAATAAAACCACAAATCACAAAACCAACTGTCATACAGAGCGAAGAGCAACGCAGCGAAGTATCTCACGAACAAAACCTCAATCATGAAATCATCTGTCATGCAGAACGCAGTGAAGCATCTCAACAATAAAACCCATAATCATAAAACCAACTGTCATGCAGAACGAAGAGCAACGAAGCGAAGTATCTCACGAACAAAACCTCAATCATGAAATCATCTGTCATGCAGAACGCAGTGAAGCATCTCAACAATAAAACCCATAATCATAAAACCAACTGTCATGCAGAGCGAAGAGCAACGCAGCGAAGTATCTCAACAATAAAACCCATAATCATAAAACCAACTGTCATGCAGAACGCAGTGAAGCATCTCAACAATAAAACCCATAATCATAAAACCAACTGTCATGCAGAACGAAGAGCAACGAAGTGAAGCATCTTTTGTATTGAAGCTAAATCAAATTATTAGTAGAGATTCCTCCTATCGTCGGAAATCGTAGATTCGACGCAGTCAATGACATTGAAACCAAAATCAAAAAACCAACTGTCATACAGAGCGAAGAGAAGCATCTCACCAATAAAACCTCAAATCAAAACATATAGTAAATGAGATTCCTCCTATTGTCGGAAATCGTAGATTCGACGCAGTCAATGACATTTAATATATAATCATAAAACGAACTGTCATGCAGAATGGAGAGCAACGCAGTGAAGCTTCTTTTGTATTGAAGCTAAATCAAATTACTAGTAGAGATTCCTCCTTTTGTCGCAATGACATTTAATATATAATCATAAAACGAACTGTCATACAGAGCGAAGAGCAACGTAGCGAAGCATCTTTTGTATTGAAGCTAAATCAAATTACTAGTAGAGATTCCTCCTTTTGTCGGAAATCGTAGATTCGACGCAGTCAATGACATTTAATATATAATCATAAAACGAACTGTCATGCAGAACGCAGAGCAACGCAGTGAAGCATCTTTTGTATTGAAGCTTAATCAAATTATTAGTAGAGATTACTCCTATTGTCGGAAATCGTAGATTCGACGCAGTCAATGACATTAAACCTAGAAATGATATAAAGAGACACTAACTCATCAATTTCAGTCCTTCTTCTAAACGAATGAGTTCACGACCTAAAACCACTTTCATTTTTGTGTTATCAGGACAACGACGTTTCATATCGCCTTCCGGTAAAGCGGGCAAATGTATAATTTCTGATTTTGAATTGGCAAAAGAAATAATACGTTTTGCAAGATCTAATATGGTCATTTCATCTGCATTTCCAACATTCAGCACATCATTGACATACAAATTATTTTTATAGGCATTTACACAAGTAGAAACCGTATCGTTAATATAGCAAAACGAACGCGTTTGCTGTCCATCTCCATTTATTTTTATAGGCAGATTTTCTTTAGCTGCATGCAGAAAACGTGGCACTACAAAATCATCACTCTGGTGTGGTCCATACGTATTAAAGAATCTAAAAATAGTATAATTTAAACCAAACTCTTGCTGATAAGATTTAAAGAAAGATTCTCCTACATTTTTAACTATAGCATAAGGTAACCTAGAATTTAAAGGTGTTGTGCTTTCATGCTGAGGCACCTCGAAAGGTTCGCCATAAACTTCAGAAGAACTAGAATAAAACACACGTTTTACACTTGAGTCTTTAGATAATGATAAAATATTTTTAATCCCTTCTATATCTTGTAACACCTGGATAGGATGAGCCAAAGTCCGTTCGACACCTACTACTGCAGCTAAATGAAATACATAATTAATATCAAACTTATCGAATACAGCTTCAATAGCATCATAATCATTTACATTCGCTTGAACAAACGATACATTAGATAATTGAGGGATATGCGATTCAAATCCTGTTTGTAAATTATCGACAATCACAACATGGGTATCTGGCTCTTTTGCAAGTAAAGCAACTAAACTGCTTCCTATATTTCCGGCTCCTCCTGTGACTAGTATCGTATTCATTAATGGTTATTCGTTATTGGTTAAAAACTTATTAGCTCCTATTTTACAAGACCTTTACGTAAAATAATAATTTACTAAACGGTATCTATAAACTTCTTCTCCGTACTATTAAACACGATAAGGCCTAACAAAAAGACAACGACACTTACAACACTAATATAGATTAATTGAACCGTTGAAATCGCTCCGACCCCCAAAGTAATATGGCGAAATGCTTCAATAACAATGGTCATGGGATTATAAGCGACTAACCAAGATACACTTGGCAATTTTTCTTCAAAAAAGGATAAGGGATACATCACCGCAGAGCCATACATAAGCAACTGCACTCCGAATGTTACCAAAAAGGTTAAATCACGATATTTAGTAGTCATAGACGAAATAAGCATTCCAAAACCTAACCCCAAAAGCCCCATAATAAGCACCAAAACGGGTAATAGTAGTAAACTAATTTGCGGACTTGCAGCATATGCAGCATCGGTAAAACTCACATAATACACGTAGAAACCTATAAATACCAATAATTGAATGGCAAATTTTACCAAATTTGAAACGACAATAGACATCGGAATAATCACACGCGGGAAATAAACTTTCCCGAATATAGCTTGGTTTTTTGTAAACGTATCGCTAGTTCCTGTTAGACATTCTTTAAAATAATTCCATGCAGTAATCCCTGCCAAGTTAAACAAAAAAGCAGGTACGCCTGGCTTTACAGGAATGGCTGCCAAATTATTAAAGATCACTGTAAAAATTATAGATGTAAACAACGGCTGAATAAAATACCATAGTGGTCCAAGTATGGTCTGTTTATATACCGTAACAATATCACGTTTTACAAATAAGAATAATAAATCCTTGTACCTCCATATCTCCTTAAAATTAAGATCTACTAATTTACGCTTCGGGGAAATGGTATATAGCCAAGGAAGTTCTTGTTGATTTAATGTTTGCAATGGTCTGGTTTTAGAAGCGCTAATATAATAAATGCATCGGAATTATAAATTATGATTTTAGATTAGTTGTTTTTAGTTATAAGGTATTGTGATTACTGAGTTTAAATGCTGAAAAATCACATTAAATATGCCTTATATTATTGAAATTAAATAGCACCTTACATCAAGAGTTTGCTTTTATCATATTCACATCAAATTGAATGTTATTCAGGCTGCTCATTCAACTAAACTTTTTATAACATGTTTGCTAGAAAAGTAGAATGTCATTCCGAACGCAGAAGAAATCTATATCTAGTTAACTTTATTTAGAATTTATTCAAAAGATACTTCACTCCGTTCTGCATGACAGTTTATTTCATATTTAGAAATTGAATGTCATTGACTGCGTCGAATCTACGATTTCCGAAGCATGAGGAATCTATACCAATAAGTTATTAATTTAATTTAAGTCCTATTCAAAAGATGCTTCACTCCGTTCTGCATGACAGTCAGTTTCATGATTTTTGGTTTCAATGTCATTGACTGTGTCGAATCTACGATTTCCGACGATAGGAGGAATCTATTTCCAGATGTGTTTTAATTTAGTTTCTATTGGTGAGATGCTTCGCTGCGTGCCTTGCTCTGCATGACAATTAGTTTCGTGATTGGAGATTGAATGTCATTCCGAAGCATGAGGAATCTTAAGATTAAAAATTATCCACTGAAAATAACAGCTCCTTAACATGCTAAAATCATATAAATCTGTATTTTTATACCTTAAAATTATACTATGAAATTATCTCAAGTGAAACTAGTTGTTACCGATATGGATGGCACCTTACTAAACTCTAAAAGTCAAGTAAGTCCACTTTTTTTCAATCTATTTCAGAAACTTCAAGCTCATAATATTCATTTTATAGCAGCTAGTGGCCGACAATATTTTAGTATTGTTGAAAAGCTAGAAACCATTAAAGATGAGATTACCATTATAGCAGAGAATGGAGGAATTACAAGACGTGGTGACCAAGAATTAGCTAAAATGCTACTTTCTAAAGACAAAATCAACTCCATCTTACCTTTACTAAGAACACTCGATAATGTTTTTATTGTGTTATGCGGAAAAAACAAAGCATATATTGAAACACAAGACTTACACTTTCCTAAACTTTTAAGTGAATATTATACCGAATTTAATACAGTTAAAGACTTGACAGAAGTTAACGATGATGAGTTTTTAAAGATTGCCATTTATCATACAGAAAATTCTGAAAAGTTCATTTATCCGCATGTTAAACATTTAGAGAATGAACTTCAAATTAAAGTTTCTGGAGAACATTGGTTAGATATTTCTCATCACGATGCCAATAAAGGATTTGCTTTAAAACTCGTGCAAGAAGAACTTGGAATCTCTGAAGATGAAACCATGGTGTTTGGCGACTATAACAACGATTTAGAGATGCTTGAGCGTGCTTATTTTAGTTATGCTATGGCCAATGCACACCCGAATGTTAAGAAAGTGGCGCGTTTTGAAACTAAAAGTAATGATGAATTTGGTGTTGAGACCGTTTTAGAACAACTGATTGCTTCTAAGGAATAGTTTTAGAAAAGCGTATCATTCCGAACTCGTTTAAGAACCTCACTCGTATGTGATACTGAAACGAGTTCAGCATGACCACCTGTTTAATAAATACTCAACAAAAAAACATTCCGAATTACGTTTTCTGTTTTTTCTTTTTAGCCGCAGGAAACAACACATTGTTTAAAATTAAGCGATAACCTGGAGATGTAGGATGCAACTCGAGTTCTGTTTTAGGATCTCCCACTTTATGCGTATAATCTTCTGGATCGTGACCGCCATAAAAGGTAAAGAATCCTTTTCCTTTAATTCCATGAATATATTTTGCTTCCCCATTTGCTTTATTTTCTCCTAATACTAACACATTAGGTTTAATTTCGTCGCGTGTAAACGATGTTGTTTGCCCCATAAACCCCTTAACCAAGGCCGTATGATTCTGACATAGCATTGTTGGTACAGGATCCCATTTTGCAGAAAAATCCATTAACGAAAAATAATCGGCATCTTTTAAAACACGACGCTTAGACGTCATGTCTATAGAAGAAAACTCATAGACTTTTGGATTACGTTCTAATGTGTAATTTGTAAACGCGAGAGTTTTAGAATAATCTATTTGTTTCTGATAATCTGGATCACTCCCATCGCCATCAAACATCGCCTCACAAATATCTACGCCTTCGGCAGACAATGCAATATCAAAAGAATCTGTGGCACTACACATGGCAAACATAAAGCCACCACCAACAACATAGTCTCTAATTTTTAGTGCCACGGCTAACTTCTCTTCAGACACCTTATTATACCCCAAACGTGTAGCTAAAGCTTCTGCTTCTTTTTTATCTTCAATATACCAAGCTGCAGTTTTAAAAGTATTATAGAATTTTCCAAATTGTCCTGTAAAATCTTCGTGGTGTAAATGCAACCAATCATACAGTAACAAGTTATCGTTTAATACATCTTCATCGTAAATTGTTGTGTACGGAATCTCTGCATAAGTTAAAACCATAGTTACAGCATCGTCCCAAGGTAATTTTCCTTTTGGTGTATACACAGCTATTTTAGGTGCTTTTTCTAGAACTACAGCCTCCATATTCTGACTCGGACTCTCTATTAACTCTAGAATTTGTTCGGTTTTATCATTAGATATCACTTCAAAAGAGACGCCACGAATCTGGCATTCTCTTTGAATTTGATCGGTATCTGGGAATAAAAAAGAACCACCTCGATAATTTAACAACCATTTTACTTTTAGTTGTTTATCGAGTGCCCAATACGTGATACCATAGGCTTTTAAATGATTTTTTTGTCCATCGGCATCCATAGGAATCAAGACGTATGATGCGAATGTTTTTGCTGAAATTAATAGACAGAATAAGACGAATAGAATGCGTTTCAAAATAAGTGTAGATATAATTGAAGTTGAAAGATACTTAATTTTTAATTTGAGAGGAAACACTTTATAAAAAGATTGAGTGTTAATGTTTTCTCTTTGGTGATACTGAAACGAGTTCAGCAAGGCAGAGAAGATTAAAACCTATACAATAGACATATTTATGTTCTCGATAATTAATATATGAACCTCGGACGTTACCTGGACTCGTTTCAGCTTGGCATTCGGATTCAATTCTAAAACCAGTTCTGATTAAAGCACTCTTCTCTCTTCATTCTTCTATATTCTATTCTCTTTTTTTCTGCTTACATACTAAAAATAAAAAACCATAAAAATCACTCTAAAGTAATTTTTATGGTTTTAAAATTGTTGTTATTTATAATTTAAAACGGTACGTCGTTATCATCGTCTTCGTTCATAGCGCTTCCAAATGCATCTGTTGGTGTTGGAAAACTATTTCCTGAAGCAAAACCAGAATCTTCACCCGGATTTGTATTCATTTTACTATGAAACTCGTAAGGTGAATCGAAATCGTCTAAATTATCGAACTTACCTAAGTTACCGATAAACTTCAGACGGATGTTTTCTAAACCACCATTCCTGTGTTTTGCGATAATAAATTCCGCTTGTCCCTCTGTTGGAGAACGCTCATCATCATCCCATTCTTCAATTTTATAGTATTCCGGACGATAAATAAACGATACAATATCGGCATCTTGCTCGATTGCTCCAGATTCACGAAGGTCAGACAGTAAGGGACGTTTAGATCCTCCACGTGTTTCAACCGCACGCGATAACTGAGATAATGCTATTACAGGCACCATTAATTCTTTTGCTAAAGCCTTTAAGTTTCGAGAAATCATCGAGATTTCTTGTTCACGGTTTCCACCATGACTTGGTCCTCCTGTCATTAACTGCAGGTAGTCAATCATAATTAATTTAATGCCGTGTTGCGACGATAAACGTCTGGCTTTTGCACGTAAATCGAATATAGAAAGCGATGGTGTATCATCAATAAAAAGTGGTGCTTTTTCAAGTCCTTTTACTTTTACATTCAGTTGTTCCCACTCGTGTTTTTCTAATTTTCCTGTTCTTAATTTTTCTGAAGACAATCCTGTTTCAGAAGAAATTAAACGCATAATTAACTGTACAGATGCCATCTCCAGAGAGAAAAAGGCGACAGGTATATTTTGGTCTACAGCAATATTTCGTGCCATAGATAAGGTTAAAGCCGTTTTTCCCATACCTGGACGAGCTGCTACAATAATTAAATCGGAAGGTTGCCATCCCGAAGTTAATTTATCAAGCTTATCGAACCCAGTAGGAATACCACTTAATCCTTCTTTATTAGAAATTTCTTCAATTTTTTTCTTAGCCTGAATTACCAAATCCTGAGCCGTTTCACTCGACTTCTTAATGTTACCTTGGGTAACTTCGTATAATTTAGTTTCGGCAGCATCTAGTAAATCGAAAACATCTTTCGTTTCATCGTAAGCTTCCTCAATAATTTCAGATGAAATTTTAATTAAACTACGCTGAATAAATTTCTGTAAAATAATACGCGCATGAAACTCGATATGCGCAGAAGAAGATACTTTTTGCGTTAACGAAATCAGGTAAAAATCTCCACCTGCTAACTCAAGCTTTGCACTCTTCTTTAATTGACTAGAAACGGTTAATAAGTCAATAGGCTCACTGTTCTCGAACAACTGAAATATAGCTTCAAAAATATATTGATGCGACTCTTTATAAAAGGCATCTGCACTAAGAATATCTATAACCTCATCGACACCTTTTTTATCAATCATCATCGCTCCAAGCACAACTTCTTCTAAATCAAGAGCTTGTGGCGGTATTTTACCACGTTCTAAATTGATTAAAGTGCTTTTATCCACTTTATATCCTTGTAATTGATTTGGTTGTTTCATAAGTGCGAAAGTAACTAAAATGATGCTATTAAAACATGATTTTTAACGGTTCATGTTAACGATTAGTCAACATTCTAACTGTTAATAACTTACATATTTTGTTAATAACCATAAAAAAATCTGAAGCGAAATGGCTTCAGATTTATAACATAAGGGTACAGAAAGGTTTAGTCTTTATAGACACCCATATTTTCGTATTTTTCCATTCTCTTTTTAACTAAATCTTTTGGTGATAAGTTTTTAAGTTCATCGAAAGATTTAATGATTGCATTTTTAACAATCTCAAAAGTTTGCTCACGATCTGTATGTGCTCCACCAATTGGTTCTTTCACAATCTGATCGACTAACTTTTGTTTTTTCATATCAGAAGCCGTTAATTTTAACGATTCTGCAGCTTGTTCTTTATATTCCCAACTACGCCATAAGATAGAAGAACAAGATTCTGGTGAGATTACAGAATACCATGTGTTTTCTAACATTAATACGCGATCTCCAACACCAATACCTAAAGCTCCTCCAGAAGCACCTTCACCTATAATAACGGTAATAATTGGCACTTTTAAACGTGTCATCTCTAAAATATTTCTAGCGATAGCTTCTCCTTGTCCGCGTTCTTCTGCTTCTAATCCTGGATATGCACCTGGAGTATCTATTAAAGTAACAACAGGAATTCCAAATTTTTCAGCAGATTTCATTAAACGTAATGCTTTACGATAGCCTTCTGGATTTGGCATTCCAAAATTTCTAAACTGTCTGGTTTTGGTGTTAAAACCTTTTTGTTGTCCGATAAACATATAACTCTGGTCTCCAATCTTACCTAGACCACCAATCATTGCTTTATCGTCTTTTACATTTCTATCTCCATGCATTTCAAGAAAAGACTCTCCGCAAAGGGCCTTAATATAATCTAAAGTGTAAGGTCTGCCTGGATGTCTAGACATCATTACACGTTGCCAAGGCGTTAAATTTTTATATATTTCTTTCTTAGTCTCGATAAGCTTCTTCTCGATTTGCTTACAAGTCTCTGATACGTCTACGTCACTTTCCTTACCTATAATCTCGCATTTATCCAATTGCTCTTCAAGCTCTTTTATAGGAAGTTCAAATTCTAAATATTCCATACCAATGAAGGTTTTGTTTTTTAGTTAGCCAACAAATATAAAAATTTAGTGTTGATATATTGTTAAGACTCTTTTCTTTTTAAAGTTTTCCAATTTTTTAAGATGCCATTAAGCACCACAGCGACTAAAATAAAAGCTGCTCCAAAATAAAAATTAGTCGACATTTTTTCTTTCTCTGGGAATAATATTATCGCTAAAATAATACCATAAATAGGTTCTAAATTAAAGGTAAGCATTACTGTATATGGACTAATATGTTCCATAACTTTTACAGAAGCAATAAACGCATAAGCAGTACATACTGAGGCCAAAATAAACAAATACAACAAATCTGACTCGCTTACATTTAAAAATTCTTGATTAAACCCTGAACCAAATATGGCTATAAATAAAGTAATAAATACAACCCCGCTAATAAACTCGTAAATTGAAATAACAGACGGTCTATGGTGCTTGACAAACTTACCATTAAGCACAGCAAATAAAGCGGATAAAAAAGCTGAAATTATTCCTAATATTATTCCTTCTATATACTGAAGTTCGCTCTGAGTGATAAGAAAAACACCTAAAACGACTACCAAACCAAATACCATTTCGTATTTAATGATCTTGCGTTTATGAATAATAGGTTCTAAAATAGATGCAAAAAAAGCACCCGACGATACCATGGACAACGTAATGGAAATGTTTGATACTTTTATAGCACCAAAAAAGGTAATCCAATGTAAAGCAATAATAACTCCTGCAAACGCAAATCTTGCAATTGTTTTTGGAGGGACTTTAATAGGAATGCGCTTAAAACGAATATAAGCATACATTAATACGGTTGCCATAAGCATACGAAACCACACCAAAGGAATAGCATCTATCGTGATTAATTCTCCTAAAATTGCGGTGAATCCTGCGATAAACACCAACAGGTGCATATGCAGATAATTGAGTAATTTAACGTCTCGCATGATATAACAAGTAGGCAGCTAGTACCCCAAAAACAATATTAGGAAACCATACAGCAACCAAAGGTGAAAAATCGGACTGCTCTGCCATAACACCAAATATTTTATCAAAAAAGACAAATACCATGGCAATACTTACACCAAAAGCCAGATTAACTCCCATTCCACCACGACGTTTTTTAGACGATACGGCAACGGCTATAATGGTTAATATATATACAGAAACAGGTAAACTCCATTTTCTATATTTTACAAGTTCATAACGCCCAATACTAGACGAACCTCTTTTCTTTTCTTTATCTATAAACTGATTTAAATCTTGGTAATTTAACGTCTCGGCAATATATTCTACTGGTGTTAAATCTTCTAAATCGAAACTAAAAACAGTATCTTTTCTACGTTTTGTTTCAAAAATATCGTCATTTTCTCCTACCGTACGTCTCACATAATCTACCATACGATACACCGAGTCTTTTTCTATATAACGAATGTTTCTAGCACTCATTTTATAGACTAATTTATTATCTACAACATGCTCTAGAGTAAAGTTTTGTCCCATTCTATTCTTGGCATCAAAACTACTTACGTAAATAAAATCATGATCATTAATTTGTCGGTATACACTCCCCGTCTTCGATGCGTTTTTATTTTTTTTAAAGTACTTATAATCAAAATCATTAAATCCCTTACTCGCTTCAGGCGCTAAATACATTCCCAAAAACAATGCAATAATAGCGACTACTGTAGCGCCAATCATATACGGGCGTAGAAATCTAGAAAAAGAAATTCCAGAACTTAAAATAGCAATAACTTCTGTGTTATTTGCTAATTTAGAGGTAAAGAAAATAACCGAAAGGAATAAAAATAGCGGAAATAAAAGGTGTGCAAAATAAACGGTAAAATCTAAATAGAAAAAAGCAACCTCACCAAAAGGCACTTCATTTTCTAAAATTTTACCAATTTTTTCTGCTAAATTCACGGTAATTCCAATAGGAATAAACAGCAACAACATCATTAAAAATGTGAGCAAATACCGCTTTAATATGTACCAATCTAATATTTTCAATACTATAATCTATTATCCATTTGTTTAACCATCATATCTTTCCAAACTCTAAAGTCTCCGGCTAAGATATGTTTTCTTGCTTCACGAACCAACCACAAATAGAATCCTAAATTATGTATGGTCGCAATCTGTTTTCCTAATAATTCATTTACAGAAAATAAATGTTTTAAATAGGCTTTAGAATATTCTGTATCTACAAAAGTGATGGCCATCTCATCAATAGGAGAGAAATCGTCTTCCCACTTTTTATTTTTAATATTAATAGAACCGTAGGCTGTAAATAACATTCCGTTTCTTGCATTACGAGTTGGCATAACACAATCGAACATATCTACACCTAAAGCGATGTTTTCAAGAATATTTATAGGTGTACCAACTCCCATTAAATAACGTGGTTTATCTTCTGGAAGAATATCTGTTACAATTTCTGTCATTTCGTACATTTCTTCAGCAGGTTCTCCTACAGATAAGCCTCCAATGGCATTTCCTTCGGCTCCTACTCCAGCAATATATTCTGCAGATTGTTTACGTAAGTCTTTATATGTACTTCCTTGAACGATTGGAAAAAAAGTTTGACCATAATCGTACTTTAACGGTGTTTTATCTAAATGCGTTAAACAACGTTCTAACCAACGATGCGTCATGTGCATAGAACGTCTGGCATAATTATAATCGCAAGGGTAAGGTGTACATTCATCGAATGCCATAATAATATCGGCACCAATACTACGCTGAATTTCCATAACATTTTCAGGCGTAAATACGTGATAACTTCCATCTATATGCGATTTAAACTTTACGCCTTCCTCTTTAATCTTTCTATTTGAAGATAAAGAGTACACTTGGTATCCTCCAGAATCTGTTAAGATATTGCGATCCCAATTCATAAATTTATGCAAACCACCCGCTTTTTCAAGGATTTTGGTCTTTGGGCGTAAGTATAAATGATATGTATTCCCAAGAATAATGTCGGGATTAATATCATCTTTAAGTTCGCGCTGGTGCACACCTTTTACAGAACCTACGGTTCCTACAGGCATAAAAATTGGCGTTTCTATTTTACCGTGGTCTGTCGTTATTACTCCAGCTCTGGCTTTACTTTGTGGGTCTTTGGCTTTTAAGTCGAATATCATGTTCAAAAAATCATCAGTCGGCAAAGATAATTAACTCGCTGTGATATGTATTGGTATTTAAAAAAAATTAAGAATCATTAGTGTACTTATTCTCTTTAAGTGTTCAAATAGAGGTGTTTTACCTCTTAAAATACTAAAAAAAATTAACACATAATTAATAATATAGGCATTTACGTAAACCTTTACGCAAATTACCAAACATTAATTTGTTAAACAGACATAAAGGGTTATTTTTGAGACTTTAAAAATCAAGTTATAAAACATGGCTAACACAACAGAATTACAAGATTTAACGACTCAGGTTCGTAGAGATATTCTACGCATGGTACACAAAGTAAACTCTGGACATCCAGGAGGTTCTTTAGGCTGCGCAGAATTTTTAGTTGCGCTATACAATGAAATTATGGACCGTAAAGACGGTTTTGATATGAATGGTTTAAACGAAGATTTATTCTTCTTATCTAACGGACACATCTCTCCTGTATTTTACAGTGTACTTGCACATGCTGGATATTTTCCGGTTGAAGAATTAAACACTTTTAGATTAATTAATTCTAGATTACAAGGACACCCAACAACTCACGAAGGTTTACCTGGAGTACGTATTGCATCTGGTTCTTTAGGCCAAGGTATGTCTGTAGCAATTGGTGCTGCACAAGCAAAAAAATTAAATGGAGACAATAAATTAGTTTACACATTACATGGTGATGGTGAATTACAAGAAGGTCAAAATTGGGAAGCTATTATGTATGCGTCTGCTAAAAAGGTAGATAATTTAATTTCTACTATAGATTTAAACGGACAACAAATTGATGGTTCTACAGATACTGTTTTACCAATGGGTAGCATTGAAGCTAAATTTTTAGCTTTTGGTTGGGATGTTTTAACTGTTGAAAAAGGAAATGATATAGACGCTATATTAAAAGGTATGTCTGATGCAAAAGCATTAACAGGAAAAGGAAAACCGGTTTGTGTGTTGTTAAAAACTGTTATGGGTAATGGTGTAGATTTTATGATGTACACGCACGCTTGGCACGGTAAAGCACCTAGCGACGAACAATTAGAAAATGCCTTATCTCAAAATCCTGAAACATTAGGAGACTACTAATCTTCACAATCTAAAAAGACAATGAAAACATACACATATACAGAAAAAAAAGATACCCGAAGCGGATTTGGAGCAGGTTTAGCAGAATTAGGACGTACAAACCCTAATGTTGTCGCTTTATGTGCAGATTTAATTGGTTCGTTAAAAATGGACGAATTTATTAAAGAAAATCCAGAACGTTTTTTCCAAATTGGTATTGCAGAAGCAAACATGATGGGAATTGCTGCTGGTTTAACTATTGGTGGTAAAATTCCTTTTACAGGAACTTTTGCTAACTTTTCTACTGGTCGTGTTTACGATCAAATTCGTCAATCTATTGCATACTCTAACAAGAACGTAAAAATTTGTGCATCTCACGCAGGTTTAACTTTAGGAGAAGATGGAGCAACACACCAAATTCTTGAAGATATTGGGTTAATGAAAATGTTACCTGGCATGACGGTTATTAATCCTTGTGATTACAACCAAACTAAAGCAGCAACTATCGCTATTGCAGAATTCGATGGTCCTGTTTACTTACGTTTTGGACGTCCGTCTGTGCCAATATTTACTCCAGCAGATCAGAAATTTGAAATCGGAAAAGCACTTCAATTAACAGAAGGAGCAGATGTTACTATTGTAGCAACTGGTCACTTAGTTTGGGAAGCTTTAGAAGCTTCTAAAGCATTATACGAAAAAGGAATTTCTGCAGAAGTTATAGATATTCATACTATTAAGCCTTTAGATGCTAAAGCCATTTTAGACTCTGTTGCAAAAACAAGATGTATTGTAACTGCAGAAGAACATAATATACTTGGTGGATTAGGAGAAAGTGTTGCTCGTGTATTAGCTACAAACAATCCAACGCCTCAAGAATTTGTAGGAACTAAAGATACTTTTGGAGAATCTGGAACACCTGCACAACTTATGGAAAAATACCAATTAAACGCCCAAGCAATTATAAACGCTTGCGAAACTGTGATTAAAAGAAAATAATTTTACTAGATTAGCGTTTAATGTAAATACTCATTAAAACGAAATCTATGAAAAAAATAATCATAATGCTTTGTATTGTTGTAGGAGCCCTGCAACTTACATCTGCACAATCTGGTTCCGGTTACGGTATTAAAGGCGGTTTAAACTATAGCTCTAACGGAAGTTACATTTCTTCTGCCGAACAAATAAAACACTCAGACAGAAACATTGGTTTCCATCTGGGTGTTTTTGCTAAATTTGGTAGCAAACTATACTTTAAACCCGAATTAATGTACACCAAAACCAGTAGCGAATATAATAATGCAAATCTTGATATTCAAAAAATTGATTTACCTGCATTAGTAGGTTTTCGATTAATTGGACCATTAAGTGTCTTTGCTGGTCCTTCTTTTCAATATATAATCGATTCTAAATTTGACGATATAGATTATGATAATATCGAAGAAGACATTAGTATGGGATTAAATTTTGGTTTTGCATTAAACATACGTAGTATTGGTATAGACTTAAGATACGAGCGTGGTTTTAATACTAACGAAACAGATTTTATTTCTAACAACGGTTTAAATATTGTAAAAATAGATTCCAGACCCGATCAACTTATTCTAAGTTTATCTCTTAAAATTTAAAACAGATTATTTTCTATAAAAGCTAGTACGAATACCATATTGTTTTAATGGTAATACTATCAAATTTATAATTAAATATCAATTAACTGTTACCCCCTACAAATCCACGATAAAAGGAAAATATTTTTAGTAGTTTCGTATTTGATAAAAAAATTAGATACTAAAACTATGAAAAAATTAATAGTAATGCTTTGTGTTGTTCTTGGAGCTATTCAGCTTATTTCTGCACAATCAGGTACTGGTTTTGGTATTAAAGGCGGTTTAAATTATAGTTCTAACGGAAGTTACAGTTCTTCTTTAGGCAAATATATAGAGCACCCAGATAGAAACGTTGGTTTTCATCTGGGTGTTTTTGGTAAGTTTGGAAGTTTAGTTTACCTTAAATTTGAACCTACTTATACACAAACCACTAGTTCTTACAATGAAGAAGATTTTAAGGTTAAAAAGGTAGATGTCCCTGCTTTAATTGGAGTGCAAATAATTGGCCCATTAAGTATATTTGCAGGGCCAACGCTTCAATATATTATAGATACAAAACTGGAGGATATAAAAGCTGAGGATCGTAGTGAAGATATTACTGGAGGCCTTAATTTCGGGATTGCCTTCAACTTTAAAAATATTGGAATTGATTTAAGATACGAACGCGGATTTAAAGATTATGAATTACAATACATCACAAACAATGGATTAGATCTTGTGACTATAGATTCTAGACCAGAACAACTTATCCTTAGTGTTTCTTTTAAGCTTTAATTTCAAACAAAAAAGTCAACTTACATCTGCTTTATCAAATTTTCACAGTATTTTATATTTAAAATCTACACCTTTAACAACAAGTTTAAATAATATTAAAGCTGTAATAAATTAGTTAAAGAGCGTGTTCTTCATTTCAATATTGCTTATTTTTGAAACTTAAGACCGATTATACTATTAGATATTACAGTATAATTTACATGACGATTTTTACAAATAAAGAATGCGAATAGATAAATATTTATGGTGTGTGCGTTACTACAAAACAAGAAGTATCGCAACTGCAGCATGTAAAAAAGGACATATAAAAGTAAACGGAGCTGTAGTAAAACCCAGTCGAGACGTCTATCCTCAAGATAAAATTGAAGTCAGAAAAGATCAAGTAAACTATAGCTTAAAAATAAACGACTTACCTCCTAACCGAGTTGGCGCCAAATTGGTAGATATTTACCGTGTAGATACCACACCTAAGGAAGCTTTCGAGGCTCAAGAGCTTTTAAAATATGCTAAAGATTATTACCGTAAAAAAGGAACAGGACGTCCTACTAAAAAAGATCGTAGAGATATAGATGGTTATCAAGACGACCAGGAAGAAGATACGGTTAACGAAACTCCTTAATGACCACACGATATTAACTTTATATATTAATTCTTAAAATGATAACGGGATAAAAAAACTCTTTTTATCTTTGATTAAATTTCAATACACAAATGGAAGCTACTAAAAATATTATTTTAACTCACGATGAAATCAATCATAAAATTAAACGTATTGCGTATCAGATTTATGAGAGTAATGTCTATGAGGAAGAAGTGATTTTAGCAGGAATTGATAGTAATGGTTATATTCTAGCAAAAAAACTAAAATCGATTTTAAGTAAAATTTCACCTATAAAGCCTGTGCTTTGTAAAGTAAATATTGATAAGAAAAATCCAAGAAACGAAATTAAAACGTCTTTAACTGTTGAAGAATACACAAACAAATCTATTGTATTAATAGACGATGTTTTAAATTCTGGGACAGCATTAATATATGGAGTTCGCTTCTTTTTAGACGTGCCTTTAAAGCAATTTAAAACGGCAGTATTAGTGAATAGAAATCATAAAAAATATCCTGTTAAAGCCGATTTTAAAGGCATTTCTTTATCTACGTCTTTAAAAGAACATGTTACAGTAGATTTTGATGGAAAACATTACGAAGCCTATTTAGACTAAATGCGACATTACCTTATCTAACACATCTAATTCTGTAGTATTATCTACAGGAATAACAACATCTGCCTGATTGTAATACGCAGAACGCTCAAACATGTGTTTTCCTATAAACTCCATTAACTCATCATCTGTACTAAATCGGTTCAATAATGGGCGATTTTCTTTTTCATGCTTTAAACGGCTTGTAAGCTCCTTAATTCCGGCTTTAAAATAGAAAGACGTTGCATTCTTGTGCGCTGTGATTAATGCCATATTATTAGCATAGCAAGGTGTTCCTCCTCCAAGGGCTAAAACAACATTATCTTGATCTTCTAAAAGTGCTTTTAAATACTCATTCTCTTTTTTTCTAAAATAGATCTCTCCGCGTGTTTTAAAAAGTTCAGGAATACTTAACTGTTCTTGGTCTTCTATATAATCGTCTAAATCTATAAAGGGATGATTAAGCTTTTTTGCTAATTTCCTTCCCAAAGTAGACTTCCCAGAGCCCATATATCCTATTAAAATTAAATTCATTTAAAGTGCTTTTTATTGATACTTAAAAACATACGTATTTGAACAACAAAAAAACAAAAAAAAAATTAGAAACAGGCTTGGAATTCTAAATAAAGATGATATATTTGCACCCGCAATACGCAAACAATAACAATGACCTGGTAGCTCAGTTGGTAGAGCATCTCCCTTTTAAGGAGAGGGTCCTGGGTTCGAGCCCCAGCCCGGTCACAATAAAAAGGTTAAACAATTTTGTTTAACCTTTTTTTATTTTACCCCCTATTTATAATGCGCACGTGGCGGAATTGGTAGACGCGTTGGCTTGAGGGGCCAGTGTCCGTTAAGGACGTGGAAGTTCGAATCTTCTCGTGCGCACATTATAAAAACCTTATTTATTTTTTATTTATTTTTTCTGTCTGTGTAATTCCACGTAATAGAACAAGATAAAACACAAGTTTTCAAGCTCTTGAAAAACTGTTTTAAGAGCTCAAATTAAAAAATTAGAGAAGAAATTAATTTTTTATTAAAAAAAGGTTGTTTTATTAAATAAAGGTTGTATATTTGCACCCTCATTAAAGAGAAACAAAAACAATGACCTGGTAGCTCAGTTGGTAGAGCATCTCCCTTTTAAGGAGAGGGTCCTGGGTTCGAGCCCCAGCCCGGTCACAACAAGAAGGTTAAACATTATGTTTAACCTTTTTTTATGCGATATGGTTTTAGATGTGTTGCTTCTATTAATTACTCTAAAAGAAGAGCATCTATAGTTTCTCTTACTGTATTGCTATTCCAATCTGAAGCTCCTGTTTTATCTATAACAATGCGACCATCTTTACTTATTAATAGTGTTCTTGGTATTGTAGATGTGGTTAAAGCTTTAGGAATTGCAGAAATAGGCTGATGTATTGAAAGATTAAACTCTCGCTTTTTTAGAAAGGCTTCTATAACTGCTTTATCTTCATTCGAAACAAATAAAAACTGAACTTTATCTTTATAATCGTCATGCAGTTTTACCAAACTTGGCATTTCGGCAATACATGGCGGGCACCAAGTTGCCCAAAAGTTAACAAGTACCACTTTTCCTTCTGCCGACTTAAAATTAAAAGGAACACCGTTTAAATCGGTTAATTTCCATTGATACGAATCTATATGTTTCTGATCTGATTTATCTTCTACCGAAGGACTAATCATTGCTAATCCTTTTTGAAGAAAGACCTGTATGGGCTGTCTTGTTTGTGGTATTATCATCAATAAGATGAATACAGCAAAAATGATATTTGAAATTTTATTTTTTTTAGATTTCGACATCCGATCTTATAAATTGATTAAAAAAAAAGAAACGCATCATCTATATTAGATAATGCGTTTCAAATTTAATAACAAATTCTATATATGTTAAGAATTTTAGTTACTATTCTACTAACTAATTAGCTGTAATTGTTACTTTAAGAATTGTATTTACAGCTGGATATGTAAATCCGTCATTAACATTAGTTATAAGCATAACATCATTATTTTCGTCAACTCCAGTATTACCTTCTAATTGATTTGTTACTGTATTTGGTCCTATTGCAGGCTCTTCATTAACCTCTGTTCCTGCATCCCATAAATAAATACTACTTGTTACATCTCCGCTTACTGCTACTCCGTTTGCGTTAAAAAGTGCAATACCTTCGTCAGATGTTCCAATAAACACATCGTTAGTTGCTGCTAACATATTTACAAAAGATAAATTATCTCCTACTTGAGCATTAAAAGTAAATGAATAAGAACTTCCTGGTAAAATCGGACCTGGACTACTGCTTCCTACAGGTGTATTCATAATTGCTCCATCTGTAACACCAGATAAGTTTAATACATTTGCCCCTAAAGTCGCTGTATTTCCATCTTCTGCAATAGCTTCAACACCATTACCATAATCAACAATACCTTCTGTAAATAAAGGATTAGTTCCTCCTTCGTGTACAGCCCAAACTCCTGGAGATGCAGGATAAGTTACGCCTGTATTTTCTGCTGTATAAGCTCCTAAATTTGTTACATCACCATCTTCAGAAATGTTTTCAATACCTTGTCCAAAATCAGGTTCCCCTTCTGTAAATAAAGGGTTAGTTCCTCCATGAACTACATATACACCTGGAGAAAGTGGTGCTACTCTATCTCCTAAACTTGTAGATAATGTTGCATCTGCTAAGTCTTCAATACTAATTAAAAACTGAGTCCCTTCCATGTACGTTACAGTTACATTAATGATTTCGTTAACTTCAGGAAAATCAAAAGCGACACCATTAGTTACATTACTCATTAATAATACATTTCCGTTTTCATCTACACCTGTGTTTGGTCCAGATTGATTCGTTACTGTGTTTGGTCCTACAGCTGGTTCTTCATTTACTTCTGTTCCGGCATCCCAAAGATAAACTTGATCTGTAACGTCTCCAGAAATTGGATCTCCATTCTCATCATATAAAGCAATACCTTCACTTCCTGGTCCAAAAAAAGCATCGTTAGTTGCTGCTAACATCGTTGCAAATGATAAACTTTGACTTCTACCTGCATCTACTACAAATTCGTATTTTTTTCCTGGTGTTGCTGGTCCAGGACTAGAATCTCCAGTTGGTGTATTAAAAACTCCTGATTTTAAGAAGGCATTTACAGGTGCTATATTTTCAATAGTTACTGTAAAAGATCCATCTGTTGTTATGTTTGCATTTGAGTTATCATCATCGCTTGAACATGATATTCCAACAAGACCTAAAAAGGCTGCTCCTAAGACTAATTTTTTCATAATTTATTTTTTAAAATTTGGTTATTAATATTTACTGACGCAAATCTATAGGATAACAAGGACTTGTTTTGTTAGCTATCTAACACAAACGAAAAAAAAATAAAAATTATGCTGCTTTTTTATGAAGTCGAATCTCTTTACGATAAAAATCTAAGTAATTTTCTTCCTTTAATTCATTTAGAAGAATATTTAAAGTAGGTCTAGAAATACCTATTAATGAAGCAATATCACTTTGTGTATAATGATGTGTAATAATGGTATCTCCAGTTTCTTTACAACTATGTCCAGAATCTACACACAACTCATCTATGAATTCTTTTAATCTCGTTTTTGCATCTTTAAACAATAGTAATTGTAAGCGTCTTTCTAATTTTTTAAATTTGAAACCAATAAACTTATATACTTTAAAACTAAAAGACTGATTATCTTTCATTAAATTATACATAGTATCTACGCCTATTGGGCAAATAGAGGTTGTATTATCTAAAGATTGAGCAAATTCATCACGCTTACCTTCTCCTAAAATGGCTTTTTCTCCAAAAAGTTCTCCTTTAGACAAGATTGCTTTAACCACTTCCTCTCCATCTTCATTGTAATATCCTATTTTAACTTTCCCCTTTTCTATTAAAAAGATTTTATTAGAAGAATCTTCTTCAAAATAGATGTAGTCTTTCTTTTTATATCCTAAAAATGCATGCTCCTTTTTATAGGTTTTAACCTTATGTGGACATAACATTTGAAATAAATTGACATCTTCGAAAAACCAGACTGCACTCATATACTTAAGATATAAATTAATATAACTCTATAGTCGACCTTCTATTACCATCCTTACTTATGTCTTTAACAAAAAAAACTCCCAATAATGGGAGCTTTATATTTATAAAATGTTGAAAATTACTTAAGCAGAAGCATTTTCTTTTTTAATTAAGTTTAAAGCAGAACCTTCTTTATACCATGCAATTTGAGCGGCATTATAAGTATGGTTTGTTACAATAACATCTTTAGAGCCATCTGCATGAACAAATTCTAATGTTAATGGTTTGTCTGGAGCAAATTCATTTAAATCTAAGAAATTAATAGTATCGTCTTCTTGAATTAAATCGTAATCGGTTTCATTAGCAAATGTAATACCTAACATACCTTGTTTTTTAAGATTTGTTTCGTGTATACGCGCGAATGATTTTACTAATACTGCAGCAACACCTAAGTGACGTGGTTCCATAGCGGCATGTTCACGAGAAGATCCTTCTCCATAATTATGATCTCCAACTACAATTGTTTTTACTCCCGCAGCTTTATATGCTCTTGCAGCATCGGGAACACCTTCAAATTCTCCTGTTAATTGATTTTTTACAAAGTTTGTTTTTTTATTAAAAGCATTTACAGCTCCAATTAAACAATTGTTAGAAATATTATCTAAATGACCACGGAAACGTAACCAAGGTCCAGCCATAGAAATATGATCTGTGGTACATTTACCAAAGGCTTTAATTAACAATTTAGCATCTGTAATAGAATCTCCTAACGGTGTAAAAGGCTCAAGTAATTGTAAACGTTCGGATGTTGGAGACACAGAAACAACTATATCACTACCATCTTCATCTGGAGCTAAATATCCATTATCTTTGACTTCAAAACCTTTTGGTGGTAATTCCCATCCTGTTGGCTCATCGAACATTACTTCTTCCCCATCTTCATTAATTAATTTATCTTTCATTGGGTTGAAATCTAAACGGCCCGCAATGGCAATAGCTGCTACCATTTCTGGAGATGCAACAAAGGCGTGTGTATTTGGATTACCATCGGCACGCTTCGCAAAGTTTCTGTTAAATGAATGAATAATACTATTCTTAGGTGCGTTTTTAGGATCGCTATATCTTGCCCACTGTCCAATACATGGTCCGCAAGCATTTGTAAATATTTTAGCATTTAATTTCTCGAAGATTTCAAGAATACCGTCACGCTCTGTTGTATATCTTACTTTTTCTGAACCTGGATTAATACCAAATTCTGCTTTCGTTTTTAAGTTTTTATCTAAGGCCTGTTGTGCTATAGATGATGCACGAGATAAATCTTCGTAAGACGAGTTTGTACACGATCCGATTAACCCCCATTCTACTTTTAAAGGCCAGTCGTTAGCTTGTGCTTTTTCTGTCATTGAAGCACCAACTGGTGTAGATAAATCTGGTGTAAACGGTCCGTTTAATAATGGTGTTAATACAGATAAATCTATTTCAATAACTTCATCAAAATATGCTTTTGGATCTGCGTATACTTCTGGATCTGCTGTTAAGTATGATTTTACTTCGTTTGCAGCATCGGCAACATCGGCACGTTCTGTAGCACGTAAATAACGTTCCATAGATTCGTCGTAACCAAACGTAGATGTTGTTGCTCCAATTTCGGCTCCCATATTACAAATGGTACCTTTTCCTGTACATGACATAGATGTTGCACCTTCACCAAAATATTCTACAATAGCTCCTGTTCCTCCTTTTACAGTCAGAATATCTGCTACTTTTAAAATGACATCTTTAGGCGCTGTCCAACCCGATAATTTACCGGTTAACTTCACTCCTATTAATTTAGGAAATTTTAGTTCCCATGCCATACCTGCCATAACATCTACAGCATCTGCACCACCAACTCCAATGGCTACCATTCCTAATCCACCAGCATTAACGGTATGAGAATCGGTACCAATCATCATTCCTCCAGGGAATGCATAATTTTCTAAAACGACTTGATGAATAATACCTGCTCCTGGTTTCCAAAAACCTATACCATATTTATTAGACACAGACTCTAAGAAATCGAAAACTTCGCTACTTACATCGTTTGCGTGTTTTAAATCTGTTGAAGCACCATCTTTAGCTTGAATTAAATGATCGCAATGTACTGTTGTTGGTACAGCCACATTATCTTTTCCTGCTTGCATAAATTGCAATAATGCCATTTGTGCCGTTGCATCCTGACAAGCAATCCTATCTGGAGCAAAATCTACATAGTCTTTCCCTCTTGTAAATGCTTTATCAGGAGTCCCGTCCCATAAATGAGAATATAAAATCTTTTCAGAAAGCGTTAACGGTTTGCCTACAATGCCGCGTGCTTTCTCTACACGTTCCGCCATTTTGGTGTACACACCTTTAATCATGTCTATGTCAAATGCCATATTTCTTTTGTTTTTATGATTCGATATTTAATTACTCCAATATACGAAATGTAATATAACTATAAAAAAGTTTGTATTAAATAGAATGATTAAAGGAAAAATTTACTTCGTTTGAGTTAAAAGAGGGGCTATAT
This sequence comes from Formosa sp. L2A11, assembly GCF_009796865.1. Lineage (GTDB taxonomy): Bacteria > Bacteroidota > Bacteroidia > Flavobacteriales > Flavobacteriaceae > Formosa. Next base: position 2,293,512 of record NZ_CP047028.1, on the reverse strand, counting down.
GAAAATTAAAATATATTTACCAAGCAAATACATCTTAGATCACATTAACAATAGTTGAAAACAAAACAGATGACTTATATGATTCTCTATGTGATTAATTCTGCATCCGTAGAAGGTCAAAAATTGTAATTATTGAAGATTATTATTTTACAACAATTTTTTTCTGAATACTATTTCCTAAATGGTCTAAAACTGTAATAATATGGTCTCCTAAATTTAAATCAATAGCGACTTCATTAAAATTAGTAGTCGATTTTAAAAAAGTATCATCCAAATACCAATACAAAGTAGCATTCGCATCATTATGGGCTATTTTAAAAATCACCTTATTTCGTTCTCCAGAAATTCCTTTAGGAACTATAATGGTATTGGTATTTACAGGTTCTGAAAAAGCCATTATAGGTGTTGATTCACCCTTACAACCATCTCTTAAAGGAGGTACCGTTTTATAATCTACATTATTTTTCTTATAATACCAAGCCATTAAAGGCGGCAAAATAAATTGAGAGACTGTATTTATATTACTAAGTTTTTCACAAGACGTATTTACCTGATATGTTTTTGTTTGATCTAAATGAATTAATTTATGATACTTACATAATGAAGTTTCTAAACCTTTAGCAGGAATTTTTTGAATTGTATTCGGACAAATATCACTAGCTAATTGTCCGCTTTTAGTACATATTTTAGCATCAATTAAATCGTCATAAGGTGTAGAAAACCACTCCGATTTTGGTAGTATGTCAAACAAATCAAACATTACTGGAGCAGCAGCACTAGTCCCCGTTACACCAGGTCTTCCTTCTCCATCTGCATTTCCTACCCAAACACCTACCACATAATCTTTAGTTACTCCAACACTCCAAGCATCTCTATTTCCATAACTTGTCCCTGTTTTCCATGCAATTTCTTGTGCAGAATTATAATAACGCCAAGAATTATCTATACTAGGTCTATTGAGCTCTTTCATGGCTTCGAAACCAAAATAAATACTACCTGCATTGAGATGAGATTTATTAAAAGTTAAGGCTCCTAATTCAGCATTAAATGCTTTGTTATAATTGGGGTGTTGAAATTCGTTTACATAATACTGACTAGAATTTGAATTAAAATGAACAAGAGTTGATGCTAAATTACTGTATGCACCACAAATATCCCATAAATTACCTTCTGCTCCTCCAAGTATTAATGACAGTCCGTAATGATCTGCTCCTTTATCAATATTTGATATTGAGAGTGATTGTAAATCATCGTAAAAACGCGTTATACCATACGAATATAGCATTCTTACGGCTGGAATATTAAGGGATTTTGCTAAAGCTGATTTTGCTGAAACAGCGCCTAAATATTGTAGCGTAAAATTTTCAGGCTTATAATTACCAATTGTTGTAGGAACATCTGGCAATATTGTTTCGGGTAACAGCTCTCCTGCATCTAACATAGACATATACAAGAACGGCTTTAAAATACTTCCTGTACTTCTAGGCGCCGTAATTATATCAACATCTTTATGGTGTTCTTTGGTAGTATTTGTATTTCCTATATAACTTATCACCTTTTTAGTTTTTACATCTAAAATAAGAGCAGCCATATTATATACACCATTTTGAGATTGTAGCGTATAATGTTTATTTACTATTTGTAGTGCTAATTCCTGTACAGTAAGATCTATTGATGTTTTTACACGTTCTCCGATATTATTTTTCGCAACTCTTTGTAATAAGTGAGGCGCTATTTGAGGTAAGTTTTTGGGTTTTGTTGGAATTTCTTCTTCTATAGATAAATTATAAGTTGTTTGATCGATAATATGAGATTCTAACAACTTCTTTAATAACCGATTTCGTTTTTTTAAAAGTAAATCTGCATTTTTCCCTGGATATAATAAACTTGGAGCATTTGGTAATACTGCAAGCATAGCACTTTGTCCCCATGATAATTTTGTAGGAGCCACATTAAAGTATCTCCATGAAGCTGCTTCTAAACCAACCACATTACCACCATAAGGCGCATGTGAAACATACATTTTTAAAATTTTATCCTTTGAAAATTTTAATTCTAATCGTGTTGCCAAAATTAACTCTTTAAGCTTCTCGAAGTATGATCTTTTCTGTCCTTGTCTAGAAAGTCTGATAACTTGTTGGGTTATCGTACTTCCTCCTCTTACTGTTTTGTTTGCTTTTAAATTTGCTTTTAAAGCATTAAACATTGATACCGGATTAAAACCTGGATGCTGATAGAAATGTTCATCTTCAAATTGAACAATACAATGCTTAAATTTATTAGGAATAGAATCTAAATCAGGAAACCGCCATTGTCCATCATTAGCTATTAATGCCCCCAATAACTCACCATCTTTACTTTCTATTATAGTTGAATTAGGCGTATTAAACAGTTTTTCAGGAAGACAAAAAATATAACATAGGCTTAAAACAACTATAAAAATTGCTTTAAACCTATGCTTTTTTAAATATATCTTAAGCTTATTTATTCTATTACTTGTACCCATTGTCCTTTTGTACGTGCAAAGAAACCATTATCATACATGGCTTCAACCTGCATACCTGGTAAATAATAGCTACCTAGATACGATGCATTTAGCAGGACTTTAAAGTTTTTAGTTTCATTAGACTTTAAATCAAAATAATAATTAACTCTATCGTCTCGTACATCTTCATATGTAATCTTACTATTTCTAGAATTATTAACATTAAATCTTGTATTTATAATTTCCCATCCTGAAGGGAATAAAGCACCTAAAGCAACATCATCTACAGCTAACTGCTTATTATTTTTTAAGGTAATATTCGCAACAAAATTAGTCCCTTGCTGAATTTTATTGACATCAATAATTTTACCAGATCTATCTGTAAAACTCATAGTCACTGAAATATTTTTTTCAATAACCTTTTCATTCCCTATTGGTAGAATTCCACTATTTAATAAACGCACATAAACAATATTATCTTTATTGTTCTTAATTTGAATTGTATTCTTACCTGAATTCACATTAAAGTTATCTAAAACTATAGCTTTATCAGAACTTATAATTTCTTGTTTTTTACCATTAAATTTATAGCTAATACTAATCCCATCGTTACCAATAAACTTAGCATATTTAGACATAGCTAAAAGGCAATATGAAGTAGTTTGCGTACTCATATAGGTTTCACTTGTTAATGATGAAGCAATAATATCTGCAATTTCTTTTGCTTTTAATTCTTCATCTAACAAAATATACGTTTCTAAAAACATTGCTAGGTTTCTTAATTCAGAACCATAATTATTTTCGTTTTTAGCAGCTATTTCTAAATCACCATAATAACTATAATCAGCTATTAATTCTTTAGCAACCTCTTTTTTACCTGTTATAGCATAAGTTGCAGCAAGTCTTAATTTCGCTAAAACATTTAAGTTACCTTGAAGCGCAAGCTCTCTTAGTCTATTCATGGATGATTTGTCTGGATTTCTAGCCAATGCCAACGTATACAAACGATATGCTTGTGCTAATTGATTACCGTTAGAACTCCAACCTTCTGAAGCTTTCTTTTGATAATTTATCCACTTCGTTTTAAAGTCAATAGGAAGTACAAAACCTTTTTTCTCTGCTTCTAAGAAAAAATGTCCGACGTAACTTGTAGACCAATCGTTTACAGTATTCTGATTTTGCCAATATGAAAAACCACCGCTAGATTTCTGAAATTTTGATAATCTATCAATAGCAGATTCTATATTTTTTTGAGTTTCTTCTTTTTTACCTTCCGATATTTTAAAAACATCATTCAAATATAATTGAGGAAAAGCACCAGATGTGGTCTGTTCTACACAACCATGAGGATATGCAATTAAATACTGTAATCTCCCTGTAAAATCTATAGATTGAAAACTAGACAATTCTAACTGTGCCTTATTCGTATCAATAACTCCAAAAGTATTAAAATTTAAAGTTTGTGATGCGTTAGGTTGTAATACAATATCTGTTGCTTCAATACTTTCTGGATTCGGATTAAAAGCATTTAATTCTAAATTATAAGAAGCCTGTTCTCCATGGCCACTAACTTTAACATCTATTTTTCCAACCCCTTCTTTAAGAACTTCTACATCAAAATAAGCCATTTTTTCGTCTGGACTAGAATATGTAATTGTTTTAGAAGATGCACCAATAACTTTAAAAACATCATTGGATGTGATAGATACTTTTACTGTTTTAATTTTGTTTTCTAAAGCAAAAACAGTGATTGGAATTCTAACTTTTTCTCCAGGAACTACTTTTCTTGCCATAGATGCTAAAACCATTAACGGTTTTCTAACAGGTGTTGCTTTTCCAGCACTTCCATAAGCTTCTGTCTCTGGATTATGAGCAACCACCATTGTTTTAACAGAACCAATGTATTTAGGTATTTTAATATGATGTGTCTTACTACCATTTTTATCTAATTGAAAAGGGCCTTTATAAATAACGACAGGCTTAAACCTATTTGCTTTTTGATTTTTACTACCAGCAAGCATGTCATCCCCACCAATACTAAATACCTGATTAATGTTTCCTCCAAAAGCGCCTATAATCTCATCGTACACATCCCATGTTTTTACTCCCAGGGCTTCTTTTCTATAGAATGTAGACCAAGGATCGGGTGTTTTAAATCGTGTAAGATCTAATAAACCTTCATCTACAATAGCAATAGAATACGTCATCGCTTTTCCGTTTTCTTCACTAATTTTCGCGGTAACCTCTTCCTCTGGCTCTAAAACATCAGGCATACTAATTACAGGCAGAAGCTTTGTTTCTGGATTTTCTATAGCTATACCCGTAATACCATACATTCTAATTGGTAAATCGTTTTTTGTATTATTATGATTTTGCAATAAACTAATGTTTATAAACACATTAGGGGTCATCTCTTTAGTTATTGGCAATTCAAATTTAGTATCGCCTTTGCTTGCCTTAACCCAAAAACCTTTAAGCACTCCGGTTCCGTTTTCTAAGGTTACCAATGCTCTTCCAGAACCAGATGATGGAAATGTAACTGTTGCTGTTTCTCCTACTTGATATTTTTCTTTATCGGTAGAAAAAGAAAGCATTGTTGCAGAAGACGGATCTCCTTTTCTTGCTTTTCCAGCCCAACCTGGCCAATCTACAAATATCATTTCAGCTGTTGAATGTCCAGACTCTTCATTTGTAACATACACCAAATAACTTCCCCATTCAGGATATTTCAATTCAAACTCAAATGTTCCTTTTCCGCTAGCATCTGTAGAAATGTGTGTTGTAAATTCTTCGTTTTTGCTAGAACTTGTATCAAAAGATGATAAGTTATCTTCATCTTCATTCCACCACCAATTACTATTAACTTTGTAAATCGCTACTTTTAAATTTTTAACCGCTTTTGGTTTTCCATAAGCATCAACCGTAGCAACTTCAAATTTATGTTTTGTATCGGTAAGCAACATGTTTCTTGAGGCATCTCCTTTTGGAGTAAGTAAACCAACATAAGATGTATACGATGCATAATTTACTGCAAAAGCATCTGAACTAAAATCGCCACCTTCTTCGTATACCTTAGATAAAAATGTGGCTCTTAGAAGTCCCGAAGGACTGTTTTTTGTATTTGGTTTAAATGTAAATTGCGCTTTACCACTTTGATTTACCTTACCATCGAAAACGATTTTTTCTTGAGAGGTAAATGTTTTTGTAGGATCGTCAAACTCAAAACCAGGAAATGCTTTAAATTCTGTTTTAATAGGGTTAAAACTAACTGTTATGTCTGCTTTTAAATCTTTAGCAATGGCTCCATGTAACCACAAAGCCTCAAGGTTTCCTGTTACCAATTTGTTAGCAGTAATTAAATCTTCATCTAAAGACGTTTTAATTTTTAGCCTATTAGGTTTTATAGTTTCTATTTTTAAGACTTTAGTAAAATTAGCACCTCCAACACTTACTTTGGCCATCCAAGACCCCGTATAATCATCTGGATCTGTTGGAACTGTAAAGCGATAAAAATTATTTAAGCCTTGAGTACTTATTTCAGAAGAATACAAGTTTCCATATGGATTATAAACTTCTAATTTAACAGGATGATTATCTGGTAATTTATTGTTTTTGTCATTTAACATAAATGATAGATGAATGGTATCTCCAGGTCTCCAAACACCTCTTTCGCCATAGATAAACCCTTTTAAACCACGTTTTAATTCGGCTCCAGAAACATCAAACTTACTTACAGACAAAGCCTTACCATCATTCAACCGCACATACGTACTAATTTTATTTTTAGTGACGATTACAAAATAGGCTTTAGCTCCAGCTGAAAAAGTGAGTTTCCCTTCACTATCTGTATTTTGGCGACCAATTAATTGCTGTTGGTAATTATAAAACTTCACATCTGCATCTGCAATTGGATTTGTATTTACAATATCACTAACAGCAACAAAATATGTATTTTCTTTACCTTCTTTTACAATTACTCCAATATTAGATGCTAATATATTTGAGCTCACTTTTTTATTTAAATAGTATGAATTTTCACATGGATTATCTGAATCTCTCCAACTATAATCTTCATAATAATATGAAGAATCCCAATTACTAAATTCAGCTTCTTCTTGATCATAATTAGTGATTTCTTCTTCTATAAGTTCATCATCTTCATTTTCACATTTATAATTTGAATAGCTTTTTTTAAAGCTAAGTTCTACTCTGTAAATGGCTCCAGGGTCTGGATTTATAATGTCTTTTAAATCTACAGAATAGGCCTTCCAGTTAGAAAGATCCTCACCAGAACTGCTTAAATTAATTGTTTTTTTAGCTATAGGTCTTGCTACTCTTAAAAGCTCCTCACTCCCCCCCAACTCATTATTTTGTAAAAACTGTAATACATTGTCTTCAAAAATTTTAATAATAGTAACATCAACTGCTTTTAGATTAACAGCTTCAAAGTTAAATTTTAAGTTTTCTGAATTGGGAAGTATGGTTCCGTTTTGTAATAATCTGACTTGTGGTTTTATCTCTTCAAAAGTAATATCTTGTGTTACATTACTTTTTAATGCATTTCCATAACTACTTTTTACGCTTCTGTGTATTGTAAGAGTTTTAGTATCCTCAATATCATTAACATATACTTTAACAATATTGTTATTCTTAGAAAAAGAAAGATTGTATTGGTCTTCTATCGTTATTAAACCATCTAAATTTTGATTGCTATTAACAGGGTCTGAGAAGTTAATTTCTATGTATTTACTCTCTTCATCAAATACATTTATACCAATGACTTTAAAATTATTTTTTCCTGGTATTTCATAACTATAATCACCTTGAGTTTCAATATCAAAATCACTACCATCCCATTCTATTTCTATTTCAGAATCAGTTTCAAAACGTTGAATGCTATCTATTTTAAACTTAAAATATTTACCATCAATATTCTCGTTTTCAATTTTAAAAGGTAAAATTTTACCTTTTTGCTTTACGGTAACTAGTTTTCTTGCGGTTGCTGTTAAGATTTCATCACTGGATTTTATAATCCCATTTAAATACTGCCAATCTCTAGAATAACTTTGCAGATTATTTGTAGTGACTTGAAAGTCTTGTTTTATGGTTTTAACATCAAAAATAAAAGTCTTAAATTCATTACTAACATCTTGTAATGCTCCTAAATCTAACTCAAAAGTATACCTCGTATCTGAATCGAATCGTTCATTAGGTATAAACGTAATAGTTCTATTATTAAGAGCCATTACTTTTCCTGAAATTTTAGGGGAAACACTAAGAATACTATTATCTAATTCTACCTCTGGAGACACATCTTTCATCGGGTTAATTAGCACAATCTTAATGTGCTCTTTTGTTGATATTACTCCAGATGAAACTTCAAAAATATGATCTTTAAATTTTTGAATATTGCTTAAAGACACACTAGGTTTGTCTTTACATCCTACAAATAAAATAAAACAAATAAATAATAATAAAGACGTATTCTTTTTAGTTAGCATATTTTATGTTTGAAAATTTCGAGCAAATCTATAAAAAAAATATTTGTCAAAATATTTGTTAAAATTTTATTAATATATTAATCATAACAAAAAGCCCGAGTCTAAGACTCGGGCTTTTTGTTATGATTAAAATCTACTAATTAGATAGATAATAATTTACTTGAAGGCTTAAACTTCGTCAAGTTAATTCCTTCTACAGCTTCTTGATATTCTGCTAAATTAGGTGTTCTACCTAAGATTGTAGATAATACTACAACTGGAGTTGAAGATAATAAAGATTCCCCTTTTTTCTCTCCTGAATCCTTAACAACACGTCCTTGGAATAAACGTGTAGATGTTGCCATTACCGTATCTCCTGGTTCTGCCTTTTCTTGGTTACCCATACAAAGGTTACATCCTGGACGCTCTAAATATAGCATATTTTCGTATCCTGTACGAGCTACTGCTTTTGGATCGTTATCATCAAATTCGAAACCTGAATATTTTTGTAAAACTTCCCAGTCTCCTTCTGCTTTTAACTCATCAACAATGTTGTAAGTTGGAGGTGCAACAACTAAAGGTGCTTTAAATTCAACTTTACCTTTTTGTCTCTCAATGTTTTTCAACATTTGAGCTAATATTTTCATATCGCCTTTATGTACCATACAAGATCCTACAAAACCTAAATCTACTTGCTTCGTTCCGCCGTAGAAAGATAATGGTCTAATTACATCGTGGGTATAACGTTTAGAAACATCGTCGTTATTTACATCTGGATCTGCAATCATTGGTTCAACGATTTGATCTAAATCTACGACAACTTCTGCTTCATACTTCGCATTAGTATCTGGTCTTAACGCTGGTTTAATTCCAGTTTTAAGTTCTGTAATTCTAGTTTCAGCTTTTTCAACTAAACCTTTAAGCACTTGACCAGCATTGTCCATTCCTTTATCAATCATGATTTGGATACGACCTTTTGCAATCTCTAAAGATTCGATTAAGGTTTCATCTTCAGAAATACAGATAGATGCTTTCGCTTTCATCTCTGCAGTCCAGTCAGTAAATGTAAAGGCTTGATCGGCAGTTAATGTTCCAATATGAACTTCAATAATTCGTCCTTGGAATACATTTTCTCCACCAAATTGCTTTAACATTTGTTGTTGTGTAGCGTGTACAACATCACGGAAATCCATATATGATTTCATTTCACCTTTGAAGGTTACTTTTACAGACTGCGGAATTGGCATTGAAGCCTCACCTGTAGCCAATGCTAAGGCAACTGTTCCTGAATCTGCACCGAAAGCCACACCTTTAGACATACGTGTGTGAGAATCTCCACCAATAATGATGTCCCAATCTCCTACAGTAATATCGTTAAGTACTTTATGAATCACATCCGTCATTGGGAAATATTTCCCTTTAGGATCACGACCAGTAATTAAACCAAAGTCGTTCATAAAGCTCATTAATCTTGGTATGTTTGCTTTAGATTTATTATCCCAAACAGAAGCTGTATGACAACCTGATTGGTAAGCACCGTCTACAATTGGAGAAATCACTGTAGCAGCCATCATCTCTAATTCTTGAGAAGTCATTAAACCTGTAGTATCTTGAGATCCTACAATGTTAACTGTTACACGAACATCTGATCCTGCATGTAATATTGCTCCTGGCGTTGTACCAACAGCATTTTTGTTAAATATTTTTTCAACAGCAGTTAATCCTTGACCTTCAATTGTAACTTCTTTTGATGGTGCGTATACTGGTACAACATCTACACCTAATACTTTAGATGCAAATGTTTGTAATTTTTTACCGAAAACAACAGCATAAGAACCACCTGCTTTCATGAACTCCATTTTTTGTGGTGTAAATGCTGCAGAAATGTCTTTTAATTCTGTATCTCCGTTATATAATTTTTTCTCTTTTGTATTAATAGTAAGTACAGTTCCAGTTGCAACAGAATACTCTTCTTTTAAAATAGGGTCTCCCTCTTTATCACGAATTGTGTTTCCTTCAGCATCTTTTTGTTGTACCCAGTTTTTAAGGTCTAAACCAATACCTCCAGTTACACCAACAGTTGTTAAGAAAATTGGAGAAATACCGTTAGTTCCAGCAATTACTGGAGCAATATTAATAAAGGGTACGTATGGACTAGATTTAATTCCTGTCCATAACGCCACGTTGTTTACACCTGACATTCTAGAAGATCCAACTCCCATTGTTCCTTTTTCAGCAATTAACATCACACGTTTATCAGGATGTTGTGCTTGTACAGCTTTTAATTCTGCTTGTTGTTCTTTATTGTGTTCAAATAAACACTGACCGTGTAATTCTCTATCTGAACGTGAGTGTGCATCACCTCCTGGAGATAATAAATCTGTAGATATATCACCAACTCCTGCAATAAATGTTACTACATCTATTTTTTCGTCAATTTCTGGAAGCTTAGTAAAAAACTCTGCTTTAGCATAGCTTTCTAATAATTCTTTTGCAATAGCACTTCCATCAGTATAAGCTTTTTCTAAACGAGCCGTATCTGCTTCGTAAAGGAATACTTGTGTTTTTAAAACCTCTGCAGCTTGTTTTGCTAATGCAGCATCTTCACCTAAAGCTAAATCTAACAATACTTCTACAGAAGGTCCTCCCTTCATGTGAGATAATTGTTCTAAAGCAAAAGCAGGTGTAATTTCTTTAACTACAGAATCACCAAGGATAATTTCTTTTAAGAACTTCGCTTTAACACCAGCAGCAGCAGTTGTTCCAGGTAAAACATTATAGATAAAAAAGTTAAGAGAGTCTTCTCTATACTCATTATCTAAATCTTTAATTTGTGCAATGATTTCGCTTAACAATTCAGCACCATCAATTGGTTTTGGATGAAGCCCCTGCCCTTTACGCTCTTCAATCTCCTTAATATAATCCTTATAAGTAGTCATAAATAATATTTTTTTTGTCAATATTAAATTAGTGTAAGTTTATAAAACAATAATTAGTATATAAATTTTATTCCCCTATTTCTATAAAATGTAATAAGTTATTTCTTCATTTGTTTCTTAATCCGTTAAGTAAAATTAGAACGAAATCGATATAATAATTTCTTCATATTCATAATTATCACTTTATCTTTTTAGCTAAAAGAGTCCATTATATACTATATTAAACTGTATAACAGTCTTAAAAGCAACTTTTAGCTCTAAAACAATACATTGTTGTCCTTATTCTGTATATGCCTTAACGCTATAAATATTAAATGATAGACAACGTCTTTAGAAAACTTTGCAAACATAAAAAATTTAACGCAAAGTTGTTAAAAGAAAGCTTGTAATACAATGCCTAATGATATTAAATTATTATAGTATCATCAAAATTTAGCATAACTACAATTATATTCAGCAATTAACACAAAAACTAATAAAATATTAACAAATAAAGATAAAATTGCTATTATTTATGAATATCTCTTTTTAAAACCACTCTAAATAACAAAATGTCTTAAAAAAAGGATAAGATAATTGAAATGAAATAGTTTTCAACTTAAAATAAATAAATATTATTCACTAACACACTATAAACTTGTTAATTACATAAAATTACTGTATAATTACCTTAACCAACAAAATATTAAATTATGTCCTCTCCCATAAGAAACAAGAGATACAGAATAGTATCCTACGAAGAAGCTATACCTAGTGTTAAAAAAATATACGACGATACCAAAAAAAAATTTCAACTTCCTTTTGTATTAAATTGGTTTAAATGCCAAGGAGATAATCCAACCTTATTAGCAGGAAATTGGGCAAAATTAAAGTCTACACTTATGGAAGGAGATATTCCTAAAGTACTTAAACAGCTAATTATATACAATGTATCTAAAGAAAGAGGTTGCGACTATTGCTCTAAAGCTCACGGTATTTTTGTAGATAGCTTGAGTGAAGAAATCTCTCCGAATAAAGACTTTATAGTTACAGAAAACATATACGCTACTATTATACCGGAAAGCTACAGAATAGCCGTAAAAGTAGTCACTAAGGCTGCCTTACACCATGCAGATATTACAGATTCGGATTTTCAAGAATTAGAAGATGCTGGTTTTGATTATGCTGAAATTCAAGAATTAATGGCTCAAGCAGATTTGGCTAATATGTTGAATACAATAGCCGATATTTCTGGAATTAAGATAGACAGTGAGTTAATAGAAGTGTGTTCTTAATAAATTGAAATTTGGATATATTATCAACAAAATATAGAATTACTTACGAAGCATTTTCTAAATTATCTGGGCGCATAAATAAAGCTAGAAATATTGAAGAACTTGTTTTAGTTATAAGTAAAAATTTAAAATACTTAATAGATTTTCGAGTTTTTAGAATGTCTATTGTATTGGATAATAATGCGCATTCTTTTTCTTTTTTTGCAAAAAATGGTTCGAAGTTAGAAATGAACAAACTATCTAGTTTTGAAACTAATTTATTAGAACATAAAATACCAATAAGACATTCTGTTATCCCAGATAAATTTAATGAGTTTATAGACACAACGCTATTAAACAATCCTGTTTTTTGGGGTTGGTTTATTGAGCGAGACACTCTAAATATAAGTGCAACAATACTTTCTGATGACATTAAAGTTTTTACAAAAATGGATATTGACATTATGCACTTACTAGTAGATAGCTTCTGTATTAAATATCAACAATTATATTTAAGCAAACAGCTAACACTAAAAAACAAAAGCCTTAAAAGTGCCCTTAAATTAATTGAAGAAAAAAAGAAAGAAATCGAAAAAATCTTGGGACAGCAGCAAAATGTTATAATAGATAAAACAAAAGAAGTAAAATTGAAAAACACGCAATTATTAGAAATCTCAAGTATTAACGCTCATAATTTAAGAGAACCTTTAAGTCGGATTTTAGGCTTAATCGAAATTTCTGAACATTACAATCCTGACCAACTAAATGAGCATATACTAAAACATATAAGAACTTCGGCGATAGATTTAGATAACGTTCTTAAAAAAGTTGTTAAGAAAAGTGAAAAACAGTATTAGAAACTCTATTTACAAGAAGAATAATGGATTTAAAAACATCTAATTTCAATGTTTTTTTAGTGGATGATCAGCCCATAACAAACATTGTTACAAAAAAACTTATTGAGGTTTCTGGATTATGCAATAACGTATATGATTTCACGAACCCGAAAGAGGCACTAGACTGTATTTGCGAACATAAACCAGACCTTATTCTTTTAGATTTGAATATGCCAAAAATAGATGGTTGGCAATTTTTAGAACAGCTAAATTTTAGAAAACATAAATCTAAAATTATTATTTTAACCTCAAGTACATGTGATTTTGATAAAGAAAAGGCTAAAAGCTACTTTAATGTTATTGATTTTTATGTTAAACCTTTAAACTTAAAAAGTACAATAGCTATTTTAACTAGCCTTAATAAATAATATCTTATTAAGATAAGAAAGCACAACACAATTTTTATTAATAATATGCTGTACGCACTAATTTAGAACAAGCTTTTAATAATTTTTTCTTCGGAAACACCTTCGGCTTCTGCCTTGTAGTTTTTTATGATACGGTGTCTTAATATCCCAAAAGCAACAGCTTGGACATCTTCAATATCTGGAGAGAATTTCCCACGTATAACAGCGTGAGTTTTAGCTGCTAAAATTAAATTTTGAGAGGCTCTAGGTCCTGCTCCCCAATCTAAATAATTTTTAACAATCTCTGGAGCAGATTCTGAATTTGGTCTTGTTTTTCCAACCATAGTTACCGCATATTCAATAACATTATCTGCAACAGGGACACGACGAATCAATTTTTGAAAATCGACTATTTCATCGGCATTAAATAATGGTTTTATAGTAACAATACGATCTGTAGTTGTAGCTTTAACAACCGCAACTTCTTCCTGAAATGTTGGATAATCTAAATGGATAGCGAACATAAAACGGTCTAATTGCGCTTCTGGCAAAGGATATGTTCCTTCTTGTTCTATGGGGTTTTGCGTTGCTAAAACAAAGTACGGTAAACTTAATTTATAATGTTGTCCTGCAACAGTTACAGAACGTTCCTGCATGGCTTCTAATAATGCTGCTTGCGTTTTTGGAGGAGTTCTGTTTATTTCATCTGCTAAAATAATATTAGAAAAAATTGGTCCCTTTATAAATTTAAAGTTTCTGCTTTCGTCTAAAATTTCACTTCCTAAGATATCACTAGGCATTAAATCTGGCGTAAACTGTATACGTTTAAAATCTAAGCCTAAAGCTTGAGAAATAGCATTTACCATTAAGGTTTTTGCTAAACCAGGAACTCCTATTAATAAAGCGTGACCGCCTGAAAACACAGAAATTAAAATTTGCTCTACGACCAAATCTTGACCAATTATAATCTTAGAGATCTCTGTTTTTAGAGCTTCAAATTTCTTAACAAATTGTTCTACAGCAGCAACGTCTGACATCTTTATTTTTTTAACCAGTTACTTGCAAATTCGCAATCTCTATAATCACCGTTTATTTTAATATACGTCTCAGAAATTGTTTCTTTCTGCCATTTTTCAACTGCTTTTAAACGTTTATCAGCTAAAGCTAAATCTTTAATTTTAAGATAATCTTGAGCATAATTAGCAACATGCTCGTCTACACGATCTGAAACTGTAAGAATTTTAAATTTTATTTTTCCAGTACGGTCTTGATCTTTTAAAACCTGACTGATTTCGTTATCTTTTAAATTTTGAATCTGTCCGTATAATTCTGGATCCATTTTAGTTAATTCAAAATTGTAATCTTGAGTAGATGGGTTAATTAATTGTCCGCCATCATATTTTGTTTCTTTCTCGTCGCTATATTTTTTAGCAGCTTCAGCAAAAGTAATTTCTCCACTCTCTAGTTCTGCTCTTACTTTTTCTATTTTCTCTTTAGCTTTAGCGATTTCTTGGTCAGATACTTTAGGCATCAATAAGACATGGCGTACATCGTATTCTTGACCTCTAATTTTTTCTAACATGATAATATGGTATCCATATTCTGTTGCAAAAGGTTCAGAAATTTCACCTTCTTTTAATGAGAAAGCGACTTGTCTAAATTCTTTTACCATTTTAGGACGCTTACGGTTTAAGGTATATAAACCACCATTAGAAATAGACGCTTTATCGTCTGTATACAATACTACTTTAGAACGGAAACTTGCACCGTTTTCAATAACATCTGCACGCATTTCTTTTAAACGCTCTATAACTTTTTCTTTCTCTGCTTCTGTTACTTGTGGCTCTACAACAATTTGAGCAACTCTTAATTCTGTTCCAAATGTAGGACGCTCGTCTTTAGGTACGTCATTAAAAAATACTCGAACTTCTTCTGGAGTAACTTCTACATCTTCAACAATTTTTTTCTGCATTTCTTGCGCTAGCTTCTGACTCTTGTTTACTTCAAACATTTCATCTCTTAAGCTTTGCTCGTCTTCTTTATTATACAGTTTTAATAAAGCATCCATAGAACCGTTAGTCTGTTGTAAAAACCCTTGTATTTGTTGGTCTACAAACGACTGAATTTCAATATCTGAAACCACTATACTATCCTGTACAGCTTGGTGTGCATATAATTTATCTTCTAATAGTTTTCCAAACAGTTCACAGTCTGAAAAATCTTCTGTATTTACACCTTGAGCTTGTAATTGTAATTTTGTTTTAACAACATCTGATTCTAAAACAATATATTCCCCAATTACAGCAGCAACTCCATCTATCTTTTTTGCTCCAGGAGTAACTAAAGAATCTTTAACCATTTTTGGTTCATTTACAACTTCTTTGGTTTCAGGAACTTCGTCTGGAATAATTTCTTGTGCAAACATGCCATTTGCACTTAAGATTAAGCTAAAAATTAAAGCTTGTTTGAGGTTAATTATAGATTTCAAATTGTTTGTTCTTAATTGCATCTTTTGTAATATCTTTTTCTAAATCTCTAATGAGTTCTAATTTTCTTTTATTAATCACGATTTGATCGATAGTGGGCTTAACGTACTCTAGTGGTGCCGTGCTCCCGCGTAATAAAACGTCATTAACGCGCATCAAATATACTCCTAAAGAATCTTTGAGCTGTATAAAATTAGATTTTTTTAACAGTTGTTCCCTATTTTCAAGCGAAACCACAGGAATCTTATTTAAAACTTGACTCACTTTTATCCAAATAGAATCGTTTAAAGCATAAGATTTAAATTGAATAGAAATAGAATCTAACTCTCTCTTATCCTCATTGTTAAACCGCTTAAATTTGGTTTGTAAGTCATTAAAATCTAACCGGTTTTCATCGATATTAATATATCTAAATTTAATAAGGTCTTCATTTAACTTAAAAGCTTCTAAATTGGACTTATAATAACGTGCTGCTTCCGAAAAAGACACTGTAGTATCGATACTACGTTTTACCAAAGCTTCTAAATATGCTTTAGAATATAAATCCCTTTTGTAGTTATTTACTAAACGCTGAAAATCGTCTAGTTTTGCTTCGTTTAAATTCCTTTTGGCGCCTTCTACTAATAACTCTTGCGTAGCCCAACGTGTAATAAAATTTTGAACTACAAGTGTGCTATCTTCCTTAGAGGTTCCTTCGTTAACCAAATCTTTTATATCTTCTTGATACAAATACGAGTCGTTAACACGAGCCACAGGAGTACGCGCATCTTCTTTTTCAAAAAGCTGGCACGAGGTTACACTTAGTAACACCAATACTATAATTATTCTGTTTTTCAATTATTGATTATTAATTTGATTTCTTACTTTAGTTAACACACTTTCATTAATAGATACTGTATATTTTGCATGCAAATCCTGTAACCAGATCTCTTCTTTATTATTCTGAAAATCGCTAATAACATTACCTTTTGCTTCTTCGAAAGACTTGAGTGTTTTTGGAAGCACTTGATTTACTTTGGCTACAATATAACCATCATTAAATTCATAAATATTAGACAAGCCTGTTTTACATTCAAAATCTGCAGGTAAACTTTGATTGTTTTCTTCTAAAATCCCTGTTGTAAACATAACATGAATTTCACCTTTTACATTAAGTTTAGTTTTAATGTCTTCTAAAGGCACATTCTTTTTTAATAGTTTAGAGACCTTTTTAATGTCCTTTCTTGTTACAGAAGCACCTACAATAGCATCTATTCTTTTGTTCCAAAAATAATTGTCTTTATGTGCCTCATAATAAGCTTCTACGGCAACAGTATCTTTCTGACCTGCATTCCAGATTTCGTTTTCCATTAAATCGAACAACAATAAACCGTCTCTATATTCGCCTACAATCTCTGCAAATTCTGGATTTTCTTCTTCTAAATGAGCATCTTGATAAGCATTAAGTTCTATATCTAAAAAAGATTCATAATTAATGTCTACAATTTTATCAAAAGTAACTTTATCTGAAAACAGCGCTTGGCGTTTTACTAAATAATCACCAAAATCTTTATATGTAAACGTTTTAGAACCTATAGTTAATAATGTTTTATCTGCTTTAAACCTAGAAGGCAACTCCCAAGTATGTTCGTAATACTTTTTATTTAAAATCTTAACAAAATAGGCTAACGCAGGCTGATTATCGGATACGTTATATCTCTCTTTTAAGTCCTGAATATGAGTTTCTTTAATACGTTTAGACCGACTGTCTAGTTTTACCTTTTCTTCTAATTCCGATTTTATATCTGCAAATGCAGGTACCGGTTTCTTGTCTAATAGTTTAATAATATGCCAACCAAAATCTGTTTTAAATGGTTTAGAAATTTGACCAACTAAGATTAAATTAAAAGCTTGCTCTTCAAATTCGCTAGACGATAATTGTCCCAAAGAAAAAGGCGCTAACTCCCCGCCTTTATCTGCAGAGCTTGAATCGTCTGAAAACTGTTTAGCCAAACTCTCAAAACTCTCGCCTTGATTTAACTTTTTATAAATATCGTTAATTCTAGCCTCTGGATTAGAAATGGTATCGCCTTTTTTGTTTTTGGCAACCATAATATGTGCGACCTGTACAGTCCCACGATCGGGACGTTTATCTAGAACCTGCACAACATGATATCCAAATCGTGTTCTAAATGGTTGAGACACATCGCCCACTTTAGTATTATAAGCTACGTTTTCAAAACTATATACCATTTTAAAAGCAGAGAAATATCCTAAATCTTCAGCAAAAACAGTTTTACCATCATGAACATCTTTTTTAACCTTATCGAAACCTTCATTTATTAAACGATTTCTTAGTTTAACGATTTCCATATAAGCCGCTAATGTATCTTGTGGAGAAGCGGTTTCGTCTATTCTAACTAAAATATGTCTTGCTTTAACATCTGTTTTAGTTCTGTTATAAGCTTCCTGAACCAACTCGTCTGTAACAGTATTATCTGTTAAATAATTTTGAGCTAATTGATTTCTATATGATTTTAATTCTCTCTTGTAAGATCCTTTTTCATCTAACTTTAAAGATTTAGCTTCTGCTAATTTTAGTTTATAATTAATGAATAATTGTAAATAAGCATCTACATCTTTTTGAGATTCATCTTTAACTAAATCTAAATTCTTGTTATAAACTCTAACAAATTCTGATGCGTATACTGGAGTTTGATCCACATTAAAAAGAATATCTTCAGAAGCAATTTGTGCTATACTTACAGTAGATACAATAAGTAAGAGCAACAACAAAACGGATTTCAATTTCATTATTTATAATTTAACTTAAGCAAAAATAGTAATATAAAACTATAATACAAGTTGCATTAACAAACGCAGGGTTAACAACTTTAGTATTTTTATTAAGATTTGATGTATTAAAAAACATCTAACAAACTTCAATATTTTATTATTTTAAATAACCACACTAAATATTAGCATAACAGACTACATAACAATCCTTTGACAGCATACATTTAAAACATGCAACAATATATAGCAAGAGATTATAATCTGATAAAGTAATTTGTACTTTTGTTAAAACTTTAACACATGCGACAATTAAAATTAATTTGGGATTTTCGAGGTCCACATGCCTTAAAAACAGCCCAACACCATGAAATTCATTTAAAAGAATATATAGAAACCGAACATTTAGATATTACTATAACCGGAAATTCTGCAATTAACGAAATGCATGCTATTGCTTTTTTAGTTGTTAATGAGTCTGATATGAAACCATTAAGAGATGCATTAAAGCCACACAGAGGAGAAGTTTACGTGTAAATATCACAAAATTTTATCATTATAATTATGATATTTTCACACATAAACTCTAAGGTTTTAAACTACATTTGCAAATCGAAATTTTTAAGTGCCTTTAAACTATGTTAAACGATAGACGAACAACTAATTTTCTCCTCCTTATTATAGTTATTCCATTAGTATTTTATTTACTAAAAATACTATCATTTATTTTTGTCCCGCTTATTTTTTCAATGTTCATCGCATTACTTTTTTTACCTATAATGAGATGGTTAACAAAGCGAAAATTACCTAATGCTGTAAGCATTGTGATAATTGTTCTTATTATTTTAGTATTCTTTAAATTGGC
The DNA here is from genome assembly GCF_009796865.1 of Formosa sp. L2A11. Lineage (GTDB taxonomy): Bacteria > Bacteroidota > Bacteroidia > Flavobacteriales > Flavobacteriaceae > Formosa. The sequence goes on along the minus strand of NZ_CP047028.1, from coordinate 2,273,989 downwards.
TGGCGATTTAATACAGTTATCTAGTAAAGAAATTCTATCTACAAGTGATGCTTTTATATTTAAAGCTGAACAAAAAATAAAACTCTTAATTGCGAGTTTAGAAAGCTTTTTTGGAACAGAATTAATTAATGATGACATTAGCATCTCTACACAGTTGTTAGATAAAAATACGCTTTTAAGTAATTTTGGACCAACCGTAAACTTTATTCGTACCACGTTAACAATGGTATTAATGACTGCTTTTTTTGTGGTTTTATGGTTAGCAGAATCTATAAACGTACACAAACTATTAAACAATACTATTTTAAGACAAAAACATACATCGGTTAAAACCTTTATGAAAATTGAAAAGGATTTAATTAAATTTATAAAAGTAAAGGTGTTTGTTAGTCTATTAACAGGAATTGGTACTGGTTTAGCGTGTTATGTCTTTGGGGTTAGTTTTCCTATTTTCTGGGTATTATTCGCTTTCATTATTAATTTTATACAAATGGTTGGCTCTTTTGTAACCGTAATCCTTTTATCTGTTTTTGCTTTTGTTGAAATAGAGATAGCCAGTACTTTAATTTTCTTTATACTTAGTATTACTGGTGTTCAGGTATTATTTGGAGCTATTTTAGAACCTGTATTTATGGGAAAATCTTTTTCTATAAATATTATTACCGTTTTAGTGATGTTAATGTTATGGGGCTTTATTTGGGGAATCCCTGGTTTAATTATGGCTATTCCAATTACTGTTTTTGTGAAAATTATATTAGAACAATTTCCAAGCACCAAACTTATTGCCGGTATTTTATCTAAAGGCTAATTGCTTCACTTTCTTTAATAAGGACTTGTAGACAAGCACATGATTGTTTTTTTAAATATGTATAAAGGTTAATTAACCCGTTTACTTATCAATAACATAGAGAATACATTCTTATTGATTTATTCTTATCAATTTTATTAGACATAAAAAAACTCCAATTAAAACGAAATTCAGTTTTAATTGGAGTTTTATATTAAAGAAAGGAATCTCCTCTCTTTATATACTTCTATCTTGAGTAATTTGGAGACTCTTTAGTAATCGTTACATCATGTGGGTGACTTTCATTAATTCCACTAGCTGTAATTTTTACAAAACGTCCTGTTTCTTTTAACGTCGGGATGTCTTTAGCACCACAATATCCCATACCTGCACGCAAACCACCAACAAATTGATGAATACTTTCTTCTAAATCTCCTTTATAATCTACACGACCAACAATTCCTTCTGGAACTAATTTTTTAATATCGTCTTCTATATCTTGAAAATAACGGTCTTTACTACCTTCTTTCATGGCTTCTACAGAACCCATTCCTCGGTAAGATTTAAACTTTCTTCCTTCAAAAATAATAGTTTCTCCTGGAGATTCTTTAGTACCTGCTAATAACGATCCTAACATTACAGTATCTGCTCCAGCAGCAATTGCTTTAGGAATATCTCCTGTATAACGAATTCCTCCATCTGCAATTACAGGAACACCAGAACCTTTAATGGCTGCGGCAACCTCTAATACAGCAGAAAACTGAGGGAATCCAACTCCTGCAACTACACGAGTTGTACAAATAGATCCTGGACCAATACCAACTTTTACGGCATCTGCACCAGCATCTACTAAATATTTAGCGGCAGCACCAGTAGCAATATTACCAACAACAACATCTAAATATGGAAATTTAGCTTTAACCGCTTTTAATACATTTACCACACCTTTGGTATGTCCGTGAGCGGTATCAATAATTATAGCATCAATACCTGCATTATATAAAGCTTCGGCACGTTCTACAGCATCAGCAGTAACACCAATAGCAGCTGCTACACGTAAACGTCCGTAATTATCTTTATTTGCAATTGGTTTTTGTGTAAGTTTTGTAATATCTCTAAATGTAATTAATCCAATTAAATTATAATCGGCATCAACTACAGGTAGTTTTTCAATTTTCTTTTCTTGTAAAATAACTTCAGCATCTTTTAAAGATGTTCCTTCTGCTGCAGTTACTAAATTGTCGCAAGTCATAATTTCAACAATAGCACGATCGTTCTCATGTTCGAAACGTAAATCTCTATTGGTAACAATTCCTTTTAGTTTCCCTTCATCATCAACAATAGGAATTCCTCCAATGCTATGTTCTTTCATGCAATTCTTAGCATCAATAACTTTAGCTGTTAAAGGCAACGTTACAGGATCGATAATCATACCGCTTTCTGCACGTTTTACTTTACGTACTTCTTGAGCTTGTTGGGCAATGGTCATGTTTTTATGTAACACACCAATACCTCCTTCTCTAGCTATAGCAATTGCCATAGCGCTTTCTGTAACCGTATCCATAGCCGCAGAAATAATAGGTACGTTAATTGTAATGTTTCGTGTAAATTTTGTTTGAATATTTACCTCTCTTGGTAAAATTTCGGAAAATGCTGGGACTAATAAAACGTCGTCGTAGGTTAGTCCTTCTCCTAGAATTTTGTTTTCGTGTGCTGTCATGGTGCAATTAAGATGTAATTGCGTGCAAATATACTATTTTTAATAGTATAAACAGAAGTGAATGCACCTAATTTTAATTAGACCATTTACAATATGGCAAAAGTACATTTACGGCATAATAATATCTGTGGTTTGGATTTTTTAAGTCGGTTGTAAATGCTAATTCTTTAGGCACAAATAATCTGTAAACTCCTTTTCCTCTAGCTATTTGAGAAATTTGTTTTAAATTTTTAGCATCTATTTTTTCATATACAGATGCTACCCAATCGTACTGTTCTAGATGTAGCATTTTTAAATCCCAAGTTTCTGCTGCTGTATTTTTAAGAGGTTCTGAGGCTAAAAACAGAGTTCTTAAATAAGGAAAAGCATTATTAAACACAATTTCACTCCCATAATTAGCACTATGAATAGTCGATTTTTTTACAATGTATTTATAAGGAAAAGTATATATTCTGCTTAATTTTTCTGAAATAAAAGCGGCCATTTTCACCCAATAAACCTCATCTCCTTTTTGCTCTATCTTTTTTTGAAACCACATATAAAACCCCAAACGTTGCACTACAGATGTATAATTTTCTGGATGCATTTGCATTAAATTGAAGCGATTTGCATTTTGCCAAACTTTAGAATTTTGTTTTCTGTCTGCTGTAAACCAATCTCCATTAGACAGGACTTCAAACTGTGTTTCTTTCTGATACGTTTTTAAATTCTTCCATTCTTTAGCTGAAACAATATTAAAATTTAAACACAAAATAAGGAAGATAAATATTTTCATGATTAAGATTATTAAAATTTTAGAAGAAATTTAAAATAGGAATTAAATCTTACAAGCCGCGAATTTTATCTTGAAAAGGGAGTATCCATTTTTTATGTCTAAAGGATTCTTTTTCTTGTAACAAATCTACGTCTGGATCTATATATTGAGCCTCTGCTCTGCCATTTAAAGACACATAACTCTGAGCATAAACCTGAACCTGATCATGTCCTTCTGCTTTAAAGTGACGCCCTAGACAATGTGCAAATTCTAAAATAAAATCAGGCTGAGCACTCATTTGTTTTTCTTGACTAGGTGTTAAAAAATCTGAATTTTTAATATTAAAACGTTCTCCTGTTTTAGAATCTACAACAGTAAAAGTAGTGGTTCCAGATCTTTCGATAAGCGATGTACGCCAAGAGAACAAATACCCTTCTCCTGTCCAAAACAACTCTCCAGGATACAACATATACCGCAATGGAAATAGCAATTGAAACACAAAAAACAGCAATACAATAAGAACAGATAAAGGTGTTCTATACTGATAATCTTTTGTCATTTTTAATGCTGAAGAAAACTTTAAACCATTTTGAATTGGAGATAAAAAGGCTCTTAAAATTAATAATGCTTTTTGATGCCATTCTAAAGAGAAAAAAATAGGTGCACAAATAATAAGCATTAAAGGCAACATACCTAAAGGAAACAGCGCTTGCGAAAATAACTGATTAAAAACAAGCAAGCCAAAAGCTAAAAATCGTGTACGTTTATAAAGTAATAAAAATGGAATTGTTAAATCGAAAACCATAAAACTCCAGCTTACACCATAATGAAACCAATTAGATTGCAATACAGAATCGCCAATTAATGGAATATTTTTACTCGCCGTTAGCCATAATTCTAAAGGCATAGCACGTAACAACCAATCGGAATTAAGTTTTGCTAAACCGGAATACAAGAACACTATAAAAAATATTAATTTCACACTGTCTAAACACCACTTTGGAATGGTACGGTATGAGCGTCTTGACCGTAAAGAATCTATTGAAAAAGCCGCATTAGCTGGCAGAAAAATCATTAAAAAGCTTAATACCATTATAAAATAAGACGACGACTGATACACCGTTTTATCCATAAATTGAATATAAGTAAAACTTAAAAAGAACGTTACTATTGCAATTCTATATTTAAAACCAAAAGCTACGAAAATGGAAGATAAACCACACAAAGCAAATAAGACATAAGTATAAACACCAAATGGTTTAATCCATTCGAAAGCATAAAATGTAAAATGAAATTTAGGTTCTAAATAAAGTGATTCAATCCAACCTTTTTGCCAAAAACTAAATAAACTAGCACACATTAACAAACCAAAACAGACTCTAAACACTACTAGAGGCGCTGGATTAGTTGTTTTTATGAAGTAGTTATTCATATAGTAGAATGAGGTTTAAAATGTTTTTCTTTCTAGATGAGGCATTAACGAAGCACAAAAACATAAAACAAAATGCGGTTCGTTACAAGATTAGTTTCTTCAAAACAAATAAGTAGGTTATTTAAATTGCTAAAAACTCATATAAATACAAATTTCTAAATATTATTTAGGATAGTTAAGGAAAATACCTATTAATTATAAAAAATATATATTTATTCTTTTTATAATTACTCATTTTATTTTAGTCTACTCATTATAAGTGTATTCAGATGTAATCGATTTACTTTTTATTATAAAATAAAACAAGAGTATTCTCTCATTCTGCTCATTTTTAAACAATATATAAGATAAAAAAAACTTAATTAAAGCATAAAACCTTCAAAAAACTCAGAAAACCAATGTTTATTTTTTCAAAATTAGAAGATCTATCGCTTTCCGCCTCCGCCGCCTCGAGAAGAACCTCCTGCTCTACCACGACTACCTTTAATATTCATTTGTTGGCCCGCAAAGTTTCCGAACTTGTAGGTAAAATTCAACATAAAATACTGTTCTAAAATATTACTTTCTGTATCCTTAATATATGTTTCTGTAACAGAACGTCTATACCCATTATTCTTTCCAAGCATATCGTAACCCACAAGTGTTAGCGTCGCTTTATTATTCCATAATTCGATACCTAAACCTGCATTCCAAAAAATAGCATCACCATCAAATTCATCTCCTACACGACTATTGTAACTGTAAGACACTTTATTAGATAAGAATACATTTTTTAAAAAGAATATTGATGCATCAAAATCTACATTCTGAGAAAAGTATGTATTATCATTAAAATCATTTGTATCATAAACAACACTGGTTGCCGAATAACTGTAACTCGCACTAAGATCTAATTTATTATCATAAGAATATTTAAACGATAATGAAGGTCTTAACATTGTTGTTTCTCCAGTAAATTCTACGCCATTTTGTATAGACAACGCATTACTAAAAGATCCATTTAAACGGGCATTGATATTAATATTTGTTTTTTTACTGAAAAATGATTTTGTAATAGCGACGCTCCCTGAATATGAATAATCGCCATCAATATTATCGTAAGTCGTGTATTTATTTAAATCTTCATCTGTTATTGTTGAACTGATAATTTTATCATCTACAAATTCTGCTTTAATAGTTCCAGTAACATTAATGTTATTAAATGCTAAATTGTTTTGGTATGAAAATTTAATATTATGATTTATCTCTTGCTCTAAGAATGGATTTCCGATAACAACATGTGTAATATCGCTTTCATCTATAACAGGTTGTAATTGATTTACTGAAGGTAAATTGACTTTCTGATTATAGGTTAAATTGATATTCTTATACCCATTCTGATCGCGATAGCGTATTCTTCCTGAATAGGTTGCATACTCAAAATCTGTTTTAAAATCTCGAGCTTCAATCAATTTATCGGTATACTTTGTATAGGTATTTGTGTAACCTCCTTCAACCTCAAAACGGAAATCTTTATACTCATAACGCAATCTTAAAGCGGGTCTTATTGAAGTTGCAGCATATCTACTATCTGAACTTTGAATCTCATTAAAATCATCATAATCGTCTGTATTCTCATCAAAATCGTAAATATATTTTTCATTCTCTTGAGAATTTATACTTGCAGAATATCGAGGCATAATTCTGAAATTTGTAAACAATTCTTTACTCCATAAGGCATTCAATGAAATATCACTACCATAAGTATCTGTATTATTTATTTGATCTTGAATTTCTGTACTGCTTAATCTTTCAATATAATTTTCAGAATAATTCATATTATCAGCATTTCCTTTACTAAAATCGGTATTAAGAGACATGGTTAAATAATCTCTTTTTCCCGTAATTGTAGTAACACTAAATTCATTATTGATACTGTAATTATCTGACAAGGATTCATTTTCTGAATAATAATCACTCACTAAATCGCCATTTGTATATTCAGATTTTTTATCGGTTACCGAACCTGACTCTGAATGACTGACGTTAACACCTATTTCATTAGAAATTAAAACTTTATTATTAGACTTTTTATTTTTAGGCGGAATAATAATTTTTAAATCTCCACCTCCAATATGACTATCTGAATCATTAAAACTTTTACTTTCTGAATCGGTAATGTAATTAAAGTCGGGCAGAAAGTTCTCAGTATGGCTTATTTGTTCTTTTTCATTATTTTGAGCGCTGTATCTGTAGTTTCCATTAATACGGGTTTCATTCCATTTACCTTTAGTATAATTGGCTCCAATAAAATCCGATTCTATATATCCACTACTCGTATCCGTATCTGGCAGTGAGTTGAAACCTTTAGTCATATTAATATTGTTAGATCCTCCAATAAGCCCTAACTGTTTACCTTCAATCAGCTTAAAAATATTAGCATTTACTTGATATTTTTCATCGGTTCCGTATCCTACTTTAACATCTCCAAAAGTGGCTCTGTTTTTTCCTTTTTTAATAGTCAGGTTTATTTCTTTAGTTCCAGAATCCGATTCTTCGCCAGTAAATTTCTGCGTATTGGTTTTATAGTCTGTCACTTGAACTTTGCTTATTACATTACTCGGTAAGTTTTTTAATGCAATATCTCCACTTTTTTCACCAAAAAAAGCCATACCATCTACATTAACAGCTTCCACTTCAATACCATTCATGGTAATATTGCCATCGGTATCAATTTCAATACCAGGTAATTTTTTTAAAAGGTCTTCAGCTTTATCATTTGGTAAGGTTTTAAAACTATCTGCATTATATTCAATAGTATCTTTTTTAATTAATACTGGAGGTGCTTTAGCGATAATAGAAACCACGTTTAATTGTTCCACTTGTTCTTCTATGGTAACAACTCCCATATTTAATTCCTTTCCATCAGGGACATTAATATCTTGCTGATATGGTACATACCCCATATAAGCAATGTTAAAAATAGCTTTACTATCGTCTTCGGTATTTACCTGAATAGAAAATGCACCATTTTTATTAGTAATACCATATGCTATGGGAATGCTATCTTTTATACTTTGAAGATATACCGTGGCACCTTCTAAAACGGTTGATGTTTTATCTTTAACAATGCCCTCTAGGGTGAATTTCTGGGCAAACAGAGCTCCAGAGAAGCATAATAACAATATTAGCAGTAAATTTTTCAATGTAGTTAGTCTAAGTTAGTTATATATATAGACCTAACGAACTTTGAATAGTTTAACCGAGATATGTTAAAAAATTAAGATGAAATTAATGGTAGACTTTAAAAATTTTGGTCGCTTCATTATACGCGCTTTCAAAACTTAAAGCATTTAATCCGTTTACCTTTTTTGTTGTAAAATAAGATAATAGCTTTTCGGTAGGCATATTGCCTGTTAGTTCATCTTTAGCCATTGGGCAACCTCCAAATCCTTGGATGGCACCATCAAAACGTTTACAACCGGAATTATATGCGGCATCTACTTTCTCGAACCACAAATTTGGTGTAGTATGTAAATGCGCCCCAAACTCTATATTTTTATACAACGGAATTAAATTAGAAAACAAATACTTTATGGTTTCAGGGTCTGAACTCCCAACAGTATCACTTAAAGACAAAATTTTCACGCCCATTTTACTTAAACGTTCCGTCCAATCTGCCACAATATCTACATTCCAAGGGTCTCCGTAAGGATTCCCGAACCCCATAGAAATATAAACGACCACTTCTTTATTACGCTGATCTGCAATATTTAAAACCTTTTGTAATGTCTCTACAGATTCGGCAATGGTTTTATGTGTATTACGCATTTGGAAATTCTCTGATATAGAAAACGGATAGCCTAAATAATCTATTTCTTTGTGTTTAGAAGCATCTTCGGCACCTCTGGTATTTGCTATAATTGCTAAAAGTTTACTTACTGTTTTAGACAAATCTAATCGAGAAAGCACCTCGGCAGTGTCTACCATTTGCGGAATCGCTTTAGGCGACACAAAACTACCAAAATCAATAGTATCATAACCAACACGCAACAAGGATTGTATGTATTGCACTTTACGATCGGTTGGAATAAAGGCTTTTATTCCTTGCATGGCATCGCGCGGACATTCTATAATTTTTACATCTTGAGCCATTACTTGTTAACGTTTATCATTTAAAAATACCTTTATTTTTCTGAAAATAAGATAAAAATTGCAATACCTGTAAACACGACAATTTGCATCCATTTTAAAATATGACCAATCCCTTTATGTTGTTTTAAATATTCTGAAATGGAACCTCCTAAAATTGCAATCGTAGCAAAGACCAGGAACGATACACCTATAAATATAAAACCTAAAATGTAGAATTGTTGCACGGTTCCTAATGTATTACTAAATAAAAATCCAGGAAAAAAGGCCAGAAAAAAGATAGACACTTTCGGGTTTAAAACATTCATGATAAACCCTTGTTTATATAATTGACTCCACGTTTTCTCAGGAACATTAGCTTTGGTTAGCAATACATTTGCATCACTTTTATAGACTTTATACGCCAAGTAAAATAAATATAATGCGCCTAATAGTTTTATAAAAAAGAAAATAGACTCAGAAGATTTTATAATTGCAGACACACCAAAAGCAACTAAAGTAGTATGTACTAAGCAGCCTGTGACCAAGCCGCATGCAGTAGCAATACCAAAAGACTTACCGTTGGTTATACTCTGCATTAATACATAAATAACATCTGGTCCTGGTGCTATTGCTAAAGCAGAAGTCGCGATTATAAAAGATATTAGAACATCTACATCCAAAGGTTATGCTTGTTTTAAAATTGCTTTATTAATCTTTTTAATTAAACCAGGGCCTTCGTAAATAAATCCAGTATAAATTTGAACTAAAGTTGCTCCTGCATCTAATTTTTCTAATGCATCTTTGGCAGAATGAATCCCTCCTACTCCAATAATAGGGAATGCCTTATTACTTTTTTCACTCAAATACTTAATTACTTGTGTGCTTTTTTCTTTAACAGGTTGCCCACTTAGACCTCCGTTTCCTATAGTTTCAAGCTGAACTTCTGATGCTTTTAATCCGCTTCGATCTACAGATGTATTAGATGCAATAACACCATCAAGCTTCGTTTCATTAACTAATTCTATAATTTCGTCTAACTGCACATCGTTTAAATCTGGTGCAATTTTAAGTAAAATGGGCTTCTCTTTTCCAAACGTTTTATTTGCTTTTTTTACTGTACTTATTAATTCTAGCAAATAATCTTTATCGTTTAATTTAGCATGACTCCCCACATTTGGACAACTTACATTAAGTACAAAATAATCTACATAAGGATGTAATGCATTAAAACATGTTACATAATCTGAAGTATAATTATCTGGAGTTGTTTGTGTGTTTTTTCCAATATTCCCTCCCAATAAGAATTTTTCCTTTATTCTTTTTAAGCTGAATAATTGCGGTCTCTACTCCTTCATTATTAAAGCCCATACGGTTTATTAAACCCTGATCTTCGATAAGTCTAAAAATACGCTTTTTAGGATTTCCTACTTGAGCAATTGGAGTTACTGTTCCTATTTCTACGAAACCAAACCCAAAATTTGCCAATTCATTATATAACACTGCATTTTTATCGAAACCGGCGGCTAAACCTACTGGATTTTTAAATTTTAATCCGAAGACTTCACGTACTAATTTTTTGTCTTCAATAACAAATAGAGCTCTAAATAGACTAGGAATGAAAGGAATTTTAGACAGTACACGAACCATAGAAAAGGTAAAGTGATGGACCTTCTCAGGATCGAAACTAAAAAATAAAGGACGAATTAATAACTTATACATTGCAGATTTATTTGTGCAAAAATACTTTTAAATAAAAAATCCTACAATTCAAAAAGCATAAATAATTAATAATAGTATTTTTGTATAAAATTTCACCCCTCATGATAAATAAACAGCACCTTATAAACCGTTTTGTAAGCTACGTTACTGTAGATACAGAATCGGATCCAGAAAGTGACAAAACACCAAGTACAGCAAAACAATGGGATCTTGCTAATGCTCTTGCAGACGAATTAAAAGCGATTGGCTTAGAAGATGTATCTATAGACCAAAACGCATATATTATGGCAACGTTACCAAGTAATGTAGACCACGATGTACCAACTATTGGTTTTATTTCTCATTTCGATACCTCTCCAGATTTTTCTGGTGCCAATGTAAAACCTCAATTTATTGAAAATTACAACGGAAAAGATATTGTTTTAAACAAGGAACAAAACATCATTTTATCGCCAGATTATTTTGAAGACTTATTACTATATAAAGGTCAGACGTTAATTACAACAGACGGAACAACGCTTTTAGGAGCAGACGACAAGGCTGGAATTACAGAGATTGTTACTGCTATGGAATATTTAGTACAACATCCAGAAATTAAACACGGAAAGATTCGTGTTGGTTTTACTCCTGATGAAGAAATTGGTCGTGGTGCTCATAAATTTGATGTTGAAAAATTTGGAGCAGAATGGGCTTACACTATGGACGGTAGTGAAATTGGAGAGTTAGAATACGAAAATTTTAATGCTGCCGGCGCTGTAGTTACTATAAAAGGTAAAATTGTACATCCTGGTTATGCTAAGGGAAAAATGATAAATTCTATGTACATCGCTACAGAATTTATAAACTCACTGCCACGTATAGAAACTCCAGAACATACTGAAGGTTACCAAGGATTCTTCCATTTAACAGATATTAATGGAGAAGTAGATGGAACAACTTTAAAATATATTATACGCGACCATAGTAAAACACATTTTGAAGCGCGTAAGGAAGTGATGCAAAAATTAGCGAATGATTTAAACTCACAATATGATCATGATGCTGTTAGTGTTGAAATAAAAGATCAGTATTTCAATATGAAAGAAAAAGTTGAACCTGTAATGCATATTGTAGATATTGCTGAAGAAGCGATGAAACAAGTAAATATTACTCCAAATATTAAAGCCATTCGTGGTGGTACAGATGGATCTCAATTAAGTTATATGGGATTACCTTGTCCAAATATTTTTGCTGGAGGTCATAATTTTCATGGTCGTTACGAATATGTTCCTGTAGAAAGTATGATAAAAGCAACTGAAGTAATCTGTAAAATTGCAGAGCTTACTGCCAAACGCTAATTGCGTTAGCGATAGTAGTGGCATCCTTTTTTAGCTTCTATAAATGGCTAAAAAAGATATAACGAAAAGCGCGACCTTTATGGTAACGCCCAAACTAAATGTCTGATGATCCCCAAAAAATCATCAGACATTTACATTAAATTAAATAACTAATAATCAACGCATTAAAATAATCTTACTTTTAAAGGATTTATCTCTTGAAATAAATAGTGGTATCTTTATAAAATTATACTTGCAAAAAAATTGCACAAACAACACTTTAAACTAAAAAATGACGGATAATATTTTTGTAAACAGATTTAAAAAAAAGACTAATGATGAACTTGAAGCCATTAGTTTTAACGAAGACGTTTACACCAACGAAGCGCGTTTAACGGCTTTAAATATTTTAAAAAGTAGAGATGTAAACACAGATGCTATTAACTCTATTCATAGCAATTTAACGGCAGATGCAGAACGTATTACTAAAGAAAAACGTGTTGCAGCGGCATCTATAACTTCTAATGCTTCTTCTAACACAAAAGCTAAACTAAAGGCTTTACCAGAGTTATACTCTAAAACTTTAATTTTAGCTATTTCTATTTTATTTTCGCCGCTTTTTGGAAGTGTATTATTAATGTTTAATTTTAAAAACACAGGATTAAAAAAGGCGAAAAATCAGGTCATTATATTTACAATAAGCTACATTTTTATTGTTGTATTAATTTCGTTACTGCAATTAAACTCTAATTTAGCATTAATAATAAATGCCATTGGAGCTTTTATTTTAACCGAATATTTCTGGAATACATATTTAGGTAAATCTATAGAATATAAAAAACGTAGTTGGGCAAAACCTGTACTTATTATATTGGCGATTACAATACCGCTTACGTATTTTGTTCTTAAAAGTTCGGGTGCTATTTAATTATATATTTATTTTAAAAAATAATGTCTAGTCCTGAATAAACGATACAGATTATTAAAGGATTAAAAATATTAATTAAAGCTGAACAATCTTAAGATTGTTCAGCTTTTTTGATTTATACTGTTTTCTTTTTAATTTTTGTTGTTTATGCATCATATCAGGTGTTCGCATATGATTAGAAAAATGTGGTCTTAAACTATTGTAAATATTGACTGCATCTTTGATTATTAATTTCTTTGTTTCTATATCGGTATCGTAAGTTGCTATTGCAAATTCTTGTTTCAAAATACCATTTACACGCTCTGCGATAGCATTTTCATAAGGATCATATTTCTCTGTCATACTTGTAATAATATTTTTGTCTTTTAGCAAGTTCTGATAATCATTAGAACAATACTGCAAACCTCTGTCTGAGTGATGTATTAAAGATTGGTCTTTATAACTTCTTTTTCTTAGAGCCATTTCAAGAGCTCTAAGAGAACCTCCAACTTCAAGACTATTTGATATGTCATAGCCCATTATTTTTTTTGAATATGCATCTGTAACTAAAGCAAGGTAAGACGGATTTTTTCTATTCCCAGTGTAGGTGATATCGCTTACCCAAACCTGTTCTGGACGATTAAATTCTATCTCATTAATTTTATTCTTATGCTTTCTAAATCTATGATGAGAGTCAGTTGTTATATGATAACTCTTTTTAGGTTTTATAACCATGTGGTTTGCTTTGAGTATTCTAAACAACTTATCTCTACCTACATGTACTTTGCTTAATTCATTTTTAAGTATATAATATAATTTTCTTGTGCCTAGCCTTGGCATTAAATTCCTAACAGAACGTACCATAGCTATAACTTGTTTTGCTAAGCTTTGCTTATGCTTTTTGGATTTTATAGCTCTGTAATAAACCTGTCTATTTACCCCGAGTAATTCACAGGAAGAGATTATGGTCTCTTTTTGGTCTTCTTTGAAGTTTTTGATAACTCGGGTTTGTAATTTTTTCTGATTTCGATATCATATTCCTTTTCAGCCATATCTACGAGCATATCAAAAATTATAACCTTCTTATCTGCACGTTCAGCAGGGTGTTCTGCTCTTGCCTTTTGCTTTTCTAGAAGTTTAACCTTAGCTTCTAATTCGAGTATTTTTTGTTCTGGAGTTTTTGACATCGTTTTTGGAGATTGGTGTTCCCAATCAAAGTTACCATATTTTTGCAACCATTTGGTTACTGTAGAATCTCCTTGGATGCCATATTTAAGCTTAGCTTGTGATTTTGTAAGAAGTCCAAGCTCTAATTCTTCAACTAATTTAAGTTTAAAAGAAAGAGAGTAGTCTTTTTGGGTACGCTTGGTATGCCCTAAATGGTCTGATGTTTTCATTACACTAAATTTTAGTGTATCGCTATTTCAGGACGGGACATAATAAAGCATAAAAAAAGGCTTCCAAATTTGGAAGCCTTTTTTAGTATATAATAATAGTATGTTTATTTATTTAAATACATACGGCGACGAGAATAGATGTTATAAAACTCATCGTCTCTTAAGTTATCTATAAATAAGATACTTTCTCCAGTACTTTTCATTTCTGGACCTAGTTTCTTATTTACGTTATGGAATTTATTGAAAGAGAATACGGGTTGCTTAATGGCGTACCCTTTTAATTCTGGTTTAAAATCGAAATCTGTTACCTTTTTCTCTCCTAACATCACTTTAGTTGCATAGTTTACGTAAGGTTCTCCGTAAGCTTTCGCTATAAAAGGAACCGTACGAGACGCTCTTGGATTGGCTTCTATAATATACACTAAATCATCTTTTACAGCAAACTGTATGTTTATTAAACCAACAGTATTTAATGCTAGAGCGATTTTTTTAGTATGGTCTTTAATTTGTTCCATAACTAAATCTCCTAAAGTAAAAGGTGGTAGTAATGCATTACTATCTCCGGAGTGAATTCCGCAAGGCTCGATATGCTCCATGATACCAATAATGTATACATTTTCACCATCGCAAATAGCATCTGCTTCTGCCTCGATTGCACCATCTAAATAGTGATCTAACAGTAATTGGTTACCTGGCATTCTGCTTAATAAGTCTACAACGTGTTTTTCTAGATCTTCTTTATTAATCACAATTTTCATTCCTTGTCCTCCAAGTACGTAAGATGGACGTACTAAGATTGGGAAATCTAGTTTGTCTGCAATTGCAGAAGCTTCGTCTGCAGTTGTTGCAATATCAAACTCTGGGTAAGGAATTTTATTTTCTTTAAGCATGTTAGAGAACAATCCGCGATCTTCGGCTAAATCTAAAGCTTCAAAGCTTGTTCCTAATATTTTAACACCGTACTTGGTTAATTTTTCAGCAAGTTTTAAGGCTGTTTGGCCACCTAACTGAACGATTACACCTTCTGGTTTTTCGTGCTTAATAATATCGTAAATATGTTCCCAGAAAACAGGCTCGAAGTATAATTTATCTGCAGTATCAAAATCTGTAGATACCGTTTCTGGGTTACAGTTAATCATGATGGTTTCGTAACCACATTCTGCAGCTGCAAGTACACCGTGAACACAACAGTAATCAAATTCTATACCTTGACCAATACGGTTTGGACCAGAACCTAATACTATGACTTTCTTTTTATCTGTAACAACACTTTCGTTATCTGTAAAACGTTTACCATCGGCTGTTTCTACATCACTTTCGAAAGTAGAATAATAGTATGGCGTTTTCGCTTGAAATTCTGCAGCACACGTATCTACTAATTTGTAAACACGATTTACACCAAGTTCTTCACGCTTCTTATAAACTTGACTCTCTAAACATTTAAGCATGTGAGCGATTTGACGGTCACCATATCCTTTTTGTTTAGCTTCAAGTAATAAATCTTTCTGAATAGTGTCTATAGTAAATGTAGAAATTTCATTTTTAAGGAAATGTAAATCTTCATATTGCTTTAAGAACCACATATCGATTTTAGTGATTTCGTGAATTCTGCTTAACGGAATTCCCATCTCAATAGCATCGTAAATAATAAATACACGATCCCAAGACGCATGAGTTAACTTCTCGATGATTTGCTCGTAATTTTTATTTTCTTTACCATCTGCACCTAAACCATTACGTTTAATCTCTAAAGATTGAGTGGCTTTATGTAATGCTTCTTGGAACGAACGCCCAATACCCATGACTTCACCAACAGATTTCATTTGAAGTCCTAATGTTCTATCTGAACCTTCAAATTTATCAAAATTCCAACGTGGAATTTTTACGATTACATAATCTAAAGTCGGCTCGAATAAAGCTGAAGTAGATTTTGTAATTTGATTTTGTAATTCATCTAAATGATAACCAATAGCTAATTTAGCAGCTATTTTCGCAATAGGATAACCTGTTGCTTTACTTGCTAATGCAGAAGAACGCGATACACGAGGATTAATCTCGATTGCAATAATATCTTCATTCTCGTCTGGAGAAATAGCAAATTGCACGTTACAACCACCAGCAAAGTCACCAATATTACGCATCATATGTATAGCCATATCACGCATTCTTTGGTATGTTTTATCACTAAGCGTCATAGCCGGAGCTACAGTAATAGAATCTCCTGTATGAATTCCGATAGGATCCATATTTTCAATAGAACAAATAATTACAACATTATCGTTCGCATCTCGAAGTAACTCTAATTCGTATTCTTTCCAACCAATAAGAGCCTTATCAATCATAACCTCATGGATAGGAGAAATCTCTAATCCTCGGGTTAATAATTCATCAAAATCTTCTTCTTTGTATACGAAAGATGCACCAGCACCACCTAAGGTGTAAGACGCTCTAATAATTAAAGGGAAACCAAATTCTTGTGCAATTTCTTTACCTTTTAGGTAAGATGTAGCAGTTGCTTGTGGAGCCATTGGAATACCAATTTTAAGCATCAACTCTCTAAACTGCTCTCTATCTTCTGTTATATTGATAGCATCAATATTAACACCTATAATATCTACACCAAAATCTTTCCAAATCCCTTTTTCGTCGGCTTCAATACATAAATTTAGTGCTGTTTGCCCACCCATGGTAGGTAAAACAGCATCAATATGTGGATGCTCTTTAAGGATTTCAACAATAGATTTTGTCGTTAAAGGCAACAAATATACGTGATCGGCCATTGAAGGGTCGGTCATAATAGTTGCTGGATTCGAGTTGATCAATACGGTTTCTATCCCATCTTCGCGAAGTGATCTTAAGGCTTGAGTCCCTGAATAGTCGAATTCGCAGGCTTGTCCAATTACAATTGGTCCAGACCCGATGATAAGAATAGATTTTAGCTTTGGATTTTTTGGCATTGTATAAAATTAAGATATTGCTAAAGTAATTATAAACTAGATATAAAAAAAGGCGCTACGAAAAGTAACACCTTTATATATCAAAACATTGATATCATTATTTTTTATGTCTTGACTCAGAAGATACAGACAGTTTCTTTCTTCCTTTAGCACGTCTACGTGCTAAGACTTTTCTACCATTGGCAGAAGCCATTCTCTCTCTAAAACCGTGCTTGTTTCTTCTCTTTCTTTTTGATGGTTGAAACGTTCTTTTACTCATTGTCTTGTATCTTTAAAATCTTCAATATATTAACTACACTTGGCTTTGATTGTTTGTCAAAACTGCGCGCAAATATACAAAGAGTTTTTAGTTTAACAAACCTTATTTAAAAAATATTTTTTAGTAAAATTTTTAGTTTCTTTGTAGTCCCAAATAATATAGTACAAATGATTCGATTTTTTCTTAAAATATTAGTGTTTACCTTTATAGGTACATGTTCCCTATCTGCCCAGTCTTTACTGCAATATCGGTTAAATATTGGAGACAGCATAACGGTACGACAACATGCTACACAAAATATTGTACAATGTGAACAAGGTGTAGAACATAAAATACTAAATAACCTTGATGAGAATTACACCTTTAAGGTCGCCGCTAAAACAGATAGTACCTATAAATTAAAATTTCACTTTAATCAATTTAAGCTTAAAACAACCTCTAACAAGTTTGGTATATTAGTAGATGTAGACACAAACAAGCCTGCGGCAGAGGACGATACAGAAGGTAAAATATTTGGAGGCTTAACACATTCTGAACTACAAATAGAGATGTCTTTTAGTGGAGAAATTATTCATGTACTTGGCGCAGAAGAGATGATTAATAATATGATTAGCTTATCTGGAATAGATGATGAATTTACAAAACAGCTTATGATTGAATCGATGAAAGCTGAATTTGGTAACGAATCTTTATCTAAAAGTTTTGAGCAACTCACACATATTTATCCGAAACAGAAAGTAAATATTGGAGATACTTGGAAAAATGAGTATTCTGGCGATGTTAATTCTAAAAACACTTGGAAGCTAGAAAAGCTATCTGACAACATTGTTTTAAATGCAGAATCTACTTTAAGTATGATTATTGAAGACGAGTTTACAAACTTGCTTTTAAAAGGAAAACAAAATATAGTCGTAATTGCCGACAAGAAAACAGGATTTATCAATGAAATGACTGTAAATGCTGAAGCTAGTAATGCTGTAGATTTAAATCATCCAAACAGCAACCCAACAAAAGTAACATCTATAACAACTTATAAAATTAAATAAAAAATATGTACAACAAGAACATAAAATTAGTAATAGCCGGTTTAATTATAGCATATGCTGTTTACCAATTTATTGAAGGAAATATTGGAAATGGTATCATGTTAATCTTATTATCTGCTATTTTTATCTTTCTATACTTTAAAAACGAGTTTATTTTACTTGCCTTTTTAAAGTTACGTAAACAAGATTTTGAAGGCGCAACCAAGTGGTTAAACAAAATTAAAACCCCAGAATCTGCTTTAGTAGCAAAACAGCAAGGGTATTACAACTACTTACACGGTATTATGGTATCGCAAACAAATATGAATGAATCTGAAAAATATTTAAAAAAGGCTGTGGCTTTAGGTTTAAACATGGATCATGATTTAGCGATGGCAAAATTAAGCTTAGCTGGTATCTCTTTATCTAAACGCAGAAAACAAGAAGCTACTAAATTATTATCTGAAGCTCAAAAACTAGATAAACAAGGCATGCTTACAGATCAAATAAAAATGATGAAAGAAAACATGAAGCGTGCACAAGCACCTAACCAACATTTTGGAGGACATAAACAACCAAGAGGAGGAAGACGATAGTTTTTTCTTTAAAGCATAAAAAAAGGGCGTTGAAATGATTCAACGCCCTTTTTTTATATAGATAAATCTTATTTTTTATAATAACCTGCTTCGGGAATCTGTATCTCATATAGTTTTCGTGAACTATTATTTAAGAATGATTCACGTAACCATGGATTATGAATTTTTAAAATCTTGTAATTAATATCGTATTTCTGTGCAAAAACAGCAAAATCGGTAACAGCTGAGTCTACTTTTACACTGTACGTTGGTACATAAGTATACAAATCTTTCTCTCTGAAGTTAAAACCATACTTTAACGGGTTATTTAAAATCTCTTTTAAAGCTATAATTCTAAACACATAACGTCCGGTTTCTTCTCCTAGTAACAAATCATAATAATCGTCTACTTTCTGAGCTTTTAACCTAGAACGCACACCTCCATTACCTGCATTATAAGCCGCTGCAGCTAAAGTCCAAGTTCCTAATTGTGCTTTAGATTTTTTTAAATATTCGCAAGCCACTTCTGTAGATTTTTCAAGATTGTAACGTTCATCTACATTATCATTTACTTCTAAACCAAAATCTTTAGCAGTTGCTTTCATTATTTGCCAAACACCACGAGCACCTGCAGGAGAGACTGCATTTGTTAATCCGCTTTCTATAACAGCTAAATATTTAAAATCGTCTGGTATTCCGTGCTTTTTCAAAATAGGTTCTATAATAGGAAAATATTTATGAGCACGTTTAAATAACAGCAACGCATTAGATTGCCAATATGTGTTTACTAATAATTCACGATCCATACGCTCATGAATATCAGGATCGTTTAACGGTAAATTTTCACCTGCAAAATCTAATTGTTCTGGCATTTGCAGCGCATAGACATTATAGTCGTTAAACTGTTTTTTTTCAAAACTTTCATCTGTTTCAGGATCTCCAACAGCATTAATAGATAATGCAACTACGCCTAATAACCCTACAAACATTAGACCTTTATAGATATGCTTCATAATTTTGGTTTGTTTTTATAATTGAAATAGCATCAAAATCTAAGCCACATTATCGTTTAAAATTAATTGTGGCAGATTTTCATTAAACCATTTATATTTATTTATAATCATAATATGCGTACCATCCTTTACAGTGATACAATCTTTAATATATTGATACGGAAAAACAGCATCTTTATCTCCATGAATATGTATGGTATTTGGAAGCGGTTTTTCTTGATCCCAGCATACAACTTGTTCGATAGCCCAATCTAAATAATTTTTATCACGTACAGACAAATATTTTTTATATAAATTCACTCTTTTTATTGTCGAACTCCCAAAAGTATATTTAGCATACGATTCAAAATCACGAACCAAATGCGTTGGTAAAAACTTATACATTTTAGTAACCTTGGCTAATTTCATTCGTTTAGGCAACTCGTACTTTGTTAATACGCTGGAAATTACAATAACTTTTCGTGTTTTCATGTGCTTGCTCATTTCTTGCACTAAAATACCACCAAAAGACACCCCCACAAGCACAGGCATTTTTTCTTTTACATTTTTACAAATACGTCTAGCATAGTCAGATAAGCTTTCTTTATGGTGCGGAATAACCCATTCTAATAAATGCATTTTAAAGCGATCTTTAGGCAATTCTATATACTCAAAGATTGTAGGGTTAGCAGCCATTCCAGGCATAAAATACACATGTATTATATCTTGATTCATAAGGCATTAAACTGTTAAACTCTTTAATTTCATAATATTTTTTCGTAAATTTGTATCAGTTTTCTACTGAAAACTTAAAACCTTATAAAGAGGAATTTCTTTTTTTCTCTTTACTTCATTTGTTAAAAACATGACCATGATAGAAACAGCAGAAGTATCAGACAACGATTTTTTACGCCAGTTTGAATGCAAAATTAACGACGAATTAGCCATCATTGAATACTCATTACAAGAACGAAAGATTTTTTTAACAAAACTAATTGTTCCTGAAGAAAAAAATACTGAAGAATTTCAAAATGAATTTATAACTCTAGTTTTAAAAAACTTGCAAGAACGCAATTTAAGGGTTGTTCCTACTTGCCCTACTATTGCTAAATTCATGAGAAAACATAGAGAGTACAAAAGCATGCTTCCTATTGGTGTTAGAATATAATGTTTAAAAAAGAGCCACTTATTAAGTGGCTCTTTTTAGTTTTATACTGTAACAGAATCTTCTACAAAGTTAAATCTAACCAACCCATCTTCGTCAATTTTAGTTAAAGTCACTTCTTGTAAAGTATTTACCAATTCTGGATTCCATGGTGCTTTTACTTTTACATAATTCTCTGTAAAACCCTGAATATAACCTTCTTTGTTTTCGCCTTCAAATAAAACTGTTCTCTTACTTCCTAACTGACTTTCGTAAAAGGCTCTACGCTTTTTAACCGATAATCCTCTAAGCATTTTACTACGCTTACTACGTACATTCTTAGGCACAACGCCATCCATAACAGCAGCTTCTGTATTATCACGCTCTGAGTAAGTAAAAACATG
Organism: Formosa sp. L2A11; assembly: GCF_009796865.1. Taxonomy (GTDB): domain Bacteria; phylum Bacteroidota; class Bacteroidia; order Flavobacteriales; family Flavobacteriaceae; genus Formosa. The sequence goes on along the minus strand of NZ_CP047028.1, from coordinate 2,252,488 downwards.
TAAGTACGAAATATTTAATTCATTTAAAAAATGATATGTTTCTAAAAATAATGCTTCTGTTTCTCCTGGAAAACCAACAATAACATCTACTCCAATACAAGCATCTGGCATTACTGTTTTAATTCGATGTACACGATCTACATATAATTCTTTCATATAACGACGACGCATTAATTTAAGAATTTCGTTACTTCCACTTTGTAATGGGATATGGAAGTGTGGCACAAACGTTCGGCTTTTAGACACAAAATCTATCGTTTCATTTTTAAGCAAATTAGGCTCTATAGAAGATATTCTAAGACGCTCTATACCTTCTACAGCATCTAAACCTTGCACCAATTCGTAAAACGTATGTTCGTGTTTTTTATTTCCGAACTCCCCTTTTCCGTAATCCCCAATGTTTACACCGGTTAATACTATTTCTTTTATGTTTTTTTCTGATATTTCTTTAGCATTCTTAAGTACGTTTTCTAACGCATCGCTTCTAGAAATCCCTCTTGCTAGCGGAATTGTACAATACGTACACTTATAATCGCAACCATCTTGCACTTTTAAAAAGGCACGCGTTCGGTCTCCAATAGAATAACTTCCAACATAAAAATCGGCTTCTTCTATTTCGCAAGAATGCACTTCTCCAAAATCATTTTTAGACAAATCGTTTAAATAATCTGTAATTTTAAATTTTTCGGTAGCACCTAAAACCAAATCTACACCATTTACATCTGCTAATTCCTGTGGTTTTAACTGTGCGTAACACCCAACTGCTGCTACAAATGCTTTAGGATTTACTTTCTGCGTTTGCTTCACTATAGATTTAAAACGCTTATCTGCATTATCTGTTACCGAACAGGTATTAATTACATATATATCTGCTGGTTCAGAAAAGTCTACACGGTCAAATCCTTCATTTTCAAAATCTCTTGCAATGGTAGAGGTTTCTGAAAAGTTTAGTTTACAGCCTAAAGTATAAAAAGCAACTTTTTGTCGAGTCATAATTTATTATTCTAAAAGGCCACAAATTTACAAAAAAACTATGGTGTTTAAGTTAAATACCTCTTAATACCTAATCATGACATCTATTAAGATAGATTCATCTTTTTTATCAGTTCAAAAAAATAAAAATAAAAAGTGAGTTCTATTTGTGTGATAATACACTTACTTTTGAAAGTATAACAATTTGAGTATAATTCCCGTTTATAGTTTATGACTTCAGTATTAAAAACGCCTAAAGTGTATTTAAATAAAATTATCCTAATATGTTTCGGAAGTTTACTGCTGATAAACTGTTCTTCTGAAACTAAAAAAATTAATACAAATCTTGTTTTTAGGTATAATGAACACAAAAATGTTAGTTCGCTAGATCCTGCTTTTTCTAAAGACATTGCCGATATTTGGGCAACAAATCAGTTATTTAACGGCTTAGTACAAATGAATGACAGCATGCAAGTAGAGCCTGCAATCGCTAATTCTTGGACTATTTCTGAAGATGGATTAACCTATACTTTTAATTTACGAAACGATGTCTATTTCCATAAAGATGCCTTACTTGGAAAAGATTCTACACGCGTTGTAACTGCAGAAGATTTTAATTACAGTTTAAAGCGTTTACTAGATCCGCAAGTAGGATCGCCAGGAAGATGGGTTCTAAATAAAGTAGACCACTTTAAAGCCTTAGATAAAAACACATTTCAAATTCAGTTAAAACAGCCTTTTCCTGCTTTTCTAGGATTGTTAACCATGAAGTATTGCTCTGTTGTTCCTAAAGAAATTGTATCTTATTATGGTTCAGAATTTAGATCGCACCCTATTGGTACCGGTCCGTTTTATTTTAAACGCTGGGAAGAAAATGTGAAATTAGTGTTTAGAAAAAATACTTTATATTTTGAAAAAAATCCAGATGGCACACATTTACCATACCTAGAAGCTGTAGCCATAACTTTTTTACCAGACAAACAAAGTGAATTTTTGCAATTTGCTCAAGGAAATATCGACTTCATTTCTGGATTAGACGCCTCTTATAAAGATGAAATTTTAACTGCTAACGGACACCTAAGAGATCGCTATACTGCTGAAGTAAATATGATTCGTGGTCCTTATTTAAATACTGAATACTTATCGTTTTTTATGGATTCTAAATTAACCGAAATTCAATCGGAATGGCTTAGAAAAAGTATAAATTATGGTTTCGATCGTAAAAAAATGATGACGTATTTACGAAATGGTATTGGTATTCCTGCTTATGGAGGGTTTATACCTAAAGGATTACCTGGATACAATAAGAGTATCGGATTTAATTATCAGCCAAAAAAAGCAAAAACATATCTAGAAAAATTTAAAAAAGAAACAGGCATACAAAACCCAGAAATTACAATTACCACAACGAGTAATTATTTAAGTTTTTGTGAATACATACAACGAGAAATTCAGAAAACAGGATTAATTGTACATATTAACGTTGTGCCTCCTTCTGCCTTAAAGGATGCTAAAGCAAACGGAAAATTAGATTTATTTAGAGCAAGTTGGGTTGCAGATTATCCAGATGCAGAAAATTATTTATCCTTGTTTTATAGTAAAAATTTCGCCCCAAACGGGCCAAATTATTCTCACTTTAAAAATGAATTGTTTGACAAATGGTACGAAACATCTTTTACAGAAACAGATACTAAAAAACGAGAAATGCTCTACACTAAAATGGATTCTTTAGTAATTGCACAGGCTCCTATTGTACCATTATTTTACGATGAAGTGGTTCGTTTTACTAGAAAAAACGTACATGATTTAGGAATTAATCCTACCAATTTATTAGAATTAAAACGTGTAAAAAAATATAACTAGTCTCTTCTATACTGTTTAGTTTCTTCGAAAACGTGTTCTAAAATAGCTTTATCAACATCAGTGAATTCAATATCTCTTCTATTCATTACAATTTCAGCAACTTCGAAGGCTTTCTTAGCTGTATAAGTTGTAAATCCGCTATGTCCGCCCCAACTAAAGCTAGGTACAAAATTACGAGGAAAACCAGTACCAAATATATTAGCATTTACACCAACGACTGTTCCGGTATTAAACATTGTATTAATACCACATTTACTGTGATCTCCCATCATTAAGCCACAAAACTGAAGTCCTGTTTTTGCAAAATTTTCGGTTTCATAACTCCATAATCTCACTTCGGCATAATTATTTTTAAGATTAGAGTTATTTGTATCTGCACCTAAATTACACCATTCACCTAAAACAGAGTTTCCTAAATAACCATCGTGTCCCTTATTAGAATTAGCAAATAAGACCGCATTATTTATTTCTCCTCCAACTTTACAATGTGGACCTATAGTAGTTGGTCCATAAATTTTTGCTCCCATTTTAACGGCAGCTTTTTCACACAAAGCAAAAGGGCCACGAATTAAACTTCCTTCTAAAATCACAGCATCTTTACCTATATAAATGGGTCCTGTAGATGCATTTAAAGTTACAAAATTAAGTTCTGCGCCTTCTTCTATAAAAATATTTTCTGGAGCAATAGTATTTACTGTAGTAGGAATAGGCTGAGAAATACGCCCTTCTGTTAGCAAATTAAAATCGTCTTGAATAGCCTCTCCGTTTTTAGAAAAAATATCCCAAGTATGTTCTACTTGAAGACAAGTGTCATTATACTCTATAGCTTCGTAAGCATCAAAATCTATAGCTTCTTGAGAATCTGTTGCGTAAAAAGCAATCACATCTTCATCTTTAAAAATAGCTTGATTTTCTTTTAACCCCCTAATAAGTTCTACTAATTCTGAATTTGGCAAGTACGATGCATTAATCATTACATTCTCGTCCATTTCAACCATAGGATATTTATCTGCTAGATAATCTTCTGTTATGGTTGTTGTCGTACCTCCTAAGTAATATTCCCATTTTTCACGAATAGTTAAAATACCTATTCTAATATCTGCTACAGGCCTTGTGTAAGTAAAAGGCAATAAACTGTTACGAGAAGGACCATCGAAAAGAATATAATTCATAATTCAATATATTTTGGGTAAAAATAAAAAAGCCTTTCAAAATTTGAAAGGCTTTAGTAGAATATGTTTGTACTAAATTATTTTTTGAATTTAGCGTATTTGTTTTTGAATTTATCAATACGACCAGCCGTATCAATTAATTTAGATTTACCAGTGTAGAACGGGTGTGATGTTCTTGAAATCTCCATTTTAATTAAAGGATACTCAACACCTTCTACTTCTAATGTTTCACTTGTGTTAGCGGTAGATTTAGTTAAAAATACATCTTCATTCGACATATCTTTAAATGCTACTACTCTATAATTTGCTGGATGTATATCTTTTTTCATCACTAAACGTTTTAATCTTATCAATTTTGAGAATGCAAATTTAAGCATTTTTTATTCTCTCACAATCTTTTTTTCATTTATTTATTTAAGTTTCTTTTTTGTAACGTTTTAGTATATTTGTTTACTAACCTTTTTAAACCTAAATTAATCAATTACAAAATTATGGAAAACTCATTAAAATCTATGGCTGCCACCTATGGTATTTATCTAGCTATATTATTATCTTCAGTAACAATAATATCTTATGTTGTAGACCTTTCAATACTAACAAACACATGGGTTGGTATAGCACTATTTGTAGTTATTATTGTTTTTGGAATTCTATCTTCTCTGAAAGCTAAAAGCATGCAAAATGGATTTATTAGTTTTAAAGAAACTTTTACTGCTTATTTCACAACTGTAGTTATAGGTGTTTTAATTAGTGCTGTAGTAAGTATTGTTCTATTTAATTATATAGATCCAGATGCAGCAGAAGCTATTAAGCAACAAGTTATTGAAAAAGCAACAGACATGATGCAAAGTTTTGGTGCACCACAAGCAGATATTGATAAAGCAATTGTAGAAATGCAAGACCAAAATCAGTTTGAATTAGGGAACCAAATAAAATCTTTAGCCTTTCAAATTATATTTTATTGCATCATTGGACTATTAATTGCACTTGCAATTAAAAAAACTGACCCAGAAGCCATTTAATTATAGTATTTTTGAGCTTTTAAAAGCTAAAAACAATACATGGATATATCAGTAGTCATACCACTACTTAACGAAAACGAATCTATAAAAGAATTATACGATTGGATTGCTAAAGTTATGCAGTCCAATCGTTTTTCTTACGAAGTCATTTTTATAGACGATGGCAGTACAGATTCGTCTTGGTCTATAATTTCAGAATTATCTAATATACATCCTGAAGTTAAAGGGATTCGTTTTTTACGTAATTACGGAAAATCGCAAGCCTTACATGCGGGTTTTGCAAAAGTTAAAGGAAACGTAGTTATTACCATGGATGCCGACTTGCAAGACAGTCCTGAAGAAATTCCAGACCTTTATAACATGATTATTAAAGATGGTTTTGATTTGGTTTCTGGTTGGAAAAAGAAACGATACGATTCTATTATATCTAAAAACTTACCCTCAAAATTATTTAATTGGGCCGCAAGAAAAACATCGGGAGTTAAACTACATGATTTTAACTGTGGTATAAAATCTTATAAAAACGAGGTTGTAAAAAACATAGATGTTAATGGCGAAATGCATCGTTACATTCCGCTTTTAGCTAAAAATGCTGGATTTTATAATATCGGAGAAAAAGTAGTTAAACATCAAGCTAGAAAATATGGAGAAACCAAATTTGGTATAGATCGCTTTATTCATGGCTTTCTAGACCTGATAACTATTTGGTTTATATCGCATTTCGCAAAACGCCCTATGCATCTTTTTGGTGCTTTAGGTGCTATAATGTTAACCATAGGTTTCGGATTTTCTGTATATTTAGGAATTGATAAAATTTTTCTAAATCCGCATGGCAGACTTATTACAGATCGTCCTCAATTTTACATTGCTTTAACGACAATGATTCTTGGAACCCAATTTTTTGTTGCTGGATTTTTAGGAGAACTTGTTTTAAGATCTAAACCAAACCGAATTAGATATAACATTAAAACGGAATTAAATTTAAACGAAAAGCAAAAGAATTAACACCACGTTAATCATTAAAATTTAACGAATTAATTATTTTTACTGACTATATAATAAAAATATTATGATTTATATTGAACCAGAATTATTAGAACGCGTAAATACATGGCTAAAACCGGCCTTTGATGAGGAAACACAAACCTATATTAAAGACTTAATAGCAAATAACCCAACAGATTTAAAAGAGAGTTTTTATAAAGACTTAGAGTTTGGAACTGGAGGTATGCGAGGTATAATGGGAATTGGAACAAACCGAATTAACAAATATACTTTAGGAAAAAACACTCAAGGTTTAAGCAATTATTTACATAAAAGTTTCCCTAACGAAACTGTAAAAGTAGCCATTGCATACGACTGTAGACATAATAGTAAAACATTAGCAAAAGTAGTTGCAGATGTATTTTCTGCAAATAATATAGAAGTTTATCTTTTCGAAGATTTACGTCCTACACCAGAATTATCTTTCGCGGTAAGACACTTAAATTGCCACTGTGGTATTGTGTTAACTGCATCGCATAACCCACCAGAATACAACGGATACAAAGTATATTGGCAAGATGGCGGACAATTAGTACCTCCACACGACGATTTAATTGTAAAGGTTATTGATGCTTTAGATTATTCTGAAATTAAGTTTGAAGAAAAGGCTGAGCTTATTCATTATATAGGTGAAGATGTAGATAATGCTTTTATTGAAGCATCTATTAAAAACGGAAGTCATACCACTGCTGAAGCAAGAGAGCAATTAAATGTTGTATTTACACCGCTTCATGGTACATCTGTTACAACCGTACCTAAAACATTAAAACGTGCAGGATATAATCATGTACATATTGTAAAAGAACAAGAAGTCCCTAATGGCGATTTCCCAACGGTAAAATCTCCAAATCCAGAAGAACCTGAAGCGTTAAAAATGGCTTTAGATTTAGCAGAAAAAACACAGTCTGATATTGTTATTGGTACAGATCCTGATTGTGACCGTTTAGGTGTTGCTGTTCGTGATTTAGATGGTAAAATGATTTTATTAAACGGAAATCAAACCATGTTATTAATGACAGATTTCTTACTAAAACAATGGAAAGCTGAAGGTAAACTTAAAGGAGACGAATTTATTGCTTCAACAATAGTTTCTACACCAATGATGCATCAATTAGCAAAAGCTTACAACGTAGATTACAAAGTTGGTCTTACAGGATTTAAGTGGATTGCCAAAATGATATACGATTTTCCAAAACAAACTTATATTGGTGGTGGTGAAGAAAGTTTCGGATATTTAGTAGGAGATTTTGTTCGTGATAAAGATGCGGTAACCTCTACCCTATTGGCTTGCGAAATTGCTGCTCAAGCAAAAGCAAACGGAAGCTCTATGTATCAAGATTTATTAAATCTTTATGTAGAACACGATTTATATAAAGAACGTTTAATTTCTATTACTAAAAAAGGAATTGAAGGCGCACAAGAAATCAAACAAATGATGGTTGATGCTCGTGAAAATCCAGTATCAGAAATCAACGGTTCTAAAGTAGTAAGCGTAGAAGATTACCAAACGTCTAAAATCAAATATTTAGCAACAGGAAAAGAAGAAACTATAGATATACCTAAATCTAATGTAATTATTTATTACACAGAAGATGGTAGTAAAGTAGCCTTAAGACCTAGCGGAACAGAGCCTAAAATTAAGTTCTATATTAGCGCTAATACACCTTTAGATAACACAGCAAATTTTAAAGCAACAGAAGCAAAACTTGAAGCTAAAATTGATGCAATTATAAAAGACATGAAGCTTAGTTAATGGAATATTTAAAAAAACTATCACGCTTTATAATTCCGTATAAAAAGTACGGTTACTTTAATATTTTCTTCAACATACTATATGCATTCTTTAGCACCCTAGCCATGGTGTCTTTAATGCCTATGATTAATGTACTATTTGGAGAAACTGAAAAAGTAACCGTAAAGCCGGTTTATCAAGGCATTACACACTTAAAAGCGTATGGTGAGGATTTTCTAAACTATTTTGTTACAACAACCAATGCAAACGAAGGGCCACAAAGCACCTTATTTTACATGATTGTGTTAATAATTAGCTTATTCTTGCTTAAAAATATTTTCAATTATTTAGCTTTATTTTCAATAACATTCTTAAGAAATGGTGTTTTAAAAGATTTAAGAGATGCCATTTACGACAAGGTAATCACCTTACCTATTTCTTATTATTCTGAAAAGAAGAAAGGAGATATTATTGCCCGTATTTCTGGTGACGTAAACGAAGTTAAAAACTCCTTACTTGCTATTCTAGAGCTTATCGTAAAAGAACCATTAACAATTGTTTTCGCAATTATTAGTATGTTCGTCATTTCGGCTAAGCTTACCATATTTGTATTTTTATTTATTCCTGTAGCAGGATTAATTATCTCTAGAATAGGAAAAAGTTTAAAACGTAAATCGAATAAAGTACAGACGGAACAAGGTGTTTTTATTTCAACTTTAGAAGAAACATTAAGCGGATTAAAGGTGATTAAAGGATTTAATGCTGAAAAAAGATTTAACGACAAATTTCAAGATTCAACAAATCGTTTTTATCATTTTTCAAATACGCTTTTAAACAGACAAAATTTAGCATCGCCAACTAGTGAGTTTTTAGGTATTGCTACTATTTCTGCCTTATTATGGTATGGTGGTAGTATGGTTTTAATAGAGCGAACCCTATCTGGTGGAGCTTTTATAACTTATATGGCATTAGCTTATCAAATACTAACACCTGCTAAAGATATTAGTAAAGCGAGTTATAAAGTTAAAGCTGGTAATGCTGCTGCAGATCGTGTTTTAGAAATTTTAAATACAGAATCTGTTTTAGAAGACAAACCAAGTGCTAAAGTAAAAACTGATTTTAATTCTGAAATTTCACTAAATAATATCTCATTTAAATATGAAGACGATTTAGTTTTAAAGCATTTCTCATTAAAAGTACCTAAAGGAAAAAGTGTGGCGCTTGTTGGACAATCTGGTAGTGGAAAAAGTACAATCGCAAATCTTGTCACCCGCTTTTACGACGTTAACGAAGGCACCATCACCATAGATGGAGACGACATTAAAGATTTAACGAAGAATTCACTACGCGGTTTAATGGGCTTAGTGACTCAAGATTCTATTCTATTTAACGACACCATAAAAAGTAATATCTTATTAGGAAAAGAAGATGCTACCGACGAACAAGTAATCGATGCTTTAAAAATTGCCAATGCTTGGGAATTTGTAAAAGATTTACCTCTTGGTATTGAAACCAATATTGGTGATTCTGGTAACAAACTTTCTGGCGGACAAAAACAACGTTTAAGTATTGCTCGTGCGGTATTAAAGAATCCACCTATTATGATTCTAGATGAAGCCACTTCTGCATTAGATACAGAAAGTGAACGCCTAGTGCAAGATGCTTTAGAGAAAATGATGAAAAACAGAACCTCTATTGTTATTGCGCACCGTTTATCAACCATCCAAAGTGCAGATCTTATTGTAGTGATGCAAAAAGGAGAAATTGTAGAACAAGGCACGCATGACGAGTTGATAAAAAAAGATAATGTTTACAACAAACTTGTACATATGCAAAGTTTTGAATAACGCATATAATCAAACTTATAGTAAAAGGATAAACATAATAAAACGTGTTTATCCTTTTTTTATATCCTTTTATCAAACTTTATTACGAAATTTACAACACAAATTAAACTTTTAAAAACTTAAGAAGTCTAAAAATAAAACGTATGAATGATTAACGAGTCTCAACTTTTAGAGCAACTAAAATCTGATGCTAGCAGAGATTCAGCTTTTAAAGACCTCATTCGTCTTTATAAAGAACGGCTGTATTGGCACATTCGTAATATTGTAAAATCTCATGATGATACGGATGATGTATTACAAAATACATTCATCAAGATTTTTAGAAATATAAATTCGTTTAAAGGAGATAGTAAATTATACTCTTGGATGTATAGAATAGCAACTAACGAAGCCATTTCATTCATTAATAAAAGAGCAAAATTATTACAAATTACTAACGAAGAAACTCAGCAATTAGCATTAGACCATTTACAGTCTGATGTGTATTTTGATGGTGATGAAATTCAATATAAATTACAACAAGCCATTGCTAAGCTCCCTCAAAAACAACAATTAGTTTTTAATATGAGGTATTTTGAAGATATTAAATATAAAGATATGTCTGAAATTTTAGAAACTAGTGAAGGTGCATTAAAAGCATCTTACCACCTAGCTGTAAAAAAAATTGAAGACTATTTAACTCACGATTAAACCTTTGTAAAAAAACACAGTCTAAACATTAAGATGACACTGAAAGACTTACATAACGACAAGAATACTGGTTTTAAAATCCCAAAAGATTACTTTACTAATCTTGAGGATACTATTTTAAGCGAGGCTAAACTTCAGGAGAAAATCCCAAACCACGGTTTTAAAATTCCTGATAATTATTTTGATGGCTTAGAAGATCAAATTTTAACTAAATTAGATGCTAAACCAAAAGTCAGAACTTTAAATATTAAACCTTGGGCATACGCAGCTAGTATTGCAGCATGTTTAGCACTTATGTTTACACTTACATTTTCTAAAGAACAAACCCATTCTATAAGCTCAATAAACAACGACAGTTTAGAGTCTTTTATATTAAACGAAGAATTTAATACTTCGGAAATGGCAACATTAATAACTGATTCTGATGTTTTTGAAAATGACATTCTAAACAGCACATTAAGCGATGCCTCTATAGACTACTATATTGAAAGTGAAGTAGATTTAGAAGATCTTTTAGACAATTAAAATTAACTTATGAAAAAAGGATATATCATTTTATTTATAGTCTTATCTAGCGTAAATGTATTTGCACAAACTAAAGACGAAAAAGTTAAAACACTAAAAATTGCTTTTATTACAGAGAAATTAGATTTATCTAAAACTGAAGCTCAAAAATTTTGGCCTATTTATAATACTTACGAAGCAGAAACCGATGCACTTCGTGATGAAATGAGAGCACAACGAAAAGATATAGAAATAGAAAAGCTATCTGAAGCTGATGCAAAAGCACTTTTAAACAGCATGATGCAGTCTAACGAAAAAAGATTGCTTTTATATACACAGTATGTAAAGGATTTAAAACAAATTATTTCTGCTAAAAAAATAATCATTCTTAAAAAATCTGAAGACGATTTTAGACGAAAACTGTTTGAAGAATATAAAAAAAGACACAAAAATAGTAATAAATAACAATTTTTAAAAGAGCCATTTGGCTCTTTTTTTATGTCTTCATATCAATAAAACTCACCTCTAAACAAAATTAGACACTAATAAACAAACACTTAACACAAAAAGCAGTTTAATTCTTTATTCCTAATTATTCATACCAATTCAATTTTTCAGAGTTTTAAATTTTTATTTTTTCAGAATAATAATTTTGCTACATTTACAATCATTAATTACTACTATATAAATCAACCATTTCTCACGTATAATTTTATTTGTATATGATTGCTTCAAATATTCGACATTTAAGAACGCTAAAAAAACTTTCTCAAGAAGCACTTGCAAAAGATTTAAGTATTACCCGATCTAGAATTGGATCTTACGAAGAAGGCAGATCAGAACCTTCAATAGAGATGTTAATAGCCTTTTCAAACTACTTCAAATTACCTGTAGATATTTTAATTCGTACCGATTTAAGTAAAACTAAAGATGGTTCCTTTTTAAATGTCGCGGAGAACCGTATTCTTTTTCCTATGGTAGTCGATTTAGAAGATGATGATTTAATTGAAGTTGTACCTATAAAGGCTTCAGCAGGATATTTAAATGGTTACGACGATCCTGAATATATAGATCAGTTACAAAAAATAAAACTCCCTTTTTTACCAACAGGAAAACACAGAGCATTTCCTATAAAAGGAGATTCTATGCTACCTCTAAAAGATGGTTCTTTTGTTGTTGGCCAGTTTATAGAAGATGTTAGAGATATACAAAACGGACGCACATATGTGGTTTTAACAAATTCGCAAGGCATGGTTTACAAACGTGTTTACAACCAAATAAAAGAGAATAATAGTTTACTTTTAGTATCCGATAATAAAACTTATAATCCTTATCTAGTTCCTGCACAAGATGTATTAGAATTATGGGAATTTACTTGCTGTATAAACACGCAGGAGTACGACGAGCATGAATTACAAATGAGTAGTATTATTAGAATGTTTAACGAGCTTGGAGTTGAGTTAAAAGCTTTAGAAAAAATGATGCAATAATGTATACAATTATAGATATTGAAACCAATGGTAGCGGTAATAAGATTACTGAAATTGCTATTTTAAAGCATGATGGAAAACAAATTATAGAAGAATTTACATCCTTAGTTAATCCTGAGGCTCAAATTCCACCTTATATTACAACGCTAACTGGAATAGACAATAGAATGGTTGCCGATGCACCAACATTTTCTGAAATCTCACAACATGTATTAGATATTACTGAAGATTCAATTTTTGTAGCACATAATGTAAATTTCGATTATAACATTATTAGAAATTCGTTTAAAGCACTAGATATTGATTTTAAACGCAAAAAATTATGTACCATTAGATTGTCTAGAAAATTAATTCCTGGACATCAATCTTATAGTTTAGGAAAATTATGTACAGCACTTAATATTGATGTTTTTGATAGACACAGAGCTAAAGGAGATGCAGAAGCTACCGTTATTCTATTTGAAATGTTACTAGCTAAAGAACAAGCTGAAACTGTAATAAAAGATTTCTTAAAACCATCTTCCAAAGAAGCGACTTTACCTCCTAATTTACCGAGTGCTGTTTTTAATGCGATTCCAGATTCGCCAGGAATCTATTTCTTTAAAAATAAAAAAGGAACAATACTTTATGTTGGAAAGGCAAAAGATTTAAAGAAACGTGTTTTAAGTCATTTTTATAATAAATCTGATAAAGAGATGAATCTTTGCAGAGAAACGGCAGACATCACTTTCGAATTATCCGGAAGCGAATTAATTGCTTCACTTATGGAAGATGCTGCTATAAAAGAACATTATCCGGAGTATAACCAAGTTGCGAAACGCAATCCAAAAGCTTTTGCAATATTTAGTTACGAAGATCGCGACGGGATTAAACACTTAGCGTATAACACACTAAAGTCTGCTCCTAACCCACTTCAAATTTATTATTCTATAACAGATTGTAGACTGCAATTAGAACGCTATTGTAAAGCATTTAATTTATGCCCAAAATATTGTCATTTACAAGAAGGTGCTTCAGAATGTTCTCACTATTCTATTAACAACTGTAAAGGTATTTGTAAACACATAGAATCTGCAGAAATGTATAATTTAAGAGTTAACGAAGCTATTCAATCTATTAAAAATAGCAATCAAGAAATCGTCTTAAAACAAGCAGGCAGACATCAAGAAGAGTCTGCCTTTATTTTAATTAAAGATGGATTTTATAAAGGATATGGATTTATAGAAGCTACTGAACAAATTATGCATACAGAAGACTTAGAGCGTTTTTTAATACCGCAACAAGACACGATGCACACTCAAAAAATATTACAAAGTGTAATTTTAAAGACCAATGTTAGCGTAGCAGTTTAAATTAAATCTTTTCTATAAATTCTTTTATTTTTCCGACAACACCAACCTTTTTGTCTTTTTCGTGATATGCGTTTCCGTAAACACCGTAACCATAGCCGTATCCATAACCGTAACCATAGCCATAACCGTAGTTATGATTGGTTTTATGTTTATAGAAGTTTAGTACAAAACTTATGTTTTTAACCTCACCCATACGGTATTTAGCATTTATTAAAGATAACATCCCTTTCTTAGTATAATCTAATCGTACCATAAAAATTGTAGCATCTGCAAACTGAGTTAACTGCAAAGCATCTGTTACCAATCCTAAAGGTGGAGTATCCAGAATAATCATATCGTATTCTGTACGAAGCTGAGCGATTAAATCTGTCATCATATCACTCATTAGTAATTCTGATGGATTTGGAGGTACTGGACCAGAAGGGATAACGTCTAAATTAGCCACGTTAGTATGACTTGTTACTTCTTTAAGAGAATGCTCTCCTATCAAGTAATTTACCATTCCACGTTCGTTTGTAATTTCAAAATCTCCAAAGATTTTAGGCTTACGTAAATCTAATCCTAACAATATGGTTTTCTTACCAGATAAAGCATAAACTGTAGCCATGTTAATAGACGTAAACGTCTTACCTTCACCACTTACAGAGGAAGTTACCATGATGGTTTTTCCTAATTTCTGATCTGCATTTTGCTTTTTCAAGATAAACTGCATACTCGATCTAATAGATCTAAAAGATTCTGCTACAGCAGATTTTGGTTTTTCAAATACAACAAGATTGTTATGGTATTTATATTTTCCAATAAGTCCTAATATAGGAATACGAGACAAACGTTCTACCTCGTCAGAACCATGTATAGTATTATCTAATAAATAAATAATAAAGATCATTAACATTGGTAAAAAGAAACCAACCATAAGCGCCATCATATAATTAAGCGATTTGTTTGGTCCAATTAATCCGCCACCAATATCTTTAGCATCATCTATAGATGTAATGTCTGAAATGTTTGCCGCTTTAACAATGGCTGCTTCACTTCGTTTAGCCATATATATATTATAAGCTTCTTGACTGATGTCTAGCTTACGCTGAATTTTTAAATACTGTTGCTGATCTTCAGGTAAATTACTCAGTTTAGATTCTAAATTAGCAGCTTGGCGCTGAATGCTTTTTAACTGAAGACGTATGGTTCTCTTAGTAGCATCAATAGTTTCTAACAAGACACGTTTTTCAGCATTTATTCTTCGATCTAAATCTTTAAATAAATTTGAACCTTCTTTCATCGTGTATTCTAAACTCTGGCGTTCTATTGCCAAAGCGGTAATTTTACCAACACTTTGCTGAATATTTGGTTCGTCAATACCTACTGAAGACGGTGCAGCTATATTAATATAATTTGTTTTGGTCTGAAGATATTCCTCTAAGGCATTTAAGTAACTAAGCTTAGTTTGCTCCAATTCTTTTGCCATTTCGTATTCACGTAAACGAGACGATACTTCAGTCATTTCTGCATCAACATCAAACACTTTGTTTTGCTTTCTAAAGGTATTCATCTCTTCAGAAACATCTTTCAAACTCGTGTTAACAGTAGCCAAACTACTATCTATAAATCGGATAGTATTTGTAGCATAAAGGTTTTTACGTTCTAATTCTGTTCGACTTAAAATTGCAGATGTAGAATTTAAGTAATCTACAATTTTCGCTTTATTATGACCTGATAATGACAATTTTAAAACAGAAGAAGATTCTTTAGAAAACGGTTCTGTTTTAACAGCATTCTTATAACTATTTACAACCTGATCAAAATTCAAGAACTCTACAAAATACTCAGCGTTATTTGCAATGGTTTGCTCTGGTTTGGTAAATAATGTAAAATGAGCAAATGGCAACACAACGGGTTTACCAATTGTAAACGTTTTATTAAAAGCACCTAAAGGTAAACCTACAGATTCTGTATGCTTATCTCCGTAAAACTGCATTGTTCCTTGCTCAATTTCAAATTCGTTAAAAATTTCAAACTGAGTATCATTTATAAAACGTATCCCGAGTGGTTTATTTAAAAGTTGACCTTGCCCCTGATCTATATTCACATAAAAAGGAGCATCTTTATAAATGTCTTCTTTTCTATATTTACCTTCTTTTAAATAATCTATATAAAATAAAAGTGAGTCTACAACTTTCTCGTTATGAGTTCGCGTTTGTAAAGACGTAATAACCTTTCCTACTTTTCCAGAAACACCACCCCAATTAAAGGAAATACTCGTATTTGCTGTAAAAAATGGATTTTGGTCATTTTCTATTGTAATTAAAGAATCTAATCTGTAAATGTTTGGTTTTCTTACATTTATAAGATAAGCTATAATTAAAGCTGTTCCTATACATAGTAAAACCAATTTCCAAAGATTAAGAACTTTAAATAAATACCCTCTAAAATCGAAGGTCATTCCTCCAGATTCCATTTCATCCTGATCATTATATTCGTATTGTGTCATCCGTTATAATCGATCTAATAATAATAAAGTTGTTGTTCCTAAAGTTAAAATACTTGCAATAGTCGCTATTGTTTGTACACCAGTTTCTCCTGTTC
Source organism: Formosa sp. L2A11 (assembly GCF_009796865.1). Taxonomy (GTDB): domain Bacteria; phylum Bacteroidota; class Bacteroidia; order Flavobacteriales; family Flavobacteriaceae; genus Formosa. The sequence goes on along the minus strand of NZ_CP047028.1, from coordinate 2,236,214 downwards.
CCCAAGATTTTTGCGGAAGTGGTTTAACATAAATAATATCGTTAGGTTGTATATAATAATAAGGAGAGTTCATAACATCTTCACTCGTAATATCTAAATGATGAATTTTTTGTCCTTGCGGATATTGCCTAATAATCATAATATCTTTTCTGTTTCCCGTTACAGGAATTTCGCCTGCATTGGCAATCGCTTCAAAAATATTTACACGATCTTGAAATAAAGTATTTGTTCCAGGAGAGCCAACTTCTCCACTAACGGTGTATCGTAAACCTGTAAGTTTTACCGTTACAAAAATATTTGCTGTCTCTTTAAACTGCTCTTCAAGTAACTTTTTTTGCAAAATCTTTTCAATTTCTTCTGTTGTATACCCTAAAACATTGATTCTTCCTAGAGCAGGAACTCTAATTTCACCATGTAAATCTACAGTAAACCCATCAAAATAAGCACGCTCTTCACTGTTAGATTCTAATAAATCGTTTCCAACCGGATTAAAAATTTGAACAGCATCTTGGTCAAGTGCTTTAACTCGAATATTTAAAATATCGTAAAGCTGAATGCGGTAAGGAGACTGAGAAGCAACGACTTTCGAAATTGAGTCTGCGGCGGTTTCAGATGGCTGTAAATACACCAATTCTTTTAAAGGAACGCATCCCATAATTAAAAGACAGAATAAAATACAAGTAAATATAAAAAATTTGGTCATGAAAAGAAGTCAGATATTTAGCGACAAATATAAGTTTTCGGTAGGAATATAAAAACTAATCGTTTACTTTTTGGATATTTGCAAATCAATTATAAAATAAAGGAAACACTTGAATTATTTAACAGTAGAAAATATAGCTAAATCTTACGGAGAACTTACGTTGTTCGAAAACCTGTCATTTAGTATACATAAAGACCAAAAGGTTGCTTTTGTGGCTAAAAACGGAACAGGAAAAACATCGATACTAAACATTCTCTCAGGACTTGATCAGCCAGATACTGGGCAAATAATTTTTAGAAAAGATATTACCGTTTCTTTTTTACCTCAGGAACCCATTTTAGATCCTAATTTAACCGTAGAAGCTACTATTTTTGAAGGTGATCACGACATTTTAAAAGTAATTAGAGATTACGAAACGGCTATACATAATACAGAAGATGCAGATGCGTACCAAAAAGCCTTTGAGCAAATGGATCGTTATAATGCTTGGGATTTTGAAACGCAATACAAACAAATCCTCTCTAAATTAAAATTAGATAACTTCTCTCAGAAAGTAAGCACTTTATCTGGAGGACAAAAAAAACGTTTAGCTTTAGCCAATGCTTTAATTAACAAACCCGATTTATTAATTCTAGATGAGCCTACCAACCATTTAGATTTAGAAATGATTGAGTGGTTAGAATTATTCTTTGCTAAAGAAAACATGACGTTATTTATGGTAACTCACGACCGTTTTTTCTTAGAACGTGTGTGTAATGAAATTATAGAGTTAGATCAAGGTGAAATGTTTAGTTATAAAGGAAACTACTCGTATTACCTAGAAAAGAAAGAAGCTAGAATTACTCAAGAAACAGTAGAAACTGGAAAAGCAAAACAACTTTTTAAAAAGGAATTAACTTGGATGCGTCGCCAACCAAAGGCACGTACAACAAAATCTAAATCTAGAATAGACGATTTTCACGATATAAAACAACGTGCTAGTAAACGCCGAAAAGATCATAGTATTGAGTTAGAACTTAATATGGAGCGTTTAGGAAATAAGATTGTAGAAATACATAATGTTAAAAAATCTTTTGGAGATAAAATCATTTTAGAAGGATTTACTTATAATTTCCAACGTGGCGAACGTGTTGGTATTATTGGTAAAAACGGAACAGGTAAATCTACATTTCTAAATATTCTTACTGAAACTTCTCAACCTGATAGTGGTACAATTACTCTTGGTGAAACTGTAAAATTCGGGTACTATACACAAGCTGGTATAGATGTTAAACCTAACCAGAAGGTTATTGATGTAGTTCGTGAATTTGGGGATTATATTCCACTTAAAAAAGGGAAACAGATTAGTGCACAACAACTTTTAGAACGCTTTTTATTCGACAGAAAAAAACAATACGATTTTGTTGAAAAACTAAGTGGTGGTGAACGTAAGCGTTTATATTTATGTACTGTACTTATTCAGAATCCTAATTTTTTAATTCTAGATGAACCTACAAACGATCTTGATATTGTAACCTTAAACGTCCTTGAAGATTTCCTTTTAGATTTCCCTGGTTGTTTATTAGTTGTAACTCACGACCGTTACTTTATGGATAAAATTGTAGACCATTTATTTGTATTTAGAGGCGAAGGTGTTATTGAAGATTTCCCTGGAAATTATAGCGATTTTAGATCTTACGAAGACAGCCCAGAAATAGCGACTTCAGAAGATAAAAAAGAGAAGAAAAATTGGAAACAAGATTCTAGCACAAAATTATCTTACAACGAACAAAAGGAATACAATAATATTGAAAGCAAACTAAAATCTTTAGCTTTCGATAAAACAGAATTAGAAGCTAAGTTTACAAATCCAGAACTTTCTCAAGATAAAATTAACGAACTTTCTACTAAATTAGAAAAAATAATTCAGGAAATGGACGAAAAGGAAGAGCGTTGGTTTGAACTTGCTGCTAAAATGGAAGAATAGATTTAATTACAATTATAAAGATAGTGCTTCACCAAATTAAAGAATATCTAAAATTTTTAAAACGCTCTACTAATCAGCATGGGGTACACTCCCCTTTTGTTTATAACTTGGTTACACAATGTTTTTATAACAAAAAAAAACATGCTGATTATACGTTAATTAACAACTATAAAAAAGCGCTTTTAAAAAATAAAATGGCTATTGAAATCACAGATTTAGGTACAGGTTCTATGTATACTAAAAACAATATTCGTGCTATACATAGTATTGCTAAGAATTCTGGAGCATCTTTAAAGCGTGCCAAATTATTATACCGTTTAGCAAATTATTTTCAATTTAAAACCAGTTTAGAACTCGGCACTTCTTTAGGAATATCTACACATGCCATTGCTCTGGGACATAAAAAAGGGAACGTAATTTCTATTGAAGGTTGCCCAAAAATTGCTGCCTTTAGTAGTAAGAATTTAATGAATCATAACATTACAAATGCTGAAATTTTAGTTGGAGATTTCAGCAAAGTGATTCCTAAATTAGCACAACCTACTTTCGATTTTATTTTGTTTGATGGTAATCATAACAAAACGGCAACTTTAACGTATTTTGACATATTGTTACCTAAAATTCATAACAACACCGTTTTTATTTTTGATGATATTTATTGGTCTAAGGGTATGACTGAAGCTTGGGAAATTATTAAACAACATCCTAAAGTAAAAGTAACTGTAGACACGTTTCAATACGGCTTTGTGTTTTTCAGGAAAGAGCAAGTCAAAGAACATTTCACAATCAGATTATAATCTTTTCGGTTTAAATTTATTGTTTTCTTCATTTAAATTGTAACAAATCATAATGTTGTGCGTCTTATTTCTTATATAAATTCCTGTATCTTGCAGTAACCAATATCAGCTTTAGTTTTATGGATAACGTCATAGAAATCACCAACATTATTCGCGATTTTAAACTCGGACAAGAAACTGTTCATGTTTTAAAAGGCATAGATTTAACTATTAAACGAGGCGATTATATTGCTATTATGGGACCTTCTGGTTCTGGAAAATCTACACTTATGAATTTGCTGGGTTGTCTAGACACGCCTACCGCAGGAACATACATCTTAAACGGAAAAGATGCGAGTAAAATGACAGACGACGAATTAGCAGATATTAGAAATACTGAAATTGGTTTTGTTTTTCAAACCTTCAATTTATTACCAAGAACTACAGCATTAGACAATGTTGCTTTACCAATGGTTTATGCCGGTTATTCTAAGGCAGACCGTACAAAACGTGCAGAAGAAGTGTTAACACAGGTTGGTTTATCTGATAGAATGGACCACAAACCAAACCAGCTCTCTGGAGGACAACGCCAACGTGTTGCTGTTGGTCGTGCTTTGGTAAATAAACCATCTATTATTTTAGCAGATGAACCTACAGGAAACTTAGATTCTAAAACGTCTGTAGAAATTATGGCCCTTTTTAACTCTATACACGAGCAAGGAAATACTGTTATTTTAGTAACTCACGAAGAAGATATTGCAGAGCATGCACATAGAATTATTCGTTTAAGAGATGGGCTTATTGAAAGTGACACTAGAAACGAAAAAATCATTTTACCTCACCAAACAGTATAATCAAAATCTTAATTCATTTTTAAAGCCTAATTTTTCCATGTAACTTTGAAATGTGCCAACTATTGGCTCAATTTTAAACTTAAGCACTTGTTACATGAAAATATATACTAAAACAGGAGACAAAGGTACAACTGCACTTTTTGGAGGTACACGTGTACCTAAACATCATATACGTATTGAAAGTTATGGTACCGTAGATGAATTAAACTCTTACATCGGACTTATTCGCGATCAAGACATTAACCCGGCATACAAAGAGATTTTAATTATAATACAAGACCGTTTATTTACTCTTGGAGCAATGTTAGCCACACCTCCAGAAAAGGCCATTTTAAAAAACGGAAAAGAACGTTTAAACATTCCTAAGATTGAAGATGCTAACATTACGCTGTTAGAAACAGAAATGGATGCCATGAATTCAGAGCTTCCGTCAATGACACATTTTGTATTACCAGGCGGACACCAAACCGTGTCATTCTGTCACATTGCGCGCTGTGTTTGCCGTAGATCAGAACGTTTAGCTTCAGAATTAAATGACATCGAACCTCTAAACCCACAAACATTAACATACCTAAACCGTCTTTCTGACTACCTTTTTGTATTGGCACGAAAGTTGTCTCATGACTTACAAGCAGATGAAGTAAAGTGGATTCCTGAGAAACAATAAAAACAAATTCAAAGGAAATTATAACGCGCTTTAAGTCAAAATGTTTAGAAAAATAAAGCGTTCTTTAATTTAATGATGAAATAATTCATTTTTTACTTGACTTTTTAAACTAAAAAATTATTTTTGCAAAAAATAAAAACGAATTACAGATGTATTGGACATTAGAATTAGCATCATATTTAAGCGATGCGCCTTGGCCAGCTACTAAAGATGAGCTGATTGACTACGCAATTAGAACAGGAGCTCCTTTAGAAGTTGTAGAAAATTTACAATCCATTGAAGATGAAGGCGATTCGTACGACTCCATTGAAGAGATATGGTCTGACTATCCTACGGATGAAGACTATCTCTGGAACGAGGATGAATATTAGTATTACATAAAGAAAAGTTAAAAAGTCTCATATCGAGGCTTTTTTTTGTGCTATTCTTTATTAAACATAACAACAAAACGTATATTTGGATCCTATATTTAATAGCATTTAAAGTACATAACTGTATCTATTAAGTTATAAACTTAATAAAACCATTAACACACACACGGATGAATTTTTTGAATTCTGTACTTAAGGTATTTGTTGGAGATAAATCCAAGCAAGATGTAAAAGCCATCATGCCTTTAGTAAATAAAATTAAAACCTTTGAACAGGCGCTTGAAGCTTTATCGCACGATGAATTGAGGGCAAAAACAGCTTATTTTAAAGCTAAAATTGCTGAAGGAAGAAAGCCTTTCGAAGATCAGATTGCAACACTTTTAGAAGAAGTAAACAACACTGAAGACATAGACAGACGTGAAGATATTTATCAAGAAATTGATAAATTAAAAGACGATTCTTATACTGCTACAGAAGACGTGTTAAACGAAATTCTTCCAGAAGCTTTTGCGGTGGTTAAAGAAACAGCTAAACGTTTTAAAGACAACACAAACATTACTGTTACAGCTAGTGCTTTTGATAGAGAAATATCTGGAACTAAAGATTATGTAGTACTAGAAGACGATAAAGCGATTTGGGCAAACTCTTGGGATGCTGCGGGAAAAGCCATTACATGGGATATGGTACATTACGATGTGCAACTTATTGGTGGTATTGCAATGCACCAAGGTAAAATTGCCGAAATGCATACTGGGGAAGGGAAAACATTAGTTGCGACCTTACCTATGTATTTAAATGCGTTGGCAGGAAAAGGGGTTCACCTTGTAACTGTAAACGACTATTTAGCAAAACGTGATAGTGCATGGATGGCACCAATTTTTCAATTTCATGGTTTAAGCATAGATTGTATAGATTATCACCAACCAAATTCTGAAGAACGTAAAAAAGCATATAACGCAGATATTACTTACGGAACAAATAACGAATTCGGTTTCGATTATTTACGTGATAATATGGCGCATTCTCCAAACGATTTGGTACAACGTCCGCATCACTACGCCATTGTCGATGAAGTCGATTCTGTATTAGTTGATGATGCACGTACGCCATTAATTATTTCTGGTCCAATACCTCAAGGAGACCGTCACGAATTCACAGAATTAAAACCTAAAGTAGAAGATATTGTTTCTGTACAACGTAAATACTTAACAGGTGTTTTCGCAGAAGCTAAAAAATTAATTACAGAAGGAGACACTAAAGAAGGTGGATTTAAATTGTTACGTGTATTCCGTGGAATGCCTAAAAACAAAGCTTTAATTAAGTTTTTAAGTGAAGACGGTGTTAGACAATTACTTCAAAAAACAGAAAATCATTACATGCAAGATAACAACCGCGAGATGCCTAAGGTAGACGAAGAGTTGTATTATGTTATTGATGAAAAAAATAATCAGATTGAATTATCAGATAAAGGTGTCGAATACCTTTCTGGTAAAGACAATCCAGACTTTTTCGTAATGCCAGAAATTGGTATTGAAATGGCTAAAATAGAAGCAAAAGGGTTACCTGCAGAAGAAGAAGCGAATGAAAAAGAAGATTTATTTAGAGACTTCGGAATAAAATCTGAACGTATTCACACATTAAATCAATTACTTAAAGCCTACGCCCTGTTTGAAAAAGACAATCAATACGTGGTTATGGAAAACAAAGTAATGATTGTAGACGAGCAAACAGGTCGTATTATGGATGGTCGTCGTTATAGCGATGGATTACACCAAGCGATTGAAGCTAAAGAAAATGTAAAAATTGAAGCTGCAACACAAACATTTGCAACAGTAACACTTCAAAACTTCTTTAGAATGTACCGCAAACTATCTGGTATGACAGGTACTGCAACTACAGAAGCTGGAGAATTATGGGAAATCTATAAATTAGATGTTGTAGAAATTCCAACAAACCGTCCTATTGCAAGAGATGATAAAGAAGATTTAGTTTACAAAACTAAGCGTGAAAAATACAATGCGGTAATTGAAGAAGTTACCAAATTATCTCAAGCTGGTCGTCCAATATTAATTGGTACAACTAACGTTGAAATTAGTGAACTTTTAGGAAAAATGCTTAGCATTCGTAAAGTACCACATAATGTATTGAACGCGAAATTACATAAAAAAGAAGCAGATATTGTTGCAGAAGCTGGTCAGCCAGGACAAGTAACAATAGCAACTAACATGGCTGGTCGTGGTACCGATATTAAATTAATCGACGAAGTTAAAAAAGTTGGTGGTTTAGCAATTATAGGTACAGAACGTCACGATTCACGTCGTGTAGACCGTCAGTTACGTGGTCGTGCTGGTCGTCAAGGAGATCCAGGAAGTTCTCAATTCTATGTATCATTAGAAGATAACTTAATGCGATTATTCGGATCTGAGCGTATTGCTAAGATGATGGATAAAATGGGATTAGAAGAAGGTGAAGTGATTCAGCATTCTATGATTTCAAAATCTATTGAACGTGCTCAGAAAAAAGTTGAAGAAAACAATTTCGGTGTTCGTAAACGTTTATTAGAGTATGATGATGTTATGAACGCGCAACGTGAAGTTGTTTACAAACGTCGTCACCATGCTTTATTTGGAGAACGTCTTAGTGTAGATTTAGCAAATATGATTTTCGATACTGCAGAAAACATTGCAGAAATAAACAAAGAAGCTAACGATTATAAGAATTTCGAATTTGAATTAATTCGTTACTTCTCAATGAGCAATCCAGTAACAGAACAAGAATTTAATAAATTAACTGTTCAAGATATTGCTGCTAAAGTTTACAAAGCTGCTTTCGATTATTATAAAGCTAAAATGCAAAGAAATGCAGAATTAGCATTTCCTATTATTAAAAATGTTTACGAAACGCAAAGCGATAAATTCAAACGTATTGTTGTACCATTTACAGATGGTAAAAAAACATTACAAGTTGTAACAGACTTACAACAAGCTTATGAAAGTGGAGGAAAACAATTAATTACAGATTTTGAAAAGAACATTACTTTAGCCATTATTGACGATGCATGGAAATCGCATTTACGTAAAATGGACGAGTTAAAACAATCTGTACAATTAGCGGTTCACGAACAAAAAGATCCGTTATTAATTTACAAGTTTGAAGCTTTCGAATTGTTTAAGGACATGATTACTCAAGTAAATAAAGATGTAATTTCATTCTTATTTAAAGGAGAATTACCTAGTGAAGATACAAACGCAATTAGCGATGCAAAACATATCGCTCCTAAAAGACAAAATATAGAAACATCTAAAGAAGAGATTCCTAATTTAGATGAGCGTGCTTCACAAAGTAGAGCTGCAGGACAAACACAACATCAGCCAGAAGTTGTAGAAACAATAGTTCGTGATAGACCAAAAATTGGTAGAAACGATAAAGTAACTATTAAAAATGTAATGAACGGAGAAAGTAAAACCGTAAAATACAAACAAGCCGAGCCACTTTTAGCAAAAGGTGATTGGGTAATTACTGAATAATAAAAAGCCTTTAGGCTTTAGTTAAATATAAAAATGATCTAAGCTATTTTAATAGTCTAGATCATTTTTTTTTAAACGTATTAAATTTGTGAATTAATTAAACCTCACATTTTTAAGTTAACTATCTTTTAAAGTATCTTTACCTTCTTAAATAACAATTGTTTTATGAATAGATTTTTAAAATGGGTAATGATACTCTTATTGTTTGTAGCCATAGGAGTTTTTCTATATGCATATTTTGAAAAAAACGCTTTTAATAAAGTTTTAAGTCCGAAAGATACTGTCGAATATAAACTAAACGACTTAAGATTAGAGGTGTTTTATAACAGACCATCAAAACGCGATCGTTTAATCTTTGGAGGATTAGTACCGTATAATGAAGTTTGGAGAACAGGCGCCAATGAAGCCACTACATTTAAAACAAACAAAGCTTTAAAAATAGGAACAGATTCTTTACCTGCTGGAAAATATACACTTTGGACAATTCCTAACGATTCTATTTGGCATGTTATGTTTAATAAAAAACAATATAAATGGGGTGTAGATGAAACTATGAAAGCCATGCGCGATCCGTCTTTCGATGTTGTAGATTTACAAGTCCCTGTTGAAAAATTAAACAATTCTGTTGAAGAATTCACCATTTCTTTCGATAACTCTACAGATAACTTAGCATTAACCATGGCTTGGGACGATGTTAAAATTGTTGTTCCTTTAAAGTAAACAGACATATTTCACTGTTTCATTAACATTTTTAAATGCTAAAAATTTCTTTTCTATAAAAAAGAATACATTTGTACTTTCAAGTTTTTATCTATGAATTACCAATTCACCATTATAGTTCCTGTTTATAATGAAGAAGACAATTTATTACGTGTCGAAAAAGAGCTTTTAGCTTACGCTAAAACAGCATCTAAAACCACTAAAATTCTTCTTGTAAACGACGGCTCCAAAGACAAAAGTCAAGAACTTATAGAAACCATTTGTAAACGTTCTGAAGCTTTCGAATTTATTAGTTTTAAACAAAATAGAGGCTTAAGTGCAGCTATAAAAGCAGGTTTTGATTATACAAATACGCCTTTGGTTGGTTATATAGATTCAGATTTACAAACAGCACCTTCAGATTTTAATATATTACTTCAACATATTGGAGAATACGACTTGGTAACAGGTGTACGCTCTAACAGAAAAGATTCGTTTGTAAAAAACATGTCGTCTAAAATTGCTAATGGCATTCGCAGAAGTTTTACGCACGACGGTATGGATGATACCGGTTGCCCTTTAAAGGTTATAAAAACAGATTACGCCAAACGCATTCCTATGTTTAAAGGCTTACATCGTTTTTTACCTGCCATGATTTTACTTCAACAAGGAAAAATTATTCAAGTCCCTGTTCAGCATTTTCCAAGAATTGCAGGTGTTGCTAAATTTGGATTATGGAATAGATTATTAGGCCCTTTAGTAGATTGTTTTGCTTATATGTGGATGAAAAAGAAGTATATTAACTACGAAATTGAGACCCGTAGTTAATGAGTGATTGGATTATATATACAATAGGATTTATTGCACAAATCTTATTCTCGTCGCGCTTAGTCGTACAATGGATTACGTCTGAAAAAAAACGTAAAGTCATTACGCCTACCCTATTTTGGACGTTGAGCTTAATTGCATCTTTCCTCCTTTTTCTATATGGTTACTTACGCCAAGACTTTGCAATTATGTTAGGTCAGAGTTTAACGTACTTTATATATATCAGGAATCTTCAATTGCAAAATCAATGGCAAAAATTCCCTAAACCCATGCGTTGGTTTTTACTTTTTGTTCCGATACTTATAGTGATATACTACTACAATAATAACAAAATTGATATGACGTTATTATTCAAAAACGAAGAGATTCCTGTATGGTTATTAGTTTTAGGAATTGTATCTCAAATTGTTTTCACCTTACGTTTTGTTTACCAATGGTTATATTCTGAGAAGAAAAAAGAATCTACTTTACCTTTTGGTTTTTGGGCACTAAGCTTAACAGGATCTATACTTATTTTAATTTATGCCGTATTACGCAGAGACCCTGTTTTATTTACTGGACATATATTAGGAGCTGTAATTTATAGTAGAAACCTTGTTTTAATAAAAAAATATCATGATTAAAGTCATCGAAAAACATCCGGTTATTACCATTTGTCTATTGGTTGCAGTGATGCTTCTTCCTAATTTACACGTTATGCAAGTAACCATTATGGAAGCGCGAAATTTTATTACAGCTCGAGAAATGATAACAAATAATCATTGGTTATTAACAACCATGAATGGAGAAGCACGCTACGAAAAGCCACCTTTACCAACCTGGTTATCTGCCATATCTTCATTAATATTCGGGTTAAAAGTCTATGCATTAAGACTACCAACTGTATTTATGATTATGATAATAGGTGTTTTTGTATACCGTTTATCATTATCTATTTTACAGAATACATTACATAGTTTAGTTAATGCTTGTATTGTAGTTACTGCTTTTTATACCGTAGGAATTACTATTGAGGCACCTTGGGATATTTATGCACATGGATTTATGATGGTTGCCATATATAATCTGTTTCAACTCTTTCAAAAAGAGAGCGATTATTGGAAACACACCTTAATTGCTGGAATATGTTTAGGTTTTTCGTTTTTAAGTAAAGGTCCTGTCTCTTTATACGCCCTTTTCTTACCGTTTGTACTTGCTTATGCCTTTACATATAAGTTTAAAAAAATAAGACCTAAAACCTTCTCTATATTTAGTGTTTTAATATTAATGCTTGCTATTGGAGGCTGGTGGTTTATTTATGTACGTTTAGTAGATCCTGAAACGTTTACACATATTACACAAAAGGAAACTAGTAATTGGGGAAGTTATAATATTCGTCCGTTTTATTACTATTGGAGCTTCTTTACACAAAGTGGAATTTGGACAATTCCAGCATTTATTGGGTTACTTTATCCGTATTTAAAAACAAGAGTTCGTAATCTAAAAGCATACAAATTCAGTTTATATTGGACGATTTTTGCAGTGATATTATTATCTATAATTCCTGAGAAAAAATCTAGATATCTTATGCCCGTTTTAATTCCGTTGGCAATAAATACTGGTTTTTATATCGATTATTTAATTCAGCATTTTAAAACATTAAAAGATAAAAAAGAAACGATTCCAGTATATTTTAATTTCGGTTTAATAGCAACTATTGGAATTTTATTTCCTGTACTTGCTTATTTCGGATTAAAAGATAAACTAGACGGGTTTTGGTTGCAATACGTTATCGCTTCAGTTGTACTGTTTAGTATAGGAACTTTAATTTTTATCAACTTAAAAAAGAAAGCAATAAAATCAGTATTTTATCTAACTGTTATATTCTTCGCATCTATATTTATTGTTGCATTACCGTTATACAAAGCAATGGTTCCTGCGCATTATTATGATATATCTAGTTTAAAATCTGAAGCCAAGAAACAAGGTTTAAATGTATACGGACTAAATGCGGTATCTCCAGAAATGCTTTGGTTATATGGTAAAATTCTTCCAAGTGTAAATACAGAAGACAACCAACTAGCGTTTCCTAAAGAAAACAGTTTTGGTTTATTGTCTAATGTATTAACTGAAGCTGAAAAGCAGTCTATAAGTAAAATTTATACTATGACATTTGTGAGAACATACGACATTAATATGGCCGATGATACTTCAAAAAAACACAATTCTAGACTTGTAAACGATTACTATATTCTGACTAAAAAGTAGGGAGTTCTCTGCGTTTTGCGATATATAAATATAATTTATAAAATCCGAAACCTGAAATGACACCAAAAGTAAGTCCGCATAATAAATCTAACGGATAATGTACACCAACATAAATACGACTATAAGCTACAATTAGACTCCAAACAATTAAAAGGTAAATTGCTTTTTTGTAGAAAGGCTTTAGTAATAAACCTCCAAATATTGCTGCAGCCATAGAGTTAGACGAATGTCCTGAAAAGAAACCATAGCGTCCGCAACGTGCAGCGATATAACGCATATGTTCCATAACACCTTCTGTTCTGCATGGTCTAAAACGTTGTACAGTATGTTTTACTAAATTAGTGACTTGGTCTGTAAAGGTTATCATTAAAACAATTACAATTACAGAAACCACTAACGATTGCAAACCTCTTTTTTTATAAATTAAATATAATAATAATCCATATAGCGGTGCAAACGTAAACTCGTGAGTAATGGCTAACCAAAGCGGATCCCATGTTTCGGAACCCAAGTTGTTTAAAAATAGGAATAAGGCTTTATCTGCATTTACAAGTTGATCGAACATAAATTTTACTCTTCGTAACGAGCTACTTCTCTATCGTAAAAATCTGTAGCTTTTTTGATTAAACCTTCAGTTTCCATTTCTATTTCACGCTGATCTTCTTGATCGAAATCTTCAAACCACTCTACGTTATCATCTTCTAAATTGATAATAAAACGAGGAAATTCTGTATGAATAACAAAAATGGCGTTGGGATAATCTGTATTATCACCTAATATAAATTTTGGAAGTTCCATATCTTTAAAATTATTTGTCTAAAATTAATTGTTTTGTTAGATAATTAAATCTAATATATAATAAAATTGCTGCAGAGGTTAATCCTGCTAAAAGTCCTAACCAAATTCCAAAACTTCCCATTTGGTCTGCTTTTCCGAAATAATAACTTATAGGGAAACCAATAATCCAATACGCAATAAAGGTTATAATTGTTGGTACTTTTACATCTTGAAGCCCACGTAAAGCTCCTAAAACAACAACTTGTATACTATCGCTTATTTGAAAAACGGCTGCTGCAAGTAATAAATTAGATGCAATATGCACCACTTCAGAATTATCTGCAAAGTTTGCAACATCTTTTAAATCTACATAAATCTTAGGTAATTGTGTACGTAAAGCAAAAAACATCAAAGCAAAACATACTGCGAATAGTGTTCCCATTAAAAATAATGAAAAGGCAATGCGTCTTAACTCCTGAAAATTTCTTAACCCTTTTTGGTTTCCTACACGCACCATACTTGCCACACTTAATCCTGTTGCCACCATAAATGTCATTGAAGACAAGTTTAAAGCTATTTGATTCGCTGCCTGTGGGTTTTTACCAAGTAAACCACTTAACCACACTGCCGACGTAAAAATAGCAACCTCAAAAAGCATTTGCATTGCACTTGGTGCGCCAAGATTAAAAATACGTTTCAGCATCATTTTTTCTAAAACGAAGAATTTTATGTTAATGACGTACTCTCTAGACTTCTTATTCCCTTTTAATACCCACCAAATAAAGGCAACCATAATAAAACGAGAGGCTAAAGTACCATAAGCTGCGCCTACGATACCGTAAGCAGGTGCTCCTAATTTTCCAAAAATAAACATATAGTTTAAAACTACATTTACAACATTTGCTATAATTGTAGCATACATAGGATACTTTGTCATAGACATCCCATCGCTAAACTGTTTAAATCCCTGAAAAATAATTAATGGTATTAACGAGAAACCAACAAGATCTAAATAAGGAATCGCTAACTCTACAACCTCTACAGGTTGTTTCATTAAGTACATTAATGGTTTAGCAAAATAGAGTAGTAAAAAAAGTAAGACGCCTAAAACGGTACATAAAAATAGTCCGTGTTTAAACGCAGATTTACCAGACTCAAAATCGTGAGCTGTATCCGCTTCTGCTACCAAAGGTGTAATGGCTGTAGAAAAACCAATTCCAACAGACATTGCTATAAACATAAAACTATTACCCAAAGATACCGCAGCAAGTTCTGCAGTACCTAATTGGCCAACCATAATATTGTCGACAAAACTAACAAATGTATGACCAAGCATACCAAGCATTACAGGAGCTGCCAGCTGCCAATTATATTTAAATTCTTTTGTATATTGAGATAAAAACACGCCTTAATTTTTAGTTGCGCAAAGGTAGAATTTAAAACAGCCTAATAACTACCTTTTAATAATATTTTATAAAGACGAAATATTTGTCTTTGCTTGTTCGAAATCTTGAATAATTTCTGAAACAATTTCTGAAACAGGTTGAATTTTATGAATTAATCCTGCAACCTGACCAATTTCTAATTCGCCATCTTCTAAATCGCCCTCGAACATACCACGTTTAGAACGCCCTTTACCTAAAAAGGCTTTAAGTTCTTCTGCAGATGTTCCCTTCTGATATAAATCTTGAACCTCGTTATAAAATTTATTTTTTATTAAACGTACTGGTGCTAATTCTTTTAAAGTAAGTTTAGTATCGCCTTCATTAGTATTTACTACAGTTTCTTTGAAACTAATGTGCGCAGACGATTCTTTACTTGCTACAAAACGGCTTCCTATTTGTACGCCGTCTGCACCTAAAACCATAGCTGCTAACATTCCTTTTCCTGAAGCAATTCCTCCGGCTGCAATTAACGGAATTTCTATTTGTTCCTTAACCATTGGTATTAAAGTAAAGGTTGTTGTTTCGTCACGTCCGTTATGTCCGCCAGCTTCAAATCCTTCAGCGACAACCGCATCTACACCTGCTGCTTGCGCTTTTAGAGCAAATTTCACACTACTCACCACGTGAACGACTGTAATACCGCGTTCTTTTAACCAAGATGTCCATATTTTTGGATTACCGGCAGCAGTAAATACAATTTTAACTTCTTCATCAATAATAATATCCATGAGTGTTTCAATGTTTGGATATAACATCGGGACATTTATACCAAATGGTTTGTCTGTCGCTTTTTTACATTTCTGAATATGCTCACGCAATACTTCCGGGTGCATAGAACCCGCTCCAATTAATCCTAAAATTCCAGAGTTACTGGCTGCCGAAGCCAAACGCCATCCTGAATTCCAGATCATTCCGGCTTGAATAATTGGATATTTAATATTGAATAATTGGGTGATACTATTTTGCATTAATTTTTATAAGTTTTTTTGTAGTTATCTTATCAAATGCTGAAATACGTAATATATAAATTCCTTCAGAAAGAGCAGAAACATCTAATGCTTCTTCAGTTTTTAAAGTACGTTCTAAAATCTGCTTTCCAAAAACATCAAATACAGTAACATTAATTTTTGTAAGTGAAGCATCTGTTTTAAAAGACACTGTATTTGTAGCAGGATTAGGATACATGATAAGGTCTAATTCTTCTGTTTTATCTAAGACACTTAATGTAGCATCTTCTAATACAGAAGCTAAATTAGGAATTCCATAACCTAAAAAATAATCTGGTGTGGTATATTGAGACGAAGAGACGCGTACCAATTGTTTAAGTTCTGTATTTGTTAATTCTGGTAATGCTTGCCATAAACAGGCTAATCCTCCTGCTAAAATGGGCGCACTAAAAGAAGTTCCGTTTAAAGTTTCAATAGAATTTGTTTTACCAACGACAACACTTCCTAATCCTTGAGCTGAAACATCTGGTTTTATTGAAGGTTGAATATCTGAACCTTGAGAACTAAAATAAGCATAAACTCCAGAAGCATCTACTGCTCCTATAGAAAATACGGCTGCAGCATCTGCGGGTGCTCCAACTCCTGAATCGCCAAAATTTCCAGCAGAACTTACTACTAAAATTCCTTTTTCAGAAGCTATAGTTGCGCCTCTGGTTATATATGCTGTTACCCCATTTAAATCTTCATCCGTATAATCGTAATTTGAATTATCGAACTCTTTATATCCTAAAGAGGTATTAATAATATCTACACCTAAACTATCTGCACGTTCTGCAGCCTCTACCCATAGACTTTCTTCTACAGGGTTTTCAGCATCACCATCTTCAGTTATAAATAAATAATAAGACGCATCTGGAGCAGTTCCTACAAATTCATCTTCTATATATCCAGCCATTGTACTTAACACCCAAGTACCATGTTCGTCTTGAGTATTTGCATAGACATCACTATTGCGTGCGACAAAATCGTAGCTTCCTAGAATATTATTATTAGCTCTTAAATTTTGAAAAGCACCAATGGTATTTACATTCGGAAATCCGCCATCTAAAACAGCAATTGTTATTCCTGTTCCTGTATAATCACTATAATGTAAGGTGTTTACTTGAATCATTTCTACTTGATTCAATGTGCTACCGTATACAAATTCTGATTTTGAAGCGACCTCAGAAAATAAATCCAGCTTTTCTTTTTTACTTGTAATTGATATTGTTTTATCTGCAAAAATAATATCAGACACAAATGAAAAATCTAGTAATGCTTTAATATCTATTTCACTTCCGCGAACATGCACAGCATTAAACCATTTAGATTTTGCCAAGACTAGAATATTATCTTGTGCTTTTAATTCTGAAATATAAGATTCGTTAACAGGAACATCTCTCTGATCTATTGCGATACCAAAACGTTGTTTTCTATCTACTGCTTTCTCACTTAAAATTGTTGTGGGATTAGCAATTGATGTTTCAACATTCTCTTTATCAGAAAAATAAACCCAGGCATCTTGTTGCCCAAAAGCCTGTAACTGAAAACAAATAAAAAATAAAAGCAGTAATTTTGAAGTCATATATTATTCTTTTACTCCGTAAGTTAAGAAATAACTCCTGAACCTACTAATTCATCTTCTAAATACCAAGCAACAAATTGTCCTTCTGTAATGGCAGATTGTGGTTCTTCGAACTCTACATACAATCCGTTTTCTACTTTATATAAAATTGCTTTTTGTAATGGTTGTCTGTAGCGAATACGTGCCATAACTTCCATTGTTTGTCCGCTTTCTAATTTTAAATCTTCACGAATCCAATGTTCTTCTTCGTTTGTTACAAAGAGTGCAGATTTAAACAATCCAGGATGCGAGTGTCCTTGTCCTGTATAAATTACATTTTCGTTAACGTCTGTGTCTATAACAAATAAAGGCTCTACTGTACCGCCAACGCCTAAACCTTTACGCTGCCCTTTTGTAAAATAATGAGCGCCTTGGTGTTTACCTACAACTTTTCCGTGTGAAATGGCATAGATCTTTTTGGTTGTTAAATATTCAAGTTCATCTAATTTTGTAGCAAACTCGGTCTGTGTATTTTTATATAAATCGCAATCCCTATCGACCTCTACAATAACACCTTCTTTTGGTTTTAATTGTTGTTGAAGAAATTCTGGTAAACGTACTTTACCTATAAAACATAAGCCCTGAGAATCTTTTTTATCTGCGGTTACTAAATCTAATTCTGCAGCAATTTTACGTACTTCTGGTTTTATTAATTCGCCAATTGGGAATAATGCTTTAGCTAATTGCTCTTGAGATAATTGGCATAAAAAATAAGACTGATCTTTATTTCCATCTGCTCCTGCTAAAAGCTGGTACGTTTCTTCTCCACCTTCATTAATAATCCCTTTTCTACAATAGTGCCCGGTTGCTACGTAATCTGCACCTAAGTCTAATGCAATCTTCATAAACACATCAAACTTAATTTCACGATTACAAAGTACATCCGGATTTGGTGTACGTCCGTTTTCGTATTCCTTAAACATATAGTCTACAATACGTTCTTTATACTGCTCGCTTAAATCTACAGTTTGAAAAGGAATACCTAATTTTTCTGCAACCAACATTGCATCATTACTATCGTCTAACCACGGACATTCGTCTGAAATTGTAACAGAATCATCGTGCCAATTTTTCATAAAAAGACCAATAACTTCATAGCCTTGTTGTTGCAATACATACGCTGCAACACTAGAATCTACACCACCTGAAAGACCAACAATTACTCGTTTCATTTTTTATATTTTATAAGATGCAGATATGCACCGGAAAGAAAATCCTGATTTAAAAGTATCTAAATCAGGTTATTTTATATTTTATTGTTTCGCCGGATTCTTACTATAATGCGTAAAATCCTTAGTATTATCTAATTTTCCATCTTTATAGAAATTCCAAATACCATCTTTCTTATCTTTCTTAAAAGCACCTTCTGCAACTAAATTCCCATCTAAGTCGTAATATTTAGACATTCCTTGCAACTTATCGTTTACATAAGAAAACTCTTTAAGCGGAATCTCTTTTTCCGAATACCAAGTAGATTTTCCTTCTAATAAACCATCTTTATAAAATGCGCGTTCAGCAATTTTTCCATTCTTATAAAACACTAAACGTTCACCTTGTAATTTACCATTAGTATCGTACGTTTCTGTGGTCATTATTTTATCAGAATTTTTATGAAAATACGTCCATTCTCCAACATATAATTTACCATTCATTTTCCCTTTACTAATCACTTTTTTTGTAGATGATAGGAACTGAACTTCTGCAATATTATTACTGCTATTAAAGGCTTTTGTAGCTGTTAAAACGGCTTTACCTCCTATATTTTTATAAAACTTAAATGTGCCTACTTCTTTGCCATGAGAGAACTTCCCCTCGTAACGTAAGATTTTAGTATCCTCAAAATTCTTTTTCCAAACACCATCACGTTTTCCGTTGGTGTCTAACTGATTTATGTTTTGTGCCATAGCGACTCCTACAAAGCACATCATTAAAAAAGACAATATTTTTTTCATATAAATATAACGTATAACGTTTTAGAAATTACAAGTAACAAAAAAGCTGCCAATTAAGGCAGCTTTGAATTATTTTTGATTATTTTTTTGACTGTTTCTGCTGCTCTGCCTGCTCCATCATATCTTTCATTTTCTTCTGAAAACGATTCTCTTTTTTGGGCTTCTTCTTATTCTCTTGAATTTTAGCGTGAATTTTCTTTTCATCGATAATGAAATTTTTAATCACAAGCATAATTCCAATAGTAATTAAGTTAGAGACAAAGTAGTATAAACTTAATCCTGACGCATAATTATTGAAGAATACTAACATCATAAGCGGAGAGAAATAAATCATGTATTTCATCATTTTTCCCATATCAGGCATACCTTCTTGCGTTGGTTGTGCTGCTGCTTGTTGCCCTGTTGTCATTTTCATGTAAAAGAAAATAGCTATAGATGCTAATATTGGGAACAAACTAATATGATCTCCATATAATGGAATTTTAAAAGGTAACTCTGCTATGGTATCGTACGAAGATAAATCTTCTGCCCAAAGAAAACTTTTATGTCTTAAATCGAAAGCAGAAGGGAAAAATTGAAATAAGGCATAAAACACCGGGACTTGCATTAATCCGGGCAAACATCCTGCCATGGGACTGGCTCCCGCTTTACTATATAAGGCCATTGTAGCTTGTTGCTTTTTCATGGCATTATCTTTATACTTTTCACCAATCTCGTTAATTTCTGGTTTAAGAATTTTCATCTTAGCCTGAGACAAATACGATTTGTATGTTACTGGAGACATTACTATTCTTACTAAAATAGTCATTACAATAATAGCAACACCATAAGGCAACATACCACTTAAGAATGCAAATACTGGTACAAATACATAACGGTTAATCCATCCAAAAATACCCCATCCAAAAGGAATACTATCGTCTAAACTATACTCATATTGTTTAAGTATTGTGTTATCTGTTGGTCCGAAATAGAATTTTAAAGGCGCATTAATTTCACCATTCTGTAATTCTAAAGGGACTTTAGAAGAATAGAATTTAGTAAAAACGGCATCATCATCACCTTTTTCTAATAAGTTTTCAGAAACTAAATCGGCAGTTTTAAAAGGCTTTTCAGTAACTAAAATTGAACTAAAGAAATGTTGTCTGTAAGATAACCAAGTTACGTCCTCTTCTACGTCGTCATCATCACTTGTAGGACTTAATTTATTAATTTTCCCACCATCGTGTTGGTATGTTAAACGTGTATAACGATTTTCGTAATCTACACTTTTATCACCACGATACATTTTTTGTTTCCAATCTAAATTAACAGCTTGAGAGCTATTAATAACATCGCTTAAACCTTGCGAACGAATTGTAAAATCTAACATGTAATTGTCAGGCTTTAATTCGTAACGATATTCTAAAAATTTAGATTCAGATACTTTAAGTTTCATAGAAACTACAGTATTTTTTCCATTTTTAGATATTGTAGGTTGGAAGTATAAATCTTGTGTATTTAAAACGCGGCTATCAGTAGTACTAAAACTAATATTAAAAGCGGCATTCTTATCTTTAATAAGGTATACAGGAAGCGAATCGTAATTATCGAATTCTTTAAGTCTAATTTCAGAAAGAAATCCTCCTTTATTACTAAACTTTAAATCGAATAATTCGGTTTCAACTTCGGTTTCATTATTTGTTGCTGATGGTAATGTTGATGAATAAGCAAAAGCACCTAACTTATTTTTAAGACCAGCTAAGTGTAAAGAATCTGTTGCAGATGCAATTGAAAAATCTTCAGAAGATGTTTCTATCTCCACATGCTTTACATCATCTTTCTTCTCTACTTCAACTTGTTCTTGTTTTGCTTCTTCTTTAGCCTTTAACTCTTCTGGAGTTGGCTGATTCTGCCAAAGCATAAACATTAAAATTCCAAAGATTAGGATAAATCCTATGACCGAATTAAGGTCTAATTTCTTTTCTTCCATCTAATTATATTCTAGGTATAAATAGAAACCATTTGATTTGTCCCAAATAATTTCTTAATATGAGTAAGCTACTCAAAAAGGTGACCACATTTTAATTGTTGACAATATGGCACTATTTTCTCTTATGTATTAAAGCTGCTTTTACAAAAGCCACAAATAAAGGATGCGGATTTGCTACAGTACTTTTATATTCTGGATGATATTGTACACCAACAAACCAAGGGTGAGAAGGAATTTCTACAATCTCTACTAAATTTGTTTTAGGATTTACACCGGTAGCAATCATACCTGCTGCTTCGATTTGATCTCTATAAACACTATTAAATTCGTAACGGTGTCTGTGTCTTTCTTCTATAATTTCAGACCCATAAACTGATTTAGCAATACTATTATCTTTTAAAGCACATTGCCAAGATCCTAAACGCATGGTTCCGCCCATGTCTGTAATATCTTTTTGTTCTTCCATTATGCTAATTACAGGATTTGGACTTTTAGCATCCATTTCTGTAGAATTTGCACCAGTTAAACCTAAAATATTTCTAGAATATTCGATAACTGCCATTTGCATTCCTAAACAAATTCCTAAAAACGGAATATTATTTTCTCTTACATAACGTACTGCATCTATTTTTCCTTCAATACCACGCTCTCCAAAACCAGGAGCTACTAAAACACCATTTAAATGTGATAGTTTTAGTTTAGCATTATCTGCATTTATATATTCTGAATGTATGGGCTCTACATTTACTTTTACTTCGTTTTCTGCTCCCGCATGAATAAAAGCTTCTAAAATTGATTTGTAAGAATCTTGTAATTCTACATATTTACCAATTAAACCAATAGTTATTTCTGAAGTTGGATTTTTATGACGTTGTAAAAACTCATTCCATATAGATAAATCTGGAACACTACTGTTTAAGTTTAGTTTTTTAAGAACAACTTTATCTAAACCTTCTTCTAACATTAAATTCGGAACATCGTAAATTGTAGAAGCATCTATAGATTGAATAACGGCTTCTTCACGTACATTACAAAACAATGCTAATTTTTTACGTAAATCTTTTGGTAAATGATGTTCTGTTCTACACACTAAAATGTCTGCTTGCACACCACTTTCCATTAGTGTTTTTACACTATGTTGTGTTGGTTTTGTTTTTAATTCTCCAGCAGCAGATAAATAAGGTACTAATGTTAAATGAATAACAAGACCATTATCTTCTCCTAAATCCCAACGTAATTGTCTAACAGCTTCTATATATGGTAAAGACTCTATATCTCCTACAGTTCCTCCTATTTCGGTAATTACAATATCATAATCGCCAGAGTTTCCTAAAATCTGAATACGTTCTTTAATTTCGTCTGTAATATGAGGGATAACTTGTACTGTTTTTCCTAAAAACTCGCCACGGCGCTCTTTTTGAATAACACTTTGGTAAATCTTTCCTGTAGTTACGTTATTTGCCTGACTTGTAGGTGTGTTTAAAAAACGTTCGTAATGGCCAAGATCTAAATCTGTTTCAGCACCATCGTCTGTAACATAACATTCACCATGTTCGTAAGGGTTTAATGTTCCTGGATCTACATTAATGTAAGGATCTAATTTTTGAATAGTGGTTCTGTAACCTTGAGATTGCAGTAATTTTGCTAATGATGCAGCAATAATTCCTTTTCCTAATGAAGATGTAACACCGCCGGTTACGAAAATATACTTTGTTGTAGTTGTCATGTTGCGCTTTTAAACGCAGGCAAATTTACAAAGAACAATTGACAATTAAGTATGGTTACGTATTTTAATTCTGATTAAAACATGAACATCTATAAAAGGCTTTTATACAAAAACACACAGCCACAACTAACTGGATTAAAATACTTTAAAATTTATTTTCAAAAAACAGTATTATAAAATCTAAAAGTTTTCAACAATAAGTATAACTAACACTTATTTGTCCTATTTAATAATAGCTTTAAAATTTATCTATTTATAAATAACTAGCAGCTTCTTTTACTTACTTATGTCTTCGTAAATTATATCAAAGAAATAATCTTGATAAATCATCAATTACAGTATTATTCTAACAAGATTTATTACATATTATTAAATTAAAAATTTTAATTCATCACAAGTTTTACTCGGCACAAATTCTATCAATTCATAATTCGCCAAATCATTTTTCTTAAAAGGATCTTTTTCTATAATTTTCTCTAATTCTAATTTACTCTCAACCTTAGATAATATAATTCCTCCTGTTCGAGGGACTTTTCTTCCCGAAGCTAGAAAATTACCTAATTTATATTGCGTGTTTAAATATTCAATATGTGCATTTAAAAATTGGTCAACTTTTTCCAATTTTCCTTTATAGGTTAGGTTTATAATAAACATTTGTTTCGTGTTTAAGTTGTTATTAAGCATAAAAACAAAAAAGCATTAAGTCTGTTGTAATCACTTAATGCTTTTTAGGATTTGGGTATTTCTGTTTTATATTCCGAATTAGGTCTTCTAGACCATTCAGTTTTAATTCGTAAACCATTCGTAGTTGGTCTCCAATTTTTCCTTTAGGAAAACCTTTGTTATTATACCATACAATATAAAACTCGGGCAAATCTATTAAATATCGGTCTTTATATTTTCCGAAAGGCATTTTGGTATGCGCCAACTCAATTAAGAGATCCCGATTAAGCTGATCCATCATATCTTAGTTATTAATGTAAGTTGACTATTTTAAATATAAATTACTTCCAATTAAAAGTCACTGCTTTTTCTATATCTGGATGTAAACTATAATGTACAGGACATGTGTGCGCTGTGTGTTCTAAAATTTTACGTGTTTTATCATCTGCTTCAACAGGAAAATGAAACACAACTTCTATTTTAGAAATACGTCTAGGATCTGTAGACATGTGTTTAGTCACTTCTGCAGTAGCTCCTTCCATATTATAGTCTAACCCATTTGCTTTAATTCCCATAACAGTCATCATACAATTTGCAAAGCCTGTAGCCACAGTATCTGTAGGAGAAAATCCTTCTCCTTTACCATTATTATCTACAGGAGCATCTGTTACAAATGAGTTTTCTGATTTTAAATGCACATTTTCGGTTCTTAAACCACCAAGATAAGTTACTTTAGAAGTCATACTTTTAGTTTTTTACTTCAACAATTTTTAAATCATTATATTCTAATAAATACACAGTATCATTATAATAACCTCCAAATGGCGTCTTTTTGTATTCGAATTTATTTTCAATATACTCTGTTAAAGGTGCATCTAAAGTAGATGTGTATAAATTTTCTGATGTTGCTAATCTTAATACCACATCCATAGTAACATCAAATCCTCTTACTGCAATTTTAGTTGGTGTTGCACCATACTTAGATGTATATCGTTTTACAAAACCATTTCCTAAATTATCGTCGAAAGATTTAGATACAGAAGCAAAGTGAAAATGTAAATTAGATAAGTGATGATTAGAAACTTCACTATTCTCGAAAGCACTATTTAAGTTTGTAGTTGCCAAAACAATTTCAATCTTATCAGAATTTAAAGTATTTAAATTACTTACAACATTAGAAGCAAAACCTGAAGATGCTGTTTCTAAGAAGACTACATTTTTACCAGGTTTAAGGTGTCTTGAAATATCTTCTATACGTATAAAGTAAGCTTCTTTACCTTTTTTATCTTTACGAGATCTAACCACAGGCGCGTCAGAAAAAGCAGCTTTTAATGCTGCATTTTGCGGCTCACTTTTAGAATCGAAAATTAAAATTGTATTAATTAAACTATCACGTTCTTTAAAATAATTTAAAACTTTATCTTTTAATAAGTCTTCTGACGGACGCGACTGAAACGTATTATTTGTTAGTACTACATTTTTAGTAATTGGAGAAACTACAGGTACGTTATATGTACTTAATTTCTCTGCAGCATACTCTACACTAGTTTGTGACAACGGACCAATAACAGCATCTAAATCTTTAAAATTGTGCTTAGTTATTAAGTCGCTAATTGTACTTATTTTATTTTCAGAATCGTAAACATCAACCTTTACAGATAGGCCTAATTTCTTTAAAGAATCTAAAGCCATTAAAGCACCCGATTGAAATTCTAAAGCAAAATTTAAATAACTATCTGTACGAATCTTATTCATTGTACTTTCTGTAGATTCAGGATGCACATTATTTAATTTAAACGGCATTAAAATAGCAATATGCTTTATGTCTGAACTAAAGTTGCCTTTAGATAAATTTGAAATTGCTAAATGATTTTCAGAAATCATTCCTGGCACACCACTATGTCCCTTTTTTGGAACTCGAAGTACCATTCCTACTTTTAAGTCTGAACCTACTAACTCTGGATTTAAAGCTTCAAGTTCTTCTTTCTCTAAACCTAATTTTACTTTTAAACGGTAAAATCCTTCTTTAGGTTGTACTTCGTAGTAACCGTATTTATCTTCAATTGCTTTTTCTTTAGTATCAGGAATATTAGGTACGTTTATAGTATCTCCTACTTTTAAAACTTCAGCCATATCTGGATTTAAAGCCTCTAATTCTTCAACACTAATACCAAATTTATACGCCACACGCCATTTTCCTTCTTTTGGCAATACGACGTATGTCTTAGATAAATCTACAGGAGTTTCTGTTTCTTTTAAAACCTGTTTCGTTTCAAAGATTGGAATTCTAATTTTAGTTCCTTTTTTTAAAGGTTCTGAATATAAGAAAGCATTTGCCTTTTTAATTTCGTCTTCACTAACTTTATAATCTTTAGCAATACCGTAAAGCGTTTGTTTACGTTTTACACGGTGTTGTTTATATCCTGTAATTTCTCTAACCGTAGATGATTCTGCTTGTGCTTCTTTAGGGAGAATTAAAACCATATTGGTTCTTAATCCATTTTTAGCATCAGGATTTAAGGTATATATATCGCTAACAGTAATATTATATACTTTAGCAATATCTTCTATTTTCTCATCTTGTTTTACTTTATGTGTCTTATAATTTTGAGCAAAGACATGGCTAGTCACCATTAAAAGTAATACAAAAACGACTAAAAACTTTTTCATTCAATATGGTTTAATTTCGAAAAAAACTGATTTATTAAAATTCTATTCCCACTCAATAGTTGCTGGTGGTTTCGAGCTAATATCGTACACGACTCTATTAACACCTTTTACTTTATTTATTATATCGTTAGATGTTTTTTGCAAAAACTCGTAAGGTAAATTTACCCAATCTGCAGTCATACCATCTGTACTTTCTACAGCTCTTAAAGCAACACATTTTTCGTAAGTACGCTCATCTCCCATAACACCAACGCTATTAACAGGTAATAACATCGCTCCGGCTTGCCATACTTTATCGTATAAGCCCCATGATTTTAATCCATCTATAAAAATAGCATCTACTTCTTGTAAAATGCGTACTTTCTCTGCAGTAACATCTCCTAAAATACGAATTCCAAGTCCTGGTCCTGGAAAAGGATGACGTCCTAATAACTCTGGATCTATTCCTAAAGTTGCACCAACACGTCTTACTTCATCTTTAAAGATTGCACGAAGAGGTTCTACAATTTTAAGTTTCATAAAGTCTGGTAATCCACCTACATTATGATGACTCTTTATTGTTGCAGAAGGTCCGCCTGTAGCAGATACACTTTCAATTACATCTGGATAAATAGTTCCTTGTGCTAACCATTTAACATCTGTTAATTTATGAGATTCATCATCGAAAACTTCAATAAATGCATTCCCGATAGCTTTACGTTTTTTCTCAGGATCTTCTACTCCTGCTAAAGCATCAAGAAAACGTTTAGAAGCATCTACACCTTTTACATTAAGGCCCATGCCTTCGTATTGTTTTAAAACACTGTGGAATTCGTCTTTACGAAGCAAACCGTTATTTACGAAAATACAATATAAATTTTCTCCTATTGCTTTATGTAAAAGTACAGCTGCAACAGTAGAATCTACACCTCCAGATAATCCTAAAACAACTTTATCTGTTCCTACTTTAGCTTTTATCGCGTCTACTGTTTCTTCTACAAAAGAATCTGGTGTCCAGTCTTGTTTAAGACCTGATATTTTTACTAAAAAATTTTCTAGTAATTGTTTTCCATCTGTAGAATGATACACTTCTGGATGAAACTGAATGGCATACGTGTCTTCTCCTTCAATTTTATATGCAGCATTTGCAACATCACTTGTACTAGCAATTAAAACACCGTTTGTAGGAAGTGTTTTAATGGTATCACTATGACTCATCCATACTTGGCTTCCTTCAGAAATATTTTCAAAAAATACTTCATTGTCTTTTATATAAGACAAGTTTGCACGTCCATACTCGCGTGTACTAGACGGAGCAACTTCACCACCTGAAAAATGTGCTAAATATTGTGCCCCATAACATACTGCTAATAATGGCTTTTTAGCACGAATATTATCTAATTCTGGATGTAAAGCGTCTTCTCCTCTTACGGAGTTTGGACTTCCAGAAAGTATAACGGCTTTGTAGCTATCTATGTCTTTTGGAATTTTATTGAATGGATGTATTTCGGAGTAAATGTTGAGTTCTCGAACTCTACGGGCAATAAGCTGTGTGTATTGCGATCCGAAGTCTAAAATTAATACCTTGTCGTGTTGCATGCGCAAAATTAATATTTATATTTTATCTAAAAAGTTTGAAGCAAACTTTATTCCATTGTTTTCAAAATTTCTACAATATCTTGTTCTGTAGTGTCTGGATTTATAAAACAAAAACGAGAAATCGTTTCGTAAGTATCTCCAGATTTCCATTTAGATGGCGTAACAAGCGCAAATCCTTTTTCATGATTTTCGTAAGTCCAGTGTGTATAATCTTCAGGTTTCCACCCTATTCTTCTATATAAAACACAAGATAAACTTGGTTCGCGAACTAACTCTACATTTGGATGTGCTGTAATTAATCGGCCAGCAATTTGTGCCAATTCTATACCACGTTCTACAGCTTCTTTATAACGATCTGTACCGTGGGTTGCTAAAGAAAACCATAAAGGTAAACCGCGCACGCGACGTGTTAATTGTATTTGGTAATCTGTTGGATTAAATCCGTGAGCACCTTCATCTTTAAAAATATCTAAATAAGAGCCTTGTTGTGAATGTGCATTTTTTGCTAATTGCGGATCTCTATATAATACAGCACCACAATCGTATGGAGAAAACATCCATTTATGAGGATCTATTGTAATACTATCTGCATTTTCTATACCATTAAATAAATGTCTAACAGAATCGGCCACTAAAGCACCTCCTCCATAAGCAGCATCTACATGCAACCATAAGTTTTCGGTTTTACAAATTGCAGAAATACCGGCTAAATCGTCTATAATTCCAGCATTAGTTGTTCCTCCCGTTGCAACAACAGCAAATAAACGTTTGCGTTGTTCTGGAGATAAATTAGCAATAGTTTCTTGTAATGCAGCGCCTTCTAATCGGTCTTCAGAATCTACTAAAAACACATCTATATCTGCGACTTTAGCCATCGCTTTAATAGAAGAATGCGCACCTATTGAGGTTATAATTAATCCTTTTTCGTTTTGGTGTGCTTGATCTAAACTTCTCCAATATTCTCTGGCTGTAACAATTGCAGAAAGGTTTGCTGCGGTACCACCACTGGTAAATACTCCAAAAGCACCTTCAGGTAAACCTGTTAAAGATACAATCCATTTCATGGCTTCGTTTTCACAAAAAATTCCACCAGCGCCTTCCATCCAATATGCACCATGAATACTCGATGCAGAAGTTACCAAATCGAACATAATTGCAGCTCGTGTTGGTGCTGCAGGAACAAAAGCAAGATTTCTAGGATGATCTATAGGAACATTAACTTTTTCTAAATGTTCTTTCCATAAATTAAAAGCAACTTCTCCTCCAATTCCTTTATTAGTAATCGTTTCTCCAACTAAAGCTTTTAACTCTTCGGCTTTTTTAGGCTTACCTATTTTTCTTTCTGTGGTAGAAATTCTTTCTATGGCATATTTCATGACATCCAAGGTCATTTCAACCAAATCAAAATCTACTTTATGCATGCTCTTTTTCACAAATTAAGTATTAAAAATTCTTGTTTCAATGGTTGCAAATTTAACACTAACTTCGGGATTAATTGGTCTCCAAACTCCAGATATAATTCAGAGAAGTTAACAGCCCGTTCTTGTAAACTTTGGTTAGGAAATAATTGATTTTGTAAATCTGTTATTCGTGCAACTTGATCTGCTAATTTCTTTTTCTGAGCTTTTAATAATCTTTTCTCTAAATGCTCTAAACCTTTGATTTGCTTACGTTCTTGAGCCTTTACAGCGCCTAAAAAAGAAGCATCTGTTTGTTCTGCTAAAGCATACATATTTTCAAATTGTTGTTGAAGTAATGCTTTTTGAAATGAAAAATCGATGTCTATATTAGATATACGTCTCACCCTTTTGTTGATAAAAGTCTCTCGTTTATAAAACAAATCTCGATTTGAGATGTTTAACTTTTCTAATTTATTTGTTTGCTGTTGTGTTTTAAGTAATACTGAATTTCTTAAAAGTAACATAGGAAAAGGCACATGTACAGCTTTAAAATATGCTTTTAACTGAAGCCAATATGCCAATTCTCCTCCTCCTCCAATATAACATAAGTTAGGTAAAATAACCTCTTGATATAACGGACGCATAATTACATTGGGAGAAAAACGTTCCGGAAACTCATGTATTTCTTTTAAAATTTCGTCTTTAGTAAACGTCGTTTTTGTATTGATTACTTTATAAATATCGTCTTCAAAAACGATACGTTCGCGACTATTTTTAGACAAATAAAACAAGTTAATTTCTCGAGGATTAACCTGAATATTATAATCTGTATCGGGAATTTGAGAAAGTAATGTATTTGTTTTAGAAACTTCCTGAGAAGATGTTTGCGATAAAATATCCTGTTCTATATACGGAATAAAAGCACGCTTTAAATCGGTTTGATTTGCATCTATAATAACCAATCCTAAATCTGAAAACAGTGTATTTGCTAAATATCTAGTGGCATCTGCAAGGTTATCGTGTTTTAAATACGCATCAGAAAACAATGCGCGTAATTCGTCTGCGGCTTTACCAATACCTAAATCTTTAGAATATAATTCGAAAACATGGTCTAAGCCTTCTGTAGAAAATTCTCCAACAGCTCCGCCATCTTCTCTATTCCATTGTATTTTTTTTCCTTTAAAATTGAAGTAATTAATTTCATCAAAATCATGATCTTCTGTCGCCATCCAATAGATAGGTACAAAATGCTGATTAGGATATTTAACCTTTAATTCTTTAGTTAAATTTATTGTTGATACAATTTTATACAAGAAATAAAGAGGTCCTGTAAACAGGTTTAATTGATGCCCCGTAGTTATTGTAAACGTATTCGGTTCTTTTAAAAGCGATATATTTAAACGCGTAGCCTCTGATATCTTAATATCTGCATATTGCTGCTCTAGAACAGATGCTAAAACGCGCCTGTGTGCTTGAGAAATCCCTTTAAAATTTGATTTTTCTTCTATTTGCGCTTTAAAATTTTCAAGTTTTGGAAAACGATTATAAAATTGTTCTAATTCCGGCTTTTGATCTAAGTAGTCGCAAATTAATGATGAAAAATAATGGGTGTCTCTAAACGGAATACAGTCGGTTGGCATAAATGTTTAAATTTATTGTAAATATACAGATATTAGAATTTTCAATTCTAAAAAATTAGTTAAGATTGTTGTTTATACAACAATATCCTTTTAAACGAAAAAAGGTGCTTCAACTTACATTGAAACACCTTTTTATTCTTTTATTTTTTTCTATTTTACAACTTCTGCATACAAATCAAAATCTGCTGCTTCTGTAATAATAACTTGAGCAAATTCACCTGTTTTTAAATAAGTTTCTGTTGCATCAATTAAAACCTCGTTATCTACATCTGGAGAATCAAATTCGGTACGTCCAACAAAGTAATTACCTTCTTTTCTGTCTATAACCACTTTAAATTCTTGTCCGATTTTAGCTTGATTTAATTCCCAAGAAATTTGCGATTGAATTTCCATAATCTCATTAGCACGTTCTTGCTTAACATCTTCCGGAACATCGTCTTCTAAATTATAAGCGTGTGTGTTTTCTTCGTGAGAATATGTAAAACATCCTAAACGTTCAAAACGCATGTCTTGAACCCATTGTTTAAGCGTTTGGTAATCTTCTTCTGTTTCTCCAGGATATCCTACAATAAGCGTAGTACGGATAGTCATTTCTGGAACTGCTTTTCTAAATTCCTTTAATAACTTCGTGGTTTTTTCTTGAGTCGTACCACGGCGCATACTTTTAAGAATACGGTCTGAAATATGTTGTAACGGAATATCTAAATAATTACAAACTTTAGGTTCGCGATTCATAACATCTAACACATCCATAGGGAAACCTGTAGGGAATGCATAATGCAAACGTATCCAATCAATACCATCTACTTTTACTAAAGCTTCAAGTAATTCTGCAAGATTACGTTTTTTATAAATATCTAATCCGTAGTATGTTAAATCTTGAGCGATAAGAATTAATTCTTTAACTCCTTTTGCTGCAAGTTTTTCTGCTTCAGTAACAAGATCTTCAATAGGCGTAGATTTATGTTTTCCACGCATTAAAGGAATTGCACAGAAAGAACATGGACGATCGCAACCTTCAGCAATTTTTAAATAGGCATAATTTTTTGGTGTTGTTGTTAAACGTTCTCCAATTAATTCGTGCTTATAATCTGCTCCTAATGCTTTTAATAAAGCTGGTAATTCTGTGGTACCGAAATACTCATCAACATTAGGGATTTCTTTTTGTAAATCTGGTTTATAACGCTCAGACAAACATCCTGTAACGAATACTTTATCTACATCTCCATCTTCTTTTTTTTGCATGAATTCTAAAATAGTATTCACACTTTCTTCCTTAGCATTATTAATAAATCCGCAGGTATTAATCACTACAATATTACCTTCTTCTTCATGCACAACATCTTTGCCACTAGCTTTAAGCTGTCCCATTAACACTTCACTGTCGTAAACATTTTTACTACAACCAAGAGTTACTACGTTGATTTTATTCTTTTTAAGTGATTTCGTTCTCATATCAAAATTTCAGTGTGCAAAGATACATAATGATTTAGGATTAAAGAATTGAATACATATTAATAAAAACAAAAAAGCCTCGATAAATTAAATTTATCGAGACTTTTTAATAAGTTATATATAAAGATTCTTACTTAAAGAAAGAATCTACAAATTCATATTTATTAAATACTTGTAAATCGTTTAAACCTTCACCTACTCCAATATACTTTACAGGAATTTTAAACTGATCGCTAATACCAATTACAACTCCACCTTTTGCTGTTCCGTCTAATTTAGTAACGGCTAACGAAGTAACTTCTGTTGCTGCAGTAAATTGTTTAGCTTGCTCGAAAGCGTTTTGTCCGGTAGAACCATCTAAGACTAACAATACATCGTGAGGTGCATCTCCAACCACTTTTTGCATAACACGTTTTACTTTAGTTAATTCATTCATTAAATTAACTTTATTATGTAAACGTCCAGCGGTATCAATTATAATAACATCTGCATTTTGAGACACTCCAGATTCTAAAGCATCAAATGCCACAGAAGCAGGATCACTTCCCATTTCTTGTTTTACAATAGGAACATCAACACGATCTGCCCATACTTGTAATTGATCTATCGCTGCTGCTCTAAATGTATCTGCTGCTCCAAGAACGACTTTAAGTCCTTTCTTTTTAAACTGATATGCTAATTTACCAATAGTAGTCGTTTTACCAGCTCCATTTACACCAACTACCATAATGACATACGGTTTTTTATTGGCTGGAATTGTGTATTCTGTCTCTTCTCCAGAATTTGTTTCAGATAACAAACCTGCAATTTCTTCACGAAGAATTTTATTAAGCTCTGCTGTTCCAAGGTATTTATCCTTTTCTACACGAGCTTCAATACGATCGATAATTTTTAAAGTTGTATTTACACCAACATCACTAGAGACTAAAATTTCTTCAAGATTATCTAAAACGTCGTCATCTACTTTAGATTTTCCAGCGACAGCCTTACCTAATTTATCAAAAAAACTAGACTTAGATTTTTCTAACCCTTTGTCTAAAGTTTCTTTTTTCTCTGAAGAAAATATTTTTTTAAAAAAGCTCATCGGATATTATTTAGAATTTATGCAATTAAGTATGGTTATACTAACCTAAAAGGATAGCAACTCTTAAAACTCTTAATACAAAATGCCTGCCTAATTAAAAAAAGCTGAAATTTTGTCACTATTTTAAATGTAAATATAAAACAAAAGCTGCTTTCTTAATAGAAAGCAGCTTTAATTATCTTTTCTGATAAAAAATATAATTATTTTTTATTCAAGAAGTCTGTTACTTGTTCAGGAGACATGATCGCTTCTACAAAAGTGTAAGCGCCTGTTTTATCAGACTTTACCATTTTTATAGCTTTTGATAATCTTTTAGATCCTGTTTGTAATGTTGCTACTGATTTCTTTGCCATGACTCAATTATTTTATTTCTTTATGAACAGTCATTTTCTTCAAGATAGGATTGAATTTTTTAATTTCCATTCTATCCGGAGTATTTTTCTTGTTTTTTGTAGTAATATATCTAGAAGTTCCTGCTACCCCAGATTCTTTGTGCTCTGTGCACTCTAATATTACTTGGACTCTGTTTCCTTTTCTTGCCATTGTTCTATTATTTTATAAGAGGCTTATTTTAAAAACCCTTTAGATTTAGCTTCTTTTATAGCAGCTGAAATTCCTATTTTGTTGATGGTTTTCAATGCTGATGTAGATACTTTTAAAGTTACCCACTTATCTTCTTCAGGAATGTAAAAACGCTTTTTAACTAAATTCGCATCAAATCTGCGTTTAGTTTTATTCATAGCGTGAGATACATTATTCCCTACCATTGCCTTCTTACCTGTAAGTTCACAAACTCTTGACATTCTTTCTAAACTTTAATATTGTTATTTCAAAACGAGGTGCAAATATACTAATTATTTACATTATAACAATTTAATTATTATCTATTTTTTAAAATTTCTTTTTGAAGCATCTCTAAAGCCTTGTCTACCGCCTTATTAACTACTTTTATTCTTAAGTCTCCAAGATTAAATTTCTCGGAATACACACCTGTTTTTGAAGCAATTGCTATAAAAACAGTTCCTAATTCTTCTTTATCTGTCGCTTTACTGGGACCTGCATTACCTGTTGTTGCAATGGCATAATCACTTTTAAACATTTTTAAAGCTTGCATAGCCATTGCTTCTGCTACAGCTGCACTAACTACTGAATGTTCTAAAATAAGCGCTTCAGGGATATTTAAAACATCAATTTTAGCTTGTGTAGCATAACTTACTACACTCCCCTTAAAGTATTCCGATGCGCCCGGATGCGAAGTAAACTGTTCTGCTATTCTACCGCCCGTACAACTTTCTGCAGTAGCTACAGATTGCCCTAAAATAGTTAATGTTTTTCCTATTTGTTCTTCTAAAGTATCCTCAAAACCTTCAATACCCATAAAGATATCTTTAATTTGAGGCATTAACAATTGCTCTTGCCTATCCATTTCAGACACAATAGCATTTTTATCAAATCCTTTAGCAGACAATCTTAATCTTACTTTTCCTAAATTAGGAAGGTAAGCTAGTTTAATATGTTTAGGAAGCGCATCTTCCCAAGCTTCAATACGTTCTGCCAATGCACTTTCTCCCAAACCATAAGTTAAGTACGTTTTATGCATGATAAACGGACATTTATATTTACTTTGAATACGTGGCAAAACACTAATATCGATTAATTCTTTCATTTCGAAAGGCACGCCCGGAAGCGAGACAAAAACCCTAGAATTATGCTCTATCCACATTCCTGGAGCTGTTCCATATTCGTTATGTAAAACAGTAGCCATAGAAGGCACTAAAGCCTGATTTACGTTTAATTGCGAAATGGGATTAGACGAATATCTAGCAAAAATATGCTCGACATGTTTTAAAACATCTTGATTTAACACTAACGAATCATTAAAATATTCGGCAAGTGTATGCTTTGTAATATCGTCTTTTGTGGGTCCTAAACCACCTGTAATGATAATAATATCTGCATTGCCTTCAGCCTCTTTTAAAGCTTTTAAAATATGCGTTTTATCATCTTGTATTGAGGTGATTTGATACACCGAAACCCCTATCTTATTAAGCGCTTTCGCGATATAAGCGGAGTTTGTATCTATAATTTGGCCGATAAGAATCTCATCGCCAATAGTAATTATTTCTGCTTGCATTATGAAATATCGAAATCTGATTTAATTTCTGAAACTGCTGATTCGATGGCAACAATTACTTTATCAAAAATAGGTGTAATATCTATATCTTTTTGCTCTAACTTCCCCCAGTCTTGCACTACAATTACATCTTCTAAAACTCCAAGTTCAAACAAATCTACTGTTGGCTTTAATTTATGAGCCATTTGGTAGGTGTTATAATAGTCTTTTTCTGCTACAGCTTTTTTTAGAACGATAAGGTCTTCTGGAACTTCTTCTAAAAAAGTTAAAGCTAAGGCATTAATAAAGTCTTGATCGTTATCTGCTAATTCTCTAACTCTATCTAATTTATAATGTTGTTCCATATTATTTTACTGTTATTGAAAATACTTCTTTATCTTCTATGAATCCTTTTAATACGTCGTTTGTAGATACAGGACCTACACCAGCTGGTGTTCCGGTAAAGATAACATCTCCTATCTTTAAAGTAAAATATTTTGAAACACATTCTATCAACTCATCGATTTTCCAGAGCATGTGACTCGTATTCCCGTTTTGGACAGTGTTTTCGTTCTTTTTTAATGAGAAATTTAATTGATTTACATCTGAAATTTCATTCTTAGGTAACCACTTTCCTATAACCGCTGCGCCATCAAAAGCTTTTGCTTTTTCCCAAGGCAATCCTTTTGCTTTTAATTTTGCCTGTAAATCTCTCGCGGTAAAATCGATTCCTAAACCAATTTCATCGTAATATTTATGTGCAAATTTCTTATCGATGTACTTCCCTACTTTATTGATTTTAACTAAAACCTCAACTTCATAATGCACATCATTAGAGAAATCTGGAATAAAAAAAGGTTGCTTTTTTAAGAGAATTGCCGTATCCGGTTTCAAAAACACAACAGGATCTGTAGGCCTTTCGTTCTCTAATTCTTCAATATGCTCGGTATAATTTCTACCTATACAAATAAGTTTCATACGTGATAAACTTAAAAATTAACTCAATTTATTATTAAACCCTCTTAGTTTAATTGCCGTTAACACCTTTTTGGTATACAATGGAAAATCTGCATTTAAGATCCATCCAAAATAACCAGGTTCGTCTTTTAAGACATCTAAAACACGTTTATTTTTATGTTTTCCAAAAGCAAAACACTCTTCACCTTCTTTATTAAAAGCTATGAATCCTGCAAAATCGGCAAATTGTTTTCTGCTACTAAATTCAGAAAGAAACTTCGTGTCATTCTCTAATTCTTCATATTTTTCTACCTGAGCTTTTAACACCTCGTAAGTCGCTAATGTATCTGCAGCTGCACTATGTGCGTTTTCTAAATCTTTTCCGCAGTAAAACTTATATGCAGCAACTAATGTACGTTGTTCCATTTTATGAAAAATAGTTTGCACATCTACAGCTAAAGTACTTTTCATATCAAAATCGATATCTGCACGAAGCATTTCTTCTGCAAGAAGCGGAATATCGAAACGATTAGAGTTAAAGCCTCCTAGATCGGAATCTTTAATCATACCATACACGTCTTTTGCCAGCACATTAAAAGTTGGTGCATCTGCAACATCTGCATCAGAAATACCATGAATTTCTGTAACTTCTGCCGGAATAGGCATTTCTGGATTTACCAACCATGTTTTAGATTCTTCCTTACCATCAGGAAATACTTTTAAAATCGCAATTTCTACGATTCTGTCTTTTGATATATTTATTCCTGTTGTTTCTAGATCGAAAAAACAGATTGGTTTTTTAAGATTGAGATTCATTAAAATAGAGTTTATTAAAGTGTAAATTTAGTAAATGTTATTTTTGTAGAACAAAAAAACCCAACTGATTTCAGATGGGCTTAATTTTCAGGTCTTTATATTTTTAAATATCTTGGTTCATATCCCAAGCTTCTAAATAATCTTTAACCGCTTTTACAAACATGCCTCCAAGCGCTCCATTAACCACACGGTGATCGTAAGAGTGAGATAAAAACATTCTGTAACGAATTCCTATAAAATCGCCTTCGGGAGTTTCTATAACTGCAGGCACTTTTCTAATAGCTCCTAAAGCAAGAATACCAACTTGTGGCTGATTAATAATTGGTGTTCCCATAATTGTACCAAAACTACCAATGTTTGTTACCGTATATGTTCCGCCTTGAATATCGTCTGGTTTTAATTTATTTTCTCTTGCGCGTTTTGCTAAATCATTTACTTGTTTAGTCATACCAACTAAATTTAACTGATCGGCATTTTTTATAACAGGCACAATTAAATTACCATCAGGCAAGGCCGCAGCCATACCTAAATTAATATTTTTCTTTTTAATTACTTTTCCGTCTTGGAATGAAATATTCATCATTGGAAAATCTCGTAGACACTTCGCTATTGCTTCCATAAAAATTGGAGTAAACGTTAAGTTTTCTCCTTCTCTTTTATAAAAATCATCTTTTACTTTCTTTCTCCAATTCCAGATATTAGTAACGTCTGCTTCAATAAAACTTTGCACATGTACTGAGGTATTAACAGAATCTACCATGTGGTTCGCTACTAATTTACCCATTCTAGACATCTCGATAATTTCGTCTTCGCCTGAAGCAACTATTGGAGTCACCGCTTTTGCTATCTGAACTTTAGGAGTTGAAATTTGCGGCTGTATATTGTTTACAGATTCTAAAACCGGTTTAGCCACACCTCTATTATCTAGATAAGCAAGAATATCGTTTTTTGTAACACGACCTTCAAGCCCTGTCCCCGAAATAGTATCTAATTCTGATTGATTGATACCTTCTGCTTTTGCTATATTTTTTACCAGTGGAGAATAAAAACGATCACTACTAGAAACTACAGTTTGGGGTGTTACCGTTTCTTTCGCTTCTTCAAAAGATTTTTCTAAAGCTTCAACAGCTTCTGGTTCTGGAGTTACTTCTTCAACTTCATTGGATGGTTCGGGTGCAACAGCTCCTTTTCCAGAAACTTCAATTATTGCAATAGTCTGCCCAACCTGTACTACATCATCAACATTAAATAATTTTTCTAATAAAACACCTTCAACTTCACTCGGGACCTCGCTATCTACTTTATCTGTCGCGATCTCTAATACAGCCTCATCAGCTTCTATAGTTTCTCCAACCTCTTTTAACCATGAAGTTATTGTTGCCTCTGCAACACTTTCTCCCATTTTAGGTAATTTCAGTTCAAATTTTGTCATATTAATAATATAAAGCTTTTTTAAATGTTAAAATTGCGAAATTAATACATAAAGACGTTTTTAGCCTAAAAACATGCAATAACTTATTATTGCATTTTCACAACGGAAATGTTTTGCAAAGGTACTAAAAATGAATAACAATTCCTCTTGACACCTTATTATCGCTACCAAGCACAAATTTACTCTCTTGAGGAAGAATACGATAGGTTATTGTATTATTATATTGATATGATTGCATTATAGAGATAATCTCCTTAAATGTCAGCATGTTATTATCTAAAATGATTTGCTGAAAATTGCTTACTACATCAATTTTATGTTTTAATTCTAGCTTGAAGTTTAAAGCAGATTCTAAAGATTTAACCTCTGAATCTGAGAGAAAAACAACACTTTCAACCTTTTGTTTTTTAACTGAAGGCTGTAAATTTAAAAATGTAAGACATTTAATTCCTCCCCAAATTAACGCTTCGAAGACAATACTTTTCTTAAAATGTTTCTTATAAAACATTTGCATCGAGCCATTAAATCGCTTGGCATATTTACGATCTCTAAAGGTACATTCGCCTTTAAAATGAATAATAGTTGTAGCTCCGTAATAATAGTTATCAAAGCCGTTTTTTAATATTTTATAAGACAAGTCTACATCTTCTCCATACATAAAATAGTCTTCATCAAAGCCGTTTACACTAAGATAAACGTCACGTTTCAGAACCATAAAAGCACCTACTAAAACGTCTACAATACTTACACTCTCTTCTTGTAAGTGATTAGCATAATATGGTGTTGTATCTCCTAAAATCTTTTTTAATGCGACTTCTGGTGTTGGCACATTGCGTTTACTTTCTGGTAAAAATTTACCTGAACCATCTATTAACTTACAGCCAATAATACCTAAATTAGATTTTGATTCTGCAAATTCTAAAATCTTTACAAAGGTGTCTTCTGCAATAACTGTATCTGGATTTAAAATACACAGGTATTCGCCTTTAGCTTGCTCAACACCTATATTATTTCCTTTAGAAAATCCGAAATTAGTTTTATTTTCTATGAGTTTAACTTGCGGAAATTTTGTTTTAACCATCTCGCAACTAGCATCTGCAGAATGATTATCTACCACAATAATTTCGGAATCTATTTTAGAGGTAGCCTCTACCACACTTTTAAGGCAGAGCTCTAAAAAATAACGCACATTATAATTTAATACAATAACAGATAGCTTCAAATCGACTTAAGATTTTAGTGATCCTTCGAACGGAATTCGATTCAAAATACTTCGTCCTAACGTAACCTCATCTGCATATTCTAATTCATCTCCAACAGAAATTCCTCGTGCAATTGTAGACATAACAACATCGAGATCTTGAATTTGTTTAAAAATATAAAAATTAGTCGTATCACCTTCCATAGTTGGACTTAACGCAAAAATAAGTTCTTTAACACCTCCCTCTTTTACTTTATTTACTAAAGGTGTAATGTTTAAATCGTGAGGTCCAATACCATCCATAGGCGAAATTTTCCCTCCTAAAACATGATACAATCCTTTATAAGAACTCGTGCTTTCTATAGCCATAACATCGCGAATATCTTCTACAACACAAATAAGGTCTTCTTGCCTTCTTGGGTTAGAACATATTTCACACAGTTCGTTATCACTAATATTATTACATGACTTACAAAATTTAATTTCGGTACGCATATTCAATAAGGCCTGAGCCAAATTTACTGTTTGCGTTTCTGGCTGGCGTAACAAATGCAAAACCAGACGTAAAGACGTACGTTTACCAATTCCTGGTAACTGCGACATTTCGTTAACTGCCTTTTCTAATAATTTTGAAGAAAATTCCATGCGACCAATTTACAATTTTAGTTTTAAGATTTATTTATTATCGCATTGTAATTTGTATTTTGGTCTGCGAAAACTATTTTATGAACGCGACTCAGATCATTCTACTTATTGCCGCCTATTTTGGGGTACTTATTTTAATTTCATACCTAACCGGAAAAAAAACCGATAACAATGCCTTTTTTAAAGGAAACAAACAATCTCCATGGTACGTTGTTGCGTTTGGTATGATTGGCGCTTCGCTTTCTGGTGTTACTTTTATTTCTGTGCCAGGCTGGATTGAAGCTTCTCAATTTAGTTATATGCAAGTCGTTTTTGGCTATGTTGTAGGATATATTGTTATAGGTACCGTTTTACTTCCGCTTTACTATAAACTTAATCTAACATCGATATACACCTATTTAGAAGAACGCTTTGGAAACTATGCCTACAAAACAGGTGCCTCTTTCTTTTTAATTTCAAGAATTGTAGGCTCTAGTTTTAGATTATTTTTAGTCGCTAATGTCTTGCAAATTATTTTATTCGACGATTTAGGCATTCAATTCTGGCAAACTGTAACAATTACTGTGCTTTTAATATGGTTATACACCTTTAAATCTGGAATAAAAACCATTGTTTGGACAGACACTTTACAAACCTTATTTATGCTGGTTGCCATTGGAGTCGCAATTTATTCTGTAAGTCAAGACCTGGATCTTGGAGGAAAAACAACTTTAAACTTTGTACTTGACAGCGATTTATCTAAAATGTTCTTTTTTGACGATGTAAAAACAGCTAATTATTTTTGGAAACAATTTATATCTGGTGCTTTTATTGCCATAGTTATGACTGGTTTAGACCAAGATATGATGCAGAAAAACCTGACTTGTAAATCGCTTAAGGACGCACAGAAAAACATGTTCTGGTTTACCATTGTATTAACCGTTACCAATTTTGTAATTTTAAGCTTAGGTCTATTGCTTACCGTTTATGCTCAACAAAATGGTATTGATGCACATAAAGACGACTTATTTCCCATTTTAGCAAAACACAATTTAGGAACAGTTGCCTTTATATTTTTCTTACTCGGTTTAATTGCTGCTGCTTATAGTAGTGCAGATAGTGCACTAACCTCTTTAACAACATCGTTTAGTATAGATATTTTAGATATTGAAAAGAAATACGACCAAGCCAAACAAATAACAGTTAGAAGACGCATTCACGTACTTATTTCCATCCTTTTAATACTTGTAATTATTGTATTTAAATACGTTATTAAAGACGAAAGTGTTATTGCTAAACTCTTTGTATTTGCAGGATACACTTATGGCCCATTATTAGGACTTTATAGTTTTGGTTTATTTACACGCTGGAATGTAAAAGACAAACTTGTTCCTGTAATAGCAATCCTATCTCCTATTTTATCTTACATTATTAGTGTAAATAGCTTAAAATGGTTTGGATTTGAATTTGGCTTTTTTATTCTAATTCTTAATGGATTTTTAACCTTTTTAGGCCTAGTATTGATTCGTAGACAACAAGACTAAGGTACAAGCTACTTCTGAAGTAATTCCATGTTCTTTTAGAAGCTTATAAAATTCAGGATTTTCTGTCCCAGGATTAAAGATAACACGTTTGGGATTTAAGCTAATAATATAATCGTAATACGCAACCTGACGTTTTGGATTTAGATACAACGTTACCGTATCTACACCATTGTATTTTACCAATTCGGTATTAATAGTTACACCAGAAACTTCGCCTACTTTTAAACCAAAAGCAACAGTCTCATGCCTATAATGTATTAATTTTTTGATTGCCATATTAGAATAGCGTTCTGGCTTTAAAGATGCTCCTATTACCAATGTTTTTTTATTCATATTTTTTTATTGAAGATAATATTTGAAATTTTATGTAACAATATAAAAAAAATACGGTCTTTATTTTACAGCAATCAATAAAAAAATGCACTCTAAAATTGAAAAACTATTAAAAAATAGTCTTAAAAATTAAAAAAGCTTAAGATGAAAAAATCAGTAAAAACGGAAGAAACACAAGAAATTCACATTTAGTTTTCCAAATATTGTGTTAAGTGTGTTAAATTTTTCAAAATTACTGATAATCAAAACAATAGACGCTCTCTTTTTTCGTTACATTTACATAACTACATTAAACGAATCATTATTTTACTTTTGAATTAGTCTTCTTGTCAAAATTATTATTCGCAAATTGTGTTTAACTCATAGATTAATTATTAGCTGAAAATCAAAAAAGCCGAAATGTACATTTCGGCTTTTATTTTACATCTATTTTAAGCGTTTACCATTTAATAATCGCGCTTCCCCAAGTAAAACCACTACCAAAAGCAGCTAAAACAACGGTGTCTCCTTCTTTTATTTTTCCTTGTTCCCAAGCTTCAGTTAAAGCTATTGGAATTGAAGCTGCCGTAGTGTTACCATATTTCATAATGTTATTAAACACTTTATCGTCTGCCAATCCAAATTTCTTCTGAATAAATTGAGATATTCTCAAATTCGCTTGATGCGGAATTAACATATCAATGGCATCTTTATCTAAATTATTAGCCACTAAACCTTCCATAATTACTTCACTAAAACGAACTACTGCATTTTTAAATACAAATTGTCCATTCATATGCGGGAAGTAACTATCATCTTCAGGATCGTTATCTCTTAAAATATCACTTACCCAACGCGTACCCATTGCAGGAGCTATTAAAGCTAATTCTTCTGCATGTTCTCCTTGAGAGTGTAAATGTGTAGATAAAATACCTTTAGTATTATCTTCTGTTTGACTTAATATTACAGCACCGGCACCATCTCCAAAGATAACAGATACACCTCGCCCTCTGGTAGAGATATCTAATCCTTTAGAATGTATTTCACTACCAATAACTAAAACATTTTTATACATACCTGTTTTAATAAACTGGTCTGCCACAGAAAGCCCATAAATAAACCCAGAACACTGGTTACGAATATCTATTGCTCCTACAGTTTTTATATCTAATGCTTTTTGAACTTGTACTCCAGGTCCAGGAAAATAGTAATCTGGACTTAGTGTAGCAAATACAATAAGATCAATATCATCTTTATCTATACCAGCACGTTCGATAGCAATTTTTGCTGCTTTTACACCCATAACAGATGTAGTATCTTCAGATCCGGGTTTTACCCATCTACGTTCTTTTATTCCTGTACGTTCTTGAATCCAAGCATCGTTAGTATCCATTAGTTTAGACAAATCGTCATTGGTCACTACATTGTCTGGAACATAGTATCCAAGACCTATTATTTTTGAATTATACATATATCAACTTTTATAGCTCGCAATTTAATCATTTAAAATGTAAAATGTTTCTAAACCGCTTTCCAATTACTATGCATGCCTAACACCAATAACCGTAGTAATACATGGAGTACACATCGTTATTTTTTATTATCTTGAACTGCTTAAAATAATTCTAAACACAAATTACACTTGCCCATGAAACATTTTTTCTCTTTTTTTCTACTCTTTTTCGTACTTACAGGTTATTCTCAAGAAAACCTTACGTATCAAAAACCACATCAAAACATTTTAGAATTAGCAGAAGCACCTTTAGCTCCAAGAATTCGAATAGATGGCAAAGGCGAACATATTGTATTACTATACAGAAGCCGCTATAAAACCATTGCAGAACTCTCTGAAACAGAACTTCGTTTAGGTGGTCTAAGAATTAATCCGGTAACTAATATTGGTAGTCGTACCAAATATTATACAGATATTAAATTAAGCACTAAAAAGAATGGTACACCAAAAACCA
Source organism: Formosa sp. L2A11 (assembly GCF_009796865.1). Classification (GTDB taxonomy): domain Bacteria; phylum Bacteroidota; class Bacteroidia; order Flavobacteriales; family Flavobacteriaceae; genus Formosa. Next base: position 2,191,638 of record NZ_CP047028.1, on the reverse strand, counting down.
TTACAGGTTTACCTAAAGAAGGGCGTTATGCTAATTTCTCTTGGTCACCCAACCAAGAATACATGACATTTACAAAAACAGTAAATACCGGAGTCGAATTATGGCTTTTAGATATTAAAGATAATTCTGCTAAAAAAATAAGCGAAGCAAACTTAAATGCCAATATGGGAAACCCTGTAACTTGGTTTAAAAACAGTGAAGCTTTATTAGTAAAGGTGCTTCCAAAAAACAGAAAAGCGTTAATTAATACAAGCGAAGCAATTCCTACAGGACCAACTATTTCTGTAAGTGAAGCTGGTGTAAAAGCACAAAACAGAACATATCAAGATTTACTAAAGAATAAAAACGACGAACATAATTTTGAACAATTATCACAATCAGAATTATACAAAGTAACTTTAGATGGTAAAGCAACCTTATGGAAAGAAACAGACATGTATCGTGGTATTTCGTTTTCTCCAGATGGTAATTACATCATGATAACAACTATAAATAAGCCCTTTTCGTATTTAGTACCTTATAATAGATTCCCTTCTAAATCTATTGTTTACGATGCTAAAGGCGACTTAGTAAAATCTGTTTTAGAAGTACCATTAATAGAAGACCTTCCACAAGGATTTATGGCAGAACGTACAGGAAAAAGAGATTTTGACTGGAGAAGTGATAAACCTGCAACTTTATATTGGGCAGAAGTTTTAGACGGTGGAGATCCTGCAAACGAAGTTCCTTTCCGTGACGAAGTTTTTGAACAAGACGCTCCTTTTGATGGTAAAGTAACCTCTTTATTAAAAACAAAAGATCGTTTTAGCTATATTATTTGGGGTAACGACCAAACAGCTATCGCTTACGATACCTGGTGGAATACACGTAACACGAGAACTTATGTATTCAATCCTTCTGATGCTAGTCAAGAGCCAAAAATATTATTCGATCGTAACTACCAAGATCTTTATAGCGATCCAGGTTCTTTTGTTTCAACTAAAAACGAATTCAGTGAATATGTTTTAGATTTAAATAAAAAATCAGCGTATTTAATTGGAGAAGGATATAGCGACGCAGGTAAATCCCCGTTTGTAGATGAATTAAATTTAAGTACTCAAAAAACAAAACGTTTATACCAATCCAAGTTAACAAATAAGGTAGAAAGCATTTCTTCAGCTTTAAATGCTAAAACAGGAGAATATATTGTTAGTATAGAATCTAAAAACGAATATCCCAATTATTACGTTAGAAACATTAAAAAGCGAAATAGTTTAAAACCACTAACGCAATTCGAAAATCCTTATAAAAGCCTTCAAAATGTTAAAAAAGAGGTTATTTCTTATAAACGTGCAGATGGATTAGATTTATCAGGGACATTATATTTACCAACAGATTATGAAGCTGGTAAAAAATACCCCATGCTTATGTGGGCTTATCCTCGTGAATATAAAGACAAAAATAGTGCTGCACAAAGCACTTTAAACGCTAACGATTTTACATATCTAAACTATGGATCTCCTATATATTGGGTAACTAGAGGCTATGTTGTTTTAGATAAAGCAGCGTTCCCAATTATTGGTGAAGGCGACAACCAACCTAACGATACTTTTAGAGAACAATTAGTTGCTAATGCAAAAGCCGCTATTGATGCTGTAGATAGTTTAGGATATATAGACAGAAACCGTGTTGCAGTTGGAGGCCATAGTTATGGCGCATTTATGACAGCTAACCTATTATCACACTCAAATTTATTTGCCGCTGGTATTGCACGTTCTGGAGCTTACAACAGAACCTTAACCCCATTTGGATTCCAAAGTGAAGAACGTAATTACTGGGAAGCCCCAGAAGTTTACAACAACATGTCACCTTTTATGCATGCAGATAAAATGAAAACACCTTTATTACTTATTCATGGTGAAGCAGATAATAATTCTGGAACGTATCCTTTACAAAGTGAACGTTATTTTAATGCCTTAAAAGGATTAGGTGCACCTGTAAGATTAGTGATGTTACCACGTGAAAGCCACAGTTATTATGCAAAAGAATCGGTTTTACATATGCTTTGGGAAGAAGACCAATGGTTAGAAAAATATGTAAAAAATAAGATTGAAACCGAAACAGTAGATTAAGTTTTTAAACCTAAATACACTTTATTACTACAAAAATGCCATTCAATACGAATGGCATTTTTTTTATTTATGAATGTCAAATTGTCACTTTTCTATCCTTGGTATTTTTTTTGACTAACATGTATCAGAATTAAATCAATTTAAAAACATACATATTATGACAAAAGGAAGTATTAATGTTTCGGTAGAGAATATCTTTCCATTAATTAAAAAGTTCCTATATAGCGATCACGAAATATTTTTACGTGAATTAATTAGTAACGGAACTGATGCAACCCTAAAGTTGAAACATCTTACTAGTATAGGTGAAGTAACTGTAGAATATGGTAATCCAAAACTTGAAATTAAAATTGATAAAGAAGGTAAAAAACTTCATATTATCGATCAAGGTTTAGGAATGACTGCAGAAGAAGTAGAAAAATACATTAACCAAGTTGCATTTTCTGGAGCTGAAGAGTTTTTAGACAAATACAAAGACTCTGCTAAAGATTCTGGAATTATTGGTCATTTTGGTTTAGGTTTCTATTCTGCTTTTATGGTAGCAGATAAAGTTGAAATTATTACAAAATCGTTTAAAGACGAACCTGCTGCACATTGGACTTGCGACGGATCTCCAGAGTTTACTTTAGAGCCTTCTGACAAAACAGAACGTGGAACAGAAATTATTCTTCACATTTCAGAAGATTCTACAGAGTTTCTAGAAGAAGCGCGTATAGGTGCTTTACTTTCTAAGTATAACAAGTTTATGCCAGTGCCAATTAAATTTGGAACTAAGGAAATTAACGATCCTGAGCATGAACCTGCAACAATTACAGATAAAGACGGAAAGGAAACAAAAGAGCCTCAACGTAAAATTACTGTAGATAATATTATAAACAACCCTAATCCGGCTTGGACAAAACAACCAGCAGATTTAGAAACTGAAGATTACCAGAATTTCTACCGTGAGTTGTACCCAATGCAATTTGAAGAACCTTTATTCCACATTCATTTAAATGTAGATTATCCGTTTAATCTTACTGGAATTTTATATTTCCCTAAGATGACGAATGATATGGGCGTTCAAAAAGATAAAATTCAGTTATACCAAAACCAAGTATTCGTTACAGATAACGTAGAAGGTATTGTTCCTGAATTCTTAACTATGCTTCGTGGTGTTATAGATTCTCCAGACATTCCATTAAACGTGTCTCGTAGTTATTTACAAGCAGATGGTGCTGTTAAGAAAATTTCATCTTACATTACTAGAAAAGTAGCAGATAAATTAAAATCGTTATTCAATACTAACCGTGAAGATTTTGAAGCAAAATGGAACGATATAAAAATTGTTATTGAATACGGAATGCTTTCTGAAGATAAATTCTTCGAAAAAGCTGAAGCATTTGCTTTATATCCAACTGTAGATGGTGAGTATTTTACATATGAAGAATTGACTGAAAAAATAAAAGACACACAAACCGATAAAGATGGTAAGCTTGTTATTTTATACACATCAGATAAAGATGCACAACACAGTTACATTCAAGATGCAAAAGGAAAAGGTTACCAAGTGCTTTTACTAGACTCTCCTATTATTTCGCATTTAATGCAAAAATTAGAAGGTTCTAAAGAAAACATTACTTTCTCTAGAGTTGATGCAGATCACGTAAACAATTTAATTAAGAAAGACGAAACCGAAATTTCTAAATTAAGTGAAGACGAAAAGAAAAAATTAGAAGAAGTATTGAAAGCAGCTATCCCTGCAGATAAGTTTACAGTACAATTAGAAACTTCTGATAGCGATGCAACGCCATTTATTATTACGCAACCAGAATTTATGCGTCGTATGAAAGAAATGCAACAAACTGGTGGTGGCGGAATGAACATGTTTGGTAGTATGCCAGAAATGTACAATTTGGTTGTAAATACAAATGCACCTTTAGTTTCAGAAATTTTAAATACTGAAGCAGAAGAAGACCAAAAACGTTTAATTACACAAAGTTTAGATTTAGCTCGTTTATCTCAAGGTTTATTAAAAGGAGAAGAACTTACTAACTTCATAAAACGTAGTTATAGTATGATTAAATAATCATCTAATTACAACATATAAAAATCCCCACTTTATTTAAAAGTGGGGATTTTTTTTTTTTAAACTCTTAATGCTTTCTGATTTTATCTATAAAAGGAAATTAATTTAAAACCAATTCCTTCTTATAAACAGATGCTTCTAGTTCTACCTTAGCCGTAGGCAAAACATTAAAAAATTTACGTCCATCTGCCCGCTTAATTACAACAATTCTTGTTCCGTTTATGTTTTCTATACTTACAACCTCTACTCTAACACCAGATAAGTTGCTATAATTTACAATTCCACCACGTTTAATAATAAAATTACTCTTTGGGAATTTTATCGATGCATAAGCAAAAGTACTTGGTGCGCCTATGGTTGCAACGTCTCCTACGTTTACTACAATAGGATTAACAGTTAATGCATTCACACTCAACCCCAACAGCAGCATCCCTGCAAAAAATAACTTTTTTTTCATTCTATATTCTTTAAATTAACATTATCTATCTTATTAAAAAAACGAAAATATCGAATTTTAGAATGGTTTAGAAACTATAACTCTTAATAAATTATTAAAATGTATAGCTGTTTTTAAACACTACGGTATCTTATAATAAAAACACCAAACTTCTTATAAAACAGATATTTTTCTGTATTGAAATCCTCATAAATTAAAACGTAAAACAAAAATAAATATAAGTTTAATACGACTATAATGTCCCTTCATTAGGATATACAGAACATATCTAAAAACCAAGAGAAGAATACATAGTATAATTGTAAGTTTTTATAATAAAAAAACAACTTTTACACTTCCAAAAACACTTCTTTTTAAAAGAAGTGTTTTTTTACACCCTTTTTTTTGTAAAATATGTTTATCTGAATCTGTATTTGCACATAAGCGTGTAAAATCGTAACATTACAGAACTATACAATTTTTATTTTTAACCTAATAATTGCGCATGGAAAGCCAAGATATAAAGCCTAAAACACCTAAAGAAGACCCCATTGTAGAGAACAGAGAATTAAGCATTTGGGAAGCACTAATCCCAGTTTTGGCTTTAGTTATTATGTTATTTTTTAACGTAAAATATGCTTTTGGTGACGATGCCTTAAGCGGAAGTAATCAATTTGTTTTACTACTTGGCGCTGCAGTTGCTGCCATAGTTGGATTTTTTAACAAGGTATCTTACGATCAAATGCTTGAAGAAGTTGCCGAAAATATTAAATCTACTGCTGGTGCACTACTTATACTTTTATTTGTAGGCTCTTTAGCCGGAACTTGGCTTATAAGTGGTATTATTCCATCTATGATTTATTATGGCTTACAAATATTAAGTCCGTCTATTTTCCTTCCTGCATGTGTTGTTATTTGTTCTATTATTTCTGTTGCTACAGGAAGTAGCTGGACAACTTCTGCTACAGTTGGTATTGCTTTAGTTGGTATTGGAAATGCTTTAGGTATTGACCATGGTATGACTGCTGGAGCCGTTATCTCTGGAGCATATTTTGGAGATAAAATGTCACCTTTAAGCGACACCACAAACCTAGCTCCTGCTATGGCTGGAGGAGAATTGTTCTCTCATATAAAATACATGACATATACAACCATACCAACATTAGTTGTAACACTAGTCCTTTTTATAATTATTAGCTTGTCTTTAGATGTACATGGAACAACAGATACCTCTGCAATGTTAGCCTCTATAGATAGTGCTTTTAATATTTCTCCTTGGCTATTTTTAGTTCCTGCATTAGTTATTTTCTTAATTATAAAAAAAACACCCCCATTACCTGCTTTATTAGTAGGTACATTATTAGGTGGTGTATTTGCACTTATATTTCAACCTGAAATTGTTAAACAAATTACAGGCGCAACAGAACTTAACTTTCTTACAGCATATAAAGGAATAATGACTGCTATTACAGTAGATACCTCTGTAGCTACAAATAGTAAAGATTTAAATGATTTATTCTCTTCAGGCGGAATGTATGGTATGTTAGGTACCATTTGGTTAATTATTTGTGCTATGGTTTTTGGTGGTATTATGGATGCCATTGGAGCACTTGCTAGAATAAGTAAAGCTGTATTACAATTATTCGATTCTGTATTCGGATTATTCGCTAGTACTGTAATTAGCTGTATCGGATTAAACGCTATTGCAAGTGACCAATACTTAGCAATTGTTATTCCTGGTAGAATGTATAAAAAAGCCTTTGAAGACAAAGGATTAGCTCCAGAAAACCTGAGTAGAACCTTAGAAGATGCAGGTACTGTAACCTCTGTTTTAGTACCTTGGAACACTTGTGGAGCCTACCAAAGTAGCGTTTTAGGAGTAGACACCTGGCATTACGCCGGTTACGCATTCTTCAATTATTTAAGTCCGTTTACCACTTTAGTTTTTGCTGCCTTTAAAATAAAAATCAAACAATTAAAAGACAAATAACACATCGTTATAGCCTATTTCATTTCATTATAAACAAAAGCTATATTGGTATAAATATTTAAAATTTTGTTCACACTATAAATACATATTGTACCGTATATTTGTAGTGTAAAAATTAACAATATTAAATATATATAACATGGCATTTGTAGGTAAAAAATTTCCAGATTTAAACGTTGACGCAATGAACGAAATGGGCGATACTTTTAAAGTAAACGTTCTTGAAGAAGCGGTAAAAAACAAGAAAAAAGTAGTTTTATTTTGGTACCCAAAAGATTTCACTTTTGTATGTCCAACAGAATTACACGCATTTCAAGCTGCAGCAGCAGAATTTGAAAAAAGAAATACAATTGTAATTGGTGCATCTTGTGATACTCCTGAAGTACACTTTGCATGGTTAAACGTAGAAAAAGATAACGGTGGAATTGAAGGTGTTACTTACCCAATTTTAGCAGATACAAATAGAAACTTAGCCTCTACATTAGGTATTTTAGATGTTACTAACGAAACTTACAACGAAGAAACTGGAGTTGTAACTGTAGATGGTGATAACGTAACTTATAGAGCAACTTACATTATAGATGAAGATGGTGTTGTACAACACGAAAGCATTAACAACATGCCTTTAGGAAGAAATGTTGATGAATACTTACGTATCGTAGATGCTTTAACTCACGTACAAAAATTTGGTGAAGTTTGTCCTGCAAACTGGGAAGAAGGAAAAGATGCAATGAACGCTAACAGAGATGGTGTTTCTAGCTACTTAGCTTCTCACTAATTAACAAAACACAATCTACCATCCTTTTTCGTTAAAGGGTGGTAAACTAAAAATTATCTATTATGGTACAAGAATTAGAACAAGACAATTTACAAGACATTGTATCTTCAAATGATACAGTAGTTGTACAATATGCAGCAAGTTGGTGTGGTAATTGTAAAATTATGAAACCAAAATTTAAAAAATTAGCTAAAGAAAATGAAAATGTAACATTCATTATTGCTGATGCTGAAAAATTTGCTGAATCAAGAAAATTAGCAAACGTAGACAACTTACCTACTTTTGCAACCTTTAAAAAAGGAGCTTTTGTTAACCAAGTACAAACTAATAAGTTTGACGTTTTAAAAGAATTAGTCGATGAAGTTACCAGTAATTAAACACCTTACTCAATTTATTGAGGAAAACGATGAAGATTTTGTAAATGAAACCATCGAGACGCTAGAAGCATTAACAGAAGTGCCTTCTCTAAAAGATGAAGAATTAGATGTTATTGGTGAATTAATCTCTAACATGTACGGTGCCATAGAAGTGAATACTATGATTAAAAATGGTACTCCTAAAAAAGAAGCTTTAAACGGTTTTATGAAACGTGTTTTAGGCGCTATAGATAAATAGAAAAAGAAAAATTATATTATTAAAAAATCCACTTCATTCTGATGTGGATTTTTTTTATTCTATAGTTAACACATTACTTAATAGCAGTATTCTAGAAGAAGTAACCTACAGAAATTTGAGCAACCCCATTTTTAACTTTAGAGTCTTCTGAAACACCAATATTTGTTAATCCAAAATTATATCTTGCCGTAAAATTAAGACCGTTATTTAATTTATAACCAATCCCTGCATTTAAACTTAAATCCATATCCATAAAACTGTCTTTAACATCTACGCCTTCATAATCTCCCGAAAGCAACACCCCTACTTGAGGTCCTGCCTCTAAACTTAAACCTTTAATTAAATAATATTTTCCCATTAAGGGCAGGTTTAAATAATTCAATTCAACACTATCAGAATCTTAATAATCTTCACTATAGCCCTGACCAGAATAAAGTAATTCAGGTTGAAAAGAAAATTTATCAGAAATTATAAATTCTGCCATAACTCCAAAATGGAATACTGTAACAGTTTCGAAACCATCAACCTGATCTCCGCTAACATCTGCAAAATTCAATCCCGTTTTCACACCAAATTTAGTCACTTGAGCATTTACATTAACAAATCAAAAACTTTTACAGCTCCAAAAACACATTTTAAAACAGCTTTAACATTCTTAACCTATTTTAACAAAACAGACTGTAATTCAATTAATTATAAGTATAAAGCATCATTTTAAGTACTAATAATAAACCTAACACAGTTTTAATTCTGTTTTCAGAAAAAAGATAATTATTTAAGACAAAATAGTACTTCTCTATTTTAACAACCTGAGTATTCTAACTTAAAATAATTCATCTATACTCTACTTGTTTTTTTAATCTAGCATAATTCTATAAAAATTTAGACAGCTAAAAATAATTTCAATCAAAGACATTAAATCTCTAAGGTTATGTAATTGATAAGTTTTAGCTTTCCTTTTTTTGAAGTCATTAATATTTTGTAAAATAGTAAACAACAAATCACATATATTTTTACTAAAACAACTTTAAAAGTTAATCCACTAAACAAAACAAACATTTAAGTAAGAAATTAGTGCATTTTTAACTCAAATACTTAGAATTTATCAATTATTTGATTTATTTTTATAAACACAATAAAATAAATATTAATTATACCTAAAAACAAATCTATCAATTATCCTTATAGTTAAATAGAATATGAAAATTAAAACTTTCATTTTATAAACAACAACTAGGGTATATTTGAATCATAGCAAATACAAAAAATCCTTAAACTTTTTTAGATATGGAAAACGATAAAAACACAAACTCATCTGGCGACATTAGTCAATGCCCACATCACCAACAGCAACAACAGCAGCAACAACAACAGCACCAAGATAAAACAGAACCTATTTCAGAAGAAAACCATGAACACTCAAGCAGTCATGGAGCATCTGGAGGTAAATGTCCTGTAATGCACGGTGGAAATACATCAAGCAAAGATTCTGTTATGGATTGGTGGCCAAATGCACTTAACCTTGATATTTTACATCAGCATGACACGAAGACAAACCCATTAGGTCAAGATTTCGATTATCATGAAGAACTTAAAAAATTAGATATTGACGCTCTAAAAAAGGATATGCACGCCTTAATGACTGATAGTCAAGATTGGTGGCCTGCAGATTGGGGACACTATGGCGGATTAATGATTCGTTTATCATGGCACTCGGCAGGATCTTACCGTACATCTGACGGACGTGGTGGCGGAGGAACAGGAAACCAACGTTTTGCACCTTTAAACTCTTGGCCAGATAACGTGAGTTTAGATAAAGCCAGAAGATTACTTTGGCCTATCAAGAAAAAATATGGAAATAAAGTAAGTTGGGCAGATTTAATTGTGCTTGCTGGTACTATTGCTTATGCAGATATGGGCTTAAATACTTATGGTTTTGCCTTTGGACGTGAAGATATTTGGAACCCTGAAACAGATACTTATTGGGGATCAGAAAAAGAATGGTTAGCACCAAGTGACGAGCGTTACGATAATGTAGATAAACCTTCTACTATGGAAAATCCTTTAGCCGCTGTACAAATGGGGTTAATTTATGTAAATCCAGAAGGTGTTAACGGAAAACAAGATCCGTTAAAAACGGCTGCACATATACGTGAAACTTTTGCTCGTATGGCCATGAACGATGAAGAAACTGTAGCTTTAACTGCTGGAGGACATACTGTAGGAAAAACACATGGTAATGGAGATGCAAGTGTTTTAGGTCCAGAACCAGAAGCTGCTGGCGTAGAAGAGCAAGGTATGGGATGGAGTAATCCTAATAAATCTGGAAAAGGACGCTATACAGTAACAAGCGGTTTGGAAGGTGCATGGACAACAAACCCAACAAAATGGGATGGTGGTTTCTTTGAAATGTTATTTAATCACGAATGGGAATCTGTTAAAAGTCCTGCCGGTGCTTTACAATGGGAGCCTGTTAGCATTAAAGATGAAGACAAACCTGTAGATGTAGAAGATAATACGACACGTCTTAACCCAATGATGACCGATGCAGATATGGCTATGAAAGTAGACCCTATTTACAGAGAAATCTCTTTAAAATTCATGAACGATCAAGAGTATTTCTCAGAAACTTTCGCTCGTGCATGGTTTAAATTAACACATAGAGATATGGGGCCAAAGGCTAATTACTTTGGAACAGACGTCCCTCAAGAAGATTTAATTTGGCAAGACCCAATTCCAGCAGGAACTACAGGTTATGATGTAGAAGCTGTTAAAGCAAAAATTGCCGCATCAGGATTATCAATTTCTGAAATGGTAAATACAGCTTGGGATAGTGCTCGTACATACCGTGGATCTGACATGCGTGGTGGAGCAAACGGAGCGCGTATTCGCTTAGCACCACAAAAAGACTGGGAAGGAAACGAACCAAAACGTTTATCTTATGTGTTATCTATTTTAGAACCTATTGCCGCAGAATTTGGTATTAGCATTGCAGATACTATTGTTTTAGCCGGTAATGTAGGAATTGAACAAGCAGCAAAAGCAGCTGGTTTCGATACTGTTGTTCCTTTTTCTCCAGGACGAGGTGATGCTACAGACGAAATGACAGATGCAGAATCTTTTGAACCTTTAGAGCCTTTAGCTGATGGATACCGTAACTACAGTAAAAAAGATTACGTAGTAAGTCCAGAAGAATTAATGTTAGACCGTACACAATTAATGGGCTTAACAGCACCAGAAATGACAGTACTTGTTGGAGGAATGAGAATGTTAGGTACTAATTACGACAATACTAAACATGGTGTATTTACAGATAAAGTTGGAGCATTAACTAACGATTTCTTTGTAAACCTAACAGATATGGGTAATACTTGGAAACCTACAGAAAATGGTTTGTACGAAATTCGCGACCGCAAAACAGGAACTGTAAAATGGACTGCAACACGTATGGATTTAGTATTTGGATCTAACTCTATTTTACGTTCTTATTCTGAAGTATATGCACAAGACGATAGCAAAGAAAGATTTGTAACCGACTTTGTAAAAGCATGGACTAAAGTAATGAATGCAGATAGATTCGATTTAAAATAAAATCGACAACTCATAATATATTATATATAAGAGGCTTCAATTTAAATTGAAGCCTCTTTTTTTTTACTACAACTCTTCTTTGTATTGCAAGAATTATTTAAAATACTTTTAATAAAACATAGTAAAACTTAAACAAACTCTGCAAAATTAGTATAAAAAAAAAGAGCCACTTCTAAATGAAGTGACTCTTACTAACCAACTTTAATCAATCCCTAATCAACTCCCTTTGAATAATTACAAAAGGTATGCGCTTAAAAAATATAGAATATTAAGCTTTTGGTAATAATACAGTATCAATAACATGAATAACACCATTAGATTGGTTTACATCTGCAATTGTTACTTTAGCAGAGTTTCCGTTTTCATCTGTAATATAAACAGCTTCACCTTTTAACCAAGCCGTAATTGTACCGCCACTTACTGTTTTAATTTCAGCTTTACCTTTTCCTTTTTTAATCAACTTTAAAAGATCTTTAGCATTCCATTTTCCTGCAACAACATGGTACGTTAATACTGCTTGTAATTTCATTTTATTTTCTGGCATTAATAAAGTCTGTACCGTTCCTTCTGGTAATTTATCAAAGGCTTCGTTTGTTGGAGCAAATACAGTAAAAGGGCCTTCTCCAGATAATACCTCTACTAAATCTGCAGCTTTTACCGCAGCAACTAACGTAGTATGATCTTTAGAGTTAACGGCATTTTCAATAATGTTTTTAGAAGCATACATTTTTGCACCACCAACCATAACGATTTTATCTTTCATCATTTTATCTTGAGAAAATCCACTAATAGAAGTAAAAATTGCAACAGTAAATAATGCTGATTTTAATAATTTTAATGTGTTCATAATTTTAATTTTTTTGAAATTGTTATTTTTATTGTTTCTGTACTATTAACGAATTTTAAAGGATGTCGGTTTTTACTTTTTATTCGTCTTAACAATATATTAACGAGACAAAGAGATTAAATACTTAACTATAAGCCAATTAAACAAACTACTAAAAATCAAAAAAAAAAGAAACTAATAGTAAAAGCACCTAATTATTATTAATTTTAACCAGTAATCAAAAAATCATAAATATGGCAACAGTAACCTTAAAAGGAAACGCAATAAATACTTCAGGAGAATTACCAAAAGTTGGAACAAAAGCTCCAGATTTCACATTAACAACTATAGAGCTAGGCTCAAAGTCTTTAAAAGATTTTGAAGGAAGCAAAGTTATCTTAAACATTTTCCCTAGTGTAGATACTGGTACTTGTGCACAGTCTGTTAGAGAATTTAATAAAGAAGTTAGCGAATTAGAAAACACAAAAGTACTTTGTATTTCTCGCGATTTACCTTTCGCTCAAGCCCGTTTTTGTGGTGCAGAAGGTTTAGAAAATGTAATTTCTTTATCAGATTTTAAAGATGGTAGTTTTGGAAAAGCTTACGGTTTAGATTTTACAACGGGTCCTTTAGAAGCTTTACATTCTCGTTGTGTAGTTGTTATAGATGAAAAAGGAGAAGTAAAATATACAGAACAAGTTTCTGAAATAGTAGACGAACCAAATTACAAAGCGGCTTTAGACGTTATAAAAAATGGCTAAAAAAGAATCGTTTCTAGTAAATAGAATTAAAAGTGTAGGATATGCGTATAAAGGCGCTATCCTACTCTTAAAAACAGAATCGAGTATTAAAATCCAGTTTGTTATTGCACTTTGCGTAACTGTTGCTGGATTTTATTATAATATATCTGCAACAGAATGGATGGCACAAACATTAGCCATTGGTATTATAATGACAGCAGAAGGGTTAAACACAGCAGTAGAAGCTATTGCAGATTTTATACATCCAGAACATCATCCTAAAATAGGATTTATAAAAGACATCTCTGCAGGAGCCGTTTTCATTGCTGCTATTGCTGCAACTATCGTTGGTTTTATTATTTATATTCCAAAAGTATTTTAAATACTATACCCTTAGGATAAACGTTAGTTATTTGTATTTTTGCTCAAATAAACAATAGCGCGTTGATGGCTAAAAAAAACCCAAAAACAAAACAACCGAGTACTTCTAAATTTAAAAAACCAAGTCTGAAATTAACGAACCAACAAAAGCTAATTTTTGGAAGTTTTCTTATCATTCTTGGCGTAATTTTGGGTACCGCATTTTTATCTTATTTCTTTACAGGGAAAGCCGATCAAAGCATTTTAAATGAATTTTCTACACGAACTGTAGAAGCAGAAAACTGGGTAAAAAAATTAGGTGCATATCTTAGCGATATTTTTATATATCGCGGTTTTGGTATTGCTGCTTTTATTTTTGCAGGACTACTTATACGCTCTGGATTACATGTGCTTTTAGATATTAATCGTGCAAAATTAAGACGTCATTGGTTTTGGGGATTATATCTTACCATCTGGATTTCTATGTTTTTCGGATTTTTCGGAGAAAACCATTCTATATTAGGCGGAACTGTAGGTTTTGAAACCAATACCTTTTTACAAGATTACATTGGTGTTCTAGGTGTGTCTTTACTTTTATTCTTCGGGCTAATAGTCTACCTAGCAATACGCTTTAAGGTTACAATTCACAGTTTTATAGCTCTATTTAAATCGGCTAGAAAGAATATCTCGGACGAATTAAAGTCGAATACAGACGAAGACAGTTTTGCTTTCGATAATAACTTAACAGAAGAAGCAGAAGCTATAAAATCTGCTCATATTACTCCTAAAAGAGAAAAAGAAAAACCAAAAGCAGAACCAATAACTCCAGAACCAGAACCAACTCCAGTTGTAGAGTTTGAACCTATTTCTAAACCAAAACCAGTAAAAGAAGTTCCTAAAAGTACTTTTGAAGTTGAAGCACCACAAGAAGAAACCATAGAAGACACTGTAGATATAGGTATTGAAGTAGAAAAAATTGAAGAAGAAATTTCTGAAACAGATAATTTATCTAACAAATTAGTTGCAGATTTTGGACCGTTCGATCCTACTCTAGAATTAGGGAGCTACAAGTTTCCTCCGCTAGATTTACTTAAAAAATACGATTCTGAAGGAATTACCATTAATCAAGAAGAATTAGAAAATAATAAAAATAAAATTGTTGATACGCTTAGCAATTATAAAATAGGAATTGCAAGCATTAAAGCAACCATAGGACCAACCGTAACACTTTACGAGATTGTACCGGAAGCAGGTGTTCGTATTTCAAAAATTAAAAATTTAGAAGACGATATTGCATTATCTCTTTCTGCTTTAGGAATACGTATTATTGCGCCAATTCCTGGAAAAGGAACCATTGGTATTGAAGTACCAAATGAAAACTCGACAATTGTATCGATGCGTTCTGTTATTGCTTCACAAAAATTCCAAAAATCTGAAATGGAGTTACCTATTGCTTTAGGTAAAACTATTAGTAACGAAACCTTTGTGGTAGATTTAGCTAAAATGCCCCACATGCTTATGGCGGGTGCAACTGGTCAAGGTAAATCTGTTGGACTTAATGCCGTATTAACGTCCTTATTATATAAGAAACATCCTGCAGAAGTTAAGTTCGTACTCGTTGATCCTAAAAAGGTAGAATTAACGTTGTTCAATAAAATTGAGCGTCATTATTTAGCTAAACTACCTGATAGCGAAGAAGCTATTATTACTGATAACACCAAAGTAATTAATACACTTAATTCACTTTGTATTGAAATGGATAACCGTTACGACATGCTTAAAAATGCCATGTGCCGTAACCTTAAAGAATATAATACAAAATTTAAAGCACGTAAATTAAATCCGAACGACGGTCATCATTTTTTACCATATATAGTTTTGGTTGTAGATGAGTTTGCCGATTTAATTATGACTGCTGGTAAGGAAGTAGAAACACCTATTGCACGTTTAGCACAATTAGCACGTGCCATTGGTATTCACTTAATTATTGCAACACAACGTCCTTCAGTTAACGTAATTACAGGTATTATTAAAGCCAATTTCCCTGCCAGAATAGCCTTTAGAGTAACCTCTAAAATAGATTCACGTACCATTTTAGATGGTTCAGGAGCAGATCAGCTTATTGGTCGCGGAGACATGCTATACACACAAGGTAATGATTTAGTGCGTATACAATGTGCGTTTGTAGACACACCCGAAGTAGAAAAAATTACTGAATTTATTGGCGGACAAAAAGCATATCCAGACGCTTACCTATTACCAGAATACGTTGGTGAAGAAGGTGGCACAAATCTTGATATTGATATCTCCGACAGAGATAAATTATTTAAAGACGCAGCCGAGGTTATTGTTACGGCACAACAAGGGTCTGCATCATTATTACAACGTAAATTAAAATTAGGTTACAATCGTGCTGGGCGATTAATAGATCAATTAGAAGCAGCAGGTATTGTTGGTCCTTTTGAAGGTAGTAAAGCCCGACAAGTATTAGTTCAAGATTTTATTGCGTTAGAACAATTATTAGAAAATGAAAAGAACAATTAGAATGAAAACATTTTTACTTTCACTTACATTATGTTTCACCCTTTTAGGGTTTAGCCAGAACGACGCAAAAGCGAAAGCATTATTAGATCAAGTATCTACAAAAGTAAAATCTTATGATAATATTTCATTAGATTTTAAATATGTACTTCATAATTCTGCAGAAAATATCAATCAAGAAACACGCGGAGATGTGGTTATGCAAGGTGATAAATATGTATTAAATATCTTAGGCATTACCAGAATATACAATGGTACTACATTATACAGTATTAATCCAGAAGATGAGGAAGTAACCATTTCTAAAGAAGATCCGGACGATGATAGTAGCATTACTCCTAGTAAAATGCTCTCTTTTTACACAGACGGTTACACATACAAAATGGGTGAAGAAAAAAATATAAAAGGACGTAAAATTCAGTTTATTAAATTAACTCCAAAAGATTCTAATTCTGAAACAGACCATGTGTTATTAGGTATAGACCCACAAACTAAACACATATACAATTTAATAGAAGTTGGCAATAATGGTACGCAAACAACGCTTACTGTAACATCTTTTGAGACTAACCAAACCTTATCTAAAGCGTTATTTTCTTTCGATAAAAACAAGTATAAAAACTACTACATTAACAAATTAAACTAGGCTATACTTGAAAATTCTAGACCGATACATTATAACCACATACCTAAAATCATTTCTTAGTGTATTTATAATACTAATGATGATTTTTGTATTGCAAACTATTTGGCTTTTTATAAAAGAGTTGGCTGGTAAAGATCTAGATGTTGTTATTATTTTAAAGTTTTTATTATACTATTCGCCTAAATTAATTCCTTTAGTATTACCACTAACCATCTTATTATCTTCCATAATGGTGTTCGGAAATTTTGCCGAAAACTATGAATTTGCCGCTATGAAATCTACAGGGATTTCATTACAACGCGCCATGGCAGGACTAAGTGTTTTTATTGTTATTTTAGGAATTGTAACCTTTTTCTTTTCAAATAATGTAATTCCCTGGGGAGAATATCACTCCTATAACCTCCGGAAAAATATAGCTAAATTAAAACCTGCAATGGTTATTGTAGAAGGACAATTTAACGATGTTGCTACATTAAATATAAAAGTAGAAAAAAAGACAGGAGATAAAGGCCAGTATTTGCATGATATTATTATTCATAAAAAACCAAATACGGGTTTAGGAAACTATACGACTATTGTTGCTAAAGAAGGTGAATTAGTAGGTCAGGAAAATTCTGATATTTTAAAATTAATTTTAAAGGATGGATATTATTATGACGATACTCCGCCTAAAAAATCTAAAGAAAGACGCCGCAGACCATTTACAAAAAGTGCCTTCGATGTGTATACTATTAATACAGATTTATCGCAATTAGACAATGTAGATTTAGACGATAAAAATGTAGATAGTAAGTATTCTATGTTAAATATTTCTGGTTTAAATTACACGATAGACTCTTTGGCTTTTGAACGAGAAAAGGATTATGATAAACTCTCTCATAACGTCTATAACCGGTATAGCATTAAGAATTTAGAGATTAGTTTAAAACCTTTAAAAGACACAATTTACACTGGGAATATTTTAGATTTATACGATAATGACAAACAACTACAAATTGTAGAGTTATCTATAAACAGTTCTGCAAGTACAAAGCAAATTCTTCATAATAACGAAAGATCTTTTAAAACAAAATCGGCTTGGTTAAACAAACACGTTATTGCTTTACATGAAAAATTATCTTTAGGATTTGCCTGTATCATACTCTTTTTTGTAGGCGCTCCTTTAGGTGCATTAATTAGAAAAGGTGGTTTAGGGTTACCCATGATTATAGCAATTTTACTATTCTTAACATATCACTTTATTGGAATTTTTGCCAAAAACAGTGCTAAAGATGGAACTTTCAATCCTGTTTTAGCAACTTGGTTTTCAACTTTAATTATGCTTCCGTTAGGTGTGTTTTTAACACGTCGAGCAACAGCAGATAAAGGATTATTAGAGTTTGATCATATTTTAATTCCACTAAAAAAATTACTTCATATAAATAATAATTCAGACGAAGTATTTGCTGACGGACTAAATAGAGATTTTAGTGATTTTAAACGTTATAAGGAAGACAAACTTTTAAACATTATAAAAGATCCTACAACTTATAATTATCATGAATCAGGTAAAATTGAAGCATTATACACTTTAGAAGAACGTAATTTAAATTTAGAAGACCTAAGAAAAAAAGGAATCCATATCGACGAGAACTTCGAGATTTCAAGAAACTTGGTTACACGTTTAAATATTTACTCAAAAATCGCTTTAATTTTCAATAGTATTGGTATTGTCCTTCTTGTTTTATTTTTCATCTTAAGAAATAATAAAATGGCAGCAGCAGCCACTACTTGTATACAATTAAGTATTATTTCGTTGGTTGTGTTTATTATTTACTACATCACTCAGCAATTCAATTTAATCGCTTTAAAAAAACATTTAAATCAGAAAAGTAAAAAGTACAACACACTCTTTATAATTTTAGGATTTATAATCTACCCGATAGCTCATGCCTTTTTTAAATACAAAACAAAGGAAGACTTAAGTAGAAATGCGATACAACATTTAAACTAAAAGCAATATCTTTGCATTATGATGACAGAAACCAAAGACAAAACAGCTTCATCTTTTAAACTACATACAATTAAAGAAGCCATTAACGACATTAGAAATGGTAAAGTAATTATAGTTGTAGATGATGAAGACCGAGAAAACGAAGGCGACTTTATTGCCTCGGCATCTAAAGCAACACCAGAAATGGTGAATTTTATGGCCACCCATGGTCGTGGATTAATTTGCGCTCCGCTTACAGAAAGTCGTTGTAAAGAATTAGGTTTACCTATGATGGTTAGTAATAATACAGACCATATGGAAACTGCTTTTACAGTGTCTGTAGATTTACTTGGAAAAGGAGTTACTACAGGTATTTCTGCTGCAGATAGAGCACGTACAGTTCAAGCTTTAGTAGACCCAGAAACAAAACCTTTTGAATTAGCTAGACCAGGACATATTTTTCCTCTTGTAGCCAAAGATGGCGGTGTATTAAGGCGAACAGGACATACAGAAGCAGCTATAGATTTGGCTAGATTAGCGGGCTTAGAACCTGCGGGAATGATTGTTGAAATCATGAACGAAGACGGAACTATGGCCAGATTACCTCAGCTTAAATTAGTCGCTGAAAAATTTGACTTAAAAATCGTTTCTATTGAAGATTTAGTTGCTTACAGAATGCAACACGACTCTTTGATTGAAAAACAAGAAGATTTTGATATAGAAACACGTTTCGGAAAATTCCGTTTAAGAGCCTATAAACAAACTACAAATAATCAAGTACATATTGCGTTAACAAAAGGACAATGGAAATCTGACGAGCCTGTCTTAACACGTATAAACTCGACACTTGTTAATAATGATATTTTAGGAACGTTAACAAACAATCCTGAGCCTAAATTAGATAACATGTTTAAGGTGATTAATAATGCTGAAAGTGGAGCAATACTCTTTATAAACCAAGAGCCAACTTCAATGAACACCATTAAACGTTTGTCTATTTTAAAACAAGAACAAAAAGAAAACAATGTAGCTAAAGCACCTAGTATTACTATGGACAATAAAGACTTTGGTATTGGTGCACAAATTTTACACGATCTTGGCGTTCATAAACTTCGATTAATCTCGAATAGCGAACACACTAAACGTGTAGGAATGATTGGTTACGGATTAGAAATTATTGATCACGTAAATTACTAAAAACTACATGTTCATTATAAATATAAAACCACCTATTTTAGGTGGTTTTTTTATGACTTGATACGAGCAAACACTATGTATATGATATAATCTGATTTTGATTTTGATTTTGATTTTGATTTTGATTTTGAAGCAAAAAACACTTTATATTAAAATCCAAATCCTAATCCGAAGGCAACACGCACACCATCTACAGAATTAAACACTCCTAATTTTGCACTTAGTAATTCTGCTCCATTTACAAAAACACCACCTCCATAAGAATTATGCCATTTATCTGAATTGCTTTTGGATAACCAAACACGACCATAATCGAAACTACCATACATACCAATCTTAATTGGTAAAATTGGTGTTTTTAAATTGGTTAAACTGTAACGGATATCTGAGTTTTGATAAAAGGAACGTTTTCCGGTAAAACGCTGATTTCTAAATCCGCGTAAACCATCCTCTCCTCCTATTGCTGCAGCCTGATAAAATTCAAATTCATTTCCTATATTAAGCTGAGATTTAAATGTTGTAGCTAAAACCAATCGTCCAGAATGGTCCAGTTTATAAGCAATTGCTAACTTAGGAATAACATAGCCATAACCACGCCCATTAATATCTATATTCTGGCTGTATCCGGTTTCTAAATCAAACTTCAATCCTATTGTTGGATATGCTTGATTATCAAAATTAGTAAAATGATACGCACCGTGAATTCCTGCAAATTGAACTTCTTCAAAAATATAATGAGGTAATTCATCACCATCATCTTCTACAAATCTATTCGATGTATTATGTACTTCAGTAGTTTCGTAATGAATCCCAAAGTCAATCATACTTCCTCGTAATGAATTCCATACTAAACTTGGAGCAATACCAAAAGTTCTGACTTTTACACGATTAAAATCTACTCCTAAATCGTCATCGCTATTACTTGTTTCATTACCATAACCAAAGAAGTTAAACGTATAATTCGGACTCTGAAAATCTGCTTCTACTTTAAGATTTAAATGTCCAACTACATGAGCAAATTCTCCACTATACAACAATTCAAAACCATTCGTTGCAAAATAATACGCTCCTTTAAATATATGCTGACTTGTAAACGGATTGCGTTCAAAACCATATCTTGTATATGTATCAGAAATTCCCAGTTTTAATCCATCGTCTGGATTAGCTCCTATAACAGGTAATAACTGATTGGTATTACTTTTAAATTTCTTGTAATTATAAACCTGAGTTTCATAATCGTCTGTTAATTTTATTTTAGCAGATTGTGCTTTAATCAAGTTATTTTTCTTCGACTTATAATCGTAAATCACAATATTCTTACCATGTTCAACAGTGTAATCATCGTTATTTTGTCCGCCAATCAATCTAATTCTAATCTGATTACTTTTTCCTGAGACTTCAAACGTATCATCATCATCTAAACCATAAACCCAAATCTCTTTTGTGTCCTTCGGATTATAAACTTTATGATGAAAACGGTCTTTAATTGTTCCATCTTTTTTTCTCAAAACAGAAACCTCAACGTTACCATTTTCCAATCCTTTTACAGAGATATAATCGTCTTTATTCGTTCCTGTAACCACAGCAAATTTACTTATCAATTTAAAATAACGATCAGATATATCTTTAAGATTTTTACGTCGTGCCTTAACAAGCTTTTTTATTTCTAAAACAGATTCGTCTTGCACCTCTTTCGGTAACTCTAAGAATGCTTGATCAATAACTTCATCTGTAATATGCTCTTGAATATAGGCTACTTGAGCATCCCAAACCGATTTATCTATATCGGTAATAAATGCCACATCTAAAGGATATGGCTCTGCATTTACACCTTTTACATCTCTTAAATCTTTATCGAAACTTCTCAGAACACGCGCGCCTGGAATTAAAGCCACACCGGCACTTAACATAAAACCTTCAGACATTTTTGAAAAGGCCTGATCACGATCTCTAGGCAATGCTCTATATACTTTTTTACCGTTTTCCTTGAACTCTAACCAACGCCATTGGTCTTGGTGTCTGTCCCAATCTCCTATTAACATATCGAACAATCTAGATTTTATATAATTTTCTTGATCGATAACAACATCTTCATCTGAATGTATTTTTTCAAAAACATCCATCGTACTTATTATATCTCCTGTAAAATGTTTTCCTGCAAGATTTTTATGTCCTTCGGATGCGTGTTCTTCTAAAAAATATAATTCACCTCCAAATTCGGCATTAAATTCCTTTAAAGCATTTTGTTTAGGAACATAATACAATTTAGGATTTAAATGATAGACACCAATAGCATCAGACAACACATCTATAGTTAATGGCGCATAAGGATGTGCTCCTGTAAACACATCAGACACCAAAGCTTCTGCCGCTGTATCGTTAAACTGACCTTCTACATATTGATCCCGAAACAATGCCGCTTGTATATACTGCGTTGCACTTTTCTTTAATGCACGCATTACGTATTGTGTCCCGTTACGATCTTGTAAACGTAAAGATTTAGATTGTGTTCCGCCTCCTTTTCTAATTGGAATAAGGCCGCCATAAAGCGTATCTAAATTTAATGTTTTTGCTAAAACAGGAGTACTGTAATAATTTCTAAAACGATCTCCCCATAAAAATTTATAGAATGAAGATTTATCTGTTTCTGCTTTTGTTAATACCGAAGCACTTATAGAATCTTGAAACGTACTTGGATAAGTTCTTCTGTTAGGGTGTACAGCCTCATGAATGTTTTTTCTAAACACTACACTATTGGTTTCTGCTTCTAAAAACTGAACATCTGTTGCTAAGTTTTTATGAATATTTAATACCGCATAACCATTTTTTGCCAGCCCAAACTGGTCGTCTGTTTTTGGTCTTACTCCTGTTGTTTTAGAACCTGAACCACTAATAATTTGCGTTAAATTATCTAACTGAATAAATTGCATACTATGTTCGTGCCCAGAAATAAAAATAACGTGATCGTTTTGTTGCGACGCTGCAATTAACTGCTTACGCATGTCGTTATAAAACCAGTTGGACATATCTGCATTAGAAATACCAGTAGTACTTCTTAATATATTTTTTACAGTCCCTAGAATAGGTAACGGTTTCATGTTGTCTGCAAAAGTATATTGACCGTTATGCGGACCATTACTAAACATTGGATGGTGTATGGCTACCAAAGTTGTTTTACCTCTCGCCTTTTTAATTTCACTTTTAAATTCGTCTAAAAACTGATCGCGTGTTTTAATGCCACAATCGTCGTTTATTGTGGGTTGTTTATTCCAATTTGTAATATACCATTGCGAGTCTACAACAATTAAAACCACATTCTCATTAATATTAATACGCTCTATACCACAACCATTTTCAGGTTTAAAAGTATTTTTCCCTAATACATCTTCAACTAATTTCTCTTGACGTTTAAGTCCTTTTATACCACTGTACCAATCATGATTTCCAGGAATAACATATACAGATCCTGGAAAGGTTTTCGCAACATCTAATTGCAATTCCATTGCTTTTTTTGCAGCATCATGACCATCTTCACCTTTAGCAGGAAATCCTTTTGGATAAATATTGTCGCCTAAAAAAAACAAAAGATCTTCCTTATTTGCTGAAGAAAACTGCTTTTGCATTTCTAAAAGAGCTTTAGGCGCCTTACCATTTTCTGGTTTTCCGGCATCTCCAACCAAAAACACATTAAGTGTTTCATTATTTATATCTTGTAATGCATCTTGTTTTGGAGCTATTTGATTAGACTCTAAAGTCGCACAACTAGTAAGGAAAATAAAAAATGAAAAGAGTAAAAATTTATTCATAAACTAAAAATTTATTTTAAAATGATGCTTCTACATCTTCCATTGAAAATACGGTTCCGGCGTGTTCTAAATTGGTATTAATATCTGCGCGAATGGCTTTTATTCCATTAGCACCTTGAAGCTCTTCTACCTCAACAATTTCTATATGTTCGCCTATGTAATTTTTAGACTGAAGGAATTCAAAATAGCTTAAATATTCACGTTCTATAGTGTTAGTTGAATACACTACACATAATTTATGAGGTTGTGTTATGCGTTCTGTAGTGCCTTTTATTAGGGCCTTGTCTATACGTTTTTTAATCATTTCGTAACGTACATTATAAGCACCATCTACATCAAATTGTTTCTCGTCTATACGGTAACGAATGGTTAACGGTACATCGTAAACAAAAACAAGTGAAGTAACATCTAATTTAACAGGAAGGTCTTTTTGGTTTTCATAATACAAAGCTTCCATTTCGCACATAACCTGAAGTTGCCATATTCTTAGATTAAAAAGTACAGATTCGTGATATTCTTTATGTTCTGAAATAGATTGGCCAACATACATGTTATGCTCAATTCCATCTGTTTTAAATTTTTCGAAATAATGCGGAAATATCGCTTGTGCCTTAACTTGCTTTTTATCTAAAAAGGTAGACAAGTTTTTATTGATGATATTAATGGTTTGATCGTACTGTTTTCTAGCAACATAAAACGATTGTTTATCTTCGCCTAAAGCTTCTAAAAAACGATTAATCTCTTCATTATTTGTCCCTGATGCTTTTAAATACTTAAATAAAGGGTGTACATCTTTTTCGAAAAACAAATGAATTTCTTGTTCCGTATTATTACTAAAATCGGCATCAAGTTCGTAAATCTGTTTATCAATTTTATAAATAAGCTGTTCGTAAAAAGGCATACTTTTAACAGATAACACACCTTGTAAGATCCGTTTGATCTGTGTAAGCGCCATATTTAAATCTGTTTGAATGGCTTTATTTCTAGCCACAGAAGACCCTACAATATCTATTTGGCCATATAAAGGCAAAACGTTTTCAAAAGTAATTTCATTAAAATTAGGAGAATTCCCAGAATCTCTATCTTGTATAAATTGATTTGCTTCTTCTTTAAAACGCCATTCTACTGCAGGATGAATAGATGTACATTGATTTTGAATAATAGCACTTATTTCATTGTCATATTCTGTGATAGATCGCTTAGAATGACTTAAAATAAATGGCATTATAGTATCTAATTTTACCTTATTTATTGCGTTTAATTGATTGACTTTATACGCCGCCAATTCTACAATAAATTGCAATTCATCATCTATTACAATAGGTAATAAAATAGCACTTTTAAATCCTTTTTCTAATAATGTATTACTTAACACATTGCCATGAGATTGTTTAGCATAGCTAGGTACATTAGATAATACTACAGGCTCATAATCTACAAATAACGTTTTATAAACATATTTACAGGCATAAGACTGGCAAGAAATAGAATGTCCTTTGTGTAAGGTTAATGCGTTTACTCCTTCACCAAATGGGCGAATTAAATTATCTCCATCTACAATGTAATTTCCAATTTCAAGATCATCAATATTAAATATTTTTCGAAGATCTTCTAAAATTCTGTTAGAACTATTAACATTTCCTTGAATAAGATGCGTTTTAAACTCGTCTATTTTTTCATCTAAAGTTGTATCTATCATACTTATCAGACCAAAACCTTCAACCGTCCAAGAATTGTCTGGAAAATAACGATGCCAAACCGATTTGTCTTGCGCATTTTCTAAAAGTTCGTTTAAAATCTCAGGCGTAATTTCTACCGCATTCGCATTGGGATAAATATTTAAAAAATCGGCATTAAATGTAATTCTATATGTTTTTACTTTTCCTGAACGATCCTCTAATTGTATTTGTTTAGGTCGTTCAAAATCTACATTAAATCCGTAATACGTATTTAAAATAATAGCATACGGGTTTAAATCTATTGAGTTTTCGTTGTCTTTATATAACTTTCTTAATACATCATTTACATCTGAGGTTGTTTCGTTTATTATCTTTTCAAAACGGTTAGATACATAAAAATGTGCATTAGAATATGGAAATAAAGCGGCTTTAATTTCGTTATTTCCTAATGCCGGCGGAAACAAAAACGCCATAATCTTATCTACGTCCTCTTTATAAGTATTAAAAACATCTAAAGAGCGAATACCTGTAACTAATTCTGGATTTTCTTCTAGAATAGCAAGAACTTGTTGTGCTAAAAACTGTTCCATAGGATGTTCTGAAGTCAATAATTTTTCAAAAGTTGACTTTAAATATCGAAATGAAATGATTGGTGTAAATGGTCCTGTAATTAATTGTTCCATATCCGTTTATAATTTAACGCTTACTAAAAAATAATAACTTAAAATAAATGCTAGAGCAGATAGCACTATACCTACCATAAACACAGTATATGTAAGTCTTAGCAACCTATATTTACGCTCTAAAACCAAGCCTAAATAATATAAATCTTTAGTAAGTGAGTTATACAAAGTGTCTTCATTCTCTACTAAATAATCGATTCCCCATTCAAAATCTTCTAAAGTCATTTTATAAAAATTTCCAAAGAATAGAATATTTGTCTTGTTAGATTTAATCATCTCTCGTGTAACATTAACATTAGACGAAACATTTGGACGTGTAGAAATAACAGACAATACAATGGCCGACACACTAAAAAGTAAAAGAATTAATGTTGGATAGACTAAAAATGCATTCGAGGCATTATCTAATTTAGGAACCAGATTAGAAAGCGCTACAGACAAAATAATAGCATTTACAGACAACAAAATATTGGCTTTAGAATCGGCTATATTACTTAATGTCATGTGGTTTCTAAGTGTCACTCTGTACATGGTTTCTACGCCTCGTCCAACTTTTGTACTAGACTGCTTTGCCTTCTTAGCTTCAATTTTATGTATTTCTTTTTGAAGTTTAAAAGCATTCATTTCTTTTTTAGGCTGCAACTTAGCTATAGCAAAGGGTGTGTAAAATTTATGATTTGCAATGAAATCTTTATTTTTTTTCAACCATTCTAATTTAGAAATGTCTTGCTCGTTTTTATATTTTATTTCCTGTCTTAAACGTTCTGAAATCTCGAAAAAATCGTCTGAGGCCACATGCGCACAATCGGCATCTTTAATTATCTTTTCAAGCAACGTTTTAGGCTCTACTCCTATTTTTGTTACAAGAATAAGTTGTTCAACTATAGATAAATCTGATTGAGAGAAACCAGCATCTTTCATAAATTGTTGTGCAATTACAACACTTGCTTCTTCATGTCCGGCTTCAACGTTAACATAACCCGTATCGTGAAACCAAGCGGCTAACTGTAACAATAAAGTATCGTGCTCTGTACATTTTTCCTTCTTAGCAAGTTTTGTAACCGTCTCTAAAACATTACGTGTATGCGCTATATTATGATAATAATTTTTAGGAGAAAGCTGAGTTTCAAATAAATTAGTAACATAATCTTCAGACTGTTTTAAGCGTGTATCTTCCATATTTTAAAGGTAATGAATTTTAACAGGGAACACTTCCTTCCAGAAGTTTCCTATAATAATCAAACTATAAGTAGTAGTCGTAAAATTTCACAAAACTCAACACCAAAAGATAATAAACTTAAAATTAGTATTATCGCTGTTTTGCAAAAATCTCGTTTACGGTCGCTCTATAGTTTCTCGGGCTTCCGTTTTTCTTGATGGCTTTATACACTTTCCTTGGATCGTTGAAAGATTGAGAAAAGTATTCCCAAAACCCTAACATTTTCATTTTTATAGGCATTGGTCCAGATAAAGCTTCATCGTATTGCTGATAAATAGTATCGTGAAATGCTTTAAAAATTTGCCATCTATCTTTAGGATATTCCGTCGTGTTATCTCTTATCATTTGTGGTAAAAACGGATCGGCAATTAAGCCTCTACCAATCATCCAATGGTCTATACTCGGGAAGCGCTCTTGCAAGTCTCTATACGCTTGCACACTTGTAACATCTCCGTTATAATAGAGTTTATGCGGACTCTGATCTACACAGTTTTGAAAAGCATCTAAATCTGTTCCGCCTTTATACAGTTGTTTACCTATGCGTGCATGAATAGCAATATTCTTAATTGGATATTTTTCTAGTATAGGAAATACGCCAAGAATTTCGGTAGGATCGTCGTATCCCATGCGCATTTTCATAGAAATGGTAATGTCGCTTTCGTTATGGGCTTTATGTAAAACGTCGTCTATTTTTGAAGGATTACAAATCATTCCCGATCCCATACCTTGTTTGGTAACCATTGGGTATGGGCAACCTAAATTCCAATTGAGTTCTGTGTAACCTAAAGATTCAATGTATTTAATTACGAATAAAAACTCATCAGGATCATTAGTCATCACCTGAGGAATTAAATGCGGAACCGTATTATTTTCAGGATCTAAATCGCGCTGATAGTTATTCTTAATTACCAGCTTTCCATTCAGCCTAATATATGGCGCATAAAACGTATCTATCCCGCCAAAATACTGATGAAATGCATTACGAAAACGAAAGTCTGTAAATCCTTGTAAAGGCGATGATAAAAGAGTGATGGACATCCAAAAAATTATTTTTGCAAAAGTAGTGAAAAAACAAAATCAACTTGATTAAAAAAAGAATACCTTCAATAGTACTTATATAAATGGAAACCTTTTAAACTTCAGCATCCACAATAGTCTCTTCAAAAAGAATTCCGCCTTTATACATTTCTTTTAAAACGGGACGAATTTGTCTACCAAGATCGGTTAAACTATATTCTACTCTGGGTGGCACTTCAGGAAATACGGTACGTTTTACTAATCCGTCTGCTTCTAACTCTTTTAACTGTTTGGTAAGCATGCGTTCGCTAATATCTGTAAGCAATCGCACCAATTCGCTGTAGCGTTTATCGCCTTGGTATAAATGCAAGATTATTGTCCCTTTGCGTTTCCCTTTTACTGTATTTATAAATGTGTCTATCGGACAATAACTTTTTTTCATTTTTTTTCTGTCGTAAAGTACTGTAAACATACAAATCTGTACAAAATGTTCGTTAGTGCACTTTTTGTAAGCTCTTGATAATTACTATAATTATACTGATATTTATACAAAAATAAGTAAAAACTAATAGATTAAAGATGAAACAAGTCAATTCAACATTTAAAGCATTTAGAGTAGAAGAATCGGATGGAGATTATAATTGTTCGATTAAAGACATGTCTTTTAGTCCTTTAGAAGACCATGAAATCTTAGTAAAAGTAAAATACAGTTCCTTAAATTATAAAGATGCTTTATCGGCTTCTGGAAACAAAGGCGTAACTCGTCATTTTCCGCACACACCAGGTATTGATGCCGTGGGTATTATTGAAGAATCTACAGATACAAATTGGACTGTTGGCGAACAAGTAATTGTAACTAGTTACGATTTAGGAATGAATACCGATGGCGGATTTGCCGAATATATAAAAGTACCTTCGTCTTGGGCTGTAAAACTACCCGAGCAACTTAGTATGAAAGATGCTATGGTTTACGGAACAGCTGGCTTAACCGCAGGAATGTCTGTATTAAGACTTACCCAACTTGTAAAACCCGAAGACGGAAAAATCGTCGTTTCTGGTGCAACCGGAGGTGTTGGAAGCCTAAGTGTTTCTATTTTAAGTAAATTAGGATACGATGTTGTAGCCATAACAGGAAAAGAATCTGAACGTGATTTTTTATTCAGTTTAGGTGCTAAAGAGATCTTATTAAGACAAGAAATTGAAAGTATGGCTAGTAAGCCCTTATTAAAACCGCTTTTTGCTGGTGGAATTGATACCGTTGGTGGTGTTATTTTAGAAAACATAATAAAAACAACAAGCCCAATGGGAGCGATTACCTGTTGCGGAAACGTAGCATCTCCTAAATTGGAATTAACCGTATTTCCTTTTATTTTACGTGGAATTACTTTAGTTGGAATTGATTCTCAGAATTCTAAAATGAAAGATCGTACTCTAGTTTGGGAGAAATTAACTAGCGAATGGAAACCAGAACACTTAGTAAACACAAGCAACGAAGTTACGCTTGAAGATTTAAACAAGAACATACAACTGATGCTTAAAGGTCAATTAAAAGGAAGAACTATTGTTAAAATTGAAAACTAATTGCATTTTGAAACACATTTAGTTATAACTGAATATATCTTAAAAAAGCGCCTTAAATACAATTCGTATTTAAGGCGCTTTTTTTATAATTTATGATCTAATCTGTATGTTGAAGGATTAACGTGCACAAACTTCTTAAAAAATCTAGAAAAGCTACTCATAGAATCGAAGCCTAAAACATAAGCTAGTTCTTTAATGGTAATTTCACTTTTTACAAGTCGGCGTTTGGCTTCTGTAATTTGTCGTTGCTGAATTATTTGTTTCGCAGTAACATTTAGTTTGTCTTTTAAAATCTGATTTAATCGTTTTTCGCTAATACTCATCTCTTTTGCATAATAATCTGCTTTCGTCTCCTTTAAAAAGGAAGTTTCCATGAGTTTTAAAAACTGAAATACCCGTTTCTGGTTTAAATCTTGATCGATAAACCTGTTATTCTGAAAACGAATTAAATGTAACATCAAAACCTTCAGCAGTGTTTTAACAATAATAAATGACGCATTTTCATTCTTAAATTCGTCTGTAATCATATCTATTACATTCCGAATTTTAATTGTTTTATCTCTGCCTTCAATAGTGAGACGTTTAGAATTATTAAACATAAACATGATATCTAAAGCATATTCAATATCATCTTCTTCAATGAATTCACGTTCAAAATTAAACAGTACTCCAGAATTACTCGTCTGCGTATCTGTTGGAAACTCATCGTTTAAAGGCTTAAAACTAATAGCTATCTGGGCTTCATCTAAAAACTCAAAATACATACCAAATGCATTTTCAGAAAGCATATCCGTTTTGGCACACTTGCCTTCTGATATTTTAATTTTATGCTTCCAGATATTTTTACGCATTTACATTTAAAACTAGAATTTAAATGTAATTATAAAAAAACAGAATTTAATCGCCTTCTACTTTTTTAAATGCCAATCCTAAAACAGCTCCTAAAACTAAAGCTATACCAGCTGCACAGGTATAAATAACAGCATAATCGCGAGACAGGTATTCTATAAAAGTCGATAAAAATTGTCCACCAAAAACGCCCATAGAATACAAACCTAAGTTTTTTCCCAAGTTTTTATTAGAGCTCGCTTCAATCATCATGTGGTTTAATAGCGGAATGGTAAATCCAAAACCGATACCTATAAAAATAGCAACAAGTATTAAAAGTGGCACACTAGTAAATAAAGACAGTAAAATATATCCAACCATAAAACACGCAAAGCCAAGTGCAACTGTATTTCCGTCGCCTAGTTTACCTACAACTTTAGGCATTTGGCTAGCTGTAATAATAGCAATTAAAGATATAAATGCCATATAATATCCGGTAGAAGAATCACTAAAACCAAATGCTTCTGGCAGGTATAAAGGCAATGACACAAAACTGACGAAGAACAACACCATTGCCGCCATAGACGCATAAAACACCAATCTTACTTTGGGTTTATTCTCTTGTTTTAATATGCCTTCTTCAGGATTTAAATGATCTAACCGTTTAACTCCGGTTAATGTTTTAAATACCAAAACCAAACACACTAATGCTATTAAATAAATGTAAAACGGATATTGCCAGTACCGTTGTCCTAAAACACCACCAATAGACAAAAATATAACGCCACCGAGTTCTATAGACATGCCTTGCCAAGCAATTAATTTCATCCGGTCTGAACCTTTAAATACCTCAGCAATAAAAGATGTAATCGATACTTGCAACATCACTGTTGCACCACCAAGTAAAAAACGGTCTGCTATTAAAATATAATCGTTTGTAATAAAACCACCGGCAACTCCAAAAAGCGCATACGGAATCAGTCCCAAATACAACATTTTTATAGCTCCTAATTTATCTAAAACCTTTCCTATAAAAGGTGCAAAAACCACAACACCCAAAGCAGGTAAAGTGATTAATAATCCTGGAGAATATTTAAAATTTAAATTAAAAACAATGCTTCCTAAAGATGGTGCAATTACAGTTCCAACCATTATGGTTAAACTGCTTATGAGTAAGACGGTAAAAATTCCGAAATTAGATATATTTTTCATGTTGCAAAACTGCAAACATCTTAGTGAATATGTTTGACATCTTTTCTAATAGATAGTGCAAAATTGGAAATCGTGAGTGTTTTAATAAACTAAATACATTTTATAAAAATAAATCTTTCAGAAACACAATCACATATAAGTTACTAGAAACAAATCAATTCGTAAGTAACATAAGTCACTTTACAAGACATCTTTAAACTGTAATTTTGAAAAACATTAAAATACTAGGGATTTTAAATTTTCAAGACGCGTACAATTTCACTTTAATAATACAGACTATGATAAAGGACTTACAAAATTGCTATGGACATGTATTAGAAGACGCATTACTTGAAGAGATTGCACAAGTTGGAATGATTAAAATAATACCTGAGCATGTTAAAATGATTGAAATTGGCGATTATGTAAAATCTATGCCGTTACTTATTTCGGGAGTTATTAAAATTTTAAGAGAAGATAATAATGGTAACGAATTACTACTCTATTATCTTGAAAAAGGAAATACCTGCTCCATGACTATGGCTTGCTGTATAGATAGGCAAAAAAGTAGTATTAGAGCATTTACGGAGACTGAAGTTAAATTGATTTTGGTACCTGTAAATAAGATGGATGAATGGATGGCAAAATATGAATCTTGGAGAAACTTTGTTATTGAAAGTTACCACAACAGAATTCTAGAACTACTTACTACGTTAGATAATATTGCTTTTAAACAAATGGACGAGCGATTGATACAGTACTTAAAAGACCAATCTCGAGTAAACCATACAGAAATAATACACAAAACACACAAAGAAATTGCTTACGATTTACATACCTCTAGAGTTGTTGTTTCTAGGCTTTTAAAGAAGTTAGAAAGATTGAACAAAATAGAATTAGGTAGAAATTATATTAAAGCATTAAAATTATAAACCACTCTTACAACAAACACTATAAAACTATGTCATTTTTAAGTTCATTATTCGGAAATTCTCAACAAAACAAAGCAATTACGGTCTTAAGCGCAGACGATTTTAAAACTGCAATCTCGTCTAAAAAAGTACAATTAATAGACGTAAGAACACCAGGCGAATTTAAATCTGGCCATATTAAAGGCGCAAAAAACATTGACTCATTTTCATTAAATTTTAAAACTGAAATTGAAAAATTAGACAAGAACAACCCTGTTTATGTGTATTGCCGAAGCGGAGCTCGAAGTAAACAAAGTGCTAAAAAACTATCGGCTGCAGGATTCACTGAAATTTATGATTTAAAAAATGGTATTTTAGGCTACAATTAATTCTTATATGAATTTAACAGAAGCATTCTGGAATAACAAATACAAAAATCATGATACGCGTTGGGATTTAGGGGCTGTATCGCCGCCTCTAAAATCCTATATCGATCAGTTAACAAATACAGATTTACGAATATTAATTCCTGGTGGCGGAAATTCTCACGAAGCCGAATATTTACACCGCAACGGGTTTAAAAATGTATATGTTGTAGATGTTTCTGAAATTGCTCTAAAAAACATAAAACACCGTGTTCCTTCTTTTCCTGAAGCCCATTTAATTCACAAGAACTTTTTTGAGTTAGATTCAGTTTTCGATTTAATTATTGAGCAAACCTTTTTCTGTGCTATTACGCCTAATTTAAGACCTGAATATGCCAGAAAAACAAAAGATTTATTGGCCCAAAAAGGAAAAGTTGTCGGTCTATTATTTAATGTTCCGTTGTATGAAGATCATCCGCCTTTTGGTGGAAATGAAGCTGAATATCATTCTTATTTTAAAGACCATTTTAATATTCAATCCATGGAAGCGGCTTATAATTCTCACGAATCTAGAATTGGAAGAGAATTATTTTTTAAAATTCAGAAACAGTAATTCAAAATTAACAAGAAACTAACGTTGTCTTTTTCGACCTTAAAACAGAACTAAATCCAGAAAATTTCACACATAGTCTTCAAGCGATTCTATTCATAATTTCTCACCAAATAATTCACCAATTTCACAACTCTTTCTATTGAGATAGATTTTCTATTATTTTATACTAATTTATAAATAACAGAAAACAAAATATCTACAAAACAAACTATTAATCAAACAGATAAATCTTTAAAAAGATAATACCATTTTTAATTCCCTTAAGTAACCTAAGTAACTGACTACAGTATTTTATTGCCATATTTTTGATGCAATAAATTACATGACAATGAAAAAAG
Source organism: Formosa sp. L2A11 (assembly GCF_009796865.1). GTDB lineage: Bacteria > Bacteroidota > Bacteroidia > Flavobacteriales > Flavobacteriaceae > Formosa. Next base: position 2,157,536 of record NZ_CP047028.1, on the reverse strand, counting down.
GATACCTTTTAGTACTTAGTTTTTTTCTGTTTAGCATATTACTTCGAGCGCAACAAATTACTCCAATTGAAAAGGCAGAAGTATTAACTAAAGTGATTGAAGAAAACAGATCGATAAAAATCTCTCAGCAAGAATATAAAGAAGCGCAAGCAGATTATAGACAAACAAATGCTGTGTTTTTACCAAACATTAAAGCTTCTCATACCGCAATGGCAACTACAAACCCATTGATGGCTTTTGGGTCTAAATTAAATCAAGAAATTTTAACGTCTAGTGATTTCGATCCTGCATCTTTAAATGATCCTTCTCAAATTGAAAATTACGCTACAAAATTTGAAATACTTCAACCTTTAGTAAACATGGATGGTGTTTTTCAGCGTAAAGCGGCAAAATTTAAAATGACGGCAATGGCCTTACAAACCGAACGTAAAACAGACTATTTAACCTTTGAAGTCGATAACGCCTATATGCAATTACAGTTGGCGTATAAAGCTGTAGATGTCTTAGAAACTGCTTTAGAAGCTGCCATGGCAAATAAAAAATTAGCAGACAATAGTTTTAAACAAGGTTACTTACAACGTGCAGATGTGTTATCTGTAGAAGTGCGTGTAACCGAAGTACAAAACCAATTACAGTCGGCTAAAAGTAACGTGCAAAATGCCTCTAATTATATTTCCTTTTTAATAAACGATAATTCAGATGTTGTGTTTCAGCCTACAGATAGTTTAACGGTAAACATCACGCCTTTAACAGACAGAACAGTATCTGAAAACAGAGCAGATATTAAAGCCATGCAATTATCTACAGATGCATACCAAAATATGTATAAAGCAGATAAAATGACTTTTTTACCACGTTTAAATGCTTTTGGAAGTTATGAATTATACGACGACCAGATTTTTCATGCAGATGCTAGCGGTTATATGTTTGGAGCACAATTAAGTTGGGATGTGTTTCAGGGATCTAAACGTTTTGGTAAAACACAGAAAAGTAAAGCAGCCTTTGAAAAATCTAAATACCAGTACGAGCAATATGTGTCCCAAAGTAATTTAGAATTTAACAAAGCACAACGTATGCTTTTAGATGCAGAAAGCAAACTAAAACTTACAACCTTAGCCTTAGAACAATCTAAAGAATCTTTAAGAATTAGAACCAACAGATTTGGTGAAGGTTTAGAAAAAACATCAGATTTATTATTGGCAGACACGCAATACGCAAAAAAGCAATTAGAATACTACCAAACGATTTTTGAATACAATTACGCACAAGCATATTTACAATTTTTAACTAAAGACTAATTAATCAAGATGAAAACATACACCTATATAATCGCAGCAATTGCATTATCAATATTTACAACAAGTTGTGGTAGCGATGAGAAAAAAGTAAGTGCAGACACTACGCCACCAATAGCTGTAAAAGTAAGTGCAATACAGGAAAACACAAACAATCCTTTTGTAACGGCTAGCGGAAAAATTCAAGCAAAAAACAGTGCAGATTTAAGCACACGTATTATGGGCTATGTAAATAGTATTCCTGTAAATGTGGGCGATAAAGTACGTAAAGGACAACTTTTAGTGTCTATTAATAATGCAGATTTACAAGCCAAAAGTGCTCAGGTAGATGCTGGTATTACAGAAGCTACAGTTGCTTTTAATAATGCACAGAAAGATTACAACAGATTTCAAAATTTATTTGCAGAAAATAGTGCCTCTCAAAAAGAGTTAGACGATATGACTGCAAATTATGAAATGGCTAAAGCACGATTAGAATCGGCTAAACAAATGAAAAACGAAGTCAATTCTCAGTTTGCATATTCTAATATAAAAGCGCCTTTTTCTGGAATTGTAACCAGTAAAACTATTGAAGTTGGCGATATGGCTAATCCAGGTATGCCTTTAATTTCTGTAGAAACTCCAGGTCTTTTTGAAGTGATTGCAAGCGTACCTGAGAATGAAATATCTGAAATTAAAACAAATACAGAAGTACAGGTTAATGTAAAGTCTATTAACAAAATAATTCCAGGAACCGTTACAGAAGTAAGCACATCTGCAAAAAATACTGGCGGACAATATTTAGTAAAGGTTGCATTAAACAGCACAGACGTTCCTATTTTATCGGGAATGTTTACAACGGTACAATTTCCTGTTGCTAAAAAAGCATCTGCAACTAGTATGATATTAATTCCTAAGTCTGTCTTAGTTACTCGCGGACAACTTACTGGAATATATACTACAAGCCAAAGCGGAACTGCTGTTTTACGTTGGTTACGTTTAGGACGTACGTATGGAGATACTGTAGAAGTATTATCGGGTTTATCTGCGAATGAATCGTACATCGTATCTGCCGAAGCAAAATTATTTAATGGTGCAAAAATTTCAATTCAATAACTAACACACCGCGTTAAGGATAACAGCGACATCCTTTTTAATGTGCCTTAAAACACATTAAAAAGATATAGCAAATAGCCTGTTAAAACGCCCAAAAAAAGATAAATTATGAAAGAAGGTTTAGCAGGAAAAATAGCCAAAGTCTTTATAGGCTCTAAGCTAACTGTACTTTTAATGATCGTGTTTATGGTTGTTGGAGTGTATAGTTCATTTTTAATTCCGCGTGAAGAAGAACCGCAAATTGATGTGCCAATGGCCGATATTTTTGTGGGCTATCCTGGCGCAAGTCCTACCGAAGTTGAGTCGCGAGTGATAAAACCTTTAGAGAAATTAATTTCGAATATTAAAGGTGTCGAGTATGTGTATTCAACGTCTATGAAGGAACAAGGAATGGTGATTGTTCAATTTTATGTAGGTGAAGATATAGAGCGTTCGTTTGTAAAATTATACAACGAAATTAATAAACATATGGACGAAATGCCTGAAGGTGTTACGTTCCCTCTAGTAAAAACACGTGCGATAGACGATGTGCCCATGTTAGGGTTAACGTTGTGGAGTGAAAACTACGACGATTACCAATTGAAGCAAATGGCGCAAGAATTAACTGACGAAATTGAAAAGGTAAATGATGTCGCTGTAACACATAAAATTGGGGGACGAAACCGCCAAATGCGTGTAGTTTTAGATAAAGACAAACTAGCTGCTAGTGGTTTAGATTTCTTAACCGTTTCTGAAATGATTAAGGCGAATAACAAACAATTAAGCGCTGGAAGTTTTGACAAAAGTGATACGGAATTTATTGTAAATACTGGTAAATTCTTAGAAACTGTTGAAGATGTAGAAAATTTAGTGGTTGGTGTACAACAAAATCAGCCCATTTATTTAAAGCAAGTCGCTACCATAATTGATGGTCCAGAAGTGCCACAAAACTATGTGAGTTTAGGTTTCGGACAAGCAAGTGAAAAAGGCACAACTTACAATTCTGAATATCCTGCAGTAACCATTTCTATTGCAAAACGGAAAGGTGCAGATGCGATGAAAATTGCAGATGTGATTTTAGAAAAAGTAGACCATTTACGTAAACACTTAATTCCAGACGATGTTCATGTAGAAATTACAAGAAACTACGGAGAAACAGCATCTAAAAAAGTATCGGAATTATTATTACACCTTATTGGTTCTATCATTGCAGTAACATTTGTCGTGATGTTAGCTATGGGCTGGCGTGGTGGTTTAGTCGTGTTTTTATCGGTACCAATTACGTTTGCATTAACGTTGCTGAGCTACTACATGTTGGATTATACGCTTAACAGAATTACCTTATTTGCTTTGGTATTTGTAACCGGTATTGTGGTAGATGATTCTATTATTATTGCAGAAAACATGCACAGGCATTTTAAAATGAAACGCTTGCCGTTTAAACAAGCTGCTTTATATGCAATTAACGAAGTTGGAAACCCCACTATTTTAGCCACATTTACAGTAATAGCATCTGTATTACCAATGGCATTTGTATCTGGATTAATGGGACCTTATATGTCGCCAATGCCAATTGGAGCCTCTATTGCCATGATTTTATCTTTATTTGTAGCCTTAACCATTACACCGTATTTGGGATATGTTTTTCTACGTGAAAAAGATAAAAAAGGAGCTCCAGAAAAGGTAGAGAAACCAATGGAAGAAACTCGTATTTATAAATTATACAATAAATTTGAACGCCCTTTACTTGAAAACAAAAAGAAACGTTGGTTGTTTTTAGGAATTACATTCTTAATATTAATGGCATCTATGGTATTGTTTTTTACAAAATCTGTAGCTGTAAAAATGTTGCCTTTCGATAATAAAAATGAATTCCAAATCGTGGTCGACATGCCTGAAGGAACGACATTAGAACGTACTGCTGTGGTAACTCAAGAAGTCGCACAATACTTATCTACTAGACCAGAAGTGGTAAACTACCAAAGTTATGTAGGAACCTCTGCGCCTATTACCTTTAATGGTTTGGTACGTCATTACGATTTACGTGGTGGAAGTAATATGGCAGATATTCAAGTGAATCTAGTAGACAAAGAAGAACGTACTGCACAGAGTCATGATATTGCACGTTTGTTACGTCCAAAAATACAGAAAATAGGTTCTAAATATAATGCTAATGTAAAAATTGTTGAAGTTCCGCCAGGACCTCCTGTAATGTCTACCATTGTTGCAGAAATTTATGGACCGGATTACGACGAACAAATTAAAGTAGCCAATCAAATTCAGAATATCCTTAAAAACACCGATGATGTTGTAGATGTAGATTGGATGGTTGAAGCTGACCAAGTAGAATACGAATTTAATGTAAATAAGGAAAAAGCAATGTTGTACGGTGTTGCACCGCAACAAATTGTATATACACTAAACATGGCATTGTCTAACAGAGCAATTACAACACTTTACGATGAAAATGCATCTAAACAAGTAGGAATTGTTTTAGCCTTAGATGAAAAAGAGAAATCGACTTTAAGTGATATTTCACAATTAAAAGTAAAATCTAATCAAGGCCAAATGATTACGATTGGCGATTTGGTAGATATTACACCATCTACAAAAGCAAAAAGCATTTACCGTAAAAACCAAAAACGTGTGGTTTATGTTATGGGAGATATGGCCGGGAAATTAGAAAGTCCTGTGTATGCCATTTTAGGCATGGAAGACAAACTAAAAGATGTTACACTTCCTGAAGGTTACAAGCTTGATGAAATGTATTTAGGTCAGCCAGAGTTTGAGGATAATTACACCGTAAAATGGGATGGTGAATGGCAAATTACTCTAGAGGTATTTAGAGATTTAGGAATTGCCTTTTTAGGAGCGATTATTATTATTTACTTACTAATTGTTGGTTGGTTCCAGAACTTTAAGGCACCAATCGTTATGATGGTTGCAATACCTTTATCGTTAATCGGAATTATACTCGGTCACTGGATTATGGGAGCATTCTTTACCGCAACCTCTTTTATTGGAATGATTGCATTAGCAGGAATTATGGTTAGGAACTCCGTGTTACTAATCGACTTTATAAATTTAAGATTAGAAGAAGGCATTCCTTTAAAACAAGCCGCTATTGAAGCTGGAGCAGTTAGAACTACACCTATTTTATTAACAGCAGGGACTGTAGTAATTGGAGCCTTCGTGATTTTATTTGATCCTATTTTTCAGGGATTAGCGATTTCGTTAATGGGAGGAACTATTGTTTCTACTGTGCTTACTTTATTGGTAGTACCATTAGTGTATTATATGATTGAAAAGAAAAATTATAAGTAAAATATTTTTCCCGCAGATTGTAAAAATTATCATAGAAAACAATCTGTGGGTAACAAAAACATAAACAAATTAACAGCAGGAACTGTAGTAATTGGAGCCTTCGTGATTTTATTTGATCCTATATTTCAGGGATTAGCGATTTCGTTAATGGGAGAAACTATTGTTTCTAAGGTATTAACTTTATTAGTAGTGCCGTTAGTGTATTACATGATTGAAAAGAAAAATTATAAATAATTAGCCCAATCGGATGCAATCGGAACTGCAAACAAACTAACATGTATAACCATTAATATTAGTTCTCGATTGCACACGAAAAGGCATTAACATTACACATCATGAAATTAGTTATAGTAACATCTGTAGGCGTGTTTCAAAAGGATATTTTGAGGCTCTTTAAAGAAGCAAATATTGAAAATTTAAGCAGTTCGGATATTGAAGGTTTCAAAAATAAAAATTCTGTATTAATGGAACCGCAATGGTTTTCTGGAGAGAAATTAAGTAATGAATCGCATTTATTTTTTTCGTTTACTGAAGATAAAAATATTGATACATTATTTGAATTGATAAAAGCATATAACTCAAAATTAAAAATGAACAGTCCTATTAGAGCGATTGTTGTTCCTGTAGAACGCTATATATAAACAAAAAAACAAATAACATGTTAAATACATATTTCAGAATTATTGTAGGCATAATGGTTTTATTAAGCGTTGTTCTTACGGTGTACGTTAGCCCAAATTGGATGTGGTTTACGGTATTTATTGGCGTAAACTTAATACAGTCTGCCTTTACAAAATGGTGTTTATTAGAAACCATTTTAAAGAAATTAGGCATTAAATAAGGATCTTTTTTTTTATTAAGAACATAACTTAAAAGCCATAATTAATTTTAGTTCCCGGTTTTTCATGTATTAAATTGAGATAAAAAAACCAGGTATTTTTAAGTTATGTTCTATATAATTTCTATTGCATTTCAATATTAAAAACAGCGCAGTACATATAAATATCAGATGTATTTTTGTTAAATTTACGTATCGTCTAAGTGCGAAGTTTTCATTATTAAAAATAATTCTTTTTTTTAAAGACTTCCGCTTATAAATCACTGAATGGTTAGTAGTTTTAAACTATAAACATGGATACACAAACAGAATTATTAGAGTACCCTTTTGAATCGTTATCGTACAATTTACTTCCTGGAGCTGACGAATACGAATGTATTAAACATCATTTAAAGTTAAAAAACACCTCACAATTTAGAACAGAGGTTGGTACCATTAACGATCATGTACATATAAAAGATATTTCTGTAGAAGAAAATCGGTTTTTTAAATACCAAATAATAAAACCAAAAGGTAAAACAGCTGCAAAAAAAATAATATTCCTTTTTCATGGTTTTAACGAACGCGATTGGACCAAATACTTACCTTGGGCAGAGGCCATTTGCGAAGGCACAGGTAATCCTGTTATTTTATTTCCTCTAGCTTTCCACATGCAACGTGCTCCTAAATATTGGAGTAGTAAAAGAGATATGTATAAACTAAGTGAGGAACGCAAAAAAAAATATCCAAACATTATAAATTCAACATTATCTAACGTTGCTATAAGCATGCGATTACATGCCATGCCACAACGTTTTATTTATTCAGGATTACAAACCTATCATGACATTATTCAGCTTATAGAAGAGTTTAAATTAGGTAAAAACCCTGATATAAGTAAAGATTTTCAATTCGATATTTTTGCCTATTCCATAGGAGGGTTTCTTGCACAAATTCTAAAACTCACAAACTATAAGAACTATTTTTCTAATACCAAAATGTGTTTATTTTGTAGCGGAACAACCTTTAATAGATTCTCTTCTGTGTCTAAATTTATTTTAGATAGCGAAGCCAATGTCGCTTTGTATTCGTTTTTAATTGAACATTTCGATAAATTCTTAAAAAAAGATAACCTCCTTAAACATTATATTTTAGAAGATCATTTAGAAGGTGAAGTTTTACATTGCATGCTCGATTATCAAAAAAAGAGAGATTTTAGAGAAACTTTATTAAAGCAACACGAAGATGATATTTATGCCATAACCTTAAAAAAAGATTATGTAATTCCTTCTTTTGAAATTATTAATACTTTAAAAGGTGCGTACCGAGACATAAACATAAAAGTAGACGAATTAGATTTTGATAGAGAGTATACTCACGAAAATCCCTTTCCTAGTAATTTAACGAATAACGCACAAGTTGCTAAAGATTTTGAACTGGTTTTTAATAAAGTTTGTAATTTTTTCAATGCTTAGTTTATATGTTACATATTATATTTAAACTGATTTTTGGCATTAAAAAAATCTAAGACAAACAAGAATATGAAACTTATTAGGACAAACTCTAAGGATACAGATTTTATAGCACTTGTAAAATTATTAGATGCAGATTTAACAATAAGAGACGGAGAAGATCATGCCTTTTTTGCTCAGTTCAGTACCATTGACAGCATAAAACATGTTATTATTGCTTATAAAAATAATATTCCTGTAGCTTGTGGCGCTATAAAACCTTTTAACACTACAACTGTTGAAATAAAACGGATTTATACAAGAGAACAGAATCGCAGACAGGGTTTAGCAGCCATTATTCTTACAGAGTTAGAAGGTTGGGCCATAGAACTTGGTTATACATTTGCTGTACTAGAAACCGGAACCAAACAACCTGAATCTATAGCCTTGTATAATAAAAGTGGGTATTACATTATTCCAAATTATGCACAATACCAAGGTGTAGAAAACAGTAACTGTTTCAAAAAAAAGTTGTAAAATAAAACTAGGATTAATATTCTCCTAAAAAAAGTCCTACTCCACTACTTTTAATAAGACATAATTAAGCCTAATTCAATAAAATTTTAGTTACAGTTTATTTTAGATAAGAAATATTGCATTTCAGGTTAAAAACAGAGAATTTCATTCAAAATCATTACATTTTTAATATAACTAATATGATCTCTATTTAATATCTTTGCAAGATAAAACCTACTTAATTAAATGTACTTTGGAATTCTTCCCCTTATTATAAACACATATGAACATTAAAAAAAAATGGAAGATAGGCGGATTAGTCCTACTACTACTTATTATACTAACACTTATATTATTACCAATTGTAGCAAAAAACTATGCCATAAATAATAGTAAAACACTGCTTGGAAGACAAATTGATATTAATAAATTAAAAATTAATTATTTTACAGGAACAATAAAGGTAATTGACTTTAAAATGTTTGAAGCAGATGATGTTACCGATTTTATAAGCCTAGACACCCTAATTTTAGATACAGAACCTTACCGCTACATTACAAATGAATTGGTTGTAGAGCAACTTTATATAAAAGGATTAACCATTAATACAACTCAAAAAAATTCTGTTTTTAATTTTGATGATTTAATAGCTTTTTATACAGAAGACAGTACACAAGTAGAAGAACCTGAAGACGAAGATCCTTTTAAATACAGTTTAAACAATCTTGAATTGAAAAATGCCAACTTTATTTTTAATGATAAAGACGTAAATCAGGTTACAAATATTGAAGATATTTCTTTTCTTATTCCTTATATAGGTTGGAATCAAGAAGAAAAAAGTAATGCCGATTTAAAATTTAATTTTGAAAATGGAGGTTATTTTTCTTCAAATATAAATATGAATCCTATTGATGGTGAATTTAATGCCACCTTATCTATTAACGATTTAAATTTAAATTCATTTTATAAATATGTATCCGAATATGCTGAAATAAATAGTTTTAATGGACGGCTTAATTCTCAAATTAAAGTTACTGGTAATATAAACAATGCTGTAAAAGCTATAATATCGGGAAAGGCAACTGTTAACGATTTTGAAATGACAGACAGCAACAACAAAAAAGTTATTGCATTAAAAAAAGTTAATACCAAGTTACAAAAGATAGATTACACCAACAGTTCGTATGTAATAGATTCCTTAAATCTGACAGAACCTTACTCCTATTTTCAGTTAGATTCTGTGACTAATAATCTCTTCAAAATTTTCAAGTTAGACGACACATCTTCTAAAACAGAAAATTCATTAGTACAACAACCTAAAGATACTATTCAGTCTACAAACAACTCACCAGAACTATACTATGCCATTAACCATTTAAATGTAAATCATGGCGTATTAGATTATACAGATAATTTAACAGGAGAAGAATTCGACTATCATTTAAGCGATATAAAAATAAACTCAGATAGTATTTCGAGCAAGGCAGATTGGATAACCATCTATTCAGAGATGCTTTTAAACAATCGCGGAACTCTTAAAGCCAAATTAAGTGCTAATCCCTTAAGTACAGATAATGCAGAAATAGATATTACCATAGAGAGGTTCTTGTTATCCGACATTAATATTTATTCTCGTTACTATTTAAATCACGATATTTTAGAAGGCGATTTTTTTTACAAGACCACAACAAAAATCGTAGACGGAGAGATTACAAGCGAAAACAAACTTATGCTTAAAGATGCAGAAGTCTCTAGCGCCGCAAAAGGTTTAAATGCACTCCCTTTAAAATTTGCATTATTTTTATTAAAAGATAAAAATGGAGATGTTAATCTAGATGTTCCTGTTCGTGGAAACATGAACGATCCATCTGTAAATATGCGTAAAATAGTAGTTACAACCTTAAAAAACCTAATTATAAAAACGGTGGCTAGCCCAATTAAATTTTTAGGAGGATTAGTTGATGGTGACCCTAAAGATTTAGAAGAAATTGAGTTTATTTATCTAGATACAATTCCAGAAGGAAAACCTTTAAGACAACTAGATAAGCTAATAGATTTAGAAAACAAGAAAAAGGGATTAAAAATTGAAATACAGCATTATGTCGATTTAAAGTTACAAAAAGAAGCCATCGCATTATCAGAATTAGGTAATGCATTTAATGCTGAAACAAAACAAGATTATACTAAAAAGGATAAAGCTTTTGAAATCTATTTACGTAAAAAAGCAGGTTCTGATTCTATCTCAGTTAAAGCTGCTATTTCAAAATTAAGTGCCACTATTAATTTAGATTCTTTAGCAACACAATATAATAGTAAGCTTATAAAAAACACAAACGCGTATTTAAAAGAAAAAAATACGTTTACTAGAATTAAAGTATTGGCTGCAGATCCTAAAGAACCAGAGCATACAGGATCTAAATCTCGATTTAAAATTAAATACGATATGTTAGAGCCTAAACACTAAAAAAACAGAACTAAATTATTCTATAACAATACTTTTTATAATCTAAAAAGCCTCAAGTACACACTTGAGGCTTTTTAATGTTATAAATTATTTCCAACTAAGACGCTATAAAAGCAAGTATGTCGGATTCCTTAATTTTTGGATTGGCACCTTCGTGACTAGCAACTAAAGCACCAACAGCACAAGCATAATCTATAGCATCTTGCGGTGGTGTTCCTTTTAGTAATTTATTAATAAAAGAACCTAAAAAAGAATCTCCTGCTCCAACTGTATCTACCACTTTCACTTTGTAGCCTTCGTTATGGTAAAACGTATTATCATGATAATAAATAGCACCACGAGATCCTATGGTTACACATATAGATTTTGTGTTTGTTTGTTTTGCGATAAACAAAATATTATCTTCTAAAGACTCAGATTCAAAACCTAGAGATTTAGAAATCTCAAAAATCTCATCATCATTAAATTTTATAAAATCTGCTGCTTCCATTAAATAATTTAAGACCGGTTTAGTATAATGCGGAGCTCTTAAATTAATATCTAGAATCTTGTATTTTGCAACTTTTAACAGGTTGTATAAAGTAGATCTAGAAGTTGTATCTCTAGCAGCTAAACTTCCAAAAATAAAAGCATCTGCTTGTTTAGCTTTTTCAATAGCAGTTTCGGTAAGCTGAATATTATCCCAAGCACGATGTAAATTAATGGTATACGACGCAGAACCTGTTTCATCTAAAACCACATCTACAGCTCCTGTTTCTAAAGCGTCATCTACCTGAACATTTTCTGTATTTACACCATGTTCTTTAATAAAATCTGCAATTTCGGTACCTTTAGTATCTTTACCTATTCGGGTAATAATAGACACTTTATTACCAAAAGACTGTAATCTTAAAGCAACGTTTAATGGTGCACCTCCAATTTTTTTATGCGTTGGAAACACATCCCATAATACCTCGCCAAAACAAACTATATTTTTCATTTAATTTTATTTTAAAGTCGAGTTATTCCAAGCAATCACACTGTGTTCTATACCATTTTCAGAAATCGCTTTGTATGCTTTTGTAAACGCATTAACAAAGGTTTTTGATGTTTTAAGTTTTCCGAATATAGATTCTAATTCTAAAAATACTGCTGGATTCTCTTTAGCTAATACAGCTTGTTTTGCTAGAGCTGTTTCCATAGCATCTTTTATAATAAGATCTTGTCCTTGTTCGTCTTTTCCTAAACTGTAAATAGCCCAAGCAGCAACAACTAAAGCAGCAAAATCTACAGATCCTTCTCTTGCTAATTCCGAGTTTACGGTTGGTAAAACAAATATTGGAAATTTAGCAGAACTCTCTGAACAGATACGATCTATCTGGTCTTTCATATAAATATTTCCGAAACGTTTAAGCAACATGCTTTTATAAGCATCTAGATCTACACCTTCTAAATCGGATAATGTTGGCGTTACTTCCTGATCCATGTACAATTTTAAGAAGGTACTAATTTCAGGGTTGTAAACAGCTTCATCAATGGTAGCATAGCCTCTTAATGCGCCTAAAATTCCTAACACAGAATGTCCGGCATTAAGGAGCGTTAATTTCATTTTTTCGTAAGGATCTACATCTTCTACAAATTGTGCTCCTACAGTTTCCCAAGCAGGACGTCCTACTTTATATTTATCTTCAATAACCCATTGGTGAAATGGCTCACAAACTACTGGCCAAGCATCATCGATTCCTGAAGAGGTATTTAAATTGGAAATATCTACAGGAGACGTTGCTGGAGTAATACGGTCTACCATACTATTTGGAAAAGAAACATTTGCTTCTATCCAATCCATTAATTGAGGTTCTGCTTTTTCAACATAACTCAATAACATACGTTTTGCTAAATCACCGTTACCTTTAATATTATCGCAAGATTGAATAGTAACTGCTAATCCGTTTTCTTTACGACGTTTTAAGGCTTGAGTTAAATATCCGAAAATCGTTTTTGGAGCATCTGGATGTTCTAAATCGTATTGAATTTGCGGATTATCGAAATCGAATGCTTCGGTCGCTTCATTATAATTATATCCGCCTTCGGTAATCGTTAGGGTTATAATTTTAATATCTGGATTTGCCATTTTTTCTATAACCTGCATTGGATTTTCCGGAGCGTACAAACACTCGACTATAGAACCAATTACACGTTTAGTTAGCGTACCATCTAATTCTTTAATAACAAGTGTATATAAACCATCTTGCGCTTTTAAAGTATTATATATTTTTGTGTCATATTCTAATAATGCAATACCACAAATACCCCAATCTGTAACATTGGCATCGTGTAGTAATTGATCTGTATAAAACGCTTCATGTGCTCTGTGAAAACCACCAATACCCACATGTACAATACCTGCCTTTACTTTAGAACGATCGTAAGTTGGACAAGATACTTTTTTGGCAACTTCGGCCAAATTCATCTGATTAAGTTTAATTAAATTTTCCACGATATTATATGTTTTTATTTTTTCCTCTTTTTAATTTCCAATATGCAGTTACAAAATAAATTACAGTACACACAAATGCGTAACGGTAAAATAACTCTCTGTGTTCTATATAAATACTTTCGTTAGCACTTCCAAATAATACAATACATGCTAAGACTAAAGTGATGATTAAAGTAACTGTAGAAATAACTAATAAGACTTTAGAAAAGATAGAATGATCTTCAATCGTTTTCGTGGTTAGCTTCGCTTTTTCGTCTTGAAATTTAATTATATTTTCGTTTCTTACTTTTTCTTTTAATTCTTCTTCTGGATACGATGCTTTAGCACCATATTTTCCTGCCAAAACAGTATAAATTATAATTGTAAAGGCCCATGTTGGTAGAAAAAGATAGTAGAAAGGCATAACCTCCAACACATTTAATCCAAACCCAAAAACAAGACCTAAGCCCCAAGACACAATAGCTGGAGTACTAAATGTTAAATGTTTGTAATGCGACCAATAACGTGTATATCCAATTCTAGGAAATATTTGATGTTCTGCAAACACAATCCCTCCTACTGGTACAACTATTAATCCGGCGTACGTTAATAAAGGTAATATCTGACTAAATACAAATGGGAAACATGCTACGATCATGGTAACACCTCCAACAACTAAAGTTGTTTTTTTACGTGAGTGCGAATTAAAAACGGCCTGAGCAGCTAATCCTGCTCTATATAAATTAGCAATAGCAGTTGTCCAACCTGCAACAATTACAATTACAAATCCAGACCACCCTAAAGCGTAATATGCAACGTCTCCAGGATCTAATGCTACAATTGGTTTTCCTATTATAACAGCAGCTCCTGCTCCCATAATTCCGGCAGATATCCAAGCTACATAATGTCCAAACATCATTCCTGTACTGGTTGTTAATCCGTAAGATTTCTTTTTAGCAAAACGCAACATTGCCATATCTATTAAGCCAAAATGGGTAATGGTATTCGCTGCCCATGCAAATCCAATCACTTCTACCAAACCAATACCAGGTTTCCCTTCACTATTTAATCCGGTCCAGATAGAATGGTTTCCTAAAGTTACAAAATCGGACCAACTTGAAGGAATGGTTTGCCCTAAGTCTGAAAGAGACAAAGCAGGAAGTAATACAAATGCACCACTAATAAACATAACAAATAACCAAGGTGCACAAATACCAGAAAATTCGGTAACAGCTTTAAAACCGTAAATTGCTATTGAAACCACAACTAAACCAACACATAAAACAATAAATACAAACCATAAATTTGTGGGATACCAATTAAGTTGTGCAGGAATATTAAAGGCGAAACGAACAGCTGTTGCCGAAACGGTAATCATAGCTGCAGAAATTACAGTAAAAATAATAACGTTAGCCCAATTATAGAGCTTTGTCATAGAATCTCCTGCAATTTTGTTTAAATATGTGTATAAACTTAAACGTGTATCTACCGCTATAGGAGACGTAATAAATGTCCAACTTAAAACAGCAAGTATATTACCTATTAATAACCCTAAAAGGATATCTTTTGTTGTCGCTCCTAAAGCAACAAACGTTGCTCCAATAACAAATTCTGTTGCTGCGACATGCTCTGCAGCATATAAGCCTGCAAAATGAGTCCAATCGTGTAATTTATATTTAGACACCGGTAATTGTTCCTCATCTAATTTTTCGAACTCTTTAAAATTATTGCTCGTTTCCATATCCAGTTAGTATTATTGTTTGTTTAAAATACTATGTCTTTTTTTAAAATTCTTTAATGTAGAATTCCAATTAGGTTGACATTTTTTACAAACGTGTTTTTAACGTTTTATAACATATATCAAAGGTATTCAAAATAATTAAATAACAAAAGATTAAAGTAATATATTCTATATTAACCTATTTATATTATAAAATTATCTTATTTAGAATATAAATAATAAATATCCTCTCTAATTATTTAATGTACTTTATACGTTTAAAAATTATATAATTGAAAAACATTTTGTTAAATTTGTATAATAATTAAGCTTATGGAATCACAAAAAATCAGCAATGTATCTGTAGACTGTGTTGTCTTTGGATACAATACAATAGAGAAAAACCTAAATGTTTTATTAATAAAACGATATTTAGAATCTGAAGTTGGTTCTGAAGTTATTGTAGATGATTATGTCTTAACAGGATATCACGTTAATGAAAATGAAACCTTAGATGATACTGCAACAAGGGCATTAAACGAATTAACAGGGTTAAGTGGTTTATACAAAAAACAGTTTAAAGCCTTTGGAAATCCTGATAGATTATTAAATAAAAAAGATTTGCTTTGGATTAAAAATGAAGATTTTAGTACCAGAACAATCACCATTGCTTATTATTTTTTAATTAAAACAGAAGATGTTAATCTTGAAGAAAACAAATATCAAGCAAAATGGTTTCCTGTAAATGATTTGCCTGAATTAGGCTTCGATCACAAAGCAATTATTTTAGAAGCTTATGAAGATTTAAAAGAAAAGTGCCTTTCAGAACCTATTATTTTTGAACTGCTACCTCATAAATTTACCATAAACGAAGTTCAAGATTTATATCAGTCTATATTAGGTATAGAGATCGATAACCGTAATTTTAGACGAAAATTAATTAATAAAAAATACATTATTCCTTTAGACGAAAAACAAGTTGGTATCTCTAAAAAACCAGCACAGCTCTATATGTTTAGTAAAGATGTATACGAGAAAATGTTTAAGAAAAATTATTTAATCAGTATTTAATAACTCACCTAATTTTAAAAGTTAACAGAAACAAAAATAAAACATACTGTATGGTATTTTTTATATATTTGGATCATGCAACAAGATTTAAAATCTGAACTAACAAAACAACTTATAATAGATAAAGCGTTTAAATTATTTCATGAAAATGGTTTTAAAACAACTAGTATAGATAAAATAATGAAAGAAACAGCTTTAAGCAAAGGTGCTTTTTATCATCATTATAAAAACAAAAAAGAGTTAGGACTTGAAGTAATTAGTCTAAAGGTGCAGAAAAGGGTAATAAAAAGTATGGTTACACCGCTAAGTAATACAGGAAATCCATTACAAATCTTAGAACATGTTTTTCTAGATCGTCTAAAATCTTTTAATGTTTATGAAAAAAAGCATGGTTGTCCCATGAATAATTTAATTAATGAAGTTGGAGATCATGAAATAGCTTATCAATTAGCACTTAAAAATATTATTGAAACATGGAAAATGGCATTAATCGATTTACTAGATAGAGGAAAAAAAGAAAATACAATTAATAAGAATATATCTAGTGCTGCAACCGCTATTTATTTAATAAGTGCTTTTGAAGGTATTCGAGGTATTAGAAAACTATATACAGACGATACTATTCTAGATGATTATATAAATGGCCTTTCATTATACATTAAACAATTCAAAATATAACTTTTTCAAACACCAAAACATACCATTTAGTATGTTTATAAAAGAATAAAACATGACAAACAAGAGAAGAGACTTTATGAAAAAAACAGCTTTATTAAGTTTAGGAGGTACAGCTGTATCTTCTTTAGGATTTGCTGCAAATAATAGTCAAAAACCTGATATAATTGAAGAAGGAAAAAGACCGAAAGTTTTATTTTTTGATGTCAATGAAACCTTGCTTGACCTAACTACAATGAAAAAAAGTGTTGGAGATGCACTTGGTGGCAGACCAGATTTATTACCTCTATGGTTTACAACCATGTTACAATACTCTTTAGTAACTACAGTTGGAAGACAATACAATGATTTTGGAGTTATTGGTGCAGCTGCATTACAAATGGTAGCTGCAAATAACGGAATTACAATTACAGAAACAGAAGCAAAAACGGCCATATTAACGCCTTTACGTTCTATTCCCGCACATCCAGAAGTAAAAGAAGCACTGGCAGACTTAAAAGAAGCTGGTTATAAATTAGTGTCTTTTACAAATTCTTCTAACATTGGCGTAGAAACACAATTTAAAAATGCAGGCTTAATTGATTATTTTGATGAGAGATTAAGCGTAGAAGATATTGGAAAATTTAAACCTCATACAGATGCTTACGATTGGGCAGCACGTAAAATGGGAATTTCTAAAAATGAATGCCTATTAGTTGCAGCACACGGATGGGATATTGCAGGAGCTTTGTGGGCAAATTGGAGAGCTGCTTTTATTAGCAGACCAGGAGCACAATTATACCCTTTAGCAGATAATCCAGAAATAAACGAAGCGAACTTAAAACTAATTACTGAGAAATTAATTGCACTAAAATAAATAAAACACTAATAGTACCTCCCTTTTTATTTAAGAGTTCTTATTCTAATTTATTGTTATGATAAATGAAAATAAGAACTCTGTTTTATGTTAATCAATTTAAGAAATTGAAGACTGAGCTAGTAACGCATTAATTTCTTCTAAGCTTTCGTCGTTATCTAATAATAAAACTAAAGTATCATTTGCCTCAATTATGGTAGAACCTCCCGGACGAACAAAATGTCCTTTTCTTTTAATCATAACAATAAATGCAGATTTAGGTAAATGTAAATCTACAATACGACTATCTACAGCAAAACTATTTTCTGGTATGGTAGCTTCCTCCATAGCAGACTTAGGTAAATCTAGAATATAACGTTCGTGCTCGCGTTCTATTTTAGCTTCCTCTGGCATAGCAACATGTAACCATTTTGCAAAAAGAGATAATGTTGTGCCTTGTATTAGTATAGAAGTTACAGAAATAAAAAATACAATATTAAAAATAATATTAGCTTTTTCTATGCCTGCTAAAAGCGGATAAGTTGCAAATACAATAGGAACAGCACCTCTTAAACCTACCCAAGAAATATATAAACGTCTTCTGTTTTTCATTTTAAAAAACATAGTACTAATAAACACACTTAAAGGTCGTGCTACGAGAATTAGAAATACTGAAATAAGTAATCCAATGCCCATATAAGGAATAATTTCTGAAGGAAATACAAGTAACCCTAAAGTTAAAAACAGTACGATTTGCATAAGCCAAGCCATACCATCAAACATTTTTAAAATGGTAGATTTATGTATTAGGTCTTGATTTCCTAAATAAACTGAACAAATATAAATGGCAAGAAATCCATTTCCTCCAACAGAATCTGTTGCAGAGAACGTTATAAACATTAAAGCAATGACTAAAACAGGATATAAACCTTCAAAATCTAATGTAATTTTATTGATAATTAATTTACTCAACTTTCCAAAACCAAATCCTAACAATCCGCCAAGAATCATTTGCTGAAAAAACATAAGTATTATACCCATTACATCTTGATCTTGGTTTATAACCAAACTCAAAAAAGCTAATGTTAATACATAAGCCATGGGGTCGTTACTTCCGCTTTCTAATTCTAAAGTTGGTCTTAAATTTGTTTTTAAGGCTAAATTTTTAGATCGTAAAATTGAAAAAACCGCTGCAGCATCTGTAGAAGACACAATAGATCCTAACAGCATACTTTCAAAAATAGTAAAATCTGTTACATACCAAACAAATGTACCTAAAGTAACAGCGGTAAGCAAAACACCTAAAGTAGATAAAACAAGACCTTCTTTAATAATGGGTTTTACGGTAGGCCAGTGCGTATCTAAACCTCCCGCAAATAATATAAAATTAAGAGAAACAATACCTATAAATTGAGCAAGTTTTGGATCGTTAAAAAGAATGCCTCCAATACCATCAGATCCCGCCAACATACCAATAGATAGAAATAAAATTAAAGTAGGAACTCCAAATTTATAAGACGTCTTACCAACAATAATACTGATAAACAGCAATAAAGAGCCAACAAGTAATATGTTTTCAATAGTTAGATTCATTAATTTATAGCTTATGGTATAAAAACAAATTTAACTTATTATTGATGCTAAACGAAATAAAAACAGATAAGTAATAAGTGAATATATAACCGGTTAGAATAAAAAAATAGAAAGTATTATATGTGAAGTAAAATTTAAAGTGAAACAATACAAACAGAGAAAATATTCGGAACAGTTAGTATAAAATAAGGTAAAACATCATCTTATGAGAAAACAATGTTCTTCTAAGCATTTAAAACATCTAAAACAATTCGTAATTCGTCATAACTATATTTATCGTCTAATTGATTCTTTAATTCTGATAAATTTTCAAAAGTTTGCTTCGGAATAAGTATAAGGAGAGCATCATAATTTTCGGTAGACATTAAATCTGTAGTTTTTACTTCTCCAGAAGGTATAAAACCTGCTAAGTGACCAAAAATTGTATTTTCATTTAAATCTCGTTCGATTGCAATATCTTTTATAGACTTACCTGATTTAAATAATTTTAAAGATAAATCTTTGGTATTAATTTTTGCCTCTTTCTTGTTTTCTTCTTCAAAAATGGTGTCTTCAGATTCTGTCTGAATATCATTCTCATCACAATAATCTCTAATAATTTTTAAAATGGAAGTACCATATTTTTCAACTCTTGTTGCTCCCATACCATTAATTTTTAAAAGTTCTGATTTGGTTAAGGGTAAAACTTCACACATTTCGTATAAAGATTTCTGAGTGAATACCTGGAAATGAACCAATTCGTTTTCTGAAGCAATATCGTTACGAAGCACCCGTAACAATTCAAATAATTCTACATTTACAGTCCCATCAACTACAGATTTTCGTGATTTTTTTGGTTTTTCTTTAGCTAAGAAAATAGACTTAGCTCGTAACTTTAAAAGCGTTTTGGTTGAAAAATCATCTGATAAACCATTAAAATAAAAAAGTTTAGAATCGTACAATTCTTCAATAACATCTAAATTTTTAGTAATGTCGCCACCCACAGCCTGATTATCGGTACTAAAACTAAATGTTTTTAAAGGTTCTCCTATGTTTATCTCAACCTGATCCTTAAAGTAAGTAACTGCTTTTATAAAACGTTCTTGCATTATTTTATTAGATTCAGGAGATTGATCACCCAAAGCAAGATTTCTTAATTGAGCATTAAAACCGTTACCTACTTTTAATAAATTTGTAACAGAATTTTTAATAGTAACCATAGAATCTTCTACTTTACCTTCAATACTCGTTCTATTTTTATAAAAAATATCTAGAATTCTATTAACAGGATACATAAAATCATAAAAGCCAAAAACTTCAGCAATTAAATCTAGCTGAAACATTTTTTGAGAAGTCTCTAATACATATTGATCCGGTTCATTCTCTTCTGCATTTTTATTAAACGTAATCACATTTCGATCTGTAATAATCTGATTAGAACTAATTTTACTTTTTAAAACAAGTCCTTCTAAAGATTTACATCTACTTAGTGCAACATAAGTTTGTCCGTGAGCAAAAGCACCACCGGCATCTATAATTGCTTTTTCAAAAGTTAGTCCCTGACTTTTATGAATGGTAATAGACCAAGCTAAACGTAAAGGAATCTGGGTAAATACACCAATTTTATCTTCAGTAATATCTTTGGTTTCTTTATCTACAGTATAATTAATATTTTCCCAAATTTCTGGTTTCGTTACAATATCAAAATCATCATCAGGACAACGTACAGTAACTTCATCTTTAGTAAGCTTAGTAATAGATCCTATTTTACCATTGAAATAACGTTTATCTTGACTAGTATCATTTTTAATAAACATAACTTGAGCACCAACCTTAAGTTCTAAAGATTCACTATTAGGAAAGGAAAATTCTGGAAATTTTCCTTCAACAATTGCATTATAAGTATATACCTTAGATTTAAGCTTATCTAATTCTAATTTATTGGTTGCATCTGCCCTATTATTATGGGTTGTTAACGAAATATAACCCGCATTAGGTTTTGGAGAAAAATCTGCAATATACCTTTTATTCAATTCAGCTGCAGCAGACTCACTAAGCGCATTATTTCGAATTTCATTAAGAATCTGAATAAATTTAGGATTTTCTTGTCTGTAAATATGTTTTAACTCAATAGATAGCGCATCACATTGCTGATAAGCGTGACTACTAAAAAAGAAACCATTAGTATAATAACGCTTTAATAAGTCCCATTCGTTTTCCCTAATAACTGGAGATAATTGTTGTAAATCTCCAATCATAAGTAATTGTACTCCTCCAAAAACTTTATTTTTATTTCTAAAACGACGTAATGTTTTATCTATTCCATCAAGTAAATCTGCACGAACCATACTTATTTCATCAATAACCAATAAGTCCATAGATTTAATAATATTGATTTTCGTTTTATTAAATTTTCTATTGAAACTTTTAGAATTATCTAAATCTGTATCTGGCAATATAGGTCCAAATGGAATTTGAAAAAAAGAGTGAATTGTAACGCCTTTAGCATTAATTGCAGCAACTCCAGTTGGAGCAATAACAACAAGACGTTTTAAACTATTGGTTTTTAAACGATGTAAAAATGTTGTTTTACCTGTCCCTGCTTTTCCTGTTAAGAATATAGATCGATTTGTATTGTTTACAAATTCCCATGCTAAATCTAATTCCTTATTCACAGCCATAACATTACTTCTTAAAAATAGGCTTTCAAGGTACTACTTTATTTTCTTATAAGAATATATATCAAAAAAAGAGATAATGATAATTCAAATCCATGAGCATTAAATCCAATGAGTGAGAGACATAAATAATAAATATATGTATTATGAAATCTCATCAAGTTATTAGATTTAAGAGTACTAATACAAAAACGTTTATAGGTATTAATGAAGTAAAACTTGTTTTGAAGAAAAGTAACTGAGTTTAAAAAGTATGTTATTGTATAGATATTTTTTAAGTATCTCAATAAAAATAAATAATGATTTAGCTAAACAAATACAGAATTACTATCAATTTTAAAATGATATAATAAAACGACTAAACAGCCTTAGTCAATATGAATTTAAAGTAATTATTAAGAATAATTACAAAAATTAAACAAACAAAAATATAAATTTAAGATAATACAACAAATATGAGATACCTAATCTAAATAAAACGCCTTAGAATAAAGAGAGAATCATGATTAGAATATATAATGATTGATACTGTATGATTAAAAGCTGTAAAATAGATCAGTATAATACATCTGATAAAAAGACTTTCAAAATGATACAGTATAGCTAATAATGACATTAAATAAACCAGAAGTACATACGAGCACTAAAAAATGATCTCATTTGAAGTATTAGTAATTAATTCTAATAAGATAGAGTAATTACTCTATGTATGACCTTCATGTTTGACTAAGCATAAAGAACATTCAGAAAGATTAATTGATCTTTAGATAATAAATGAAGAATCAAAGAGGTTCTAGAGGGAGTGCTATAAAAAAGATAATAAGGAGTAATCAGAAGTATTAAAGGTAATAATCCAGGAGTTAAATTATTTGGGGTATAAACAAAAAAAATCCTGAACAAATTCATGTTCAGGATTTAATTAAAAAAGGCAACGTCCTACTCTCCCACAATGCAGTACCATCGGCGCTAATGGGCTTAACTTCTCTGTTCGGAATGGTAAGAGGTGAGCCCCATCGCAATAATCACCTTAAATTGTTGATCGTTAGTTGTATCATATACAATCTAATCAACCGCGCTCTTGCGCAAATATCTTAACATATTGAAAAAGGACGATAATCGTCTTTATTTTAAAAATACTACTTATAATAATTCTGTTATACTCTGTAAAAAAACAATGCGCCCCTCAGTATCTTTTCAAATACCTGTCCTCTATATTACTATAAAGTCAGAGGGGGCTTTTATACAATAAGCCTATGGGTTATTAGTACTACTCGGCTATGACATTACTGTCTTTACACCTATAGCCTATCAACGTGGTCATCTCCCACGACCCTTTAAAGAAATCTCATCTTGTGGTGGGTTTCGCGCTTATATGCTTTCAGCGCTTATCCCTTCCAAACGTAGCTACTCTGCAATGCTCCTGGCGGAACAACAGATACACCAGAGGTTTGTCCATTCCGGTCCTCTCGTACTAGGAACAGATCCACTCAAATTTCTAACGCCCACAGTAGATAGAGACCGAACTGTCTCACGACGTTCTGAACCCAGCTCGCGTGCCACTTTAATGGGCGAACAGCCCAACCCTTGGGACCTTCTCCAGCCCCAGGATGTGACGAGCCGACATCGAGGTGCCAAAACCCCCCCGTCGATATGAGCTCTTGGGGGAGATCAGCCTGTTATCCCCGGCGTACCTTTTATCCTTTGAGCGATGGCCCTTCCATACGGAACCACCGGATCACTATGCTCTACTTTCGTACCTGATCGACTTGTAGGTCTCTCAGTCAAGCTCCCTTATGCCATTGCACTCTACGCACGATTACCAACCGTGCTGAGGGAACCTTTAGAAGCCTCCGTTACTCTTTTGGAGGCGACCACCCCAGTCAAACTACCCACCAAGCACTGTCCCTTCGTTGAAGGTTAGGCTCTAGATAAGCAAAGGGTGGTATTTCAACAATGACTCCACAACACCTAGCGATGCCGCTTCAAAGTCTCCCACCTATCCTACACATTACTTATCCAAAACCAATACTAAGCTATAGTAAAGGTGCACGGGGTCTTTTCGTCCCACTGCGGGTAATCGGCATCTTCACCGATACTACAATTTCACCGAGCTCATGGTTGAGACAGTGTCCAGATCGTTGCACCATTCGTGCAGGTCGGAACTTACCCGACAAGGAATTTCGCTACCTTAGGACCGTTATAGTTACGGCCGCCGTTTACTGGGGCTTCATTTTAGACCGTCGAGGTAAACCTCTAAGCCCACCATTTAACCTTCCAGCACCGGGCAGGTGTCAGGCCATATACGTCATCTTTCAATTTAGCATAGCCCTGTGTTTTTGATAAACAGTCGCCTGGACCTTTTCACTGCGGCCCCACCGAAGTGGGGCGACCCTTCTCCCGAAGTTACGGGTCTATTTTGCCTAGTTCCTTAACCATGAATCTCTCGAGCTCCTTAGAATTCTCATCCCAACTACCTGTGTCGGTTTAGGGTACGGGCTGCTTCACTCGCTTTTCTTGGAAGTCGATTTGCTAGATTATCACCTTGACCGTAGTCTCAGTGTACTATCGGAGTGTTACCACATCCTTCAACGTACTATTCCGTCAGTACGCACTAACTTTTCGCCTCCGTCACTTTTAGTGTGAGCAGGTACAGGAATATTAACCTGTTGTCCATCCACTACCCCTTTCGGGTTCGCGTTAGGTCCCGACTAACCCTCAGCTGATTAGCATAGCTGAGGAAACCTTAGTCTTTCGGAGTGCGGGTTTCTCGCCCGCATTATCGTTACTTATGCCTACATTTTCTTTTCTATCCGTTCCAGCATACCTCACAGTACACCTTCTACACAAATAGAATGCTCCCCTACCAGTTATAATAAATTATAAATCCATAGCTTCGGTAATATGTTTATGCCCGATTATTATCCATGCCGAATCGCTCGACTAGTGAGCTGTTACGCACTCTTTAAATGAATGGCTGCTTCCAAGCCAACATCCTAGCTGTCAAAGCAATTCAACCGCGTTTTTTCAACTTAACATATATTTGGGGACCTTAGCTGATGGTCTGGGTTCTTTCCCTCTCGGACATGGACCTTAGCACCCATGCCCTCACTGCTGATCAACATTTTATAGCATTCGGAGTTTGTCAGGAATTGGTAGGCGGTGAAGCCCCGCATCCAATCAGTAGCTCTACCTCTATAAAACTATAAATCAACGCTGCACCTAAATGCATTTCGGGGAGTACGAGCTATTTCCGAGTTTGATTGGCCTTTCACCCCTACCCACAGGTCATCCGAAGACTTTTCAACGTCAACCGGTTCGGTCCTCCACTGTATGTTACTACAGCTTCAACCTGCCCATGGGTAGATCACACGGTTTCGCGTCTACCACTACTAACTAAAGCGCCCTATTCAGACTCGCTTTCGCTACGGATCCGTGACTTAATCACTTAACCTTGCTAGCAACGGTAACTCGTAGGCTCATTATGCAAAAGGCACGCCGTCACAACACGAAGTTGCTCCGACCGCTTGTAAGCGTATGGTTTCAGGATCTATTTCACTCCCTTATTCAGGGTTCTTTTCACCTTTCCCTCACGGTACTAGTTCACTATCGGTCTCTCAGGAGTATTTAGTCTTAACGGATGGTCCCGCCAAATTCACACAGGGTTTCACGTGCCCCGCACTACTCAGGATACCACTATCTTGCCAATCTTTACCTATACGGGACTATCACCCTCTTTGGTCTGTCTTTCCAAACAGTTCTAATTCATCATGGTTCAAATGTCGTGGTCCTACAACCCCAATAATGCCGTAACATCATTGGTTTGGACTAATCCGCGTTCGCTCGCCGCTACTTACGGAATCACTTTTGTTTTCTTCTCCTCCGGGTACTTAGATGTTTCAGTTCTCCGGGTTTGCTTCCCTAAGGATACTATATCTTCAATATAGTGGGTTGCCCCATTCGGATATCTGCGGATCAAATTGTATGTGCCAATCCCCGCAGCTTTTCGCAGCTTATCACGTCCTTCATCGCCTCTGAGAGCCTAGGCATTCCCCATACGCCCTTATTTAGCTTATTGTACTTTTTGCTTTTTTAATGAGTTTGTTATTAGTTAAAAGCTCGTAAACTTTAACTAACAACGAATTATTATTATTTTAAATAATTCCTGTTTAATACGTGCATACTAAACATTCGTTATTTAAATGTATTTTTATGTATCTTTTTCAATATGTCAATGAACTTTTTTCTATATTTAGAATATAGAATCGTGGAGAATATCGGAGTCGAACCGATGACCTCCTGCGTGCAAGGCAGGCGCTCTAGCCAGCTGAGCTAATCCCCCATGTAAATCCTATCAATTAGTATTCTTCATGTGAATTTAGAATTCTCAGTTCTAGAATTTCCTTTTATTATATTTAGTAGTCTCAGGCAGACTCGAACTGCCGACCTCTACATTATCAGTGTAGCGCTCTAACCAGCTGAGCTATGAGACTCTAACTATAATAAATTATATTTTAAATTAACAGCTAAGAATAAACAATCTCTTTTCCTTTTTTTTAAATCCAATAGTCGTCTTTCTCTAGAAAGGAGGTGTTCCAGCCGCACCTTCCGGTACGGCTACCTTGTTACGACTTAGCCCTAGTTACCGACTTTACCCTAGGCCGCTCCTTGCGGTGACGGACTTCAGGCACTTCCAGCTTCCATGGCTTGACGGGCGGTGTGTACAAGGCCCGGGAACGTATTCACCGCATCATGGCTGATATGCGATTACTAGCGATTCCAGCTTCACGGAGTCGAGTTGCAGACTCCGATCCGAACTGTGATAGGGTTTATAGATTCGCTCCTGGTCGCCCAGTGGCTGCTCTCTGTCCCTACCATTGTAGCACGTGTGTAGCCCAGGACGTAAGGGCCGTGATGATTTGACGTCATCCCCACCTTCCTCACAGTTTGCACTGGCAGTCTTGTTAGAGTTCCCGACATGACTCGCTGGCAACTAACAACAGGGGTTGCGCTCGTTATAGGACTTAACCTGACACCTCACGGCACGAGCTGACGACAACCATGCAGCACCTTGTAAATTGTCCGAAGAAAAAACTATCTCTAGTCCTGTCAATCTACATTTAAGCCCTGGTAAGGTTCCTCGCGTATCATCGAATTAAACCACATGCTCCACCGCTTGTGCGGGCCCCCGTCAATTCCTTTGAGTTTCATTCTTGCGAACGTACTCCCCAGGTGGGTTACTTATCACTTTCGCTTAGCCACTCAGACCGAAGTCCGAACAGCTAGTAACCATCGTTTACGGCGTGGACTACCAGGGTATCTAATCCTGTTCGCTACCCACGCTTTCGTCCATCAGTGTCAGTTGATTATTAGTAATCTGCCTTCGCAATTGGTATTCTATGTAATATCTATGCATTTCACCGCTACACTACATATTCTAACTACTTCATAATAACTCAAGATAACCAGTATCAAAGGCAATTTTACAGTTGAGCTGCAAGATTTCACCCCTGACTTAATTATCCACCTACGGACCCTTTAAACCCAATGATTCCGGATAACGCTTGGATCCTCCGTATTACCGCGGCTGCTGGCACGGAGTTAGCCGATCCTTATTCTTACAGTACCGTCAAGCTGCTACACGTAGCAGTGTTTCTTCCTGTATAAAAGCAGTTTACAACCCATAGGGCAGTCTTCCTGCACGCGGCATGGCTGGATCAGGCTCTCGCCCATTGTCCAATATTCCTCACTGCTGCCTCCCGTAGGAGTCTGGTCCGTGTCTCAGTACCAGTGTGGGGGATCCCCCTCTCAGGGCCCCTATCTATCGCTGTCTTGGTAAGCCGTTACCTCACCAACTAACTAATAGAACGCATGCTCATCTTTTACCGATAAATCTTTAATATTTAAATGATGCCATTCAAATATACTATAGGCATTAATCCAAATTTCTCTGGGCTATTCCTCTGTAAAAGGTAGATTGCATACGCGTTACGCACCCGTGCGCCGGTCGTCATCTGTGCAAGCACAATGTTACCCCTCGACTTGCATGTGTTAGGCCTGCCGCTAGCGTTCATCCTGAGCCAGGATCAAACTCTTCATCGTTAAATTTTTAAGTGTTTCCACTATTACTTTTAACAACTAATGGAATTAATTTGGTACTCAAAATGGTCTATTCTTTTTTTGTGATATTAACCGCTTCCAGTTAATATCTACGCTGTCAATTCAATATGTTAATGAACTTATTTCTCTGTGTGTCTTAACTCGTTGCCTCGTTAAGCGGGTGCAAATATAAAACCCTTTTTTATTCCTCACAATGTTTTTTTGAAGTTTTTTTTTAGTCCAGTTTTACAACCTTTCCAACTCCAACACAAACACTAATTAAAGAACTTTTTTTCTAAAAACGTTGCCGTTTTTAGCGGCTGCAAACATACAACCTTTTAGTTTAATAACAAGCTTTTATTTTTCTTTTTTAAAATTAATTAAATTCGATAAAGTATTGCTTTGTTAATGAACGTTTTGCTTCACTAAACAACCATAGTTGCCTCGCTAAGCGGGTGCAAATATACACTCTTTTATTCTAACCAAACTAATTAATTTATAGCTTTTTTTGATTTATTTTGTAAACCATACGTTAAGAGTTTGTTACGCCTGCTTTTTATTTTAAGGAAACTTCGTTTGTAGTGTTATATAGTATACAAATAAATATAACCAGATCTATAATATAATCTAACAGTACTCTTTTATAATTATTCCTGGTATGCGTTTTAAATAAAACATGTTATTTTATCTAAAAAAAACTACGTCTAATTAAAATTAAAAACAATTGAATAAAGAAAACGGCCATCGTTCATCCATAACTCTTTTATTAATTTAGAAAATAAAAAAAAGAGTTGCTTTTTTAATTTACATCGTAATGCAAGAAATAATATAAATAACATTAGTGAATACGTCTTATAAAAAGACAAAAGACTTATGAAACTAAAAACGTTTAACAGATTATCATATTTAATACGTTTAAAGGTAAGTTGAAGATAATTTAAGGATTATATACTAATAATCATATTGAATTAAACCAGAAGTACATGCGAGCACTAAAAAATGATGTCATTTGAAGTATTAGTAATTAATTCTAATAAGATAGAGTAATTACTCTATGTATGACCTTCATGTTTGAGTAAGCATAAAGACCTTTCAGAAAGAGTAATTGATCTTTAGGTAATAAGGAGTAATCAGGAGTATTAAAGGTAATAATCCAGGAGTTAAATTATTTGGGGTATAAACAAAAAAAATCCTGAACAAATTCATGTTCAGGATTTAATTAAAAAAGGCAACGTCCTACTCTCCCACAATGCAGTACCATCGGCGCTAATGGGCTTAACTTCTCTGTTCGGAATGGTAAGAGGTGAGCCCCATCGCAATAATCACCTTAAATTGTTGATCGTTAGTTGTATCATATACAATCTAATCAACCGCGCTCTTGCGCAAATATCTTAACATATTGAAAAGGACGATAATCGTCTTTATTTTAAAAATACTACTTATAATAATTCTGTTATACTCTGTAAAAAAACAATGCGCCCCTCAGTATCTTTTCAAATACCTGTCCTCTATATTACTATAAAGTCAGAGGGGGCTTTTATACAATAAGCCTATGGGTTATTAGTACTACTCGGCTATGACATTACTGTCTTTACACCTATAGCCTATCAACGTGGTCATCTCCCACGACCCTTTAAAGAAATCTCATCTTGTGGTGGGTTTCGCGCTTATATGCTTTCAGCGCTTATCCCTTCCAAACGTAGCTACTCTGCAATGCTCCTGGCGGAACAACAGATACACCAGAGGTTTGTCCATTCCGGTCCTCTCGTACTAGGAACAGATCCACTCAAATTTCTAACGCCCACAGTAGATAGAGACCGAACTGTCTCACGACGTTCTGAACCCAGCTCGCGTGCCACTTTAATGGGCGAACAGCCCAACCCTTGGGACCTTCTCCAGCCCCAGGATGTGACGAGCCGACATCGAGGTGCCAAACCCCCCCGTCGATATGAGCTCTTGGGGGAGATCAGCCTGTTATCCCCGGCGTACCTTTTATCCTTTGAGCGATGGCCCTTCCATACGGAACCACCGGATCACTATGCTCTACTTTCGTACCTGATCGACTTGTAGGTCTCTCAGTCAAGCTCCCTTATGCCATTGCACTCTACGCACGATTACCAACCGTGCTGAGGGAACCTTTAGAAGCCTCCGTTACTCTTTTGGAGGCGACCACCCCAGTCAAACTACCCACCAAGCACTGTCCCTTCGTTGAAGGTTAGGCTCTAGATAAGCAAAGGGTGGTATTTCAACAATGACTCCACAACACCTAGCGATGCCGCTTCAAAGTCTCCCACCTATCCTACACATTACTTATCCAAAACCAATACTAAGCTATAGTAAAGGTGCACGGGGTCTTTTCGTCCCACTGCGGGTAATCGGCATCTTCACCGATACTACAATTTCACCGAGCTCATGGTTGAGACAGTGTCCAGATCGTTGCACCATTCGTGCAGGTCGGAACTTACCCGACAAGGAATTTCGCTACCTTAGGACCGTTATAGTTACGGCCGCCGTTTACTGGGGCTTCATTTTAGACCGTCGAGGTAAACCTCTAAGCCCACCATTTAACCTTCCAGCACCGGGCAGGTGTCAGGCCATATACGTCATCTTTCAATTTAGCATAGCCCTGTGTTTTTGATAAACAGTCGCCTGGACCTTTTCACTGCGGCCCCACCGAAGTGGGGCGACCCTTCTCCCGAAGTTACGGGTCTATTTTGCCTAGTTCCTTAACCATGAATCTCTCGAGCTCCTTAGAATTCTCATCCCAACTACCTGTGTCGGTTTAGGGTACGGGCTGCTTCTTTCGCTTTTCTTGGAAGTCGCTTTTCTGGATTATCACCTTGACCGTAGTCTCAGTGTACTATCGGAGTGTTACCACATCCTTCAACGAACTATTCCGTCAGTTCGCACCAAATTTACGCCTCCGTCACTTTTAGTAAGAGCAGGTACAGGAATATTAACCTGTTGTCCATCCACTACCCCTTTCGGGTTCGCGTTAGGTCCCGACTAACCCTCAGCTGATTAGCATAGCTGAGGAAACCTTAGTCTTTCGGAGTGCGGGTTTCTCGCCCGCATTATCGTTACTTATGCCTACATTTTCTTTTCTATCCGTTCCAGCATACCTCACAGTACACCTTCTACACAAATAGAATGCTCCCCTACCAGTTATAATAAATTATAAATCCATAGCTTCGGTAATATGTTTATGCCCGATTATTATCCATGCCGAATCGCTCGACTAGTGAGCTGTTACGCACTCTTTAAATGAATGGCTGCTTCCAAGCCAACATCCTAGCTGTCAAAGCAATTCAACCGCGTTTTTTCAACTTAACATATATTTGGGGACCTTAGCTGATGGTCTGGGTTCTTTCCCTCTCGGACATGGACCTTAGCACCCATGCCCTCACTGCTGATCAACATTTTATAGCATTCGGAGTTTGTCAGGAATTGGTAGGCGGTGAAGCCCCCGCATCCAATCAGTAGCTCTACCTCTATAAAACTATAAATCAACGCTGCACCTAAATGCATTTCGGGGAGTACGAGCTATTTCCGAGTTTGATTGGCCTTTCACCCCTACCCACAGGTCATCCGAAGACTTTTCAACGTCAACCGGTTCGGTCCTCCACTGTATGTTACTACAGCTTCAACCTGCCCATGGGTAGATCACACGGTTTCGCGTCTACCACTACTAACTAAAGCGCCCTATTCAGACTCGCTTTCGCTACGGATCCGTGACTTAATCACTTAACCTTGCTAGCAACGGTAACTCGTAGGCTCATTATGCAAAAGGCACGCCGTCACAACACGAAGTTGCTCCGACCGCTTGTAAGCGTATGGTTTCAGGATCTATTTCACTCCCTTATTCAGGGTTCTTTTCACCTTTCCCTCACGGTACTAGTTCACTATCGGTCTCTCAGGAGTATTTAGTCTTAACGGATGGTCCCGCCAAATTCACACAGGGTTTCACGTGCCCCGCACTACTCAGGATACCACTATCTTGCCAATCTTTACCTATACGGGACTATCACCCTCTTTGGTCTGTCTTTCCAAACAGTTCTAATTCATCATGGTTCAAATGTCGTGGTCCTACAACCCCAATAATGCCGTAACATCATTGGTTTGGACTAATCCGCGTTCGCTCGCCGCTACTTACGGAATCACTTTTGTTTTCTTCTCCTCCGGGTACTTAGATGTTTCAGTTCTCCGGGTTTGCTTCCCTAAGGATACTATATCTTCAATATAGTGGGTTGCCCCATTCGGATATCTACGGATCAATTTGTATGTGCCAATCCCCGTAGCTTTTCGCAGCTTATCACGTCCTTCATCGCCTCTGAGAGCCTAGGCATTCCCCATACGCCCTTATTTAGCTTATTGTACTTTTTGCTTTTTTAATGAGTTTGTTATTAGTTAAAAGCTCGTAAACTTTAACTAACAACGAATTATTATTATTTTAAATAATTCCTGTTTAATACGTGCATACTAAACATTCGTTATTTAAATGTATTTTTATGTATCTTTTTCAATATGTCAATGAACGTGTGGCGTGTTGCTCCTAATTAAATTAGTTACAATCTTTAGCCCTTGTGGAGAATATCGGAGTCGAACCGATGACCTCCTGCGTGCAAGGCAGGCGCTCTAGCCAGCTGAGCTAATCCCCCATTACTAGTGTCTAGTAATTAGTTTTTAGTTATTAGCAATTACTAACTCCTAATCTGTAATTATCTAGCTTCTAGAATTTCCTCTTTATTATATTTAGTAGTCTCAGGCAGACTCGAACTGCCGACCTCTACATTATCAGTGTAGCGCTCTAACCAGCTGAGCTATGAGACTCTAACTATAATAAATTATATTTTAAATTAACAGCTAAGAATAAACAATCTCTTTTCCTTTTTTTTCCAATAGTCGTCTTTCTCTAGAAAGGAGGTGTTCCAGCCGCACCTTCCGGTACGGCTACCTTGTTACGACTTAGCCCTAGTTACCGACTTTACCCTAGGCCGCTCCTTGCGGTGACGGACTTCAGGCACTTCCAGCTTCCATGGCTTGACGGGCGGTGTGTACAAGGCCCGGGAACGTATTCACCGCATCATGGCTGATATGCGATTACTAGCGATTCCAGCTTCACGGAGTCGAGTTGCAGACTCCGATCCGAACTGTGATAGGGTTTATAGATTCGCTCCTGGTCGCCCAGTGGCTGCTCTCTGTCCCTACCATTGTAGCACGTGTGTAGCCCAGGACGTAAGGGCCGTGATGATTTGACGTCATCCCCACCTTCCTCACAGTTTGCACTGGCAGTCTTGTTAGAGTTCCCGACATGACTCGCTGGCAACTAACAACAGGGGTTGCGCTCGTTATAGGACTTAACCTGACACCTCACGGCACGAGCTGACGACAACCATGCAGCACCTTGTAAATTGTCCGAAGAAAAAACTATCTCTAGTCCTGTCAATCTACATTTAAGCCCTGGTAAGGTTCCTCGCGTATCATCGAATTAAACCACATGCTCCACCGCTTGTGCGGGCCCCCGTCAATTCCTTTGAGTTTCATTCTTGCGAACGTACTCCCCAGGTGGGTTACTTATCACTTTCGCTTAGCCACTCAGACCGAAGTCCGAACAGCTAGTAACCATCGTTTACGGCGTGGACTACCAGGGTATCTAATCCTGTTCGCTACCCACGCTTTCGTCCATCAGTGTCAGTTGATTATTAGTAATCTGCCTTCGCAATTGGTATTCTATGTAATATCTATGCATTTCACCGCTACACTACATATTCTAACTACTTCATAATAACTCAAGATAACCAGTATCAAAGGCAATTTTACAGTTGAGCTGCAAGATTTCACCCCTGACTTAATTATC
This sequence comes from Formosa sp. L2A11, assembly GCF_009796865.1. Classification (GTDB taxonomy): domain Bacteria; phylum Bacteroidota; class Bacteroidia; order Flavobacteriales; family Flavobacteriaceae; genus Formosa. Next base: position 2,123,636 of record NZ_CP047028.1, on the reverse strand, counting down.
CACCTACGGACCCTTTAAACCCAATGATTCCGGATAACGCTTGGATCCTCCGTATTACCGCGGCTGCTGGCACGGAGTTAGCCGATCCTTATTCTTACAGTACCGTCAAGCTGCTACACGTAGCAGTGTTTCTTCCTGTATAAAAGCAGTTTACAACCCATAGGGCAGTCTTCCTGCACGCGGCATGGCTGGATCAGGCTCTCGCCCATTGTCCAATATTCCTCACTGCTGCCTCCCGTAGGAGTCTGGTCCGTGTCTCAGTACCAGTGTGGGGGATCCCCCTCTCAGGGCCCCTATCTATCGCTGTCTTGGTAAGCCGTTACCTCACCAACTAACTAATAGAACGCATGCTCATCTTTTACCGATAAATCTTTAATATTTAAATGATGCCATTCAAATATACTATAAGGCATTAATCCAAATTTCTCTGGGCTATTCCTCTGTAAAAGGTAGATTGCATACGCGTTACGCACCCGTGCGCCGGTCGTCATCTGTGCAAGCACAATGTTACCCCTCGACTTGCATGTGTTAGGCCTGCCGCTAGCGTTCATCCTGAGCCAGGATCAAACTCTTCATCGTTAAATTTTTAAGTGTTTCCACTATTACTTTTAACAACTAATGGAATTAATTTGGTACTCAAAATGGTCTATTCTTTTTTGTTGACATTAACCGTTTCCAGTTAATATCTACGCTGTCAATTCAATATGTTAATGAACTTATTTCTCTGTGTGTCTTAACTCGTTGCCTCGTTAAGCGGGTGCAAATATAAAACCCTTTTTTATTCCTCACAATGTTTTTTTGAAGTTTTTTTTTTAGTCCAGTTTCGCAACCTTTCCAACTCCAAACAAACACTAATTAAAGAACTTTTTTGCTTAACTTACTACCGTAGTTGCGTCGCTAAGCGGGTGCAAATATACCACCTTTTTTCTTTACCAAACTAATTAATTTATAGCTTTTTTTGATTTATTTTGTAAACCATACGTTAAGAGTTTGTTAGGTGTACGTATATTTTTATTTCTTCATTTTAAAACACATTCCCTCTTTATATAACACAAAACAACATCAGCAATACTCCTGTTTTTGGTATTTACTAATGCAGTATTATGATTATGATTCTATTTTATAGATATGCTTCTTAAGTGACTATTCATGACTTCATCTAAAGAAATCTTTACTAGATTGTAAGGATGTAGAAACTATCTCCTCTTATATTATTACAATCTATATGACATTATTAAAAGAATGACATGGCTATATAGGTTACTATTAGTATTTTTAAAAACAGAAAAGGCTTTTACTACTATATAAGTCTAAATATATTAAACACTATATTGTTTTGAATATCGAAAAAGACATCATCATTATTGGAGCAGGCCCTATTGGAATTGCTTGCGCTATGGCTTGTAAAGACAAACACTTAAACTACCTAGTCATTGAGAAAGGATCGCTTACCAATTCTATCTTTAATTATCCTTTGAATATGACATTCTTCTCTTCTTCAGAAAAATTAGAGATAGACAATATTCCTTTTATAAGTATTAATCCTAAACCAAATAGAAACGAGGCTTTAGAATATTACAGACGTGTAACAACATCTAACAATTTACATATTAATTTATACGAAGCGGTTAATGATATTATAAAGGAAGACCAGGGATTTATAATTAAAACGAGTAAGACAAACTATCATGCAAAAAAAGTAATAATCTCTACTGGATTTTATGACGTACCTGTAACTCTTAATGTACCTGGAGAAGACTTACCTAAAGTAGCACATTATTATAAGGAAGCACATCCTTATAGTTTACAAAATGTTGTTGTAGTAGGCGCTAGTAATTCTTCTGTAGATGCTGCTTTAGAAATTTACAGAAAAGGAGGTCATGTTACCATGATAATTAGAGGTGATGCAATTGGAGAACGCGTTAAGTATTGGGTAAAACCTGATATTATAAATAGAATTGCTGAAGGTTCTATTATTGCACACTTTAATTCTGAAATACAAGAAATAAAAGAAAAATCTGTTATTGTGACAACCCCTAACGGAACTATTGAGATAACAAATGATTTTGTTATTGCATTAACCGGATACCAACCAAATATTACATTATTAGAACATGCTGGAATTTCGTTTTCTGATGATGGTAAATACATTCCTAATTATAATGAAGACACAATGGAAACCAATATTGAAGGTTTATATCTTGCAGGTGTTATTTGTGGCGGACTAGATACTCATAAATGGTTTATAGAAAACTCAAGAATTCATGCAAAGAAAATAATTAAGCATCTTACCGAGAACATATAATAAGGTATCTAAATAAAACAAAAAAGCGTGGATTCTTAGAGTTCACGCTTTTTTTATAAAATTTAATAAGATTAATATTGATTAAATCTTACTCTCTATTTTTAAACATAAAATGTACCACCAAAATAGCAGACGACAATACTAATCCTAATACAGAAACACCTATCCATTTATAATGTTCCCAAGCAAGCGCACCTAAAGTAGTACCGAAAGCACCTCCCATAAAGAAAGACACCATATAAACTGTATTTACCCTATTACGTGCTTCTGGATTTTTAGAAAAGATAATATTCTGATTTGTTATGTGTAGAGACTGCATTCCTAAATCGACTAAAACAACACCTACTATTATTCCGAAAAGTGAATTTGCCGAGACTAAGAAAACCAGCCATGATACTATTAATAATAAAGTAGAAAATATAATAATTTTACTTTTAGGTAATTTATCATTTAGCTTTCCAACAACTGTTGCTCCCAAAGCCCCTCCTATTCCTAATAAACCAAATAATCCGGTCACCGTACTTCCGTAACCAAAATTATCTTCCATTAAAAAGACTAAGGTTGTCCAAAAAGCACTTAAACACCCAAAGGATAATGCTCCTCTTAGAGCAGCCAAACGCAATGTTGGTTCTGTTTTAAAATAATAATACACCGATTTTAATAAACTGCCATAGGTTCCTGAAAAATGAGGATATAATTTAGGTAGCTTAAATTTTAAAACTACAAAAAGGATAGCCATTAGCACAGTCGCGATATAATACATCGTTCTCCAACCATACTGTTCGCCTATAAAACCACTTATAACACGACTTCCTAAAATACCAATTAGTAAACCACTCATAACTATTCCTATGGATCGTCCGCGTTGGTTGTCGTCACTTAACTGAGCAGCCATAGGAACAAAAAGCTGTGGCAAGGCAGATGTAAACCCAATAAAGAAACTACTAACTATAAGTAAAATTATAGAATTTGCTGTAGCCGCTGCTAATAATGATATAATCATTAAAACAAAATCGATCTGTAATATTCTATGATTAGACACCTTATCTCCCAGAGGAATAATAAAAAGTAACCCAAAGGCATAACCTAACTGTGTACTTAATGCGACGTAACTGACTTCAGATTCTGAGACTCCGAAATCTAATGCAATTTGCCCTAATAATGGCTGGTTGTAATATAAGTTAGCCACTACCAATCCGGCAGCAAGGCTCATTAAATATAAAACGGTATTGGTAAGTTTATTCATCTAAAAAGAAATATACAGCCAAATTAAGCAATATCTTTCAATACTTATTTATGAAATATTGAAGAGTTTAATTATAATTGAAATTCTGTGTTTTAAACTTCAATCTTCGGTTTATACTCAATAGTAAACGCACAAGAATTAGCTATAAAACATAAAGCACCTGCTTTTTTATGAAGATCTTCTGCAAGTTGTTTTTGCGATTCGCTTTCTATTTTTACTTTTGGATTAAGCGTGACTTTAGTAAAAGCACCACTTCCATCGTTATTTAGCATTAAAAATCCTTCTACGGAATCTGAATATTCTAAAATTGAAATTCCCGCTTGCTCGCATACATATAAATAAGACATAAAATGACAAGACGATAATGCTGCCATTAATAATTCTTCTGGATTATATTTTGAAGCATCTCCTTTAAAAGGTTTTGCTGCAGAAACGTCTAACCGTTTTCCGTCTTCTAAAAATACTTGATGTGTTTTTAAAGAACCGCCTTCTTTTTTTGTTGAAGTAGCCTCTTCTAAAGACCACGAATTATTAATATGAAATTGAAATGAGGTAGACATAGATTTTTAAATTTTAGTAATTAAGACAAATACTAATGTATGTTTAATACAAATATTTTAAGTGTCATGATAATCATCCCGACAATACCACCAACAATAGCGCCGTTTAATCTAATATATTGAAGATCCTCCCCTACTTTACTTTCAATTTGTTTTACCAATTCTACATTCGATAGTTTTTGTAAACTCTCGCCAACCAATTCACCTATTTTATGATGATGTGTTTCTATAAGCTGAAGTAATGTAGATTTTAACCATGCATCTGTTTGGTTTATTTTTGAAGCATCATCATGAAAAGATTGCAACATGGTATTCACTTTATCTCGTATTAATAAGGTATACTCATTTTCGTTTTCAAACAAAGATTCTTTAATCATTACTTTTAATCGCGTTAAACTTTGTTTCACGATTCCAGAATCTAATAAACGTTCTAAGAAATGTTCTCCAAACTGGTTCACATCGGCTTGCGCTTTTTCATCTCCAGAAGCTAAACGTTCTCCGTATTCATATAACTGCTTATCTAAAGCGATAATAATTTTATGTTGTTCGGGATCTTTTTTAATATCTTCTATAAGCTGAATAAGTTGTTCCTGAATGCCTTCAGCAATGCGTTGTGGTTTTATAGCACCTAAAACTTGACCTGCACCAACTAACCATCCTTTTAATTGCGAACCTTCTTTTTGTTTATTTACAAGTGTTTTTACTTCAGCAACTAAAAATTCTAAAGTAGAATCTGCTGAAATTTTATCTTTCAGCACCTCTAAAAACACATGAAGCATACCGTAATGATCTTTCTGACTCACCGTTTGCTTTAATAAATTACCTAACGGAACTGCTAAATTGTTATTTTTTACTGCCGGACGAATAATGCCTTCTAAAGTAAGAACCACGCTGTCATGATCTAATTTTAAAACTAAAGCCTCTAATTCTGGTTTTAAGGTTTTACGAATAGATTCCTGATTATCGCCTTCTAACAAATAATCTACTATAGGTTTTGCTAAAGAAACAGCCATAATTTTATCACGAATCATGTCTTTAGACAACCATTCGTTGTTCACCAAATCTACTATTCCTGCAGATAATTTTTCACGGCTTTTAACAATAATATTTGTGTGTTTCTTAACTACGGGAATAGGAATTTCTTGAAATAAAGCACGAACAGCAAACCAATCTGCTACACCACCAACAACGGCGGCTTCAAAACCTGCTAGTAAAATTTCTAACCAATCGCCTTCGTATACCTTAAAGTATTTTAGAGTCAGACATCCAGCCATGCAAATAACAGCAATAGCTAGAGAACGATTTCCTAATTTGTTTTTTTTCATGACAACTTTAAATTACAAGACAAGGTTATAAAAAAAATTGAGAATCGATAGCTTTATCCAATTAAAAACATGCTGAAAAGCACCGCCAAAAACATTGGTAATTAGAATATAATTTGAAGAATTAATGAACGTTTAAACCTTAAATCTATACGCATTAAACATGAAAGAATTTTCGAAGCGCTCTAATCGTGAATCAAATTTATCTGCAAATACAGCATATTGACATTTATCTACACTTTCAGACAAACGCAACACATCGTTATATGTGTTTTGACGAATTAAAAACTCGGCATCATCAATACAAATTAATTGCACATCGGCTAAATGAATACTATTTAGAAAATATAATTTATTTAAACGCTTAACCGTCGATATTAAAATATCTGTACCTATATATATATCTTCGCGTTGTGCATCTATTTTATACTCATCGTAAATACAATATACACGTAAATCTGTTCGTTTTGTAAACACATCAAACTGTTCTTTTAACGCTAAAACTTCTGCTTTATCTTTTACCAAAACAATTGCTCGTGGCCCATCGCCAAAAGCTTCACCTTTTAATTTCTGAATAACGCTTAATATTATCGCTGTACTTTTTCCGCTACCATCAGGACCTGTACCAAATACATTTGCGCCACTTTTTATTGTAGAAAGCACTTTTTTCTGTAAAGGTGTTGTAGTTTCAAATCCTAAATGATCTATAGTTTCTTTAAGAACAGGAAGTATTTTTTTAAAAGACATAAATTTCAGATTATTTTGAAGTTGCAAAGAACGTGCTTATAGTGTCTCGTTCCTAATTTGAAGACCATTTTCAATACGAAACAAAATCATTTTACTTTTTTATTCTGAAGTAACCTTCTATTTTTGCCTTATGAATGATGAGACATTTCCTAATATTTTACCTCCAGACGATGGACAATTACAACTTCAAATTTCTATTGAAGCTATAAAACAAGAACTAGAAAGCATCACGAATCAAATAGATGCTTTTGAAGATGTTTTAAGATTACACCTTACCGATTATATTATTGAAGTACAAGAATTAAACACACTTTACAAACAACAAAAACGGGTAAAAAAAGATAAACGTTTAGCCCAAAAACAACGCGGGAAAAACTATAAAACACCTACAGGCTTACAACCTACAAAGCAGGAAACATCTGAATATTCTAATTTAGATTCTGAAACAAAACTACTAAAGAAAAAACTTTATAGAGAAGCCATGTTACATGTTCATCCAGATAAATTTAGTTTAACACCAGACGAACAAGAATCTGCCACAGAAATTACAACTCAGCTTATTAATATCTACAAAAACGAAGATTTAGAAGCATTGCAAATCTTTCATGCTCAAATATTTTCTAACAGTTTAGATTTAAAGTTGAATACAAAAACCACAACACAACCTTCAATTAATAAAACGGAAGCTTTAAAAATCACATTAAAACAATTAGAAAAAGAGCTAGCTTCATTAAAAGCATCTGAACTTTATAATATTATATCGACTTACAAAAACCCGTTACATTTTGTAGACGAACTTATACTATATTATAAGGACAAGATTGAAAAACTAAAAAAACGTACCCGCACAAAATGATAAACAAAAAATCCCAAGCGTATTGCTCGGGATTTTTTAATTTATAATTAATATTGTTTTACATGTTTCTGCGATATTGTCCGCCAACTTCAAATAGTGCTTCTGTAATTTCTCCTAAAGAACACACTTTACAAACATTCATTAAAGCTTCAAAAATATTCTGGTTATGAATGGCTTTATGCTGAAGGTCTTTTAATAAATCTGCAGTATCGTTTCCTTTATGAAGATTCTCTAGCGTTTTAATTTGGAATTGTTTTTCCTCTTCAGTCGCACGAATGACTTCTTTAGGAATAACCGTTGGAGAACCTTTAGAACTTAAAAACGTATTTACTCCAATAATTGGGAAAGCACCGTTATGTTTCAAAGTTTCATAATACAAACTTTCTTCTTGTATTTTACTACGCTGATACATGGTTTCCATAGCGCCTAACACACCGCCACGTTCTGTAATTCTATCAAATTCTAGTAACACAGCTTCTTCAACTAAATCGGTTAATTCTTCAATAATAAAAGAACCTTGTATTGGATTTTCATTCTTAGCTAATCCTAATTCTTTATTTATAATTAACTGAATTGCCATTGCACGACGTACAGATTCTTCAGTCGGAGTCGTAATTGCCTCGTCGTAAGCATTGGTGTGTAACGAATTGCAATTATCGTAAATCGCATAAAGTGCTTGAAGACTGGTACGAATATCGTTAAAATCTATTTCCTGAGCATGCAAACTACGTCCAGACGTTTGAATGTGATATTTTAGCATTTGTGCTCTAGAATTTGCACCGTATTTTAATTTCAACGCTTTTGCCCAAATTTTACGAGCAACACGACCAATTACAGAATATTCTGGATCGACACCATTCGAGAAGAAGAACGATAAATTAGGACCAAATTTATTAATATCCATCCCACGACTTAAATAATACTCTACATAAGTAAATCCGTTAGACAGGGTTAATGCCAATTGTGTAATTGGATTTGCGCCTGCTTCTGCAATATGATATCCAGAAATAGATACCGAATAAAAATTACGTACATTATTATCTATAAAATACTCCTGTACATCTCCCATTAAGCGCAATGCAAATTCTGTAGAAAAAATACACGTATTTTGTGCCTGATCTTCTTTTAAAATATCTGCTTGAACCGTTCCTCTTACTTGAGCAATGGTTTTCGTTTTTATATCTAAATAAACATCTTCTGGAAGAACTTGATCTCCCGTTACTCCCAATAAAAATAATCCTAAACCATTATTCCCTTCAGGAAGTGCACCATTATATATCGGACGTTCTACTCCTTTTTCTTTATAAATAGAGTCCATTTTTGCTTCAACTTCATCCTCTAATTCGTTGTCCTTAATATATAGCTCACATTGCTGATCTATAGCTGCATTCATAAAAAAACCAAGCAACATTGGAGCAGGACCATTAATTGTCATACTTACAGACGTCATTACATCGGCTAAATTAAAACCAGAATACAATTTTTTAGCATCGTCTAAACAACAAATACTAACGCCTGCATTACCTATTTTACCATAAATATCTGGACGTAAATCGGGATCGTTACCATATAATGTTACACTATCGAAAGCTGTAGATAAACGTTTTGCTGGTAAACCGGCACTTACATAATGAAAACGTCTATTTGTACGTTCTGGTCCGCCTTCTCCTGCAAACATTCTTGCCGGATCTTCGCCAGTACGTTTAAACGGATATAATCCTGAAGTATACGGAAATTCTCCTGGTACATTTTCTTGTAAACACCAACGTAAAATATCTCCCCAAGCTTGATATTTTGGTAAAGCAACTTTTGGAATTTGTAAATGCGAAAGCGACTCTGTATGTGTTTCAATTTTTATTTCCTTATCTCTTACTTTAAATGAATAGATAGGATTTTTGTATTTACTAACTTTTTCTTTCCAATTTAAAATAACTTCCCAATTATAAGGATCAAGATTTAGTTTTACTTTTTCAAATTGAGCGACAAGTAATTTAATAAATGAAATATCGTCTTGTTGAACTAATTTTAGAATTTCATCTAGATCTAATCCTATTTTAGAAATTTCAACTTCTACATTAGTAATAGATTCTATCGTTTTAAAAATACCATATAATTTCTGAGCCACTAATACTTGATCATCTGCCGTTTTATCGTAATGACGATTATTTTCTGCAATTTCTGATAAGTAACGCGTTCTTGCTGGTGGAATAACATAAATCTTTTCACTCATTTCTTTAGAAATAGCAAAATTAGATTTTAAAAGAGAATCTTTCTTTTCTACCAAACCATCCATAATCGCTTTATAAAGCGTATTCATTCCTGGATCGTTAAACTGAGAAGCAATTGTTCCAAAAACAGGCATGGTTTCTGGATCTGCGTGCCACATATTATGGTTACGCATGTATTGTTTTTTTACATCGCGAATCGCATCTAAAGCACCACGTTTATCGAATTTATTGATCGCTACCAAATCAGCAAAATCTAACATATCAATTTTTTCTAACTGAGTTGCTGCTCCAAATTCTGGTGTCATTACATATAAAGACAAATCGCTATGTTCTATAATTTCGGTATCTGATTGTCCAATTCCAGAGGTTTCTAGAATAATTAAATCGTATTCGGCTGCTTTTAAAACTTGAACCGCTTCATTAACATGTTTAGATAAAGCCAAATTAGATTGACGTGTAGCCAAACTACGCATATATACACGAGAATTATTAATAGCATTCATACGAATACGATCTCCTAAAAGTGCGCCACCAGTTTTACGTTTAGAAGGATCTACAGAAATTAATCCGATTGTTTTCTCTGGAAAATCGACTAAAAAACGACGTACCAACTCATCTACTAAAGACGATTTTCCTGCTCCACCAGTTCCAGTAATTCCAAGAACATGAGTTTTAGACGTCTTATTTTTTATATGAATGGTTGCAAGTGTAGCTTCTGCAACTTCAGGAAAGTTTTCTGCCGAAGAAATAATACGCGCTAAGTCTTTAGGATTTTTATCTACTAATTTTTCAACATCAACATCTAATACATCACCAACCGCAAAATCAGATTGTTTAACCAAATCGTTAATCATCCCTTGTAAACCAAGTTCACGACCATCGTCTGGAGAATAAATTCGGGTAATACCGTAATCCATCAGTTCTTTAATTTCTGAAGGTAAAATTACACCACCTCCGCCACCAAAGATCTTAATATGGTCTGCACCTTTTTCTTTCAGTAAATCGAACATGTATTTAAAATACTCGTTATGCCCTCCCTGATAAGATGTTAAACAAATGGCATTTGCATCTTCTTGAATGGCAGTATTTACAACCTCTTCTACACTACGATCGTGCCCGAGGTGAATTACCTCTACACCAGTAGATTGAATAATTCGACGCATAATATTTATAGAAGCATCGTGTCCATCGAAAAGGGATGCTGCTGTTACTATACGGACTTTATATGTTGGTTTGTATGGATCTATTTGCTTCATTATCAATAAAAACTATTTAATTGAAACGCAATTTACGGAATATTCAAAAAAAACTAAGATTTAAGTTAATTTATCTAAAATGATTTCAAATTGTGTCTACCTACATATTTCTCAGTATTTTTACCCACTTTTAGAAACTTACTTAAATGAACAAAATTACGCTTTTAATGCACTGCCACGACCAATCTGGGATTATAGCAGCTGTATCGAACTTTATCGCCCAACATGGCGGAAACATTATATATATTGATCAACACGTAGATCATGTCCAGGATATCTTTTTTATGCGTTTGGAAAGTCAATTCGATTCAGACACTCTAGATTTGGATCATTTAAAAGATACCTTTAAAGATACTTTGGTAAAACAATTTGGAATGAAATGGAGAATTTACACTTCTGAAGTCAAACCAAAAATGGCCATTTTTGTATCTAAATACGATCATTGTTTATACGATATTTTAGGACGTTATAAATCTGGAGAATTAAATGCTGAGATTCCTTTTATTTTAAGTAATCACTTAGATTTAAAACCTATTGCAGATAGTTTTGATATTCCGTTTTATCATGTTCCTGTTACTAAAGACACAAAACCTGAGGCAGAAGCAAAACAGTTAGAGTTATTAAAGAAACACAATATAGATTTTATAGTACTTGCACGATACATGCAAATTATTTCTCCGAAATTAATAAGCGTTTACACCAATAAAATAATTAATATTCATCATTCGTTCTTACCTGCATTTGCTGGGGCAAAACCATACCATTCTGCATATAAGCGTGGTGTTAAAATTATAGGAGCAACAAGTCATTATGTTACAGAAGACTTAGATGCTGGTCCAATTATAGAACAAGATGTTGCTCGCGTTTCTCATACACAAGCCATAGAAGATTTAATTGCTAAAGGCCGCGATTTAGAAAAAATTGTATTGGCAACAGCTATTAAACACCATATAAACAGAAAAGTAATGGTCTTTAATAATAAGACACTTATCTTTTATTAAAAAGAGAATGATGTTAAATTTCAAGAAATAGATTAAAATTTATGCCTTTTTTTGGAATTATAGATATAATTTTGTAACTAAATTATTAAAACATAAAAATTTGAAAAATATTATTATTGCCGGATGTCTATTATTAACTTTAAATACATCGGCCCAAACATTTGGAGAACTTGCAAATTCTTTAAAAAGCAAAGTAACCAATAGTAGTAGCACTACGGATTCAGATGCTTCTTCAACCTCATCTAATTCTTCTGTACTATCAAGTCTTATTTCAGACACAGATATTGCTTCTGGATTAAGAGAAGCTTTAAATTTAGGAATAGAAGAACAAGTTGAAAAACTGACTCAAACAGATGGTTTTTATAAAAACGACTTAGTGAAAATTGTAATGCCAAGCGAATTACAAAAAGTAGATACTGCATTAAGAAGTGTGGGATTAGGAGATTTAGCCGATGAAGGAATTATAGCCTTAAATCGTGCAGCAGAAGATGCTGTGAAGGAAGCAACTCCAATTTTTGTAGATGCTGTAAAAGATATCACTTTTGATGATGCTAAAACTATTCTTTTAGGAGAAGATAATGCTGCAACATCTTATTTAACTTCTAAAACAGAAACAGCACTTTACGATAAATTTAATCCTGTAATTAATGAATCATTTAGTAAAGTTGGTGCAGATAAAATTTGGAGTACATTAATCTCTAAATACAATAGCATGCCATTTGTAACTCAGGTAAATCCAGATTTAACAGATTATGTAACTAATGAAGCTTTAGAAGGAGTCTATACTATGATTGCAGTAGAAGAAAAAGAAATTAGAAATTCAACAGCAGCAAGATCTACAGATCTTTTACAATCTGTTTTTGAATTACAAGATTAAATACTATTAATATAATTTACAATTAACGTTGAAATAACTAGGTGTCTCTCTATTTTTTAGACATTTGAATGTATCTGTTAGATATATTCATATCCCTTAAGTTTAGTTAATTTGTTAACAACAGAAAGCAACTCTTTTTAGAGTTGCTTTTTTTTTTGAAAAATTTATGATCGTGCAATTTCTAGTTTCATATTTTTTAATGTATATTTAAGATACTAATACTCAATAAGATGAACAGATATGAAACCATAAAAAAAAACCAACAAAAGCTCGTTAAACGCTATAAACAACTTGTTGAACAAGCGTATAATTTTAGACAAACAGACTCTGAAATGAGTGATATATCCGAATTCCAAGCGATAAAGCTACTAAACAAATTAAATCGTTTACAGTATCTTCAAAGAGGTGAATCTAATTTACCAATACAATAAAATATTATCATTTTATTAACTATTCCTAAATGATACTTGGCATGATATTTCCTTTATACTAAGAAAAACATCGAATATCATGAAAAATCAATTTAGTAAAGTAGGAAATGTAAAACCAAACATCAAGAAATTTTTAAAAATAGAAGAATTACAAAATCTTTATAAGTCATTTATAGAAGAAGCATATAATGTTATGCAAACAGATTCTAGTTTAAGTGATTATTTATATTTTGAAGCTTTTAAATTAAGAAAAGAAATGATTCGTGTAGAAGCTAACAATAAAGTAATCCATTCAGGTCTTTAAAATAGTCGAAAGCCTTTATTAATCTAGATCCATACCAAGAGAACATTTCACCATCGACCAAAATTATTTTTGAGTTAGGGAAATATGTTTGTACTTCCTTTATATGATCTTCTTTAAATGGATAAGGTTCGCTAGACAAGAAAACCAGTTCTGGAATAACTTCAATTGTATTTACATTAATTTCAGGATAACGCTCTGAAGCAGAAAACACGTTTTCTAATTTATTTAGTGTTAACATGTGATTAATGAATGTATGGTTAGCAGCAACCATCCATGGTGATTTCCATATAAAGTAAGCCACAGTTTTTAAAGATTTTAAAGCTATAAAATCTTCAAATTCAGTCTTACTTTTTTTTATGCTTTTAATTATGCTTTCAGATGTATCTATAGTAACAAATATATCTCCATACATTTTAATTAACTCTAGACTATCATCTAAAGTAGAAATATCTGAAATATGAACAGGAGCAATACCTTCCAGCTCTTGCATCATATCTTTTGCATTCTCCTCCTTATTACATAAAATAATATCGGGTTGTAATGCTTTAATTTTATCGTAGTTGACTTGTTTTGTACCTCCAACACTAATTTTGGAAGTTAATAAATGATTAGGATGCACACAAAATTTAGTAATACCTACAATAGCATCTTCTAAACCTAAATCGCATAACAATTCTGTTTGGCTAGGCACCAACGATACAATACGTTTTGGCACAGCAGGTAATTGAATTATTCTATGAAGTTGATCTTTAAAAACTAACACAATTAAATTATTAAGCGTTTAGAATAACTTCCATTTCTTGTTGAAGTGCTTTTGCATTTTTAGCAGCAGCTTCTGCAAAATCTAAACCATTAGAAGCATAAATAATACCACGCGAAGAATTAATTAATAAACCAATATTATCTGTCATACCATATTTACAAACCTCTTGCAAACTTCCGCCTTGAGCTCCAACACCAGGGACTAATAAAAAACTATTTGGAATAATCTTTCTAATATCTGTTAAGTATTCAGCTTTAGTTGCACCAACAACATACATTAAGTTTTCTGAATTGGTCCAACCTTTAGATGTTTCTAATACCTGTTTATACACTTCCTTTCCATCGATTAGCTTTGTTTGAAAATCGAAAGCACCTTGATTAGACGTTAGTGCTAAAAGTATTGTGTGTTTGTCTTTAAAAGCTAAAAAAGGTTCTACAGAATCTTTTCCCATATAAGGAGCAACAGTTACACTATCGAATGCTAAATCTTCAAAAAACGCTTTGGCATACATGGCACTTGTATTTCCTATATCTCCACGTTTAGCATCTGCTATTGTAAAAATTTCAGGATGTTTTTCGTTTAAATAATTAATCGTCTTTTCTAAAGCCTTCCAACCTTTTAAACCGTAAGCTTCGTAAAAAGCAGTGTTTGGTTTATATGCTACACATAAATGATGGGTGGCATCTATAATTGCTTTATTAAATTCGAAAATAGGATCTTCCGTTTCTAATAAATGTTTTGGAATTTTATTTAAATCGACATCTAAACCTATGGCTAAAAATGATTTTTTTATTTTAATCTGATCTATTAGTTGCTCGCTAGTCACTGTAATTTAATTTTGTAGATTTAATACTTAACTCTAAAATTTTTCAATAAAAAAAAAGCCTCTTTACGAGGCTAATTATTTTTTAAATGACATCGTCATTAGCTTTTAACTTTTCAGTATTTTCTGCTAATTGTAACTCATCTATTATTTTCTGAATATCACCATTTACAATATTAGACAAATCGTAAAGTGTTAATCCTATTCTATGATCGGTTACACGACCTTGAGAATAATTGTATGTTCTAATTTTAGCACTTCTATCTCCAGAAGTTACCATAGAACCACGTTTTTCAGCGTCGGCAGCATTCTTTTTCGCCAATTCCATTTCGTATAAACGAGAACGTAATACTTTAAATGCTTTTTCCTTATTCTTATGTTGCGATTTCTGATCTTGACATTGAGCAACTAATCCTGTAGGTATGTGTGTTAAACGCACTGCAGAATACGTTGTATTTACAGATTGCCCTCCTGGTCCTGATGAACAGAAAAAATCTATTCTCACTTCTTTTGGATTAATTTGCACATCAAATTCTTCAGCTTCCGGAAACACCATTACTGTTGCTGCACTAGTATGTACACGGCCTTGAGTTTCTGTTTGTGGCACACGTTGTACACGGTGTACTCCTGCTTCAAACTTTAAGGTTCCGTAAACATCTTCTCCTGAAACTTCAAACTGAATCTCTTTAAATCCTCCGTTTGTTCCCTCACTATAATCTACAGTATCTACTTTCCATCCTCTACCTTCACAATATTTAGAATACATTCTAAACAAATCTCCAGCAAAAATACTTGCTTCATCTCCTCCTGTTCCTGCTCGTAATTCAACTACAGCATTCTTAGCATCTTCTGGATCTTTAGGAATAAGCATTACTTTAATTTCCTCTTCTAATTCAGGGATACGTGTTTTAGCTTCATCTAATTGCATTTTGGCCATATCTACCATTTCGGCATCACTTCCATCTGCAATAATTTCATCAGCTTCTTTAATATTTTCAGTAAGTTCTATATACTCTTCACGCTTATCTACAAGTGCTTTAAGATCTTTGTATTCTTTGTTTAATTGCACATAACGTTTTTGATCTGTAATAATATCTGGTTGAATGATTAAATCACTCACCTCATCGAAACGCTGTTTTACTATTTGTAACTTGTCTAACATCTACCTTATTAAATTGTGGTGCAAAAATACGATAAATTATGAATACTCCATATCAAATATTATATACATAATTTAATGCTATAAAATTTGTAAAGAGGGGAATTGAATTAATAATTTTCTAGAGCATCTTCTTCATATAAAACTTCTCGATGAAAAGGAAGTACTGAATAGGCTGTTAAAACAGCCAAACCTAAAATATAAAAAATCCGTGTAGGATAACAGAAAGCATTCATACCAAGGTAATAGGTAATAAATCCAAACAAATCTGAGACAACAAAGGAAAACGTAAAATACATACAGGATGTAGATTGTATAGAATTATACCTAAAATTATAGTTCCCTACTAGAATAAGTAAAACCAATAATATTAAAGTATAAAAGAAATATAAATACCTATGTATCAGATCCTTAGAAGTTAAAGACATAATATCGATAAGCTCGTAAAACATTATTGCACAAAAGAAGATAACTATAAGGTAAGCGATTAAGGTTTTCTTACTTTCTATTTCAACCTTAAACTTAGGCAGTAAATGTAAGCCTATAAAAAAATAACCTAGAGATCGAACTACTGAAGTTAGGTTATTAAATAAAAGTATATCGTATTTAATTATAAATAGATCTGAAATAAAGAACAGCATAAATGCTATTGCCAGTTTTACATGCTTATAGCCTTTAAATAGTACAAATAACAAACAAAAGGACAACGTTGTAAAGGGTCTTAATGCCCTAATGTAATCTACCGAAAAATACTTAATAAAAAATATATTTATTAAGATCATAATACCAGCCAAGGCTATAATACTGATTTTCCTCGAAAACATTTTTTTTATTTGGGCCAACTAATTTAACAAAACTGTTTTTATTTCAGCGCTTTAGTGTTGTTTTATTTTAGAAAAGACAAAAAAGAGGCGAAGATAAATCTTCGCCTCTTTTTTTTAAACTTAATGTTATAGTATATATATTATCCGCATTTAGAAGATCCGCAATCTTTACATGTTAAACAGCCTTCTTGATAAATTAAATTTTCTGAATTACAATTACTACACGTTTGACCTTTAGCATGTGTACCATCTGTAACAAAACGTTTTAAAGCTCTAACCACTCCGTTTTTCCAAGTATTTATAGATTCACTATCTAATTGTAAACTATTAATTAAATCTACAATCTTATCAATTGGCATACCGTGACGAAGTGTTCCAGAAATTAGCTTAGCGTAATTCCAAAATTCAGGATTAAACTTATAAGACAATCCTTCTATAGTTGTTTTATTTCCTCTTTTATTATGGTATTGAAAATCGTAACGTCTGCTTCCGTCTTCTTCTCTGTTTTTTATAATTAAACCTTCGTTAACCCAACGCGGAATTAAAATTCCGTCTTCATCATCTGTTAAACCTGTAAATATTTCATAAGGCTTACCATCTATTTTACCAATAAAAGCAATCCATTTTTCTCTATTATTCTGAAAACGCACAACATCTGCTTCTAGAATTTGAGGTCGTTTTTTAGGGAACATCGTTAACACATCTGTAGTTGTGTCTTCTTCTTTCTTTTCGTCGTTAGAAATTAAGACTCCAGAACGCGAACCGTCACGATAAACGGTAACACCTTTACATCCAACTTCCCATGCTTTTAAATACAATTGCCCTACTAAATCTTCAGACACATCGTTAGGTAAATTAATTGTTACACTAATTGAATGATCTACCCATTTCTGTACAGCGCCTTGCATGGACACTTTACTTAACCAATCTACATCGTTAGAGGTTGCTTTATAATAAGGTGATTTTGCAATTAATTGGTCTATCTCTTCTTGAGAATAATTAGTAGATAAATCGAAACCATTCACTTCCATCCATTGTTTAAAACGATGGTGAAATACAACATATTCTTCCCAAGAATCTCCAACCTCATCTACAAAATCTATGCGTACATTTTTATCGTTTGGATTAACTTTACGTCTACGTTTATAAACAGGCATAAATACCGGCTCTATTCCAGAACTTGTTTGCGTCATTAAACTAGTAGTTCCCGTAGGTGCAATAGTTAATAAAGCGATATTACGACGTCCGTATTCTAACATATCGTAATACAATTTACTATCTGCTTCTTTTAGACGAAGAATAAATGGATTATTTTTTTCTAATTCAGAATTATAAACTCCAAATGCACCACGATCTTTTGCGGTATATACAGAAGCTCTATAGGCTTCAATAGCTAATTTTTTATGAACTTCAACAGAAAAAGCATTTCCTTCTTCACTACCATATTGAATCCCTAAAGCAGCAAGCATATCGCCTTCTGCAGTTATACCAATACCGGTTCTTCTTCCTTCTTCTGCTTTATTTTTAATATTTTCCCAAAGGTTTCTCTCTGTAGCCTTTACAACATCTAATTCTGGATCTGCTGCAATTTTAGCTAAAATACCATCAATTTTTTCCAACTCTAAATCAATAATATCATCCATAATGCGTTGTGCTACCGCAATATGTTTGCTGAATTTTTCAAAATTAAAAGCAGCTTCTTTTGTAAAAGGCTGATCTACATAAGAAAATAAATTTATTGCTAATAAACGACAAGAATCGTAAGGACATAATGGAATTTCACCACAAGGGTTTGTAGATACTGTTTTGTAACCAAATTCTGAATAACAATCTGGTACAGATTCATTTATTATAGTATCCCAAAATAAAATTCCGGGTTCTGCAGATTTCCATGCATTATGCACAATTTTTTTCCAAATACCATTTGCTTGAATTGTTCTGGTAAATTTAGGCTCTTTACTAAAAATTGGATATTTCTGAGTGTAATCTGAATTAGATTTAACTGCTTTCATGAACTCATCGTCAATACGTACAGAAACATTTGCTCCTGTAACTTTACCTTGCTCTAATTTAGCATCGATAAAATCTTCTGAATCTGGATGATTTACAGAAACCGACAACATTAAAGCACCACGCCTACCATCTTGAGCAACTTCTCTAGTAGAATTTGAATAACGCTCCATAAAAGGGACAATACCTGTAGAGGTTAATGCCGAATTTTTTACAGGCGAACCTTTAGGACGAATATGAGATAAATCGTGGCCTACACCTCCACGACGTTTCATTAATTGAACCTGTTCTTGATCTATTTTCATGATTCCTCCGTAAGAGTCAGAATCCCCACTATTACCAATTACAAAACAATTTGAAAGTGATGCAATTTGAAATGGATTACCAATTCCAGCCATTGGGCTTCCTTGAGGAACGATATATTTAAAATCTTTTATTAAATCGAAGATTTCATCTTCAGACAACGGATTAGGATAACGCACTTCTATTCTAGCAATTTCTTTTGCTATTCTATGGTGCATGTCATTCGGAGTTAACTCGTAAATATTTCCGTCAGAATCTTTAAGAGCATATTTATTTAACCAAACTCTAGCGGCTAAATCGTCTCCTTTAAAATATTTTAATGAAGCCTCGAAAGCTTCGTCTTGAGTATAGTTTTTTTGAGGGATAGGTAAAGAATCTACATTCATTGTCTTAATTAATTAAGTGGTTACTTTAATATTTTTCAGACTGCAAATATAGACAAGAATTTGAAATAATTTACAATAAAATTATTTCAAAGTTTTCAATAAATTTCAATAAAAACCTAAAATACAGTGTTTTAGCATTTTATCAACATAAAATAGTTAACAAATAAATGTTATTTATTTTATTTCTAAATTTAAAAATCGACAACAAAACCAATACCTAAAAGCTGTTTCCATTGAACTTTTGCTCCAGACTGACCATATTCATCAGCATCTTCATCAATAACTATTAAATTCTTAACATCGTTATCATATTTAAGCTGAGAACCTAAAGATGCATTTATAAAATTATTTACTTTAAACCCTACAAGTAACTGCCAATCGACATCAATATTTCCAAAACTATTAAGATAATCTGTATAAAAATTTGCTGTGCTTTTTAATGAGACATTCTGAGCAACATCTACTTCATAGTAGTTGGTTATTAAAATTCCCAGTTCTTCTCTAACCTTCTCTCCAGGGATTAACACATTACCATCATCGTCATAAACAGCAGGCTCAACACCAAAAGAACCAGCGTTTGCCAAATCTTGATCTAACACATAAGTAGATTTAAAAGTTAAAGGAGAAGCATAAAACGATAATTTCTTTATATCCTTACCGTATTCCATTCCTCCACCAAAAAACAAATAGCCTGGAGCCATAAATTTAGATATAGGATTAGAGGTATCTGGATAAGTATACCCGTTTGCAAATTGAGTTGAAAAAGTTAAACGTGCAGAATAATACCATTTAGACTCTTGTGATCTTTTATAACCTACAGACGAACTTATCTCTAATAAATCGTCTGTCTTTTTTAAAACCTCACTTTCTTGCTGGTTTATACCATAACGTGCAGTTAGCCCACTTGTCCATTTAAAGTTTTTAAAAGAATACTCTAAAGCAGACACCTGACTAACAATAGCAGAAATAGAATTACTACCCCCAGCATTCCAGTTTACAAAAGCTACTTCGTTTAAATCTATCGATGCCTTATTTGTATTTAACCAAGTGGGTGTGGGTGTATTTACAATAAGTTTTTTCTTAATATACAATGAGTCTGGTTGAGCAATTGAAAATTGAACAATAAAACAAAAAAGAAAAAAAATATTATATTTCATATTAGTATTACATCTGTTTCACAAAGCGTGACGATTTATTCATATTCAAATTTACCAAATTCACTTGTTATTGATAGCTGTTTTTTCTCTGAAGGCTCAACTCTACCAATAATTTTAGCATCTACATTAAAAGACTTAGATATTGCAATAATATCTTCTGCTGTTTCTGGAGACACATAAAGTTCCATACGGTGACCACAGTTAAAAACTTGATACATTTCCTTCCACTCCGTTTTAGACTGTTCTTGAATCAATTTAAATAACGGTGGAATTGGAAATAAATTATCCTTAATAATATGAAATTCGTTTACAAAATGTAAAATTTTTGTTTGCGCACCACCAGAGCAATGCACCATACCATGAATTTGTTCTTTATTATATTTAGATAATATTGCTTTTATAATTGGCGCATAAGTTCGCGTAGGAGATAATACCAACTTACCAGCATCTAAAGGAGAATTTTCTACTTTATCTGTTAGCTTCATATTACCAGAATACACTAAGTCGCTAGGCACAGCAGCATCAAAACTCTCAGGAAATTTATCTGCTAAGTAATTATGAAAAACATCGTGTCTTGCAGACGTTAATCCATTACTCCCCATACCTCCATTATATTCTTTTTCGTAAGTAGCCTGACCAAAAGATTCTAGCCCAACAATAACATCACCTGCTTTAATGTTTGCATTATCAATAACATCTTCACGCTTCATTCTTGCCGTTACCGTAGAGTCTACTATAATAGTTCTTACAAGATCTCCAACATCGGCAGTTTCTCCTCCTGTAGAATGAATAGTAACTCCAAAAGATTTTAAATCTTCAATCAATTCTTCTGTACCATTAATAATTGCAGAAAGCACTTCACCAGTAATCAGGTTTTTATTTCTACCAATTGTAGAAGACAACATAATATTATCTGTAGCACCTACACATAATAAATCGTCTATATTCATTATTAAAGCATCCTGAGCGATACCTTTCCAAACAGAAACATCTCCTGTTTCTTTCCAATACATATAAGCTAAGGCACTTTTTGTTCCTGCGCCATCTGCATGCATAATTAAACAGTATGCATCGTCTTGAGACAAATAATCTGGCACAATTTTACAGAATGCTTTAGGAAACAATCCTTTATCAATATTTTTAATAGCATTATGTACATCGGACTTTGAAGCTGAGACTCCTCGTTGTGCATATCGCTTACTGACTTCTTGACTCATATGAATTTTAAGTTAAAAAATGAGTTACAAAAGTAAGCATTGTAATTTAGTTTTTTGGAATAATTTTAAGGAAAATAGAAGGCAAAAAAAATATCTTCAAACACCAATTAACGAGTAAATGATTGAAGATATATAACTTTAAAATTAAATTTTCTCACGTCCAAATAGCCTAATTTAAATTAGCTACGAGTGAATTTTTTATTTGTATAGGTTGCTCATTAACGGCTTCCTGAGTAGTACTTTGCTCTTGCGAATCATTTTTTGCTTGAGAAAACACTAAAGTAGCAACTAATAGCAACAACACACTTACAATGAGTTGTTTCATAATTAAATTGTATAGATTAATAGCGGTACAAATATATGATATATATCTACAATAAACTTAACCATAGGCATCTAATTAACATCATTTACCCGTGTTTTCGACAACTCACATTTATGTCAGATAAAAAGCACAATTCTGATGTAAAAGCACAAGTAAACTGTAAGTTTTAACTTTCTTTACTAAAAGTAAAGGATTACAAAAACTCAAAAAAAAACAACAAAAACACATTTAAAGTATAAAAACAAGAGGTAAAAAAGCTAAAAATACTTAGTCTATAAAAAGGCTATCCAATTAATTAACAGAAGTCCTTATTATAATACTAAGTATAATTTTATAAAACTAAGTATAATTAGTCCGTTTAATTCGTAAAAAGCAGTTCTCTATACTTAGTTAACGGCCAAAGCTCATCGTCTACCAATAACTCTAACTTATCGCAATGGCAACGTATCTCAGAAAACATAGGGATTACCTTATAGAAATAGGCTAATGCTTTCTTCTCAACATCTTCTTCCTGATTTGCAGATCTACGTTCTTCCGTCATCTTAGTTACATTGGAGTTTATTGCCTCTATATGTTTAGATATATCTTCTATTAATAAAAGTTGTTCTTTAGCCATTTTTTTAAAAGACGCTCCATAAATATCTTTTAAACCTTTTACGTTTTCAATTAAAACATTTTGATAACGCACAGCAGTAGGCACTATTCTACTTTTAGCAATATCACTAAGTACACGCCCTTCTAACTCTATACGATGTACATACTCATCCATTTCTATTTCGTAACGCGCCTCAGACTCTACCCTATTCATTACACCTAAGCCATCGAACAAGTCTATTACTTTTTTAGACACTCGTACTTTTAAAGCTTCAGGAGTAGACTTATTATTACTTAATCCGCGTTTTTTTGCTTCTTTTTCCCAAGCGTCTCCATAACCATTACCTTCAAAAAGAATATTTTTCGATTTTTTAATATATTCCCTCAATACATTAAAAACGGCATCGTCCTTTTTCATTTCCTTTTTCTCAATAAGGACGTCTACTTCGCTCTTAAAATCTATAAGCTGTCTGGCTACAATAGAATTTAAAACCGTCATTGGGTTTGCGCAATTTGCTTTAGAACCTACCGCTCTAAATTCAAACTTATTACCTGTAAATGCAAACGGAGACGTTCTGTTTCTATCTGTATTATCTAACATGATTTCAGGAATCTTACCAACAACGTTTAGTTTGAGCTCTGTTTTTTCTTCTGGCGATAATTTTCCGCTAGTTACATTTTTAAGCTCACTTAACACTTTAGTTAATTGATCTCCTATAAAAACAGATATTATTGCTGGAGGCGCCTCATTAGCTCCTAACCTGTGATCGTTACTTGCAGACGCTATAGCTGCTCTTAATAATTCTTCATTATCGTTAACAGCTTTTATTGTATTTATAAAAAATGTAAGAAACTGAAGATTACTCATTGGCGTTTTTCCTGGCGCTAATAAATTTACTCCAGTATCTGTGCTTAAGCTCCAATTATTATGTTTACCAGAACCATTTACACCAGCAAAAGGTTTTTCGTGAAATAATACTTTAAAATGATGACGCTCTGCAATCTTATGCATTAAATCCATTAATAATGAATTATGGTCTACAGCTAAATTAGCTTCTTCAAAAATTGGAGCTAACTCGAATTGATTGGGAGCCACTTCGTTATGACGGGTTTTTGCAGGAATCCCTAACAACATACATTCATGTTCTAAATCTCGCATAAAAGACATCGCTCGGTTTGGTATAGTCCCAAAATAATGATCGTCTAACTGTTGCCCTTTAGCAGAAGAATGCCCTAACAACGTTCTCCCAGTAGCAACAATATCTGGACGAGATGCAACCAAAGCTTTATCTATTAAAAAGTACTCTTGCTCCCAACCTAAGGACGCATTTACCTTTTTCACATTCTTATCAAAATATTTACACACCGCAACGGCCGCACTATCTACAGCTTGTAATGCTCTTAAAAGTGGTGTTTTATAATCTAAGGCCTCACCTGTGTAAGACACAAATACAGTTGGAATACAAAGTGTTGTTCCGTATATAAATGCAGGCGAAGTAGGATCCCAAGCCGTATAGCCTCGTGCTTCAAACATATTTCTAATTCCACCGTTCGGAAAACTAGACGCATCAGGTTCTTGTTGCACCAATTCTCCGCCTCCAAATTTCTCAATTGCAGCACCTTCACCTATGGTATCAAAAAAGGCATCATGTTTCTCTGCGGTTGCTCCTGTTAAAGGCTGAAACCAATGCGTATAATGAGTTGCACCTTTAGAAATGGCCCACTCCTTCATTCCTGTAGAAATATGGTCTGCGACTAAACGATCTATTTTAGTTCCTTTTAAAACAGCATCCATGACTTCTGTAAAAGCAGACTTCGTTAAGTACTGACGCATAGTCGATTCATTAAAAACATTAGATCCAAAAATGCTAGATCGTCTTTCTTTTTCTTCTATATAAATAGGCACTCTTTCAAGAGTTTGTTTTAAAGCATGAAATCTTAATATTGCCATTTCCTTTGTTTTTTTTTACAAATATAAAAATTTCACCTCTCATTCTTAACACATAAAGCAAATACCCCTTAAAAAGACAGGGGTTAACTAATAATATCGCAAAAATATTGAATAGACCCCTGAATTTTGTCCGGTAAGTCGAAAAATAATTTATATTTGTTAGTGACATTAACAACTATTATTTGATAAATTATGGCCAAGATTAAATTAGAGTACCTTTGGTTAGATGGGTACTTTCCAACTCAAAACCTAAGAAGTAAAACAAAAGTAGAAGAACACGAAGATTTTAAAGGAACCCTAGAAGAAGTAGGAAACTGGTCTTTCGATGGTTCTTCAACAAGACAAGCAGAAGGAGGATCTTCAGACTGTTTATTAGTTCCTGTTGCAATTTATCCAGATCCAGATCGTATTAACGGATGGTTAGTAATGACTGAAGTAATGAATGCAGATGGAACTCCACACGAATCTAATGGTAGAGCCACAATTGATGACGATGATAATGATTTCTGGTTCGGTTTTGAACAAGAATATTTTATAATGGATACCAAAACACAATTACCTTTAGGTTTCCCTATTGGTGGTTATCCTGCTCCACAAGGTATGTATTACTGTTCTGTAGGTGGTAAAAACACACACGGAAGAGATTTCGTAGAAGAACATGCAGATTTATGTATCGATGCTGGATTAAACTTTGAAGGAATTAACCAAGAGGTTGCTTCTGGACAATGGGAATACCAATTATTCGCAAAAGGTGCTAAATTAGCAGGAGACGAATTATGGATTTCAAGATATTTATTAGATCGTTTAACTGAAAAATACGGTTACTACATAGAGTATCACCCAAAACCATTAGGAAAAGATATGGATTGGAATGGTTCTGGTATGCATGCTAACTTCTCTAACAATATTTTAAGAACTTGTGGAGATAAAGAAACTTACGCTGCAATATGCGAAGCTTTCAGACCTGTTGTAAAAGAACATATTGCTGTTTACGGAGAGTTTAACGACCAACGTTTAACAGGATTACATGAAACTGCTTCTATTACAGATTTCTCTTGGGGAATCTCAGACAGAGGAGCTTCTATTCGTATTCCATTAATTGCAGTCGAAAAAGGCTGGAAAGGATGGTTAGAAGATAGACGTCCTGCTTCAAACGCAGATCCATACAAGATTGCTGCAAGAATTGTGAAAACAGTTAAATCTGCAAAAATTTAATTTTTAAGTTAATTTATATTAATAAAAAACCGTTTAGATTTAATTCTAAACGGTTTTTTTATGTTTTTGACTTTAATAAACTTTCTCAAATTAGAACAACTACATCCACGCTGTTCCAAATTATCCCTATAGAATAGAAACAACTAAATTACAACTAGGATTCTATAATTAGATTTAAACTTTAGAATGCTTTCAGTTTAATATTACTGCAAGTACTCACATCTTCTCTTCATAAAAAACAACTTTACTAAGGCTGTTACTTCACCTATAAGTATTTAAGTTACAAGTTTTACTACTTAGTAAATGTGGTTACTAAAAATATAGCATAAGCGATAAATATTATAGCCCCTTTATAACGCCCCAACACAAATTGTTTTGGTAAGAATACCAACGGAATAAGTACTGCAGAAAAACCTAGCATCCAGAAAATATCTGAAGTTAGTATTTCAGAACTCATCACTTTTATAGGCTCAATCATTGACGTTAAACCAAGTACACATGCAATATTAAAAATATTAGATCCAATTAAATTCCCTAACGAAATTGCTTTTTCTTTTTTAAGAGCAGCAATAACAGATGCTGCCAATTCCGGAACACTTGTACCAATAGCAACCATAGTTACAGAAATAACACGTTCGCTTACACCTAAAGATGTCGCTAAATCTATCGCGCCATTTACTAACCATTCACTACCAAAGTATAATGCTGCGGCACCTATAAGTAACCACAAAATCATTTTAAAATTTGATGTTTTTTCTAAATCATCATCCAATTCATCTACAGCTAAATCGTCTTTAGCAGAGTTTCGTATTAAAACCACTAAGAAAATTACTAATGATGTAAAAAGTGCTGCACCTTCCCAAAAATCTAATACCAACCCACTTCTTAAAAAGAAATAAAGCACGACAGACATAAGCATCATAACTGGCCAATTTAGCTTATAGAAACCTCTATCTACAGTTAACGGAGATATAATTGCTGTAATTCCTAGAACCAAACCAATGTTTGCAATATTAGATCCAATTACGTTACCTAAAGCAATATCTGGAGCACCATCTAAGGCCGCCTGTAAACTCACTAAAAGCTCTGGAGCAGAAGTAGCAAAAGACACCACCGTCATTCCGATTACTAATTTTGAGATTTTCAATTTAAAAGATAATGCTACAGAAGCGCGAACTAAAAACTCCCCACCTACTACAAGTAACAATAACCCTAAAACAACCCAAACAATACTCATAATGCAATTTATTTTACGCGAATATACTACAGAAAAAATAAATAATTTAAGGCTTTTAATATTTCAACTGAAATATTTTAAAAGCTAAAAACTACAAAAAACGTTATAAAACTAAAAATATAGTTTTGAAACTATAAAAATAGTTATATATTTGATTCAGTTTAAATTCAAATCATTAGATCTATGCAAAAACTAACAAACAAGGAAGAAGAAATCATGCACATTTTATGGAAGTTAGAAAAAGCTTTTGTAAAAGATGTACTAGAAGAAATCCAAGAAGACAAACCTCACTACAATACTTTATCTACCATAATAAGACATTTAGAAGAAAAAGGATATGTTGGATATACTGCTTACGGAAAAACACACCAATACTTCCCTATTATAACTAAAGAAGCCTACAGAAAACGCTTTATGAGTTCTGCCATAGAAAACTATTTTAATAGCTCTTATAAAAATGTGGTCTCATTCTTTGCCAAGGAAGAAAAAATAAGTGTTGAAGAATTGAAAGAGATTATTAACGTGATAGAACAAAACAAATAAGTATGGAATATTTTATAAAAGCATCGGCTGTTTTGTGCATCTTCTACTTTTGTTATATCCTGTTACTACAAAAAGAAACCTTCTTTAATGCTAATCGTTGGTTTTTACTTTCTGGATTACTAATATCAGGACTACTCCCCTTTATTATTATTCCAATATATGTAAACGAAACACCAATACAATTCAATATAAACGATTTTGCAACTGTAGAAAGCACAGAAGAAACGATAATATTTAATTGGATGAGATTAGCATCTGTTTTATATGGATTAGGTGTTATATTTTTTCTAGTACGTTTTTGTATTGAGATCTTATCTTTGAGATCCTTTTTTAAATCAGAAGCCACAACACAAGACAACGGATTCAAAATTAGTGAAACCCAGAAAGAAATCTCTCCCTTTTCATTTTTTAAACATATCGTTTACAATCCTAGTCAGTTTAATGAAACAGAACTGACTCATATTTTAAACCACGAAAAAATACACGCATCTCAATATCATTCTATAGATATATTACTTTCCAAAATAGCAACAATTATCTTTTGGTGTAACCCAATAATTTGGCTCTATAAAAAAGCACTCATTCAGAATTTAGAATTTATTGCAGATTCTAAATCTATAGCACAACAATCTTCATCTAAAACATATCAAAAGGTATTATTAAAAACATTAGTACCTAGTCATCAAATGGCACTTACAACTAATTTTTATAATTCATTAATCAAAAAACGCATTCTTATGTTAAATACATCTAAATCTAAATCTGTCCACGCTTTTAAATATGCCGTTATTGCACCATTACTTCTGGCTTTTATTATGAGTTTTAACACAAAAACAGTATATGCACAGGACCAAAATACAGAATCTGAAACTGTTACAATTAAATCGGAATTAAAAACCCTAATCACTAAAAACAAAACTGATGCAGACTTAGAAACTTTTAAAAAGATGTTTCTAAGAATGAATGTAGATTTAGAAATTACAGATGTAAAACGTAATGCATCTAACGAAATTATTGCTATTTCAATAAATGGAAAATCAGAAGTAGAAGAAATAAACTATAAAACAGATTCTAATACGCCTATCTCTCCTATACTAATTTCATATAAAAATGAAGAAAAATCACTGAGCATACAGGTTGTTAAGGAAACCCCAGAAGTGATGTTTACCTCGTCTAAAAACGCATCTAAAGTTACCACTAATAATAAAAATTCATTTATAATCCCAACTAGTGACGGGTCGAGTATTGTTATTAAATCTTCTGGAGACAATTCTAATAAGGAAGACAATGATATTATGTTTATTAGTGATGATGTGAAAACAGCTCAAAAAACTACTGAAGAATCTAAATGGAATATTGAAATGACTGAAGTTGAATCTACAGAAACATTAGATGAAATAGAAGAAAACACTAATGATAATTCAGAAAGTAGCACTGTTCATTTTAGAAGTAATGAAAACGAAGAACCTCTAGTCCTTGTAAACGGAAAGCAATCTACAAAAGAAGAAGTGGAAAACATAGACCCAAATTCTATTGAACAAATAAATGTTTTAAAAGACGTAAAAGCAACAGAAAAATATGGCGAAGAAGGAAAATATGGCGTAATAGAAATTATTTTAAAATAACCAATTTTCTCTAAACGAAATAACAACTTATGTGTTTACTCATCAATCAAAAATCGAATTAAGATCTAAACTAGACATAATAGAACCCAATACTATTGCAAAGATGAATATCTTAAAAAGATGAGAAAGCAATAGAAAAATATGGCGAAGATGCTAAAGACAGCGCTATAGAGGTGAGTCTTAAATAAGATAAAACTTAGATTTAAAACAATATGAAAAATATTTTCACACTCATCGGTTTACTTTATGGCGTTATCTGTTTCGGGCAACAGCAGAAAATTGAAAAACCTGAATACGTTATTATTGCAAATAACCAAATCATTACAGAAGCAAAACTGGGAGAATATGCCCAAAACGGCTATATAAAAGCCATGAATAAAGGCGTTTCTCAGGAATACAGAGACGAACTCGCAACACAATTTGGAGATAAAATTGGAGACAGAGCGTTTATTATTAGCATTGATTTGTTTACAGAAGAACAGCGCATAGAAAATCAAAACAAAGCGAATACAATACCGAAGCAAACTAAAGTGGACTTTGACGAAGGATTATTATTGAACGTTAATGATGTTGCTAAAGATTTTACAGTACAAATGATTAATGGAGAGTCTGTAAAACTATCGGACTTAAAAGGCAAAGTTGTGTTCTTAAATTTCTGGGCAACGTGGTGTGCGCCTTGCTTAATAGAATTTCATGAAATACCGGAGAAGATTTTAGAGCCTTTTAAAAATGATGATTTTGTTTTTCTATCTATTTCTCGTGGTGAAACAAAAGAAAAAGTGTCTAAAAAAATGCTTCAGCTTCAAGACAAAGGGATTGACTTTAATGTTGGCATTGATCAAGATAAAAACATATGGAATCAATATGCTACAAAATACATTCCTAAAAACTTTATTATAGATAAAGATGGTGTCATCAGATTTATATCGACCGGAAATTATGAAAACAGTGTAGATACTATTGCAAAAGAAATTAAAAAACTACTTAAAGACTAAAAAACAAATATAAACTATCTATTACAAAATTTTAAAATCCGTTTTGCACCATCGTAAAGCGAATTTTTTATTCTGTTACATTTATTTTAAAACGAAAGCAAAAACAGTTTCTCTAGTTTAAGATATCCTATTATATTTGGACAATGGAAATATATAACCCAAAAGAATGGTTTAAGGCTGTATTTTATATTCATAAGTCTGACACCATAAGAAATCTATATCCTTACTTATTATTAACTGCTGTATATTCAGGTGCTGTTGCTTTTTACGAACTCGAGTATTTAAATTTATCTGCAAAAAGTTGGGTAAACAATATTACCATAGTACACAGTTTATTAGGTTTTGCGCTATCTCTTTTATTAGTTTTTAGAACCAATACGGCTTACGACAGATGGTGGGAAGCACGAAAACAATGGGGAGCACTAACCAATGTGAGCCGGAATTTAGCATTAAAACTTAATGCTCTTTTAGATGAAGATGACACTGCAATCCGACACTTTTACAGAAAAGCAATTCCTATGTATTCGCAAAGTTTGTTTGCTTTTTTAAGATCTGATTATACAACATTTATGTTAGACGATCATGAACATCCAGAATTAGGAGATGCATTTAGCACAAAGAAACATGGTCCTAATCAAGTGGCTGCATTAATATTTAGAAAGACCAACTTACTCTATAAAGAAAATAAAATATCGGGAGAACAGTTACTTATGCTTAATCATGAATTAGAAGGCTTAACAAATATTTGTGGAGCTTGCGAACGCATAAAAAACACGCCTATTCCTCATTCTTATAGCACGTTTATAAAAAAGTTTATAGCACTATTTGTAGGTACACTTCCTATTGGCTATGTGTTCTCTTTAGGTTATTTTGTGGTTCTTGCTGTCCCTTTTATTTTATATGTTTTAGCGTCTTTAGAATTAATTGCAGAAGCAAATGAAGATCCGTTTGGTACCGATTATGACGATTTACCAATTGAGAAAATGGCCGAAAACATGAAAAAACATACACACGAACTTTTACATCCTTAGATAAAAAATACTTCTATATAAATAAAAAAGTCTCCTTAAATAAGGAGACTTTTTTATTATGCTAATTTTATCTCGTATTACAGCTACGATATATTAAATGTTATTTATTGACAAATAAGAAAACACAGAATTTAAAACGTAATCAAAAAGATTATTAATTGCTATATGTAGGTAACCCATATTTATTATGACTTATACATCTTTTATCTCATAACATGTAAAACAGAAGTTACACTCAGAAGAAAACAAAAAACAATATGGTCTTTAATATTTTAAAATAGAAGTTACAGTATTACTTTTTAAGCGCTCGCGACCATTTAAGAATTCCAATTCCATTATAAAATTACACTGTACAATTTCTCCTCCTAAACGTTCTACTAACTTACAAACAGCTGCCGCAGTACCACCTGTTGCTAACACATCGTCGTGAATTAAAACACGATCTCCAGGTTTTATGGCATCTTCATGAATCTCTAAAACATCACTACCATATTCTAATGCATAGGTTTCAGACAGTGTATTGTAAGGTAATTTACCAGGCTTTCTTACCGGCACAAACCCTGCTTTTAAAGATTGAGCAATTAAAGTCCCAAAGAAAAACCCTCTAGCTTCCATACCTACAACTTTATCTATAGATTGGTTGCCTACTAATTTTAATAATTCTTGTAAACATAAATTTGTAGCTTCATGGTTATTTAACAAAGGTGTTAAATCTTTAAAAACAATTCCGGGCTTAGGAAAATCGTTAATGTCGCGAATAAATGGTGCTATTGATTTCATTTAGCAAAGATAAAAAAAGCCTTTACACTTTCCCTCAGAACAAACATCTGTTTCGTATAAATATATTTTCTACATATATTTGAAAACAACCAAACCAATGCTCATGAAAAACGTACTCAAAACACTAACCTACATCACATTATCTTTACTACTTTATAGTTGCCATTCTGGATCTGATTTTAAATTACAAGAAGGCGATTTATTATTTCAAGATGTAGATTGCGGCCCATTTTGCGAAGCGATAGAAGCCGTAACCCAAGGTGTAAACGATTATAATTTTTCGCATGTTGGATTGGTAATAAAAGATAAAGATGGAAAATTAAAAATAATGGAAGCCGTTTCTGAAGGCGTAATTCTAACACCATTAGAAGACTTTTTAAGCAGAAGTCAGGATTCTCTAAATAAACCTAAAGTAATTGTAGAGCGGTTAAAACCCGAATTTACACACCTCATTCCTAAAGCCATTGCTTTTATTAATTCTAAAAAAAATGCGCAATACGATTCGTATTTTGATATAAATAATGACAGTTATTATTGTTCAGAATTAATTCACCTCGCTTTTAAAAATGCTAATAATAATCAAGCTATTTTTAAAGAGTATCCCATGACATTTATAGCACCAAACACGAAGCAAACCTATGCCATTTGGGAGACTTATTTTAGCAACTTACACTACCCCATCCCCGAAGGAAAGCCCGGTTTAAATCCCGGAGGCATGTCGCGTTCTCCTTTTCTAGAAATTGTTCATCTGTACGGAACGCCAAGTAAATCTACGCACTAGCAAACCACATACAATTAACTTATTACAGCATACCCGTTTAAAACAAAGAGAAACGGTACTAAAAAACAAGACACATAAAACCCCTTATAAAAGTGTGTTTTAACTACACATTCTATTATTATTATTTATTTCTACTATATTTTTATATTCAGCAAAAGAAAGTTAAATATCCAGCGATTTAATCATCAAAATAATTTTTATTGCCTATGGTTCGTTGTATTTTTACTTGATTAAATTTTCAAATCATTGTAATTATGAATATCGCAAAATATATAGACCATACACTTCTAAAATCTTCGGCGACAGAAAACGACATTAAAACGCTGTGCGAAGAAGCCATAAAATATCAATTCTATTCTGTTTGTGTAAACAGTTTTTACGTGCCTTTTGTAACTCCATTTTTAAAAGGAACAGATGTAAAAGTGTGTACAACAATAGGATTTCCTTTAGGTGCTGTAACTACAGACACCAAAGTTTTTGAAACAAAAAAAGCGATAGAACAAGGCGCACAAGAAATAGACATGGTTTTAAATGTTGGCATGTTACGTGGTGAAAATTTTGACTTTGTTTATAACGATGTTAAAGCTGTAAAATCCTGTATGGGAGATGTAACCTTAAAAGTTATTCTTGAAATTAGCGAACTAACAGATGCCGAAATTATTAAAGCTAGCGAACTTTGCCTTAAAGCAAAAGCTGATTTTATAAAAACATCTACCGGATTTTCTTCTAGCGGCGCAACAATTGATGCTGTAAAACTTATGAAAAAAACAGCCAACGGACAAGCAAAAGTAAAAGCCTCTGGCGGAATTAGAAATTTAGAAACTGCTTTAAAATTTATTGAAGCCGGAGCAGACCGTATAGGAGCATCGGCAGGAGTTGAAATTGTAGAAGCTTACAACGCACAACTATAATTTATTATTTCGTTACATTATTCTTAATAAAATTTTTTAATACATGAGTTTACATATTGAAGCCAAAAAAGGAGAAATTGCAGAAACCATTTTATTACCTGGAGACCCATTACGTGCCAAATGGATTGCCGAAACATATTTAGAAAGCCCCGTGTGTTTTAACACCGTTAGAAATATGTTTGGATACACAGGAACATATAATGGTAAACGCATTTCTGTAATGGGAACAGGTATGGGAATTCCGAGTATATCTATTTATAGTCGCGAATTAATTAAAGATTATGGCGTTAAAAATTTAATACGTGTTGGTACCGCTGGTTCTTACCAAGAACATGTAAAAATTCGCGATATTGTAATTGCCATGGCAGCATCGTCTTCAGGAATTAATAAAACCAGATTTAACGGCGCAGACTTTGCACCAACAGCAAGTTTTGAACTGTTCCAGAAAGCTACAAAAAGTGCCAACGACAAGCAAGTACCAATAAAAGCAGGAAATGTTTTATCTAGCGACGAGTTTTACGCAGATAGTTTCGACTCTTATAAACAATGGGCAGACTTTGGTGTGCTTTGTGTAGAAATGGAAGCTGCCGGATTATACACCATCGCAGCAAAACATAATGTAAATGCCCTGTCTATACTTACCATTTCAGACTCTTTAGTTACAGGCGAACGCACTACAGCTAAAGAACGTGAAACCACTTTTAAAGACATGATTGAAATTGCCTTAGACTTGGCATAACACACATAAAAAGCGCAGTGAAATAATCGCTGCGCTTACACTTCTCTTACCACGCTTTCTTCTCTACACACTTCTCTTTTCCCTAAACTAATTTGCACAATTACGGTTTACCCGTAAATTAATTTCACTGAATTATTTTATTTTTAAGCTTCTTAATTTAATAAGCTTCTTAACGGGATAAACTTATGTTTATTTGGAATATTAGGAGTTGCCATTCATTAGCGGAACGCATTCAAAACTGAAAAGAACAACCTAAAAAAACAAATAAAATGAACAAACTAACATTAATACTCGTAGGACTTTTATCCTTAACAAATATTATTTATAGCTTTTGGAAATATTCAGAAACTGAACAAATATTTGGAATTGAAATGAACATTTGGATTTATCGATTAGTTTGGGTTTTAGTCTTAATTGGAATTAGTTATGATTATTTTAAAAAAAATAAAACTAAAGTATAATTCCGAATTAATATTTAACCTAAAATCGGAATTTAAAATATCGAATGTTAAGCTGAATTTGTTTTGACCCCTATAAAACAAGAGTAATCTTTTAAATTTCGATTATTGCTTAAGCTGTTAATTTTTTCATTAAAATGAGGTGTTTATCAGCGTCCCATTTTTCCATTGGTGTAATTCGTCCTAAGAGCCCATGTAGCCTAGTATTATTATAAAAAGTCACATACCTTTTTAAGATTTGTTCAATTTGCCCAAAATATCGATAATCAACTTTTTGAAAAATTTCTTTTTTTAGTATTCCATGATAGGCTTCTATATGCGCATTTTCTTCTGGTGTGGCTATATGTGTAAATTCTTGCTGAACCCCAATTAGCCCAAGATATTCACGTACATTATTTGCAATAAACTGGCTACCGTTGTCACTTCTAATAACAACATTATTAGGGTATTGGTATTCTGCAAACAACTCTGATAAAAACGCTATCACCTTATCCTGTTTAATAGAAAAAGAAAAATAGTCTTTTAATATTCTACGAGTATGTACGTCTATGATGGATAATAAATAAGCGTTTTTACCCACACTAGGAACCCATACCGTCTTTATATCCATCTCTAAACATTCCATTGGTCTAGAGGTGTTTACTTTTCTGAATTTTACAAATTTACGCCCAGAACCACTTCTGTTTATCCGATTCTCTAGTTTTAGCATGCCCTGTTCTTTCATAATTCTATAGAGCTTTTTATGATTAATCACGTATGCTTCTTTTTTCAAGTAAGAAGTCATTAATCGGTAACCACAATCTATAAATTCATGACTTAA
Source organism: Formosa sp. L2A11 (assembly GCF_009796865.1). Lineage (GTDB taxonomy): Bacteria > Bacteroidota > Bacteroidia > Flavobacteriales > Flavobacteriaceae > Formosa. The sequence continues at coordinate 2,087,856 of NZ_CP047028.1, read as the reverse complement.
AATCTCTTTTATAGAAGCAATAACAGCGTCTTGATTAACCCAGCCTCTAGATTTATGATAGGTGAGCTTACTAGGAGTATTACCTTTTTTTCCGAAACTTGGAGTACGGTAATAGCTACTATGAACCATCCCTACCATATTAATTATGTTGGTTTTACTAATTTTATGTTTACTATAAATAGCATTTACTAAATCTTTCTTGGATCGGACGTCCCAAACTTTTTTTTTAAAAGTTCCCGTTGTACTTCCAATTCAATTTCCTTGTTGCTTAGAAGCTTACGTAGTATTCTATTTTCTTCTTCTGCCTGTTTATGTTCTTTACTTTTAGTATCATAAGTGACTTTTAAGCCGGCTTCTCCTTGGCTCTCATGTTTCTTCTTCCAACTATAAAAAGTACCCGTACTAACTCCGTATTTACGACAGGTTTCTACGATACCTATCGCTTCTGAACTGGAGAGAATTTCTAACTTCTGATCTAAGGTCCATTTCTTATATTTCATATCTCAAATATATTAATTTTGAAATTTAAAATATCACTCCGATCTTATTGGGGGCTAAACTAATGACAGTCGGAGCAAAAAATCAAAAAGAGATTATTGCTCATTTAGGCAATCTGATTGAATTAAAAATCGACAAGTATAATAATGCAATTGAAGAGTGGAACAAGCACAGCACATAATCGAGTGGATGGCTCCGCCATCAAATGACGGAGTGCACCCCTCACACCACCGTACGTACGGGTCTCGTATACGGCGGTTCGTAAATCATCACACCAAAGCTCTTTTCACCCTTGGCACTATCTTCTAGTTTAAGCATAGGCTACCACTAGGGCTCCTATGCGAATTTTGAAGAGAATTACGTTCAGTCCTTCTCTACTTGTGAGTCCATCGGAGGTATTGCCTCTGCTCGTTTCCTGTAAGTACTATGACCTCTGCTGACTTCTCCAAATAACCAACTCGTAGTTTTGGAGACCTCCCCAGGTAATGGCATCTTCTTTCCCTCAATTCCTGCCGTATCTACATACTTACCCTTTTGTTAATCTTGGGGCGTTACAATGATGTGGTTACTTACCCGAGTAAATATGCCTCTGTATACGATTTCTGTTCGTCAGTACCGAGTTTTGTAGTTCCGCTTCCTTCTGATAAAACCTCACGGTTTTCACCCTTGCGACTTACTAATGCTTCAGAACGTTACTCCTGCGCATAAGGGACTTGCACCCTATAGATTAATTATTTACCTTTCGGTAAATCAAAAGATGCCCATGCTGGGCACACACAATAAATATACGTAATGCGGGGGATATGGTGAATTTGAACATTACAGCATTTAACAAACAAAGTAGTGGTTTAATAGTGAAGTGTCTTGAAATTCCGCACTACGCATATTCGAGCCGTTGTGTGCAATCAAAAAACAGAATAAATGAAACAAAATTTAACATTAATACTCATTCTATGTATTACTCAACTGATTTTGGGTTGTTCTCAACTGGAAAAGTCTAAAACTGAACAAAAGGAAGCAGAAACTAATATTGAACTAAAAGACAATTGGTACTACCTTAATGGAGAGAAATTCTTTATAAAAGCCATCGGTTACGAAATAGGTGCACGACCAGGACAACATCCTTATGAAGATGAAAAGAACGATCATTTGGAGTTAATGAAATATGATCTCGATAACATTAAAAAAGGAGGTTACAATACAATAAGAACTTGGAGTCAATTTTCTGAAGCACAATTAAAATTGGTGCAAGAATCGGGTTTAAAACTAATTATGGGCTTAGAAGTTAATCCCGAAGAAGATTATAGTGATCCTAAATTTATAAATCATTGCAAGACACAACTGGTAAATATCTTGAAATATGCGCCAAAATATGATTGTATAATTACGTATCTGGTTATTAACGAACCTCAAACAGATCACATTCATAAAGTTTCAGCCAAGGCGTTTAAAGACCTTATGAAAATGATGGTAGATATGATTCATAAAGATCATCCAAATGTACCAGTTACACTTTCTGCAAATGCTATGATTAGCGATTGGATGGATGAAAGTATGTTTGATGTATACGCTTACAATTGTTATGGCTACAATGAAGGCCAAACAGCAACAATGGGATTTAGAGATTATATTAAAGGTTTAAATGAATTAAACGGATTAGATAAACCATTTATAATTACTGAATTTGGACATTCAGTATCACCAAAAGGAGGCTTTGGTAGTTTTGGCTCACGAACTTTAAAAGAACAAAGTGAAGGATTGGTCTCTAATTACCGAGATCTGATGGATGCTGGAGCTGTAGGAATGTGCCCATTTTATTATGCTGATGGTTGGTGGAAAGGTGGAGAAAAAAGCATACACAATAAAGACCAACCAGAAGAATGGTTTGGATTTTGGGGTTATAAAGATGTTAACGACAAATATGGTTCACCTCGTCCTGTTTGGTTTGCCATGCGAGATTATATGAAAGGGCTTATTATAAGTCCTAAAAACAAAACAATACACACCAACACAACGACGATACCTTTAGAGTTTTATAATGATGCGACTATTAAAAAAGTAGTTGTGAAAAACCGCGATGAAGTTATCTATTCTAAAAAAATAACAAACGCAGGTTATTTTGCAGATCAATTAACAATTAATCCAGTTGGTACGGAAGCAATGGAGCTTGCTTTTGAGTTTTTTGATAGTGAAGATAATAGTGTAAAAAACGAATCTATTATAATTCTGGCTTCTAAAACTGCTATTGAATTGCCCAAATTAACGATAGAAGTCACACCTGAAAAAGATTTAAACGAAAGCAAAAATGCAAGTATAAAAACCGAAATTGTAACCAATGAAAATTTTAAATTGACTAGTGATTTAATTGTAAGCTATAATACACACCTAGGATGGGATGTAGGTCAACAAGTTTCGGTTCCAATAAAAAATCAATTAGATAAAAAAATAATTACATCAGAAAATTCCTTTTTTATCCCAGATAATAGCTGGGTTGTAAATGCATCGGCTGGAATATCTGTTAGGTATGGTAAATTCACTTTTCAAATTCACGACCAAAAAATAATTTACAGAGGTGATTGGGCTAAAGAAATCAGTCGTTAGTAAGACAGCACACAACAATGGTAATCGTTGCACAAGTCTATAATACATAGTTCAACTATAATAAGAAACCGTCTTTAGAGATGGTTTCTTATTATAGTTGATTTACAAGGTCTTAAAAGCGTATCAATAGCTTTATAGAGGGTGTTTTTGAGGCTAAAATAAAGCGCAAGTACTCTTGCATCGCTTTTAGTACGTTTTTCAATAAATTTCATATATTTTTTGAGATTGTAAGCAATAGCGGAGAGTTGCATACATTTATTAGCTTGCTTGATACCAATAGTATTAACCTTGTTTAACCCCATAAACTGAGTCAGGGTGCCAAATACGGGTTCTACGGTACTTTGCCGTTTTTCTTTCATATAGCCTCCTTGATTACTTTCTACTCGGGCTATATTCCGCTCGTATTCCTCTCGATAATACGTAACGGTAAATTTCTTTTCTTGAGCTGATTTTCCTAAACATGCTGTGCGGATTGGACAGTCTATGCACAGCTGTTTTGATCCGCGATATTCCTTCTTTTTGGTATTGTTCTTTTTTTCAACAAACACCTTTTTAAACGGTATGGTTTTACCTTCTGGACAGGTGTAATGATCCTTGTCCTTATCATAAGTAAATCCATCTGGCCCACCTTTATAAGTGCCATGAGCGGGTATAAAACGTTTTAAACCTATAGCTTCTAGAAACGCATAATTCTCACCGCTACTATAGTCTGTGTCGGATACACAATTTTCTCAAACAAGCTGTGATTTCCACAGTCGTTGTTTTACACGCTTAACAATATCTGGTAATTGCTGACTGTCTTTACCGTCTGCATGGTACGCTTTTATATCGCTTATAACATGGTTTGCTGTATCTACAGTAAGCTGACTAAGGTAATTAAGTTTTCTTGCTTTGCCGGGTTTTACACTAATACGTGCGTCAGGATCTGTGGGACTATAATGTGTTTTGTTACTCGTATAACGACTGCCTTTAGCACCGGCTCCTGGGCGAGCATCTTGATCTTTTGCCCATTTTGTATTACGGCTTTTTATAGCTTGTAATTCTTTGTTAGATGCAGATAATGTTTGTTGGGCTTTATCTGCTTTATTTTCTTTAGATTGCCTTAAAGGTTTGTTTTTGTCTCGATTGCTAATGTTACGAATTTGACGTAGGTGATCTTCTAAATCTTCTTCAGGAATTTTAAGTTCTAAAGTATCCATGGAAGCATTGGCTTTTACAGGAGCAGAATCTATTGTTTGCGAGTGTCCAGCGACCATACCTGCGGATACACATAGTTCAAAAACCTTTATAAAAACAGATTCAAAAAACGTCTTCTGGAAATAATTGTCGTGTACGGCTAATGGTAGAATGCCACGGTAATTCTTCGTCTATATCATACCCTAAAAAATACAATATATCCAAACGCATGCTACAATGTGCAATAAGCTTGCGATGGCTAGTTATATTTTCTAAATAGCCCACTAAACAAAGTTTAAAAAACACAATGGAATCGCTGCTTTTTTGTCCGCTTGATCCATAGAATTTTTTGGTGGTTTTATAAAGAAAATTAAGATCTATAGCGGTATGAAGCCGACGGTAGAAATTGGCTTCTGGCACACGTTCGCTAAGTCTAAATTGATTAAATAGCTTCTCTTGATATGTCTTTTTTCCCTGCATACATAAAGATAAGAAACGTTCGTTTTTTAAGCAATTGCATTACTACTTTTTTCTTAACTTGTGCAACAGGTACAATGTATATAAAAAATTGCGGTTAAGTGCTTAATCAGAAATCGTTGCGTGTTTGCAACCTTTTTGAAAAAAATATGAGAATGAAAAAAATTATCCTGATTTTAACTTTAATAATTAGCTCAGTAATTTATTCCCAAGATTTACCAACTGAACCAGCAAACGGATTTGCATTCCCTTTAGGGTCAAAGTTTACCATAAAAATGCACCCAACAGATTCAATTAATTTTGACTATTCGATAATTAAATTCGAGCCATTTCAAGAAATTGTAGACACTTACAAAAATGATTCTCTGTTTAAAGATTCTAACGAAAAAAACGACACAATTGAATTCTATTTTTGTTTAGGGACAAGTGGAAAAACTGATGAGGAAAAGGAAAAAAACATGAAAATTCTATTACTAATGAAAAATAGAACAGAAAACTCATTCGAATACAATTCCGACATACAAACAGAGGAAAATGGAGAATTCAATACAACCTCAAATATTGGCATCTATGCTGGTTCAAAAGCAACAGAAATGTGGCCTTATATGATTCAACAAATAGCATTAAACGCATTTAAAATAGCAAAATAAAAACGTTACACAACACCTTATAAAAATAATTGCTAGGCCCAGACCTTCTATTAGTGTTTTATTGACAAACTGTAGTGCTTGAAACACGTTACCAAACATTAAAAAAACCAATGATTAAACAATTAATAGAAAGAACAAATACAACCGAATTCTACCAAGATTCTGATTTAAAACTTGAATCGTATAATTATAATCCTTCTAAGAGTATTTTAGAAATGGTTTTATCAATTAACCAAAGTAGTTATGACATTCCCGTTGAGTATGAAGAATGGAAATTAATTTGCAAAAATACCGAATATTTTAATGGCTTTTTTAGTAACATTATGTTACCACATGTAAAATTAAAAGTTCTAAAAAATCATCCTTTGCTATTAAAATATAACGAAAACAAACTTGAGTGTGAAATAAAAGGAAAACCTGAAAATGTTAATGAATTTATAGGAGAAATCAGTAATATTTTGGAGCAACAAACTGGAAATTGGATTACGGTAAATGAATATTTCTGGAATAATGAAGCGTATTATAAAAAACATTCAAAAAGAACAATCTGCATTCCAAAGTCTTTAGAAAAATCTATAAAAAGTGTTTGCGAAAAGCATAAATTAAATTTTAGTACAAAAAATGAAATTATTAAAGATAAGAAAGGTTACGCTAACAAACCAAAAGTAAAAATTCTAATATTTGGAAATGAGGACGTAAGTCCCAGTGACTTTTTTTTGAATCAACATGTTATAATTGCCGAAGAGTTTACCGCTGAACGAATAAAATAACTACACACAACAACTACAAGTAGCCATCTATTATAGAGCACTTAATAAAATTCTACAGAATTCCCAACTTAGTGTATACATGCTAATCTTAAGCAGTAAACTACGCCACAAATAAATACGTTAGTAATCATTTAAATAGAAATAAAAGAATTTTAAAAATCGGGGAACTTTACATTATTAGTTTTATTTGCATTGCCTTTTTATTGAAGCACTAAAACATCGTACCTGAATGGGTTGAAAAGTCAAGCACATTTTTACTTACGCGATTATTCAAATATGGATTAGAGGCAATCAGAATACGTATTATTATGATGCTTAGCTTTATGCTAATCAGAGAAAAATAAAATAAATAAAAACGTGCTATTACCCCATAAAATAATGCTTAATTTAGTACTTAATCAAAGTTAGCTCTAAACCATTATGATAGATTTATCTCATACTGAGAATCAAATTCACTATGTCTCGAATTTCCAAGACCTTGTTTCCATACCTTTTCATGGAGATATTAATGCCAGTTGTTGGAATCGTAAATTAATAGGTGATTTTTCTGAGATTGTTAAAAAGGTAGAACTAAACGATAATATAGCAGAACTAAATCCAGAGCAACTTCGTGAACTTAAATTAAGCGAACAAGGACAACTTGCTCGTGAAATTCTTTTAAATGACTTGAAGTTATTGAAAGCTCATGGCGCATCTCCAACACTTAATATAATCAAGTATTATGAGAGAGATGATATCTTACCATTTTTCCCTACAGATGTGTATTCTTATCATGTGGATCGCTCTCCAGTGCCTACAGAAACCTTTTTATGCACTTACTACGGCGAGTCCAGTGAAATATTACCAAATTCACAAGCTACGCAAAAAGTGCTTGTTCCGGAAATACGTAACGAACTCAAAAAACTATATGATGGCGCAGATGCAGGTTTTGAGTCCTTTTTAAGTGAAAATTTCTTTGACCTACACTATCAAGAGCAACCTCAGGCACAACCTATAACCTTAGGTCTAGGCAGCTTATGGAAATTAGCCATAGACCATCCCGAAAGCCAAGTTCTGCCATGTGTTCACCGTGCACCTAAAGAAAAAAATGGACAGAGCCGATTGTTGCTAATTTGCTAAACACAAATCAATTAAGAAAATTAGAATTTCTAACATTTTCTAATACAATAAAATACAGATTACCAATTTATACAGAACTAGATTTTACTGTATAGTCACTGCCTATACAGTAAACTTAGTCCTTTCTTTTCTACGTCCTATTTATTAATCTAATTTGCATAATTACGGTTTCTCCTCAAACTAAATTCAATGAATTGTTTTATTTTTAGGAACACTTTTTAATAAGCTTCTTAACGGGACAAACTTATGTTTATTTGGGATATTAGGAGTTGGCAATCATAACAAAAAAATGAAAATATCTGAATTTATTTCACAATACAATAATCATCCTGTATTATTTATCGGAACAGGAATTAGTCTGCGTTACTTAAAAAATTCTTATACTTGGGACAGTTTATTAAAACAAATTGCAATAGATTTAAGTAGCAATGAAGAATTTTATCTAGACTTAAAAGCAAGTTGTACAGAAGGAAGAGTTTATAACTTCGAAAAATTAGCTAACCTTTTAGAAATAGAATTTAATAAAAATTTACAGGATAATAGGAATGGGAAATTTAAAGAAATTAACAACGTTTTTTATGAGAACATGAAAAATGGAATTAATATCAGTCGTTTTAAAATTTACATAACGATTCTTTTAAAAGAACTAGATTTCAGAGAAGACAAAGAAAATGAATTAGCTGAATTTAAAAAAGTTCGTAAAAATATTGGTTCTATCATTACAACAAATTACGACTCACTTATTGAACATTTATTTGAATTTAATAAACTTATCGGAAATGATATTTTATTAAGCAATCCATATGGATCTGTATATAAAATTCATGGTTGTATTTCAAACCCAGACAAAATTATTATAACCGATAATGATTACAAATTCTTTGATGAAAAATATGATTTAATTAGAGCTCAGCTTTTATCACTATTTGTTCACAACCCAATCATTTTTTTAGGTTATGGAGTTGGAGATGAAAATATAAAAAAGATACTCAAAACACTTTTCACATACGTTGAACCAAATTCTGAATTAGCAACTCGAATTAGGAATAACTTTTTACTTGTAGAATATGAAGAAGGTTTAGATAATGATGAAATTACGGAACATGATATAGATATGGATGGTTTTTCTACAATTCGTATTAATAAAATTAAAACTGATAACTTCACAAATATATACAAGTGTTTATCAGATATTCATTTACCAATATCAGCAATGGATGTTAGAAAAGTACAAAGTGTAGTTAAAGAAATTTATTCTGGTGGAGAAATAAAAGTAACTATAACAGAAGATTTAGATACTTTAAGAAATGGAGCGAAAATATTAGCAATTGGTTCTGAAAAAACTATTAGTTATCAATATCAATCGAAATCAGAATTAATGACAAATTATTTCAAAATCATTGATGAGTCCAATACACAAATTTTAACTTTAATAGATAAACATCAAATTCAAAAACAACAATATTTTCCAATTTATGGTTTTAGCAAAGTAAATACCGAATTAAAGTCTTCAGAAAAATTACAACGTCAACAAAAAGATAAGTTATTATCTTTTTTAAGCTCTATTACAAAAAAAATAGAACATAATACTATTGAAAAAATTCTTCAAGATGAGAATATTCCAAATTCTTATAAAGCAAATTCTATTTTCTACAATGTTATGGAAAACAATCTAACTCTTTCCGAGGTTGAAGAATACTTGAGAAATACTGAGAAGAAAAACGATACGGATTACAGAAAAATTTTATGTGCATATGATTACATTAAATACAAATAACGCTTGCCAATCGAGTGGATGGCTCCGCCATCAAATGACGGAGTGCACCCCTCACACCACCGTACGTACGGGTCTCGTATACGGCGGTTCGTAAATCATCACACCAAAGCTCTTTTCACCCTTGGCACTATCTTCTAGTTTAAGCATAGGCTACCACTAGGGCTCCTATGCGAATTTTGAAGAGAATTACGTTCAGTCCTTCCCTACTTGTGAGTCCATCGGAGGTATTGCCTCTGCTCGTTTCCTGTAAGTACTATGACCTCTGCTGACTTCTCCAAATAACCAACTCGTAGTTTTGGAGACCTCCCCAGGTAATGACATCTTCTTTCCCTCAATTCCTGCCGTATCTACATACTTACCCTGGACTGGAATTACTACATTAGACTAGACACTAAGTTGAGAGAATTTGTTTTCTAGTTATTAATTTAGCAATTATGAGAAGTAAACCGAAACATTACACATTAGAGTTTAAGCAAAAAGCAGTAGAATTAAGTTATGCCAAAGACAATGTAAAGCAAGTCTGCGAAGACTTGGACATATTTCCATCTGTGCTTTATCGTTGGCGAAAAGAGTTAAAAGATTACGGTAAAAACAGTTTTCCTGGTCGGGGTAAGCCTAAAATGACTGATGAAGAGAAAGAGATAGATCGTTTAAAAAAGGCTTTAAAAGAAGCCGAATTAGAACGTGATATCTTAAAAAAGGCGATTGGCATCTTCTCCGTGAGCGACAAGAAAAATACAGGTTTATAAAACAACATCTATTAAAATTTCCTGTTGAGGCGATGTGCAAAGTATTAAAGGTAAGCAAAAGTGGTTATTATTACTGGTTAGGATCAGGACCAAGTAAGTTGTGGGTAGAAAACCAAAAGATAAGCTCGCTTGTTAGAAGCATCTTTGAGAAGAGTTTTCAAAGCTATGGCTCTCCAAGGATAAAATCAGAATTGGAAGCATTAGGTTATAAGGTGTCTAAACCCAGAGTAGCCCGTATCATGAGCGCTAATTATTTGTTTGCTAAACGAAAACGTAAATTTAAAACAACCACAGATAGTAACCATAATTATCCAATAGCTCCTAATTTACTTAACCAATGTTTTGATGTTAATCGAGAAAAACAAGTTTGGGTAAGTGACATCACTTATATTCAAACCAAACAAGGTTGGCTATATCTTACGGTTATTATCGATTTATTTAATAGAAAAGTGGTTGGATGGTCTTTAAGCAAAGATCTTACTACAGATAACACTATTGTAAGAGCTTGGAACATGGCTATAAAAAAAACAACCTTGCAAGAACCTCTAATTTTTCATTCTGATAGAGGTGTACAATATGCAAGCCAAAGGTTTACCTTTATTATTAAAAGCTATGAAGGGTTAGTCATGCAATCTATGAGTCGCAAAGGAAACTGTTGGGATAACGCTGTGGCAGAATCCTTTTTTAAATCATTAAAAGTAGAATGGGTATATAGACACAATTATAAACTAAGGTCTGAAGCCGAGTTATCTATTTTCGAATGGATAGAAACATGGTATAATAATAGACGAAGACATTCCTTTTTAGGAAACAGAAGCATTAGAGAATTTGAATTAGATATGTATAATAATGAACTAGCAGCATAGTCATTCAACTAATTGTCCAGTTTTTTGTTGCAAGTCCAAGCATTATAAACGGGCAAATAAAAGAAAAAATGTTTACCAGTAATGTATAAACAATTACAGCACAAAGAAACTAGTCTTTATTGCTAAAGCATAAAAATCATTCGTGTAGATTGAATACATTAACTAAAAATTCCCATTTTCTATTTTCAACTTTCTTTCCCCATATAATCGAAGTATATGGTGTTTTTTCAAGATTCGAATTCACTCCATTCAATAACGTTAGATAGAAATGAAGACGTTTCATTAAGTTTAACTTTAAGAGTCATACTCTTAATTTCCGCTTCCAGTTCTCCTTCTAACCACAATACGTTATGAGCCTCAGAGATTTCTGTAACAGGTAGGTCAAATTTGCAATCAGGAAAATTCTCATTATACTTTGTGCCATTTTTTAATGTTTCAAAATGTTGCTGTGGAAAATGACACTCAATTACAGTTACATCCTTGTCTTCAAAGTAAGTTGTATAAGATTGATTAAATTCAATAACAAAAGTTTTTTCTTCTTTTATCATGGTTAGACTACCAATGGTAAGATCATGTCTTTCATCGACTATGTTTCCTTCTATTTCTAAAAGAAGAGTAAACTCTAAATCTGAAATGCTTTGATTTGAATTGTTCAAAATATTCTTTATTGATTATATTAACCAAACGAAATTAACAAACAAAAGTTACACAAAACATACTACATCTTAAATATTTTTAAATAATTCAATTTTAATTCACAAACGTTATATAACCCCATGTTATGTGCGTTAATTTCTTTAAAGATATAAATGTCTAGTTGTTATAAGTAATATGAAAAAGACAATAGCTTTAATAATTTTTTTTTATTTTCGTTTTTATAAACGATAACTTTCGATTCCGAAACGCCAAAACCAATTGTTGAATTTGAGTCATCAGAATTTGTATTTGAAGGAAAAATCTTGCTTAAAAAACAAATACAAACATAAAAATGACTTATAAAAACCTTCTGCTTTCATTCATTATTTTTTTCTCTATTGTAAAAATAGTTGAACAAGAAAACAACTACCCAAAAAGAATAACAACATTAGCCATAATTGACAGTATTTATACTTCTCGCTGCCATTACGAGACCTTTTATCTTTCATTCAAACTCACAGACACTCTTAATACTAAAAACAGCGCTTTATTTATGTCTCAAGGGCTACGCGGATATAATCACTCCACTTCTTACATAAAAAAAATATATCCTAATAACACCAATACATCTCCGGATGAAAATTTAAAAGCAGAAGTTTATATTGATCTATATTACCACAACGAAACAAGTAAGCCTATTTTGGAATGGATATCTGAAAAATCTCGAAAAGAAAGCTTAATAGGCTTAAGAGATTTTTTAATAAAAGAAGGCATCTATAAAATAGGATATGAGAACTTTCCTATTAAACCAAAATCGGATAGCGACAACAATAACATGTTCAATTTCCCTTGTTCTACAAGAGACTATTTATCTCCAAACCTTATTTACGAACAAGATGGTCGTCTACTTTATATAAAAGATGAAAAAAATTGGGTTGCAACAGAGAACCCTTTAGGTTCTGGAAACTGGTCTAGTCACGAACAAAAGAAAAATTTGGACTGAGTACTTAATCTGAAAATGAAATTTATTTCGGAAAAGTTTCTGATTGTATCTAAATGAATGATACCATCATTAAAAATAGAGCTAACGGAATTTGATAACTCGGCAGAAAATATTTTGAAAAATTATCTAATGTTTGAAATACGGTGGATAATGAAAAATAAAAATTTATGCAAACAAAAAAACTACTAAAAATATAAACGGAGTACATCAATTAGTCTTCTATTTATTTTTCAGCAGTTTTTGTGTGTTATCATTTCTAACTTTTTTCGTTAAAAGAATAGCTAATACATTTAAAAATTATGTAAATTGGTTATTTACAAATCAGATGTAATTTACCTGAATTAACATTCTAAAACGCCATACCAGATGATTAAAATACGCTATAAGAAAAAGAAATTAAACATGAATCTTATAGCAGGAATCTTGTGGAGTGTACTTGCTATTTCAAAAATAGTTTTGGCAGAAGAATCTAAATTTAATTTTCTGACTTACGGCTGGATTCTTTTAGCTGTTTTATATTTAGGCCTTTATGCTGTACAGCGTTTTACAGCCTATTTAATAATTAAAGACGATGTTATTTCTAAACAAATACCGCTTCCAAAACACATTATAATTAGTGATATTACAGAAATTAAAACGTTTAAATCGGGCTACAAAATAATTACAGACAGTAAAACGCTATCTATAAATACCGAAATGATTAATGAAGACGATCTTGCAAAGTTGAATTCATTTTTAGACACGGCACAAGTAAAGACTTAAAAAAACAATTATTTAATCGCTTCTCTATTTGTTTCTAAATACTTAACAAGATCTGAAGGATTTGTAATAACTATACTTTCTTTTCTGTTAATTATAATACAACCTTTTAAAACTTCTGGCTGATTTTGCAAGACTTTAATCCAATCCTCAGAGCTTAAAAGTGCTGCTTGATCTCCAAAATTCTTAACAAAATCTGTATGTTCTTGATCTACTAAATCGGCTATTTTAAGATCTAATTTAGTGGCTAAATCTGCCCATTGTGTTCCTGTAACTTTAGTTTTCGAAATATCTATAGCAGCTAACGTCTTATCTGCTGCATTTGCGTATGCTAAAGTCTGTTTACCTACAGACGTTTCCGAATTATAAATTAAAGTCATCTGATTTTTATCTTCTGCTATAATTCCCATAATATCCATAATTTGTTTTTTTTAAATGATTAATTCTATTCTTAAGATTTTAATGTCAAAACTGTAATTTCAGGACGCATACCTAAACGACCAGGAAATCCTAACCAACCTAATCCTCTTGTTACATATAAATATTGATTCTGTTCTTTATACAAACCTGCCCAATGTTTATACTTATATTTTATCGGGCTCCAAGCTTTATTTTTAAGCTGAAGTCCAGCTTGCATACCATGTGTGTGTCCGGCTAATGTTAATGCTACATTGGTGTTTTTTAAAACTTCCTGACTCCAATGTGTGGGATCGTGAGACATTAAAATTTTAAAATCTGTAGGCTTTAAACCTGTCATACTTTTATTTAAATCTCCATATTGCTTAAAAGGTGGCATGCCCCAATTTTCGACACCAACCATATAAATTTTTTCCTGATCTCTAGAAATAATGTCAGAAACATTTAGTAATAATTTAAACTGAATTTTACGGTAAAACGCTTTCAAAGCATCTAAATTAGCTTGTTTTTCTACGTCTGATTTCCATGAACTATAATCACCATAATCATGATTTCCTAAAATGGCATACTTTTTAATATCTGGAGATAATTTCTGGAAACAATCTTCCCATCCGTTAAGCTCCCAAGCATAATTATTAACCAAATCGCCAGTAAAACAAAGTATATCGGGTTTCAAATCATTTATAATCTTCACTGCTCTATCCAACACTTTATAACGATAATTAAGACTTCCTAAATGCAAATCTGAAATATGTACAATTCGTAATCCTTCAAATGCTTTAGGTAAATCGGTGTGCTGAACCGTTATGTGATAGGTTTTAAAATGATATACCGCTTTAAAGATTGCATATACAATTGCCACGAAAGGCAAAAAACCAGCAACAACTCCCAAAACAGGAATTAACCACAAAGGTTCTATAGCGGCAACCATATGATTTGCAACACTTAAAACACTAACAAATACCACAAAAATAATTTTGGGTACAAAAGACGAAACCGTTAAACCGTATAACGACGAAATAAGAAGCTGTTTACGTTTAACATCGATATAATCTAGGCGTATTTTTAAAACCAAAATTGCAGTTATCAATCCGATTGAAAAAAACACAAATAACCCATTGATAACATATTTGTAAACATCGCCTTCTATCCATTTTAAAACAGATTGTAACCAATAAAAAGTTACTGCATCTACCAATAAAATAGCCAAACAAAGCAATATAATTATAGGTAACGGATACGATTTCATAAATCCAATATTTAAAAGATTAAAATTACAATGTAATGTTCTGATAAGTTAACTCATTTGAATCTCATCGTAATTCGAAAACACGTTTTATTATAAATACCTGAAGTTCTTTAGATTATTATCAAAAAACAGACCGAAACATAAAAACTACGTAAAAATACTTAGTTTATGTTTTTCGAATGCTTTTATTCGTTATATTCGGCAGGACATAACGCTTAAATATATGATTTCAGTTCAGCAAGCATTACATATTATAGATTCGACCATGATATCGCAGCATATCAAAAAAGTAAAAATCTCGAAAAGTCTAGGTTTTATATTGGCAGAAGACATTTCGGCACCTATTAACATGCCGTCGTTTAGGCAATCTGCAATGGATGGTTATGCTATTATTTGGAGCGATAAAACAGATTACAAAGTTACTGAAGAATCTAAGGCTGGAGATGCAAAACAAATTACGTTACACCCTTTAGAAGCTGTACGTATTTTTACAGGAGCAAAAGTCCCCGATGATGCAGATACTGTAATTATGCAGGAACACGTCACAAAAAAAGAGAATACAATTAGCATCACAAAAATGCCAAAACAAGGCGCTAATGTTAGACCAATAGGCGAACAAGTAAACGCTGGAGAGGTTGTATTAAAAAAAGGCACACGCCTAAATGAAGCTGCAATTGGATTCTTAGCAGGATTAGGAATTACAAAAATTGCAGTGTATAAAACACCAAAAGTGTCTGTTTTGGTTACAGGAAATGAATTACAACAACACGGAAAACCATTAAAAGAAGGTGCGATTTACGAAAGCAATTCTGTAATGTTAGAAATGGCACTACACCGATTTGGTATAAAAAAAATTAAAACATTTAAAGCCAAAGACACTTTAAAAGCAACTAAAAAAACCATTAAAAAAGCGCTAGATTATGGAGACATCTTATTAATATCTGGAGGTATTTCTGTAGGTGATTACGATTTTGTAAAAGAAGCGTTAGACATTAATAATGTAGATGAATTGTTTTATAAAATCAATCAGAAACCAGGAAAACCACTTTGGTTTGGAAAGAAAGATCAGCAGTTTGTGTTTGCACTTCCAGGAAATCCGGCTTCTGCCCTAACCTGTTTCTACGTCTATGTATTACCAATATTAAAAAAATATTCTGGATTTAGCGATTATCATTTACCACGAATTGAAGCGAATATAAATTCAGCATTTAAAAATACTTCCGGAAAAACATTATTCCTTAAAGCCTATTGTAAAGATGGCGACGTTAGTATTTTACCAAGTCAGCAATCGTCTATGTTAAACACTTTTGCCACAAGTAATGTTTTAGTCACCATTCCTGAAGCTATAGAAAATTTAGAATCTCAAGATAAAGTAACCTGTATAAGTTTAGACGGCTATGGAAATTAAAAGTAGGATTTGGATAGAAAAAGATGGCAAGCCCTTTTTAGGTTACGGAAAAATTGAACTACTAAAAAAAGTAGACAGTGAAAACTCTATTACGGCAGCCGCTAAAGCTTTAAAGATGTCTTATAAAAAAGCATGGAATTTATTAAACGACATGGAACAGTTGGCAGACCAACCCTTGTTAGTAAAATCTATTGGAGGGAAATCTGGAGGTAGCTCGACATTAACAGATTACGGAAAACAATTAATTACTGAATTTGAACACCTAAACGAAAAATGTGAAACCTTTTTAAACAACGAATTTAAGCCTGTTACAAATGGAATTTCTTAGCACCAACTTATTTATAGTATTTGCTGTTATTCTGGTATGCATTTCATTTTTGTATGCATCGGTCGGGCATGGTGGAGCGAGCGGTTATTTGGCGTTAATGGCTTTATTTTCATTTCCCATTTTAATTATAAAACCAACAGCTTTACTATTAAATATTTTTGTGAGTGGGATTTCATTTTGGTATTTCAAAAAGAATAAACATTTTAAATGGAACCTTTTTTATCCGTTTGCCATAAC
The DNA here is from genome assembly GCF_009796865.1 of Formosa sp. L2A11. Taxonomy (GTDB): domain Bacteria; phylum Bacteroidota; class Bacteroidia; order Flavobacteriales; family Flavobacteriaceae; genus Formosa. The sequence continues at coordinate 2,071,136 of NZ_CP047028.1, read as the reverse complement.
ATCAATCCCTGCTGCTTTTATTGGTGGTTACCTGACTATAAACACCACATTATACAAGCAAATTTTAGGCGTATTTTTAATTATAGCAGTCTTACGGATTTTAGGTGTTTTCGGAAAAGAACAAACAGCACAAAAACCGGTAAACCTATCATTGGCTTTATTAGTAGGATGTGGCATCGGACTCTTTTCTGGCATGATTGGTATTGGTGGCGGTATTATTTTAAGTCCGATAATTTTACTTTTAGCTTGGGGAACTACAAAAGAATCTGCAGCAGTATCTGCACTATTCATTTTTGTGAATTCGGTTTCAGGAATTGTAGGTTTTCTTTTAAAAAACGACAGTTTCCCTACAGAGTCGTTTTACTTAATTCCGTTTGCGTTAATTGGCGGAACATTAGGCGCAATATATGGGAGCCAGCGGTTTTCTAACGTGAAGCTTACTTATATGCTCTCATTCGTATTACTATTAGCATCAATTAAATTATTTCTGTTTTAATGCAAACACAAAAACACATATCAGTTTATATTCTTTGTGGCGGAAAAAGTTCCCGCATGCAGACAGAGAAAGGCTTGGTTATGTTTAATAATAAACCCTTTATAGAATGGATTTTAGACGCTGTGAAACCCATTTCTAATCAGATTTATCTCATTACAGAAAACACAGATTATAGTATTTATAATTATCCGTTAATTCCAGATATACATAAAGACAAAGGTCCAGTTGGAGGTATTCATACGGCATTAACACATACAAATACGCCCCAAAATTTAATATTAAGTTGCGATATCCCAATGATATCGACTCATATTATAAATCGGTATTTAATCAATTCAAAAGTAATTAATTCAAACATTGCTTTTGTTTCAGACAGCACAAGAGATTATCCTTTAATTGGCATGTATAGCACTAACAATCTTGAAAAATTTGAAGCTGCTATTCAGCAAAATCATTTAAAATTGATGCATTTAATTCAATCATCAACCTATCATCGCATACAAGTAGCATCTAGAGATTTTGGTGCGCTTTACAACATAAATACCCAAGACGAATTACAAACTTTAATACAGCGTAAATTATGAAAGAAGCAGATGTTCAACCAAAAGTGACTCTTGTTGGCGCAGGTCCAGGAGACCCGGATTTACTGACTTTAAAAGCTGTAAAAGCATTAAAAAAAGCAAAAGCTGTATTGTATGATGCGTTAGTGAATGAAGACATTTTAGAACACGCTCCAGATGCGGTAAAATTATACATCGGAAAACGTAAAGGGAACCACAGCTACACACAAGATGAAATTAATGATTTACTTGTAAGTTATGCGAAAAAATACGGCAAAATTGTAAGATTGAAAGGTGGAGACCCGTTTGTATTTGGTCGCGGAAAAGAAGAAACAGATTACCTAGAACATTTTGGCATTAAAACAGCAATTATTCCGGGTATTACCTCAGCCATTGCTGTTCCTGCTTCGGTTGGAATTCCTGTAACACAACGCCGAGTTTCTGAAAGTTTTTGGGTAATTACAGGCACAACTTCTAGTCGTGCGTTATCTAACGATGTTAAATTAGCAGCACAATCTACAGCAACGGTTATTATTTTAATGGGCATGTCTAAACTCTCTGAAATTGCAGAGATTTATAAAGCAAATAATCGCGCAGATATGCCTATTGCTATCATACAAAATGGAACGAAAGAAGAAGCAAAACAAGCGGTTGGAACCATTGCAACTATAGTCCATTTAGTAAAAGAAAAACAACTCTCGTCTCCCGCAATTATTATTATCGGAGAAGTGGTAAACGGACATAAAAGTTTACTGACTTATTTTAATGAACAATTTATGGAAGACGATTTTATATATCAAAATTTAGACATAGAACCTATAACACAATAACATGGAACGTAACGAATTATACCCAATGTTTTTAAAAGTAAATCAGCTAGACGTCCTAATTGTTGGTGGTGGAAATGTTGGTTTAGAAAAATTAAGCTTTTTATTAAAATCGAGTCCAAATGCAAATGTAGACGTGATTTCTTTAGACTTTCTTGAAGAACTTAAAGCATTAGCCGATAAGCATCCAAATGTGAATTTAATTCAGAAAGCTTATGATATTTCAGATTTAGAAAAACGTCATTTTGTAATTGGCTGCACAGATAATTTAGATGTTAATCTCCAAATTAATCAAGAAGCAAAAGCAAAACATTTACTTGTAAATATTGCAGACACACCAGATCAATGCGATTTCTATTTAGGAGGCATTGTGACTAAAGGTCATGTAAAAATAGCCATTTCAACGAATGGAAAATCGCCAACAACGGCAAAACGTTTACGTCAGTTATTAGAAGATGTCATTCCAGAAAATATTACAGAATTGGTTTCTAACTTAAACGTTTACAGAAAAACATTGACTGGCGATTTTCAAGCTAAAGTAGATGAAATGAATAAAGTCACAGAAGGATTAGTCTCTAAAAAAAAATAAGCTGATGATAACTATAAAATATTTTGGCATGCTTGCCGAACACACTCAATGTAGCGAAGAACAGCTCGAATTTAAACCGTTAACGCTTTCTGAATTGGTTCAAGATTTAAAAGTAAAATATCAATTAAATCCAGCATCATTTCATGTGGCTTTAAATCATAAATTGGTTCAAGATTGTGAAGATATTACGCTTCAGCTACAAGACGAAATTGCGCTTTTACCACCATTTGCTGGCGGATAAAATTAGATTACCCATATTAGATGGGGTAGCATTCGTCACCCTGAACACGTTTCAGGGTCTCATATAAAACCCTTTATTACTCACTAATAATGAGATACTGAAACACCTTCAGTACGACGTTTGATTAACTTTTTTAATACTGACTAATCAGAAAAAGCAAAACACATGAAAAAGAAAACTGTATTTATTGAAGGAGCGATTTCACCCAATTTCATTTCAGAATCGATTGCAAAGCACCAAAGCAAACACACTATTGGCGGACATAATATTTTTTTAGGTCAAGTTCGTGCAGACGTTATTGATGCTAAAACAGTTGCCGCTATAGATTTTACCGCTTACGAAGATATGGCTCTAGAACAAATTGCAGAGATTCGTGAAAAAGCATTTGAAACCTACGATTTAACCTGCATGCACATTTACCACAGTCTTGGAAAAATTAAGGCTGGAGAGATTTGTTTCTTCGTATTTGTATCGTCTAAACACAGTAAAGAAGTGTATGCTGCTACAGAATACCTTGTAAATACTATAAAAAAGAACGTACCCATTTTTGGAAAAGAAATCTTTGAAGACGACACCCACCAATGGAAAACCAATATCAAATAACATGGTAGACATTACCCACAAAATAAAAACATTACGCACCGCAACAGCAACTGCTATTGTAAAAGTGAGTAAACCCGAAACGATTGAAGCGCTTCAGAAGAATTTAGTTCCAAAAGGAAATGTATTCGAAATGGCAAAAACAGCCGGATTATTTGCTGTAAAAAACACGCATACCGTAATTCCAGATTGTCACCCCTTACCTATCGAATTCACATCGGTTGCATATACTATTGAAGGTTTAGACATTCATATTATTTTCAATGTAAAGACCATTTACAAAACAGGTGTTGAAGTTGAAGCGATGCACGGCGCATCTGTAGTTGCACTGACAATGTACGATATGTTAAAACCTATTGATAAGCATATTGAAATAAATACTATTAAATTAGTTGAAAAGAAAGGCGGAAAAAGCAGTTTCAAGAACAAGCAAATTTCAACATTAAACGCAAGTGTTATTGTGTGTTCAGATTCGATTTCTGGTGGTAAAAAAGAAGATTTTGCAGGAAAAGCTATTATTGAAAAATTAGAAGCCAATGATGTTGCTATTCAGAATTACGACATTATTCCTGATGAAATTGAATTGATTAGATCTAAAGCAATTGCATTGTCTGAAACCAACAACCTCATCATTTTTACAGGAGGCACCGGTTTATCGTATCGCGATGTTACACCAGAAGCTTTAGAGCCTATTTTAGAACGTAGAATTCCGGGTATTGAAGAAGCAATTAGAAGTTATGGTCAAGACCGTATGCCTTACGCCATGTTATCTAGAAGTGTAGCAGGAACACTAGGAAATTGCCTTATTCTAGCTTTACCAGGCTCTACAAATGGCGCCAAAGAATCTATGGATGCCGTGTTTCCTCACGTACTTCATATTTTTAAAATATTAAGAGGACAGCAGCATTAGAATGATAAATGAAACCAACATATTAACAGATAAATTTAATCGGAAGCATTCGTATTTACGTATTTCATTAACAGAAAAATGTAATTTACGTTGCACCTATTGTATGCCCGAAAATGGCGTACCGTTAACACCTAAATCCAATATTATGACAGCAGATGAGATTTTTAAAATCACATCTATATTCGTGAAACATGGTGTTACTAAAATTAGGTTAACAGGAGGTGAACCTCTAGTAAGAAAAGACTTTTCTGAAATTCTGGAACGCCTTGCAACCTTAAATACTACACTTTCTATTACCACAAATGCAGTTATTGTAGATCGGTTTATAGACGATTTTAAGGCCTCAGGATTACAAGACATCAATGTGAGTTTAGACAGTTTAAAAGCTGATAAATTCACGTTTATTACCAGAAGAAATCAGTTTAAAGCGGCTTACGATAATATTATTCTGTTACTAGAACAAGGTTTCAATGTAAAAATGAATGTGGTCTTAATAAAAGGATTTAATGAAGATGAAATCATTGATTTTATTCAATTCACAAAACATCTTCCTATTTCAATCCGTTTCATAGAATTTATGCCTTTTGATGGAAATAATTGGAATAAAGACAAGCTTGTAACCCAAGCTGAAATTTTAGAACACACGCATGCGCATTTTGGAACACAAGATGTTATTTCACTTAAAAACGAAGCCAATTTCACCTCAAGAAATTATCAAATAAAAGGGTATAAAGGGACTTTTGGTATTATAAGTTCGGTAAGTAATCCGTTTTGCGATAGTTGTAACCGTATTCGATTAACAGCAAATGGAAATATTAAAAACTGTTTATTCTCTAACCAAGAAACGAATCTTTTAGAAGCCTACAGACAAGGCCAAAATATTGAACCGCTTATCTCTAATCTAATCCAAAAGAAATATGCAGTTCGTGCTGGAATGACAGATTTTGAAACACTAAATAATCCCGAAAACCACACCAATAATAGAAGTATGATTACTATTGGCGGTTAAGCCTGACTCACATGTTGCTTATGTGTAGTCTTCTTAAATCTTGATTTTGGAGCCTCGCAAAGTGAACATTCATAAGTGTCTGGCAATGCAGAAAACGGTGTATTCGGCACAATGTATTGCGTTTCGTCTCCGTACGCTTCATTGTAAATTGTTAAACAGTCCTGACATTGGTACACCTCTGCTTCTTTACGTTCTGCTTCCGCTTTAATTTGTTTTTCTTCGTCGCGTTCCGTTCCCAATTGCTCAAAATACAACTGACTTAATTCCATAAGTAAACCTGGCAATTCTACCTGATCTATATCCTGTACATGCGTAATATATTCTCTCGAGTTCGGATCGAAATTCTTAGCATATAATAAATTATAAGTATCTCTAATTTTAAAATCAGATAAACCTTCTGGCTGCTCGTTCTTCTCTATAACTATAGATGTAAAATAATACGCTTTCTTAGTATATTCTGTAATTGCGAACGTTAAACCGTAAGTACTAATATCGTTTTGGTCGAAATTAGTTACTAAATATTTCTTCAGCTTTAAAGCGTCTTCATTAGCAACTGGTAAATGCCAATTTAATTCTAACATAGAATGACGGACATTAATTCCGTGTTTTCCTAAGAATTTTTCCCAGATTAGTTTAGATTCATTCGGAATATCTTTCACTATAAACGACTTCCAAGGTGTAATGGAAATTTTTCCAATTTTACAATCTGAACATAAATCGCACATCGCTTTTAGAAAATCTAAATCGTAATTATTATTTCTCCAATATAATCCCAACCAATATTTATCGTTTCCAATTCTATTCATCCCTTCGTAATACGGAAACGGATAAAACGGCACTTTTAAGGGCTTATCAATGGTTCTGTTATTAGTATCTATAGCATCATTAACCAAATCGAAAATCATCTCGACCGTTTCTGGTTCTTCTTGTAAAAGTCCTTCAATAGTCGTTTGAATTTTAGCCATATCCCAACTGTATATTAAAGCTGGATACACTTCTGCTGCTTCCCATTCTGGCAGACGCACATACAGATACCAATAATCTTCATGCTCTGAGGCAATAAAATTTAAATGTCCCGTAAATAGAGGAACTAAACGCTGTCTTGGATCGGTTATGTTAACTTTTAACTGAGGATTTGTTCTGAATTGTTCTAAGACATACAAATATTTTTCTCCTGTTAACCAAGAGGTGTTTGAAAAAATTCCTGCACTAACATAAGACGATACAATGTTTACAGAACCTTCGCCATGGGCTGGTACAACCTGAAGATTATCTATAGATTCTAATGCTTTAGATGTTATATTTTCTGAAATTAAAATATCCTGTCTAGACCCAAAAGAAATGGTATCTAACCCTAAACGTTCTGCCGTTAAACAAATCGATTTTAACTCCCCTGGAGATAATACGCCTCCTTTTACAATTAACCTAGATAACTCTTTCATCATGCTAAAACTTTATGATTATTTAATATCTCTTTCACTTCAGTTTTACAACTTCCACATCCTAATCCTGCTCCCGTTTGGTTACATAATTCGGTGAAATTTGTACAGCCATTATTAATAGCTTCTGTAATATTTCCTTCTCCAACCTGACTGCAAGAACACACTAATTTACCAACCATGGGTTTATCGTTAGATGCGCCTCGCAACAATTTATCTCGTTTATCAGACAGTTCTACTTTACTTTCAATAAGTGTTTTAAATTCTGCAAATTCGTTCTTATCTCCCATAAGTACTGCGCCAACTAACAAATCGTCTTTTACAATACATTTTTTATAGTAGCGTTTAGACATGTCCATAAAAATGATTTCTTCGTAACTGTTATCATTTTCCGGAACAGATAAATTTCCTAAACTACATAAATCTAAATCGCTGAATTTTAAAATATTCATTGAAACAGATCCTTTATAGACACTACTAATATCTCCTGCTAAATAATTAGCAAGAATGGCTGCTTGTTCTTCTGCTGCAGAAGTAATACCTAAAATATTATTATTGAATTCGGCAATTTCACCAATCGCAAAAATATTTGGATCTGACGATTGTAAATGCTGATTCACTTTTATACCACGACCACAAGCTACACCGCTAGACTTTGCAATTTCTATATTTGGACGCGTACCAATAGCGTACACAATGGCATTAGATTTAAATGTTTTTCCACTTTTTAAGGTGATATTTAATGCGTTTTTAGTGTCATCGTCATCAAAAACAGTACTCACTTCATTAGAAAAGTAAATCTGAATACCCAATTCCTGAACATGTTTGGCTAACAATTTACAAGAAATAGAATCTAATTGGCGCTCCATTAAATTAGATGCACGCTGAATAATTGTTGTGTTTACATTCCGGTGTTTTAAAGCCGCTGCGAGCTCTAAACCTAAAAGTCCACCACCAACAATAGTAACATGCTGATCTTCGGCTTTTAGATTTGTACCATCTAAATACGTTTTAAAACGATCTGCATCATCTTTAGAACGTAACGTAAAACGACCAGGTAAATTTAACTGTACATCGTTTGGCACAAAAGAACGGCTTCCCGTTGCTAAAATTAATTTATCATAGGCGTAATGATTTCCATGATTATCTGTTGCCAATTTATTCTCACGATCTATGTCTACAATATAGGTTCCTGAATACAACTCGATTTGAAGTTTCTTCAGTTCTTTTTCTTTTATTTTTTGAAGCTGTTCCCAAGTTAATTCTTCAGTCACATATTCAGGAAGTAAAACCCGATTATAAAACGGATTACTTTCTTTTGAAAACACCACAATTTTATCTGTTTCGCTATGCTCTCTATAATTCTGAATAAACCTAAAAGCAGCAGCACCTGCACCAACTACAATTATTTTTTCTGTTTCTTTTTTATATTTCGACACTGAAACACGCGTGTACTTAAAATCCGGTTCTTTAGAAATGGGATCTACAATTGTATGCGTTAAATTGTTAGTACGATTCAAGTCGCTCTGTAACTGTTTTCCCCAATGCATAGGCAAAAACACAACACCATTTTTAACCGTATCTGTGACTTTAGCACGCACCCTAACCACGCCTCTTGCACTTGTAACCTCTACAACATCGCCATCTTTAATTTTATTTATAAAAGCATCTACCTGACTAATTTCTAAAACTGGCGTAGAATAATGTGTTTTTAAACGCGACACTTTCCCGGTCTTGGTCATGGTGTGCCATTGGTCTCGAACACGCCCTGTAGTTAAAATTAAAGGAAAGGTTTCGTTTGGTAAATCTGATGTGTTATTTATAAAATCTGGGACATTAAACATCGCTTTTTGCGACGGTGTATAGAATTTTTTATCTTCGAATAGTCTTGGTGTTCCTCCTTTTTGGCTTTCTGAAACCGGCCATTGAAATGTACCTTCACCCTTTAATCGGTCGTAACTTAATGCTGAAACATCGATATTCGAGCCTTTTGTCATCTCGCAATATTCTTGATAAATTTCGGCTGTAGACGCATAATCAAAACCTTCAAATCCCATCTTCTTAGCAAACTCACATAAGATTTCTACATCAGCTTTTGCTTCTCCTGGAGCATCAATGCCTTTTGGTAAATACGAAATACGACGCTCAGAATTTGTCATCGTTCCTTCTTTCTCTAACCAAGCTGCTGCAGGTAAAACCAAATCGGCATGTTCTAAAGTATCTGCTCGGTTCGAAATATCTTGAACCACAACAAATTTAGCATGCTTCAAGGCTTTTTCAACCTTGTGAGCATTTGGCATACTTACCATTGGGTTTGTACAGACTACCCAAACGGCTTTCATCTTACCAGACTCTAAAGCATCAAACATTTCTGTAGCAGTATATCCTGCTTTATCAGAAATTTTATCAACCTTCCAAAAATCAGCAACTTCTTGACGGTGTTTATCATTAAATAAATCTTTATGAACGGCCAATAAATTAGCCATTCCTCCTACTTCACGACCACCCATTGCGTTAGGTTGCCCTGTTAATGAAAACGGACCAGAACCAGGTTTCCCCACTTGTCCGGTTATTAAAGATAAATTTAAAAGGGCATAATTTTTATATGTTCCAATTGCACTTTGGTTTAATCCCATAGCCCACATACTTATGAAGGCTTTAGAATTTCCAATGATTTGAGCTGCCTTTTTAATTTCATCTACAGTAATTCCACATATTTTTGCAGCTTCTTTTAATGACGTAGCAAGGACTTGTTTTTTATATTTTTCGAAATTCTCTGTATGTTCTTTTATAAAACTACGATCAATCATACGACGTTCTATTAAACGTCTTCCTATTGCATTATATAAAACAACATCTGTTCCTGGTAATATTTGAAGATGTACATCTGCGAAATTTGCAGAGTCGGTTTTTCTAGGATCTACTACCAAAATTTTCACATCCGGATTCTTCTCCTTGTGTTGCTCAATACGTCTAAACAATATTGGGTGACACCATGCCGGATTTGCACCGGTTATTAAAAAACAATCAGCTAACTCTATGTCTTCATAAGAGATAGGCACAGAATCTTCACCAAATGTTTTTTTATAACCGACAACTGCGGAACTCATACATAACCTAGAATTTGTATCTATGTTATTTGTTCCTAAAAATCCTTTAGTTAGTTTGTTTGCAATGTAGTATTCTTCGGTTAAGCACTGTCCAGACACATAAAACCCTACGCTATCTGGACCATATTTTTGTATAATAGATTTAAACACTTTAGCAGCGCGATCTAAAGCCGTATCCCAACTTACACGCTCTAACGGATGAGATTTACTCCATCGCATTTCAGGATACAAAAGTCTATCTGAAACATCGTTAGCAACATAATGCAAATTCATTCCTTTAGAACACAACATACCTCTGTTTACAGGATGATCTTTATCTCCTTCTACATAAACTTTATTATGTTCATCCTTCTTTACAATTATACCACAGCCTACGCCACAGTATGAACACGTTGTTTTAATTTCTTTTTGAAGCATATTAAAGAGTTATATGTTGTCTATTCTTTTAAAAGTAATGAAACTATATATTATTGAACTGTATTTCTAATGTTTTAATTTTAAACAGATTGAGCTGCCATTTCTGCTTCAATATCATCTTCTATTTCTTTCTCAATAACATTATCTGCAACTGCTGAAAACTTAATAGCTAACACACCCAAGGCTACAAAAATCACTGTAATCCCTATTAATAAAAATCCACTTGATACGGCATCCGATGATGCTGCAGATTGTGCTGCTTCAATAACATCTGACCCCAAACCTTCGGTTGCTGTAATTGCTGCTTTCTCTGCTACTGCAGATTTAGATTTTAATAAGATGGCTGCTAAAAATGCACCTACATTTCCTCCTGCCCCAACAATTCCAGATATAGAACCAATCGCTTTTGGATTTACAAAGGGCACGACTGAAAACGTTGCGCCTTCTGCCATTTGCACTGTTAAACTAAACAATATTAATAAAGCTATTCCAACAACAATTCCTGTTGCAGTAGAGAAGAGAGCCAACATGATTCCCTCAGTAGCTAAAATAACTGCTAAGAATAATACACGTCCGCGTAATCCTTTTAATTTTCCAAATTTATCACCGAAGAAACCTCCTAATGTTCTTGCAAAAATATTCATTAAAGCAAATGACAATACAATATTACCGGCTGTAACACGCTCTAGCTGAAAGGTATTTTGAAGATAATCATCCATCGTTCCGTACACTGTTAATTCAATTCCGAAACATGCTGCATAAACTAAAAACAAAATCCATACACGATAATCATTTATTGCTTCAAGAAAGCTAACATCGTCTTTTTTAGCTACAGGCATATCTCCTGTCGCTTTTAAATCTTTATAATTCCCTTGTAACGTATCTTGAGTAAAGTTGTAATACACAAGTCCCATTAAGAAACAAACCACACCAGCAACAATCATAGAATAACGCCAAGCTTCAGACTCTGCTGCTCCAAAAGCAATCACAGCAGCAGCTATAATAGGCATCCCTAAACGGTTAGCTCCACCTCCTAAATTTCCCCAACCCGCAGAAGTTGCATTAGCAGTTCCTACAATATTTGGAGCAAACATGATAGACGTATGAAATTGAGTAATTACAAACGAGGCTCCAATAAACCCAATAAAGAATCGGCAAACTAAAAACTGAAGAGGTGTTTGTACAAAACCTAATAAAATTACAGGAATAGATCCTAAAACTAATAACCAAGAATAACATAAACGTGGTCCGTATTTATCACACAATTTACCAATTAACAAACGGGCAAATACAGTTCCAGAAACCGCTAATATAATAGAGTTCCATTTTTGCGAAGGTGTTAACCCTAAATCCTTAACAACATCTGGCATAAAAGGTACAATACCAAACCAAGCAAAGAAGCATAAAAAAAAGGCAATTGAAGTGATCCAAAACGTTCGGATAGGAAGACTCTTTATATTTAAAAGGTCTAATTTTGTGGCTTTAGTTGAATTCATAACATTGGAATTTTACGTTTACATGATAAAACTAAGTAATAATACTTAATTTATACGTAATTATCTACGTAATTTTTAAATTATTACGTAGATAGTAAAATTTCAAGCTTTAATTATTAATCTCTTAATAATAACATCTAAAAAGCTATAATATAATGATATACATCTAAGTACATTAAACTAAACGATACTTAGAAGCAACTTTTGTAAGCTCTATTAAGTTCTTTACGTCTAATTTTTTCATTAAATTGAATCTATGTACTTCGGCTGTACGCTTACTAACATCTAAATCTTCGGCGATTTCTTTATTACTTTTTCCGTCTAACACTAAACCTAAAATTTGTTTTTCACGCTTAGTTAGTTTAAAAGTTGCTTCAGGAGCTTCCTTTTCTTCTAATTGTTTTCCACCATTATTAATCATACTGTTAATAATAATAGACGAAATATCTCCAGTAAAATACTTACCTCCTTCAGCAATCATATGTAAAGCTTTCATAAATTCTTCTTTACTCGATCCCTTTAAAAGGTACCCGTCTGCACCTGCACTTATAGCGTTTAACACATATTCTTCGGAGTCGTGCATAGAAAGCACTAGGGTTTTTATGGTTTTATTCGTTTTTTTTAATTCAGCAACAACCTCAATACCATTCATTTCGGGCATACGAATATCTACAATAAGAACATCTGGAAGAGCACGTTCTACAACTTCTAAAGCTTCTTTTCCATTAGAGGCTTCTGCTATAACGTGTACACCTTCTTGATCTTCTAATAAAGATTTTATGCCGTCGCGAACTAAAATATGATCGTCTGCTAACACTACATTTATCATATACTTATATATTCTATTTAATACGTAGCAAAATAATCAAAAATTAAGTAATAACACCTAATTAAATCGGGATATTTAGAGTGATTCTCGTTCCTGTTTCTTCAGAAGAATTTAAAAACAAACGACCATTAATATAATTAATACGCTCGTTCATAAACGTCATTCCCATACCACCATCGCCTGTCTTAATGTTTCTAGGAAGATTTACATCAAAGCCTTTCCCGTCATCATCAATATTAATACTTAGCATGTGTTCACTATGAGAGATAGAGACTAAAATATACGTAGAATCGGCATATTTAATGGCATTATTAATGGCTTCTTGAGTGATACGATAAATATTAATTTCGACTAAAGAATCTAATCGCTGATTGAAGTTTTTACGATTGTAGAGTTCTATGGTTTTACCGGTAAGTTTAGACAACTCTTGTGTAAGTTTGGAGAGAGCAGGCACAATACCATAATCGCTTAATTCTGGAGGTGTTAAATTGAAAGTTGCTGCACGCACCCCTTTAATAATATCGGCAGTTAAACTTTTTAGGTTTTCTATTTTAGATGCTGCTTTTTCTAAATCGTTTAAATTTACACTTTCTAAATTATATTTTAAACCGGTTAACATTTGCCCTATACCATCGTGAATATCTTTTGCAATACGGTTTTGTTCTTGCTCTTGGTTTTCTATAATTTTACTAGAAATTATTTTCTGCTGATTCATTTTCTCCTCGTAACTCAATCTCGTTAACGACTCGACTTCTAGTTGTGCTTCTTTTTTTTCTGTAATGTCTGAAGCAATAATAAGAATTTCAGATTTTTCTACTGAAGCATGAATGGGTATTAAATACATTTCTAGCCACAATAACTCGCCTGTACTTTTTGAGGCTTTTATTTCCCCTTGCCATCCAGATTTATGATACGTTTTTAATATATGCTCTAGATATTCTTGATCATTTTTTTCTACAGAAATTAATTCAGAAAAATTTAAATTAATAGTAACCTTTGTTTCTTGAAAGAGTTTTGAAAACTTTTCTCCAATATATAAAATAGAACCTTCTGATGTTACTCTGGCAAATAACAAGGTTTTATTCATAGCCTGATTTAACACACGGAGTTCCTTTACAGATTTTTCGTTTTCTTCGCGCAACACATCTGCCTCATAAGCTGTTTTTATAGCTTTATGTTCTGAACGCAACAGTTTATTAATGGTATCTTTTACCATTTTTGCTGTAGGTTTAAATATAAATAGGAATTCTAGAAATAATAATAAGAGTGTAAAAACCATTAAAAACAGTTCCCAATTACGCAGCAAGTTTACTTTTTCATTCGCTTCTACATCGTACTGATTTACAATAGTATCCATAATAGTTAAAAAGAGATACTCGTTTGCTGTAACTTGTGCTTCGTAAGATTGTAATTGGGTATAATTTATTTTGGGGTCTTGTTCTATTTTTGAAATAATGTTCTGAGACGCATCGTACATTTCAGAAAATGGCACTTGAAGACGCGAGAACATCTCTACAACTTTAGTACTGTTTGTTCCTGAAATTTTTAAACTATCACTTCCTTCCTGTAATGCAATGTGAGAGGTTTGCCATCTATTAATGGTCGCTTTTAACGTGTCTTTATACACCAAACGCTTAGACACATTGGTTGTATTTGCAATTAAAAGGACTTCTTTACTAAGTTTCTGGCTAAGCATACGCTGCCTTCCCGCAACGTTTATAACAGTAGAATCGTCCTGCTGATCTTTCAAAAAATTGCGTACAATAATTTGACTAATAAAAACAGAACACGCAATAGCTCCTAATGCAATAATATATAAACGACGGAGTCTATCAAACGTACTATTATCTAACGTACTACTCAAGTCGGTCATATAAAAAACAGGTTTAAGCCAAAGCTTGTTTTATAAGATTAAAACTAGATTCAGAGAAAGGTAATGTCATGGCTTTTTCATGAGCTGCATCAGACATTTTATGCCATGTTTTTTGAACAATATCTATTAATCTATCGGTTTCGTGTTTTTTAGCGAAATCCTCAAAATAAAACTGAAGAAAGACCAAACACACCACATCTTCTAGAGTCTGCGAATCTGGATCTTTTTTAAATGATTTTTTACTGATTATAAATTTAACACGGTCTATAAACTCGGCATCATAACCTACAGACTCTAAAATCTCTGCAGTTAAATTTGCGTGCATTTTTTTAAGATCGTTACGCCAATTCATATATCCAGGTTTTGTCATAGGATAATCCTTTCTAGGAATTTCCCAACGGCAAATATGTTGTGCACGAACTGCAATTTGTAGCGCTTCTGAGGCTGTTGGCATATAATCTATAAGACATCCAGACATACGTTGAGAATACAACAATTCTTTAGGCATAGATTTTCCGTTATCAATTTCACGATTTAAGTCTTGAGCATTCTTTTCGTCGATTAATGCTACGGCCTGTTCAAATTTTGTACTCACAATGTTATAATTTTGGATATCTATCAAATCTATTCAGAAAATCCGATATACACAAAGTTGTTTTCTATTTTTACAGGATAAATTGCAATAGGATCTAAATCTCCATTTAAATTTTCGCCAGTTTCTAATGAAAATGTCTTTTTATGTAACGGACAAGCAATTTTGGGCGTTCCTTTTTGATCGCCTAACATACCACGAGACAAGACCATTTCTTGTTTTTCTGGCGATAAATTCTGGCACGCATACCACATATTTAATCGTGAGAAGTTAAACACTGCGATCTGCAAATCTTTGTATTTTACACATGCACCTCCGTCTATTGGGAAAGCTTCTACTGAAGCAGCCTTAAACCACACCTTAACGTCGTCTGTTTTAACCGTTTTGTATTTTGATAGTAATTCTTCCATAACTGTCTATTTTAAAACAATAATTGTATATACTTATAGGGTTGCTCCTTTAACATCTTTCTCCCAAAGCTTTGGCATTTTCTGATCTCTTAAAGGCACAAATACTAAATTATCATCACGATCTTCTGAATTCACAAAATGATTAAAACGTTTTTTGGCATCTTCATTCTCAATCGCTTGTTTCCATTCACACTCGTAAGCATCAACTAAAAATTGCATTTCTTTTTCTAAGTCTTCAACAATATTTAAACTGTCTTCAATCACTACTTTTTTAAGTTGCTCAATACCGCCTTCTAATTTATCTAACCAAGCAGCAGTACGCATTAACGGCGCAGCAGTTTGAATGTAATACACCAAGTAACGATCTAAGTATTTTATAACAGTTTCATTATCTATTTTTTCGGCTAATAACTGAGCGTGTCTTGGCGTTGCACCTCCATTTCCACCAACATATAAATTCCATCCACCTTCTACAGCAATGATACCAAAATCTTTACCTCTTGCTTCTGCACACTCGCGAATACAACCAGATACACCTCCTTTTATTTTATGAGGAGAACGCAATCCTTTATATCTATTTTCTAATTCTATGGCGAAAGAAATACTTTCTGCTAATCCGTAACGACACCATGTAGAACCCACACAACTTTTTACAGTACGCAAAGATTTCCCGTAGGCATGTCCGCTTTCAAAACCTGCATCTATTAATTCTTTCCAAATGGCAGGTAAATCGTTTAACTCTGCACCGAAGAAATCGATACGTGCACCACCAGTAATTTTTGTATATAAATTATATTTCTTTCCTATTCGTCCTAAAACAATTAAGTTTTCCGGAGTAATTTCTCCTCCAGCTATTCTTGGTACCACAGAATATGTTCCGTTACGTTGTATGTTTGCTAAAAACTTATCATTGGTATCTTGAGTAACATCTTCCTTATTAGGCGTATCGTTATACAAACTTGCAAATATTGAAGACACTACTGGTTTACACGTTTCGCAACCTTGTCCTGTACCACAAGCATCTAAAACTTCATTAAAAGATGTTAGTTTTTTAGCTTTTACAATACCATAAAGTTCTTGTCGGCTATATTCAAAATGCTCACAAATCACATTTTTAACAGTCTTACCTAAAGATTTTAAAGTTTCGGTAACTAAATCTGTAACCATAGGTTTACAACCTCCACAGCTTGTACTTGCTTTTGTAGCAGCCACAACACCTGCTAAATCTTCGCAAGAACCATCTTTAATTGCACCACAAATCTGACCTTTACTTACATTTTCACATGAACAAATTTGAGCTTCGTCTGGCAAGTCTAACGCACTACCAAAAGCACCACCTTCTGTTGCCGGTAAAATTAACTGCGCAGGATCTTCCGGGATTGCCATACCGTTTAAAAAGACTTGATGCAACATATTATAATCTGATGCATCTCCAACAAGTATACCTCCTAATAGAGATTTACCATCTAAACTTACATTAATTCGTTTATATAAATGTTGTGTCTTATTTTCAAAAATAACAGAATGCCCTTTTGAAGCAGGCATAAAAGGTTCTCCAAAACTAGCCACATCTACACCTATTAACTTTAATTTAGTAGACATGTCTATTTCTGCAGGCATTAAAGCCTCTTCATTCCCCATAATTTGACTTGCTGCAATTTCTGCCATATCGTAACCAGGAGCGACTAACCCATAAATCATCTGATTATATAAAGCAACTTCACCAATAGCAAAAATGTTTGAATCTGACGTTTGCATTTTATTATTAACTACAATTCCGCCACGAACTCCCATTTCCAAATCACACGTTTTCCCTAGCTCATCTCGAGGGCGAATCCCGGCAGAAATAATTAACATCTCTACATCTAACTTATCGTCTTCTCCAAATTCCATTCCTGTAATAAAACCATCGTCTCCTAAAATTTGATTGGTTGCTTTACTTAAATGAATATTTAATCCAATAGATTCTAACTTTAATTGCAGAACTTGGCTACTTCTAGAATCTAATTGTCTTGGCATTAATTTAGGAGCGAACTCTACAATATGTGGTTCCAACCCCATATCCATTGCAGCTTTACCTGCTTCTAAACCTAATAAACCACCACCAAGTACGGCAGCTCTTGCATTAGGATTTTCTGCTTTTACTTTAACTGCGTATGCAAGCATACCTTCTAAATCTTCAATAGTTCTGTACACAAAAACACCTTCCTTTTCTACGCCTTTAATTGGCGGTACAAAAGCAGAAGACCCAGTTGCTAAAACTAAGTAATCATATTCATATTCTTTTTCATTAGCGCTGGTTACTGTTTTTTTGCTTCTATGAATATCTGTAATACGAACATCTGTAACTAAATCTATGTTATTTTCTTCGTACCAAGATCTCGGTGCCATTTCTAAGGCTTTTGCATCTTGACTCTCAAAAAACTCGCTTAAATGAACACGATCGTATGCAGGTCTTGGCTCTTCTCCAAAAACAGTTATTTTATATGTTTCACTTCCTTCCTTAGCTACAAATTTTTCACAAAATTTATATCCAACCATTCCGTTTCCTACAACTATTACTTTTTTCATATACGTAGTTATTATTCGATTACTTATTTCAAAAGTAAGTATTAATACTTAATTTTATGAATGAAAAGCTGCAAAACATTGATTTAATACGTATAATTATCAAAAAACAGAACAAAGGGCTATAAAATTGTCAAAAATGAAATTACGTTACGCTTTTTTCAGAACAGTACATCTATAATCGTCACAATTTCAGACTATTTATAATCATAAAAGAAATAATACACATAAAAACATCTGGCAATTTATTTTAGCTACACTACAATATTTAAACATTAAACTCAAGTATAAGAGCTACCATATAAACACAAAAAAGCCTTCTAAACTTACGCTTAGAAGGCTTTTAAATATATTAAAACAAGTTACTTATGCAGCAACTTCATTTGCTTCTTTTAATTTTCTCTTCTTTTCAGAAGCAGCTAAAGTATCGTACATGATTGGTGTTGCGATAAATAATGAAGAGTATGTACCAACGACAACCCCAACTATTAATGCAAACATGAATCCACGTATTGAATCTCCACCAAAAGCAAAGATTGCTAATAATACTACTAATGTAGTTAACGATGTATTTAAGGTTCTACTAAGCGTACTACTTAAAGATACATTTACTACTTTATTTAAGCTCCATCCAGTATGTTCATGGAAATACTCACGAATTCTATCAAATACAACCACGGTATCATTCAGCGAGTAACCAATTACGGTTAAGATAGCCGCAATAAACGCTTGGTCAATCTCCAAGTTAAAAGGCATAAATTTGTAAGTTAACGAGAATACACCTAATACAATAATAACATCGTGGAATACAGCAGTTACTGCTCCTAATGAATATTGCCATTTTTTGAAACGCAATAAGATATATAAGAATACTACAATTAAAGATCCTAATACAGCCCAGAATGATTCTTTCTTAATATCATCTGCAATAGTTGGACTTACTTTGTAAGATTTCATTAAACCAACAGTTTTGTGTTGATTATCACTAATAAAGTCTTCGTAAGAAAGACCTTCTAAATGTGGTTTTAAAGCAGAAAATAATTCTTTTCTAATTTCTTCATCAACCTCAGCACTTGTTTCGTTTACTTTATATTTTGTAGAAATTTTAACTTGCTCTGCACTACCAAAAGTTTTAGCATCTGCACTACCAAAAGCACCTTCTAAAGCTGGCATTAATTCTGAAGGCGTAATTGCTTCGTTAAAACGTACTTGGTAATTTCTACCTCCTACGAAATCTACACCTTGATCTAATCCGTTAGTAAATAAAGATCCTAAACTAACTACGATTAAAGTTCCTGAAACGATATAAGCAATTTTACGTTTTTGAAGGAATTCGATATTAATGTTTCTGAATAATTTTTTAGTAATTGCTGTAGAGAAATCTAAATTTCCACCACGATTAACATACCAGTCTATTAATAATCTAGTAATAAAAATTGCAGTAAATAAAGATGTTACAATACCAATTAATAAAGTAGTTGCAAATCCTTTAATTGGACCTGTACCAAATATAAATAAAATTAAAGCTGTTAAACCTGTTGTAATGTTTGCATCTAAAATTGAAGATAAGGCATTACTAAATCCGTCTTGAATAGCTTCTCTTTGACTTTTACCATTTGCTATTTCTTCTCGAATACGCTCATAAATTAACACGTTCGCATCTACAGACATACCTATAGTTAATACAATACCAGCAATACCAGGTAATGTTAATACCGCACCTAATCCAGATAATACACCGAACATTAATAAAATGTTTAATGCCATTGCAATATCTGCAAAACCACCAGCTTTACCGTAATAGAATAACATCCATAATAACACTAATACTAATGCAATTACGAAAGAAATTTCACCACTATCAATAGCTTCTTGACCTAAAGATGGTCCTACAACTTCACTTTGAATAATATCTGCAGAAGCAGGTAATTTACCAGCACGTAAAACGTTTGCTAAATCGACAGCTTCGTTTAATGTAAATTGTCCAGAAATTTCTGAATTACCTCCTGCAATTGGTCCAGTTGTTACACCTGGCGCAGAGTATACTACATTATCTAAAACAATAGCAATTTGACTTTGTTGAGAATATGCTTTCCCTGTCATTTCTTCCCAAACCTTAGCTCCTTTTGCATTCATTTGCATAGATACAGCAGGCTTACCTAATTGGTCGTATTGTTGTGTTGCGTTAGTTACAACTGCTCCACTCATAGGTGGTACATTTTCTCTGTTCCCTACTAATGCATATAAACCTACAGCATCGCTGTCTTTTTCTGGCATACCAAAAGCAAACTTAACGTAACGTTGCTCTACAGGTAATAATGCTCTAATATCTGGTCTGTTTAAATAATCTAAAACAGTTTGTTTGTCTTTAACATCAAATTGTGCAACAATTGGTCCACCTTGGTAACCTTGTCCAATAATTAAATCTAATAAAGGGTTTACAGCCACCTTAGTAGAATCTGTAACCGCTTCACCTAATAAATCATCAATTTGAGAATCACTTTCTGAAGCTTCATCAGCATCTGCAACTGCATTTTTAGTAGTTTCTGTTTTAGCAGCTACTTCTTCTTTAAGTACATTGTTAGCTTGAATAATAAAAGGGACTAATGTTTCTCCTTTATAAGCATCCCAAAATTCTAATTGAGCCGTACTTTGTAATAATTTCTTAGCACGTTCTACATCTTTTACACCTGGCAATTCAACTAAGATACGTCCAGACTCTCCTAAACGTTGAATATTTGGAGATGTTACCCCAAATTCATCAATACGCTTACGTAATACTTCGAATGCAGATGTAATAGATTCGTCAATTTTCTTACTGATAATTGGCTTCACTTGGTCGTCTGTCATATCAAAAGTAATTTCATCACTTAATGATCTGTTTGCAAAAATATCTGGAGAAGCTAATTTTGTATCTCCTTTAATTTTATCGAACGCGATATAGAAATCTTCTAAATATGTGTTTTGACTATTTTTCTGAAGTTCTGAAGCATCATCTAAAGCTTTATTAAAAGCTGGTTCGCTAGTATGATTAGCTAAACCTTTTAAGATATCTTTTACAGATACTTGAAGAATAACATTTATACCTCCTTTAAGGTCAAGTCCAAGATTCATTGCCTTGTCTTTCACCTCGTTGTACGTATAATCTGTAACACCTAAGTTAAATACTTTTTCTGTTGATAATGAATCCAAATACTGAGCCTCTTTTACAGAGTCTCCTTTTGCATACTCTTTTGCACCGTCTTCGATGCTATTTGCCTTAAACGTGAACGATAATTGGTAAATACTTACCAAACCGAACAAGATTGCAAACAACTTTACTAATCCTTTATTCTGCATTATTTAATTATTTATTAATCAATTTTTTGAAATGCGAGCAATACATAGATTACTCACATATAAATTTTATGTGTAGTTTTTTCTTGAAGAACAACTTAAAGACCGTATTTGCCTTGTTGTCTAGAGTAATGAATGTAAAACAATCACTACTATATTATGTTTTAGAAGGACGTAGAATAATATGTAATTATTCTGAAATAGGGATACAATTAAGACCTTCTTAAACTAAAGGTCCTGCCCTAACTTCGGGTATTTTCTTGGAATTATTATCTATTGCTAGCGCAATATCTTTATAAAACTTGTATGCTGTTTTAATTGAAGGCACCACAACTAAAACTGCAGTATACCCTAAAACAGGATATGTATTTGCATTATTAAAATGATTACTACTTGCCTTTAACTCTAAAGCAACCTTTCCTGCATGATTAAAAGCAAAATCAGATCCGTTATGAATTTCGAAAACATCAAAATTATAAGTTAGAGCGTGTTCTGGAGAAGGAAATTGGTTGTTTTCTTGAGGAGAATCATCAAATTCTAAAATATCATCGTTAGATAGTATTTTTTTAATTTGCTCTACATCTGAATCGGAATAGTAAGTAATTTTTAAAACACCAGCTTCATTTTCATTAACCTGAATGTTCTCTGCACCAATACGCTGTAATTGTTGCTTAACAATAGAAATGGCATATTCAGCTTTATCCTGCACAACAACATCGCCAGAAAACTGCAGTACAATTTCCTGATTAGGCATAGTATTTTGTTGTTGACTAGCAACACCAAAAAACAAGGCAACAATTACTGTTAAAGTACTAATGTACCATTTCAAATTCATGCGCCAAATATATGAAAATTTTAAGATTACTTTATATCGTTATTGGTTTATTATTAACAGTGTTTTAAACACTTAAAATAGACTAAAACAATAATAAGAATATATAAAATTACTTTACAGGAATAGACAAAAGCGGAATATTTAAACCGGAAGCCATAACTCTAGTTTTACTTTTATGTACTAAAGATTCCCAGAAACCATATTCTCTAGGTATCATAACCAATAAGTCTGAATGGAATGTTTTTATTTCTTTTTCAATCTCATCAATTACAGTATCCGATTTTACGTTTTTATATAAATAGTCTACTTTTTCAAGTTGCTTGTCTATGTTACCAAGTGCAGATTTATTGAATTTTAATTCATCAATCATTTTATCTACATAAAACACGGTCACTTCAGATTTTAGCTTTGTAGATATCTGACGTAATTTTGCTAATGTTTTTAAAGGCACATCTTGCATTAAATCGCAAGCGAAAAGAATCTTTTTCATACCATTAAATTTTGCATGTATAGGAATTGCTAACACAGGAAACTTTTTCATACTAATTAAAGTTGTTGTAGGGTTTCCTATTAAATTTTGTTCTAAAGATTTAGGAGACATCCCAATAACTAAAAGCGATGAATCGTTCTGATCCATGAGGTAATCTATTTTAAATTCTAATTGCGCGTACACACATTGATAGTCAACTTCAATATCAAATTCTGCTTTTAAAAATTTAGCGTTTTCTACTAACCGATCTTTATTATTCTGCATTAAATTATTTATTGAATCTGCAGATAATAAAGTATTTGAAGCATGAAGAGGTATCTGAAAAGCATTAAAAAGTACAAGCTTAACATTGAAGTGTTTAGCTAATGCTGCAGCATATAATTCAGCATTATCTGATAATTTAGAAAAATTTGTTGCAACTATTATTGGTCCCATAATGAAGTAGATTATCCTACTACTAAGTTATTGAATTTATCATTTTTGCGCAACAATAAAGAGTTCTAATTTTTATTAAACATAGCGACTTGCAATTCAAGTAACTACACAAAGTAAACTAAAATATAGGCATAAAAAAGACCATCTTTGCAGACAGTCTTTTTTTATAAAACATTTAAATGAATTAGAATTCTAATAATCCATTTGTTTTTTTAACACCTTCTGCACTTGCAGTTAAATGTGCTTTTTCTTCGTCGTTAAGAGTAATCTCTACTATTTTTTCAATACCATCTTTACCTAAAACAACTGGCACACCTAAACAAATATCTGTTAAACCATATTCACCATCTAATAATGTTGAACAAGGGAATATTTTTTTAGAATCACAAGCAATAGCTTGTACCATTCCTGATACTGCTGCACCTGGAGCATACCAAGCAGAAGTTCCTAATAATTTAGTTAATGTTGCTCCACCAACTTTAGTATCTTCTTTAACTTGATTTAAACGTTCTTCAGATAAAAATTCTGAAACTGGCACACTATTTCTAGTTGCTAAACGAGTTAATGGGAACATACCTGTGTCACTATGTCCACCGATAACCATACCGTCTACATCACTAATAGGAGCTCCTAAAGCTTCAGCTAATCTATATTTAAAACGTGCAGAATCTAAAGCTCCACCCATTCCAATAATTTTGCTTTTTGGTAAACCTGTAGCTTTGTGCGCTAAATATGTCATCGTATCCATAGGATTACTCACTACGATAAGAATCATATTTGGAGAATGCTCAAGTAAACTTGTAGACACATTTTTAACAATACCAGCATTAATACCGATAAGTTCTTCTCTTGTCATTCCTGGTTTTCTAGGAATACCACTTGTAATAACACAAACATCACTACCTGCAGTTTGGCTATAATCGCCAGTTACACCTGTAATTTTTGTGTCGAATCCGTTTAAAGATGCTGTTTGCATTAAATCCATAGCTTTACCTTCTGCAAAACCTTCTTTAATGTCTAACAACACAACTTCTGAAGCAAAGTTTTTAATAGCAATATATTCTGCACAACTTGCACCTACTGCTCCTGCTCCAACTACTGTTACTTTCATTTTATTTTATTTTAAGATTCAAAATTATTTTCTTATTGCTAATTTACCACTTTTAATACAATTCAACTTCTATGACGTTTGAAATTATAATAATATTATAATTTAAAGACCTCATTTTCATTTTAATGCAAAATGAAACTCATATTATATGAGAGAACTTTCATTATATTATTGACGAATAGCACAATTAAGATGCATTATTAGGCATCAATATTTGCATACACTGCATTTTTCTCAATAAACTCACGACGAGGTGGCACTTCATCTCCCATTAACATAGAGAAAATACGATCGGCTTCTCCTCCGTTATCTATTTTCACTTGTCTTAATGTTCTAAAATCAGGATTCATTGTAGTATCCCAAAGTTGCTCAGCATTCATCTCTCCAAGACCTTTATAACGCTGAATAGCTGCACCTCCAAATTTTTCTGTTAAACCATCTCGTTCTTCATCACTCCAAGCATATTCTTTTTTCGCTCCTTTTTTAACTAAATATAAAGGAGGCGTTGCAATATAAATATGTCCGTTTTCAATTAGCTCTTTCATATATCTAAAAAAGAACGTTAAAATTAAGGTTGCAATGTGGCTACCATCAATATCGGCATCACACATAATTACAACTTTATGGTAGCGTAATTTAGATAAGTTAAGCGCCTGACTATCTTCTTCTGTACCTATAGTAACTCCTAAAGCGGTAAATATATTTTTAATCTCTTCGTTTTCGAAAACCTTATGTTTCATAGCTTTCTCTACGTTAAGTATTTTACCACGTAATGGCAAAATCGCTTGAAATGCACGGTCACGACCTTGTTTAGCCGTTCCACCCGCCGAATCTCCCTCGACAAGGAATACTTCACATTTTGTAGGATCTTGCTCAGAACAGTCACTTAATTTCCCAGGTAAACCACCAATACTCATTACGGTTTTACGCTGAACCATTTCACGTGCTTTTTGTGCTGCGTGACGTGCTTGCGCTGCTAAAATCACTTTTTGAACAATGACCTTAGCATCGTCTGGATGCTCTTCTAAATAATCGGTTAACATTTCTGAAACCGCTTGACTTACTGATGCTGAAACTTCTCTGTTACCTAATTTTGTTTTTGTTTGTCCTTCGAATTGAGGTTCTTGAACTTTTACAGAAATAATTGCTGTTAAACCTTCACGGAAATCATCTCCAGAAATTTCGAACTTCAATTTATCTGTTAACCCAGAACTATCTGCATATTTTTTTAAGGTATGCGTTAAACCACGTCTAAACCCAGAAAGGTGCGTACCACCTTCATGCGTATTAATGTTGTTTACATACGAATGTAAATTTTCTGTATACGATGTATTATAAATCATCGCAACCTCAACAGGAATATCATTCTTTTCACCTTCAAAAGCAATAACTTCGGTAATAATAGACTCACGCGTTCCATCTAGAAACTTAACAAATTCTTTTAAACCTTCTTCAGAATGAAATGTTTCACCCTCAAATTCACCATCTTCTTTTTTGAAACGCTTATCGATTAAATGAATTGTAATACCTTTATTTAAATAGGCTAATTCACGTAATCTACTTGCTAAAGTATCGTAACTATACTCTAACGTTTGTTTAAAAATTGTTGGATCTGGTTTAAAAGTTACAACTGTACCTCTTTTATCTGTATCACCAACTTTCTTTACAGGATAAATAGCTTTACCTCTTTCGTATTCTTGTTCCCAGATTTCGCCTTTTCTAAAAACGGTTGCTTTTAAGTGCTCAGACAGTGCGTTAACACAACTTACACCAACACCGTGAAGTCCTCCAGAAACTTTGTAAGAATCTTTATCGAATTTACCACCTGCACCAATTTTAGTCATTACAACTTCTAATGCAGAGACACCTTCTTTTTTATGTAAGTCTACAGGAATACCACGACCGTCATCTTCAGTAGTAATCGAGTTATCTTCATTTATAGTAACACTAATATTGTTACAGTGACCAGCTAAAGCTTCATCTATAGAGTTATCTACAACCTCATAAACTAAATGGTGTAAACCACGTGTACCAACATCTCCAATGTACATAGAAGGACGCATACGCACATGCTCCATCCCCTCAAGGGCCTGAATACTATCTGCGGAATAATTATCCTTATTAAATTCTTCTCTTTTCTCGCTCATTATTTTGAATACGTTTTAATTCTATTTATGGCATAAAAAAAATGACACACATGTATCATTTTTTTGAATACTAACAAATATACTAATATATAAGCGCTATAAAAAGTATTTAACGGCATTAGTCTTAATTTTATCAACATTTATTAATTACGAGAAACGCGCTAAAAACAGCTTAAATAGCCCTTAAATTAAATTTCAATGTTTTTTAACACCATGTTAAAATAACAAAAACCTCAAAATCTCTAATATTGAAGATTTTGAGGTTTTTAAAACACTAAATTAGAATAAAAAAACGTCTATTTTAAGCTTTACTATATGCTTTATCATGTACTTTAGCTACTGCTCTACCAGAAGGATCATTCATGTTTTTAAAGGCTTCATCCCATTCTAAAGCTGTTGCTGTACTACAAGCAACACTTGCTTCTTGTGGCACACTTAACGCAGCGGCATCACTAGGAAAATGTCCTTCAAAAATAGTTCTGTAATAATATTCTTCTTTGTTTAAAGGAGTATTAATTGGAAAACGGAATTTAGCATTTTCTATTTGCTCGGCTGTAATTTCCTTATCAACTAGTTCCTTTAAAGTATCAATCCAGCTGTATCCAACACCATCACTAAATTGCTCTTTTTGTCTCCAAGCTACACTTTCTGGAATCATATCTTCAAATGCTTTACGTACTACCCATTTTTCCATGCGTTCTCCGTTAATCATTTTATCTTGAGGATTGATTCTCATGGCAACATCCATAAATTCTTTATCTAAAAATGGCACACGACCTTCAATTCCCCAAGCTGCTAAACTTTTGTTAGCTCTTAAACAATCGTACATGTGTAATTTATCTAGTTTACGCACTGTTTCTTCATGGAACTCTTTTGCATCCGGTGCTTTATGAAAGTATAAATACCCACCAAATAACTCATCTGCTCCTTCTCCAGATAACACCATTTTTATTCCCATAGATTTAATAACTCTTGCCATTAAATACATTGGTGTAGACGAACGAATCGTCGTAATATCGTAAGTTTCTATGTTATAAATTACATCTTTAATAGCATCTAATCCTTCTTGAATAGTGAATTTAATTTCATGATGAACCGTTCCAATATGATCGGCTACTTTCTTAGCTGCAGCTAAATCTGGCGAACCTTCTAACCCTACAGCAAAAGAATGTAATTGCGGATACCAAGCATCAGACTCATCATCGCTTTCAATACGTTTCTGAGAATATTTTTTTGCAATTGCAGATACTACTGAAGAATCTAAACCTCCAGATAATAATACACCATAAGGCACATCACTCATTAATTGTCTATGCACTGCAGATTCTAATGCTTCCTTTACTTCAGCAATACTTGTTTCGTTATCTTTTACAGCATCGTATGCTCTCCAGTCTCTTTTGTACCATTTTACAAATTTCCCATCTTTACTTGACATATAATGTCCTGGAGGAAATAATTCAATTTTAGTACAGTGACCTTCTAAAGCTTTTAATTCTGAAGCCACATAAAATGTTCCGTTTTGATCCCATCCTATATATAAAGGAATAATTCCCATATGATCACGAGCAACAAAATACTCGTCTTTTTCTACATCATAAATTGCAAAACCAAAGATTCCGTTCATTTCATCTACAAAATCAACTCCCTTTTCTTTATATAAAGCAAGAATAACTTCGCAATCAGATTCTGTTTGAAAATCGTAAGTTCCTTCAAATTGCTTACGTAGTTCACGGTGATTATATATTTCTCCATTTGCTGCTAACACCAATTTACCATCGTCACTAAATAAGGGTTGTTTTCCAGAAGCTGGATCTACAATAGCCAAACGTTCGTGTGACATAATAGCTTTGTCGTTACTAAAAATCCCACTCCAGTCTGGTCCACGGTGACGGATTGTTTTTGACATTTCTAAAATTTGAGGTCTTAAATCATCCGCCTTTTGTTTCAAGTCAAATGCACATACAATTCCACACATAATCTATATATTTTAAATTCTTTTTATTTTAATTCTTAAGCAAATATTAAAATATCATTCGCATTATAAAACAACAAACCTATTATTGATTACAATTTGAAACAAAAAAATTATTTTTTTATTAAATATGAAACCAAACATTAAAATCTTCCTTTCAAAAATTTAATTTTGTAAACTTTAGTAAAAATTATCGACCTTTACCTAAGACTTAATATTCAATAAATTAAAAAACATTATGAAATTACTTAAAGCAACTGTATTTTGTTTATTAGTAGCATTTAGCGCTAACACAGAAATGTATGCACAAAAATTTAGTAAATTAGACAAGAGCCCTATGGATGCTGTTGCTTTCCCAACTAGCAGTAAAGACACTAATAAAACTATGAAAGTTATTTACAGCAGACCTCAATTAAACGGTCGTGCTTTATCTGACTTAGCACCACTAGGAAAAGTATGGAGAACTGGAGCAAATGAATCTACAGAAATTACATTTTACAAAGACTTTCATTTTGGAGATACGCCTGTAAAAGCTGGAACATATTCTTTATTTGCTATTCCTGGAGAAAAAACATGGACTTTAATCTTAAACAAAGATTTAAACGCATGGGGAGCTTATTCTTATAATGCAGACAATGATGTTGCGCGTTATACCGCTTTAGTTTCTATTGATGCTGAATCTATTGAAGCTTTTTCTATTGGTTTTGATGCACAAGGAACTATGGTTTTAGCTTGGGACACAACTCGTGTTTCTATGCCTTTTAGAGTTGAATAATTTTTCAACCACAAAATCAAAAAAGCCGCTTTCTTAATTGAAAGCGGCTTTTTTATGTGCTATGCTGTAATATAAATATCTTTTTACTAAGGAATATTTAAGTATTTATGTGTTTGCAACGACACTTTCCATCTTGGATTAGCCATAACATACTCTACTATTTCAGGAATCATTTTATCTCGCTTACTCCACTCTGGCTGCATATATAAAATACAATCCTCGCTTACTAAAGCAGCTTGTTCTTCAGCAAACTTAAAATCGTCTCTATTAAAAATAATAACTTTTAACTCGTTCGCTTTTTCAGACACTTCTGCCGTTGGTAATTTTAGTTTTTTTGGAGACAAACAAATCCAATCCCAAATTCCAGTTAACGGATATGCACCTGAAGTCTCTATATGCACATGTAAACCTTTAGCTTTTAACTGTGTTGTTAAAGCAGTCATATCCCAAGTTAATGGCTCTCCTCCGGTAACAACAATTGTTTTACTATGAAGTGCCGCTTTTTCAACAATTTTAGAAGTTTCGGTTGGCGGATGTAATTCTGCATCCCAACTTTCTTTTACATCACACCAATGGCAACCTACATCGCAACCTCCCACTCTAATAAAATAAGCAGCTGTTCCTTTGTAGAACCCCTCACCCTGTATTGTGTAAAACTCCTCCATTAAAGGCAACATCTCGCCTTTATTAACCAACTCTTGAATATCTTTCTTCATAACATGCAAAGATAGTTTACTGATTTATGTTTGCATATAAAATCTTGAAAAGTTTTAAAGTGTATTCCTTCAATATTACTATTTTTATAAAAATTTAAGATTCATGACTAATAACGATGCTTTTTTTAAAGAAATAACAGAAGGAAATACCTTTAAAGGCGAATACATTACTATGGGTTCTGCTATATTAAACGAGCAACCTATAAAAAACGCCTATGTAAATATT
This sequence comes from Formosa sp. L2A11, assembly GCF_009796865.1. Lineage (GTDB taxonomy): Bacteria > Bacteroidota > Bacteroidia > Flavobacteriales > Flavobacteriaceae > Formosa. The sequence continues at coordinate 2,041,127 of NZ_CP047028.1, read as the reverse complement.
CCTCTAAAAACATTAAACAGGCATGGTTTAATTGCTGGAGCAACAGGAACTGGGAAAACAAAAACACTACAAGTAATGGCAGAAAACCTTTCTGAAAAAGGAATTCCAGTATTACTTATGGATATAAAAGGAGATTTAAGCGGATTAGCCCAACCTGGAGTTAACAATAGTTTTATTGAAAAACGCCACGAAAAAATTGGCCTTCCTTATAATCCCAAAGGCTTTCCTGTAGATGTGCTTACATTATCTAATCAAGACGGTGTAAGACTTCGTGCAACCGTTAGTGAATTTGGACCTATATTATTATCACGTATTTTAGATTTAACAGATACACAATCAGGTATTGTTTCTGTTATTTTTAAATATTGCGACGATAATAAATTACCTCTTCTAGATTTAAAAGATTTCAAAAAAATATTACAATACGCAACTCAAGAAGGAAAAGCAGAGTTTCAGGAAGCTTACGGAAGAATTTCGACAGCTTCTACAGGAGCTATTTTAAGAAAGGTCGTAGAACTTGAACAACAAGGTGCAGATTTATTCTTCGGGGAAACCTCTTTCGATGTTCAGGATTTATTACGTATGGACGATGAAGGTCGCGGTTTTATTAATATTCTTCGCCTTACAGACATACAAGATCGTCCAAAATTATTTTCAACTTTTATGCTGAGTTTACTCGCAGAAATTTACACCACGTTTCCGGAACAAGGTGATAGCGGAAGACCAGAATTAATAATTTTTATAGATGAAGCTCACCTTATTTTTAATGAAGCTTCTAAAGCATTATTAAATCAGATAGAAAGTATTGTAAAACTTATTCGTAGTAAAGGTGTTGGTTTATATTTTGTAACACAAAACCCAACAGATGTACCAGAAGCTGTTTTAGGACAATTAGGATTAAAAATACAGCATGCGTTACGTGCCTTTACTGCAAAAGACAGAAAAGCAATAAAACTTACAGCCCAAAATTATCCAGATTCAGAATATTACGACACAGAAACCGTACTTACTAATTTAGGAACAGGAGAAGCATTAGTTTCTGCACTAGATGAGAAAGGAAGACCAACACCATTGGCAGCAACCATGATGCGTGCACCTATGAGTAGAATGGACGTGTTAACAGATACCGAATTGTCTGAATTAATTTCAGGATCTAAAATGGTTAAAAAGTATAATAAAACCATAGATAGAGAAAGTGCTTACGAAATATTAAACGAGAAAATAAAACACGCTGAGGCTGAAGCAGAAGTTGAAGAAAAAAGACAGGTCTCTAAAAAAACCACAACACGTAGAAAAAGTACCGCAATGAATCCTATAATAAAAGTATTAACAAGTGCTACTTTTATTAGAAGTGTCTTCGGAATTTTAAACAAAGTGATGAAAAAATAACTACTTTCACGGATTCAAAAAAACTAATAAAATAAGATTATCTTAAAATGAAAAAATCCATATTTAGCTTAGCTATAGTTGCCATTATATGCTTTAGTTGTTCTACAAAAAACGATAACTTTTCAATTGCAAAAAACAGTATTGGAGACTTAACTTCTACAACCCAAGTTAAAGATTTAGAAACTGTATTTAAAAACGATTCTATTGTAAAATTTGTTCCTGGCGGAGAATTTACAGCCAGTATTAACGAAATAGAAATCTTTGAAAAAGGTGGAATAAAATTATTAACACTTACTCCAGAAACTATTACAGATTCTACATCTATAATACAAACGGTTCAGGTTTTCGATCCGCGTTTTAAAACAGATAAAGGCCTTTCTACACTAAGTACTTTCAAAGATATTCAGGGACATTATAAAATATCAGGTATCGATAATTTAATTAATTCTATTGTTGTTTCTGTAGACGAGTTAGGTGCATCATTCACTATAGATAAAAAAGAACTACCTTCAAATTTAAGATTCGATATGACTTTACACATTGAAGCGTCTCAAATTCCTGATACAGCAAAAATCAAATACTTTTTCTTAAACTGGTAAACGTTAAAAATTCATGAAGGCACTTGTCTCTAAACTCCTTGTATTAATTGCTCGAAAAAAACTCGAGACAAATGAGACGATAGCACCCGCAAGTTTAAAAAAAGTAGTCCCAATTGTAAGGACACTTCAGGTAGAACTTAAACATGCCGTAAAAGAATTTCTATTTATAGCCATTGGTGTCATTTCTGCTGGATTTGGATTAAAAGGATTTTTACTACCAAATCGCTTTATAGATGGCGGTGCAACCGGGATTTCTTTATTACTTCAAAACTTAACACATATCCCTTTAAGTTACCTATTAATAATAGTGAACTTGCCTTTTTTAATTTTAGGAGCGAAAACATTCAACTTAAAATTTGCATTAAAAAGTATTCTTGCCATAACGTTTTTAGCATTTGTGGTACATTATGTAGACTACCCAACGATTACAGACGATAAATTATTAATCTCTGTTTTTGGTGGTTTTTTCTTAGGATTAGGAATTGGAATGGCCATGAGAGGTGGTAGCGTTATAGACGGCACAGAAGTTTTAGCCTTATTTATTGGTCGAAAATTATCTATGACTATTGGAGATGTTTTACTTTTAATAAACATTATAATATTCTCTTTTGGCGCCTACATTCTTTCTATAGAAACAGCACTTTATGCCATACTTACTTACATGTCTGCAGCAAAAACAGTAGACTTTGTTATAGACGGTGTTGAAGAATATATAGGTGTAACCATAGTTTCTGAAAAACATGAAGAAATTAGAATTATGGTAACAGAAAAACTAAGACGTGCTTGCACTATTTACACTGGAAAAGGCGGTTACAACCAAGAAGGTGGCGCACAAGAAAAAGACATTATTTATACGGTTGTAACACGTTTAGAATTGGCTAAATTTGAAACCGAAATTGACAAAATTGACAAAAACGCTTTTATTATCATGGGGCTTGTAAAAGATTTAAAAGGCGGCATGATTAAAAGAAAACCTTTAAAATAGAAACACATGAAGAAGTACACGCTTATTACAAATCCGTTTATCTTTCCCACAACAGATGGGAAAGTGATACAAGAACATTTTGGAAACGCAACTACTGGTGATTCTCAACTTAGTATTGCACATATGATTGCTCCTCCAGGATGGAAAGAACCGTTCCAAACTCCAGAATTTGATGAATTCACATTTATTATAAAAGGGAAAAAACAGTTTATTATTGAAGATGAAGTTGTTATTTTAGAAGCTGGTCAATCAATTAAAATAGAAAAAAATACACGTGTTCAATATTCAAATCCATTTGAAGACTCTTGTGAATATATTGCCATTTGCACACCTGCATTTTCTCTAGATCAAGTAAACAGAGAAGAGGCATGAAAAATCTCTTAGTAAAATCTGTGGGGAGTTATATTAACTTATTAAGTTATATTTCTAAACCCTATGCCGCTAACAAAGCTTTAAATTTATTTACAAAACCTAGAAAAGGACGCGTACTAAATCATCAACTCGATTTTTTAGACACTGCTTTTAACGAAGAACTTATTTACAAAGACGAGCCTATAATGACTTATCGTTGGCTAGGTAGCAAAGAGACTATTTTACTCGTTCACGGTTGGGAAAGTAATTCTTTTAGATGGAGATCTTACATTACAGAATTAAACAAAAAAGGGTATAGTGTTGTCGCTCTAGATGCACCTGCACATGGCCGTTCTGGAAGTAAAGAGTTTAGTGCAATTCTTTATGCCGAATATATAAACGTTGTAGCAAAACGCTTTAAACCTACCGCTATTATTGCACACTCTGTTGGCGGAATGGCTACAACTGCATTTTTAAACAAGTATCAAATTCCTAGTTTAGAAAAATTAATTCTGCTAGGTGCTCCTTCAGAATTTAAAGATATTATTGGCAGATACATTGACATGTTAGGTTACAACCATCGTATAACGAATCAATTAGACAAAACAATTATTAAACGATTTGGAGTAGTTCCAGATCAATTTTCTTCAGCTAAATTTTTAAATAACGTAAACATAGAAGGCTTAATTATTCACGATAAGGAAGACTCTATTATTCCTTATAACGATGCATTGCTTTTAAATGATCATTATAAAAATAGCACTCTAATTTCTACAGAAGGCTTTGGGCATTCTCTAAATAACACTTCTGTAAGAGAACACATTTACAACTTCCTAGAAGTATAAACTTATCGTATCTTTACCACATGGAAATGGAATTAAAACGTATAAACAAATATTTAAGCGAAGTAGGCTATTGCTCACGTCGTGCTGCAGATAAACTTATTGAAGCTGGACGCGTAACCATAAATGGTGAAGTTCCTGAAATGGGAACAAAAGTAAGCAGTAACGATGTTGTTGCTGTAGATGGTGAACCTGTTATTTACACAAAAAAAGAATTTGTTTATTTAGCATTTAACAAACCTGTAGGGATTGTTTGTACTACCGATACTCGTGTAGAAAAAGACAATATTATTGATTATATAAATTACCCAAAACGTATTTTTCCAATTGGTCGTCTAGATAAACCTAGTGAAGGTTTAATTCTGCTTACAGACGACGGAGATATTGTAAACAAAATTCTACGTGCAAGCAATAATCACGAAAAAGAATACATTGTTACTGTAGACAAACCGATTTCTCAAACCTTTATTGAGCGCATGTCTAATGGTGTACCAATTTTAGATCGTGTGACTAAGAAATGTAAAGTTGAAAAACTAGGGACTTACGAGTTTAAAATTATATTAACTCAAGGCTTAAACAGACAAATTCGTAGAATGTGTGAGTATTTAACTTACGAAGTGGAGACCTTAAAACGTGTTCGTATTATGAACATAAAATGTGATATGCCCGTTGGTGAATATCGAGACATTACAAAAGAAGAAATGAAAGAATTACAGACTTTAATTGGTGATTCTACAAAATCTTATTCTCCTGTACATCCTGCTGCTCCAAGAAAAAGAGACTAACACTCAATAAAAAACAAATTCTATATTTATTATCTTGAGGGTTATTAGGAGTATTCTTTTATATATCCTATTAACCTAAAACAGAAAGACTAAGTACACTATTACGGCTTTACTTTTTATTTATTTAAAAGCAAAAAAGCATAACTACGTAGTTGTAATTATGCTTCTTAATGTATTTATAAGTTTATATTCTTATTTCTTTCTGTGTCTTTCGCAAGCCAACAATGTGTTTTTTAACAACATTGCAATAGTCATTGGTCCAACACCTCCTGGAACTGGAGTAATATAACTTGCTTTTTTACTAACGTTTACAAAATCTACATCTCCTGTAATTCTATATCCTTTTTCTTTAGTATCATCTGCAACACGTGTAATTCCAACATCTATAATTACAACATCATCTTTTACCATTTCTGCTTTTAAGAAATTAGGGACTCCTAAAGCTGAAATTATAATATCTGCTTGAGATGTTATTTGTGTAATGTTTTTTGTGTGACTATGTGTAAGTGTTACTGTAGAGTTTCCTGGAAATCCTTTTCTTCCCATTAAAATACTCATAGGACGACCAACAATATGAGAACGCCCAATAACAACAGTATGTTTTCCGCTAGTTTCTACACCGTAACGATCTAACAATTCTAAAATACCAAATGGTGTTGCTGGTATAAAAGTAGTCATATCTAAAGCCATTTTCCCAAAGTTAGTAGGATGGAAACCATCTACATCTTTATCTGGGTTTACAGCCAATAATACTTTTTGAGTATCTATTTGATCAGGTAAAGGTAACTGAACAATATAACCATCTATTTGAGAATTATTATTTAGCTCTTTAATTTTATCTAACAATTCTACCTCGCTTGTAGTACTAGACATTTTAACTAAAGTAGATTCGAAACCTACACGCTCGCAAGCACGAACTTTACTACCTACATAAGTTAAACTAGCCCCGTCATTACCAACAATAATGGCTGCTAAATGAGGAACTCTTTCTCCTCTAGCTTTCATTTTTGTTACTTGCTCGGTGATTTCGTCTTTAATATCGTTACTAACTTTTTTTCCGTCTAAAATTGTCATGTTTTATCTAGTCTTCAGTGTACTTTTTTTAGTTATACACATATATTATTTAACTCCAAATTTATAATGATTGCCAATTACAAAAACCAATTAGCTTTCGTGATATACGCTTTATATTAAAATTAAATGATTTTTTGCTTTAGTATTGAAACTGTTCACACAAAACCATTAATTAAAAATATATTATTTCATGTTTTTCATGGCTTGCATCATGCGTTTTCCGCCGCCACCTTGCATCATCTTCATCATTTTACTCATCTGGTCGAATTGCTTCAATAACTGATTCACTTGTTGTACAGATGTACCAGATCCTTTACCAATACGTTTTTTTCTACTCGCATTAATTACAGATGGATTTGTACGCTCTTGAACCGTCATAGAGTGAATAATCGCTTCGATATGTTTAAAAGCATCATCATCGATATCGATATCTTTCATCATTTTTCCAGCACCAGGAATCATTCCAATAAGGTCTTTCATGTTCCCCATTTTCTTGATTTGCTGAATCTGACTTAAGAAATCGTCGAATCCAAATTGATTCTTTGCTATTTTCTTTTGTAATTTTCTAGCTTCTTCTTCATCAAACTGCTCTTGAGCACGTTCTACAAGAGACACAACATCTCCCATTCCAAGAATACGATCTGCCATACGAGATGGATAGAATATATCTATCGCTTCCATCTTCTCACCTGTACCAATAAACTTAATTGGTTTATCTACTACAGATTTAATAGAGATTGCAGCACCACCACGTGTATCACCATCTAATTTAGTAAGGATAACACCATCAAAATTTAAAACATCGTTAAATGCTTTTGCTGTATTTACAGCATCTTGGCCTGTCATAGAATCTACAACAAATAAAGTTTCTTGTGGTTGAATAGCTTTATGAATTTCAGAAATTTCTGCCATCATCACCTCATCTACAGCTAAACGCCCTGCGGTATCAATAATAACCACATTGTGTCCGTTTTCTTTTGCATAAGCAATACCTGCTTGGGCAATAGCAACAGGATTATCATTCCCTTTATCGCTAAAAACATCTACATTTATCTGACCACCTACAACATGTAATTGATCTATTGCTGCTGGACGATACACATCACAAGCTACCAATAAAGGTTTCTTTGTTTTCTTAGTTTTAAGAAAGTTTGCTAACTTTCCTGAGAACGTAGTTTTACCAGAACCTTGTAACCCTGACATTAAAATAATGCTAGGCGTTCCTGACAAATTAATACCTGCGGCATCACCTCCCATTAACTCGGTTAATTCGTCTTTAACGATTTTAACCATTAATTGTCCCGGCTGCAACGCTGTTAATACATCTTGGCCAAGTGCTTTTTCTTTTACTCTATTAGTAAAATCTTTAGCAATTTTAAAGTTAACATCGGCATCTAATAAAGCACGACGTACTTCCTTTAAGGTTTCTGCAACATTAACTTCCGTTATACTTCCATGTCCCTTAAGAACGTGTAACGCTTTATCTAATTTCTCACTTAAATTATTAAACATAAACTTTCATCAAATTTTAAGAAACGCAAATTTAATGATTTGATGTGTATTAATGAAGAATTGACTAATAAAAAAACAAATACAGATTTGTTACCAAAAAATATAAAATAACACGGTTTTTATAGGCTAGGCCTCAGTTCTTCATAAGAAAAGACAAAAATCATGTATTATCGAAGAATAAATTTTAAAAAAATTCTCGGTATTGCATCACACGAAAATCGAAAGTATTGAATTTTGGATTTGATTGTTTCATTTGCTTATACAATGGCATACTGCCAACAGCTCTGTTTGCGGCACCAGAAGGCGCAGTTAAAGAGACCGTTTTTATAACCCGTTCTTCAAATTCGAAACTATGAATTCTAGGCACTTCGCTACATGCTACTTTTAGAGACAGTCCATACGTTTTTAAATGTTTTCTAAAAAAATACTCTGGCCCATTTTTACTATTTCCTCCAGTAAATAATAACGTAGTTACTTTAGGGTGCTTTTTTAAATACATTAACACATCTCGTAATTCTACATTTTTCATTCCTAAATCTGAAGCATCTATTTTTTCGCGTTCAGCACTTTTTACAATATCACAAACTCCAATACCTCTAGATATTAAAAAGTTTTTACGCTGAAGTATTGCGTTTTCTGTAGTTTCAAACTTTAAACTTAAATCGAAAATTGTATTTAAAATAGGCCATAATTGTCCATCTATACTTCCGTAACAAAAATTTACATCTCCAGTCTTTAAATGTCCTGTAGAAAATCGTGGCGGTGGCAAGGTTCCAACTATTAATTTGGTTGTTAACTCAGGAATAAATGGCGCATAAGGGTGCCTATGTTTAAACATTATTTTGTGTTTTACCTTAAAAATAGTATTTTAAAAGAAAAACAATGGGAAGAGGAGATAAAAAAACAAAACGCGGAAAAATAAGTAGAGGATCTTTTGGAATTAGACGTCCGCGTATTAAGAAAAAAGTACGTCCAGAATTAAAATTTGATATTGATAAAGATCCAACTGTAAAACATTAATTATTGTTTTACAGCATTTCCAAAGCGTTTACCAAATTTATAAGCAATAAGAATGGCTAGCACAATAATAACAATAGTACTAAACACATAAAAAGAATAAAGAAATACATTGTCTTTAGAGTTAAAACAAAAATCTGAAGTCAGACACATTTCTAACTTTTTCTTAGAACCTACAGTTAGTGTTAAACTAGTTAAGTATGTAATTAATATTGCTATACTAATGTACATTTTAGACAACTTTTTTGGAGACTTTCCTGTTGGTTTGAAAGCCTCGCGTTCTGTCTCAGAGCGTTTATTATCTTGTAAAGACCAACTCGTTTTTTGTTGAGAATTGCTCATCGTATCTATAATTTTCGTAATTAAATCCTTTTAGATCTTCTATTGTTTTGGCATCGGTATCTATAACGTAACGTGCCATTAAACCTCTTGCTAACTTAGCGTAGGTTGCTATCATTTTATATTCTCCGTTTTTAAAATTTTTAAAAACAGCAGTTGTTACAGGAACTTTTAAAGACTTTACATCTACAGCTTTAAAATACTCGTTACTCGCTAAGTTCAAGAAAACCTCATCGGCTTCTAATTCTTCATTTAAAGCGTTAGTAATAGTTTTTTTCCAAAACTCGTATAAATTTTTATTAGTCCCTACTGGCAACTTAGTTCCCATTTCTAAACGGTACGCTTGCATTAAATCTAATGGTTTTAGAACACCGTATAAACCTGACAATATTCTAACCGTATTTTGAAGCGCTCCTAATTTTTCTTCAGCTATAGAATAGGCATCAAAACCACGATATACATCTCCGTTAAAAGCATAAATGGCCTGTCTTGCATTTTCTTTTGTAAAAGGCAAAGTCCACTCTTGGTTTCTCTCGTAATTTAACTGACCAAGTGCATCTGAAATTTTCATAAGTTCAGATAATTCCTTTGCAGATTTCTTCTTAACTACTTTATTTAAACGCGATGCTTCTTTTAAAAAGATCGCTTCTGTAGAAACTTCGGTTGGCAATTTACAGTCAAAATCTAAAGATTTCGCTGGAGATATTACTAATTTCATATACGTAGGATTATATCAATTCAACTTATAACTGATTTCAATTTTAAAATCATACAAATTTACAATCATAACGACTGAAAACATATAGATAAATACTGTTATTTCTTATATTTAAATAACTAATACCTATTATTCATCAATCTCCTGATGTTTCACATATTGCTTCCATTTATCTATACATTGCTGCATATCTTCAGGAATTTCTGTATTAAAACGCATAAATTCCTTAGTTCTAGGATGTTCAAAGCCTAAAGTTTTAGCATGTAGCGCTTGTCTTGGTAATATTTTAAAACAATTATCTACAAACTGTTTGTATTTTGTAAACGTTGTTCCTTTTAATATTTTTTCACCACCGTAACGTTCGTCATTAAACAAGGTATGACCAATATGTTTCATGTGCACACGAATTTGGTGTGTACGTCCGGTTTCTAATTTACATGATACCAGAGTTACATATCCTAAACGTTCTATAACTTTGTAATGCGTAACGGCTGCTTTTCCTTTATCTGCATCGTCTCCATAAAACACAGTGTTTTGAAGTCTGTTTTTAGGATGACGCCCTATATTACCTTCTACCGTACCTTCTTCTTCTTCTACATTTCCCCAAACAATAGCAACGTATTCACGCTCTGATGTTTTTTCGGCAAACTGAAACGATAAATGTGCCATGGCTTCTTCTGTCTTGGCTACAACTAACAATCCGCTAGTATCTTTATCTATTCTATGAACTAAACCTGGACGTCCAGAAGAATTTTCTGGAAGATTATCGAAATGATAAATCAAGGCATTAATTAAAGTCCCAGAATAATTTCCGTGACCTGGATGCACAACCATTCCTGCGGGTTTATTTACAACCAACAAATCGTCGTCTTCGTAAACAATATCTATAGGAATATTTTCACCAACAAGTAAATTCTCGTATGGCGGGTGTGCAAAAAGTACTTTGATAACATCGTTACCTTTAACTTTATAATTAGATTTAACAGGAGTACCGTTTACATAAATGTTTCCTGATTTTGCTGCAGCCTGAATTTTACTTCGGGTAGCATTCTCTACAAAATTCATTAAATATTTATCTATTCGAAGTGGTGATTGCCCTTTCTCTGCTGTAAAAGCATAATGCTCGTAAAGCTCGTCTTCAGTCTCTTCTTTTTGTGGTGTGTAATCACTCATAATTTACTCTGGTCTATTACCGTTTCCTAATACTAAATCGATTTTAGATGTTTTAGGTAACATATCGCCTTCTTTTATTTTTTCCCCATCATGAGAAGCTTCTAAAACCATATCTCGAGCAATATTTGCTACATATTTAATGGTCCCGACCTTAAAGCCTAAAGCTTCTAAAGTTGGTTTTGCTTGTCTATAAGTACGATTTGTTAATTCGGGTACTAACACTTTTCTATATCCTGACGGATTAAGTGTAATGTATATTTTTCTATTTTCTTTCACTTTAAATCCTGGTTTAGGATTTTGTTCTATAACAGAAAACTTAGGATAATCTGGATTATAATTTGCAGAATCCTGAATTTCCATCACTAATGTATTCTTTTCTAATTCTGATTTAGCTACAGATATAGATGCTCCTGTTAAATCCGGAACGGTTTCAAACTGGCCATGGTTTGTCGTGCTATCTAACCATCTTAAAGTTAAATAACTTAACACAAAAATAGCGACTACAGCTAAGAGTAAATTCAGAAAAAAGGTTTTACTAGTAAGGAATTTGATAAAGCTCATGTTATAGAATTTGATTGGCAAATATATAAAAACCGTTCTGTTTTTACTTTTGATTAATAAATGATATTTTAGCTAAACGATTATTTCCATCATTTGTTACTATTATGAAAAAAAATATTGCCATAATCATGGGAGGTTATTCTAGCGAATATAAAATCTCCTTAAACAGCGGAAACCTTGTTTATCAATCACTTGACACTTCAAAATTCAACACTTACAAGATCCATATTTTTAAAAACAAATGGGTTTATGTGAATGCAAATGAAGAAGAATTTCCTATCGATAAAAATGACTTTTCAGTGCTTATTGAAGGAAAAAAGACAACCTTTGACTGTGTTTTTAATGCAATTCATGGTTCTCCAGGAGAAGATGGCCAACTACAAGGCTATTTTAATCTCTTAAATTTACCACAAACAAGTTGCAATATGTACCAAGCTGCAGTAACTTATAATAAGCGCGATTGTTTAAGTATTTTAAAACCTTATGGTATAAAAACTGCAGAATCTTATTATTTAAATTTAGGAGACGTTGTTAATGAAGATGCCATTATAGAAAAAGTTGGTTTGCCTTGTTTTGTAAAAGCAAACAAAGCCGGAAGTAGTTTTGGTGTTACAAAAGCTTATAAAAAAGAAGATTTTAAAAGCATCTATTGAAGTGGCTTTTAAAGAAGATGATGAAATTATTATTGAATCGTTTTTAGACGGCGTAGAAGTCTCTGTTGGTGTGATTACATACAAAGGAGAAACTAAAGTCTTACCAATTACAGAAATAGTAAGTGAAAATGATTTTTTCGATTATAAAGCGAAATACTTAGGCCAATCTAAAGAAATTACACCTGCAAGATTTAACTCCAGATCAAGAAGAGAATGTTAATATACTTGCTAAAAAGGTCTATGAAGTTTTAAAAATGAAAGGGTTTTCTAGAAGTGAATTTATCTTTAAAGATGGAGAACCACACTTATTAGAAATTAATACAGTTCCTGGAATGACAAAAGAAAGTATCTTACCACAACAGGCTGCTGTAGCAGGAATTTCTTTATCAGATTTATTTGAAAGTGCTATTGAAGAAGCTTTAAGAATTAAATTGTAAATTCACGCAACTAACACTAACAACCAAACAATGAAACGCGCCATATTTCCAGGGTCTTTCGACCCGTTAACATTAGGGCATTACGACATAATTACACGTGGCGTAAAGGTATTTGATGAAATTATTATAGCCATCGGAATTAATTCTGACAAAAAATATATGTTTAGTTTAGAAGAACGTCTTCAATTTATTATAGACACGTTTAAACATGAACCGAGAGTAAAAGTAACAACCTACACAGGACTAACGGTCGATTTTTGTAAAAAAATGGATGTCGATTTTATTTTACGTGGACTGCGAAATCCAGCCGATTTTGAATTTGAAAAAGCCATTGCACAAACAAACCGTAAACTTTCGGAAATTGAAACTGTGTTTTTGCTAACCTCATCTAAAACGTCTTTTATAAGTTCTAGTATTGTTAGAGACGTAATAAGAAACGACGGAGATTATACGCTGCTCGTTCCAGATACTGTAAGAGTAAAAAAAGCACCTTAATAAGGTGCTTTTTTTTATTCATTTTTAAAACTAATAATCTTAAAAGTTAAACTATAAAAGTATGGTTTTGGTTTTATAAAAATCCCAAAAGGATAACCTATAGCACTTGTGCTTTATTAAAATTTATATTCAGAAAGCGGTCTAGAAAACTCTTCCGGATTTGCCGCTAAATGATATCTCGGATCGTGAACATCTTCAATAATAACGTCTTTAAATTTAGGATTGGCTTTATACATAAGTATTTTACAATCTTCACTTAAATGTTTTAGCTTAATAGATTTCCCTTCTGCTTCATACTTATTTACAATATTTGTAATGGCTTCTACAGCCGAATGATCGCTTACACGAGATTCAACAAAATCTATATATATTTCGTCCGGATCGCTTTTAATATCAAATTTCTCATTGAAAGCCGTAATTGAGCCAAAGAATAATGGTCCCCAGATTTCGTAAGTCTTAATTTTTTTATCTTCAGAATAACGTTTTCTTGCTCTAATCTTTTTAGCATTTTCCCAAGCAAAAGATAATGCAGAGATTATAACACCTACAAATACAGCAATTGCTAAATCGAAAAACACGGTTACAACAGATACAATAACAAGTACAACAGCGTCTGATACTGGTATTTTTTTCATGATTCTTAAACTAGACCATGCAAAGGTTTCAATAACCATCATAAACATTACACCTACTAAAGCTGCGATAGGCACTTGCTCTATATATTTGTCTGCAAATAGTATAAAAGTAAGTAATGTAACAGCCATCATAACACCAGATAAACGTCCGCGTCCTCCTGCATTAATATTAATTACTGTTTGTCCAATCATACCACAACCTCCTGTACCACCAAAGATTCCGCTTAACATATTTCCAGCACCTTGAGCAACACATTCTCTGTTTCCGTCTCCACGAGTATCTGTTAATTCATCTACAAGATTCATAGTCATTAAAGTTTCTATTAGCCCTACAGAAGCTGCTAAAAAGGCATAAGGCGCAATAAATTTTAATGTATCTAAGTTAAATGGTAAGTGGCTCCAAAGTTCAGGAAGATTTAGTTTACTAGAAAGTTCATCAAAACCATTAAGACCGGCTCCTCCTCCATCTCTAATAAAATCGCCTACATTAATAGAATTAAGACCTCCAAAAATTGAAACTAAAGTCACTATTAAAATAGCTGTTAATGCCGCTGGCATTTTTTTAGTTAATTTAGGTAATCCCCAAATAATAAACATGGTTAACAATACTAAACCTATCATGATATAAAGCTTATTTCCTTCCATCATAGATTTTACAACACCACTATCTTTTACAGAATAGAATCCGTTGTCTTGCACATTAAACACTACTTTTTTAGTATTCACATCGAAAACCTGATTGTCCGATAAAATAAAAACCTCTTCTCCTGTATTTATATTGGTTATAGATTTACCGTTTATTGAAAACAGCTTACTACCCGAAATTAAATCTGTTACATTATTATCACTTACATTATAAACCAATTCTTTAGATTCGGTTTTACGCATGTTTTGTCCAAAAATATCTTTTTTATTTTCGGTAAACATTCCCAATTGCGCCATAAAAAATAACAATAGCCAGTCCGTTAACAAACCCTAACATTACGGGATGCGGAATTAAACGCACAAATTTACCAAGCTTAAAAATACCTGCTAGTATTTGTATAACGCCCATTAACACAACGGCTGCCAGTAAATAAAAATACCCCATATTTTCTACAGGCGTATCAAATAACAAACCTTTAGCATGTCCTTCCTGAATCATGTGTACAAAAATAACAGCAACGGCTCCTGCAGCTCCAGAGATTAAACCGGGTCTTCCTCCAAAAAGAGCAGAAACAATACCAATTATAAAGGCTCCGAAAAGTGCTACTATAGGGCTAATTTGCGCAACGAAGGCAAAGGCAACAACCTCTGGAATCATAGCTAACGATACGGTAACACCTGCCAATACATCATCCTTTGCATTTGGTGTTATTTTCCTTATAAAATTTGTCATATTTTCTTTTTTAAGAGGGGCAAAAATACAGTTAAAATGGCGACTCACAAGTTCTCAATGTAATAATTTCATTAAGTTTGCTAAAAACACTAAGAATGAAATTATTTATCTCTGCTTTCATTATATTACTATTTTCGAACACCTTACAAGCCCAAAATCATAATGATTTTATTACGCATTTTGAAAAAAGTAACGGCTTAGAAACGGCAACTTACACTGAAGTGATTCAGTTTTATAAAGATTTAGCAAAAAAATATCCGCAAATAGACATACAAACTATAGGAGAAACAGATTCAGGAGAACCATTACACATTGTTACATTAAACCCAGATAAAACTTTCGATTTTACTAAAATTAGACAGAACAAACGTGTTTTATTAATTAATAACGGTATTCATCCTGGAGAAAGTGACGGTATAGATGCCACCATGATGTTGTATAGAGATATTGTTCAAGGCAAAGTAGAAATGCCTAAACATACAGTTTTAGTTACTATTCCGGTGTATAATGTTGGCGGTAGTTTAAACAGAAATTCTACAACACGAACCAACCAAAACGGACCAAAATCTTATGGTTTTAGAGGAAATGCTAGGAATTACGATTTAAATCGTGACTTTATAAAAAGTGATACTAAAAACGCCAAAACCTTTGCAGAAATCTTCCACACTGTGCAACCGGATGTCTTTATCGATAATCACGTAAGTAACGGTGCAGATTACCAATATACACTTACTCATTTATTTACACAACACGATAAGCTTGGCGGAGATTTAGGCAACTATTTACACACTAAAATGATGCCTGAATTAGAACAAAATTTAGCATCTAAAAACTGGGATATTACACCTTATGTTAATGTGTTTAATGAAGTTCCTGAAATTGGATTTAGCCAGTTTATAGATCACCCAAGATATTCTACGGGTTACACAACCTTATTTAACACATTAGGAATGATGGTAGAAACACATATGTTAAAACCATACAAACCTAGAGTTGAAGGGACTTACCAACTTATGATAAGTATGATTTCTATTATAGAAAAAGATTACAAAACCATAAAAACGTTAAGAGAGAAAGCGAATGAAACATTTCTAAAAGCTAAAACTTACGATTTAGGCTGGACGGTAGACACCACCAAATTTTCGGTATTACAATTTAAAGGTTTTGAAGGAGCATACATAACAAGTGACGTTACCGGATTAAAGCGTCTAAAATACGATAGATCTAAACCATTTACAAAACCTGTAAAATATCAGAATTATTTTAAACCAACTATAGAAATTACTATTCCAAAAGCATACATTATTCCACAAGGCTGGCATTCTATTATTGAGTTATTAAAACTAAACCAAGTAAAAATGTCTAGATTAGAATCTGACAAAACTTTTACTGTAGAAACTTACCATATTGCAAAGTTTGACACCAAAGAAGCACCTTACGAAGGTCATTATTTACATACCAATACATCTGTTGTTTCAAATACTGAAGATATTCAATTTAGAGCAGGAGATTATTATATAGAAACACGACAACCTGCAATGCGTTATCTTCTAGAAACTTTAGAACCACAAGCGGTGGATTCTTTTTTTAATTGGAATTTCTTCGACACTATACTTCAGCAAAAAGAAGGATTTTCGCCTTACGTTTGGGAAGATTTGGCTTTAGAACTTTTAAATAACGATGCCCAATTAAAACATAAATTTGAAGCTAAAAAGCAATCAGACGAAGCGTTTTCTAAGAATTGGTATGCTCAATTAGATTGGATACATAAACAAAGCGATCATTATGAAAAAGCACATATGCGTTACCCTATTTTTAGAGTAAATTAAAAATAAGTCTTAATTTTAAATATACATGTGCATGAAACTTCATCGAAAGAAAAAGATAATTAAATATCTAGATATATTAGATCAACCCATGAAATTCAATCCTTTTGTTTTTAGTTGGTCATTTTTACTCTGGGCCCTTTTAGGCCTTATTGGAGGTATTACAGCTGGATTATATTGGATTATTTTAGAATTCTTGACACATAAAATTGCATTTTTTGAGGGATGGCAGGTTATTCCTGTCATGTCTATTTCCGGCCTTTTGGCAGGCTTAATTATTCATTTTATTGGCGATCCAGGAGAAATTCAACTTATAGTAAACAATATCCGTTTTAATAAAGGCAAGCTAAATCCTAAGAATAACCCATCTATGATTTTGTCTTCATTTCTATGTATTGCTAGTGGTGGAAGTTTAGGACCAGAAGCACCACTAGTTCAAGTTACCGGTTCTATTGGAACCTGGTTAGGTCAAGTTTTTAGACTTAAAGGTGAAGCTTTACGCTCGTTAAGTATTGCAGGATTAGCTTCAGGTTTTACTGCGCTTTTTGGCGCACCTTTAGGCGGAAGTTTATTTGCTTTAGAAATTCTTCATTACAAACATGCTGTTGAATATTATAGAGCTATTATTCCTGCACTTGTGGCGAGTAGTTTTAGTTATATTGTCTTTGCATTAATCGTTCACTTAGGCTTTGGTCCTACTTGGAATCTATCTGCATACGAATTTTCTGGAATTTTCGATTTTGGATACGCTGTATTCTTTGCTATTATAGCTACGGCTGTAGGCTGGTCTTTTATTTACTGTGTAAAATTCTTTAAATTAGTGTTTGAAAAACGACCGATTCCTATTTATATAAAAACACTTATTGGCGGGATACTTTTAGGAGTTATCGCCTACTATTTGCCAATAACACGCTATTTTGGTCATCATGAAATTAACCAAATGATTAGTGAACGTTTCCCTTTAAAACTATTATTTATCATCTTAATTTTTAAAATCATTGCGATTGCCATTACAGTAACATCAGGCTGGCGAGGTGGTTTTATTATTCCTTTGTTTTTTGTTGGTACAACTTTAGGTTTAATTATTCATCAATTTATACCATCGGTTAGTTTAACACTAACTATTGTAAGCTGTATGGCAGCCATAAATGCATGCGTAACAAGAACACCAATGAGTACCACTATTCTATTAACAACGCTTACCGGATTTGGACATTTAATCCCTATTCTATTTGCAAGTTTAACAGGATATTTCCTAGCACCAAAACTTCCTTTTATCACCTCACAAAAGCATCAAGATTAAGGCTTTAAAATAATTTTTAAAAACATATTATAAATGTAAAACATATTTAAAAATAATATACATTTGATTAAAATTTACATCGCCATGACGCGTATTAATGAATAAGTATATTGTTGTCAATCAACCTGAAAAATGGAATTTTTCGATTGAAAATATAAAGGTAATTTCTTCGCAAGACTATCTTACCAACCCAGAATTTTCATTGCTTAAAAAAGCTAGAATTTTCAATTTATGTAAAGATTATTCATACCAATCTAAAGGATATTACGTATCGCTTTTAGCAGAAGCCAGAGGACATTTACCTTTACCAACAATTAAAAATATTGTAGACTTAAAGGCTTTAACGCTTGTTAAAATTGTATCGGACGAGTTTGACAATACTATTCAGCAAAGTTTAAAGAATATAAAATCTCAAGACTTTACACTAAGTATTTATTTTGGACAGAATGTGGCACATAAATACAAGGAATTAAGTCTATTGTTTTACAAGCATTTTCAGGTACCTTTTTTACGTGTACAATTTAACCATACTACAAAGTGGAACATTAAAAGTATAAAAGCAATTTCAGAATCTGAAATACCTAGAGAACATAAAGACAGTGTTCAGGAGTTTGCAAATCAATATTTCTCTAAAAAAAGGTATGATATTCCGAAGTTAAATAGAAGCGATTTTGATTTAGCCATTTTAGTAAACCCTAAAGATCCAGCACCACCAAGTAACGCCAAAGCTTTAAAAAAGTTTATTGATTTAGCTGAAAAAATGAACATTTATGCTGAAATTATAGATCCTAAAGATTTATCGCGCTTATCTTCTTTTGATGCTTTATTTATTCGCCAGAGTACAGAAGTAAACAACGAAACCTATGCTTTTGCTAGAAAGGCACAACGAGAAGGCCTTGCCATTATAGATTATCCAGATGCTATTTTAAAATGTTGCAATAAGGTGTATATGGCAGAAGCTCTAGAAAACGCCAATATAAACACACCAAAAACCATAATTGTACACAAAAACAATAAGCAAATGGTTTTAGAAAAAGTGGGACTGCCTTGCGTTTTAAAAGCACCAGATTCTACATTTTCTTTTGGCGTAAAAAAAGCAAAAACAGAAGCAGAATACAACACTCTGGTTAACGACATGCTTAAGGAATCTGATTTAATTATTGCACAAGAATTTTGTCCATCAGATTACGATTGGCGTATTGGAATATTAGACGATAAGCCTCTTTTTGCCTGTAAATATTACATGGCAAAAGGGCATTGGCAAATATACAATTGGAATGCTAAGAAAAAAGACGACCAAGACGGAGATGCAGATTGTTTGCCTATAGAATCTGTACCTAAAAAAGTATTGAATATGGCTATAAAATCGGCAAAATTAATAGGTAAAGGCCTTTATGGTGTCGATATAAAAGTTATAAATAAAATACCCATGGTTATTGAAATTAACGATAACCCAAACATCGATTTTGGTGTAGAAGACGCCTATTATGGCGATTTAGTTTACACTGAAATTTTATCTGCATTAAAAAAACGTTTAGATTCAAATGAATAAAAAATATCATCTTTTTGATGTTTACGGGATTGAACTAGAATATATGCTAGTAAATCAATCTGATTTAAAAATTGTTCCGATTGTTGATGCCCTTTTAACTAAAAAGCATGGCAAATTAACATCAGACATTTCTAATGGTAAAATTGCTTGGAGTAACGAATTGGTTGCTCATGTTATAGAGTTAAAAACTAATGGTCCAACAAAAGACTTAAATGGTTTAGCTACATTATTTCATAAAAATATTATAGAAATTAATGCGCTTTTAAAACCTTTACAAGCAGAATTATTGCCATCGGCAGCGCACCCTTTTATGAATCCAAAAACAGAGACTCAACTCTGGAAACATAGTTATAGTGAGGTTTACGAATTGTATAACCGTATTTTTAATTGTAAAAATCACGGTTGGAGCAATGTGCAAAGTGTACATATAAATCTGCCTTTTTTTGACGACAAAGAGTTTGAAGTACTACACGCTGCTATTCGTATTATTTTACCTTTAATTCCAGGTTTAAGCGCAAGTTCTCCTATTTTAGAAGGTAAAAAAACAAGTTTTAAAGACACACGTTTAGAGTATTACAAAACCAACCAAAAAGAAATCCCTGAAATGACAGGTTGTGTTATTCCAGAACGCGTTTTTACTAAACAAGAATATTATACTACCATTTTCGAACCTATTAAAAAGGCTATAAAACCGTTTGACACTCATAATATTTTAGATCATCATTTTTTAAATTCTCGCGGAGCTATTGCTAGATTTGATAGAAATGCGATTGAAATTCGTTTGGTAGATATTCAAGAATGCCCGAAAGCAGATATTGCTATTTGTGCATTAATTATAGAAACTTTAAAAATATTAGTCAGTAATAAACTATCAACCTTAGCAGAACAAAAACGTTGGACAGAAGAAGATTTATTTTGTATTCTTAACAATGCTATTAAACATGGTGAAACTGCTGTAATAAAAAATTTAGACTATTTAAAGGTCTTTAATATTGAAAATGCAACCTCAATAAAAAACGTATGGAAACATTTGTATGCTTTAGCAAAACCAAATATTGACACATCGCATTACAATACTATTGAAACTATTTTAAAAGAAGGCACTCTAGCAACTAGAATTGAACATGCATTAGGTAAAAACACGTCTGAAACTAACATTTTAAGAGTCTATAAATCGCTTGCTAATGCTCTTGAAAATAACATCTTATTTTTAGAATGAAACTGCTTCTAACCTGCGAACATGGCGGAAACCAGATACCTAAACAGTTTTTACCTTATTTTATAAATACAAAAACCACGCTGCAATCGCATCGTGGCTTTGACATTGGTGCTTTAGATGTTTTTAATTATTTAAAACCGCTTTCAGAATATTCAAATTATAGTGAAACAAGTAGATTATTAATTGAATTAAACAGATCGTTACATCATAAAAATGTGTTTTCTAAGTATTCAAAATTATTTACAAATTCTGAAAAACAATATGTAATAGATTCTTATTATATAGTGTATAGAAATGCTGTTGAAAATTACATCTTAAATTCTATACAAAAAGGAGATACAATACTCCATCTTTCTATACATAGCTTCACTCCTATTCTAAATAAAGTAAAACGAACTTGCGATATTGGTCTGTTATATGATCCCTCTAAAACCGAAGAATCTGAGTTTTGTAAAACGTTAAAATCTAATTTAACTATTGAAAACCCAAATATAAAAACGCGTTTTAATTATCCTTATTTAGGAACTGCAGATGGTTTTACAACCTATTTACGTAAACAGTTTCCTGAAAACTATTTAGGGATTGAAATAGAAATTAATCAGAAATTCGCTTCAAAAAACGCGATGCCTTCACATTTAAAACATCAAATTTACAGCGCTATAAAATCTAGTTTTTCTAAATAAGAGGTCTAATATTAGCATACGAGTTTTCTAAAGCCTGTATGGCTTCAACCTCATTTAACCATTCTACCTTAGTAATACCTTCGTTAATTTGTGGCCACAAATTACCTTTAAAATCTGTAGACATTTCAAACCAATGTGTAACCTTAATTTTAAACTTTCCGTTACGTTTAAATATATGATAAGTCGTATGTAAAGGTTTAGTAATTTTTAAACCAGTTACTCCTGTTTCTTCCTCGACTTCACGTAAAGACGTTTCCTCTATAGTTTCACCAGGTTCTGCCTTTCCTTTAGGTAAATCCCACTTATCATTTCTATAGATAAATAAAATATCTCCGTTCTTATTGAAGACTTTTCCTCCACCAGCAACTACATTTGGTAAAAGTTTTAGAAACTTTTTAAGTAACTTATCTTCTTTTTTATGAATCAGTCTCACTTCTTTTAAAGAAGTTGTATTTAACTCTTTTATAACCTTACCTATTTGAACGGTGTCTAATAAGTAATTTTTAAAATGTGTCTCTTTTTCAACCTTCGTGGTTAAAATGATTGGCTTGTCGTTGACAAATATTTTATACATGTTAAAAAATATACTGTATTATTTATGGTAAAAGTATCAATTTTTATAGCAAACATATTAACTTTAAAAAAAATAATTTTAATAGACAAGAAGTATTATTTTAATTAATGTGTAATTTTGCACCTATGATTTTAAACAAACAAACAGCTCGAAAAACTGCTGAAGTTTTATTGCAGGTAAATGCGATAAAACTAAGCCCTAGTGCTCCTTTTACATGGGCCTCTGGATGGAAATCGCCAATTTATTGCGACAACAGGATTATACTATCATTTCCGCTTATTAGAAATTACATACGTGAAACTATGGCAAAACATATTGAAGAACAATATGGCAAACCAGACGTTATTGCAGGTGTAGCTACAGGCGCCATTGGTATAGGTATGCTTGTTGCAGAATATTTAGGTGTTCCCTTTATTTATGTAAGACCAGAAGCTAAAAGTCATGGAAGACAAAACCAAATTGAAGGATTTATCCAGAAAGGACAAAATGTTGTTGTTGTTGAAGATTTAATTAGTACAGGAAAAAGCAGCCTAAATGCTGTACGTGCTCTTAGAGAAGCAAACCTAAATGTAAAAGGAATGATTGCCATTTTTACTTACGGTTTTAATATTGCTGAAGAGAATTTTAAAAAAGAAAATGTACTACTTCAAACATTAAGTAACTACGAAAATTTAATCATGCAAGCTGTAGAAACTAATTACGTGTCGCAATCTGAAGTAAAAACTTTGACAGATTGGAATGCCAATCCGAGTGAATGGAACGCTATTTGATTAAAATAAAGAAATAAAAAATCATGAATTTAGAATCTCCAAAAGTAACATTAGACAAATCACCTCAAGACGTATTTGATTTTCTTTCGGATATTAAAAATTTTGAAAAACTAATGCCTGACAATATTAGTAAGTTTGAAATTTTAGACGAAGACAAATTTCTATTCGCATTAAAAGGTATGCCCGAAATTATTTTAAAAAAGAAGGAAGTTATTCCTCCAAATAAAATAGTATTATGTGCCGCAGGCGGAAAATTAGATTTTTCTCTTGTAGGACACATTAATGAAATTAGTGAAGGTAAAAGCGATGTAAAACTTCTATTTGAAGGCGACTTTAACCCAATGATGGCTATGATGGTAAAAGGACCAATAACAAAGTTTATAGAAACTTTAGTTACTAAAATGCCAGAATCTATTTAATACAATAAGGTTAATTCTTTTAAATTATATTCTTTTATAATTTCGTCTTCTAACAAAACTCTTAAATGACCAAGTTCTGAGACACCTAGAATAAACCCAGCAAACATATTGCCTTCAGCATTTAAAAATGTTGAGGGCTTATTTTTTTTAAACAAAGCACTTTCGTATTCCTGTTTAATTCTTTCTAATTGCCCATTCTCTAGCCAAGCAAAACATTCTTTTAACTCTACTAGTATATAATCTAGGACTTCGTCTGTATGGTAAATTTTTCCAGTTTTATTTACAATAGAAGATGCTTTTGGTAATTTTTTAAAATTTGTTTGATTTACATTAACACCAATTCCAAGCACACTATCTCTTAAACCACTTGGTGTTACTATGTTTTCTATAAGTACACCGCAAATTTTCTTGTCTTCTGACAATATGTCGTTAGGCCATTTTATTCTAACTCTTGGTAACATTAATTTATTTAAAGCTTTATAAATGGCAATAGCAGTTGCCATACTTATATAAAATTGCTTTTCTATAGGCACAAAAGAAACATCTTTAAACACACTAAACATAAGATTTTTAGCTGTTTCAGACTCCCAAACAGTTCCCATTTGGCCGCGTCCCATAGTCTGCTGTTTAGCGACTACGACTGTATAATCTGCCAACAATTCACAAGTACTTAATTGCTTTAAAAAAGTATTAGTTGAATCGATGGCATCAAGTTTGATAATATGCATTTATAGTATTTATATGGGCAGGATGAAAACTTCTGCAAATTTTAAAGTATAAAGAACTAAAAAATAATAACTTTGCACAAATTAAATAAATTTAATGGCGAAAGAAAATATAAATGCAGACTTGTTAATTTCTACCATATTAAGTGGAATTGAAGATGTTAAAGGAAAAGATATAAATATTTTAGACTTACGTGAAATTGAAAATACTGTTTGCGACTATTTTATAGTATGTGAAGGAACCTCAAATACTCAAGTAAATGCTATTGTTAATGCTGTTCAGAAAAAAGTTAGTAAAGAACTTAAGGACAAACCTTGGCATATAGAAGGACAAGATAATGCAGAATGGGTATTAATGGACTACGTTAATGTGGTAGTACATGTTTTTCAGAAACAAATACGTGAATACTACGACATTGAAAGCCTATGGGGCGATGCAAAAACAACTATAATTGAAACAAATTATTAAATTTAATGGCAAACGAAAAGAAAACTCCAAATAAGAAACCCAAATTAAATCCGTACTGGATTTACGGAGCAATTATTGCGATTTTTATTGCAATGCAACTTTTTAATAGTAATAGTCTACAAGACGCTACGACTACAACTCCTTCAGAGTTTATGACATATCTGAGGAATGGAGATGTAAAAACTGTTGAAATTGTAAATAAAAGAAAAGCAGAAGTCTTTTTAACAGACGAAGCATTACAAAAAGAAGAGCACAAAGAATCAAAACCATCTACATTGCTTCCTACAGCATCAAAACTACCTAATTATAGTTTTGAATTTGGAGATTTGCAAAATTTTGAAAATGATTTAAACTCTACTATTAAAGAGCAAAATTTAAAAACAGCTGTTAATTACAAAACAGAACAAAACCTGTGGGGAGATTTCCTTATTGGTATTCTTCCTTTTGTATTATTAATTGGAGTTTGGATATTTATAATGCGTAGAATGTCTTCTGGTGGCGGAGGCGGTGCTGGAGGTCAAATCTTCAATATCGGAAAATCTAAAGCTAAATTATTCGACCAAAATACAGATGTTAAAACATCATTTAAAGATGTAGCAGGTTTAGAAGGTGCTAAAGAAGAAATACAAGAAATTGTAGACTTCCTTAAAAATCCAGAAAAATACACATCTCTTGGTGGTAAAATTCCAAAAGGAGCATTACTTGTAGGCCCTCCAGGAACAGGAAAAACATTATTAGCAAAAGCTGTTGCAGGTGAAGCTAAAGTGCCTTTCTTTTCTTTATCTGGATCTGATTTTGTTGAAATGTTTGTTGGTGTAGGTGCTTCTCGTGTAAGAGATTTATTTAAGCAAGCAAAAGAGAAATCTCCTGCAATTATTTTTATTGATGAGATTGATGCTATTGGACGTGCTAGAGGAAAAAATAACATGTCTGGGTCTAACGATGAAAGAGAAAACACGTTAAACCAATTACTAACAGAAATGGATGGTTTTGGAACAAATACAAATGTAATTGTATTAGCTGCAACAAACAGAGCAGATGTTTTAGATAGCGCATTAATGCGTGCTGGACGTTTTGATAGACAAATTTTTGTAGATCTTCCAGACATTAGAGAACGTCAAGAAATCTTTGAAGTTCACTTAAAACCAATCAAAAAATCTGAAAACCTAGATACAGATTTCTTAGCAAAACAAACACCAGGTTTCTCTGGAGCAGATATTGCAAATGTTTGTAACGAAGCTGCTTTAATAGCTGCTAGACAAGGTAAAAAAGCTGTAGATAAGCAAGATTTCCTTGATGCTGTAGACCGTATTGTTGGAGGTTTAGAAAAGAAAAATAAAATAATTACACCTAGCGAAAAGAAAGCTATTGCTTTTCACGAAGCTGGACACGCAACAGTAAGCTGGATGCTAGAACATGCTGCACCATTAGTAAAAGTAACTATCGTGCCACGTGGACGATCTTTAGGGGCTGCTTGGTATTTACCAGAAGAACGCTTAATTGTTAGACCAGAACAAATGCTAGACGAAATGTGTGCTGCTTTAGGAGGTCGTGCTGCAGAAAAAGTTATTTTTAATAAAATATCTACTGGAGCTTTAAGTGATCTTGAAAAAGTAACAAAACAAGCCAGAGCAATGGTTACTGTCTATGGTTTAAGTGATAAAGTTGGTAATTTAACGTATTATGATTCTTCAGGACAAAACGAATATGGTTTTACTAAACCATATAGTGAAAAAACTGCAGAACTTATTGATAAAGAAATATCTGACATTATTGAAGCAGAATACGAAAGAGCAATAAAACTTCTAGAAGATAACAAAGAAAAACTTACTGAGTTAGCAGAGGTACTTTTAGAAAAAGAGGTGATCTTTAAAGACAATCTTGAAAAAATATTTGGTAAACGCCCTTTTGATCCTGAATTAAAACCGCTTTTAGATAAATAATTTATTAAGTATTTAAGCTTAATAGCAGGAAAAATCTTAAATTGACCATTGGTTAATTTAAGATTTTTTATCTTTGAATAAACCCTATTTAACACAGATTAATCGCAGATGTCTTAATGAGTCTATTTAAAAAACTTTTTGGTTCCAAATCAAATAATTCAGAAGAGGAAATTCAATCTGGAGACAGAGGCAGATACATGCCTGAAATAACACTACCTATAGATGAAAAGTTTACTATAAACTTTAAAGAAAATGGTGGTAAGTTTTTGTATTGCGAAAATTTAGATGAAATATTTCAAACCTTAGATTATATAATTGAAGAAAATAGTTGGGAGGACAAAAAAATCCTGATACTAGAGAACGAATTAAAAAAACGATTTGCTTCCTCTAGTTTACATATGGCATTACCTAATGATACTGACGCGACTTATTTTTTAACAAGTTGCGAAAGTCTAATCGCAGACGACGGTTCGCTTTTAATCTCTTCTAAACAAATTGCAGAGAAAAAACTTGCAGATTTGCCTAGTAATTTTATTGTATTTTCTACTACAAGTCAAATTGTAGGTAGTATAAGTGAAGGCTTAAGAGCTATTAAATCTAAAAACACGCAAAAAATACCAACAAATATTACTACAATAAAACATTTTAAATTGGAGGAAGAAAAAAACTTCATGACCTATGGTAGTAATTCAAAAAATCTATATTTGCTGCTTTTAGAAGACCTCTAATATGAAAGAAATTTTTACCAGAGCTATCTTTGGTTTTATATACGTTGCTTTATTAATTGGATCTCTTTACAATGAGCATACATTAACTATCCTATTTTTTCTCTTCGGAATAATTTCTATTGCCGAATTTAAAAAACTCATAGGGCTTCGTACATACATACCATATATAATATTTACCATCATGTATCTTGTTTTTGGATACTGGAATATGGTATTACCAGAACTAAAAGGCTTTAACGAAGCAACACAAATACTTCTTGTACTTTCAATTTTTGTTAATTTATTTCTAATAAAAGATTTATTTTCAAAGCGAGGTATTCCTTTGTTTAAGTTTAAACGATTTCTTTTAACTACTTTTTACCTTTCTAGTTCATTTATATTTTTTCTTTTAACTGCCAGATTTGGCAAAGAATACCACCCAAGCATCCTTTTAGGATCGTTTATTCTTGTATGGGTAAACGATACATTTGCCTTTTTTGTGGGTAAGAATTTTGGTAAGCAAAAGCTATTTGAAAAAATTTCTCCTAAAAAAACAGTTGAAGGCTTTATTGGCGGACTCTTTTTTTCGTGTGTTGCTAGCTATTTTATTGCTACCTTTACCAACACATTAAACTTTAACCAATGGCTTATTCTATCTATTATAGTAAGTGTTTTTGGAACGTTAGGAGACTTAGTAGAGTCTAAATTCAAACGTCAAGTTAATGTAAAAGATAGTGGAGTAATCATGCCTGGACATGGCGGATTATTAGATAGGTTAGATAGTATTATTTTTGCCTCACCATTTATTTATTTGTTTTTAAGAATTATAGATTATGTTTCATAAAGAAGGTTTTAAAATTATTATAATCACTTTTATATTAGTGATTGCAGCATTCTTGGCTGTAGACAATTTTGTGTCTATATCATGGTTACGAAATCTATTATTTTTTGTGTTTTTCGCATTCTTAATAATCATTTTACAGTTTTTTAGAAACCCTAAACGTAATGGTGTTCTTAATGACAATCAAGTGCTATCTCCCGTAGATGGTAAAGTTGTAGTGATTGAAGAAGTATTTGAAAAAGAATATTTTAAAGAAAAACGCTTACAAGTAAGTGTCTTTATGTCTCCTATTAATGTACATGTTACTAGATATCCTATTGGAGGAAAAGTTATATTTAGCAAATACCATCCTGGAAAATTCTTAGTAGCTTGGCATCCTAAAGCTAGTGAAGAAAACGAACGTACAACCGTAGTTGTTGAAAATAAAACATTTGGAAAAGTACTACATCGCCAAATTGCAGGAGCTTTAGCTAAACGTATTGTAAATTATGCTAAGGTTGGAGATGAAGCTATTCAAGCAAGTGATTCTGGTTTTATAAAGTTTGGTTCAAGAGTAGATTTATTTTTACCTTTGGGAACTAATATTAATGTCAGCCTTAACGATAAAGTTAAAGGTGGAGAAAGTATTATAGCTGAATTATAATGACTTCTGAAGAATTAGATATTGACTTTAAAGATGCCGTTAAGCGCATCAATAATCTTCCAGGGCCTTTTCCTGCAGATTTTCTATTACGCCTATACGCGTATTACAAAAAAGCTACAAACGATTATAATAGACCAAACAGTAATAAAGCTATTATAAATGCATTTAAAACAAATGCTTTATTCCAAGTAAAGAATATTACTCAAGATGAAGCTAAACGCATTTACATAGATCTTGTAAACAATTACTCCTTATATAGAAAGTAAACCTTATTTCTATAATCAAATACATTATTTGTATCTGTTTTATTTTAGATATAACAGCAAATAATACAGACTAAAATATTCATTAAATATTAGTTACAAAAAATGAATTAAATTTTATGGTCTCCTTTTCATTAGAAAATCCTATTGCTATAAAATTTACGTTCCCAGTTTACAAAGACTATTTTAAATGCATTTAAAAATAAAAAAAGCCCTCTATTTTATAAATAGAGGGCTTTAAAATTTTAATATTTTTCTTTTAGATTAATTAATCTAAAAGAAACTCTAAAGGTTTACCTGTTGCTCCATTAGGGAAACTAATTCCTAATAATCCAGAAATAGTTGGTGCAATATCTATAACTTCTGTTTTTTGTAAAGTACTACCGTGTTTAATTCCTTTTCCAAAAAACATTAAAGGTACATGTGTGTCGTAATTTAAACCTGTACCGTGAGTAGATCCTGTTTTACTATAAGAAATAACAGCTGGTTTTAATTGGAAAAGCACATCTCCAGAACGTTTTTGGTTATATCCGTTTTTTAATAAAGCTTCAATATCATTTCCTCCACTAGAAAGAGAAAAAGCAGGATTAACGTAATGAATACCTTCATAAGAAATTAATTCATTAGCAATCTCTTGTTCCATGCTTTCTAGGTTTAAGTTTAACAAACTAATTTTTTTACGATTTAAAAATATTTGATTGTTACTAATGTTTTCTATTAAATCTGAAGCACCATATTTCTTTGTCATAAAGCTATCTAACTTATCTTTAAACTCTTTTTTATCAAAGTATCCAGCAGGAACATGCTGAGAGTGTAAATAAGAAGGAACATCTACTCCTCCATGATCTGCTGTTAAAAACACAGTGTATTCACCTTTACCTACATAACTATCTAACATTTTAAAAAGACGACCTAAATCTTTATCCAAACGGATATAAGTATCTTCAATTTCTTTAGAGTTTACACCAAAATTATGCCCAACGTAATCTGTAGAAGAAAAACTTACTGTTAAAACATCTGTAACATCATCTTTACCTAAATCTTCACCTTTTATAGCTTCAATTGCAAAATCTGCTACAATACTATTTCCATAAGGTGTACTTTTTATAATATCAAATCCGTTATTTTCTTTACTTAATTTTTTTAAATCATAAGGAAATGTCGCTGTTTCTTTACCTTTAAAACCACCTTCAAAATCATTTAAATCATCACCACTTTCTGTATACTTTTTAATATTATAATAGGTATCCCACTCTTTAAGATATGATTTAGCTTTTTTAGACGAATTAAAATTCTTTACCCATTTTGGTAATTCCTCTTCGTAATATGTACTTGTAATAAAGTCTCCTTGGTCTTCACCAAAAAACCAATACGCTGCATTTGCAGTATGACCTGCAGGTAAAATTGCTCCTCTATCTTTAATAGAAATACCAATTGTTTTACCTTCCATTTGAGTAAATAATCTATTCTCATCTGCAAATGTAGTCGTTAGCATTCGGTGGGGAGACATTTGCCCAGCCTTGTTCTCTGTTCCTACAGAAGCAACAGAAGCATCTTCTGCACAGTAAACAGATGTTTTAAGTTCTTTATCGTACCAGTTGTTACCAATAATACCATGATTCATTGGAGAAGTACCTGTGTATATAGATGTATGCCCTGGAGCAGTATAAGTAGGTATATAATTAAAATGATTGTTTTTACAGTTAAAACCTTCATTCATCATACGTTTAAAACCATCTTCACCGTATTTATCATAAAACCGAGTCAAATAATCATAACGCATTTGGTCTACTACAATACCAACAACTAATTTGGGTTTTACATATATTTCAGAAGACTCGTTTTCTTGAGCCTGTTGAGCGAAGCCTGATGCATAAAGCAAACAAGCTAGAAAAAGTAATATTGAATTTTTCATAAAATGATAATTGTAATTTTAAAAACAAAAATAAGGCTTTTATAATCTTTCTTAATTTAAATAATCATTAAATAAGTAATAGTATTTTTTTACTTTAGCACTTACAAAATATTCTATGAGTTATCTACACAGTATTGGCGCTTACGTACTAATGATAATTGAGCTTTTTAAGAAACCAACCAAGTGGTCGGTAATGAAAAAACTCATTATTAAAGACATCGATGATTTAATTATCGGTTCGTTAGGTATCGTTGCTTTTATATCTTTCTTTGTTGGAGGTGTTGTTACTATACAAACCGCTCTAAACATGGATAACCCTTTGATTCCGAAATCCTTAATTGGTTTTGCGACAAGACAATCTGTTATCTTAGAGTTTGCACCTACATTTATTTCTATTATTATGGCTGGTAAAGTAGGATCTTTTATTACTTCTAGTATAGGAACCATGCGGGTTACAGAACAAATAGATGCCTTAGAAGTTATGGGTATAAATTCACTTAATTATTTAGTATTCCCTAAACTTGTTTCATTAATGCTTTATCCTTTTGTTATTTCAATTTCTATGTTTTTAGGAATTATAGGAGGATTAGCTGCATGTGCCTTTGGCCATTTTGCAACAGTTAATGATTATGTCGTGGGATTACAAGACGATTTTATTCCTTACCATATTATCTATGCGTTTATAAAAACAATAGGTTTTGCTTTCTTCTTAGCAACAATTCCCTCTTTTCACGGTTATTACATGAAAGGAGGAGCTTTAGATGTTGGTAAAGCAAGTACCGTATCTTTTGTTTGGACTAGTGTGGCCATAATTACTTTAAACTTTATACTAACTCAAATCCTATTAAGCTAATGATTGAAGTTAAAGATTTACAAAAGTCGTTTGGAGACGTACATATATTAAAAGGAATTAGTACCACATTTGAAAAAGGAAAGACTAATCTTATTATTGGACAAAGTGGTTCGGGAAAGACCGTGTTTTTAAAATGTCTACTCGGTTTATTCGATTATGAGGAAGGTAGTATTTCTTATGAAGGGAAAATATTTTCAAAACTATCGGCTAAAGATAAACGTAATCTAAGAGCAGAAATAGGAATGGTTTTTCAAGGAAGTGCCTTGTTTGACTCTATGACTATTGCAGAAAATGTGAAATTTCCATTACGCATGTTTACAAAACTAAGTGAAAGCGATATGGACGAACGTGTTAACTTTGTTTTAAAACGTGTTAATCTAGAAAACGCACACAACAAACTGCCTTCTGAAGCCTCTGGAGGTATGCAGAAACGTGTGGCAATAGCAAGAGCGATTGTAAATAAACCTAAATATTTATTTTGTGACGAACCCAACTCTGGACTAGACCCTAAAAACGGCAATAGTTATAGATAATCTTATTAAAGAAATTACTGAAGAATACAACATAACAACTGTTATAAACACTCACGACATGAATTCTGTAATGGAAATTGGTAAAAAAATAGTATTTCTTAAAGACGGATTAAAAAGCTTGGGAAGGTTCTAATGAAACAATATTTAAAACCAATAACGAAGTTGTTACAGACTTTGTATATTCTTCAGAATTATTTAAGAAAGTAAGAAAAATGTACCTAGAAGAGAACGCTTAATGCTTTACGCGTTCTACAACTAAAGTATCTAATTTTAATTTAAATTTCAACCAACGTTCTAATTTATCTTCTTCTGTATTTATATATTCTTCTTTAAGGTTTTTATCTGCTTTCCAACGAATACCAAATACAGGAATTGTATCTATCTTTTCAAAATTTGAAGAAATCACGGTTGAATAAGTAAACAAGTCAAGGTTTTCATAGTTAATATGAACCTCCTTCATAATGTCTACAAACGGAATCGTTTTTTCTTCTAAGTATTGTAATTGACCAACTCTTTTTTCTAAGTAAACTATTTTTTGAGTCTGAGAAAGTAAATCTAAGGAATCTCGCTCACGCAATTGCTCCATATACTTAACATTATCTACATTTTGTCTACTTTGGTTAAACTCAAAATGAGCATGTTTTAAAGATGGATAATCTGCTATTTTAGCTTTTAAAAGTTCAATGGTTTCATCTGGAATAGATCCAATACCATGTGTATTAAAGATAAAGCTAGACCCTTCTTTCCCGTTAGAATATTCATAAACTACATTTCGTTTAATATATTCGTATTGCGGTAAACCTTTTAGTTCTTTATCTAAATATAATTGTGCTTCTCTTTTAAAATTACTCTCTTTTATTACATCTACAAATGTCCAAATAGCAGGAATCATAGCAACAATAGCTAATAAAGATGCAATTTGAGAAATACGTTTTCTTTTCTTAGAATTTACGTATTTAATCATTGGAAAACGTAAAATCTTTAAAGCGATGAACGTCGCTAAAGCAATAAAAATGGTATTAATGATAAATAAGTAAAATGCACCTGATGCATAACCAATTCCTTTAGAAAAATCGTCGAAAGAAACCGCTAAACCATAACCTACAGTACACAAAGGAGGCATTAATGCTGTAGCAATTGCAACACCAAATATAACAGAGGCAATTGTACCTTTTTTAGTTCTAGCAATAATTAAGGCAGCACCACCAAAGAATGCAATTAACACATCTCGAATATCTGGTTTTGTTCGTGCTAATAACTCTAAAGATTCTTCTTGTAATGGGAAAAATTTATAAAAAAGAAAAGCTGTTAATACACTTAAGAAAATCATTACTCCAAAATTAATTAGAGATTTTCTAAGTGTATCAATATCATTAATAGCGACAGATAAACCTATTCCTAAAATAGGTCCCATTAATGGTGAAATTAACATGGCACCGATAACAACTGCAGTAGAATTTGCATTTAATCCGATGGAAGCGACAAAAATAGAACAGATTAAAATCCAAGCTGTAGCGCCTTTAAAAGGAATATCGCCTTTTATGGCATCTATAGTTGCTTGCTGATCTGTATCTTGTCTAAAGTCTAATAACTCAGATAAAAAACCTCTAATACTTTCTAGTAAGCCTTGAGCATCCTCTTTAATGGCTTTTTTAGACTCTTTTACTGCTGCATCTTGAGCAGCATCTTTAACTTTATCAGCTTCGTCTTCCGAGAAATTAAACTTATTTTCGCTCATATATTAACAATATTTTTTACCAAAAACGTCTCTAACTTTATTTCTTATGTTTTTAATATCTTGTTCTTTTGCTTTTGGATAAATAAGAAGCACATCATCCTTATCGATTATAATATAGTCATTTAACCCATCAACAACTACAATTTTATCTGCTTTGGTTCTAATCATATTTCCTGAGGCATCTTCAACCAAAGTTCTAGCATTAACAACGGCGTTATTATCTGCATCTTTATCTAACTTATCGTAAAGACTTCCCCAAGTTCCTAAATCGTTCCAATCAAATTCAGCAGCTAAAACATATACATTTTTAGAACTTTCCATAATTGCATAATCGACAGAAATATCTTCTGATTTTTCATAATTTTCTGCAATAAATTTAGCTTCATCGGCAGTATTATATGAAGGAATTCCTTTTTCAAATAATTGAAATAATTCTGGCTGATTAGATTTAAAGGCCTTTAAAACACTAGAAACACTCCACATAAAGATTCCTGCATTCCAAACAAAATTACCTTGTTTAATAAAAGATTTGGCAGTTTCATAATCTGGCTTTTCTCTAAATTGTTTAACTGGTTTTACAACATTTTCGGTAGCTATATCGTATTCAATATACCCATAACCTGTATTTGGAAATGTTGGTTGAATACCTAAAGTCATTAATGCATCATTTTGCTCACAAAAATCGAAAGCTGTTAATACATTTTTAGAAAAAGCGTCTTCATCTTCAATCCAGTGATCACTTGGAGCCACTAACATTAAAGCATCTGGATTTTCTTTCTGAATTTTTAAAGCTGCATATAAAATACAAGGTGCTGTATTACGCATTGCAGGCTCTAAAACAACTTGATCTTGAGTAACTTCTGGTAATTGTTCTAAAACTAAGTCGTTATAATTAGCATTTGTTAAAATGTAAATATTTTGTTTTGGAATGAACCTTGATAAACGTTGAAACGTTTTCTGAATTAACGTTTCACCTGTTCCTAACATATCGTGAAATTGTTTAGGAAAACTATTCATGCTTACGGGCCAAAATCTTGAACCTACTCCTCCTGCCATGATTATGGCATAATTATTTTTGTTCATTCTATTTATATTAAATAACTTCTATTTCTACGTTCGGATTAAATAAATACATTTTTCCGGTTTTAATCTCAATACATTCAAAACGCTTTACACGTTTTTTTATTTTTTTGAATTGCCTTCCATTATAAATCTTGAAGACACTTCCTATAGGTATTTCAAAAATATAGGTTTTATCTGAATCTTCATCAAATTGTTTTAAAGCAAATGCCAAAACATGATCTGTGTCGCTTGTTGCTTTAGGATTTATAAAATGTTTAGCTAATAACGGTAAAAGTTCTTTAGGAAAAACATCTGGATTTAAAAATGGTAACATTAAATGCTGAAAGGTATGCTTCCACTCTTTTCCATGAGGTTTTATCAGTCTTCCATATTTTTGAAAAGCCTCGAAATGTGCAATTTCATGAATTAATGTTATTAAAAACCTATACGAATTTAGATTAGCATTAACCGTAATTAAATGTCTACCGTTGGGTAGTTTTCTATAATCGCCATGCCGAGTTTTTCGTTCTTTTTTAACAATGAAATCTAATTTTTCATGTGCTAATAACTCCTCTACTTTAGGAATTGAATGTTCAGGTATATAGCTTTGAAGGGGATTCTGCATTGTACAGCAAATGTAATTGAAACCGAATAAATTTCAACATTATTATAACTTTAAGCTTTTATTTTTTAATCCCGTATTAAGGGCAGTGTAGAACAACGTAATAATCCTTCTTGCTTAGATATTTCTGCATAAGGCACTTCTTCTACAACAAAACCTTTAGAACGCAACCAATTATTTAGTCTGGTAAATTTTTGTTCAGATATAACAACGTTTTCATCTATAGAGAACACATTACTATTCATATTATACATCTCGTCCCTTGTAATATGAAATAGGTTATCTTCTCCGAATAAATCTAGCAAGTATTTGTAATCAGATTTTACTCTAAAACCGCCTTCATAAATAATAGCTTTATCTTTTCCTATTGGCTGAAAACAACAATCTAGGTGTAATGCATTATCTCTGGCTTCTGTTTTAGATTTTTTTAAATCAAATTCCTTCACAATCTTATTAGGAAAAAGAGATTTAATAAAATTAACACCATGAATATTAGTCCTTGCTGTAATATGGTCTGGATAATCATCTCCTTTATATGTTCCGACAAAAATATAATCGTTCCATAACATAACGTCTCCACCTTCTATATGGACTTCTTCTGGTGGTTTTATAATATCGTTCGGATTAATATTATTAATAACGTCTTGGAGTGCGTCTAATTCTTGTTCGCGATCTGGAAGAATATTAGCTTTAATAAACTTATTATCGATTACAAAAGCAATATCTCTAGCAAAAATTTGATTGTAGTTTTCTATTATTTTCGGACGAAAAACTTTAATATCATATTTACTAAAAATAGTGTTTACAGCTTCAATTTCTTCAATCATATCTGCTTCTAAAGGGTATGTACCAGCTTTTATATGTTCGATAGATTTAGGGTCGTATGCTTCTTCAATAGAAGGTGATGGACCATTACTTACGGCTGTACCTAATACAACGACTCTTAAACGAGACGTTTCATTTGTAACTTTTAATGACAACATAAATTATTAAATAAAAATGTCATTTTGAACATCTATAAAACATAAAACATGCTTTACAATTATTCAAAATGACATTAGATTATTAATTTTTGATTTTCTAACGATTATCTACATCAACAAAAGGTCTTAATGTTTCTCCTACGTATAATTGACGTGGACGACCTATTGGTTCTTTATTTAAACGCATTTCTCTCCATTGTGCAATCCATCCTGGTAAACGACCTACAGCAAACATAACTGTAAACATTTCTTGAGGAATATTCATTGCTCTATAAATTATACCAGAGTAGAAATCTACATTAGGGTAAAGTTTTCTTTCAACAAAGTAAGGATCTTCTAAAGCTTCTTTTTCTAAACCTTTAGCGATTGCCAAGATTGGATCATCAATACCTAAAGCTTCTAAAACATCATCTGCTGCTTTTTTAATGATTTTTGCTCTTGGATCGAAATTTTTATAAACACGGTGTCCGAATCCCATTAATCTAAAAGGATCATTTTTATCCTTGGCTTTAGCCATATATTTCTTAGTATCTCCTCCATCTGCTTCGATAGCTTGAAGCATTTCAAGTACAGCTTGATTTGCACCACCATGAAGAGGTCCCCATAATGCTGAAATACCAGCAGAAATTGAAGCGAATAAACCTGCATGAGCAGAACCTACTATTCTTACTGTAGATGTAGAACAGTTTTGTTCATGATCTGCATGTAAGATTAATAATTTATCTAAAGCATCTACTAATATTTTGTTTTGAACATATTTACAATTAGGCTTAGCAAACATCATTTTAAGAATATTCTCTACATAACCTAAAGAATCATCTCCATAATCAAGAGGTAAACCTTCTTTCTTACGCATAGTCCATGCTACTAAAACTGGCATTTTACCTAAAATTTTAACGATAGCTTTATACATGTCTTCTTCTGAATTTACATTTACAGACGAAGGGTTAAAAGCTGTTAGAGCACTTGTTAAAGAAGAAATAACTCCCATTGGGTGTGCAGACTTAGGGAATGCTTCTAAAATTTTCTTGATATCTTCATCGACATTAGACTGCGCTTTAATATCATTATGAAATTTATCATTTTGAGCTTTTGTTGGTAACTCACCAAAAATTAAAAGATAAGTAACTTCTAAGAAGTCAACTTTTTCTGCAAGTTCTTCTATTGAATAACCACGATATCTTAAAATTCCTTTTTCTCCATCTAAAAAAGTAATTGCACTTTCACAAGACCCTGTGTTTTTAAACCCAGAATCTAAAGTAATTACTCCACCAGTAGCATTCCTTAAAGTAGATATATCGATTGCTACTTCATTTTCAGTTCCTGTAACTAAAGGAAATTCGTACTTTTTCCCTTCTATTTCAATTGTGGCTTGTTTTGACATATAATTTACTTGTATTTTTCCGTTTTTTTTTTTGCTATTGGCTAAAATACAAAATCTATCACAATTATTATATATAAAAAAAAAAGCATTTCGTTAATTTTTACTCAAATTTTTAGACAAAAAAAAACGATTATCTCAAAAAGACAATCGTTTTTAAATATTTAAAGGGTTTAAAACTAGAATTTAAAAGCTTTTCCTTGAGGATAGTAAGCAACATCTCCTAATTCTTCTTCAATACGTAATAATTGATTGTATTTAGCCATACGATCACTTCTTGAAGCTGAACCTGTTTTTATTTGACCACAATTTAATGCTACTGCTAAATCTGCAATAGTGTTATCTTCTGTTTCTCCAGAACGGTGAGACATTACAGTTGTATAACCAGCATTTTTAGCCATGTTTACAGCAGCAATTGTTTCTGTTAAAGAACCAATTTGGTTAACTTTAACAAGAATAGAATTTGCAATACCTTCTTCGATACCACGAGATAAACGTTCTACGTTAGTTACAAATAAATCATCACCAACTAATTGTACTCTATGTCCAATTTTTTCAGTAAGTAATTTAAAACCTTCCCAGTCATTTTCATCCATACCATCTTCAATAGAGATAATTGGATATTTAGCTGATAATTCTGCTAAGTATTCTGCTTGTTCTGCACTAGTTCTAATTTTTCCTGTTGGTCCTTCAAATTTAGTATAGTCGTATTTACCGTCTATAAAAAATTCTGCAGAAGCACAGTCTAAAGCAACCATTACTTCATCACCAAAAGTATAACCCGCTTTTTCAACAGCTAATTTAATACAATCTAAAGCATCTTCAGTTCCGCCTTCTAAAGTTGGAGCAAATCCTCCTTCATCACCTACAGCAGTACTTAAACCTCTATCGTGTAATACTTTTTTAAGGTTATGGAAAATTTCAGTTCCCATTTGCATTGCATGTGTAAAGTTTTTGGCTTTAACAGGCATAATCATGAATTCTTGGAATGCGATAGGCGCATCACTGTGAGAACCACCATTAATAATATTCATCATTGGTACAGGTAATGTATTTGCAGAAACACCACCTACGTAACGGTATAATGGCACACCCAATTCAAAAGCAGCAGCTTTAGCAACAGCTAAAGACACACCTAAGATTGCGTTAGCTCCTAATTTAGATTTATTTGGTGTACCATCTAAATCAATCATCATTTGATCAATTTGATTTTGTTCGAAAACAGACATACCTAATAATTCTTGAGCGATAACAGTATTTACATTATCTACAGCCTTAGAAACTCCTTTACCCATATATGATGTACCACCATCACGTAATTCAACGGCTTCATGCTCTCCTGTAGAAGCTCCAGATGGAACTGCTGCTCTACCAAAAGCGCCATTTTCTGTAACTACATCTACTTCAACTGTTGGATTACCACGTGAATCTAAAATTTGTCTTGCATGAATGTTAATAATTATGCTCATCTTAATATTATTTAAAAGGTTAATTTTATTGTTTTAAAATACTAATTTACGAAATTGTGAGTCTAAATTTTAGCAAAAATTGTTATATTTATAATATAAAATTACTACATTGTTTTCGTAACAAAAAAACCTCAAATAAAGCAAGCTTTTTTTGAGGTTTTTAGTATCTATTTCTTAATATTTTCGATGAATTGATCGAATAAATAATCAGCATCATGTGGTCCAGGACTTGCTTCTGGATGATATTGAACAGAAAAACAATTTTTATTTTTCATTCTTAAACCAGCAACCGTATCATCGTTTAAATGAAAATGTGTTATTTCTAAATCGGGATGCGCTTCTACGTCTTCCCTACTTACAGCAAAACCATGATTTTGAGATGTAATTTCACCTTTACCTGTAATCATATTTTTTACAGGATGGTTTATACCACGATGGCCATTATGCATTTTATAAGTAGACACTCCATTTGCTAGAGCAATAACTTGGTGTCCTAAACAAATACCAAAAAGAGGTAAATCTCGTTTTATAATTTCCTTTGCTACGTTTTGAGCAGAAACTAAAGGTTCTGGATCTCCAGGTCCATTAGATAAGAAATAACCATTCGGGTTCCAAGCATTTAAATCTTCAAAAGAAGCATTATAAGGGAAAACCTTTATATATGCACCACAATTAGCTAAGTTTCTAAGTATATTCTTTTTTATACCTAAGTCTAAGGCAGCTATCTTAATACTAGAAGATTCCTCTCCAATATAATAAGGTTCAGTAGTAGATACTTTAGAAGCCAACTCAAGGCCCTTCATATCCGGAATCTTATTTAATTCTGCTTTAAGACCTTCTATATTATCTACATCTGTAGAAATTACGGCATTCATAGCACCATTATCTCTAATGTAACTTACAAGAGCTCTTGTGTCTATATCAGACACCGCTAATAAATTGTTATTATTTAAAAAATCTTCTAAGCTAGAATCTGCTGAAGGTCGAGAAAAATCGTAACTAAAATTTTTACAAATTAATCCAGATATTTTAATACTTTCAGATTCAATTTCAGATTTCTCTACACCGTAATTACCAATATGTGCATTAGTGGTAACCATTAATTGACCAAAATACGACGGGTCGGTAAAAATTTCTTGATAACCAGTCATACCGGTATTAAAACAAACTTCTCCAAATGCAGTACCTTCTCTATTACCAACAACTTTACCATGAAAGATTGTGCCATCGGCTAATAATACAACTGCTTTATTTCTTTTTTGATATTTCATATTTAAAAACGCGTTACAAAACTGATAATTTTATAATGATTTAGAATAATTTAGAATAATTTTTAAATCAGATTCATCTTTATAAGACAAACTGTTTTCTTTAGAAAAAGCCTTTACTTTATTTAAATTATCTTTTTCTATAATAGTATTTAATATTTTTTTATTGAGCCTTACTTCTGTCAAAACATCGTTATCTGAAGATTTTAAGACATAATACTTCTCTATTTTACTATAAGAATCAGGGTTAAGCTTTTTTCCTGTCATCTGGTTAACAGCTCCTTCATTTATACCAAGTTTATATTTTTTAAGTAAACTTAATTCATCCGATATAAAAATTTCTTCAAAAAAAGAACTCACATTTGAATCAGGATCAATATAGGTTTTGAATTTTTTATTCTTGATAATTATGCGATCTACATTTGAAGAATTAATAACAAATAAAGAATCTTCTGAATATTTAAATTCAAAACGTTCAGATTGAATATTATAATTTAACGTAGATAAATTATAGGCAGACTCATTATTTAGAAAATATATTTTAGAACTGTTTAACCAATTATCAAACAGATAAATTGATCCTTTAATTTTAGAAGGTGTTTTTAAACTATAAGAAGAAATAGTCGAACCTGCCTGAATCGGAGATCCACTATTTTGTAATGCAATAAACGAATCTACGTTACTTATTTTCTCTGCCTGAGCAGACAAAAAAAAACTAGATAATATAAAAATAAAGGATAAAATATATTTCATATATAATAATATTGCTACAAATATAAAAAAAAAGGCCACCCTTAAATAGGGTAGCCTTTTTTATTTATAATGTTATGTAACATTTATTCTTCTTCATTAGAAGCTTTAGTATCTACAGCAGGTGCAGCAGCTGGTTTAGAACCACCTCTTCTACTTCTACGTGTAGTTTTCTTTTCAACTTTTCCAGCATTATAGATTTCGTTGTAATCAACTAATTCTATCATTGCCATATCAGCATTATCTCCTAAACGATTACCAAGTTTAATGATACGAGTATAACCTCCTGGTCTATCACCTATTTTAGCAGCAACATCTCTGAATAATTCAGTAACTGCTTCTTTTTGTCTTAACTTACTAAACACAATACGTCTGTTATGTGTAGTATCTGCTTTAGACTTAGTTACTAAAGGCTCTATAAATTGTTTTAAAGCTTTAGCTTTAGCAACGGTAGTGTTAATACGTTTATGTTCTATTAAAGAACAAGCCATATTAGCAAGCATAGCTTTTCTATGTGCTGTTTGTCTACCTAAGTGATTTACTTTTTTTCCGTGTCTCATGACATTTGTGTTATCATCTTGCTACCAAACTCGACATCGATCGAGGAGCAAAATATGATTAATTAATCTTTATCTAATTTGTATTTTGATAAGTCCATTCCGAAATTTAAACCTTTTACATTTACAAGCTCTTCAAGCTCTGTTAAAGATTTTTTACCGAAGTTACGGAACTTCATTAAATCATTTTTATTAAATGATACTAAGTCTCCTAAAGTATCAACTTCTGCAGCTTTTAAACAATTAAGAGCACGAACAGATAGATCCATGTCTACTAATTTTGTTTTAAGCAACTGACGCATGTGAAGAGATTCTTCATCATAAGTTTCAGTTTGAGCTATTTCATCAGCTTCTAAAGTGATACGCTCATCAGAGAATAACATGAAGTGGTGAATTAACGTTTTTGCTGCTTCTGTTAAAGCATCTTGAGGCGTAATAGAACCATCAGATTCG
This sequence comes from Formosa sp. L2A11, assembly GCF_009796865.1. Lineage (GTDB taxonomy): Bacteria > Bacteroidota > Bacteroidia > Flavobacteriales > Flavobacteriaceae > Formosa. Next base: position 1,998,663 of record NZ_CP047028.1, on the reverse strand, counting down.
ATTTCGAAAACTAATTTTTCGTAATCTGTCTTTTGTTCTACACGGTAATTCTCAATGCTATATTTAACATTTTTAATTGGTGTATAAATAGAATCTGTAAAGATTGTACCTATTGGTGCAGTAGCTTTCTTATTTTCTTCTGCAGGCACATAACCTCTACCTTTTTCTATAGAAATTTCAATATTAACAGTTACTTTAGGATCTAAATTACAGATAACTAAATCTGAATTTAAAACTTGAAAACCAGAAATAAATTTTTGAAAATCTCCTGCGGTAATTTGATCTTGACCAGAAATAGTCATAGAAACAGACTCGTTATCTACGTCTTCTATTTGTCTTTTAAAACGAACTTGTTTTAAATTTAAAATAATTTCTGTCATGTCTTCAACAACACCAGGGATAGTTGAAAATTCATGTTCTACACCTTCAATTCTAACTGATGTAATTGCAAATCCTTCTAAAGAAGATAATAAAACTCTTCTTAAAGCATTCCCAACTGTTAATCCATAACCAGGTTCTAAAGGTCTAAATTCGAATTTACCGTGAAAATCGGTAGAATCAATCATGATTACTTTATCAGGCTTCTGAAAATTAAATACTGCCATATTATTCTTCTTTTTAATTGTTATTTAGTTGCGCGGTTTATAAGTTTGAAGAAACACGAATAAACCCTTTGGCTAAATCTCAATAAATTATACTTATTATTTAGAGTAAAGTTCTACGATGAACTGCTCGTTGATGTTTTCTGGAATTTGAATTCTAGCTGGTACAGAAACATAAGTTCCTTGCTTAGTTTCAGAGTTCCAAGTAATCCATTCGAAAACTTGACTTGAATTTGATAAAGATCTATCAATAGATTCAAGTGATTTAGATTTTTCTCTTACAGCTACAACATCTCCTGCTTTTAAATTATAAGAAGGTATGTTTACCAACTCACCATTTACAGTAATGTGTCTGTGAGAAACTAATTGTCTAGCACCACTTCTAGAAGGAGAAAGTCCCATTCTATAAACTACGTTGTCTAATCTAGACTCACATAATTGTAATAATACTTCACCAGTAATACCCTGAGAAGCAGTTGCTTTTTTAAATAAACCTCTGAATTGACGTTCTAATATACCATAAGTATATTTTGCTTTTTGCTTTTCCATTAATTGGATAGCATATTCAGATTTTTTTCCACGACGCTTGTTAGCTCCGTGTTGACCTGGAGGATAATTTCTTTTTTCGAAAGATTTGTCATCTCCAAAAATAGCTTCACCAAACTTACGAGCTATTTTAGTTTTAGGACCAGTATATCTTGCCATATTAAATTTGTTATAAGAGTGATTATGAATTAAGGTCTTAATCTTATCCTTCGATAATCGTTAATCTCTTGGTTATACTTGTTAAATTATTTTTTTACGAATGCAAATTTACACATAAAAAAATTAATACCAACTGTATATTAAGCTGATATTAATTTTTTATAGTTTATTTTGAAGTAAATTATACTCTTCTACGTTTTGGAGGACGACATCCATTATGTGGTAATGGAGTAACATCAATAATTTCTGTTACTTCAATTCCTGCATTATGAAGAGAACGAATAGCAGATTCTCTACCGTTTCCTGGTCCTTTTACGTAAACCTTAACTTTCTTTAAACCTGCTTCTGTTGCTACACCTGCAGCATCTTCAGCAGCTAATTGAGCAGCATAAGGAGTGTTTTTCTTAGATCCTCTAAATCCCATTTTACCAGCTGAAGACCAAGAAATAACGTCTCCTTTTTTGTTGGTTAATGAAATAATGATGTTGTTGAAAGATGCTGTAACGTGAGCTTCCCCAACTGAATCTACTACAACTTTACGTTTTTTAACGCTTTTTGTATTTGACTTTGCCATATGATTTTAGTTTCTAGTTGTTAGTTGTTAGTGATAGAATCCTAAACTTTTCAATTTCAAACAGATTCATCTAACTTCTAAATACTAATGACTTTTAATTATTTAGTTGCTTTCTTTTTGTTAGCAACAGTTTTTCTTCTACCTTTTCTAGTTCTAGAGTTGTTTTTAGTACGTTGTCCTCTTAAAGGAAGACCTGCTCTATGACGAATACCTCTGTAACATCCAATATCCATTAATCGCTTAATGCTTAATTGTGTTTCAGAACGTAATTCACCTTCAATAGTGAAAGAAGAAACAGCATCACGAATAGAACCTATTTGATCATCTGTCCAATCTTGAACTTTTGTGTTTTCGTCAACCTTAGCTGCGTCTAAAATTTCTTTTGCTCTACTTCTACCTATTCCATAGATATAAGTTAAAGAGATTATTCCTCTTTTCTGTTTTGGTATGTCTACACCTGCAATTCTAGCCATAATTACCCTTGTCTTTGTTTGAATCTAGGATTCTTTTTGTTAATTACGTAAAGTCTACCTTTTCTACGCACGATTTTACAATCTGCACTTCTTTTTTTAACTGATGCTCTTACTTTCATCGTATTAGTATCTATAAGTTATTCTAGCCTTAGTTAAATCGTAAGGACTCATTTCTAATTTTACTTTATCACCTGGTAACAATTTAATGTAATGCATACGCATTTTACCAGATATATGAGCAGTCACAATGTGACCATTCTCTAACTCCACACGAAACATAGCATTAGATAATGCTTCTATAATTGTTCCGTCTTGTTCTATTGCTGCTTGTTTTGCCATTGTATAATATATTAAGCTACTGCTTTTCTATTTTTACCAGTTTTCATCAAGCCATCATAGTGTCTATTCAACAAGTATGAATTTACTTGTTGCATCGTGTCAATTGCAACTCCTACCAAAATTAATAGTGATGTACCACCAAAAAATAAGGCCCATCCAGATTGAACATTCATTAACTTGACAATTATAGCAGGGAACACAGCGATAAGTGCTAAGAAAATAGAACCTGGTAATGTTATTTGAGACATAATCTTATCTAAATATTCAGAAGTTTCAGTTCCTGGACGAATCCCTGGAATAAAACCACCACTACGTTTTAAATCATCAGCCATTTTGTTCGTAGGAACAGTGATAGCTGTGTAAAAATACGTGAATACAATAATTAAGAATGCGAATAATAAGTTATACCAGAATCCGAATATATCAGAAAATTGTGATTGTAACCATTGTCCAGCACCAGAGTCCTTCATAAAAGAAGTACCTCCAATTAAACCAGGTACAAACATAATTGCTTGAGCAAAAATAATTGGCATTACACCTGAAGCGTTAAGTTTTAATGGAATATATTGTCTAGATCCCATAATGTTTTTTTCGTAACCTCCGGATGCAGTACGTCTAGCATATTGAACAGCAATTTTTCTAACTGCCATAATAAGCATAATTGATGCAAAAATAATTACAAACCACAACACTAATTCAATAAGGATTAACATAACGTTATTTCCTTCTAAACGAGATGCTGCGTTTTGGAAAAATGCTAAAGGTAAACGTGCAATAATACCCACCATAATTAAAAGTGAAATACCATTTCCAATACCTTTATCTGTAATCTTTTCTCCTAACCACATTGCAAAAATACAACCAGTAACTAAAATCACTATAGAAGAAAAATAAAATAAACCACCTTGCCCTAATAAAAAGGCACTTTGAGGTATACCTAAACTTGATAAACTAGCTAAATAACCTGGTGCTTGCACCAAACAGATAGCGATAGTTAACCAACGAGTGATTTGATTAATTTTCTTTTGCCCACTTGCTCCTTCTTTTTGTAACTTTTGCAAGTAAGGAATAGCTATACCCATTAATTGCACTACAATAGAAGCAGAAATGTAAGGCATAATACCTAAGGCAAATATTGATGCATTAGCGAATGCTCCACCAGTAAATGCATTTAACAAACCTAATAATCCAGAATCTGTATTACTTTGTAAGGTTTCTAATTGTGCAGCATCAATACCTGGTAAAACAACTTGTGCACCAAAACGATAAACTAATAATAGACCAACTGTTAAGATGATTCTATTTCTTAGTTCCTCAATTTTCCAAACATTCTTTAACGTTTCTATAAATTTCATGCTCTATTACGTGATTATAAAGTTACAGCTTCTCCTCCTGCCGCTTCAATAGCAGCTTTTGCTGAAGCAGTAAATTTATGAGCAGTTACTTTTAATTTTGCTTTTAGTTCACCTCTACCTAAGATTTTAACTAGATCATTCTTTCCAGTTACACCTACAGACATTAATGAGTCTAAATTTACTGTATCGTTAATTTTCTTATCATCAACCAATTGTTGTAACACATCTAAGTTTACACCTTGATATTCTACACGGTTAATGTTAGTAAAACCAAATTTAGGTACACGTCTTTGAAGTGGCATTTGCCCTCCTTCAAATCCAAGTTTCCTAGAATAACCAGAACGAGATTTAGCACCTTTGTGACCACGAGTAGCGGTACCACCTTTACCAGAACCTTGTCCACGACCTATTCTTTTTCCTTGATTTTTAACTGAACCTTCTGCAGGTTTTAATTTACTTAAATCCATTTCTCAGTTTTATTATAAAGCTTCTTCAACAGAAACTAAGTGTTCAACTTTAGCAACCATACCAAGAATATTTGGTGTGTTTTCATGCTCTACGACTTGCCCAATACGTTTAAGACCAAGAGCTTCTAATGTTCTCTTTTGTCTTTGTGTACGTTTAATTGCGCTTTTAACTTTCGTTACTTTAATCTTTCCCATTTCTATCGCTATTAACCTTTAAAAACTTTTTCTAATGAAACGCCTCTATCTTTAGCAATTTTTTTAGCACTTCTTAATTGAAGTAATGCATCGAAAGTTGCTTTAACAACGTTGTGAGGGTTTGATGATCCTTGAGATTTAGATAATACATCATGTATTCCTACTGCTTCTAAAACTGTTCTCACAGCTCCACCAGCAATTACCCCTGTACCAGGAGCTGCAGGAATGATGTTTACTCTTGCTCCACCAAATTTACCTTTTTGTTCATGTGGCAATGTACGCTTTACGATTGGAATACGAACTAAATTTTTCTTTGCATCTTCTACTGCCTTAGCAATAGCACTTGCAACATCTTTAGATTTTCCTAAACCGTGACCTACTACACCTGATTCATCACCAACCACAACGATTGCTGAAAAACCAAATGCTCTACCACCTTTAGTTACTTTTGTAACTCTCTGTACACCAACTAAACGATCTTTAAGATCTAATCCACTTGGTTTTACTAGCTCTGCGCTTTTGTATTTTTGATACATAATTTCTTAGAATTTAAGTCCTGCTTCTCTAGCTCCTTCAGCTAATGATTTTACTCTACCATGGTATAAATATCCACCTCTATCAAAAGAGATAGTGTCTACACCTGCTTTTAAAGCTTTTTCAGCTACAGATTTTCCTACTAGAGTAGCAATTTCTGCTTTAGATCCTTTTGCAGCACTAATATCTTTATCTCTAGAAGATGCTGAACTGATAGTTTTACCAGTTACATCATCTACTACTTGAGCATAAATTTCTTTATTACTTCTAAAAACAGATAATCTTGGTCTAGCTTCTGTACCAGAAACTATTTTACGGACTCTGCTTTTAATTCTTAATCGTCTTTCGTTTTTTGTTAACGCCATAACTTATAAATTATTAAGCTGATTTACCTGCTTTTCTTCTTAATATTTCTCCTACAAATTTAATACCTTTTCCTTTATATGGTTCAGGTCTTCTAAAGTCTCTAATTTTAGCTGCTACTTGTCCAACAAGTTGCTTGTCATGAGACGTTAGTTTAATTATAGGATTCTTACCTTTCTCAGATACTGTTTCAACTTTTACTTCTGGAGCAATATCTAATATAATATTGTGAGAAAAACCTAATGCTAAATCAAGTTTTTGACCTTGATTTGAAGCTCTATATCCAACACCAACTAATTCTAGCTCTTTAGACCATCCTTTAGTTACACCTTCGATCATGTTATGAACTAAGGCTCTGTAAAGACCGTGTTTAGATTTTTCTTCTTTTTTATCAGAAGAACGCTCAACTATAACTTTTGCATCTTCAACTTTCATAGTAACATCAGAAAATTCTTGAGACAATTCTCCTAATTTTCCTTTTACTGTTACAATATTGTCGTTAATATCAACTGTAATTCCTTCTGGAATTGCGACTGGGTTATTACCTATTCTTGACATTTCTTATAGTCTTTAAATTAGTAAACGTAGCATAAAACTTCACCACCTACATTTTCTTTTTGAGCTTGTTTACCTGTCATTACTCCGTGAGAAGTAGAAACGATGGCAATACCAAGACCATTTAAAATTCTAGGAAGTTCTGTTGAACTAGCATATTTACGTAAACCTGGTTTACTGATTCTTTGAATCTTCTTAATTACAGGCTCTTTATTTTCCTTGTTGTATTTAAGAGCTATTTTAATAGTTCCTTGTACTGAAGAATCATCGAATTTGTAACTTAAAATATATCCTTGGTCGAATAATATTTTTGTGATTTCTTTTTTCAAGTTAGAAGCTGGTATCTCTACCACTCTGTGGTTAGCACGCACAGCATTTCTAATTCTTGTTAGATAATCCGCTATTGGATCTGTATACATATGTATTAATTTGCGGTTTTGGTTTTTAATATTTAAATTAAACCTGAAACCAATTTATAATTATTTTTACCAGCTTGCTTTTCTTACACCTGGTATAAGACCGTTATTTGCCATTTCTCTGAATGTTACACGAGAAATACCAAATGTACGCATATAACCTTTTGGTCTACCTGTTAGTTTACATCTGTTGTGCATACGTACAGGAGAAGCATTTTTAGGTAACTTTTGTAATGCTTCATAATCGCCAGCTTCTTTTAAAGCTTTACGTTTTTCAGCATATTTTGCTACTGTATTTGCTCTTTTAACCTCACGGGCTTTCATTGATTCTTTAGCCATATCTTAGTTCTTTTGAAAAGGTAAACCTAGTTCAGTTAATAATGATTTTGCTTCTTTATCAGTTTCGGCAGATGTTACAAAGGTAATATCCATACCTGAAATTTTATTGACTTTATCAATATCAATTTCTGGAAAGATAATTTGTTCTGTAACTCCAAGGTTATAATTACCTCTTCCGTCAAATCCTGTTGCTTTAATTCCGCCAAAATCTCTTACACGAGGTAAGGCTGAAGTAACTAAACGGTCTAAAAATTCATACATTCTTTCTCCTCTTAACGTAACTTTCGCACCAATAGGCATTCCTTTACGTAATTTGAAAGATGCAACATCTTTTTTAGATATAGTTGCTATAGCTTTTTGTCCAGAAATAGTTGTTAATTCTTCTACTGCGTAGTCAACTAACTTCTTATCTGCAACAGCAGCTCCAACACCTTTAGATATTACTATCTTAGATAATTTTGGAACTTGCATAACATTCTTATATCCAAATTCTTCTGTAAGAGCAGCAATTACTTTGCTTTTATACTCTTCTTTAAGTCTCGGTGAATATGCCATAACTATATTACTTCATTAGATTTTTTAGAAAATCTCACTTTCTTATCTCCTTCTACCTTATAACCTACTCGAGTTGTTTCACCTGATGCAGTTAATAATGATAAATTAGAGATTTGAATTGGAGCTTCTTTTTCTACGATTCCTCCTTGAGGGCTTTGTGCACTTGGCTTAGTATGTTTCTTCACCAAGTTAACACCCTCAACAATCGCTTTATTCTTATCGGTTAATACTTTAAGTACTTTTCCTTCAGATCCTTTATGGTCTCCAGTAATTACTTTTACAGTATCTCCTGATTTTATTTTAAGCTTTGTCATCTTATAATTCATTAAAGCACTTCAGGTGCCAATGATACAATTTTCATGAAATGTTTATCACGAAGTTCTCTAGCAACAGGTCCAAATACACGTGTACCTCTCATCTCACCCGTTGGGTTTAATAATACACAAGCATTGTCGTCGAATCTGATATAAGATCCGTCAGGACGTCTTACTTCTTTTACAGTACGTACAACAACTGCAGTAGAAACAGCACCTTTTTTAATGTTTCCATTAGGTGTTGCATCTTTAACTGAAACAACTATTTTGTCTCCTACAGAAGCGTATCTTCTTTTAGTACCACCTAGAACACGGATAGTTAAAACTTCCTTTGCTCCAGTGTTATCTGCTACTTTTAATCTTGATTCTTGTTGTAACATAATTACTTCGCTCTTTCAATTATTTCAACTAATCTCCAACATTTAGATTTACTCATAGGTCTTGTTTCCATGATCTTTACAGTATCTCCAATATTACAATCGTTAGTCTCGTCGTGTGCAACGTATTTTTTCGTTTTTAACACGAACTTACCATACATAGGGTGTTTTACTTTTTTAACTTCAGCAACAACAATAGATTTTTGCATCTTGTTACTAGTAACAACTCCTACACGTTCTTTTCTTAAATTTCTTTTTTCCATCTTTCAGCAGAATTATTGTAATTCTCTTTTAGTTATTTCTGTCGCAATTTTAGCTACGTCACGTCTTACGTTACGTAATTGAATTGGATTTTCTAAAGGAGATATTGCATGTGCCATTTTCAGGTCTGAATAACTCTTTTTTGTCTCGCCAAGTTTCTCTTGTAACTCAGCAGTAGATAATTCTTTAATTTCTGATTGTTTCATAACATCAAATAAATTATGCTTCGTAATCTCTAGCGATAACAAACTTTGTTTTAACCGGTAATTTTTGAGCTGCTAAACGTAATGCTTCTTTAGCAACGTCTAAAGGTACTCCTCCTACTTCAAAAAGTAGTCTACCTGGTTTTACAACAGCTGCCCAATATTCAACGGCACCTTTACCTTTACCCATACGTACTTCAAGAGGCTTTTTTGTGATAGGCTTATCTGGAAATATTTTTATCCAAAGTTGTCCTTCTCTCTTCATGTGACGTGTAGCGGCGATACGTGCTGCTTCTATTTGACGCGATGTTAAAAAATTCGAATCAAGTGATTTTATCCCAAAAGTTCCGTTTGATAATTGGTGTCCTCTACCAGAGTTACCCTTCATACGTCCTTTTTGTGCTTTACGAAATTTTGTTCTTTTAGGCTGTAACATTTTTTCTTTACTTTAAAAAATTACTTTCTACGACGTGGTTTGTTATTACCTCCTCGTGTTCCACCTTTTCCTTGCTTCTTAGACAATCCAACAAGCGGAGAAAGCTCTCTTTTTCCATATACTTCACCTTTCATGATCCATACTTTAACACCTAATCTACCATAAGTAGTATGTGCCTCAACTAAAGCATAATCAATATCGGCTCTGAATGTTGATAATGGAATACGTCCATCTTTGTAGTGTTCAGAACGTGCCATTTCTGCACCGTTTAGACGACCACTAATTTGGATCTTAATTCCTTCAGCATTCATACGCATTGTAGCAGCAATTGCCATTTTGATTGCACGTCTGTAAGAGATTCTGTTCTCAATTTGACGAGCAATACTTGACCCTACTAAAAATGCATCAAGTTCTGGTCTTTTGATTTCAAATATATTTATTTGAACTTCTTTACCAGTAATTTTCTTAAGTTCTTCTTTTAACTTGTCTACCTCTTGACCACCTTTCCCAATAATAATACCAGGTCTAGCAGTAGTGATAGTAACGGTTACAAGTTTAAGAGTTCTCTCGATAATTACTCTTGAAATACTAGCTTTAGATAGACGTGCGTGAACGTACTTTCTTATCTTATCGTCTTCGGCTAATTTGTCGCCATAATCGTTTCCTCCGTACCAGTTAGACTCCCATCCTCTGATAATTCCTAAGCGATTTCCGATTGGATTTGTTTTTTGTCCCATATCTATTTAAGCTTGTATGTTATTGTTGGCTCCAACTACGATTGTTACGTGGTTTGAACGTTTTCTAATTCTGTGCGCACGACCTTGAGGAGCTGGACGTAATCTTTTTAACATAGATCCGCCATCTACTCTAATCTCTTTAACTATTAATTCAGCATCTTCGATACTTGCATCTTCGTTTTTAGATTGCCAGTTTGCAATTGCAGACAATAACAATTTCTCTAAACGATTAGAAGCTTCTTTAGAACTGAATCTCAAGATATTAAGTGCTTTTTCTACCTTTTCACCTCTTACTAAATCGGCTACTAAGCGCATTTTTCTCGGTGACGTAGGACAGTTATTAAGTTTTGCAAAAGCAACTTGCTTTTTATCTTCCTTAATAGCGTCTGCCATTTGTTTTTTACGACTTCCCATAGCTTACTACTTTTTACCTTTGTTTTTAGCACCTGCATGACCTCTAAAAGATCTTGTTGGTGAAAATTCTCCTAATTTATGTCCTACCATGTTTTCAGTTACATATACAGGTACAAATTGTCTTCCGTTATGCACTGCGATAGTTTGTCCAACGAAATCTGGAGTAATCATAGAGGCTCTAGACCACGTTTTGATTACTGTTTTCTTTCCGCCGTCAACATTTTCTTGGACTCTCTTATCAAGTTTATAATGAACGTAAGGTCCTTTTTTTAATGATCTTGCCATGTCTTATTTCTTTCTACGTTCTACAATATACTTATTACTCGCTTTTGTTTTAGAACGGGTTCTGAAACCTTTAGCAGGTATACCGTTTCTAGAACGAGGGTGACCTCCAGAAGATTTACCTTCACCACCTCCCATTGGGTGATCAACCGGGTTCATCACTACTGGTCTCGTACGAGGTCTTCTTCCTAACCATCTACTTCTACCAGCTTTACCTGATACTAGTAATTGATGATCTGAGTTAGACACAACACCTATTGTAGCCATACAGTTAACTAGAATTAATCTAGTTTCTCCTGATGGAAGTTTTACTGTTGCAAATTTACCATCTCTTGCCATTAACTGAGCAAAAGCACCAGCACTACGAGCCATAACAGCTCCTTGTCCTGGACGTAACTCTACACAAGAAATAATTGTTCCTAATGGAATTTGACTTAAAGGCATTGCATTACCAATTTCTGGAGCGATATCTTCTTGCCCAGATACAACTGTTTGACCAACTTGTAATCCGTTTTGAGCAATTATATAAGTTTTCTCACCATCTTGGTAATTTAATAATGCAATAAAAGCTGTTCTGTTTGGATCGTATTGAATTGATTTTACTTCAGCAGGAATTCCCGCTTTAGTTCTTTTAAAATCAATGATACGATACCTTTTTTTATGCCCACCACCAATATAGCGCATGGTCATTTTTCCTTGACTGTTTCTACCACCTGATCTTTTGTTCGGAGCTAATAAACTTTTCTCCGGCTTATCAGTAGAAATGGCGTCAAATCCATTAACTACTCTAAATCGCTGACCTGGTGTGATCGGTTTTAATTTTCTTACTGACATTTTCGTCTAATTACATGTTACTGTATAAATCAATCACTTCACCTTCCGCCAGTTGTACAAGTGCTTTTTTAACAGCATTTGTTTTACCATGTTGAATACCTGTTTTTGTAAACTTAGTACTTCTATCTGGACGGACATTTATTGTACGAACTTTTTCAACAGAAACGCCATAAGCAGCTTCCACTGCTTTTTTAATTTCTACCTTGTTCGCCTTTGTATTAACCATAAAGCTAAAACAGTTGTTTAATTCACTGTTTGCAGTTGCTTTTTCTGTTATTATAGGTTTAATTAAGATACTCATCGCTTCTTTATTTACTTAAATTCGATTCAATTCCCTCTAAAGAACTCTCTAAAAGGACTACTTTATTTGCGTTTAAAATCTTGTAAGTGCTTAATTCTGAGTTTAATAAGACCTCAGAGCCCTTTAAATTTCGTGATGACAAATATACATTATTATTTGACGCACCCAACACAAATAACGATTTTTTATCTTGTAAGTCTAAAGCTTTCAATACACTAGTGAAATTTTTAGTCTTAACTGAATCAAAACTTAAATCTTCTATCACAACTATTGATTGTTCTGAAGCTTTAATTGTTAGTGCTGATTTACGTGCTAAACGCTTAAGGTTTTTGTTAAGTTTAAAACTATAGCTTCTAGGTCTTGGTCCGAACATACGTCCACCACCTTTAAAGACACCAGACTTAATACTACCTGCTCTAGCTGTACCAGTTCCCTTTTGCTTTTTAATCTTACGTGTAGATCCAGAAATCTCAGCACGCTCTTTAGCTTTGTGAGTTCCTTGTCTTTGGTTTGCTAAATATTGTTTAACATCCAAATACACAGCATGATTGTTTGGCTCTATAGCAAAAACTGAATCAGAAAGGTCTACCTTTCTTCCAGTTTCTTTTCCATTAATATCTAAAACTGCTACTTTCATTACTTCTCAATGATTACATAAGCGTTTTTATGACCAGGAACACATCCTTTAACCACAAGTAGATTCTTTTCAGCAACTACTTTTAAAACTCTTAAATTTTCAACTTTAACTCTATCGGTACCCATTCTACCAGCCATTCTCATTCCCTTAAATACTCTTGCAGGATAAGAAGCTGCTCCAATAGAACCTGGTGCTCTTAATCGGTTGTGTTGACCGTGAGTTGCTTGACCTACACCACCAAAACCGTGACGTTTAACAACCCCTTGAAAACCTTTACCTTTAGAAACTCCAGCAATATCTACGAATTCACCTTCTATAAAGTGCTCAACAGTGATTGCATCACCTAATTTGTACTCCGCATCAAAACCTTTAAATTCAACGATCTTGCGTTTTACAGAAGTTCCTGCTTTTTTAGCGTGACCTAAGTCAGCTTTAGTAGCACTTTTTTCTGTCGCGTCATCGAAACCAAGTTGAAGGGCTTTATAACCATCAACTTCTTCAGTTCTGACTTGGGTAACGATACATGGTCCAGCTTCGATTACTGTACATGGAATGTTTTTTCCATTTTCATCGAAAATGCTGGTCATACCGATTTTTTTTCCAATTAACCCAGACATAATTATTAATTTATTTATTAGTATTATTTATAAAAAAATTCAGGGTCAAAACACGTTCAACCCTGAATGTATTTTTACCGTTTTTCCTTCGCTCACAGCTTAGGACATGTGTATTGAAACTTTCGTTTCTGTAAATCTTACTTTTTTTAGTAAGTGTTCTACTTATACTTTAATTTCTACTTCTACTCCACTTGGCAATTCAAGTTTCATTAAAGCATCAATTGTTTTAGAAGAAGAGCTATAAATGTCAAGTAATCTCTTGTAAGAGCTTAATTGAAATTGTTCTCTAGACTTCTTGTTAACGTGAGGAGAACGTAATACAGTGAAAATTTTCTTGTGAGTTGGTAACGGAATTGGTCCTGTTACAACTGCACCTGTACTTTTTACAGTTTTTACAATCTTATCAGCAGACTTGTCCACTAAGCTATGATCGTAAGATTTTAATTTGATTCTAATTTTTTGACTCATTTTCTTAGTTTTAAGCGTCTGTACCTTTAGCTGCTTTAATCACTTCTTCAGATATATTTGAAGGAGTTTCAGCATAGTGTGAAAATTCCATAGTAGATGTTGCACGACCTGAAGATAATGTTCTTAATGTAGTAACATAACCAAACATTTCTGATAATGGCACAGTAGCTTTTACAGTTTTTGCACCTGCTCTATCTCCCATGTCACTAACTTGACCTCTTCTTCTGTTTAAATCTCCAACAATGTCTCCCATGTTTTCTTCAGGAGTAATTACCTCAAGTTTCATGATTGGTTCCATAATTACAGCTTTTGCTGCTTTTGCTGAATTTTTAAATCCTAATTTCGCTGCTAATTCGAATGATAATTGATCCGAATCCACATCATGATAAGATCCATCTTTCAATGTCACTTTCATAGAATCTACTTCGTAACCTGCTAATGGTCCATTAACCATAGCCATTTTAAATCCTTTTTCAATAGAAGGGATAAATTCTTTAGGAACGTTACCACCTTTAATTGTAGATATAAATTGTAAACCTACTACACCTTCATCTGCTGGTTCAACCGTAAATACGATATCAGCAAATTTACCACGACCACCAGATTGCTTTTTGTAAACTTCTCTATGATCTGCAGCTCTTGTAATAGCTTCTTTGTACTCAACTTGTGGTTGACCTTGGTTAACCTCTACCTTAAATTCTCTTTTTAAACGGTCTACAATTACATCTAAGTGTAATTCTCCCATTCCAGAGATGATAGTTTGTCCTGAAGATTCGTCTGAACGTACAGTAAATGTAGGATCTTCTTCAGCTAATTTAGCTAAACCAATACCTAATTTATCAACATCTGCTTTAGTTTTAGGCTCAATCGCGATACCAATTACGGGATCTGGAAAGTCCATAGATTCTAAAACAATAGGATGTTTTTCATCTGTAAGTGTATCTCCTGTTTTGATAGATTTAAATCCAACAGCAGCTCCAATATCTCCTGCTTCGATATAATCGATAGCATTTTGCTTATTAGCGTGCATTTGGTAGATACGAGAAATACGTTCTTTCTTACCTGAACGATTATTCAATACATAAGAACCTGCGTCTAAACGTCCTGAATATGCTCTAAAGAATGCTAAACGTCCTACGAAAGGATCTGTAGCAATTTTAAATGCTAATGCTGCAAAAGGTTCGTCTACACTAGGTTTACGAATTTCTTCTTTTTCAGTATCAGGATTCATTCCTTTAATACCTTCCTTATCCATTGGAGAAGGTAAGTAACGACATACAGCGTCTAATAAGAATTGAACACCTTTATTTTTAAAAGCAGAACCACAAATCATAGGAATGATTGCCATATCCATTACAGCAGCTCTAAGTGCAGCATGCACTTCATCTTCTGTAATTGAATCTTCATCTTCCATGAACTTCTCTAGTAAGTTCTCATCGTAGCCAGCTACTTCTTCAATAAGTAATGCTCTATATTTTCTAGCTTCAGATTTAAGCTCTTCTGGAATATCAATAACATCAAAGGTAGACCCTTGAGTTTCGTCATGCCAAACAATAGCTCTGTTCTTTACTAAATCTATAATACCTTTAAAATCTTCTTCGTCACCAATGTTTAAAACGATTGGCACCGCGTTAGATTTTAACATATCTTTTACTTGTTGACAAACACTTAAGAAGTCAGATCCTTGACGGTCCATTTTGTTAACGAAACCAATACGAGGAACTTTATAATTATCAGCAAGTCTCCAGTTAGTTTCAGATTGAGGCTCAACACCATCAACTGCACTAAATAAGAAAACTAAACCATCAAGTACACGTAATGAACGATTTACTTCAACAGTAAAATCTACGTGGCCCGGTGTGTCAATAATGTTAAAATGGTAACTCTGTGCTTCAGGAGTTGGTTTTGCATTTTCTTTTGGAAAAACCCACTCGCAAGTTGTTGCAGCAGAAGTAATTGTAATACCTCTTTCTTGCTCTTGCTCCATCCAGTCCATTGTTGCAGCACCATCATGTACTTCACCTATCTTATGTGAAACACCTGTATAATAAAGAACACGTTCTGTTGTCGTAGTTTTACCAGCATCAATATGCGCAGCAATCCCAATATTTCTTGTTAATCTTAAATCTCTTGCCATTTTATCTAGAATCTAAAGTGTGAGAATGCTTTGTTAGCTTCTGCCATTTTATGAGTATCAACTCTTTTCTTAACAGCGGCTCCTTCTTCTTTAGCTGCTGCTAAAACTTCTGATGCTAAACGTTGTGCCATAGATTTTTCATTTCTTTTACGTGAGTAGCTAATTAACCACTTCATTGCTGTAGAAACTTTTCTGTCTGGACGAATTTGCATTGGAATTTGGAATGTTGCTCCACCTACTCTACGACTACGCACTTCTACGTGAGGCATAACATTAGATAATGCATCTTTCCACAACTCTAAAGCTGTTTTTTCTTCGTCTGTTTTTTTTGAGTCTACGATGTCAATTGCATCATAGAATACCTTAAAAGCTACCGATTTTTTTCCGTCCCACATCATCATGTTAACGAATCTAGTTACTAACTGATCGTTAAAACGTGGATCTGGTAAAAGCGGTCTCTTTTTTGCTGCTCTTTTTCTCATGTCTTTTCTTTAAAAGATTTTAATTACTTCTTAGGGCGTTTTGCACCGTACTTAGATCTACGTTGTGTTCTACCTGCAACACCTGCTGTGTCTAAGGCACCACGAACGATGTGATATCTAACTCCTGGCAAATCTTTTACCCTTCCACCTCTAACCAATACTATCGAGTGCTCCTGTAAATTGTGACCTTCACCAGGGATGTATGCATTTACTTCATTACCGTTAGTTAATCTAACCCTTGCTACTTTACGCATTGCAGAGTTAGGTTTCTTAGGTGTAGTAGTGTAAACACGCGTACAAACCCCTCGTCTTTGAGGACACGAATCTAAAGCAGCCGATTTACTCTTCTTGGTTATTTTGGCTCTTCCTTTTCGTACTAATTGTGAAATTGTTGGCATATTTTCTATAAAATTTATAAAATATCCTCTTCTTAGAGGGCTGCAAATGTAAGAATTTATTTTTACTTTTCAAACCCTAAATGATTAATTTTCAACAGAATTTAACTTTTATACTTTGTTATATATTATTCTGCTACTTTTTCCGTTAGTTTTACCATTCTAAAGTTTAAAAAATAGTGCATCTAAAAATTTTATTCATAACATTCTTTTTATTGGCTAGCAGTAAAGTCCTGTCTCAGAATTTAATATTAAAAATTCATGGAGCAACTAATCACGAAACGGAATTATTAGATTCTATTACCTACCAAAAAAGACATACAGATTACAAATCCGTATTAAATAGCTTAGACACGCTAAGTATTAAGTTAAATAAAACAGGATACATAGAACACACTATTAAAAAGACTGAAAAAATTAACGATTCGACTATTGAGACATTTATAGCTCTAAATAAAAAATATGATTCTATCTATGTAAAATATGACAACTCTAGTTTAAACACAGAAATACTACAATCAAACAACATTACAACAACAGGCAACACTTTAATAATTAGTTTTAATAAAATAGAGAACACACTACATAAGCTAAACACTAAACTTGCAAAAGATGGACTCCCCTTTTCTACTTTAAAATTAGAAAACATTAAAATTGAAAACAACAGTGTAAAAGCAGAGTTAAAAACATCTTCACAAAAAGAGATTAGACATATAGATAAAATTATAATTAAGGGCTACGAGAAATTCCCTAAAAAATATATTAAATATTATGCTCAGTTAAAAAAAGGAAATGTTTTTAACATGGATAATATTATAGAAAAAACCAATAGAATTAATAAACTTAGTTTTGCTAATTTAATTCGAGACCCAGAAGTACTTTTTACAAAAGACTCTACAACCATATATCTATACATTGAAAAACAAAAAAGCAATAATTTTGATGGGTATTTGGGATTTGTAACAAATGAAGACACCAACAAACTTGAATTTAGTGGTTACTTAGACATGTTACTCCGTAATAATTTTAATTATGGTGAAACAATATCTTTTTTATACAAAAGTGATGAAAACGAACAAAAAACATTTAACATAAATGTAGACGCTCCTTATATCTTTAAAACACCTGTAGGAACCAATGTAGAATTAAACATATTTAAGAAAGATTCATCCTATTCTACCGTCGATCAATCACTAAAACTCTATTATCAAATTAACACCTCTAACAAGGTATATATTGGAGTATCTTCAACACAGTCTAATAATCTTTTAGAAAACACTACAATTAGCACTATAGATGATTACAAATCTACATTTTACAAAACACAATATAATTTCATAAATACTACAGAATACAACACCTTATTTCCTACAAAATCTTATGCAGATTTAGAGCTTGGTTTTGGCTCTAGAACATACACTAACACAAAAGAAAATCAAATACTATTTAATGCTGAAATATATCACAGTTTTTACCTAAACAAAAGTAATAGCATTTATACAAGGATAACAGCATCAGCCTTAGAGTCGGACAGTTATTTAGAAAATGAATTACTGCGTTTTGGTGGGATTAATTCCATTAGAGGGTTTGAAGAAAATAGTTTAACAGCAAATCTATTTGGAGTTTTAAATTTAGAATATAGATACCAACTAAATCCTACAATTTACATAAACAGTATTACAGATTTTTCCTACTTAAACAACCAAATTACCTTACAAAAAGAAAAACTGTTTTCCATAGGCGTAGGAATTGCATTATTAACAAAAGGAGGCCTACTAAAACTCATTTATGCTAACGGAAAAACAGAAAAACAACCTTTCAGTGTGAATAATGCAAAAATACACCTAAGTATAACGACTTCTTTTTAACAAATAAAAAAACTACAACGTTTGCAATTAAATCTACCTTTAAAATTTAATATAATATTATTGTTTAGTTAACTATTTATTAAGAATATTGCCACCGACTAATTCAAAATAAATTAAAAAATGAGATCACATTTAAGTGGGATTTTAACGCTGTTTCTAGCGTTTGTTGTGCAGTTTACTTTTGCACAAGAAAAAATTGTTTCGGGAAATGTTACCGACGAAAGTGGCTTACCACTCCCTGGAGTAAATATTATTATTAAAGGAACCACACATGGTACACAAACCGATTTTGATGGAAATTATTCAATTTCTGGAGAATCAGGTAGCACATTAGCCTTTTCTTTTATGGGCTATAAAACTGTAGAGCAAAAAATTAGCACTGCAAACACAATCAATATTATATTAGCTGAAGACTTATCAGAACTAGACGAAGTACTTATTGTAGGGTACGGAACATCTACATTACGCTCATTTACAGGTACAGCAACGCAAATTGATGCTGAAGCTTTAGGACGTAAATCTGTATCTAACGTTTCTCAAGCTTTAGCTGGAGAAGCTGCCGGTGTACGCGTAATTAACACAAGCGGACAACCTGGTGAAGATGCAACTGTACGTATTAGAGGTTTTGGTTCTCTTAACGGAAACAGAGATCCTTTATATGTATTAGACGGTGTGCCTTACACAGGTTCAATAAGTTCTATAAATCCTAACGATATAGAATCTACAACTATTCTTAAAGATGCAGCTGCAACAGCGATCTATGGTTCTAGAGGTTCTAATGGTGTAATTGTAATTAACACTAAAAAAGGATCTAGAAATGAAGCAGAAATAGAAATAGACATAAAAACAGGACAAAACTTTAGTGCATTACCTCGTTACTCTACAATATCTTCTCCTGAAGAATATATTGAAACAAGTTACGAAGCACTTAAAAACAGAGGTAACATTTTAGGTTACGACGGTACAGATTATGCCGATTCTAATATTTTTGGAAGTTCAGGAATTTCATCTGACTACAATATGTGGAATGTAGATAGTGGTGCAGATTTAATAGATCCTACTACTGGAAAAGTAAGAGATGGTGTTACACGTAAATACAATCCAGAAAACTGGGAAGACTACGCCTTTCAAGAATCTAACAGAACAGAAGCTAACGTAAAAATTAGTGGTGGTTCAGACAAAACAAGATACTTTACTTCTTTTGGTTATCTTAATGATGTTGGTTACTCTATCAATTCAGATTTCGAACGTTACTCTGTAAGAGCAAATATAGACCACCAAGCTAAAGATTGGCTATCAGGAAACCTTAATATTGGTTACACAAAATCTGAAACTAATAATGCAGGACAATCTGACGATTCAGGATCTGTATTCTGGTTTGTAGATAACATACCTTCTATATACCCTCTATTCTTAAGAGATGAAAATGGAAACAAAATAGACGACCCATATTATGGTGGTTATGTTTACGATTACGGAGAAAGCCGTGGATTTGGAGGTTTAACTAATGCTATTAGTGATGCTCAAAACTCAATATCTAATGATGTTGTAAATGAATTAAACGGTAATGCAAGTATAGATATTTCTTTCAGTGACGATTTAAAACTTACAAACAAAATTGGATGGAATTACAAGAACAGTAATTACAACAGCCAAGACGGACCATATTACGGACCAAGCGCATCTCAAAATGGATCTATATACAAGTTAAGAACAGATGTTTTTTCTTATAACTTGTTAAATATGTTAACCTATAAGAAAAAATTTAACGGTCATGCTTTCGATGCACTTATTGCACATGAAGCAAACGACTGGGAAAGAGAATACTTATTTGGTAGTAAATCTAACTTAACAGACCCTAATAGTACAGACTTTAATGATGCCGTTGTACAATCTAACATGTCTTCTTACACACAAAGTTATTCTTTAGAAAGTTTCTTCGGACAAGTAAACTACAACTATAACGACACGTACTTTATTTCTGGAACATTAAGACGCGATGGATCTTCAAGATTTGAAGAAGGAAACAGATGGGGAACATTTGGCTCTGTAGGTGCATCTTGGGTAATGTCTAACGAAGACTTTATGTCTAAACAAAACATTTTTAGTTTCTTTAAACTAAAAGCAAGTTACGGTAGAGTTGGTGATCAAGGTGGTGTAGATTATTACTCTGGTAATGATTTATATACTGTTGGTAATTTAGATGATGAATCAACATTAATTTTTGACACTAAAGGAAATCCTGATTTAGAATGGGAAGTTTCAGATCAATTCCAAGCCGGTGCAGAATTTTCTTTAGGAAAATATTTAGACGCAAGTGTAGATTACTATATTAAAAACACAGACAACTTAATATTCGATAGAAAAGTAGGACCTTCTATTGGTTACTCTGTTATAAAAGTAAATGATGGTGCTTTAAGAGAATCTGGTTTAGAATTTGATGTTACTGCTCACCTTGTAAAATCTAAAGATTTCTATCTTGACCTTGGTGTTAACGGAGAAATTGCAACTAACGAATTAACACGTATGCCTATAGATCCTGCTACAGGAGAAGAAAAACTATTAGACATTAGTGGAAGATATGGTAGAGCTGAAGGACATTCTATTTACGACTTCTACGTACGTGAATGGGCTGGTGTAGATTCTCAAACTGGTGAAGCACAATGGAATCAATATTTTTATGATGGTAACAGTAATGGTGTAGTAGATACAGATGAAGGTATTTCTTCTTTAACAGAATACAAAGACTTACATCCTGATAGAGAAATATCTAAAACAACCACCACAACATACTCAGATGCAACACAAAAATTTGTAAACAAATCTATAATGCCAGATGTAAGAGGTGCCTTTAACTTATCTACTGGATATAAAGGATTTCAACTTAACGTACAATTCTTATACTCTATAGGAGGTTATGCATACGATTCTGCTTACGCTGGATTAATGAGTAACACACAAGTTGGTGGTAATAACTGGCATACAGACATTAGAAACAGATGGCAACAAGCTGGTGATATTACAGATGTCCCTAGACTATCTAGCAACTTAGACCAGAACGTTAACGCAACATCTACACGTTTTATTACTAAAGCAGATTACTTAAGCTTAAACAACATAAGATTAGCTTACTCTATCCCAGATACATTTGTTAAAAAAATGGGAATGTCTAACTTCACTCTTGCAATAACTGGAGACAATTTAGCATTATGGAGCGAAAGAGATGGATTTAACCCTTCTGCTTCAGAAACAGGAGTTTCAGATACATATAGCTACTCTCCTTTAACAACAGTTACATTAGGACTTAATGTTCGATTCTAAAAAATAAAAAAATGAAAACAATAGTTTATTTAATATTAGGAATTACATTAACTACTGCAGTAAGCTGTAGTGATGATTTTCTAGAAAAAGATCCATCAGAATATATGTCTGACGAAGAAATTGCAGAGATTTCACCAGATTATCCAGAATTATCTGAAGCAATATTAAGAGGTAACTACGAAAACATGTACGTTACAGGTTCTGGTGGTACAGATTTAGATCACGATGATTTCGGTCAGAAAAGTTACGACATATATAGCGACATGCTATCTGGAGATATGGTATTAGGAGGCCTAAACTACGGTTGGTATTCTGGTATTTCAGAAATGCAATCTACTATAGATTTTACAGACACAGATAACGAAAAACCATGGACATACTATTACAAAATAGTAAATGGAGCAAACGCTGTTATTGATCGTTACGTAGATTCTGATTTAGAAGCTGGATCAGATGAAATGTATTCATATTCTCAGGCACGTGCAATGCGCGCTTATGCTTATTTTTACTTAGCAAACTTATTCTCTACATCTTACAATGCTACTGAAGAGATCCTACCTATATACACATCTTTAAGTCAAGACAACCAACCATTAAGTACAACTGCAGACGTCTATGCACTTATTATTGAAGACTTAACTTATGCTGTAGATGGATTAGATGGTTTTGATAGAGATTCTAAATCTTATATTAACCAAACTGTTGCACAAGGCCTATTAGCTTACGCTTATGCAGCAATGGGAGAAAATGCATTGGCGCAACAAGCAAGTACAGATGCTATTTTAAGCTCTGGAGTTAGTGTAGTTAGCGAAGACGAAGCAGTTGGAGGCTTTAACGATGTAACCACTAGTGCTTGGATTTGGGGAACAGATATTACTATAGCCTCAGACCTAGACTTAGTATCATGGTGGGGTCAGGTAGATTTATTTACTTATAGTTATGCTTGGGCTGGAGATCCTAAAATTATTAATGAAGAGCTATATGAAGCTATTCCTGATAATGATGTTAGAAAAGGACAGTTTGTTAATGCTTACGGAGATGGTCAATTATACCCAATTAATAAATTCTACGCTCCAGACAGAGTTGTAGGTGGACAACGTAATATTGAAACAGATTACCTATATATGCGTATTGGTGAAATGTATTTATTAAATGCTGAAACCGCAGCTAAAGCAGGAGACGAAACTACAGCAAAAGCGTCTTTAAAAGCATTATTAGACGAACGTTTAGACGACACATCTTATGTAGATCAATTAAGTGGAAATGCTTTATTAGCTGAAATCATATTACAAACACGTATCGAATTCTGGGGAGAAGGAAAAAGTTACTTATTAATGAAACGTAATAACTCTACTATTACTTTAGGGAGTAATCACCTTACCTACCCTAGTCAGACAATAACATCTGACGACGATAGGTTAACTTTAGATATACCACAAACAGAAATTCAAAATAACCCATATATTAACTAATCTAAACATTTTAGATTTTTAATAATTACTTTATTACTTAAAAAAGCCTTGTGTAACTAGTTACACAAGGCTTTTTTTATTACTTAAAATTACAAAAAACAACCTAACACACTCTATATCAAACACCCTAATTAAATACCTATTTAACCGATGTCTAACCGCTATAAAAACAGACACTAATGTCATATTTAATATTTTATTAACAAATAAAGCTAAAAACCAAGTTTTTAGACTAAAAAAAACGTTACAAATTTGACAAAAATACATCTGTTTTGCAAAATAAATAAAGAATATCATAATTATTAATGCTTTTTATGATAAAAAAATGTAAAAATTAACATTTTAAGGAATTTTTATTGTTTTATTAACTTTTTATTATGATTTTAGTTCCAGACTAATTCAAATCAAATAAAAATGAAGACAAAGTTTAGTGGAATTCTAACGCTGTTTCTAGCGTTGGTTGTGCAAGTTACTTTTGCACAAGAAAAAATAATTTCAGGGACTGTTTCAGACGAAGCCGGCCTGCCTCTTCCAGGGGTTAACATTATTATTAAAGGAACTTCTCAGGGTACACAATCTGATTTCGATGGTAATTACACACTTTCTGCGACAAGCGGAGATGAGTTATCATTTTCATTCATGGGGTATAAAACAAAAACAATTACTATTGGCGCATCAAAAACAGTCAATTTAGTATTATCTCAAGATTTATCAGAACTTGACGAAGTTGTTGTAACAGCATTGGGTATTAAAAAAGATGAAAAAGCTATTGGTTATGCTTCACAACAACTAAAATCGGAAGCCATTTCAGATGTACCTACAACTAACGTTGTAAACTCTTTATCTGGTAAAATTGCAGGTGTAAATATCACACAATCTTCTGGAGATATCGGAGCATCTTCCCGTATAACTATTCGTGGCGTATCTTCTATTTATGGAAATTCACAACCATTAATAGTCATTGACGGAGCAGTAATTGACAATAATACATATACAGGATCTAGTTCTGGTACGGATGTTCCAAATGGTTTAGCAGATATTAACCCACAAGATATTGAAACTATAAACGTTTTAAAAGGTGGTGCAGCAACAGCACTTTACGGAATGAGGGGTACTAACGGTGTAATTGTAATTACAACTAAATCAGGAAAACAAAGTAAAACTTTAGGAATAGAAATTAATTCTTCTGTAAGCTTTTCTAATGCTTATATTTTTCCTGACTACCAAAACTCTTACGGACAAGGACATAGCCAAAGCTATTTCGAATTTGTTGATGGTACTGGTTACGACAAAGGAGCCTTTGGTGGAGATGGTGGTGTAGACGAAAGTTGGGGAGCACCTTTAGATGCAGGTTATGAATTTATTCAATATTCTTCATTTATAAACGACCCTAACAATCCTCAAGCTCAACCTTGGATATCTCATCCTAATAGTGTGCGTGACGACTTTTACCAAACTGGAATTACAACAGATAATACCATTTCATTTTCCGGAGGAACAGATACTTCTAGCTATCGTTTATCTTTAGGCTATTTAGACTCTAAAGGTATTGTGTACAATACAGATCTTAAAAAATATAATATTTCAGGATCTGCAAATTATGAATTAGGAGATAAATGGACTGTTGGATTTACTGCCAGATACATTAACTCTTCATCAGATCAAAGAAATGCTGTTGGTTATGGAGATATAGATAACCAAGTAGGACAATTAGTTTGGAGTGCAAGACAAGTAGATTGGTCTCAACTAAAAGATTGGAAAAATTTACCTTTAGTAGATTTAGGTGATGGAGTAACAACGCCTTTAAACTGGAATTTAGCTTATAACAATAACCCATTTTGGGCATTAGACAAAAACCTACACCCTTGGTCTCGTAACAGATTAATTGGAACTGCAAATATTGGATACCAAATTTCAGATGCTTTATCATTAAACATGTCTACAGGTATTGATTATTTTGACGACTCTAGAGAAACAATGAGAAGTGCAGGTACAAACGGGTATACAAACGGATACTATTCACTAACAAAAAGAAATCGTTACGAAGTTAATACACAAGCCATTTTAAGTTACAACAAGAAATTTGGATCTAACGAACAATTTGGATTATCACTAAGTGCTGGTGGACAATCAATGGTTAACAAATACACAGCTTTTCAAGGTGTAGCAGAAAACTTAGTACTAGATGGTTTATTCAACTTATCTAACTCTTCAGGAGCTCCTTTACTAACAGACGATAGTTCTGAATATAAGATTAACAGTTTATTCGCTACAGGACAAATAAGTTATAATGATTATTTATTCCTTGATTTTACAGGACGTAACGACTGGGCAAGTGTATTACCAATAAACAACAACAGTATATTTTACCCATCTGCATCTTTAAGTGCAGTTGTAAGCGATATCTTAAACATTCAATCTAATGCTGTAAGTTTCTTAAAACTAAGAGCATCTTGGGCAGAAACAGGAAGTGCAGGACCTTTAGCTCCTTATAGTGTAACTCCAACATATTCTTTATCTAGTTACCCACTTAACGGAAGTACTCCTACCGCAATATACCCAGACACATTATGGAATTCAGACATTACAGCTCAGACAGAAACAGCTGAAGAATATGGTATTGACGCACGTTTCTTTTCGAACAGAGTACGTCTAGATTTTACGTATTACGATAAGAAAAACGAAGATGTAATTATGCCACTACAAGTCTCTGGATCTTCTGGATTTACAAATGTTTGGAAAAATGCAGCAACAATAACAAATAAAGGTGTTGAAGTAATTCTTGGACTAGACGTAATAAGAAATGGAGGAGACGGATTTAACTTAGGCTTAGATCTTAATTTTGCAAAAAACACAAACGAAGTTTCAAATATTGAAGGTGAAGGTGTTATTAACTTAGAATACGGAAGTTTATGGAACGTAAACACACAAGCTAGAAATGGTGAAGCCATTGGAACAATATGGGGACCAGCATTTGAACGCACAGATAGTGGTGCTATTTTATATGAAAATGGTTTACCTGTAATTGGTGACTCAAAAGTATTAGGAAACTCTCAAGCTGACTGGGTTGGAGGTGTAGCAATAAACGCATCTTGGAAAGGATTTACTTTCAGAACATTATTCGATATTAAACAAGGAGGAGATGTATATTCTCAAACAAATACATGGGGTAACTTATCTGGTGTACTTGAAGAAACTCTTGAAGGTAGAGAAACTGGTGTTGTAGGAGTTGGAGAAATGTCTGACGGTAACGGAGGCTACATTCCTAACGATATAGTTGTAGATGCTCAGAACTACTACTCTAGTGCTTATAACCAAAACGTAGCAGAATCTTCTGTATTCGATGCTTCTTTTGTTAAATGGAGAGAGCTTTCCATAAGTTATTCTATCCCTAACAAATTAATTGCCAACACTGGTTTAGACGCTATTAATTTAGGAGTGAATATTAGAAATTTAGCTATACTATCTAGAAATGCACCGCATATCGATCCAGAAACAGCTTTTGGTACTAGTATAGGTCAACAAGGTTTAGAATACGCTCAAACACCTTCTACACGTACAATAGGTGTAAATCTTAATGTAAAATTTTAATCGAAAATGAAAATGAAAAATATACTTAAATCATGGTCTCTTGCAGCTTTAACTGGTATGATGGTTTTTACCACGGCCTGTGACAGTGATTTTGAAGAAACCAATATAGACCCTAACAACCCCACAGATATTTCTGCAGATTTACAGCTGGGATACATAGAAAGAACATTAATTAACCAAGTTCATAATTATGCTGTTGCAGGAGAATGTGCTTCAACTTGGCCACAACACCTTTCAAAACCTGTATATAATGATGCAGATAGATATTATCCGCGTTTAGGATCAATAAATACATTTTGGAACACCATGTACTCTGCTGTAATTGCAGATGCAGACGAAATGAACAGCTTGGCAGTAGAAGAGAATAATAAAACTATTCAAGGAATTGCATTAACATTACAAGCTATTTCTTACCAATACTTAACAGATGCATTTGGTAACATACCAATGTCTGACGCTATTAATGGTACAGAAGGAACATTTAATCCTGCTTACGATACGCAAGAACAAGTTTACACACAAATATTTACATTATTAGATCAAGCGATTACGCTTTTAGAATCAGGAACAGGAACTATAGATGCTAGTCAAGATTTAATTTACGGTGGAGACGCTTCTAAATGGATTAAATTTGCAACTACAATTAAATTTAGAGCTATGATGCGTATTTCAGACACATCTCTATTTAGTGCTTCAGAATTACAAGCATTAGTTAATACTGGCGATTTAATTACTTCAAATTCAGATAATGCTTTTATAGCGTTTACTACAATTGCAACACCTAACACCAATCCTTTCTATGACATTATAAATAATAGTAGACAAGATGAATGGTCTGTAGGTAAAGAATTAGTAGATTTTATGCTAGCAAGTGGTGACCCTAGAATTACAGTCTATGCAAACCCGAATGACAATGGAGAATATGTTGGTAAACCCGCAGGATACATTAACCCAGGAACATCAGGATATGGTGCTGGTGCAATATCAGAAATAGGAGATGCTTACATGGCTGCAGACGCACCATTATTCTTAGTATCTGCTTCTCAAATAAATTTATTATTAGCTGAAGCAGCTTCAAAATCTTACATCAGCGGATCTGCAGAAGATTACTTCACAACAGGAATTAATGCTTCTCTAGTTCAGAACGGTTTATCATCAGGTAGTTTTTCTCCTTCTTATAATGGATACACTTCAATTGCAGAACAATTATGGGTTTCTACTTTTATGCAAGGTTACGAAACATGGTCTGAATGGAGAAGGTCTGATATCCCTTCAGATTTACCATTAGCCATAGATCCGCAACCCGGAGTAAACAGTATCCCTACACGATTTACGTATACAAACGACGAGGTTTCTTTAAATTCTTCTAACGTAGATACTGCAGTAGCACAACAAGGTGAAGATGCAATGACAACTAAAATATGGTGGGATATAAACTAATTTAAAAACAAGACTAAAAAATGAAAAATATATTATATACCTCTTTAGTATTACTTACTATTTTAAGCTTTACAGCCTGTAATAGCGATGCAAATGTAGACGTAGTTACAGAAGTAGAAGGAACCGCAGGACTTATTATTAATGTTTCTAACAATTCCTCTGGAGCACTTTTAGGATCTCCAGAATCCGGAGTAGATTTAGATCAAGCATCCATAATATTCTCAGACGATTATTTAGATTTAGTAATTACTGAAGTTTCTGGAGGTTTTGAAAGCGGAGCAATAGACCACCTTGAAGTTTACAAATCTTTAAACGGAGAAGATGGAATTAAAATTGGAGAAACAACAGAATTACCATATTCATTATCTTATAGTAATATTGAAGCCTTTATGGAAGGAACAGGAAAAGAATCTTCAGACTTAAGAATTGGAGATGTATTTACTTTTTCTGTAAAAGTTGTTAAAAAAGATGGCACAGTATACACATACAGTCCAAGCATAGGAAACTTTGCAATAGCAATTAACTGTTCTTACGATTTAACAGGAACTTACACAATGACTAATACAGTTTGTGCAAGTGAAGTAGATGTTGAGATTACTCAAAACTCAGACGGTACATGGTTTGCATCTACAGCAGATGGTGGATTATTACAATTCTGTACTACAAATACCTCTTTACAAAACTTTGGTAGCTTCGCCGTGTCTTGTGGTGGTATAGTAGATACTTCAGGAACCGCCGGAGGACCTGATTACTGCGAAGGAGGAGATTATGGAATTGGTTGTATTACTGGTGGTCTTTGGGATCAAGAAGCAGGAATATTAGAAATGACACATAATGATGCTTTCTTTGGTGTTGGTGAATACACATCTAAATACGTAAGACAATAATTCATAACAGAATTAAAACTTAAACATAAAATTATGAAAAACATATATAAAACGTTTTGTCTACTAGCTTTATCTAGTTTTGTTTTTACATCTTGTGATGATAGTGATGACAATACAGGAGACTCTCTTATAGATTACACTAAAATAGGTGCAACAGTATCTACACCAAACCAAACAATTACTATAAGCGAGTCAGACATTCAGGCTTCGGGTGCAGATTACATCATACCTTATACTGTAACATTAAACGAAGCAGTAACCGCAACAGCAATTGTTGAATTAATTCAAACAGGTGGTGAAGCAGACTCTGAAGATTACGAAACTTCTGTTATAACAGTAACACCAGGAAACACAACTGGAACAGGTTACATTACTATACATAGTAACGCTTATATAGAAGGAACCGAAACATTAGAGTTAACGGCTAATTCTAGAGCAAATGTTACCATTAACAATTATGTTATCGACATTACTATTAATGAAGATTACATAAATGATCAATTAAATCTTGAATTATCTTGGGCAGGAACCTATACAGTAGCAGTCGGAGACGGTGCAGACTTAGTTTTAGACTATTGTACTATGGATTTCGATTTCTACATATACGATTCAGACCTTAATGACATCGGCTTTTACGATGCAGCTACAAGTTCTTGTCCTGAATCAGGTACAATATCTGGTTTAGAAGATGGATTCTATTATGTAGTAGTAGATTTATACGACAACCCGCTAAGTATTTATGGAGGAGGAGTATCTGTTCCCGTAACATTTTCTTGGAGTCAAGATTATTTTGACGACGTAACAGGTTCTGTAACATTAGACGCATACACTACAGATTCTACATCTGGAACATACGCTATAGCTTCAATAACAGTACAAGATGGTTACATCTACTCTGTAGAAGGTTTTTAATTTATAAAAAATCACAAATTACTTAAAGCCACTTCGCATGAAGTGGCTTTTTATAAAGATTTGAGTCATTTAAAAAAAAGCATTAATTATAAAAGAACAGCATTATTATAAACTAAAAAGGAAAATCATATAAAAAACCAATACTTAACATAGAGAAGAACATAAAAACTAAAGCTTTATATTAATCTATTATTAACAAAAAAGAAGGACTCTTTATTTATAAATAAAGAATCTATTTACTATTAAAAAAAGTAGCATTAAAAATGCTACAATTTCACACACTTTGTAAATCGACTTATTTAGGGTAAATCAGGGTAAAAAAAAGCACCTTATAATGTTAATATATGGTTAATAAAACAAGAGCAAACGGGAACAATTAGTCTTTTTGAAGGTAAATTCTCCCAAAAAAAAGTGACAAATGTGTCAAAAACGTCATAATTCATCAAAAAAGACAGATAATTAAGACATTTTTGTTGCATATAATCATGTCGATTTTTAAAAATCATAGACAAAATACCTAATTATTGATTATTTATAACCGATATATTCCATATTCTACAAAAAACAGAGAGAAACACAAACTTTAAGTAATTATTATTGTTTTATTAACTATTAATTATGAATTTGGTCATTGACTAATTCAAATAAAATAAAATGAAAACAAAGTTTAGTGGAATTCTTACGCTATTCCTAGCGTTTGTCGTGCAAATTACGTTTGCACAAGAGAAGACAATTTCAGGGACCGTTTCAGATCCAAACGGTTTACCTCTTCCAGGAGTTAACATTATAGTAAAGGGTACAACAAGTGGTACTCAAACAGATTTTGATGGAAACTATTCTATTCAAAGTTCAACAGGAGAAATTTTATCCTTTTCTTTTATGGGGTATAAAACAAAAACCTATACAGTTGGAGCTTCTGCTACTATAAATGCTACTCTAGAAGAAGATTTAGCACAACTTGATGAAGTTGTTGTAACTGCATTGGGTATTTCTAGAGAGAAAAAATCTTTAGGATATGCCAGTCAAGAAGTAGACGGAGAAGCTGTTTCGAATGTAAAAGCTCAAAACTTCGTAAACTCTTTATCTGGTAAAGTAGCAGGTTTAAATATTAAACCTTCAGGAACAATTGGTGGTTCTACAAACGTAGTTATACGTGGTAACAGTTCTGTTGCTGGTAACAACCAAGCGTTATTTGTTGTAGATGGTATTCCAATTGATAATGGAAACTCTAACTCTTCAGCTCAAAAAGCAGGTCAAGGTGGTTACGATTATGGTAACGCAGCATCTGACATTAACCCAGACGATATCGAATCTATTAACGTATTAAAAGGTGCAGCAGCATCTGCATTATACGGTTCTAGAGCATCGAATGGTGTAATCATGATTACAACCAAAAAAGGTAAAAAACAAAAAGGTATTGGTATTACAATTAACTCTAGTGTTACTGTAGGAACTCCAGATAAAGAAACATTACCTACTTACCAGAAAAAATATGGTGCTGGTTACGGTAGTTTTTACGGACCTAACGAAGATGCATATTTTAACTTAGAAGATGTAAATGGTGATGGAGTTTTAGATGAAACGGTACCGTTTACAGAAGATGCTTCTTATGGAGCTGCTTACGATCCAGACAGATTAGTTTACCAATGGAATTCTATCTACCCAGAATTAGATACATACCAACAAGCGACTCCATGGGTTGCTGCGAAAAATGATCCTAACTCAGTTTGGCAAACATCTTCAACTTTAATTAACTCTGTAGATTTAACTGGTGGTGACGAAAAAGGAACTTTCCGTTTAGGTTACAGTAATATGATGCAAGAAGGTAACTTACCAAATTCATCTATAAAAAGAAATAGCATTTCATTTAATGGTTCTTACAACTTAACAGAAAAACTTACAGCCTCTACAAGCTTTAACTTTACTAAAACAGATGGTAAAGGGCGTTATGGTACAGGATACGATTCTAAAAACCCAATGCAACAATTTAGACAATGGTTCCAAACTAACGTAGATTTAAAAGAACAAAAAGACGCGTATTTTCAAACAGGTCAAAACATAACTTGGAACTCTAATAGTGTTTCAGACACTTCTCCAATATTCTCGGATAACTTTTATTGGACACGTTATGAAAACTACGAAACGGATACGCGTAACAGATATTGGGGTAATGTAGTTTTAAATTATGAAATTACAGATTGGTTAAGTGCTGTAGGTCGTTTTACGTTTGATACGTATTCTGAATTACAAGAAGAAAGAATCGCTGTAGGTTCTGTAGACGTATCTGAATACTCTCGTTACAACAACAATGTATCAGAATACAACTACGATTTAATGTTATCTTTCAATAAAGATTTATCAGAAAAAATTAATCTTTCTGGTATTGCTGGTTTTAACTTAAGACAAAATAATCAGAACAGTATTTATGCTGTAACAAATGGAGGTTTAAACCTTGCAGGACTTTATGCATTATCTAATAGTGTAAACTCTATAGAAGCACCTTCTGAATATGATGCCACTAAAGTAGTAGACGGAGAATATGTTCAAGCTAGCTTAGGTTATGACAATTTTGCTTTTGTAGAAGGAACATATAGAACAGATCGTTCTTCATCTTTACCATTAGCAGAAAACAGATACGATTACTGGTCTGCAACAGGATCTTTAGTATTCTCTCAATTAATACAAGCAGATTGGTTAAGTTTTGGAAAAGTAAGAGGTAACTACGGTAAAGTAGGTAACGATACAGATCCTTACAATGTATTTAACACATACGGTATTGGAACCCCTTTTAATGGTGGTATTGCAACAAACCCTAGTGCTAAAAATAATCCAAATTTAAAACCAGAAGAGCAAACAAACTGGGAACTTGGTTTAGAAATGCAATTTTTCCAAAAACGTTTTGGTTTCGATGTAACGTATTACGATGCACTTAACGAAAACCAAATTACAAGTGTACCATTATCTAACTCTACAGGTTATACATCAGCATTATTAAATGCAGGTACTATTTCTAACAAAGGATGGGAAGTTACTTTAAACGTTACTCCTATTCGTACAGAAAACTTTACTTGGGATATGAATGTTAACTGGTCTAAAAACACAAGTTTAGTAGAAAAATTAACAGATGGTATTGACAACTTAGAATTAGCTTCTTTACAAGGTGGTGTTAGTATTAATGCAACTCCAGGTGAAGCTTACGGTACAATTAGAGGTACAGACTTAACATACAACGAAAACGGAGATCCAATTGTAGGAACTAACGGATACTATATTACAACAGATACAAGTAATAATGTAATTGGAGATATTAATGCTGACTGGAAAGCTGGTTTATATAACTCTTTTAACTATAAAAACTTCAACTTAAGCTTCTTAATTGACATGCAAAAAGGAGGGGATGTATTTTCTTTAGATACTTGGTATGGTTACGCAACAGGACTATACGATTTTACTGCCGCAGATAACGACTTAGGAAACCCTGTAAGAAATTCTATAGCTGATGGTGGTGGAGTTATCTTACCTGGTGTTCAAGCAGACGGTTCAGTAAACACAGTAAGAGCAGATGCTAGCAACTATGCAAACCCTTGGGGTTACGCTAGAGCATCAAATTCACAACACGTTTACGATGCTGGTTATATAAAACTTAGAGAAGCAAGTTTAAGCTATAGCTTAAAAGACTTAGATAGATTACCTTTTACAGGTGTAACATTCTCTGTTATTGGTAGAAACTTGTGGATTATTGACAAAAGTGTACCTTACTCAGATCCTGAAGCAGGATTAAGTTCAGGTAATGTTCAAGGATACCAATCTGGAGCATACCCTTCTATTAGAGAAATTGGTGCAAGTGTTAAATTACAGTTCTAAAACAAGAAAAAATTATGAAAAAAATATTTATTACAGCAATATCTTTTGTTCTTCTTGCATCTTGTATGTCTGATGAGAAATACGAAGGTTATAACGAAGATCCTAAAAACCCGACACAAGTAGAAGCGTCTTTTCTTTTCAATTCTGCTACTGTTAGTTTATTTGATCAAATGCAAAGTACGAGTGTAAACGTGAATGTTTTCAGATTACTTGCTCAAAACTGGACCGAAACTACATATATAGATGAAGTAAACTATGATTTAACAGGAAGAACAATTCCTCAATATCATTGGTCTGAACTGTTTAGAGATGTCTTATTAGATTTAAAAACAGCTAAAGAATACACTGAAGCTGACATAGATTTATCTGAAGCAGACAGAGCTACTCAAGTTGCTCAAATTGAAATATTAGAAGTTTACACATGGCAACAATTAGTTGATACATTTGGAGATATTCCTTATACTCAAGCTTTAGATGCTAGTGGTTACCCACTACCTGTATACGATGATGCTTCAACTATTTACGGAGACTTATTAACTCGTCTTAACTCAGCTTTACCTAATTTAACAGGAACAGGTTTTAGTTTAGACAATATTTACAACGGAAATGTATCTGCTTGGTCTAAATTTGGTAACTCTTTAAAATTAAGAATTGGATCTCGTATTGTTGATGCTCCAGGAATGGCTGCAACTGCTCAAACTGCAATAGAATCTGCAGTAACTGCTGGTGTATTTACATCTAATGCAGACAATGCAACTATTGCTTATACAGCTACAAGCCCAAACACTAACCCATTATGGGAAGATTTAGTAGAATCAAACCGTTCAGATTTTGTTCCTGCTAATACAATAGTCGATATAATGAATGACTTAGATGACCCAAGACGTTCTGTGTTTTTCGATGACAACTTAGGTGAAGGAGTATACAAAGGAGGAACCTATGGTGCTTCGAATGGTTATGCAACTAACTCTCATATTGGAGACGATATGTTCGACCCAACATTTAGAGGAGTATTATTAGACTACTCTGAAATATCTTTCTTTTTAGCTGATGCTGCTCAAAGAGGATTTGCTGTTGGCGATACTGCTGAAAACTTTTACGATACTGCAATTACTGCTAATTTTAATGATTGGGGAGTAGATGGTGTAGAAGCTTATTTAGCTAATCCAGATGTAGCATACGATGCATCAAACTGGAGAACATCTATTGGTACTCAAATGTGGTTAGCAATGTACAACAGAGGTTTTGAAAGCTGGACAGCTTGGAGAACTTACGATGCTCCAGAATTTAACTTACCTGAATTCTCAGGTAACCCTGTTCCAACACGTTACACTTACCCTGTAAACGAACAAAACTTAAATGAAACAAATTGGTCTGCTGCATCTGCTGCAATAGGAGGAGATAGCCAAACCACTAAATTATTCTGGGATGTTAACTAATAAGTAAAACATTCTATAAGTTATATTTTTTGAAAGCGGTCGACTAGTTCTTGAATTAGTCGGCTGCTTTTTTTAGCACTAAAAGCCACTTTTACACAAGTGGTTTTTTTATGCGTAAAATTTTTAATTACCAATACATAAAATATTGTACTTTTGCCTCATGGAAAAAGAGACTCAAATTTTTGGAATACGTGCTGTTATAGAAGCTTTACAAGCTGGAGAAAATATTGACAAGGTATTTGTTCAAAAAGGGCTTAAAGGTGAATTATCTCACGAATTGGAAGGTGTTTTACGTAAACAACGCATTAACGTCTCTTATGTTCCTATTGAAAAACTAAATAAACTAACCTCTAAAAACCATCAGGGTGTTGTTGCACAAATTGCTCCAATAACATTTTGGGACATAGAAGAATTAGTAACTAAAGTTACCGAATCTGGTAAGACTCCCCTATTCCTATTATTAGATCAATTAAGCGATGTTAGAAACTTTGGAGCTATAATCCGTACTGCAGAATGTACAGGTGTAGATGGAATTATTATTCAGAAAAAAGGAGGAGCTCCTGTAAATGGAGACACCATTAAAACAAGTGCCGGAGCAGTGTTTAAAATGCCTATTTGCAAAGTAGATCATATTAAAGATGCCATGTTTTTTATGCAAGCTTCAGGCATTAAAGTCATTGCTGCTACAGAAAAAACAGAAGATTTAATGTACGATGTTTCTTTTAAAGAACCATGTGCCATTATTATGGGATCTGAAGGAAAAGGAATAAATCCTTCGGTACTAAAATTAGTAGATGCAAAAGCAAAATTACCTTTACTTGGTGAAATAGGATCTCTAAATGTATCTGTTGCTTGTGGTGCTTTTTTATATGAAGCATTAAGACAACGTCGTTAATCTTAAAATTAATTTCATTGTTAATTTACACTAACCTAAACAATGAATTACATAATAAATATTAGCTATAAGTTAATTTACTATTACAGTATTTTAACTTATAGTATTATTAAACACAACATCATTTACCTAAAATTAGAGGTAAGAATTACAAACTCCCCCTACCCACTTTATTAAAATACAAGAATAATATCTTGACATATTTTCTGCAAAAAAAGCAAAAACACACCATAAATTTGAGACATTAAAACTCAAAACCCCTCATTATTTCTAAAATATTAATTTAGAATTATCTCTTATTATAAGGTTTTACACAACTAAAATTTCTACACAATTGTAAACCTTAAAATCACTTTTTCATACAATTTAAAACTCAAATTTTTACTCTAAAAATTTTATTCTCACCATTCTTTTAATATTAAATTCTAAGTCTAAATTCAGTATAAAATAAAAATTTAGTAAGAAAACAAAATCAAAACAGCCTTCATTTTAACATAATGCAATCATAAAAAAGTCGAAAAACAGAGAATACGCAAACAAAAACTGACAATTACGTCAAATTTTATTCTGTTTTAACTTAAAACAACATAATTTCAAGAATAGTAAGGAATCAAAAGAGATATTAACTACATAAAAGAAGGTCGAAATCAGGTAATTATTAACACGAATGCGGTAAATAATTACATATTATTCAAAAACATAACATTATCTTAAAATTTAGTTAATAAAAATAGGCTTATTAACAAATTATTAAGATTTTAGTAGCCGACTAATACAAATTCAAATTAAATATGAAAACAAAATTACATGGTGTTTTAACGCTATTTCTAGCGTTTGTCGTGCAATTTACTTTTGCACAACAAAAAACAGTTTCAGGTACTGTTACAGGCGAAGACGGTTTACCGCTACCAGGAACAACAGTTTCGGTAGTAGGTACAAAAACGGGAACTTCTACAGATTTCGATGGTAACTACAGTTTAAAAGCTAGTACTGGAAACAAATTAAGATTTAGCTTTATGGGCTTTGTCACTAAAGAAGTAACAATTAGCATGTCTAGCACAATAGACATAATATTAGTAGAAGATGCTACATCGCTTGAAGAAGTTGTGGTTGTTGCATATGGTACAACTACAAAAGAGGCCTTTACGGGGTCTGCAGGAGTTGTAAGCACTGCCGATTTAGACTTACGTCCTTTAAGCTCTCCAATTGGAGCAATTGAAGGTAAAGTTACAGGTGTACAATTCCTTTCTGCTTCAGGACAACCAGGATCTTCTCCAGAAATTGTTATTAGAGGTGTTGGTACTTTAAATGGTAGTACAAATCCATTATTTATTGTTGATGGTATTGCTTTTGAAGGTGGTTTAGGAACATTAAACCAAGATGACATTGAATCTATGACGGTTCTTAAAGATGCTGCATCGACTTCCCTTTACGGTTCACGTGCTGCAAATGGTGTAGTTATTATAACTACTAAAAAAGGTAAAAAAGGAAGTGGTGTTACTGTTAATATAACTAGCCAATATGGTGTAATCACTAAAGGTATTAATGAATACCAAGCGGTTAACCCAGGACAATATTACGAACTAATGTGGCAATCTTACAAGAATGCTTTAGGAGGTGATGCTGCAGCTGCAACAGAAGCTTCTGCATCTATTTTTAATCGTTTAGGACGTAATCCTTTTAACGTTGCTAACGATAATATCGTAGATGTTAATGGTAACATAAATCCAGACGCAGAAGTAATCGCAGAAGACTTAGACTGGTATGATGCTTTAGAAAGAACTGGATCTAGATCTAGTAACTCTATTAACGTTTCTGGTGGTGGTGAAAAACACTCTATATTCTTATCTGCATCTAATTTAGATGAAAAAGGATATGTTATAGAAAGTGATTACAAAAGAGTAACTAGCCGTTTAAGTGGTACTTTTGATGCTACAGACTGGTTATCTTTAGGTGGTAATGTAAACATCTCTAACGAAAAATCTCATGGTCCTCCATCAAGAGATGCGTCTGTAGCAAACGTTTTTGGATTTGCTAAAAACATGGGATCTATTTACTCTCCATATCTATTAGACCCAACTACTGGTTCTGTCTTAAGAGATGAGTCTGGAGATGTTATTTGGGATCGTGGTGAAGGTATATCTTCTTTAGGAATTCAATCTAGACCAACAAATGTAGGGCGTAATGCGCTTGAAGAAGCTATCTTAAATAATGAACTTAATACTACAGACAATTTTGGATATAGATTTAATGCAGATATTAAACCATTAGACGGATTAAAAGTTAGTTTTATATACGGTCAAGATTACCAAGATGGTGTAAACCAAAGTTATGAAAATGCTGAAGTTGGTGATGGTGCTCCAACAGCTAGATTTCAAGATACTAGATATCAGAGAACAACAGAAAACTTTAATCAAATAATATCATACAATAAATCTTTTGGTGAGCATAATTTTGATGTTATGGTTGGACATGAAAGCTTCAGCAGAAACTTTTCTGAAAACAGCGCTTTTAAAAGTACACAAACTGCAACAGGAATTTATGAGTTAGACAACTTCTCTGTAGTGCTAGATGCTTCAGGAAGTAGTACAGACTACAAACTAGAAGGTTATTTAGGACGATTAAATTATAATTTCGACAATAAATATTACTTAAGTGCTTCTGTAAGAAGAGATGGATCTTCTGTATTTACAAACAATAAATGGGGTACTTTTTATTCTGTAGGTGGTTCTTGGAGAATTGATCAAGAAAACTTTATGGATAATGTATCTTTCATAAACAGCTTAAAACTAAGAGCATCTTATGGAGAAGTAGGTAATGATAAATTACTTTCAGATGGTTCACTTAATTATTATATTTCTCAACCATTATATGCTATATATTCAAATGCAGGTGATCCAGGTATATATTGGAACACAACTGGTAACGAAGATTTACAATGGGAATCTTTAGATAGCTGGGATGTTGCTTTAGAATATGGTTTATTTAACAACCGTTTATCAGGTTCATTTGAATACTATAAGAAAACAACTTCAGATTTATTATACAACGTACCAATCCCTGGTTCAGAAGGACAAATTGAAGCTCCGGATAACATTGGTGATTTATATAACGAAGGTTTTGAAGTTAGCTTAAATGCTGCTATTGTACAAACAGATAAATTCTCTTGGAATTTAGGTTTACAAGCGTCTACATTAAAAAATGAAATTACGTTCCTTCCAGATTCATTTGTGGATGGTTCTAAACGATGGGAAGAAGGAAGATCTAGATACGACTTTTTCTTATACGATTATGCAGGGGTAGACCCTAGTAATGGGGATGCCTTATTTTACATGTATGAAGAAGTAGGTGATGAAGTAGGTGTTGCTGTTCTTAATGAAAACGGAACTCATGCAACAACTAACGATTGGGCAGATGCTGGTAAAGGATATGTAGGAGCTACAGCTATACCAGACTTAATTGGTTCTATATCTAACAACTTTAGCTACAAAAATTTCGAACTTAACGTATTATTATCTTACCAAATTGGAGGTGACATTTTAGATTATGGTTATGCAGATATGATGCATTCAGGAACTTACGGTGCCTCATTACACCCAGATGCACTTAAAGCATGGAAAAATCCAGGAGACATTACAAATGTACCTCGTTTAGAAAACTCAAATACAGATTTATCTCCAAGTTTATCATCTAGATGGTTAACAGATGCATCTTACTTATCTATTAGAAACGTAAACATTGCATACAGTTTAGATAACGACACTATAGACAAAATAGGATTAGATAAATTAAGATTATTCGTAACAGGAGAAAACTTATTTATGTTTGCTCAGAGAGAAGGATTAAATCCTCAATATAATCTTTCAGGAACACCTTCTGGAAATGACTACAACCCAAACAGAGTTATCTCTATTGGTTTAAACGTCGCTTTTTAAATTATATAATTCTAAATTAAAAAATACACAAAATGATACGAAAAAAAATATTATTACTACTTGCCATCTCAATGGTAGTAATCGTAGGTTGTAGTGAAGATTACCTTGACACTGTACCTACAGATTCAATATCAGAAGAGGCAGCACTTTCAAGTACAGAAAATATGGACCTAATTTTAAATGGTCTTCATAGAATGATGTATGGTCAAAATGTTTTAACAGGAGGAGAATCTAGTAGATCTGGAGAGAGCTACTTTATTCCTTCTTTTGATGCTATTGGAGGAAATGCAATTCACTCTTCACCAGGTAATGGTTGGATGACATCAGATTTAAAATGGACAAGTCATACGAATGCAAGTTCTACTACAAATTTCAACCTTTGGTTCCAACGTTACCACTTTGTTGAAACAGCAAACACTATAATCAATAAAATTGCTGAAAGTGATTTTACAGAAACAGAAGATTTAAACAAAATTTTGGGACAATCTCACGCATACCGTGCTTGGGCTTATTTAAGATTAGTAACTAGTTTCTCTAAAGGATATATTTACGGTACACCATCATCAGATCCTGGAGTTCCTGTATTAACAGAAGCAGGTGCACCTTATGAAGGTGGTCCTCGTGGAACTGTTGAAGCAGTATATGTACAAATGGAAAGCGATATTAATGCAGCTATAACTTACTTACAAAACGGTAGTGCTGCAGATAATAAATCTAACATATCTTTAAATGCCGCTTACGGTATTAAAGCGCGTATTGCATTATCTAAAGGAGACTGGGCTACTGCTGCAACAAGTGCTGCACTTGCAAGAGATGGTTACCCTTTATTAAGTCAAACTGAATGGTTATCAGGTTTTAACTCTTACGATTTATCTGAAGTTATTTGGGGTGGTAAAGTTATCGATACTGAAACAAACTTTTTCCAATCTTACTTCTACTTTATCGCATTCGCATTTAACGGAAGTTTAAACAGAAGTAATCCAAAACTTATCAGTAAAGAATTATACGACAGGATTCCTGCTACAGATTACAGAAACCAAGCATGGTTACCTTTAGCACCTAACACTAACTCTGCAGCGTCTAACGACCAAGGAGGAAGTTATGAAACAGATCCTAATTATGATAATAAAGCAGATTTCGATGCTGCTTTTAATGAAATCATTGAAAAATATGGTGCAACAACTGCTCACAATACGCATCCTTACATGAATGTTAAGTTTCAACAAAAGAACCCAGGTTCTATTGATCCAGATGATGTTATCTACATGAGAGCTTCTGAAATGGTACTTATTGAAGC
This sequence comes from Formosa sp. L2A11, assembly GCF_009796865.1. GTDB lineage: Bacteria > Bacteroidota > Bacteroidia > Flavobacteriales > Flavobacteriaceae > Formosa. The sequence continues at coordinate 1,957,375 of NZ_CP047028.1, read as the reverse complement.
TGAAGCAAAAGCAATGTTAAACGATGTTGCAGGTGCTCAAGCTGCATTAGATGTTTTAGGTTCTGCTAGGGATAGTGCTTTTGACAAAACAGCTTTTACAGATCAAGCATCTTTAATGGATGAAATTAAATGGCAAAGAAGAGTTGAATTATGGGGAGAAGGATTTAGCTACCATGACAACTTAAGATGGGATGAAGGTTTAGACCAAACTAATTCTGGTGCTTCATTAACACTTTATGGAGATGGTTTCATACAAGCGAAACCTTCTGTAAACGATGAGTGGATTTTTAAAATTCCACAACAAGAAATTGATGCAAACCCTTATATGACTGATGCTGATCAAAACTAAGCATTAGACTTAAATTCAAAAAATATAAAAACTCATGAAAAAAATAGCAAATATATTTTTAATAATACTCTCATCAACTCTATTACTTAATTGTGATGATGATCAATTTGAATCGTCTCTTGATTATGTAACCTTTAGTGATGCTACTTATCAATCTTCTGTAGATCCGGGAAGTACAGCAACTAAAGAAATTACAGTTTATAGCACAACAATATCTAGTACCGATCGTGTATTTGATATCGTGGTAGATTTAGACCTAACAACAGCAGACGCTGACTCTTATGAAGTTCCTACAACTGTTACAATACCAGCAAACAGTAATGCAGGTGTTTTCACCGTTAATTTAGCAGATGTTAATTTAGATTGCTTTAATGATTTAGGATTAAAATTAATGCCTTATGAAGGCGTAAATCCAGGAAACTCTTCTACTCTAACATTTTATCAAAAACCAAGTGACACTTGTGAATTAGAAGTAAGTGGTACTATTGATTTTACTTTTGATAGTTACGCTAGTGAAATATCTTATGAAATTCTTGACGTTGAAGGAAACGTTGTTACCTCTGGTCCAAGTGAAGCATTTGCAGACGGAACAGCTTCTTTCAGTGCTCCAGTTACACTATGCGACGGAAGATGTTATAGTTTAGTAGTATACGATGCTTATGGAGATGGCTTAGTTTCTCCTGGAGCATTTACTTTAACTTTAAATGATACAGAATATGCTTCAGGTGGAGGAGATTTTGGAGATTCAACCTCAACTTCATTTCAAGTTTTCGATTAATTAAATAATAAAACTTATCCTAAAAGGAGATTGATTTTAAATCAATCTCCTTTTTTTTATGCCTTTTACAAAAAAAACAAGCCTAGATTAATCACAAAACATTAATAAAACTTTAAAATGAATATGTAATACTATTAAACACACCCTTAAACAATTACAAAAAAAACACCATTAGAAGTTCTAATTAGAATTAAAACTGACAATTATGTCAATTTTAACCAATTAGAGAGTTAAAAAAATGCAAATAGAGTTGTAAAAGGAAGGGAAATCATTGAAAACTATTTAAAAAAAGGCATCAATCAGATAATTTTTCATTGATATTTCACAAATATCTATATATTTCGCAAAAAATTAACACGTTCATAAATTTTAGTTAACTTTTGTAGATTTATTAACATATAATTAAGATTTTAGCAAAAACTAATTCAACCTAAAATCATATGAAAAGAAAAGTTTATGGAGTTTTAACACTCCTACTACTGTTTGTTCATTTTACTTATGCACAACAAAAAACAATTACAGGTTCTATAACAGGACCGGATGGGTTACCTCTACCCGGAACAACTATAATGGTAAAAGGGTCTAAAGCAGGAACTTCATCAGATTTTGATGGTAAATATTCTATTTCGGCATCATCTGGAGAAACAATAACATTTAGTTTTGTGGGATATAAATCTCAAGAAAAAACGGTTGGAACATCAACCACAATTAATATTACCTTAGAAGAAGATGCGTCTGCATTAGATGAAATCGTATTAATGGGATATACTAAAACTAGCCGAACAGAACTTACGGGTTCTACAGTCCAATTAGAAAGTGCAGCATTCGAACAAGTACCTGTTTCTACAATAGACCAAGTACTTCAAGGTAAAGTTGCAGGTTTAACTTTTAATGTTGACTCCGGAACACCTGGATCCACTTCAGATGTTAGAATTAGAGGTAGAAGTTCACTTACAGCAGGTAACGAGCCTTTATATGTTATAGATGGTGTTCCTGTATCTAGTGCGGCTGCAAATAGCACAACTTCAGGCTCTTCTTTTTCTCCATTAGCATCTATAAACTCAAATAATGTTGAAAGTATTACCGTATTAAAAGACGCTTCTGCTACTGCTGCATACGGAGCTAGAGGAGCTAATGGTGTAATTGTTATCACAACTAAAAGTGGTAAATCTGGAAAAACACAATTCAACTTTAATTCTTCTTACGGGTTTTCTAACGATGCTGTGGATGGACCACAAGTATTAACTGGTGCAGAAAGAGAAATGTTATATTACGAATCTGTTTACAACACATATGGAGCAGATTATGGTTTTGATCTTGATGGAGCCCAAGCATTTAGTGAGGATAACAATTTAGACGGAGGTGTATATGCTACATGGAATGCTGCAGGCAGACCAGAAGGAAATTGGGGTGATGTTATTACCAATAAAGATGCACCATTAATGGAATATAACTTATCTGCGAGTGGTGGAGACGAAACATACTCATTCTTTACTTCGGTTGGATATTACGATCAAGAAGCAACTGTTATCGGGTCAGATTTTCAAAGATTTACTGGACAAGTAAATTTAACTAAAGATTTTTCAGATAAAATTACGTTTTCTACAAGAAACTCAGGATCGTACTCTTACCAAGATGGTTTACTAGAAACAAGCGCCTATTTTTCTTCACCTAGAGCTGTTAAATTCTTTATGCCTGCAACAGACCAACCATATGACGACGAAGGAAATATAAATTTAGAGACATCACTTCCTAACCCGCTTTTAATTGCACAAGAAGATATAGACGACTCTAAATTTACTAGAATAAGTTCTAACAATACACTTAAGTGGGAGTTACCAATTTCAAACTTAACTTTTAACACTACGGTTGCTATAGATTTGCAATTATATAACTATAAAAGATACCGAAACAGAATTGATGGAGATGGTGCGTCTACAAATGGTTACGGTTGGCAAGCGAATAGCACAAGAACAAATTATGTATTCCAAAATAATTTAGATTATCTACTCGCTATAAACGAAGACCATAGTTTAAATTTTAAAGTATTACAAGAATATCAAAAAAACAGATATAATTATCTTGAAGGAGAAGCAGAAAACTTTGCAGACGATGGTTTAACAAACCTCAACTCTGCAGGTACACCAACAAGTGCTAATTCATATTTTACAGATTGGGCAATTGCATCTTACACCGGATTAATGCACTATAGTGGTTACCAAGGAAAATATGTTTTCGATGCAACCATTCGTAGAGAAGGAAGTTCAAGATTTGATGCAGATAACAGATGGGGAACTTTCTGGTCTGTAGGTACAGCTTGGAACGTACACAAGGAAGCTTTTCTAGCAGACTCTTCTTGGTTAAGCACATTAAAATTAAGAGGATCATATGGTTTAACAGGTAATGCAGATATTTCTATAAACCAATACCAATCACTACTTGGATATGATGGTGATTATAACGGAACTTCTGCTATTTACTTAGATACATTCGGAGCAGATGGTTTATCATGGGAAACATCTAAAGCTGTAGATGTTGGTTTAGATCTAGGATTTTTCAATAATAGATTTACAACTACACTTACTTACTACAACAGAAGAACTGAAGACATGTTACTTAATGTAAACTTACCTTTTACTTCTGGATTCTCTTCTCAAATTGCTAATGTTGGAGAAATGGAAAACAAAGGATTTGAGTTTGAGTTTAATGCTGATATCGTACGTTCTGAAAACGTATTTGTATCTATAGGTGGTAATTTTGCTACAAATAAAAATGAAGTTCTTAAAATGTATGAAGACAACTCGGGAGAAGAAACTGTAATAAGCGGTACGACTCAAAGAGTTGAATCTGGACATGCTGCCTATGGTTGGTATATGGTTTCTTCGGCTGGCGTAGACACTCAAACAGGTGAAGACTTATATTATATTGATGGAAAAGATGGTGAAACTACAAATATTTATACTGAAGCTAACCAATCTTGGCAAGGCGGTAGTGCTCTACCAACTTTTACAGCAGGTCTAAATTTAAACATAGAAGCATATAACTTCTTCTTGAATGTATCTTCTTACTATGCTGGAGGTCACAAAGTTTACGAAGATTGGGCTAGATATACCAATGGTACGGACTTATTTACAACATTATATTACCAAGGTGTTGATGCGATCTTAGACAGATGGCAACAACCAGGAGACGAAACACGTTTTGGAAAAATGACGTACTCAACTACGCCATGGCAACAAAACAGTAAATTTTTATATGATGGAGATTACTTCAGAATTAAAGATATTACGTTTGGATACAACCTTCCAGATAGCGTAAATTCTATTGTAGGTTTACAATCTGCAAGAATTTTTGTTAGAGCTACAAATCCGTATACTTGGGTTAAAAGTGATTATTTAAAATATGATCCAGAAGTAAATGCTGATGGTTTTACAGGTTTAGAAACACCTCCTACAAAATCATTAATCTTTGGTGTTAACGTAAATTTTTAATTGACTATGAAAAACATAAAACACATATATAGAATTCTAGTGGCAGCAACCTTAGTGCTTACTATAGGCTCATGTACTACCGAAGATTTAGACCCTTCTCTAGAACAAAACAAATCGGTTGAAGATGGTATAAACTCAATAAATAATATTTCGGGATTAATGTTAGGTGCCTACGAATACTTAACAGAAAGCGGATATTACGGTAGAGATTATATTATAAATAATGAAGTTAGAACAGACAACTGTTTCTCTAATGGTAATTCAGGACGTTTTACTACTCAAGCTTCATTTGCCTATAACTCTAATACAGGTTATTTTTACGACGAAGCTTATGAAGCTATTGCAATTGCAAACGTAATTATTGCACAAGACGTAACTACATTAGCTACAGACACTAGTGAATTAGAAGAAGGATACCATATTCAGGGAGAAGCTTATGCTTTGAGAGCTCTAGTACATTTTGATTTATTAAAACAATACGGACAAATGAATACTGGAGGAACTTTAGGAATACCTTACGTAACAGAATATAAAGGAGAAGATTTATACCCAAGTAGATCGACTTATTCTGAAAACGTTACCGCTATCATGGCAGACCTACAAACTGCTTTTGATATGATGAGTGATGATTATTACGATACGACTAAAATTACAATGTCTAAATACACTGCCAAAGCAATTGAATCTAGAGTGGCTATTTATTTCGAAATGTGGGACGACGCAATCGCTGCTTCTGAAGCCGTAATTAATTCTGGTTTATATAGCATGGTCTCTGCAGAGAATTATGTTAGTTCTTGGTCTGCAGGAAGCCAACAAAATTCAATTTTTGAACTTGCATATACAAGTTCAGATAACTTAAGTAGCGATAGTATAGGTTTTATTTACAGACTTGGAGATAGTGGTAGTTATGGTGACGTACAAGTACTAGATGACGTTATAAATATTTTTGAACCAAATGATGTGAGAGCAGATATTTTAGGTTACGAAGGAACAATGTTACGTAACTTATACAAATATCCAGACATCAATGGCTCAGATAACATCCCAGTTATTCGTTACGAAGAGATTATTTTAAATTATGCAGAAGCGTTATACGAATCTACAGGAGGAGGTTTAAGCGAATTAAACTCACTTAGAACTAACAGAGGTTTAGCTGGCTTAACAACTATAACCAAAGATGCTATTTTAGATGAACGTCGTAAAGAATTAATGTTTGAAGGTTTTAGATTTGATGATTTAATGCGTACTGGACAAGACATAGAAAAAACATCTCTACAACAAAACTTTACATCAACAATAAGCTATGGAGATTTTCGTCTTGCTTATCCAATTCCACAAAACGATATAGATACAAATTCTAATTTGACACAAAATGATGGATATTAAAATTATTAATTTCCACCATATTTTGTAACAACTTATTTATTTAATTACTTCTGTAATTAGTCATTTTCAAGACTGCTTAATTTTAAGCAGTCTTGTTTTTTATAATAATAATAATAACAGATTATACTTAATCTAACATATCACTGTCCTTATTTTCTTTAAAGGTATAAATATAGACTGTAGAAGGATCATCTAAAGTATCGTTCTCCTCTTCTGGTTTAAACTCTATAAAATTCCCATCAGAATCAAATTGTTTTAAAAAGGGATCTTCGTCTTCATTATAATCTTCTTTTTCCCAAGCAAACTGTTTTGGTTTTGCTATTTGTTTCTTAAAAACTAAAGCAAAAAGCAAACCTGTAATCAACCCCGACAAATGGCCTTCCCAAGACACACCTTCTTGTACTGGTAACACATACCAAATCATACTTCCGTATAAAAACACAACTAAAAGCGATAAAGCAATCAGTCTATAATGTTTTGCAAAAACGCCTTTAAAAAAAATAAAACTAACTAAAACATAAATTAAACCACTTGCTCCTATATGGTAAGACGGCCGGCCAATACACCACGTTAAAAACCCAGACACAAGTATTCCATAACCTAAAACTTTCCAAGCAATAGGTCTATAGAAATAAAAGAGAGCTACACTTAAAACAAATAACGGAATGGAATTATGGTATAAATGCGAAATTCCAGAATGAATAAACGGACTAAAAACCACACCTTGTAAACCTGACAATGTACGCGGGTAAATACCATGGGTGTTAAAAAAAATATTTGTTTCAATTTCAAACCAATACACATACCAAAGTATTAACACGAATGCAAGCGGATATGCAAGAACGCCGTTAGAGAATTTAAAATGGTCGTATTGTTTCATAAACTGTATTTCATTAAAAATAATCAAATTGTAAACCGTTTTCACTACTAATGATAAAATGTCAGTCGCTAAATATTTCAAAACATTAAAAAATAAGTAATTTTACAACATGAACGAACCTTTAGCAGAACGTTTACGTCCTGAAACTTTAGACGACTATATTAGCCAAACTCACCTTGTTGGACCACACGGCCCATTACGCATACAATTAAAACAAGGCTTAATTTCATCTATGATATTTTGGGGACCTCCAGGAACAGGAAAAACCACTTTAGCAAATATTGTTGCCACACAATCCGGCAGACCTTTTTACACGTTAAGTGCGATAAATTCTGGCGTAAAGGATATTCGAGAAGTAATAGATAAGGCTAAACAAAGCGGAGGTTTATTTACAACTAAAAATCCTATTTTATTTATAGACGAGATTCACCGGTTTAGTAAATCGCAACAAGATTCTTTATTACAAGCTGTAGAAAAAGGTTGGGTTACGTTAATTGGTGCAACTACAGAGAATCCGAGTTTCGAAGTCATTCCTGCCCTACTCTCACGTTGTCAAGTTTATGTTTTAAATGCTTTTGATAAAAATGATTTAGAGCAGCTTTTACATCGTGCAATTAAAAAAGACAGCTTCTTAGCCGAAAAGAACATAAAACTTAAAGAAACAGCTGCTTTATTGCGTCTTTCTGGAGGTGATGGAAGAAAATTACTGAATATTTTTGAACTTATTGTAAATACCTTTGAAGAAGAAAACATTGTAATTACAGATGAGATTGTGCTTAAAAAAGTACAGAACAATACGGTGCGTTACGATAAAACAGGAGAACAGCATTACGATATTATTTCTGCTTTTATAAAATCTATTAGAGGAAGTGACCCTAATGCAGCGGTGTATTATTTAGCACGAATGATTGAAGGCGGTGAAGATGTAAAATTTATTGCCCGCCGACTTTTAATTTTAGCCAGTGAAGATATTGGTAACGCAAACCCAACCGCTTTAGTTATCGCTAACAATACATTCCAAGCTGTATCTGCAATTGGATATCCGGAATCCAGAATTACATTAAGCCAATGCACAACGTATTTGGCATGTTCTGCAAAAAGCAATTCTGCTTACGAAGCGATAAATAAGGCACAACAATTAGTTAAAGCTACAGGAGATTTATCTGTTCCGTTAGGGATAAGAAATGCACCAACTAAACTTATGAAAGAGTTAGGTTATGGGGAAGATTATAAATATTCGCATAACTATGCAAACAATTTTGCCGAACAAGAATTCTTACCGGCCGAAATAGAAAACACCAAGCTGTATGAGCCTGGTGCTAATGCTAGAGAGCAATCTGACAGAAACTTTTTAAAGCAACGTTGGAAAGCTAAATATGGTTATTAAGTAAGTTGCGCGATTAAAATTTCACGTTAAGTGTTTCTTCTTTTAAAGTATCTCCTTCATAAAATTCGATAACCCATTTGTCGCCTGTTTTACGAACAGTTGCTTGTTTACCTACAACAAAAAATACATCCTCCATTTTTGTTTGTTTCAAAGTATAAACCACTTTAGGTGTACTATCTACTAATTGGTAACCGTTAGTAATTGGTTGCGCATATAACATATCTGACACAGGAGCTACGGTTTCTGAAACAGTGTTAGATGTTACCGCTGTAGTTGTTGCAACAGTTTCTGTTACAGGTGCAGAAACAGGCAATAATGCAGGAGTATTAGGCTGGTATTCATAATTTACAGTATCAAAAGATTTGAAAGCTTCTCTTAATGCAGCTTGATATGCTTTTTTGTAATCTTTCTCTTTTGTTGTACCTAAGGCTGTTTCAAAAACAACAGCATTTTTACAATCTTTTAATAATAACTTTATTTTAGTAGTAAACAAACTAGATTCGTTAATAACATCTGCACGTAAAGCCAAACATCCATTAGAGTTCAAATCTTCTGGCATAGTATCAGACTCCATAATGGCAACAAACCCTTCTTTATTTAAAAGAAACTGAGTTAAAGCATTCATTTGGTAAAGGTCTGGTTTCTTTAAAAAATCGAAAGTTTCTGGAACAATCACATATTTATAAGTATTTAAACTTGTTTGTGCTATAGAGCTAAAGGAAACACTTATAAATAATAATAAAAATAATTTTCTCATGAGTATAATAATTTGTGTAAAGGTAATTAAGTTTTATAAAAAGTTTTTTAATTCAATTAATTTGTCAATTTGAGTAATTTCTGGATACGTTGTTAACGGCGTTTCATTAAAATAAATTGCTTTAAAACCAACATTTATAGCACCAAGAATGTCTGCCTCTAAATTATCTCCAATCATTACACTTGTATTTACCTCTGCATTTGCTTTTTGCAAAGCATATTTAAAAATATCTGGATGCGGTTTTTTTACTCCTGCTTCTTCTGAATTTGTAACCGTTTTAAAATATTGATTTATATTAGAGCCTGTTAATTTTGAATACTGAACCTCATCGAATCCATTTGTAATAATATGCAGATTATACTTAGTTTGCAAATAGCCTAACACCAAAGTAGTATCTGGAAACAAATGATTAAATGATGATAAATAAGCCAGATAATCATCAGACAATTTATAAATTAAATCTGCTTTTACTGGAGTTTTTAAATATTCAAAAGTATCATTCAATCGTCCAAAGCGCAGCGCTTCTTTATCGACTTCTCCGGTTCTAAAACGTTTCCAATAATCTTCATTTATAGGAATATATGCATTTAAAAACACGTCTAAATCAACTTGTAATTGATTGACTTCAAATATTTTTTGAAATGTTAATGCTGAATTTTTTTCGAAATCCCAAAGTGTGTGATCTAAATCGAAAAACACATCTTTTATGTTATTTGTCATGTTCTGTAGAGTCTAAAATAAAATTGAATAATGCTTTAAAACCTTTCCACCGGCCATGACCACTAAATGTATAATTGTGAAATACAGGAACAAATTCTCCATTTACTTGTTTCACTTGATTAATTATATTTTGTAGCGATTCCTTCTTATCTAATAAAGACGTGTATTTTAATAAAGCAGAATCTATAACGTGATAAGGGTTTATACGTAATGGCGTTTGCACTTCGTAGTCTAAATCGTAAAAGAAAAATGGCGTGCACGTTCCTGCTCTAAAACCAAGTTCATTTACATACCCCATAGTATAATCTTCTTGCACTTCTAATTCGACTAAATTGCGATATAAATCAGGCAAGTTTAATTTAGAAAAAGAATTTCGAGATTCTACCAAAGACGTATTTAGAATACTTTCCATACGTTGTTGTTCTTCCTTTAATACAGCTTTATCCTCAATAGCAAAATAAGACACTTTTAACCCTACTTTACAGTAATCTGCTACCGATTTAATTAAAGACACAAAATCTTTTCGGTGCACGCTAATACCTTTATCGTAAGTGGAGTAATCGCCTATTAAAAAGAAAAAATGGAATTTATATTTTGTTTGCTTTTGTTTATTTAAAATGTATTTAAAGGTATCATGCGGATCGCGTTTAAGTCCAAACAACACCATATAGCGGTAATAGAACTTTTTAAATCTAAGCGCAAACAAATCTTTAAAAGTTCCTCCTAAATTGCGAATTAACCCTTTTAATCTAAAATCGTAAGGAGAAGGCACATCTATAATAGGTTTTATACAATAAGATCGGTCTTTAAATTGATGATCTGGATAATGGGCTTGTAAAGCTGCTTTAAATTTATAGGCCCAAATATCGACCACTGGCTGATCTAAGAACTTGTATTTATACGCTAAACTTTCCTTTGCCTCATATCTACCAAACTCATCTTTTACATGTGGTAAATATTCCTCATACCGACTTAATAAATAAAATGAAGCTGCAAAAATATCGAACGGAATAGCGCTTTTATCTCCATTAAAAAAGAAACATTTAGTATCCTCCCAATTCATAATATTTAAATCCGGATCTGAAAGACCTTGTTCAAACAACAAATCGTGACTACGAATAAAAATCTCTTTTCCTAAAGGCTGTTTCGTGTACGACATTTTTAAACTATCATGAGCAATAAATGTTTCGATAGTTGTTGTAAACGATACTGGAATACCAAGAATTCTGGTACAGAGATGTTTAAACGCAAATTTTATACGCGGCGTTATTTTATGAGTATATACTAAAAGCACACATTGATTTTAAAGTAATAAAAGTAATGATTTTACAATTAAGAATACCTAATAGTATAGTTAATACGCGCTACATTTCATTTTCGTCTGCAAAACTAAAATAAGAGTGCTCGGTTATTATAACATGATCTAAAACTTTAATATCTAAACTAGAGGCAGCAGTTTTTAATTTTTGAGTGATTTGCTTATCGGCTACACTTGGTTTTAAAGTTCCAGACGGATGATTATGAACTAAAATAAGAGCAGTTGCACCAAGCTCTAAAGCCATTTTTAAAGTCAATCGTACATCTACTAATGTTCCTGTAATTCCGCCTTTACTTAATTGTTGTTTTTGTATGATGGTATTTGAATTATTCAAATAGATAATCCAGAATTCTTCATGGGGCAATTCGCCAAGAAGCGGTTGCATAATTTCGAATACAGAAGCAGACGATGTTATTTTATTTTGCTTTACAGCCTCTTCGCTTCGCCGTCTTCTTCCTAATTCCATAGCAGCTGCAATGGTTACAGCTTTAGCTTCACCAATACCATTAAAAGTCATTAATTGCTTTATAGAAAGTTTGCCCAATGCTGTTAAATTATTATCTACACTAGCTAAAATACGTTTCGTTAAAGCAACGGCACTTTCTGTTCTGTTTCCACTTCCTATTAAAATAGCAACCAACTCTGCATCGCTTAAGGTAGCTTGCCCTTTATAGAGTAACTTCTCTCGAGGCCGATCGTCTTGCGACCAATTCTTAATGGAAAACGGGATCTTTTTATCTGACATCCCTAAATATAAATATTGTAAATTACCAAAACAATTAAAACTACTGAAAATGAACACTTTATTTGAAGATAACGCTACAAAATCAATTATAAGGCGATTAAACACACTAACAGAAGAAAACCTTGCTAAATGGGGAAAAATGAATGTAGGACAAATGCTAAAACATTGCCAAAGACCATTAAATATTTGCTTTAGGTCACGAAAATTAAATTCTAAAATAGGCTTTATAAAAAAAACAATGCTTTCATTTTTCAAAACGTCACTCTATAACGACAAGCCTTGGATGCAAAATTTACCTACAGCAAAAGAATTTATAATTACATCGCCACAAGATTTTTCAACAGAGAAAAAAAACATCGTAGAATTAATTGAAGAATTTTCTAAAAAAACCGAAATTGAAACATGGCCAAATCATCCGCTTTTTGGTTACTTTACACCCGAACAATGGGAAAAAATGCAATACAAACATCTAGATCATCATTTAACCCAATTTAATGTCTAACCAAATTATTTAACCATTGAGTTATCCACCTAACATACATCAAGACTCCGATAAGCATCACATGATAAAAGTGATGAATCATTACCCGTTGGCTACACTAATTTCTATAAAAGACAACGTCCCTTTTATAACACATTTACCTTTAATTTATAACTCAGGAAAGTTAATTGGCCACATAGATAAAAATAATCCACATGCGCAATTACTATGTAAAGACAATGCGGTAACTGTTATTTTTTCTGGCCCAGATTGTTACATCTCACCTAACATAATGGGAGCTAAAGAATTACCCACTTGGAATTACATAAAAGTACACATACAAGGCACGGCTTCTGAAATTGAAAACGAAAATGCAGTTAAGCAATCTATGGTAGATATGACTGCCTTTTTAGAAGAACCAGAACACGCTTATGTTTTAGATTATCACAATCCGAAAATGGATCAGTTTGTGAATTATGTTATGGGCTTCGAAATTGACATTTTACAATGGGAAGGCAAATTTAAATTGTCGCAAAACAAATCTGCTGAAAAACAAGACCTGGCAAAACAGCAATTAATTTCTTTTAATAAAACATCTATAAAACCATTTTTAGACAAGGTATTTTAAATTTTAAACCCTATTTTAGAATCATAACGTCAAACACCTATGCGTCTTAACAGCTTTAAATATTTTATTTGCATCCTGTTTTTGTTTTCATTTTATGTTACAAAGGCACAAACCGACTTGCTTTCTGAAGTAGAGACCACAACTTTATCAGACACCATCGTGTCTAAGCCTAAAGCAATTCCGACAACAAGTATTGTACAAGAAATTGACAATGCTAATAGTCAGCTAAAACTGACTCAGAAAAAAATCAGCATTCCTTCTAAGATTAAAAATATTGACTCGATACACCTAATACATTACAAGTTTTTGGTACAAGAGTCTAATACGGTCGAGACATTTATAAAAGCCAATCCGAATCTTCAAAAAATAAATAATCTTATTACCAAATGGTACGGTTACAAAACCATGTTAACCGGATGGCAATCTACAGTAAATAATCAGCAAGTCCGTAATTCAAGATTTATCACAGATATTGTAAATAAAGAAAAGATCTGGGGATTAAGTTATCAGCAAGCTATAGACAACAAATCACCCGAAGAGGTTTTAAATGCCATTAACAGTGTTTGGGAGAAAACAAAAGAGACAAAAGAAACTATTCTTAAAAACAGTAACTATTATCTTGTTCTTGAAACAAAAATCAATGAACAAATTAGTATTACTGAACAAGTTATGGATGATTTATTAGAATTAAAAAATTCTGATATTTATGATCTATTCTACCAAAGGCATCATCCGTTATGGCAAACGTCTTTCTCTGAAGTTTCTAAAAAACCAAGCGATAATAATGATGTTGAATCTATTAAAAATAATATTTCAAACACCTACAATTACCTAAAAGACAAGACTGGAGTTATTCTTTTATACTTAATACTTATTAGTATCATAGCTTTATTTATTAAACGATTAAAAGAAGGCTTTCTTAAATTTTCATTTAAAGAAAAATCTAAAACACATAGAAAAGCTAAAAACATAATAGTTCACAGAAGCATTATTTGTATACTATTCTTATCATTTTTATTATCTAAACCTCTGTTTTCAAACACACCTAGGTTATTTATAGACATTTCTACCCTATTAATATTACTGTGTGCTATACCACTTATTAGACCGTATATGCATGCGAAGTTTAAGAATATTATATTCTTTGTAATCTTCTTCTTTTTAATAAATGCCATTAAATCTTATGTCTGGTTTTCTTCTGGATTATATAGAATATACATCTTATTAGAAGCTTTTTTAGTTATCTATATGTTGTATAAGTTTACAAATCCGTATTTAGAAACGCGTAAAATAACTACAGATAGTTTTGGGAAAGTATTAATAAGACTCATACCTGTTGTGTATGCTTTATGTGCTATATCTATTATTTCAAATATTTTTGGATATACGAATTTAACAGATATGGCTTTAAAAATAAGCACGCAAAGCGGAATAATAACTACCTTTTTCTATAGCTTATTAATGGTATTTAATGGCATTACTTTAGGTATAATAAACCGTCATTATGGAGTAAAGCAAACCTTTAAAGCATCAGACAGATGGCGGGTTGAAAAACTAACTTTAAAAGTCTCTAGAAATCTAATTGCACTAATTTGGGCCTTTTACTTTCTAAATATATTAGATGTTTTAAGACCAATAAAAGAAATTATAAACGATGCCATTACTGAACCTTACCAAATAGGAACTTTATCTTTTACAATGGAAGGTGTTTTAAGTTTTATCTTAACGCTAACAATAACTTACGTCCTAACTAAAGTAATCACTTTTTTAATAAATGATGGCGATGGTGTTTTACGCTTATTAAACCTTCCTAAAGGAATACCTGCAGCAGTGTCTTTAGTGATAAGATACTTTATAATGGCTTTCGGAATTGTCTTAGCACTTGGTGCACTAGGCATAGATTTAAGTAAATTTAATTTAATGGCTGGTGCTTTAGGTTTAGGTATTGGTTTCGGACTACAAACCGTAATTTCTAACTTTGTCTCTGGATTAATATTAGTTTTTGAACGCCCTATCTTAACAGGAGATACTGTTGAAGTTAATAATTTATTAGGAACCGTAAACAGAATTGGCGTACGCTCTTCTAGTATTAGCACTTTTGATGGCGCCGAAGTTGTTGTACCTAATAATAATTTAATATCTAACGATTTAATAAACTGGACACTATCTAATAACACTAAACGTATTGAAGTTTTAATAGGCACCTCTTATGATTCCGATCCGAATAGGGTGTTAGAAATTCTAACAGAGATTGCTACTGATAATCCTTACACGCTTAATGATCCGCCGCCAAAAGCACTATTTAATGATTTTGGTGACAGCTCTCTAAATTTCAGATTACTGTTTTGGGTACATTATGAAATTGGTTTACAAGCGAAGAGTGATATTTCTATAAGCATTTACAATAAATTTAAAGAAGAAGGTATTGAGATTCCGTTCCCGCAACGCGATCTTAATGTTAGAAATATTCCTGAGAACATGAATACGTCATCTGCTCAAGAAAATTTTAACATTCCAACACCTAATAACCCAATGGATAAAAACTTAGAAAAACCATTAATCGAACCTGTTAAAACAGATGTAGATTTTGATGATGCTTCTACAAGTGAAGACACTAAATAAGTTATTATTTTCAAGCATAAAAAAAGCGAGATTTTGAATATTCAAAATCTCGCTTTTTTATTTTATTTTTTTGTCTTCGCTTTAATTATTCTAGTCACCATTATCTCGCTTTAGAGTCTCATAAATCTACTCAATTTACTAAGTTCTTATGTGATTCTGAAACAAGTTCAGAATGACGCATTACTTAAACAAAGTCTTGACTCTTGATTCTAACACAGCAAAGCGGTCATGTTTCTTTATCCTATTTCACTAATGACTTAACATCATCAAAATCTAATCCACCGTAATTTCCAGAACTCATTAATAACAACGATTTATTTTCAAAATTCTGAGAGAATAAAAAGTGTTTAAAATCGTCTGGATTGGTATAAATAATTAAATCGTCACGCTCGAAGGCTGAAGCAATTTGCGCTTCTGTTACAGCTTCTAATTTTTTAATTTCTAAAGCATGCGGAGAATAAAATACTACAGCAACATCTGCAGCATCTAAAGCGCCTTTATATTCTTTTAAAAACTCAGCATTTAAACTACTATACGTATGCAACTCTAAACACGCGACTAATGTTCTATCTTCAAATTGTGCTTTTACCGCATTTGTAGTGGCTTGCACTTTACTTGGCGAATGCGCAAAATCTTTATAAGCTACACTGTTTTGTCCTTCAGCTATTTTTTCAAGACGTTTACTTGCGCCTTTAAAGGTAGAAATTGCTTCGTAGAAATCGTCTTCATCAATTCCCATGTGTTGACAAATCCACTTTGCACCCGCTAAATTATTAAGATTATGTTTACCAAATACTTCAATAGGTAATGGCCCTTCTGGAGTTTCTAATAAGGTTTCTCCATCTTCAATTGTATATTCTGGCGTATGATAAGGTAATTTTCTAATCGGATTTACAGAGGCTTCAACAACACGTTTTACAGCTTCATCTTCTTCATTGTAAGTGATGCTTCCACCATTTACAATACTATCTACAAATATTTTAAATTGCTCTTCATAGTTTTCATACGTAGGAAACACGTTAATATGATCCCAAGCAATACCGCTTAAAAGTGCAATATTAGGTTTGTATAAATGAAATTTTGGACGTCTATCTATTGGCGAACTTAAATACTCATCGCCTTCTAAAACAATAAAATCATTGTCTTCGGTAAGTTTCACCATCACATCAAAACCGTCTAATTGTGCACCAACCATATAATCTACATCGCGATCATGATAATGCATAACATGTAAAATCATAGATGTAATTGTGGTTTTACCATGACTTCCACCAATAACTACACGTGTTTTATTTTTAGACTGTTCGTATAAAAACTCGGGATAACTAAAAATTTTAAGTCCTAATTCTTGAGCCTTTAACAACTCAGGATTATCGGCTTTGGCATGCATTCCTAAAACCACAGCATCTAATTGCGATGTGATTTTCTCTGGAAACCATCCAAATGCTTCTGGTAATAATCCTTTAGATTGTAGTCTTGATTTTGAAGGTTCGAAAATCTCATCGTCGCTTCCCGTTACCTGATATCCTTTGTTATGCAACGCCATAGCTAAATTGTGCATTGCACTCCCACCAATGGCTATAAAATGTACATTCATAAACTTATTTTGAAGATCGTAAAGATACACGTTTTAGTACGTTTTCGGGAACGTTTATTCGGTAATCTCTGCTATTTTTTGTTGAAGTTCTTCGTCTTTTAACAGACTATATCCTGATTTTAAAACGGCAAGTGCTTGATCTGTTTGATTCCGGTTTATATAAAACTGAGCAAGCGATGCATAACACACTTTAGATTGACCAATTTGCACTGCTTTTTTTAAGTACTGTGCTGCCAAATCATAATCTTCTGCCTTCTCATATAAATAGCCTTTAGCCAAATACCCATCTACTTTAGAAAGCGATTCTAATTCATTAGCAAACTGAATGGCTTTAGAAGTACTTCCGCCTAAAACCCAAGGTAATTCCATATATAATTTCACTAATGCCCAACGCGTTTCTATATGGTTTTTATCTAATTCGGATGCTTCTAAAAACGCTGTTTTAGCATCTAAAACTAACGGAATAGCAGACATTTTATCTACACTTAAGACTTTCATAGCTAATGCACCTCCATACTTGTAATGATAATTTGCATTTTCAGAATGGCTTTCAACTAAACTTTTATATTGAATAATTGCAGAATCCCAGTCTTTTAAATGGCTATACGCATCGCCCAACAACTCTATGGCTTCAAAATTAGTTTTAGTAGTTGTTACAAACGGTTTTAAGATAGAAATGGTTTTATTATAATTTTCTGCGTTAAAATACGCTTGTGCATTAACCAAAGTCTGTTGCGAAAACATAACGTTTGGAAAAACAAAAACGGCACTTATAATACAAATAACAAAACATTTCATTCTGTAAAAATAATCTGTTTAAACATATTAAAAGCAAAAAAAAAGGCAACTTTATAAGTTACAGCAAAACGTGGAACTGTTTTTGATTTCAATTTGATTTTAAAACACAAACGCTTTAATCAACCAACGACTATGAATTTTATAAAATGTTTAATATTCAGTGTGCTATTTACTCAACCAGCACTTGCACAACAACCAAATTTTGAGAGTTTATGGTCTGAAGTAGAAGATTTAGAGGTTAAAGGTTTACCAAAATCGGCTTTAGAGAAAGTCATACATATTGATAAGCTTGCACTTAAAAACAACAATCAGCCTCAGCATATAAAAGCGATGCTGTACAAAAGCAAATTTGCTTTAGTGCTAGAGGAAGATGCGCAATTAAGCATTATAAATAATTTTAAAGCTGAGATAGCCAAAAGCAAAGCACCAACTAAAAACATATTAGAAAGTATGTTAGCGAATATGTATTGGAGCTATTTTAAACAACATCGCTATCAGTTTTATAAGCGTACAAAAACCGTAGAAAAAGTTGATGAAACCGATTTTAGAACTTGGGATTTAGAAACCATTCTTAAAGACATTCAGTTACATTTTCAAAATAGCTTAACCAACGAAACGCTTTTAAAAAACACACCTATTGAAGCCTATACAGATATTGTATTAAAACAAAAAGATTCTGAAATTTATAGACCCACACTTTACGATTTACTAAATCATAATGCCTTAGAATTCTACAAAAGTACAGAACGCAGCATTACCAAACCTGCTTATAAGTTTGAGATTGATGATGCTACTTTATTAAACTCTGCAACTGACTTTTCTAAACTAGATTTACAAACCAAAGACTCAACCTCTTTAGAATTTCAAGCTTTAAAAATCTATCAAAATTTAATTGCGTTTCATTTAAAAGATAAAAATCCAGAAGCATTAGTGACTGTAGATATAGAACGGTTATTATTTATAAAAGACAAAGCTGTTTTTAAGAATAAAGAAGCATTACTAATACAAGCCTTCCAAGAAGCTAGCAAAAAACAGAACAACACATTAGCCAGTGCATATTACGATCTTGAAATTGCCAAAATATGGAAGATACAAGGAGATAAATTTGATGCAAAATCTAACACAACAGAAAGGTGGAAATTAAAAGACGCCATAGCATTATGCAACACAATAATTTCTAAATTTCCTGAGAGCAAAATTGCTGAACAATCTGAATATTTAAAATCTGAAATATTACAACCAAGTGTTAGTATTAAAAACGAATTGATACTACCAACCTGCACTAAATCTCGGTTTTTAATTTCCTATAAAAACAGTAATCAATTAGATTTTAAGGTTGCAAAAATGAGTCATAATGAATTTAAAATTTTTGTAGATTTTTATAATCAAAAAGACAAAGACAGCTTTGCTAACACATTAAAATCTGATAAAACTTGGACTAGTAATTTAAAAAACGAAAACGACTACCAAGAACACACTACAGAAATTATTACTCCAGAATTTGATAACGGTATTTATTTAATATCTGTAACAGATCCTATTTCTAAAACAACAGAACATACAACACTACAAGTTTCTAATATTGCTATAGGACAAAAAGAAGATGAAAAAGACATGATTTTTCAAGCTATTGATAGAAACACAGGTAAACCTTTTGCAAATGCAGAAGTCACTATACATTACACCTATAATAATAATAATAATAATAATAACAAAAAAAGAACAGAGACAAAGCGCACAGATACTTATGGAAACGTAACAATTCCTAAAACCGTAAAAAGCGAATATGCCCGTTTTAACTTAGTTTTTAATACAAGTGATGATACAGCCTATTTTTATAATTTTTATCTGAACAGGTATTATGAACAAAATAACAATACAGACAAAACTACCTATAAATCCTTTGTATTCACAGATCGTAGTATATATCGTCCAGGTCAAACTGTATATTTCAAAGCTATTGGAATGAAAAACAAAAGTGGAGAAAGTTTTGTTTTAATAAATAAAACATTAACTGCTACGCTATACAATTCTAATTATGAGGAAGTAAAAAAAATAAATTTAAAAACGAATGAATTTGGATCTATTCACGGGGAATTCATATTACCAAATACAGGTTTAAACGGTCAGTTTAATATAGAAATAAAAGCAGAAGAT
The DNA here is from genome assembly GCF_009796865.1 of Formosa sp. L2A11. Taxonomy (GTDB): domain Bacteria; phylum Bacteroidota; class Bacteroidia; order Flavobacteriales; family Flavobacteriaceae; genus Formosa. Next base: position 1,937,281 of record NZ_CP047028.1, on the reverse strand, counting down.
AGCTACATAAATATGCTTTCTAGAACATATTTTAATATTGAAGATTATAAGCGACCAACTTTTGAAGCCAATTTCACTCCTATTACAGAAACATGTACTGTAAATGATTCTATAACAGTTAACGGAGAAGCTTTAGCCTTTACAGGAAGTAAAATTACAAATGCGAATGTGGTATACCGCGTAAAACGCATGGTAAATTTACCATACTCGTATTACAGAACGCAACCGTATTTTCACAACGCATCTCAAGAAATAACACACGGAGAAACACAAACAGACGATTCTGGAAATTTCAAAATCAATTTTAAAGCCATTCCAGATCTGCGTTTCGACAAAAAAATCTTACCTGTTTTTCAATATGAAGTCACAGCAGATATTACAGATATTAATGGAGAAACACGTTCTGCAACAACTAGTATTTCGGTAGGTTATCATACTACAATTGCTAAGTTACAAATTGAAGGTAAACTAGATAAAACATCTAAAACCAATCAAATTAATATAAATACATCTAATTTAAATGGCCAATTCACTCCTGTTATAGGAACTCTAAAAATTTATAAATTACAAGCACCTAATCACGCCTTACGGGAACGTCCTTGGTCTGCTCCAGATTATCAAGTTATAGATGAAACAACTTTTAAAACACTTTTTCCTCACGATGCGTACACCAATGAAGACGACGCTAATAATTGGAAAAAAGGAACACGCGTTTTAGAAAAAACAATAAATACTGCAGACACAAAATCTATAGCTTTAAATAAAACGAAACGTTGGGAATCTGGTAAATACATCGCTGTTTTTGAAAGTAAAGATGAACATAATCAAACCATACAAGATGAAGCTACTTTTGAGTTATTCAGCGTAGACGATGAAACCGTTTCAGATCATGGTTTATTTCAAATCAACACAAATAAGTCTACTTATAACCCTGAAGATGTAGTGGAATTAACGTTAGCTTCTGCTGCAGAGGATTTGGTTGTCACCTTAGAAATAGAGAAAGATCACAAGGTGTATGCTAGACATATTGTTTCTTTAAATCAGAATAAGAAAACCATTAAAATCCCTGTATCACAAGCAGATTTAGGCGGATTTGTAATTCATTATAGTTACGCTGCATTTAATAGTTTTAAATCTGGGTCTATGATTATAAACGTACCGTATCCTAAAACAGACTTGCAGATTGAAACCAACACATTCCGAAACAAGATACAACCTGGAGCTCAAGAAACCTGGAGTTTTAATATTTCAGGACCTCAAGGCGAAAAAGTAACTGCAGAAGTACTCGCTAGTATGTATGATGCGTCTTTAGACGAATTTAGAGGACATAGTTGGAGTATGTATGCAACTTATAAATCTATGTATTCTTCATACAATTATTGGAGAGGAAATACTGCGTTTGGAACAAATTATTTCAATCTAAATTTCATTACAGCTCGCTTAAATATAACACCTCAACATTTTGATTCTTTAGATTGGTTTGGCTTTAATTTTAACGGAAATAGCTGGACAAATAGACAATATTTAAAGAAAAAACGATCTGCAATGTCTCCGCCTCCAGCAGCAGAAATTATTGAAATAGCTGAAGATGAAGCAGAAGTAGAAGAAACTGTAATAGAAAGTACGGAAGTACCTTTTTCGGTTATTCGTGGCACAGATTCTGTTTCAGCAGAAAATCAACCGCTTTATATTATAGATGGTGTAGTTTCAAAAACGAACAATATTAATAAAGAAGATATTTCAAAAATTGAAGTCTTAAAACCAAATGAAGCAACCGCATTATATGGAAGTAAAGGCGCTAACGGTGTTATTATTATTACAACCAAAAATGGTTCTAGTTTTAATACTGTTAAAGTAAGAACTAACCTAAAAGAGACCGCTTTCTTCTTTCCGCAATTACAAACCAATAGCGATGGAGATGTTAATTTTAGTTTTACTTCTCCTGAAGCATTAACACAATGGAAATTGCAACTTTTAGCACATACTAAAACTATGCAAAGTGCACAAAGCACGTTTACAACGGTAACGCAAAAAGAATTAATGGTTCAGCCAAATACACCTCGCTTTTTACGTCATGGCGATGAAATTACTATTAGTAGTAAAATTATAAATCTATCTGATAAACAATTAAAAGGAGATGCCGTTTTACAAATTTTTAATGCCATTACAAATGCATCAATCGATATTAATTTAGATAACATTAATGCTGTAAAATCATTTTCGGTAGATGCAAATAACAACACACAAGTATCGTGGCAACTTAAAATTCCAAAAACTGTAGATGCTGTCTTGTATAAAATTATAGCTAAATCTGGAACTTTTAGCGATGGCGAACAAAACGTGTTACCTGTATTATCTAATCGCATGTTGGTGACAGAAAGTTTACCAATGTGGGTAAACGGAAACGAATCGCGTACATTCCAACTTGATAAATTAATAAACAATACCTCTAACACATTAAAACATCATAAACTGACATTAGAGATTACGTCTAATCCGGCTTGGTATGCGATTCAGGCGTTGCCGTATATTATTGAGTATCCGTTTGACTGTAACGAGCAGATCTTTTCTCGCTTTTACGGAAATAGCTTAGCGAGCCATATTGTAACTTCTAATCCGCGAATTCAAGAGGTCTTCAATCTTTGGAAATCTAAAGATGCACTGATTAGTAACTTAGAAAAAAACGAAGACTTAAAATCTATTCTTATTGAAGAAACGCCTTGGTTACGTGATGCACAAAGTGAAACGGAACAAAAAAAACGTATAGGCTTGTTATTCGATATGAATACCATGAGTGATAAATTACAAACCACTAAACAAAAGCTAGAAAGTAACCAATTAAATTCTGGTGCTTGGCCTTGGTTTGCTGGCGGAAGAGAAAACAGATATATCACTCAGCATATCGTTACAGGTTTCGGACATTTACAACATTTAGGCGTAGATACTAGAGATTCAGAAAACATGTTATCTAGAGCAATTAAATTCACAGATTCCGAATTTATAGAAACCTATAGAAACATTTCTAAATACAATGCAAAACCAGATTATGATGCCTATCATTTAAATAATATACAATTACATTATTTGTATATGAGAAGTTTTTATGCTGACAAGAAACCATCTAAAGAACTTCAAAATATTATTAATTATTATGGATCTCAGATTAAAACCTATTGGACAAAAGGTTCGCTTTACAACAAAGGATTGATGGCTTTAATTGCGCACCGTTCTGGAGATGAAAAAACAGCAACTGCCATTATAAAATCTTTAAAAGAGAATAGCATTACAAGTGACCAATTAGGCATGTATTGGAAAGCCAACACAGCATCTTGGTATTGGTACGAATCGCCTATTGAAACACAATCACTATTAATTGAAGCTTTTTCTGAAATTGAAAACGATACCAAAACCATAGACAATTTAACAAAATGGTTATTGAAGAATAAACAAACGAATCGTTGGTCTACCACAAAATCGACTACAGATGCTGTTTATGCTATTTTATTAAAAGGAAGCGATTGGTTATCGGTTACAGAATCTTTAGACATTACTGTTGGCGGACAACCCATTCCTGAAGACAAATTAAAAGACACCAAAGTTGAAGCAGGCACAGGTTATTTTAAAACCACTTGGAATTCAGATGAAATTACTCAAGAACTGGCAGAAGTGACCTTAACTAAAAAAGACAAAGGCATGGCTTGGGGAAGTTTATATTGGCAATATTTTGAAGATTTAGACAAAATTACGTCAGCAGAAACACCTCTACAATTAACCAAAAAGTTATTTATAAAATCGAATACAGACACCGGTGAAGTCTTAACAGAAGTAAAACCTGAATTTACTTTAAAAGTTGGCGATTTAATACGCGTACGTATCACTTTAAAAACAGACCGTGACATGGAGTTTCTACATATGAAAGACATGAGAGCTTCTGGTTTAGAACCTGTAGATGTGATCTCTAAATACAAATGGCAAGATGGTTTAGGCTACTATCAAAGCACTAAGGATGCAGCAACACATTTCTTTTTCGATAATGTTAAAAAAGGGGTTTACGTATTTGAATATGATTTACGAGTAAACAATGCAGGACACATGAGTAATGGGATCACAACCATACAGAGTATGTATGCACCAGAATTTAGTAGCCATAGTGAAGGTGCTTCGATTACAATAGAATAGATTGAGAAATAGGTAAAAGAACAAGGACCGCTGCGCTGAAAGAACCAAGAATAAAGACTTGTTTTAAGATTATTTTCAAGGTTTACGGTAAAATTCAAAATACACTTACTCTAATGGGACTCTGAAATGAATTCAGGGTAACGACAAGTTTATGCTCACGTCATACTGAACGGGTCTCAATATCTCATAATTAATTCCAATGTGATTACTCGAATGAGACCCTGAAATAAATTCAGGGTGATGAACAACATTAATTAAAATTAGAACTTAAATTACAAACTAGCGTCATGCTGAACTCGTTTCAGTATCTCACATCTAACTCAGATAAAACTTTACAAACAAAAAAAGGAGCCAATTGGCTCCTTTTTTATACTCTTATGCTGCTTTGTTAACATCATGCTAGTCATGTTGAATTTATTTCAACATCACAAATATAGCTAAACTAAACACTCAAATGCGACCTTGAAACGCATTCAAGGTGACCAACGTGATAAATTAATTTAATAACTTAAACGTTCAACATTTTCCAAAGTTTATCTTTCAATTCTGTAATCCCTTGTTGAGCCACGGCTGAGATAAAAATATACTCTACACCTAAATTCTCATCAAGTTCAGTTTTTAATTCTGCTTGCAACTCATCATCTAACATATCACATTTAGAGATAGCCACAAGACGATCTTTATCTAACATTTCAGGATTATAACGTCTCAATTCATCTAGCAAAATTTCATATTGCTTGGTGATATCTTCAGCGTCAGCAGGAATTAAAAACAATAACGTCGAGTTACGTTCTATGTGTCTTAAGAAATAATATCCTAATCCTTTTCCTTCTGCCGCACCTTCAATAATACCAGGAATATCTGCCATTACAAACGTTTGGAAATCGCGATATTCTACAATACCTAAATTCGGTTTTAAAGTCGTAAACTCATAATCCGCAATTTTTGGTTTTGCAGAAGTAATTACAGACAATAAGGTCGATTTCCCTGCATTTGGGAATCCTACTAAACCAACATCGGCTAGTAATTTCAACTCTAAAGTCACATACTTCTCTACCAAAGGCATACCTGGTTGTGCGTAACGCGGTGTTTGATTTGTAGAACTTTTAAAGTGCCAGTTTCCACGTCCACCCATTCCACCTTCACAAACAATACGTTCTTCACCAGTATACGTAATCTCGAAAAGAATTTCATCTGTCTCTGTATCGCGTACAACAGTACCTAATGGCACATCTAAATACACGTCTTCTCCATCACCACCAGAACTACGGCCACTACTTCCGTGTTCACCATGTCCTGCACGTAAATGACGCTTAAATTTTAAATGAAAAAGAGTCCATAGATTATCGTTACCTCTTAAAATAACATGACCTCCTCGACCACCATCTCCCCCGTCGGGACCTCCTTTTGTGATATACTTCTCACGATGTAAATGCGTAGATCCTTTACCTCCGTTCCCGGATGTTAATTGGATTTTTACGTAGTCTACAAAATTTCCTTCAGTCATAATTAATTGAACCTTTTAATGAAAGGTTTTAAAATGTTAAAATTGTAATTGTACTATTACAATGAATCAATTACTTTGCTTAAACGTACTGTAATCTCTTCTACAGAACCTACACCGTCTACACCAAAATACTTATTTTGTTCAGAATAGTAATCTTTTAATATTGCCGTTTTAGAATAATATTCTTTAATACGATTTGCGATAATAGACTCATCTGCATCGTCTGAACGACCACTAGTTTTTCCACGTTCTAGTAAACGTTTTATTAATACACTATCTTCTACTTCTAATGCAATCATAGCATTAATTTCAGAATCTTTACTTTTCATTAATTCGTCTAAAGCTGCTGCTTGTGCACTTGTACGCGGAAAACCATCGAAAATAAACCCGTTAGCTCCTGCATTTTTTTCAACCTCAGCACTCAACATTTCAATAGTAACATTATCGGGAACCAATCCACCTTTATCCATATAAGATTTGGCTAACATTCCTAAAGCGGTTTCATTTTTAATGTTATAACGAAATACATCTCCTGTAGAGATATGTACTAGATTATATTTTTCTTTTAAAAAATTTGCTTGCGTCCCTTTTCCTGCTCCTGGAGGTCCGAATAGAACTAAATTTGTCATATGTTGAGTTGTTTTAATTTGATATACTTCTGGTAAATCTCGACCTAATCCGTCGTAATCTAAACCATAACCCACAATAAATTTATCTGGAATTTCTATACCAACATAATGAAGTTTAAAATCTTTCTTATATGCGGTTGGTTTATAAAACAAGGTTGCAATAGTCAACGATTTAACGTTTTCATTTTTAAAAATACGATGAATTTCGGCTAACGTACGTCCTGTATCAATAATATCTTCTAAAATAATAACAGAACGGCCTGATAAATCTTGAGTTAACCCGATTAAACGTTGGATATCGTCTGTAGATTTCACACCTTCATAAGACGCTAATTTAATAAACGTCACTTCGCATGGGTTCGGATATTTTTTAACAAAATCGCTTACAATCATAAACGAACCGTTTAAAACACCAATAAAAACAGGAACTTCATCTGCAAAATCCACTGCTATTTGTTCTGCCATTCTAGTTATTGCATCATCTATTTGTTTAGCTGAGATGAACGGCTTAAAATATTTGTCGTGAAGTTTAATCATAAAATAACCTATTTTTTGTTAATTCTTGGCAAAGATAATCAATTGCCACCTATAATCTAATTTAGAAAAAGGTTTCATGGCATTGATTCCCTAAATTTAGAATTAATTTCATATTAAAATGTATTTTTGCAACGTCTAAAACACGAGCAAAACAGTTATATAATGAATTATTTTTCTTCAAATTTTAAATTAGGAATATTAGGTGGCGGCCAATTAGGAAAAATGCTACTAACCGAAACCCGTAAATTCGATATCTATACCTGTGTCTTAGACCCAAGTGAAGAAGCGCCTTGTAAAGTAGGAAGCAATGAATTTTTTATTGGGGATTTAATGGATTACGATGCCGTTTTTAATTTTGGAAAACACGTTGATGTTTTAACCTTTGAAATTGAAAATGTAAACATTTATGCTCTTGAAGATTTAGAAAAAGCAGGTGTAAAAGTTTATCCTTCATCTAAAACCTTACGTACAATCCAGAATAAGGCAACCCAGAAATTATTTTATGTAGACCATGATTTACCTACAGCACCTTTTTCTCGTTTTGCATATACTATAGAAATTCAAGACACTATTGCTAACGGCAGTTTAGATTTTCCGTTTGTATGGAAAAGTGCGCAATTTGGTTACGATGGTACTGGAGTAAAAATTGTTCGCGAATTAAAAGATTTAGAACACTTGCCAAATGTAGAATGTATTACCGAAGAACTAATTCCGTTTAAAAACGAATTGGCTGTAATTATAGCAAGAAATGCATCTGGAGAAGTTAAAACCTATCCTGTGGTAGAAATGGAGTTTCATCCTGAAGCCAACCAAGTAGAGTATGTTATTTGTCCGGCACGTATTAGTGAAACCGTTGCTAAAAAAGCGACAGATATAGCACTAAAAGCATCTAAAGCATTTAATCATGTAGGATTATTGGCTGTTGAAATGTTTCAGACAGAAGACGATAATATTATTATAAATGAAGTTGCACCAAGACCTCACAATTCTGGTCACCAAACCATCGAGGCAAGTTTCACCTCTCAATTCGAGCAACACATAAGAGCTGTTTTAGATTTACCATTAGGAAATACAGCGAATAAATTAAATGGTATTATGGTAAATTTAGTTGGAGCTGAAGGATACACAGGAGACGTTATCTATAAAAACATAGAAAACATTATGGCTATGGATGGTGTTACGCCACACATATATGGTAAAAAGCAAACCAGACCGTTTAGAAAAATGGGACATGTAACTATTGTTAACGAAAATATCACTGAAGCACGTAAAATTGCTGAACGTGTAAAAAACAGTATTCAAGTAATTACAGAATAAATAAAGCATTAAGAAAAACACACAAATTATGAGTAAAGTAGGCGTTATTATGGGAAGTAAAAGTGACCTTCCTGTTATGCAAGATGCAATAGACATATTAAAAGGATTTGACATAGAAGTTGAAGTAGATATTGTTTCTGCACACCGTACTCCAGAAAAATTATTCGATTATGGTAAAAATGCACACACACGCGGCATACAAGTTATTATAGCAGGTGCTGGTGGTGCTGCGCATCTTCCTGGAATGATTGCATCCTTATCTCCGCTTCCAATTATTGGAGTTCCTGTAAAAAGCAGTAATTCTATAGATGGATGGGATTCTATATTATCTATCCTACAAATGCCTGGAGGTGTTCCCGTAGCTACAGTTGCTCTTAACGGAGCAAAAAATGCAGGAATATTAGCGGCTCAAATTATAGGAAGCTCAGACAGTGAAGTACTCGATAAAATATTACTTTACAAAGACGGATTAAAACAAGCTGTTATAGAAACTGCTAAACAATTATAAACACAAAAAAGCCTCGATAAATCGAGGCTTTTCTTCGCTATTAATCAATAAATTTTTTCAGAGTAACCAGCTCTTTTATGAAAAAAATCTTCGCGAAGATATAACAATTCTTATCTTTCATAGGCTTAAACTACATTTTTTAACATTTATTTAGATAAAAATCAATAAAAAAATGAATATTCTACTCAAATCATTTAAAAACGCATACAATACAGCTCCTTTTTCGCAAATTAAAAATAAAGATTTTCTTCCTGCAATAACATCTTTAATAGAAGATACGAAAGCTGAAATTGATAATATAACCTCTAATCCAGAAACTCCAACATTTGAAAATACTATTGAAGCCTTAGAATTTACGGGAGAACAATTAGATCGGGTAACAAACATTTTCTTCAATTTAAATTCTGCAGAAACAAACGACGAGATTCAGAAAATAGCACAAGAAGTTTCTCCTTTACTTTCAGAATTTGGTAACGACATTACGTTAAACGAAGCCTTATTTAAACGCGTTAAAACGGTTTACGATAATAAAAGTAACTTAAGTTTAAACGGAGAGCAAATCATGCTTTTAGATAAATCTTACAAAAGCTTTTCTAGAAATGGAGCAAATTTAGCTGAAGACAAAAAAGAAACACTTCGTGCTATAGATAAAGATTTAAGTAAATCGAGTTTAAGTTTTGGAGAACATGTATTGGCAGAAACCAATGCTTTCGAAATGCATATTACTAACGAAGAAGATTTAAGCGGTTTACCAGAAGGCGCTAAAGAAGCTGCTAAACAATTAGCAGAATCTAAAGACAAAGCCGGTTGGTTAATCACTTTAGATTATCCTAGCTATATTCCGTTCATGACGTATGCAGACAATCGTGAATTAAGAAAAAAATTAGCGATTGCCTTTGGTAAAAAAGGATTTCATAATAACGAATTCGATAACCAAGACATTATTTTAAACATTGTTAAAAAACGTTTTGAGCGTGCAAATTTATTAGGCTACAAAACACATGCAAATTTTGTTTTAGAAGAACGTATGGCAAAAACGCCTGAAACCGTTATAAATTTTCTAAACGAATTACTAGAAAAAGCAAAACCTGCAGCTAAAGAAGAATTTAAAAAACTAGAAGACTTTGCTAAAGCGTTAGATGGTATAGATAGACTAGAAAAATGGGATTCTGGATATTACTCAGAAAAACTAAAACAAAAGTTATTTGACTTAGACGACGAAAAACTAAAACCTTATTTTAAACTAGAAAATGTAACACAAGGTGCTTTTAAAATTGCCGGGAAATTATACGGTTTACATTTTGAAGAGATTGACAATATAGACAAATATCACCAAGATGTATTAACATATAAAGTAACCAATAATTCTGGAGACTTAGTATCTATATTTTATGCAGATTTCTTTCCTAGAGCAGGAAAACGAAATGGCGCTTGGATGACTTCTTATAAATCACAATCTATTAAAAACGGAGAAAACAATCGTCCGCATGTTTCAATAGTTTGCAACTTTACAAAACCAACAAAAAGCAAACCCTCTTTATTAACCTTTAATGAAGTTACAACCTTATTCCACGAATTTGGCCATGCTTTACACGGTATGTTAGCCAACACAACTTACCCTGGTTTATCAGGAACAAGCGTGTATTGGGATTTTGTAGAATTACCAAGTCAGGTTATGGAAAACTGGTGTTACGAAAAAGAAGCTTTAGAGTTATTCGCTACACATTACGAAACAGGAGAAGTAATACCTATGGAACTCGTTGCAAAAATAAAAGAGTCTTCTACATTTAACGAAGGTATGCAAACGCTACGTCAAATTAGTTTTGGATTATTAGATATGAGTTGGCACGGACAAGACCCTACAAATTTTATCAATGTTAAAGCACAAGAGTTAAAAGCGTTGGAAAACACCAAATTATATCCAGATGTTACAGAAAATTGTATGAGTACATCATTTTCTCATATTTTTCAGGGCGGATATTCTTCAGGATACTACAGTTACAAATGGGCTGAAGTTTTAGATGCAGATGCTTTTGAATATTTTAAAGCAGCAGGAATTTTCAATTCTGAAGTTGCAACAAAATTTAAAGACAATGTATTATCGCAAGGAGGAACAGTAGATCCTATGACATTATACAAACAATTTAGAGGACAAGAACCTCAGCCTGAAGCATTACTAAGACGAGCAGGTTTAATTAAATAAATATATAAAGGTTGTAATTTTAATGATTACAACCTTTTTTAAAATGTTAAAGCAAATAAAAAGATACACTCTTTTTTGAAATAGTTTTCTTATTTTTGAAAAATAACCTACAATTTATTATATGCCTGATCATAAAATCGATGCTACTAAATGGATAGATTCGTATTCCGACTATCTATACAACTATACCATTTCTAGAGTTAGCGATTCTGAAATTGCTAAAGATTTAGTTCAAGACACATTTTTTGCAGGTTTAAAGTCAATGAAAAATTTTAAGGGAGAAGCCAGTGAACGTACATGGTTAATTTCTATCTTAAAACGAAAAATAATTGATTATTACCGAAAAATAAACTCTAAAAAAGGAAAAGCAGAAGTCCGTATGTCCTACTCAAGCGACAGTGACGACGAAGGAGAATGGCTAGAAGAACGTGTAGAAGACCAATCTTACAAAAATGCAGAAGACGTTTTAGAAAACACAGAACTTAGTGTAGCAATTTATGATTGTTTAGAAAAATTGCCAGAAAAACAAGCTCGAGTTTTCAAAATGAAAACCATAGAAAATTTCGATACCGAAATAATTTGTAATGAATTAAATATTACTGCGTCTAATTTATGGGTCATTATACATAGAGCGCGTACATCTCTATCAGGCTGTTTAGAAAAAAATTGGTATTAATTATGAGTAAATTATTTTTGTCCTGCGACGAAGCATCACACGTTTGTGATAAGGCACAATACAACGAGTCTACATTTTGGGAACGTTTAAAATTTAGAGTACATATTCTATTCTGTAATTTATGTAAACAACACTCTATCACCAATAGTAAACTTACAGAGACTATGAACAAGTCTAAAATTGTATGTTTAGATAGTAAATCTAAATCTGAAATGAAGAAATGTTTAGAAAAAGAAATGAAAAGCCAAGATGCTAATCATTAAAAATAAGCTCTAAAGCTAACCACACTAGAGGAATTCCCTCTACCCAAAATGCCGTATACGTATCGCTCTGATCTTGTTTAGAAAATACTGTAAACAGTATAAGTATAAATGTTATGGCAAGCTGTATTAAAACATAGTGTCCAATTAAATGCGTTTTAAGAAACTCTAAGAAGAAAAAAACTAACGCTAACAAAACACCTAAGATCTTAGTACGATTTACTCCTATTTTCTGCGGAATGGTCCCCAACTTTAAACTATCGTATTTTAAATCGCGGAGCTCAAAAGGCAACATCAAAGCAATTATAAAAATAAAACGCTGTATAAACGTTAGAATTACATCTTCATCAAACGCATAATTCTCGTTAATTAAAGGCAATAATACGGTTACTCCTGCCCAAACTAATCCTATTAAATATACTTTTAGTCCGCTTATACTTCTTAAATTATGATGCTTGTCTACAAAAAATCGCTTTGGCAAAAACGGAATAGCATACATAAATGTTACTGCGCCAAATCCAGATATAATTAAAATGGTATTTAATTCTAACTTAAATACAAAATAGCACATAATCATAAAACACAATATAGAAAAGAGTGCAATCGCTCTTAACCAACTCGCCATAGACCTACGGTGCAACTTGGCTAAACCAAAGTATTTCACAAAGTTATAACCTATAATAGATGCAAAAAGAATGAAACACAAAACATTCTCATCGAAAGGTAATCCATATTTCATCAATGTAATCCATGCTAAAGAAAACACAGATAGCGAGACATGAATACTGGCATTGAGATAAAATTTAAAGAGTTTTTTCAACATTGTCATTCCGCAAAAATATATAAACTAGAATTAACAACCTGCTTTATCAAAAAACTTTAAAAAATTGTACCAACAGAACTTAGTAAATTATGTATTTTTACCTCGCAAAATACAATTATAATTTATGAATACAAATGCTTTCTCATTGCGTCATATTGGTCCTAGAGAAGCGGACCAAAGTCAAATGTTAAATACAATTGGCGTAGACAGTTTAGATCAACTTATTTACGAGACACTACCTGACGGTATCCGTTTAAAAACACCTCTTAATTTAGATGCTCCAATGACAGAGTATGAGTATTTAACCCACATTCATGAGTTATCTACAAAAAATAAAATATTTAAATCTTACATTGGTTTAGGCTATCACCCAACTATTTTACCTGCAGTTATTCAACGTAACATTTTAGAAAATCCAGGTTGGTACACGGCATATACGCCTTACCAAGCAGAAATTGCTCAAGGACGATTAGAAGCCTTATTAAATTTCCAAACCATGATTACAGATCTTACTGGAATGGAAATTGCTAATGCATCTTTACTAGACGAAAGTACTGCTGCTGCAGAAGCTATGAGTCTTCTATTTTCTGTACGCGATCGTGCTCAGAAAAAAAGCGGAGTAAATAAATTTTTCGTTTCAGAAACTGTGCTTCCTCAAACCTTAGCTTTATTACAAAACCGTTCTAATCCTGTAGGCATTGAATTGGTAATTGGAGACGAAACAACTTTCGATTTTTCTTCAGATTTCTTTGGTGCTATTTTACAATATCCAGGAAAAGACGGATTAATTAGTGATGTTAAAACATTTATTGAAAAAGCAAATGCTGCAAATATAAAAGTTGCTGTTGCTGCAGATCTTTTAAGTTTAGTAAAACTTGAAGCTCCAGGAAAATTTGGGGCAGATGTTGTTGTAGGAACTACACAACGTTTTGGAATTCCTATGGGATATGGCGGACCTCATGCTGCGTATTTTGCAACTAAAGAAGCTTACAAGCGTGATCTTCCTGGTCGTATTATTGGTGTTACCAAAGACATAGATGGAAATCGTGCTTTACGTATGGCATTACAAACACGTGAACAACACATTAAACGTGACAAAGCAACCTCTAACATTTGTACAGCTCAAGTACTATTAGCTGTTATGGCCGGAATGTATGCTGTATATCACGGACCAAAAGGTTTAAGTTTTATAGCAAATGCAGTACACGACAAAGCGTCTGCATTGTCTGAAACTTTAAAAACCATTGGATATAAACAAAACAACAACACTTTTTTCGATACATTAAATATTGAAGCAGATGCAGAAAAGATAAAAGCTATTGCAGAAGCAAAAGAGATTAACTTTTTCTATCCAAATGCAGATACTGTTACAATTTCTATAAATGAAACAACATCTATTTCAGATTTAAATGACATTATTTCTGTTTTTGCTGAAGTAATAAAAGCAGAACCAATTGTTATTGAAACAGTCCCTGAATCGAATAACATTAATACAAATTTACAACGTACATCGCCGTTCTTAACATTAGATGTATTTAATACGCACCATTCGGAAACCGAATTAATGCGTTATATAAAAATGCTTGAACGTAAAGATTTATCATTAAATCACTCTATGATTTCCTTAGGTTCTTGTACAATGAAATTAAATGCTGCTTCAGAAATGTTGCCTTTAAGTTCTCCTAACTGGGGGAGCATTCACCCATTTGCACCTATAGATCAAGTACAAGGTTACCAAACGGTTTTAAAATCTTTAGATGATCAATTAACAGAAATTACTGGTTTTTCTGCAACGTCTTTACAACCAAATTCTGGTGCTCAAGGTGAGTATACAGGTTTAATGGTTATAAAAGCATATCACGAATCTCGTAACGACCAACATAGAAACATTTGTTTAATCCCGTCTTCTGCTCATGGAACAAACCCCGCGAGTGCAGCTATGGCAGGAATGAAAGTCGTGGTAACAAAATCTACAGCAGAAGGAAATATAGATGTTGATGATTTACGTGAAAAAGCAGAATTACACAAAGACAACCTAGCGTGTTTAATGGTAACCTACCCATCTACACACGGTGTTTACGAGTCTGCTATTAAAGAAATTATTGAAATTATTCACGATAACGGCGGACAAGTATATATGGACGGTGCAAACATGAATGCTCAAGTTGGATTAACAAATCCAGGAAACATTGGCGCAGACGTTTGTCACTTAAACTTACATAAAACATTTGCTATTCCTCATGGAGGTGGTGGACCAGGAGTTGGACCAATTTGCGTTGCAAAACAATTAGTTCCGTTTTTACCAGGAAACCCAATAATTAAAACAGGAGGAGACAAAGCCATAAAAGCTGTTTCTGCTGCACCTTTCGGATCGTCATTAGTATGTTTAATCTCTTACGGTTACATTAAAATGTTAGGAACACAAGGTTTAACAGATTCTACTAAGGTTGCTATATTAAATGCAAATTATATTAAGAGTCGTTTACAAGGAAATTTTGAAACCTTATATTCTGGAGAATGCGGACGAGCAGCACACGAAATGATTGTAGACTGCAGACCTTTTAAAGAACACGGTATTGAAGTTACAGATATTGCAAAACGTTTAATGGATTACGGATTCCATGCGCCAACAGTATCTTTCCCTGTTGCAGGAACCTTAATGATTGAACCTACAGAAAGTGAAAGTAAACAAGAAATGGATCGTTTTTGCGATGCCCTTATTTCAATTAAAAAGGAAATAGACGCCTCTTCTAAAGACGAAACAAATAATGTATTAAAAAATGCACCACATACTATGGAAATGCTTACTTCTAGCACTTGGGATTTCCCTTACTCTAGAGAAACAGCAGCTTTCCCATTAGACTATGTACGTGACAATAAATTTTGGCCAACAGTACGTCGTGTAGATGATGCTTTTGGAGACAGAAATTTAATGTGTACGTGTGCACCAATAGAAAGCTACATGTAATATATTGACGTTTTTGGACGTCGTAAATTACCTTTAAATACCCATTGCCTTTATAGTAAATGTCTGTATCTTCATGGTACAAAACATGCTATAAAGGCAATTTCTTTTTAATGAACATAAAAATCACAGGAACAGGAAGTTACATACCTTCCGTTGTTCAAAAAAACGATAGTTTTCTTAATCATTCTTTCCTCAATAATGATGGAACTCCCTTCGAAAATGACAATGTTGTCATAATTGATAAATTTAAATCCATAACTGGTATTTCTGAACGTCGTTATGTGAAGGAAGAATTCACCTCATCCGACATCGGTTTCTTAGCTGCCCAAAAAGCAATCGAGAATGCCAATATCGATCCAGAGACATTAGATTATATTATTTTTGCCCATAATTTTGGGGATATCAAATTTGGAAGCACACAAAGCGATATGTTGCCGGGATTGGCCGTTCGCGTAAAAAATAAACTTAGGATTAAAAACCCAAGATGTGTTGCCTACGATATATTATTTGGATGTCCAGGATGGATAGAAGGTGTTATTCAAGCTCAGGCTTTTATAAAAGCAGGAATCGCTAAACGTTGTTTGGTCATTGGTTCTGAAACACTATCTCGAGTAGTCGATAAACACGATCGTGATGCCATGATCTTTTCAGATGGTGCAGGAGCATCTATTCTAGAAGAGACAGAAGAAGAGGGCGGTATACTATCTCACATTACAGAAAGTTACACTTACGATGATGCATTTTATTTATATTATGGAAAATCATTCAACAAAGATCTGGATGAAGAAACCAAATATATAAAAATGGACGGTCGTAAAATTTACGAATTCGCTTTAACTCATGTTCCAGCAGCAATGAAAGCCTGTTTAGACGAAAGCGGTGTAGATATAAACGATGTAAAAAAAGTGTTTATTCATCAAGCCAACGAAAAAATGGACGATGCAATATTAAAACGTTTTTACCGACTTTTTAAAATGAAAACACCAGAGAACATTATGCCTATGACTATTGGAAATCTAGGAAATAGTTCTGTAGCTACAGTACCTACCCTACTAGACGTAGTTAGACATAATAAATTAGAAAATCATAGTCTTAACAAAGGCGATGTTATTATATTTGCAAGCGTTGGTGCAGGAATGCACATTAATGCCATAGTATACAAATATTAAAAGTACCGCTTATGCGGAAATAAAATACCATGTACGAAAGTCATTTTCCGCATAAGCGTTATAAAAATACCATCGAGTTTTTAGAGCAACACATACAAAAAGATGCTAATCTTTTAGATTTAGGTGTTGTTAATCCATTTACAAAAGTAATGGAAGAACACGGTTTTAAAGTTAAAAATACTTCTGGTGAAGATTTAGATATCGATACTTCTGCTTTAACAAATTCTACTGCAGATGTTGTTACAGCTTTTGAAATCTTTGAACATTTATTATCTCCTTTTACCGTTTTAAAAGATATTAAAGCAGATAAGTTAGTAGCGAGTGTTCCTCTTAAATTATGGTTTGCTGAAGCATATAGAAGTAAAACCGATATGCGAGACAGACATTACCACGAGTTCGAAGATTGGCAATTTGATTGGTTACTAGAAAAAGCAGGTTGGCAAATTAAAGCACGCCATAAATGGACTAATCCAACTAATAAAATTGGAATTCGCCCTATTCTTAGACGTTTCACACCGCGTTACTATATTGTTTACGCAGAACGTATTACAAAGTAAAACAACCTCTACTTTATTAAACACTCCCTTATTAATGTTGGGATTTAAAATTTTAATATTGAAGTTTACAGTATGAATTTTTACATCATTATTCCCGCACACAACGAAGATGATTCTATTGGTCGTACTCTAGAATCTTTAACAAAGCAAACATTGTTACCAAAACAACTTGTTGTGGTTAATGATCATTCTTCAGATGATACTCAAAAAATTGTAGAATCTTTTATACAAAAACACGCTTGGATTTCTATTGTAAACGTACAATCTTCAGACAAACATTTACCGGGGTCGAAAATTATAAATGCTTTTTATAAAGGATTAGAAACACTAGACGATAATTACGACATCATGTGTAAATTTGATGCCGATTTAATCTTTCCCGAAAACTATTTAAAAACCATTGCTAAACATTTTAATGCCAACCCAAAATTAGGTATGGCTGCTGGTTTTTGCGATATTGAAAAAGATGGAAAATGGATTTTAGAAGATTTGACAAATAAAGATCATATTCGTGGCGCTTTGAAAGCGTATAGAAAACAATGCTTTTTAGATATCGGAAAACTGAAGCCTGCAATGGGCTGGGACACTATTGATGAATTATTGGCAAATTTTAATCATTGGGAACTCCTTACCGATGAATCACTTCGTGTAAAACACCTAAAACCTACAGGAGCGAGTTACAATAAAGCTTCAAAATACATGCAAGGAGAAGCCATGTACAAAATGCGCTATGGTTTTTCTATTACAGCAATTTCTGCATTGAAATTAGCAATGAAGAAAAAGAACCTCTCTCTTTTCAACGATTATATGTCTGGGTATTTTAAAGCTAAAAACGAAAACATTGAACTTTTAGTTTCTCCTGAGCAAGGTAAATTTATTAGAAAATTACGTTGGAATGGTATGCTGAAGAAGTTTGGGCTTTAGTTACCCAAACAATTAAAGGTTTCTTAAACTAATAAGACTCTAAACGTCATGCTGAATTCATTTCAGTATCACACAAAAAGCTAAGAACTCCTCTTTATGAGAACCTGAAATAAATTCAAGAACACTAAAGCGTCATGCTGAAATCGTTTCAGTATCACACAAAAAGCTAACATCGCCATAATAACAAGACTCTGAAATAAATTCAGAGTGACGAAACTTGAACACGAATTAAAATCAAGAACTCGAACGTCATGCTGAACTCGTTTCAGCATCACAACACAACTAATCGCCATAATAACAAGACTCTGAAATAAATTCAGAGTGACGAAACTTGAACACGAATTAAAATCAAGAACTCGAACGTCATGCTGAACTCGTTTCAGTATCACACAAAAAGCTAACATCTCCATAATAACGAGACTCTGAAATAAATTCAGAGTGACGAGGCTTGAACAAGAATGAAACTAAACAACCAAACAAGAACGTCATGCTGAACTCGTTTCAGCATCACACAACAAGCTAACATCGCCATAATAACAAGACTCTGAAATAAATTCAGAGTGACGAAACTTGAACACGAATTAAAATCAAGAACTCGAACGTCATGCTGAACTCGTTTCAGCATCACACAACAAGCTAACATCGCCATAATAACAAGACTCTGAAATAAATTCAGAGTGACGAAACTTGAACACGAATTAAAATCAAGAACTCGAACGTCATGCTGAACTCGTTTCAGTATCACACAAAAAGCTAACATCTCCATAATAACGAGACTCTGAAATAAATTCAGAGTGACGAGGCTTGAACAAGAATGAAACTAAACAACCAAACAAGAACGTCATGCTGAACTCGTTTCAGCATCACACAACAAGCTAACATCGCCATAATAACAAGACTCTGAAATAAATTCAGAGTGACGAAACTTGAACACGAATTAAAATCAAGAACTCGAACGTCATGCTGAACTTGTTTCAGTATCACACAACAAGCTAACATCTTCATAAATAACGAGACTCTGAAATAAATTCAGAGTGACGAAACTTGAACACGAATTAAAATCAAGAACTAGAACGTCATGCTGAACTCGTTTCAGCATCACACAACAAGCTAACATCTTCATAAATAACGAGACTCTGAAATAAATTCAGAGTGACGAGGCTTGAACAAGAATTAAACTAAAGAACCAAACAAGAACGTCAAGCTGAACTCGTTTCAGTATCACACAAAAAGCTAACATTTCCATAAAGAACAAGACTCTGAAATAAATTCAGAGTGACTAAACTTGAACAAAAATTAAACTAGACAACCAAACAAGAACGTCATGCTGAACTTGTTTCAGCATCACACAACAAGCTAAGAAATTTTTCTATAATGAGAATCTGAAACAAGTTCAGATTGACGACAACTCAGAACATAAAAAAACACCTCAACAAAATTGCTGAGGTGTTTCGACTTTATTTATAAAACTCTGAAACAAATTCAGAGTGATATAATTATTTTAAATTAGCTAAACTAGATTGTAATGTTTCAATTTTAGCTAAAGCATCTGCTTCTTTTTTACGTTCGTTAGCAATAACTTGTTCTGGAGCTCCAGACACGAAACGCTCGTTAGATAATTTCTTTTGAACCGATTTTAAGAAGCCTTCAGTATATTTTAATTCTTCTGAAAGTTTTTTAATTTCTGCTTCAACATCTATTGCACCTTCCATAGGAATAAAATACTCGTTAGATTTTACTCTAAACGTCATTGCGCCTTCTATAGGTTCAGACACATATTCTATCGCCTCAAGATTTCCTAATTTAGCAATTACTGCATCAAACGCTGTATTGGCATTTTCATGATTAATTACAGAAAAACCAATGGCATCTTTAAAAGCAATATTCTTGTCTTTTCGAACCGTTCTAATTCCTGAAATCACTTCAGAAGCAAATTCAAATTGAGAAATTAAATCTTTATTTATAGGTTTAGCTTCAGGCCATTTTGCAACAATTAATGCTTCTTCTGGCGTACGTTCAGCAATATATTGCCAAATATCTTCAGTTAAGAACGGCATAAACGGATGAAGAATTTTTAAATTATCTTCAAAACAAGCCATCACATTATTATACGTTTTAGCATCGATTGGTTGCTGATACGCTGGTTTTACAATTTCTAATAACCATCCGCAGAAATCATCATAAATTAATTTATAAATACTCATTAAAGCATCACTTAAACGGTATTTACTAAAATGATCTTCAATTTCTACAAGTGCATCTTGAAACTTCGCTTCGTACCATTCTAAGGCTATTTTACTAGATTGTGGTTGCTCTATGCTTTCACTAACTTCCCATAAATTAGTTAAGTTAAACGCGTTCCATACTTTGTTACCAAAACCTTTTCCTTGTTGGCAAAGTGTTTCGTCGAACATTAAATCGTTACCTGCAGCACTACTTAATAATAGTCCAACACGAACACCATCTGCGCTATAATCTTTAATTAATTTTAAAGCGTCTGGTGAGTTCCCTAAAGATTTACTCATTTTACGACGTTGCTTATCGCGAACTAATCCGGTTAAGTATACATTATTAAATGGTTTTTCTCCTTTGTACTCGTATCCAGCAATAATCATTCTAGCTACCCAGAAAAACAAAATATCTGGACCAGTTACTAAATCGTTAGTTGGATAATAATACTTAATTTCTTCATTTTCAGGATTACTAATCCCGTCAAATACACTCATTGGCCATAACCAAGACGAGAACCAAGTATCTAAAGCATCTGTATCTTGCTTTAAATCTTCTGCTTTTAAATCTGCTTTTCCTGTTTTTTCTTGTGCTAATGCTACTGCTTTTTCAATAGATTCTGCAACTACAAAATCTTCTTTTCCATCGCCATAGAAATATGCAGGAATTTGTTGTCCCCATAATAACTGACGCGAGATATTCCAATCGCGAATATTCTCTAACCAGTGACGATAAGTATTTTCAAATTTCTTTGGAAATAATTTAATTTCAGCATTTTCTCCTAAAACAGCTTCGATAGCAGGCTTTACTAAATCTTCCATTTTTAAGAACCATTGGTCGCTTAATCGTGGTTCGATAACTGCTTTGGTACGCTCAGACGTTCCTACTTTATTAAGATGTACTTCTGTTTTCTCTAAAACACCTAAAGCTTCAAGTTCTTTAGCTACAGTTTTTCGTGCTTCGAAACGATCTTGACCTTCAAACTGCAATCCAAAACTATTTAAAGTAGCATCTGCATTAAAGATATCAATCACTTCTAAATTGTGTTTATCTCCTAAATTCTTATCGTTTTCATCGTGAGCAGGTGTTACTTTTAAACACCCTGTACCGAATTCTAAATCGACATATTCATCTTCAATAATTGGCACTATACGATTACAGATTGGCACAATTGCTTTCTTTCCTCTTAAATGCGTAAAACGTTCATCATTCGGATTAATACAAATCGCTGAATCTCCAAAAATGGTTTCAGGACGTGTAGTTGCTATTGTTAAGGTATCGTCGCTACCTTCAATTTTATATTTAATGTAGTATAAATTTCCTTGATGTTCTTCGTGAATTACTTCTTCATCAGACAAGGTTGTTTGCGCTTCTGGATCCCAGTTTACCATACGGTAACCACGGTAAATTAAGCCTTTGTTATGTAAATCTACAAACACTTTAATTACAGCAGCAGACATGTCGTCGTCCATTGTAAATTTGGTTCTATCCCAGTCGCAAGAACATCCTAATTTTTTAAGTTGCTCTAAAATTACACCACCATATTCTTCGGTCCATTCCCAAGCATGAGCAAGAAATTCATCGCGAGTTAAATCGTTTTTATCAATGCCTTGTTCTTTTAACTTGGCAACAACTTTAGCTTCTGTAGCGATAGATGCGTGATCTGTTCCTGGAACCCAACATGCATTTTTACCCAATAAACGCGCACGACGTACCAAGACATCTTGAATGGTATTGTTTAACATGTGTCCCATATGCAGTACTCCCGTTACGTTAGGCGGCGGAATTACAATTGTATACGGTTCTCTTTCGTCTGGTGTAGAATGAAAATAATTATTTTTCATCCAGTAATCGTACCATTTACTTTCTACTGAATTTGCATCATATTTTGAAGGAATATCCATCGGCATAATTTTGAATCTTTGTATTGCTTAAAATGAAAAAATTGTAACCTAATTTATAGTCGATTAAAACTACTGTTTTATGTTTAATTTATCACTTTGGAATAGTTTTTGAACATAAGATGCAAAAGTACTTATATTTCTTTTCATGTGAAATTATATTGTCTGTTTATAGATTGGCTAATTCTTAATATAATGTTAATGCACGTCAATACATCTAATATTTTTGCATAATGACTAAAAAGTATTTACGTTTACACTAAATATTAAAATACAATATTATGAAACAACTTATAACTATTTTATTTATTGGATTAATAAGTTTCTCTATTCAAGCACAAGATAAGGTTGCTAAAATTGAGTTTAAATCTGATACTATTGATTACGGTACTATTGAAAAAGGCGCAGATGGTGTTCGTGTATTTGAATTCACAAATACAGGAGATGCCCCACTTATTGTTTCTAAAGTAACATCTAGTTGTGGCTGTACTGTTCCTAAAAAACCAGATGCACCAATTATGCCTGGTGAAACTGGAGAAATTTCAGTAAAATATGATACTAACCGTGTTATGCCAATTAGAAAAACAATTACTGTTATGTCTAACGCAGAAACTCCAACAGTAGCTTTAAAAATAAAAGGAGAAGTAATTGATTCAAGTAAAACAAAATAAGGACTAAGCACAACGTTCTCATTTAATCATATTAGAAAACCCCTTGAGTTAACACTCAAGGGGTTTTTATTTTTAATAACATCTCAAAACTATAAATAGTGGCATTTACGGTAATTTAAGTATCTTGTAATCTTGATAAAATTTTAACACGATATCAACTATTTATTCATGACACATACCCCATTAAAAGCCATTATGTTATTCAGTATAGTTTTACTGGTTGGCTGTAAAGAACACAACGAGAAAATAACGAAAAAAGCTATGAGCGACAACATACTCTTACAAGAATGGAATGGTCCTTACCAAGGTGTCCCTGCATTCGACAAAATGTCTTTAGACGCTGTAAAACCAGCAATGGAAGAAGCGATGGCTCTAAACCTTAAAGATATTGAAGACATCGCAAATAACACAGAAGCTCCTACTTTTAAAAATACTATTGTAGCCATGGAAAGCGCAGGAAAACCACTTGACCGCGTTTCTAAATACTATGGCATTATGAGTAGCAATATATCTTCTCCCGAATTTAGAGAGATACAAAACGAGTTAGCGCCAAAACTTTCTGATTTTAGATCTGAAATTTCACAGAACGAAAAACTATTTCAACGTATAAAAGCAGTATACGAGGCCTCTATTAAAACACCTTTAGAACCTCAAGAACAACGTACTGTTGAATTGATATATAAGCGATTTGAAATAAATGGTGCAAATCTAGATACTGAAAAGAAAAAGCGTTATGCAGAAATAAACAAAGAGCTATCTTCACTTTACAACGACTTTGGGAATCATATTTTACATGACGAAGAAAACTATATTACTTATTTAAACGAAGATCAATTAGGAGGATTAGCTGATGGCTTTATTAAATCTGCTGCTAAAATTGCTACAGATAAAGGTGAAACTGGTAAATATGCCATTACCAATACGCGATCGTCTATGGATCCGTTTCTTACCTACTCTACAAATCGTGAATTACGTAAACAAGTTTGGGAGAATTATTACTCTAGAGGTGATAATGGTGATGAATACGATAACAACGCCATCATTGCAAAAATTTTAAAACTACGTAAAGAACGTGTAGGCTTAATGGGGTACGATAATTATGCAGAATGGCGTTTACAAGATCGTATGGCAAAAACACCTGAGAATGCAATGAATTTAATGTTGGCTGTTTGGCCAGCAGCCATAGCAAGAGTAAAAGAAGAAGTTACAGACATGCAAACTGTAGCAGATGAATTTGGAGACCATATTACTATAGCTCCTTGGGATTACAGATATTATGCTGAAAAAGTTCGTAAAAAGAAATACGATCTAGATAGTGACGAGGTCAAACAATACTTACAATTAGACAAATTAAGAGAAGCCATGTTTTTTGTTGCTGGCGAATTGTTTAATTACAAATTCACACCTGTTCCAGAAGGTTCTGTTCCTGTATTTCATGAAGATGTAAAGGTTTGGGAAGTTACCGATAAAGATTCAGGCAAACACATTGGATTATGGTATTTAGATCCTTATGCTCGCCAAGGTAAACGTTCTGGAGCTTGGGCTACAACATACAGAAGTTCGTCTTCTTTTGAAGGCAAAACCAATGTATTAGCCTCTAATAATTCTAATTTTGTTAAACCAGCACCTGGAGAAGCAGTTTTAGTATCTTGGGCAGATGCAACTACTTTTTTCCATGAATTCGGACATGCACTACACTTCTTTTCTGCAGATGTAAAATACCCAACTTTAAACGGAGGCGTTAGAGATTACACAGAATTTCAATCGCAATTATTAGAACGTTGGTTATCTACAGACAAAGTAATCAATACGTATTTGGTACACTATAAAACTGGAGAACCTATTCCTGCATCTTTAGTCGAAAAAATAAAAAAAGCAGCTACATTTAATCAAGGTTTTAGTACTACAGAATATTTAGCTTCTGCATTAATAGATATGAAAATTCATTTAGCAGATCCTGAAAACATAGATGTTGATACTTTTGAACGTGAAACTTTAACCGAATTAGGTATGCCAAAAGAGTTACCAATGCGACACAGAACACCACAATTTGGTCATGTGTTTTCTGGCGAAGGTTATGCTACGGCGTATTACGGTTATATGTGGGCAGATGTTTTAACAAGTGATGCTTCTGAAGCATTTAGAGAAGCTGAAGGTGGTTTTTACGATAAAGATGTAGCCAACAAATTGGTTAAGTATTTATTTGCACCGCGTAACGCTATGGATCCAGCAGATGCTTATAGAAAGTTTAGAGGACGTGATGCTAAGATTGAGGCTTTAATGCGTGATCGCGGTTTCCCTGTAAACGAGTAAAATTATAATATTTCATTTGTTTAGGAAGTCATTATAAAAACTTCTAAAATGAATTTGTACAAATCAGTTCCAATTGAGTCTTAAATAGGCTTAGTTGGAACTTTTTATTTTAAAGGTGAATGTAGTTTAAATTTAAATTCAGTAACAAAACTTTTTCTATCTACAATAAGTTTTATTACTTCACCTTCTCTACCATAAAACAAATGCACAATCTCTTGTAATTCATATTTATGTGTATCTTTATTATTAATATTCAGAATAATATCTCCAACCAATAAACCGGCTTTAGCCGCAGGAGAATCTGCTCTTAACTCTACAATTACAAACGCGGGTTTCATAACATAGTGATAATTTGGTGTTAATCCCACATTTAAAGTTCCAGAATCAGGATTAGAGTTATTGCTTGAATAATCATCTACAGTATAAGTGTCTTCTTTTACAACAATATCTCCATGATATTCTAACTCTATTCCACTTTTATTATAGGTAAAAGCATCTTTATAAAACTTATTTTTCTTTAAGGTTAATTTTGCTTTTCTATAATCTACAATAACATTAAATCGTTTTAATACATTACCAGAAATACTCCCATTTCTTTCTTCTACACGTTTAGCTAATTGTATGGCTTCAGCATCTGGATAAGCAACATTTACAGACTGTAATGAAAACGATTTTATATTAAGTTCCTGTATTTTTGCGCGTTTGCCATACACGCTACCGCTTAATCCTCTTCCTAAAAAATCCTTGAAATAAGACTTGTCTTCATATAATTTTAAAGCGTTATCTTCAAACAGCCACAAAGCATCACTTCCTCCTGAATCAATTAATAATTTTACAGGAATTTTAGTATCATTTAGTTTAACCTCTGCATTTAAATACGGTTTATTATTGTAGAATTCAAGATTTACTGTTTCACACTTTTTACATTTTTTATAACGATAAGACTCAATATTATGTAGTACAATATATCTGGAAGCGTAATTAATTTCAACTATAAAATCTTTAAACAAATCGAAACCAATTATACCGTGTATTGGAACGCCTAACTGAGGTGTAAAATTTAAACTTGCATCATGAATGGCATACATGTCCTGATTTAGACTAACGGCATCGCCTATTTTAAGCATGTTGTGCTTCGATTTTAAAGCTTCAAAAGATTTCCCATCGCCAAGTCCGCGTAAAAAAAAGGCTTCAGTATTATTTATTTGAAGTGTATCTCTTTTGTTTAAAAAACTAAATACAATAGGCTTAGAAACTCCAGAATCTAAAATAAAAGATAATGGCACTCCATTTACTTCTACAGGAATAACTATTAAATTATTAATAAGCTTAAAACGAATCTTATCGGATTTCTTATTATTTTGAAGTATAAATCCGGTTTGCGAGAACCCAAAACAGACTCCGCAGCAAAGAAATATCAAAAAAAGGGTTGTTTTTTTCATGTATTCACAAAATTCATCCATTTCAATTTACACCTTTTATTTTATAACATCATTTTTAGACCTTTTTAAAGAAAATTCCTCAACTTTGCCTTAACAAATTTTATACTATGCCAAGAATATCTAACAAAGGCCAAAACATGCCCGAATCTCCAATTCGTAAATTGGTTCCTTACTCTGAGAAAGCTTACAAAGCCGGAAAAAAAGTGTATCATTTAAATATTGGACAACCCGATATTAAAACGCCACAAGTCGCTTTAGATGCTGTTAAAAATAACACCTTAACAACATTAGAATATTCTCGTTCTGAAGGTTCTGAACAGTACAGATCTAAGATTGCGAATTACTACCATAAAAATAATATTGAAGTAAAACACGACGATATTATTGTTACCACAGGAGGAAGTGAAGCTTTACTTTTTGCTTTTGGAAGTATAATGGACACAGATGATGAAATAATTATCCCAGAACCTTTCTATGCAAATTATAACGGATTCTCTACTGCTTCTGGTGTAAATGTAGTGCCTGTAATTTCTAAAATTGATGATAACTTTGCGTTACCTCCAATTTCTGAATTCGAAAAACTAATTACACCTAAAACAAAGGCTATTTTAATTTGTAACCCAGGAAATCCAACAGGTTATTTATACTCTAAAGAAGAAATTCTTCAATTGGCTGAATTAGTAAAAAAACACGACTTGTTCTTAATTGCTGATGAAGTGTATAGAGAATTCACGTATGATGGTGTAGAACATCACTCAATCATGTCTATAGACGGTTTAGAAGACTATGCTATTATGATTGATTCTGTTTCTAAACGTTACAGCATGTGTGGCGCAAGAATTGGATGTCTTGTTTCTAGAAACAAAAACGTTATTAAAACAGCATTAAAATTTGCTCAAGCAAGATTAAGTCCGCCAACCTATGCACAAATTGCTAGTGAAGCTGCTTTAGACACGCCACAAAGTTATTTTGACGAAGTTAAAACGGAATATTTAGGACGTAGAAATACTTTAATTTCTGAATTAGAAAAAATAGATGGTGTTAAAATAGGTGTTCCAAAAGGTGCATTTTACTGTATCGTAGAATTACCTGTTAAGAATAGTGACAAATTTGCGCAATGGTTATTAGAAGATTTTGACATTGATAAAGAAACCGTAATGGTAGCTCCTGCTGCTGGTTTTTACTCTACTCCTGGCGTAGGTTTAAATCAGATTAGAATTGCTTACGTTTTAAATAAAGAAAGTTTAATTAAAGCTGTTCATTTATTAAAAGAAGCTTTAAAAGTTTATAAAGACTAGTGAATATACAACATAATGTATCTTTAAAACCATACAATACTTTTGGAATAGATGTTGTTGCAAAGCATTTTGTAACAATATCTACTCTAGAAGATTTAAAAGCGGTTTTAGAACTTAAAGACTATCCTGAAAAACTAATTTTAGGTGGCGGAAGTAATATTTTATTAACTAAAGATGTAAATGCTTTGGTTATACTTTCTCGATTAAAAGGAATTTCAATTACATCTAAAACAGATGATACCGTCTTGGTAAAAGCTAATGCTGGCGAAAACTGGCATGAGTTTGTACTATGGACGTTAAGTCACGATTTTGGTGGCCTTGAAAACATGTCTTTAATTCCCGGAAATGTAGGCACCTCTCCTATTCAAAATATTGGAGCTTACGGTATAGAATTAAAAGACCATTTTGAATCTTGCGAAGCAATAAACATAGAAACTAAAACCTTAACAACATTCAATAAAGAAGAATGTGAATTTGGCTATAGAAACTCTATTTTTAAACAACATGAAAAAGGTAAGTATATAATTACATCTGTTACATTTAAGCTAACTACAAAAAATCATATACTACACACAAATTACGGTGCTATTACTGCAGAATTAGATGCAAAGGGAATTACAAATCCTACAATTCAGGAAGTTTCTAACGCCGTTATTGCTATAAGACAAAGTAAATTACCAGATCCAAAGAAAATTGGAAATAGTGGTAGTTTCTTTAAAAACCCCGTTGTAGATAAATCTGTTTATCTTCAAGTCTTAAAACAATTCCCAGATCTTCCTAGTTATCCTGTTTCGGAAACAGAAGTTAAAATCCCTGCGGGTTGGCTTATTGAAAAAGCCGGCTTTAAAGGAAAACGTTTAGGAAATTATGGTGTACACCAAAACCAAGCTTTGGTTTTAGTTAATTACGGCGGAGCTACAGGTTGCGAAATCTTAAAGCTTTCCTCTGTAATTCAACAAACAATTCAAAGAATATTTAATATTACTATCGAATCAGAGGTTAATATCTTATAATTAGCAATAATTTATCTAACTTTGATTAATTACAGCCTATTGTAATTAAACTAACTAAACCGTATTAACTTGATTACACCTATTGAACAGGAAATTGTTGGACTACTAAAGCATGGAGATAAAAGAGCTCTTACTTTACTATATCAGCATTATGCCGACACACTTCTAGGAGTAATTTCTAAAGTGATAACAGACTCAGATTTAGCTCAAGATGTACTACAAGAGAGCTTTATTAAAGTATGGAAAAAAGCGAAGTCGTACGACCCAAGTAAAGCCAAATTATTTACTTGGCTATACCGGATTGCATATAATACAGCAATAGATAAAGTAAGATCGCAATCGAATAAAGAAAATAAAGAAGTCCAAATTGAAGATTCTAACGTATATAAAATATCGACTGAAGGACTAAATCAGGATGTCATGGACATTCAAAAACACCTAAAGTCTATAGATCCAAAGTACAGCAGTGTACTTAATGCCCTTTTCTTTGAAGGCATGACACAGCAGGAAGCTAGCGACGAATTAAATATTCCGTTAGGCACCATAAAATCAAGATTAAAAATAGGACTTCGTGAATTGAAAAAAATTTACGACCCCGAATAAATAACAATCATGAATGATAAAATAACTACATTTTTAAATTCTGATCTTTTAGAAAAATACTTAATAGGAGAAACCTCTTCTAAAGAAACAGAATTAGTTGAAAATTACATCTCTAAATTTCCGGAAGTAGAATACGCTTACAATAAATTACAACATAATTTAGAGATTGTATCAAAGTATCATGCTGTAGAAGCACCAACGTCTATTTTAAATAACGTTTTACAAAGTATTGATGGTAAAGAAACTCCTGTAATTAAATTACAGCCAGAACAACACATTGTAAAACCGTCATACAGATTTTCTGTTGCAGCGAGTATCGTTGCCGCTTTATTTGCATGTGCATCTGCTTTTTTCTTTACTAAAAATTTAGATTTAAAGCGAGAAAACCAAGTTGTTGTAGATGAAATATTCGATTTAAGAAGCGATATACAACAAAACAATGCAAGGCTAGACGATATTATGTCTCAGTTTAAACAATTAAATAATACTGAAACCGAGCGATACATTATAAAGGGAAATAACAGAGCTAAGAATTTAAAAACCGTAGCTTACATAAACCCAAAAGAAAAAACATCTATGATAGATGTGGTCTCTCTACCAGAATTACCAAAAGAACAATGCTACCAAATTTGGGCAGAATTAAATGGTAAGATGGTTAATTTAGGTATTTTAGACGAAACAGATAAACAGTTACAATCTATACCCTACACAGAAAACGCATTAGGTTTAAATATAACTATAGAACCTAAAGGCGGTAATGCCAATGCCTCTTTAGAAAACTCTGTTGCAGAAATCGCCTTAAAAAGCAGAGATTAAACGCAACGAAACACATACTAAACAAGCCTTACTTTTATAGATAAAGTGAGGCTTTCTTTTTTCTCTGTTTTATCAAATTATAGTACCTTTGGCAAATATATGTTACCCTAAAATTACTTTTAAGGTGTAACTACTTAATTAAATATACAGTTATGAAATTATTTCTTATAACATTAGTTTTATTAGGAGTTGGAGTTGCCGGAATTGCCATAAAATTATGGGCAAAAAAAGACGGTAAGTTTGCTGGAACTTGTGCTAGCCAAAACCCTGCTTTAAACCAATCTGGAGAAGCTTGTGGATTTTGCGGAAAAACTCCAGAACAATATAAAGATTGTAGCGAACCTCAACACTCTTAAGTTTATTCATGGTTGCACTTGACATTATTTTCTACATATTTGTAGCAATTGTCTTTATACAGTTATTTTATTATTTAATTTTTCTTAGATCATTTGCGTTTCTAAAACCTAGGCAAACGACAAAGACAGCTGTTCCTATTTCTGTTATTGTATGTGCTAAAAATGAAGAAGAAAATTTAAAACAATTTATACCTTCAATTTTAGAACAGGATTATCCGAACTTTCAAATTGTTTTAATTAACGATGCTTCTAGCGACGAAACCCTAAGTGTTATTGAAGACTTTGCAGAACGCTTTAATACGATTAAGGTTGTTAATGTAAAGAATACAGAAGCTTTTTGGGCAAATAAAAAATACGCACTAACGCTTGGAATAAAAGCGGCAAAATACGACCATTTATTATTTATAGATGCAGATTGTAAGCCTGTTTCTAATACTTGGATTTCTGAAATGACTGCTGCTTTTGGAGATAAAAAATCTATAATTTTAGGTTACGGAGCTTATACCAAAATTAAGAATTCCTTCCTGAATAAATTAATTAGATTTGAAACTGTTTTAACGGCTTCTCAATATTTTTCTTATGCCAATATGGGCATTCCATACATGGGTGTTGGTCGTAATTTAGCATATACAAGAACCTTGTTTTTTGAAGCTAACGGATTTATTAATCATATAAATGTACGTTCTGGAGACGACGATTTATTTGTAAACCAAATGGCTACAAGCGAAAACACAGCCCTATGTTTTTCTCCTGAAAGCTTTACAGAATCTGTTCCTAAAACAACTGTAAAGGCTTGGTTAAAGCAAAAACGCAGACACATATCTACCGCTAATTATTATAAAAAGAGTCATCAGTTTTTATTAGGATTATATTATATCTCACAACTTTTATTTTGGAGTACAGGTATCTTTTTACTTTCTTATTTATTTAATTGGGAAATTGTAACAGGCTTATTTGCATTGCGTATTCTTGTACAATGGATTATTATTGGTAAAACAGCTAAAAAATTAAACGAATCGGATTTAGTCTTTTTAATCCCAATCTTAGAAATTTTCGTTATTCTTACTCAATTGGCTATATTTATATCTAATAAGATCTCAAAACCCCGTACTTGGAAATAGAAAACGCCATACATAAAGCAAAAGAAAACGATCAAAAAGCATTCAATTTTTTGCTTCACACGTATTGGGACGATGTCTATGGGTTTCAGCTAAAACGTATTGGAAATGAGAATGATGCCGAAGACATTACAATTCAAACTTTTTCAAAGGCATTTGACAAAATACAAACGTATAATGATGAATTTGTTTTTAAAACATGGCTAATAACTATTTCTAAAAACCTTCATATCGATTTACTTCGGAAAGAAAAAAGTTCTATTTCCAGGCAGATTTCCAATGAAGACGCAAACACTATTAATCAAGTTTTAGACGAATCACCTTCCGCTGAAGATAAAATTATCACCGATCAAAATTTAGCAAAACTTCTTAGAGATATCAAAAAACTGAAGCCTCATTACCAAGAAGTCATCAATCTTCGCTATTTTCAAGAGTTAACTTACAAAGAAATTTCTAACGAACTTAAGGAGCCTATAAATAATGTAAAAGTTAAATTACTCCGTGCAAAAAAACTGCTTTCAGAAATTATTCAGAACGAATAACGTTAAAAAAATTAGTTCTAAATCATTTTCAAAGACCTTCCTTTTTAAAGTCAATTTCAGACTTTATCATTCAACGTATTTATAACATATTTTTAAAATTTTACTTTGTATATTTGCTTATCGAAAAGAGAAAATTCATGAATACAGAAACTGCTTCAAACATTTTACCAGAACGTCTTCCTAAACCAAAATGGTTACGTGTAAAATTACCAACAGGAAAAAAGTATACAGAACTAAGAAGTCTTGTAGATAAATATAGTTTAAATACCATTTGCACCTCTGGTAGTTGCCCAAATATGGGTGAATGTTGGGGAGAAGGTACTGCAACATTTATGATTTTAGGAAATGTTTGTACACGTTCTTGTGGATTTTGTGGTGTAAAAACCGGAAGACCAGAAACTGTAGATTGGGACGAGCCGGAAAAAGTAGCACGTTCTATAAAATTAATGAAAATAAATCACGCTGTACTTACTAGTGTAGATCGCGACGATTTAAAAGATATGGGAAGTATTATGTGGGCAGAAACAGTAAAAGCTGTTCGCCGCATGAATCCTAACACAACTTTAGAAACACTTATCCCAGATTTTCAGGGGGTAGAACAACATATAGATCGCATTATTGAGGTTGCTCCAGAAGTAGTCTCTCATAATATAGAAACGGTTAGACGTTTAACACGTGATGTACGAATTCAGGCAAAATACGATCGTAGTCTAGGAGTTTTAAAATATTTAAAATCTCAAGGACAACGCAGAACAAAATCTGGAATTATGTTAGGTCTTGGCGAAAAACGCGAAGAAGTTATAGAAACACTTCACGATTTAAGAGCTAACGATGTAGATATAGTTACTATTGGTCAATATTTACAACCTAGTAAAAAACATTTACCAGTACAAAAATTTGTTACTCCAGATCAATTTGCTGAATATGAAAAAATTGGTTTAGAATTAGGGTTTAGACATGTAGAAAGTAGCTCTTTGGTACGTTCTTCTTATAAAGCTCAGAAACACATTAACTAATGATTAATGTTGCTATAAACGGTTTTGGTCGCATTGGACGTCGTGTTTTCAGACTCCTTCAAGATCATCCAACTATTAACGTTGTTGCTATAAACGATTTAGCAGATGCTTATACACTAAGCCATTTACTAAAATACGATAGTATTCATGGAGTTTTAAATAAAACCGTAACATATAAGGGCAATGATATTGTAGTAAACAATGTTCATATTCCTTTATTAAATGAAACACACCCAAAGCATATAAACTGGGAACCTTACCACGTAGATTTTGTTATAGAATCTACAGGGAAATTTAAAACTAAAGATATTTTACAGCACCATATAGACAATGGTGCTAATCGCGTTATATTAAGTGTTCCTGCACCAGAAGACGATATTAAAACTATTGTTTTAGGTGTAAATGATCATTTAATTGATGGTACTGAAAAAATCATTTCAAACGCATCATGCACCACCAACAATGCTGCACCAATGATGTCTGTTATAAATGAGCAATTTGGTATTGAACAAGCTTATATCACTACCGTACACTCCTACACTACAGATCAGAGTTTACACGACCAACCACATCGCGATTTACGCCGTGCTCGAGCTGCAGGACAATCTATTGTACCAACTACCACTGGAGCCGCAAAAGCATTAACTAAAATATTCCCTAGTTTATCCGATGTTATTGGAGGTTGTGGTATTCGTGTTCCTGTTGCCAATGGATCACTTACAGATATTACATTCAATATAAAAAAGACAGCAACCATAGAAGATGTTAACCTTGCTTTTAAAACAGCTTCGGAAACACACTTAAAATCTATTTTAGAATATACCGAAGATCCAATCGTTTCTATAGATATTGTTGGAAACCCACATTCTTGCATTTTTGATGCACAAATGACTTCTGTTATTGGAAATATGGTAAAAATTATAGGTTGGTACGATAATGAAACAGGATATTCAAGTAGAATTATCGATTTAATAGGTAAGTTATCGGAAAAATAGTTACTTTTATCGGGTAAAAAAATATTTACGCGATAATCGAATTATTTTATGATTAATACTAAATGCTACTTAGTAGGAATACTTATACTATTCTCCCTCTGTCTTAATGCTCAGAAAACTGTTGGAGACGACCCTGAAACCATACAAAACACTATAGATTATCGCATAACTCAGGCGCAATACGACCTGGATAATAATAACTATTATCCTGCAAAGAAGAAACTTGAAGATGCTTTAAAACTTGCAGAAAAACTAGATAATAAAAAAAGCATTGGTCTTATTTATTCTAAAATAGGAAAATTAGAATATGTAATTGAAGAAAATGATGAAGCCTTAAAAACATTAACTAAGGCCATAGAAGTCCAGCGTTTTGCAAAAGACAATATAAATCTTGCAGAAACCTACAAAACATTAGGTAATGTATACATGTCTTTAAAAGAATACGAACAAGCACTAACCTATTACGTTGCATCGCTATCGCTATTTGAACAAGAAGGTCTTTCTGAATTTGAAGCTGAAGTGCTTTTAAACCAAGGTAAAGCCTATATAGAACTTACGCAGTATAGAAAAGCGAGGGAACGCATAGATAAATCTTTAGCACTAGCCCAACGTTACGAGTTAAAAAAGATTAGAAGTAGCGCTTTAATTTATCAAGCAAAGGTATACTACTTTTTAAACGAAAATGAGAACGCTTTAAAATATGGAAACCAAGGAATTTTAATTGCAGAAAGCAATCATTTTACAGATGTTTTAAGTAATGGTTATTTAATTTTAAGTGAATTAAACGAGAAGTTAGGCAACTATCAAGTGTCTACCCAATACTTAAAAAACCATATTACGCTGTCTGAATCTTTATTAGAAATAAAGCATAAAAATTTATCTCCTGAAAAACGTGCTAAATTTATTTTAGACAATCAAACCGAGTTTCAGAAAGAAAAAGAAGCCGATTTACAAAAATTAAAGGTCGATAAAAGCTTAAACAAATTAGCTACTATTTTAAGTATTGCCTTAATTACAATTCTTTCCCTTCTTACATTATCGCTGTATAAAAACAACAACATTAGGTTAAAAACCAACAATATGTTGCACAAAAAGAATGCAGAACTA
Source organism: Formosa sp. L2A11 (assembly GCF_009796865.1). Lineage (GTDB taxonomy): Bacteria > Bacteroidota > Bacteroidia > Flavobacteriales > Flavobacteriaceae > Formosa. Next base: position 1,901,604 of record NZ_CP047028.1, on the reverse strand, counting down.
ATACTTGCTAAGGAGAAAGCAGAATTAGCATCTAAGACCAAAGCCAACTTTTTATCTACCGTAACCCACGAATTAAGAACACCACTTTATGCGGTTACAGGGCTAACAAATATGTTGCTGGACGAAAACCCAAAACCAGAACAAATACAACATTTAAAATCGCTTAAATTTTCTGGAGACTACCTATTAACCTTTATAAACGATATTCTTCAAATTAATAAAATTGAAGCAAATAAAGTAGATGTAGAGTATGAAGTCTTCGATTTAAAAAAGAAAATTTCTGATGTAATTTCTGCATTAAAAAATTCGGCGACAGATAATGGTGTCGAAATTCATTTAGAATACGATATAGATATACCGCTTCATTATAAAGCCGATCAAATAAAACTATCTCAGATCTTAATCAATTTAATTGGAAACTCTATTAAGTTTACCAAAGATGGAGACATCTGGGTTAGAGTAATTAAAATGAATGAAACCGATGATGTTTTTAATATAAAGTTTGAAATTGAAGATAACGGAATCGGGATTACACCAGAGAAACAAAAACATATGTTTGAAAGCTTCTCTCAGGGCTCTATACAAATTAACAGAAAATACGGAGGAACAGGACTTGGTTTATCTATTGTAAAAGGATTGATTGATATTCTTAATGGAAAAATTTATCTTAAAAGTGAAATAAATAAAGGAACAACATTCACTTTTGAAATTCCTTTAAAACATACTACAGAAGAAGTCCTTCCTGAACAAAAGAAAAATTACTTTAAAAATGTTACAGACATTGAACTAAGTAATATTAAAATTTTGGTGGTTGAGGATAACAAAATCAACCAAATGATTACCAATAAAATTCTTACTAAAATGAAGCTTAATTGCGACATTGTAGACAATGGTGAAGAAGCTGTAGATATGGTTAAAAACAACCATTACGATGTTGTTTTAATGGACATACACATGCCTGGCATAAGCGGTATTGAAGCCACTAAAATTATTAGAACATTTGATCGAGAGCTTAATATATTCGCGCTTACAGCCGTTACTATTGAAGATAAAATGCAAGAGTTTGAAGAAGCTGGTTTCGACGATATTATATCTAAACCATTTAAACAAGACGATTTCGAGAAGAAATTATACAGTGCAGTAATTGGAAACCAAGATCCAAAAGATTTAAAAGGTTAAAAATGCGATATAAACGCGCTTACAGTTTCGTTTAAAAGAACGGGATTATCTATTGTTGCCTCTATACTTAAATAGAATAGTTTATCTGCTAAGAACGGATACTGTTTTAAACGCATAAAATCTTTTTCGGTAGTAATTATAAAAGATTTTTGTTTAAAAATGTCCAATTCATCTACAGTAAAATCATGATGATCTTTAAAGTTTAAATGTTCAAAATCTAATTCCTTTTTAGATAAAAAATCAACTAAAGGTGTCGGATTCGCAATACCTGTAACTAAAGTAAATTTTGGAACATCTTCTAAAAGTAATTGCTTAGTCTTAGACACAACATGATCTGCATACTTTATAGCACTAAAAAAAACATGCTGATGCATTTTAGGGTTTATAGCTTTTATTAATTCTTTCTTTTCAGAATCTGAAAGCGTCTCCGGACATTTAGTCACGATAATAACATTAGCACGTTTAGCTCCTTTTTTGGGTTCTCTTAAATTCCCCGTTGGCAAAACAATATCTGAAGTATAGATATTAGAATACGTTGTTAATAAGATATTAAAACCTGCTTTTACTTTTCTATGCTGGTAAGCATCATCTAAAAGCACAACATTAGGTTTAGGATCTAATTGCATTAATTTGGAAATTCCTTCCCTCCTATTAGCATCAACAGCAACGGTTACTTTGTCTATGTATTTTGAGTAAAATTGAAAAGGTTCATCACCTAAAATATCGGCGGTAACTCCGGGTTTTCCTATTTGAAACCCTTCACTCTTACGCTTATAACCTCTGCTTAAAGTAGCAACTTTATAATCGTTTTTTAACAGGCGTATTAAATATTCAATCATTGGTGTTTTTCCAGTTCCACCAACACTTAAATTACCAACACAAATCACAGGAAAATTGTACGATGTAGATTCTAAAATACCTAAATCGAATAATTTATTTCGAACCCAGGTTATTCCGTAATATACAGGTACGATTGGAAAGAAGATGTAACGCAATAATTTCATTGTAACGAAAGTAAATATTTTATCTTTGTTTTAAACCTAATACCATAAATATTATGATTATTCAAGACGTTATAAATCATCTTGAAGATTTTGCACCACTAAATTATGCCGAAGATTTTGACAATGTTGGGCTTCTTGTTGGTGATAAAAACGAAAAACTTAAAGGTATTTTAGTCACACTAGATACTTTAGAAGCTGTTGTAGATGAAGCCATAGAAAACAATTGCAATTTAATTGTAAGTTTTCATCCTATTATTTTTAAAGGCTTAAAAAAAATCACAGGAAAAACCTATGTCGAGCGTGTGGTTTTAAAAGCAATACAACATAATATTACAATTTATGCCATTCATACCGCTTTAGACAATCATTTTAAAGGCGTAAACGACATGATTTGTAATCAATTAAAATTGGTTAATAAATCTATATTAATTCCGCAAAAGGGCACCATAAAGAAATTAACAACTTATGCGCCTAAAGATGAAGCAGAGACAGTTAGAAAGGCTTTATTTAAAGCTGGAGCAGGACACATAGGAAATTATTCAGATTGTAGTTTTAGCAACGAAGGCACAGGTACTTTTAACCCAGACCAAGACGCAAAGCCTACAATTGGCAAAAAAGGAGAACTTCATTTTGAAAAGGAAACTAAAATTACGGTCACTTTTGCGAAGCATTTAGAGTCTAAAATTTTAAAAGCATTATTTACCACACATTCCTACGAAGAAGTTGCTTACGAAATTGTAACACTAGAAAATACCAACCAGCATATTGGGATTGGAATGATTGGTGAATTTGAAGCTGAAATGAGCGAAACAGAATTTCTGTTGTATTTAAAAACAAAAATGAACACAGCTTGCGTTAGACATAGTACATTATTAGGTAAATCCATAAAAAAAGTTGCCGTTTTAGGCGGATCTGGAAGTTTTGCTATTCCAAATGCTAAACGCGCTGGAGTTGATGCTTTTATAACAGCCGATTTAAAGTATCATGATTTTTTCTTGGCAGAAAACGCACTAATTTTAGCAGATATTGGACATTTTGAAAGCGAACAGTTTACAAAAAATGGTTTAGTAGCACATCTTACAAAAAAAATCACTAATTTTGCAATCGTTTTATCAAAGACCGATACAAACCCTGTTAAGTATTTTTAAAGTATGGCAAAAAGTAAAGAAGTAACTGTAGAAGAACGTTTAAGACATTTATACGATCTACAACTTATCGATTCTAGAATCGATGAAATTAGAAACGTTCGCGGAGAACTACCTTTAGAGGTACGTGATTTAGAAGATGAAGTTGCAGGACTACACACTAGACTTGAGAAATTAGACGCTAGTCTAGAGACTATAGATGACGAAATTAAATCTAAGAAAAATTTAATTGAAGAGGCTAAATCTTTAATTAAAAAATATAGTACGCAACTAAAAAATGTTAGCAATAACAGAGAGTATAACTCGCTTACTAAAGAAGTTGAATTTCAAGAGTTAGAAATTGAATTAGCAGAAAAGCACATCAATGAATTCCGAGTTCAAATTGAACAAAAGAAAGAAATTATTGGTCAGACTAAAGAGCGTTCTAAAGAACGTCAAGCTCACTTAAAGCACAAAAAAGGTGAATTAGATGCTATCTTAGCTGAAACTGAAAAAGAAGAATTAGCATTAATTAAAAAATCTGAAGAGTACAAGACTTTAATTGAAGAACGTTTAGTAAAAGCTTACACTAGAATTCGTACGAATGTAAAAAACGGATTAGCAGTTGTAGCCATTGAAAGAGGTGCTTCTGGAGGATCTTTCTTTACTATTCCACCACAAATTATTATGGAGATTGGTGCACGTAAAAAAATTATTACTGATGAGCATAGTGGAAGAATCTTAGTTGATGAAGCCCTAGCTGCAGAACAAAAAGAAAAAATGGAAAAACTTTTTACTAAGTTCTAAATATTTTTCTTTTCTATATCATACAAAAACCGTCTAAATAATTTAGACGGTTTTTTTTACACCATATAATTAGACATGAAAAAAAAGAGGACATCTTATAGACATCCTCTTTAATTAGCATTTATTAATATTTATTCTTTTACTTTCTAGCAATTGCTTCTTCAATAATTCTTTGAGTAGCTTTTGTGTTTGTAGCTTTTGCATAATCTAAAGCAGTATACCCTTTATTACATCTTACTTTTAAGTGTGCACCTTCAGCAATTAAAAGTAGACATAAAAAAAGAGGACATCTTATAGACATCCTCTTTACTTAGCATTTATTGATATTTATTCTTTTACTTTTTAGCAATTGCTTCTTCAATAATTCTTTGAGCATCTTTTGCGTTTGTAGCTTTTGCATAATCTAAAGCAGTATATCCTTTATTACATCTTACTTTTAAGTGTGCACCTTCAGCAATTAAAATTTGAAGAATTTCTACTCTGTTGTATTTAGCAGCGTACATAACTGGAGTAAGTCCGTTAGATTTTGCATTAATATTTTCACCATTAGCAATTAATTTTTTAACGATTTCTGTATCTCCTTTTGCTATTGATGTACATAGTAAATTAACCATGGGTTTATTTACAGTTACTGTTAAAGGGTTAGTGTTTGTATTTGAAATAAAGTTAGAAGCTTGTACATTTGTAGTTACAGTTCCTAATGCGATTGTGATAATAAATAGTAAAGTTCTCATAATTACGAAATTTTTAATAAAATTGAATATTTTTATATATTTAATAATATATTTCAAATTTAACGAGAATATCATATTTTAATATTCATTTTAACAAAATATTAACACCTGGAAAAATAGATTTATTAACACTTAAACAAATATTGATTTATTTTACGAAAACGTTTTCATTTAAAACTTTTTGGTGTCATAAAATCAATAAAACAGACATAATATTGCATTATTATTTTGGCTTTTTTTAGGTATTTTAACACCTAAATTACTATTAAGTTATCAAAATGTAAAGTAAACGCTAATTAGAAGAAAAAAACTTTTAATACACTAATTAATACGTGTATTAACATACATATTCTATGTAAAAAGACGCTAATTTTTAAACAATAGCATCTTATAATATGTCTTTTGTATTTCAATATTACATAATCAATACTGTATTAAGCTTTTCTTTCTTTTAATACATCTTAAACAATACAAGATGGACTACGCACTTAAAAAGATTTCTTTTAAGACTAATAGATTAACAGTTTGAAAACAAAATTGTTAAAAATGTATTAAAGAAATTTTAACGCAAACGATACCGTAATAAAATCATTATAAAAATAACAAAAAACACAATTTTGTAACCTAAATAATTCCCGAAAGACATTTTAAACTTTTATCTTTACGTACTAAATAAAATCTATTATGAATAAAAAAGTCATCTTAATGATACTAGACGGCTGGGGTATGTCTCCTGACCCAAAAGTATCGGCTATAGACAATGCCAACACGCCTTTCATTGATTCTTTATATACAAAATATCCCAGTGCTCAATTAAGGACAGATGGAGAAAACGTAGGTTTGCCAGAAGGACAAATGGGGAATAGTGAAGTTGGACATATGAATTTAGGTGCCGGACGAATTGTATACCAAGATTTAGTAAAGATAAATTTAGCTGTTAAAGATAAAACGCTTGGACAAGAACAAGTCTTAGCAGATGCTTTTAAATATGCAAAAGAAAACAATAAACCTGTACACTTTTTAGGTTTATTAAGTACTGGTGGTGTACACTCTCATATTAAACATTTATTCGGATTATTGGACGCTGCTAACGAAGCTAAAGTAAAAGATGTATTTGTACATGGTTTTACAGATGGACGAGATGTAGATCCTAAATCTGGATTAGGTTTTGTTAATCAATTAGAAGATCACATTAAAGATACTCCAGCTAAAATAGGGTCTATTACAGGACGTTATTATGCAATGGATAGAGATAAGCGTTGGGAACGTGTTAAGCTTGCTTACGATGGTATGGTGAAGGGAGAAGGAGAACATACTACTAATGTAGCAGATTCTGTTTCTAAAAACTACGCGAATGACGTTACAGACGAATTTATTAAACCTATTATTAACTGTGATGAAAACGGAAATCCTGTTGGAAAAATAAAAGAAGGTGACGTTGTTATTTTCTATAATTTTAGAACAGATAGAGGTCGTGAATTAACAGAAGTATTATCGCAAAACGATAATGCAGAGTATGACATGAAAAAGTTAGACTTGTATTATGTAACACTTACTAATTACGATGAAAACTTTAAAAACATAAAAGTTGTTTTTAATAAAGACAATTTAAAAGATACATTAGGAGAAGTTTTAGCAAGAAACAACAAAAAACAAATTCGTATTGCTGAAACAGAAAAATACCCACACGTTACATTTTTCTTCTCTGGAGGACAAGAAGATCCTTTTGAAGGTGAATCTCGTATTCTAAAAAACTCTCCAAAAGTAGCAACTTACGATTTACAACCAGAGATGAGTGCATTCGAATTAAAAGAAGCATTAGTTCCTGAATTAAAAAAAGGTGATGTAGATTTTGTATGTTTGAACTTTGCTAACGGAGATATGGTTGGACATACAGGTGTTATGAATGCTGCTATTAAAGCTTGTGAAGCGGTAGACGAATGTGTTAAAGAAGTGGTTACAACAGCTTTAGACAATGGTTATACTACTTTATTAATTGCAGATCACGGTAATTGTGAAACGATGATTAATCCTGATGGCTCGCCAAACACGGCACACACAACAAACCCTGTACCTTTAATTTTAATTGATAATGAATTAAAAAATATTAAAGATGGTGTGTTAGGAGATATGGCTCCAACAATTTTAAAATTAATTGGAGTGCCTCAACCAGAAGCAATGACAAGGCATTCACTTATAGATTAATACTTATAAAAAAACATAAAACTGCTTAATGATTTTTCAAGATAAATTAATTATTGCCATAGATTTTGATGGTACCGTTGTAGAAGATGCATATCCAAAAATAGGGAGAGCTAAAACATTTGCTTTCGAAACCTTAAAGCGTCTTCAAAAAGATGGCCATCGCTTAATACTATGGACTTACAGATGTGGTAAACCTCTAGACGAGGCTGTTGCATTCTGTAAAGAAAATGGTATTGAATTTTATGCTATAAATAGTAGTTTTCCTGGAGAAGAGTTTGATGTTTCAAAAAGTAGAAAAATCAATGCCGATATTTTTATTGATGATAGAAATATTGGCGGGTTTTTAGGTTGGGGAGAGATATATCACTTACTATCAGATCCCAATTTTGATCCAAACAGTATAGAAAAAAAGAGAGGATTTTTCTCCTCTCTTTTTAATAAATAATTAGTTTCTTACTAAATTAAAATAATCTCTATCTATAGATTCTCTATGGTCTGGATGTGCAATTTCTACTAATGCTTTTGCACGTTGCTGTATGGTTTTACCATATAAATTTGCAACACCATATTCTGTAACCACATAATGTATGTGCGCGCGTGTAGTTACAACACCTGCTCCAGAATTTAAAGAAGGAACAATTCTACTAATTCCATGTTTTGTTACAGATGGTAATGCTATAATTGCTTTACCGCCTTCACTTAAAGAGGCACCACGAATAAAATCCATTTGGCCACCTACACCAGAATACATTTCTGCACCTATAGAATCTGCACAAACTTGTCCAGTAACATCTACCTCAATAGCAGAATTAATAGCAACCATTCTAGGGTTTTGTTTTATTACAGACACATCATTAACATAGTCCGAACTTCTTAATTCTATATACGGATTATCGTTTACATAATCATACAAACGTTGCGACCCCATTAAAAATGTAGCCAAAGCACGTCCTGGATTTATACTTTTATAATTCCCATTAATCACATCTTTCAAAATCAAATCAATCACCCCATCGGAAAACATTTCGGTATGCAATCCTAAATCTTTATGGTTTCCTAATAAAGACAATACGGCATTGGGTATAGTACCAATTCCCATTTGCAGTGTACTTTTATCTTCTATTAAATTAGCAACATATGCACCAATTCTATTTTCTATAACAGATGGAGCGGGAATATCGTGAGTTGGTAAAGGCTCGTCACACTCAACAAAAGCATTAATTTCAGAAATATGTATAATCCCATCTCCAAAGGTTCTTGGCATTCTTTTATTTACCTGAGCGATAACATAATCTGCATTATCAATTGCTGCTAGAGTAGCTTCTACAGAAACACCTAAGGAACAATATCCGTGTAAATCTGGTACAGAAACATGAATTAGAGCAACTTGTAAATCAACAATATTACGTTTAAACAAAAGGGGTAATTCACTTAAAAACACAGGTGTATAAGATCCATTACCTGCTTTAATAGTATGCCTAATATTCTTAGCTATAAAAAAAGAATTTACATGAAAACTATCTCTAAAATCGGGGTTGGCATAAGGCGCTTTACCTTCGGTATGTAAATGACAAATTTCTACGTTACGTAATTCGTCATGCCTTTCGGTTAATGCATTTACTAGCAACTGTGGTACGGCTGCGGCTGCATGCAAATAGACTCTGTCGTTAGATTTAATAACTTTAACAGCCTCTGCTGCACTTACACATTTATACATATAGGTTTTTTATTTAAGCATGCAAATTACAATATTTTTGAAGGTATAAAAACTGTTTAAAGTCATATTCTATTAAGCAAGTAAACTAGGTATTTTTAAGTATCTTTGTACTTTATTTTATTGACATGATTATAATAAAAACACGAGAAGAAATAGAATTATTGCGCGAAAGTGCTTTAATCGTATCTAAAACATTAGGAGAACTAGCTAAAGCAGTAAAACCTGGTGTAACAACTTTAGAACTTGACAAACTTGCAGAAACATTTATACGAGACCACGGTGCATACCCTGGTTTTTTAGGTATGTATGATTTCCCAAATTCACTTTGTATGAGTCCGAATGAGCAAGTTGTTCACGGAATTCCAAACAACAAACCATTAGAAAATGGAGATATTATCTCTATTGATTGTGGTGCGTTAAAAAATGATTTTTATGGCGATCATGCCTATACATTTGCTGTAGGAGAAATAGCTCCAGAAACACAAAAATTATTAGATATAACCAGAGCATCCATTTATGTTGGTCTACGAGAATTAAAAGTAGGTAACCGTGTTGGAGATGTTGGTTATGCAATTCAAAATTTTTGTGAAGCAGAAGGTTATGGTGTTGTAAGAGAATTAGTTGGTCATGGTGTTGGTCGTGATATGCATGAAGATCCAGAAATGCCAAACTATGGAAAACGCGGACGTGGGAAAAAATTTATGGAAGGTATGGTTGTTGCAATCGAACCTATGATAAATTTAGGAACACAACGTATTAAACAACATAGAGATGGTTGGACAATAACAACGCTAGATAAAAAACCAAGTGCTCACTTTGAACACGATGTTGCTATTGTAGATGGAAAAGCAGAATTACTTTCAACATTTGCTTACGTACACGAAGCTTTAGGTATTGTAACTCATGAAGAAGATGAGTTTAGACAAAAGCCCTTAGTACTTTAAATGAAAAAAGCATTTAAATTCGTTTTAAACACCATTCCAAGACCATTACTTATTCGTTTAAGTTATGTAGTGCGTCCTATAATGACAATTGCTTTAAAAGGCGATACATATACAGATCCTATAGATGGAAAAGGTTTTAAATCTTTTCTACCTTATGGATATGGTACACAACGTAACAATGTATTATCGCCTTCTACATTATCTTTAGAGCGCCATAGGTTGTTATGGTTATATCTTAAAAATGAAACAGACTTTTTTACAACAGCTAAAAAAGTACTTCATTTTGCTCCAGAACAAGCATTTTACAAACGATTTAGAGCGCTTAAACATCTAGATTATACAACTACAGATTTATTATCGCCTTTGGCAGATGTAAAAGCAGATATTTGTAATCTTCCTTTTAAAGATAATAGTTTTGATGTAATTCTATGTAATCACGTATTAGAACATATTCCGGACGATACTAAAGCCATGCAAGAACTGTATCGCATATTAAAACCTGGAGGTATGGGTATACTTCAAATTCCTCAAGATTTATCTCGAGAAGTGACTTTTGAAGACGATACAATTACAGACAAAAAAGAGCGGGCAAAAATATTTGGACAATACGACCATGTACGTGTATATGGACGAGATTATTTTAATAAACTTAGATCTATTGGTTTTAAGGTTGAAGAAGTAGATTATACAGCTACACTTTCTAATTCTGAAATTGAAAAATATTGCCTAGCAAAAGGAGAAATAATTCCTGTAGTATATAAATAAAACACACTTATGACTTCTCAAATCATTATAGCAACAGGAGCTCTATTTGGAATGCTAGCTGTTATTTTTGGTGCTTTTGGCGCCCATGCGTTAAAGAAAGTATTAACACCTGAGCAATTACAAAGTTTTGAAGTTGGTGTAAAATATCAAATGTACCACGCCATTGTACTGTTGGTTTTAGGACTTGGTTTTAAAGACATGCTTCCTACCACAATTTATTGGTGCTTTACAATAGGTATCTTTTTATTTTCTTTTAGTATTTACGGCTTAGTTTTATCTGATGCCAAAGGGAAAAAACTTAAATTTCTAGGACCAATAACACCTCTAGGAGGCTTACTACTAGTTTCAGGTTGGTTTATGGTATTATTTAATATGCTATAAATAGTTATATTGTTTTTTACTTTTCAGGAAATCCGTTTAAAGATAAAGTTTCTAACTCTTGTTTCTCATTTTCAAAAATAAGAAACACTTTAAATTCTGGTCTACCTTTTAAAAAGGCTTTAATACGCTTTATTCCCATTGCCTTAAAAGCTGTTGCATAAGCATCTGCTGTCATACAATCTTTAGCAATTACAGAAATACTTAATAAATTTGTTTTGCTAGGAAATCCTGTAAGCGGATCTATAATATGTGAGAATTTATTCCCATTTTCATCTACCTTAAACTTTCTATAAGTACCCGATGTTGCCATAGATTCATTTTTTAATTCTACAGCGCGAAGCAAAGATTTAGTTCCATCAAAATGAGGCATTTCAACACCTACTTTCCATTCACTTTCTTTTTCTTTATTTATTCCTCTAGTTCTAATCTCTCCTCCTATTTCTACAAGATAATTTGTAACGTTTTGAGATTCTAAAAACCTACCTATAACATCTACTCCATATCCTTTTGCAATAGCATTAAAATCGATATATGTATTTGGATTCTCTTTAATAATTTTATTCTCGTGTCTAGAAACTTTATCCAAACCAACGCTTTGCATTAAGCTATCTACTTTAAGACTGTCTAAACCTATAATTCGTTTTTCCGGACCAAAGCTCCAGGCATTCACTAAAACACCAATAGTAGGATCGAAAGCACCTTCAGTACTTTTATAAATAGTCTTAGATGCATCAAAAACATATGCAAAATGATTATCTATAAGATTTGATTTGTTTTTATTTAAAAGTGAAATATCTGAATCTGGAATATATGTAGACATAGAATGATTTACCACTGTAAATAAACTATCGAACTGATGCTGATAATTTACACCAGCTTCAGAAAAATACTGTACAGAATAAGATGTACCAAAAACAGGTCCTGTTAACTTAACATGTTCGTTAGAATTGCTACACGAAGAAAGAACAACAAGAAATAATAAAAAAAAAGGAAAATGTTTCATTTAATTTAAGGGAGTTTCTATAACTTGAATACCATTATATTCGATTAAATATTCTTCATTAAGGTAAACAGGAAGTGTGTCTCCTTTTGGGTTACCTAACCCAACACCTGCATAAAGTACTTTTGCATTTTTAGATCTGGCATGATCTTTAAACGTTTCCATCCAAACCACATCGTAATTATTAGGATTATCTGGCAACAAAACAGCTCTTACTATAACAAAAAAATATTGCCCCGTTTTATCAATACAAACAAACTGAGGATGACGTTTTAATTTACTATTAATGGCAATAAATTCAAAACCTCGCTGTTCTAAATCTTTACCAACATGATTCATTGCCAAATTATGCAACTCTTGTTTTGTTAATGCTTTACTCATATTAAAACAGGCTCAACTATATAAATATATTAAAATAACATAGACAAAGATAAAGTCTAAATAACATATTTCCGAATATAACTTAATAATAAAAAGACACATTGATTTACAATGAAAAAAATAAAAAAACTAAAGATTTAAAACATAATCCCATATATTAGCAATATGACTAATAAAAATGAATCCTCCCTATTCAATTTTATTCAAAAACATGCTGCCATAGGTACATGGGAATTTGATATAAAATTAAACACACTCCAATGGAGTTCTGAAACCAAAAGAATACACGGCCTCCCCACAGACTATGTGCCAGATGTAAATTCTGGATTATCTTTTTATAAAGCAGGACAAAATAGAGACACAATTACTCAACTATATACTAATTGCATAGAAAAACACGAAAATTTCGATGTAGAACTACAAATAATTGCCGCAACAGGTGATGAAAAATGGGTAAGATCTATAGGCATACCAATAATAGAAAATAAGAAATGCATAAAAGTTCAAGGTTCTTTTCAAGATATAAACGAAAAAACTTTAAACACTAAAACCTTAGCATATAAAGAGCAACAACTAAGAAAAATATTTGAAAGCGCCGTAGTTGGTATGGCTATTGTAGATTTAAAAGGTAATTGGATAGATGTTAACAAAAGTCTTTGTAAAACCTTTGGCTACACTAAAGAAGAATTTGAAAAATTTAGTTTACAAGACATTACACATCCTGAAGATACACTTATTGGACGCAAATCAATCATTAAGATGATTAATGGTGAACTTGAAGATTTTATCACTGAAAAAAGATACATCTGTAAAGAAGGCAAGACCATTTCTGCAATGTTATATGCTTCTATTATTAGAGATGATGATGATAAACCTTTGCATTTTGTAGCACAAATTAGCAATCAAACACAAATAAAGAAAAGTAATTCTGAAGTTATTCAGCTTTTAGAAACGACGAAGGATCAGAACAAGCGTCTTCTAAATTTTGCACAAATAGTTTCCCACAACCTTAGGTCTCATTACAGTAATCTAGATATGTTATTAAATATTCTAAAGGTAGACCTGCCAGAAACTACAAAAAACGAAATATTTCCATTAATAGAACTTGCTGTAAGTAATTTAGGAGAAAGTTTAGAAAACCTTAATGAAGTAGCTGCAATAAATACAAATAAAGATTTAAAGACCGTTCCTATAAATTTATTAAGTCACTTTAACAAAGCTCTATCTACTATTAGCGCCTTAATAATTGAATCTAAAACAGTACTCCAATTAAATGTAGATAAAACAGTTTGTGTAATGGGAGTACCAGCTTATATAGATAGTATATTACTCAATTTTTTGACTAATGCAATTAGATATAAAAAACCACACAAAAAGGCAGAAATAGAAATAAGCACATATAATGAAGAGAAGTTTGTTGTTTTAGTTATTAAAGATTACGGTCAAGGTATAGATTTAAAAAAACACGGAGAAAAGTTATTTGGTATGTATAAAACATTTCATAAACATGAAGATTCTCGCGGACTAGGACTTTTTATAACCAAAAATCAAGTTGAAGCTATTGGCGGTAAAATTAAAGTTGAAAGCACAGTAAATGAAAGTACAACCTTTAATATATACCTTAGAAACGATGAGTAAAGTTGATGTAGCGTATATTATTGATGATGATCCTATCTTTATCTTTGGAGCAAAGAGAATGATGGAGATATCTAACTTTTGTAATTCATTTAAGGTCTTTAAAAACGGACATGAAGCAATTACTAAACTAAAAACCGAAAATTTAAAAGAAATAGATATCCCAGAGATTATACTATTAGATATAAATATGCCTGTTATGGATGGTTGGGAATTTTTAGAAGAATTTAGTAAACTAATATTTAATAAAAAAATCACTATTTATATTGTAAGCTCATCTATTGATCCAATAGACATAAAACGTGCTAAACGTTATGAAAATGTATCTAATTATTTAGTTAAACCCATATCTGTAGATGCTTTAAAAAATATTTTAAAAGATATATAAACAAGACTATTCATTACAAAAAAGCCAACTCAAAGGAGTTGGCTTTTTTATTTTCTAGCATTTTTTTTGTAATTTAAAACCTAATAAATAGCAATATATGGAAACTACTACGCGATTTAATTTAGCCATTAACAAACTATATCACGCATTTCATTCAGATGCATTATTACCAGAATGCTGTAAACAATGTGCTGTAGGCAACATATTAGACCAAAAGGATACTTGGAAACATTTATCTGACGACCATGGAACTACAACGCTTAATTATATAGGACAAGTACATCAAAATTTAGGAAGGCGTTTTAACGGATACACACCTCTAGAACTTTTACAAATTGAAACAACCTTTTTAAAGGCATGTGGCTATAGTCTGCCTTTACATCATAAAAACAAGAAGCCTATAAACCCAACAGATAAAGATATATTGTTTAATGGGCTAACTGCTGTTGTTAGTTATTTATGTAAACTAGATTGTATACCAGATGTTATGGATTGCTCTAAATTATTTAAATATAGAAAAGTAAAAGCATTAAAAACAGAAGTTTTAAAAGCATAAAAAAAGCCAACTCTACAGAGTTGGCTTTTTTTTATATGAAATACTTTAGATTAACCACCAAAGTCATCGAATCTAATATTCTCGTCTGGCATACCAAAGTCTTCACCCATTTTCTTAACAGCATTGTTCATTAATGGAGGTCCACAGAAGTATAATTCTAAATCTTCTGGAGTTTCATGTTTAGATAAATACTGATCTATTACCACTTGGTGAATAAATCCTGTAAATCCATCTCCTTCTAAATCATTAACATCTTTTTTAACTTTCCACTTATCTGCTTCCGTAGGATCAGATAATGCAATAAAGAATTTGAAATTCGGGAAATCTTTTTCTAAAGCTCTAAAATAATGTATGTAAAACAATTCTGCTTTAGAACGTCCACCATACCAATATGTAACTTTTCTATTTGTTTTTAAGGTTCTGAATAAGTGATACAAGTGAGAACGCATTGGCGCCATACCTGCTCCACCACCAACATAAAGCATTTCCGCTTCAGAATCGTTGATAAAGAACTCACCGTAAGGTCCTGAAATTGTTACTTTATCTCCAATTTTCTGATTAAAAATATAAGACGAAGCTACACCTGGATTTACATCCATCCAACCACCCTTAGCGCGATCGAAAGGAGGTGTTGCTACACGTACATTAAGCATAATTTTACGCCCTTCTGCAGGATAAGAAGCCATTGAATAGGCTCTTTCTACAAGTTCGTTATTTTTCATAACTAAAGGCCATAAACCAAATTTTTCCCAATCTGCTTTAAATTTATCAGGATCTTCTGGGTGATCTTGAGGGTGAGCAGACACATCCATCTCTGAATATTTAACTTCACACTCAGGAATTTCAATTTGAATATATCCTCCCGCTTTGTAGTCCATATCTTCTGGAATTTCAACTACAAATTCTTTAATAAATGTTGCCACGTTATAGTTAGACACTACAGTTGCTTCCCATTTTTTAATTCCGAAAACTTCTTCTGGAATAGTAATTTCCATGTCTTGCTTCACTTTTACCTGACAAGCTAAACGTGTACCTTCCTTCAATTCTTTTCTTGTAAAGTGAGGTGTCTCTGTAGGTAAAGCTTCACCTCCACCAGACAATACATGACATTCACATTGAATACAAGTACCACCACCACCACAAGCTGATGGTAAGAATATCTTTTGAGCACCTAAAGTAGATAATAAACTACCTCCTGAACTTACTTCTATTTCGCGTTCACCATTAATCTTAATCTTTACCGGACCAGATGGTGATAATTTTTGTTTCACGAACAATAATAAACTCACTAAAAGTAAAGTAATAACTAAAAAGGCTACTACCGTAGCGATTATTGTTCCTGTTGTTGTTGCTGCTAAAATCGTCATGATATCTTAGTTGATTTCTTTTGTATTATTCGCTAACTCTTTTACGTTCTCTGCCTCAGGAGTTTCCACTTTTACAGTTTTTTCTTCTTTAGCTCCTTCTTCATCACCTCCGGTTAACATTCCACCGAAACTCATAAAACCGATAGCCATTAAACCTGTAATGATAAATGTAATTCCTAATCCTCTTAATGCTGGTGGTACGTTAGAATATCTAATTTTTTCGCGAATAGCTGCAATAGCTAAAATCGCTAAAAACCATCCTATTCCAGAACCTACACCATAAACTGTTGCTAATCCTAATGTAGGAATTTCACGAGATTGCATAAATAATGAACCTCCTAAAATAGCACAATTTACTGCAATAAGTGGTAAGAAAATACCAAGTGAATTATATAGTGAAGGAGAAAACTTCTCTACAATAATTTCTACTAATTGTACCATTGTAGCAATGGTTGCAATAAATAAGATAAATGATAAGAAACTTAAATCGTAATCTGCATATTCTGCTCCTAGCCATTTTAATGCTCCAGGTTGAAGGATATACTGATCTAACAACCAGTTTAAAGGTACTGTAATTAACATTACAAATACAACTGCTGCACCAAGTCCAACTGCTGTAGATACTTTTTTAGAAACAGCAAGGTAAGAACACATTCCAAGGAATGTAGCGAATACCATGTTATCTATAAATATTGACTTAAAAAATAATTCTATATATTCCATATTCTTTTAGATTTCAGTTACGTTTAAAATAAACGTTAAACTGATTAATTATCTTCTACTAATGCTTCGTTTCTACTACGTTGAACCCAAATTATAATACCAACAACAATTAAAGCCATTGGAGATAATAACATAAATCCGTTATTTTCATAACCTAAAGCGTATAATCCTGTTTTTTCAATTGGATCTCCTAAAACTTTAAATCCTAATAAAGTACCAGAACCTAATAACTCTCTAAAGAAACCTACAATTACAAGAATTAAACCGTAACCAGCAGCATTACCAATACCATCTAAAAACGATTTCCATGGTCCGTTTGCTAAAGCGAAAGCTTCAAAACGTCCCATAATAATACAATTGGTAATAATTAATCCTACGAATACAGAAAGTGTTTTACTTAACTCGTAAGAGAATGCTTTTAAAACTTGATCTACAATAATTACTAAAGCAGCTACAACGACTAACTGCACAATAATTCTAATTTTTGAAGGAATAATGTTTCTCATTAAAGAGATTACAACATTTCCTATTGCTAGCACAGCCATTACCGACAGAGCCATTACTATTGAAGCTTTTAATTGAGCTGTAATAGCCAAAGCAGAACATATACCTAATACCTGAATGGTAATTGGGTTATTATCCAGTAACGGATCAGTGATTAATTTTGTGTCTTTTTTTGATAAAAGTGCCATAAATTAATTATTTTTTAAGTTATCGAAATAAGGTTTGTAAAGTTTTAAATCACTTTTAATCATTGCAGTTACCCCATTTCCTGTAATAGTAGCACCGGCAATTGCATCAACCTCATTATCTGTTTTATCTTCATTTTTTGGATCTGCATTTCCTTTAGCAACAGTAATTCCTTTAAAATTACCTGAAGCATCTAATAAATGTTCACCAATAAAATCGTCCATAAAGAAACGTTCTTTAATGTTAGCTCCTAAACCAGGAGTTTCCCCTTTATGATCGAAGTAAGCACCTTGAACTACCATATTTTCGTCCATTGAAACATAACCCCAAATAGCGTCCCATAATCCTTTTCCATAGATAGGGGCAACATATAGTTTTTTTCCGTCTTTTTCACCTATAAATAATGGTAAACGTCTTTTAGAAGGATCAGAAATAGCTGCTGCTTTTTCTTTTTTAATATCCATTAAATACGCTTCATTATCTTCTTTAGGTACACCGTTTTCTATAACTAATTGGTGAGTAATGTATTTTTTAAATAATTCAGGAGCATCTGTTGTTGAAACAAAAACAGCACTTCCATCGGTATTATCATTAACACCCATAGCATACAAAATGTTTTGTTGCTTTTCTATACGCTGATTTTCTGCAATTCTAGGTTTTAATGATGATGCTGTAAAGGCTAATAAAGCACCTACAACAAAAACCATTACTATTGCAAATATAATAGTATATGAATTTTTATCTGTTCTATTTTCCATTGTTAAGCCGTTTTTACTTTTAAACGTTTCATTCTTTTCTTCACATTACCTTGAATGATGTAATGATCAATAGTTGGTGCAAACACATTCATTAATAGAATAGCTAGCATTACCCCTTCTGGATATGCAGGGTTGAAAACACGTATCATAATAGATAAGAATCCAATTAAGAATCCGTAAATCCATTTTCCTTTGTTTGTTTGCGATGCCGTTACCGGATCTGTTGCCATAAATACAACACCAAAAGCAAAACCACCAATTATTAAGTGATGCCAGAATTCTGTACTCATTAAGGTATAGAATTTACTTGTTTCGGTAATTAATCCTGAAGATGCTACACCGTTAAAGATTAATCCCATTGTTAAGGCTCCTACTACTGCAGATAGCATAATTCTCCAACTTCCAATCTTTGTAAAGATTAAAAATAACGCTCCTAAAAGAATTAAAAATGTGGATGTTTCTCCGACAGATCCAGGAATAAACCCAAAGAACATGTCTGAAACGGAATAATTAATATGATGTCCTTGAGCGAGGCTTCCTAATATTGTCTCACCAGAGATAGCATCTATATTTGCTCCTGCTGCAATTTCTTTAGTACGCTCTACAGCACCTTGAATCCAAACTTTATCTCCAGACATCCAAGTTGGATATGCAAAGAATAAGAATGCACGAATTGTTAATGCAGGGTTTAAGATATTCATCCCAGTTCCTCCAAAAACTTCTTTACCAATAACAACACCAAAGGTAACTGCTACTGCAAGCATCCATAATGGAATATCTATAGGTACTATTAAAGGTACTAACATACCTGTTACTAAGTATCCTTCTTCTACTTCGTGATTTTTAATAGTAGCGAATATAAACTCGATACCTAAACCAACACCGTAAGACACAACTACTAATGGTAAAATTTTAATTAAACCAATGTAAAACGCATCCCAAGATAAAAAATCTACTGGAGTACCTAACGCAGAGAAATGTTGGTATCCCGCATTAAACATTCCGAAAATTAAACATGGAATCAATGCCATGATTACCGTATTCATTGTACGCTTTAAATCATCGGCTGCTTTTATATGAGTACCATTATGTGTGGTATCATTTGGCAAGTATAAAAACGTATGCAGTGCATTAAACGCTGGAGCCATTTTGGTTCCCTTATACTTCTCTTTTAAATTATGTAAATTACTTTTTAAACCCATGATTACCCTATTTCTTTAATCATTACATCCAAACCTTTTCTAATAATTTCCTGATGTGGTTGTTTAGATACACAAACAAATTCTGTTAACGCAAAATCTTCAGGAGCAACTTCGTACATACCAAGTGCTTCCATTTCGTCTAAATCTTTATACATACAAGACTTAAGAATTTGCATAGGAAAAATATCTAAAGGAAAAACCTCTTCATAATTACCTGTTAATACAAAAGCTCTGTGCTCTCCGTTTGTATTTGTATTTAAATCGTATTTTTTATTCGGACTTAACCAAGAGAACGTCATGGCTCTTGATGTTGAAATTTTATTGAAGACTGGTTTGTTCCATCCAAAAAACTCATAATCGTCACCTTCTGGAATCACAGAAATTAAATTGCTATAATAATCTAAATTCCCATCTGGCTTCACTTGTTTTCCTGACAATACATTACCAACAATAATACGGTTGTTTCCGTCTTGCTCGATACCATTGTCGTAAACAATAGTAGCGATTTCGCTTGCTATTTTAGTTTTAAAGTATCTTGGTTTTTTAACCGCAGATCCAACTAAAGCAACAATACGCTCTGCATTAAACTTTCCTGTTAATAATAATTCTCCAATAATAACAAGATCTTGTGGGTTGATTGTCCAAACCACTTCTCCCTTATTTACCGGATCAATTTTATTAATTTGAGTTCCAACATTACCAACAGGATGTGGTCCTGATAATTTATGAACAGAAACTCCTGATAAACCTGCTAATGGTGAATTCGATCCATTTTTAACAGAGACATGAACTGCTCCTGAAGTCAATTTCCCTAAAGCAGTAACTGCAGCTTGTAATTCTGCTTCTTTGCCTTGTAAAGCAAAATCTAAATCTACTGCCAAAGGTGCGCTATCGTAACCTGAAACAAAAATAGCTTTTGGCTGTTTTGTTGGATTTGCAATAACATCGTATGGTCGTTGTTTTATAAACGGCCAACACCCTGTTGCTTGTAAGTATAAACTTAAAGCTTCAGCAGTTGCAGAATTAACATTAATTTTTTCGTTTTCCAGATAAGCTTGCTCTTTGTCTGCTTGAATTTTAATTGCTAAAATCTTACGTTTTTCACCACGTAAAATATCAACAACTTCTCCTGAAACAGGCGAAACAAATTGAACATTTTCGTTAGTTTTATCGTAAAACACAGGGCTACCTGCTTTTACTTTATCACCAACTCTCGCTACTAATTTTGGAATAACTCCGTGGAAGTCCTCAGGCCTTAAGGTGTAAGTATTGCTTATTACAGCACTTTCTAAAGCCTTTTCAGCTTCACCTTTGAGTTTAATGTCTAGACCTTTTTTAATCTTAATGTCGTTTGACATATTTATAAATCTATGTATTAATAATAGTTATAGTGATTTCAATGCTGATACCATTGAAAAATCCGAGCAAATTTAAGAATAAAAAGATAAAATAGTTCGAATTACAGTATATCTTATTTATTTATATTAGTTCTAAATAAAAAACAATTCTAGTTTTTATTTTTCCTTTATATTTACCTTTTAAATGTACAAAATGAATATTAAATCATATTTATACCTCGTAATATTTTTTACACAAAGCTTATGCTTTGCCCAAATAGAACACGAAACCAGTCCGCCAGATTACATTAAAACCATCATGTTTAAAGGAGATACAGACATTAGCATGCTCCCTATTATAGACCTAGGAGACGACCTGCAATTAGAGTTTGATGTACTTAACGGCAATGAAGATGACTATTACTACTCTATACAACACTATAATTACGATTGGACGCCTTCAAACTTAATGCGTTCTGAATATATAGATGGTTTCGACAAACAACGTATTACAACTTACGAGAACTCTTATAATACATACCAAATGTATTCGCATTACACACTTTCCATTCCGAATAGTCAGGTTCGTAGTTTAAAATTATCTGGAAATTATATGATAAAAATTTTCGACGAAAGTGACACGCTCATGTTTTCAAGAAAATTCATGATTAATGAAGGAGGCTCAACAGTTAATGTCTCTATAAAAACATCTAGAGACGTAAAGTACATAAACCAAAAACAAACTGTAGACCTAAAAATAAACTCAAGCGGTATTCAATTTAACAATCCTTTACAAACAATAAAGACAACCTTTATTAAGAATAATAATTTAAATACAGCCATAAACAATGTAAATCCCACGTATACTATGGGACAAACCTTAATATATAAATACAACAAAGAGACTACCTTTTGGGGAGGAAATGAATACTATTATTTTGAAAACAAAGAAATACGTATCGCCAATAGCGGTATAAACTTTGTAGATTTACAGGACCTTTACAACAGTTATCTTTTTACAAATGTACCTCAGAAAAATGCGGCTTACACATATAATCCAGATATAAACGGAAATTTTGTAATTAATAATATAGATGCAACAGACCCTAATATTGAAGCCGATTATGCCTGGATACATTTCTCTCTAAAATCTGAAGAATTACCGCCAAACAAGTCTATGTATGTTTATGGAAATTTTAATAATTACGCCATAAACAAGAATAATAAAATGTCATACAATACAGACAAAGAAATTTACGAAACTGCTATATTACTAAAACAAGGATTCTACAATTATAAGTTTGTAACGCAAGACGATAATAATGTTATAAATGAAGGAGAAATTAGCGGAAATTATTATCAAACAGAAAACGATTACAAAGTTATTGTATACTATAGAGACCTTGGTGGGCGTTATGATAAGATAATTGGCGTTGGAGAAGCTAGTTCTGTAAACATTTCAAACTAGTATTCTTATAAAGAATACTTTTACGCTTTATATCTTTTAAATATGAGTTCACATAATAAGTTTGTATTTTTGCATAGCTAAACGCTTTATTTATCAGTTAAGTATATGGTTCAACAAGTAACAAGAGATATTAAAATATCGGTAGAAACATCTTTCAAAGGCACTCTCTATGATAATTATAGAACGCAATATGCATTTGAATATAAGATTACTATTGAAAATCAAAGTAAAGATACCGTGCAGCTATACGCAAGACACTGGAACATACTTGATGCTTTAAAAGAAGACGAAGAAGTTTCAGGAGAAGGTGTTGTTGGCTATAAACCTATATTACAACCAGGAGAATCGCATACGTATAAATCTGGCTGCATGCTAAGCTCTCCCTTCGGAGCCATGTCTGGATATTACAACATGATAAATTTAAACAATGCTATGAAGTTTAAAGTCTTTATTCCTAGTTTTAAACTTAGCGCTCCATTTGCTACAAACTAAAGGCATTCACTCTAATTTTGTAAAATTTTATCAATCTTTCAATACTTCTCTTTTAAAATTAAAAATGCCTAATATTTAACGCTTTTAGGATTTTATAACACGACTATTACCGTTACCCATTTTTAGGTGAATAAATATATTAACCTGTCTAATTTTTTAAACAGGTTTTTTTATCTCATTTTTTCTTGATTGAAATTATTATTATTTTAGTAGTGCAAACAAATTAACCCAACCCATGAAAACGTTTTTATCCATTTTAGGTCTTTCCCTGTGTCTTCTTTTTAGTTGCAACTCTAAAAAATCTAATCCAGAAACACAAAACAAAACAGAAACAGAGAGCTTCCCTTTCTACGTTGGTACTTACACTAATAAAGACAGCAAAGGCATTTATAAATATGAATTACATAAAGACGGAACCTTCTCTAATTTAGGATTACAAGCCATAACAGAAAACCCGTCTTATTTAAGTTTTTCAGCAGATAAAAAACATCTCATCGCTGCAAATAAGAATGATCCTTATCAAGGTAATATAACGTCGTTTAAAATTACTCCAGATTCTTTAAAGCTGAATAATGAAATGTTTTCAGGCGGGATGAATCCATGCTTTATAACTGTTAATAAAGACAATACAATTCTTGTCGCTAATTACGGAAGCGGAACGGTTACACATTTACAATTAGAAGACAATGGTTTTATAAGTACAAAAATAGATGTAAAACAACATTTAGGAAAAGGCACAACCTCTAGACAAGAAGGCCCACATGCACATTCTGTATATTTTGTTCCCAATAGTGACGATATTATTTCTGTAGACTTAGGCACAAATAGTTTATGGTTTTATAACATTGATAAGAACACAAATAAACTTAAAGCCAACTTACAAGACACATTACTTATGCCCGAAGGTGCAGGACCAAGACATTTAACATTTCACCCCAATAACAAATGGATCTATGTTATAAATGAATTAGACAACACCATAACTAAAGTAGAACGTTTAGCTAACGGAAAATATGTAGCAAAAGAAAGCATAACAACTCTCCCTGAAGATTACACAGGCAAAGCTTATTGTGCCGATATTCATATTTCGTCAGATGGTAAATTTCTATACGCCTCTAATAGAGAACACAACAGCATCACTATTTTTAAAGTTGATAAAAAAGATGGAAGCTTAACAGCAATAGGATATGAATCTACACGAGGAAAAACACCTAGAAATTTTGCATTGTCTCCAAATGAAGATTTTCTAGTAGTTGCAAACAAAAATTCAGATAATTTAATATCGTATAAAAGAGATCAAGACAGTGGGCTATTAACATTTGTCGATGAAATTAAAGCGCCAACACCGTCTTGTATTTTATTTGAATAATATTAGCCTTTATACTTAAGAGGAAGATGAACAATTTTTTTAGTTTCGTAAAAATCTTCCTCAAAATAATCGCTTAAATCATGTATTGTAGCGGTCTTATAATCTTTAAGTTCGTCTTCTAAATCGCCTCCTTTAAGATAGATAATTCCATTTTTAAGGTCATTTCGTTGTTCTTTGGCTATTTTTCCTTTAGTCCAATACACAAAAGTAGGCATAGCAGCAACAGCACGACTTACAATAAAATCATACTTATCGTTAATCTCCTCAACACGACTGTGTGTAACTTTTACATTGGTTAAACCTAAACCTTCAACAACATCAGAAACTACTTTCAGTTTTTTAGCAATACTATCTACCAAATGAAAAGAACATTCTGGAAATAGAATAGCTAAAGGAATACCAGGAAAACCTCCACCAGTACCAACATCCATTAATTTAGTGCCATCTTTAAATGAAATTAATTTTGCAATACCCAGAGAATGTAATACATGACGTAAATACAATTCGTCTATATCTTTTCTTGACACCACGTTAATTTTTAGATTCCAATCTTGATATAAACTTTCTAATTTCTGAAACTTAGAAATCTGATCGTCTGTTAAATCTGGGAAGTACTTTAAAATAAGGTCCATTTCATTTAATTTTTGGTAAAAATATACAATTTGACAACATTTTTTTATGATTTAAATAATAAGTTGCGCTGCTTTATTAATTATATTTGTCCAAAATAGCAACCTCCTAATTTAGTTGCTGTTAAATAAATATTTTATGAATAAACAAGTATTATCATTTTCACGTCAGGATCCAGCTAAGTTTTTTAGAACACTGAACAAACGCGTTAATGAGTATTTTAAAGAAAACAATGTTAAACGAACTGGTAACTGGAAATTATGGGTAAAAACCATAATCATGTTTACCATATTTTTAGCGCCTTACTTTTTAATTTTAACAACAAACATCCCACAATGGGCACAATTACTACTAACCATTGTAATGGGAATTGGTATGGCTGGAGTTGGAATGAATGTAATGCACGATGGAAATCACGGAGCCTTCTCTAATAAAGACTGGGTTAACCGATTAATGGGAAGTAGTATATATATTCTTGCAGGCAATGTTTACAATTGGCAAGTACAACACAATGTATTACACCACACCTACACAAATATTCACGGACATGATGAAGATTTAGAAGCAGGACGTGTATTGCGTTTTTCTAGACATTCTGAATGGAAATGGCACCATAAATTTCAACAATACTATTCTGTTTTACTATATGGTTTATTAACTATAAACTGGGCTATTACTACAGATTGGAAACAAATGAGAAGTTACATGAAACGTAAACTATCTTATGGAAAATTTCCAAGCAAAACAGCAAATTACAGCAGATTGGTAATCTCTAAACTTATTTATGTAAGCATTTGGATTGTATTACCTATGGTAATTTTAGAACTTTCTTGGTGGAAAATCTTATTAGGATTCTTCATTATGCATTATACTGCTGGGTTAATTTTAAGTGTTGTTTTTCAATTAGCACACGTTATGGAAGAAGCAGAAATGCCACTTCCTGAAGAAGATGGAACAATGAAAAACACATGGGCCATTCACCAACTTAAAACCACTGTTAATTTTGGAGCAAAAAGCAGAATTATAAATTGGTATACTGGAGGATTAAATCATCAGGTAGAACATCATATTTTCCCTCACATTAGCCACATTCACTATTCTAAAATTGCTAAAATAGTGAAAGAAACTGCTACAGAATTTAATTTACCATATAACGAATATAAAACGACCCGTAAAGCTATTGCTGCTCACTTTAACTATTTACGTGAAATGGGTAGAAAACCAGCTTTACAATCTTAATCATTAATTACAAATGAATCCACTTTCAGACAGAATTACAAGTCTGCCTGCATCGGCAACATTAGCCATGGCAGCAAAAGCAAGAGAATTAAAAACTCAAGGTATTGATATTATCGGATTAAGTTTAGGAGAGCCTGACTTTAACACGCCTGATTATATTAAAGACGCTGCTATTCAAGCAATAAACGACAACTATAATTCTTACTCTCCAGTAGACGGTTATGTAGAATTAAAAGAGGCGGTTATTACAAAGTTTAAACGCGATAACAACTTAACATACACACCTGCACAAATTGTTGTCTCTACAGGAGCAAAACAATCTATTGCAAATGTGGCTCAGGTTCTATTAAACCCTGGAGACGAAGTATTATTACCTGCACCATACTGGGTAAGCTATTCTGCAATTGCAACGTTATGTGAAGCGACTTATAAAGAAATCCCTTCATCTATTGAAGATGATTTTAAAATTACGCCAGCACAGTTAGAAGCTGCCATTACTCCTAAAACGAAAATGGTATTCTTTAACTCGCCTAATAACCCAAGTGGAACAATTTACACAGAAGCAGAATACCGTGCTTTGGCTGAAGTTTTAGAAAAATATCCAAATATTTTTATCCTTTCAGACGAAATTTACGAACACATAAACTACGGTACAAAACACTTTAGTTTTGCTGCTATTCCAAGTATGTTCGACCGTACAATTACTGTAAATGGTGTTGCAAAAGCTTTTGCAATGACAGGTTGGAGAGTTGGATATATTGGTGCTCCAGATTGGATTGCTAAGGCATGTACTAAAATGCAAGGACAAATTACTTCTGGAACAAACTGTATTGCACAACGTGCTACAATTACAGCATTAAACGAATCTCCAGAACGTATCCAATTTATGGTAGATGAATTTAAAGTTAGACGTGATTTAATTTTAGATTTATTAAACGACATCGACGGGTTTAAAACAAATATTCCTGAAGGTGCTTTTTATGTATTCCCTAATGTTTCTGAATACTTCGGAAAAACTTTAAGAGGAAAAACAATAAACAATGCAACAGACTTCTCTTTATATTTATTAGAAGAAGCGCACGTAGCAACTGTAACAGGAGAAGCATTCGGAAACTCTAACTGTATCCGTATTTCTTACGCAGCGTCTCAAGACACTATTAAAGAAGCTTTAAAACGTATTAAAGACGCAGTAACTGCTTAATTATAACGTATTCCATATTATTACAAAAGCCACTATTTTACGATAGTGGCTTTTTTTATATCTATAAGTTAAGAAATAGAGATTGTAACAAACTTAAAGGTAGCTCGTCATAATAGAAAACCAACACACTCTATTTTATGTCAATATGGACTCCTCTTTTATGGCTAGTTATAATTACTCCAATACTAATTATTGCTCATTTTAAATCTGAAAGAACGAATTTCAAATACCTTTTAATATTTGTTATTTATTTTCTATTTGACAACTACTTAAATTCTTTAGATTTTATTGACACTTTTTTACCAAACTTAAATTGGAATTGGGATGGTAAGTTTTTAAGCTTAATATTAAGTCTAGGCTTTATACTATTTCAATCTAAAGAAATAAGAAAGGACATAGGATTTACAACAAAATTTAATTCTAAAATAAAATTCGGTATTTTAATATTTCTAGGCTTTTTAATATTTGATTTCGCTTTTAAATATTTAGTATTCCCAAAAGGTGGTGAATTTAATTTAGAATCTTTTTTATTTCAAGCAACAATGCCCGGATTAACCGAAGAGATTCTATTTAGAGGTATTTACTTATGGCTATTAAATAAAGCTTTTGTTTCTTCTAAAGTAATTAATGGCGTATCATTTAGTTGGAGTTTTGTAATTGTAACCGTATTATTTGGAGTAGCTCATGGAATTATATTAACCGAATCGTTTGAGATTAATTATGACATCGCTACAATCATGTATCTAACATTAATATCATCATTAGCGCTTGGTCTTTTAAGAAAATATTCTGGTAATTTACTTTTACCAATACTAGGTCATAATATAATTAATGTCATGAACTTCTTAATAAGACTAATGTAAAACCACTTAAGGATTATCTACTCTATACAATTAAGCTTCAGTCTATTTTAAAAAAACGCTATCTATTTCTCCAAAAGAACGGAGTTAGTAATACTAAAACAGTAAACAATTCTAAACGTCCAATAAGCATTAAAAAACTACACCACCATTTTCCAAATGCTGGCAAAGCAGCATAATTTGTAACGGGACCAAAATTCCCTAAAGCAGGACCAACGTTACCTAAACTTGAAGCCGACAAACCTACTGCAGATTCAAAATTAATACCAAGCATAGAAAACACTAAGGCTCCAATAATAAAGGACAACATATATAGTATAAAAAAAGCTAAAACATTAAATACAATTTCTCCTGAAACGGCTTTATTATTATAGCGCACAGGCAATACTGCGTTAGGATGAAGCGAACGTTTAAACTCCATGAATCCGTTTTTAATCATAATTAGGTGTCTCACCACTTTTACACCTCCAGATGTACTTCCTGCAGAGCCTCCTAAAAACATTAAACCAAAGAAAAATACCACCAAAAAGTGTGTCCATAACGTATAATCTGCTGAAACAAAACCTGTAGTTGTTATAATAGATAAAACCTGGAATAAGGCATGCCTAAATGCGCTTTCTGCTTGTCCCCAAACCATTGGGTGCGATATACTAGACACGGCTAAATCTGCTCTAAAATAGATAATAGAAGCTACAATTATTGTAAAAATGGCTATAAATATAGTGTACAGTTTAAATTCTTCATCTTTTAAAATTTTTTGAACTCTCCCTTTAAACGCAAAATAGCTAAGTACAAAATTAGCACCAGCCAGATACATAAAAACAATAATTATATATTGTATAATTGGTTGATGATTCCAATAGGCTACACTTGCATTTTTAGTAGAAAAACCACCTGTAGACAAGGTTGCTAACGCATGATTAATGGCATCGAAAAAAGTCATTCCGGCTACCCACAATAATATGGTTTCGGCAACTGTATAACCAAAATAAATTAACCACAAGCGTTTCGCGGTATCTGTAATTCTTGGGTGTAATTTATCTCCACTTGGTCCAGGTGCTTCAGCAGCGAATAACTGCATCCCTCCTATTCCTAATAACGGAAGTATAGCTATTGCCAATACTATAATCCCCATTCCTCCTATCCAATGTGTTAAACTTCTCCAGAATAAGACACCATGCGGAATGGCCTCAATATCATGTAAAATAGAAGATCCTGTTGTTGTATATCCAGACATGGTCTCGAAAAAGGCATCAGTAAAGTTTGGAATACTTTGCGTTATAATGTAAGGTAACGTACCAGACAAAGTCATAATTAACCAACCAAAGGTGACAATAATATACCCTTCTCGTTTATTTATTTCTTTTTTATGATCTCGGGTACTATACATTACAATTACACCTAAAGCAATAGGAATAAATCCTGAAATAAGTAATTTAATAGTATCACCATCGCTATAAAACAAACTCACAATAGCCGACAACAATATAAAACCACCATTGAATAACAATAGCGACCCTAAGAAATAAAAAATAATTTTATGATTTAATTTCATCTGTTAGAGAAAGAGTTTTTCTACTTGCTTAATAGATTGTGGTAAAGAACATACAACGACACGATCGCCTTCAGAAATTCTAAAATCTCCAAGTGCAATAATACCATTATCGTCTCTAATAATACCACCAATAATTGCTGAACGCGGAAAATCTATTTCTTTAATTAATTTATTACAGATTTTAGATTTAGCCTTTACTTTAAACTCTAACAATTCTGCATTCATATTATTCAGTTTGGTCATTGCCACAACCTCTCCTTTTCTAATGTATCTAAAAATATTATTGGCAGCTAAAAGCTTTTTATTAATAAGTGTATCGATACCTATAGATTGAGACAACTCGAAATAATCCATATTCTCTACTAAAGCAATTGTCTTTCTTACACCTTTAGATTTTGCGACTAAACAAGACATAATATTTGTTTCAGAATTTCCTGTAACAGCAATAAAGGCATCCATTTCACTAAGATTTTCTTCTTCTAGCAAATCTACATTACGTCCGTCTCCATTAATTACTAAAACTTTTGGTAATTCATCGGCAAGATCGAAAGCGCGTTCTTTATCTTTTTCAATCAACTTCACACTTGTAGACGAGTTACTTAAATCTCTGGCAGCTTTAAAACCTATTTTACTTCCGCCTAAAATCATTACATTTTTAACTTCGGTATACGTTTTACCAGTAAGTCGGCAAAGTTCTTCAGCACCACCTTCAGCAGTAATAAACACTACATTATCTCCCTGTTTAAATACGGTATCTCCTCTAGGAATAATTGTATATTGTGTTCCAAAACGTTGAATTGCTATAGGTACAAAGCGTATTTCTGGAAAAATTTCGGCAGCTTCTTTTACTGTTTTCCCCACAAAAGTCATTCTACTAGATAAGTTTAAACCCACCATAGTTAACGCTCCTTCTTCAAATTCGTAACTATCATTAAAAGCAGATTGATCTAACAACAACTTAATTTCTGAAGCCGCTAAAGCCTCTGGAGAAATTAATTCATCAATTCCAAATTTGGTAAACCCAACTTCATCTTTATGATTTATAAATTCTGTATTAGAAATTCGTGCAATGGTTTTCTTTGCACCAAGTTGCTTTGCTAAAACACAAACTGTAATATTTGTAGTTTCAGAAGATGTTACAGCTATAACAAGATCACTTTCAGACACTCGTGCATCCTTTAAAATAGAAATAGAAGTAGAATCCCCTTTAATTACCTTAATATCTAAATGCGTATCTGCATTTGTTAAACTCTCTTTATTTACATCTATTAATGTAATTTCTTGAGCTTCATAAGATAAAAGTTTAGCTAAATGAAATCCAACTTCACCAGCGCCTGCAATGATAATTTTCATGTGTGGTATGTTGTAAAAAGTAAAACAAATATAATCGAATTTATATTTTATGTAGACTTTTGCAATTAATATAATTATTTGTTTCCAAGTTTCCTAATACATGCCGAATAACTTATATTTGCCTAAAAATTTCTGATTTGATAAAAGTAAATCCATATAAAGACAGCGACTTAGGTAAAAAAGAACAAGTCACTAAAATGTTTGATAATATTTCAGGCACTTACGACGATTTAAATCGTGTAATTTCTTTTGGAATAGACATTAAATGGCGTAAAAAAGTGGTAGAGCTTGTTAAAAACACCAATCCTAATTCTGTATTAGATATTGCTACAGGAACTGGAGATTTAGCAATAAACTTAGCTGAAACTAACGCTGAAAAGATTATAGGATTAGACATTAGTCCTGGAATGCTTGATGTTGGAAAACAAAAAATTAAAGCAAAAAAATTAGAAGGTACCATTGAAATGATTTTGGGCGATTCTGAAAATATGCCGTTTGAAGACAACAGCTTCGATGCTATTACTGTTGCTTTTGGAGTACGAAATTTTGAAACTCTTGAAAAAGGTCTTGCAGAAATTCTTCGTGTATTAAAACCAAACGGGATTTTTGTAATTTTAGAAACATCTGTTCCTGTAAAAACACCTTTTAAACAAGGCTACAAATTGTACACAAATCACATTATGCCTACAATAGGTAAACTGTTCTCTAAAGACAAAAGCGCCTATAAATATTTAAGCGATTCTGCTGCTGTATTTCCTCACGGAGAAGCTTTGAACAATATTTTAAAGAAAATTGGGTTTATTAATGTTGAGGCGTTTCCGCAAACATTTGGAGTTGCTACTATTTACAAATCATCTAAACAGTAATATGAAAAAATTAGTTGTAATTCTATTTTTTATCTTGATTTCACAATCTAGTATAGCTCAACTTTTTACTGGCGAACAAATTTTAAATAATGAAAACTTTGATAAAGACCGATTTAGTTACGGTTATTTTCTAGGGCTTAATAATTATGGGTTAAATTTTGAATATAAAGATAAAATCTACGATGAAACGGGGCAAGATGTCACAGAAATCCAGATAGATAAAGGCTTTGGTTTTAGTGTTGGTCTTTTAGGAAATATGAGGATTAATGATTATTTCGATTTACGTTTTGAACCTGGATTATTTATATCGAGTAGAACGCTACATTATAACAAAAATTATTTTAGTGGTTACGATGGTTATGCTGATTACGATTTTATAGCAGACACGGATAATGTATTAGAACGCGAACTAAAATCTACGTATGTACACTTACCTTTATTAATTAAATTTTCGGCTAAACGTATAAATAATTTTAAGCCGTTTATTGTTGGAGGTCTATCAATGTCTCTAAACCTAAATAGTAACGAGGATAATGAGGACGACAACAATAGTGGCCAGTTTAGAATGAAAAAAAACACCTATTATTATGAAATAGGTGCTGGTATAGATTTTTATCTTGAATACTTTAAATTTACACCCTCAATTCGTGGGGTGTTTGCTTTAAGTGATGAATTAGTTCCCGATGATCCTTCTAAAGGTCCTAGCCCATGGACAGATAATATTTCAAGTATGAAAACACAAGGTATCTTTATAAACTTTACTTTTCAATAGTACGACGTTTAAACTCGCTTAATAAAATAGAGGTTGCCGTTGCAACATTTAAACTTTCTGTTGCTTTTAGAGCTCCAAATCTTGGTATTGCTATTTTTTCGGTAATTAAAGATTCTACAGCCTTAGAAACACCATTGGCTTCATTGCCCATAACCAGAATTCCAGAATCTAAAAGGTGTTTGTGTGTGTATACATTTTCACCTTCCATGAAGGCTCCAAAAACGGGAACGCTTACATCGTTTAAAAACGATTCTAAGTTTAAGTAATTAATATTAACGCGAGTAATAGACCCCATAGTTGCCTGAACCACTTTAGGATTAAAACAATCTACTGTTCCTACATTACAAACCAAATCTCGAATACCAAACCAATCGCATAAACGAATTATAGTTCCTAAATTTCCAGGATCACGAACATCGTCTAAAGCCACACAAAGTTGAGACAGATCTATAGGCTTAGAATCTGGCATCTCGAAAACGGCAAGAGCTTTATTTGGTGTTGTTAAACAACTAATACGTTTTAAATCTGCTTCAGAAATAAGTGTTTCTAAATCTGTTTCAATATTAAAAAGCTCGGTAGTGTAAATATGCTGAAGTTTTAAGTCGGATTGCAACAATTCTTTAATTGTCTTAATCCCCTCAGCAACAAACAAATTCGACTCTATTCTATGCTTTTTAAGTTTTAATTTGTTAATTAATTTTATTTGATTTTTTGATAACATTCAAATAATGTATTTTTGATTTTATAATCGACTTATTACGTTTACTTCCATAACGATTGCAAACATAAAACAAGTCTTTTAAATGTTTTTAATTCCTAGAATATACTTGAGACAAAGGTTATCAAAAATAGTGTTATTTATTTTAATAACAGGTTTAATTACGGCTTGTAATTCTATAAAGGGAGTTGGAGAAAACGAACGTCTTTTAGTGAAAAACACGATTTATGTAGATAGTGTTCGAAACACTTCCGAACAAATAGATAATTTACTATATCAAGACCCCAATAAAACAATGCTTGGTCTTCCTGTGCGTTTATACATTTACAATCTTGCTAGACCAAATATAGATTCTATAATAGATGCACATTTAAACAAATCTGAAAAACACAAAAAAAACCTAGAACAGTTTCTATCTAAAAAACAGCTTTTTCAATATATAGGTTATAGAAAAGGATTTAATTCGTGGCTAAAAACAACAGGAGAAGCCCCAACAATTGTTAACGAACCACGAGCAATAAAATCGCTTAAACGCTTAGAAGACTACTACACTAACAATGGTTGGTTTAATGTCTCTGCCAGTTACGACACCGTTAATAAACCCAAAAACAAAACAGAGATTAAATATCATGTTAATTTAGGAAAAGCTTTTAAAATAGATAGTATTTCTTCAAAAATTGCTTCTCCTATGGTCGATTCTATTTACAATCGCACTAAAAACAGATCTAAAATAAAAACAGGAGATCGTTATACTACAGATAATTTTGAAGCAGAACGCGATAGAATTACAACAGACCTAAGAAACAATGGCGTCTATCAATTTAGTCAAGATTATGTTATCTTTCAAGTAGATACTGTAGGAACTAACAAGAAAGTAAATGTAGAAGTACAAATCAAAGATTTAGAGATAAGAAATCAGGATTCTTCACGCAGAGAACCTTTTAAAGTCTATAAAATTAAAGATGTAAATATTTTCACAAACTCTACTGTTGAAAACAGAAAGGCTACTATTATAGATTCTGTAACCTATAACAAATACCATTTATATAGTAACAGAAAATTAGCCTATAGACCAAAAGCATTAACCGATGCTCTTTTTATTAGTCCGGGAAGAATTTATAGCGATTTAGACCGCACACGTACATATAATCATATTAGCGAGTTAAAAACCTTTAAATACCCTGACATTAAATATGTAGAAAATCCAGACTCTACACTTACAGCAAATATACATTTAACGCCATTAAAGAAATTTAATTTAGGTTTTGCAACAGATGTATCTACAAGTAATATTCAAATAATAGGTTTTTCTGTTAACCCAAGTTTATTTGCCAGAAACATTTTTAGAGGTGCAGAAACTTTAGAATTATCAGGATTTGCATCTATTGGAGCTTCAGATGATTCTAGCGATGATAAAGATGCCTTTTTTGATATCAACGAAATTGGTGCAGATTTAAAGTTAACCATACCAAGAGTGTTTTTTCCTTTTAAAACAGATAGTTTAATCCCTAAATACATGTCTCCGACTACAAAAATCGGAATTTCTATTGCGAGCCAAAAAAATGTAGGATTAGATAAACGTTCCTTAACGGGGAACTTAAATTATAATTGGAAACCAGAACGTGGAAAAACACAAGCGGTAGATTTATTTAATGCCCAATATGTTAATAATTTAAATCCAGATAATTATTTTAATGTTTATAGCACGTCATACAACAGTTTAAATGACATTGCTCAAGATATTGGATACATTTCTAGTGATGAAGATTTATCTATTCCTGATGGCACAGATGAGTTTATTACAGAAGCTTTAAGCGACAATCCGCCAAACGATATTTCAGACGACGATATTCAAACAATTAACAATATTGAAGAGCGAAAAGAACGATTAACAGAAAACAACCTTATTGTATCTACAGCTTATTCTTTTGTAAAAGACAATCGTAAATCTGTTACAGATGAAGATTTTTATATTTTTAGATTTAAACTAGAATCTGCTGGAAACCTTATGGCCTTAGGCTCTAAGTTGTTTAACAGTACTAAAAATGAAGACGACCATTACGAGTTATTTAATGTAGCATATTCTCAGTACTTAAAAACAGAACTAGACTTTACAAAACACTGGGATTTAAGACACAGAAACATACTTGCTATTCGTGCCTTTTTCGGAATAGCAATTCCTTATGGCAACTCAGAAAACATTCCGTTTTCTAAGAGTTTCTTTGCCGGAGGAGCAAACGATAACAGAGCATGGACAGCTTACGATTTAGGACCTGGAAGCTCTCAGAGTAACGACGATTTTAATGAAGCCAACCTTAAACTTGCTTTAAATATAGAACATCGTTTTAATCTATTCGAAGATTTGTATGGTGCCGTATTTGTAGACATAGGAAACATATGGAATGTTTTTGATAATATAGATGACGAAGCTTCTACATTTAACGACTTAAGTTCTCTTAAAGATACAGCAATAGGATCTGGATTCGGACTCCGTTACGATTTTAGTTTCTTAGTCTTTAGATTCGATATTGGTTTAAAAACGTACGACCCTTCCTACTCCGATGGTAATCGTTGGTTTAAAGATTACAATTTTGGAAATGCTGTTTATAATGTAGGGATCAACTATCCGTTCTAACATATTTCCGGACTTCAAGATTTATATCGTTTTCGCTGATTTTTGCATCAGTAAAGCACCTAAAACACTAAAAAAATACTTTAAAAGTATTACTTTTGGTAATAATCAACATTCACAATAATAAATAAAATATTATGGGACACAATATTAAACCGGGAGTTGCTACCGGAAAAGAAGTACAAGAAATTTTTAAACTTGCCAAAGAAAAAGGATTTGCTCTTCCAGCTGTAAATGTAATTGGATCTGATACTATTAATGGAGTTCTAGAAACTGCGGCATCTTTAAATGCACCAGTAATTATTCAGTTCTCTAACGGTGGTGCTGTATTTAATGCAGGTAAAGGATTAAGTAACGAAAACCAAAAAGCAGCCATAGTAGGTGGTGTCGCTGGAGCAAAACATGTACACGAATTATCTCTAGCTTACGGTGTTCCTGTAATATTACATACAGACCATTGTGCTAAAAAATTATTACCTTGGATAGACGGTTTATTAGATGCAAGTGAAAAACATTTTGCAGAAACAGGAAAACCACTATTTAGTTCTCACATGATTGATCTTTCTGAAGAACCAATCGAAGAAAATATGGAAATTTGTAAAACTTACCTAAAGCGTATGAGCAAAATGGGTATGACTTTAGAAATTGAATTAGGTATTACAGGTGGTGAAGAAGATGGTGTAGACAACTCTGATGTAGACGATTCTAAATTATATACACAACCAGAAGAAGTTGCTTATGCTTATGAAGAATTAAGTAAAATTAGTGATCAATTTACAATTGCTGCTGCTTTTGGAAATGTACACGGTGTTTACAAACCAGGAAACGTAAAATTAACTCCAAAAATATTAAGAAACTCTCAAGATTTCTTATCTAAAAAACACAATTTACCTCACAACCATATAGACTTTGTTTTCCATGGTGGTTCTGGATCTACTGTAGAAGAAATTAAAGAAGCTATTACTTACGGTGTTATTAAAATGAATATTGATACAGATATGCAATATGCATTTATGACTGGTATTCGTGATTACATGAAGAAAAACGAAGCATATTTAGAGTCTCAAATTGGTAATCCTGAAGGAAGTGATGCTCCAAACAAAAAATATTACGACCCAAGAAATTGGTTAAGAGAAGGAGAAAAAACTTTTGTAACTAGATTAAAAAAGGCTTTTGAAGATTTAAATAATGTAAACACATTATAAAAAAAACCGAGGCGTTATGCTTATATTAAAAACAAAATTTTAATTTTGGCAATAATATAATCTAATGGAATAGAAATGTATTTAACATTCTTGTATTTACATTTCTATTATATTTACATTAAATTAATTCAAACAGACATAAAAAAGTATATTTTTTATGTCTGTTTGTTTAATGCTAAAAAGGAACTATTCCGAAATATATTTAACATTTCAGAATATAAAAAATAAGAATCAATATGTCTTGGTTTAAGAGAAAAACAAAAGGAATTACAACAACTACCGACGAGAAGAAAGATACCCCGAAAGGACTATGGTATAAATCTCCAACAGGTAAAATAGTAGATACAGAAGAATTAGAACAAAACTTCTATGTAAGTCCAGAAGATGGATACCATGTTAGAATTGGAAGTAAAGAATACTTCGAAATACTTTTTGACGATAATACTTTTAAAGAATTAGATGCAGATCTAACGTCTAAAGATCCCCTAAAATTTGTAGACACTAAAAGATATCCAGACCGTTTAAAAGCTGCACAAGACAAAACACATCTTAAAGATGCTGTAAGAACTGCAGTAGGAAAATCTAAAGGAAAAGATATTGTTATTGCTTGTATGGACTTCAGTTTTATTGGAGGTTCTATGGGAAGCGTAGTAGGAGAAAAAATTGCTCGTGCAGCAAATTACTCTCTAAAAAATAAAATTCCTTTAATGGTTATTTCTAAATCAGGCGGAGCTAGAATGATGGAGGCTGCATTATCTTTAATGCAAATGGCCAAAACTTCAGTAAAATTAGCACAATTAGCAGATGCTAGTATTCCTTATATCTCGTTATGTACAGACCCAACAACCGGAGGAACAACTGCTTCTTTTGCCATGTTAGGAGACATTAACATTAGCGAACCAGGAGCCTTAATTGGTTTTGCTGGTCCAAGAATTGTAAGAGATACTACAGGAAAAGAACTTCCTGAAGGCTTTCAAACAGCAGAGTTTTTATTAGAACACGGCTTTTTAGACTTCATTACACACCGTAAAGATTTAAAAAACAAAGTGAACTTATATCTTGATTTAATTACAAACACACCTTTAAGAGCATAAGTATTAAAAAAGGAAGAATATTATCTCTTTTTTAATCACCTATATAAAAGACAACTAATAAATTTTTAAATGATATAATATTGCTATATTTGCAGCTCGAAAGATAGGCTTTCGTGTACATAACAATCATTTACAATAATATTAGAATGTATTTATCAAAAGAAGAAAAGCAAGAAATGTTTGCTAAACACGGTAAAGGGAAAAACGATACCGGTTCTGCAGAAGGACAAATTGCTTTATTTACACAAAGAATTAATCACTTAACAGAACACTTAAAAAATAATCGTAAAGATTATAATACAGAGCGTTCTTTAGTAATGTTAGTAGGTAAAAGAAGAAGCTTACTAGATTATTTAACTAAGAAAGATGTCTTAAGATATCGTGCTATTGTTAAAGAATTAGGATTAAGAAAATAATAAAAGAGAGGCTTTATGCCTCTTTTTTTTAATTTATACTTCTTGTAAGAGATAAGATAAAAAGCTATTACTTAGTTTTTCATTGGTCACCCACACACACAACAACTACAACACAACGACCATTGTTTAATTAGAATAAAAAAAATTATGATTCCAAAAGTTTTTAAAGAGGTCATAGACCTTGGTGATGGAAGAGAAATCTCTATCGAAACCGGAAAATTAGCGAAACAAGCTCATGGATCGGTAGTTGTAAAATCTGGAAAATGTATGTTATTATGTACATTAGTTTCAAATTACAAACAAAGTGATGTAGACTTTTTACCATTAACGGTAGATTACAGAGAAAAATTTGCAGCAGCAGGTCGTTACCCAGGAGGTTTCTTTAAAAGAGAAGCTAGACCAAGTGACGGAGAAGTATTAACAATGCGTCTTGTAGACCGTGTTTTACGTCCATTATTCCCTAAAGATTATCACGCAGAAACTCAAGTTATGATTCAGTTAATGTCTCATGACCCTAATGTTATGCCAGATGCTATGGCTGGTTTAGCCGCTTCTGCAGCAATTCAATTATCTGATGTCCCTTTTGAAACACCAATCTCTGAAGCTAGAGTTGGTCGTATTAATGGTGAATTCATTATCAACCCAACAAGAGCACAATTAGAAGAATCTGACATCGATATGATGATTGGAGCATCTGCTGATTCTGTAATGATGGTTGAAGGTGAAATGTTAGAAATTTCTGAAGAAGAAATGGCTGAAGCAATTAAATTTGCCCATGAAGCTATAAAAGTACAATGTGCTGCTCAAGTAAAATTAGCAGAAGCTTTCGGCAAGAAAGAAACACGTGAGTACGATGCAGAAAGAGAAGATGAAGCTGTAGAAAAAAGAGTTAAAGAATTAACTTACGATAAAGTGTATGCTGTTGCTAAAAAAGCATCTGCAAAACATGAAAGAAGTGCTGCTTTTGATGAAATTAAAGCAGAAGTAAAAGCATCTTTCACTGAAGAAGAATTAGAAGATTTTGGAGACTTAGTTTCTAAATATTTTTATAAAGCTGAAAAAACTGCAATTAGAGATTTAACTCTAAATGAAGGCTTACGTTTAGATGGTCGTAAGACTGACCAAATTAGACCAATCTGGTGTGAGGTAGATTACTTACCATCTACACACGGATCTTCTATTTTTACTCGTGGAGAAACTCAAGCATTAGCTACAGTTACTTTAGGAACATCTAGAGAAGCAAACCAAATAGATATGCCATCTTATGAAGGTGAAGAGCGTTTCTATTTACATTATAACTTCCCTCCTTTTTCTACTGGTGAAGCGCGTCCTTTAAGAGGAACGTCTCGTCGTGAAGTAGGACACGGAAACTTAGCACAACGTGCTTTAAAAAACATGATTCCTACAGACTGTCCTTATACAGTACGTGTAGTGTCTGAAATTCTAGAATCTAACGGATCGTCTTCTATGGCAACTGTTTGTGCTGGAACAATGGCATTAATGGATGCAGGTGTACAATTAAAGAAACCAGTTTCAGGTATAGCAATGGGTTTAATTACAGATGTAGAATCTGGTAAATACGCTGTATTATCTGATATTTTAGGTGATGAAGATCACTTAGGAGATATGGACTTTAAAGTAACCGGTACTGCAGATGGGATTACAGCTTGCCAAATGGATATTAAAGTAAAAGGATTATCTTACGAAATTCTTGTTAATGCTTTAAAACAAGCTCGTGATGGTCGTTTACATATCTTAGGTATTTTAACAGATACTATTTCTGGACCTAATGAAGATGTTAAACCTCACTCTCCAAAAATGATTTCTAGAAGAGTTCCTAACGAATTTATTGGTGCTTTAATTGGACCAGGAGGAAAAGTAATTCAAGAAATGCAAAAAGAAACAGGAACTACTATCGTAATAAACGAAGATCCTGTAACAGAAGAAGGTATTGTTGAGATTTTAGGTGTAGGTAATGAAGGTATTGCTGCTGTACAAGCTAAAATTGATTCTATATTATTTAAACCACAAGTTGGTAGCGTTTACGAAGTAAAAGTTATTAAAATGTTGGATTTTGGAGCTGTAGTTGAATATATGGATGCACCAGGAAACGAAGTATTATTACACGTAAGCGAATTAGCTTGGGAACGCACAGAAAATGTTTCTGATGTTGTAAATATGGGAGACGTATTTGATGTAAAATATTTCGGAACAGATCCTAAAACACGTAAAGAGAAAGTTTCTCGTAAAGCGATTTTGCCAAAACCAGAAGGTTATGTAGCAAGACCACCACGTGATCGTGATGATAGAAAACCTAGAGATAATAGAAATCGCGACAACAGACGTGACGACAGAAAACCTAGAGAAAAAAGAGATTAATTATTTAATCTTATAAACTTAATAAAGCCAATCTTGAATGTTCAAGATTGGCTTTATCTTTTTAAAAAATCATACATTTACAAAAAAACATTAATGACCTGATTAACAAATTTGTAAATTAAAATAAGAACCCCATTTTATTACACGTTTTATTTTTTTTAAAAAAATTAATTTAATTGTAACATTTACAACAACGTTTACGTATAACTACATACAAAGGAGTATTCACTTAATTATTTACAGAAAAAGTTTTCATGAGACAACTTAAAATTACGAAGCAGGTTACTAACAGAGAAACAGCTTCGCTAGATAAATATCTTCAAGAGATTGGAAAAGTTGACTTAATTACCGCAGACGAAGAAGTAGAGTTAGCACAACGTATTAAAGCAGGAGATCAAATTGCTTTAGAAAAGTTAACAAAAGCTAATTTACGTTTTGTTGTTTCGGTAGCAAAGCAATATCAAAATCAAGGTTTAACATTACCTGATTTAATTAATGAAGGTAATTTAGGATTAATTAAAGCAGGACAACGTTTTGATGAGACACGTGGTTTTAAATTTATATCCTATGCCGTATGGTGGATTAGACAATCTATCTTGCAAGCATTAGCAGAGCAATCTAGAATAGTACGTTTACCATTAAACAAAATTGGTTCTATAAACAAAATCAATAAAACATTTGCATTCTTAGAACAAGCTAACGAACGTCCGCCAAGTGCAGATGAGATCGCTAAAGAATTAGACATGACTATTAACGATGTTAAAGAGTCTTTGAAAAATTCTGGCCGCCACGTAAGTATGGATGCACCTTTAGTTGAAGGAGAAAACTCTAACTTATACGATGTATTAAACAGTGGAGAATCTCCGAATCCGGATCGCGAATTATTGCACGAATCATTACGTACAGAAATAGAACGCGCTCTAGAAACATTAACGCCACGTGAAGCAGATGTAATTCGTTTATATTTCGGATTAGGAAACCAACACCCTATGACACTTGAAGAAATAGGAGAAACATTCGATTTAACTCGTGAACGTGTAAGACAAATAAAAGAAAAAGCAATTCGTAGATTAAAACATACATCACGAAGCAAAATTTTAAAAACATATTTAGGATAAACCTAAAACAGCAACAAACAGTTTAACTCGTTTAAAGAGAAAAATAACTGTTCGTTTTTTGATTGATGAAAGAACCCTTGGCTGATTACCGAGGGTTCATTTTTTTATATTACTTTAGCGCAAAATTTACTACAATGAGTTCAAAATTAATAGCCCCATCTATCTTAGCCGCAGATTTCGGTAATCTTCAAAGAGATATTGAAATGGTAAATAACAGTGAGGCAGACTGGTTTCATATAGATATAATGGACGGTGTTTTTGTACCCAATATTTCTTACGGTATGCCCGTTCTAGATTCCATTACAACACACGCAAAAAAAACAATAGACGTGCATTTAATGATAATTGATCCTGATAGATATATCAAAACATTTGCTGATTTAGGAAGTAATATACTAACAGTACATTACGAAGCATGTACACACCTACACAGAACGCTTCAAGCAATCAAAGCTGAAGGTATGAAGGCAGGAGTAGCTCTAAACCCTCATACAAATATTAATGTCTTAGAAGACACTATTAACGATATTGATGTTGTTTTAATTATGAGTGTTAACCCTGGTTTTGGCGGACAAAGTTTTATTGAAAACACATATAATAAAATAAAACAATTAAAAGAACTTATAATCCGTAAAGGTGCGCATACACAAATTGAAATAGATGGTGGTGTAACAAACAAAAATGCAAAGGCATTAGTAGATTGTGGAGCAGACATTTTGGTAGCAGGAAGTTATGTTTTTAAGAGTTCTGAACAGTTAAAAACAATTTCTGATTTAAAAAACCTCGTAAATTCTTAATAAATAATAAATATATAATATTTTAATACGTCATTAATTTTGATTATGTTAGTTATCGAATTAATTGATTATCATTAAACTAAAAAAAAGGTTTAAAATCTAAATAAAGATGATAAACTTCTATAATAAAAATTTTAAACATTATTTTTAACAAAAATTTTAATATGAAAAAGATTACAGCCATACTTTTTTTTCTAATGTGTACTTCATTCGCATATAGCCAGTATAGAGGTTATGATGAATGGGTTGCAAGTGTAGGTTTTAACATCGTAGATAACAGTGCTTTTAAAGATCCTCTTAAAGGAACTGAAGACTGGAGTTTTAGCACACCTATTACATTTGGTATTGAATATAAATTTGATGACTTTTGGTCTATCAACCCTATGATATCTTTAAATAAAATTGATAGATTTTATGTAGATTATGGACAATCTCAAGAAACAGGTTTAACACAAGGTTGGATTGAAGAAAGTGGCTCATATTTTTCATTTGATGTAAATGGTAAATTTTATTACGACGAGTTAATCGCTAGAAATGATAAGATAGATGCTTATGCAGGCTTAGGTTTAGGATATTTTAATGTATCCAGTGAATCTAATGTGTCAGGAAACTTTGCATTAGGGTTAAGATTTTGGATAAAACCTCAATATGGTATAAGACTACAGAGTTTGGCTAAATTTGCTTTTGATAACGATAAGGTTTACGCAAATAATAATTTTGTACATAGTATAGAATTTTTGCTTAGATTCTAAAACCTATTTTTAATATAGATAACAAAAAGGGATAGCTTAATAAGCTATCTCTTTTTTTGTTTAAAAGCTTATTTAATTTCAAGTAAAATAAAATTCAACTTAAAGGCTAAATACATTTATCCAGTTTCATTAAAATTTAAAAAAAAATTGGCAGCATTGATAGTAAACATCTCAAAAGATAAAATTAAGCCAATGGTTGGACTATAAAATTTTTTTACACAATATAATACTCTCTTTTCTGTAAATACAACCACAGCATCTAAAAATAAGACTCAATAAGGAATTAAATCATAAACAAAATACCAATTACGTTTATAGGGCATAAAATAATTATAAAAAAGAAGAACCTAAATACATCTTGTGTTTAGGTTCTTCTTTTTTATCTCTTTAAATGATAATCTAAAAATATAAATTAAAGTTTAAAACTTTCTTATTTTGTCTTTAATACCATCTTTAAACCAATTCCAAGAATATTTTTTAACGCCCCTTTTCTCTTGATGATACCCGTAACCATAACCATAATTATAGCCATATCCTCTAGAGTTTTTAGAGTCACTTATACTATTTACAACATAAACCATATTATTAAGTTTTTTGTTATCGTATAATTCACGAGAGAAACCTAATAATTTTTTCTCTGTAACCCCTGCTCTTGTTACATAAACGGTAGCATCTGCATATTGCGAAATTAATAAAGTATCTGAAACGAGAATAATAGGAGCCGTATCAACAATTATATAATCATATAAACCTTTAGCTTCATCAATGAGGTCTTTTAATTTACCATTAGA
Organism: Formosa sp. L2A11; assembly: GCF_009796865.1. Lineage (GTDB taxonomy): Bacteria > Bacteroidota > Bacteroidia > Flavobacteriales > Flavobacteriaceae > Formosa. The sequence goes on along the minus strand of NZ_CP047028.1, from coordinate 1,857,000 downwards.
CAATAACTCTGTTGGATTTGGAGGAATAGTACCAGCAGTTAAAACATCCATATAATTTACATTATAAGTACTCTTTTGTAAATATGTCCTCCAATCTGAATCAGGTTCGAGAAGATAATTCGAAAGTCCTTTTGCCTTTTTAGAACCATCTGTGACATCAATTTTAGGATTTCTTAAATCTGCACCAATCAATAACACCTTTTTGTTAATACTAGAAAGAGCTAATGATAAATTAACAGATACAAATGTTTTTCCTTCCCCTTTTATCGTAGAAGTAACATAAACAATATGTGCTTCACTATTTTGTTTAGGAGCTAATGTATATTTTAAATTGGCTATTAAAATTCTAAATGATTCAGCTAAAACAGTTCTATCGTGAGGATTTTCAAATAATCTATGCCCATTCTTAAGTTCTGGAATTTCCCCAATAAGAGGAACTCTGCTCGATAACTTTAGGACATCTGTTTTATCATTAATTTTAGTATCAGCCTTAAATACAAGAAATAAAATACCAAAAGGCAATAACAAAGCACCTAAAATACTTTTCATATAAATCCCCTTAGCATCCGGACTTACAGGTCTACCTGAGCTTGAGGCATACTCTACAACTTTAACAGATGGAGATGTAATTGCTAGGTTAATTGCAGCTTCTTCACGTTTTTGAAGTAATAATAAATATAAATTTTCTTTAATATTTTGTTGACGCTCAATAGAACGTAATATTTTCTCTTTTACAGGCATTCCCCTAACTAAACCTTTTGCAGTTACTTCTTCTTTCTGCAAGCTATTTAATGAAGTATTTAACTGTTTAAAATAAGAGTTTAAAGACACCTTTAAATTACCTCTAAGATCTAAAAGCTGACGATTTAAAGCAACGACCATAGGGTTTTGCTCACCGGCACTGGCAATTAAATTTTCACGCTGAAGCACTATAGTATTATATTGGGAAACAATACCATTGGTATTAGCACTCTCTAATCCAACATTTTCAGGCATCAAAGCACTCAAATCATTATTAGCCAAAGGCTCTTCTAATAATTTAGCTAAAGCTATTTGATTTTCTAGTTTAATAACAGCATCTTCAGAAGATATTCGTTTTCCCATACTGTAACCAACATCTGCACTAAATGTTACAAGTTCATTATCTTGCTGAAAATCCTTTTTACCAACTTCAATAGAATCTAATTCCGCTGCTAAATAAACAAAACGATCATCTACAAAATCAATTGTTCTTTGAAACACCAATTGACGATCAATTACGCCATCTTCATTAAATTGTTCTACAATTTTATTTAAAGCATCTTCTGATCTTTCTCTATTTTCTCCTGCAATGGATAATTGTAAAATATCTGTCGTTCCAACTTTACCAACAGAAATAGCATTAGCTAAATTATTAGCGGCAGATGAAATAGATTGTACAGTAACGATATATGTTAACCCAACATGTTTTTTAATCCAACTTTCAGATTGAATTAAAAATGGAAACCCTTCTTTTGGAGAATTTAAATTGTAACCTTTTATAGAAAATTCATTTAAATGGTCCTTGCCTTTACTTATATTTAAACCATTATCGGTAATCTCAATATTAAAAGTTGCTCCGGTAATTTGATTATTAGGTTTTAAGTATACTAATTTCAAAGCACCTTTCCATTGTTCTTTCTCTGTAAATTGTCCTTGAATAAAATATCTAATATGTAAATCTAAACTATCTACAACTTTCGCTAATAAACGATTAGATTTTATAATCTGAATTTCATTTTCAAGACTTTTAGCCTCAGAGAACATCGCTCCTCCTACTTGAGGTGACAATTCTAAGCCTTTAGATTCATCTAAAATCTTAATTTTAGCGTAAGAACTATATATTTCTGGTGTATATCTTAAATAAAGAAATGCAGCTGTAATACCAATAATAAAACATAAAACAAACCATTTCCAATAATGTAAATAGTTTAAAATTTCTTCTTTTATATTTATACCAGAAGTATTATCTTCTTCATTATTATTATTCATAAACTCTTCTGCCATAATTTCTAATTTTTTAATAATAAAATTAAGGTTAAAGCAAATGACACAACTCCAAATAAACCGGTATAATTTGTAATGTATCCAGCTTTCTTCACCGCTGGCCCATTTTGATTAACTACGATAACGTCATTTTGTTTAATCGTGTAATACGGACTTGTAAACCAATCTGTTTTTGTCATATCAATATGAGCAACCGTACGTACCTGATCCACTTCTCTTATAATCATAACATCTTCACGAACACCATTTATAGACAAATCACCAGCCATACCAAGTGCTTGAGGTAAGGTTATTGTTTCCTCATCATAATCATAGGTCCCGGCATGACCTACCGCCCCCAAAACCGTAAATTTCGAATTAACAATACGAACAATTATAGTAGGATCTTTTAAATGACCTCCTTGTATTAAAATCTGTCTGATGTAGTCTTCTAATTCTTTCGTAGATTTATTTATCACTTGAAGCTTGCCTAAAATAGGAAATGTAATTTCACCTGTAGACGAAACCAAATACCCCTGTTGTTTTAAGGCACTAGTATTATTAGCACTACCACTCGTAGAGCTAACTCTATTATAAGGTTCTGCAGCTTCTGCGATTAAAGACTTTACAGAAATACTTAAGATATCATTAATTTGAATTTTTGTTGTGTTAAGAATAACTTCCTGTGGTATATTTTCATAATCTTGAAAATACAAAATTTCCTTTTTAGTAGCACAAGACGTTATAAAAAGAAAAGCTAAGAATATCCCTAGCAATCTAAATAATTTCATTAAAATATTTTTTAAAATGATTTACAAATATAAACGTAATACATTCAATCACAAATGTTTTATTTCGCTTTAGAATAACTAATTAAGTGTAGTTTTTTTAATAATTTATTCATCTTAATTCGTTTTTTAAACACACTATAATTAATAAAAAAGGGTAAAGAAAACATAATGAGTCCTGCTAGTATAACGACCAATAATTGCATATTCACACTTAAACCTTGAACAAGTAAAGCAAAGATTAATACAGATGTAGATGCTATAGAAATAACAATAGTTACCTGCCAATGTTTTAAACCTAATTGTAACATTTGATGATGAATATGATTTTTGTCTGGGCTAAATGGATGTTTCTTATAAATAACTACACGAACATAAAAAATACGAAGTGTATCTAGTAAAGGAAAAAACAAAATTGCCAAGACTAAAATTGGTGCATTTAAATGAAATTGACTTCCTACCTGTAATTGATTCATTGATATAAAGGCTATCGACTGAAACGCTAATAGAAAACCAACAACCATAGACCCCGTATCTCCCATAAAAATTTTTCTAACTTTAGAAAAGTTAAAATAAAGAAAAGGAATGAGCGCACCTACAAGTGACAAAGACACCACTGTTAATGTCATCTCCTGCATTTTAAAAAACAAGAAACCATAAAACAGTGAGACCAGAAGTCCAACAGACCCAGCTAACCCATCTAAACCATCAATTAAATTATATGCATTTATTATTAAAATAAACACAAATAAAGTAAAGCCAATAGAAACAAAATAAGGCAAACTACCAATACCTAAAATACCAGAAAATGTCATAATCCTAATATCCGTGATTATAATAACCATCAAGGATGCAATAACCTGACCAAGCATTTTTTTCTTAGGTGATAAGATTAAAATATCGTCTTTTACACCTAAAAAAAACAGAATTATTAACGCGCCCACAATTGGCATTAATAATTTAGCTTGTAAAAAAGCTCCTGATAATGTAAGTACAATTGCAACTGCAAAAAAGATTCCGATACCACCAAGAGTAGGCACTGTTTTGGAATGTACACTTCGTTTGTCGGGAACATCTACTAATTGTTTAGCATGTGCTATAAAAATAATAGTTGGAAAAGCTAAAAAAGCAGTAACTAAAGCTAATAAAAAAGGAAACAACAATAAAACGGTTCCATTTCCACTATCTATAATTGAGGTTAATAAATTCATTAATAGCTATTTAAATACAACTGTGCAACGTCATTAAATATTGTACAATTTGGGGTTGGTTTAATAAAAAATAAAATTCTAAAACAAAAAATCTAAAGACCTAATGTCCTTAATAAAATTAGAGACATTAATTTCTGTTTAATATAGAAATATACAAAACTTAGTCAAAAAAATACTTAAAAGGCATTTCTTTGTATCTTATTTTGCAAAAATAGTTTTTACTTTTTAAATAATTGAGGAATCTTAGATAAGTTTTTAGAACATATAACGAGTATCGGACTTCCTAATTTATTACCTTTTACAGCCATATAATCCTCTCTTGTTTTTAACCAGATATTTTTCAAACTTCTATTACTTGCTCCTCCTACTCGCATTTTAGTAATTACTTCTGGAAGATATTTAAATTGAAGCGTAACATCTTTAAAAATACGTAACATTAAATCGTAATCTGCTGCTATTTTAAAATTTAAATTGAATAATCCGTGCTTTATATAGACTGCTTTTTTTAAAAACAAAGTCGGATGAGCTGGCATCCAACCTTGTTTTAATAATTTTGTTAAGAAGGGTTGACTCTTCCAATTTCTAACAATTTTTTCAGAATTTGTAGCATTTATGTAATGTAAATCACCATAAACACCGTCTATATCTTCTAAATTGAATGCACTAACAATATGACTAATTGTTTCATTTGAAGCAAAAAAATCATCAGAATGCAAAAAACCAACAACATCTCCAGTCGCTTTTTCAATTCCTTTATTTAATGCATCATAAATACCTTTATCAGGTTCAGACACACTAATTATATTTTTATGTTTTTGCTTAAAAGTTTCAAGAATATTTAATGTTCCATCTGTAGAAGCTCCGTCAATTATAATATATTCAATGTTATCATAACTTTGATTTAAAACAGATTTAAAGCAATCTTCTATAGTTTTTTCACTATTATATGTAGCTGTAATTATCGAAACTTTCATTAGTTTATTCTCTTTTTCGTATTTGTTTTGCTGGGTTTCCTTGATAAATATAATTTGCTTCTAATGTTTTTGTCGCTACAGAATTTACTGCTAAAATAGCATGGGATTCCACAATTACACCCGGACAAACAACAGATTTTGCTCCAATCCAAGCCCCATTATCAATTATAATTTCTCCAATCATTAAATCGAAAGTCGATTTTTTATAATTATGATTCCCACATAATAACATGGCTTCTTGAGATATACAAGCATGATTACCTATAGTCACTTTTGCTAGATTATCGATCCAAACCTTCTCTCCTATCCATGAATAATCACCAATAGTTAATAACCATGGATATTTTATATTCACACCAGGCTTTATGACAACCCCTGTACCTATTTTAGCTCCAAAACGTTTCAAAAGAAACACTTTTATACTAGACACAGGATTTAAAGGATTTATAAAAAACAACACATTAACAAAATACCAGAGTAAGATTTTAAGTTTACTTCCTGGCTGATACCAGTTATTATTATAAGTTGATAAATCCGTTTTCAAATTAGTGTTCAGCTTTAAGTAAATTATCGAAGTAGCTAATTGTTTTTACCAAACCTTCTTCTAAATGAATTTTTGGTTCCCATCCGTTTAATTCCTTCTTAGCTAAATCAATAACCGGTTTACGTTGTAAAGGATCGTCTTGAGGTAATGGTAAATAAATAATTTTAGACGTAGAATTAGTCATTTCTATAACTTTACTTGCCAATTCCATCATAGTAAATTCTACTGGATTACCAATGTTTACAGGGCCTGTGAAACCATCTCGGCTTCCCATCATACGAATAGATCCTTCTACTAAATCATCAACATACTGAAAAGAACGTGTCTGACTTCCGTCTCCGAACATCGTAATGTCCTGACCTTTTAATGCTTGGACGATGAAGTTAGATACGACACGCCCATCATTAGGATTCATATTTGGACCATAGGTATTAAAAATTCTAATAATCTTAACATCAACCTGATTCTGTAAATGATAATCCATAAACAACGTTTCAGCACAACGTTTTCCTTCATCATAACAAGAACGTAATCCAATTGGATTTACATTTCCCCAATACGATTCTGGTTGGGGATGTACTGCAGGATCTCCATATACTTCACTAGTCGATGCTTGTAATATTTTAGCTTTAACACGTTTTGCTAAACCTAACATATTAATCGCTCCCATTACAGACGTTTTAATCGTTTTTATAGGATTATATTGATAATGTACTGGTGATGCAGGACACGCCATGTTATAAATTTCATCAGCTTCAATCATGAAAGGTTCTGTCACATCGTGACGTACCAATTCAAAATAATGATGATCCATTAAATGTTCGATATTCTTTTTACTTCCTGTAAAATAATTATCTAAACAAATTACTTCATTACCTTCGTTTAATAAGCGTTCACATAAATGTGAACCTACAAAACCTGCTCCTCCAGTTATTAATATTCTTTTCATTATATTTATTTTTTATTCTATTTAAATAATTTCTTAGTATCGATTACAAGTTGTGGTTTTTGAGTAAATATTGCTGCAAAATCATAAGAAAATTTAGACCATGTATTAAAACTAACCTCATTCATTTCTGCAAAAAAATTGATTTTATTTACAAACGCTTCAGGTTTAGACAAAGGTACAGAATATCCTATATGTTTTTCTTGAAGTTCATCCCATGGTGTTTGGTCTGAAATTATAATGGGACATCCATTTTGCCAAGATTCCATAATTACATGTCCGAAATTCTCATGCATAGTCGGTAATAACAATACATGCTGATTTTTTAATGTGTCTTTTAATTTATAATTAGGAATTGCTCCTAAATAAGTTACCTCAACATGTTTCGGCATTTTTTTTATGTATGCTTCACAAGATTGCCAATAGTCTGCTTCATCTATCGGACCAATTATTGAAAACTTAATTTTATAATCAGAATTGGTATGAGATAAATACTCTAAAGCTTTTAGTAAATTTTTCTTTAGTGCAATTCTAGAAAGGAAAAATACATTTAAACTTTTCACTTCTTTTTCTTTATCTTGATATACTCCCATTTTAGAAGACAAATTTGGAGCTATACGAATATCTAAATCGTGCCCAAACTGATCTTCAATTTCTTCTTTTTCTAAACCAGAAGTTGCATGCCAAACTACTTTTTTATGCAATCCGTTTAATTTAAATAAAGAGATAAACACTTTCTTTTTTAAAGGTTTTATAGCTAAAGCCCCTTTACCAACCATACCTCTGGGTGCTAAAATCTGCTTTAAGGATGTCTTTCTGAATGTCCATAATGGAAGTAATGTGAATTTTACCGAAAATAAAGAATTAAAATACACATAATTATAATCTTCCTCTTCAATCAATTTTTTATAAAGCTTGCTATTCTGATGTTCATCATCTAAATACATCACTTTATAATTTGTTTTGACTTGCCAAGTATTAAACTCTAAATCTTTATAAGGAGCAGATTCCCCTAAATCTTTATTTGAAGTCACTATAGAAATATCAAATTCATCATGAAGATGAAACACAATATTATTTACAGACTGAATTGGTCCACCGGCTTTGTAACCTGGCAAAAACCAATCTATAAAAATTAATATTTTTTCTTTCTTAGGCATTAGCAACTTCCTTATAAATAGTTAAATAATCTTCAGCAATTTTATCAATATGAAACCGCTTTACATTTTCTTGTCCTTTTCTAATTAATTCATCTTGTACACTTTTACCAGATAAAATAGTCTTCACTCCTGTTCTTATCTCATCAATATTATATGGATCTACTAAATAAGCACTATCCAACGCAACCTCCTTCATAGCTCCAATATTAGACGTAATTACGGGACGACCAATAGCCTGAGCTTCTATAATTGGCATTCCAAAACCTTCATAAGTTGAAGCAAACAAAACCAAATCAGATGATTTATAAGCTTCAACAATATCATTGTAAGGAATTTGAAACATTGACTTATATTCTAAGTTGTACGTTTTTAAAAGCGCTAACTGAATTTCTGTCAATTTACCTATTATCGTTAATTTACAAGATATTCCGTTTAAAGCCTCAAAAGTACGTTCAATATTTTTATTTGGCTTAGTTCCTATCAATAAAATATTTGGACAAACAGATACCTTTTTCTTCGGACAATAAACCAATTGCGAATTCACAGGGTTATAAACCACTTGAATTTTATCCGTAGCAAAAGGAATAACTTTAGTTAATTCATTTTTTGTAAATTCTGAAATCACTGTAATTTTCTTAATAAACATGGATGGTAAAGTAAACCAAACAAGCTTAAGATAAGTGCGTTTTAATATGTTGCCTTTTAAAATAGAGCCAATATCATGAATAGTGAGTACAGATTTACTTCCTGTAACCAAGGCCATGTAGTTTACATCTCCAGTAATATGATTAACTTGATTTACAGACTTCTTTTTGAAATTTAAAATATTTTTTAAAATGACAATAGGACTCCCTCCTGAAAATTGTAGTTCTTGGCTTTCTACATCTACGTTATCTTTAAGTCTAGCTTGAATAGCACCAAACAACTCTTCAATACTATTATATTGAGGTAGGCGTTTTCTGAAAATGTAATTAAGCTTTAGTCCCATTTGAAAATTTCCAATTCATATAATTCTTAGCATACCAGAAAAACATCAGTACAACTATGATTGATTTTATTAAATGATTTAAAACAACCACCAATTCTGTTTCTGCTTTAATAACTTGTAAGAATACTAATGGTAAGAAAGCTACAAAAACAATGTTACTTAAAACTATTTTTAATAATCTAGACCAAACTTTAGCTAAGAAAAACCCCCAAATCCCCATAAAGAGAATCCCTCCCGTAACACCGTAATTACCATAAGCTTCACCTATAATACTAATTCCCATAGATGTCCCATCAGTTAATTCTAAACCTGAAAATCTTCTAAAATTTTCTTGACCTCCAGCTTTTGATTTATTCGGATTTAAAAAGCGAGGTAAAGCAGAAGAAAAAACAGCACTTTCTATAGTTTCTCCTTCTAAATAAGGGCTAAAGTCAGGTATATGATACATTACAGCACTTATAATCCAACCCTGATTCAATCTTACATTTGTACCTACTTCTCCTTCTTCAGCTTCATTTGTTGTATCCCCTGCTTCTATTGATTCTGTCATTAAAGTGAAAAATAATTCTAATTTATTTCCAGAATAGCCGTTCCAGACTTGACTCCGGTAGGCTGCCTTTATGGTTTGCAATGTTGTTAAAGATAAAGCACCAATTAAAAACGTTGTTAGAATAAAGCTGATAGAAGGTTTATTTTTTATTGCCCAAAACATATAAAAGAAAACAGACCACAAAATTAAATCATGAAACAAAGCTTTTGCTAAAGCCATTACAAAAAGATAAGCAATTGCACCATAAAACACTTTTTTTAGTAAAGCATCTTTTGAAAAGAATAAAATTATAGCTCCTGCAAACTTGAAATTTGAAAGTAAAAAACCAAAAAACTTTAAAGCTCCTGGTAAAAAACCTCCTCCTAAATCAAACACTACTCCAATACCAAAAATTATTAAACCATATTTAGAAAAATTTTCTAATTTAGATATAGGCAGTTTATAAGTTGTCGTCTTTTTAATTCCATAAAGCACTAATAACATAAAGGCTAAATATGCAGGAACAATAAAACTCATATAAGTTCCTTGATCTACATACATATGATATTTATAATGGTGAGATGGATTAGCATATTCTATTATAGGGCCAATAATCCATTGTAATCCTGCTATTAAAGTCATTAACTCTAATATAGGCACGCTTTTTCCTAAACGTTTAACGAATAAGAATCCTAAATACATAACAGCGATACAGCCTATAAGAGTCCATCCTCCCATTTAATTTAATCTTCTTTTAAATTACTTTCTAGAGCTTCAACGATAGCTTTAAAATTCCATTGATTAATATCTTTTTTTGAGACTTCTCCCATAGTTTTCAAACGTTCTAATGAAAGAGAACTAAACACATCCAATAACTCTGCTTCATCATTAAAATTAAAGACAAAACCATTAGAACCAACATTTATAACATCTGTAGCACAACCTACCTTAGTACTCACAATAACGGGTCTAGAAGAAGCCATAGCCTCATTTATAGCCAATCCCCAAGTTTCTCCTGGGCCTTTAGATGGTAAACAAAACACATTTCCTAAACGATATAAAATAGGCATTTTACTCTGATTCTGGAAAGGTATAAATTTTATATTAGAATCATTTTCTGCTAACTCAAGTAATTCATTTTCTAGAGGTCCATGACCAACCATTAATAACTTTAAAGGTTTTTTTAAAGTTTTATTTACTTTTTGAACCGCTTTCAATAAAAAATCGGGTTGCTTTTTAGATTCAAATTTACCAGCAAATAACACGACTAAATCATCTGAAGCATAGCCTAGCTCTTTACGCCAATTTAAAGCTAAACCCTCATAATTATCATTTTCCGAATCATTAAAGCGCTCATTATCAATCGCATGAGGTGCCAATATTAATTGACTCTCTTTTAATCCTACGGATTTAAAATAGGCTTTATTCTGAGAACCTACATAAAATGCTTTATCTATTGACCTGTATATATATGTTAAATAATATTTTCGTAATACTTGTCTAATTCCAGGGCTATCATCTAGCAATGTAGAGTCGCCTCTAAACCAAACAGGTATTTTTCCCTTAAAATAGGTCATCGCATTTAAGTGACTTTTTAAGTACCATCCAAAGATTAAAATAGCGTCTGGTTTCCAGTTATTAATTTTATCATTTAATTCTGGACAATCAATTCCGTTTTTATGGTGTGTTCCTGGATCTGCCGAAATATTATTTATAAACTCGTAAGTATATCCATCTAATAATGGAATGTCCCATTTAATAGTTCTACCAAATGTTTTATCTTTTACTTCTGCTGCAGCTTGAGACCATGTATAAAACACTTTAATGGCTACATTTTGTCTCTCAGCCATTAATCTAAACCAAGGTGCATAATATTGTATAGGATGCGTCGTGACTATTGCTAATTTTTTCAAATTATTTAGTTTTGGTTTAAAACTTCATCCATAACTTCAGCCAACACTTTCGCTGATTGTTTAGAAGAATATTGATCTAACAATTGTAATTCTGGAGACCAAGATGCAACATTTTGATATGGATTTAAAACATTTACCATTTCATCTACAATTTTAGCTTTAGTATCACCTTCAGTATAAGGCACTAAATATGCATCTGCTTTAACATCTTGAATAACCTTTACCGCAGAACTTTCTGCGTGTAAAACAGTAAACAACGGACGTTCGCTTAACAAACATTGAAATGTTTTTGAGGCTGTATAATGTTTCTCTGTACTTCCAAATAACATGACGCGATCTGCCTGCGATAAATAGTTTAAAATATTTAAAAAAGGCTGACGTTCTCTTTGCTCTACAACAATATCTTCTAGTCCATAATCTGCTGCATAAGCCGTTATACGCTTAGCGGGATATGGACCTGTTCCTATAAAAAACAGTTTAATATCTGCATCCCAATTTCCATTATCTTTTAATGTTTTAATGGCATTAAAAAAGCAATCCATGAATAAATGTGAATTTGGAAGAAAGGCCCCTGCATAAATCCAAGGCTTACAATTCTCTATACCATCCCATGGCATTTTTAACCCCTCTAATTTCAATTTATGATCGTTTGGGTCGAAACCATAAGGCATACCTGCATGCACCGGTGGTGTCTTAAAATTACGTTCAATTACTGGCCAGTAATACGGTGTAGATACTCCTGTTATAAACGCTGCTTTTTTAACAGCATAAGGCTCTAAAGTTCTAGCCACTGTTTGACTAAGTTTTGCTCTAGTATCGTTTTGATTTGTGATATCACGAACCCATGGATCGATATAATCAATTCCATAAGGAATCCCTGTTTTATCATGTATTACACGACCTAAAATAGCAGTATAAAATGATGGTATCGGAATCCAAATACAATCTATCTTACGCTCTTTACATATTTGTAACGCTTTTTCTTTAAGAAAAGGATATGCTCTTAAGCCAATATCTCCTATAATTCTTGGTTTTGAAACCTTATATGCTTTTGTATATATGACTTCAATATCTTCTGAAGCTGTTTTAGAAATATGCGGATCTGGAGTTTCCTCATAATATTTAGAATCTACGGTAAGTAATAAGGGTTTCCAACCAAATTGCTTTAAGTAGTTACCTATTAAACGTGGTCTTTGCACTCCTGCTAAATTTGCAGGAACCCAATGCGGATATATAATGAGTACTGTTTTCAAAACGTTATTTTTTATAGTATTTGATTCCAAAGTTCTTGAATTTTAATTTGTTCTGCATCCCAACTTAAAGTTTTTCCTTTTTGGAATCTAGATGGTTTATTCGCTTTAATTTGATCTTTATGCTGATACAGTTTTACTATGGTTTCTGAAATTTCAAACTCAGATTGATCGCTCAAAACACCTAGTTCAGGATAATCCGTTATAAACTGTTCTTGCGCTTTTGTATTTGTTGCTAAAATATATAATCCAGCTTGAGCATACGTTATAATTTTGTTGGTTAAGCATATTTGTCTGTTTAGGTCTCTAGAATTAAATTCTAGTGCCAAACCAATATCAAACTGATTTAATGTGGCATGTAGCTCTTGTTGTCCTAAAGGTTCATTTATGGTTATACTCAAATTTGTATGTTCTAATTCTTTACAAATTTTTAAAAGTTCTTGTGTCTCAAAATTTGAATCTAATTCACCTATAAGCGTTAAACTTAGGTCTATGTTAGTGTCTGATTTTGAAATCACTTCTAAAGCTTTAAATAACTGTTCTAAACCGCGTCCAAAACTAATCTTTTGGCTAAACCAAACCAATTTTAAAGCTGTTTCTTTTTTATTTAAATCATGTTCTGAACTCGATAACAAACTGAATTCATTATCATTAAATCCATTTAACACGACAGCATGACTAGGATGCCCTCCTATTAAATCTAGAGTATACTTACCTATAAGCGGACTAGCAAATGTTAGACTTTTAGCTTTCGGTAAAAATGATTTCATTAAAAACTCGGTACGGTTCTTGGCCGTTTCTCCATCTGTGGAAACGATTTCGCCAGGATGATAATCTTCTACGTCGAAAACAAAGGGCACGTTCCACAACTCACTTAACTCATGAGCAGGATATAAAGCCCCCATATTATGGGCACAGATTAAATCAGGTATATCTTTATTCTTTTTTGCTAAATCGTAGATCTGTAAAGACCTTCTATTATTCGCTAAAGCATTTAATTTAAAATGTGTTGAAATTAAACCAGATATTTTTTTTGCTAACTTTTCTGAAATTCCTAAATAAATCCATTTTAATTTATTTGAAGGAATAGCTTCAATTTCTTCTATAGTTAAATAACTTTCGTCGTTATTATTAATTTTTAATAATTGATCTTTTAGCTGAATACTTTTAGCATCGCTCCAATTATTAAGTTTAAACATTATAATAGTTACACGATACCGGAGTTGCAAAGCCAACTGCACTTCTTTTACAAGACGCGGATTAGTGGCTAAATTATTGGTGGTAAGGAATAGTAAGTGCTTCAAATTACTTAGATTATCTGTTTAAAAATGTTCTACCATAGAATGCAACTGACTTGGCCGTTCTCCATCCTAAAGTATTCTTAATAAATTCTATTGCTCTCCCACCCAAAATAGGGTTGTAATTACTACCTCCTAGAGCATTACATTTACTAATTGCTGTGTTATAAACTGTTTTATATTGTGGCCAAGCATCTATGGCCACATGTTTATATTGCGTTGCAATAGCTTGTTTTGAAGCATCAGATTCCGTTTTAGAAAACAAATATTTAGCTTTTAAATTTGTAGCTTTAAGAAGACTATTTAAATGAATTTCTTTTTTTTGAGAAGCTATATTTTTTCCAGAACTATGCTTTCTGTAATAATTTTTAACCTCGGGAACATATAAAATACCTGAACTTTGCAAACCTAAACGTGCAAAAAACTCACCATCTTGATCTTTTGCTAAAGTTTCATCCCATAACCCTACTTTTTCAATCAATGTTCTAGGCGTTAACCAGGCACTAGTTTGTATCATATGCATCGGTAAATGATTACCTCCCCATAAATTAATAAAAAACGCCTCTGGCTTTGGTGTTGAATACACATACGCTTGATCCACACACTTCCCTTCTTCTAGTTTTTCTATAAAATGAACCGTATTACATACAGCCAATTCTGTTTGAGAACCATTAAGTGCTTGGACTTGTTTTTCTATCTTATCTAGACTTAAAATATCGTCGGCATCTAAAAACTGTATATATTCTCCAGAACTTAATTCAAATCCATAATTACGCGCAGCACATGCACCTTTACCTTTATTGTGTTTGATAATAACATTCTCAGACTGAAATTCTATTGCTTTATTAAAAGAATCATCTGTAGAACTATCATCTATAATAATAATTTCAATATCCTGATACGATTGATCTACTACCGATTGTAAGGTGTCCTTAATAAATTCACTTGAGTTATATAAAGGGATTATTACTGAAATTTTAAGAACCTTCATTATTTAAATTTATAGAACAGTTTATCTTTAATTTTATTAAAGATTGACTTATTTAAGCCATGCTGATGCCAAATTTTAACCTCATTCAACAAATTATCTTTTTTTAATTCGCCAAACATATGTCTTGCATTATAAATTCTATTTGGAATTGTGACAATTTTCATATTACAATGTTTATCCATTTCATTATGGATTAACAAGTGATTAAAACATACTTGATCTCCGGTTAAGTGATAATAATTATGCAGTTCATTTTCTCTAATAACTTCTTCAAGCCATTTTTTAAAAAAATCTCTAGTATTTTGACTGTCATTATATGAAAACACTCCGGTATTGAATTGAAATGGATCCTCATATTTAATAAATTTTATTGGAGGATTCCAATCCGCATGTATTCGTTTTGCGATTGCCAAATCGAAGTTATCTAATAAAGGGAATAACTCGTAAACACTACCCTTAAACATAGTATCGGAATCTACGAATAGTGTTTTCTGGTAAGGAAAGCTATTTAATGCTTTTGTTTTATATAAAAATGGATGTAAATCTTCATAATCAAAAATAACTTGATCGAATACTTTATAATTATCAGCTTCTTTAAGATTTGTATAAATTGTTATCGGTATATTTTTATTATATTTTTTAAATGATTTTGCAGAAAACACTGCCTCTTCTAAATAAAACGTTTTATTTGACGCTACATAAAGCACTCCTTTATTCATAACTATTTTTTTACACAAAATTCACCTCTCTAATCTAAAATAAGGTAATAATTAATTTTTAAATTTTTAAATTTTTCCTACGATAGCTATCAAATCTATCTTGTTTAATATAGCCATGATATTTAACCTTATTTTCATATTCCACAACTTTTTTGGGATCAAGTTCACTAATTACTTTTGCAGGCACACCTCCAATCACACAATTTCCTTTGGGAAAGGATTTAGTAACCACAGACCCTGCAGCCACAATGGTATGATTTCCTAATGTTACTCCTCCCAAAACAACTGAATTCATTCCTATCCAACAATATGATCCGATAGTTGTATCCTTTGCTGATAATTTTCGATGATCGTATATGTCATGATTACCACTTAAAATTCCAGAATTCTGTGCGACTCCTGTGTAATCACCAAAGTATAATTTTCCCGTGCCTTGTATATACACATTTCGTTGGTAGCCTGGAAAGGTTCCAACTCCAACATATATATTTTGAACACCAACAACTCTAGAACTTTTATGAACTGGCCAATAGGCATCCTTATTATTACCTAATACTTTCTGGTTAAACCAAAAACCAAAAGTTACAGGATAATTTGTATGCTCAAAATCTCTAAGAAATTTAAAATAGGGTAGCCTAGTAACCATCCAAATAAAAATATTGAATGGGTTCTTTGCAATATATATTATCTTTTCTTTAGTTATATTCAATTTTAAGACAGTTTATTTTTAATAATTTCTAAAAAGTTCAAGTCACTTGCATTTTTCAATTCTAAACCTTTTTTAATATTATAATGTTTACCTGCTGATAAAATTGCCGATGCCTGTTGACTCTTGACAATTTTTAAAGCTTGCATTTTATCACTTGCTGACAGCGGACAGTTGTTACTTTTTAATAAATCTTCAGCTAATAACTTATATCTAAAAGGTTGCATCGGATCACTTCTATGCAAAGACATTTCTTGTTCATCATGTTCTCTATACCAAACAATACCTTGAGGCATTAAAACTACTGGGAATTTTTGAGATAGCACATGCCACATCTCAAAATCGCCTAGCATACGTTTACCACTAAACCTCCCAGCCTTTTCAAAACTATCTTTCTTAATTATAGCCGACAAAGGTGCTTTATGAAATAATTGTTGCTCAAAGTAGTGTCTATAATAAGCCTCCATTGGTTCTAATTGAAATGGATACATTTTAATTTTATCTTGTGCAAGTGAACACAGACCATAACCTGCTTCAGGAAATTGCTCCATAAAAAAAACAAGTTGTTCTAATCCAAAAGGATAAATTTTATCGTCTGCATCAACGTACTTTATATATTTCCCTTTAGCATAAGATGCTGCCTGATTTCTATTCGGGTAATCTCCTAAATTCACCTCGTTAATATAAACCTTAACTCTATCATCTTTACCCTTAAATGAATTGGCAATTTCAACAGACGAATCTTTAGAACGGTCGTCTACAATTATTAATTCCCAATTTTGGTATGTAGAAGCCAAAACAGACTCTATAGCCTCTGCAATATACTTTTCTCTATTATATACCGTCATTAAAACGGAAACTAAAGGTTCTTTCATTATTTTTATATTAAGCTATTAATTCTATATCTTCAATTAAATCTTTGAGGCATTAAACTATTTTTATAATTAAATAGAATTTTTGACACTATATTACTAAGTCAATTATAATACTAGAGCTAAAAATCGGTAAAACCGCTCTTTACAATTGATAAAACATTGCACTTATTTATACATTATAATCTATAATTTTTATCATAAAAACAGGCAACAGTAACACTGTACCACATATATCTAACCACTCTAATTCAATCAGTTACAGAAACATATTTATTAAAAAACAATCAATAATTAGGAACTGTTTTTCGAATGATCTTACATAAATTTTATAGAACCTAATATCTATTTTACACTATACCTCGTATTATAAAAATAAGAATTATAGTTTCGGTGACAAATTTAACTTTCTAATTAAAGTGACCAATGCATTAGGCATGTATTTTTGATTTAATACACCTCCCAAAGTCTGATTTAAAAACAACTTTTCTTTTGGCTCTATTTTCAGTATTAAATCCTCATAGTGCTCTGCATTTGTAAGCGGGTTAAACATACGATATGCTTTATTAAAACCATTCTCAGCAATGGTATTCCTTTTTTCTTTATCCTGTAACAAGTCGATTGTCGCCGTACTAAATAAAGTTATATCCCCTATTGGCACACGATATCCGGTTATTTCATCATCAATAAGATCTGGTATTCCACTTGCTATATCACTGCAAACAGGGACACATTTTGCCTTCATAGATTCTACTACTACATTTGGTAAACCTTCAGACAAAGACGGAAATAACAATACCTTTGCATTTTGCATTTCTTGTATAACTTCACTATTATTTAATTGCCCTTTAAAAACTACTTTAGGTTCTAAACTAAACTGTGACTTTAATTCAGCATCCATTTCGCCACTTCCCACCAGTACAAAATTCACATTAGCAAGTTTAGCTTGAATAGTTTTATAAATTTTAAATAAAAATTGAACGCCTTTACGCTCGTTAAAGGACCCTACAAATAACAAGTCCGTTGGCTTGTCCTCGTCCGGTAAACTATTTGTTTCCGGTACAGGATAATACAACATTTTAATTTTACTATGATTGCATGAATCTATTTTAGAATATAACTGGTCTTCTGTAAATTTACTATAAGCAATATATTGATCTATTATTCCTTGATTTTGATTTACTAAACCATAGTAATATTTAAAATCTCCATGGATAATATATACTAAAGGGTTAGGCAGCTTTAGTAATTGTACCATTCGTAATTCTAAGCCATCGTTAGCGACTAAAACAGACGCCTTAGAGACATGTTTATTTAAACGTTTTACTACAGCATATAAATTTTCATATTTACTATAAGAAAATACAATTTGCTCATCTACATTAAATTGATCTTCTATATAAACCGAATCGCGTTCAATCTGTCGCGTAAAAATTACCTTATAATGTATATTACTTTGAGGTCTAAATTTAAGTAAATTACGAACTATAGACGTTACTCCGGCATCTACATCGGGTATAAAATATATAATTTCTTTCACTTTAACGTTTTTAATAATCTTAAAGAAAATTGATTTGGGTAACTCTTTAATAAACTTAAAAGATAAGCTAAGCGTTCTGCTCTTTTCATCTTTAATTTAGGACTTCTTAAAATTAAGGATTTTAGAGCATATCCATCCAAATATTTTTCATCACTACCTCCATCTGATTTTGCAGGGAACAATTCTTTGTTGTTTTTATGGTAAATAAAAGAATCACCATACCAAACATGATTAAAAACACCTTCTGATAGATGTTCTATTTCAAATGATTTTTCTACGACCACATCATACTTTTTACCAATTCTTACCGAAATATCAATATCGTAAATATGAAACCCTTTTAATTCCGTTTCATTAAACTTAAATTCGTTCCAAATCTCTTTTCTCATACTCAAAAAGCATCCATCTACCACAGCAACTTTCTCAAAGTCTGCTTGCTCATCAACGACTTGTTTTGAATTCTTTTCAAATAAATTTGATCTATAATAGCCTTTAGGTATTGAAACCCATGGTGCAGGGTATTTAGATTTATAGGTAGCCCCACAGACACCAATCAACCCTATCTTACTAATATTCAACACTTCTAATAAACTATATCCCCAATTAGAACTATGAAAAATAATATCATCATGGCAAAAAACTAAATTTTCATATTTTGCTTTCTGTGCGCAAAGATTATATATTTTACATATTCCGAAGCCATTATCAGAATTATTGTAATCAATAATTTCAAACGGAACTCCAATAGTTTTGGCTATATTTTGAGATATAGACTTTAAGGCTTCTGCACTTCTTGAAGGGATAATGATGGATATCATAACTTAATTAAGGCTTCTCTTATTATTTTTGCTTGATCTTGAATATTAAAAGCTTTAATAACCGCTTCCCTTCCATTTTCACCTAAACATTCTGCAAAACTTTTATCGCTTATTAACTGCAAGATAAAATCTTTAAAGGATTCAAAATCATATTTCGGAATTACTTTTCCGCAGTCATACTTTTTAATAAATAAAGGCAAGTCGCCCTTAATATCAAAACTAATTAAAGGATTTGTACAATACGCATTTTCCAAGCCTACCAATCCAAAGGCTTCTTCTCTGGATGAAAGAAAAAACAAATTAAAGGTGTTAAAATATGTTTCGGGCGTTGGTGTACTTCCCACAAATTTTATGTGTTCTTGTAAACCCTCTCCACTAATTTTAGCTTTTAAATCGTCTCCCAAACTTGTTTTATCATGTCCTACCCATATAAACTCAAAGGAAGTGTTTGGAACTTCTTTAATCAATCGAATAGCGAAATCTACAAAAAGGTCCGCTCCTTTTCTTAATTCAACAGCACCACAGGCTCCTATTACAAACACATTACTTGAGCGTCTATTTGGAGATTCAAGATTATCGATAGCATACTTTCTATCCTTAAATAAAAATACAGAATTTTCTACGAGTTTATTGGTATCTATATTGTAAGATTCTATTAAGAACTCTGTAATAGTTTTACAACTAGATATTAAAACATCCGAAGTATTAAGCATATTTCTTACAATACCCTCATCCATACCTGAAACCACATCTTTCAATTCATGAATATGAGTTAACTTTTTGGCTGGATAATTCTGTAAAAACGTAAACATAGATTGACATCCCAATGAATTAAAATAAATAGCATCATATTTATTTTGCACTAACGTCTTATATAATTTATGTTGATGTTTTTTTACTGAGGTTTCAGCATTTAAAACTTTACGTAATATTTTAGATTTCAAATCTAAGTCTAAAAGATAGGTAGGATTATAAAAATACGTACCACCAATGTTTTCAAATACACTATCTAATTCTCCTGTTTTACTAATTAGAATGTCTATTTTAAAACTGTCTTGACTTTTAAATTCTTTTAAAAGCTGAAGCAATAATAATGGCGCTCCAGATTTTTTGGATTCATGGACAACAAAAAGTATGTTCTTCATTATTTAATTTCTTAGTTTTTTAGCTAAATCAATTTTCTGACGTTGAAGGATAAATTTTAAAAATCGAAATTTTAGTAAACCACTTAATTCAGATAAATTACGAAAAATAGCCAATTTCTCATTAAATGTATAGGTGTTGTTTAAGTAAATATCATACTTATAAACGGTAAAGTAAAAAGACATAATTTCCAGTCTCTTGTTTGCAGTCAATTTAAGTTTATTAAATACGGGCTTTAATATTGTTGATAGTTCTTTAAACGACTGTGCATTATTAGATGCTGTTAATTTAGCATCGTGATATCTCGTACTATTTAAACTTTTATTTAAAAATCCGACATCTGTATTATATAGCATTCTAAAATACAAATCGTAATCTCCATTTCTTCTAAAGTTCATATTTAGACCTCCGGACTTTACATAGGCATTCTTACTAAATAAAGTACCACTTACATTTGGTATTAGACATTTATAAACTAAGTAATCTTTAATAAAATCATTACCCTTAAAATAATTGAATCCATCAGAGTTTTCGTTAAATAATTTCGTCTCATACCCTTTAAACATAGGATGATACTCTGAAATCTCCTGACCTAAAGCATCTATAGCATTAGACTTTGTTACAACCATCCCTAAATTTTCGTTACTATCAAAATAAGGAATACAAAATTCTAAAAAAGACGTAGACGCCAAATCATCACTTTCCGCAATCCAAATTAATTCGCCTTTCGCTAAAGAAATTCCTTTATCCCATTGTTTAAATGGGGAACCTGAATTTTCTTCGGAAGGCACAAATTGTACCTTATTAGGAAACTTCGTTTCGTACTCTTGAATAAGCTTTAAACTGTTATCGGTAGACTTATCATCTAGGATAATTAACTCAAAATCACCATACGATTGATTAATAATACAGTCTAATCTGCCTCTTAAAAATTTCTCATGATTATAATTTGGAACTATAACACTAACTCTAGGCATAATCAAAATTTAAAAAGGTTCCTGAAATCCATTTTATAAATGAAGTTCGTCTGTATTTATAACAAAACCGCACCCAAATAGGCATTAATTTTATAAGCTGTTTTTTTCTGATTTCGAAAGCCACATCTTCCGTATTTGAACTTAGGCCCTCTGTATTAAAATGAGAAACGACTAGTGGTATATATTTTGTATTAATTTTAGGGTCTTGAAAACATCTTAAATTAAACTCCCAATCAGAATTAACCTTATAATCTAAATGATAAAGTCCCTTTAATTTAAATACACTTTTATGAAAGAAAATCGCTTGGTGGCAGATATTTCTATAAATCATTTTATAAAGGTTAAATGCACCATCATACACTTCGTTTTCTGGTACTTTAATAACATCACCGTACACGAGATGAGATGATGAAAACTGCTGAACACACGTTTCAATAACGTTGTTATTAGCTAACAAGTCATCTGCTCCTAAAAAAAGAATCCAATCGCCGCTTGCTCTTAAAATCCCTTTATTCATGGCATCATACACCCCTTTGTCTGGTTCGGAGACGACAATATCAATTTTTTCCTTATTGTCTTCAATAATATCTAATGTCCCATCGGTAGAGCCACCGTCAATAATAATAAATTCAATATTAGTATAAGATTGATCCGCAATAGAATCTATGGTTTTTAAAATAGTTTTGGCTGCGTTGTATGAGACGGTGATAATGGAAACTTTCATTTAAATATTTACAATTTTAATAAAACAATAAAACTTTTTATTATTTCAATTAATTAAAAATTTCTTTCTTATACTTTGAAGTCGTAAAATAATATTTCATATTTTTTAAAATATTACTCATACTTTGTTTAAAACTTGTTCTTTTATGAAAACAACTATACTGAAACAAATTAAAATCAGCAGTAGGTTTTAGCTGCGGATAGTCTGAGTAACCATATAAATCTAAAAATGTTTTCCCTAAATGGTTTAGATAACCTATCGAAAAATCTTTCCAATAGTGGTCTTCCAAAATTTTTCTTGAATTTAAGTTCTTCTTAGGCTTCCTATTCGCTTTTACACCTATTGGATCCCCCAATACACCATTAGCTTTTTTGTTGTTAGTGAAATCTATAAAATCTGGATTAAAATCCAAACCAAGCCACTCATAAAGCATTTTCACTTCTGCTTCAGGATTATCAACTAGAGATTCATAAAAAACAGTTCTAACGTTAGGATTATTTATATTAGCATCCTGAAACTCCTGCATTAATTTAGGAGCCGCTAAGAGATCTCTTTTATAATCCCTCATTTTATAAATAGTATCAATATCCCAAGTCTTGCAAATAGAAGAAACAACATCGCTTAAATCTCTTTTGAGAATAATAATTTTGGCTTTAGGAAACAATTGTTTGATCTCGTCCCCAAACTCGTAATATCTAGGAGTTTTATCTAAGAAATATTTAGCATCTTTAGAAGTGGCTTTAGCATAAAAATTTAAGGCTATTTTTTTTACTTCATTTGCTAATGAACTATCAGAATGTAACCTTAAGTAATCTTCTACCGCTATTCTCGATAAATCGCCATTAGCTTTTATCTTAAAATCAGATTTTAAAAAACTAATTAAAGGCAATAGAATCCAAGGTTCACTAGCTGTAGATACTTTATCATTATTAGACAACAACATTTGTAATAAAGTTGAACCACTCCTTGGCAGTGATAGTATAAAAATTAAATTACTACCGTCTTGAATATCGTCCTCCATTTAATGTCTTTATTAAATAATTAAAGTCTATTTTATTTATAATAAAAAATTGTTTTATCAAATTTTTCAGAGAATAAAACGTATTATTTTTAAATAATTTGGTTCTCAATTCCAATAATTCATTACCTAGCAGAAAATTAACATCTTTTTTATGGCTTCCTTTTAATAAATTTTGATTTTTAAAAAACACTTGCTCTTTTTCCAAAAGATGTTTTATTTGAGTCCATCTTTGAGAAATACTTTCAGGGTTTAAAAAATAAACAGAACCTACATTGTCAACGTAACCTATTTTGAATAATTTTGAATATCGTATTCTAGAATCCCAATCTTCATAAGCCTTACGAGTTTCATCGTAATAATTTATTGTTTCTAAAACTTCACGTCGCATTAATTCAAATCGAAACAAAGTCTTTTTCGGAAATTGTCGTGTAAAGATATTAATAAACACATCTCCTGTTGGAGGTGTATCTATTTCTTTTATCCATTTATTAGATTCTTCTGAAATTTCATCAACGAAAAGAAAATTTGAATATACAACATCAAAATTCGAATTATCTTTTAAGAATTCAACTTCCTTCTCGATCTTAGTATCAAAATAGTAATCATCTCCATCTAAGTAGGTAATATAATCCCCTTTAGCTAGTCTGTAGCCTGTGTTTTTATTTTTAGTAATCCCTACGTTTACTTCTTGAATATTGATAACAATATTTTTATTACATAAATCTTTTAGTTCTTTTAAATAAGCTATAGTTTCAGGTTCTGTAGAACAATCGTCTACTACAATAATTTCAATATTTTTATAGGTTTGATTAACAAGACTCTCGTATGCCCTTTTCAATAAAGTACACTGATTAAAACTAGTTAAAACAACTGAGACTAAAGGTTGTTGATTCATAATTATTTTTTTCTTTAGAATATTACTTCCATTCAACATTCTCTCTTATTAAAGATGCAGGAACACCACCTACCAAACATTTCGGAGGAACATCTTTGTTTACCAAAGCCCCTGCTGCAATGATAGCACCATCTCCAATGGTTACACCTTTAAGAATAGTAGCATTCATTCCAATCCAAACATGATTTCCTATTTTTATAGGCATTGTAGGTTCTTGAGAGCTGTTCAAAATTTTATGATTATCGGTATCTCTTATACAAACATTCTCCGAAATTGCAACATCGTGACCAATTTCTATTTGTTTAAAGCACGATAGATTAAAATTATTATTTATGTATCCACTTCCTAAAATAAGTTTAGCGTCCTTATTTACATAAATTTTAGAACCTGAATAAATAGAAAATGATTTTCTAACTAGAATTTCAGCATTCTCTCTTAATACAAAAACTGAAGGAAATGGATCGTTATTTGTCCATTTTTTATTAATTTCTAGATAACCTTCATCTATAACTAACTTAGAACTAGGATCAATGTCTAAGCTTGTGTTTTTATAAATTTTAAGATTTCCTTTTGTGTTTCTTTTAATTTTAGAAACTGCTTTATTATGATTTATATCTTCTATTGAATACAATAAATCAATAATTTTCTGTTTAATTTTATTTTTTATATTCATTTAAAATCTTATTACAAATACTAATTATATTGATTTTAAAGTAATTAGTGTTGTTTTTTATAATTAATCCTAAAGTTTTTTATGGTTTTAATAAGAGCTTACAAGAAAATAAAAAATTAGAATATACTTTTTTGACGATAGCTTTTTTTAAATATTAGAATCTAAATTTAAAACTGTTTGTGATTTTTATTTATAAATAAGGAATACCATATATTACTTTTAATCAAAAAAGGATAAATATTATCTAAAGTTAATCCTAATATTACTATGTTGATAATCCCAATCAAATAAAGTTGAAACAAAGTAAAAAACAGGAACTTTGGCTTGTTCGCTAAACTCTATTATTATATTTTTTTATTATTAGCCATTTTTTTAACAACGGGTTGTATATCTCATTTTTAGGATTCCGTATTCAATCGAATGTTATCAATAAGTTCTATAGAAAAAACCTCTTTACACGAATACGTTCATAAATGATTAATTAAATATTCTTAGAAACAAATTTCTGACACAGGTAATCTTTATATTATCCCTGTTACTCAATTAAAAACCATCTAGGTCATCAATAAAATTATCGTTATATAGGAAAAACATTAAATCTTGTTATTTTAACAATAAATAATTCTACTTTTCCTTATCGGAGTGACAAATATAAACCTAGTTTTGTAAATTCAATAATCTTTAATATCTCAAACTTTTGTTTAAAAATTAAGCTAATATCACCTTTTCTATATTTACAAAAATTTCCAATATTTCATCTTTTATTTCTTTCATTATTGAATCTTCATAATTATAGATCAATAAAGCATAGAGAATAACTTAACAAATCGGAAATAAGGTTTGTTCTGAAATCTAACAAAAATTACTTTTTCATATTTAAGTTATAAAGTTTTTTTATTATTCTAAAACATTAACATAATTTAAAAATTTGTTTATTTTCATCTATGGAAATACTATAATCATTTACTACATTGTGAAACTTTATTAAAGTCCATAATACAAAGTAAATATCTTCTTCCGGTAATAATATTGCCTTATTTTCGATTACTTCTCTTTCTAGATATTTAACATACCCATCGTTAATTATAACCTGATTCGAATAAAACAAACTTGTGATTTTAGTATAAAAACTCAAGAAACGTTTTTTTAAATATTTTTTTGGTTGTTTTGGTAAGGGGACCTCTAAATAGATATATTGATTTTCTTTAAGATTTTTTAGAGTTTCAATTAAATTAGTTATAAACTTTGTTTTAGAGTTTAATAAAATCTGCTTTGGAATTTCTAAATGAACCTCCTGAGATTTATTATTTATCAAACGATCTTTAGCATTAATTACCCCCCCCCAACTTCTATTATTTCTTATAGAATTATTAATATTTAATCGAAAATAAATTAGCATTTGTTCATACCATTTATTTGGAAATAAATATCTATTTTCATTTGACACTATAGGGTGCCATTGATGAAAAACAGGAGCTACCGATTCTTCTAACCATTTTTCCTGTATCCCTAAATTCTTTAACCTAAGATATAAATCCAGATCTTCAAACCCCCAAAAACAATAGAACTCATCAAATCCATTTATTTCTATCAATTTTTTACGCTCAACAAGGTGAATAGCCCCTTTTGTATTAATTGCACTTAAAGAAAATTGTTGAGTATGTTTTTCTAGATTATTATTAAAATCGCCAAATGATTCAGGCATCAAATAAAATCTTTTGAAATACTGATATAAGGGATTGCTTTCCTTAATAAGGTAATCAATAAAATTATTCGAATAAATCAAATCTATATCACTAAATAAAACATATTCGCCCTTAGATATTTTCAACCCAGTATTAAGCGCATGAGACCTATTCCATGGCCATCCTCGGGTATCATTATATATATATTTACAAAAACTAAATTGTGATGTTAGATTTTTAATCTTTTCAGAAATTTTTAAATCACTACCATAATCAACAAATATTAATTCAAAATCTTTATTTATTTGATTTTCTAGTGATTCTAAATATCGTGAGACACGCAAACTATCTCGATTACGAAAACCTGTAACAATACTTATTTTCATTTTTAAAATTTATTTTTTATCTGAAACATTAAAATTTCACTTTTAATAATCAAGTATTTTAAAGGATTTAATTTCCAGTTTTCGTTTATCGTAGTTTTAGATTTTCTAACAAACTTAGCAATATTAGCTGTATAACGTGATTCGAATAAATGATAAACAGAATCTTCATACGTTGTACCTATTCCAAACATTTTATCCGGATATAGCTTCCATTTCGCTTCTTCTATAGCTGTTGGATACCAAAAACTTAAATTAATATTATGATTAGGTGCCAATTTAGAAAGGATACCTCCTGCATCAACTTTCACTTCACGATCTTCATTTAAATCTGGTTGCCCCAATAAATTGTAAACTTCTTTACTTATACAAAAAAAGCATGGTCCCACATAAATATTCTCACCATTATAATATTGGTTAGCTGTTTGTGCACATCCTGAAATTGTTTTTTTATTAACGACTTCATCTAACACCTTCTTAATCACTTTTGGATTTAAAGGAATACAATCTATATCAAAAAAGATAAAATAATCAGCATCTTCTTCTCTTAAAATTCTATTCATAAAATCACCATGAGTAATATCATTATCACAAATTTGATGGAGTTCAATTCCAAGCATTTTAAACACTTGTTTCTGATAAAATAATAAATACGGTGAAATATTACTTTTATAAAATGTACTTGTATATACTTTCATCTTAGAATTGCCATTTAGTTGGTGTAAATACTTTAACATGTTTAGGAAACACACCTAATCGACCAATATTTGGTCCTTTTTGTATGTCAATTTCAAAACAGTTTTCTAAAATATGTAAAGGTTTCCCATCTGCCATAAGACCTATATCGATTCTATACGAATCGGGTGCTAAATTAATACTATCAATTACTATTGTTACAGTTTTTGAATCCCCCTTATTTCCACTAATAGATACATGTTCATCTAGATTCGTAATATGAGTAATTAACTCATGGTTCGCATTATTAAAATTAATGCCCATATCAACACTACCTATAAATTCATTAAACTTTAATTCTATTTTTAAAGTTAACTGATCTCCTGTATAAAAAGAACGACTTTCTTCATCTTTTCTAAACGTTTTATAATCTAATATTTCAATATCTTTACTCCCTCCTTTGTCAATAACTTTACCACTCTTATATGCTTCGGCATCTTGTTTTAAATAATACTCCACCGTTTCTTCTGCTGTACCAACAAACTCAACACTTCCTTGACTTAATAAAACACCTTTAGAACATAAATTTTTAATGGATGCCATATTATGACTCACAAATAAAACCGTTCGCCCTTCTTGAGATACTGATTTCATTTTCCCTATTGCTTTCTTTTGAAATTCAGCATCACCAACAGCTAACACTTCATCAACAACAAGAATCTCTGGCTCTAAAAATGCAGCAACGGCAAAACCAACACGCACCGTCATACCTGATGAATAACGTTTTACTGGAGTATCAATATATCTTGCACAACCTGAAAATTCTATAATTTCTTCTAATTTTGACGTCACCTCAGCCTTAGTCATACCCAAAATAGCACCATTAAGGTAAATATTTTCACGTCCGGTTAATTCTGGATGAAACCCTGTACCAACCTCTAACAAAGAGGCTAAACGCCCTTTAATTTTTATACTACCTGTTGTTGGAGATGTGATTTTAGATAAAAGCTTTAATAACGTACTTTTTCCTGCTCCATTACGACCTATAATACCAATAACATCACCTTCTTCTATCTCTAAATTAAGATTTCTTAAGGCCCAAACATACTCACTATCCCCTTTATGGCTTCGGTCATTAGTATCACCTACTTTTAAATAAGGATCTTCTCTTTTAAACACCTTTGTTTGCCACCATCGATTAAGGTCATGAGCAATCGTACCTGTACCTATAGTTCCTAAACGGTATTGTTTACTTAAATTTTCAAGTTTTATAACTGGTTTTGACATTTTAATTTTTTTAATAAAATTAATACTAAACAGTATCCATAAAGGTTTTTTCTACGCGATTAAAAACAATAACTCCAATGGTCAATATAATAATCATGAAGCTAAAACTATAACCTAGATACATCCAATCGAAACTACCTGAACCGGTAAATGCATATCTTAATGTTTCTATAAGTGGAGTCATCGGATTTGCCAAAATTAAACTTCGATACTGTTCAGGCGCACTCGATAAAGGGTAAATAACAACCGTTCCATACATTAATAATTGTATAGCAAATGATAATAAGAATGTAAAATCACGATACTTTGTTGTTAATGCCGATATAATCATTCCCGATCCTAAAGCTAAACCAGCCATAATAACAACCAATAAAGGCACGAGTATAATACTCCAGTTAGGATGTAATGCGATACCGCTTGAACTTCCATCAAAATAAAAATAGAACCATACAACTAAGAATAAGACAAATTGCACTAAGAACTTTAATAATTGAGAAATAATTAAAGATAGCGGTGTTATAAGTCGAGGAAAATAGACTTTACCAAAAATACCAACATTCCCTCTAAAAGTATTTGCTGTTAAAGACAAACACCCCGAAAAATAAGCCCACATCACATTCCCTGACATATAAAACAACAAAGGAGGAATGCCGTCTGTTGATAGTTTAGCAATATTAGTAAAGACAAACAACTGCACAATGGCAGTAAAAATAGGTTGAATAATAAACCATAATGGACCTAATACCGTTTGCTTATATACCGCAACAAAATCACGACGTACAAACAAGACCAACAAGTCTCGATACTTCCAAACCTCTTTTAAATTAAGATCTAATAATTTTGATTTCGGATATATCTCAATCGTCCAATCATCTTCTTGTAATGAATCTTGCATATTAATTATAATATGTTTTATACCAAGATACAAAAGCAGAAACACCTGCTTTAACATCGGTTTTGGGTTGATAATTATATTGTGATTGAAGCTTAGTAACGTCTGCATACGTTTGCTTTACGTCTCCTGCCTGCATAGGTAACATCTTCTTTTCTGCTACTTTACCAATCACATCTTCTATAGCTTCTATATAATCTAATAATTTTACAGGTTGGCTATTTCCTATATTGTACAGTTTATATAACTCGCTAGAATCTGAAGGCTCTAATAAAGTAGATAACACGCCTGAAACAATATCGTCTATATAAGTGAAGTCTCGGGATAAATCGCCATTATTAAACACCTTGATGGGTTTATCATTAATAATAGCATCTGTAAATAAGAACATGGCCATATCTGGTCTACCCCAAGGTCCATAAACTGTAAAGAAACGTAAGCCTATGGTTTCAAAACCATATAAATGACTATACGTATGTGCCATCAATTCATTAGCCTTCTTTGTTGCAGCATATAAACTAATAGGATGGTCTACATTAGCAGTTTCTTGAAACGGAACCGCATCACTATTACCATATACGCTAGAACTACTCGCATAGACTAATTTTGTAATATTATTATGTCGACAACATTCAAGAACGTTTAAAAAACCAATCAAGTTACTATCAGCATACGCATTGGGGTTCTCTAGAGAGTAACGTACACCTGCTTGAGCAGCTAAATTACAGACCAAATCTATTTTATGTGAAGCAAATAAATTTGGAAGCGCATCTCTGTCTTCCAAATTCATTTTTATAAATTGCATGCGATCTCCAACGTTAACACTAGAGCTCATGTTTAATTCTTTCTCTGCTTGCTCTCTTTGAATTCCTAGTTCTGCTAATCGTGCATACTTTAAGTCAATATCGTAATAATCATTGATATTATCAATACCAATTACGTTATGCCCAAGTTCTAAAAGTTGTTTAGACACATAAAAGCCTATAAATCCAGCTGCCCCAGTAACAAGAATAGTTTTAACTTCCATAATTATTGTCCGATTACATAAACTTGAAAACCAATTTTTTCTAATGCTGGTTTATCTAAAACATTACGGCCATCAAATACAAATGCTGGTTTCTGCATATTGTCATATACTTTCTGCCAATCGTATGTTTTAAATTCATCCCATTCTGTTAATACAGCAATAGCATGTGCTCCTTCTAAAGCTTCGTAAGGATCGTTAACAACAGTTAACCCTTTTTCGTTTGAAGCACAGTCTCTAGTCTGTAAGTAATCTAAATCACCATACATTTGTTGTGCTGTTACTTTAGGATCGTAAGCAACAATGTTAGCTTGTTCGTCTAATAAAATATCGGCAACATAAATGGCAGCAGATTCTCTTGTATCGTTTGTATCTTTCTTAAAAGCCCATCCTAAAAACGCGATTTTCTTACCTGAAACGGTATTGTATAACGTCTTCACTATATTTTTAGCAAAACGATTCTTCTGATGGTCATTCATAATGATAACTTGTTCCCAATAATCGGCAACAGCATCTAAACCATATGATTTTGATATATATACTAAGTTTAAGATGTCTTTTTGAAAACAAGACCCTCCAAAACCAACAGATGATTTTAAAAATTTAGGTCCAATACGACTGTCTTTTCCTATAGCTCTTCCTACTTCATTAACATCTGCTCCAGTAACTTCACATAACTCTGATAATGAATTCATTGAAGATACACGTTGCGCTAAGAAAGCATTCGCTGTTAATTTTGATAATTCTGACGACCATAAATTAGTTGTAAGAATATTTTCTTTAGCAACCCAAGTGCCATAAACGTTTACTAATGCCTCTATAGCCGCTAAACCTTCTGGAGTTTGTTCTCCTCCAATAAGCACACGATCTGGAGCCATTAAATCTTCTACAGCTGTTCCTTCTGCTAAGAATTCTGGATTTGATAAAATCTGAAATTTTGCACCATTACCAGTATGATCTAAAATACTCTTAATAGCTTGTGCAGTACGCACTGGCAAAGTTGATTTTTCAACAATAATTTTATCTGTAGTAGAAACACGTGCAATTTGACGCGCACATAATTCGATATATTTTAAATCGGCTGCCATGCCTTTACCTACACCATACGTTTTAGTTGGTGTATTTACAGAAATAAATACCATTTCAGCTTCATCTATAGCTTTATCTACTTCTGTAGAGAAAAACAAGTTTCTCCCTCTTGCTTCTCCAACAACTTTATCTAAACCAGGTTCGTAAATTGGTAAATTATCTAAGTTAGTATCATTCCACGCAGCAATACGTTTTTCATTTAAATCAACTACAGTAACTTTTATTCCTGGGTTTTTCTGAGCGATTACCGCCATTGTAGGGCCACCAACATAACCCGCGCCTATACAGCAAATGTTTTTAATTTTCATTATGATTTATTTAGATAATTTAATTTGTTTTAATTCTGTTTGGTTTTCTAAAAACCAAGCATATGTTTCTTGTATTCCTTGTAATAATTCTGTTTTATATTGCCATCCTGCTGTTTTCAGTTTTGAAACATCTAACAGTTTTCTTGGTGTACCATCTGGTTTTTCTGAATCCCAAATAATGTCACCTTCATGGCCCACTACTTTTTGTATGGTTTCTGCTAACTCTTTTATAGTTACATCTTTCCCTGTACCTACATTATACAAATGCTCTGGCAAAACATTATTTACGGCAAACACCACAGATTCTGCCATATCATCTACGCATAAAAACTCACGCATAGGCGTTCCGCTTCCCCATAATGTTACAGGTGAATTTCCGTTTTCTTTAGCTTCATGAAACTTACGTAACATGGCAGGTAACACATGAGATGTTTTTAAATCGAAATTATCGAAAGAGCCATATAAATTTGTAGGCATAAGGCTTACAAAATCTTTATTATATTGTTTTCTAATCGCTTCACAAGCTTTAACTCCTGTGATTTTTGCTATAGCATACCATTCGTTTGTAGGTTCTAAAGTATCGGTTAATAAATACTCTTCCTTAATAGGTTGTGGTGCTAATTTTGGATAAATACAAGAACTTCCTAAAAAGACAAACTTTTTAACGTCTTGTTTATGTGCAATATCAATAAGATTATTTTGAATTTGTAAATTCTCCATTAAAAATTGATATGGATAATTACTATTTGCTAATATCCCACCAACACGAGCTGCAGCATCTATAATAACTTCTGGTTGTTCTGAAACAACGAAGTTATTAACAGCAACTTGATCTCTTAAATCTAATTCAGCACTGGTTTTACCAACTAAATTCGTATAACCGTCTGCTTCTAGTGCTCGCCAAACAGCAGAACCTACCATTCCGCGATGACCAGCTATATATATCTTTGCTTTTTTATTCATGACGTTATTAGATTATTCAAAATAATTTAAAGTATCGTAACCGCCTTCTCTAAGGAATTGATCTTTTTGCATTAATTTTAAATCACCTTTCATCATATCCTTAACAAGATCTTTTAAATCAAATTCAGGAATCCAACCTAATTTATTATTTGCTTTAGACGCATCTCCAATAAGTAATTCTACCTCTGTTGGTCTGAAATACTTAGGATCTACAGCCAACACTTCTTTTCCTATTTCTAATTGAAATTCTGCATTGTCGCAAGACGCAACATAAGCTTTCTCTTCAATACCTTCGCCTTTAAATTCTAAAGTAATACCTAATTCACCAAAAGCCATTTTTACAAAATCTCTAACTGGTGTTGTTTTTCCTGTTGCAATAACCCAATCTTCAGCTTCTTCAGCTTGAAGAATCATCCACATCATTCGTACATAATCTTTAGCATGTCCCCAATCACGTTGTGCATCTAAATTTCCTAAGAAAAATTTATCTTGAAGTCCTAAAGCAATTCTAGAAACTGCTCTTGTAATTTTACGTGTAACAAACGTTTCTCCACGAATTGGAGATTCATGATTAAATAAAATACCATTACAAGCATACATATTATAAGCTTCACGATAATTTACAGTAATCCAATACGCATACATTTTAGCAACAGCATACGGGCTACGAGGATAAAAAGGAGTCGTTTCTGATTGTGGCACTTCTTGAACTTTTCCGTACAATTCTGAAGTAGACGCTTGGTAAATTCTAGTTTTCTTTTCTAATCCTAACAAGCGAACAGCATCTAAGATACGTAACGTCCCTAATCCATCTGCATTTCCAGTATATTCAGGAATCTCAAAAGACACATGTACGTGACTCATTGCAGCAAGATTATAGATTTCATCAGGTTGAATTTCTTTAATCAATCGGATAAGGTTTGTACTATCAGTCATATCGCCGTAATGCAAGAAGAAGTTACGTCCATCTAAATGCGGATCTTGATATAAATGATCGATACGATCTGTATTAAAAAGTGAAGATCTACGTTTTAAACCATGAACTTCATAACCTTTTTTTAATAAAAACTCACTTAAATAAGCGCCGTCTTGTCCTGTTACTCCTGTAATTAAAGCTACTTTCTTACTCATTGTACTTTTAGTATAAATTCTATAATCTTTCTATAAATTCTTCCAATACCATGCAACAGCTTCTTCTAAGCCTTTTTCGATAGTATGGGTAGGTTGGTAATCTAATTTTTGTTGTGCTTTTTCAATACTCGCTAATGAATGGGGAATATCTCCCACTCGATTAGGACCATGAATTATATCTACATCACTAATTTTTGAATCGTAATGCGATAAATATGTTTTTAAAGATGTTGTTAACTCTAAAAGCGTTGTTCGGTCTCCTACAGCGGTATTGTACACTTCGTTTAAAGCAGCTGTGTTTGATGTTGTAATCGCTCTCAAATTCATTTGTAATACGTTATCTATATACGTAAAATCTCTAGAAAAAGATCCATCTCCATTAATTAAAGGACTTTCATATTTCATAAATTGTTTTACAAACAACGGAATAACTGCTGCATATGCACCATTAGGATCTTGACGACGGCCAAATACATTAAAATAACGCAAACCAATCGTATTTAAACCATAGGTTGTATTAAAAATATCTGCATACAGTTCGTTAACATATTTTGTTATTGCATAAGGCGATAATGGTTTCCCGATCACATCTTCAACCTTTGGCAACCCTTCTGAGTCTCCATACGTAGAACTACTCGCCGCATAAATAAACCGTTTTACTTTTGCATCGCGTGCAGCCACTAGCATATTAAGAAAGCCATTAACATTAACATCGTTAGTTGTTATCGGGTTTACAATAGATCTTGGGACAGAACCTAAAGCAGCTTCATGCAACACAAAATCTACATCTTTACAAGCCTTATGACATGTATCTAAATCGCGAATATCTCCTTCTATTAAAGTAAATGAGCTGCTATTTAAATAAGGCTCAATATTTTTTTTATGACCAGTTTCAAAATTATCTAAACAAATAACACGTGCTTTATTCTCTAATAAAACCTCTACGAGATTCGAACCAATAAAACCTGCTCCTCCTGTTACTAAAACAGTTTGTTCTTTTAAGCTTGGCATGTTCAATTCTTGTATCATTATTCTAATTTCAATATAATTTATTACAAACGTTTAGTTACAATTTCTGCAGGAAGCACGCCTTTTACATCGTAAATAATACCATTATCTGTTTTTAATTTTTCAACATCTAAACTTAAAAATTCTTTATGAGATACCGCAAGAACAACACTCTGATAAGCGCCTTCTTTTAAATCTTTAACTAAATCTATATTAAATTCACGTTTTACCTCTGAAGCATTCGCCCAAGGATCGTAAACATCTACATCTACATAAAAACCACGCAGACCATGATAAATATCTATAGCTTTAGTGTTTCTAATGTCTGGACAATTTTCTTTAAAGGTGATCCCCAAAATTAAAGATTTAGCACCTTTAACACACTGACCTTTACCAATCATTTCCTTTACAATTTCCTGACACACATAATCGCCCATACTATCGTTTAAACGACGTCCGGCTAATATGATCTCTGGATGGTAACCAGATTCTTGTGCTTTTTGTGCTAAATAATAAGGATCGACACCAATACAATGCCCACCAACAAGACCTGGCTTAAAAGGGAGAAAATTCCATTTTGTACCAGCAGCTTCTAAAACATCATGCGTATTTATACCTAATAAATTGAAAATTTTTGCCAATTCATTTACAAAAGCAATATTAATATCGCGCTGACTATTTTCTATAACTTTAGCAGCTTCTGCTACTTTTATTGAAGTGGCTTTAAATGTCCCTGCTGTAATTACTGATTTATATAATTGATCGACAACTTCTGCTATTTCTGGCGTAGATCCCGATGTCACTTTTAATATTTTAGCGACAGTATGTTCCTTATCTCCTGGATTTATACGTTCTGGAGAATATCCTGCAAAAAAATCTGTATTAAACTTTAAACCACTCTGAGCCTCTAAGACAGGCACACACTCTTCTTCTGTAACTCCGGGATATACTGTAGATTCGTAAATAACAATGTCTCCTTTTTTTAAAACCTTACCTACCGTTTCTGAAGCTTTTATAAGCGGTATTAATACAGGTCTGTTATTTTTATCTGTAGGTGTTGGAACGGTAACAATAAAAATATTAGCATGACTTAAGTAATTGAGATCATTTGTAGGAAAAAAACCTTTTTCTCCCAACTTTAAATCATCTTCATTATGAAGTACCGCTTTTAAATGCTCCGGGCTAACCTCTAAAGTATGATCTGCTCCAGCCTTAAGCTCAGCAACGCGTGTTTCATTAACATCAAAACCTATAGTATTATATTGTTTTGCGAATTCGACTGCCAATGGCAAGCCTACATAGCCTAGACCAATAATAGCTACGGTTTTTTTATGTGCATTTTCCACAAAATCTGAATACATGGTTACTTTAAAATTTATTAAATCACTAATACTACTAGTTTCATCTGTCTTAAAACAATGAAGAGCAACAAATATACAAATACTTTTTTCTTTCTATCATTTCTCAGTCAACTCATCGTAGATAACAAAACCATTCTCATGCTGATAAGCATCTGTAAACGTGAAATTAACTTTTCTATTAATTTCAGCTTCAATTTTGCCAGCCATCTGGTTAATATATACCGTGTTCAATTCTCGTCCTTCAACCACAACATCAATCAACCCACTATCTAATCCATCTGCATAATCGCCTATTATTATTACACGAGACACATGTCCCATTCTAACCAATACAGTTGTAACAATGGTATCTAAACCAACATATTTTCGAACCATATTTTGTAAGGTTCCAAATAAAGGGTGATTTGTATTTGCTTTATAAGTGACTTTATTGCGCTCCTTTTCTTTACCAAGATAGCCTGCCGAAGATAATTGATTAAGTTCTTTTCTAACCGAATTTGTAGACTCATTAAACTCTACAGCCAAGCCACGCAAATAACCACTATTATTTGGGTTAAGAAACAACTTAACGAGTATTCGGATTCTTGTTTTTGAGGTTATTAAGGATTCTAGCATGCAGTATTTAAAAACGAGTAACAAAACTACTCTTTTTTATTTATTTCGAAAACTATTTCTTGATCATTTTTAACGATAACGTTTTAAATAAGAAGAATTAACAACACAATAATAAACTAAAAAAATAATTCATTTCCGCATTTAAACAATGACTTTAGGCTTAAGCCTAACAAGAATTAGGAACACTAATTTATACCATAATAAAAAAATTAAAAATCAAGACAGGAAGACATAATTAATACCCTGCAAAATCGAAATTAAGCATTTGTTTTGTTTTAGCATATACTTGAGGAAATTGACCTCGAAACTCAGAAGGACTTTCTATAAAGTGCTCCATAATAACTGCTAAAAACTGAAACTGATTCAGGAAAGCTTGCCCTTCAAAAAAACGAGATCTTAGTAATTTCTGGCGCAACGGTTCGTCTTTGGTTAACATAGCTGCCAACTCTTTAAAACTATCTGTAAATATAGTAGAACTTACATCGCCCTCTTTCATACTATTTAAATGAATTGCCTGCGTGAATTCATAAATACCCAAACTAACAGTCTCGCCTTTTAAGTCTAAACTGTCTTTAAAATCTTCCCACGAAATCACCAAAACCTTCATCATTGGATTTATTTCTCCGGCATGGTAAGACGCATTAGACATAGAATAAAACTGATCTGGATAAATAAAAATTTTATCGATTAATCCTATAAAAAAATCACGAAAACCAAAAGTTAGAATTACAGCATGGGCAGAAATTAACAATTTCATCTCTCTAGACACCTCCAATCCTTTTCTGCCTACAAAATCTTTATCTTTAATAAAACAAGACACACGATGATCAAAATACAATTGCTCTTTAGAAGACAAATGTCTATAAAAGTTGAATTTAGATTTTAATAAATTTTTATCCTCTGCATTCAACTTTTTCATTAACATATAAAAATGAACAAAAATGGGTTTCTTAAAAAAAAGAACATAAACCATTTCTACCAATTTAAAAGAATAATGTATCATTATCAATATGAATAAAGAAAAAAAGACACCTAAAACAATTTTACTAGGCAAATTAAAATATTGTAATAACAGCGGGTGAATTATCATAATAAGTCAGAATTATACATTAATGGCTAATTCTAAATTTAATTATAAAAAACTGATAATCTGATAATTCAAACTATATTTAGACTATCTATCATATAAAATCGACAACATACACCTACACTTTTAGCTCACTAACCTTTATCCCTATTATATGTATTTAGTCCTAAATCATAAAGTTTAATAGTATAGTAAAACTTGAGCGATTTTTTATTTATATTTGCCATTCCAAAACTATCAAAGAATTAAATATCACTTACTTAAATGTAGGTTTGCTATAAATCTAAAAAACATGATACTATGAAAAAAATTTACTATTTAATACTATTTTTATTTGCCATTTCTTTTACTAGTTTTGGGCAAACAATCTTAAGGACTCAAAGTTTTGAGGACTCTGGAACCTGGGGATATACAGCTAATCCTTCTTCTGCATATAGTGGAACAACTTGGGATAATCTAACAGTCTTAGGCACATTAGTTCCTACCGTTGGGACTCACTTTAGAGGATATAATAATCCTACAAATAATTCTTCTTCAATTGCACATAAATTAACTTTTGATTCTGTAGACGTTTCAACTAACACTGATGTAAAGATGTCTTTTGATTACTTTTACGAAGTAACAAGTGCAACAGATGTTATGCCTGAATTAAGTTATTACATCTATGAAGATGGAATATCTACAGGAAAGGTAGTTATATCTACCCCAGGTTCAAGTGGAAGCGGCACAATAACTATAGATGTAAATGATAGTGCTTCATCTGCTTACTTAGAAATAGACATAATAAACCTTTCTATAGGTTCAGTAGGAAACACTTCATCAACAGCTAACATCGGCCTAGACAACTTTCAATTGTACACTACCGCTATCTTTACTGGTTTAATTTACGACGAGATAAATTATGGCGGATGGAAAGATGGAAATGAACCAGACAACAATACAAACTCTGATGATGTTTTAATTCTTAATGGCTCTTACACTTTTACAGGTAGATCTAACTTAAAAGATTTGACAATATCTGACGATGCTAATGCAATCATAAATTATAATGGTAGAATGAGGGTTCTCGGAAATCTAACATCAAGCAACAATTTAACAATTACATCAAAATCCGACAGTTACGGTAGCCTAATTGTAAACGGAACAGCCACAGGTTTAGTTACTTATGAAAGATTCACGATGATGGATGGTGTTAATGATTTAGTTTCTGCACCACTTTCAGGCATTACATTTGGTGAATTTGCAAGCGCTACTGGTGTAAATAATGATAGTTTATATTTTAGTGAAAATGATATTAATTTAAAAAAATTCGGTCCATTTGTAAAAACAGCTGGAATTGGTGGTACATACGCAAACTGGCACGCGGGAAATGACAGCGACGAAATATTAGTATCTGGAGTAGGATATAGAGCATCTACAGTTAGTGGTAATTTACTTTCTTATACAGGTAATGTAGTTACAGAAGATGTAGAAACAGATGTGTATTATAACATAAACACACTAGCTTCACAATGGAATTTAGTTGGTAATCCATTTACAAGTTACTTTACCATGACACCTTTCTTGAGTGTTAACCAAAATTTATTTCAGGAAGACAAAGTAGCTGTTTACGCTTACAATGGCATTGATTGGACTATTTATAATAATAACAATGCAGTAAACATCGCTCCAGGTCAAGGCTTCTATGTAGCTGTTAAAGAAAATATTGCAAAATTAGGTAAATTAGAATTTCGTGAAAGCTGGAGGAGAGTTGTAAATAGCGATGATTTTATTGCAGGACGAACTGAAACAAACTACTTTTTAGATATAGCATTGAATGCAGACGATGAAGAGAAGCACTCAAACCAATTATATTTCAACGAATATGGTACAAATAACCTTGATAAAGGATATGATAGCTCTATATACGGACTTAATGAAAGTGGATACACATTGTTCACACAGTTAGTTGAAGGTAATACTAACTATAAATTAGCAATACAAACATTAAGTCAAGATGAAATATCTGATGGAGAAGCATCAGTTCAACTGGGAGTAATAGCACCTGAAGGGAAGAAAATATCGATTAGTATTAAAGAAACTAATTTAGACTCTACAGTCAAGGTATACCTAGAGGATACTAAAACTGATGAATGGACATTGTTAAATGATTCTCCTTATACATTTGTAACAAACGAAAGTTTAAACGGATTAGGACGTTTTGTTTTACATATATCAAATGAAAAAACATTAGGAATAGAAGACGAAAGTCAAGAATACCAATTACAGATTTATTCAGGGGAACACTCTATTAAGTTAAAAGGTCAATTAAATAAGAATACTAACTTAAGTGTATTTGATATTCAAGGGAGACAAATATATTATTCAACGATAAATCAAACGGTTAATGAATACACTATTAACACTGTAAATTTAAGTAGTGGTATCTATATAGTAAGAATAGACAACAACGGAAACAAAATCTCTAAGCGTGTTATATTAAAATAACATCATTTTAGAAAAAATATTATTTATAATTATGAGGGAAGAAACAAAACATACAAAAATTACTAGAAAGGAAGCCGTACAAAAAATGGGCAAGTATGCTGCTTTTACTGCCATTGGTACGTTAGCTGTATTAAATCCACTAAAGGCACAAGAAACTAGTGACCCTGTTGGTCCTGGAGGATCAGGTTTTGGTAGTAGCACTAATGCAAAAACACTGGATGCATCAGATTCCGCAAAGTCAAGCCAAACGGGAACCGGAGGAGAAGAAACTCTAATTGGTAAAACTTCTACACACTAGTATTTGAAAGCTAATTTAGCTCCTAAACTCATACAATCCGTTATCGATTTTACGATATTATGGTTTGAGAAATCGAACCAATATATTATAATCGATAACGGATTATTTTTTTGTATACGCACCTTTTTAGAATCGAAAACTAAAACGGCTTGTTTAAATGCATACACCTCTACTTTTGAACTTTCTCTAGAAAAAGCTAAAGAAGTTTACTTAGATGTAGAACAGTTTCTTTTAGATAGGAATACACCTTTAGTAAAAGAAGTAAACACTCGCTATCAATTAAATACAGATCAAAGAAATTACACAAAACAATATCGTTCTGGTGATTTAAATTTTGAAGTTCATTTTCAAATCGGAATCACTTATAAATTATATACATCCTCAAATTCTTCATTTAGAAACGTCAACAAAAACCAAACCCGATTTTTGTTTTGATATTCAAGAAGACCATAATCAAATTAAACTTTTCACAAATAACAAGTTTATTAGATCGTGTGATTCTAATCATTTTCATGAATTACAAGGAAAGTTTAATATGGAACTTATTTGTGCCTTACATCATAAAAAAGAACACGATTGGATAGGTTTATTTCATGCTTCAACGATCTCTAACAATACAGAGTCTGTTATGCTTATTGGTACATCTGGAAGCGGAAAAAGCACCTTAACAACCATCTTAACTCATAATGGTTATGATTTAATTGCAGACGACACCACTCCTATTTTAAGAGCAGATTTAAACACCTATTATTTCCCTGGAGGAATATCTGTAAAGCCAGGAGCCTTTTCAACAATTAAAACCATTAATATCAAACTTTGACGAGTTACCAGAAAGCCATTTAAGGGCTTATAAAGGCGGTATTAAATACATCCCAACACCAGAACCAAAACTAAAACACGTGCCTTGTAAAACTATTGTTTTAGTAAATTATAAAGCTAATTCCAAAACACTATTAGAACCTATAAATGCTAAAACGGCTTTAGAGATTTTAATCCCTGATTCTTGGATATCTCCTAAACCAGAAAATGCAAAAGCTTTTCTGAAATGGATTAATACAGTTACATTTTACAAACTTACTTATAGCAACAATCAAGATGCTATTGATATATTTTCAACTATCTTTATAGACGAATAAGAATCGTTTATGAGTCCCATTGAAGTCAACTTAACACAAATTTCTCGTCTAATTAGTTTTAATCCAGACCATAAAACATTAAAAGAAGACATATTAAATCAGACTTTTAATTGGGAGAACATTGTTAAA
Organism: Formosa sp. L2A11; assembly: GCF_009796865.1. Taxonomy (GTDB): domain Bacteria; phylum Bacteroidota; class Bacteroidia; order Flavobacteriales; family Flavobacteriaceae; genus Formosa. The sequence goes on along the minus strand of NZ_CP047028.1, from coordinate 1,814,758 downwards.
ACAGGCAGTAAACACCTTATTATCCCTACCATTTATTCACGTTTAAAATCTAAAGGACTTCTTTCCTTTTTGGCTCAAGATTTACAAGGTTATCTTAAATATATTTACGACTTAAATGAAGAGCGAAACAAATCTTTATTAGAGGAAATAAAACTTATAAATTCGTGGTTCAATTCTAATAACATTGAACATGTATTTTTAAAAGGAGCAGCCATGATTGCATCAAATTATTACGAAGCAATTGGAGAACGTATGCTTGGAGATATAGATGTTTTAGTACCTAAAGAGCAATCAGAAAAAGCTTTTCAGCTATTAATAGATAAAGGATACACATTTGCTAAAGAGCCAACTATTAACCCTAAATATTTTGGAGACAAACACCTTTTAAGACTAGCATCTAAAGACTACATTGGTGCTGTGGAAGTGCATTTTAAACTTTTAGATAAAGACCAAAAAGATTTAAAGCCTGAAGATGTTTTAAAAAATAAACAGCTTGTAGAACACACAAACATTCCAATTCCTTCAGCAAAACACTTGTTAATTCATAATGTATTAAATTTTCAAATTAACGATCACGGATCTTACTATAATTTCATCGGTTTAAAAAACTGCTTCGACTCGATTGTTTTATTACCTCAACTAGATTCAAAAGACAAAACACAACTTTTAGAGAACAAACATATTGTCAATAATTTTAATGTTGGTAGTTTATATTTTACTGAAATCCCTAAACCTAAAAAGTCCTTAAGAGTTAGATATAATACGACCATATATCGTTTAAAAAACAAGTATAACAACTTTAATAATTGGCATTACAAAACTCTTGCTTATTTAGAACTAGCTAAACTTCTGCTGCACCGTACATGGTTTTTTATTATAAATAAACATTACAGAAAGGACATCTTAAATGATCAGGAACGCATCAAAGATTTTATTAAATCGAAGTTGTAAGATCACTTTTATTCTTAGACAAAAATAATAAGGTCTAATCTCTCATGTAAAATTCTTATTCTAAAATTCAGTGTACATTCTCTATAGGCATTACACAAGTAATTAGTATTAGATAAAATTAAGTAAAGAATTACACATATTATCTAAACAAAAAAAGCCGACTATAAATAGTCGGCTTTCTCTTATTGTGCGGGCGGAGAGACTCGAACTCTCACACCTCGCGGCACTAGATCCTAAGTTTAAAAAAACAACTGCCAAATCACCTTAAATTATGTCAAACTACTGATTTTCAGATATATTATATTTTGTTTACATTCATTTGATATCAATAAATACCAGAAAATGTGTTACCCATGTGTTACCCCAATTTATTATCTTTATAAAAACAACATAAATTATGGCAACTCTAAAAACAGTTCTACATAACAAAGTGAACAAAGAAGGAAACCAAATATACAGATTAGCACTACGATTAACCGTAAATCGAAAGCGCGCCTATTATTTTCTTGGTCAAACTATAAATATTTCGGATTGGAATGAAAAAAAAGAGGAAGTAAAAAGATCAAATCCTAAATATAAGTTGATAAACAGACTCATAAGAAAAAAATTTGATGAGATTGAAGAACTCATTTTTAAACTTGAATCATCAAAACATGATTATACAGCAAAATTCATAATAGATTCTGTTAGAAATAATAATCCAAAATCGTCTTTCTTTGAATTAGCAGACGAACACATAAATGACCTTTTTCAGGCAAAAAAACATAATAGAGCTGTATCTGATAAAAGTAAATTAAATAGATTGAAACAATTTGCAAACGAACCTGATATCTCTTTCGAAAGTATTGACGAACAATTTTTAAAAAGATTTAAGCATCATCTGTTACATAAAGTTGAAATTTCTGAAAGATCCGTTATGAATATTTTCGTACTTATCCGTTTACTTTACAATAGAGGAATTAGTAGAAAACTAGTGGACCCAAAGTTTTATCCATTCGGCAAAGACAGAATAAAAATTAAATACCCTCAAACCATAAAAATCGGATTAAACGAAGAGGAAATTAGAAGAATTGAGAAACTAGAATTAACTTTTAGATCTCCTATTTGGCATACAAGAAATATTTTTTTATTCTCCTTCTATTTAGCTGGAATTAGAATATCTGATGTATTAAAAATGAAATGGAAAGACATTGTAGAGGATCGAATCTATTATAAAATGAGTAAAAACAACAAAGCTGACTCTTTGAAACTACCTACCCCTGTTCTTGCCATCCTGGAATTTTATAAACCCCAGAAAAGAAATAATAGTGACTATATATTTCCCGAGTTAAAAAACATTCCATCGTATGATTCTATGGCAATTTATACTCAAACAAAAACTACGATAAAAAAGCTAAATAATAATTTATCTAAAATTGCAGAGCTCGCTGAAATTAACAAAAAAATTACGAACCATATATCTAGACATAGTTTTGGAAATATTGCCGGTGACAAAGTTTCTCCACAAATGCTTCAAAAATTATACAGGCATACCCACATTAGCACAACAATAGGCTATCAAGGGAATTTTATTCATAAGGATACAGATGATGCCTTAGAGAGTGTAATTAGTTTTTGATTTAATTTTATATTTAATACCTCGTCACTCATTTTAATTGGCTACTCCGGTTTTAGCTAGGAAATATAACGTTTAAATAGCCAATTACTTTTCAGATTAAAACTACACAAAAAGAAAAGTAACTTTGAACAAGTATAACCTTAGTTCTGTTTTTTAGCCGTTGCTAGCTAAATCACTCTATTTCTTAGGATAGTATATAATTTATGATTGATATAATAATTTCCTGTTCCTAGTTTTTGTTTTATTAATATTCCGTCCTTTGCCAATCTATTTAAATAATTAGCAGCAGTTATTCTAGATACACCTAAATCTTTTTCTATGAATTCAATTTTAGTGTAAGGATGTTGAAATAAATTATTCAGTAAGTTTTGACTATAAAACTTATAACTATCTCTTATTAGATGCTTGTATTCTAACATTAAAACTTGAATTTCTTTAATAGTAGATATGGTTTGTTTTGAGGTCTGTTCTACAGCTTAAATATTATATAAAAATATGTTTTCTAGGTATTTATGTGTTTTTACAAGAATCAACAAAAGACAGAAGCTATAAATTTGTGAAGCGTAAACTAATTAATCTTAGCTATTATGATAGTCATGTAGTATTTTATAAAATTTAAGCCAATCTTAAGAAAAACCAAATCTTAACTTAATTAAAAATTGTAACTTTTGCGCCATGAGAATTTTAATTGTAGAGGATGAACCTGGTATATTTAACTTCCTTAAACAAGGTTTAGAGGAGGAGTCATACGCTGTCGACATCGCCGAGGAAGGCAAAAAAGGGCTTGAAATGGCACTTTCAGGAGAATATGATTTATTGTTGTTAGATTGGATGGTTCCTGGTTTAAGCGGTATTGAAATTTGTCGGCAATTCCGAAAGGATTTTAAAGACACCCCTGTTATCTTTTTAACAGCGAAAGACACCGTAGACGAAACCATTTTCGGGCTTCAATCTGGCGCAAACGATTATATTAAAAAGCCTTTTCATTTTGAAGAACTTTTAGAACGCATCAAGGTACAACTACGTCCAAAATCAGGGGAACATTCCAATTTTAAACTTGGAGAAATTACACTTAATACATCAACACACCAAGTATTTAAAGCCGAGGAAGAAATAGCATTAACCCAAAAAGAGTTTGCCCTATTAGAATATTTAATGCGTAACAAAGGTTTGGTTTGTAGAAGGTCACGTATTATTGAAAGCATATGGGACATCCACTTTGATTACAATACAGGCGTTATTGATGTGTTCATCAACGCCCTTCGCAAGAAATTGAAATTAGGAAAAGACGAGAATTACATACAAACGGTTAGAGGTGTAGGCTACATTGCAAAGGAAATATGAATTTCAGTTTTAAAAATAGGATAGCATTTCATTATATGATAGCCACAGCTATCATAATGGCTGTAGCGTTTACAACTGTCTATTTTGTGGTTAAAGGTGTAGTATATCAAAATATAGATAGTGACCTTTCTTTTGAAGCAGAAAAACATACCGAGGAAATAAAAGTCGTTGGTGACAGCATCAAAATAAAAAATAAAAAAGAGTGGGAAGAAAGAGAACATAGAGAGGTCCAGATAAATCCTGTTTTTATCCAAATTCTAGATAAGAACGGTTCTTTTATGGATAAATCCCCAAACCTAAAAGAAAAAGAGCTCGATTACAACGAGGAAGCAAATTTTGGTGGAAGCTACAACAAGATGCTTAACGATAAACCCGTCAGACAGATTCAATTACCTATAGAAGAAAATGGAAAAATAAAAGGTTTTATAGTAACAGCAATGTCATTAGAATCTTCACAAATGGTACTGTTTAATCTAAGAAATATTTTGCTGTTAGTGTATTTACTTCTTTTGGCAAGCCTCTATTTTATATCAAAATATATCGCAGGAAGGGGTATCATACCTGTGAAAAATGTAACCGAAACGACCAATAGAATTACTCGGAACAACTTAAACGAACGCGTTGCATTACCTCAGAATAAAGATGAACTTTTTGATTTATCTTCTGGGATAAATAACTTACTCCAGCGTATCGAAAATGCGATGGAAAGAGAACGTCAATTTACCTCAGACGCTTCGCACGAATTACGTACACCTTTGGCAACCCTAAAGGGAACATTAGAAGTATTAATTCGTAAGCCAAGGCAACGAGCCGAATATGAGGAAAAAATTAAATTCAGTTTAACGGAAATAGACCGTATGACTGCTACATTAGAGCAGCTTTTACTGTTGGCTAGACTAGATAGAAGTTCAAAGGCTGCTGATGAATCATCAATGCCTCTAGCTACCATCATCGACGAAATTCTTACAAGACACAAAAAACAGATATTAGAAAAGAAGCTTTCAATAAGTTTTGAAAATGACATTAAAAATGAAACCTTAGTACCTCAATATTTCAGCAATTTAATATTGGAAAATATTATCAGTAATGCCGTAAAATATGCCAAAGGTGGTACTAATATTTACATTTCAATAACCCAATCTGGTTCTAAAATAATCTGCAAAGTTCAAGATAAAGGCATTGGCATTAAAAGAGAAGATTTGGAAAATGTGTTTAATAATTTTTTTAGATCTGATGCGTTAAATCATAAAAATATTGCAGGGAACGGTTTGGGTCTTTCCATAGCCAAAAAAGCTGCAGATGCTATTGATGCTCAGATTGCAGTAGAAAGCGACTTTGGACAATGGACCACCTTCACTATCATTTTTTAAGACAATCTAAAGAATAATAAAAGAAAATTATGTGATAGCAACAATAGCCTGGATTACACTTAATTAAAAAATATTTTTTGATTGGTTGATAATTTTACTTGGTTGGTAAAAGCCTTGAGATTTCTCAGGGCTTTTGTTTTTATAGTTAAAAGCAATCTTAAGCCAATCTTAAGAAACCATTTAGAATACACTTAGATAGCTCGTCTACATTTGTTTTATTATTTTAATAAACCACCAAAAAATGTTAGAACGTATTATCCGGTACAGTATTCATCATAAACTTATTGTACTATTATTTACTGCTGGAATCGTTGGATTCGGATTATATTCTCTTTCTCATATTCCTATTGGAGCAGTTCCCGATGTCACCAACAATCAAGTACAGGTTATTACTACTTCAAGGAATTTAGCTACTGAAGATGTAGAGAAGTTCTTAACCTATCCTGTAGAATTAGAAATGGCAAACTTACCAGGCGTAAAAGAAATTCGTTCTATTTCAAAATTTGGTTTATCAGTGGTTACCGTTGTTTTTGATGATGAAATGGGTACGTATTTACCACGCCAACTCATTGCTGAAAAAATAAAAAGTGCTGAAGAAAAAATTCCCGCAGGGTTTGGCAAACCCTTTATGGGACCTGTCTCTACAGGTCTAGGAGAAATTTACCAATATATAATCGATGTAGATGCCAAACATAAAGACCAATACTCCCTATCAGATGTGCGTACCATTCAAGATTGGGTGGTAAAACGTCAACTTTCAGGTATTCCTGGTGTTGTAGAAGTCAATACTTGGGGAGGCTATCTAAAAACGTATGAAGTTGCTGTAAACCCTGAGCGACTTCGTGCTATGGATATTTCTATTTTTGATGTTTTTTCAGCTCTCGAAAAAAACAATAGTGTTGCTGGAGGTGGTTATATCGAAAAAATCAATGAAAGTTACTTTATTAGAGGTGAAGGTCTAATAAGCTCAATAAAAGATGTTGAAGATATTGTAGTACTAAAAAAAGGAGAGGTGCCGGTTTATGTTCGGGATATTGCTACAGTAGGCTTTGGTCACGCAAATCGTTTTGGAGCAATCACAGGAAATGGCGAGGGCGAAAAAGTTCTTGGGCAAGTTATGATGCTTAAAGATGCAAACTCAAATGCTGTAATTGAAGCAGTAAAACAACGTGTAGCAGAAATACAATCTTCATTACCTCCAGGTGTTTCAATTAATCCTTTTTTAGAACGTAGCGAGCTTATTGCTAAGACAACGTTTACCATTGCAGAAAACCTAATTCTAGGTTGTTTAATTGTGATTTTTGTAGTGGTATTGCTTTTAGGAAACTGGCGTTCTGGTTTGGTTGTAGCTTCTGTAATTCCTTTATGTCTTCTATTTGCGCTGTCGCTGATGTACATTTTTGGTGTAGATGCCAATTTAATGAGTTTGGGTGCAATTGACTTCGGAATTATCATCGATGGTGCTGTAATTATAGTCGAGTTCATCGCATTTAAAATTACCAGTCAGCGTGCCAAGTTATTGGCACTTCCTAAGAATGAAAGACAAGGTTTAATAGATACGATTACCTATCAAGGTGCATCTAAAATGATGAATTCCGCAGTATTCGGGCAACTAATTATCATCATTGTTTTTATCCCAATTCTATCTTTAGTAGGTGTAGAAGGAAAAATGTTTCGCCCTATGGCATTGGTATTCTGTTTTGCCCTAATTGGTGCAATGGTATTTTGTTTTACTTACATACCAGTAATGGCATCTCTATTTATTAAACCAAACAATACAGAAAAGAAAACCTTATCGTCTCGATTGATTGCTTTTTTAGAAAATAAATATCAGCCTACAATTGCTTGGGCATTGCATAAAAAGAAATTAGTATTGAGTATGGCTGTTGGTTTACTAATTCTAACGATATTCTTATTCACTAGAATGGGTGGCGAGTTTGTGCCAACATTAGATGAAGGCGATTTTGTGATTCAGCCCGTATTAAGAACGGGAATGTCCTTGAGCAAAACCATTGAAGCGACTACTCATATAGAAAAAATACTAAAACAATTTCCAGAAGTAGAACAAGTAGTAAGTAGAATTGGAGCTGCCGAAGTACCAACAGACCCAATGTCTATGGAAGAAAGTGATGTAATTATAAAACTAAAACCTAAAGGTGAATGGACTTCTGCTGAGTCTAAAGACGAATTAGCAGATAAATTTAAAGAAGCCTTATCTAATGAAATCGCAGGCGTGGATTTTGAATTTACCCAACCTATAGAAATGCGATTTAATGAATTAATTACAGGAGTAAGAGCCGATTTAGCCATCAAGGTTTTTGGGGAAGATTTAGATGTACTCTACAGAAAAGCCCTAGAAATAGAAAAGGCCATTCAAAATGTAGAAGGAGCTGCGGATATTTCCGTAGAAAAAACAGCTGGTTTACCTCAAATGTCAGTAAAATATAACCGACAGAAAATTGCGAAATACGGATTAAATATTGAAGACCTAAATAAAGTCATCACAATGGGCTTTGCAGGAATGCCTGCAGGAACCGTGTTTGAAGGAGAAAAGCAATTCGATTTAATGTTGCGTTTTGATGATTGCCATAGAAAGGATATAGAAAACTTGGAAACAGCATCAGTTTCATTACCTAACGGTACAAAATTACCACTTAGTGAATTTGCTGATATTACCTACACCAAAGGGCCAGCAAAAATCTCTCGTGATAATACCAAGCGTCGAATCGTGGTAGGTGTAAATGTAAGAAACCGAGATTTAGAATCTGTAGTAAAAGATGTTCAGACAATAATTGAAAGAGATATAAAGATTCCTACTGGTTATTCGGTTAGCTATGGTGGACAATTCGAAAATTTAAGAACCGCATCAGCACGATTAAAAGTAGCTGTACCCATTGCATTAATATTGATTTTTGTCCTGTTGTATTTTGCTTTCGATTCTGTAAAAGAAGCATTGATGATTTATAGTGCGATCCCATTATCCGCTATTGGAGGCGTGATGTTACTTTATATTCGAGATTTACCATTCAGTATTTCTGCAGGTGTTGGATTTATAGCACTTTTTGGTATTGCTGTACTAAACGGTATTGTATTGATTGAAGAATTCAAAGAACTAAAAGCACACGGAGTTAGCAATATCAATAAAAGAATATTAATGGGTACAAAAAACAGATTGCGACCTGTATTATTAACGGCAGCAGCCGCTGCTTTAGGATTTTTACCAATGGCTATTTCAACATCTGCCGGTGCAGAAGTGCAACGACCTTTAGCCACTGTAGTAGTTGGAGGCTTAATAAGTGCGACGGCTTTAACGCTTGTAGTTTTACCTGTTTTGTATGCCATGTTTGATAGAAAAGGGCATCATCCTAAAGTAAAAACCAAAGTAAACCTTAAGGCTTTAAGTATAGTGCTTTTATTGTTTTTACCATTTTTTGGTAATGCGCAACAGAATCCTGCGAATGTAGAGGAGACCGTAAAAATGGCAATCGAGAATAATAAAGGGCTTCAGGCTAGCGCAAAAAGAATCAATCAATCAGAACAACTGGTGGGTGGTGCCTTTAATATTGATAAGACACAGATTCACTATGGCTATGACCAAAACAATATTGCTGAAAATGGTTTGGCTTTAAAAGTATTTGGTGTAAGTCAATCACTTCAGTTCCCAACAATTTACGGTGCACAACGTAAAGTGGAAAAACAGAAAGTGGCCTTAACAACACAACGGTATCAATTAAATGAAAGAATGTTAACTAAAGAGGTTTATGTAGCTTATTATAATGTGGTCTACAATCATAATTTAGTCAAGCAATATACTTATTTAGATAGTTTATACGGGCAATTCGCTAGTGCAGCGAAAAAGCGATATGATGTAGGAGAAACCAATTTGTTAGAAAAATTAACTGCTGAAACAAAACAAAAAGAGATTAGCATTGCACTTGCGCAAGCTAAAGAAGACGTTTCTAAAGCCTACACAATGCTCAACCAATGGGTACAAAGTGAGTCGTTAATTACTGTTAATGAAGATGTACTGCCGAGATTAACTTTAGATGATTTTGCCATAGCAAACCACCCAGGGATTTTATATTATAATTCAGCAGAAAATTTAGCAAAATCGTCCCTTTCTTTAGAAAGACAGAAACTATTACCCGATTTGCAATTTTCGGTATTTCAAGGCACTAACAATGGTACTAATGCAAAAAAATACAACGGTTTTCAAATAGGCGTTGCAATACCTTTATGGTTTGGTGCAAATAAATCAAAAATCAAAGCGGCAAAAACAGAAACATTGATTGTAGCTAATGAATTTGAAAACTATAAAATTCAACTGCAATCCAATTATGACGCGCTACTTTCCGATTTAAAAAAATATCAAGAAACGGTTGATTATTACGAAACTAAAGGACGGCGACTTTCTAAAGAATTAACAACAACCGCTTCAAAAGCATTTCAAAATGGCGAAATAGATTTCTTGCAGTATGTGCAACTTTTGGAGAGTGCAAAAAATATCGAAATCAACTATTTACAAAACCTAAACAAGTACAATAATACCGTTTTAGAGTTAAACTATTTAACCAATTAACAATGAAAAATACACACAACAAATCATCTAATTCTATATACTTCAAGGGTCTTTTATTGGTCGCAATACTAGCTTTAGCTTCCTGTAATTCAAAAGAAAAAAGTGAGGTTACTAATACAGATGTAAATGAAACAACAGAGGATGTAGATCTAATTACCATAACAGAAAATCAGTTTACATCAGGTAATATGGAGGTTGGCAAAATAACAACCCAACCATTTAATACTGTGGTTAAAGCAAACGGTATGTTTGCGGTTCCGCCAGAAAACCAAGCAGATGTTAGTGCCTATTTTGCTGGATATGTAAAAAACATTAGCCTTTTGCCTGGAGATGCTGTCAAAAAAGGTCAAACATTATTCACTATTGAAAATCCTGAATATATACAAGCTCAACAAGATTTTTTAGAAGCCAAAGGACATCTGAACTATTTAAAGTCTGATTATGAACGCCAAAAAGAATTGATGGCAGATAATGTTACATCCAAAAAGAACTTTCTAAAAGCAGAATCGGAATACACAGTGACTTTAGCACAATATGAGTCGCTAAAAAAGAAGTTAAGCTTAATGAATATTAATCCAAACACTTTATCTGCAGAAAACATGCGCTCGGTCATCAGCGTGCCTTCCCCTTTATCAGGTTATGCAACAACAATTAATGCTACTAAAGGGATGTATTTGAATCCTTCTGATGTTGCTGTAACTGTTACAAATACCGATGATTTACATATTGAACTGAAGATTTTTGAAAAAGACCTACCAATGGTAAAAGTAGGGCAACCTATTAACGTTAGGTTACAGAACGATATGAATAAAATGTACCAAGGAAAAATACATTTAGTAAATAAAGCCATTAATATTCAAGACAGAACGGTAGATATTCACGGTGATTTAGTTAATGAAAGTGATGCAAAGTTATTTGCCCCAGGAATGTACATTGAAGGAGAAATTTTAACCACAACAACAGAATATCCAGCATTACCAGTTGAAGCGGTAGCTAATATTGATAACGACTATTTTGTTTTGGTTAAAGAAAATAAAACAAATTTTAAAAAATTACTAGTAAAAATTGGAGCTACTAATAATGGCTTTATTCAAATCATTAATGCAAATGATTTTGAACCAAACACAGAGTTTTTGACAAAAGGGGCATTTAATCTAATTACTGAATAGATGACAGAAAAATCAGAAGATTTAGACGATTACTTAGACAGCCATTACATTCACCGAAGTAACTGGTTAAGAGCCGCAGTACTTGGAGCAAATGATGGTATTTTGTCAACGGCAAGTATTGCAATAGGTGTTGCAACGGCAAGTGCTACACGAGAGCCTATTATTTTGGCAACATTAGCAGGACTTGTTGCTGGTGCGCTGTCTATGGCTGCCGGAGAATATGTTTCAGTTAGTTCCCAAACAGATATCGAAAAAGCAGACATTGAGCGGGAAAAGCAAGAATTGGAAGAAATGCCCGAAATCGAATTACAGCGATTAGCAGAGATTTACGAAAAAAGAGGACTAAAAAAAACAACTGCTTTAACTGTAGCTAAAGAATTAACACAGCACAATGCTTTAGGTGCGCACATTAGAGACGAATTAGGGATAAACGAAATTAGCCAAGCTAATCCAATTCAAGCAGCTTTTGCATCAGGAGCAGCATTTACGGTAGGAGGATTACTTCCCTTTTTAGTAACATTATTTCTTCCTCTAAATAGTATGGAATATTCAATTTACGGTTTTGCGATACTCTTTCTTATCATTTTAGGAGCGTTAGCGGCGAAAACCGGTGGCTCAAGTATTGGAAAAGCAATTGCTCGTATTACTTTCTGGGGAACAGTTGCAATGGGTCTAACCGCATTAGTGGGATACTTGTTTAATGTAAATATTGCTTAAATAAAAAACAGAATTATGAACGATGCACATCTTCATTTGGTAGTAAATCATCTTCCTATTGTAGGAGTATTGATTGGTTTTTTAGTGCTGTTGGTAGGTTTGATAATGAAGAAACCTCAGGTGAAAAACACAGCATTGGGTATTTTTATTTTTAGTGCCCTTACATCCATTATAGCTTTTTATACTGGAGATGGTGCAGAAGAAATCGTTGAAAATTTATCTGGAATTAGCGAAACATTAATCTATAAACACGAAGAATACGCGGAATTGTTTCTTTCAATAATGCAAGTTTTGGGAGTTGTTTCACTAATAACATTGTTTTTGCAATATAAAAAAATGCCATTCTCTAAGTACGGTTTTATGTTGATTTTACTGCTTTCAACGGTCTCAATGGGAGTTGCTAAATACGTTGGAACAAGTGGTGGCGAAATAACCCATATAGAGATTAGAAGCAATAGGAATACAATTCAATTAGATGGACATGATGACCACGACAATGATTAGTAGCGTTGCTGCATATTGTACAGATATATTGACGACTTCAAAATGTGCGGCATTGCCTTTTCATAACCTTCAGCATACCAAAGAAGTAGTACAAAACGTAAAATACTTATGCGCTGCAATGGATATTAACGAACAGAATACAGCGGTTTTAATTGTTGCAGCTTGGTTTCACGATATAGGATTTTCAAAGACATATAAAGGTCACGAAGACGAAAGTAAAACCATTGCAAGTAAGTTCTTGAAGCAAGAAAAAGTTGCTGCTAGTTTTATTAATAAAGTTAAAGATTGTATTGAAGCAACTAAGATACCCCAATGCCCAACAACAGCTTTAGCCGAAGTACTTTGTGATGCCGATATTTTTCATATTAGCAATTCACATTTCTTTTACAGAAAGTTGCTATTACGAAGAGAGTGGGAGCTTTTTTGTGATGACAAAGTAACAGATTTAGAGTGGCATAAATTGAATTTTGAATTTTTGAAAAAGCATCATTTCAGAACCATTTACGGAGAAGATATACTGGAACAAGGAAAACAAGAAAATATAGAAAAAGTAAAAAGAATACTAGCTAGCTACTAGATTAAAAACACCTCAAGTAATATGAAAATTAAAATCTTTCCAACGCGCTTCACTTTATTGAAAGCCTATATTGGTTTATTTTTAGTACTGTCTTTTATAGTAAGGTTGAGTTTCTTTATTTGGAATTTTTCTGAAGTAGATAATGCTGGTTTTACACTTGTTGAAACTTTTGGAATTGGTTTCTTCTTTGATTTAGCAACCATTTCATTTTTTGCAATTCCGTATCTTATATACTTATTAGTTTTACCAAAGCGATTTTATGGTTCCGTAGTTGATAAAATCATTACGTATTTAGGATTTTCAATTGGTGTCTTGATTCTGTTTTTTTCTTTTTTTGGAGAGTTTACATTTTGGGATGAATTTCACAGACGTTACAATTTTATTGCTGTTGACTATTTGGTTTACACTTACGAAGTCGTAAAGAATATTAACGAGTCTTACCCGTTGCCTATTCTTATTTCTGCGATGCTAGCTCTAGTCCTAACAAGTATATTTATTGTTTATAAGTTAGGCTGTTTTAATAAAACGTTTAAAAGTAAAACAACATTCAGATCTAAATTAATCGCTTCGCTTCCTTGGATGGTTATTGGTGTTATTAGTCTGATGTTTATTACGAATAAACAAGCTGATTTTTCTGGAAATAGATACAATAACGAATTAGCAAAGTCGGGTATATACTCATTTTTTGCAGCCTTCCGAAATAACGAATTGCCTTATAACGAATTTTATAAAACCATTCCAAAAGAAGAAGCTTTTCAAACCGTTAAAGTGAGTTATTTAGATTCAAAAAACACGTTTGAAAATGCAAATATAAATTCGATTTACAGAACAATAATAAATACGGATAGTATTCATAAATCAATAAAACCAAATGTTATTTTTATTTGTGTAGAAAGTTTAAGTAGCGATTTTTTAAGTGAATTTGGTAATAAAAGGAACATCACTCCAATACTAGATTCACTCGCAAATAATAGTCTGTTTTTTCAAAATCTCTATGCCACAGGAACAAGAACCGTAAGAGGTATGGAAGCCATTACTTTATCAATTCCACCAACACCAGGACGTAGTATTGTAAAACGAAAAGACAATCAAGGCTTATTTACCATTGGCGAAGTATTTAAAGAAAAAGGTTACGAACGTAATTTCTTCTATGGAGGCGATGGTTATTTCGATAATATGAATACCTATTTTGGAGGAAATGGATTTAATATCGTTGATAGAGGTCGTGGTTTTTTGTTGGATAAAACCATAAAAACTACTCGTACTAATATTGAAGATGACGAAGTTACTTTTGAAAATGCTTGGGGAGTCTGTGATATGGATCTTTACAATAAAGTACTTAACGAAGCTGACAAGGTTTACGCTACCGGAAAACCGTTTTTCGATTTTGTAATGACGACTTCTAATCATAAACCTTATACCTACCCAGAAGGCGAAATAGATATCCCTTCAGGAACTGGGAGAAATGGCGCTGTAAAATATACCGATTATGCAATTGGCCAATTTATAAAAAAATCACAACAAAAATCTTGGTTTAAAAATACGGTATTTGTTATAATGAGCGACCATTGTGCAAGTAGTGCAGGACGTTGGGAATTGGATGTTAAGAACTACCACATACCTGCATTAATTTTTAATTTACCAAATCAGCAACCAGAAAAAGTAAACAAGTTGGCTTCTCAAATTGATGTGTTTCCAACCTTGTTTTCGGTATTGCATTGGGATTATAAGTCTAATCTCTTTGGAAAAAACATACTAGCAATGCAACCAGGAGATGAACGTGCTTTTATAGGAAACTACAGAAAACTAGGGTATTTAAAAGAGGATAAAATTTTGATATTAGATGAACAGAAAAATGCAAATTTTTATTCTTGGAATCCCTTAAATAATAGCTTAACAAGTATTCCTTCCGATGAGAATTTTGAGAAAAAAAGTATTTCATTTTATGAGGTTTCAGATGATTTATACAGAAATGAAGGTTTAAAATTAAAGCGTAAATAAGGTGGAAAATATTCACTTCATCATTAATCCAATAGCAGGATCTGGTCATCATAGCCTTTCTAAAGAATTACTTCAGGAATACTTCGAGGTAGATAAATATTGCATAACTATTAAATCTTCGACTTACAGAGGACACGCAATTGATTTAACCAAAGAATCTATCAACCAAAAAGCAAATATCATTGTGGCTTGTGGTGGAGATGGAACGATAAATGAAGTGGCTTCAACTTTGGTTGGCGCATCCATTCCATTAGGTATTATTCCTATTGGTTCTGGTAATGGATTAGCCTCTAATTTGAATATTCCAAAGAATATTATAAAAGCACTTCATATCATTAGAAATAATAACCAAACAAGAATTGATGTTGGTTGTGTTAATGAGAGGTATTTTTTTAGTAATACTGGTTTTGGCTTTACTGCTAGCGTTATAGGAAACTACGAAACTTTAAAGAAAAGAACACTTATTTATTATATAAAGGCATCTTTTAAATCATTTAGAGAATTTAATAAATTAAAAGAAAATACTATGATTATAAATGGTACTTCTGAAATTGTAAATCCATTTTTAATTTTTATTTCAAATTCGAACGTGATGGGGTATAATTTCAGCCTAACACCAAAGGCTTCGCTACAAGATGGACTATTAGATGTTCTTATTGTTCCAAAAATGAGTAAACTAAAAATGTTGTTTTTTGGCTTTTGTATGCTCATTAAAAAACCTGATTTGCTAGATGAAGTAAAATATTTCCAAACAAAGAATATTCTGCTTTCTAGAAATCGAAGTGATTTTTTTGAATCTCAAATTGATGGAGAATTAGCTCAAATTAATGAACAATCACTTTCTCTGTTTTTAAAAGAGAAGTCATTAAGTGTTATTATTTGTTGAAAAAAGATAGAATATGGACCATATCAGTTTACTTAAATGAAGTAGATTGATTGTCGCTTATTTTAAATGTGAAAAATTATAAAGAAGAGGAGCTTAGTTTAAAAAAAAGCTAATTTTAACCTAAACAAAGACAGAACTAGTGTTGTAAAAATAAACTATAAACACATATTAAGTTCAGACTTATCTTGTTCTAAATACTAGCTTACAATTGATAGCTAAGGTGGCAATTTCTCTTTTAACTAAACTATCATCAAAAATAAACGCAGGTCGAGTACTAAAACGAAAAATTAATTATAAAAAGGAAATATTATGGAAAACACAAAGTATTCTAAAGTATATAGACTCATGCATTGGGCTATAGCTATCTCATTTCTGTTATTGTTACTTACAATTTTTTTGAGATTAACGTGGTTGAACAAGGTTAATGTAGCAGCTATCATTAAAGATTATTTGACTGGTACAGAACAAAATTTATCTCAAGACCAACTCATAACATTGGCAAAAAAAATAAGAAAACCCATGTGGGATTGGCATATTTATATTGGCTATGTGTTGGTTGGATTATTTAGTATTCGTTTCATACTTCCAGCATTCGGAACTATGAAAATTCAAAATCCATTTGGTAAAAATCTGTCTACTAAAATGAAATTGCAGAAATGGACATACCTCATTTTTTACGTGTGTGTTATCGTTTCTTTAATTACAGGTCTAATCATAGAATTTGGTCCTAAAGAATTCAAAAAACCAATGGAAGAAATCCATGTGCTTGGTATTTATTACTTGATTGCATTTATAGTAATTCATTTGGCTGGTGTATTAATAGCAGAATTTAAAGACCAGAAAGGAATTATCTCAAGAATAGTAAGTGGCTCAAAGGATAAAGATTGATAAAAACGAATGCACAACATTATTTATCTAAGTTTAACACTTATATGAGTCTAAACAAATGAAAACAAAACGTTCATTTTATTTTTGCAGGTCTTGTGAAAGAGGCGGATCTGCTCTAAAAGCAATACTAGTACAAGTTGATAAATAACAATGTAAGTAATTAGAACAAATACCGTTTAATATACTGTAAATAAATTATTTCTATGAAAAAAGTTTTTTTAATAGCCATAATACTTATCACAACCGTAAGTGGTTATGCTCAAGATTGGCAAACAGATTTTACCAAGGCAAAAGAAATTGCTACTGAAAATGACAGAACAATAATTCTGGTTTTTCAAGGATCAGACTGGTGTGCACCCTGTATAAAACTCGACAGAGAAATATGGAGCACAAATGAGTTTCAAGAGCTAAGCGAAAATCATTTTGTGATGCTTCAAGCTGATTTTCCTCGAAAGAGTAAAAATGCATTGTCAAAAGAACAACAAGCACACAACAATAAACTAGCTGAAAAATATAACCTTAACGGTTATTTTCCTTATGTAGTTGTATTAAATTCTAGTGGTAAAGTTTTGGGAAATTTAGGTTATGAAAAAACCACTCCTGCATTATATTTTAAAAAATTAGAAGCTTTTGAAAAATAAACTTTTTTTAATAGGATTCTTCATTACTTCTTCTGCTATTAGTCAGCAAGTGTATAACAAAACGCTTAAGTTAATGGGCAGTCGGTTTGATATAACGGTTGTCGCGAATGATTCACTTGAAGGTAACACTTATATTGATTTAGCTGTCAATGAAATATCTAGGATTGAGAAATTGATTTCTTCTTGGGATTTAAAATCACAAACCTCTGAAATAAACAGAAATTCAGGAATAAAACCTGTAATTGTTGATGAAGAATTATTTGATCTTATAGATAGAACGATTAAAATTTCAAAATTGACTGATGGTGCTTTCGATATTAGTTATGCTTCGATGGATAAAGTTTGGCATTTTGATGGTAGTATGACTGAGATGCCAACTGAGGATGAAATAAAAAAATCAGTAGAAAAAGTAGGCTATCAAAATATTATTCTAGACAATGATAACCATTCTATTTTTTTAAATCTAGAGGGTATGAAAATTGGTTTTGGTGCAATCGGTAAAGGATATGCAGCAGATAAAGCAAAAGCACTATTAATAGAAAAAGGTGTTAAATCTGGAATTATAAACGCATCGGGCGATTTAAATACTTGGGGAAAACAACCAAACGGAAAAGATTGGATGGTTGCTATTGTAAACCCTTTAAACAAAGAAAAAGTGTTTTCCTGGATGCCTATATACAATAGTGCAGTAGTAACCTCTGGTAATTATGAAAAATATGTAAAATTTAATGATGTTTTATATACACATATAATTGACCCTAGAACTGGATATCCGGCAACAGGAATTTTAAGTGTCTCCATTTTTACGAAAACGGCTGAATTAGCTGATGCTTTGGCAACTTCAATTTTTGTAATGGGAAAAGAAACGGGCTTGGACTTTATCAATCAATTAAATGGAGTTGAGTGTATAATTATTGATGAAAACAGTAGTATTCTAACATCTAAAAATATTGAATTAAACCCACTAAAAAATGATTAAAGAAGTGATTATTATAGCAATAGTAATATGTTCTTTCAGCTCTTGTGTAGCTGCAAAAGAATATGAGAAAGTAAATCTTAACGACCCAGATATGGTTTTAACACAGAAAAAGATTGATCGTTTTGAAACTGCTTTTCAAGTGTATCGAGAAGGTGCATCTGGAGCAAATGGTGGAAAATCTGGTGGAGGCTGTGGCTGTAATTAAATATTAAAAAAATAAATGAAATACCTAATTATAACAGTTGCTCTTTTTTGCTTTGGAAGCATAATGGCTCAACAAGACTCAACTTTGGTCTATAAAAAACGAGTTTTAGAAACAACAGAAGTCGATTTTTTAAGCAGCTATTACTCCCAAGAAGGGAATAATGCTTCGGTAACTGGAGGGATAGGAAATGAAAAATTATCTGATATAACTACAACTATAGTCGTTAGTATGCCCATGAATGATGACGATGTGCTAACCATTGACGCAGGTATTTCTGCATATACCTCTGCGTCTTCCAGTAATGTAAACCCTTTCGATATTTCTGGTGCTTCCGGCAATGGTGATGACGATGTTATAGGTAGTCCTTGGGTTGCGTCTTCTGGTGCATCAAGCTCAGATGTTTGGGCAAATATAAACGCAGATTATTCGCATAGTTCTGACGATAGAAATACTATTTGGAATGCAGATGTGTCTTTTGCAACTGAATATGATTATTCTTCAATTGGATTTGGTGGAGGCTTAACCAAACTCTACAACCAAAAGAACACTACAGTTGGTTTGAGTGCTAAAGTCTATTTAGATACTTGGAGACCAATTTATCCTACCGAATTAAAAGCTTATGCCGATGAAAATGGAAACCTAAACCAAGGCTATTTTAAAGGTGTTACTATTTTAGATCAAAACGGGAATGCCTCTACGAATTGGCAGCCATTAAATGGATTTAAAAAGATAAATAATAAAGGTAGAAATTCCTATTCTGTGTCTTTAAGTTTTTCTCAAATCTTAAGTAAAAATGCACAATTTTCAATGTTTTTAGATGTCGTTAAACAGCAGGGTTGGTTAGGGAATCCTTTACAGCGTGTGTATTTTGGTGATGTTGATAATTACTATATTGGTAATGCCTCAAGTATTCCAAACTATACATCTCCAAGTAATAAAGATGTATTTCAATTAGCAGATGATATTGAGCGCTTACCGTCAAACAGGTTAAAAATCCCAATAGGATTTCGCTTAAATTATTATATAAATGAAGTCGTTTCGTTAAGAACATATTATCGTTATTATTTTGATAACTGGGGAGTTCAGTCTAATACAGCTAGTTTAGAAATACCTATAAAAATTTCAGATAAATTTACTTTGTATCCCTCATTTAGATATTATGACCAGACTCAAGCAGATTATTTTGCGCCTTATAACCAAAATTTATCTACTAGTGAGTTCTATACGTCCGATTTTGATTTGTCTAAATTTAGTGCAAATCAATACGGATTTGGTTTCAGCTATACAGACATATTCAGTAAAGCACATATCTGGAAATTAGGATTGAAAAGTATAGATCTTAAATACAATAATTATCAGCGAAATACAGGTTTAAGTGCTAATTATGTTGGATTAGGATTTAAGTTTGTAATGGATTAATTATTAATCACTTATAAAAAAACTCTTAAAATCATCAAAGGTTATGGATTATTTAAAGTTCAGAGGAGAACCCTATTTAAATATAGTCTATAGACAAAAGTAAAATCTTGATTTATGGATAATACCCACTTTAAAATCAAATATACTTCTTCTCTTCGAAGATGAATAAAGATTTAAAAATCATTATTCATCTAGGTTTCCATTTTCCATCTGTTCATTTTCTTCAAATCTTTTCTTCTCTACAAACTTTACTTTTTTCTCTTCTGGTTCTGCTAGTAAAAGCAATTCCAACATGGCTACAGTTGGTTTAGTTTGATGTTTTTCTATATGCTTTATTATTGCGATTACAGCATTTATTCTACTCTTTATGGACGCATCCAAAGTCTGAAATTTCGGCCCCATTTCTTCGGTAGGCGAAATTTCATTATGTTTAAAAAAATCCAACATTAATTCTAAGGCAGCTGTCTGAGACAGGCCCATAGATCGGCTAAACTTTCGGAATCTTTTAACTGCCGATGTTTTAATACTAATACTCTTAAATTCTTGATTTTTATATTGCTTATCCATCTTTTTGCTCCAAATTTTTGTTGATTTTACTGGGCTCAGCGCGTTTTTTCGTTAAAAATAGAATAGAAAGAGATATTTAAACATTTAGACAATCATGTAATTAACTGATTTTCAGAAATTTGAATTAAATTTAAAATTATGTAACATCGCGCAGCGTGTTACCCTCTTGCTTATCTCTTTCGTCTCAACCCAGTGAGACAAAACATATAACCTTTTCGGCTTACAGCTCCTATTCATATACCTGCTAGATTTCATTTAATTTCCGTACTTAGAATCATTATTTCCAACCCTATTTAATAGCTTTCCCTTATCCAAATCGAAGGTTTTTATAAGCGTTAATACGGCGCTATTTTTTTGAATAAAAGTTTGAATAATACCTTCTTGCTTTGGTATCATTATGTTTGGTTTTTCTTTTAGAGTTTTCAAAAAATAATCAGCAATATCTAATCCTTTGAGCCTTTGATTGTGGTTAGCTTTTTTCTCTAACAAATCTGAAATTTGAATATTAAAACCTACTTTATTTAAGTGCTCCTTTTTCAATTTCCATTGCATATACGGAGAACCATTTACCCCTTCTCGTCCTAGATCAGGATATAGTATTATTGGCCTGTTTTTTAAGGGTTTCAACTTCTCTTCATTTAAACCATTTAAACTTCCTGTTGCCATCCACAGATATTTAGCAAACAACAAACTCATTATACAAGCTGTTTTTTCTGATTCCACTATAGCTATTGGTTTTTGATTAGTATTCAGGAGATGAAGACCAAACAAACATTGTTTTAAATGGAATTTATTTAATTGCTTTTGTTTAAGTTTCTTGGCATGTACCCAGTTAATATACTTCGTTCTCCTGCCCGCTTTGGTATAATTGATAATCTTACCTGATCGAACCTTTTGCTGCTCGTCAATCTGCCAAAAAATAGTGCCATAATAATTATGCAGTGCTGTACCTATTTTATAATCTTGAATTAATTGGTTAACTCCTTTGCCATCAAATTTTGAGTATAAAAATTGAATAAAATTGTTCTGCTTAAAATTAGATTGACTTTCCTTAACTGCCATAGGATCGTGATAGGATGGTTTTATTTTTGTTTGTTTAAGCTGTTTACTGTTTTGAAATATCTTACCATATTGAAGGCTAGTAGGTTTCTCATTAGTATGATCTCTGAAATACTGTTTTGGCGGATAATGATAGCCACAATTTATCTCACGATCACACCTGCCAACTTCATTAGACAGATAATCTCCTGTTTCTTGGTCTATGTATTTCACAAACCTTTGTTGTCCACATTCGGGACAATGATGCTTCTTAGAACTCTTATGTAGACAAAATTTATACATACCTGTATTGCATTAATTGCATTAACTTCACTTTGCAGTGATAGCGCGACTTTCAAATGATTTTATTTTGCATTAAGACTGCATTACATTGCACTAACCTAGTTTTTGGATTCTTTCTCTTTTGCACAAACTGCACGAATATTGCACAAACTTAGTTTATCAAATAATTGATTTACAATGTTTTAACATCGTTAATGCAGTAAATGCAGTTAGTGCAGTTTATAGTACTTTTTCATAATGCCCTCTTGAGCATCTTTTAAAAAGCTTAGTATCATTTAAGTAGGTTTTAAACTGACGCTCACTAATTCTATTTTTCCCCTGAAGGGACTTACATGCGATTTCAAGGCCTTCTTGAGTTGTAAATGCTTTGGGTAATTCTTCTAAAATATCACGCTGTAGCTGGGTAAGCGATTCATAATAATTACGCACTGTGGTTTCTTGTCTTACTCGAATGGCATTTTGATAGAAATAATCAAACAGCCGAATCCCACTTTTTACAGCTTTTAATTCTATTTGCTTGTTACTTCCTTTTTCTATCACATATTCTATTAATTGTAATATAAGAGCAAATCGTATTACATATTGCTGAAGCTTGACATCTATACTCCGCTCGTAATCAAATAAATATTGATTAGGTCTACTATTTTGCCAAGCAAACAAATAGTGTTTGGCTTGGCTAGATAAAGGAATAACTTCTGATGTTTTTTCTTCATGGGATTCTAAATCCAAAAGACTGGATATAATAGTAAAGTAATTATCCAGATGAACTTGAGCTATAGTATTGAGATTCCATTTAAGCGTGGTAGATTTCCATGGATAAACAAATAAAAAGCGATCCAGAAATCCGTTTGTTTGTCTGCCTCCTTTAGCGAACTCTTTAAGTACCGAAATTTGTGTGCTACCTATAACCCCAATAAAGGGATCGCTTATTCTTTGACTCTTACCAGAGGCTCGGTCTGTAGAAATTTGCGTACCACTCCACAGACTTAAATAGGTTTCCGCTTCGCCTGAAGTATTATATCTATTGAAGTTTTTAATCCAACCATGAAGTTCATCTACATAAACATACAGTCCTTTTTTATTATTAGCATGTATAGCGATTAGTGCTTCTGGCGTAAAATCACTGATGAGAATCTTTTTTAAAAGTGGCTTTTTTAATTTGCTACGGTCTTCATTGGTATTTAAGCTTTCTTGAATGTAGTCTTTTAGTTCTTGCTCGTAGATTTCAAAAGTGGTATCTTCTCTTTTATGAATCGGTCTAAAACAAAAATTAAGCGCATGTGTTTTAGAATCACCTGGACGCCCCACGATAACAGTGAATAAATTCACTTTTTCTTCCCAACCTTTTTTAACTTCAACTTTATATGTCTTTCCTATAGCCGCTGAAGCTGCCGATAACACACCTGCTCCTAAATAGTCTAAACAAAACTGATAGACGTTATGCGCCTCGAAAATAATTTCTTGAAGTGCTTTGGGAAATATATCTACCGGAAAGGGATTGTTATTACTACTATCCAATTTTAGGAAGTCGTTTTCCAAATCTATACGATCTATAGTATTTAATTTATGAGGATTTTTAATTTGCGATTTTCGAGACTCATTTCTTTCATGCACTAGCATGTTCGGAGTGTTTTTATTTAGATTCTCCATGACTAAATGGAATTGGTCTTAGTTGGATCCTTGAGTTCTAGTACATCCTGACTTTGAATGAGCCAAGCTTCAAATTTTTGTCTTGAGAAAAAAATGAGTTTTCCATTAGGTTTGGAATGTGGCACCTTACCCGAAGCGGTAAGTTTATACAAATAGCTTCTTGATATTCCTGCATAATCACAGGCCTCATCAAAGGTTAGCACCTCTTTTTTAGATACTAATAATTGTTCTAAACGATCTAATCGTTCAAAAAGTAGTTGATGACTGTTCATTATTTCTTGTTTTTAATGTTAGATAATGAACAAAAGCGCTTTTGTTAACTTATACTGAATTCTAGTATTAAATCTATTAAAATATGCAAATAGAACCATTTCTAGAAGCTTAAAGTTATCCACAGGACGCTAAACCTCAAATGAACTGAAATGGTACCATATTAAATGACCATAAAATTCATCTAATATCATTCCATATTATTTCAGGTCAAATAAAATAGAGCTATTTTTTACAAACAACTCGTTGTTAATAAGTTAATTGCTAAAATTCAACTTAAAGTGGCCAATTCTAAAGAAATCGAATCTTAATTTTAGTTCAATCACCCCAAATCAACCATAACTTAACTGCGCAAAGATTCTGTGCTGTTTTTATAGCATTCAGGCAGATACGCGTGAAGTAAAAACAGCATAGAGCGCTTTCTAAAAAGCTGATTTATGATAAAGACAATCAGTCATTAAATTCTTTTTTTAAGTTCGAATCAAACGAAGGCTATTCACAATTTTCTTCCTTTAATGAAGTTGTCCTTACTGGAGTAGCGGTAAGGGTTAACACAATAGAAAGCTAAAATTGCGGATTGTGTTTAAGACTTTTGTCTAGAATCGCTTTTCGCGGAATGAAGAGGAAATGGGCTAAGTGGGATAAACAACTATCTTTTAGAGTACAAAAGAAGTCTTCTTAATATTATTTGGTACCATTTGTATTAAAATAACTACAAATTTCTTAAATGGTGTTAAAATTCAAGCTTTTTACTAAATGTGTTACCCATGTGTTACCCCAAACAAAAAAAGCCGACTATAAATAGTCGGCTTTCTCATATTGTGCGGGCGGAGAGACTCGAACTCTCACACCTCGCGGCACTAGATCCTAAGTCTAGCGTGTCTACCAATTCCACCACGCCCGCAATAAGGTGTGCAAATATATAAATTAGTTTCAATAATCAAATAAACTTTCAAGAAAAAATTATACAATTTTGTATTTTTGTTGGAAACAGAATATTTCCACATGAAAAATATCTCGACTTACATCGAAAATAACAAGGATAGATTTTTAAACGAACTTATCGAACTACTTAAAATACCGTCTGTTAGCGCTGACTCGGCTCACAAAAACGACGTTTTAAAAACTTCGGAGATCGTTAAAACACGCCTTGAAGAAGCAGGATGCGATCACGTAGAAATTTGCAAGACAGATGGCCATCCGATTGTATATGGTGAAAAATTCATCGATAAATCACTTCCAACCGTTCTTGTTTATGGTCATTACGACGTACAACCTGCAGATCCAATCGAACTTTGGACCTCTCCTCCATTCGAACCCGTTATAAAAACAACCGAAACTCATCCAGAAGGGGCTATTTTTGCTCGTGGAGCGTGCGACGATAAAGGCCAGATGTATATGCATGTAAAAGCATTGGAATTCATGACCAAAAACGACGAGCTTCCTTGTAACGTAAAATTCATGATTGAAGGTGAAGAAGAAGTTGGTAGTGTAAACCTTGCAACCTTTGTAAAAAACAATCACGAAAAACTTAAAAACGACGTTATTCTTATTTCAGACACAGGAATGATTGCGAAAGACGTACCGTCAATCACCACAGGATTACGTGGTTTAAGTTATGTAGAAGTAGAAGTAACAGGTCCAAATCGCGATTTACACTCTGGACTTTACGGTGGTGCTGTTGCAAACCCAATTAACATATTAACAAAAATGATTGCGTCACTTCACGACGAAAACAATCACATTACCATTCCTGGTTTTTACGATAAGGTTGAAGAATTATCTAAAGACGAGCGTGCCCAAATGGCAAAAGCGCCTTTTAATTTAGACAACTATAAAAAAGCCTTAGATATCGATGCCGTTTACGGAGAAGCAGGTTATACAACTAACGAACGTAACTCTATTAGACCAACATTAGATGTTAACGGAATTTGGGGAGGTTATACTGGCGAAGGTGCAAAAACAGTAATTGCAAGTAAAGCATTTGCTAAAATCTCTATGCGTTTAGTGCCTAATCAAGATTGGAAAGACATTACAGAACTGTTCAAAAAACACTTCGAAAGTATCGCTCCAGACGCTGTTACAGTTGTTGTAAAACCTCATCATGGCGGTCAAGGTTACGTAACACCTATAGACAGTATTGGTTACCAAGCAGCATCTAAAGCGTATGCAGAAACTTTTGGACAAACACCAATTCCACAACGCAGCGGAGGAAGTATTCCAATTGTATCGCTTTTTGAGGACGAATTAAAGAGTAAAACCATTTTAATGGGATTCGGACTAGACAGCGACGCCATTCACTCGCCTAACGAACATTTTGGAGTATGGAATTACCTAAAAGGTATAGAAACCATCCCAATGTTTTACAAACATTTTACAGAATTATTTAAAAAATAAATTCTAATCACATAAAAAAATCCGTTCAATATTTTGAGCGGATTTTTTTTATTTATTCGTCATGCTGAACTTGTTTCAGCATCTCGTAATAAAAATCGTATTTAAATGATATGGTAAAATTCAAACCTCAGGAATGAATTGCTACATTTCCAAATTAAATGATTTTCAAATTTTCAGGGCGTTCCCAAAAGGTCGCGCTTTCCGTTATATCTTTTTATTACATTACAGTTAACCACTGCATAATTTAATTCAAACAAAAAACTTCAGTTTAGCAAACACAAATCGTTTACATCACATAAAAAGGATGCCACTGCAATCGCTAACGCAAAATCTAGTATCATTCATATTAATAAAATTATTAAAAATTTTAGTCTTTAACAATTTTATACACGCCTCTCTTTTTATCACTTTCTACACTTAAAAAGTAAATCCCCTTAGATAGACTACCCAATTGTAATTCTGTCGTTTTTTCTTCAGAAGTCATTTTAAAAACCCGTTTACCAGACACATCATACATTGTAAAATCGGCTGTACCACTTGCACTTCTTTCAACTGTTAAATGAGATTGTACTGGATTAGGAAATACCGTTAGTTCAGAATCTTTAAACGTTGGTAAGCCTAAAGTTGAGAATTCATAACAATCACTAAACTCAACACAAGTTCCAGATGTAATTTCTACGCTATAACGACCATTAGCTGTTGGTATATAGGTCTGAAATGTAGCTCCTGTAATTGCAGTATCGGTAACACAATTATACCATTGGTACGTTGCATTATCTTGATTAGCAATAAGACTATTATTACTCTGTGCAACTGTATTATCTACGCCGCCTAACACTGCTTTGGTAGCAATATAACCAGCAGACAGCTTAGATAACTCGTGATAATATTCTAGATTAAACAAGGCAAATCTATCTTCTTTAGAATGATATTTTGAATTTTGATCATCTTCAGACCAAGCTTCTCCAACTAAAACAGCTGGATAGCCACGATTCCAAAAACCAGAATGATCACTATATTCTGTTCCTGGAATAACAATATTTACATTCAATTTAAACGGATACGAATTTAACACAGCAACAATATCGTCACTCATACCTTGCGAACCAGCATCATTTTTTTTAACATCTATATCAAAGCTTTCATCATCATCGCCATCATAACCAATCATATCTATATTATAAACACCTAAAATAGCATTACCATTGGTCTCTGCTAATTCGGCATAATATTTAGACCCAATTAATCCAATCTCTTCTTCATCCCACAAAGCGTAAATAATGGTATTTTCTTTACATTGCCCAGACAGCAGTCTCGCTATTTCTAAAATTGTAGCCACACCACTTGCATTATCATCTGCACAATAATCGGCAACAGCATCGTAATGCGCACATATTATATATACATTTTCCGGATGTGTTGTTCCTAGCTGAGTCGCAATTACATTTCGTCTACTATCTTCACCATCCATAAATTGATTTACAACAGTGGTATTCTCTAACTTATCGAATCTTTCATAAAGATACTCGGCAGCCAAGTTGTTATTATCGTATTTCCTATTTAAAAGTGTAACGGTATTACCACCAACAACTGTAGCAATTTCTCCAGAAAATTCTTTAACTGTAAGCGACAAAGAATCTAGGTTAACGGCATTTATAATATCTGTTACAGTTTGACTATAAGAAAAAGCAAAACTTAACATACAAAAAAGCAGGCTTAGGCCTAATTTATTTGTTTTAGAAAAGGGGAGATTTATTAGCTTCAATGTTACTATTTTAATTTTTTAAGAATCTTATAAAAGCTGGCCATAAACAAAAAAATGCGGCAGTCTTTTTAAAAATTAATACTAGTTTGTTAAAACTAGTATTAATTAAATCGAAAATAAGTTCTAATTTATTTACGGAACAGTACAAAATACTCGTTAAAGCGAACTGAACTTTAGTTTAAAACCTTAAATAGCATTTATGAAACGAATAATAGTCAATTGTGGGGTGCTTAATAAACAACTTTCTAAACCAAGAAAGTGAGTAAAACAAAAAACAGCCCATTTTTATATCGATTAATAATTATCCTTGTATTATATAATATTAGCCTCTTTAGGTATAAATTATATTAGTTTCAAGATATTCACTAATTTTAAGTTATGAAAAATACAGCTATAATTGATTCTGATTTTATCGAAAATTCAACTAATTTTAAAACACTTATTTCTGCTTTAAAAACAGGATTCTCCTCGAACGACTATCTAGTGCCTCTGCGCCATCATCATGATTTTCCTAATCCAGATTCGGGCTTAGATTCTACGCTTCTTTTAATGCCCGCATGGCATCCAGGACAAAATTCAGGTGTAAAGATTGTAACGGTTAGCCCTGACAATGCAAAGTATAATTTACCAGCAATTCATAGTACCTATATTTATTTAGATTCCATAACTGGAAAATTAAAAGCCATTTTAGAAGCGAAAAGTTTAACTGTAAAACGAACTGCTGCTGCTTCGGCATTAGCATCTTTATTTTTATCTAGAGAAAATTCAGAATCTTTATTAATGATAGGTACAGGAGCATTGTCTACCAATTTAATTGAAGCACATGCCAGCATCAGACCTATTAAAAAAGTTTATGTTTACGGACGTGATTATAATAAAGCAAAAGCCATTTGCAAACATTTCACGACTACACAGTTTACTATTGAAGCGATAAAAACCATTGAAGAAAAAATAAGTGAAGTAGATATTATTTCTTCGGCTACCCTGTCTACTAAACCTCTTGTTATTGGAAAACATTTAAAACCTGGTCAACATGTCGATTTAGTTGGTGCTTATAAAAAAGATACACGAGAAGCAGATGACGAAGCCATTTTAAAATCATCTGTATATATAGACACCTATCAAGGAGGTTTAAAAGAAAGTGGAGATATTCTTATTCCGCTTAATACAGGTATACTAAAAGAGAATGACATTCAAGCCGATTTATTTGAGTTATGCGGCAATCAAAAAACGGGACGTAAAAACGATACTGAAATCACCCTTTTTAAATCGGTTGGTCATGCACTTGAAGATTTACTTGCAGCAACCTATTATGTAGATAAATACGCAAAAACTAAGGCCTAACTTATTTCAATATAATTATTTTTATAAAAACAATTTATTATTCCGAATAAGTCACAAAGAAGAATCTCATTATTATAACATCTAAAATTAAAACGGGCTGTAAAATTATTTTACAGCCCGTTTTTTATATCCTATTTAAAGAAATATAAGTCTTACAATTTCTTTACATATTTTGTAATAATCACAATTTGTTGGCTTCCAACTTTACCTTCAATATATTCAGCATTTTCATGATCTAAACGAATGTTTCTAACAGCAGTTCCTTGCTTAGCAACCATACTAGATCCTTTTACTTTTAAATCTTTCACTAATACAACAGAGTCTCCTGTTTCAAGAACAACACCATTCACATCGCGATGAATAATCTTAGCACTTTCTTCTTCATGTTCTCCTGTTGCACGAGCCAAAGCCATAGCATCTTCATCTAGATACATCATATCTATTAAATCTTTTGGCCAACCTTCTCCTCGTAAACGTTGCAATAGTCTCCAAGACATAATTTGTACAGCAACATGCTCATTCCACATGCTATCGTTTAAACAACGCCAGTGGTTTACATCCATATCTTCGTTCTCTTCTATTTGTTGTAAGCACGTGTTACACACCAACACACTATTGTCTACACTTTCGTTTAATGATGGCGGAATAACGTATTGTTTTAATTGATCTTTTGAACCACATAATTCGCAAGTTGAACTGCTGCGATCTTCTAACATTTGGAGTACACTCATAATTTTAATTTTTAGCATCGCGAAAATACATTTTAAAACGAATTACAACAAATGAAAATGAATTGATTAGAAAATACATCTTTTTTCAGCACAAAAAAAGGCATTAGATTCACACATCTAACGCCTTCATTTTATCATCTAAACTTCAAATTATTTTGAAAGTCCGAAAGGATCTTCAATGCTATGCGCTGGTTCTGTAAACCATTTTGGTCCGTTTTCTGTCATATAAATATGATCTTCTAAACGAATACCAAATTTATCTGGAATAACCAACATAGGCTCATTACTAACACAAATTCCAGGCTCTAAAATAGTTTGATCTGTTTTTACTAAAAATGGCCATTCGTGAATATCTAAACCAATACCATGTCCTGTTCTATGTGGTAATCCTGGTAATTTATAATCTGGGCCTAATCCGTTTGTCTCTAATGTTTTTCTAACAGCAACATCTATAGATCCGCAAGTTTGCCCTAATTGAGCAGCTTTGAAAGCAGAAAATTGCGCTTCGCGTTCTAAGTTCCAAATTTTTCGTTGTTCGTCTGTAATATCTCCGTAAACATACGTTCTTGTAATGTCTGAAATATAATCGTGAAGCATACAACCTGTGTCAATAAGAACCACATCGTTATCTTCTAAATCTTTTGGTTTTTTTACACCATGCGGGAATGATGTATCTACACCAAACAACACAATACAAAAGTAAGAACCATCTGGAGCTCCGTAACGTTTGTGTGCTTCATGAATAAAATCTTCTACCGTTTGGGCAGCAATTCCAGGTTTTAAGATACGTGCTACAGCTTTATGAATTTCCATTGTAATATCCATTGCGGTTTGCATAATGGCAATTTCCTCACTAGACTTAATCATACGGCAACCTGCTGTAACAGGTTTTGCATTGACTAATTTAAAATCTGACTGACAATTTAGAACACCATCTATAATAAAGAACGGTGTGACTTCGTCCATGGCAATATTTCCTTTTGTAATTCCGTTTTCTTTTAAAACAGAAACCAACAACTCAAACGGACTTTCATGCTCTTCCCAACCATGAATAGGGCCTTCAAATTCCATAAAATCTAAAATGGTACCTTCTTCAAAATGAGGAGCGATATAATGAATGGTTCCATCTGCAAGTAATAAAGCACCAACCATACGCTCGCTAGCATGCCATTTTGTGCCTGTAAAATAATACAAGTTTGTACCTGCATGTAAGTAAACAGCAACTATATTTTCGGTAGCCATTATTTCTAAAGCACGCTTTATACGCTTTGGGTAAGCATCACTTTTTATGGGTTGCACTAAATGTGCTCTGGATTCTATTGCTGCTAATTCTGCCTCAATTGTAGAACCTCCTAATCCTAATGTTATCATCTTAATTAGTTATTTTTCATTATTAATTCAATGTCTTCTATTTCAATCGGCATCGCTTCTGTTAAGTTACGATTACCATCTTTGGTAATTAAATAATCATTTTCTAAACGACATCCAATACCTTCTTCTGGAATATAAATTCCAGGTTCGCAAGTAAGTACCATTCCGACCTCAAACGGACGAGAATACAAACCTACGTCATGCACATCTAAACCTAAATGATGAGCAGAATTATGCATATAATATTTTTTAAACAATGGCTTTTCTGGATCTTGTTTTGCAACGGCTTCAGCATCTAATAATCCAATTTTTATAAGTTGCCCTTCGACTAACTTACCCATTTGCTTTTCATAATCTGCAGATACTGTTCCTGCTTTTAATAATTTAGCACCTTCTTTTAAACAATGTAAAACGGCAGAATACACTTCTTTCTGACGCGCTGTAAACGTACCATTTACAGGAAAACATCTAGTAGTATCACTATTGTAATTTGCATAACACACCCCAAAATCCATTAGAATCATATCTCCGTCTTTACAAACATCATCATTAGTATTATAATGTAATGAGCATGCATTTTTTCCAGATGCAATAATAGGTTTAAACGCATGACGCAAACCTCCAGACTTCGTTAGGTGATAAATATGTTCCGCCTCAATTTCATATTCCATAATGCCAGGCTTAGTTGCCTTTAATGCACGTTTAAAACTCTCGACACTAATATCTGCAGCTTGTTGCATTAAATCGATTTCTACATCAGATTTTACAGGTCGTAAATCGCGTGTTAGTTTTGCAACACGGTGTAAATCATGCAATGGATATTTCTCTTTTACCCATAAAATCATACGATCTTGTTGTGTTTGCTGATTATGAGTTACACGTTTAACATGTTCGTTATGTCCTAAATAAAAACCATCGGCCTCGAACGCCATAAGCTGAAGTAGTTTCTCGAAATCTTGTCCCCATTCTACACGGCTAATTCCTGAAATTTCAGTAGCTTGATTTTTTGTTAATTTTTCACCATCCCAAATTTTAATTTGTTCAGAGGTTTCTGTTACAAAAAGTATTGCTTTATTTTCTGGTTTAACAGCATCTGGATATAAGACCAAAATAGACTCTGCTTGATCTATTCCTGAAAGATAAAACAGATCGTTATTTTGGGTAAAACCCATCATATCGTCTGCATTATTATGTTTTACATCGTTAGACGTTAACACAGCAATAGTATTGGGCTCCATTTTGGCTGCAAAACGAGCTCTATTCTGTATAAAAAGTGAATTTGAAATTTGTTTATATCTCATATTTAAAATGTACTGTTTAGATGAAAATTACTCAAATTTAATATTATTTTTTATCTCTGATATTAATTTAAACTAAGACTTGATGAATAAAATTTAGTACGCAAAATACTAAATAGCATCTGTGGTAGATTTATTATTTACTAATCTTAAAATCCCTTCTGGATTCTCATTTTGTAACGCTTTGGGTAATAAATGATTTGGCCAATTTTGATAACTAAATGGTCTTACCCAACGTTTTATAGATTGTGTTCCTACGGCAGTAAAGCGACTATCTGTAGATGCTGGATATGGACCGCCATGAACCATAGACGGACAAACCTCTACTCCTGTTGGTACACCATTAAAAATAATACGTCCCACACGGTTTTGTAATGCACTTACTATTTCCGGATGCGCATCTGCTTCTTCATTTGCGGTAATTAAAGTTCCTGTAAGTTGCCCTTCTAATTGGTACAAAATAGTTTCTAATTGTTTTACGTTTTTACATTGAACAATTAAAGAAAATGGACCAAAGACTTCCTTATGTAATGTTGAATTTTCTAGAAACGTTTTACCATCTACCGTTAAAACGGTTTGCTGTGCATAATTAGGTTTAACATCTGTTTTATATTCTGCAGAAATAGCAATTCCTTCTTGCTTAAAGGCTTTAAATTTATTTTTAGAAAACGCACTTTTTATATTAGGATGCAACATACAGGTAGGTTCTATCTTTACAATCTCTTCGGATAAGACCTTAATAAATTTATCTAAATCTTTTCCTTTTACACCTAACAACAATCCTGGATTTGTACAGAATTGCCCTGTGCCAAGTGTTATTGAACTTGCATACGTTTTTGCCCATACTGCTCCTTGTTCTGATAATGCTTTTGGAAGAATTACAACAGGGTTTATACTTCCCATTTCTGCAAACACAGGAATAGGTTCTTTACGAGCTGCTGCTAAATTGTATAACGAACGACCACCACGAATACTCCCCGTAAAACCAATCGCTTTTATTCCTGGATGTTTTACTAATTGCTGTCCAACCTCGACACCACTACTATTTAGATTTGAAAACACACCGTCTGGCATATTGGTTTTCTTAGCTGCTTTAATTACTGCAGAAGCGACTAACTCGCCTGTTCCTGCATGCATGGGATGCGATTTTACAATTACAGGACATCCTGCCGCAAGTGCTGCTGCGGTATCGCCTCCTGCTGTAGAATATGCTAACGGAAAGTTACTTGCACCAAAAACAGCCACTGGCCCTAAACCAATATACATTTTTCTTAAATCTGGTTTCGCCACTGGTTCACGATTTGGTTGTGCTGTATCTATTGCAGCATCTACCCAAGATCCATCTTCTACTAATGTTGCAAACGCACGCAATTGCCCAATGGTTCTCGCGCGTTCTCCTACTGCACGTTCTTTTGGCAATCCAGATTCTTTACTGTAAGTTTCTAATAAAGTATCTAAGGCTAAAATCTCGTCTGCAATGGTGTTTAAAAATTTAGCTTTCTCTTTTCCTGAAGTTTTCGAAAAACTTTTAAAAGCCTCTGTCGCTAAAACAATAGCATGATCTATTTCTTTAGAAGTTGCTTCTGTAAAAACCTCTTCGTTTTTAGTATTCGTTTCCGGATTAAAGGTTGTGTATGTTTTTGTTCCGTTTGCAGATGGTGTAAAACCAATGTAATTTTTTCCTGTAATCATTTATATGCTATTTTGTAAATCTGTTTTTTACACCTATTATTTAATACGTATTTGGTGCTTTTAAATATGGACTGTATTGTATTAACGTAAGCTATTATAAAACAATCTTAAACGCACAAATCATTGCCTCTAGAGTACCCCAAAGCGATAATTTATTATAATGTTTGCTTGTAATATATTTATAATCTGGCTTCCTCTTTAATATACGGTTTTTGTGTTAAGGATTGAGGCTTTGTTTGAGCTCTTTTTATTGGTCTGTTTTTGCCATTAAAAAAGCGAGTGCCGAAAGCCTGCCCCGATAGGGTAACACCCAAATTACATTAAAAAAGTCAGCCGAGTTTTAATACTATTTCTATAGCTAATTTTAAAACCGTTACTAGCATGCTAATTTAAGGCTAAATACCCTGCTATGACATACTGTTAACACTATTTTAATTAGAGCAAAGCTACCTAAGGAATGCCGTTTTATATGGATTATAATTATCCTTAATTAATATAAAATTATCCGTTTATTTATATTTTTAAATTATTATAGCATATTATTTATGTAATTTTAAACTCCAAAAAAGCTTTATAACATGAAAGTTTTACCTTTTAAAATACCTAAACCTAAGCAGGACGCACTTGTATTTCAGGAAGATTTAGGGTTTCTTTTTTATGATAAACTACACCAACATGAAGAAATTCAGTTAAGTTTAATTGTTTCTGGAGAAGGTTCTTTAATTGTTGGCGATACAATAAACCCATACGAAACTGGAGATATTATAATTATAGGTAGTAATTTACCGCATGTTTTTATAAGTGATGAAATTGTAGAAAAGCAATCGCATATGTTAACGTTGTTTTTTACAAAACATGCTTTTGGGTCTCACTTTTTTGATTTGGTTGAACTTGAAGAATTAGAATCTTTTTTTAAACGTGCTGAGCAAGGTTTTAAAATTACGTCTAATAAAAAACAGGTTACAGATTTATTTTACACGCTTAAGCAAAGCACAAAACTGGAGGCTTTTATTATTTTATTACAGGTGCTACAAATTACTGCTGTTGCGCCTTACAAGAGTTTATCGTCTTTTATTTACGACAAAAGATATACCGATAATGAAGGAAAACGTATACGCGATGTCTTTGAGTATACCATGACACATTTTAATCAGGATATTTCTTTAGAGACCATTTCTGAAGTTGCGGTAATGACAAAAAATGCGTTTTGTAAATATTTTAAAAAGCGGACTAATAAAACATATTTTCAGTTTTTAAACGAGTTGCGTATTGAACACGCCTGTAAACTTATTATAAAAAACAATGATTTATCTATTTCGGAAATTGCGTACCGTTCAGGATTCAAGAATATCTCGAATTTTAACAGGCAATTTAAAAGTGTAAAAGGTGTGATTCCCTCTGCGCACAAAAAACGCAACTAATAGTTATTAAAAATAAAGTCTCCTTTACAACAACGTATCTCTTAACTTTTTAGGCAACCCTTTTACAACCAACGCATAAGAATGATCTATAAGCTGAAAAACCAAAGTGTTTTCTAAATCGCCTTGATTGAGTTTTAAAGTATTCCAGTGTTTTTTACTCATGTGATAGCCCGGAAGGATATTTTCGTAATTGGCTCTTAAATTTTCTGCTTCTGTAGGATCGCATTTTAAATTAATTGCTGGTTGTCCTTCTTCCCATCCTTTTAGAGCCGTTAATAAAAACATTTTTCCTAATACTTTTAAGACCAATGTATTATTATCGAAAGGAAATGCTTCTGTAACTCCTTTTTTCTTTAAACAATAGTCGTATAGTTGTTCTATGTTTATCATAAGTTTTAAGATACAATAAGCAAATTAATTAGGCTGTAATTACCTGATATAATATAGGTTTACTTGGTGTAGCATCATTATCGAAAGGTGCTATTTGTAAGTTTAAAAAGTAAGTCCCATCTTGTACATAGTTCTGTACATAAATTAATTCGGTTACAGTGGCATGCGTTCTAATCTTTCCTTTTGTATTCCAAAAAGCATGATGTGCCAATAACTCGCCATCGTCTTTTTCTTTATCTAAACTAGGTAAATCTACCAATAAATGCTCTACTCCTTTTTCACGTAAATATACTGCGGCATCTTCGAGTAAATATGGCGGATTGGTATGTGAATATTGTTTACTTAATTTTTCTGTAGTATTGGGAATTGTTCTTATAACAACGGCCTTACGTTTTTTATTTCCTAAAGCAAATTGAAGTTGTTTTTTAGAAATAACAAAATCGTCTTCTAACTTTTCTACCGCAACGGTAATAACTTCTGCTAAAAAGAAAAACTGTTTTAAATATTCATTTACAGAATGAAAATCGTGAGTAACATACCCAACACATTCTGTATGTGTGCCATGTGCATGTGGATTAAATGAAATATTATTAAAATTAAATGCTGCACCATCTGATACACGAGCAGAAAAACCTTCTGGATCTTTAACAGCCTCCATCTTTGGTGGCTCTACATACCAAGCAGAAACATTGGTATGCGAAGCACGTAACGGAATAGAAATATCTAGAGGTTTAGTGAAATCTATTTTATACTTTTTTGAATTGGTTTGAATACTTGCAATCATATTAAATACTATTTTTTAAATCTTAAAAAGATGAGATGCAATGCCATCGCTTAAGAATTTCCCTTTATTACTTACTTTAAGATTATCTCCTTCAAGATACAACATTTCTGCTTTTAAATATTTATCTGATTGTGCCAAAAGATAAGATTTAAAATCTGATCCGAATTGGGTTTCTATAGTTTGTATAGACACGCCCCAAATGGTACGTAACCCCGTCATAACATATTCGTTATACTTATCGTTAACCGATAAATATTCTATTTCACTTGGTAATGTATTAGATTGAATTGCTTTTATATATTTTGAATTATTAGAAACATTCCAACTGCGAGATTCTCCTGTAAAAGAGTGTGCAGATGGGCCAATACCAATATATTTTTTACCTTTCCAATACGCTGAATTATTTATACTGAAATATCCCGGTTTTCCAAAATTAGACAATTCGTAATGCTGAAATCCATTTGTTGTTAATTGAGATATTAACATATGAAACTGCGTTTCTGCTTGTGCTTCATTTACATCTTCAATCTTTCCTTTTTTAATTAAAGTATCCAAGGCCGTTTTAGGTTCTACGGTTAATGCATAACTAGAAATATGAGGAATATTAAAATCTAAAAGTGTTTGTATATTTTCTTGCCATTGCTCGTGAGAAGCACCTGGAATACCATAAATTAAATCGACAGAAATATTATCGAAATACTGTGTAGCTAATGTTAAACATGTTTTGGCTTCGGCTGCATTATGTGCCCGATTCATGAGTTTTAAATCGGCTTCAAAAAAAGATTGCACACCAATACTTAAGCGGTTAATTTTACTTTTAGAAAGTTCTAATATTTTAGATTCAGATAAATCGTCGGGATTGGCTTCTAACGTAATTTCAGGGTTTGCGGTAACCTTATAATGCGTATAAACTGCAGTTAATATTTTTTCAATTTCTGCTAACGACAATACACTTGGTGTACCTCCACCAAAATAAATAGTTGCTACCGTATCGTTTTTAAATTCAGATTTTCTTAGTTCTAGTTCTGTTATTAAAGCATCTATTAATTCATCCTTCTTTTTTAAAGACGTAGAAAAATGAAAATCGCAATAAAAACAAGCTTGTTTACAAAATGGAATATGAATATAAATGCCAACACCTTCAACATATTCTGTAGAATTAGTCTGTGGATTTAAATTCATTCTTTTGTCTTTTTTACACCTATTTTACTCACTTTTTTTATACTGTTTTTTGTCACCTTTTGTGTTTTAACACGCGATTCGTTTTGTTTTACAAAAGCAGCCCAACCGGTATAACTTTTACCAACCTCTACACGATTATCATTATAAAAATGACAAACTGCGGCAGCTAGTCCGTCTGTAGAATCTAAATTTTTAGGAAGTGTTTTTAACTTTAAAAGACTTTGAAGCATTCTCGCAACCTGCTCTTTACTAGCATTACCATTTCCTGTAATTGCCATTTTTATTTTTTTAGGTGCATACTCTGTAATAGGAATTTCTCGAGACAAACCCGCTGCCATAGCTACTCCTTGAGCACGACCAAGCTTTAACATACTCTGTACATTCTTACCAAAGAAAGGCGCTTCAATAGCAATTTCATCTGGGTGATGGGTTTCAATAAGCTCTATGGTGCGTTCAAAAATGAGCTTTAATTTTAGATAATGGTCGTCGTATTTTTTTAAATCTAATTCATTCAATTGCAAAAAAGACATGGTCTTACCCACAACTTTTATTAGTCCGAACCCCATAATTGTGGTTCCGGGATCTATCCCTAAAATAATACGTTCTTTACTCATTAATTACAATAATAACATCCGCTCAAAGATAAGGAAACGCCAACTGTAAAAGTAAGTATACTGCCATTAAAAGCACCTTGACCAGATGTAATTGGAGAATAATCATCTGCCTCTGTAAAGCCGTGAATATAAGACACATCAAAAAACACAGACGAATTTCTATTAAGTTCGTATAAAACTTCTGTACCCACTATGGCATTAAAATAATTCTGATTATTATCATAATCAATACTTAAAGGCCTAACAAATGCAAATCCAGGTCCAGCATGTATTAGAAATTTTAATTCTCTTACATCTAAACCAGTGATTTTAGTATAATCGTAAACACCTTGTAAATTTAGTCGTGTATAGTTTATTTTAAATGACTCTGAAGGGCCTTCTCCTTTAATACGATTAAACCCTAAATCGAATTTAGCACCAAGTGTTTTTGTAAACATATATTGGGCTCCTACATTTATGGTAGCCAGATTTAGTGTTTTTCCTGAAAACGATTCTGCAAAGCCATCTTTAAATGCTGTATTAGCACCTAATGCCAATTCGAATCTTAAAACATCCTCATCTGTTTGAGAAAATCCAGGGATAGAAATTAGAAAT
Organism: Formosa sp. L2A11; assembly: GCF_009796865.1. Taxonomy (GTDB): domain Bacteria; phylum Bacteroidota; class Bacteroidia; order Flavobacteriales; family Flavobacteriaceae; genus Formosa. The sequence continues at coordinate 1,775,499 of NZ_CP047028.1, read as the reverse complement.
ATAAAAATAACCAAACAGGCTATGTATTTTTGTTGTTTTAATATAGAAGACATCTTATAATAAAAGGTTTAATTTGCAGTATGCACGCTAAAGCACTTACTTTTAAATCTTATCAAATCTTAATTTATTCGGTTAAGATAAGCATTATTGCTTTTAGTTTTTATTTTATATACCATAAACTGTTTAATAACAACGATTTATCGATTTCAGAATTAAAAACGAATATATTATCTAATAATTTATTTTCCTTTAATTCAATTCTGATTATCACATTATTATCTGTATTAAATTGGTTTTTTGAAATTTTAAAATGGAAAACTTTAGTTAATTACATTAAAAACATAACGTTTAAAACCGCATTAGAGCAAACTTTAGGCGCACATACCGCTTCTCTTTTTACTCCAAACCGTATTGGCGACTATGGTGCAAAAGCATTATATTTTCAATCTAAACTAAGGTCCAAAATTGTAGGCCTTAACGGTATTGGTAATCTTGCACAAATGCTAATCACTACTATTTTAGGAAGCATTGGCTTATTTTTTTTCGCGTCTAATTTCCCCTTACAAATAGATATACAATCTTTAAGTTGGCCTCAATATCTAGGTTTAATAATTGTTTTTAGTATCCTCTTTATAATTGTTAAACGGTTTGGAAAACCTAAAATTTGGTTAGACAAAACAAAACATTTTCTAACTTCTATTTCTATATCCCTATTCTTAAAAACTTTATTGTTTTCAGGAATACGCTATGTTATATTTTCGTTTCAATTTTACGTATTACTATACTTATTTCATGTGGATTTAAGTTATTTAAATGCGATGATGATAATTTCTAGCATGTATCTTTTAGCCTCTATTTTACCAAGTATATTTATTTTCGACGTGGTTTTAAAAGGAAGTATTGCTGTGTATTTATTTTCGTTTTTTAATATTCCTGAAACCATTGTTTTAAGTTGTATTACAATAATGTGGTTATTTAACGTTGTATTGCCAAGTCTTATAGGCACTTATTTTGTAATGAATTTTAAACTCTTAAAATCCTAATTTATGATTGTTTTTAGTGTCATTATTTTAATATTATACACAGGGTTAATCGGGCGTTTATTTTTGGGGTTTACAAAAGTAAAGTCGTTTAAGGCTGAAAAAACATCTAAACATACCGGCTTCTCTATTGTTATACCTTTTAGAAATGAAGCTGAACATTTACCCGAATTACTACAATCTATTTCGGAATTAAACTACACAGAAAATCAATTTGAAATACTTTTAGTGAATGATGGTTCTGAAGATGCTTCTGAAGTTATAGTAACCCATTTTATTAAAAACCAACCTCAGCTTCAAATCACATTACTTCAGAATAAACGAGTCTCTAATTCTCCAAAAAAAGATGCTATTGGTTTAGCTATTTCTAAATCTAAATTTAATTGGATACTCACTACAGATGCAGATTGTGTACTCCCAAAAACATGGTTAGCCACATTTAATAGTTTTATAGATAAATATAAAACATGCCAGTTTATTGTTGCTCCAATTACCTATTTTACAACTACTAAATTTCTTAATATTTTTCAGTGGTTTGATGTGATGAGTTTACAAGGCGCCACGCTTGGCGGATTCGGAATAAAGAAACCTTTTTTATGTAACGGCGCTAATTTAGGATATACAAAAGAGGCCTTTTATAATGTAAATGGATTTGCCGAAAATGATACTATTGCAAGTGGAGATGATATTTTTTTACTTGAAAAAATTAGCACAAAATATCCAGAAAGTATTCGGTATTTAAAATCTACCGAGGCTGTTATTTACACACATGCACAACCAACATTACCCGATTTAATTAGTCAGCGTATACGTTGGGCCTCTAAAACAAAAGCATATAAAAATAATTTTAGCAAGATTACAGGACTTCTAGTTTTAAGCATGAATGCCTTACTAATCTGTGTGTTTATTTTTATGTGTTTTAGCGATTTTCCTTTACACTACTTTGTTAATATTTGTGCCATAAAAATTATTATCGATTATCTGCTTATTTATAAAAGCGCATCGTTTTTTAATCAGAAATCTGGCTTAAAATGGTATGGTATAGTCGCCGTATTATATCCAGTATTTTGCACGTATGTAGCAGTTGCATCACTGTTTTCTTCGTATACTTGGAAAGATAGAAGATTTAGTAAATAATATCTCTAATTCACTTTTATAATAATAGGAAGTGTAAATTCTGAATTCACTTTTTGTCCGCGTTTTATTGCTGGCTCTATAGTGGGCAAACTATCTAAACTAGATGTAATTAGAAATTTAATATTCGGAATTTCGGATTGTGTAATCGAATCGACTTTAAAATGCAATAGACTTAAATGCCCAAGGTCAGAAATTTTAAATTTTATAAGTATGGTATCTAAAACATCATGATTTACAATAATCCTTTCGGCTTCCAAACGTTTTAAAATTACGGTAGATAGTGTCTGTTCAAAACATAATTTTCTTCCATGTTGGGTTCCCGAAGTTTCACAAGACGAAAAGGTAGGGTATTCATCGACTTCATTCCATTTAAACGATTTTAATTCTTCATTTAAAATGGCTTCTGTAGATGTTTTTTTCACCTTTAAGTCGTCGCAAGCGCTAAGTAATAATAATGCTAGAATAAATACGAAATGCTTCATAATACAAGATGAAAATCGAAAATACAATATTTTTAGTATTTAATACTTTTTAGACAGCAATTCTTAGCCGAAAATCATTAATACTGAAATGGTTCTATAATTAAGTCTATTTTAAACAACAAAAAACCGAAGTGATTAGCTTCGGTTTTTTCAATTTCTTATTTTAAAAAATTATTCCAGTATTTGAAATACAATTGGTAAAGAATAAGGCACTATAACTGCTTTCCCTTTTTGCATTCCTGGTTGCATTTTTGGCAGTAGACTCACTACACGAACAGCTTCATTTTGAAATATTTCAGATTTAGCTCTGGCTTTAACCCCTACAATATCACCAGTTTTACTAATTTTAAAAACAACATTAATACGTTGTCTTCCCGTAATATTTTCGTCTCCTTTACCTAAATCAGTATTAAAATGCGTTCCTACAAATTTTGATATTTTTGTAGACATACATTTCTTTTGCTCTTCTGCAGATACATCTTCACAACCTGGAAACACGGGAGGTTGTTCTACTACGCTATACGGAACTTCTACTTCTTCTTCAGAATCTACTTTCTCTACTGCTGCTTTTGGATTATTCTCTATACTGTTTTCAGCATCAGATGTTTTAGACTCCGAGACACCTTTATCACAAGACGTGTACAATAGCATACCAAATACCATTGGAATTAGTAACGCATACTTGGCTAAATGAATTTGTTTTGATTTCGTTTTTGTTAACATAATGATTCGTTTTTTGATTAATGATTGTTTAAAAAATGGATTGATGAATGAAATATGATTGACATCGAAAACTTGACTGAGTAAGTTTTGATAGTAAGTCACTTTATCTTGTTGCTTTACCACTAAAGCATCGGCAATATATTCATGAAGTGTAACCATTCTATTTTGGTACATATACACTAACGGATTAAACCAAAACAGGATGCGAAGTACTTCAAAAAACAATAAATCGGCACTATGCTTTTCCGTTTTATGAACGCATTCGTGAGCTAAAATGGTGTTGTAATTTTCTGGACTAATAGCATCGCCTAAAAACACATAATTAAAGAATGAAAAGGCTACCGAACTGTTTTTAATGGTTACAATAGTTAGTTTGTTTAACTTCTGCTTATCTCCTATTATAATTGCACCTATAAGTTTATAAATTTTAAATAGAAACATAAAAGCTGTAACACTCATTCCGACATATAAGATGAATTCCCAAGACCAAAACGAACTGCTATTTTTAAGATAAACCGTTGGTAACAATTGTGTTTGCACAGCGGCAGCATCAGGATTTAAAATTACGGCGGGTAACTGCACGACATATTGTTGTGGTAAAATATTTTTAAATGCTTCTATCTGAATTAATGGCAATACAAATGAAGCTATTGGAGTAAACAATAAATAAAACCGGTTCCAATTAAAAAAAGTTTCGCGTTTTAAAAACAAGTCGTACACCATTAAGAAAAACAACTGAAACGCTATGGTTTGTAGAATATAGTGTAGCATAATTATTTATTTTTTTCAATTTCCTTCATCATGGCTTCCAAATCATTTAAACTCACATCGTTCTTCTTTACGAAAAAAGACACTAAACTTTTAAACGATCCTTGAAAATAATTATCGACCAATGTATTTAACGATTGGTTGCTGTAATCTTGCTTAGAGATTAACGGGAAATAAATATGTCCTTTCCCCTGCTTTTCATAATCTACAAAACCTTTACTTTCTAAAATACGCACTATGGTAGACACCGTATTATATGCTGGTTTTGGTTCTGGTAATTTCTCTATAATGGCTTTTACATTGGCATGTTCCAATTGCCAAAGCACTTGCATAATTTCTTCTTCTGCTTTTGTTAACGCTTTCATTCAACTAAGTTTTTAGTTTAATAGATAACAAATGTAACTAAATATTTAGTTTGAACTAATTTTATAGTTTAAAAAACTACAAATAAAATATGTAACTTCGCTAAATACTAATTTTTAGAATATGGATATCCTTTTAATTATTCTCGGACTAATATGTATGATTATAGGCTTATTAGGTAGTTTTTTACCTATTCTACCAGGACCTCCTGTAAGTTGGTTAGGCCTTCTATTATTATATTTAACAAAAGCAATTCCTAACGACTGGACATTTTTGGGCGTAAGTTTAGTTATTGCTATAGCAGTTGTAATTTTAGATTATGCTATTCCTGCTATAGGAACTAAAAAATTTGGAGGCAGTAAATTTGGTGTTATAGGAACCACTGTTGGATTAATTATTTCTATTGTTTTTCCTGTTTTGGGGTTTCTTGGAGTAATAATTTGGCCATTTATTGGAGCCTTTATTGGAGAGATGATTTATATGGCCGATCATAAAACAGCTGCAAAAGCGGCTTTTGGATCTTTTCTAGGGTTTCTTACTGGTACACTATTAAAATTTATAATTGGTATAGTCTATTTCGGATTATTTATACGGCTGTTTTGGCAGTATAAATCTAGCTTCGGTTTATTCTAAAAAAAAAACCTAATAACGAGAGTTATAAGGTTTTTTTGTGATTTGCTATAATCAACAATTAATTACTTGAGGGATTAATTAATCATATATCTGTTTGATACATTCCAAAGATAGTAACTCTTATTGAATATTCACTACGGGAAAACCGTACTTATTAATTTATTTTGCATGCTTTTGCGTTTTTCATGCGCATTTTAGACCATTTTGTGTCCGTTATTCTAAATAAAACCTAATTTTCTTGCTTCTCTTATCAAACTTTCATCTTGACCATCATCAATGTTGAATAATATTTTTAGATGTTTTTTTCGTTTTTCAACACCACTTAAAGATAAGTCTATATGTTCGGCTAAATTTTTAGTCTTTATACCTCTAGAAAGTAAATAGAGAATACGACGATTTTTATCATCTAAATAAATATCGCTTATAATAGTTTGTTTTAAATACCTATTTACTGTACCACTATAAAACGGAGGATGATTTAAAATAGCTTGAAAAGCGCTTGCGAGCTCACTAGATGTTAAATCACTTTTTATTAAAAATCCTTCTGGATTAATTTCTTCTACAATATTATGAATGCGATAAGTTTCGTTAAACATAGTAAGAATTACAATCTTAGCATGCGGTAAAATTTTGCGAGCATGTCTTGCTAAATCTTCTCCACTTGTAAATTGACCATCTGCAGAGGGTGGCATCTTTATATCTATAAATAACACATCATATTGCTCCTCCAACCTAATACTACGTTGCATAGCTTCTATAGATTCATCACAATTATTAGCTGTATCTATATGTAATTCCTGTTCGGGTTTCTTTGTAGATAACAATGTGTTCTGATAACCTTCTATGATCATGGGATGATCGTCTGTCATTAAAATTCTAATCAGTTGGCTCATCTTAATTGTGTTTAATTATTATAAATCGGGGTCTGAATAATTAATTTAGTCCCCTCATTTACATCCGTTTTAATAAGTAAAAATCCTTCTATATCGTTCACTCTGGAAGTTATATTTTTTAAACCAATACCTCGCTTAGATTTAGAAAAATCAAAACCTTTACCATCATCAAAAATCTCTAAGCAAATTTCTCCATGTTTAGTGTAAAAATCGATATAAACCTGACTTGTCTCGGCATGTTTCCATGTATTTTGCAATGATTCTTGAATTATTCTATAATAATGAATTTTTATCTTATTTGAGACATCATCCCAATTAATTTTATCTTCGTACTTTAAATTACAAATTAAATTATAAGCAGAAGATTGTTTTTCAAGTAATTCTTTAACAATATCTATATAACTAGAATTGGCTACAAAATCGATATTTAAATCATGAGATACTTTTCTTATTTCTAATTCAATTTCTTTTAATTCGTCTATATAATTACTTCTAGTTTTAATAGCATCGTCTGTTTTACTAGCATTTAAACTATCCAAACTTAAACGTGTCCCAAAAAGCCTACCTAAAATACCATCGTGTAATTCTTCTGATATTCTACGTTTTTCTAATGTTCTCGCTTCATCAATCTTATCTTGTTGAGAAAGCATTAAGTTATAAATATCTTCGTTAGCTTGTTGCTGTTTTTGTTTAAATTGTAATGATTTATTTTTACTTCGTTGAGATACGATAATAAAAATAAGAAAGGACGACACAAGTAATACTAATGATAAAAACATAAATAAGAGTCTCTCTCTTGTTATTTTTTCGTTTTTAAGTTCTAAATCATTAGTCTCATAACTAATTCTAGTAAATTTATTTCTAATGGCACGTTCTATTTTTTGAAGACTATCGTTTAAATGAATATAAGTATCATAATGCTTAACAGCCATACTATCGGTTTCTATTCTTGCCAATAGTAAAAGTGACTTTAATAAATCGTCGTTATGATATTGTGTTGAAATGTCTCGTGCTGTATATGCGTAAAATTTAGCAGAATCTATTTTATTTTTATCATAAAAATACTGGGCTAAGTGCTGATTAATTACAATAGAGTTGTAAGAATCGCCTATAGAATCGCAAATATTTAAGGCTCTTAAATATAACTCTGGAAGTTCGTCTTCAATATTATTTAAATAGCGTGTATGGGCATAATTATCGAGTACCAAAGCATAGAATCCAGGACGATCATGCCTTAGATTACTGTCGCTTAAAATATCTTGATAATACGATAATGCAATATTATAATTCCCAGAATTCTTATAGGCTAAAGCCAAATTATTTAAAGAATTATTTATGGTAGATTTATTATTCCCTTCTAATTTTTTCTTTAATGACAATGACTTATTATGATACTCTATAGCATCTTCAAACTGATCTAATTGATCGTAAACTAGACCCAAATTATTATACAAAAAAGCTTTTTTTCTAATTATTTTATATTGCGCAGGAAAGGAATCTAATATTTTAATCCCTTCAAAAGAGGAGACTTCACTACCAATAAAATCTTTTTCATTTTTTTGAATAATGGCAATATTAAGCAACATTACAGCCCTATTATACCCATCATTTATTTTATGAAAAATTTTCTCTGCTCTGTGATAATAAAAAAAAGCACTGTCTGATGCTCGATTATAAAAATAATTACCTCGATACGAATAAATATGACCCATAGAAGTAGAATCCCCTAACCGTTTTGCTAACTGCAAATTATATTTATTCATTTTTAAGAACAAATCAAACTGCTTCTCTTCTAAAAATAAATCAGCCATCTGAATCTCACTCTTCAAAATTAGAGAATCAACCCGGAATTCATGAGCTAATCTACTCGCTTTCTTACTGAATAAAAAACGATCGTTATAGCTATAATCATTTGTATTAGACACTTTATCTAACAGTAAAGATATAGTGTCTATTTGTTTGGCTTGAGCAATACTTTGCAAGCTGTAAACAATACTAACGCAGATTAAAAGTTTCTTTAGAATAATTGAGTAATTTATCTTAATAGTCTCAAATGTATCTATATTTTTCCGTTTTTCACAATACAAAAAGCCCTTATCCGTATAGATAAGGGCTTTAAATTAAAATATTTCAGACTAATCTCTTTCGTCAATACCACCACCGGTAAAGGTTGTTGATTCAACATTATCAGGTGCTACTAACACATCATCATCTAATTCTTCATTAACACAAGCTGTTAAAGATCCAAATAATACAAAAGCGAATAAAGTAATTTTTAAGAATTTCATAAGTTTAATTTTTAGGTTGTTGGTTTATTATTTTATTTATTATCGTTCTATTTTAATTTTCATAAAGACAAATCGTCTCAAAAAAACTTTAATTTTATAACCAATGGACAAGACGCACCTATCCCGTACCGGACTAATCACTACATTACCAATTAGTTACATCCAAATATATAGTATTTTTCTTATAAAAACCTAATTAAGACTCGTTAAAAAGCACCATTTATCGACGTAATACACTAAATTTTAACATTTGAAGTCGTTTTTACTCGAGAAACGACGTAAAAGACTACAAAAAACAAGTTTTAGAAGAATTATTATTGAAAGTTATTTTAGAAAAAACATCATGAGATATCTTTCAACGAGAAGAAAAAGGGGATGTTTTTATAAAAGAAGAAGAATAAGATGTAGTAGCATAACACTAAATACATCTTATTCCTGAATTATAAAATCTTAATCGGCTTATAAAAAGACACTAAATCTTTAAATAAGCGTATTAAATACTAAAAATTTATTCTATTACATGTTCAACACGCTCTACAGAATCTTGAATAGACAGCGTTAAACGCACAATACTATCAATTTTTGCAAATAAATCATGTGGCACATTGGAGTCCAGGGTTAAAAGATCTCCTTTTTTCAAAGTATGTGTAGTCCCTTCTACTCCAAAATCTATTTCGCCTTCAAAAATTTCTATAACAATAGGTTTTGGAGCTTTATGTTCTTTCATAGACTGTCCTTTTTTTAGTAACACGCGAATTTCTTTACTAAAAGCTGTTTGTAAAAGCACACTTACTGCAGGCTTATCATCGTTAAATTCTAAATTATTATATAAATTAGTTGAAATCATAATGTTTGTTTTAAGTACTATAAATTTACGTCTGTTTATTGACTAAAACATTAAAAATCAACAATAAAATGTTAATATAATTACATCTTTTAAGGCATTTTAAAGTTGATACAGCAGAATGATTACATTTGATTCAAAATTGATTTTTTTAGAGTTAATTTAAATAGATTAATTATAATATTTTAGCCCGATTTAATACTGACTTTGGAAGACACACATACACCTAATAAGCCCACTAAAAAGCTTAAGATTTTTAAAATCTTGAGAAACATATTCATTTTCGTTTTTGTCTTACTTCTAATCATTATTCTATTTATAAGAAGTCCTTGGGGACAAAATATTATAGTAGATTATGCCACTTCATTTGTGTCTAACAAAACCCATACTAAAGTAGAAATTGAGAACCTTTACATTACGTTTGGAGGCGATATTAAATTAAAAGGATTGTATTTAGAAAATACTAAAGGAGACACTTTAATATATTCTAAATCTGTAAAAACAAACTTACCACTATGGCCAGCAATTACAGGAAAAGGAATTGGTATCGAAACTTTAAATTGGGAAGGGTTACGAGCAAATATTGTTAGAAAAGACTCTATAAGTGGTTATAACTTTCAATTCTTAATTGATGCTTTTGCCTCTACAGATACACTTGCTGTTCCAGAACCGGAAGCAGAAAGTGATCCGTTAAAAATTATAGTTGGCGACATTCATCTTAAAGATTTTGACATCGATTTTAATGATGATGTGCTTGGAATAGAAAGTAAGACAAAATTAGGCATACTCGATTTAGAATTTGATACCTTCGATTTAGATGCTATGGATTTTAGAGTCTCAGAAGCTTTAATTTCTAATTCAGACATTACCTACAGGCAAGCTCCTACTCCACCATCTGCAGACACCACGGCTACAACGTTACCTTACCTTTATATAGACGATTTTAAAATTGAAAACGTAAAAGTAGATTACAACGCTATTGCAGATGGTATGACACTGCGTACCAATATTTCAGATTTCTATATTGAAGAGGCAACCATCGATTTACCTAAAGATAAATTTGACATTGATGAAATTGGACTTAAAAACTCAGAAATTGCAGTTTTAACAACTGCTACATCTACTGAAATAGATACTATTGAAACGACTACATCTACATTTTCTTGGCCAGACTTAAAGGTTAAAATTAATAAAGTAGATTTGGAACAGAATGCCATACAATATACAGTTAACGAGGCAAAACCCATAGCAAACAACTTTAACGCAAATGCTATCGTTTTAACTAATTTCAATTTAAATATCCAAGACATTTATCTTCAAGATAAAACAGCAGGTTTAAATCTAAAGACTTTTTCTTTTATAGAAGGTTCAGGATTACATCTTAAACAAGGCGAATTAAGGTTTGCTGTAACAGATAATATGCTGAATGTAGAAGATTTAAAAGTAGCTTTAAATAACAATAAAATTCAAGGTAAAACGCGTTTAGATTTTTCAACCATGTCTGCTTTAATACAAGCTCCTGAAACTTCAAAATTAGATTTAAAACTCCCCGTTATTCAATTAGATGTCGCAGATGCCTATCGTTTTGAACCGGATTTAAAAACAAATCCGTATGTAGATAGTTTAAGTCAGAAGTTAATTACTGGACAAATTTATGCGAATGGTTATGTATCTGCTATAACCTTAGAAAACACTAAAGTGAATTGGGGGCAAGCCACACGTATGTCTGCATCGGGAGTCATTGAAAATGCAACAGATCCTGATCTACTCAAATTCAACATCTCAAATTTTATAGCAGAAACGATAAAAACAGATGTACTTAAATTTATAAACGAAACAGACTTAGGTATAAACCTTCCAAAAGACATTGCTTTACAAGCAACTTTAAAAGGCACTGTTAACAACCTAAAGACCAAAGCCAAATTAAATACCTCGCAAGGTGTGGCAAACCTGAATGCTACCTATACAGATATAAACGGACTCGCTTTTACAACCGATTTAACTATTGAAGAGTTTAAACTTAACGAACTCTTATTAAACGAAGAATTAGGCGCGCTCAGTCTATCGCTAAAAGCCAGCGGAAGTGGTAAAAACATTAATACTTTAGATGCAAAATTAGAAGCTATGATTTCTAATTTTAAAATGAAAAATTACGAAATTATAAACCTTCCTATTAACGGAGAGATTGAAAACGGAGTTGGAGATATTAGTTCTAATTACAAAGACAAGAATATAAATGCAGAACTACAAACACATGTTATTTTAGATAGTATTTCTCCAGAAGTTAATGCTAATTTAAATATTATTGGAGTCGATTTACTTGCTTTAGGTGTTGTAAACAAAGACATTCGTGCAAGATTAAATCTAACTGCCAATTTTAAAGGAAATGCAGATAATTTTGACCTTACAAGCGCTGTAGATGAAGGGACTATTGTTTACGACAATAAAACCTATTTACTTGGCGACCTAGTTGCTAATGCCCATGTAGATACAGACTCTACTTTTGTTAGCGTTACCAATAAATTATTGAATTTAGAACTAGCGTCTAATGCCAATCCGCAAACTTTTAGTAAAGCTTTAGAACAGCATATTTCTAGTTATTTTACTTCAGATTCTATACAAACGGAAACTAATAAACCTGTTCGTTTACAATTTAAAGGAAAGCTTAGTGACGATCCGATTTTAACCGACTTATTCCTTCCTAATTTAAAGAATATTGACACAGTAGATATTGCAGTCGATTTTAATTCATCTAAAAAACTCTTAGATGCAAAAATGCTAGCACCACATATTAACTACGGAGGAAACGAAATTGACAGCTTAGCATTCACATTTAATTCCGACCCCAATACGTTTAAATTCGACTTTGGTTTTAAAGCCATTAAAGCCGGTCCAATCTATTTAAAGCGCACCCAATTTAATGGAGATGTGTTAGATAAAGAATTAGATTTAAATATGTATGCGTACGATGGCGAAGCTGTGTTAATGCAATTAAAATCTAAAATTAAAAAAGAAGACGATAACTTTACAGTTCATATTTTACCAGATAATTTTATTGTAAATAAATCGGCCTGGGAAATTCCTAACGACAATTTAATCACTTACGGAGACGACAGCATTATCTTTAATAATGTTAATTTCTCAAAAGCCAATCAATCTATTTCCATCACCAATGGTGAGGCTACTGAAACAGAAACTAATGATATATCTATAAACTTCGACGGGTTTAATCTCAACGAATTTTTAACCTATCTAAACCCAGAGCAGGAATTAGCAAAAGGCGTTTTAAATGGTAGTTTTACAGTACAAAATCCATTTAGCAATCGTGGGTATTTAGCAGATTTATCTATAAGTCAATTTAACATATTAAACACCAATTTTGGAACACTAACCTTACAAGGTGATTCTGAAAGCAGTGCCCGATACAATTTTAGCTTGGCTACTAAAGAAGGTGATGTAGATTTGGATATAACAGGAGATTATACAGCTTCAGAAACCAACTCTAATATTAATGCAGTTGTAGATATAAATGAATTTAAAACAAAAGCACTTGAAGGATTATCTTTAGGCGAAATTACAGATGCGACAGGATCTTTTAATGGACATTTTGAAATTAATGGTGCTTTAGATGCGCCACAATATAGCGGCGATATTGTGTTTAACAAATCGCGTTTTAAAGCGACTAAACTTAATAGTTATTTTGAATTACCAAACGAAACACTAAGCATAGACAATTCGGGTATTCGCATGACCGATTTCACTATTAAAGATGAAAACGAAAACAATTTAGTCCTTGGTGGTTTTATAGATACAGAATCGTTAACAAATCCGAAATTCGATTTAAAAATAAATGCTGACGACTTTCAAGTTTTAAATGCAACAAAAAAAGATAACGATATGTTATATGGTTTCCTTGCATTTAGAGCTCAAGGAACGATTAAAGGCGATTTAAATATTCCTATTATTAATATTAAAGCAAGTGTAAATCCTAAAACAGATATTACGTATGTTATGCCGTCTTCTACAGTAAATATAGAAGATAGAGATGGTGTTCTACTTTTTGTGAATCGAGATAATCCAGATGCTATTTTAACAAGAACCCAAGAAGATGTTACAAACGTGACAGGCTTTGATGTTAACGCTGATTTTTCAATACCAAAAGACACCAAAGCAACCTTAATTATTGATAAAAATACAGGAGATAATTTTACAACTTCTGGTAAAGGGAAATTTATCTTTAAAATGGATACTAATGGCCAGATGAATTTAGCTGGTGTTTACACCGTGTCTAGCGGACATTACGAAATGAGTTTGTATCAGCTTGTAAAACGTAAATTCGAATTGGTTTCCGGTAGTCAAGTGACCTGGTCTGGAAATCCGTTTGATGCCAATTTAAATGTTCAGGCATTATATAATGTAGAAACTTCAGCGTCTTCTTTAATGGCTGCACAAATTTCAGGTTCTAGCAGTTCAACACAAAATCAATTTAAACAAACCTTACCTTTTCAAGTCTATTTAAATGTAGACGGGGAACTTATGCATCCAAGAATCTCTTTTAATCTGGATATGCCAGAAGAAGAACAAGGAGCTGTAAGCGGACAAGTATATGGGCGTTTACAACAGGTTAATCAGCAAGAAGGCGAATTAAATCGTCAGGTATTCTCTCTACTCGTTATGAATCAGTTTTATCCAGAATCCGGAAGCGACGGTAGTAGCGGTGGTTTTGCCTCTATAGCCAGAGATAATTTAAACGATGCCATTTCAGATCAGCTTAATATGTTTTCAGATAAATTATTAGGAAGCTCTAGTGTAGAATTAGATTTCGGACTAAACAGCTTTACAGATTATCAGGGAGACACCTCGCAACAGCGTACACAATTAGAAGTAGCAGCACAGAAAAAACTCTTTAACGATCGTGTTATTGTACGTGTAGGTAGCGATGTAGATATAGAAGGTAGTAGTGCTTCCGGAGAAGAAACACCACTAATTGGAGATGTGAGTTTAGAATATTTAATTACACCTAGCGGAAAATACAGATTAAAAGCATTTCAAAAAAATGAATACGAATCGGTTATAGATGGGCAAACCATCGTCAGCGGATTGGCTTTAATTTTTACAAAAGAATTCAACAAGTTTGAAGAATTATGGTCTGCATTAATTAATTCTGAAAAAGAAAAATCTCAAGACAGACGCAGACAAGGCCACGAGAAAGAAGATAATGAACCACTGGAAACAACGAAATAAAGATTTTGAAAAATAAATTCAACATAAACACTCTATTAACATACTGCAAATTTACGTTTGCGCTCTTATTTATTATTCTTTTTCAGGCCTGTAGTATTGTAAAACATATTCCTGAAGACGAATTATTATATACAGGAGCAACTTTAAAAATTAAAACAGATTCTATTGTAGAAAACGAATCTGAGCTTAAAGCAGAATTAAAGTCTACGATTAGTCCAGAGCCTAATTCTAAAGTTTTAGGCATGTATCTAGGCTTATATTATTACTATAAAAACCAGAAAGAAAAACCCGGATTTATTAACCGTTGGTTATATAAAAAAATCGGAGAAGAACCCGTTTATCAATCGGCTATAGAAACTTTTGAAGTTGAAGACATTCTTGTTAATAAATTAGAAAATCATGGTTTCTTTTACAGCAGCTCATCATCAGACATTATAGAAAATGAGGTGGATAAAAAAGCAACTGCAGCATACGAAGTACAAATAAAACAACCTTATAAGATGGGAACTTATCAGGTAGATTCTTTACCTGCCCCTATTTTTTCAGAAATCAAAAAGAGTGTTGCAAACACCGAATTTAAACCCGGAATCCGTTTTGATTTAGACTTTCTAAAAACGGAACGCTTACGTATAGATGCCGATTTGAAAAATGCAGGCTATTATAATTTTAATTCTGAATTTTTAATTTTTGAAGCAGATACAACACGTTATAAAAACAGAACGTTCGATTTGTATTTAAGATTAAAATCCACTGTTCCTGAAGAAGCTATAAAACCTTATAAAATTGGAAGCATTAATATCCATACAGATTACGATATTAAAAAAGATAGTGTAGAACAGAAGTCTACACGCTTTAATGAAAAAAACTACATACAAGACGAGGAGTTTTTTAAGACCAAACATTTAGATCCGTTTATTACCCTTAACGAAGGAGAACTATACAATCCAAGAGCCTCAAGAAATACAGCAAGACGTTTATCTACAATTGGGACTTATAAATTTGTAAACATACAATACGACGAAAGAGATAGTACATTAACCGATAGTTCTAGAGTGTTAGATGCCAATATTTACTTATCGCCGCTTAATAAAAGATCTCTAACGGCAGAACTACAAGCAGTAACAAAATCTAATAATTTTGCGGGTCCTGCTTTGGAATTCTCTTACAACAACAGAAATGTTTTTAAAGGTGGAGAGATTCTAAGTCTTAGTACCAGTTTAGGGTACGAACTCCAAATGGGAAGCGGTAATACTATTAGTAATACGTCTTTAGGTATAAAGTCCGAAATGACGTTTCCTAGAGTGATTTTCCCTATAAAGATTAACGATGATTTCTTTGAGTATTCCATACCTAAAACAAAAGTAAGTTTAGGAGTAGATTATTTAAGTCGTACAGAATTATATACATTATTGTCTGGAACAGCAGAGTTTGGGTATTCATGGAATGCCAATAAGTATACAACACATAATATAAATCCCATTTCCATAAACTACAATAATTTAATAAACACCTCTGATGAGTTTGAAGAAATTCTTGATGAAAATTCTTATTTAGAACAAAGTTTCGAACAACAGTTTATTGCCGGATTAAACTATTCTTTTACCTATAATGAAATGGTAGATGCATCAAAAAAGATTCAATTTTACACTAACATAAATTTAGATATAGCTGGAAATGGTTTAAGCTTATTCGATTCTAAAGACAGCAACGAAACACAAACTTTTTTAGGATTAGAATACGCTCAATATGTAAAAGCAGATATTGATTTACGCTATCATTTTAACTTTAAAAATGAAAAAACACTAGCTACAAGATTATTTGCAGGGTATGGAATCCCTTATGGAAACTCAGAGTACCTTCCTTACATAAAACAATACTATTCTGGAGGACCAAACAGTGTGCGTGCATTTAGTGTGCGATCTTTAGGACCAGGAACATATGTAAGTGAAGACAACACAGACGACGATTATTATTTAGACCAAACCGGTAACATTAGACTTGAAGCCAATGTAGAATATCGTTTTCCGTTATTTTCATACTTTAAAGGTGCTTTGTTTGCAGATGCTGGAAACGTATGGAATTCTACAGAAATTGAAGATACTCCTGGCGGAAAATTCAGTTCAGATTTTATTAATGAATTTGGAATTGGTGTTGGTGTCGGACTTCGTGTAGATGTTCAAGGTTTTGTAATTCGTTTTGATTTTGCAACCCCAGTTCACGATCCGAGTCTTGAAGAAGGTGAGCGTTACGATTTTCAGTATAAAGAAACCACCTTTAACTTCGCTATTGGTTATCCGTTTTAAACCATTTCACACTATGGAATTGGGTAAAACTTATAAAACAATGCAGAAACTAATTACTAAATTTACAGCCTAGTATTAAACGTATGACAAACAATTTTGAGTTAAGACATGTAAACGTAACACGTTATATGATGGCCTTAAGAGAAGGCGGTTCGCTCCCTGCATTGGCAGAAGCTGACGACGATTTTAAGTACGTCTTAAAGTTTAAAGGTGCAGGACACGGAACAAAAGCATTAATTGCAGAGCTTATTGGCGGACAAATAGCAAAGGCCTTAAAATTACAATTACCAGAATTGGTTTTTGCACATTTAGATGAAGCCTTTGGACGCACAGAAGCCGATGAAGAAATTCAGGATTTACTACAAGGTAGCCAAGGTTTAAATCTCGCTTTACATTTTTTATCAGGCTCAATCACTTTCGATCCCGCAGTTACGATTGTAGATGAAACTTTAGCTTCTAAAATCGTATGGTTAGATGCATTTATAACCAATGTAGACCGTACGTTTAAAAACACAAATATGTTAATGTGGCATAAAGAACTGTGGTTAATAGATCATGGTGCATGCTTATATTTTCATCATTCTTGGAGTAACTGGGAACAATCTGCTAAGAGTCCGTTTAAGTTAATTAAAGACCATGTGTTATTACCACAAGCGTCTCAAATAAAAACAATAGACTCCGAATTTAAAGCGCTTTTAACACCCGAAATATTAAAACACATCGTAAGCACTATTCCAGATGAATGGCTGCAATGGGAAGACGTAGACAGTTCTCCTGAAGCCATTCGTGAGGTTTACTTCAACTTTTTAAATACACGTTTAGCCCATTCAGAAATTTTTGTAAATGAAATTGAACATGCCAGATCTTAAACTATACGAATATGCAGTAATTCGCGTGGTTCCGAGATTAGAACGCGAAGAATTTATAAATATTGGAATCATTCTTTTTAGTAAACAATCTAAATTTATTACGGTTTTACACCAGATTCCTACTGAAAAAATAAAACTGTTTTCTGAAGATTTTGATACTGATCAATTAGAACTAAACATGACAGCTTTTGCAACTATAGCAAATGGAGCGTGTAAAAAGAGTCCGATAGCGCTCATGGATATTCCATCACGATTTAGATGGTTAACAGCCATTAGAAGTTCGGCAATACAAACCTCTAGACCTCATCCAGGCATGTGTCACGATCTTGAAAAGACATCTCAACGCTTATTTAAAGAATTGGTGTTGTAATTCTAGTATTTATTAAAATATAAAAGGCTTCAATATTTTCGAACACGAAAACATGAAGCCTTTTTCTATATATAAATTTATAGTATTCTAGTCGTTTTTATCAGACTAAAACAATCTAGTTTGGTGGGTAACATAATAATATTTTCGAAGCCTCATTAGATTTAAATGTCAGTTCTGAAATTGCAGCAGATATGAATATTTCATCACCTTGACTGTACGTATATTCTTTTCCATTACAAACCATTGTGCCTTCACCAGAATAAATAACGGCAACATAGAAACAAGATGTTCCTTTAATGGTATGACTTCCGTCTAAAAGCAATTCACTTAAACCAAAACAATTAGTATGCTTTTTATTGAATAAGGTTCTTAACGTAAATGCGTCTGAACTTTCTAAAACTTCTGGCGTAATTTTCCAAGCTTCAAGCGCTTCGTCTAAAGTGTAATTATCGTAATGAAAACACTCTAGCATTTTTTCTTCACCAACACCTTGATGAATAAGTTCTGGCCCGATTGTTAATCCGTTTGGTGTTGTTTTCTCTACACGCATCGTGTAGTCTGTAGGTTCTTGAACCTCCATTAAGAAACATCCTGCACCAATCGCATGTGGCACACCGCCATAAATCATGAACGCATCTCCTGGTTTAACTTCAATTTTATGTAAACAATCTAACATCCCTTGAATGTTCTGATTATCGAAGTGTTCTTTCCACTCTTCTCTAGTCACATGTTTTTTGAATCCCATATAAACAACGCTTTTTTCGCCGTCTATTTCACGCGTATTCAAAACGTACCAAGATTCTGTTTTACCAAATTCAGAATTAAAAACGGTTCTTGCATATTCCTTATCAGGGTGAACCTGCACGGTTAAACGTTCTTTAGAATCTAACATTTTAATAAGAACGCCCGTTGTTCCAAATTTATCGGCAAGTGTTTTTCCTAAGTATAATTCTAAATCAGAATTAATTAATTCTTTTAAAGGAAATGTTCCTTCTTCTGTTTCAATAAGCGACAATCCTTCATCTTCTGGTCTATTATTTCCACGTGCTGTAACGGCAGACATAATCCATTCTTCGGGCATGCTTCCATCTATTTCAGGAGTCGTTTTTTTCCATCTATCAATCAATGCTCCACCTTCATACGTTCTCCAAACTCTATTTTGAAGTTGTTTTAAAGGCATATGTGCATATTTTTGTAATTTATCCATAATCTAATTTATAAGTTGAATAACTCCTGTAATTCCAACGTAAGAAGTATATATTGAGAATAACAAAATTAATGCTAAAAAAACATTTTCTATTCGTTTGTTTTTATATTTTCCCATTAAATCTACTCTATTACTTAAGTATAAAATACTTAAAACAGTAACAGGTAATATAACTGCATTAAAAACTTGAGAAACAACCATTACAAATACAGGTTGAGCGTTAAACACGGGTACTACTAAACCTAACAATGAAATTAAAAGTACCATTACCCTATATTTTGGCAATGTCATATTTCTTTTAGAGTTATTATAATCACATAATAACCAAGGTAACATTAAGATATTTGGAAATTGTGAAGACACACCAGCAGAAATTATTCCTACAGCAAATACAGATGCTGCAAAACGACCTGCTAACGGCTCTAATAATCCAATCATCTGAGAAGCATTAGTTAGTCCAACACCTTCCGCATAAAGCGTGCCTGCAGCCGCAGCCATTATAGAGGCACTAATAACAAACATTAACGTTACAGATACAACAGCATCTGTTCTTTGTTTTTTTAAATCAGTTATTTTCCAACCAGCTTCTTTAACTAAAGTCGTTCTAATAATAAATAACCCTGAGAAAACGGTTGTTCCTACTAGAGAAGCTATTATTAAAAAAGGACTTTTATCTGTATCTAAACTTTTAGGCACATTTGGTATAAGCCCCTTAATAATTTCCATTGGCGGAGGCATCATAATAAAAAAGTTAAGCAGAAAGCTTGCAGACATAATTGCTACAATTACAGCCAATGCTCTTTCAAAAAACTGTGTTTTTCCATTCCAAAAAATATAATACACCATTAGAATAAAGGAAACTGCAAAATATATTGGAGAAATACCTCCATCAACTGCACTTTTAGACCATTCATAACAAATATCTGCTACAATTCCCATTACTCCCATAACACTCCCACAGACACCTATGGTTAATGCAATTATAAAAAATATTCCAACGCCTGGATGTATATGTTTCCTAAAGGCTTGCAAGGCTGTTTCTCCTGTTACTAAAGTATATTTACCATACAAGTTTATCATAAAAAAAGTTGTTAAACAAGAGGCTATAATAGTCCAAAGAAGTGACATCCCATAATCAGCTCCTGCCTTTGCCATAGTAGTTACGCTACCTGTACCTATATTTAGACCAAGTAAAAAAATACCAGGCAGAAATAGGGCTATCCATTTAGAAAACTTACTTCGAAAGGTTTGTTTCATAATTTTAATTTTTTATATAATTAATACTTATTCTTTTATTTAAATAAACGCCTTATTTATTGATTTCCGTTTTAATCATAATTGATTCGATGCCATTTGTTATTAGTAGTTTTAGAGTTTAGTTTTAGTTAAATACTAGATACTTTTTTCTGTTTTTAAATCAAATTAGAAACATGTAATAAACACGAATTGACATATTATCACATAATAACCTGAAAATTAGACAAAAAACAAATTAACAGCCACGGTTACTGACATTAATAGCATCTAGACTCAATAAATTTAGGCATTTAATAGTTAAATGCTAAAGATTAATAAGAAAGATTTTTATTACAAATACAACCTTTTAGAAAACACCACGATTTGAAATACTAAAGCACGTTTTATACAAAAAAAAGCTAACTGTTTTAAAACAAAAAAAATACTGATCTAAATATTAGACCAGTATTTTTCTTTATAATAAACTTAGCCTTTAACGCCATGCCTATACTAAACAGTATTAATTAGTACCCAGGGTTCTGAGTTAAGTTTGTATTTCTTTCTAATTCATCTTCTGGTAATGGTAATAAATAATCCTCAGCAGTAAAGAACTCTTTTTTGCCTTCTAATCCATCTTCTCCAAAGACATCATCTCCAATTTGTCTTCTTACAATATCATACCATCTAATACTTTCAAAAGCAAATTCTAATTTACGTTCTTCTAAAATATCGTCAATAGTAACTGTTCCTGTAAGATCTGCTGGTACTGCACTAGCTGGAAATGTGTATTCTTCATCTGCTCCAGTTTTAGTATCTCCACCCATTCTTGCTCTAGCTCTTACTTGATTTACATACATAAGAGCATCTGCATTATTTCCTAATTCTACTGCAGATTCTGCTGCGATTAATAATACTTCAGCATAACGAATCATAGAATAGTTAAGACTAGTTGCTCTAGCATTTGCACGAGCAAAAGGTCCTGGGTAACGCATAAACTTAGCGATGTACGGATTGTTTTTAGCAAATTCGTGTCCGCTAATATCAAAATCTGTGTAGTCTACAATAGTACCATTAATAGAAGCTCTATCGTCTAAACTAACGGCTCTTCTGTAATCTCCTTCGTCCCAAGTTGTATATACTGCAAGTGTAGGTACGGCTACAGACCATCCACCACCTAGGTTTCTGTCGTCTCCTCTAATTCCTGTCATTGGTGCAACTTGATCGTAAGCGTTATCTTCTGCCTCAAAGTTATTATAATCTAGAGCAAATATTGGCTCTAATGAATTATCAATAGCTTCTCCATCAAATAAGTTTTGGAAATTAGAGTCTAAAGCTAAATTATATGTTCCTGCATTAGCAATAACTTCAGTAGACTCATCGTATGCTTTTTGGTATTCTCCTAATGTTAAATACACTAACGCTAAATAAGAACTAGCAGCTGCTTTAGAAGGAGTTGCTCTAGATGATTGTGTATCTGGCAACCATGTTTTAGCAAATTCTAAATCTGCAATAATATTATCGTAAACTTCAGAAGCTGGAGTTCTACTAATAGATGTTGCTGCATCAATATCTGTGATTGGTTCACTAATGTAAGGAACATCTCCAAATAATCTTACTAAATGAAAGTAATAAAATGCTCTTGCAAAATACGCTTGAGCTGTTACTGGGTTTTTAATAGATTCGTCTACATCTACATCTTCTGCTCCTGAAATGGCTTGGTTAGCCGCTGCAATACCTTGGTATGTTTTTGGCCAAAATTCGCTAATCATACCGTTACTTGCTAAAGTAGTAAACTCATTCATTTCTGCCCTTCTAGTTTCGTTAGAAGCAAGACTTACCATATCTGAACGTAACATTAAGGCTATTGATAATTTTCTTCCCCAGAATTTTTCGTTAATGGCATGTGTTAAAGATCCAT
The DNA here is from genome assembly GCF_009796865.1 of Formosa sp. L2A11. GTDB lineage: Bacteria > Bacteroidota > Bacteroidia > Flavobacteriales > Flavobacteriaceae > Formosa. The sequence continues at coordinate 1,753,181 of NZ_CP047028.1, read as the reverse complement.
TAACAGCTGTTTCAATATCACTTGTTGTTTGAAAGAAACCTTCTGGAGCTAGTAAGCCTACCGGTTCTTCCTCTAAATCTGAACATCCTACAATTGATATACTTACCAAGAATAAGAATAAATATTTATATATTTTCATTGTGTTTCTTTTTAAATTATTTATTAAAATTTCAAGTTAAGACTAAAGTTTACAGATTTTACTGTTGGATAATTTCCAAAGTCAAATCCTTGAGCTGTGTTAGCAGATGTATTATTATCTCCTCCACGACCGTAGTAGTTTACTTCAGGGTCTAAACCTGAATAACTAGTAAATGTTAATAAGTTTTGTGCACTAACTGAAAATCTTAATGCTTCTAAACCGAATTTCTCTATAACATCACTAGGTAAGTTATACCCAATTGCAATGTTTTTTAATCTGATATAACTTCCGTCTTCAACAAAACGAGAAGATACTTCTCTGTTACTATTGTTTCCTACTCTTGGATCGTTAGTATCTGTGTTTGTAGATGTCCAAGCATTGTTGTAATACTTTTTAGTTGTATTAGCATCTCCGTTAGTTAATTGAGAGTCTGTTAAGTTGAAAATATCACCTCCTTGAGAACCTTGGAAGAAAATACTCATATCGAAGTTTTTGTAGCTAAAGTTGTTTGTAAATCCGAATGTAAAATCAGGATTAGGATTACCAATAGTAGTTCTATCTGCTGAAGTAATATCTCCACTTCCATCTAAATCTGCAAATAAAGGATCTCCTGCTACACCACCTGATAAAGTTGCTGTACCTTCTGGTAAATCATTTCCTTGGTAAACACCTTCGTACTCATACCCCCAGAATAAACCAACTTCTTCACCTTCTCTTAACACATAACTTCTATCATGACTCCAGTAACTTGGTGTTGCATCGAAGAATAAATCTGCTCCGTTTGCTAAGTTTACAACTTCGTTTTTATTAAATGCAATGTTGAAATCTGTAGACCAGCTAAAATTATCGTTAGTAATGTTTCTAGTGTTAATAGCGAATTCAAAACCTCTGTTGTTAATTTCACCAATGTTTGCTAAGATATCATCTCCTGTATACCCTAAGTATTCAGTAATCGTGTTATCTGTTAAAATTAAATCTTTAGTATCTATATTATAATAATCTACAGAGAAAGATATTCTGTTATTTAAGAAAGCGACATCAACACCAAAGTTAGCTTGGTAAGAAGACTCCCATTTTAAATCTGGGTTAGCAGCTTGTTCTGGAGTAATAGCACTTACGGTTTCACCATTACTTGAAGCGTAAAGTGTTTCAAATCTAGCTAAAGACTCGTAAGCTCCAATAGAAGGGTTACCAGTTACACCATAACTCGCTCTTAATTTTAAGTTAGATATTGTTTCGCTATCTTTTAAGAAATCTTCGTTAGATAATTTCCAACCTAAAGCTCCTGAAGGGAAGATTGCATATTTTTCGTTTTCAGCAAAGTTAGAAGCACCATCACGTCTTACTGTAGCAGTAATTAAGTACTTATCGTCCCAATCGTAATTTAATCTACCAAATTGAGATTGAATTTCTACTGTAGAGATAGAAGAATCTGGAGTTAATACATTTGTTGCTGAACTTAAACCATAGTAAGAAAAACTATCTGATATAAATCCTGTTGCTTCAGTATAGAAATTTTCATTTACTGTTTTTTGATAAGAATAACCTGCTAATACTGTTAAGTTACCTTTTCCAATCTCTTTAGTATATGTTAAATAGTTTTCACTTAATACACTAGTTTCTCTATCTGTTTCTACAGATGCTCTACCATTATCTCCACCAGCTGTTTGCGTTAACACAGATGGTAAGTAAATACCACGAGTTGAGTTTTCTGTACTTAAACCAAATGTAGTTTTAAACGTAAGGTTTTCTAAGATATCGTAGTTTGCGTAGAAGTTTGCTCTAAAATCGTCTGCTTTAGTTTCATCTATTCTTTCTTTAGCAACTGCATATGGGTTGTCTACTGGATCTCCTACTGTGTTACCATAGTTATAAGTTCCATCTTCATTATAAACACCTTGGTCTGGAGCATAACGCATTGCTAATGTAATAACGTCGTCACCACCAGCAGACACTGAACCATTAGATTGTGTAGCGGCACCATTTTTAGTTCCTCTACTTCCAAAAAGATTCATTCCTAATTTTAATTTGTCTGTAACTTGAGCATCTACGTTAGTTAAAAATGTAGCTCTTTCGAAATCTGAATTAATTAAAATACCTTCCTGCTTGAAATAGTTAGCAGATGCATAAAAATTAATTTTTTCTGAACCACCTGAAAAAGAAAGCTGGTGATTTTGAGTACTACCAGATCTGTAAATTAAATCTTGCCAATCTGTATCTGAATCTCCTTGATTATAAGCAGAAGACACACCATTATTTGTTCTGATTTGATTTTGGTAATCTGCAAATTCATCTGCATTTAATATATCTAATTCGTTAGAAATAGAGTTAATAGCATAAGTAGAATTAAGTTCTACTACCAATTTACCACTTTTACCTTTTTTAGTTGTTACTAAAACAACACCGTTAGATCCTCTAGATCCGTAGATAGCTGTTGCAGAAGCATCTTTTAAAACTTCCATAGATTGAATGTCGTTTGCTTGAGGCATTGAAGCTCCAACAAAACCATCGACAACTATAAGAGGAGAACTACTTGCATTAATAGAAGTATTACCTCTAATCTTAATACTAATAGGAGCACCTGGCTCACCACCATTATTAGATTGAACAACAACACCAGCAGCACGCCCTTGAAGTGCTTGTTCTGCGTTTAATACAGGAAACGCTGTTAAATCTGCAGATTTAACTGAAGATACAGCTCCTGTAATATCACTCTTTTTTTGTGATCCGTAACCAACAACGACAACCTCATCAAGTTCTGCAGCATCTTCTGCTAATGTTATATTAAGTGTTTGTTGATCTGTAATTGTAACTATTTGCTTAATGTAACCTACATAAGAAATCTGAAGTACGTCTCCTGAATTAACGTCTAATAAGAATTTACCATCAAAATCTGTAGCAGCTCCTCTTGTAGTCCCTACCACAAGTACATTAACACCAGGAATGGGCATGTTGCCCTCGTCTGTTACTGTCCCGGATAATTGATATCCGTCTTGTGCAAATAATGATATATTGAATATCAATACTAGCATTAAAGTTAGTTTAGTTTTTAAATTCATTTGTAATTTGTTTTTGTTAAAAAAATACTTCTTTAAATAATCAATAAAGATTAACCAAATTAGCAGTCTAGATTGGTTATCTAGATTGGTTTACCAATTTGACAATGCTAATATATGTTATTATTGCGTTAAAACCATAGGTATTTTGTAAGAAATATAAATTTACCCCCAAAAAAATCATAATTTAACAAAATAAGGCTCATTAATTTACATTAATACAATTACAAGGACTACAAATTAGTGTAGGATTTTACATAAATTCAAGAAAAACACGATTTACGAAAACCTTGTAGTAACCGAAAAAGAGAGATATTAACAAAAAAAAGTCCCCCTTAAAAAGAGGGATTTTAACATTTTTCACTTACAAATATGATCTTTCTTAATGTTTTTCATTTTTTCCTAAAGAGATCGAATATATTAAGACAGACTTACAGAACTAAGTATTTTTATAGTTATAAATTGTAAGGCAAAATAAAAAATGATAATTCATCAAAAAATTATCATTTTTACTTTTTGAATAGGCATTTCTTTTCACTAAATAAGTTTTATTAGGTGAAGAATAATTTGAATAAAACAAACAGTAATTCAATTGAAAAATTGAAAATCATTTGGCTAGCCATTCACTAATCCTATAATAAAGAAATTTGATATAGCTTAAAAGGGCATTTTTAATTTAAAAGACCATATAAAAAAGCATATTTATACAAGGTCGCATCTAACCAATCTTGAAATGTTAATGCACCTCCATGACCTGCACCAGGAGTTACATACATAATAGACATAGACTCTGGACTTGCTTTTTCTTGAAGTGTTGCTAAAAATTTATATGTATGTAAAGGCGGAACCCTGTCGTCACTAGCGCCTGTCATTAATAAAAAATTAGGATATTCAACTCCTGCCTTTATATTATGCAGAGGTGAGTATGATTTTAAATTATTAAAATCTTCTAAATTTGAAGCATCACCAAACTCGTTAATATTACCTTTTGCAGATCCAACTGTAAATTTTCCAAAACGTAACATATCATACGGACCAGCCTCTGCGATTACAGCTTTAAACAAATCTGGACGCTGTATTCCTGCAGCACTAACTAATAAACCCCCATGAGATCTTCCGTTACTTCCTAAATGTTCTTTACTTGTATAATTTTGACTAATAAGATACTCTCCCGCAGCTATAAAATCGTCTATTCCGTTTTGTTTCTTTAATCGTCTACCTGCTTCTCCCCATTCAGATCCACCAGCACCGCCTCCTCTAACATTAGGTACAGCAAGTATACCACCATGTAACAACCACAACACTTTAGACTCATCAAAATTAGGTTCTACAGTTGTACCATAGCCCCCGTAGCCATAAAGCAACGTAGGGTTTTCTCCATTTAATTTTGTTTTTTTAAGACAGGTAATATACATCGGGATTTCTGTACCATCCTTAGATTTATAAGTTACACATCTGGTTTCTAAAGACTCTGGCTCGTAAGGCACAGACACAGATCTTATGGGTTCGAATGTTAATTTCTCTAAATTTAATTGATACCAAAGATTAGGATGGTAAAAAGAAGACACACAAAAAGTAGTGTGTTTAGCATCTTCATTATCTTCATATAAATAGTTTACTTTCTTTCCTTCAGGAAAATCTATTTTATTAAGTAATTTTCCTTCTAAATTAAAAAACAAAGCCAAATCTCTATTTCCATTTTTATAGATACAAACAAACATATCTTTTCCTAACTTATTTACATCTCGCAAAGGCACATCGTATTCAGGAACAAGTTCTATAGGTTTATTAGGTTCGTTTATATCTGCTAAAAGCACACGTCCATTAGGTGCTCCCCAATTTGTTTTCAATAATACTTTATCTCCAAAAGCAACTTCTATAGACACCTGGTCTTTTGAATTATTAGGATACACCAAAAATTTCTTAAGATAAAGTGAAGAAGAATCCTTATCTGCTACAGAAAGTGTTTTATACAATGTATTTTTATGTTTAAAAGTACTGTAAAAATACAACCGATCTTTCATCTCGAAAAAACTAAACTCCTGATCTACACCTGATGTATTTACATATAACAGTTTATCTTGTTCTTGCTCATTTCCAAATTTATGAAAATACATTTTCTGTCCCTGAGCTTTATCTAATAACTCCCGACCTGCAGCAGGCTCATCGTATCTATCGTAATACAAATTCATTTTATCCCAAACAATAGTTGTCCCAGATCTTACAAATTTTAAAGTATTATGAAATTGTTGTCCGTTTTTTAAGTTGTAAAAAAGTAACTCATGCCAATCACTTCCGTTACGAGATATTGAAACTGCAACTAAATCGTACGCTTCATTAACATTATACCCTGTAACAGCTATATTGTCTCCAGAGTGATCCATCAATTTTTTTACATCTACCAATGTTAAGTAATTACCCTTATCGTACAAACGAAATAGCAAATTAGGAAACCGCCCCGTGTTTTGTGTTTTATATTTAAACTGATATTTATCTACCCCTAAAGAGTCTTTTTTTATATTCTCTTCAATTTTCTCTTTCTTAACACCATAATACATGGCATATAGTTGATCTTTTAAGTCTAATGTTTTTAAATATCTATTTTTTATTTTACTCGTCGTTTTTTCTTCAGCTTCCAACCAAACTTGTAATCTAGGATCTTGAGGATTTTCCATCCATTGGTACGGATCACTTATTGTGGTATCAAAATAAACATTTTGTGTGGCATCTTTAGGCGCAGAAACATACTCGTAGTTTTTTTGAGAGAATGAAAGGTGAGAGAATACAATAAATAAAAAGAAAGACAGGTAATATTTAGGCATAAATAGGTAGGTTTAGAAATGGTTGATTTTAAGGCAAAAAATAAAATGTACAAAATAAGAAATGTAAAGTATTATTTCTAATTAATTATCTACTATTTAAACGATTTGACTTGTTATCAGACATATTATCTAACAATATATAATCTAATTAAAAACTGATATAAATAAAAAAACCAAGCGAGTAAATAAACTTGCTTGGTTTTTCTATAGTCTTTTAGAGTACTATAAGTGACCGCGAAGGGATTCGAACCCCCAACCCTCAGAGCCGAAATCTGATATTCTATCCAGTTGAACTACGCAGCCATTATTCCTGCATAAACAGGAATATATTAATTATATTTTTAAACCTAAACGAGGTTCTTTTTAACTAAAGTTGAAATGGTTTTACCATCGGCTTTTCCTGCTAATTCTTTATTAACAATACCCATAACTTTTCCCATATCTTTCATACCAACAGCGCCTACTTTAGCAATAGTATCTACAACTACTTTTTCTATTGCTTCTTCACTTAATTGTTCTGGTAAAAACTGACTAATAACTTCTGCTTGTGCTAGTTCTGGTTCTGCCAAATCAGATCGATTTTGTTCGGTATAAATAGTCGCACTATCCTTACGTTGCTTGACTAATTTAGATAAAATTTGAATTTCATGTTCTTCGGTAATTTCTTCTTTAGAACCTGTTTCTGTTTGTGCTAATAATAACTCAGCTTTTACTGCTCTTAAAGCAGATAATGCTGTTTGGTCTTTTGCTTTCATGGCAGCCTTCATAGCAGTCATGATATCTTGTTGTAAACCCATTATTTAAATTTCTTGCTAAGATAAAAAGAAAAACCCAAAAAGCTCATAGAGTTTTTGGGTTTAAAACTAAATTGTGAATTAATTTTTCCGATTAAATTAATCTACATTATCGTGTAAGAATGAGTTGTTACTTCTTAACTGAATATCATTATTATCGTCTACACTTAAGCTTGTTCCAGACATATTATTTTCTGAAGAATGTTGTGTTTCATCTAAGCTTACACCTTGACGTTTGTAAGCAGGAACTTTCTCTATTTCTTCAATTTTTGATGTATTGAATTTATAGTTAAAATCTTTCATTTTTCTACGACGTTCTGCTGCACGCTCTTTAAGCATTTCTGAAATTGGCGTATTCATAGGATCGATTGGTTCTGAATGCGTTTGCGGAGCCGCTTTTACAGGTTCTGCAGGTGCCTCTTTTTTAATAAAACTAACTTCCTGATCAAAGTTATTCAACGTCTCATCTTCTACAACCTTCTTGTCTTGCTTAACAGCTATTTTTTTCTCTTGCTCTTCATAGTCATCAAGTACGTATCTAACTTCACCTTTATTACTAGATTCTGTTACGTTTACGAGTTCTACATACTCTTTTACTGGTGCATTTTTAACTGCATCTGTATCTTCTAAAGCATGTTTAATAACCGTTTTAGATTCGTCTTGAGGTACATTTGTTTTCTGACCATGTTGTAATGGCATATCGAAGGTTAACGTAATTTGTTTTTCTTCGTCTTCTACCGGTGCTGGATCAACTTTATTATTTTTTACTTCTGTAAAAACAAAGTCTTTTGCATCTATGTTTAAGTCTGGAAACTGATCTAGGTTAACTTCTATATTTTTTATAGCTTCAGTAGTTGGAACGATATCCATAGTGTTTTCAGGTTTTGGTGTTTCCTTTTTCACAGGAGCATCAAAATCTTCTAAATCATTTATATCTAAAGTATGTCTTACAACTTCTGGAGCTTTTTCAACATTTAATTCAATACTGGGTGTAATAATAGCAGGCTCACGATCTACTTTACTAGACTCTTGTTTCTCTAAGCTTTGTTCTTCTTCTAAAGCGTGAATTACTTTTTTAGCCTCTGTATTAGAAATTTCGTCTTGCTGATCTAAATTAAAACCAGTAGCAATAATAGTTACAGCAATAGACTCGTCTAAAGATTCGTCTTCACCAACACCCATAATAATGTTAGCACCATGACCAGCTTCACTCTGGATATGATCGTTAATTTCTCCAATCTCATCAATAGTAATTTCTTGTGCACCAGAAACAATTAGCAACAATACATTTTTGGCACCTTGAATTTTATTATCGTTTAATAACGGAGAATCTAAAGCTTTCATAATAGCGTCTTTCGCTCTGTTTTGACCAGAAGAAATTGAAGACCCCATTATAGCAGAACCACTATTACTTAATACCGTTTTGGCATCACGTAAATCAATGTTTTGTGTGTAGTGATGTGTAATAACTTCAGCTATACCACGAGCAGCAGTAGCCAACACTTCATCTGCTTTAGAGAATCCTGCTTTAAAACCAAGATTTCCGTAAACTTCACGAAGTTTATTGTTATTAATCACAATTAAAGAATCGACTACATTACGTAATTTTTCAATTCCTTTTTGAGCTTGTTCGTTACGCATTTTACCTTCAAATTGAAAAGGCATAGTAACAATACCAACAGTTAAGACATCTAAATCTTTTGCCATTTTAGCAATGATTGGTGCAGCTCCAGTACCTGTACCACCACCCATTCCAGCAGTTATAAAAATCATTTTTGTATTGGTATCCAACATGCGTTTTAAGTCGTCGTGACTTTCTATTGCAGATTGGGCCCCTATTTCAGGATTAGCTCCCGCTCCCAATCCTTCGGTTAGATCTAATCCTAACTGAATTTTATTTGGAACGCCACTGTTTTGAAGTGCTTGTGCATCTGTATTACAGATTACAAAATCTACTCCTTTTATACCTTGTTGGAACATGTGGTTGATAGCGTTACTACCACCACCACCAACACCAATAACTTTAATTACATTTGATTGGTTCTTTGGTAAATCAAATGAGATACTTGCGAATTCTTTGTTGCTGCTCATAAATTCTTTTTTACTGGGTTTAATCTTAACTTTTGTCTTTAATTTCTTATGTATAGCAATATCTGCTTAATTATATTGCGTATCTTTTTTACTACTCTGCGTTGTCCAAAAAATCCTTGATCTTGTCTGTAAACTTGTCCAAAAAATTTCTGCGCTCCCTTCTTTCTGGTCGCGTTTCTTTCAACTCCTCCTTTTCTTCTAGAACTTCTTCTGAAATGGCTTCGGGTTGTTTAATTTCCTCTTGCTCAATTTCTTCAATTCTAGCTTCTCTTTGTTTGCGTTCTTGATGTTTTAATCCATCTAAAACTAAACCAACACTAGTTGCGTATAACGGACTTGTAATATCTTCATTACTATCGCCTGCTAAATGTTCGTTAGGATATCCTATTCTGGTATCCATTCCAGTGATATATTCTACTAATTGCTTTAAATGTTTTAATTGCGCTCCACCACCGGTTAACACAATTCCTGCAATTAATTTTTTCTTTTGTTCTTCGTGACCGTAATTTTTAATTTCTAAAAATACTTGCTCTACGATTTCAACTACACGTGCATGAATAATTTTAGATAAATTTTTCAGTGTAATTTCTTTTGGCTCTCTACCTCTTAATCCAGGAATAGAAACAATCTCGTTGTCTTTATTTTCTCCCGGCCATGCAGAACCAAATTTTATTTTTAATAACTCGGCTTGTTTTTCAATAATAGAACAACCTTCCTTAATATCTTCTGTGATTACATTACCACCAAAAGGAATAACCGCTGTATGGCGAATAATACCATCTTTAAAAACAGCTAAATCTGTTGTACCACCTCCTATATCGATAAGTGCTACACCAGCTTCTTTTTCCTCTTGGCTTAATACGGCATTTGCCGAAGCTAAAGGCTCTAACGTTAAACGCTCTAACTCTAAATCGGCACTTTTAATACAACGCCCAATATTTCTAATTGATGATACTTGACCAACAACAACATGGAAATTGGCTTCTAAACGTCCACCATGCATACCTATTGGTTCTTTTATTTCTGCTTGACCATCAATTTTATATTCTTGTGGTAAAACATGAATAATTTCTTCTCCAGGAAGCATAACCAATTTATGCACTTGGTTAATTAATTTATCAATATCAGTTTCATCAATAACCGTCTCAGAATTAGGTCGCGTAATATAATCGCTATGTTGTAAACTACGAATATGCTGACCCGCAATACCTACAGTTACACCTTCAATTTTATTACCCGCAGAAGCTTCTGCTTCTTGTACTGCCTGTTGTATAGACTGTATGGTTTGTGTAATATTACTAACCACACCACGATGCACACCCAAACTTTTAGAGCGTCCTATTCCTAAAATTTCTAATTTCCCGTAATCATTCTTACGACCAATCATTGCCACAATTTTTGTGGTTCCAATATCTAATCCAACTGCTATATTATGTTCCATAGTTTAGTTTTTGGTGCACACCACTTGGTTATCGAATTGCAAATTAATAATCTTATAATCGTCAAGAGTATCCTCCTTTAAAGCCTTCTTATAAAAAACTTTAAGATTATTTATTTTTTTGTCTAACTGACTTAAATCTCCTAAATACACATCGAAACGGTGTTGTCTTAACTTTAAAGACACCTTGAAGTTTTCATCTTGATGAATCTCTACAACATGTGTCTTTAAAAAAATATCATTATAAACTTTCTGAGCAATCTTAAAAATAGTACTCATATTATTTTTCTCAATATGTCCAACAACAAAAGGGACTCTCGCAGTGTAATTAGACGATAATGGCATGTAACCACCTTGGTCGTCTATATAAAAAGACGACTCGTCTTGTACGCGAGCTATAGGTTTTTTTTGTTCAATATCTGCTGTTAATAAGCCGTTTACATCAATATAAACTTGAGCAGACTTGATAAACTGGTTAGAATTCAGGGCAAATTCTAAGGTGTTCAAATCTAGAGCTTCTTTATCCATATTAAAAACCTCTTTCTCATTTTGTATTAACAAGTTACTAACATTTTCGCGCGTGAGATATAAATTGTTATCTCCCTGAAAATGAATCGCAGGTTCAGACACTTTTCTATGTCCATTTCTTACCGAAGCAAAAGCGAACAGAAACAACACTAATCCTGTTAACAGAACCAATTTAACAAAACCCCAATGTATCTTATTTGCCATATAATGCGGTTTTAATAGATTCAACTTCTACTCCTATATCTCCAGCACCCATAGTAATTATGACATCTGCATCGCTGGCTAATATTTTTGAAATAAGATCTGATTTTGACACCAATTCTTTGTTTTCGTTTTTAATTTTTTCTAACAACCATTCAGACGTTACACCATCAATTGGTAATTCTCTTGCTGGATAAATATCTAACAATAAAACTTGATCAAACTGAGATAAACTTTTAGCAAATTCATCTGCAAAATCACGTGTTCTGCTAAATAAATGTGGCTGAAATACAGCTAACACTTTTTTCCCAGCATACATCTCCCTAACAGCCTGATGCACGGCATTAATCTCTTCTGGATGATGTGCATAATCGTCTACAAAAACCAAACCATCTGTTTTAATTTGGTATGTAAAACGTCTTTTAACCCCTTTGTATAAAGCTAAAGCTTTGACTAACTTTAACTCAGAACAACCATACTCGACAGCCATTGCCAAGGCTATTAATGCATTGGACAAATTATGTCTTCCCGGCAGGTTAAATTGAATATTTTTAATAACAGTATTTGGCGTTTTCACATCAAACACATACGTTCCGTTTTCAATTTTTATATTCTCTGCGGTATAATCAGAATCATCTTCTATACCGTATGTTATTCCTTTAATTGGCAATCCGTTTTTTACAAATAGCTTGCCATTCTCTTTTATTTTTTTTGAAAAATCTACAAAAGATTCTTCCAACGCTTTAGCTTCACCATAAATATCTAAGTGATCTGCATCCATAGATGTAATACAAGCAATATCCGGAGATAAGGTTAAGAACGAACGATCAAATTCATCTGCCTCAACCACAGAAACTTCTGTCCCTTTAGAAATATAATTCGAATTATAATTCTCACTTATTCCTCCTAAAAACCCAGTAACAGGCACATTACACTCGTACATTAAATGAGCAAGAATACTAGACGTTGTTGTTTTTCCATGCGTTCCTGCAACCGCTAAACAAAACGTATTTTTAGTAACTAATCCTAAAACCTCCGAACGCTTTAAAACACTAAAACTTTTCTCATTTTTAAAATACACCAACTCCATATTATCTTTAGGAATTGCCGGCGTATACACTACCAAAGTAGTATCGTAATTTAAAAAAGCACCATCTACATTTGCAATAGAATCGTTAAAATGAACATCTATACCCAGAGATTCCAAAGCACGCGTAACATCGCTAGGCGTTTTATCGTACCCAGCAACGCGCTTGTTATTGGCTTTGAAATAGCGAGCTAAAGCGCTCATGCCAATTCCGCCAATTCCTATAAAATATACGTTATCTATGCTGTTTAGGTTCATTTAAATGTTTAATAATTTTTCTACTTCGTTTGCAATGTCTTTTGTGGCATTAACTAATGCTAATTTCTTTATGTTTTCGCCTAAGGCGTTTTGTTTTTCTTTGGACTCAATTAATTGAGAAAACTTATTTTCGAAATCGACATCTAAATCACTTTCCTTAATTAACAAGGCTGCATTTTCCTTTACAATAGACATCGCATTCTTTGTCTGGTGGTCTTCTGCAACATTGGGAGACGGAATAAAAATAACCGGCTTACCAACAATACATAATTCTGAAACCGAACTTGCTCCTGCTCTAGAAATAATAACATCTGCTGCCGCATAGGCAAAATCCATGTTATTTAAATAGGCATGAACCTGAACATTTTTAGTATTACCATTAATTTTATAAGCCTCGTAATACAGCTTCCCACATTGCCAGATAATTTGAACATTACGTGTTTGTAAATAATCAATTTCCTTTTCTATCAGTTCGTTTATACGTTTAGAGCCTAAACTTCCTCCTAAAATTAGTAGTGTCTTTTTTTCTGGCACCAATTTAAAGAATGCTTTTGCTTCTTCTCTTTTAGACTGAATATCTAACAACCCTTCACGCACAGGATTTCCCGTTTTAATAATTTTTTGCTTCGGAAAAAATCGCTCTAAACCATCGTAAGCCACACAAATTTTCTGAACCTTCTTAGACAACAATTTATTTGTTATCCCCGGAAAAGAATTCTGTTCCTGTATTAAACTTGGAATATTTTTCCCTGATGCCATTTGCAATAATGGTCCGCTAGCGAATCCGCCAGTTCCAATAACTACATCAGGCTTAAATTGTTTTATAATTTTTCTTGCAGCAAACAAACTACTTATTAGTTTAAATGGAAACATGAAATTCTTTAGCGTTAATTCGCGCTGAATTCCAGAAATCCACAACCCTTTAATATCGTAACCAGCTTGTGGCACTTTCTCCATCTCCATTCTATCTTTTGCGCCCACAAAAAGAAACTGCGCGTCTGGATAACGTCGTTTTAATTCGTTTGCAATGGCAATCGCCGGATAAATATGTCCGCCGGTTCCACCTCCTGATAATATGATACGATACGTTTTACTCATTATATTGCTTCCGATAAAATTTCTAACGGATTTTCTTCGTCTATTTTTTCTTCTTTTGCAGAAGCTTCACTTCTGGCACTCACTCCTAAAATAATTCCTACAGATAAACATGTCATCCAAATAGATGTTCCTCCACTACTAATTAACGGAAGCGTTTGCCCTGTTACAGGAAACAACTCTACAGCTACAGCCATATTTATTAATGCTTGAATCACGATTGGCAAACCTACTCCCAAAACAACAAGTGTTCCAAAAATTGTTTTTGCCTGATGCGACACAATAATTACTCGTACTAAAAACCACAGATACACTGCCATTAAAATAACACCTCCAATTAAACCATATTCTTCAATAATAATGGCATATATAAAATCGGATGACGATTGTGGTAAAAAGTTTTTCTGAACACTTTTACCTGGTCCTAATCCATGAATTCCGCCTGATGCTATCGCAATCTTAGCTTTTTCTATTTGATAATCTTCTTCTGTATCTTCTCCGTTAGAGAAGTTCTCAATACGACTCATCCATGTATCTACACGGTTTGGCATCGCATCTGGAAATGCCTTAGCTACCAAAACAAACATCGCTAAAGACAGTATACCTAGACTTAAAATAAACACCAAATACTTAATAGGATACCCCCCTAAAAACACCAAGATTAATACTGTTAAAAAAATTAATGCAGCTGTCGAAAAATTAGCTGGTAAAATTAAACTAAGCACTAAAAAAACAGGCACCCATAACGGCAGAACAGATTCTTTTAACGTAATAGGTTTATCTTCCATTTTAGACATATATCTCGCGACATATACCATTAAAATTACAGATGCAAATGTTGATGTTTGAAACGACATTCCTACAATAGGAATCTGTATCCATCTACTCGCATTAGCACCATCTATAGTCGTTCCTTGCAGCATAGTAACACCTAACAATACTAGCGCCACAGGAATAAAAATCATAGAAAGCCCTTTTAAATAGCGATATGGCATAAGATGAACAACATAGGTTATAAAAAAACCAACACTTAAATGCATGAAATGTTTTAAAAAAAAAGCAAAAGTACTACCGCTACCTCGCATATACGCCAAATTACTTGCCGCACTATACACCGGTAAAAATGAGAATAATGCTAACAGTGCAGCAATAGCCCAAATGGAACGATCTCCTTTTAATTTATCAAAAAACTCTTGCATTATAAATTCCTTACAGCTTCTTTAAATTGTCTTCCTCTATCTTCATAACTCTCAAATAAATCGAAACTAGCACACGCCGGAGACAACAATACATTATCACCTGCTTCTGCTATTTTATAAGCCACTTTAACAGCTTCGCTCATAAATTGTGTTTCAACAATAACATCTACCATATTGCTAAAGTTTTGCAACAATTTCTCGTTGTTTACACCCAAACAAATAATCGCTTTCACTTTTGTATTTACAAACGGAAATAACGCTTCATAGTTATTCCCTTTATCTACACCTCCAACAATCCAAACTGTTGGCGCAGATACACTTTCTAAAGCATAATATGTAGCATTTACATTTGTTGCCTTAGAATCGTTAATATATTGAACCTTGTTAATTTTTAACACCTGTTCTAAACGATGCTCTACACCTTGAAAATTTTCTAAACTTTCACGAATGGTCTGCTTTCTTATTTTTAATAAGTGCGCTACTGTTGATGCAGCCATTGCATTTTTAACATTATGTTTTCCTTCTAATGCTAAGTCTCTTGCTGACATAATTATCTGGTTATTATCTATTGTTATTTTAATATTATCTTGATCTAAATACGCGCCATTCTCTATTGTTTTATCTAATGAAAACGGCAATAATTGTGATTTTACAGGATGCTTATCCAACCAATCAACTAACACGGGATCATCTGCATCATAAATCAAATAATCTTCTTTTGTCTGATTCATTGCAATTCTAAACTTTGAAGCGATATACTCTTCAAAATTATAATTATACCGATCTAAATGATCTGGTGTAATATTGGTAATTACTGCAATATGTGGTTTAAAATCTACCACACCATCCAACTGAAAACTACTAATCTCAAGCACATAGTTTTTAAAATCATCTTCTAAAACCTGCTTTGCGAAACTGTCTCCAATATTCCCAGCTAACCCCACATCTAATTCTTGTTTTAGAATATAATACGCTAGTGTTGCTGTTGTTGTTTTACCATTACTTCCGGTAATCCCAACAAGTGTTGCTGTTGTAAATTGAGCTGCAAATTCAATTTCTGAAATTACAGGCACCCCTTTTTCAACTAATTGTTTTACCAAAGGCACTTTATCTGGAATCCCGGGGCTTTTCATAACCACATCCGCATTCAGAATTTTAGCTTCTGTATGCTGTAGTTCCTCCCAAGCAATCTCATTATGTATTAGAACGTCTTTATACTTTTCTTTTATTTTTCCCTTATCGGAAACAAACACGTCAAATCCTTTTTCTTTTCCTAAAAGCGCTGTTCCTACACCACTTTCTCCTCCTCCAAGAATGACCAACCTTTTCATATTATCTAATTTTCAAGGTTACAATTGTTATAATCGCTAACAGAATTCCTATAATCCAAAATCGGGTTACAATCTTACTTTCGTGATATCCTGATTTCTGATAGTGATGATGCAAAGGCGACATCTTAAAAATGCGTCGGCCTTCACCATATTTTTTACGTGTATATTTAAAGTAACTTACTTGCAATACCACTGATAAATTTTCTGCTAAAAAGATTCCGCATAATACAGGAATCAACCATTCTTTTCTAACCGCAATAGCAATTACAGCTATAATTCCACCAATTGTTAAACTCCCCGTATCACCCATAAAAACTTGTGCTGGATACGTATTATACCATAAGAATCCAACTAAAGCCCCCATAAAAGCAGCGATATAAATAGTAATTTCTTCAACTCTCGGGATGTACATAATATTCAAGTAACCTGAGAAAATAATATTCCCTGAAACCCAAGCAAATATCCCCAAAGTGAATACTATAATTGCCGATGTTCCTGCAGCCAAACCATCAATTCCATCGGTAAGATTAGCACCGTTAGAAACTGCTGTTATGATAAAAATTACGATCGGTATAAAAATTAACCAAGCGTATTTTCCGTAACTTGGATTAATCCACGTAATTAAATCTGCATACTCAAACTCATTTCCTTTCACAAAAGGTATTGTTGTTTTAGTAGACTGTACTTCTTCTGCAAAAAACTTACTAGGTAAAGCATTTGGGTTTTCTGCTAATATTTCTTGCTGTTGCGCTACTGGCAATTTTTCCTTAATAGCAACATTAGGATTAAAGTATAACGTTGCTCCAACAATAAGTCCTAATCCAACTTGGCCAAGCACTTTAAACTTTCCTTTTAACCCTTCTTTATCGTTTTTAAATTTCTTGATATAATCATCTATAAAACCAATAGTCCCCATCCATAAGGTGGTTACAATAAGTAACAAGATGTAAACATTGTCCAACTTAGCCAGTAAAATAACCGGAATTAATGTGGCTAGAATAATAATAATTCCACCCATAGTTGGCGTCCCGGCCTTTTCTGTCTGACCTTCTAATCCTAGATCACGAATTGTTTCTCCTACTTGCTGACGCTGTAAAAAACCAATAATTCGTTTTCCATAAACGGTAGAAATCATTAATGACATTAATATTGCCATTGCCGCACGAAAGGTTATAAACCCAAACAACGACGCTCCTGGGAATTGATAATGTTTTTCTAAATACTCGAAAAAATAGTATAGCATCTTATTTCTCTAGCTGTTTTAAATAGTCCTTTACAATTTCGAGATCGTTAAAATGAAAACGCTCTCCTTTAATTTCTTGGTAAGTCTCATGTCCTTTACCAGCAATTAGTATAATATCGTTTGGCTTTGCCAATTGGCATGCCGTTTTTATAGCTTGTCTTCTATCTGCAATAGACATTGTTTTTTTAAAATGAATAGGCTCTACACCTTTTTCAATCTCTTCTATAATAGCTCCAGGTTCTTCATTCCTAGGATTATCGCTTGTAAATATGACTTTAGTACTTAAAACAGAAGCAATATCTCCCATTTCTGGACGCTTCGTTTTATCGCGATTTCCACCACAACCTACAACTGTTATTAAATCTTCATTTTTAGTTCTAATACTATTAATGGTTTCTAACACATTTTGCAACGCATCTGGCGTATGTGCATAATCTACAATAGCAGTAATTTTAGTTTCAGAAATTATATATTGAAATCTTCCGCTTACACTTTCTAAACCACTGATTAAGCGTAATGTTTCATCTTTTTCTAAGCCTAACAATTCGGCAACACCATAAATTGCTAATAAGTTAGACGCATTAAAACGACCTATTAATCTAGACCAAACTTCGCTATCATTAATTTTTAACAACAACCCTGTGAACTGATTTTCTAAAATCTGAGCTCTATAGTCGGCGTAATTTTTTAAAGCATAAGTATATTTTTCTGCCTTCGTATTCTGAAGCATTATTTCACCATTCTTATCGTCTACATTAACCAAAGCAAAAGCTGTTTTTGGCAACTGATCGAAGAATGATTTTTTAACGTCTCTATATTCTGCAAACGTTTTATGATAATCTAAATGATCGTGCGATAAATTAGTAAACACACCGCCAACAAAATGAAGTCCTTCTGTACGTTTTTGATGAATTCCATGCGAGCTCACTTCCATAAAACAAAACTCGACACCTTCATTATTCATCATACTCAGAAACGAGTTAATTGTTAATGAATCTGGCGTGGTATGTGTTGCAGGATATTCGTGATCGTCTATTAATATTTTTACTGTTGAGAGCAATCCAACTTTATAACCAGCAGCTTTAAATAACTGATATAAAAGTGTTGCAATTGTAGTTTTTCCATTCGTTCCTGTAACTCCAACAAGCTTTAAGTTTTCTGAAGGATTATTATAGAAATTTGAAGCCATTATTGCTAATGCAACTTTAGAATCTGCTACCTGAACATAAGTAACACCGTTAACTCTTTCTGCAGGAATATGTTCGCAAACCACTACCAAAGCACCATTATTTATAGCTGTTTCTATAAAACCATGACCATCGGCTACAGTTCCAGAAATGGCCACAAACACGTCATTCAATTCAATTTTTCTTGAATCGAAAGCGATATTATTTACCTGTACATTGGTTACCCCAACAACAGTATCAATAGCAACCTTGTATAATATGTCTTTTAATAAATTCACGATATTTTTAATACTACTTTTTGATTCTTTTTAATTTTTTGTCCCTTAGGAATTGATTGAGATTTCACTTCCCCTAAACCATCCATTTCTACTTTCAATCCTAAGTTTTCCAATAAAGCCACCGCATCCATAACTGGCAACCCAACTACTCTTGGCATTATTGTTTTATATGTCTGAGCCGTTTCATAAAACCCTTCAAACTCTTTACTAGCAGACTCGTCTACCACCTGAAGTGAATTCACTTCATCTATAATTGGTGTGTCTGTAAATATTTTCTGAGCAATACTTTTAAATACTGGTCCAGAAACATCTGCACCATAAAATCCTTTTTTAACACTTGGCTTGTGAATAACCACAATACAAGAATACTTAGGATTATCTGCTGGAAAATATCCTGCAAACGAAGACACATAACGCTTATTCGTTTTCCAATCTGCCATCCAATATTCTGTTCTAGCAGTTCCCGTTTTTCCTGCCATAGAGAAATACGGATTGTACAACGATTTTCCTGTTCCGTGTTTTACCACATTCTCAAGAATAGCTTGTACTTCTTTTATCGTTTCTTCTGAACAGATTTTTTCATTTATCACTTCTTTATGAAATGTTTCTATTGGCGTATCTAATTCTTTTACACTATAAATAAAACGCGGCTTTACCATAACACCATCATTAGCAATAGCATTATAAAACGTTAATGTTTGAAGCGGCGTAACACTTAAATTATATCCATAAGCCATAGAAGGCAAAGCATTTCTACTCCACTTAGCATCTCCAGGCTCAGGAATAACAGGCTTACCTTCTCCTTTAATAGGAATTCCTAAAGGCTGATCTATATGCCAAGATTTTAATCTATTTATAAACTTCTCTGGATTTTTAGAATACCCTTCGTCAATTATAGTAGCCAAACCAATATTAGACGATACCTCTAACGCTCTCGCAGCAGAAATTTTACCAAATCCACCGTGATGAGAATCTGAAATTGAACGCCCATAAAAACGCTTAGAACCATTTTCGGTATCTATAACCGTAGATGTATCAATTACTTTATCTTCCAAAGCAGCAACTAAAGCTATTGTCTTAAACGTAGAACCAGGCTCTTGAGACTCTCCTACAGCATAATTTAACTTCTCGTAATAACTTCCGCTTTTAGTTTTTCCTAGATTTGAAATGGCTTTAATCTCGCCAGTTTTAACCTCCATAACAACCACGCACCCATGTTCTGCTTCATAATATTCTAACTGTTTCAATAACGCATGATGCGCAATATCCTGAATATTAACATTAATGGTTGTATACACATCGTAACCATCTTTAGGCTCTATCTGGTTATAATCTGCAATAGGTTTCCATTGTCCTTTACCTATATTTTGTTTTAAACGCTTTCCATCTGTTCCGCGTAAATATTTTACTCCAAAAGCACCATCAATCCCTGGACGAGTTACATTTCCTTGATCGTCTATACGTTCGTAACCAATAGTACGTTCTGCCATACCACCCATTGGATGCTCACGTTTTGTTTTTTGCTCTACGATTAAACCGCCTTTAAAAGCACCAAGCCCTAAAAGTGGAAAGTTTCGTAAACGGATATAATCTGAATACCCAATATTTCTTGCTATTAAATGATATCTATTTCGATTAGCACGCGCTCTACGCAATACATTCTGATAATAACTAGAAGGTTTCCCTCCAAATACATGAAGCGAATCGCATAATGGTTTTAAATATTTTTCGAAAGTTTTTGAAGACGGTGTAACCGCATCGAAACGGATATCGTATTTAGGCACCGAAGTCGCCAAAAGACTCCCTTCAGAATCATACACATTACCACGATTTGCAGGAATGGTAACAGATTTTATAGTTCGTTTTTCTGCCAGACTACGATATTTATCGCCATCTACAAATTGAATAGAACACAATTTAAACAGCACAGCTATAGCAAAAAGGAACATACATCCTGCCACAAAATATAATCTGTTTAATATGCTCTTTCCGTTTGTTGCCAACTTTGAACTTTAATTTTTAATATTAACTTTAATTTTTCTTGGTGGAATTTCTGAAGGCACCAAACCCTTTTTTGACATCTTATCTACTATTGACGATTCCATCTTAATTCGCATTAATCGGGAACGCCCATCTATAAAAGCCGATCGCAATTCCTTTACATCATCTCCCAGTTTTGCAATCTCATGCACTTTCCTATCTGCCCTATGCGAACTCGCAATCATAAAAAAGGCTAAAACCATAACAAAAACAATAAGTTGCCAATTCTTAAACGACCCGTCACTAACAAGAAAAGTCCCTTTTAAAATACTATACGTACTTTTTTTCATAACTTCTCTGCGATCCTAAGCTTAGCACTACGCGCCCTATTATTCAATTTTACCTCCTCTGCAGATGGGACTATTAATCCACCTACTTTTTTCAATGGCACTTCAAAATTCCCAAACACATCCTTTACAGGCTCCCCCTCAAACATGCCACTTCTAATAAATCGTTTTACCAATCTATCTTCTAAAGAGTGATAAGAAATAAAACTTAATCGTCCTTCTGGCTTTAAAATCTCCGGAGTTTGTTCTAAAAACTCCCTTAAAGCAGCAATCTCCTGATTCACTTCTATACGAATCGCTTGATATATTTGTGCTAAAATTTTATTCTCAAACTTTGGGGATAAAAATTTTTTCAATACTGATTTTAACTGACTACTCGTTTTTATCTCTTCATGTTCACGAGACTCTACTATTAATTTTGCCATTGAAGAAGAAGCACGCAACTCACCATACTGTGACAAAACTTGCTTAATTTGTTCTTCATCATAATCATTAATAACATTAAAAGCAGACAATTGACTCGTCTGATCCATACGCATATCCAAGTCTGCCTCAAAGCGCGTAGAAAACCCACGTTCTGCAACATCGAATTGATGAGATGACACACCAAAATCTGCCAACACACCATCTACTTGTTTTACGCCATAAAAACGCAAAAAACGTTTTACATATCTAAAATTTTCATGAATTAACTGAAAACGTTCATCATCTAAAGCATTTCCTAAAGCATCAGGATCCTGATCGAATGCAAATAATTTCCCATTCGGTCCTAGACGTTTTAAAATCTCTTTACTATGTCCGCCACCACCAAAAGTCACATCTACATATATACCGTCTTCTTTTATATTAAGACCGTCTACTGTTTCTTTTAATAATACCGGGTTATGATATTCCATATTCTTCATCATCTTGTCCCATAACTTCTTCAGCTAAATCTGCAAAATCATCAGCCGAGCCACTTATGCTCAATTCATACTTATCTTTATCCCAGATTTCAACTATATTTACAGCCGAAGCCACAACTATTTCTTTTGAAATCCCTCCAAAAACCGCTAAATCTTTCGGAATTAACAAACGACCCGTTCCATCTACCTCTACCATTTTCACGCCTGCTGTAAATTTTCTAATGAAATCGTTATTCTTTTTCTTGAACCTATTTAGCTTATTTATCTTCTGCATTAAAGCATTCCACTCCTGCATTGGATACAATTCCAAACACGGATTAAAAACAGAACGCTTAATTACAAACCCATCTTGCAAGACCACACTCAACTGCTTTTTCAACGAAACAGGAAGCATCAATCTGCCTTTCGCGTCTACTTTACATTCGTATGTACCTATTAATGAGTTCAAAACAGTTTTCTGGAATTACATTCTACAATTGTCAAATATATTGAAAAATATACCACTTTTTACCACAATATACCACTTTGTTGATAAATTTATAAACACACCCACCTACTTTAGCACTCAAACCACACCAAAAACAGCTTAAGACCTGACTTAAAATCTATTAGAACAAAAAATACAACTCATAATTTCATGTTAATATCTATTCTTAAAAAGTATTTAAGCAGAGTCACATTAAATAGGTTATTATAAAAATGAAATACCTATATTTGTTTGTTGATGATAATGACTAATTAATGACGCATCGCTTAAAAAAAGAGAAGAATTTTAGCTACATGGAAGTGGGTGAAGGACAACCCATAATTGTATTACATGGGTTAATGGGCGGTTTGAGTAATTTCGACGCCGTCTCAAGCTATTTTAGTACAAAAGGCTACAAGATTGTAATTCCCGTGCTACCTATTTATAGCATGAGCTTACTAAAAACGAATGTAAAAAATTTCGCAAATTACTTACACGATTTTATTGAATATAAAGGATTTGACAATGTTATTCTTCTAGGAAATTCTCTTGGAGGACACATTGGTTTATATCATACAAAACTGTTCCCTCAAAAAGTAAAAGCACTTATAATAACTGGTAGTTCTGGTTTATATGAGAGCGCTATGGGAAGTGGGTACACTAAAAGAAGTGACTACGAAGTAATCAAGAAAAAGGCACAAGATGTTTTTTACGATCCTGCTATAGCTACCAAAGAAATAGTAGACGAAGTTTACGAAACCGTGAACGACCGTAACAAACTAATTAAAACTTTAGCAATAGCTAAAAGTGCGATTAGACATAACATGGCTAAAGATTTACCTGTAATGCAAGTACCAACTTGTATTATTTGGGGTAGAAATGATATTGTTACACCTCCAGATGTTGCTGTAGAGTTCCACAACCTTTTACCAAATTCAGATTTATTTTGGATTGAAAAATGTGGACACGCTGCTATGATGGAACACCCAGATGAATTTAATAACATATTAAACTCTTGGCTAACGGCTAAAGAACTATAATAACAGAAGAGAATTATGCTAATTAAATCGGCTGAGTTTGTAGTAAGCAATTCGGATGTTGCAAAATGTCCGAAAGACAGAATCCCTGAATACGCTTTTATAGGGCGCAGTAACGTAGGGAAATCGTCGCTTATAAACATGCTAACGAACCGTAAAAGTCTTGCCAAAACTTCTGGAAGACCAGGAAAAACACAACTTATAAATCATTTTTTAATTAACAAAACATGGTTTTTGGTAGATTTACCTGGTTACGGATACGCGCGTGTTTCTAAGAGCGCGAAGAAAACGTTTCAGAAATTTATAACGCAATATTTTAGCAAAAGAGCCCAACTAATATCTGCTTTTGTTTTAGTAGATATTCGCCACAAACCACAACCTGTAGATTTAGAATTTATGGCTTGGTTAGGCGAGCACAGCATTCCGTTCTCTATTATCTTTACCAAAGCTGATAAATTAAAGCCAATGGCTATTGAAAATCACGTAAATGATTATCGTGATGTTTTACTTAAAACTTGGGAAGAAATGCCTAACTATTTTGTAACATCTTCTTCTAAAGAAGTCGGGAAAGACGAATTACTAGACTACATAGATAATATGAATGCCAATTTAAAAATAGACTAACTTTTTACGTCTAACGCATCTCGTAGCGCATTCCCTATTAACATAAACGCCATTACCAAACTCATGATACAAAGCCCTGGAATAATTGCCAAATAGGGCTTTCCTAGTATAATGTAATTATAATGATCCTTAATCATGGCTCCCCAACTAGCCATAGGTGGCTGCGCACCAATACCTAAGAAACTAAGTCCACTTTCTATTAAAATTGCCGACGCAAAATTAGCTGCACAAATTACAATTACTGGCGCCATAATATTTGGCAGAATATGTTTAGTTATAATACGGTAATCTGTATATCCCAAAGCCCTTGCTGCGGTAACATATTGCATCTCTTTAGCACTAATAATCTGGCCACGCACTACTCGAGCAACTTCTACCCACATAGTTAAGCCTACAGCTATAAAAACTTGCCAGAAGCCTTTACCTAAAGCCAATGTAATAGCTATAACTAATAATAAAGTAGGAATAGACCACGTTACATTTATAACCCACATAATTATAGTATCTACTTTTCCGCCATAATATCCTGCAATACTCCCTAAACCTAAACCTATAATTAAAGAAATAAAGACTGCTACAAAACCAATAAAAAACGAAATTCTTGCTCCAACCAAAACACGACTTAATACATCGCGTCCATATTTATCTGTACCTAAATGAAACGTTTTAGTTGTTACTAATTTTGAGATTTGAGATTTAGAGAACAGCTTTAAGTCTAACGTTTTTTCTTCACCAATTAATCCATCAGAAGCATATTCTGTATATAATAAAGTGTTATTTTTAATTTCAGATTTTGAAATTGGAATTTCTGTTTCTGTATTTATAGTTCCAAAGAAAACCTTATCTAATGTACTTTGTGTGTTTTTAATTTGAGAAGGAACCGTAAGCATATCGACTGTAAATCCTGGTTTCTTAGAATGTACAGACAAATGCATTTGGTTAGCATGTTGCGAATGGTCTGGAGCCAAAACATACGCGAAGACAGATACCAAACCTACTAGAATAATGAAACTAAAACTAAAAACGCCCCAGAAATTGTGTTTAAATTTTTGGAGCGCTAATTGTTTCAACGACTGTGTTTTAGCAATCATTAATTATTTAATTTTTTGTTGAAGAACCTGTTGACTGTGATTTTAAATCTGTTTTTGCAGTTTGTGTCGCTGCTACTTTTTTCATAGAATAAGACATTTTTAAATCTTCTAGAACATTAACAGCTTCTTCTACATAAACATCTTGTGTTAAACTTTCGTGCCAACGATCGCGTTTTTCTCTTAACGTAGAATCTTTTGCAAAAAGGGCTTCTTCGTATGGCAAAGAAGAATACGTTAAGTTAGATTTATAATCTGAAATTTTCTCGAAACGTTTCGCTTCATCTTCGTTTAATTCTAACTTTTCTTTATACTTTTTATAGTTTAAGTTGAATGTGTTTTCATCCATTTTAAGTTTAATCCATTTTGCATTTTCAGCAATAAGATTAAGCTGAGCATTATTATTCATACGCTCTTTACTTTTATTAATGGTAGAATTATAATCGAAATAACCATTCCATAATGTATAATCTGCAGCCTCAATTTTATCCCATGGTAATGGATTTTCTTGATCTTTCTCTCCGATATCAATAAAGCTGTAACGATCCGGAACAACAACATCACTTTTAACACCTTCTAATTGTGTAGACCCACCATTAATACGGTAGAATTTTTGAGTTGTTAATTTAAGAGCTCCTAAATCTCCGTTACTATTATTACGAACCATACGATTTAAATCTAAAACATTTTGAACTGTTCCCTTACCATAAGTTTGTTTACTACCTATAATAATAGCACGTTTATAATCTTGCATAGCGGCTGCTAAAATCTCTGAAGCCGAAGCAGACAATTCGTTTACTAAAATTACAAGAGGCCCGTCCCACTCTATAGATTCGTCTTTATCTCTTAAAATTTCTTTTGGTTCTCCAGTAGATCGTACTTGCACAACAGGACCATCTTTAATAAATAACCCGGCCATATCTACAACTGTTTGTAAAGATCCACCTCCATTATTTCTTAAATCTAGAACAAGACCTTCCATGCCTGCATCTTTCAACCTATCTATTTCTTTTTTAATATCTGAAGCAGCATTACGGCTATTATAATCTTCAAAATCAACATAAAACTTAGGAAGATTAATCACCCCATATTTTATATTTTCTTTAGTAACAATAGAAGATTTTGCATACGTTTCTTCAAGCTCTACAATATCTCTAACTATAGATATATCTTTCGTGGTTCCATCTACTTTTTTAACGGTAAGAATAACGGTAGTCCCTTTTGGTCCTTTTATATATTTAATAGCATCGTCTAAGCGCATACCTACTATATTAACAGCTTCCTTTTCGTCTTCTTGACGTACTTTTAAAATAGCATCTCCAACTTCTAATTCTTTACCTCTCCAGGCTGGACCACCAGAAATAAGTTCCATGATTTTAACGTTATCCATTTTCTTTTGAAGTCTAGCTCCAATACCTTCTAATTTACCCGACATTTGCTGATCGAATCTGTCTTTATCTTCAGGTGCAAAGTAAAATGTATGGGGATCGAAACCTTCTACAACAGCATTTACATACATAGTAAACCAGTCACTACGTTCTAAATCGTCTATATAATCTGTATAATAATTATCTATAGATTTTAATGTTGCTTCTCGAGATTCTTTTTCCATCTCTTTATCAGACATGACTTTATATGTAGCATCTTCTTCTTTCTTAAGGCTCTCTTCACTTTTTAAATCGTCGTAATTAGAAATGGTAGAAAATTTAAGTTGTTGTCTCCAACGGTTTCTCATTTCTTTTTTAGAATTCACATAAGATTTATTTTCATAATCTACATTAAATTCTTCGTCTACACCATAATTAAAAGGGGCGCTTAAAACAGATTTGTAAAGTACTTTAGACTCTTCCATTCTTTGCAATAAACGTTCGTGAGTAATATTAAAGAATGTAATATCGTACTCCTTTAATTGATCGTCTATATTATCCTTATATTTTTCGAATTCCTTAATATCAGATTCGTAGAAATAGCGCTTTAAGGGATCTATTGCCTTTAAATAATTATCGTACACTTCTTCAGAAAAACTATCGTCTAGAGTTTTCGGATCGAAATGTCCACGTTCAAGCACATAAGTGATTACTTGGATTAATAATTTATCTTTATCTGGGTTGCTAAATGTTTTAGTAGTAAAGCTGCAAGAAGCCGAAGCTAACAGTAACAATAAGACTAAATATCTGTAATTCCTTTTCATAAGCCTATAAAAATGCATCGTATATTTTTCACTAAAGTAGAGAAAAAACTATGCCAATAAAAATCCACGAAAGGTAATTTTTTGTTAAACTAAACAATTTCGCGGTTTCAGCGAGATTTTATGTATTTTAGCATAGCTATTTAAAACAACAAATATGTCTAAAAAGCCTCTCATTTTAGTTGTTAATGACGACGGTATTACTGCCCCTGGAATTAGAACTTTAATAAAAATAATGAACACTATTGGAGACGTCGTTGTAGTCGCTCCTGATAGCCCACAAAGCGGAATGGGACACGCTATAACTGTAGATTCTACCTTATATGTTGAAAAAATTAGGGTAGATAATGGTCCTCAAAAAGATTATAGTTGCTCCGGAACTCCGGCAGATTGTGTAAAGCTAGGTGTACGTGAAATTTTAAAACGAAAACCCGATCTTTGCGTTTCTGGAATTAATCATGGCTCTAATTCTTCAATAAATGTTATTTATTCAGGAACTATGAGTGCCGCTATCGAAGCTGGTATTGAAGGTATTCCTGCCATTGGTTTTTCTTTATTAGATTATAATTGGAGTGCAAATTTTGAACACACAGAATCTTTTATAAAGCGTATTACACTAAACACATTAGAACACGGATTACCTTTAGGCGTAGTCTTAAACGTAAATATCCCTAACATTCCTAAAAAAGATATTAAGGGAATTCGCGTGTGCAGACAAGCACGTGCCAATTGGGTCGAGAAGTTTGATAAAAGACAAAGCCCGATGGGTAAAGATTATTATTGGCTTGCCGGAACATTCGAAAATTTAGACCAAGGTGAAGATACAGACGAATGGGCTCTAGAAAACAATTATGTTTCTATAGTGCCTGTACAATTTGATTTAACAGCTTACCAAAGTATAAAAGAAATTAACACTTGGAATTTTAATGATTAAAAAAGAAGTATTTATAGGATTTATGGTTGGTGTTATAGCCAATGCAATGGGCTTATTTTTAGCCGCTTTATTACTTGGACGTGGCGATAATGTTACTACAGTAATTAATGCTGCTGCCGCCGAAGGTTTTTTAGGAAAACTAATAAGTATAGGTGCTATTTTAAATTTAGTAGCTTTTTTTATTTTTATAAAAAAGAAACAAGACTATAGAGCAAGAGGCGTAATATTAGCGACCGTTTGTATTGCCATTTTTACTTTTATTTTTAAATTTTTATAATGAAATATTACATTATTGCAGGAGAAGCCTCGGGAGATTTACATGGCTCGAATCTAATGAAAGCGTTACAACAAGTAGATGCAAACGCCGATTTTAGATTTTGGGGTGGAGATCTCATGCAAAATGTAGGAGGCACTTTAGTTAGCCATTATAAGGAGCGTGCTTTTATGGGATTTGCAGAAGTCTTCATGAATTTATCTAAAATCTTAAAAGCGATCTCGTTTTGTAAATCAGACATTGCAAAGTATAATCCTGATGTTATTATATTTATAGATAACTCCGGATTTAATTTACGAATTGCAAAATGGGCAAAACAACAAAACTACCGCACAAATTACTATATATCTCCTCAGGTTTGGGCTTCTAGAGCTGGACGTGTTAAAAAAATAAAACACGACATAGATGCTATGTATGTGATACTTCCTTTTGTAAAATCGTTTTACGATAAATACAATTACGATGTTACTTTTGTGGGACACCCTTTAATAGATGCCATAGCAGACAGAAAACAAGTAGATGAGTTTGAATTTAGATCTAAATACAAATTAAGCGAGAAACCCATTATAGCTATTTTACCAGGAAGTAGAAAGCAAGAAATAAATAAAATGCTAACGGTTATGCTTAGCATTATTAACGAGTATCCAGATTATCAATTTGTTATAGCTGGGGCTCCGAGTCAAGATTATAATTATTACCAACAATTTATAAAAAACACAGATGTTCATTTTATAGCTAACAAAACCTACGATTTACTTAGCGTGTCCTTTGCTGCTTTAGTAACATCTGGAACAGCAACTTTAGAAACGGCTTTGTTTAAAGTCCCTCAAGTGGTTTGTTACAAAGGGAGTTGGTTGTCTTACCAAATTGGACGCCGTATTATTACATTAAAATATATTTCTTTGGTGAATTTAATTATGGATAAACCTGTAGTTACAGAATTAATTCAAGACGAATTTAATTCTACCAATTTAAAAAAGGAATTAGATCGTATTTTAAATACTTACGAACGCACAAAATTCTTTATCAATTATTACGATTTAGAAAAAAAACTTGGTGGAAAAGGCGCAAGCCAAAAAACTGCCGAACATATTTACAATGCCCTAAAACAAAATGCCTAATATGCATAAATTATCCATTTTATTTTGCTTGCTTATTTGCATAAGTAGCT
Source organism: Formosa sp. L2A11 (assembly GCF_009796865.1). Classification (GTDB taxonomy): domain Bacteria; phylum Bacteroidota; class Bacteroidia; order Flavobacteriales; family Flavobacteriaceae; genus Formosa. The sequence continues at coordinate 1,723,420 of NZ_CP047028.1, read as the reverse complement.
GTAAGTCTTCAAAAAGAACAACATCTTACAAAAGATCTACAGAGGTCTCAATTCCTTCAAAAACTGTCGAGAGGACTAAAAACAGAAACAGTTCTATCCTAGAACCAGAAAACACAGACAATTTAAAACCTTTAGGAACAGAATTAAGCGATTACGCTAAGCAATTTCAGGGTGTACGTTACAAATACGGCGGTACAACAAAAAAAGGAATGGATTGCTCCGGTTTAATTTATGAAACGTTTAAAGCTTACGATATTAGTTTACCAAGAGTCTCTCGAGACATGGCACAAGAAGGTTCTAAAATAGATATTGAAGACGTAAAAGTTGGCGATTTATTATTCTTTCATACCAATCCCAGACGAAAAAGCATTAATCATGTAGGATTAGTTGTTGCTTCTAGAACGGGAAGTGTAGAATTTATACATGCTTCTACAAGCAAAGGTGTTATAATATCTTCTCTTGCAGAACGTTACTGGTATTATTCTTTTGAAGAAGCACGCAGAATACTCTAATTATTAGTATCTTACTGTTATGAAGTTAAGTCGCTTTGTAATAGTAAAACTCACATTTTTTCTCATACTTGGTATTTGTTTAGGCTATTTCTTAAACATTACGTTGTTATGGAGCATCGTGACGTGCCTACTTTTACTTTGCATTCTTTTTCTGATTTTAGTGCTGAATACAAACCGTTTTCAGCCTCCTCTTTCTTTTGGAATTGTTGCTTTTGTTTTAATGATTTCCATCGGAATATTAAGTGTTAATATTCACAATCAAAAATTACAAAAGAGGCATTATTCTCATTTTAAATTACCTGTAGAATCTGTTACTTTTAAGATTAAATCTGTACTGAAATCAAATACGTATTATGATAAATACGTGATTGATATATTAAAAGTTAATACTAAAAATGTTACAGGTACTTCATTATTAAACATCAAGAAAGACACCTTAAGTGCATCTTATAAAATTGATGATGTATTTCTGACTACAGACGTTTTTCAGGATATTCTTCCGCCTTTAAATCCAAATCAATTTAATTACAAACAGTATTTAGAGCGGCAATATATTTACAATCAAATTACTACAAGCAAAGAGCACTTATTACAACTCCCGAAATCTAAACCTTCTATTTTAGGTATTGCTTACGCAACAAATAGAGCGATAAGTAGCAAATTAAAAACATATCCCTTTGGATCCGATGAACTCGCCATTCTTAATGCATTACTGCTTGGACAACGACAAGATATTTCGGAAACATTATATACAAACTACACTAAAGCAGGCGTTATTCACATACTTGCTGTATCGGGATTACATGTGGGGATTTTACTATTAATACTAAATTATATATTAACGCCGTTTGAATGTATTAAACACGGCAAAATTATAAAAACCGGTTGCATTATTATTTTAATGTGGTGTTTTGCACTTTTAACAGGCTTATCACCGTCGGTAAGCAGAGCAACACTTATGTTTACTTTGGTTGCTATTAGTTTAAACAGTAACCGGCCTTCTAATATTTTTAACACAGTAGCAATATCTGCATTCTTATTATTACTTTGTAAACCTATGCTTCTTTTCGATGTCGGTTTCCAGCTAAGTTACACTGCCGTTTTAAGCATAATAACGTTTCAACCTAAACTAAATGCATTATGGTTTCCTAAAACCAAACTGAGTAAAATATTCTGGAATACACTAACTGTAACAACAGCCGCACAAATAGGCGTTTTACCATTAAGTATTTATTATTTTCATCAGTTTCCTGGTTTGTTCTTTCTTTCTAATCTTATAATTGTACCACTATTAGGCTATATTTTAGGTTTAGGTATTCTTATAATCGCACTAGCTTCTGTTCAGCTTTTACCAAATGCTTTAGTCTATATTTTTAATGAAACAATTGCTTTTATGAATGGTTTTATAAGTTGGATTGCAAGTCAGCAGCACTTTATTTTCGATGCCATTTCTATAAAACTAAATACACTCTTAGCTATTTATGCCGTCATGTTAAATTTGATTTACGTTTACACAAATCCTAAATTTAAATCAATTAGCATTGCTCTTTTTACATGTATTGGACTCCAAATAACTTTAATTTACAACGATGTGTCTCTGTATAATTCTGAATGGGTTTTATTTCATAAAAACAGACAAACACTTCTAACATATAAAGATGCAATTACATTAAATATTTACAATTCAGATTCATCTAACACCTCAAAGTCATATCCTTTAAAAGACTATATCATATCAAAAGACATAAAAAATCAAACTAACGAATCTTTGAAATCAGTATATAACATACACCACAAAACACTCCTTATTGTAGATAGTTTAGGAGTTTACAATGTAAACACGTTTAAACCGTATTTTGTATTACTTAGCAATTCACCAAAAGTCAATTTAAATCGTTTAATAGATTCCTTAAGCCCTAAAGAGATTATAGCAGATGGCAGTAATTACAAATCGTATATAAAACGCTGGGAAGCGACATGTAAACACAAAAAAATCCCTTTCTACCAAACAGGTAAAAAGGGAGCTTATATTTTTAAAGAGTAATTTTTTATTCAACAAATTCTGGAACAAATGCTTCAAAATATGCATTTACAACTTCTTGATTATCTAGTTCTTTATATTTATCTGTATAAAACAATTTTAGGTACAACTCTAACTGTTGTGGTGTTTGGTAACCACGAACAGGAGTAATAACTTGAGCTTCTTCGTCTAAAAACACAATAGTAGGATATGCATTTACACCTAAAGCACTCGCAAATTCATGCACACTATTTCTTTGATTTTCTTTTTCTGGATTAAAGTTTGGGTTACCATAAGTATTGTCTTGATAAGTTATTGGCTCTTTCCCTTCTGCATTAAATTTTACAGCATAAAAATGCTTATTTACATACGCTACAACATCTTTATTATGAAATGTATTCCTATCTAACATTTTACATGGGCCACACCAATTGGTATACGCATCCATCATAATTTTTTTAGGTGTCATTTTCTGAAGTTCTAAAGCCTCATTAAAAGTTAACCATTTAATTTCTTGAGCATTTATAAGTCCTACTGAAAACATAAGAACCAATACTAGTACCCCTTTCTTCATAGTTGTAAACATTTCATTTTATAATAAAAAACACTTGTATCTAATGTATGTGGTCTAAAATACAAAAAGCACCTTACAACGAAGATGCTTTTTAATAATTTTAACCTTATTATTTCTAGTGCACACCGTGCATTAATTTATTCATTTTTCGTGTTAAAGCCATTACTAATAATCCTGCACAAATTGGTATTATTGTGAAGATTAAGAAGAATGTACTCATATCGTAAGCTGCGGTAATTTTATCGATTAGTCCTCCTGAGAAACCTGCTGCTTTATTTCCTAAACCAACGGCGATATACCAAAGCCCAAACATCATCCCTATTTTTGCTGCGGGCACTAACTTACTAACATAAGACAAACCGACAGGAGATAAAGATAACTCTCCTAAGGTATGAAGTAAATAAGCTAATATTAACCAAACGACACTAACAGAAGCTGTTTGTGCACCTTGAGGAATACTTGCAGAACCATAAGCTAGCACACCAAATCCTAATCCTAATAAAATTAAACCAATCCCGAATTTAACAGTTGCTGGCGGGTTGTATTTACTTTCCCAAATTTTAGAAACTAAAGGAGCAAACGCAATAATATAAAATGAGTTTAATATACCGAACCAAGATGCTGGAATTTCAGTATTTTCCTGATCGAATTGTGCTTTAAGCATATATATTACAATACCCCAAATAATAGTAAAACTTAAACCTAAAGCTAGATTTGATACTTTGTATTTACTAAAGGTTATTTTAAAAAGCTGTAATAACACATAAGTAATAATCATTAAGGGCACTACGGTTAGTAACGTATTTACTATTCTAAAAACCATAGCCGAGTTTCCTTCTAAAACACGGTTTGTATAATCTGATGCAAAAATAGTCATAGAACCTCCAGCTTGCTCAAACGCAGCCCAAAAGAATATGGTAAAGAAGGCAAGAATCGCGACAACAATATATCTATCTCTCTGAACATGTCCAGGAACAACTTCTTCATGATCTCCATTACAATCTTCGTCTACATCTTTATGACCTTCATCATAATCTAGAGTTTCTTTTGGAGACAATCCTATTCTTCCAAAAATAGTCTGAGCTAACCAAAACTGAACCATTCCTAAGAACATAAATATTCCAGCTAAACCAAAACCAAAATGCCATCCAATAGATTCGCCAACATAACCACAAAGTAAGATTCCTAAGAAAGCACCGGCATTAACACCCATATAAAATATAGTAAATGCTCCATCCTTTTTGTCTTGTGCTTTTATGTAAACACCATTTATAATAGATGTAATATTCGGTTTAAATAACCCGTTTCCTGCAACTAATAATCCAATTCCAACATATAAACTCCATGGCGTATCGAAAGCCATTGCAGCATGACCTAAAGTCATAATTAAAGCTCCAATTGCCACAGAACGTCTGTAACCAAAAAACTTATCTGCTAGAAAACCTCCTAAAATTGGAGAAAAATAAACCAACATAGTATATGTTCCGTAAAGTCCTAATGCATCTTCTCTACTCCAAGCCCAACCGCCATCTAAAATAGCAGAAGTTAAGAACAATACGAAAATGGCACGCATTCCATAATAAGAAAAACGTTCCCACATTTCTGTAAAGAATAATACGAACAAACCAGAAGGATGTCCCATTAAAAGTTTTCGGTTCATATCTGAACCTTCAAATCTAAAATTTGCTACACTCATTGTTAATTATTTATATTTTTCTTTAAACTTAAAACAAGTTTAATGAGCCATTTCGTGTTCATCGTCTTCTGCACCGTGAGTTAAGACTTCTAATTTCTTTCTAAAAAGTAACATTAGTAATCCAAAACCAACACAAAAAATAGCTATTCCAGTGAAAATAGTATACTCTCCTAAACTTTCTGAAGCTTCACCTAAAAGTCCAGCTACTTTATTACCAATACCTGTCATTGCAAAATACACACCCATAATTAGAGAGGCATATTTTACTGGAGCTAGCTTAGTAATATATGAAAGTGCTACTGGAGATAAAGAAAGCTCTCCTACCGTATGAAATAAATAAGCTAGAACTAACCAATACATTGCAGATCCTCCTTGTCCATCTACAACTGGTCCATTTGCACTATATTGCGCCGCTGCAGCTGTCATAAAAAAGAATCCCATTCCCATAATAATAAGCCCAACAATCATTTTAAAAAGCGAAGTAGATATTTTTCCTTGTAGCTTTCTTTTTGCCCAAAAACCAGCAACTGTAGTTCCTAGTAAAATAATAAACATCGCGTTAAAAGATTGGAACCATGATGCTGGAAAGTCAAATCCCATGATTAATCTATTTGTTTTTTCTGAAGCATAAATATTCATTAATCCTCCTGCTTGTTCAAAAGCTCCCCAGAAAACAATAACTAAAAAGAAAGAAACGAATAAAACTATAATTCTATCTTTTTCTACTTTAGTTAAAGGTTTATCTTGAATAGTAGCATCTTCAGATTCACTCTCGTGACTTAATGCGTCGTGTAAATATTTCTGACCCGCAACGTATTGAATTAAACCCAATGCCATACCTATTCCGGCTAATCCGAAACCATAATGCCATCCGTAAACTTCTCCTACATATCCTACTATAATACTAGACAAGAATGCTCCAACATTTATTCCTATATAAAATATAGTAAACCCTTTATCTCTTCTTATATCTCCTTTTTTATATAAACCACCAACCATTGTAGAAATGTTTGGTTTTAATAAACCAACACCTAAAATTATTAATGCTAATCCGCTATAAAAGGCCCACATTTGCTCAACAGCAAGAATACCATGACCTGCAACTAACAAAACTCCACCGTATAAAACAGCTCTTTTTTGTCCAAAAAACTTATCGGCTAACCAACCTCCTGGAATTGAAGACACATAAACTAGCATAGTATACCAACCATATAATGCTAATGCCTCTCCATTTGTCCAACCTAAACCAGCATTTGAAGTTTTAGTTTCTGCGACTAGATACAATACTAGAATAGCACGCATTCCGTAAAAAGAAAATCGTTCCCACATTTCGGTAAAGAACAACACGTACAATCCTACAGGATGACCAAATAATTCTTTTTGTTTAACATCAATCGTATCTGCCATAAGTCTTTATAATTAAGGTTTTATATAAGTTTAGTTATTATTTAATTTTATCTCCTAATTTCTGATCCAAGAAATTCGTCATTTTAGTATATAAATGCAGTCTTGTATTACCACCATAAATACCATGATTATTATCTGGATAAAGCATCCATTCAAACTGTTTATTCGCTTGAATTAAGGCTTCAATCATTTGCATTGAATTCTGAACATGTACATTATCATCTCCCGTTCCATGTACTAATAAAAAGTCTCCTTTAAGTTTATCTACATGATTAATTGGTGAGTTCTCATCGTAACCAGAAGGATTTTCTTGAGGTGTTGTCATGTAACGCTCTGTGTAAATAGAATCGTAAAATCTCCAGCTTGTAACAGGCGCAACAGCAATTGCCATTTTAAACACATCGTTTCCTTTAAAAATAGCATTACTACTCATAAAACCACCAAAACTCCATCCCCAAATTCCAATACGTTCTTTATCTATATAAGATAAATCTCCTAATTGTCTTGCTGCTTGTATTTGATCTTCTAATTCGTATTTTCCTAATTCTTTCTGTGTTACTTTTTTAAATGCAGCACCTTTAAAACCTGTACCACGACCATCTACACAAGCAATAATATATCCTTTTTCTGCAAGCATTTCATACCAAAAATCGTTTGCTGCTAACCATGTATTCGCTACACTTTGCGATCCAGGACCAGAATATTGAAACATTAATAACGGATATGTTTTAGAAGCATCAAAATTAGAAGGTTTAATGGTCCACATGTTTAAATCGTTACCATTCACTTTTAGAGTACTAAACTCTTTTGGAGAAATATCGTATGCGTCTAATTGATTTTTTAATGCATTATTATCTTTAATAACTTTAATAACTTTTCCGTTTTTAGATCTGTTTAAAGTATATAAAGGCGGCGTTGTTGCACTAGAATATGTATTAATAAAGTAAGTAAAGTCTGCACTAAAAGCAGCCGAATTTGTTCCTTCTTTATCTGATAAATGTATTTTATTTTTTCCTTGTAACGAAATACTATACACATCACGATTAATAGAACCGTTTTCTACAGACTGATAAAATATTTTCTTAGTTTTTTTATCGTAACCGTAATAGTTTGTAACTTCCCAATTACCTGATGTAATTTGATTAATTAACGTCCCATCTTTTTTGTAATGATAAATATGATTATATCCATCTTTTTCACTCGTCCAAATAAAACTATTATCGTCTAAAAACGTTAAATTATCTGTAACATCTACGTAAGCATCATCTTTATCTGTAAGCACTAATTTAGATGTCATTGCAGAAGCATCTATAAGCCATAAGTCTAATTCATTCTGATGTCTATTTGTGTATTGTGCACTTAACACATCTGCTTCATTTGTCCATTTAATTCTTGGGATATAAAAATCTGAATAACTTTTATCTAAAGTAACCTCAGACGTTTTATTTTTTGCTAAATCGAATATATGAAGAGACACTTCTGAGTTTGCTTCACCAGCCTTTGGATACTTAAATACCTCTTGTTGCGGATATAAATTTTTACCGTATATATCCATAGAAAATTCAGGAACCTTAGTTTCGTCAAATCTTATATAGGCAATTTTATTACTTGCTGCATTCCACTCAAAAGCACGTACAAAAGCGAATTCTTCTTCGTAAACCCAGTCTGTAATACCGTTAATAATTTTATTATTTACACCATCTGTAGTAATCTTACTCGTTTCGCCAGTCTTTAAATTTTTAATAAAAAGATTATTATTTAAGCCATAAGCCACTTTTGTTCCATCTGGAGAAAAAGTAGGTTCTTGAATTTTTTCATCAGAAACCGAAGTTGTTTTTTTTGTAGCCGTATCGAAAACAAAATAATTACCTAAAGTAGAGCGTCTAAAAATAGATTCTACTTGAGTTGCCAAAAGCACCTTAGTTTCGTCTTTACTAAACGTGTAATCTGTAAAATAATCAATATCAGATAAATCGCCAGAATCCACTAAAGTTTTCACTTTCTTTAATGTCTTATAATCATAAATATCGATAGCAGTTGTTCTCGTATCACCATTAAAATCTAACACAGAATATTGCTGGCCATTTGTCATAGAATGCAGAGATTCCATACCGTCTGTTCTAAAACTTCCAGTCCAAATATCTTCTAAAGTAATCTGTTTTTGTTGTGCGGAAACTAAACCTGTCATAAGAAATAAAGACAGTAATAAAGGAGTATAATACTTCACGAATATTTTTTTATAAATGAGTTAAAATTGAAGAATTTTAAAAAGTCCCCAAGTTTACTAAAAATTAACGAAATTACCACTTCAATTAACAGTTTATATAGACAATACACTCGGTTAAATCCGTATTTTACCTCTAATAAGTACTATATTTGTTTCGTTTAAATTAAAAATGAATGAGCAACGAAACAATTTCTGGTTTTTCAAAACTATCAAAGTCAAAAAAAATAGATTGGATTGTTAACACGTATTTTTCTAATCAAGAAAATGCTAAAAAAATCCTGAAACAATATTGGAATTCCGATGAAAAACTTCAACAGTTACACGACGAATTTATAGAAAACACCATTTCTAACTACTATTTACCTTTAGGTGTTGCTCCTAATTTTTTAATTAACAACACTATTTACGCTGTCCCAATGGCTATAGAAGAAAGTTCTGTGGTTGCTGCGGCCAGTAAAGCGGCAAAGTTCTGGCTAGATCGTGGCGGATTTAAAACCACTGTAATTTCTACAACAAAAATTGGTCAAGTACACTTTATGTTTCATGGAAACACCAACCATTTAAAAGCTTATTTTAAGGCCGTAAAACCTAAACTTTTAGAAGCTGTAAAACCACTTTCTAAAAATATGGAAAAACGTGGTGGTGGTATTCTAGATATAGAATTACGAGATAAAACAGACCAAATTTCTAACTATTTTCAGCTGCATGTTTCTTTTGAAACAGCAGATGCTATGGGAGCAAATTTTATAAACTCGTGTTTAGAGCAGTTTGCTAAAACCTTTAAAGTTGAAGCCTTAAATTTTGATGGATTTACTACTGAAGAACAACAGCTTGAGATTGTAATGAGTATACTCTCTAACTACGTTCCAGATTGCCTTGTACGTGCAGAAGTAAGTTGTAATGTTGAAGATTTAGCCGAAAACAAAAGCATCTCAGGAGAAGAATTTGCAAATAAATTTATACAAGCGGTAAACATTGCCGAAATAGAACCATACAGAGCCGTTACACACAACAAAGGTATTATGAATGGCATCGATGCTGTAGTTTTAGCTACCGGTAACGACTTTAGAGCTGTTGAAGCAGGCGTACATGCCTATGCGTCTAGAAACGGATCTTACAGCAGCTTATCTCATGCTAAAATAGAAGCTGGCATATTCACCTTCTGGATGGAAATCCCTTTAGCTTTAGGAACTGTTGGCGGGTTAACAAACTTACATCCTTTAGTGAAATTAGCTTTAGAAATGCTTGGCAAACCATCTGCCAAAGAATTAATGCAAATTGTTGCAGTCGCTGGATTGGCACAAAATTTCGCTGCCCTGCGATCGCTTACCACGACAGGTATTCAGGAAGGACATATGAAAATGCATTTAATGAATATTTTAAATCAGTTTGAAGCTAATGCTGAAGAAAAAATCACTCTAGTAAATCATTTTAAAACGCACACAGTATCGCATAGTGCCGTTGTTGAAGCGCTTGAAAAACTACGTTAATAATGAACACTTTTTACAGTAATGGCAAGTTATTAATTACCGCAGAATATTTAGTATTAGACGGAGCCGAGGCATTAGCACTTCCAACAAAATTTGGTCAATCGCTTACTATACAACCCAATTCTGAAAACGTATTAAACTGGAAAAGCTTTAATGATAAGCAAGAATTATGGCTAAATGCTAGTTTTAAACTTAAAAACAACAAACTAGAATCAGAGATAGAAAACGAAATCACAACACGGTTAGCTTCTATATTAAATACTGCTCGTGTAATGAATCCTGAATTTCTAAAAGACCATGTTGGCTATACTATAAAAACACATTTAGATTTCCCTACAAATTGGGGATTAGGAACATCGTCTACACTAATAAACAACATTGCAGACTGGGCAGAAATAAACCCTTATAAGCTACTTGAACTTACTTTTGGAGGTAGCGGTTACGATATTGCATGCGCATCTAACAACTCGCCTATTACATATCAATTAGACAAGAAGTTACCTATTGTAAAACCTGTAGTCTTTCATCCTGAATTTTCTGAAAATATTTATTTTGTTCATTTAAATCAGAAACAAAATAGTCGAGAAGGTATTGCCCATTACAAATCTAATACAACAGATAAAACTGAAGCAATTACAGCGTTAAACACAATAACTAAGGCACTTTTAACATGTACAGATATAAATGTATTTAACAACTTAATTGAAGCACATGAAACTATTATTTCAGACATTATTAAGTTAGAGCCAGTAAAAAGCGCACTATTTCCTAACTTTTCTGGAAGCATAAAGAGTTTAGGTGCTTGGGGAGGAGATTTTGTTATGGTAACATCTAAAGAGAATCCCACAACATACTTTAATCTAAAAGGATACTACACCATATTATCGTATCAAGATATGATTCTATAAACACCACTTACAAGATTTAGTGTTCGTAATTAATTTACGTTTTAAAATAGACAACGTGTTATAAAACAAAAAAATCCTCATCTAACGATGAGGATTTTTTATATATAATAAATTGTGATTTATTGAACAGTCTCTGCTCTATTATCTTCAATTTCAGAAGCATCTTTTAAAGCTTCATATAATTTAGTATTAACTGCATTTGCTTTTTGTTGTCCAACACGGTTAGCAAAAGCTTGGTAATTGTCTAACTCTGCTGCAGGAGACACTTTAGTCACTTGCACCATATACACACCATTTTCTCCAACAATTAATTTAGATGTTTCGCCTTCTTTTAAACCGAAAGCAGCACCAACAATAATTGGCTCTCTACCCGCACCAGAAATAGTAGGGTTTTTCATGTTTATTGAAGAAGCCATTTTAACTGTTTGATTTTCTTCTGAAGCTAAAGCATCTAAAGTTGTTGCTTTAACACGTTCCTTAATTAAGGCTGCTTTTTTCTCTTTACGTAATTTAGGAAGCACAATTGCTGATGCATTCTCTACAGACATTAAACCTGCTTCATTTTTAGCTGCAAGTTGTACAATTACATATCCACCAGAAATATTGAAACGTTTAACATCTCCTACTTTAGTTTCTTCATTAAATGTCCAACGTACAATTTGACGTTGACTACCTAATCCAGGAATATTTTCTTGAAGAACTTCTATTCCTTTTACAGGACGCACACCGTAATCATTTTCTTTAGACACAGCTTGAAAATCTTTACCAGCAACAGCGATTTCAAATTTAGAAGCATCTCTAAATACTTTATCTACTGTTTCGTCAGATGGTTCAATTTCTCTAGCGATAGTAGCTATTTTAACTGCTTTTTCTTTTGCTGTTTGGTCTAATATTTCAATAACGTGGTAACCAAAATCTGTTTTTACAACACCAATATCTCCTTTATTATTTTGAAATGTAAAGTCTCTAAATTCTGGCACCATAGCATTATATGTAAACCAATCTAAAACACCTTCTTTTTCGTTACTCACTTTATCTGCAGATAAGCTTAACATATCTACAAATTTAGCAGGATTAGCTTTTACTACAGCCATAACACTATCTGCAGTTTTCTTAGCTTCTACTTCTGTAAGTGTTGTTTCTGCAGTAGCACCACGAGACCCAACAAAAGGAATTAAAATGTGTCTTGCTTTTGCAGAATCAGGTATGAATGTTTCTGAAACTAATTTAGATAATTTTAAATAGCCATTATCCTTATATGGTCCGAAAGTACTTCCAACAGATTGGTCGTATAAATTATCTGCTAAATTTTTAGCTAAAGCCGATTTAAAAAGAAAACGGTCATCAAATTTAATATCTGAATTAGAATTTACAAATGTTTCGTTATCCTTTACTTGTGCAAAACCTAAAAGTGTATCGTTAGCTTTAGTAATATCGTTGTACACAACAGAGTTATTTAACAAACCAGATAATGCAGAAGAAATTTCTTTTTCATCGTCTAAAGAAGCAACTTCTCTAAACTCTACATAATTAATATCTCTAGAAGCTTCAACTTGAAATTGTTTGTTGTGATCTTTTATATAACTAGAAATTTCAGATTTAGAAACAGATACAGTGCTATCAGAAATTGATGTAAATGGCACTTGTACATATTTAATATCTACTTTATTATTTTCTAAACCATGCTCAACTTTTCCTTCTGCTAAAGTCCCTGTAACACCAGCCTTAACCATGTTTACATAATCTTGTTGCATACCACTAGCTGCGATAGATTGTTCGTAATCTACCCATTGCTCGTAAGCTTCTTTAGATGTTGCTTTTAAGTTAGCAATATATTCGTTTAGTTTATTCTCGTCGAATAATCCAGCTTCATTTTGAAATTCTGGGCTACTTGCTAAGTTTGTTTTTAACAAGTCTCTCATTTGATCACGCTCAACACTAAATCCTAAGTTTTCATATTGAGACTCCATAACGGCTTGTCTTACTTCTTGATCCCAAACACGATTCATTGCTTGTGTGTTTGTTACGCCTTGTCCCATTTGTCTTTGTGCGTACTCAACTTTACGTAAAAAATCTTCTCTAGAAATTTCTTTACCATTAATTGTAGCGACAACATTTTGAGATTTACTACCTAAAGCGCTTCCGTTTTTGAATAACCCAGAAAGCACAAAAGAGAATAATGCTAGTGCAATAATTAGGATTAAGAAAAGTGAACGTTGTCTAATTTTATTTAAAACTGCCATTTGTCATTTAAATTATATGAAATATTGGGCGCGAAAATACCATTTTCCTTTTAATAATAAAAGGAGAAAACACCAAATAATTCATTTAATTTATACAAATAAGAAAATTAATCAGGGTTAACTATGGTAAGTCCAACTAAGTCTATTTTTGTATTTGACACTTCTAGAATTGTAAATTCGAAATCATTTATAACAACAACCTCATCTTGTTCTGGAATTTCTTCGGTATGATTAACGATAAATCCTCCTAAAGTTTCGTAGTTTTCACTCTCAGGAATATCTAATTTGTAGTTTTCATTTAAATAATCGACTTCTATTCTTGCAGAAAACGTATAATTATCGTCGTCTATTTTTTGCTCAATTAAGTCCATCGTATCATGCTCATCTTCAATCTCTCCAAACAACTCTTCAATTATATCCTCGACAGTCATAATTCCAGATGTACCTCCGTATTCATCTAAAACAACAGCAATACTTTTACGTTTTTTAATAAGTACACTTAACACATCTTTAATTAACATGGTTTCTGGAACCAACTCTACAGGAAGTATTATAGATTTAATTGATTTTGGTTTTTTGAAAAGCTCGAACGAGTGTACGTAACCTAAAATATCGTCTACCGTTTCTTTATAAACTAAAATTTTAGAACATCCAGACTCTATAATTAAAGCATTCAAATTTTTTGTAGGTTCTTGTATTTCTACTGCAATTATTTCTGTTCTAGGCACCATTACCTCTCTTGCTTTAACTTCAGAGAACTCTAGTGCGTTTTGAAAGATCTGAATTTCGGAGTCTATATCGTCATTTTCTGCTATAGATTCCATTTGCTCAGAAATATAATTTCCAAGTTCTACTTTGGTAAATGCGAGCTGTACTTGATCGCCTTCCGTTTTAAAAAATCGCCTTAATACAAAGTTAGACACCCACAATACAAAATCTGAAATTAAACTAAACAACCAATAAAAAAAGTATGCAGGAACTGCAAAAAATTTAATTAGTGAGTTTGCATAAATCTGAAAAAAGACTTTTGGCAAAAATTCTGCAGTAATTAAAATAACAAGGGTAGATAACACTGTTTGCGTTAACAAACTTAAATCATTCAGTAAATAATTTACAAATGCCGAGTTTGACGTAGATAAGATATCTCGAAAACAATCTACCAACAAATCGCCCATAAAAAGTCCATAAATAACCAAAGCAATATTGTTTCCAATAAGCATGGTTGCTATAAATTTTGAAGGTTTTTTGGTAAGTTTAGTTAAAATTTTTGCTAGAAATCCTTTTTGCTTTTTTTCAATTTCAATATGGATTTTATTAGACGACACGTAGGCAATCTCCATACCTGAAAAAAATGCAGATAGAATTAAGGATACAACAATAATGATGATAGCAGAAGTCATCTATAGCAATTAGTCTTTATTATCAAATTTCTTATTGAATCTCTTTCTAAAGAAAAACATAAAAATTGCAGCTGCACAAAGTAATAGTGAAGCATAATTAATTGTTGCTGTTGCCATGTATTTTGAAATAACATCGTATAAAAAAACAACGGCAAATATTAAATAAGCATATTGAAAAAGCTTAAATGATTTATTCATGATTAATATAAAAATTAATTTTGTGTAAAGGTAACCAATTATTCGTCAAGTGTAATAATTCCGTTAATTTCAAGTACTTCTGCTTCTTTAAAATTAACATCAGAGTCAAAACCATTTCCATTTATAACATCTTGTTTTGTTCTAAATGTTACAGGCTGGTTTGTAGACAACCATTGTCTATTTTGATCGTAATACAATTGATCTGCAAACAACGTATCGTTTGTAGAGGTTGCCAATACTACATTACCTTGCATATCTATTAGCCCAGTTTTATCATACACGATAGCATAATCTGAAATTACTGTACTTTTATTTTTGTCTTTGTCGTACAAATACAAGTGTACACCTTCTGGAAACTCCGAAAAAGAAAACTCACGATTAGAATAATCTAACATTTTTGGACTAACTAAATTCGCTTTAAGCCTACCAGAATCTGTATACTTAAGGTTAAGACCTTCTGCCACACCAATAGGCTCATTGGCAGATACGTTTAAATTATTAACCTCGCTTAAATTTTTACCACAAGAAACAAACATGGTCATAGCAACAGCTATGACCATGAATATACTTTTATAATGTTTTAAAAACATGTTTATAGATTAGGAACCGTTACACTTAATCCAATCCAACAACCAATGCTAATTGTTTTACCTGCATTCCCTTCAGAGAAAATATCTGATTTCTGAGGTGCTTTAGCTCTATAACTTGCAGCAGATTGTGATGCATGAGATTTTAAGGTTGGATCTACACGACCAGCATTTGATGCTTCGTTTGCAGCTAACCAGAATACAGCACGTTTGTTAAAATTAGAATCTCCACAGCTGTTTGCACTTGCAGCATACATAGAAGCAATTTGTAAGTGAGGACGACCGTTAGATGGATTTAATTTTAAAGCTTCACGGTAATAACTTCTTGCTTTAGAGTAAGAATGACTTCTTTTTAACTTATCGGCAATCTTACTATATAATTTTGCTTTTTTATAAGAATCTGTTTCTAAACTTAAAGCTTGCTCGTAATACTTAATCGCTTCGCTTGTTTTGTTCTCTTTGTCTTTTAAGATCCCTAAATAATAAGCAGAATTTGCTGAAGGATTTAAGTTATGGTATGCATTTACTAATTTAAAGAATAATGGATCGCTTGTACAATCTTTATCGGACATCTTACCAGCAGCTCTTTGTAACCAAACAGCATCTGTTTTATGAGCTTCAAAATCTTTCTCGTATAAAGGAATTAAGTTCTCACAATTTGCACGTTCACCTAATTTACCGTCAATACTTCCAGAAATTTGATCGTAAGCATTTAAATAACTTTCGTAATATTTTTTATATTTAGATTCTTTACTCGTTAAAGCTGTACCAGCTTCTTCTTTTTCTATCAATTTATTTAAATCTGCAGAATAATTAGCAACTTCTTCGTCTACTCTCTCTACAACATCATCATATTTATTGAATAAATCTTGTGCTGTTTTTTCTTTAGCATCATATAAATCTACCATTAAAGAAAAATAGGTATATAATCCTTTAGGGTTTTTAAAATTCTTTTTATCCGCAGTAAACGCTTTATCGAATGTATTGTAAATTTCAAGATCAGATAAACCTAACTCTGCTTTGTTATCATACATTAACTGTCCTTTATCGGACAACAATTCTCCTTCTGATGATCTTTTAGGAAAATTAGCATATTCTTCATCTAAAAGTTTCATTTTATCTTCAATGAATCCTTTTTTCTCAGCTGCAGCAGAATTATCAATTTTATGGTCTAAAATTTTAAATCCGTCTATATAAATCGCTTTATTAAACTTAGGACAAGCTTTTCGAACTTCCATCCAAGGCGTATAAGCTGCATCGTAATTTTTAGCTTTTACATATTCGTGAAAAATAGATAACTTAGTAGTACATTCTTCTTGAGTTTGAGCAAATCCACTTGTTAGCCCTAAACATAATACTGCTACTATTAAAGTAACTTTCATTTTCATAATTTTTTTTATTTGAGTAAAGTTAATCATAATTCCGTGCAACGAATAAACCATCGTTTTAAAGATAATGTGCCGCTAAAGTTAATAAAGTTTTCTTTAACTCAGCACTTGTTTAATATTCCTCTTTCTTCTTTTTCGAATCCTACAAAAATTACCGAAGAAAAACCAATATTTATTAATTTAATACCAAAAGACATGCCAAACTTATTAAGAATCTCATTTTAAACAAGCATAATTATAAATTACAATCTAAATATGTTAAAAGAACAAAACGCTGTTTAACCTTTATATTAAGCATCTTTTATTAACATTTAAAGCATTAATAAAACTATAAACCAACACATCAATCACTTAGCTGAATTAAATTGTAAAATATAATTTAATCCTTCTAAAAGAAAGTTCGAGTTAACAAATATGCTACTTTTTAATTGCTTAGACAAGAAATCTGAATCGCCTCCTGTTAAAATAATTGTTAAATCTGCATACTCATTTTGGTACCTAGAAATATTCCCTTCAATTTCATTTAAAATTCCATAAACTATTCCAGAGTGAATTGAAGTCTCTGTGGAATGCCCAATAAGATCTAAGGGTTGTACAGGAGATAACAACGGTAGTTTGGATGTAAAATTGTGTAATGCTTTATATCTTAAATTTAACCCAGGAGAAATACCGCCTCCAAAATATTCTGAAGCACTAGAAACAAAATCGTAGGTTATACATGTTCCTGCATCTATTATAAGTACATTTTTATTTCTACACTGGTGTACCGCAGCACAAACCAAAGCAACTCTATCTATACCTAATGTTCTGGGTGTTGCATAGCTGTTTAAAAAGGGAACTGGAGTCTCTCGATCTAAAATCAATAATTCGCAATAACTTTTAAGCTCTAAAATATCAGATTCTGTTAAATTTCCAACAGAAGACATGATCCCTTTTTCTATATTTTGATGCTTTTCAATAAATTTTTTAATTTTTTTTAAAAAATTTTCAGAAGTTACTGTTTCTTTATCCGTAATTCTATCCGCTTCAAAAACAGCTAGTTTCACAAAAGAATTCCCGACATCTATTATTAAATTCATAGTTAATATTTGAAATACGAATTTACAAAAGAAAATTTTTATAAAAATGTTTTGGAGAACTAAAAAAAGCGTGTATATTTGCACTCGCAATTACGCACTGGTGCCTTAGCTCAGTTGGTAGAGCAAAGGACTGAAAATCCTTGTGTCCCTGGTTCGATTCCTGGAGGCACCACCAGAAAACCCTGAAAACATTACGTTTTCGGGGTTTTTACTTTTATAGCCATTTCTACAACTACACGCTGCTTTCTCTAAATTTTATTTTGATTCCGTTATTTTTTAACGGTTTAGAGTACACATTTAACCTTCTGCTTTATTATTTTTATAGGTATAAATTATACTAAACCTTATGGCTATTATTGGTAACATTATTAAAGGCGTCATCCAAATTAAAGACACACTTACTCCAGAGTCTAATCCTGTAGAGAACCAGAAAGAAGTTCTAAAGTTTCTTTTAGAGACCGCAAAACACACTGCTTTTGGAAAACACTATAATTTTGAAACCCTTTTAAACCATAAAGATTACCAATCTGCTTTTTCTAAAACCATTCCTTATTTTGATTACAACAAGATAAATACAGAATGGTGGTACCGACTACATAATAACGAAAAAGACATTACATGGCCAGGAAACCCAGATTATTTTGCATTAAGTTCTGGAACTACAGGAAAAACAAGCAAACGTATTCCTGTAACCAAAGACATGATAGAGTCTATACGTAACTCAGGAATTCAACAAGTTTTTGCGCTAAACGCATTCGATTTACCTCCAGATTTCTTCGAAAAAGAAATTATGATGCTAGGAAGCTCTACAGATTTAATTGAAAAAGAAGACCATTACGAAGGTGAAATTAGTGGCATAAGTGCAAGTAATATTCCGTTTTGGTTTCGTGGTTATTATAAACCTGGAGAACAAATTTCTAAAATTGACGATTGGGACGAACGTATTCAGAAAATAGCCGAAAATGCAAAAAAATGGGATATTGGTGCTTTAAGTGGTATTCCTTCATGGTTAGAACTGATGTTAAAAAAGGTGATTGCATATCACAACGCAAAAAACATTCATGAAATCTGGCCTAACTTACAAGTATATACTACTGGTGGAATCGCTTTTCAACCTTATAAAAAAAGCTTTAATGCACTCCTAGAACACCCGATAACTATTATAGACACCTATTTAGCTTCTGAAGGCTTTATTGCCTTTCAAGCCAGACCAGAAACCACATCTATGCAATTGGTTACAGATAATGGTATTTATTTTGAATTCGTCCCCTTTAAACCTGAATACATTTTAGAAGACGGCTCACTTACAGCAGATGCACCTTCTATTACTTTAGCAAATGTAAAACCAGACACAGACTATGTGCTTATTATTAGTACAGTTTCTGGTGCTTGGCGTTATATTATTGGAGATACTATAATGTTTACAGATGTTAATCGTGCTGAGATTAAAATTACAGGACGCACAAAATTCTTTCTAAACACAGTTGGCTCTCAACTTTCTGTTAATAAAATGAATGATGCAATGATGTATTTAGAAGAAAAATTTGGGATGAAAATTCCAGAATTTACTATTTGCGCCAAAGAATTTGAAGATGGTTTTTACCATTGCTGGTATTTAGGCACAGAAAACACAACGCAAGACACTACTAAAATTGCAGAAGCTATAGACAACTTTTTAAAAGATGTGAATAAAAATTATGCCGTTGCACGATCTAAAGCTTTAAGAGGACTAAAAGTAAAACTAACCAATCCGGAAACCTTCTATAATTGGAATGCAAGAAACAAGAAAAAAGGAGGACAAGTAAAAATGGAACGCGTTATGAACGAAGAAAAATTTAAAGTTTGGGAAGATTTCGTTAAAAGCGAAGAGACTATTTAGTTGTCGCTTTTTTTATCCCGCTCATCTATTAACATCATAATTTCTTCTGGAGACAAATAAAAGCGTTTAATCCTATTTTTATAATCTTCTGGAATATTAGCATGATCTAAAATAAAGTTTTTAGTCACTATAATATAATCTTCCATACCATGAATAATAGCGAAAGAATCTGCATTACGCTCGGCTTGCTTTATAAACTTTTCTGAAAACAAATATTTAAAACCGAATTTAACCAGCCCAAAAGACGACCGGTTTTGATAGTCGCAAACATGTCCTAATTCATGCCCCAACCAGCCCACAATAACATTAAAAGGAATGTGTTTTGTTGAAAATTCTGAGTCTGTAATTTTAATTTTCTTACTTATAAAAATCACATAGCGTCTCCCCTTTTTCCCTTTTAATAAACTCCAAAACTGAGGCTGAGCTTGCATAGTAGATTTCTTAATTTCTTTTTTAAAACGAATATCTATGTCTACATTTTCGAGTTCTGGATAGAAAGAAAATGCTTCTTTAGCTTCTTTTTTAATCGATTCTGGAACCGTATGATGTTCTGATAGTAATGTCGTTGACATAGCTTGAGATTGAAATAAGATTACACTTAGAATTAATATTATAACTGAAAGACAGTCCTTCAATTCAAACTTCATTTTAAGTTTTACTAATTGGCGCATCGCTTGAAGTATTTACATTTATAAAGCCTTCAGGAAAATCTAATGTTCTAATTGGGAATGGAATATTAATATCATTAGCATCAAACACAGCTTTTATTGCTATAATCGCTTCAGATTTCGCTTTTATCATCTCTAATGGAGATATAGCTTCTATAAAAAAACGAACTTCAAAATTAATAGAACTATCTGCAAATTCTTTATAGATAAATAATACGTCTTTCGAGCTTTTAACCGTATCTAATTGTTCAACAATAGTATTAATAACCAAATCTCGAACAAACTTTAAATCGGAATCATAATGTACACCACATTCCAAAATAACGCGAGTTTCTGTTGTAGTTGAATAGTTTGTAATTGCATTCTCAACAACCATTTTATTCGGAATATACACGAGATTATTGTCGAATTGTTTTAATGTTACCGAACGCAAATCAATATTGGTAATTACACCACTATAACCATTACTTTCTACCCAATCTCCGTATTTAAAAAAGTGAACATAAGACAGTACAACTCCAGAGTAAAAATTAGATAAAGCACCTTGTAATGCTAAACCAACCGCCAAACCTAAAACCCCTGCTCCTGCTAAAACAGTATTTAATGCTTTGTCTAGATTTAGAATTCCGAGTACAACAAAAAGCCCAAAAAGAACAAAAACTGCGGATACTAACTTGGAAATCAAATTTTTCATTGATTGCAGCAATTTACTTCTATCTAGTATTTTTAAAACCAACTTATTAACATACTTGGATACAAATAAAATGAATAGAAATACTATAATAGCAATAATAAAGTTCGGAACTGCTATGATGGCGCTATCTATCCAATGCCATAGCTTAGAAATCATTTTAGACCAAGCTTTTAATAAATCATCCTTCATAATTTGGTATGTTCAGTTTTAAAATTAAAACAAAGAAGTTACTAAAATAAATCAAAACGGATTGACGCATTCCATTTTAAAAATAACCAGAAACATAACGAACTGTAAAACGCATAATAATATTTAAAAGTAAATATAAAAACTGGTCTTGAATTTACTGCATAGAAACAGAAAGTTCTATTTGATTAATCGTTTTACTAGCGCACTTAAAGACAATCCTTGTACTAAAATTGAAAATACAACCAATACATAAGTAATCACTAAGAACAGTTCTCTATGCATTTCGTTGGTCAAACTTAAAGCTAATGCAATAGAAATACCACCACGCAATCCTCCCCAAGTCATAATTTTATTAGTTTTAGGAATAAAATCTAATCGTTTCTCAAACATACTTATTGGTCCGTATAACGAAATATATCGACTTAATAAAGCTATCGGAATTGCCAATAAACCTGCCAAAATATACGTCCACTGAAATTCTAAAACCAACATCTCCATTCCTATTAATACAAACAAAATAGTATTTAATAGTATATCTACAAGTTCCCAAAACTTATCTACATAATTCTCTGTAATTTCAGACATTGCAGACCCTCTTACGGTATCATTTCCTACAACCAATCCTGCCGTTACCATAGCTAAAGGTGCCGATAAATGAAATTTCTGTGCAACTACAGTTCCAACCATAACAGTCGCTAGAGTAATAATCACTTCTATATCGTAATCGTCTATAGATTTCATTAATCTATAAGTTCCATATCCTAAAAGAAGTCCTAGAAAAATACCACCAATAACTTCTCGACCAAACAACTCGAGAACATCTGTGGCCTGGACACCACCTCCGCCAGAAGCATTAGCGATTTCAAATATGGTTAAAAACACCACAACACCAACACCATCATTAAAGAGTGACTCTCCAACAATTTTAGCCTCTAAATCTTTAGGCACACCAACTTTTTTTAAAATTCCAAGTACAGCAATAGGATCTGTAGGAGAAATTAAAGCTCCAAAAAGCAAACAATATATAAAGCCAATATTAAAACCTAATAACATTAACACGCCATACATAAAACCACCAATTAAAAAGGTAGACAACAACGTTCCCACAGTTGCAAAAACAAAAACAGGCCAACGTTGCACTTTTAACTGCTCGAAATTAGTATGTAATGCACCCGCAAAAAGCATAAAACTTAGCATGATATCTAACAACACCGTTTCGAAATCTATATCTGTAATTAGCTTCCTTTCTGCTAACAAAAGTGTCTTATCTATAGTTGCTATACCAAGTACAACTAAGGTAAAAACTAAGGTTATAAACATTAAACCAATCGTGTTTGGCATCTTTAGAAACCTCACATTTATGTATCCAAAAGCAGCAGAAAGAAAAACGAGAGTGGTAATAATTACAAAATAATCCATGATGAGTCTTTAAGAGGATTAAAATAAATCATAATTAAGGAGATTAACAAGATCTTGTTAGGTTCAATTTCAGAAAACCGTAAATTAGCTGTAAATAAATTTTAATACAAACGACTTAATTAAAGCTTACGTTTTTAAAGAAATGTAAATAAACCATTCTGAAAGCATGCAAAAAACATATTACGATCCAGCCGACTTAAAAAAATTTAGTAAAATATCTGATTGGAATGAAGAATTAGGAGAAAAATTCTTTGATTACTATGGCAAAGTATTTGAAGCAGGCGCTTTATCTGAACGTGAAAAATCGTTAATAGCATTAGCTGTTTCTCATACCGTACAATGTCCGTATTGCATTGATGCTTATACAGGAGATGCACTACAACGCGGCATAACTAAAGAAGAAATGATGGAAGCCTTACATGTTTCGGCAGCCATTCGAGGCGGAGCTTCTCTAGTACACGGTGTACAAATGATGAATAAAGTAAATAAATTAGAAATGTAGTTTTTATAAAAAAAACATGACTAGAACAGACATCTTAAAATCAAATTTAAGATCTCAACAACTTTATCATTCAGAAAAATAATATGACTCAAAAATCATTACATAAACGCAATAATAAATTAGCTCAAAGTCAAGAACAATTAGACTTTTTAGCCAATGGAATATTTAAAAATGGTGAATTACCTACTTTTAAAACAAAATTAGCAGAAACAGGTATAGATACATTGACTGCTGGCTCACTAGAAGTTCTTCAAATTAATGTAGGCTATATGTGTAACCAAGTCTGCGAACATTGCCATGTAGACGCAGGTCCAGATCGCAAGGAAATTATGACAAAAGACACCATGCAACAATGTCTTGAAGTTATAAAAACCACAAAAGCACACACGCTAGATTTAACTGGTGGCGCACCAGAAATGAATCCAAATTTTAGATGGTTTGTAGAAGAAGCTTCTAAAGCAGGAATTAAAGATTTTATTGTACGCTCTAATCTAACTATTATTCGTGCCAATAAAAAGTATCACGACTTACCAGATTTTTTTAAAAAACACAACATACATGTGGTAAGCTCTATGCCACATTGGACACAAGGCAAAACAGATAAACAACGTGGTAAAGGCGTATTTAACCAATCTATTCAGGCTTTAAAAGACTTAAATGCTGTTGGATACGGTATGCCAGGAAGCAATTTAAAACTAGATTTAGTTTACAATCCATCAGGAGCATTTTTACCCGCAAATCAATCTGCGATGGAAAAAGATTTTAAACATGCTCTTTTAGATGATTTTGGTATTCAATTCCATAATTTATTTGCAATTACAAATTTACCTATTAGTCGATTTTTAGATTATTTAATTGCTTCAGAAAATTACGAAGATTATATGTATGCGCTCGTTGAAGCATACAACCCGCAGGCCACAAAAAGTGTTATGTGTACAAATACGTTATCTATAAGTTGGGATGGCTTTTTATACGATTGCGATTTTAACCAAATGCTAGAATTACCTGTAAATAGTAAAATAAAACATATTTCAGATTACAACGAAACCCTACTAAACGGTAGGCAAATTGTAACCTCACAACACTGTTATGGCTGTACGGCTGGAGCAGGAAGCAGTTGCCAAGGCAATGTCGCATAATTTTTATACATTCAATTTTATTTAATATTACTTTTAAAACATGGGATTTTTAACCTCGAATGACACAGAAAATGATGATGAAGCGATTGCAACATTTCATTTTCCTACATCTAAAAAAGCACTTATTGTATTTGCAAGAAACCCAGAATTGGGAAAATGCAAAACCCGTTTAGCCAAAACTATTGGAGATGAAAATGCTTTAGCAATTTACAGGACACTTTTACAGCATACGGCTAAGATTTCTGAAAGTGTAAAAGCTGATAATTTTGTATTTTATTCTGAACATATTCACAAAAATGATACTTGGGACGATAATAATTTCAGAAAAAAACTGCAACAAGGCGAAGATTTAGGCGAACGTATGAATCATGCTTTCAAAGATTTGTTTCAGAATAATTATCAGAAAGTTGTTATAATTGGAAGTGATATTTTAGATCTTACTTCAGAAATTATTGACGATGCTTTTAACCAACTAGAACATAACGATGTTGTTATTGGTCCAGCAAAAGATGGCGGATATTACTTACTAGGAATGAAAACGTTACATAGCGAATTGTTTAAAAATAAAGCTTGGGGAACCGCAACTGTTCTAGAAGAATCTCTAAAAAACTTAACTAACAAATCGGTTTATTTACTTGAAGAATTAAATGATATCGATACATTTGAAGATATAAAAGATTATCCTCAATTTAAAAAATATAGTATACATCATGATTAAATACATTAACGAAACCACAGAATATTTACAAAATAAAGGCTTCGATAAACCTGAAATTGGAATTATTCTAGGTACAGGATTAGGAAAATTATTAGATGAAATATCTATAATTCACGAAGTGAGCTACAACCAAATTCCATATTTCCCAACAGCAACTGTAGAGTTCCATAAGGGGAAATTAATTTATGGCGAATTAGAAGGTAAAAAAGTAGTGGTTATGCAAGGCCGTTTTCATTTATACGAAGGCTACACTTTACAAGACATTACCTACCCAGTTCGTATTATGAACCAATTAGGAATACATACGCTTTTAGTATCTAACGCTTCTGGAGCTGTAAATTTAGATTACGAAAAAGGAGACTTAATGTTAATAGACGACCATATTAATTTACTAGGCGGTTCTCCTTTAGCTTTTAAAGGTGTATCTAAACTAGGAGAACGTTTTGCAGACATGAGTGCGCCTTACGATAAAGAAATAAATACCAAATTTAAAGAGATCGCAAAAGCACACAACTTTACTTTACACGAAGGTGTTTATGCAAGCATGTTAGGCCCACAATTAGAAACACGTGCAGAATATAGAATGCTTAAACTTTTAGGCGTAGATGCTGTTGGTATGAGTACGGTTCCTGAAATTATTGTTGCCAATCACTTAAGTTTAAAAGTTGCTGCTGTTTCTGTAATTACAGATAAAGGTGATCCTGAAAATTTATACCCTGTAGACATTAAAGACATTATAGCTATGGCAGAAAAAGCCGAACCTAAAATGATAACACTTTTTAAAGATCTTATAAAATCTCTATAATTTTACTTTAAAAAGATTTTAAAAACGTAATGACATCTTGTTTTTAACGTCTACAACTCAGAAAACAAGATGTTTTATTATGGATAAATACATTAATATAATACAAGACTCGTACTCTGGTTACTGGAGGTATTTAAAATACGAGTTAATATCTATAAACCATTGGGATAATTATTTCTATGGCTTAATTACTATATCATTAGTGGTTTGGAGTTTAGAGATTGCATTTCCTTGGCGTAAAAATCAGTCTATTTTTAGAAAAGATTTTTGGCAAGACATATTCTATATGTTTTTCAATTTTTTTATTCTTAATTTAATTGTTCTTATAGCATTATCTAACACGGCCTCAGAATTATTTAACGATGTCCTTTCTGTTTTCGGATTATCTCTAGAAAATCTTCAACTATTTAATGTAAACCAATTACCTAAAGCCGTTGGTTTATTTATCTTTTTTATAGTGAGTGATTTTATACAATGGAATACTCACCGCTTATTACACCGTTTCCCTTTACTATGGGATTTTCATAAAGTACACCATTCTATAAAAGAAATGGGATTTGCAGGACACTTACGTTACCATTGGATGGAACCGGTGCTTTACAAATCTTTATTATACCTTCCTATTGCTATTATTGGAGGATTTAACGTGCAAGATGTTGTATTGGTTCATTTTTTCTCCATTGCTGTTGGGCATTTAAATCATGCTAATTTGGGCTGGAACTACGGTCCTTTTAAATATATTTTAAACAATCCTAAAATGCACATTTGGCACCACGCCAAAGAATTACCTCCAAATTCTATTTATGGATCTAATTACGGGATTACATTAAGTATTTGGGATTATTTATTTAAAACAGATTACATTCCGCATAACGGAAGAGATATAGAATTAGGTTTTGAAGAAGACGAAAAATTTCCAAAACATTTTATAGACCAAGAACTCTATCCACTAAAGAGAAAACAAGATTAAAGCTATATCCTGAAAATTTAAATGAGTAAAATTTCTATAGTAATTCCCGTTTTTAATGAAGCAAAGAATCTTCAGGAATTAATTCCATATCTAATAAAAAATTCATCTTCAAAAAATATTAAAGAAATTATAATTGTAGATGGCGGCAGTACAGATGGTACACAAAACATAACCAAACTATTTACAGAAGCTAACCTTATAAACTCAGAAAAAGGACGCGGAATCCAAATGAATTTAGGCGCAAAACAAGCCAAAGGGAACATTCTGTATTTTCTTCACGCAGATTCTTATCCGCCTAAAAACTTCGACAAACATATTACAGAAACTCTCAATACAAACACACAAGCAGGTTGCTTTAAAATGTCGTTTAATTCTTTGCATTGGTGGCTAAAACTAGCGGGTTGGTTTACACAGTTTTCTTGGAGAATATGTCGCGGTGGCGACCAAAGTTTATTTGTTACAAAAACACTTTTCGAAACGCTTGGCGGTTATAACGAGCACTATAAAATTTACGAAGACAATCATTTTATAAATTGTGCATACAAAGCAACTAACTTTGCTGTTATTCAAAAACAACTAACAACATCTGCAAGAAGATATCACACAAAAGGCATCTGCTATTTACAATATCATTATACTGTAATTCATTTAAAATACAGACTAGGCACCTCTCCTGAAACACTTTACAACTACTATTTAAAGCATGTAAGTGTTAAAAACTAATAAAATTTACTTAATTAAAATCTAAAGTGTATTCATCGTTTCAGGTAATAAATTACTTTCACAAAAACTACCACCATGAAACACCACTACTTTCTCCCTTTCTTTTTAGTACTCTTTTGCGCTACAACAGTTGCTGCTCAGACACAAATTCATGCTAGAATTTTAGACTCAACAAGCCAAGCTCCTATTCCTTTTGCTACCATTTCATTTAATAATACATCTGGAGTAATAAGTAATGATGTTGGACAGTTTCAGCTTCAAATTAATAAAACTATTTCTGCGAAAGATTCTCTATATTTTAGCTGTTTAGGGTACGAGTCTAAACAATTTAAAGTACAAACATTTCAAGATAGTTTAATCTATTTAAAACCTAAATCTATTGAATTAGGAGAAGTTATGTTGTTTAATAAAAACTATACGGTTGAAGAAATTATTGATAAGGTTGAAGACAATTTAGATAAAAACTATGCCGGAACTTTTAGTAAAAGCAAACTCTTTTTTAGAACAACCTACGGCTCTAACATTCTTAGAAAATCGGTTAAAATTAAAGCCTCTACTATTCCAGAATTCAATCAAGAATTAACAGATAGTATTTTAAAAGATATCCCTTTACACTCCAGTCAATACACAGAAGTATTAGGAGAATTCTACAAAAACAAATTAAAAACAGCAGAAGACACTATTATAAAATTAGATATTATAAAGGCCTCAGAACTTTACGATAAAAATAATGAAATGACTTTTGAGGCTTATGAAAACAAACTGAATGCTATTTTAAAGAAACACGTAAAACGCGATTCTTACTTTAAAATTAAATCGGGTTGGTTTGGCACAAAAGAAGATATAGATTCTTCATTTTTTCAGGACGACTCCGATAAACAATCTAAAGCCTTTCTCGAAGCCGAGAAGAAAAAAGAAGCAGACAAGAAAAAAGACTTTTTAAAATACAGAAAATATGGCATTAATAGTCTTGAAAAAAGCAGTTTTACAGACGAAGATTCTAGCCTAAACTGTATTTACAAATCAAACCGTTACGAATTCGAACTATTAGACTATTCGTTTTTAAACGACCAATACGTTTACAAAATTGCTTTTAAACCAAAACGCAGTGAAGACTACAAAGGTGTACTTTATATAAACACAGACGATTTTGCTGTAATAAGAATAGATTTTAAAAATGTAAAATCTCTAAAAACATTTAATCTTTTTGGCGTTTCTTTAAACGTATACAAAAGACAAGGTAGCTTTATTTATACTAAAAATAATACGGATAGTTATAGTTTAAAATACGCAGAAATTGAAACCGCAAACAAAGTAGCTATTGATAGACCTTTTAAAATTATTGAAAAAAACAAACATGTAAAAGGCCGAAGAAAACAAAACGAACTTTCTGGAGACATCAATTTTATAGCAACTAACTACTCTAAAAAAGAAATGGTGGTTTTCGAAAACAACACCATAACACAAACAGATTTTAATACATTTAAAGAAAAAGCAAAAGTAGAACCCATTTATCTTCCTGCCTACGATCCCGAATTCTGGAAAGGTTACAATATTATAGAGCCAAATAAGGCCATAAAAGAATTTAAAAGTATTGAAACAGCACCAGAAAACTAAACGCCTGAAAGGTTTTGCACTTTAATTAGACTACATGTTATGTTGCACGGATACAAATCAGAACTAAAACACTGATGTACACTAGTAAAATAAAGACCATTTTACACTAGATTTCCTGGTATAAAATGGTCTTTATACAATTTACAAACTACTATTATCCCGCTCAGCAAGAAGAATTTAAAAATACAAAAGCAAATCCAAATAACTAATTATATTTGCTTTCCCATTCTGAAAACCTAATATGGCCATAATTAAAGTTATTATACCTGCGTATAACGAAGCAGATTCTATTTCGAAAGTTATACACGATATTCCAAATATTGTAGACGAAATTATTGTTGTAAGTAACAACTCTACAGACAATACAGAAGAAAATGCAAAACAAGCTGGCGCAACTGTTTTAATAGAAAAAAACAAAGGATATGGCTATGCTTGCTTAAAGGGTATGGATTACATTTCTAAACTAAATACAAAACCAGATATTATTGTTTTTTTAGATGGAGATTATAGCGATTATCCTGAACAATTAACAGAGCTTATTACACCTATACTAGAAGAAAATATCGATTTTGTTGTCGGTGCACGTATGAAAAATCTTCGTGAAAAAGGTTCAATGACCATTCCTCAAGAGTTTGGAAACTGGTTAGCGACGTCATTAATGCGCTTATTTTTTAAATCAACTTTTACAGATTTAGGTCCTTTTCGCGCTATAAAATACAGTAACCTACTAGAAGTAAACATGTTAGACAAAACATATGGTTGGACGGTAGAAATGCAATTAAAAATTTTAAAAAGACATTTTTCTTATCGAGAAATCCCTGTAAAATATCGTAACAGAATAGGAGTTTCAAAAGTTTCAGGTACGATAAAAGGTGCTATATTTGCAGGCATGAAAATCCTGTATTGGATTTTTAAATATAGCTTTAAAAAATGATATTAGAAATTATTATAATTGCCATTTACTCAACTTCTTTAGCATTAATTTTCATGTATGCTTTAGCACAGTTAAATTTATTGTTAAATTATCTTTCTGCTCATAAGAAAGATACTTCTTTGCCCCCTTTAGATCTTTCTAAAGAAAAAGAAGTCCCTTATGTTACCATACAATTACCTGTTTATAACGAAATGTATGTTATGGATCGTTTGTTGGAAAACATCGCAACTATGAATTATCCAAAAAATAAATTGGAAATTCAAGTTTTAGACGATTCTACAGACGAAACCGTTCAAACCACACGCGAACATGTACAAAAACTAAAAGCAGCAGGTTTAGACATTGTACATATTACGAGAACAGACCGTAGCGGATTTAAAGCAGGAGCCTTAAAAGAAGGTTTAAAAATAGCAAAAGGAGAATTTATTGCCATTTTCGATGCAGATTTCTTACCTCAAACAGATTGGTTATTACGTACACTACCTTATTTTAAAGACAGAAATATTGGTGTAGTTCAAACCCGTTGGGGACATATAAACCGCGAATATTCTTTACTAACACGTATCCAGGCCTTTGCTTTAGATGCGCATTTTACGCTAGAACAAGTAGGTAGAAACAGTAAAGGACACTTTATAAATTTTAACGGTACAGCCGGAGTTTGGCGTAAAGACTGTATTATAGACGCAGGAAACTGGGAAGGAGACACACTTACAGAAGACCTAGATTTAAGCTACCGTGCACAACTTAAAAACTGGAAATTTAAATATTTAGAAAACGTAGAAACACCAGCAGAACTTCCTGTGGTAATTAGTGCCGCACGCTCGCAACAATTCCGTTGGAATAAAGGTGGTGCAGAAAACTTCAGAAAAATGCTTTGGCGTGTTTTAAAATCAGATAATATTTCTGGTAAAACAAAAATTCACGGTGTATTACATTTACTAAACAGTACCATGTTTTTAAATGTATTTATAGTAGCCGTTTTAAGTATTCCAATGTTGTATATTAAAAACGAATATGCGCATTTAAAACCATACTTCTACGTCATGAGTTTCTTTGTAGTAAGTAGTGTTATTTTCTTTATATGCTATTGGTTTATGTATAAAAATATTTATGGCGGAGGTATTAAAAATTTCATCAAATATATAGGTATGTTTTTCACCTTTTTTACCGTGGCAATGGGCTTCTCTCTACACAATTCTATTGCTGTATTAGAAGGACACATTGGTAAACGAAGCGAATTTGTTCGTACACCTAAATTCAACATTAACAACCTAAAAGACAGCTGGAAAGACAACAAATACATAAAGAAAAACATCTCTGTAAATGTCATTTTCGAAGGCTTACTTACACTTTATTTTGCATTCGGTATGTATAGCGCATTTATAGTTGGAGATCAAGGAGGAGACTTTGGATTATTTCCGTTTCACCTTATGTTATTTTTAGGTTTTGGTTATGTGTTTTTTAAATCAATAACCTCTAAAGCATAAACAATTTGGGCGTTCCCAAAAGGGTCGCGCTTTCCGTTACAATCTTTTGCAAAAAAGCAAAAGGATTTCTACTACAATCCCTAACGCAAAATCATCATAAATACCGTCTTGTTTACACAAAAAACAACGCAGTATTTATGGTGATTTTTACGGTTATAAGTATCTTTGTAAAACATAATAACATGTAATTAAGTTATTAATTTACAGGGACAAGATGAAGGCATATAAACGTAAAAATAGATTAACAGCTCAAGAATATATAGATGGTGTTTTACAAGGGAGTAGAGTTATACTTTCGCGTGCAATAACCATTATAGAAAGTAATTTAGAAAGCGACAAAGTACTTGCTAAAGAAATTATTCAATCCATATTACCTTATTCAGGAAAATCAATCCGTATTGGAATTACAGGAGTCCCTGGAGTTGGTAAAAGCACATTTATAGAAGCTTTTGGTAAATACTTAACAACATTAGACCATAAGGTTGCCATTTTATCTATAGATCCAAGTAGTCAACGTTCTAAAGGAAGTATTCTTGGAGACAAAACACGTATGGAAGAATTAAGCAATAACGAAAATGCTTATATCCGTCCATCATCAACCGGAGACACACTTGGTGGTGTTGCTAACAAAACAGGAGAAACCATGCTACTTTGCGAAGCTTCTGGTTACGATGTTATTTTAGTAGAAACCGTTGGTGTCGGACAATCGGAAACAGCTGTTCATGGCATGACAGATTTCTTCTTACTCTTAATGCTTGCAGGAGCAGGAGACGAACTACAAGGTATTAAAAAAGGTATTATGGAAATGGCCGATATGGTTGTTATCAATAAAGCAGATGGCGATAATATTAAAAATAGTGAAATGGCACGATTACAATACCAAAATGCCTTACACATTTTTCCTCAACCAGATTCGGGCTGGACACCTGTGGTAACCAAAGCATCTTCTACTAAAAATACAGGAATTCATACCGTTTGGGAACAGGTTATAAAATACAAAGAGCTTGTTAACGAAAATGGTTATTTTGATGAGAACAGAAATCATCAAAAAATAAAATGGATGTACAACAACATAAATGAAGAACTAAAACATTTATTTTACGGTTCGCCTCACATGAAAAGCAAACTAGCTACTTTAGAAAGTGAAGTTATTACCTCTAAAGTTTCTCCTGTAAAAGCAGCTCAGCATATTATGGAAACGTTTAAAAAAAGTTTGTAATACTTATTATATTCGATTCTGACTCATTTTATCAAAGAACGAAGGATAACTACAAAACATAAAACCCCCCATTACTAATATACGTTAGTAATGGGGGGTTTTCAACAAATCAATACATAAAACTAGGTTACTTCATGTTCTAAATATGTCTTTAATATTATTAATCTTACTCTAGATATGTCTACTACCAGACTATATACCTAAAGCCTGACCTCCACCAATTTGAATAGTTTCTGCTGTTATAAAAGAAGCATCTTTACTCGCTAAGAAAGACACAACTGAAGCAACTTCTTCTGGTTTACCTATTCTTTTCAACAAAATACTATTTGCCCAAGATGCAAAAACTTCAGGTTTTGTTGCTTTAATTTGTGCATGAAATGGCGTATCAATAGTACCAGGAGATACCGCATTTACTCTAATACCATATTCAGCTAAATCTTTTGCTAATGCTCTTGTAATTGCATGAACTCCTCCTTTAGATGTTGCATAAACTCCAGCACCTGGACCACCTGCATTCCAAGCAGCATTTGATGTATAATTAATAATTGACGAATTTTCTCCTTTTTTAAGGAAAGGTATTGCAGCTCTTGATGCAAAAAATACTGAATCAAGGTTTAAAGCCATTACAAATCTGTAAAAATCAGTTGTCATTTCTTCAAATCTAGATCTACCTCCTAACCCACCTGCATTATTTACAAGCACATCTATTTTACCATACTTTTCTCCAATTGCAGTAATATTTTTAGTAACAGCAGCATCATTGGTAACATCAAAACTAACATACTCTGCTGTAATTCCTTCCGTCTTAAGTTCTTCAACTTTTTTAGCGCCTTCTTCATCTTCAATACCATTTAAAACAACAGCATATCCATCTTGTCCTAATCTTTTTGCAACTTGAAATCCAATCCCACTAGTTGCACCTGTAACTACTGCTACTCTTTTGTTTAAAGTACTCATTACGTTATTATTTTTAAATTCTTTGTTTCTATTAATTAAATATTTTATGAAAACATAATTGTTTTCTACTGCTAGAAGCAATGCATATTATGATTAATGTGTAAGAAAATTTAATTGCTGTGCTGAGGCTAAAAAATCACAGAAAAACACAAAAACTTTAAATGTAGTTTCTATTTATACATGTCCTTATTTTTTTTATAAACACTTTGTAATTTAGATATATACAGCATAAAACAGCTATATTTTTATAGTACAAATATACAACTATTTTAATTATTAACGCAACACAGTTGCATTAATAACACAGATAAACTAAATCAAGAAAAAGTAAAATCCACGGAAACATGAAATAGAGGAAAACAGTATTAAGAATATAGACTTTTAGATTACTAAGTTTTGAAGTAATTACAAAAAATAATTATTTACGAATAGTATGCAAAGCTTCATCTAGTAGATCTGAAACCTTTACTTTATTAAAATAAAAAACCCCATTACTGACGCATATCAATATTGGGGTTTTTCGGCAAATCAATACTTAAAACTAAGCTTCCTCATGTTCTAAATACTTCTCTAATATGGTAATTGCTGATTTTGAAATTACGGTACCAGGACCGAAAATTGCAGCAACTTTATGATCTAATAAAAATTGGTAATCTTGTTCAGGAATTACGCCTCCTGCAAACACCATAATATCTGGTCTTCCTAGTTTAGCAAGCTCTTCTATTAATTGTGGTATTAATGTTTTATGTCCGGCAGCCAAACTAGAAGCTCCTACAAAATGTACATCGTTTTCAATGGCTTGTTTTGCAACTTCTTCTGGTGTTTGGAATAAAGGTCCCATATCTACATCAAATCCTAAATCGGCAAAACTTGAAGCAACAACTTTTGCTCCTCTATCATGTCCGTCTTGTCCCATTTTGGCAACCATAACACGTGGTCTACGTCCTTCAATCTCAGCAAATTTATCTGCTAATTTTAAAGCTTCAGCAAACGTAGTATCATTACTTACCTCTTTACTGTAAACACCACTAATTAATTTAGTATCTGCTTTATGTCGTCCAAAAACAACTTCTAAAGCATCAGATATTTCACCTAAAGTGGCAAAGTTTTCTGCTGCTTCTACAGCTAATTCTAATAAATTACCTTTTCCTGTTTTAGCACAATCTGTTAATGCTTTTATATTTTTATCAACTACAGTTTGATCTCTATTTGCTTTTAATTTTTTTAGACGTGCAATTTGAGAATCTCTTACTATTGTATTATCTACTTCTAAGATTTCTATAGACGATTTTTCGTCAGTTCTAAATTTATTTACACCTACTAAAATATCTTGACCAGAATCTAAACGCGCTTGTTTTCTTGCAGATGCTTCTTCAATACGCATTTTAGGCACACCAGTTTCAATTGCTTTAGCCATACCGCCAAGTTCTTCAACTTCTTCAATAAGTGCCCATGCTTTTTTAGCAATTTCTTTAGTTAAATACTCAACATAATAAGAACCTGCCCAAGGATCTACAGCCTTAGTCATTTGGGTTTCATCTTGAATATAAATTTGTGTATTACGTGCAATTCTAGCAGAAAAATCTGTTGGTAACGCAATCGCTTCATCTAATGCATTGGTGTGTAAAGATTGTGTTCCTCCTAAAGCTGCTGCCATCGCTTCTATACACGTTCTAGCAACATTATTATAAGGATCCTGCTCACTTAAACTCCAACCCGATGTCTGACTATGCGTACGCAATGCCATAGATTTTGGATTTTTAGGATTGTATTGTTTTATAATTTTTGCCCAAAGCATACGTGCTGCACGCATTTTAGCAATCTCCATAAAATGATTCATTCCTACTGCCCAGAAAAATGAAAGTCTAGGCGCAAATTCATCTATTTTTAATCCTGATGCTAAACCTGTTCTAATATATTCCATACCATCGGCTAAAGTATAAGCCAATTCAATATCTGCAGTTGCACCAGCTTCTTGCATGTGGTAACCACTAATAGAAATAGAGTTAAACTTAGGCATGTTTTTAGTGGTGTAATCAAAAATATCACCAATAATTTTCATAGATGGTAAAGGCGGATATATGTACGTATTACGCACCATAAATTCCTTTAAAATATCGTTTTGTATGGTTCCGCTTAAATGATCTAGCGCCACACCTTGTTTTTTAGCTGCTGCTATATAGAATGCCATAATTGGAAGTACAGCACCGTTCATAGTCATAGATACAGACATTTTATCTAACGGAATTTGGTCGAATAAAATTTCCATATCTAAAATAGAATCTATCGCAACACCTGCTTTACCAACATCTCCCGTAACTCTTGGGTGATCTGAATCGTACCCACGGTGTGTTGCTAAATCGAATGCGACAGACAATCCTTTTTGTCCTGCTGCAAGATTACGTCTGTAAAATGCATTAGATTCTTCTGCTGTAGAAAAACCTGCGTACTGACGAATAGTCCAAGGACGCAACGCATACATAGCGCTATAAGGACCTCTTGTAAAAGGAGGCAATCCAGAAAGAAATTGTAAATGCTCTGCATCTGCAAGATCTTCTTTAGAAAAATGTGTTTTAACAGGAATACCTTCTGGCGTATTCCAAACGTCTTTATTATCTGAAGGTACTGCCTCTTGTTTTGAAGCAGTGTCTAATGTTATATTTGAAAAATTTGGTTTCATGTGTTTCTTTTTTAATTAATCAATGGTCACATGCTATTGTTAAAACCTCAACATAAAGTTTTAAACAATGTCACACCGCTACTTTTTAATATGTTTCTGAATTTTATTCTGAACCTTAGAAATGGTTTTAATAACATCAGATTTTATATGAATACAATCGTCTAAACCTGCTTTTGTAAGCGCGTCTAAAAGTGCTACAGGATTACCTGCCAATAAAAGCACTTTATCTGTATTTAATGCTCTAAATGTTTCTACATAGGCTAAAGCTTGCTCGTCGTAATCTGGATCTGAACTACAAATAACAACCACACTAGATTCTGATTTTGCACTTGCTTCTGCAGCTTCTTTTGCACTTTCGTAACTTTTTTCTTGCAAGACTTCAAAGCCACTTACTCCAAGAAAATCGTAAGCAAATGCTGCTCTTGCTTTACGCATGGTTAGATTACCAAAACTAGTAAGTTCTATTATTGGGCGTTTACCAGCTTTAACTACAATGTCTTCAGAAACCTTACGTAAAGATTCAATTTCTAATGCAGCACGTCGTGGTGTTAACACCTTAGAATTAGATTCTCCTCCTGTAAATAATACTTTTGGATCTAATTTTTCCATTAGGTTTGGATATTTATTTACCCCAACCATTGGTAAACGTCTCTGACTAATTAACTTAATCTTTTTCTGACGAATTTCGGCAATCTGTTGTTGAATGGTTTCGTTTTCGAAAGCAGTAAAGAACCCACCGTCAGCTTCAATTGCTTTAAATAACTCTAAAGCTTTTGTTGCTACTTTAGAACTCACTTCTTCTACATAATAAGATCCATCTACTGGATTTGCTACTTTTCCGAAGTAAGATTCTTCTCTTAATATAGTTGTAATGTTTCCAGAAATTCGACTTGAAAAATCTGAAGGTGCATT
Source organism: Formosa sp. L2A11 (assembly GCF_009796865.1). Taxonomy (GTDB): domain Bacteria; phylum Bacteroidota; class Bacteroidia; order Flavobacteriales; family Flavobacteriaceae; genus Formosa. The sequence continues at coordinate 1,686,179 of NZ_CP047028.1, read as the reverse complement.
AAATTCTTTATCGTAAGCATCTACTAAAATACCATCTACATTTCCTAAAATGGCAGACATCGCTTCTGTAGTAGAACGCAACATATTAGCATGTGCATCGGTCACAGATTTTGTCCAAATAGATGTTTTAGCGGTTAAAGCAAATTTAAAATTAGAAACCTCGTAAGAATTAGCCACTTTATGTACCAAGCTATTTAATGCTCTGTATTTACTCATTTCTACAAAGTACTCAGATCCGATTGCTAACTGAACATGTAAACTATTAAAAATAGTTTCTGCAGAAATATCCTGAGCTTTTAATTCTTCAATTACATAAACCAAAGCATTTAAAGTGTAGGCAACTTCCTGAACTTGATTTGCTCCAGAATCTAAAAATGCAGTTCCAGAAAGTGTTACTGTTTTAAAGTTTGAATATCCAGTTCCTAGAGTGATTACTTTGGCTAAAGTTTTAAAGATATTAGCTTTTAAAGATCCCGTAGTCACATAATCTGAAATGACACCAAGGTCTAAATATCCTTTTAAATTCTTTTTATCTGATACATTTTTTTCTGCGTATGCAAAGAAATCTGTAGCAAAATCTAAAGCATTTTCAGATAAAACAAAAGAGACTGTAATTGTATTTAAATCAAGCCCTTGTAATAAAGCAGAAACAGAGACATTTGATTTGATTTGAAAAACCAAACCGTTTATACCTTCTACAACTGCTTTTAGCGCTAAAGCGTTTCCGCTTGCTGCTGAAGTTACTATAACACTTCTATAGTTTACTAATGCATGTGCATTTTCGCCAGTGTTTTTAAGATAATCTATAGTATCTTCAGTATTATATAAAGGTTGTATTTCAATACCGTTTAAGTTTTTCCAAACCAATCTTCTATTGAAATCTCCACCTTTTAAATCTATATTAACTTTTTCCAACCATGCGTCCTTAGTCACAGGTCCAAACTCGGAAAAAAGTGTATTATTTTTAGTACTCATACTATTTGTATTTAGTGTGATTAAATCATGATGCTACTTCCAAATCTTTCAAAAATAGCTTTATCTAATTCTTCTCTATAATCAGGGTGTGCAATGTCTCTTAAAGCATTTGCACGCTCTCTTAAGGTTTTACCAAAAAATTCGGCAACACCGTATTCTGTAACCACAAATCTTGCATGAGCTCTTGTGGTAACAACTCCTGCTCCAGTTCTTAATGTTGGTACAATTTTAGAAACGCCTTTTAAAGTTCTAGAATTTATAGCAATAATTGGTTTTCCGCCTTCAGACAAGGCTGCACCTCGCATAAAGTCCATTTGTCCTCCAACTCCAGACAACATTCTAGTACCAATAGAATCTGCACAAACTTGTCCAGTAATATCAATTTCTACGGCTGAATTAATAGCTGTTACTTTTGGATTCTGACGAATAACAGATGTATCGTTAACATAACCAATATCTAACATTTCAATTTCGGGATTATCGTCCATAAAATCATACAAACGTCGTGTTCCCATGGCAAATCCAGATACAATTTTATTTGGGTTTACTTTTTTCTGAGAGCCATTTACTATGCCTTTTTCCACTAAATCTACGATTCCTTCAGAGAACATTTCAGTATGAACTCCTAAATTTTTGTGATTATTTAAATACGTTAGCACAGCGTTTGGAATCCCTCCAATACCCATTTGTATTGTGGCTCCATCTTCAATAATATCTGCCACATTTTTACCAATTGCTTTTTCTTCTTCTGAAGGTGCTACAAATTGCATTTCAAAAAGTTCTTCATCAACCTCAACACAAGCAGCAAATTGATTAATATTTACTATAGCATCACCAAAAGTTCTTGGCATTTTAGGATTAATCTGTGCAATAATAGTTTTTCCCATTTCAATCCCAGAAATCACAATATCTACAGAGACGCCTAATGAACAAAAACCATGTTTATCTGGAGGAGATACATTAACTAAAACAACATCTAATTTCATATATCCTTCACGGAATAGGCTTGGAATATCACTTAAAAATACAGGGATATAATCGGCTGTAACACCAATCATTTTTCTAATATTTCCTCCAATAAAAAAGGCACTAGTATAAAAACTTTCTTTTAATTCTGGTGCGACATAACCGCACTCACCTTCTGTATGTAAATGAACAATATTCACACCTCTAAGCTCTGAAGCTCTTGCTACCATTGCTTTAATAAGAGACTGAGGAGTTGCAGAACCACCTTGAATTAAGACTCTATCTCCTGATTTAATTAATTTTACTGCATCTGCTGCAGACATTTTATTTGGTATGTTCATGACGTTAATTTTTTAAAATTACATTATGATTAAATGATTTTATAAATCGCTACTACCCTAAAAAGCTTAAGACAATACCTGCCGCAATTGCAGAACCAATAACACCTGCAACGTTTGGTGCCATGGCGTGCATTATTAAATAATTATGAGGATCGGCTTTTAAACCTTCTGCATGTACTACCCTAGCGCTATTTGGTACTGCTGAAACCCCTGCTGCACCGATAAGTGGGTTTATTTTTTCATCTCCTTTCAAGAATAAATTCATGAATTTTGCAAAAAGCAAACCTCCTGTCGTTGCTATTACAAATGATATAGCTCCCAGTCCAAAGATTAACATAGAATCTTTAGTAAGAAAAATATCGGCTTGAGTTGATGCTCCTACGGTAACACCTAAAAGAATAGTTACTATGTCTATTAATTTAGTTCGAGCCGTATCGGCAAGTCGTTCTGTTTTGCCAGATTCTTTAAGTAAATTACCAAAGAACAACATCCCTAATAAAGGTATTGCACTAGGTGATATAAATGTAGTTAACAATAACGCAACCACAGGGAAAATCATTTTTTCCTTTTGTGAAACTGCTCTCGGCGGTTTCATTCTAATTAATCGCTCTTTTTTTGTAGTAAGCAATCTCATAATTGGGGGTTGAATAACAGGTATTAAAGCCATATAAGAATATGCCGCAATAGCAACTGGCCCTATTAAATTTTTAACGGTTGTGCCATCAGGTAATATGTTTATCCCATTTGCCAATTTTGAGGATAAGAAAATAGCGGTTGGCCCATCGGCCCCACCAATAATACCTATTGCACCCGCTTCAGGAAGGTTAAACCCTAAATAAAGCGCTCCTAAAAAAGTTACAAAAACACCTACTTGAGCAGCTGCACCCAAAAGCATTAATTTTGGATTAGCTATCAGGGATGAGAAATCGGTCATCGCACCGATACCTAAGAATATTAGTGGCGGATAAATACCTTTTACAACACCAAAATATAAAAAGTTTAAAACTGATCCCTCCTCGTAAATACCCGTTTCATAACCTGGCAAAAATGGAATGTTTCCAATCAGAACACCTAAACCTATAGGAATTAAAAGCAGTGGTTCGTAATCAAATTTAATTCCTAAATATATAAATATAACACCTATAAGTATCATAATTAAATTGCCAGATTGTGCATTTGCAAAACCCGTGAACTGGTAAAATTGTTTTATCCCACCTACAGCCTCTGAAACGAAAGTTTTATCTTCGTTAGAGTCAACAGACTGATTAGTAGCTGTTGTTATGGTTGTTGTTTCAGAACTAGCATTCATACCTAAAAGAGGTCTGATAAAAACTAATAGCGATAAAACTCCAAATATTAATATTATTTTTTTCATTTTTTTAAATTTTGGTCGTTCCAATTTTTTGTGACCTACTAACTTTAATAGATTAGCACTTTAAATATTAAAACGTATAACACTATTTTATTTATTCTAGTTCTATCATTACTTCACTCTGTAAAACTTGTTGTCCAACTTTAACATTTATAGCTGAAACTACTCCAGATTTTTCTGAAACGATACTATTCTCCATTTTCATGGCTTCAAGAACTAATAATAAATCATTCTCCTTAATAGAATCTCCAACTTTTACATTAATTGATAAGACAACACCTGGAATAGGTGCCACAATTTGTACGCTTCCAGAACCAGAATTTGCACTATTTACTTTTAATGGCTCAACAACCGGACTCGCTGGTTTACGTACCAAGGTTGGTGTTTTAATGGTTTTTAACGCCTCCTTCATCTTAACCGAATATGCAGTTCCGTTTACCTCTAAGTTTATCGTGCTATCTTCTTGAGAAACAACTCTAACACTATAACTATTTTCATTTATATTGAATGTGAAATTTTTCATTGTATGTTGTATGTCTTTAAATGTGGAAAAAAAACGAACCCTTAATTACCGTTTATTATAAACGCCGTAAATCTTAGAACTCCAAGGAGAGTACATTTTCCGAGCTTGTTTTATAGTTAATATGGCATTTTCGTTATCGTGCTGTTCATTTAAATGCAAATGAATTGCAGCTGAAATAGCCGCAGCAATTTCTCCTGTAAATTGCTCATTAAGTTTGGGAGATATCTCTTTTATTTTTTTATCTCTTCCCTTGCTAATTATTTTATATATATAGAGCATTATCGGTAATGCATATTTAAAAAATAACGTTAAAATCAGTAATCCTCCAAAAACAATGGTAAGGCCTGTTACTAAAATAACATATCCTTCACTTAGATCATTGGTTAATAAATATATATGTGTCATTATAATGGGATATTTGAATGTTTTTTAGGCGGATTTACTTCTTTCTTATTAGCTAACAATTCTAAAGCTCTAACAATTCTAAATCTGGTATTTCTAGGTTCGATAACATCATCAATAAATCCGTATTTAGCAGCTACATATGGATTAGCGAACTTAGTATTGTACTCATGTTCTTTTTCTGTAATGTAGTGTTGTTTTTCTACTTCATCTTCAATTTTTCTAATGTTAGACCCTTCAAGTACTTCTACTGCTCCTTTAGCTCCCATTACAGCAATTTCTGCAGTTGGCCAAGCGTAATTTAAATCGCCTCGTAATTGTTTACAACTCATTACATCGTGTGCTCCTCCATAAGATTTACGTAGTGTAATAGTTACTTTAGGCACTGTAGCTTCTCCATAAGCGAATAATAACTTAGCACCATGTAAAATAATACCCGCATATTCTTGTCCTGTACCTGGTAAGAATCCGGGAACATCTACTAAGGTTACAATTGGAATATTAAAGGCATCACAGAAACGCACAAATCGAGCCGCTTTTCTAGACGCATCACAATCTAAAACACCTGCATAAAACTTAGGCTGATTGGCAACAATCCCTACTGAACGTCCGTTAAAACGTGCAAAACCAACAACTATGTTTCTTGCATAATCTCTATGTACTTCTGTGAATTCGCCGTTATCTGTAAGAACAGAAATAACATCTATAATGTCGTAAGGTTGATTGGCATTTTCTGGAATAATATCATTTAAAACATCGTCTAATCTATCTATAGGATCATTACAAGTCACTATAGGTGCTTCTTCTAAATTATTTGAAGGCAAATAGCTGAGTAACTTTCTAACTAACATTAAATTTTCTTCGTCGTTTTCTGCTAAGAAATGAGATACTCCAGATTTTGTAGAATGTATTTTTGCTCCTCCTAATTGTTCTGTAGTCACTTCTTCTCCTGTGACTGACTTCACTACTTTTGGACCGGTTACAAACATATAACTGGTTTGGTCTGTCATGATTGTAAAATCTGTTAATGCTGGAGAGTACACAGCTCCACCAGCACAAGGCCCTAAAATTGAAGAAATTTGAGGAATTACACCAGAGGCCATTATATTTCTTTGGAAAATTTCGGCATATCCAGCAAGCGATCTAACACCTTCTTGAATACGTGCTCCACCACTATCGTTAAGTCCTATTACTGGTACACCAATTTTCATGGCCATATCCATAATTTTACATATTTTCAAGGCATACGTTTCAGAAAGAGAACCTCCAAATACTGTAAAATCTTGAGAGAATACATATACAATTCTACCATCAATGGTTCCATGTCCGGTAATAACACCATCTGATAAATATAGTTCCTTGTCTAACCCAAAAGACTTTGTTCTATGGGTAACAAACATATCAAACTCTTCAAAACTATCGTCATCTAAAAGAATATCTATTCTTTCGCGTGCCGTAAATTTTCCTTTAGCATGTTGAGAATCGATACGCTTTTCACCACCACCTAATTTTGCTTTCGCTCTTTTTTCAATGAGCTCATTAATTTTTTCTTGATTTGCCATTAGTACGTGTTTTATTTGTGTATTATTATTCTTGTTTTTCTTTTGAACAAAGTTCGGTTAGTACGCCTTGAGTTGATTTAGGGTGAAGGAAGCCAATATTTAATCCCTCTGCACCTTTTCTAGACGTTTTATCTATTAATGTTACACCACGTTCTTCGGCTTGCTTTAACGCTTCTGTAGAGTCGTTTACTGCAAATGCGATATGATGCATACCTTGTCCTTTTTTCGCAACAAATTTACCAATAGGGCCATCTGGCGAAGTGCTTTCTAATAATTCAATTTTGGTTTGTCCTACTAAGAAGAATGCCGTTTTTACCTTCTGGTCTGCAACCTCTTCAATAGAATAACATTTTAATCCCAATACACCTTCGTAGTATTTTATTGATTCTTCTAAATTCTCAACTGCAATTCCGATGTGTTCTATATGTGAAATATTCATTTTAAAATTGTTTATTATGATTATTTATAATGTACTTTACAAATTTACATTTTGATTGGAAGTTAATTTATGATAGTTATCATGTAAACCGGACAGAATCATCGTATAAATTACAACGATTGAAATTATACATTAAATTGAAATACAACAAGTTAAAAACCCTATATTTTCATTATGAGCACAATATTATATGTTAAAAAAAAGTTAACACATTCTGTTTTTCTTGTAATTTTCATCTTTTTAATAAACTACATCTTTGCTTATCATTTAGTCAGAACAGAGTATCTAAAACTTATAATTCTGTATTTTTTACTCTGTATATTAAGCTATAAAATAGTAAAATCTAAACTTCTAAATTCGAGTCAATTAATAGGAATTGCATTCGTATCGAGACTTATATTTTTAGTTGCAACACCAAACTTGTCACAAGATTTCTTTCGTTTTATTTGGGATGGGCGTATGATTTTTGAAGGTTATAATCCCTTTTTATACACACCTAATTTTTTCTTTGAAAAAGGAGAGCTCCCTGTTTCTGGAGCACAAACACTTTACGATGGAATGGGATGGTTAAGTGCTTCACATTTCACCAACTATCCTCCCGTTAGTCAGTTTTGTTATTTTCTTGCTGCCGTATTTGCAAATCACTCAGTATTAGGATCTATAATTGCTATGCGAATTTTAATTATAATTGCAGATTTCGCAACGCTTTTTTTTGGAAGAAAACTTTTAAAAGCACTTCATTTAAATCCGAATTACATTTTTTGGTATATATTAAATCCGTTTATTATTATAGAACTGACAGGAAATTTACATTTTGAAGGTGTTATGATTTGCTTTCTGGTATTGAGCTTATACCTATTACAAAAACTAAAATGGCAATGGGCTGCAGTAGCTTTTTCTTTATCTGTAGCAACAAAACTAATTCCTCTAATTTTTCTACCCTTAATTTTTAAGCATTTAAAACTGAAAAAAGGCTTCTTATTTTGTTCTATTGTAGGCCTTATAAATATCGTTTTATTCCTGCCTTTTATAAGTTCTGAATTTATTACTAATTATACTGAGACTGTTGGACTTTGGTTTAAAAACTTTGAATTTAATGCGAGTCTTTTTAACATCTCTAAATCAATAGGATACCAGATTACAGGAGAAAATAAAATCAAACTTATTGGTCCTGTTATGGCTATTTTAGTTATACTTTACATTCTATACACCACCTATAAATCGCCTTTAAAAGACATTAAAAACCTATTAATTAACATGCTTTTAATTATTTCTGTGTATTATTTTATGGCTACCACAGTGCATCCTTGGTATGTAAGCATATTGCTAATATTAGCCGTATTTACAGGGTACAAATTCCCTTTAATTTGGAGTGTAACAATAATACTTAGTTATCTTGCTTATGTAAGTTCGGACCATAAAGAAAACCTCTGGATTATTGGTTTAGAATATATCTTAGTGTATGGCGCATTTATTTACGAAGTCATTTTAAAGAAACAATTGGGTAATAAACATATTGACAAACGGAGTTAAAAACAGTTCTTTTCTAAAAACAAACACGCTGCTTTTCAACGATAAAAAACAACTACGTTAATACAAAAAAAGGGATAAACAACACCTATTGTTTACCCCTTTTATATATACTTAATAGCTTAAATTTTAAGACAAGATTACCTTAGCGTTACTTTATAAGGAAAGCACACCTCAAAATATTTATAGCATTTGAAAACTGTTTACGAAACGAGTTTCAAACTATCTATTCTATAAATCACATCGTCGTTAGCATCTGGTACTTCAACAAAAGTAATTTTAAAGGTTTTTTCGATATAGCTTTCATCATGCTTTAAATCGAATTGTTTTAAAGCTCGGGGATGAATCTCATCAAAAATCATATCCTCCCCATTTTCAAACATAAATGTGTACAATCCGTTGGCGTAAGATTGAAAAACAGCAACTCTCATTTTAAGTTATTTTTATAATATTAATCGTTATCGTCGTCGTCAACTTCTTCGGCTTTTACTTCATCGAAATCTACATTTTCATCGGCATCTACATCATCATCGTCGTCAACTTCAATATAGTTTTCCATAGCTTTAACCAATCTCACACCTACTTTTACTAAGTAAATGGTGTCTTCGGTTTTAACTTCTACAGCCTCAACTATTTCATTTTTAGCATTTCTAAAAGAGATGATGTCTGAATCATCATATCCATCAGGAAATTTTTCTACTAGAAGATCTAAAATATCTTCATTTAATTTTTGGTAGTCTACAATTACTCGTTTCATTTTTTTGTATAACGGGTTTACATATCTAATAAATAAGCGAAAATTAATGGTGCAACAATAGTTGCATCACTTTCTATTATAAATTTAGGGGTATCTATATCTAATTTCCCCCAAGTTATTTTCTCGTTAGGAACAGCTCCTGAATACGAACCATAACTAGTTGTTGAGTCTGAAATCTGGCAGAAATAACTCCAAAATGGTGTTTCTGGACGCTCCATATCTTGATACAACATTGGCACTACGCAAATTGGGAAATCCCCGGCAATTCCTCCTCCAATTTGGAAGAAACCGATTCCGTTTTCAGAATTTGCTGTATACCATTCTGCAAGAAATGTCATATACTCTATTCCTGATTTCATCGTGTTAGCCTTTAACTCACCTTTAAGCACATAGCTAGCAAAAATGTTACCCATAGTACTATCTTCCCAACCTGGGCAAATAATAGGTAAATTTTTCTCTGCTGCAGCATACATCCAAGAGTCTTTTAAATCGATCTCGTAGTACTCTTCTAAAACGCCAGATAATAACATTTTGTACATATATTCATGAGGTAAGTAACGTTCGCCTTTAGCTTCTGCTTCTTGCCAAATTTTAAAAATATGTTTTTGTAAACGTCTAAAAGCTTCCTCTTCAGGAATACAAGTATCTGTAACACGATTTAAACCTTTTTCTAACAAATCCCATTCTTCTTGAGGAGTTAAATCACGGTAGTTTGGTACACGTTTGTAATGAGAATGTGCTACCAAGTTCATGATATCTTCTTCTAAATTGGCACCTGTACATGAAATAATTTGCACTTTATCTTGGCGAATCATTTCTGCAAAGATTTTACCTAATTCAGCAGTACTCATTGCTCCTGCTAAAGACACTAGCATTTTAGCCCCTTTGTTTAATTGATCTTCATACCCTTTTGCTGCATCAACTAAAGCAGCTGAATTAAAGTGTAAATAATATTTTTCTATAAAATTTGAAATTGCTCCTTTAGTACTCATCGTCTTCTATGAATTTAGATGTGTTATTTTTTTGTGTTTTACTCTCGAATGTGTTGTCGTATTCATCATCTATGTTTTCGTCCATAAATTTATAACTCAACATTTTATAATACAATTTTGCGGCTAAAAAATCTGAAGATTTCTCTTTCTTATTCGGACACAGCTCTACAATGTCGAATCCAACCACGTTTTTTTCTGCAAAGACTTTCTTTAAAAAGTCTAAAGTCTCATACCAAAACAAACCTCCTGGTTCAGGAGTCCCTGTACTTGGTAGTATTGACGGATCTAAAGCATCCAAATCGAATGTGATGAATACATTTCCCGTCATCTGATCTATTGCACTATCCATCCAAAATTCGTTAGAGGCTAATTCGTGTGCAAAATATGTTTTTTCTGTATCCATTACAGTAGTTTCTTTAACATCCATAGAACGAATACCTACTTGTATTAGGTTCGTGGTCTGGCTAGCCTCATAAACTGCACAAGCATGATTACAAGCAGATCCTTGATAAGTTTTACGCAGATCTGCATGTGCATCTATATGCAAAACTGTTAGATTATTAAAACATTCATTAAACGCTCTAATACTACCAATAGAAATAGAATGTTCGCCACCAAAAAGCGTAACAAACTTATTCTTTTTAATGTATTTTTTAGTGGTTTTATGCACGGCATCAACCATAGCTTCTGGCGAACTGTTTTCTGTAACAGCATCTGCTAAAAACACACCTTGTTGGTAAACTTCTGTTTGAGTTTCAATATCGTAAGTTTCCATATTTTCGGAAGCATCTAAAAAAGCTTTCGGCCCTTTATCTGCTCCTTTTTGCCATGTACTTGTCCCGTCATAGGGCACTGGAATTAATACAATTTTAGAGATTTCTAATTTTGCATATTCTTGAGGAATTCCAGCATACGTTTTATTGCTCATGATATCCTAAAATTTTAAGTAAGTCTTCACTTTTTTGTTGTCCACTAAATAATTTTGTCGAGATGTTTCCATCTTCGTCTTTATCTATTAAAATATGTTTTGGTGTCGGAATTAGACAGTGTTGTAAACCTCCAAATCCACCTATAGTTTCTTGATATGCACCGGTGTTAAAGAACCCAATATACAATGGTTTATCTTTATTATACTTTGGCAAGTAAATCGCATTCATATGCTGTTCACTGTTATAATAATCGTCACTATCGCAAGTTAATCCTCCTAACAATACACGTTCATAACTTTCATGCCAGCGATTAATAGGTAACATTACAAATCTTTTATTAATTGCCCAAGTATCTGGTAAAGTAGTAATAAACGATGAGTTTATCATGTTCCACTTTTCACGATCGTTTTGTTGTTTTTGGTATAATACTTCATAAATAGCACCTCCACTTTCACCAACTGTAAAACTACCAAATTCTGTAAAAATATTAGGCACATCGACTTCTTCTTCTTCACAAACCATTTTAATTTGATGCAAGATTTCATCTACCATATATTCGTAATCGAATTCAAAAGCTAAAGAGTTTTTTATTGGAAATCCGCCTCCAATATTCAAACTATCTAGTGTTGGACATATCTTTTTTAAAGCTGTATATACCTTTAAACATTTTACTAATTCGTTCCAGTAATACGCATTATCACGAATTCCTGTATTTATAAAGAAGTGAAGCATTTTAAGCTCGACTTGTTTATTATCTTTAATCTGACGGTTATAAAAAGGTACTATATTCTTGTAGCCAATTCCTAAACGAGAGGTGTAAAATTCAAATTTGGGCTCTTCTTCTGAAGCAATTCTAATACCAACATTAAATTTGCCATCAATTTCTTGAGATAACAAATCAATTTCCTCATAATTATCAATTACAGGAATTGCATTTTTGTGTCCGTTATTAATTAACCTTGCAATGTTAGTAATGTATTCTGCACGTTTAAAACCGTTACTAATAACATAGGTATTATCTGTAATTTTACCTTCTTTCTTTAAACTTTCAACAATATCAATATCAAAAGCCGAAGAGGTTTCAATATGAATATCGTTCTTTAAGGCTTCGTGTAACACGTGTTTAAAATGCGAACTTTTTGTACAATAACAATAGTTATATTTTCCTTTGTAATCGTTCTTTTCAATGGCTTTTGCAAACCAGCCTTTAGCACGGGAAATATTATTAGAAATTTGTGGTAAATAGGTAAACTTTAAAGGCACACCATATTCTTCTACCAATTTCATTAAATCTATATCGTGAAATTGAAGGGTTTTGTTTTCTAATTTAAATTCTTCTTGTGGGAAATAAAAAGATTGATTAATTAAATCAATGTATTTAGTATTCATGAGATTTTGATATAATAATTAAAAATAAATAAGATACGCAGAGTATTCTGCATATTGTAATTTAATATGTTAACTATCTATCAAATCTGAATTTGACTATGGGTTGTAGGAATAAAGCCATACACATGTTGGCTTTTTACTATGGAGTATGCGGAAGTTAGCTCTAAAATTCGGTTGCTCATCTGATAAGCTGCTTTTGAATATAACTTCCTAAGTTTCAAAAGCCCGAACACACAAACACTTTTCATGATGTTCAGCTAAATGCTTATACAAATGTGCTATAAAAAATCGAAAAAAAAAGTTTTTTTTCGATTTTTTTGAAAAACTTTTACAAACTGACTTACAGCATCTTAAGACTAATAACTTCTTGATCGGTTAAGTGTTTCCAGTGTCCGCGTGGAATATCTTTTTTAGTAAGCTGCCCGATACTCACACAATCTATCTTTTCGATATCATATTTTAGGTAATCAAAAATGGTACGAATAATTGTACTTCCTGTATTTTTGACTTTTAACCCAATTTCTTTTTTAGATCCTTTATCGATATAACTTATCTCTTCTACAGCGACAAGTTTACCTTCTACTTTAAAACCTTCTTTAATTTTTGTAAAATCTTCGTGCTTTAAATTTTTATTTAATTCGATATGAAATAATCTTGGCACTCCATTTTTAGAATTTGTAAATTTCTTTGCTATATCTTCATCATTCGTAAATAAAATTAATCCTAAAGAGTTTCTACCCAAACGTCCTATTGGCTTAATTTTAGAAGATGTTGCATTAGCGACCAAATCCATTACAGTACGTCCTTTTCCTTCGCTGGTTGTTGTTGCAAAACCTTTTGGTTTGTTTAATAATACGTATGCTTTCTTTTCTGGGTTAACACGAGATCCATCAAAACGCACTTCATCATCAAGCTTCACCTTGTATCCCATTTCAACAACAATCTTACCATTTACCGAAACCAAACCTGTAGCAATATGCATGTCGGCATCTCGACGTGAACAGATACCAGAATTGGCTATATATTTATTTAGACGAATTTCGCCTGGATTTGATTTTTTAACTTCTGATTTAGGCGTACTCGTAACAACCTGTTTTTTAATAGGCGCATTTCCTCTCGCATAACTTGTATTTCGTGAATTTCCTGATCCGCGTCCTGAAGCTTTTCCTTTTTTATTGCTGCCTTGTTGCTTATTCATTGTGATATATTTATTTTATGCAAAGATATACTATAATTTACGATTTTTTATTTTTATGTAAATCCTTTTAAAAAAGTCGGTTTAACACTAAATCCACGTTAATTAAAAGCAGGCTAAACACACCTGAAAAAATAATAAATTTTAAAATATTATGAAGAATTAAATAATGTTTTTTAGAATCAGAATTCCATAACAACACCATAAAAGCGGAAAGTAAAAACATTGTAAAATAGAAAAAGTAATACATATGTCCGATGTCGTATCTAGTTAATAAAAAATACGCTGGAATTAATGTTAATAAAGCTAAAACGGTAAGCATTATTTTCGAATACTTTTCTCCATATAGAATTGGAATAGTTTTATAACCTTGTACTAAATCTCCTGGAATATTCTCTAAATCCTTAGTTAGTTCCCGCATAGAAATAATTAAAAAAAGATAAATAGCATGTACAAAAATAACATGTTCGAAATTTTGATAATACATAAAAATAGCGAAGAAAGGCGTGATTGTTAATACTGCAGAGATTAAATTACCTACGAAAGGCATCTTCTTTAATTTATGTGAATAAAACCAAATCCCGAAAACATAAAATGCAAAAAATATAACAGCTTTAAACGACACATAACTTGCCATAATTACTGCCAGCAAATTAAGAACAAAATAAAAGGAGAGTTTTGTATTCTGACTTATTAAACGGTCCAACATCGATTTTTGTGGTCTATTAATTAAATCTTTTTCTGAATCGTAAAAATTATTAATAATGTATCCGCCTGCAATAGTTGCAGAAGACGCCAAAACCAGCATAAATAAATTAAGATCGAAAACAACTTCTCTTACCGGTTTTTCATGTGCCAATATATAAACAGCTGTAACATATTGCGCCACAACAACCATAAGCACATTATACCCTCTAACCACAGAAAACATACTGAAGAATTTCAACAAAATATGTTTATGTTTTCTAGAGAACATAGTTAAAAATTAAAAAGATGGAAATGAAAAACGACAGTTTGGTTTACTAAAAATTGTAAACTACTTCTAATTTATGACCGTGAAGCGCTAGTTTTGCTTTTTCAAAATCTTCTGCAAATCCAAGAATATAACCACCTCCACCAGAGCCACAAAGTTTTAAATAGTAATCGTTAGATTCTAAACCTTTTTTCCATAAATCATGAAATTGCTGAGGAATCATAGGTTTAAAATGATTTAAAACCACTTTAGACAATTGTTTTGTGTTTTTAAACAACGATTTGATATCGCCTTTTAAAAAATCGTCTACACAAGCATCTGTATGTTTTACAAACTGATTTTTAATCATGTTTCTAAATCCTTCTTGTTTCATGTTTTCCATAAAAATATGTACCATCGGAGCAGTTTCTCCAACAATACCACTATCTATTAAAAACACAGCACCTTTACCATCACTTTTTTGCGAAGGAATGCCAGTAGCTTCAATATTATCTTTAGAATTGATTAAAATAGGAATACTTAAATAGCTATTTAAAGGATCTAAACCTGAAGATTTTCCGTGAAAAAAAGATTCCATTTCAGAGAAAATGGTTTTCAACTTTAATAATTTTTCACGTGTAAGATTTTCTAGAACTGTAATTTTATCTTGTGCATACTCATCGTAAAGTGCAGCGACTAATGCACCGCTACTTCCTACGCCATAGCCTTGAGGAATAGAAGAATCGAAATACATACCTGCATCGATATCTGTATTCAATTTTACGACATCAAAAACAACTAAATCTGCATTAATAGTAGCTAAATAGGCAGCATAACGCTTTAAACTTTCGTTAGACTTTATTGTTTTTTCAGTTGGTGTTTCCATTAATTTTAAAGCACCATTATAAAAACTATAAGGAATAGATAATCCCTTGCTATCTTTTATGATACCATATTCACCAAAAAGTAAAATCTTAGAATAAAATAAAGGTCCTTTCATGTACACACAATTGTAAATTGTTACTGCAAAATTAACAATTAAATTCTGTTTATATACTTATTTATACAATTAATCGTTGTACCGCAATTAACGCTATACTACTGACTACTAATACCATTAGACTTTAATAAGGAAATACGAACAACAAATTAAGGGCACAAATCAATTTCAAATGTTAAATATTTAAGGATAAATACGTCTCATTTATTTATTACTTGGTAAGCGCTTTCGCTCCAAACCCTATTTCGTCACAAATAAATTGTCCGTTTTGGCAATGTACCACTAATTCCTTTTTTATAAAATCTAAAATGGCTTCTGCTTCTGCTTTTGGGTATAACACATGCACATTGGCTCCTGCATCTAAAGTAAATCCAACGTTCAGACCAGTTTCTTTTCTAAATGCCCAAATCTTATTAATAACTTCCAAAGTATTTGGTTTCATCAATATAAAATACGGCATACTCGTCATCATCATAGCGTGTAACGTCAAGGCTTCACTTTCTATTAACGCAATAAAAGCATCTAAATCTCCAGATTCTAAAATAGGTTTTAATTTGGCTAGATTATCGTGAGCTTGAGCAAAACGCTGTACTGCAAACGGGTGTCCGTGCATTAGATTATGACCAACTGTACTACTGACTTGTTTTTCACCTTTATCGACTAACAAAATAGTATCTTGATAGCTTTTAAAATTCTCATGAACAGCATACGGATATTTTACACCAAATAGATCTGAACTTCCTTTAACCGTTTTATTTTCTCCCCAAACAATTAAATCGCCTTCAATACTTCTACATGCAGAACCAGAACCTAATCGTGATAAAAACGATGCTTTTTTATTAAAAAACTCAGATGTCATTTCTGGAGCAAATTGGTTTTCTAAACTCATTAAACACAATGCCAAGGCACTCATTCCTGAAGCAGAAGATGCAATTCCAGAACTGTGCGGAAATGTGTTTGAGGTTTCAATTTTAAATGAATAGTCTTTTAAAAATGGTAAATACACGAAAACACGCTCGAAAAATGTTTTTATTTTTGGCTGAAAATCTGGTTTGTGTTCGCCATCTAAATACACTTCAAAATCGAAACCTGAGGTTTCTTCTTTTTTAGAATACGATAAAACCGTAGTGGTTTTACACGCATTTAACGTAAAACTAATAGATGGATTTTCAGGAATTTGATCCTTTTTTTTACCCCAATATTTTATAAGTGCAATATTGCTTGGCGATTCCCAAGACACTGTTCCTTGGCTTACTGTATTAGAATAGGCTTGAGGAATAAATTGTTGTTCGATCATGATTTTATAAATCTGAGCACAAAGATAACAACTTCTGCATTGTTTTAAAATTTCTTGTGGTTGCCGATACTTTTAATTTACGTTCAAAAAAATTGGTATTGCATTTTGCTTTGCCGTAACCGTGTTTTGAATACAAATACACGCAAGAATCGGTAATGGTAAAAACCTCATCTTTATACGTTTCTTCTAAAACAGATTCTACTAACTCTACTTTTGGAATTTCACTTAAAAGCGTAAAATAACTTGTAGGTCTTTCTTCTTCCGAAAAGGAATTAAAATTGAATATCTCTTGAAGTTGCGATTCATTTTTCACCAAAACAGGCACTTCAAATCCGAAAGTTTCTGAAATAGTTTCTGAAATTTTAGCTTCTAAAACTGATAAATTCTTTTCTGAAGATTGAAACACCACATTCCCACTTTGTATATACGTTTTCACATTTACAAAACCTAAATTAGCCATGAGCTCTCGTAACTCTGCCATCGGTACTTTTTTCTGTCCCGACACATTTATACCTCGTAATAACGCAATATAAGTATTCATTATTTTGCAGAAATGGCTTTAGCGGCAATAAATGCTCCCGTCCATGCATTCTGAAAGTTAAAGCCACCTGTAACCGCATCTATATTTATAACTTCTCCTGCCAAATACAGGTTTTTGTGTCGTTTACTTTCAAAGGTTTTAAAATTAATTTCCTTTAAATCGACACCTCCAGCTGTAACAAATTCCTCCTTAAAGGTACTTTTACCATCTACTTTAAAAACAGCTTGAGACAACTGTTCTGCCAAAGTTTCTAACTGATTTTTATTGATGTCGCCCCAACGGCTATCCTCTGTCATTTCTGAAGCCAAAACCAATTGTTGCCATAGGCGTTTAGGTAAATCGAATTGCGGAGACTTAAACACTGTTTTTCTGGCAGAATCTAACTTTACTTGTTTTAGACGGTCTAAAACATCAGCTGTAGATTCTCTTACAAAATTGACTTCTACATCAAATTTATAATCCCGTTGTGCCAATTCTAACGCACCGAAAGCTGATAGTTTTAAAATTGCAGGTGCACTCAAGCCCCAATGCGTCACTAATAAAGGCCCTTCAGAATATAAATCTGTTCCTAAAACTTTAACTTCTACATTCTGAGCCACAACACCTGGAATATCTTTTAACCTTTTGTCTTTTATATTGAAAGTAAACAAAGACGGAACGGGCTGAGAAATACTATGTCCTAAAGACTCTAAAATTGTCCAAATTTTTGGACTACTTCCTGTGGCAATAAGTAATTGTTCGGACTTAAAATCGCCATGATTTGTTTCTATTTGCCAAGCATCATTTACATTATGAATTGCTTTTACAGCATGATTTGTTAAAACCTCAACATGATGCTTTTTAGCTTCGAACAGAAAACAATCAATTATAGTTTGTGAAGAATCTGAAACAGGAAACATACGTCCGTCGTCTTCAATTTTCAACTCGACGCCACGCTCTTGAAACCAAGCCATTGTATCTCCCGTCATAAATTGATGAAACGGACCTAACAATTCTTTTTCTCCACGCGGATAATATTTTACTAAATCCTGCGGAATAAACTCTGCATGCGTCACATTACAGCGTCCGCCACCAGATACTTTCACCTTTCCTAGAACATCTTTTCCGCGTTCTAAAATGGCAACTTTCAATTCCGGATTTTGTTCTGCAATATTTATCGCTGCAAAAAAACCTGCCGCTCCACCTCCTACAATAATCACATCTTTTTCAATCATACACGGTCTGGGTTATCAGAAATTATGGCATCTACACCATAATCTTTCATTCGTTTTATAGTCGCATTATCGTTAACAGTCCACACATTTACGGCGTAACCTTTACTGTGCGCTAAGTTTATATTATCTCGAGTTACAAGCGTATACCCCGGATGAATTGCTTTTGCTTTTATAGTTTCAGCAAAGTCTATTGCATCAATCATATCAGCATCAATTAACACACCTAATGGTATGTTTTTATCTATTTTGAAAACATTTTCTAATTCTGAAAACCGAAAACTAGACAGTAAAAAACCGGAATAGTCCCAACCATGATTATTTATATAATTCTGAATGGTTTTGCAGGTAGCTTCCGCAGTAAACTTTCCTTTTAATTCAATATTTAAAATACATTTTTTATCAATAAGATTTAAAACCTCATCTAAAGTCGGAATTAAATAGTGTCCATTAACATGCAATGCCTTTAATTCTGAAAGTGTGTATTTTGACAATTCACCTTCACCATTTGTTATACGGTCTAAAGTAAAATCATGAAATACCACCAATTCTCCAGAAGCACAACAATGCACATCTATTTCTATGCCATCTACATTAAGATCTAATGCTTTTTGTATAGATTCTAATGTATTCTCTGCAACATAAGCTCTGGCACCTCGATGCCCAAAAGCTAGGCAATTAGATTTCATTTACTTTGGATTTTTTTTCATTGGTCGCATTAAACCTTCTTGTGCAACACAGGCAATTAATTTACCATCGCGAGAGAAAATATTTCCTTTTGCAAATCCGCGTGCATTTGATGCATTTGGAGTTTCTATAGAATATAACATCCAATCCTCGAAATCGAAATCTCTAAAAAACCACATAGAATGGTCTAAACTTGCCATTTGTGTGTTTCCGAAATGCGCTTTACTTGCATGTGGTAACAAGGCTGCTGCTAAGATATTGTAATCGGATATGTATGTTAATATTTGTTGTTTTGTTGCTAAATCTGCTTCTTTAAGCGGATTATTAAGTTTAAACCACACATTAGAATACGGTGGTAAATTTTCTTGTTTTAAAGGATTTACAACTTCTACAGGCTTAAATTCTATTGGGCGTTCAATCTCAAGAAAATGTTTCGTTATTTTAGGTAATACACTTCCGTATTGTTCCAACATTTCCGTCCAACTTAATAACTCTTCTGGTTGCTTTAAATTGGTATTCATTTGTATTTGATGATCGTAACCTTCTTCTTGTTTATGAAAAGATGCCGCCAAAATAAAAATAGGAATTCCATTTTGACTAGCCAACACACGACGTGTAGAAAAACTTCCGCCATCACGAACCTCATTTACAGTAAAACGAATAGGCACATTTAAATCTCCCGCTTCAATAAAATAAGCATGAAGAGAATGTAAAATACGCCCGTTTGTAATCGTTCTATAAGCCGCATTTACAGACTGAGCTAAAACCTGACCTCCGAAAACATGCGGACTCCCAATGGTTTTACTAACTCCCTCAAAATGTACTGAATCTATAGATTTTAAATCTAAAAGTTCTAATAACTCGTTTGCTGACTTCATAAATTATTTCTTATTAATATTCAAAACTATTAAAATGATTTTTGAGAACCTTACTTTAATTGGCTTTTATCAAATTCAATTTCATTTTAAGTCAATTAAAGCATTTAAATGGTCTAAAAACAAACCTATTCTAAAACACAAAAAAGCGCCAAACTCATGTAAATAATTACACATATTCAGCGCTTAATTCACTACTAATCAACCTTTATTATCTATTCTTTTTCATATATACTTCATATTTAGAAGCTAAGTCTGATTTTTGTTTATCTGACAAGGTTTTACCTGCCAGTTGAAAAAATGTATGCTCTTCATCTTCTAGATGATGCTCCACTTTATGTTTTAAATTTTTAGCAATTTTAAGCCAAGCAGACGAATCATATTCGGTGTCTTCTAGCTGTTCTATTAATTCATCTATTTCATGATGTTCTGCAATACCATGTCTAGCATGTTCCTGCATCATATCTGTAGAAATTAATGGTTTATAAAAGTGGCGCTCCTCTGCATTCGCATGTACTTCCAATTCGTTTCTCACCGCTTTAAATAGCTCATCTCTGTTTGTTGTATCTCCAGAAGATTGCACTAATTTATCTAGTAAATCGCGCTGAATATCATGATCGTTTCTTATTGCTTCAAAAATTGTCATAGTAAAAATTTAAAAAGAAGTTAAACTTATGCTGTTGCAGTTGATTTTTTAGCACCGTTTTTAAAATCTTTTTGCTTTGTTTTTAGAGCTTCTAATTTCTTTTCTAAAGCAGTGATTACATCATTAGATTTATGACTTGCATCTGCAGAAAGATCTTCTAATTGCTCTTCTAGTGAAGCTTTTTTTACATTAACTTTTTTAGCAATAGTATCTGCTAATTCTGTGGCGTGGTCTGAAATTTTACTTTTTGTAGTTTCGGCTTCTTTAGCAATCATTTTTCTTGTTTTGCTCCCTTTATTTGGTGCAAACAAAATTCCCATTGATGCTCCTAAAGCTGCTCCTGCTGTAATTCCTAATATTGTATTTCCTAAACTTTTCATAGTATTTAATTTTAATGGTTAAACTTAATACTACAAAGTTATGTTAGAAGTACAGGCTTACTTGACTCTAATCATTTTAAAATTGACCGAATACACTATAGTGCCTTTTTAACGCCAAGCAAGCGCGCTACGTTCTTGCCAATACGCTTTAGATGGCGATGCAAAAATTTGAAGTTGATGTATGTTTTCTGAAGTTAATTGAAACGTTAATGCTTTTAAATTATCTTGAAGCTGAAGACTTGTTAAAGCACCACTTAGCACATAATCGGGTTGTAAACTATCTATTATAAACCGAAGTGCAATAGCATCTACACCAACATTATAATGTTTAGACAATAAATTAAAATAAGTATACGCTGCTGAATAATTTTGAAAATTCTCGTTAGGAAACACACGGCCATTAGCAAGTGCTTCTTTAATAATTACTGTTTTATTATTGCTTAAAAGTGTTTTTAAAATTTTAAATGTAGATTGTTCAAACACATTGTAAGTGACCTGAAAACTACTAAACAAAGCTTCTCCCTCAACTTGAATACCTAAAGCCGTTTCAATAATTTCTACCTGATTTGCACCGCTTGTAGACACACCTATTTGCAGGTCTGTTTCTTTCTTTATTCGATGTAATTCTTCAAGGACTTCTGTATTTGTAAATATGCCACTATCTAAGGTTGCAGAATGTACTTGATAAATTTTTAACTCAGGTAACAACACTTGAGAGACTTGCCACTGCTCTAACAATTTAGAAAGCGAATGTTCTTTTATTTCATGTTTTCCAGCATAACCTAATTCCCAATTAGCCATATACGTATAGCCCCATTTGGTGCTTAAAGTAACATCCGGATAATGTCTAGAGTTGTGCCAATCTATTAAAAACTGTTCGCCTTTACCATAAGATGGTGCCACATCGAAATACCGAATTCCAAACCGATAGGCATCATCTAAAACCTGCATGGCATTCTCTTGAAATACAGCTTCTGTTTGTTCAATATCTTCTTTCTTAATATTGATATATTCCGGACGACCAATGGCAGCTAGACCTAATCCTATTTTGGTGTGTTTCGACATTTCGTTTTAATTTTATTCAAAATTAATAAACTAGATATCAAATTCAGAATTTAATATAATTATTAACTATTTCTAATAATTTGACAAATGTTAAACGCTTAATTTATTTTAAGTTCATAGTTATAAACCAAGACTCATGTACTAAATAAGGATTTCTTAAATACGTTCAGAATAACGAAAAACAGAATTTATTCTACTTCAGTTTCGATAATTGTATCTGTTATAAGCGTTTTATGAACCGGACATTTAGAAGCAATTTCTTTTAATCTGTCTTTTTGTTCTGTGGTTAAATCGCCTACAAATTTTAAAGTCTTTTTTAAATAATCTATTTGTGCCGGAATTTCTAAATCTAAGTTTAAATCGTCGCTATGTTTTTTAGAATATGTAATATAAACAAACACTTCCTGCAAATCCCACTTTTTGCGTTGCGCATATAACTTTAAGGTCATTGCGGTACAAGATGCTAGCGCGGCATTTAAATACTCGTAAGGAGAAGGCCCAAAATCGTCTCCGCCAACACGTTCTGGTTCGTCTGCAATTAGCGTATGCTTTTTTGTCTGAATATTAGTTGTAAAATTATCTTCTAAAAGGTTTAAATGTGCTACCAATTGTTCGCCTTCTGTATCTAGGATTATACTGTCTTTAGCATCAAAATAACGTTGCACCCAAGTCCCAATAACATTTCCTGCATACACACTATCTCGAGCATCCGATAATAAATGATCGGCTTGATCTAAACTCACAAAACTTTTAGGATGATGTGCCGTTTTATACAAGCGCTCTGCATTTTCTACAGGCACAACAGTATCTAAAGGCGAATGCATAATAAGTAAGGGTTTTCTTAGATTTCTAGTAATCTCTGGCAAATCTGTTTTACTAAAATCGTCTACAAATTCTTTATTAATATTAAATGGACGACCACCAATATTTACCTCGACATCTCCTTTTTCTTCAACAGCATCAAAACCATGAGAAAACAAATGCGTGACATGATCTACCGTTGCAGGCGCCCCAACAGTTGCTACCGCTTTAACCGATTCTAATTGAGATGCAGCAACAATAACAGCTGCGCCACCAAGCGAATGCCCAACCAATAGAGAAGGTGCCTGATAGTGTTTTTCTAGATATGCACTTACTGCCATTAAATCGGAAACATTAGACGAAAAATGACTGTCTGAAAACTCACCTTCACTTCTTCCTAATCCTGTAAAATCGAATCGCAATACTCCAAAATCATGATTGGTTAACGACCGACTAATATTCTTAACCGCAGATAATGTACTTGTGCACGTAAAACAATGTGCAAAAACTGCAAAATAATTAGGATTCTGATTTGCAGGCAATTCTAAATACGCCTGTAACTTAACGCCTTTGCTATTCTCTATTTCCAGTTTCTGACTTTTCATTTTTTTTGATTCTTTATTGATTAAAAACACTAATTAGCTAAATTTATGAACTACACGACAGCATAGAACATCCTACCTTATTTCGTGCCCATTCCGGACGTTTAGCAAACCATTTTTGAGACGCCTCTTGTTCTGAATAAGGATTTTTTAATAGTTGAAATAATTCATCAATCAGTGCATAATCTCCTTTTTCAGCATCATCAATTGCGAGTTGTGCCATATAATTTCTAAGCACATATTTGGGGTTCACTTCATTCATTTTTGAAGCACGCTCTTCATCTGTTAAAGTTTCTTTCTGAAGACGATCTGCATACTTTACAAACCAGTTGTTCCAAACCGTTTTAATCTCGTCAGTTAAAGCATCTGGATTATAAAAAGCCTCTTGAATAATTCCTAAACCATTTGAAGGTTTATCTTTTTCAAACTTAGAAAGATTTCTAAAAGCAATTGTCATATCTGTTTCCATCATATGCAATACATCTTCTAAATCTTGTATCAGTTTTAAATCTGATTCTTCTGCCTGAAAAAGACCTATTTTAGAACGCATCATTTGTAAAGACTGTGTTTCAAAATCGGATTTATACTCATCTAAAATAGCTTGTAACGATTCTACATCCTCAATTAAAGGATATAAAGCATTCGCTAACTGGTATAAATTCCAAAGCCCAATATTTGGCTGATTTCCGTAGCGGTATCGTTTATGTTGTCTATCTGTAGTATTGGGTGTCCAACCAAAATCGAAACCTTCTAACCAACCATAAGGCCCATAATCTATGGTTAATCCTAAGATGGATAAATTATCTGTATTCATTACACCATGCACAAAACCTACACGTTGCCAATCTATAATCATTTTTAATGTCCGCTCAGAAACTACTTTAAAGAAGGCTAAATACGTCTCTTTTGAGGGCGCTCCTAATTCTGGATAAAAATGAGTAATGGTATAATCTGTAAGCGTTTTAAGTGTTGTTGTATCTTCTCTTGCTGCAAGAATTTCGAAACTACCAAACCGTAAAAAACTTGGAGCCACACGACAAACAATAGCACCTTCCTCATATTCAGAATTTCCGTTGTACATAACGTCTCTTAACACTTGGTCTCCTGTAACAGACAAAGACAACGCTCGTGTTGTTGGAATACCTAAATGAAACATGGCTTCGCTACACAAATACTCGCGTATAGAAGAACGCAACACCGCCAACCCGTCTGCAGTTCTGGAATATGGCGTTTCTCCGGCACCTTTAAGTTGCAATGCCCAATGCTGATTTTTATAATTAACTTCTGTTAAATTTATCGCACGACCATCGCCTAATTGTCCTGCCCAATTCCCAAACTGATGTCCGCCATAACACATGGCAAACGGCTTGGTATTTGGCAACACTTGATTTCCTGTAAACACATTTAAAAATTCTTTAGACTGACTCTCTGCTTCAGAAATTCCTAAATTCGTTAACATCTCTGTAGAAACATGTAACAATTTAGGGTTTTTAGTGAGTTTAGGGTTTACGTAAGAAAAACAAGCCTTTTCTACTTGTCTTCTATCACTTCCTGCTATTGGATCTGCAGGGAGTTCGCTAGTAAACGTGTCTTTTATATGTGATTTAAATGTCTTCAAATGAAAAATCTATTTTAATTTATCGGCATGCATCTGTCTTAACTTGGCCAATTTCGGACTAATAACGGCAGTGCAATACCCTTGTGTTTTATTGTTTTCGTAATAATCTTGATGATAATCTTCTGCTTCAAAAAAGGTTCCTAAAGCACTCACTTCAGTTACAATCTCATCATCAAAATAAGGTGTAATTTTTTCAATTACCGTTTCTGCTATTTCTTTCTGTTTTTCTGTCTGGTAATAAATTACAGATCTGTATTGTGTACCACGATCTGCACCTTGACGATTTAATGTTGTTGGATCGTGACTTGTAAAAAAGATAACTAAAATATCTTCTAAAGAAATTACAGCAGTATCGAACGTGACCTGAATTACTTCTGCATGACCAGTTAAACCTGAACAAATTTCACGATAAGTTGGTACACCAGGAACGGTTCCTCCTGTATATCCTGAAACTATTTTTTCTACACCTTTTATTTGCTGAAAAACAGCTTCTACACACCAAAAGCATCCGCCTCCTAGTGTGATAATTTCAGTTGTATTATTCATTTTATTCTACTTTCTCTAGGGTAATTGATTCTGAGTTTACACAATAACGTAAACCACTAGGTTCTGGTCCATCAGGAAAAACATGTCCTAAATGCGCATCGCATGTATTACACATGACTTCTACGCGAACCATACCAAAAGCGGTATCTTTTTCGTATTTAATAGCGTTCTCTTGTATAGGCTGAGTAAAACTTGGCCACCCAGAACTAGAATCGAATTTTATTGTAGAATCAAATAACAATGTATCGCAACAAACACAACCATACTTTCCAGCTTCATGTGCACTACAAAGTGCTCCAGAATGTGGTGCTTCTGTTCCTTTTAATCTTGTTATTCTAAATTGTTGTGGTGTTAATAATTCTTGCCATTCCTCTGCAGATTTCTCTACACGACGGTCTGGCTTTGGATTGCCATTCACAGCAAAATCCATTATATCTTTCCATGTAAGCATACTATTTCCTTTCTTTTAATTTGTATTTAAAAAACAACATTGATGGCGTTATAATATATCTTTATTAGACTCATTAATGAACAACATCTTACATACAAATATGCTTATTTCATGTTGCCGATAAAAATATCGATTGTTAATAATCTTACAATTTTACATGAAACAAGATTAAGAAGCTATAACATTATTAAAAAAGATACAAATTCTAACCACAATATAAAAACCAATAAAACCTATCTTAATCTATATACACGATTAGGATAGGTTTTATTATTAAATTTAAAATGCATCGTTTTTAATTATACATTCCCAGCTTCTCTTAAAAAAAAACGAACTATTTTTTGTTATTATCTAGACGTAGATGCTAATTCTAACAACACCATATTATATTCGTTATTCAGAATAACATTACCATTTTCAACAGTAACATCTGTATTAGAATACGCATCATGAAGCATCATACGTTCTGGAAAAGCCCCTCCAACAGGTATTATTTTCTTACCTTTTTCAAGATTTAAACCAATAACTACAGCATTTTTATAATCGCCATTAACATACGTTCTTGAAAATACATAAGGTGATTTAGAAATCATTTTATGTCTTCCAGCTCCTACAGCAGGATTACGTTCTCTAAACTTACCTAAGATTTGCCAATGTGCTAAAATAGCTTGTGTTGTTGGGTTAGATTTTATATCGTCCCAATTCATAAACGTGCGTAAATTTGCATCTCCTACAGCACCTTCTGCATGTAAAGGTCTCGCAGATTCGTCTCCATAATATATTTGAGCAGCACCTGGAGTTAACAATAATTTTGTTGCGGTTTCAAATGGTTTTTCACGCATAGGATCGAATGGTTGTCCATCGTCATGCGAGCTTAAATAATTTAAAACACTATAATCTTTTAAATCGTTATGAATAATACTATCGTATTTACTAAACATAGATTCATAATCCATTTGTTCAGCGTTCCATTTAAATTCAAAATTGATTAATTGATTAAAAGCTTTGTCGAAATAATTCACTTTGCGATCACCAAAATCGAATGCTTTTTCATTACTAATTCCATAGTTATACACTTCACCTACAAGATAAAATCCGTTATCGTCTAAAACTTTATCAGGATTTTCAGACTTAAATTGAGCAAAAGCAGCATCTACAACTTTTCTAAACTCACGCCATACATAAGGTTCTGTATGCTTTACGGTATCTACACGATAACCATCAATACCAAATTCTGTAATATAATCTGCCAACCATTTCATGATGTAAAAACGTGGTGCTCTTGGATATCCTGTTTTTTCAAAGAACGCATCTAATTCTGCAACTTCCTTCTCATATCTACCTTCTGCTTTCCATTTTTTAATAAGCTGAGGAGGCAACTCTACGGATTCATTACTTTCTGTTCTAATATCTGGTAAATTTTCTACCAAAGTACAACTCACAGTACTATCAAAATCATGATAATCGCAGGCAGGACCTGTTCTTACCCAACTTTGTGGCCAAACAGGATCTTTGTCTGTTACTGGTCCTCTATGATTTATAACAGCATCTAAAACAATACGAATCCCTTTTTTATGTGCAGCTTCTACTAATTTTTTTAAATCGTCTCTGGTTCCAAAATCTGGATCTAAATTCGTCCAATCTTTAGTCCAATAGCCATGAAAACCATAAGACAAACCTGTACCTTCATCTGTTCCGCCATGAATTTGTTCTACAATTGGCGTCATCCAAATGGCATTTACGCCTAGATCTGTAAAATAACCAGATTCTACTTTTTCTGTTACACCTTTAATATCTCCACCTTCAAAACCTCGCAACACTCCAGTTTCCTTATCCCTATCAAAATTTTCATCGTTAGAAGTATCTCCATTATTAAAACGGTCTACTAACATAAAATAAATGGTAGCAGCATCCCACTCAAACGGAGCTTGTACTTCTTTTTCAATAGGTTTTTCTGTTTTGTTTTGACATCCTGTAATCATAATTCCTAAAATTAAAACTACTATAAAGTTACGCATAATCTATTTTAATTTAAATATGAATGATTGTAAAGGTTTAACTGCTATTTTAGCTTCTGCACCATTTTCCGAGACTTGTAAAAGCGTTTGATACGACTTATACAATTGATCTTCTAACATATATTCCCCTGGTTTTAATTGCCAAGCTTCTACAAGTTCTTTTGGTAATTTTAAATAAAACTCGGTACCATAATCTGCATCGAAATTATTTACGACAATTAGTTTTTCATTAGCACTCCAACGCGCATAAGAGAATTGTTTTAAACCATAATGCGCTGTGTTATGCGTATTATAATCATGAAGATCTTGATAGTCTCCCATTAATGCTTCACTAGAAATTGTAAAGTTTAATAACCGTTTATAGAAATCGTAAAGCTCTAACTCTTCTGGAGAAGATTGTCCGCCGTCAAAGTTCTTATCATTTACCCAACGTCTTAAGGTTGGCACACTACCATAATCGAAAATAGACGTTCTAGACGGATCTCCAAAACCTAAATCTTCTGCTCCTGGCTCTCCAAACTCTTGTCCGAAATAAATTAACGTTGGCGATGTACTTATGGTTGCAGATACCACCATTGCAGGTTTTGCTTTTTCTGCATTTCCTGCAAACTCAGGACTTGCAATACGTTGCTCGTCGTGGTTTTCTAAGAAATGTAACATATGGTGTTCTATATCTTTTAAATCGTGTTGAATTGGCACAATATCGTCCGTTTTTCCCCAACCTTGCATAACATGTTTTAAAGTATCATACAACTGAACTTTATCGTATAAATAATCCATTTTTCCTTTACGGATATAATCTCTATACAAACTCGGATTATACACTTCTGCTAATAAAAACGCCTCTGGATTTTTCATTTTTATAGCCGAATTCATATAACTCCAAAACGCTACAGGAACCATTTCTGCCATATCGTAACGAAATCCATCTACGCCTTTTGCTGTCCAATACAGTGCAATATCTTTAAACTTTACCCAAGAATCTGGTACGGTTTTATCTTGCCAAAACTCAAAATGAGCCTTATAATCTTTAGCATCGAAACCTTCTGGTAAGCTATCAAAATCATGATGTCCATCTGGAGTTATACCATAATTTATTTTTACTGTTTCGTACCAATCGTTAGGATCTGGCTGCGATAAACGCGATCCATTTCCTGTCCATTTAGACGGATTCTCATCAAACTTACCATCTAATAATACATTTTCAGAACCTCCTAAAGGCACATAACCATCGCGACGTTCTGGCACAACAAATGGCTCTCCTGGATTATAATAAAAATTATTATTTACATTATAAACTACAGTCTTATCATCTGTCTCCCCAAAATCTGTAACACCTTCTGGTTTAGTAATACTTTGGTAATTTCTAGCCACGTGATTTGGCACAATATCTATCACTACTTTTAAACCCGCTTTATGTGAGCGTGCTATTAAAGCCTCAAATTCTTCTAAACGTTTTGATGGATTTTCTGCTAAATCAGGATTTACATTATAGTAATCTTTAACAGCATACGGTGAACCTGCTCGGCCTTTTACCACATCCGGATCGTCGTTAGAAATGCCATATTCTGTATAATCTCTAATCACGTCATGATGAGGCACACCTGTATACCAAATGTACGTCACACCCAAATCTTTAATTTTAGACAAAGCCTTGTCTGTAAAATCATTAAACTTTCCGACTCCATTTTCCTCAATAGTTCCCCACGGTTTATTAGTCGGATTTGTATTCCCGAACAACCTTGTAAACACCTGATACACAACTTCTTTTTTTGGTGCGATGGCAATTTCTGCCCTATTATTTTCTTTCAAAATATCTTTCTTTTTTGAATCACAACTGATTAAAACTAATAAAATCATTGCAATTGACACTATTGGATGTTTAATCATTATAAATTATTTTAATTTCTAACTCAGAATCCGTTTCCCATATTACTGGTATTTCTAAAACATGCGTATGTTTATCGTAAGTAAACGACATGTCTTTTCTTCCTATTTTAATACCATCGGGTTCTTTTTCTATATTATGAATGGTAAATTGAATAAGCTTAGTTTGTGCCGCATAATCTGAACCTATTCTATCTTTAAAGACAAAACGAATGCCTTTTTTATCATTTATATATGAAAAATTAAGCTTTTCGTATTTCCCTTTTTCAAATGCATTAACCGTCTTTCCGTCGTCGTCATACATTTCATATTCACTATTTAAAATAGAAGCATCATTATAATAATGAAGCTCTAAATCGTTTCCTGTATACGACTTTGTATTTTGCATGCGTTTTGCCAACGGAATAAATGCACCTGCTTTAACATAAGTTGGAATTCTATTTTTTGCTACTGAAACGGTTTTAGTTTGTCCGCCATCAATCTTTTCATCTGTATAAAAATCGAACCATAACGTGTTCTTCGGAAACACAACATCGTGAGACGTTACGCCTGCTTCTAGTATAGGAGAAACCAAAAACGCATCTCCCCAATAATAGGTGTTTGCTAAATTTTGAAGCGTTACATCTTCAGGATTTTCAAAAAACAACGGACGCATTAAAGGTGTTCCTTTTTGGTTATTTTGAAATGCTAAATTGTAATTATAAGGCAATAATGCATAACGTAATCTTATGGCTTTACGTGCTAAATTTTTAGCTTGTTCACTTCTAAAAACAGGTTCACTTGGCACTCCTTCTTGTGCATGAGGCCGGTAAATAGGCTGAAAAACGCCATATTGCAACCAACGCACATACAACTCGTCGTCTAAATTATCTCCAGCAAATCCGCCCAAATCACTGTGCATATAACCTAAGCCTTGCATACCCATTTGTAATGCTATTTCGGGCTGACTTTGCAAACCGCCCCAAGAACGATTAACATCTCCAGACCACGGAATTAATCCGTAACGCTGAGACCCTGAATACCCTGCACGCATTAACACAAATGGTCGTGTATTTGCTTTAGCACTTAAACTACTTTCGTACACTAATCTTGCCCAATCATGACCGTAAATATTATGAACTTCGTTTGCAGTTCCTGTTGCGTGAATAAGATCTTTAGGATGCACTTCCGGCTCGCCCAAATCTCCCCAAATTCCAGAAACTCCCATTTTAAATAAGTCCTTATAAATATTAGAAAACCAATTGAAACCAGACGTACTGTAAATATCGATTAGCCCTGTATTTCCAAAAAAGAAATCGTAAGTATATGGATTCCCAACAGCATCTTTAGCCAAAACATCATGATCTACAGCATCTTGCCACCTCTTAGACGTTGTTAACACAAAAGGCTCTGTAATTAAAATTGTATTTACGCCTTGTGTCTTAAAATCTTTAATCATTTTTTCAGGCGTAGGAAACGAATCGGTATCGAATGCTAAATTTCCCATTGTACCTTTTACTTCTTTTCCGAACCAATACAAATCTAAAATTACAGCATCTAACGGGATTTCTTCCTCCTTAAATTTAGACACTGTTGCTCGTGTTTCTGCTTCTGAATGATATCCAAAACGACTAGAAAAATTCCCTAAAGCCCACCGTGGCGGCATAGGTTGTTTTCCTGTTAACGTGGTATAAGCATCTATAATATCTACCCAAGAATTGGCAGCTATAACCTGATAAGTTTTACGGCCAGAAATGGTTTCGTAAGTCAGACTATTATCGTGTTTACTATCCAAATCTAAATACCCAATTGGTGCATTATCAAAATGAATCATATATTTTTTTGAAGACATTACAATGGGTAATGTGTAATTCATTAACTCGCTATGCGTTTCGTAACCGTAGTGTGCACGATTGTATAATTGCAAACGATTTCCTCTACGATTCATCCCTAAAGCGCGTTCTCCACCTCCATATAAGACTTCAGAATCGTCTAAATTAAACTGAATGGCCTCGCCTTCTTCAATTTTAGCATAGCCTTTTTTTTCTGAAACGATTGGTTGACCTTTATAGAAATATTGAATTTGGAATGGTGCTTTTTTTATTAGAACAGAAAGTCCCGAAGACGTTAAAGTAATGTCGTTAGAAGATTCTGTAATTTTTGAAAAAGATTGATTCTCTTTAAAAACTACAGCATGAGATTCTGGATTAAAAACTTGTCCATCGGGCACAAAAGTAGTTTCTACAATAGATTGATTATACAGTTTAAACAGATAATAACCATCATTAACTTCAACTTTATATCCGTTATTAGAATCTTCTGATTTTTCAAAAGTTCTATCGGGATTTTGAGCAAAACTTAGTTGAGTTATGCAAAGTGTAATAAAAATATATAAAAATTTTCTCATAGTATTTAGACATTAAAAATGCAAAAGAAATCGTTCTAGAAAAAGCTTATTATTTGGTAGAAAAACAAACACCTAAAACACATCTAAAAGCAACAAATAGATAGGCATTATTATTACTGTTTTGTCGTTAATAACAGTGGACCTTTCTGAGTAAGCTTATAATTAGTATTC
This sequence comes from Formosa sp. L2A11, assembly GCF_009796865.1. Classification (GTDB taxonomy): domain Bacteria; phylum Bacteroidota; class Bacteroidia; order Flavobacteriales; family Flavobacteriaceae; genus Formosa. Next base: position 1,653,673 of record NZ_CP047028.1, on the reverse strand, counting down.
CATATTACAGAATCTCCAGATATTACATTTTTTAGGATTTTCCCTTCTAAGCCTAGTTCTTTATAATGTGTTAAATCTATATCTATAGGGGTTTCATTTTTGTTTAAAATCAAGACTACGGTTTCATCATCTTTAATTCTAGACAACACATAAACACCGTCTATGGGAGCAAAATGCATTGTTTTTCCATGCTTAATCGCTTCACTTTGTTTTCTGTAATTCAGTATTTTTTTTACAAAATCTTGCATGCTTGCCTGATCTTCAGTTAATCCTTCTCCGGTAAATGCATTTACTGAATCGCCGTCCCAACCTCCAGGAAAATCGGATCTAATCGTACCATGATCTCCTGGTTTTTCTGTGTTTTGCATTAAGATTTCGGTACCATAATACATTTGAACAATACGTGGCATAAGAAAAATATAACTCAATGCCATTTTGGTATTTTGCACATGCTCTCTTAACTGTGTAAACACACGATCCATATCGTGATTGTCTGGAAAAATTAAAATATCTTCAGGTTTAGTATATGCAAAATCCATGGCTAAACCTTCATACATTTTTACAAAGCCTGTTGCCCAATCTTCGTCTTCATTTAAAGCACTCACAATATTTTCTTGCATCGGGAAGTCCATTGTAGATCTTAAATGCGACTCAAAACCTTCTTTATTTGGAGTACCCGTTTGCCAATATCTAACAAGTAACGGTTTTACGCTCCACTCCTCTCCTACAATACTAAAATTGGGATATTCTTTCATTATAGAACCTGCCCAATTACTAATAAAGTTTTTGTCTGAATACGGATATGTATCCTGACGAATACCACCAAGTTGCAACGTTTCTATCCACCAAATATTATTTTGAATGATGTACTTCGCCATAAATGGATTTTTCTGATTTAAATCGGGCATGGAAGGCACAAACCAACCTTCGGTCATGTCTTTTTTATCGATTTCTGAAGCGTATATATCTTGATTTGTTGTCCGTCTATGATTTGAGTTTCGTAGTGTACCTTTAGTCTCAAATGCATTTTGTTGATTCACCCAATCGTCGAAAGGTAAATCTTTCATCCACCAATGTTCGCTACCGCAATGGTTTGCTACCATATCCATAATTAACTTCAAACCGCGACCACGCATCTTTTGTGCTAATTCTTTATATGTATCAAGTGTTCCAAAACGCGGATCTACTTCATAAAAATCGGTCATTGCATAACCGTGATAAGAGGAAGAATTCATATCGTTAGTTAATAATGGTGTTGGCCAAATCGCAGTACACCCTAATTCGTCTATATAATCTAAATGATTAATAATACCACGAATATCTCCACCATGTCTCGCAGATCCATTATTACGATCTATAATTTGTTCCTTAAGATCTGTATCTATATTATTTTTAGTATTCCCGTTAGCAAAACGATCTGGTGTGATTAAGTAAATAGCATCAGAACTATTAAAACCAATATAATCTTCAGCCTTTTTATCGCGTGCTTTTAATTGATATGTATATGAAATAGGTTTATCCGTTTCGCTATTAAAAACAATATCGAATGCTCCTGCTTGAGTCGCCTTATCTATATTTAAATCGATGAATAAATAATTCGGACTTTTAGCTTGATGGACTGCAGTAATTGTAACACCAGGATAATTAATTACAGGCGTTGCACGACCTATTCCAGGACCTTTAATTAACAATTGTAATTCCGAATTATGGAAATCTACCCACCAATTTGGAGGCTCGACATGTGAAATTTGTGCATTTAAATTCAAACTAAAAAATAGTAATACCATAGAAAAGATAGTGTATTTATTGTTTACTAATTCTTTAAATAATATACGCATATCTAAATGTTTTTCTAGCATAAAATTATTCTTTAAGACATAAAATATACAACTCACTTAATTTCCATAATACTAATAGCATAACCACCACCAGGAACAGAAACTTGAGATAATTTTGTTTTATTAGTGACCTTTTGTTTTGTAATTTTATAAGCCTGAGGATTCGTTTTATAATCTGCATCTTTAGCATCTGCATAAATTATAGCTTCGTACTTTTTACCTTTATCTAAGAAATCTAAACTAATTTTAGATGTTCTTGTTGTATAACCGTTTACATTTCCAATAAACCAATTGCTACTGTCTTTTTCTTTTCTAGCCACTGTAATATAATATCCTGGCTCTGCTTCTAAATAAATACTTTCATCCCAATCCATAGCCACATCTTTTATAAATTGAAAGGCATCCATAAATTGTTCGTAATGTTCTGGAAAATCTGCTGCCATTTGCAACGGACTATACATAGTAACATACAAGGCTAACTGATTGGCAATTGTACTATTTACATGAGATGTGTTATTCGGACTAAATTTACTAATGTCCATTTCGAAAATCCCTGGCGTATAATCCATCGGACCTCCAATTAATCGTGTAAACGGTAAAATAGTAACATGATTAGGTTTAGAACCTCCAAAAGCTTGATATTCGGTTCCTCTTGCAGATTCGTTTCCTATTAAATTAGGATATGTTCTAGCAATACCTGTTGGTCGCACTGCTTCGTGTGCATTAACCATAATTTTGTACTTCGCTGCTTTTTCTATAGCGTACTGATAGTGATTTACAATCCATTGGTCGTAATGATTTTCGCCACGCGGTAAAATATCGCCTACATAACCACTTTTTACAGATTTGTATCCGTTGTCGTTCATAAATTTATAAGCTTCATCCATGTGGCGCTCGTAATTACGCACAGAAGCAGATGTTTCATGATGCATCATCATCTCTACACCTTTAGATTTTGCATAAGCATGAATTCCTTCAACATCAAAATCTGGATATGCCGTTACAAAATCGAACACATAATCTTTAGAATGTCCGAACCAATCTTCCCAACCTTCATTCCAACCTTCTACCAAAACAGCATCGAAACCATTTTTAGCAGCAAAATCAATATATTTTTTTACATTTTCTGTATTTGGAGCATGTGTTTTATTTGGAGATACTTTGGAGTAATCTGTAATCCCTAATTGAACAGATGGCAAATCGTCTGTATAATTCCAAGTTGCTTTTCCTGTTATCATTTCCCACCAAACACCAACATATTTTACAGGTTTAATCCACGATGTATCTTCTATTGCACAAGGTTCGTTTAAATTATATGTCATTTTTGAAGCCAAAATATCTCGTGCATCATCGCTTACCATAATGGTTCTCCAGGGCGATGTTGCTGGCGCCTGAATATAACCTTTATCTCCGTTTGCATCTGGTGTTAACCAAGACTCAAACACCATATTTTTATCGTCTAAATTAAGATGCATACAAGAATAATTAATCAAGGCTGCTTCATGTAAATTAATGTACAAACCGTCGTCTGTTTTCATAATTAGCGCGGTTTGCACACCTGTTGGAGAAAATGATGTTTGCGATAAGTTTGCGGTTACAGCACCTTCAGAATACCCACGAATTTCGGATAATTTAGATTCTGTATAATCGTATTCCTGAGTATCGTAATCTCCAGGAATCCAGAACGCAGTATGATCTCCGGTCATGGCAAATTGTGTACGTTCTTCTTTTATAGTAAAATATACTAAGTTTTTTTGCTCCGGAAATTCGTAACGAAACCCTAACCCCTCATCAAACAAACGAAAACGAACAATAACAACACGTTCTGTTTCGTTTTGAGTTAACGTTACTGCCAATTCATTATAATGATTCTGTATGGTTTTTACTTCTCCCCAAACTGGAGTCCAAGATTCATTAAAAGTGGCTGTTTCTGTATTCGTAATTTTAAAATCATTCAATAAAGATTTTTCATCGTCTTTTAATTCCAACCCCAAATGACTCGTCTTTATAACTTCCTTATTTTTATAAGCTAATTTATACGTTGGAGTTCCGTTTTCTAAAAGTTCAAAATGCATAGTTAAGTCACCATTAGGCGATTTTAACTCTTGAGCATTAGTAAAATGAATAGACGCGAACAAAACAATTAAATAAGGCATGACATTTTTCATTAATCTGTATTTCAATTTTATTTTTCAATTACAAAACAGCAAGCTTTAACATATTAAAGACAAGTGCATTCTGACAATTATTTAATCCTGAATGAGACTGTTATTAAAAACCACTAAAACAAGAATTAAACAGCCTAACTATCAAAACGCACTATCCTTAATTTTTCAATCTTCTAATTGAAGCAATACGTTTTTATTATTTGCGATTATTTCTAATTCGCTACCTTTCTCAAGTTTAAATTCGGTACCTTTTTGAGTTACTTTTACTTTTACAACTTGATTTCTAAAATTCACTTTAAATGAATACCCTTCCCATTGGTGAGGAATTTTAGGTTCAAAAGACAACATATTATTTTTAATACGCATACCTCCAAAACCTTCAACAATACTCATCCAAGTTCCTGCCATAGACGTAATATGTAGGCCTTCTTCAACCTCTCTATTATAATCGTCTAAATCTAAACGCGATGTACGTAAATAGAACTCGTAAGCCTGATCCATACGGTTTAATTTTGCTGCCTGAATACTGTGTACACAAGGCGATAACGAACTTTCGTGAACAGTAAATGGTTCATAAAAATCGAAATGACGTTCTAATTCTTCTGTTGTAAAATGATCTTCGAAAAAGTAGAATCCTTGTAACGTATCTGCTTGCTTAATATAAGGCGAACGTAAGATACGATCCCAAGACCATTTTTGATTTATTGGGCGAGACGCCTTATCTAAATCTGCTACAGAGATTAACTCTTTATCTAAGAAACCATCTTGTTGCAAGTAAATATTATGCTCCTTAGAAAAAGGTAAATACATGTTTCCGGCAACGGCTTTCCATTTTTCTAATTCTTCAGGAGACAGATTTACTTTATCTTGAATTCTACTAAAATCGTCTTCGTATTCTTTAGCAACTTTCTTAATATTTTCTATGGCATAATCTATACACCACTTAGCAAGATAATTTGTGTAGAAATTGTTATTTACGTTGTTTTCGTATTCGTTTGGTCCTGTAACGCCAAGAATTACGTATTTATTTTGTGCTGTAGATAATGTTGCACGTTGTTGCCAAAAACGAGCAATTCCGATTAACACCTCTAATCCTTTTTCTGGAATGTAACTATAATCGTTTGTGTAACGGTAATAGTTAAAAATGGCAAATGCAATGGCTCCGTTTCTATGAATTTCTTCGAACGTAATTTCCCATTCGTTATGGCATTCTTCACCATTCATGGTTACCATTGGGTATAAAGCTGCACCGTTAGTAAATCCTAGTTTTCCTGCATTTTCAATAGCACGATCTAAGTGATTGTAACGATATTCTAATAAGTTACGCGCTACTTCTTGATCTTTAGTTGCCATGTAAAACGGAATACAATAGGCTTCGGTATCCCAATAGGTACTTCCTCCATATTTTTCACCTGTAAACCCTTTCGGACCAATATTTAAACGGGCATCTTTTCCTAAATAGGTATGATTTAATTGCATAATATTAAATCGGATACCTTGTTGTGCTTTTACATCGCCTTCGATTGTAATATCTGCCATATCCCAAATTTTAGCCCAAGCCAATTCTTGCTGAACCAATAAATGTTGAAACCCTAAATTTAACGCTTTGCTTAAAACGTCTTTGGCTGCAGACACTAAATGCGTTACCTCGTGATTACGATCTACGGTGTAACCACCAAATTTATGAATAGTGAATGTTTGATTTTTATTTACTGCTGAAGTCTGCTTAAATGTAATAGTCCGGTCTGTATGAGATACCTCTGCTTTTACATCTAATTTCTGGTTATCTAAGAAATACTCTGAAGCCATAAACGTACACGTTTTAAACTCCGTTTTCATAGTATGAGCTTCAATAAACGCCATATTTCCATCTTGAGTTACCGCAGTAGTTTCCCAAAATTTATCGTCCCAATTGGTGTCTTCGTTTGTAATTCCCGAATCTAAATAGGGTTCGAAAGTAATTTCTGCATCGCCATTTAAAGGTGTAATAGCATAAGAAATAGCTCCAACCTCATCTAAATCTATGCTTAAAAAACGTTTTGTTTCAACAGCAATTTCAATAGCGTTTGGTAAGGTTGCTTTAAAAGAACGCGACAACCAACCTTCTTTCATATTTAATTCACGCTTAAAATCGGACACATCTTTACACGTAAATAAATCTAGCGGATTTCCGTTTACGAATATATTAATACCAATCCAACTTGGTGCATTTAACACTTTAGCAAAATATTCAGGATATCCATTTTTCCACCAACCTACACGTGTTTTATCTGGATAATATACACCCGCGATATAACTTCCTTGAAATGTTGGTCCTGAATAGTACTCTTCAAAATTAGCACGTTGCCCCATAGCACCGTTCCCGATACTGAATAAACTCTCTGATGATTTAACGCGTTCTACATCAAATCCTTCTTCAATTATCGACCAATTGTCTGGTTTAATATAATCTTGATTCATTTTATTTAAGATAATAGAATACCGTGATTTGTATACCAAAAATGAAATCTGGTAACGTTACGGTTTTATGTATTCTAGTTATTAATTATTTTATTTATAAATTCTGTTGAAATTTCTGTGAAGTCGTTAAAAATATAATCGGCCTCATACAACACATCTTTACTACCAATACCTATAGAAATCATATTGGCCGTATTTGCTGCTTGTACACCGGCAACAGAATCTTCGAAAACCACACAGTCTTCTGGTTTTATGTTTAAGGATTTTGCAGCATTTAAAAACACTTCTGGATCTGGTTTTGCCTTAGAAACATCGTTCCCGTCTACTATGGTTTTAAATTTAGATAATAGGTGAACTTTTTCAAGTATAACTTTTGCATTTTTACTTGCAGACCCCAAAGACACACCTTGTTTGTTATCTATTAAATAATCTAGAACACGAGGCACATCTGGAAGAATTTCTGAATCGTCCATTTTATTAATAAACTCTAAATATTCTGTATTTTTTAAAGTCATTAATTCTTGAAACTTCTCATCGGAAACGGTGGTATTTCCCCAAGCTAATATTTTTTTAAGCGACTCTACACGACTCACTCCCTTTAACTGTTCGTTTTGAGTTTCGGTAAAATCGAAACCTAAACTATTGGCTAAATTTTTCCAAGCCAAAAAATGATATTTTGCAGTATCTACAATGACACCGTCTAAATCGAATATAAATCCTTTTATTTTCATGAGTTTTCTAATTCTGGTTGATATGATATCGCGTTTTTATCTGTTATTAAAAAGTTGCAAAGCCCTGCAATAATTAAACTAAATCCAGCAACTAACATGGCGTTAATGGTTTCGTCTCCCAAGAGGTTAGACACAAAATTAATACCTCCTATTGCTGCAATAATTTGCGGAATTACTATAAACATATTAAAAATTCCCATAATAACTCCCATTTTATGAGGATCTACTGCACTGGATAACATAGCATAAGGCATAGAAAGTATACTACCCCAAGCTATTCCTACTAGAATAAACGAGTATTTTAAAAAATCTGGAGAGGGAAAGAAATACATAGACAAAAAGCCTAAACCACCCACAAATAAAGAAAACATGTGTACATATTTACGGTTAATACGTTTCTTAGAAGTATAGAATGCTAAGACTAAAGCAAAAACCATAGACGACAACCCATAAACGCCCATTGAAGATCCTACTAAATTTGAAGATTTTTGGAAAGCTGTGTTTACGACATCGAAAGCAGCGGCTTGTTCTGGAATAGAAAAATCGTATGCCGCTTCTATTGGTGCTGGCGTGTGGTATACGTGTTCTGTTAATGCTGGATTTGCTAAACTCCACATAGTAAAAAAGGCAAACCAACTAAAAAACTGGATAAGTCCTAAACGTTTCATAGTAGAAGGCATATTCCCGATATTATTATTAATATCTGAAATAAAACTATTCTTTTTAGCCTTCTCTTTTTCGAAAGCTTCCATATCTTCTGGAGGATATTCGGATGTACTAAAAACGGTATATAAAATACTCGCCATAAAAACCACGGCTCCGATAGCAAAAGCAACTTTTACAGACATAGGCACAACACCCATAGCTGCAGCATCGCTAACACCTAGTTTAGAAACCATCCAAGGTAAATTACTAGCAACCCAAGTACCAATACCAATAATTAAAGTTTGTACGACAAAGCCGTAAGACCGTTGCGAATCGGGTAATTTATCTGCTACAAGTGCTCTAAAAGGTTCCATAGACACATTAATAGATGCATCTAAAATCCATAAAAAACCAGCAGCAACCCATAATACGGGAGAATGTGGCACAAGAAGTAAAGCAATAGAACTTAGAATAGCACCAACTAGAAAGTAGGGCTTACGTCTTCCCCAGCGCGGGCTCCAAGTATGATCGCTCATATAGCCAATTATGGGTTGAATTAACAAACCAGTTAAAGGTGCAGCAATCCACAACATTGGAATGGCTTCCTTGTCGGCTCCTAAAGTTTGAAATATTCGAGACATGAAGCCTCCTTGTAGTGCAAATCCGAATTGTATTCCTAAGAAACCGAAACTCATGTTCCAAATTTCCCAGAAACTAAGGGTACGCTTTTTCATCATAGTATATTTTAATGGATACCATTGATAAGCGAAAAAAAACTTATCAAAACTTATTATTGAGAAGTAAAAGTTTTGATTAAAGTGCTAAGATACAAAAGATTTTAAATTAGTGATGTTAAATTTTATTTGGTAGACTCTCTTTCAATCAACTCGGTCTCTACAACTACCGCTCTAACTTGCTCATCCTCAGATTCGCTCTCTAACTTTTCAATTAATAATTCGGCAGCAACAGCTCCCATTTCATTACCATGCTGACTCACTGTAGTTAAACTTGGTATGGCATGACGAGACAATACGCCGTCTGTAAAGCCAATAATTTGAAGTTCTTCAGGGATTTGTTTCCCTAATTTTCTAGCCACTTTCATGACTGTTATAGCGTATAATTCATTAACGGCAAAGACACCATCTATATCTGGATTCTTCAAAAATAAATCCATAATTTCTTTTTCTAAGACATCTATATAATCTTCAGAAACCAACTTATCATCTACCTTTAGAATAAGATTAGGATTACTTTCAATATTAAACTCATTTAAAGCTTCAATATACCCCTGAGTACGCAATTTACCTACACTAACATAGTCCATAGTAGTTATAATTGCTATGTTTTTACATTTATTTTCAATCAGTTTAATTACTGCTTTTTTAGCACCTCTTAAATCGTCTACTACAACTTTGTCGCAAGCAATTTCGTTTACAACCCTATCGAACATTACAATAGGCATTCCTTGACTTATTGTTTCTTTAAAATGATGATAATCATGCTTTAATAATGTTTCTTTAGAGATAGAAAGTATAAAACCGTCTATGCTTCCATTGGCTAACATTTCCATATTAATAACCTCCTTATCAAAAGACTCATTAGATAACCCTATAATAACATTATATCCTTTTTTATTAGCAACCTCTTCAATCCCTTGAATTACTTTCGAGAAAAAGTGATGTACAATTTCTGGAATTAAAATTCCTATAGTTTTAGTCTTTCTGTTTTTTAAGCTTAGGGCTATATTATTGGGTCTGTAATGATAAAGCTTAGCAAAAGCCTTAACCTTATCTCGGGTATCTTCACTAATCTCCTTGCTATTTCTTAAAGCTTTAGACACTGTTGCGATAGACACATCTAACTCTTTAGCAATTTGTTTTAAGGTTACTTTCTTTTTCATAAGCATTATTTTATACTCGTAAATATATTACAATCTATCAAATTTTCAATAATTCACAGAATTAAGACCAAAAACTCTTGAATACAGAAAAAGTTACTAACACGAAAACGTTTACGTTAGGGATATCGTAAAATTATAATTAGAAGTAACATAAAATTTACATAATTTTAATCTCGAGAAGTAAAAGTACGAACAAACAAACTAATTCAGATTTAATTTAATTCATATTGTATGAAAACATTTTTTAACAGTGTATTACTGGCATTGTTTTTTGCACCATCATTACTATTGGCGCAAACAACCGTAACAGGAACCGTTTCCGAAGACACATCAAATTTACCCATACCTGGTGTAAATATTGTGATTAAAGGAACAACAACTGGTACTGCTACAGATTTTGACGGAAACTACTCCCTCTCTGTAAATGAAGGAGATATTTTAGAATTTACTTTTATTGGTTATAAATCACAGGATATAACCTTTAACGGACAAACAACATTAAACATTAAACTTGAAGAAGACGCGGCAGTCTTAGACGAAGTTGTTGTTATTGGATATGGTAGTGTTAAGAAAGAAGACTTAACAGGAGCCGTAGACATGGTAAAATCAGACGAATTTAACGAAGGCCCTGTTTTATCTGCACAACAATTAATTAGCGGTAAAGTTGCCGGTGTATCTGTAACTTCTAGTAGTGGAGCTCCAGGAGAAGGACAAAACATTATTATTAGAGGACAAGGATCTTTATCTTTAGAAAGCACACCGCTTTATGTTATTGATGGTTTCCCTATTGATAACGGAAGCGTTGGCGGTTCTAGAAACCCATTAAACTTTATTAATCCTAGTGATATTGAAAGTATGGTGGTTTTAAAAGATGCTTCTGCAACAGCAATCTACGGATCGCGTGCTGCTAACGGTGTTATTTTAATTACTACTAAAAAAGGGAAAGATAGAGGCTTTAAATTTAATATAAGCAGTTCTGCAACTGTAGCAACTCCTATTAACACTGTAGATGTTATGTCTGCAAACCAATTTAGAACGCTTATTACAGAAACAGGAACAGCAGAAAACATCGCTTTATTAGGATCTGAAAACACAGATTGGCAAGACCAAATTTATGGTAACGCTTACGGGTCTGACCATGCTTTTAGTGCAATTGGTAATGCTTTTGGCGTACCTGTAAGAGCATCTATTGGATATTCTGATCAGGATGGTATTCTTAAAGGAGATAATCTTACAAGAACCACTGCTGCCTTAAACGTAAAACCTAGCTTTTTAGACGATCACTTAAGATTAGATTTAAATGCTCGTGGGATGTATACTGAAAACACGTTTGCAAATCAAGACGCTATTGGTTCCGCAATCGATTTCGACCCGACACAAGCTATTTATGATGCAGATTCAAAATATGGTGGATATTTCTCTTGGATAGATCCTAATACAGGAAACAAACCAAGTTTAGCGCCTACAAATCCAGTCGCTTTATTAGACTTGGTAGATGATACTTCTGAAGTACGTCGTATAGTAGCAAATGCTAAAGTAGATTACAACCTTCACTTTTTTGAAGATTTAACAGCAACAGTTAACATAGGTATAGATAAACAAAATAGCCACGGTAGAACAGTAACATCAGATTTAATTCCAACTGCAGATGAAACTTGGAATGGATCTCGTACCAGTTATACTCAAGAAGCTACAAACAAATTATTTGATGCGTATGTAACTTACGAAAAAGAAATTGATGATAACAACAATTTAACTGCAGTAGCAGGTTACTCTTACCAATCTTTTGAATACAACAACTTTGATTATAATAGTGAAAATGAAGAAGATGGTGTGGATTACGAATTTATAGATAAATCTAAAAACGTATTACTATCGTATTTTGGTCGTGTTAATTACGCACTAAACGGAAAATACCTTATTACTGCAAGTTTAAGAGCAGATGCATCTTCTAAATTAAATCCAGACGACCGTTGGGGATATTTCCCTTCTGCAGCCTTAGCATGGAACATTAATAAAGAATCTTTCTTAAAAGATGTTTCTGCCGTAAACGAATTAAAATTAAGATTAGGTTACGGAGAAGTTGGTAACGTAAATGGTCTAAACGATTACAAATTTATAACAAGTTATACTGGTAGTACATCTACAGCAAACTATCAATTTGGAAATGCATTTTACCAAACGTATAGACCTTCTGCTACAAACGAAGATTTACGTTGGGAAGTTGCACAAACACTTAACATTGGTATAGACTACGCTTTATTTTCTAGACGAATTTCTGGTTCTTTAAACGTATACTCTAAGAAAACAAAAGACTTAATTAGTAACTCTTTTGTAGATCCTTTTACAAATTTTGGAAACCAAATTGAAGCTAATATTGGTGATATGGAAAATAAAGGTATCGAGTTTAACTTAAATGTTATTCCTGTTAGAAATGATAATTTCGAGTGGAGCCTTGGTTACAACATTGCTTTTAACGACAATGAAATTACAAACCTTCCTGACCAACAATTTGTTGGAGGTATTAGTGGTGGTACAGGAAACACAGTACAAACTCACGTAGAAGGAGAAGCTCCTTACAGCTTCTTAGTATACGAGCAAGTTTATGACAGTACAGGAAAACCTATTGAAGGTGCGTATGTAGATCGTAACGGAGATAACATTATTAACGATGATGATAGATATATAGATCACGATCCGTATGCAGATATAACTATGGGATTAAACACTAATTTAAGTTATAAAAAATGGGATTTATCTGTAGTAACAAGAGCTAATCTAGGTAACTACATTTACGACAATATTTCATCTAGAGCAGGAACTTTAAATAGAGCTACAGAAAACGGTATTTTAACAAATCTAAGCACCGATTATTACAATACTGGATTCCAATCTTTAACAGACAATGGTTTATTAAGCGACCATTATGTAAAAGACGCATCCTTCTTTAAAGTAGACAACATTACGCTTGGTTATACACTAACGGAAGCCATTAAAGACACAACGTTCCGTTTTTACGGATCTGTTCAGAATGTTTTAACAGTAACAGATTACGATGGTTTAGACCCAGAAGTTTATGGTGGAATTGACAACAATTTCTACCCAAGACCAAGAACTTACGTTTTAGGTGTAAATATTGATTTTTAAAAAAAAGAATTCATGAAAAATATAATAAATAAATTCACAGTTGGTTTCGCTTTAGCGCTATCTATAGTGTCTTGTCATGACGATTTAGACCAAACGCCTATCGATCCAGATAGTTTTACAGAAGAAGATGTCTTTGCAAATATAAATGAAGCTAAAGGAGCCTTAGCTAAACTGTATGCAAGTTTAGCTTTAACCGGGCAAGAAGGACCTGCAGGCGATGCAGATATTTCTGGTATAGATGAAGGGTTCTCGCAATACACACGTATGCTTTTCAATCTAAACGAACTTACAACAGACAATGCAGTTGTAGGCTGGGGAGATCCAGGACTACCTGATTTACATAACTTAAGCTGGTCTTCTGGTAACGACTTCTCTGAAGCTATGTATTACAGATTAGGACAAGAAGTTTCGTTTTGTAACTCTTTCATTGAAAATGCATCAGTATTATCAGATGCAGAAGCACAAACATATATTGCAGAAGCACGTTTTTTAAGAGCATATGCTTACTATAACTTAATAGATTTATATGCAAATGTGCCATTAACTACAGTAGTATCGACAGATTTACCATTACAAAGTGATAGAACAGAACTTTTTAGTTTTGTTGAATCAGAATTATTAGAAATTCAAGATGAATTAGCAGATAGTAACGAATATGGTCGTGTAGACAAAGTTGCTGCTTGGGCATTATTATCTCGTTTATATTTAAATGCTGAAACTTGGATTGGTGAAGACAGATATGCAGATTGCATTACATATTCTAACGAAGTAATTAATTCTTCATATTCAATAAATACTAACGATGTTAACGGAAACGGCTCTGCTTACGATGAATTATTCTTAGCAGACAATAACACTAATGGTTCTCAAAACGAATTCATTTTTACAGCTAATTTTGATGGTGTACAGTCTACAACTTATGGTGGAACCACATTCTTAATACATGCTGCAATTGGTGGTAGTATGGATCCGCTTGCTTATGGTGTTAACGGAGGTTGGTCTGGACTTAGAACCACGAAAGCTTTAGTTAATAAATTTTCGACTTCTATTACTGCAAAAGACAGCGATGGTAACCCAACAGCTTGGGCAGATCACCGTGCTATGTTTTACACAGACGGTCAAGAATACGAAATTACAACCATTTCAAACACATTTACAGATGGTTATGCCGTAACTAAATTTTCAAATGTAAATAGCGATGGTAGCCAAGCTAACGATACTTCTGGAGAGTTTGCAGACACAGATATTCCATTAATTAGATTAGCAGAAATTTACTTAAACTATGCAGAAGCTGCACTTCGTGGTGGCGGAGGAGATTTAAATACTGCGGTAAACTTAATAAATCAATTAAGAGAACGTGCTTATGGCGATAACTCTGGAGATATTTCTATATCAGACCTATCTTTAAGCTTCATTTTAAATGAACGTTCAAGAGAATTATATTGGGAAGGCTTACGTAGAACAGATTTAATTCGTTTTAATGAATTCACATCAGATACTTATGTGTGGCCGTTTAAAGGTGGTTCTAGCGATGGTAATGGAGTAGATTCTTTCAGACAAATATTCCCTTTACCAACTAACGTTATTTCTATTAATCCAAACTTAGAACAAAACTCAGGATACTAATATAAAAGCATTATAATATGAAAAATATAGCTTCAAAATTATTAAGTATAATGTTAGTCACCCTGGCATTATACAGCTGCAGCACAGACGACACCGATACGGTTTTAAATGCCACAGCCACAACAGCACTTACAACATCTACATCAGATATTGTATTACTTAAAGACAATGTAGGTCTTACTGCATTAGATTTAACTTGGACAGAGCCAGACTACGGATACAGCGCCATACCAACATATATGGTTTACTTTGATGTTTCTGGAAACAACTTCCAAAATGCAGTAAAAAAAGATGTAGGAAGCGATTTAGAATACAGCCTTTTAACTGAAGAACTAAATACTATTCTACAAACTTTAGAAGTTGAATCTGGCGTAGAAACAACTATAGATGTTAAGGTAGAAAGTATTATTGGTACCTCTACAATTGCAGCAACATCTAACATTAGCAACATTAATGTAACAGGATATGCAAATACTTTAGATTTATCTTCTGTTTGGGGACTTGTTGGTAGTGCTACAGAAAATGGTTGGAACGGTCCAGATATGCCATTCTACACTACTAGCGAAGCCGATATTTTTAATGCCTATGTAACACTTACAGATGGTGAAATAAAAATAAGACAAGACAATAGCTGGGATTTAAACTATGGTGATACTGGAGCAGACGGTACTTTAGAAGAAAATGGAGACAATATTATTGTTACTGCAGGTACTTATAAAGTAACTTTTAACGCAGGTACTTTAACCTACAAAATTGAAGCTTACACTTGGGGACTTGTTGGAGATGCAACACCTAATGGCTGGGATGGACCAGATACGCCGTTAACATACGATTCTACATCAGACCAATGGCGTGCCGTTGTTACCTTAACCGATGGTGAAATGAAATTCAGAAAGAACAACGATTGGAGTTTTAACTACGGAGATACTGGTGCAGACGGAAGTTTAGATGATGGTGGAGATAACATTGCCGTTACAGCAGGAAATTATCTTGTAACTTTAAACTTAAACGACTTGACATACTCTCTTGAAGCTATCGAAAATCTTTGGGGACTTGTTGGAGATGCTACACCTAACGGTTGGGATGGTCCAGACACCGTTTTAAATATGGATTACACTACAGATGGTGTTTGGTATTTAAACGGTGTAACGCTTACAACAGGAGAAATGAAGTTTAGAGCCAACAACGATTGGGGAATAAACTATGGAGATACTGGTGCAGATGGTATTTTAGACGATGGCGGAGACAACATCGCTATTACAGCAGGCACTTACGATATAATTTTAGACTTATCAGATACGTCTAATCCAACGTATACTTTAACTAATTAGCAATAAATACGGGCTGTGATATTAACATCACAGCCCGTATTGTTTTTAATCCATATATTATGAAAAAAACTTTACTCGCTTTTTTACTTTTAATTGTTACTAGCTTTAATTATGCTCAAGTAACCACAAACCCAACTACATTTAACACAACAGAAACGGTAACCATTACCGTAAATATTTTAAGTTCAGATACAAATTGTAATACCCTAAGTAGTCCTTCTAAAGTTTATATGCATTCCGGAATCGGGGATAGCTCTGATCCTTGGGGATACAATGTTATCGGGAATTGGGGCACAGATGATGGTGTTGGAGAAATGACTAATAACAACGATGGTACGTGGAGTATTACCATTACACCTAAAACATATTACGGTCTAACCGATGCACAAGCAGATTCTGCTACAAAAATGGGGATGGTTTTTAGAAATGCAGCCGGAGACCAAGAATTAAAAGCAACTGGTTGTTCAGATATTTTTGTTAATGTCGGGACGTTTCAAGTCACTTTAAATTCACCTGAAGAAAACAGTTCAACAATTTTAACTTCTGGAGGAAGTTTAACCGTGTCTGCATCAAATACTGCAGGAGGTGCAAATTATACACTTACAGCAAACGGAAGTGTATTAGACACTAAAACAAGCATCAGTTCGTATACATATACGCAAACAAATATTACAACCAATCAGGATTATGAGTTAACCGTAAATCAAGGTTCTAATACAACTACCAAAACATTTTCTGTATTAGTAAACCCTGGAACGCTATCTCAAACCATGCCTGATGGATTAGAAAACGGAATTAACTACAATGCAAGCGATGCTACAAAAGCAACTTTGGTTTTAGATGCACCGTTAAAAGGCTTTGTGTACGTCGCAGGAAGTTTCAATAATTGGTCACCTACATCGGCTTATGCCATGAAACAAGATCCAACTACTGGAATGTTCTGGTTAGAACTAACAGGTTTAACGTCTCAAAATATAGAAACCTATCAATATTGGGCTGTAGACGAAACACCTATAGCAAACTCACCTGTTATGGTAAAAACTGCCGATCCTTTTTCAACTTTAGTTTTATCACCTTTCGATGATTCTGAAATTTCTTCAGACACCTATCCTAATTTACCTGATTATCCAACAGGTCAGGAGCGCGAAGTTACCGTATTACAAACTGGAGTATCTGCATACGATTGGCAAGTCAGCGATTTTGAAAAACCTAAAAAAGAAGACTTAGTCATTTATGAAGTCTTAATTCGTGATTTTGATGCAGACAGAAATATTCAAGATTTAATAGATCGTATCGATTATTTCAAAAATCTGAATATTAATGCCATCGAACTTATGCCAATTATGGAATTTGAAGGCAATGAAAGTTGGGGTTACAATACCGCTTTTCATATGGCTTTAGATAAATTTTATGGTACAGAAGACAAAGTCAAAGAATTTATAGATTTATGTCATGAAAATGGAATTGCAGTAATTCTAGATGTTGCTTTAAATCATGCGTACGGTAGAAACCCAATGGTTCGTATGTGGATGGAAGATCCCGATGGCGATGGCTGGGGAGATCCAAGTAGTGAAAATCCCTATTTTAATGAAGAAGCAACACACAGTTATAGTGTGGGATCAGATTTTAATCATCAGCAAGCACGCACACAATATTATGTAGAACGTGTGGTCGAGCATTGGATTACTGATTTTAATATTGATGGATTCCGCTGGGATTTAACTAAAGGGTTTACACAAAACTGCACCTCTAGCGACGAAAGCTGCACCAATAGTTACCAACAAGATCGTGTAGATATTTTAAAACAATATGCAGATTATTCTTGGGATTTAGATGAAACACAATACGTTATTTTCGAACATTTAGGAGAAGACACCGAAGAACAAGAATGGGCAAACTATAAGATTGATGAAGGTAAAGGTGTAATGATGTGGGGAAAAATGACAGATCCATATAATCAATTAACTATGGGATATGCTTCTGATTCTAATATTGAGCGAATGGGAAGTGATGCACATGGTTTCACAGGAAAACGCTTAGTTGGCTATGCAGAAAGTCATGACGAAGAACGATTAATGTATAAAAACTTGCAATATGGTGCATCTTCAGGAACCTATAGTGTAAAAGATTTAAACACGTCTTTACAACGCATGGAAGCTTTAGGAGCGATTACCTTAACTATTCCTGGTCCAAAAATGATTTGGCATTTTGGAGATTTAGGTATGGATAATTCTATTTACACCTGTACAGATGGCTCGTTATCTTCAGACGATTCTTGTAAACTAAGCACTAAACCTCAGCCACAATGGTCTGAAAATTGGTTAGCAGACGAGAACAGAAAAGCGGTTTACGACACTTGGACCAGATTAAATGAACTAAAAATTAATGAAGATGTATTCGAGGGTGATTACACCATTACCTCTGGAGATTTAACGCCTAGAATTTATATCTGGAATTCAGACTTAGCTTCTACAGATTTAAATGAAGTCGTAATTATTTCTAATTTTGATACCACAACACAAACCGTAGATCCTGATTTTCCTAGCACAGGAATTTGGTACGACTTAATGGACGAAACAGGAAACACTTCAATTTCTGCGACTAATGCAATTACTTTAGAACCTGGAACTTTCAAAATTTACGGGAACAACATACCGCAAAGCTTGGGTGTAGACGATACTGTTTTAGCAGACACTTTTACTGTTTACCCAAATCCGACTCAAAATAGCTTTAAAATCAATACAACATCAACAGATGTAAATGTTTACGATATTACAGGAAAACGTGTAAAACAATTTAAAGGCAACTTTAATGCAACTAATTCTTTTAACGTCTCTGTACTTAAATCTGGATTATACATTATTAAAATAATTAATTCAGAAGGACAAGAAAGCACGTCTAAACTTATAAAGATCTAAAACACAATTTATTTCGATTCACAAATGCTTAACAAAAATTCCTGTTAAGCATTTTTTATGAACAAAAGTGGATGTTTACTTAAAATAACTTGTTATTAGAATCTATAAAACGGATAATTCCGTATTTTTGAGTAACAACACAATTAGTATATGAAACTTATTTTAAAAGACTACGTTCTTGAATTGAAACACACGTTTACAATTTCTAGAGAATCGATAGATGTACAACCCAGTTTAATTGTCGTTTTAGAAGACGAAGGTTTTTCTGGTTATGGCGAGGCTACTTCAAACCCGTATTACAATGTTACTGTGCCTATAATGATGAACGAATTATCTAAGGTTAAAAGTAGTATTGAAACCACAGTAAATGAAACTCCTGATATTTTCTGGACAAAAATGTATCCGCTTTTAAAACACAATATGTTTGCCCTTTGCGCTTTAGACCTTGCTTACAATGACTTATACGCAAGAAAACAACACAAAAAACTTTACGATCTTTGGGGCTACGATATTTCTCATAATCCAATTACAGATTACACGATTGGAATTGATACCGTTGAAAAAATGGTAGAGAAAATGCAAGAATTGCCTTGGCCTATTTACAAGATTAAATTAGGTACAAATGAAGATATTAAAATTGTTACCGAATTAAGAAAACATACAGATGCTGTGTTTAGAATAGATGCCAATTGCGGTTGGGGCGTAGATGAAGCTCTAAAAAATGCAATTGCACTAAAAAAACTAGGCGTTGAATTTTTAGAACAACCTTTAAAAGCCGATAATTGGGATGGACACAAAAGACTATTTCAAGACTCTGTATTACCAATAGTTGCAGACGAAAGTTGCCAAGTAAGTGAAGATATTGCGAAATGCCACAATCACTTTCACGGTGTAAATGTTAAGCTTGTAAAATGTGGCGGATTAACACCTGCACGTAACATGCTTGTAGAAGCAAGAGCACTCGGTATGAAAACTATGGTAGGTTGCATGACAGAATCTTCGGTTGGGATTTCTGCAGTTGCACAACTTTTACCGTTACTCGATTATGTAGATATGGACGGCGCTATGTTATTAGCAAAAGATATTGCTACAGGAATAACTATAGACAATGGAGTAACACATTATAGCGACTTAAACGGAACTGGCGTCACTTTACTTTAATTAGCATGGAAGTTATAAAAGCACCCAACGATAAAATTTCCTTAATACATAAAAGTGTTTCCTATTTTGGAGGCACTTCTTATTTAGGGCTAGCGACACTTCCTGCATTTCAGGATGAGGTAATTAAAGGCATTAGAAAATGGGGAACAGCTTATGGTAGCTCTAGACATGCAAATGTAAAATTAAAAGTGTTTAATGATGTTGAAAAGCTGCTGGCTTCTCAATTACAAACAGAAGCCTGTGTTACCGTATCTTCTGGAATGTTAGCAGGGAAATTAACACTAGATTATTTGGCACAATCGCCTACACGTTTTTATCATTATCCCAATACACATCCAGCAATATTAGCACCAAACAGTTTACCATTATTTATTGATAATACACTACACCCAACACTATTAACAGAAACGATTGAAGCCATTGCTATTTGTGCAGATGCTGTACCTACAGCAACTGTAAACACTGTAGATTTTAGTTTTATCGAAACTATTCCGAAGCAAAAAAAAATAACACTTCTTGTAGACGAGTCGCATAGTATTGGTATTACTGGAGAAACAGGAATGGGTATTTTTAGTAGCATCCCGACAACACATGTAAAACAAAAAATTCTAGTGAGTTCTTTAGGAAAAGCAATAGGATTACCAGGTGGAATTATCGCAGGAGATTCTTCTTTTATAGAAGACATAAAAGCAACTGTAATGTTTTCTACAGCATCCGGAATGAGTCCGGCGTATTTAGAAGCCTATTTACAATCGGCAGACATTTACAAAGCACAACAGGACAAACTAAAATGTAATTTACAGTACTTTTTTGATGGATTACAGTTAAATTATGCTTTTCTATTCAACACAAAATATCCAAATATTTATAATTTCTCACCAGAATTCTACGAATCGTTATTACAAAAAGATATTGTTATTACACATTTTAATTATCCAACACCTAAAGATGTTTTAAGCAGAATTGTACTCTCGGCAAACCATACAAAAGCAGATATAGATATATTAAAAAAATCAATTATATAAAGGCATAAAAAAAACGTTTTCAACTAAATGAAAACGCTTTTTTAAATTACACACTTAAAGTTTATTCATCCCACCAAACTGGTGTTACTGGAGTTTCTTTATTTGCGGCTACATTATCTGGATTCGAAAATTCTTCAGTAGTTGGATAAGTTGCTCTTCTAAACCATTCCCCTGCATAATCACCATCAGAATCTATTTCTCCTCTAATTTGTAAACCTTTAAAAACATCATCAGAAAAATCGTAACGTCTAAAATCTACAAAAGTTTCTGGGTTTAAAAAATTATGAATATACTTCTCTTTCATGATGTTTTGTAACATCAATCCAGATTCTCCAACAGCAATCGATCCGTCTGCTAAATAATCTGAACCATCTACTCCATATTTAGACATACTAGATTCTATTCCTGCTAAATACGCTTCGTAAGCCACTGTGCTAGAACCAACACTTGTTGTAGTACCTCCATTTTCTAAAAATGCAGCTTCGGCTTTTATAAATTGTGCTTCGGCATAACTAATAAGTAATAACGGAGAATCTTTACTTGTATAATAACCGCCTTCAACAAAACCAGTGTTACCAGAAGTACCATCTGGAGCTAAACCACCACCACCACTTACATAACCTTTCCACTCTGCTTCTCCATCATTGTCTCCAAATACAGGTAAACGCGGATCGATACTTAAAGCAGAACTTTGAAAAGGAAAATAATCTCCATTCATAGAACTAACTAATTGACTAGCAAGATCATTATGAGAATTCCCTGTACTCTTTGCTACAACTTCTACAGAATACCAAGGATTTTGGTCTTCGTCGTCGTAATACATTTGAAAATCATCATCGTTAGATTCAAATCCGTTTTCTATTGTTGTTAATACATCACTAGCAGAAACCGTTCCTTTGCCAACTAAATGTAATTGATAACGTGCTTTTAAAGTATATGCGGCTTTTATCCATTTATCGATATCTCCTCCATAAATTAAATCGTCTGTTCCTAAATACGTTCCAGACTCATCTACTTCTTGAAGTTCTACAATAGCGTTATCTAGAAGGGTAAAAATTTCTGTATAAATAGATTCCTGAGTATCGAAAAATGGAAACAAATTATCTATTCCACCTGTAGCTTCAGTATAAGGAATATCATCCCAAGTATCTGTAGCAACACCTATATTAATAGCTGTAATAATATCTGCTACAGCACTGTAATGAATGGCTCCAATTTCATCTGCTTTTTCTTTAATGGTCACCACATTAGGTAAGGTATATAAATACACACTAGACCATAAACCAGAAGCTGTTGTTTCTCCAGAAGCCACACCGCCTTCTCCAACAAAATATTGTGTATAGTTACCAAAAGATTGCTCTACAGAATATTGTCCTGACAGAACTCTATACATTACTGGAGCCATTAAATCACTTACACGTAATTCTTCTTCTTGAGCAGTTCTTGATGGTGTATTGACATCAAAATAATTATCACTACAAGAAGAAATCCCAACTAGAAGCAGTCCTAACATTCCTGTTTTTATTATAAATTTTTTCATCGTTTTCATCATTTAAAATCCTAAATTAATTCCCATTGAAAAACTCTCACTAACAGGAGTACCTAAACCTGTAAATCCATAAACGTTACTTCCTGCACTGTATTGATTTCCTTCTGGGTCGTAACCTTCATAAGGTGTCCATAATAAGATATTATTAGCACTAATAGAAAATCCAATACGCTCCATTTTTAATTTATTCAATAACGCACCTTTAACATCATAACTTAACCCAATGCTACGTAATTTTACCCAAGATGCATCTTGTACTAAGACCTCAGATGCACGGTTGTAATTATCACTACTTCTGTAGTAATCCTGATCGATGTAAGCTGCTGTTGTGTTTGTAACATATCCGCCAGCACCATCGTCCATAACACCGTCCATAACAGTAAATTCATCTCTAAATTCTGTTTCTTTTAGAATACCGTTTCTTAAACCATTACGTCTTCCAGCATCGTATAAATCTCCACCTTTTTTCCATTCAACTAAAACATTAAATCCAAAACCTTTATAACTAAAATTACTTCCTAAAGAGGTTGTAAAATCTGGAAATGCATTTCCTACTTTAACACGTTCATCTGTATTTACAACAGGTAAACCATCTGCGTTTATATAACGTTGACCATCAACATAAGTCCATTTATAACCATACATATCTCCCATAGTACCGTCTTCACGAATTTCTGAAGTCACTCCTGCAAAACCTGAATCTGCAAAAATTAATGATTCTATATCGTCTGGTAACTCTAACACTTTTCCTTCGTTAGTCGCCCAATTAAAAACCACATCCCATTTAATGTCTTTGTTTCTAATAATATCATACCCAACTAATAATTCATGCCCAAAAGATTCAAAATCTCCTGCATTTCTAACAACACCAGATAATCCTGATGAGTACGCAGCAGCAACAGTAAATATTTGATCTTTTACACGTGTTTTATAATATGCATAATCTATACGCAATCTATTATTAAAGAAACGTAAATCTGCTCCTATTTCATGAGATTGGTTACGTTCTGGAATCATATTTACATCACCATACTCTGTACTAGACCTATATCCTCCGGCACCATTAAAAGGAAAATTATCGTCAGACACAAAATAATGTCCTACTTGACCAAATAAAGGCCCTTTACCTACTTCTGCCCAAGATGCCCTTAATTTTCCAAAACTAAAAATACTAGTATCTTCTGTAATTAAATCATGAATATCGTAAGCTAAACTTACAGAAGGGTAAAAAAACGATCTGTTCTGTGTTGGTAAAGTAGACACCCAGTCGTTTCTACCTGTAACGGTTAAAAACAACTTATTTCGATAGTCCATTTTTAATTCTCCAAACACACCTACATTACGTAATTGTTCTATAGATTTTCCCGCATACATATTTATAGTGTTAGAGATTTCGTTAATGCTTGGCACATTTAGTGTTTCTCCGCGTTGCCAAGTATAATCTCTTTTAGTATCAGAAATTTGATTACCTACAGTAAGCGTTGTTCTAAAATCATCGTTCCACTCTTTTTCCATAGCTACTAAAAGGTTAGACTCTAAGCCTAAAAAATTAATATTTTGATTTACAATAAAACCACCAACACCAGCGCCGGCATCTATATATGGAGATACAAAACGATTTCTTTGATCAGAATAATTATCTACTTGCGCCGCATAAGTAACCGTCAACCAGTTTAGAGGTGTCCAATTAAATGTTGCATTACCTATCCATCTATTAACATCGTCTAATAACGGACTTGTTTCTAACACATATCTTGGATTATCGATAATACCAAAAGAATAATTTCTTTGTGTTCCATCTGCATTTATATAATCATTAATTGGGAATGTTGCTGAATAATAAGACAGTGAACTAAATACAGACTTATCACCTCCATTACCTCTAGAACCACCAGATTTAGTATATGATATAGACGTATTCACTTTAAAGTTATCGGTTACTTTATAACCACTTTTAAATCTAAATGTTGTTTTGTCGTAATTTGTATTTGGCAACACACCTTCTTCACTATTATTCCCTACAGAAAAGAAATAATCCATACGTTCTGTAGCTCCGCTAATATTAAAGTTTAATTGTGTGTTTACTCCTGTTTGAAATAAATTATAAGGATCGTAAAACTTATCTCCTGTTAAATCTACAATAGTACCATCATCCATAGTATAAGAATCGTCACTATACTTTGGTCCCCAAGAATAAAAAGAAGTTAAATTCCCTTCTCTTAATCTTGTAAAACCACTATCTGTTTCCGGAGTATATAATGTTCTAGGCGCACCACTATATCCTTCTCTATATGTTTTTTGTAAATCTGGAGTTGTACGAATCTGTTTAAAACTAGTAGACGCAGACATATTAACTCTCGCTTTTCCTAACTTACCTCTTTTAGTTGTAATTACAATTGCACCATTAGATGCTCTTACACCATACAAAGCACTTGCTGCTGCACCTTTTAATACGTTATAACTTTCAATATCTTCTGGGTTAATATCTGTAGCTCTGTTTGAAAATGAAAATTGCTCTGAACTACTTGGTGAGTTAGACCCTGAACTTGGAAGAACATCTCCTGAAAATGTATCGTTATTTAGCGCTAAACCATCTACAATAATTAAAGGTTGATTACTTCTATCTGGATTTACAGAAGTAACTCCACGAATTAAAATATCTACACCTCCACCTGAAGAACCAGATGTTTGGCTAATTTGCAATCCTGCAACACGCCCCTGAAGTGCGGCTACAGCATTAGATTGTCCTGCCAATTCTAAATCTGCAGTTTCAACTTTAGACACAGAATACCCTAATTCTCTAGAAGATTTTTCTATACCAAAGGCAGTAACTAAAACTTCATTTAAAGCTTCACCTTCACTCGTAACTAACGTTACATTTAAAGTTGAACCTTCAACTATTTTTTCTGATTTTTCGTAACCTAAAAAAGAAAACAATAAAACATCTCCTGGATTTGTTTTAATCTTATAATTTCCATCGAAATCTGTTGAGGTTCCGGAAGCTGTTCCTTTTAATAAAATGTTTACACCAGGTAAAGGCATACCATTGTCGTCTTTTACAGTCCCTGTTACTTCAATGTTTTGAGCAAAAAGAAATGAAAACATCGATGTAAAAAAGACAATAAAAGAAAGCATATGTGTTTTTCTCATATTTGGTTGTTTTAATTGTTATGTTAAATTAACATAAAATTCAGTAATAACACATCTAACAAAAGCCAAAATCACCAAAACCTTCCAACTTCTACATATTTATCAAAAAACAAAGACTTACAATAAAGATATCCTAGAGTAAGACACCTTAAACAACAAACAAATATTGTTTTCATAAAAAACTAAAAAAAGAACACAATAAAACATGACTAACACCTGCATATTTATTACTTTAAAACTTAATTTTAACCTAACATTAATGTTAAAAACGTCAATATTTAAGAAACTATCGCAAAAAAACGGCAAAATTATAAAGCTCTAGTTTTCTAAAAAACGTGTCCTATTAATGTTTATTACATTTATATTTCAAGATAAATTCAATTAAATCTATTCGCATTTTTACTTAAAATAATACATATGTGTCGCATTTCTAATTTCAACTTAAAAACGATTACGTTTAAAATACTTTTCATTTTTATTATATCTATAATAACACTAAGCTGTAAATCTGCGAAAACAAATAAAGCCATTACCAAAACCATTTCTAGTCCTCTTTATGACAATCAGTTTACAGGAATCATGGTTTTAGATCCAGAAACAAACGACACTATTTATAAGCACCAAGCAGAAAAATATTTTATTCCTGCCAGTAACACAAAAATTGCAACATTATTTAGTGCCTTAACATTATTAAAAGATAGCGTTCCTGCTTTTTATTACGAGAAACTAGAAGACACCCTAATTATAAAAGGAATTGGTAACCCTACATTTTTACATCCTTATTTTAAAGATAGTACAGCACTAAAATGGGCTGCAAATTACAAACATGTAAAGATTATAAAAAACACGTTTGCCGATGATAAATTTGGACCAGGATGGGCTTGGGAAGATTACGATACATATTATAGTCCAGAACGTACAAGCTTCCCCATGTATGGAAACGTACTGAGTCTTTCTAATACTAATAAATTAGACGTTAATCCAGAATACTTTAAAGACAGTGTTTTTCAAAAAACAAAAAAAATAAGTCGTCTATACAACAAAAATATTTTTTATTACGACACTACAAAAACACGTGCTGTAGAAATCCCTATTGTATTTGACAGTTTAACCACTAAAAATCTTTGGAAAGATGTACTGCCAGGAAAAGTTAGCTTTACCAACACCGCATTTACATCTACTCCAGAAATAGCCTATAGCATTCCATCCGACTCTCTTTACACACGTATGATGCACAAAAGCGACAATTTTCTTGCCGAACAAATGCTAGTTATGGCATCGAGCACAATATCAGACACCTTAAATACCGCATTAGTTAGAAACTATATATTAGATGATTATTTAAACGATTTAAAACAAAAACCGCGTTGGGTTGATGGCTCCGGATTAAGCAGATACAACCTATTTTCACCGCTCTCTTTCGTGCAAATATTATCAAAATTATATGCTACAATTCCGCGTGAGCGCTTATTAAGTTTCTTCCCTGTAGGCGGACAATCTGGAACCCTAAAAAATTGGTATGCAGGAAATCCAGAACCCTATATTTACGCTAAATCCGGAACTGTTGGAAACAATTATTGCTTAAGCGGATTTTTAATAACTAAATCTGGAAAAACATTAATTTTTAGTTTTATGAATAACCACTACAGAACCCCTACAACAGAAGTAAAAAAACGCATGCAACAAATTTTCGAATACTTAAGAGACAGCTATTAATCTTTAAGAAATATCACCTAAAAACGAAAGACATCGTTAAACTCCTTAAACAAAGAAAACAGCCTTTAAAATAAAAACAAAACGCTATAATATTAACACCTTACATTGCTTTATTTAAATTAAAAAGCAGACATAAATACTATTTAACAAAAAACATATAAAAAAATTATAAATACATCATTTAACTATTGTTATTAATATACAATTTACAATCTTTTATTATTTTTCATAAGATCTTGAAATTATCGCATAAAAATCACTTAAATTGTAATGTCTTTAACTGGATTATTTATGGCTTTAAAAATAGTAATTACACACAAAACAAAATATAAATACGACAGATTGGTGTCGTTATCTCCCCACATTTTTAGATTACGTCCCGCACCTCATAGTCGTACACCAATAGAAGCATATTCTATTAAAATTACACCCGAGGAACAGTTTTTTAACTGGCAACAAGACCCTTTCGGAAATTATATGGCACGATTAATTTTTCCTGAAAAAACTAGAGAATTAACTGTCGAGGTAGAAATAATAGCCGATTTAAAGACCATAAATCCGTTTGATTTCTTTGTTGAAGAAAGTGCAGAAGAATATCCGTTTGAATATTCTGAGACTACAAAAAAGGAACTTCTTCCATATTTAGAAATCACAGAAAGAGGTCAGCTTCTAGAAGATTTCTTAAAAACGATTGATACAACACCTAGAAAAACCATTTATTTTTTAATTGACATCAATCAGAAAATTTATGAATATTTAAAATATAACATCAGGATGGATCCTGGGGTACAATCTTGCGAAGAAACGCTAGACCACAGAACAGGTTCTTGTCGTGATTACGCTTGGCTATTTGTACAAACTTTACGTCACTTAGGTTTTGGTGCACGATTTGTATCTGGATATATAGTACAATTAAAATCTGATGAAAAATCCCTAGATGGCCCTTCTGGTCCGGAAGAAGATTTTACAGATTTACATGCTTGGGCCGAAGTCTATCTTCCTGGTGCAGGTTGGATTGGTTTCGATGCCACTTCAGGATTATTAGCAGGAGAAGGACATATTCCATTAGCGTGTACACCTTCTTTTGAAAGTGCTGCACCAGTTTCTGGAATGACAGATATTTGTGAAACTGAATTTGAATTTGAAAATTCTGTAAAACGTATTTTTGAATCTCCACGAGTAACTAAACCATACACCGAAGAGCAATGGAAAGCCATTTACAAACTAGGTTTTAAGGTTGAAAAAGAACTAGAAAAAGGCGATGTAAGATTAACCATGGGTGGCGAACCTACTTTTGTTTCTATAGACGATATGGAATCTGAAGAATGGAATACAGCCGCAGATGGACCTCATAAACGTGAATTGGCAAAAAATTTAGCTGCTAAATTATACGACGAATACGATAATGGTAGTGTTTTACACCAAGCGCAAGGTAAATGGTATCCAGGAGAACCACTACCGCGTTGGCAAATAGAACTTTGCTGGAGAAAAGACGGTAAGAAAATCTGGCATAATAAAAATTTATTATCTCTATTCTCTAATAATCCCGTGTTGCCTGAAAATGCAACTAAATTATTTTTAAAAACCTTAGCCCAAAAATTAGACATTACAGACAAACACATCATTCCCGCTTACGAAGATGCGTTTTACTTTATGTGGGAAGAAGGTAAATTACCTATTGATGTAGACCCGACTGTAGATGATGGTGCTTTGTTAGTTAAAGACAAATTAAAGCAAATCCTTAAAGACGGAAAATCTAAAGCCATCGGGCATGTATTACCACTAAATAACACAGCAGATACTTGGTATTCTAACACATGGAGTTTTAGACGTAAACATTTATTTTTAATTCCAGGAAACTCTCCTATCGGACTAAGATTACCTCTAGATTCGTTGCTTAGAGATCCTGAATTTGGAGAATTTCCACAACAGGAACCCGATAATTTTTCAAAAAAGAAAAAACTTCCAAGTTATAAGAACATTGTCTTAAGACGTTCTAATAAGGTTAAAGAGGAAGGTATTTCTAAAGACACATCTAACTTTTTTATCCGTACAGGTTTATGTGCAGAAGTTAGAGAAGGTAAAATGCATTTATTTTTCCCGCCTTTAGATACTGCTGAAATATTTTTAGATCTAGTCGCTTCTATAGAATCTACAGCAAAAGAACTTAATATCCCTGTTGTTTTAGAAGGTTACGATCCGCCAAAAGACAACCGTTTAGAGTCTATGAAAATTACTCCAGATCCGGGTGTAATCGAAGTAAATGTACAGCCTGCTAAAAACTGGAAAGAACTTACAAACAACACATTAACCCTTTACAGACTTGCAAAAGAGTCGCGTTTAGGAACAGAAAAATTCATGTTAGATGGTAAACACACCGGAACCGGTGGAGGAAACCATGTTACTTTAGGCGGCGTTACGCCTAAAGATAGCCCATTGTTACGTAAACCAAGTTTATTACGAAGTTTACTAACTTTTTGGCAACACCATCCAGGACTTTCTTATTTATTTTCTGGAGCATTTATAGGTGCCACAAGTCAAGCGCCACGTATTGATGAGGCTCGTATGGAAAACCTATACGAACTTGAAATTGCATTTAGCCAGATTCCAAAAAGTGGTAAAGTTCCATTTTGGTTAACAGACAGATTATTCCGTCATTTATTAACCGATTTAACAGGAAATACACACCGTGCAGAATTTTGTATCGATAAATTATACTCTCCAGATTCATCTTCTGGACGTTTAGGAATTTTAGAATTACGTGCTTTTGATATGCCTCCGCATCCACAAATGAGTTTAATGCAAAACTTATTAGTAAGAACACTTGTTGCCTGGTTCTGGAAAAAACCTTACGAGCATGATTTAGTGCGTTGGGGAACAGAATTACACGATAAATTCTTAACAGAACATTACGTTAGAGAAGACATAAAAGACATTGTTACACAACTTAACAAAGCTGGATACAAATTTAAAGAAGACTGGTTTAATCCGTTCTTCGAATTTAGATTCCCACTTCACGGTATGGTTGAAATAAACAATATTAATTTAGAATTACGTGCAGCAATAGAACCTTGGAATGTTTTAGGTGAAGAAATGACTGGCGGAGGAACCGCAAGATATGTAGATTCTTCTGTAGAACGTATTCAAGTTAAAGTTTCTCATTTCACAGAAGAGCGCTACGTATTAACCTGTAATGGTGTAAAAATAAACTTAAACAATACAGGTGTAAAAGGAGAATTTGTAGCGAGTATTCGATATAAAGCATGGAATCCGCATTCTTCATTACACCCAACAATAGATGTAGACACACCTTTAGTATTCGATATTATTGACACTTGGAACAAACGTGCCATTGGAGGTTGCACATATTTTGTTGCACATCCAGGAGGACGATCTTACGAAACATATCCGGTTAATAGCTATGAAGCTGAATCTAGGAGAATTAACCGTTTCTGGGACATAGGACACACTCAAGGCGAAATTTTTGAAGTAGAAAAAATTGAACAAGATGATAATAATTCGAGTAGAAATGTCGAAATTCACGGCAGTTCTAGAAAGTATAAATACGAGGAGCAACCGGTTAATTCTGAGTTCCCTTATACTCTAGATTTAAGAAAAAAATAAATGATTAATGCCGATTGATAAAAACACATTATTTAAGAACTATTTTTCTGATTTTAAAAATTATGACGAAGTTCTTAAATCAAATAAGTCTGTTAATCCGAATTGGAAAAAATTACTAAGTAATCTAACCCAAATGGACACCAAAACCTTAATCTCTAAGCAAGATGAAATGGATTGGTTAATGGACGAAAACGGTGTAACCTATAATGTTTACAACGACCCAAAAGGGATGCACCGCTCATGGCAATTAAACATTGTTCCCTTTCTTATTCACGAAAAAGAATGGGAAACAATTGAAAAGGGAATGCAACAACGTTCGGAATTATTAAACCTAACGTTAAAAGATATATATGGTAAGCGTGAGCTTATTAAAAACGGAATTATTCCGCTTGAGGTTATTTATGCGCATCGTGGTTTTTTAAGACAATGCGATCAGATTCAATACAAAACAGCTAAGAATTTATTAATTCATTCGGCCGATTTAGCTCGTGGACCAGATGGTCGTATGTGGGTTGTTAACGACAGAACACAAGCGCCTTCGGGAATGGGTTATGCGTTAGAAAACAGATATGCAACCAGTCGTATTTTACCAGATGTCTTTAACGACATTCATGTAAAACCGCCAACATCTTTCTTTGCCGATTTTAATAAAATGCTTTTAGATGCGGCACCTCAAAATCAAGACAATCCAAACATTGTTATTCTTACACCTGGCCCTTTAAACGAAACCTATTTCGAACATGCTTATATGTCGTCTTTTTTAGGTTATCCTTTAGTTACAGGGAACGATTTGGTTGTAAGAGATGGAAAAGTTTGGCTAAAATCCTTAAAAGAGTTAAAACAAGTCGATGTTATTTTAAGACGTGTAGACGATGTTTTTATGGATCCTTTAGAACTTCGTGAAGATTCTTATTTAGGAGTTGCAGGATTACTTGATGTAGTAAGAGAACAACATGTTACAATAGTTAACCCAATAGGAAGCGGAATTTTAGAAAACTCAGGACTCATACCTTTTATGAGTGCCATATGCAAATACTTTTTTAAAGAAGATTTAATTCTTCCGCAAATAGGTTCTTGGTGGTGCGGACAGAAAAAGGAACGCGATTATGTTTTAGAGAATCTAACAAATTTAGTTTTAAAACGTATAGACAAATCTAATAGAGAAAGCATTGTTTTCTGCGAATTTTTAGAAAAAGAAGACTTAGAAAAGTTAAAAAAAGAAATCATTACGAATCCTTATGTTTTTGTAGCTCAGGAAAAAATAATATTTTCTACAGCTCCAGATTTTGTGAAAGGCAAATTAGAGCCTCGTAAGGTTATGTGTAGAACATTTTCTATAGCCAAAGACGACGGATATTCTGTTATGCCTGGTGGTTTAGTAAGAGTTGCTGCAGAACGCGAAGACTTATTTGTTTCAAATCATCGTGGCGGTGTAAGTAAAGATTTCTGGGTTGTTACAGACAAGCCTCAAACTAATATTCAGAATTATTCATGGAATAACACTGGTAAAATTTCAATTCCAGGCATTAATGATTTACCAAGTAACACGGCCGAAAACTTATATTGGTCTGGACGTTATTTAGGAAGAGCACTAGTAACTGCTCGCTATTTACGTACCGTTTTAAATAAGATGAGTAACGAACAATATAACAAGCAAGAAAAGCAATCTGAAAGCTTAGTTTGTTTATTAAAATCTGTAACACATCTTACTTTTACGTTTCCTGGTTTTGTAGGAGAAAAAGGAAAAGTTGCACTAAACAATCCGTTAAAAGAGATTCTATCAATTATGATAGATTCAGATAGAATAGGAAGTTTTGCGCAAACACTTTCTAGTTTTAATAACTCATATTATACATTACGTAATTTATGGTCTAAAGACATGTGGCGTGTTTTTGATGGTATTCAGAAAAATTGGAAACTATTTGTAAATCAAGCCGATGAAAAAAGCACAATTCAATCGCTTATAAAAATATTAGATAAGATTATTACAAGACTTATCGCTTTTATGGCACTTATTGAAGAGAGCATTATGGTAGAACAAGGTTTACTCTTGTATTTTATTGGTTTACAAACCGAGCAATCCATGATGAATATTGCTAAATGTCGTTCTCTTTTAGTTGTAAATTATAACGAACAACCTCAATACGAAATTTTAGAGGCAGTACTAAATAGTCATGAAAGTTTAAATATTTACAGGTACAGTTACCGATCTTATTTAAGTACAAAAAATGTAATTAATCTGCTATTATTAGATAAAGGATATCCAAAATCGTTAACTTATCAATTAAGACGTATACAAAAAGACATAGATAGATTACCACATCCTGAAGGTTTAGGAGAAACAACCGATTGCCAAAAGTTTATCTCGGCAGCGAACACTAAAATTCAGAACTTAAATATAGACTCCTTGTCTGAATTAAGTTCAGACACTATAATAAGACAAAATCTAGACGACGCTTTAACAGAATTAAGCGATTTACTTCATGAAATGTCTTTAGCTATATCAGACACTTACTTTAATCATTCGTACCAACAAAAGCAATTGGTTAATCAAAATTTCGAATTATAATTATGAAATTTAAAGTCTCACATACAACTAGCTACGATTATGATAGTGGCGTAACCTTTTGTCATAATATCGCAACATTAAAGCCCAAAACAATGTTGGGCCAAACGCTTTTAGACTATGAACTTGAAATAAGTCCAGAGCCATCTGAAATTACTGATCGCTTAGATTTTTTTGGAAACACAATTACACGATTTTCTATTCAAAAACCACATAAAAAATTAAAAGTTACAGCAAAAAGCATCATTGAAAGAGATTATGAACTGCAACCACATATTGAAGATTCGGAAACAGGAAAAACCGTAACCTTAAAAGAAGGTTTAGCTATTTTAAAGACAAATAATAAAGAGTTTATAGACATTAAGCAATTTATATTAGAATCTATTTTCATAGCCCAAATATCGCCTGAAGTTAAGGCTTATGCTGAAAAATCTTTTAAACCAGACAGACCCATTTTTGAAGCTGCTTTTGAATTGATGCAACGTATTTTTAAAGAATTTAAATTCGACTCAGAATTTAGTACCATTGCAACTCCCATACAAGAAGTAATAAAAGCCAAGAAAGGTGTATGTCAAGATTTTGCACAAATTGCTATAGCTTGTGTACGCTCTATGGGATTACCCGCACGCTATGTTAGTGGTTATATAGAAACATTACCGCCTCCAGGAAAAGAAAAATTAGTAGGAACAGATGCTTCTCACGCTTGGTTTTCTGTGTACATACCAACATTTGGCTGGATAGATTTTGACCCAACAAACAATCAGATTCCAAAAAACCAACACATTACAGTGTCTTGGGGAAGAGATTATTACGATGTACCACCATTAAAAGGCGTAGTATATAGTACAGGAAAAAACAAAATGAATGTAGCCGTAGATATTAGACCGGCTTAATTCTGATAAAAAATATATTAAAAACAAAAAACTGAATTACGAACCTAGATTTGTAATTCAGTTTTTTTAGTAATAAATGGAACTATTATAGATAAACTAAACTCTAAATTTTAGTTTACGTAGCTATATATAAGTGTTAATGAAGTACTCTCATCATATCTAGAATCTACAGAAGTTAAAGTTGCAGATTTTGGATAATTATCATCATCATAAACATAATTTGCATTTAAGGTAAGTACAATTTCATTTTCTTGATTTCTATAAATAACTTGAGAAGGATTATTTAAAGGAAACAAAAGCTTAGCCTTTACAATCTCTGAAGATTGCGTGATACTAAAATTTAATTTAACCTTATCTAACGCATCAACAACACCCGCAGTTCTAATGTATAATAATAAGGATTAGGTGCTTCGTCATATTTAATTTCTGCAGTACATTCTTTTTCCCAATATTCATCGGTTTCATAATCGTATTCATCTTCATAAAACACCATGTTTTCGGATTACCATTATCGTCGTAGGCTATTAAATTCTTTTAAATTTTATTTAAAGAAGATTTTTAACACTAGAGTATATAACAAGCTACTTAGACATTAGGATTACCAAGCATGCCTTTTTTGAATAAAATGAGAATAGAACTATCCTAAAATAAAAAAGCATCCCTATTTTCAATGTATGAAAAAAGGAAAGCCTTTCATTGGTTTAACAACGTAAACCTTAGATAAGCGCTAAACCTATCTAAACAACACAACTACTTTTTATTGCAAAAAAAAGCTCCAAGAATGGAGCTTTAAGCAATATAGCGGTCTGGACGGGACTCGAACCCGCGACCCCCTGCGTGACAGGCAGGTATTCTAACCAGCTGAACTACCAGACCGTTGCATTATTGCGACTGCAAAGATACACTCTTTTCTAACAACTCAGCTATAAAAAGTAATATTTTTCACTATTATCTTTCATTACAAAGTTAACTTATACATTTACAAATATTTACGACTAAAAAAAATTTCTATATATAAAACCAAATGGTCTTAAAATAAAAAAGCATCCCTGTTTTCAATGTATGAAAAAAGGAAAGCCTTTCATTGGTTTAACAACGTAAACCTTAGATAAGCGCTAAACCTATCTAAACAACACAACTACTTTTTATTGCAAAAAAAAGCTCCAAGAATGGAGCTTTAAGCAATATAGCGGTCTGGACGGGACTCGAACCCGCGACCCCCTGCGTGACAGGCAGGTATTCTAACCAGCTGAACTACCAGACCGTTGCGTTATTGCGAGTGCAAATATACACTCCTTTTTGAATTACACAAATAAATATTTAAACTTTTTTAGAACTAATGTGTATTACAAAAAACCTGAGCGTTCTACCATAAAGGCTGTCAATATGTTATCGAAATTTTCGTTAATATCTGCCTCGACATATTTTATTTTATACTGCGTACATTTTAGTTTTAAAGCTTCAAAATAGACTGAAATTTCATTTTCGTAGGTCTCTTTTATATTTTCGGCGTACACATTTATATGCGTACCTGTCTCTACATCTACAAATCGTTTTGGCGTATTATCGAAATTAAAGCGTTTTTCTTTCTCTTTATCAAACACATGAAACAATACAACTTCATGCTTATTATATTTTAAATGGCGCAAGGCTTCAAACAATTGGTCTTTATTTGCAGACTCCTGAAACATATCTGTAAACAAAACAATTAAAGAGCGTTTATGAAGCTTTTCTGCAATATGATGTAAATAGGTATAAGTATCTGTAGTTTTAGCCTTAGGCCTGGATAAAACCACACGCTCTAACTCGTTTAACAACATATGATGATGCCTATCACTCCCTTTTTCCGGTGCATAATAATCGTAAGTATTACTATATACACTTAACCCCACAGCATCACGCTGACGTTTAAGCATATGCATTATAGATGCTGAAGCTAATGCTGAAAATGCAATTTTATTTAATTTATTTATTGAAAAATCTTGAAGGTCTGGATAATGCATCGAACTACTATTATCTATAATAAGATGGCAACGCAAGTTCGTCTCTTCGTCGTAACGCTTAGTGTATAACTTATCTGTTTTAGCAAACAGTTTCCAATCTATATGTTTTGTACTTTCTCCTTGATTGTAAATTTTATGTTCAGCAAATTCAGCAGAAAAACCATGAAACGGACTTTTATGCATACCTGCTATAAAACCTTCTACAACTTGTTTAGCCAATAATTCTAGATTAACAAACCCGCCTACATGTTGTAATTCTTCTTTTAAATCCATGATTTTTTTTATTACCATCTAAAAATAAAAAAGGTTTAGCACTAAGCCAAACCTTTAATTACATGTTATATTGTTTTAATGCGATTACAAAAGCTTATCGATAGCGTCTGTATATGATTTTTTAGGTGCTACACCTACTTGACGTTCTACAACTTCTCCGTTTTGAAATACCAAAACAGTAGGAATATTACGTACACTATATTTAGAAGCAAAATCTTGATTTGCATCAACATCTACTTTTCCAACTACAGCTTTACCATCGTATTCTGTACTAATTTCATCAATAATAGGACCTACCATACGACAAGGACCACACCAAGCAGCCCAAAAATCTACTACTACTGGTTTGTCACTTTTTAATACCATTTCCTCAAAGTTTGCGTCTGTTATTTCTAATGCCATTATTTTTATTTTAAAAGTTCTACTTCTTATCTTATTACACAAAATTAGTCAAAAATTCTGCCAAACCTTACACGGCGACTATTTGTTTTATTTATTGCCAAATTGTCTTAATTGATGATTTTTAATAAAGTTAATCTAATTTAACTTATAAAACACATTTTGATCGTCCAGGGCATGCAATAATTCTTGCGAAATTGTTATTTTTTGCTTTCTACTTACCATAGGCAACTTTACTTTATCTTCTTGATCATAAACCAAGAAATTAAGTAATTTAGTTCCGAAATGGTCGTCTAGCAATTGTTTTAAGTTTTTAATTTTATTTTCTGTTAAATCTTTTATACTTAACTGAATAGATAATTTCTTTGCATATTGATCCATAACATCGTGTAACAGCTGAAAACTATTAAACTGAATTCTTGGATCACTTTTCTTTCCTGTATCCTTATTTACCCAACCTTCACGAACAAAGGTTTTTACATGAACAAAACTATTTACTACAAAAAAGTGTCTGAATTTTAAATAATCTTCTCCAAATATTCTGAATTCATAACTATCAAAATAATCATCTATTGTAAACAAAGCCCAACCTTTACCTTGTTTACTTACACGGTGTTGCACATCAGTAATTACACCACCAAAAGTTAGCTCGGCATTTAAACATGTTTCTAAATTTCTGAACATACTTAAATTTGCATTACAGAAATTTTTCATTTCAATCTTAAAATCATCTAACGGATGTCCCGAAATATAAATACCAACAACTTCTTTCTCTCTTGCAAGTTTCTCCATATTCCCCCACTCGTCTGCAGGCGGGACTAAAGGCTCTTCTATTTGCACATCACTTGCTTCTCCAAATAAACTTACCTGTGCAGAATTTTCGTTTTCTTGATGCTTACTTCCGTATTTAACTGCTTTTTCTAAGAACGTAATACCATCGCCTTCATCTTGAAAATACTGAGATCGGTGTGTATCTGAGAAACAATCAAATCCTCCTGCCAAAGCAAGACTTTCAAACGCTTTTTTATTTGCAGCTCGCAAATCTATACGTTTAGCAAAATCGAAAATAGATTTATATGGACCTCCTTCTTTTCTGTTTTCAACAATAGTCATAACAGCACCATGACCAACACCTTTTACTGCTCCCATTCCAAAACGCACGGCATACTCATCGTTTACAGAGAATTTATAAAAAGACTCGTTCACATCTGGACCAAGCACACTCAATTTCATACGTTTACACTCTTCCATAAAGAATGCAACCTGTTTAATATCGTTCATATTATTCGATAAAACAGCCGCCATATATTCTGCAGGGTAATGCGCTTTTAAATATGCGGTTTGATATGCAATCCACGCATAACACGTCGAGTGAGATTTGTTAAAGGCATAACTCGCAAAGGCTTCCCAGTCTTTCCAAATTTTATCTAATTTTTTAGGATCATGACCTTTTTCACTCGCTTGACTAATGAATTTAGGCTTCATTTTATCAAGTACTGCAATCTGTTTCTTACCCATTGCCTTACGCAAAACATCGGCTTCACCTTTCGTGAAATCTGCTAATTTTTGCGACAAAAGCATTACTTGCTCTTGGTAAACCGTAATCCCGTATGTTTCTTTTAAGTACTCTTCCATCGCTGGTAAATCGTACTCAATTTCTTCTTCACCGTGTTTTCTTCTAATAAAACTCGGAATATATTCCATTGGCCCCGGTCTATACAAGGCGTTCATGGCAATAAGGTCATCAAAAACTGTTGGCTTTAAGGACTGCATGTGTTTCTGCATCCCTGGAGATTCATACTGGAACACTCCAATTGTTTCTCCGCGCTGGAACAGCTCGTATGTTTTAACATCGTCTAAAGGAATAGATTCTGGATCTAAATCTATATCGTGTTTCGCTTTTATAATTTTTACGGTGTCCTTAATTAGGGTTAATGTTTTTAACCCCAAGAAGTCCATTTTTAATAATCCAGCAGATTCTACAACCGAGTTGTCAAACTGTGTGACATATAAATTAGAATCTTTTGCCAAAGACACCGGAACGAATTTAGTAATATCGTCTGGCGTAATAATTACACCACAAGCATGGATTCCTGTATTTCTAACAGAACCCTCTAAACGTCTTGCCAAGTTTAAGGTTATAGATTCTAGATTATCACCATCTGCAAGTCCTATAAGTTCATTAACCTTTTCTAATTCTTCTGCTTTAAATTTTTCTTTTAATCCCTTTTCATCTAAAGCAAATATTTTTTTCAGCTTAGACATATTAGGAATCAACTTCGCAATTCTATCGGCTTCAAAAAGTGGTAAATCTAAAACACGTGCAGTATCTCTAATAGACGATTTAGCTGCCATGGTACCGTAAGTAATAATCTGAGCCACCTGATTGCTTCCGTATTTCTCGATAACGTAATCCATAACTCGACTTCGACCTTCATCATCAAAATCAATATCAATATCGGGCATACTTACACGATCTGGATTTAAGAAACGCTCGAAAAGCAGATTATACAACATCGGATCGATGTTTGTAATCCAAAGGCAATACGCAACTACAGACCCTGCTGCAGATCCACGCCCTGGACCAACAGAAACACCTATTCTTCGTGCTGCACGAATAAAATCTTCTACAATTAAGAAGTATCCAGGATACCCTGTTTTTTCAATAACTTCAAGCTCAAAGTTTAGACGCTCAACAACTTCCTCAGAGAGTTCTTCTCCATATCTAATTTTGGCTCCTTTAAAAGCCATATCTTTTAAAAAGGCATTTTCTCCACGCTTTCCACCGTCTACATTGTCTTCTGCAAATTGAAATTCTTCAGGAATATCGAATTTAGGCAACAAGACACTACGTGCTAATTCGTAGATTTCAATTTTATCTACAATTTCTTGAATATTGGTAATCGCTTCAGGAATATCTTTAAAAAGCGCCTTCATTTCATCTGGCGACTTAAAGTAATATTCTTGATTTGGCATACCATAACGGTAACCACGACCACGACCTATTGGAGTTGCCTGCTTTTCACCATCACGTACACATAACAAAACATCATGTGCATTGGCATCGTCTTTTTCTAGATAATAGGTATTATTTGTAGCTATTAACTTTATATTATGCTTTTTAGAAAACGCTATTAAAACAGGATTTACACGATCTTCATCTTCCTGATTATGTCGCATTAACTCAATATACAAATCGTCTCCAAACTGTTCCTTCCACCAAAGTAAAGCTTCTTCTGCTTGTTTTTCTCCAACATTAAGCACCTTACTAGGTACTTCTCCATATAAATTTCCGGTTAAAACAATAAGGTCTTCTTTATATTGTTCTATCAGTTTTTTATCAACTCTAGGCACATAATAAAATCCATCTGTAAATGCCGCAGACGATAATTTCGCTAAATTATGATACCCGTTTTTATTTTTTGCAAAGACAACGATTTGGTACCCGTTGTCTTTTCTTGTTTTATCTAAATGATCCTCGCAAACAAAAAACTCACTCCCTAAAATAGGTTTCATTTCGTTTAACACAGGCTTTTTACCTGCTGCAATAGCTTCTTCGTTTTTTGCACGAACACCTTTATTATGATTAATAACTGCCGTTACAAAGTGAAAAGCCCCCATCATGTTTGCATGATCGGTTATCGCAACACCCGTCATATTATGCTTAGCTGCTGCACCTACTAAATTAGGTATACTTATAGTAGATTGTAATATTGATAATTGAGTGTGATTATGTAAATGCGAAAAATTAGCATCTTCTAACGTTGAAATATTTTCTTCTATTTCTGCTTCAGAAAGATCTGTACTCTGTGCTTTTTGTAAACGTGCATTAATTTTAGCACTTGCCTTCTGTAAATTGATATGCTTTAAACCAATTAACTGAATCTCTTGTGGGTTGGCCTTATCGAAACGTTCGAAATAATCTGGCTGAACATCTAAAGCTTCAACAGTATATTCTTTTCTTCGAATTAACTCAAAGAAACAACGTGTTGTAGCCTCCACATCGGCAGTGGCATTATGCGCATCTCCAAAAGGTTTATTAAACAAAAACTGATGCAACTCTGTTAACGTTGGTAGTTTAAATTTACCTCCACGTCCTCCAGGAATCTGACATAATTTTGCAGTAATTTCTGTACAGGTATCTAAAACAGGAAGTTCCTGCAATTCATTTTCTAGATCTTCTCTATAAAATTCTGCCCCCATTATATTAAGGTCGAACCCTACATTCTGACCAACAACAAACTTAGTTTTACCTAGAGCAACATTAAATTTCTCTAAAACTTCAGACAAAGGCAGTCCTTGTTCTTGGGCAAGTTCGGTAGAAATACCATGAATTTTTTCTGCATCGTAAGGAATATTAAATCCTTCCGGCTTCACCAAATAATCTTGATGTTCTATGCAGTTTCCAAGCTCGTCGTGCAGTTGCCAAGCAATTTGTATACATCTTGGCCAATTATCTGTATCGCTAATTGGTGCATTCCAACGCTTTGGTAAACCTGTAGTTTCTGTATCGAATATTAAGTACATAAAAATTTGTTGTGCTAAAAAAATGAGGAGGTTAAAATTAAGAATAATTATGAGTTATCCGACGAAGTTCTTCAACCTTTTATAAACAAAAAAAAGCAACACGAAGTGCTGCTTTATATAACTGCTTTATATTGAATTTATTCTGTAACAAAAGGTACTTGATATAACACCCCCTGATTAAAATCTACTTTTTCGGTACCTAAACCCGTATACGCTGTAAACCAAAACACACCACTTACATAACCTTTGACTGTATTAATTTCTTCAATTTCTATCTGTCCTTCAGAATAATACACCACACTCTCGTCTATATTTGGAGTCGTTAAACTATCTTCTGCATTATATAAGGTAGAATACACAACACCATCTGCATCTGTAAATATTGCTTTCGCATCTGCAACCACGTCTGCATCTGTTGTTTGCCCCACGTAATATGTTCCGACCTTTAGAGCTGGTAATTCTAAACTAATAGTAGTCCGATCTAATTCACCCGAAATTATTAAAGTTCCCGACGTATTAGACACTTGTTGTGTTCCCATTTTCCAAAGTTCACCATCTTTATTAGCTTGTAAAGCAGGATCATTAAATTCTAAATCATCTTCACATCCTGTAAGCGTTAAACAGACTAAAAGTACAGCAAACCAAGTTTTCATAAATTCAAGTGTATTACGTTAGGGATTCAAAAATAGAATAAAAAACGAATATCATTTCATTTAAATTAAGTTATTGAATATTAATTTTTTATAGTATCTTTGCGCCCTTATTAATAACCGAGGTCGAGAACCTCAATTAATTAATTATTATGCCTGTAAAAATTAGATTACAAAGACATGGTAAAAAAGGGAAACCTTTTTACTGGATCGTCGCAGCTGATGTAAGATCAAAAAGAGATGGTAAATACTTAGAAAAATTAGGTAGCTACAATCCAAACACAAACCCTGCAACTATCGAATTAGATGTAAACGGTGCTGTAACTTGGTTACAAAACGGTGCACAACCTACAGATACTGCAAAGGCAATTTTATCTTACAAAGGAGCAATGCTTAAAAATCACCTTGTTGGTGGTGTTAGAAAAGGTGCTTTAACTGAAGAGCAAGCAGAAGCTAAATTTACTGCTTGGTTAGAAGAAAAAACTGGTAAAGTTGATTCTAAAAAAGATGGTTTAGCAAAAGCTGATGCTGATGCTAAAGCAAAAGCTTTAGATGCTGAAAAAGCTGTTAACGATGCAAGAACTGCTGCTGCCGCTGAGGCTGAAGCTGAAGTAAAAGCTGCTGAAGCTGCTGCTAACGCTGAAACTGCAGAAGAAACTTCTAACGAAGAAGAATAAAAAATTAATTTTTTATACTTTTAAAACCTGACAACTCGTTGTCGGGTTTTTTTATTTAAAATATTATGAAAAAAGATGAATGTTTCTTTCTAGGAAAGATTGTAAAAAAGTACAGTTTTAAAGGTGAATTACTAATAAAACTAGATACCGACGAGCCTGAATTATTTGAAGATATGGATTCAGTATTTATTGATTTACGTAATAATTTAGTCCCATTTTTTATTGAATCGTCTCAGCTTCATAAATCGGAATTGTTACGTATTAAATTTGAAGATGTAGATACAGAAGCAGATGCTGATGCTTTAATGAAATCGGATTTATATTTACCACTTGATTTCTTACCAGAACTAGAAGGTAACAAATTCTATTTTCATGAAATTATAGGGTTTACCGTAGAAGATGTTAATTTTGGAAAAGTGGGTATTATTCAATCTATAAACGACTCTACTGCACAAGCGCTTTTTGAAATAGATCGTGATGGTATTGAAATCTTAATCCCAATGAACGACGAGTTTATATCTAAGGTAGACAAGCCTAACAAAACCATTTTTGTAGAAACTCCAGAAGGTTTAATTGATTTATATTTGGAAGAATAATCTCTTAAAAATACGTCACACCTGAACTTGTTTCACTGTCTCACATAGACTTTACATTAACTATAAAAAATGAGATGCTGAAACTAGTTCAGCCTGACAACACCTACAACCAAATTATAAAAAAAATGTCATTCCGAGCCTAAGCAAGGAATTTCATCAGGATTAAAAAAGATTCTTCAATCGCACTTCCTTCTCAATGAGATGATACAAACTTTATTATGAGTAAGCCATTTAAGTTTAAAGAATTCACCATTAACCAAGACCGTTGCGCCATGAAAATTGGTACAGATGGTGTATTACTTGGTGCCTGGGCAAGTATAGATCATAATCCATTTTCTATTCTTGACATTGGTGCAGGAACGGGCGTAATAGCCTTAATGTTAGCACAACGCAGCTATGCAGAACTTATAGATGCGATGGAAATTGACGACGAGGCTTACGAACAATGTGTAGATAATTTTGAAACCGCACCTTGG
Source organism: Formosa sp. L2A11 (assembly GCF_009796865.1). Lineage (GTDB taxonomy): Bacteria > Bacteroidota > Bacteroidia > Flavobacteriales > Flavobacteriaceae > Formosa. The sequence goes on along the minus strand of NZ_CP047028.1, from coordinate 1,609,624 downwards.
GCAGATCGTTTGTTTTGCTACCACGCCGCTTTAGAAGAGTTTGTTGATGAAATTGAAGACCAATATGATCTTATTGTTTCTAATCCGCCATTTTATTCTGAAGACTATAAAACAGCTAACGAACAGCGCGATTTAGCACGTTTTTCAGAGGCACTTCCTTTTGATCACTTAATAGACAGTGCTTCTAAACTACTATCAGAACACGGTATATTTTGCCTAATTATTCCTTTTAAAGAAGAATCTAATATTATTGAATTAGCATTAAAAGTTAATTTATTTCCGAATAAAATTCTTCATGTAAAAGGCAATCCTGATTCAGAGATTAAGCGTAGTTTAATGCAGTTTTCATTCACTAAAACAGACACAGAAACGAACACACTTATTATTGAAACAGATCGCCATAATTACACTGAAGACTACATTAAGCTTACCAAAGATTTCTATTTAAAGATGTAATGTTTTGCTGAGTAATCGCTAAATTTGAGAGATACGACTCAAGATTATTCAACAAAAGACAAAGGCTATCTGCTTTTTTCTAAAACATACGCTTTATGAAACCAGATGTATTTGAAGCACCAGATTACTACAATCTAGACGATTTATTATCCGATGAACATAAATTAGTTCGCGACACAGCACGAGCTTGGGTAAAACGCGACATCTCTCCTATAATTGAAGAATACGCACAGAAAGCAGAATTTCCGAAACAAATTATAAATGGACTAGCAAGCATTGGCGCTTTCGGCTCCTACATTCCGCAAGAATATGGAGGAGCAGGTTTAGATCAAATTTCATACGGTTTAATCATGCAAGAAATAGAACGTGGAGATTCTGGTATCCGAAGCACAGCCTCGGTACAATCGTCTTTAGTCATGTATCCTATCTGGAAATATGGTAACGAAGCACAACGCCAAAAGTATCTGCCAAAATTAACCAGCGGAACATGGATTGGATGCTTTGGATTAACAGAACCAGATCACGGCTCTAATCCGTCTGGAATGGTTACCAACTTTAAAGATATGGGAGATCATTATTTACTAAACGGTGCCAAAATGTGGATTTCTAACGCGCCTTTTGCACAGATTGCTGTAGTTTGGGCAAAAGATGAAACAGGACGCATACACGGGTTAATTGTAGAACGCGGCATGAAAGGCTTCACTACGCCAGAAACACACAACAAATGGTCATTACGGGCATCTGCTACTGGAGAATTAATTTTCGATAATGTAAAAATCCCTAAAGCCAATTTATTACCAAACAAATCTGGATTAGGTGCACCACTTGGTTGTCTGGATTCTGCTAGATATGGTATTGCTTGGGGAGCCATTGGTGCCGCTATGGACTGTTACGACACCGCTTTAAGATATAGCAAAGAACGTATGCAATTTGGAAAACCCATTGGACAGTTTCAGCTTCAGCAAAAAAAATTAGCAGAGATGATTACAGAAATCACCAAGGCACAATTATTAACTTGGCGTTTGGGTGTTTTAAAGAATGAAGGAAGAGCGACTTCTGCTCAAATTTCAATGGCTAAACGTAACAATGTTGACATGGCAATTACTATTGCTCGCAATGCCAGACAAATGCTTGGCGGAATGGGAATCACTGGAGATTACAGTATTATGCGCCATGCCATGAATCTTGAAAGTGTAATTACTTACGAAGGCACACACGATATTCATCTCTTAATAACCGGATTAGATATTACAGGTCTAAATGCTTTTAAGTAGGACGTAAACTGATTTTATATATATTTAATTTATGTTTTCATCTCAAAAAAGATTAGATCGCGCTTATAAAACTGCAAAGATTATAGCATTCGATAATACATCTAAATTTATATTTTTTAGCGACTGCCACCGTGGTGACAATAGTTTTGCAGACGATTTGGCACACAATAGAAACATCTATTTTCATGCATTACAACACTACAGTAAAAACGGGTTTCATTATTGCGAACTAGGTGATGGTGATGAACTTTGGGAAAACCGGACTTTTAAATCCATTTTTGAGGCACATAAGAATGTATACATGATAATGAAAGACCTTTACCATGATAATCGCCTAGATTTAATTTGGGGAAATCACGATATGGTTTATCGAAAGGAGAATTATGTAAAAAAACATTTAAGCACCTTTATTTACAGACATTAAATACCATGAAGGTATAGTTTTAAAACATAAAGAGTCTGAACAAGAAGTGTTTTTAACACACGGACATCAGGCAGATTGGTGGAATTACAAGTGTTGGAAATTAAGCCGTTTTATGGTGCGTGTTTTATGGAAACCTTTAAATGTTATGGGCATTTTAGACCCAACAAGTCCTGGTAAAAACTATACAGAATTAATACGAATTGAACGCCATATTAAAAAATGGATTAAGACTAATAAGAATCTAATTACAATTGTTGGACACACACATAGACCCCGCTTTCCTGAACCTGGACATATTGCTTTTTTTAACGATGGAAGTTGTGTACACCCGCACAGTATTACAGGTATAGAAATAGAAAATGGGGAAATTTCTCTTATAAAATGGGATACCTCAACAACAGACGAAGGTTATTTTAGAATTGTAAAAACCGTATTAGAAGGCCCTAAAAAATTAATTGATTACAAAACGTCATAAACAATTTATTAAAAATTTAAAAAAATCATTATAAATAATGATACCCAAAACAACTTGAAGACAAGCTATTTTGGGTATTATATTTTATACGATTACCAATAAAAAAAGGTTCTAACTTTCTGGTGCTAGTTCGACCTCTAATCCTTCCATTGCAGGCGTCATTTGAATCTGACAACCTAAACGGCTATTATCTTTTACATTAAATGCTTCTGCTAACATCGCATCTTCATCGTCTTGCATTTCCGGTAATTCTGTATCAGATAACACATAACATTGGCAAGAAGCACACATAGCCATTCCACCACAAATACCAATGGTTCCTTCTGGAGCAAGCTCGTAAGAACGCACTACTTCCATTAAATTCATTGCCATATCTGTAGGTGCTACAACATCGTGTGTTACACCATCTCTATCTGTTATCTTTATATTTATATCTTGTTCTTCCATAGTAAATTACTGCTTGACAAATGTATAAAACACTCCTCCAAAACTACACTTTATTTTTTTAGTTTATTGCCTTAACAACAGCTTTTGGCGATTCTTTTCTAGATCCATCAAAACCATCTATACCACTTACAGTAGTATATTTAAGCACATATTTTTTACCTGGATTAATTACTTTATAAGCAGATTGACACATTAGTGTCGCTTCATGAAATCCACATAAAATTAACTTTAATTTACCTGGATATATATTCACATCTCCAATAGCATAAATTCCTGGTATATTGGTTTGGTAATCTAAAGCATTATCTACTTTAATAGCATTCTTCTCAATTTCTAGGCCCCAATTTGCAATAGGTCCTAATTTTGGAGACAAACCAAATAAAGGAATAAAGTGATCTGTTTCTATTTGAAACTCTTCTTCTCCTTTCTTAACCGTTACACTTTCTATATGGCTGTTCCCAGACACACCAACTACTTCTGCAGGTGTTACTAAATTAATTTTTCCTTGAGATTTTAATTCTTGCACTTTTTCTACAGAATCTAAAGCACCACGAAATTCGTTTCGTCTATGAATTAAAGTCACCTCTGAAGCAACATCAGACAAAAAGATACTCCAGTCTAATGCAGAATCTCCTCCACCAGAAATTACAACGCGTTTATTTCTATACTTTTCAGGGTCTTTAATAAAGTAATCTACACCGTGATCTTCAAAAGAAGTAATATTATCAATTAACGGTTTTCTAGGTTCAAAACTACCTAAACCACCTGCAATTGCAACTACAGGAGCTTGATGTTGTGTGCCTTTATTTGTCGTAACAATAAAAGAACCATCTTCTTGTTTTTCTACAGTTTCTGCACGCTCTCCTAAGGTAAACCCTGGTTCGAATTGCTTAGACTGTTCTAATAAGTTTTTTGTTAAATCTCCTGCAAGAACTTCTGGAAAACCAGGAATGTCGTAAATCGGTTTTTTAGGATATAACTCTGAACACTGTCCACCTGCTTGTGGTAAAGCATCTATTAAATGACACTTTAATTTTAATAATCCAGCTTCAAAAACGGTAAATAATCCGGTTGGGCCCGCCCCAATAATTAGAATATCTGTTGTAATCATTTATAATAATCTTCTAAAAAGTAATTGTACTTTTTATTCTACATTTATGACTTGCTCAATTTGTGGCACATACTTTTTAATGGTCATTTCTACCCCAGACTTTAGCGTCATTTGATTTACACTACAGCCCACGCATGCACCTTGAAGTTGTACACGAACCAACTTATCGTCTTCTATAGAAATCAGAGAAATATTTCCTCCATCACTTTCTAAAAACGGACGAATTTCGTCTAACGCTTTCTCAACATTTATTTTTATTTCCTCTGAAGTCATAAATTTATTTTTTAACGGACGAGCAACCAGCCATCGTCGTGATTTTAATTGCCTCTGTTGGTGGTAAATCGTCATTACGTTTTACTACTTCCTGAACTACGTTTTGAGTTAATTTCTCGAAAGATTTTTCTAAAACAGTATCTGCTTGTAATGCCGCTGGGCGACCAACATCTCCTGCTTCTCTAATGCTTTGTACCAATGGTAATTCTCCTAAAAATGGCACATCTAAATCTTGGGCTAAATGTTTTGCACCTGCTTCACCAAATATATAATATTTGTTTTCAGGTAACTCTTCTGGTGTAAAATACGCCATGTTTTCAATTATTCCTAATACAGGTACATTTATGCTTTCTTGTTGAAACATCGCTACTCCTTTTTTAGCATCTGCTAAAGCTACGGTTTGCGGTGTACTTACAACTACAGCACCAGTAATTGGTAAGGATTGCATGATACTTAAATGAATGTCTCCCGTTCCTGGAGGTAAGTCTAATAATAAAAAGTCTAGTTCTCCCCAATGCGCATCAAAAATCATCTGATTTAATGCTTTTGCAGCCATAGGTCCTCTCCAAACAACTGCCTGATCAGGCTTAGTAAAGAATCCAATAGATAATACTTTGACACCGTAATTTTCTACCGGTTTCATTTTAGCTTTTCCATCGATAGTAACAGATAACGGACGCTCTTTTTCAACATCAAACATAATTGGCATTGAAGGCCCATAAATATCGGCATCTAAAACACCTACACTAAAGCCCATCTTAGCCAACGTTACTGCTAAGTTTGCTGTTACTGTAGATTTTCCTACACCACCTTTACCAGATGCAACAGCAACTATATTTTTAATACCAGGAATTTGTTTTCCTTTTATTTCATTTTTAGGTTGAGCAGCTGGAGCTTCAACTTTTAAATTCACTTTAATTTTAGCTTTCTCATAAACTAAATCGTGAATGGTCTTTAAAATATCAACTTCAGTTCTCTTTTTTGCCTGTAAGCTAGGGTTTGCTATGGTAATATCTACAACAACCTCATCTCCAAAAACTATTACATTTTTAACGGCACCACTATCTACCATATTCTGTCCTTCACCAGGAACCGTAATGGTTTTTAATGCTTTTAAAACATCTTCTTTTTGTATCTTCATTTTTAATTTATTCTTTGTGAAATTATAAAGCTAGAGACGCTTTTAGTAGAGCTAATACAGAAGGTCTTACATTAATTTCAAAAATTATTTATTTAGATTAAATCTAAAACACAAATATACTGTGAATTGTTTAATTATTGAAACTCTTATTTGGCAAAGATTTGTTAATTACACCTCTGTTTTGTCCCCTTTATTAAAAGCAGAAACACTTTATTTTTTAATCAGGTCTTGGTACCTCGTTAAATTATCTGTTGCTTGTAAAATTTTAGATTTTAACTGCGGATTTAATTCTGGATGCGCACTTAAATAAGCATCTAAAACAGCTTTCGCTTCCTTAGATTGATATTTACCAATTGTAGACTGTAACCATTTTAAAGGAAAAAACAAATCGCTTGTATTCTTTACCTCTTCTAATAACTCTAAACTTAAAGGCAAATATTTAATGGCTTCCTTCTGATGTAACGGATGATGAATATAATGATTTGCAGTTCCAACCCAACTTGAATTTTTTCTATTTTTAACATCTTTAAATGATATAAATAAAGCTTCTCGATCTGCATTATTTGAAGACAATGCCGGTAATAAAAATTTAAATCTATCCTTAGCATCTGGACTAGAGATTTGGGTTTCAGTTTTAGCTAAAATAGCATCGTGTTTTGGGTGGTTACACAAAGCCAACGTCATTGCTAAGTTTGTAATATCTTTTTCATTTAATTTTAAACTATCAATAGTTACATCCTTATTCCAAATTTTATATAACTGATCTAAACTTTCGCCTTGATACGCTAAATTAGAGAAAGCAGTATAAACACTTTTCTTTACGGACGAAGATAATTCCATATGTAAGCGTTCCCATAATTTATTGGATAATGTGGGCTGAAGCGCTTCCCGCTCGTCTTCACTTAAAAAATTCCAATATAAACTTGCAAAATCTGAAGACAATGTCCCCATAATTAACTCGTTGGTTTCATGTTGCAATCCATTTAAAAAAGTATTTAAAGCGGTTTTTACGGGAATATTTCCTGAGAGTGTATTTTCGTAAGTATTTATATAATTTGAAGCTCTAGCAACTTCATCTTTTAATTGATAACTATTTAAAGCGGCAACAGGATCTATAGGAAAAATACCATATCCGTAACCGTTGCTATTATAAACTATTGCATTAGGTTTAGGCACTCCTTTTAAACTTGTAATGTTTTGAGATTTCCCTTCAACAAAAACTGTTTTTTTAACGATGGAATCTGGATAAATTAACGCAATTTCTAATTGCTGAGGCCACAAATTAGCGCTACCATCTTCTGCTTTTTGGTGCAGTGTTAGTGATTTTATAGTATTATTCTCGTAAATAATATCGTTTGTAAATACGGGTCTACCAGATTGATTTACCCAAACAGCACTCCAAGCCTTAAGATCTGTATCTGACTTTGCGTCTAGAATACTAATTAAATCTTCCCAGGTAGCATTACCGTTGGCATAGGTTTTTATGTATTCCTGAATACCTAACTGAAATTGCGATTTCCCCAATAACATTTCTAATTGGTTCATCATTATTGGTGCCTTATTATAAATAATATCTCCATACAGACTTCCTGCATTGTTTAAATTATTTAAGTTCTGGCGTATCGCATTTGTACCTTTTGTACGGTCTACGCTATAAGCTCTTGGCGCTTTTGTAACTAGAGTTAATAGATTAAAATTTAGGTCAGGGAAATTTGGATTCACCACTTTAGCAGCCATAAAATTCGCAAACACTTCTTTTAACCATACATCGTCAAACCAATTCATAGTTACAAGATTTCCAAACCACATGTGTGACACTTCGTGAGAAATTAAATTAGCACGATTCCAATGTGATAATTTTGGCATATAATCTTCAAAAAACAAAGATGATTCTTTATACTGAATAGCACCAATATGTTCCATACCACCAAACTGAAAAAACGGAATAGCAACAAAATCTAACTTTTTAAACGGAAAGGAATACCCCGTATAAGCTTCTAAATAGGCTAATGATTTTTTATGTAAATTGAAAATAGGATCTAAACTTTCATCAATTTTAAGTGAATCTTGCTCTCTGTATAAAAAATGATGATTATCTCGAGTCGCTTGGTCAAACTTTCCTGCTACAAAAGAAAACAAATAGGTACTCATTACATTAGATGTTTCGAAAACAGAGGTTGAAGTGTTTGCCGTTTCTGAAGTAATTTCGGGATATGTAGAACTTAACACCGTCCAATCTTTAGAGGCTGTAAGTTCTAAATTAAAGGTTGCTTTAAGGTTTGGCTGATCGAAACACGGAAACAAAGCTCTAGCATGATCTGGAACAGATAACGTATACAAATACTCATCGTTTCTATACAAGTATTGATCGCCTGCCTGAAAAGCGATCTGAAATACATTTTCCCCTACTTTTAAATAGTGTTCTGGAATGATAAGATGTTCGTGTTCTTGAATACTTTCAATAGAATCTGAAGCAATAAACACTTTTGGTTTACTAGTATTATTGGGATTAAAATCTAAAACTAAGGGTTCGTTTGCCTCTTTAAGAGTAACACGTAATTCTAAATTTGCAAGAATAGCTTCAGCCTTTTCTTTTGGTAAATTAAAGCTTAGTTTATAATTAATATTGGATAGATTCTCTTTTCTATGTTGTGCTAAATCCCAAGATACTCCGGGCTCTATTTTAGAATAGTCTTTGGTTTCTTCTTGGCAAGACCATAAACAAAACAAGGCTAAGACAACTATAATATTAATTTTCATAAATAGAGATTTTATTTATCATACAAGATAACAAAAACCACTATAAACCAATCTTCTATTTTATGTGTCTAATTCGTCCAAAGCTTCACTAGGATCCCAATAATAAGTTTCTAGATGCTCTACCTGATTATTTTTAACCTTAACGCCTTCATTTTCTAAAAGTTGTTGCATAAGGTTTGTACCATCAAAATGAAATTTACCCGTAAGCAAACCATTTTTATTTACTACACGATGCGCAGGAACATCGTCCATATTATGAGAAGCATTCATGGCATACCCAACAATTCTAGCACTTTTTGCTGCTCCTAAATACCGGGCAATTGCACCATAATTAGTAACTTTACCATACGGAATTTGCTTAACAACCTCGTAAACTCTATCGAAAAAGCGTAGTGTTTCTGGTTTCATTACACTTTTTTTACAACATGAATTAAAGTTATTAATGCAACAATTGCTGTAATTACTCCTATTAATAAGTTCATGTTTTTTTGCGACTTAAATTGTGTACTTTTAATTTTATCGAAAAAAATCATATACAAATAAAGCATTACAAAAGAGCCCATAGCAGAGCCTAAAACGTAAGTAAGAATATCTGATTGCTCAAAAGTTAACCATCCAAAAGAAGCGAGTGTAACACTCATGTACGCCTGAAAAGGAATAGGAAACATATTTAAAGCAGACATAAGTAAGCCTTGAAAAAAACGACTTTTTTTACTTCTAATTTCGGGAATTTTTTCACTTGTAAGATCTCCGTCTCCTTTTGCAATAAAAAAGAAATACATAGATATTAAAATAAAGATAACCAAAGCAACACGCTGTAAAACAATTACAACATCGGGATGCATTGTTAAATATCTAGCAAAAATAACAGCTATAAAGGTTTGTATTAAAACAATAATACAAGCACCAATAGAGAATACAATCCCTCGCGTGTACCCCTCTTTTAAACTAATTTTAGCAGCGGTCATGTTTAAAAGCCCTGGAGGAGCTACACCAAGAAAAGACACAATAAACCCTAAAATAAAGATGACCGTAATATTCAAATTCCTATTTTATTTTAAACCTAATATACGTTATCGCCTTACCTTTTACTAAGTACTGAGATTCGTAAAACGTTTGTATTTCGGTAACCTCTTCTGGGCTTCCTTCTTGCTTATACACATCGTGATTAGCGTATAAAACCTCGTGTCCGGCACCGTGTAACAACCCTAAAGTATAACCATGCATAAACTCACTATCAGTTTTTAAATTCATAATACCATCTGGTTTTAAAATACTTTTGTATTTCTCTAAAAACTCAGTATTAGTCATTCTATGTTTAGTACGCTTATATTTTATTTGCGGATCTGGAAAAGTAATCCAAATTTCGTCTACCTCGCCTTTTGCAAAAGCATACTCAATTAATTCTATTTGAGTTCTTAAAAACGCAACGTTAGGAATACCATCTTCAATAGCAGTTTTGGCACCTCTCCAAAATCGTGCTCCTTTAATATCTATACCTACAAAATTCTTATTCGGAAATTTTTGAGCTAACCCAACCGAGTATTCACCTTTACCACACCCTAATTCTAAAACTAAAGGGTTATCGTTTTTAAAGACTTTTTCGTTCCAATGTCCTTTTAAATCAAATTCCGCATCTACCAATGCTTCACGACTTGGTTGAAACACATTGCTAAAAGTTTCGTTTTCTCTAAATCGTTTCAGTTTATTTTTGCTCCCCACTATATAAAAATTTACTTGTAAAATAATTGCGAAAATACGGTAGAGAGTTATTAATTTACAATTTTTTCGCCTTTAGTTTTAAAATTTAATAATTAATAAAGATTTTTATAAGAATTAGGACATATTGAATTGAATGTTTTTTAGGATATTTAAACATCCTTTTAAGAAATTACAGGATTACATTTATAATTATACAAAAAGAGTTTAGCTCTCCTTTTTATGAAAAAAAGAATACTTATTGCGCCTTTAAATTGGGGATTGGGACACGCCACACGCTGTATCCCAATTATAAATCAGTTAATTATAAACAATTTCACTCCTGTAATTGCTAGTGATGGTATTGCTTTAGCTCTTTTAAAAAAAGAATTTCCTACGGTAGAAACTGTAGAGCTTCCTGCCTACGATATTACTTATGCTAAAAAAGGCCATTTTTTTAAACTCAAGCTTTTAAAAGATTCTCCAAAATTAATAAAAGCCATTAAAGCTGAAAAGAAAGCGACTAAAGTACTTATTGAAACACATAATATAGACGGTATTATCTCAGACAATAGACTTGGAGTGCACAGTAAAAAAATTCCATCGGTTTTTATAACACACCAATTGCAAGTTTTAAGCGGAAACACAACTTGGTTAAGCACAAAAATGCACCAACGTATAATTGAAAAATTTAATCAATGTTGGGTTCCTGACCACGAAAACGAACCGAGTTTAAGTGGTAAATTAAGCCATATGAAAGGGATTGAGATTCCTCTAAAATATTTAGGACCGTTAAGCAGGTTTGAAAGACATGATATTGAAAAGACTTACGATATCATGATTTTACTCTCCGGACCAGAACCTCAGCGTACATTTTTAGAAGAGAAATTATTAGAAACTTTTAAAACAGATTCTAGACGTATTTTATGTGTCCGTGGTGTGATTGAAAAAGAACAAATTACTACAACTAATGGCAATTTAACTATTACCAATTTTATGACTGGTAAAACCTTAGAAAACGCACTAAATGCAAGTAATTTTGTGCTTTCCAGATCTGGATACACTACAGTTATGGATTTATCTGTATTAGGGAAAAAAGCATTTTTTATCCCAACTCCTGGTCAGTTTGAACAAGAATATTTAGCAGAACGTTTAGATGAATTAAAACTTGTACCCTATTGCAAGCAAAATGATTTTACTATTGATAAACTAGAAAACATATCTGCTTACGAAGGATTAGACGGTCAAAACGCAACGGCTAATTTTAAAGATTTATTTAGTCTTTTCTAATGTAAAAGAAAATTCGCTACCCACTCCAAAATCACTTTCAACGTAAATTTTTTCGTCGTGAGCTTCAATAATATGCTTTACAATGGCTAATCCTAAACCAGAACCACCTTCTTTTCTAGAACCACTTTTATCTACTCTATAAAAACGCTCGAATAAACGCGAAATATGATTAGGAAGAATTCCTTCGCCATTATCGGTAACACGAACTATAACTTTGTTTTTAATTAAGTTTTCAATACTAACTTCTGTCGTTCCTTTATCGTGGCCATATTTAATAGAGTTCACCACTAAATTGGTTAACACCTGCTGTATGCGTTCTTTATCTGCGTTTACAAAAATTGGTTCCTCGTAATCCCGATCAAAGGTAAGTGTTATACGTTTTTTAGCAGCTTTCATTTCAAACATATCAAATACATTCGAAACCAATTCCACAATATCAAACTCTTCCATTTCTAGTCTTAAATCACCAACCTCTAATTTGGTAATCATATCTAGATCATTCACTATATATATTAAACGTTCAACCCCTTTACTGGCACGGTCTAAATATTTTTCTCTAATATTTTTATCATTACCAGCACCTTCAAGCAACGTTAATACATAACCTTGAACTGTAAACAATGGTGTTTTTAATTCATGAGAAATATTACCCAGAAATTCCTTTCTGTATTCCTCACGAACTTGTAACATTTCGATTTCTATTTTTTTGTCTTTGGCATACTTATCAATCTCTTCAGTAAGCGTTGCCATATCTGTAGTAATTCGTTTTTTACGAAGTGTTGTAGATTCAAGAAGTGTTAAATCGTCGTAAATTTTCTTTACCCTTTTATAGATAAATACTTCTACACGATATTGAATAATAGAGAAACATCCAAAGAAAAACACCCCTACAAAACCAAGTACATGGAAGATATTGAAAGTAGAAAATATCGATAAGTAAACACTAAATAGAAATCCTAATAATATAGACGAATAGCCTGCCGTTTTCACTGCAAACTTGTATGTTTTTTTGGTTTTTTTCGGCATTAATCTACAAACTTATAACCAACACCTTTTACAGTTTTAAAGCAATGGTCTCCAATTTTTTCACGAAGTTTACGAATATGAACATCTATTGTTCGTCCCCCAACTACAACTTCATTACCCCAAACTTTATCTAAAATTTCTTCACGTTTAAATACTTTTCCAGGCTTAGAAGCTAATAAAGATAATAGTTCAAATTCTTTTCTTGGAAGCACGATTTCTTCTTCTTTTAAAACAATTTTATACTCGTCTCTATTAATTGTTAAATCCCCTATTTTAACGATAGATTCGTTTATAGATTCTTCTTTTAAACGTCTTAATAAAGCTTTTACTTTGCTCACTAAAACTTTTGGTTTTACTGGTTTTGTAATATAATCGTCTGCTCCAGCATCGAATCCGGCTACTTGAGAATAATCTTCGCCTCTGGCTGTTAAAAACGTAATAATTGTATTTTTTAATTCTGGAATATTTCTAATTTGTTCGCAAGCTTCAATACCATCCATTTCCGGCATCATTACATCCATAATGATAAGTTGTGGCTTTTCTTTTTTAGCTTTTTTAACGGCTTCAACTCCGTTTTCTGCTGTAATGACCTCGTAGCCTTCAGAAGATAAATTATAACCTACTATTTCTAAAATATCCGGCTCATCATCAACCAACAAAATTTTTATGTCCATTTTTAGTTTATTAAAATGTTATTTAATCTTCAAAGATAAAATATATAACAATCATTCTTAAGAAACAATTTTTTAATAACAATAACGTAACTTCAACCTTACACTATAATCATTTAAGATCAACAATAACACAGTTTAACAAATTATGGCCTAAAATTTGTTATGAATTTATTACCTTTATATATTAATTTAATTTGATGAAAAAAAACTACCTACTTACTCTTTTATGTTTCTTTTTATTTCTTATAATGTCGGTTACTGCCCAAGCACAGGCAACAAACAGAGATGTGATTAAGAATATTGAAGACCTTACAATTTATCCTAATCCGGTGAGTAATGGTAAATTGTATATTGTTACCAAGGAAAACCTAACTAAAGACATTGAAATTTTTAATGTTTTAGGAAAGTCTATTTTAAAAACTACTCTTTTTGGTAAAGAAATAAACATCTCTAAATTAAATCCTGGGATTTATATTATTAAAATTAAAGAAAACAACATCTCTACAACAAGAAAGCTTGTAGTTAAATAACGTTAACAATCTTTAAATATTACATTTAACATTCATAAAAATCTTTTTTTAAAACATATTTTAAAGCATTGCTCTTGGCAATGCTTTTTTATTTTAACTATTTTTGCTTATGTTTTTTATCTCAAAACTATGATTGATACTCAAGCTATTTTTAATATTAAAACGGAAAACCAATTTAATGAACAAGCATTGAATGTTTTTCAATTTCAGTTTAAAAACAATCGGACGTATAGATCGTTTTGCGACTTACTCTACATACACCCAAGCGATGTAACACACTACAAAGACATTCCGTTTTTACCAATAGAGTTTTTTAAAAGTCGTGACATTTTAAGCAGTACTGCACCCGTACAATGCACATTTTCTAGTAGCGGAACTACAGGAAGCGTAACAAGTAAACACTTGGTAACAGACACTTCTATTTACGAAGACAGCTTTAGAAAAGGATTTACCAATGCGTATGGAAACATTAACGACTATGTGGTTTTAGCCTTATTACCATCTTATTTAGAACGTAACGGATCTTCATTAATATACATGGTTAACGATATGATTAACCAATCTAATCATTCTGAAAGCGGATTTTATTTAAATAATTTATCGGAGTTAAAATCTAAATTAATCGATTTGGATTCTAGAGGACAAAACGTACTTTTAATTGGCGTGTCTTTTGCTTTATTAGATTTGGTTGAAGCGCACCAGTTTAATCTAAAGCATACCATAATTATGGAAACCGGAGGTATGAAAGGTCGTCGCAAAGAACTTATTAGAACAGAATTACACGATATTTTAAAAGCAGGTTTTGGAGTAAACCAGATACATAGTGAATATGGTATGACAGAGCTTTTAAGTCAGGGCTATTCTAAAGGTCATGGTATTTTTAACTGTCCGCCTTGGATGAAAATTTTAACAAGAGATCCTGAAGATGCTTTAACAATTCAGACAGAAGGAAAAACCGGAGGTATAAATGTAATTGATTTAGCTAATGTAAATTCTTGTGCTTTTATAGCAACACAAGATTTAGGAAAAATTACAGGAGAAAACGCCTTTGAAGTGATTGGTCGCTTTGATAATTCTGATATTCGTGGTTGCAATTTAATGGCTTTATAACCCTATTATTTCGAGTTACAGAATTTTAACATATAATTTACAAAATATACTGAAAGTAAACAGATTATACACCGACTATAAAAAAACCTCCTTGCTTTAGGTTCAGTAAAGAAAGGTTGGTTTTTAATGGTTAGTTGGTTTTTATTGAAGCCGGATTATAAATAATCCGGCTTTATTATTTTAAATAACTTTTACAATATATGTATTACGCTTTCCTTTATTAATAATGATATAACTATCGTTAATTAAATCGTCTGCGCTTAATTTATAATCTTCTTTTACTTTTTCTTTATTTACAGAAACTGCATTTTCTTTTAACGCTCGTCTAGCTTCACTATTAGAGGCTAAGAAGTTTGTTTTAGCAGCAAGTACTGCAATCATATCAATATCTCCTAATTCTGCTTTAGAAATCTCTGCCATTGGCACACCTTCAAACACATCTAAAAATGTTTCCTCGTCTAACGTTTTAATATCTGCTTTAAAAGATTTTGAGAATAATATATTCGATGCTTTTTCTGCATTTTCAAAAGCTTCTTTAGAGTGTACAAATGTGGTTAACTCTTCTGCTAGTTTCTTTTGTAACAATCTTAAATGTGGCGTTTCTTTATGTGCTTCAATTAAAGCTTCAATAGTTGCTTTATCTAAGAATGTAAAGATCTTAATATATTTTTCGGCATCCTCATCTGTGGTGTTTAACCAGAATTGGTAGAATTTGTAAACAGATGTTTTATCTGCATCTAACCACACATTTCCTCCTTCACTTTTACCAAATTTAGACCCATCTGCTTTTGTAATTAACGGACAAGTCATCGCATAAGCTTTCGCTTCTACACCAGGATTCATACGTCTTACTAACTCGGTTCCTGTAGTAATATTTCCCCATTGGTCACTACCTCCCATTTGCAATACACAGTTATAGTTTTTATGTAAATGGTAAAAATCGTAACCTTGAATTAGTTGGTAGGTAAATTCTGTGAACGACATTCCAATACTACCTTCTTCTCCAGAAAAACGCTTCTTAACAGAATCTTTAGCCATCATGTAGTTTACGGTGATACGTTTACCAACATCGCGGGCGAAATCTATGAATGAAAAATCTTTCATCCAATCGTAATTATTCACTAATACTGGTGCATTAGCTTCTGTAGAATCGAAGTTTAAAAAGCGAGATAACACTCCTCTTATTCCTGCTACATTTTTTGCTAAAGTTGCTTCGTCTAACAAATTACGTTCGTCACTTTTTCCAGAAGGATCACCAATCATACCTGTTGCTCCACCTACCAAAGCCATAGGTTTATGCCCTGCTTTTTCTAAATGAACTAATATAATAATAGGTACTAAACTTCCAATATGCAAAGAATCTGAAGTTGGATCAAAGCCAATATAGGCTGTTGTCATTTCTTTATTCAATTGATCTTCAGTCCCAGGCATAATATCATGCACCAAACCTCTCCACGTTAATTCTTCAACAAAATTTTCAGTCATTAGTTCTAAATTTTAATAATCTTATGCAAAGATAAAAATCGTAGTATAATTACCCCTATATTAAATAATTCTTTACCTTCGATTTATGATTTTAGTTACAGGAGGCACAGGTCTTGTTGGTTCGCATTTACTTTATAAACTAGCAAGCGATAAGAAAAAAATAAAGGCAATTTACAGATCTGAACACAAACTTGAGGTTGTAAAAAAAGTCTTTTCGTACTACACAGACAATGTAGATTCCCTTTTTAATAGTATTGAATGGGTAAAGACAGACCTTTTAAATGTTCCTGATTTAGACGACGCTTTTAAGAATATAACTTACGTCTATCACTGTGCAGCTTTAGTGTCTTTCGATCCTAACGATTACTTAACGTTAAAACGAACCAACACACAAGGCACTACAAATATTGTTAATTTATGCTTAGCGCATGATATAAAAAAACTCTGTTATGTAAGTTCTATTGCTACTTTAGGAGAATCTCTAACTAACGATCCGGTTACAGAAGAAACGTATTGGAATCCGGAAGAAGACAATAATGTGTATGCTATTACAAAATACGGTGCAGAAATGGAAGTTTGGCGCGGCACACAAGAAGGTTTAAATGCGGTAATTGTAAATCCTGGCGTTATTTTAGGAGCGGGAAATTGGAGTCAAGGTAGTGGTAATCTATTTAAACGTGTATACAAGAACCTAAAATACTACACAAATGGCATTACTGGATTTATTGATGTAAACGATGTTGTAAATATTATGATTGCCTTAATGCAATCAGACGTTAAAAATAAAAGCTATATTTTAATAGCAGAACACTGGAGTTTTAAACACGTATTACAAACTATAGCTAAAGAATTAGGAGTAAAACCACCTACAAAAGCGATACAACCTTGGCAAGCACAACTAGGATGGCGTTTGGATTGGTTACAACACGGACTTACTGGAAAAAAACGTATTCTAAGTAAACAAGTCGCTCAGACTATTAATACAAAATCTACTTATAGTACAGAGAAAATAACATCGCTTTTACATTATAAATGGACACCTATAGAAGACAGTATCCTGGCAATATCTAAACAATTTAAAAACGAAAATTAATCTCTCTTCTTTATTACTTTTAAGCTATCCGGATTTAAGTTTATTTTGCCCTTAACAGGTTTTAGTTCAGGAATAATCAGCTTATCTAACGAATCTTGTTTGCGACTTGCTTTTAATTCTGCATCCTGAATATCTTGAAACTTCTGCTTAAGCGCTTTTAAGCTATCATCTACTTTTTCATATAAAGCTTCGTATTCTTCAAGATTATAAGAATAATACTCATTACTTTTTACAAACTGTAAACTATCTATATTATACTTATTGTATATATAAGATTTTACGGATATACTATTGCTGTCTAACTTTTTTTTATCGAAACCTCTAGTTGCAGACAGCATACTCATATCTATAATAATATCTATCATCTTGTTTTTAGAGATCAGATTTTTCGGCTTTGCAGGCTTACTAATATCATGACAAGATGTTATACTAAATAAGATTAATATACCTAAAATTAAACGTTTCATCTATCTATTAAAAGTTAAACGTTTTGCTGCTTTAACGTTGTTGAATTTAAAATTATGATATACCAATTCTCCATTTAAAAATGTATCTGTAATACGAGATTTAAATGTTGTTCCTTCGAAAGGAGACCATTGGCATTTGTATAAAATATTTTCTTTTGTAACCGTCCAAGGATTATTTAAATCTACAACAACTAAATCTGCATAATGGCCAACTTTAATAAATCCTCTTTTTTCTACTTGAAACAATATTGCCGGATTATGACACATTTTTTCAACCACTTTTTCAAGAGAAATTTTACCACGATGGTGCATTTCTAACATTGCAGGTAAGGCGTGTTGTACTAATGGCCCTCCAGAAGGTGCTTTAGTATAAATATTTTGCTTTTCTTCTAACGTATGTGGCGCATGGTCTGTAGCCACAACATCTATACGACCATCTAAAAGCGCTTCCCAAAGCTGATCTTGATCTTTAGCCGTTTTTACTGCTGGATTCCATTTAATAAATGTTCCTTTTTTCTCGTAATCTGCATCTGTAAACCATAGGTGATGAATACAAACTTCGGCAGTGATTTTCTTATCCTTTAACGGAATTTTATTTGTAAATAATTTAGTTTCCTTTCCTGTAGATAAGTGAAACACATGTAATCTTGCACCTGTTTTCTTAGCCAGTTCTATTGCTGTTGAAGACGATAAATAACAAGCTTCTTCACTACGAATTTCTGGATGATATTTAATAGGAATATCTTCTCCATACTTTTCTTTAAAGGCTTCTAAATTAGTTTTAATCGTTTGTTCATCTTCACAATGCACAGCGATTAACATGTTAACTTTTGAAAAAATTTCTTCTAAAACCTTCGGATTATCTACAAGCATATTCCCTGTAGACGAGCCTAAAAATAATTTTAAAGCGGCTACATTTTTAGTATCAACTTTTAAAATTTCTTCTAAATTATCGTTAGTTCCTCCAAACATAAACGAATAATTCGCATGAGATGTTTCTGCAGCTATAGCAAATTTCTCGTCTAATTTTTCAATTGTAGTAGTTTGCGGAATTGTATTGGGCATTTCTATAAACGACGTAATACCTCCAGCAATTGCTGCTTTAGATTCTGTTGCAATATTTGCTTTCTGAGTTAATCCAGGCTCTCTAAAATGCACCTGATCATCTATAATTCCTGGCAGCACATATTTACCTTCTGCATCAAAAACCTGAACCTCTGAAGATTTAGCACTAATAGACTCTCCTACTTCTTTAATAAATTCACCTTCAATTAAAATGTCGCCTTCAAAAATCTCGCCTTCATTTACAATCTTAGCGTTTTTTATTAGTACTTGTTTTAGCTGCATAATATTACTGTCTTTTAAATATACTTTTCAATTTCATTGAAATCACACCAAAAATAGCTTCAGAAATAATTCCTGAACTTAATTTTGATTCTCCTTTAGTTCTATCGGTAAAAATAACCGGTACTTCTTCTATTTTAAACTTTTTAATGTAAGCTTTAAATTTCATTTCTATTTGAAACGCATAACCTACAAACTTTATTTTATCTAAATTAATAGTCTCTAAAACTTCTCGTTTATAACATACAAAACCGGCTGTTGTATCATGAATTTTCATACCTGTAATAACCCTAACGTATTTAGATGCCATATAAGACATTAACACACGGTTCATTGGCCAGTTTACTACATTTACACCTTTTACATATCTTGATCCAATAGATAAATCTGCACCATTATTAGCACAAGCATTATACAAATGGACTAAATCTGAAGGATTATGAGAAAAATCGGCATCCATTTCAAAAACATATTGATAAGCATGTTTTAAACACCATTTAAACCCATGAATATATGCTGTTCCTAAACCAGATTTGCCTTGTCTAACTTCTAAAAATAAACGCTCAGGAAATTCTTTCTGTAATGCTTTTACTTTTAAAGCTGTTAAATCAGGCGAATTATCATCGACAACCAGAATATTAAAGTCCTTTTCTTGCGAAAATACAGCCCTAATTATGGCTTCTATATTTTCAATCTCGTTATATGTCGGGATTATGACTATAGAGTCTCTCACTTAAAATTGCTATTAATATTACAAATGTACATCTTTTAACTCCTTCTTTTTTTAAAATATTTCTTAATAATTCAATGTCGCTATTATTATTTTAAATAATTTTGGCTCATGCTTCGAGAGGTTACATATAACGAAATATTCACCATTTTAATAATGGTAGGACTTATTTGTCTTGCCTTTGCTAAAGCACGATTTACAAATAGATTTAACGATTTAGCTGCGCTTCTAACCAATTCTAAATATTTTAATATTTATTCTCGAGACCTTAAGGTTATAGACCAATTTGATAGTCTGCTACTAACAAATTCTATTATTTCTACCGCTATCTTTCTAAGTATTTGCTACAAAGTCTTTTTTGCCAATGCAATTATAGACACAAAACTTATACTTACTATTACATTTGGTATTGCTGTGTTTTTAATTGTAAAAATACTTTTTGAAAAACTTATAGCCAATTTATTTAACATAGATGATCTTATTGACAACTACATTTTTCAAAAAAAGAGCTATAAAAATTACTTTGGAATGTTGCTTGTTCCTGTAAATGCAATTTTTATTTATAGTGTAACTCCATCAAAAACAATTTTATATATTGTAATATCAATCTTACTTACCATATTAATTATACGTTCAAGTACTTCTTTTAAACGTTATCAAAAATTAATAAAATCTAACCTATTTTATTTTATTTTGTATCTTTGCACTCTCGAAATCGCACCTTATATAATTTTGTATAAATTTATTACACTTTATTAGGGAGCAACTTAATAAAAAAACGCTCATGAAAGTGAAAACAATTTTAGTCTCTCAGCCAGAACCTAAAATAGAAAATTCTCCATATTTTGATCTTCAAGAAAAGCAAAAAGTAAAAATTGATTTCCGTCCTTTTATTCACGTAGAAGGCGTTCCTGCAAAAGAAATTAGACAGCAAAAAGTAGACCTTCATAACTACACTGCTATTATTCTAACTAGCCGAAATGCGGTAGATCACTTTTTTAGAGTTGCTGAAGAAATGCGTTTTAAAGTACCAGATTCAATGAAATATTTCTGTCAATCTGAAGCCGTAGCGTATTACCTTCAAAAATATGTGGTTTATAGAAAGAGAAAAATTTACGTAGGAAAACGCACATTCACTGAACTAACGCCTTTAATTAAAAAATATAAAGACGAAAAATTTTTATTACCTACTACAGACAAATTAAAGCCTGAAGTACCAAAAATTTTAGATGGTTTAGGAATTGATTGGAAGGAAGCTGTATTTTACAAAACTGTAATTAGTGATTTATCTGATTTAGCAGATGTATTATACGATGTTTTAGTATTTTTTAGCCCATCTGGCATTGATTCTCTATTTCATAATTTTCCAGATTTCAAACAAAACGATACACGTATCGCTGTATTTGGAAACACAACAATTAAAGCTGTAGAAGAAAAAGGATTACGAGTAGATATTTCTGCTCCAACACCAGAAACACCTTCTATGACTATGGCATTAGAAAAATATATTGAAAAGGTAAACAAAGGAAGATAACTTCTTTTATTTAACTTTACGGCATATAAAAAGGCGATTCAAAAATGAATCGCCTTTTTTTTGGTTTAAATCAATTGGCACTTTAGACCTTTTATGGATTATAACGTTGTGGTCCTCCACGTCTAATTTCTTCACTTGCTATACTTTCAAATTGTTTAAAGTTCATTCTAAATGCATTCGATAATTTAAATGCTGTAGTATAATAAGCTTCATCATCATTCCAAGTTGCTCTTGGGCTTAAAACTGAATCAGGCACTCCTGGACATTTTCTAGGTTGAGCCACTCCAAAAACAGAGTGTATATGATAATCGTGGTGATTATACAATCCTAAATCTCCATTTAAAACGGCATTAATCATTGCACGTGTATATTTTAATTTCATTCGTGTACCAACACCATATGCTCCTCCGGTCCATCCGGTATTTATAAGCCAAACATTTACACCAGCATCTTTCATTTTCTTACTTAACATTTCTGCATATTTTGCAGGATGTAAAGGCATAAATGGCGCTCCAAAACAAGCAGAGAACGATGGTTGTGGCTCTTTAATTCCTGCTTCTGTTCCTGCTACTTTTGCAGTATATCCAGAAATAAAGTGATATGCAGCTTGCGCTGGCGTTAATTTAGATATTGGAGGAATTACTCCAAAAGCATCTGCTGTTAAGAAAAATATATATTTAGGATTTTCTCCAATAGATGGTACTTGAATGTTATCAATAAAGTTAATAGGATAACTTACACGTGTATTTTGTGTAATTGTAGTGTCTTCAAAATTAACATCTCCATCTTTACCTACAATTACGTTTTCTAATATAGAACCACGTTTAATAGCATTATAAATATCAGGTTCGTTTTCTTTACATAAGTTAATCACTTTTGCATAACAACCACCTTCAAAATTAAAAACAGTGTTTTCTTTGGTCCAACCATGTTCGTCATCTCCAATTAATTTACGACTTGGATCTGCAGAAAGTGTTGTTTTCCCTGTTCCTGAAAGTCCGAAGAAAATAGCTGTATCTCCTTGTTCTCCCACGTTAGCACTACAGTGCATTGGAAGTGTGTTTTTAAATACTGGAAGAATGAAGTTTAAAGCAGAAAAAATTCCTTTTTTAATTTCACCTGTATAACCAGTTCCACCAATTAACACCACTTTTTTTGTAAAGTTTAATATGGCAAAATTATGTTGGCGTGTTCCATCTATTTTTGGATCTGCCATAAAACCTGGTGCATTTATAATTGTCCATTCGGGATCGAAGTCTTTTAACTCTTCTTCTGTAGGTCTTAAAAACATATTATACGCGAACATATTAGTCCAAGGATGCTCGTTTACAACACGAATATTCATCTTGTAATTTACATCTGCACAAGCACAACTATCTCTTACAAATACTTCTTTTTCAGACAAATAACCTACAACCTTATCATATAAGGCATCAAATATGCTCGGTGCGATAGGAATATTTATATCTCCCCACCAAACTTTATCTTTTGTGATATCATCTTCAACAATAAATCTATCTTTAGGAGATCTTCCTGTAAATTCTCCAGTATTAACGGCTAATGCACCAGAAGACACTTATACACCTTGACCTTTTTCAATAGTTAGATCTTGTAATTCATCTGAAGATAATTGATACTTAACTTTGGCATTTTTGATTCCGTAAGACTCTAACGAAACCGTTTTTTTGATTTGATTGTTACTCATAGTTTTAATGTGGTTTTAGTGCACAAACATCAAGAAATCAATATTTGCGGCTATATAATTCAATTAATTATTCTGTTCTATATTTAAAATAACATTTACATAAATTACTATTTTCTTCAGATACAATTAATTCCCGAAGGTTTCACACTTTTTATCTTAGTAGATTTATAAAAAATTTACCTTTTTTAATTAATTAAATTTAACTATTAATTTTATAAACGCTGTTGCTTTATATCTTATAATATTAAAAAAATTAAACACAAAAAAAAGGCTGTCTTTTTAGACAGCCTTTTCTTAATATTAAATATATACTTATTTACTATAAGTTTTCATGTAAGTGGTGGTGTTCGTCTATTAATGGTCCACCTTCCATTATTTGTTCTGAAGCTTGACCTGAGAATTTTTCAAAATTCAAGTGGAATGAGTGAGCTAATTGAATAGCTTTTCCAATATATTCTCCTTTTTTCAACCAAGTATTCATTGGGTCTAAGATTTCTGTTGGTACACCTGGACAATATTTAGGCATATGTAAACCGAAAATAAAGTTTTGATCGAAATCAACATTTTCTAATTCTCCGTTTAGAATTGCAGTAATCATTGCTCTTGTATATTTTAATTTAATACGAGATCCAACACCGTAAGGTCCTGCACTCCATCCTGTATTAATTAACCAAACGTTTACACCAGCTTCTGTCATTTTTTTACTTAACATTTCACCGTAAACTGTTGGGTGTAATGGCATAAATGGTTCTCCAAAACAAGCAGAGAAAGATGGTACTGGTTCTGTAATTCCAGCTTCTGTTCCTGCAACTTTAGCAGTATAACCAGAGATAAAGTGGTAAGCAGCTTGACCTGGAGTTAATTTAGATACTGGAGGTAATACACCAAAAGCATCACAAGTTAAAAAGAAAATATTTTTTGGATTGTTTGCGTAAAGTTTTTCTTGGATATTATCTATATGATAAATAGGGTAACTTACACGTGTGTTTTGAGTAATACTGCTATCTAAATAATCTGGTTGTCCGTCTTCTTTAATTACAATGTTTTCAAGTAAAGCACCTGGTTTAACAGCTCTAAAGATGTCTGGTTCTTTTTCTTCAGATAAATCGATAACTTTTGCATAACATCCACCTTCAAAGTTAAAGATTGTGTTATCTGCTGTCCAACCGTGTTCATCATCTCCAATTAATTTTCTTTCTGGATCTGCAGAAAGTGTTGTTTTTCCTGTTCCTGATAATCCGAAGAAAATAGCAGTATCACCTTCTTTACCTACGTTAGCAGAGCAGTGCATTGGTAATACATTTTTTTCTACTGGTAAAACCATGTTCATAGCAGAGAAAATACCTTTTTTAATTTCTCCTGTATAAGCAGATCCTCCAATTAAAGCTATTTTTTTAGTAAAGTTTATAATAGAGAAGTTTCCTTGGCGAATACCGTAAGCTTTTGGATCTGGACATAAATAACCAGGAGCACAAAGTACTAACCAATCTTCATCAAAGTTTTCTAATTCGCTAGCAGTAGGACGTAAAAACATATTAAAAACAAACAGGTTAGACCATGCATATTCACTTACTGTTCTTACATTTGTTCTATATTGAGGTTCTGCACATACATAACCATCTCTTGCGTAAATTTCTTTTCCTGAAAGGTATTTTGTTACTTCTTTTTCAAGTTTATCAAAGTTTTCTGGAGATACTGGTTTGTTTGTTTTTCCCCACCAAACTCTTTCAGAAGTATAATCATCTTTTACAATAAAACGATCTTGAGGAGAACGTCCTGTGAACTTACCTGTATTAACAGCTAAAGTTCCGTTAGCAGTTTCTTTACCTTGTCCTGCTTCAACTGTTATTTTCTGTAGTTCTTCTGAAGATAATTGATACTTAACTTCTGCATTTTTGATTCCGTATTTTTCTAACGAGATCGGTTTCATGATTTGATTGTTATCTACCATAATGTTACATGTTTTACTATACAAACATCAAAATTTCATTTCATAATAATAATCTACAAAACTTTCATATTCGCACTTAATTAAATTGAGTTATATATTATATTTTTAACCATTATCATTTTTTAAATTAAAGAATGATAATATCATAATTAACCAACCTATTATCATTAGTAATCCACCTATTGGAGTTACTAATCCTATGGTTCTAAAATCAAATGCAGTAAGCACATTCGTTGCTAAACCATAAATAGAACCTGAAAACAAAATAACGCCAATTAATACAAGATAAAATATTAGTGTTTTTTTTGCTTTCGGCAAAAAAGATGCTCCTCCCACAAACAACAATAGTAAAGCGTGATACATTTGGTAACGCACTCCTGTTTCGAATGTCTGAATAGACTCAGCCGATATTAATGGCTTTAGTCCATGTGCTGCGAAAGCACCAATAATTACGCTTAAAAGACCTAAAATCCCGCCGGTAATTATTATTTTTTTTTCCATATAAATCTAAATTTGAAGATTTCGACATCTTATTAAATCGAATATGTGTTAGATAAATTTTGAAGCCGAAAACCTACACATTAACTTTGCCGTTATTCCTTTAGGTAATGTAAAAAACGAATAGAAAACCTAGTTAATGTAACTACTATAAAGTTCGACATTTTTAACGACATTTCGAAGAAAAAAACCGTTAAAAATGAAGATATTATCATTTCTACGCCTTCTGAAAGCGTTCTTTTAAAAGTTGACAATGATTCTCGCACATTTAGTAAATATTCAGCAAAATCGCCCAAATATTTATAGCGATATGTTAGCACTAAAAATGAAATTTCATGAGTAAAAACGGGATTTACAAGCAAAATAACGAGCGACCACAAAGTAAACCACAAAAACGACAGACAAACTACAGCTTTTATGTGTTTTTATAGATAAAATACAAAATTAGACAATCAAATTACAGGCGATTTAACGAACGCAAACACAACACCAACCCCTAAAACTACAGCCTAACCAAAAAGAGATAAAAAGGCATTTAAAACAAGTCAAAAGAATACTTAAAAATTAATTCGGAAAAACACTTACAAATACAATCTCTAAAAAATGAATAAGGCTGTTAATGTTGCTAACGACAGCTTTTAAATCTCGCTAAAAAACGAATCAGCTATTACAAATTTTCAAGTATCAAAACAAAATCATTTCAATTTTAAAGACTTTTACTACTTTTATGTTTTAATTTTTAATAATTATTTTTATGAAAGTTTCAAATCAGAATATTGAAATTGATGGAATTGATAAGGAAATTCTTCGCGCATTAATGGAAGACGCAAGAACACCTATTCTAGAAATTGCTCGAGGCGTAGGAATTTCTGGAGCAGCAATTCATCAACGCTTAAGAAAATTAGAAAAATCAGGATTAATTTCAGGCTCTAAATTCACGATAAATCCTAAAGTATTAGGCTATAACACCATGGCTTTTATTGGAATTTATCTAGACAAAGCTATGAGCAACCCAGAAGCTGTAAAACAGCTAAATAAAATTCCAGAAGTTATAGAATGCCATTACACCACAGGAAACTGGAGTATTCTTATTAAAATTTTATGTCGAGATAACGAGCATTTAATGCACCTACTTAACAAAGACATACAATCTATAGATGGTGTATCTAGAACAGAAACCTTTATTTCTCTACAACAACAAATAGATCGCCAAATTCCGATATAATATTTACGCATACGATTTGAGTTAGTTTTTAATGCATTTCTATCAATCTCTATAATGTTGATTTTATAATTTAACGGTAAACAATTAAAAATCAACATTATGAAAATTATCAAAACAGTATTAATCGCCGTTTGCATAATAGGATTTACTTCTTGCCAAAATAAGAAAAAGAAAAGCGACCCGATGTCCGACCCAACACATACACCAAACACCGAAAGCATTACCAACAATGCAATGAAAAAGGAAATGGACCAGACTAATATGATTACAGTTAATCTAGAGCCAAAGAGCGACAGCAAAGTTTCAGGGACAGTTGTATTTACAGAAATGAATGATACCGTAAAAATGCTGGCACAACTAGAAGGCCTAAAACCAAAAACAGTACACGCTATACATTTACACGAAAAAGCAGATTGTTCTTCTCCTGACGGAAAATCTTCTGGAGGACATTGGAATCCTACAAATTCGAAACACGGAAAATGGGGAGACGTTCAAGGTTATCACCGTGGAGATATTGGTAACTTTACTACAGACGAAAACGGAAAAGCAACAGTTACTTTTGAAACAGATGAATGGTGCATAACCTGCCAAGACACCACAAGAACTATTGGAGGTCGCGGAATTATAATTCACCAAGGTACAGACGATTTTACAACACAACCAACCGGAGACGCAGGAATACGTATTGCTTGTGGTGCAATTCAATAATAAAAACGTTTATACCTATTATATAGAACAAAAAAAAGGTCGGATTTTACAATCCGACCTTTTTCAATACTATAAATTCTTTTAACTTCTATTTCCTAAAATTTGCATTGCCCAATACAATAAAGATGCCAATGCACCAATTGCCGCAACTAAATAGGTACGAGCTGCCCATTTTAAAGCATCCTCCGCTCCATCGTATTCATTTGGAGCTAACATGTTTTTATTTTTTAACCAAGCTAAAGCACGATTACTCGCATCGTATTCTACTGGTAAGGTTATAAAACTAAAAATTGTTGCCATTCCCATCATTAATAATCCTAATACGGACACATAAAACCCTAATCCAGATCCTGCTGCAGCGCCTAACATTAAACCACCAATAACTAACCATTGCGACATTTTAGACGATATATTTACAACCGGCACCAATTGCGAACGCATGGTTAACCAACTATACGCCTGAGCATCTTGTACCGCATGGCCACATTCGTGAGCTGCTACTGCTGCTGCTGCTGCATTAGCTTGAGAATATACAGACTCACTTAAATTCACGGTTTTATTTTGAGGATTATAATGATCTGTTAATCTACCAGCAACAGATACGACTTTTACATCGCGAATTCCATTGTCTGCTAACATTTTTTCAGCAATTTCTTTTCCACTCATTCCATTTCTTAAATGGACTTTAGAATACGTCTTGAATTTAGATTTAAGCTTGTTGCTAACCAACCAGCTTACTAAAGCAATTGCACCAATAAGTATATAATATGTAAACATTTTTCTTAATTTTATCTGGTTAAATTTAATATATTATATCAAATAATGCGCCAAATTTAAGTTAAGAAAATTTGTCAGTGTTTATGCATATTCTACTCCCCAATCAAAAGCTTCAGTAATTTCACTATATACAATCTTACCATCAACAATATTTAATCCACGTGCCAAAGACCTATCTTCTGCACAAGCCTGCTCCCAACCTTTGTTGGCTAATTTCAACACATAAGATAGCGTTACATTTGTTAAAGCCAAAGTAGACGTATAAGGTACAGCGCCTGGCATATTTGCTACACAGTAATGCACAATATCGTCTATAATAAAGGTAGGATCTTCGTGCGTAGTCGCTTTTGTAGTTTCCATACATCCACCCTGATCTACAGCAACATCTACCAAAACGGTTCCGGGGCGCATAACCTTCAACATTTCTCTTGTAATTAATTTTGGTGCTTTTGCGCCTTTCAACAATACACCACCAACAATTAAATCGTGTGTTTGTATGTGTTTTTTAATATTATATACACTAGAATACTCTGTAACCACATGGCTAGGCATAATATCGTTTACATATCTTAAACGTTTCATATTTACATCCATAACAGTAACAGAAGCACCTAAACCCGCAGCCATTTTAGCAGCCTGAACACCAACAACGCCTGCTCCTAGAATAAGTACTTTCCCTGGCGAAACTCCAGGAACTCCTCCAAGTAAAATACCACGTCCTTTAATGGGCTTTTCTAAATATTTAGCACCTTGCTGAATAGCCATTCTTCCTGCAACCTCAGACATTGGTGTTAATAACGGCAAAGTGCCATCTTCATCCTCTACAGTTTCATACGCAATACAAACAGCATTGCTTTTAAGCATAGCAAGCGTTAATGCTTCACTAGATGCGAAATGAAAATAGGTAAATAGAATCTGATTAGGCTGAATTAAAGCATACTCTTCCTGGATAGGCTCTTTCACTTTTACAATCATCTCACTAGATTGGTAAACCTCTTGAATGGTTTCTAAAATAACTGCTCCAACTTCTTGATATACGGTATCGAAAAACCCGCTGCCCTCTCCGGCTGTAGCTTGTACATAAACGGTATGACCTTGATTAACTAATTCGAAAACTCCTGCTGGAGTCATCCCTACGCGATTCTCGTTGTTTTTAATTTCTTTTGGAATGCCTATTTTCATAATTACAGATTTTTGATGTTATAAAATTGATTAAAATTTAATACACCCACAAATCTATATCACTGAATTACATATTATTATATATAACAAAATCACCCCTATTAATATAGAGGTGATTATATATATTTCTAAAAAAATGTATTGATAATTTCTGAATTTGAAAACCAGAATTTAGATTATCCTACAATATTGATAATCTTTCCTGGCACAACAATTACCTTTTTAGGTGTACGCCCTTGTAATTGGTCTTGTGTTTTTTCATGAGCCATTACAATTTTCTCAATTTCGCCTTTTCCTAAGTCTAAAGATAATTCTAAAGTGAAACGCATTTTTCCGTTAAAAGAAATAGGATACACTTTACTGCTTTCTACTAAATGACTACCATCAAACTCTGGGAAAGGTGCTTCAGAAATTGATTCTAAATTCCCTAACTGGCTCCATAATTCTTCTGCAATATGTGGTGCATAAGGTGATAATAAAACCAAGAATGGTTCTAACACTGCTTTACTTACACATTTTTGAGCGTTGAATTCGTTTACAGCAATCATAAACGTAGATACCGATGTATTGAAAGAAAAATTCTCGATATCGTCTTCTACCTTTTTAATGGTTTTATGAAGCGTTTTTAAATTGTCTTTTGTGGGTTCTGCATCTGTAACATTTACAGATTCTTCACCGATATATAATTTCCATAATTTTTTAAGAAAACCATGTACTCCTGTAATTCCTGCTGTATTCCAAGGTTTAGCTTGTTCTAAAGGCCCTAAGAACATTTCGTACAATCTTAAACTATCGGCACCATATTCTGCACAAATCTGGTCTGGATTAACCACGTTGTATTTCGATTTCGACATTTTTTCAACCTCACGACCTACTTTATAAACACCATCTTCTAAAATAAATTCAGCATCTTTAAAATCTTCACCAAACTCACCATCAGTTTTTAATCCTTCAATATCTAATTCATCTGAAGCATTTACATACTGAACTTTTACATGAATAGGAGAAACACTTTTACCTTCAATTAAACCATGAGAAAGATAAGTATTCGTTCCTTCTTCACGATACACAAAAGCACTGGTACCCAAAATCATTCCTTGGTTAATTAGCTTTTTAAAAGGCTCTTCAATATTAACAAATCCGCGATCTTTTAAAAATTTCACCCAGAAACGAGAATATAATAAATGACCAGTTGCATGTTCGCTACCACCAATGTATAAATCTACACTTTCCCAATAGTTAAGCGCATCTTCACTTGCAAATGCATCACCTCTTTTTGAAGCTTCTTCCATATAACGGAAGAAATACCATGAACTTCCCGCCCAACCTGGCATCGTGTTCAATTCTAAAGGAAAAACAGTTGTATTATTTATCTTTTCGTTGCTAACAACGGTATTTAATTCGGTATCCCAAGCCCAAACATCGGCACGACCTAAAGGCGGCTCTCCGGTTTCGGTTGGTAAATATTTTTCTACTTCTGGCAAACGGATTGGTAAATGTTCCATTGCAATCATTTGTGGTTTTCCATTTACATAATACACAGGAAATGGCTCTCCCCAATAACGTTGACGACTAAATACAGCATCGCGTAAACGGTAATTTGTTTTACCTTCACCTTGCCCAATAGCTTCTAATGCTTCAATGGCTTTTTTACTTGCTTCTTTATAAGCTAGTCCGTTTAAGAAATCGCTATTCATTAATTTCGTTTTTCCTTTTTCTCCGAAAGCCGTTTCAGAAATATCTACGCCTTCAAAAATATTAGGAATCGTAATCCCAAAATGATTTGCAAAATCATAATCACGTTGGTCACCACAAGGCACGGCCATAACAGCACCAGTTCCATAGCTCGCCAACACGTAATCTCCAATCCAAATAGCAACGGGTTCCTTAGTAAAAGGATGCTCTGCATATGCTCCTGTAAATACACCAGAAATGGTTTTTACATCGGCCATACGTTCGCGTTCGCTACGTTTTGCGGTTTTTTCTATATATGCTTCAACGTCTGCTTTTTGTTCAGCAGTTACAATTTTAGCCACCAATTCATGTTCTGGTGCTAACGTCATGAAATTCACACCAAAAATAGTATCAGGTCTGGTTGTAAACACATCTATTTTATCGTCATGTCCTTTTACATTAAAAGTAACCGAAGCTCCAACAGATTTCCCAATCCAGTTACGCTGACTTTCTTTTAAAGAGTCTGTCCAATCAATAGTATTTAAACCTTGAAGTAAACGTTCTGCATACGCAGAAATTCGCATGCTCCATTGTGTCATTTTTTTACGAACTACCGTATGTCCGCCACGTTCAGACACGCCGTTAACAATCTCGTCGTTTGCTAAAACTGTTCCTAATGCAGGACACCAGTTTACTTCTGTTTCAGCTAAATACGTTAATCTATATTGTAATAAAACATCTTGTTTTTGTTCAGATGAAAATGAATGCCATGCTTCAGCAGTAAACGGTTCGATATTATCATCGCAAACGGCATTTACTGTTGTATTTCCTTCAGCAGAAAAAATAGTTTCTAAAGTTGAAATATCTTCAGCTTTCCCTGAATCGTTATTAAACCAAGAATTGAATAATTGAACAAAAATCCATTGTGTCCATTTATAATATTCTGGATTAGAAGTACGGACTTCGCGAGACCAATCGAAAGAAAATCCGATTTGATCTAACTGACGACGATACGTTGCAATATTAGTTTCGGTCGTAATTGCAGGATGCTGCCCGGTTTGGATCGCATATTGTTCTGCCGGTAAACCAAAACTATCGTAACCTTGCGGATGCAATACATTAAATCCTTTATGGCGTTTGTAGCGCGCATAAATATCTGAAGCAATATATCCTAACGGATGCCCAACATGTAATCCTGCTCCTGAAGGATAAGGAAACATATCGAGTACGTAATATTTAGGTTTTTCAGATTGATTTTTGGCTTGAAACGTTTTATGTTCTGCCCAATATTTTTGCCACTTGGCTTCTATGTCGTTAAAATGATATTGCATGTTGTCGTATTCCGCTTAATAAAGGCGCAAATTTAAGGTTATTATAACAATGTTGAAAGTTTAAACGTTGTTATCCTTAATGAAATAGATTTCTTTTATATTTTTACAAACAAATTCACGCCTTATATGAGCTCATCTTTTGAAAATTATCAGAAACGTAGATTAATATCGTCTTATTTTTCTGTGGTATTGAGTATTGCTTTAGTTTTATTTTTACTTGGTTTACTGGGCATGCTCGTGCTAAACACTAAAAAACTTGCAGACCATTTTAAGGAGCAAGTTGTGGTTACTATTTACCTAAAAGAAACGGCTAAAGACGTTGAAATTAAACAACTGGAAAAGAGCTTAACAATGTCGGATTATGTAAAAACAACCGAATATGTTTCTAAAGAACAAGCTGCAGAATTTATGAAGGCTGAAAATGGTGAAGATTTCATGAATTTCTTAGGCTTTAATCCACTTCAAAACTCAATAGATGTACATTTAAAAGCCGACTTTGTAACATCTGAGCAGTTAAAAATTATATCAGACGAAGCAACAGCAAAAACATTTGTAGACGAAGTACGTTACGATAACGACTTAGTTACCTTAATGAACGAAAATGTAAGACGTATTAGCTTCTGGATTTTAGTAGTTAGTGCCATTTTTACATTAATTGCAGTATTACTAATAAACAGTTCTATTAGACTCTCTGTATATTCTAAACGTTTTACCATAAAAACCATGCAAATGGTGGGTGCAACAAAACATTTTATTAGAAAACCATTTGTCTGGAAAAGTGTAAAACTAGGTATAATTGGTGCCGTTTTAGCGTTAATAGGCATGGCTATTGTGTTCTTTTACCTTAACAAGACCTTCCCTGATTTAGAATTACTAAACAACCCCATTCTTATTGGTGGTTTATTTGTTACCATCTTTTTACTAGGTATTATAATTACTTGGATTAGCACATTTATTGCGACACAACGTTTCTTAAATTTAAAAACGGACCAACTATATTATTAATATTATAAAATCCTTATGTTTTGCACTGCTTTTTTTTAGTTGTAATTAGCGGTAAAAAGGAAGTAAAAAACTAAACGAAGATTTTGATTTTGGAGAAGAAAGATTCGATGTTATGAGAGCCCAAGCAACATACGGCGCATATAAAGTACAACGAGAATTTTATAGCATAGTACGCTACTATTTTAGACTCTATTAAATTAGACTAATTTTTAAGTATGCTTTAAGAATTCGTTTTAAATAAAAACCTTTAATTTGCAGAGCTTTCTAAGCTAATGCATTATTACAATACACATGGGAGAACAAAAACAAAATAAACTTTCTAAAGATGAATTTATCTTCGGAAAGAAAAACTATAAATTTATGCTTATCGGACTTGGCATTATCGCGCTAGGTTTTATTTTAATGTCTGGAGGTGGTAGTGACGACCCTAATGTTTTTAGTCCAGATGTTTTTAGTTTTAGAAGAATACGATTAGCACCAACATTAATTTTAATTGGGTTCGGAATTCAGATTTATGCCATCCTTTTAAATCCGAATAAAAAATAATGGAAACTATAGATGCAATTATCCTTGGTATTATTCAAGGACTTACAGAGTTTTTACCAGTTTCTTCTAGCGGACATTTAGAAATAGCTAAAGCACTTCTTGGCGACCACTCTGTGCCAGAAGAAAGCTTACTTTTTACTGTAGTACTTCACTTTGCAACGGCTTTAAGTACCATGGTAATCTTTAGAAAAGATATATTTTTACTTATAAAAGGTGCTTTAAAATTTGAATGGAACGAAGATTTACAGTTTATAACTAAAATTGTAATCTCTATGATTCCTGCAGTAATTATAGGACTGTTTTTTGAAAAACAATTAGAATCACTTTTCGACGGAAATATACTTTTAGTAGGCGCCATGTTAATTGTAACTTCGGTATTACTTTTCCTAGCAGACAAAGCTAAGGATACAGAAAAACCAGTAACTTTTAAAAATGCTTTTATTATTGGTGTTTCGCAAGCCATTGCCATGTTACCAGGAATTTCAAGATCTGGAGCAACAATATCGACTTCAGTTTTACTTGGAAACGACAAAACAAAAGCTGCGCGTTTTTCATTTTTAATGGTTGTACCGTTAATCTTTGGGAAAATTGCTAAAGATATTTTAGGAGGCGAATTAAATTTAGCTAACACAGATATTACTGCACTTTCTGCTGGATTTATAGCTGCTTTTGTTTGCGGACTTTTTGCTTGTACTTGGATGATTTCTTTAGTTAAAAAAAGTAAATTATCATACTTTGCTATCTATTGTGCCATTGTTGGTTTTATCGCCATAGGTTATACTGTTTTAAATTAATATGAAGAAAACACTAGACGATTACTTAAACGGAGAAGTCTTATTAATAGACAAACCATTAAACTGGACCTCTTTTCAAGCCGTAAATAAACTGCGTTGGGAAATCCGTCAAGCGTTTAATATTAAAAAAATAAAAGTTGGTCATGCCGGAACTCTCGATCCTTTAGCGACTGGACTTTTAGTGATTTGCACTGGTAAAATGACCAAGCAAATCGATACCTTTCAAGGTCAGATTAAAGAATACACAGGAACTATAGTTTTAGGAGGCACAACACCATCTTTCGATTTAGAAACAGAAATCAATGAAACGTTTCCTAAAGACCATATTACTTCAGAATTAATTCATGGTACTACCAAACAATTTATTGGACACATAGAACAATACCCACCTGTTTTTTCAGCTATAAAAAAAGACGGAAAACGATTGTATGAATTTGCTCGAGCAGGTGTTTCTGTAGATATTAAACCAAGAACTATTCATATTGCTGAATTTGAAATTACCAATATTTCTGATCACAATCTAGAATTTAGAGTGGTTTGTAGTAAAGGGACTTATATACGTTCTTTAGCAAACGATTTTGGAAAAGCGCTAAACTCCGGAGCACATTTATCTGAGCTAAGAAGAACTAAAATAGGAGATTTTAATGTTGATGACGCCTTAAGCCCAGAACAGTTTATTGAGCAATTAAAAGGCTAAAGCTACAGAAAAACCGTATATTAGTTTTTATTTTGATCCCAATACCTACTTTTTTTTGAAATTAACAGACACACATAAAGCCGCCTTAATAACTGCACTTATTGCCGGTACAGTTTTACTTATTGTGTTTAACATGCATCTTACAAAGCATGACATTCTCCTTTCTGAAACGTTTTACAATATGCAACCCGAGCAGAAAACAGAAAAGGAATTAGAAGCCGAAAAACTAGCAGAAGAGCTTGAGCATTCTAAAGCAGAAACAAATAAAGCGTTTAACGAAACAGAAAATAATAAACGTTTTGCAAAAGCTTACAATCTGATTGAACCTCCAAAAGATTACGAAAATTCTAGACTAACAGAAACCGAAGAAGTTACTGAAGCCGAAGACTTACTTGAAGACACAAACTCAGATTCTGAAGAGAGTAATTTAGATGCCCAAGAATTATCGTCTTTTAATAGTGTAAATAGTATTTTAAAAGCAAGAACTCAAAAAAAGAGTAAATCTAATGCCTCTAACGGAAATAATTCTGAAGACAAAACTGCAATGAATGCGTCTACGAATAAAAACAGTAGTATGCATTATTCTTTAACAGACAGAACACATATGTATATGCCAACACCAATATATTTATGTGAAGCTAGCGGAAAAATTATTATTAACATCACCGTTAATGCAGCTGGAGATGTTACAGATTCTTATTTAAACAATGCCTCTACCTCTAAAAACGAGTGCTTAATTAGCAGTGCAATGGAGTATGCTAAAAAAGCACGTTTTAGTACAGACGTATCGAAACCCTCTCAAATAGGTTCGATTACATTTTATTTTGAAGGCAAAGATTAAGCCTTTAACAATCCTATTAAATCTGAAATAGTACTCTGTCCTTTATTTAAGTTATACCATGTTTGTAAAGATTCCTTAAATTCCGGAGTCAACACACCGTGTTCTTCTTTATAATCTGCAACTAACTTAGTGGCCGTTTTTGGTCTTGGTCCAAATGTATTTACAACCTCTCCCGTAGTATTATCTATCATAATTAACTTTGGAATTGATTTTCCGCCGTTAGTTAAAAACATATTCATTAACGCATCATTATCATCACGAAGTACAACTCTAAGGTTAATGTTTTCATTTAATTGGGTAACTTTATTCATTACAGGCATAACGTGAGCAGCATCTCCGCACCAACTTTCTGCAATAACTAACCATGTAATATCTCCTTTAAAATCCTGAATAGCTTTTGTATCGTTTTCAGAAACTTTTAAGGTTTTATCCCAACGCTTCATACGGCTTTCGTTAATTTTAGTGTAACCTACAAGAGCAGCACTTTGTTCGTTACCAGTAGCGCCTCCTGTTTTAGATAATTCTTTTACTAACTCTCTAAAATCTTGATAAGACATTGCATTATCTAATCCCTTTTGAATAATTTCGTTTTTAACTATATTATGTGTTGTTTCCATATAATTCTATAAATTTACCCTACAAATTTAAGTCTTAAATGTAGTTTTTTAAGTAACTGTTGTTACATTAGTAGTATTAAAATTAAAACCTTACAGGATGGAGAAACACAGATGTGATTGGTGCAAAAACGATGATTTATATGAAGCGTATCACGATTTAGAATGGGGAGTTCCTGTAAAAGATGATGCGACACTGTTCGAGTTTTTAATTCTTGAAACGTTTCAGGCTGGTTTAAGTTGGATTACAATACTTAGAAAACGTGAAAATT
Source organism: Formosa sp. L2A11 (assembly GCF_009796865.1). Classification (GTDB taxonomy): domain Bacteria; phylum Bacteroidota; class Bacteroidia; order Flavobacteriales; family Flavobacteriaceae; genus Formosa. The sequence goes on along the minus strand of NZ_CP047028.1, from coordinate 1,572,462 downwards.
TTAGAAAAGCTTTTGATAATTTCGATTATAAAAAAATAGCAAAATACAACGAAACTAAATGCGAGGAATTAATTCAAGATGCCGGAATTATTAGAAACAAACTCAAAATAAAAGCGACAATTACTAATGCACAAGCTTTTATAAAAATTCAGGAAGAGTTTGGAAGCTTCAGCACTTATATTTGGAATTTTGTAGATGGAAAAACTATTAAAAACAGTTTTAAAAATTTTAAAGACTCTCCTGCCAACACACCTTTAAGTGATACAATTAGTAAAGATTTAAAAACACGTGGATTTAAATTTGTGGGATCTACGGTTATTTATGCACAAATGCAGGCTACCGGAATGGTTAACGACCATGAAGTAAATTGTTTTAGATACAACGAGGTTTAAACTACAAATAACTTAAGTATAGATCTCTAGGAATAGATCGGCCACCAAGGCTCTCTAAATGCTGTGTATGCACTTGACAATCTATAAGTTTATAATTTGTATTTTGAACAAAAGTTATAAAAGCAGCCTTACTAGCATTACTTACTTTAGAAAACATGCTTTCTCCACAAAAGACATCGTTTCCTAAATCTAGGCCATAAAAACCGCCTACAAGCTCATCATTTTTCCAAACCTCAATAGACTTAGCAAAACCCATTTCGTATAATTCTATATACGCCTTATTCATATTATTAGTAATCCAAGTGCCTTCTTGCCCATTGCGCTTAATACTTGCACAGGCTTCTATAACCTGAGGAAATGCAGTATTTACCGTTACCGTAAGACTACAGTTACGTAAAAACTGTTTCATACTTTTAGAAACCCTAAGTTCTTCTGGATATAACACAAAACGCGGATCTGGAGACCACCACAAAATAGCTTTATCATCTTCAAACCAAGGAAAAATCCCTCGTTTGTAGGCTAACAATATACGATCTGTAGATAAATCGCCACCAACAGCAATTAAACCTTCTTCTGTGGCTTCATCTATACTTGGAAATTCTATTTTATTACTTAAAAATTTCATGATACTAATTTAAAAAAAAAGAATTCGTATAAAAGAAAAAACCCCAATATCGTTAGATATTGAGGTTAATCACACTTTGAATTAGTCATTGTATACCTTTAACTAGAAAGGTAAGTCGTCGTGATCGTCTTCATTTAAACTAGATGCTGGTTCAAAAGCATCTGCTGGTGGTACTGGAGGAACAGCTCCTCCTGAAGCTGCATCTTGTACTGCTTCAATTCTCCAACCTTGGATAGAGTTAAAATATTTAGTTTCTCCTTGTGGATTAACCCAGTCTCTACCTCTTAAATTAATACTCACTTTTACGTTTTGTCCTACTGTGTAACTGTTTAGTAAATCTGTTTTGTCTTGAACAAATTCTACTAATATATGCTGAGGATATTGTTCTTCTGTTGTAACTACCAACTCTCTTTTTCTGAACCCATTACTCCCGAAGGTTTGGGTTTCTCCTATCATTTTTACTTTTCCTTGTACTTCCATTACATTTAATTTCTATTAAAAACTCACTTTATATTTTATGCTTTAAGACAATTACGCTTTTAAACATTATTTCTATAATTTTAAAACGCTTGTATTAATCAATATATCAAAACCTTTCTCACATTCAGTACAAATTTAAAGGCATCTGATGTACTCAGTCGTAATTTATAATATTAATTACACTCCCTTTAAATATTTTATATTTACAACGCCTGTTTTACTGAATTATGATGCATGTGTCTTGCTCGCGAAAATACCAAAATTAGTGGATTTCACTTCATACATTAAAAAAATAAATCGTAATAAATTCAATTTCACCTCAGCATCTATTGTACTCGCAAGAGCTATACACTTAAAGCTACTACACTAAACTAAAACCTTTTAACATATCTATTACTAAGGACTTAGGTCTGAATGAAATTATTTTACTTCTTTAATATTCGACAAAGGTAAGTATTCTATCAATGAACAAAAAATGATTTGGTAACTTGATAGCACAATATTATTAACAGATTTGCATTATATTACCATTAAAAATAGTTTTCATGCTTTTTACTAAACATAAAAATCTTATCCGTTGGATATTTATCGGATTTTCGTTTGTTATAGTCTCGCTTATTTTATGGAATACTTATATGTTCTTTCAAAGTTTTAAAGCTGAGGAACGTATAAAGATGGAAAACTGGTCTGCAGCACAGCGCGACTTAATAAAAAGCACAAACTTAGACGGAGACATCGGGGAATTACCGCTTCAAATTTTACAAAGTAACACCACAACACCTATGATAATGGTGGATTTAGATGGTAATATTGAACATAATAATTTAGGTAAAATAAAAGATAAAGACTCTACTTATATAAAAGATCTTATTTTAGATTTTGAAAAAGAAAATAACCCAATAGAAATTATTTACGATGGTCGAGTTTTAAACACTTTATACTACGGAAACTCTCCCCTTTTAAACAAATTAAAATATTATCCTATTGCATTTGTACTTATACTCGTGCTTTTTGCAAGCTTAGTGTATGTGTTTTACAGAAGTACAAAAATTGCTACACAAAATAAATTATGGTCTGGAATGGCTAAAGAAACAGCCCACCAAATAGGTACGCCATTATCGTCTTTAATTGGTTGGACAGAAATATTAAAAATTGAAGATGTTAATCCAGATTATATTAAGGAGATAGAAATAGACATTAGTAGATTAGAAACCATTACCGAGCGTTTTAGCAAAATAGGATCTGTACCAACATTAGAACAAGCAAATGTTGTTAAAGAAACAATTGATGCCTACGATTACTTAAAATCACGTTCGTCTAAATTAGTAGACTTTAGTATAGACATACCAAATACGGCTATTCTAGTACAACTTAACACCCAATTATACAGTTGGACTATAGAAAATCTGGTTAAAAATGCTATAGACGCCATGAAAGGAAGAGGAAAACTTTCTGTGGTTATTACACCCAGCGAACATGATGTTAAAATTTCTATTTCCGATACAGGAAAAGGACTTTCTAAAAATCAATTTAATCGCATTTTCGAACCTGGTTTTACAACTAAAAAACGAGGTTGGGGATTAGGATTATCTCTAGCACGACGTATTATTGAAGATTTTCATGATGGAAAAATAAAAGTATCTCATTCCGAAATAGGAAAAGGTACAACCATGCAAATCACTTTAAAAATTGATAAACAGTTAACGCAAACTACTTAATTACATTGCTGCACTAATAGCTGCTGCTGTTTTCTCAAACTCGTCTTGGGTAAGTGTAGTTTTTTTTGAAAACAATGCATCTTCCATAGCATTTAACGGAATTAAATGTACGTGTGCATGTGGTACTTCAAGACCAATAACAGTCATTCCAACACGTTTACAAGGCACTGCTTTTTCTATTGCTTTAGCGACTTGCTTAGAGAAACGCATTAACCCTAAATAAAGCGCATCATCTAAATCAAAAATCTTATCTACTTCTTGCTTTGGAATACATAACGTATGTCCCTTTGCATTCGGATTAATATCTAAAAAAGCTAAGAAATCATCTGTTTCTGCTACTTTATAACAAGGAATTTCTCCTGAAATGATTTTACTAAAAATAGAAGCCATAATATTTAATTTAATTACGTAAATATAGAAAGATTCCTAGAGTTTTAGTACAAACCGAAATAATTTCAGCTTAAAACAATAGGAATCTTTATTTTTTAATCGCTAAAGACTATTATCTAGAAATTTCTACAATATCGAATTTCATAATACCACTTGGCACTTGAATTTCGGCAACATCACCAACAGATTTACCTAATAAACCTTTACCAATAGGAGAATTTACAGATATTCTGCCCGATTTTAAATCGGCTTCACCATCTGCTACCAAAATGTAATTCATTTCCATACCATTAGTTTGGTTTTTAATTTTCACTTTAGATAATACTAACGCTTTAGAGGCGTCTAACTTAGACTCGTCAATTACACGTGCTCCTGCCATGACTTCTTCTAATTTAGAAATTTTCATTTCTAACATACCTTGAGCCTCTTTTGCAGCATCATATTCAGCATTTTCACTTAAATCTCCCTTATCTCGAGCTTCAGCAATTGCTTGAGATGCGCGTGGTCTTTCTATATCTTTAAGTTGTCTTAGCTCGTCTCTTAACTTTTTTAGCCCTTCCGGAGTATAATAAGATACTTTACTCATAACTTTATCGTTTTAATTAAAAAAAATATGTTTCATAAACCTCAGTTCATAAAACATAAAAAATCTCGCAACACGAGATTAGTTACAAATATACAAATTTTTTACAGCAAACTACTTTTTGTTGTAGATTGCAAATCGAAATTATTATTATGAAAAAACTTTTTTTAGCTACAATAACCGTCTTATTAATGGCGAATTGCAGCACTAATGATACTTATGAAGACAACCCATACATTCCAGATTATAGTTTTGATACGGGTACTTTAATTAACACGAGCTTACCAAAATACAATGCTTTAAATTTCCCAGGAAACTATATTATTTTAGACAATTACGGTGTTAACGGTGTGGTTTTATATTATATTGGATCTAGCATGTATACTGCTTTCGAACTTACAGACCCAAACCATGCTGTTACTTCTTGTTCTAAACTAGAAATAGATGGTATTATAGCATCTTGCGATTGCGATGACAACACATACAATATTATAAATGGTTATCCCAGTACAGATACGGAAGGAGAATATACTTTAAAACCGTATTTTGTAAAAGTAACAGGTACAACAATACGGGTATATAATGATTAGAAGAATAAAAAAGGCGATTCTCTTTTAAGAATCGCCTTTTTTATTTAAAATTTTAAAGTTGCGCCTACTAAAAAATTAGTAGTTGCTTGCGGATAATATCCTGTACCTTCTATAGTTGTTACAGCGCTTGGATTACTCCAAGTATCATCGTAAGTATAATAATAACCATTTGACTCATATTTTTCATTAAATATATTGTTTACAACACCACTTAGAATAATAGATTTAAAGATTGACTGCATTTTAAATTCGTAAGTAATATTTAGATCATTTACAAAATAGCTATCTAATTTAGATCTTTCAGAATCTGTGTTTCCCATATATTGTTCACTCACATATTTACTTAAAAAAGATACTTGAAAATCTTCATTTGGCTGAAAAACGATTGCATTACCCAAAACAATATCTGGAGAGAATGAAATGTTTGTAGATCCAAAATCTTTTAGTTCTCCATCAAAAGAAGCGTAAACAGATTCATTTTTATTGGTACTAAAAGTTACATTAGGACGAATAGAGAATGCTTTAGAAATCCCGATAGCCGATTCTATTTCCAACCCTAAACGGTAACTTTCTCCACTGTTTGTTCTAACCGGATTTCCAACATCGTCAATTCTTCCGGACAATACTAATTGCTCGTTATATTGCATATAATACACATTGGCATTAAATTTAAAACGTTGTTTTTCGTGTCTCCATCCCAATTCAAAATCGTTTAATTGTTCTGGTTTAATATCTGGATTATTCTGAAAATCGTCTCTTGTTGGTTCTCTGTTTGCTCTTGCATAAGAGAAGTACATGTTATTATTTCCATCTAATTCATAAGTCACCCCAGCTTTAGGGTTAAAAAAATTGTATTGCTCATCTATAGTTAATGGTGAAAGATCAGAATCTATTCCTGTTGTTTTATAATCTACAAAACGCATTTGTAAATCTCCAAATAAACTCCATTGTGTATTCAATCTATATGTTGCTTTTGCAAACAAGCTTAAATCTTTCTTCTTACCGTTACCATCGTAATAATGATCCCTAATTTCGCTATTACTTGCATATTTAGACCAAATTATTTCTCCAAAATGATCACCATCGTACGTACTAAACGATCCTCCAAAAAAGGCATTTATTTTTTCGTTTTTAAAATTAGCATTCGCATTAATCACATAAAAATCGTTATCTAACCAACGACGACGAATAATGTCTGTAGTTTCTATGGTTGTTGTTCCAATAGAGACGTTATTTAGACCATAATCTGTAAACGATTCATCTTCTTTATATTGCTCAAAATACCCGCTTCCTTTCGTGTAGTTTAAACCTAAATTTGTAGTCCAATTATTATTATAACGCTCATTCCAGTGTAACTGATAGTGGTCTTGTTGGTAATCGTCTACTTCATTATCGTAAAATTGTACATTGCCATCATCATCTGTATAAATACCTGCAGAATTATAAGTTCTGTCATTTTTTAATTTATCTAAATCTTCTAAACCATTCCAAGATTGATATGTGTTTTCATGACCTCCAAAAACGACAGCCTTAATTAAGGTATTGTCGTCTACATAAGAAGCTTGTAAAAAATAAGATTTTAAATCTGTTGATGCACGATCTATATACCCATCAGACTTAATGATAGACAAACGTCCTGCAACTTCTATATGATTATTTAATAGTCCAGAACTAAATTTAGCATTGTGTTTTCTAGTATTAAAACTTCCAAAACTGTTAGAAACTTCTGCACTTGCTATATTAGAAACGGCATCTGTTAAGACGTTAATACTTGCCCCAAATGCCCCAGAACCATTTGTAGATGTTCCTACACCACGTTGCAATTGTAAACTTTCTACAGAAGAAGCAATATCTCCTAAATTTACCCAGAATGTACCTAAAGATTCCGAGTCGTTATACGGAATTCCATTTATAGTAACATTTGTAGATTGCGAACTTACACCACGCACACGAATTCCAGTATAACCTATACCTGCACCAGCGTCGCTAGTGGTTACCACAGAAGGTAAGTAATTTAATAACATGGGAAGATCTTGCCCTAAATTACGCTTAGCCAATTCGGCTTTATCTACATTAGAGTGTGTAATTGGTGACGTTGCTTGTACACGAACAGCTGTAACCAAAACCTCATCTAACGTTTCGGTGTTAACAGTGGTTGAATCTTGTGCTTTCTCTTCTTGAGAAAATGCTGAAATCCCTGATATTAGGCAGCATGCTAAAACAAAAAAATGTTTCATTCGAAAATGTGTTAATCGAATAAAAAGAGGTCCTTATTCTATATTTTTAGATTGATTAATTTTTGCGTATTTAAACAAATACAATTTTTAAAACTGCTATTTTAAATTTTAAATCAAGACATGGGTAATGTATAACATGTTTAGATTTAGAAGTATAAAATAACATTGATAACGGTATTGTACGTGCTAAAATGTTTGTTAGACATTTTTGTTAAATACGCGATTCCTAAACAGCATTACCTGTTCTAGGTTCAATGGGTATGATCTCAGCCGATATTAGGCACCCCTTTATGAGAACGTTACAAATGTAGTAACAATTCTTGATACATTACATTTTTTATGTAAAATTCTACTCTAGGTTTGGTTTACGCCTGCTAGCCTTACGTTCAGACACTACGCGCTTACCTTTAAGACGTTTTTTAATTGCAGATTTTGGGATTTTTGTAGGTCGTCTCTTTTTAGAAACCTTCAACCCTTCTTTTAAAATATATAAAAAACGACTGATAACCAATTCCTTGTTCTTATGCTGACTGCGGCTTTCACCACATTGTAATAATAGCACCTGATTTTTAGTTAATCGCGGTTGGAGTTTAGTTATGAGTCGTCCTTTTTGACCTTCATTTAACGCTGAAGACTCTAAGATACTAAAACTTAATTCTACTTTTGAAGCGACTTTATTTACATGTTGCCCACCGGCACCAGAGCTACGTACAGCTTTAAAAGATAATTCTGAAATAAGTAAAGCATCATCAATCATAATTACATTTGATGTGCAGGCTTTAATAAATCTGCTACCGTTTTTACAGGATTAAAAGTATTTAAAGGTACTTCTACAAAAACGGTGTTCCAATTTGCCATTGCACCATTCCATAATCCTGGTAATTCAAGCGCTAAAAGATCTTGTCCGTCTTTTGTTTTCTGAGTTATAAATCCTGTTTTAGGATCTACAAACTTTAATAAATCGAAGGTATGTCCTTCATAATCTTTAGTACCACAAACTAAATCTACAGGATTAAAATGTGTAGACCCGCTTAATATATCTTTTTGGATACTGTTACTTAAATCTATTTGTGCAGATTCTACAATTTGAAGCGATAAATTACCTCTATGATCTTCTACCCAAAATGGGCCACCACCAGGTTCTCCTTCATTTTTAACCATACCGCATATTCTTATCGGTCTGTTTAATTTTTCTTTTAAATAATCTATTTGATATTTTAAAGCATATTTTTCAAATTCTATAGAAATATCAACGTTTAATTTACGTGTTAAGAATTCGGTAATTTCAACCAATTCATTCTCACTTAGCACATTATTATCTAAATGTTCTAAATACGTATAAGCTTGCCCTTGAAGCTCTAAAAGCACACCTGCAAGCACTTTCTTGTATTCAACAATATTCTCTTTAAATTTAGAAACTACAACGTTATCTATATTTTTTATAAAAATAACATCGGCATCTAAATCGTTTAAATTTTCAATTAAAGCACCATGTCCAGAAGGTCTAAATAACAAACTTCCGTCTGCTTCACGGAAAGGCTCTTTTTCTGGCGTTAATGCAATGGTATCTGTAGATTGTTTTTGAAATGAAAACGAAATATTATAATCCAATTTCGTTTCTGCTTCTACTACAGGTTTTATCTTATTAAATTCAGCTTTAAACTTATCGCTATGTGTTTCTGAAATGGTAAAATGCAAGTTTGCTTTTCCATTTGCCGAGGCATAAGAAGCCGCTTCAAACAAATGCTCTTCAAAAGCTGTAGAAATATGATCGTCGTATTTATGAAATGGTAATAATCCCTTAGGGAAAGTACCATAATCTAAATACTTATGATCTAACATAACGTTTACGAAAATCCATTTTTGCTTATCTGTAGCGTACGCAGAATAATCTGGATATGTTTCATGTATAACCTCCATTACTAAATTGTAAAAAGGTAATTTTTCTAATCCGTCAAAGAACGAAATTAGATTTTTATCGTTATTTTTTTCTGCAAAAGCACTAAAAGACTCCTCGCCTTCTGGATTAAATTTAGCAACAAAATTGAATAAATTTTTAAACATTCTGGTTGCTGCCCCAGAAGCAGGAACAAATTTTAAAACAGATATTTCATTACGTTTTTCGTCGTAAGCATCGACATAAGTTTTACGTTCGGTTTCATTAAATTTTAAAATACCATGATTTAGTATTGCTGGGGACTCTAAATCTATAAAAGGGATGCCATCTTGAAATTGCTCTACTTGTCTATTTATTTTCTGCAAGGTCAAGCCTTTATTATCTATTTGTTTTAAATCTTGTTCTGAAAAATTCATGTTTGTTTTAATATTAAATTGTCTATCTGTTTTACCGCTAAATCGAAACGCTCTTTAAACGTTCCTTTTAATAAAACATAGGGTTTATTGTAGTCGATTAACGCTTTTTCAAAAGCATTAAACATAGTTTCTCTTTCGTTAGGTTTGTCTCTTACATCGTCTGCTACCCATGGAATGTCAATATACGTTAAAAAGTATAGATTATAATGATTTTTAACTACCGAAGCTGATAATATCTCATTACAAAACCCTTTATAATAGAGTTCTGCATAAACTTTTGTCTCTAACAAATTGGTATCGCAAATTAACAGCGTTTCAACATCTTTGATTAACTCATTCTCTAAAGAAATTTGCCCTTTTGCAATAGGCATAACATCTGCAGCTGTTAGTGTTTCGCTATTTTTTAGTTTTTCGAGAGCATAAGTTCGGGAATATTCTGGCACAAAAACAGTATTGTAATGCGCTGCTAATTGTTTTGCCAACACGGTTTTCCCTGTCGATTCCGGCCCAAACAACACTATTTTTAAGCAGTCTGAAGGTCTTTGCCTAAGGTATTCTTCCATGCGTAATATCCTGAAATTGCTATAAATGTGAATCCTAAATATTGTAGGCTTGTAAATGTAAATCCTTTATAGAAATATAGCGGAATAGAAATAATATCTGCTATAATCCAAAAAATCCAATTTTCTAATTTTCGTTTAGCCATAAGCCACATCCCTACAAAAAACAATGCTGTTGTAAGCATATCTACCCAAGCAGTCCAACTGTTTAATTTATCGAAAATGGTATACACTACGTATACAAACACCATTGTTGCAAAGAATATAGCTATTCCAATTTTTTGCTCTTTGGCTGTCATTTTAGAAATAGGCGTTAATTGATCGTTTCCGGTTTGACGTGTCCAAATATACCAACCATAAACACTCATTATAAAATAGTAAGCATTTATCATCATATCTCCTAACAGTCCCCAATGCAATAGCAAATACACAAAAATAAGTGTACTAACCATACCCGTTGGAAAAACCAATATGTTATTCTTTTTAGAATACCACACCGATAAAAAACCAAAAATTACAGCTACAATTTCTAATACAATATTTATGGTTTGATAGCCTTCGTATTGGCCAAAGAGGAAATTAAAAATTTGGGACATAGTCACTTCTATCGGTCTTCACAATCTTCATATTTGCTATAACACCTTCTTGAGCATCAAAGGAAGTTCTTAACGCATCTGTTAAAAATGGCATTACTTTATCGAAATCACCATAAACCTGAGTACTTAACGGATTTTCTAAAACCGTAAATTCAGAAGCTCTTAAATCTTTAATAAACTCTTGAATAGGTGGTTCGTAATCTGCGTTTAAAGGCATTAAGGTTAATTCTACTGATATTTTCATGATACTTATAATTTTGATTAATATGAAATGCATAAAGATGTGCACTTAACAATAACCAAAAATACTAAGGATTTTAGTTTAAATGAATTAATTAAGAGATAATTTAGATGTTTACCAACGTTTTAAATCGTTAAATAAGTCTTCATCATTCTCTAAAGCCGTACCAATAACCACAAGATTTGCGCCTGCATTAAAAGCAAGCTCCATTTGTGCTTTCGTTTTAATACCGCCTCCTACTATTAAAGGAATACTTAAATCGCTACTCACAGCTTTAATTATTTCTGGAGAGACTGGGCTTTTTGCACCGCTACCTGCTTCTAAATACATAAGTCGCATTCCTAACAATTCGCCAGCCAAAGCCGTGTTAACAATATTCTCTACATGTTTAGACGGCATGGGTTCTGTTTCTGTTACTTTCTGAACCATTGTAGTTGCTCCATTTTCAATTAAAAGATAACCTGTTGGAATAATCTCTAAACTTGTTTCTTTTAATGTCGGGATAGCCTCTACATGCTTACCTATTAAATATGCTGGGTTTCTTCCAGACAATAAAGATAAAAACAACAAGGCATTGGCCGTATTTGTTATTTGTGCAACATCTCCAGGAAATAAAATTACAGGAAGTTTTGTGTGTGCTTTAATTTCTAGAACTAAAGGTTCTGTAAGATCGACAGGAACAGTACTACCACCAACAAAAATATAATTAGCAACAGATTGGTCTATTTTTTCAACAAACCCTTTTACATCACTCAATCTAATTTTCTCAGGATCAATCAGTATCGCTAACTGTTTTTTATTACTAAAAATGTTATGCTGAATATTGGTTAATACGTTCTTCATTTATGTAATGGTGTAAACACAAGTAAAACCTTCAAATTCTAAAAAATAAATATCGAAGCGGCTCTTGTTATCTTTATAATCAATCCAAGCAATTGTTTTGCTTTCATTTAAACTAAAAGGTAATACCAAAATATGACTATAAAAACTTAATCCTGGTGTCGCATATAATTTATACAATGCTTCCTTTGCTCCCCAAATAACGGTAAGTTTTTTAACATAATCAATGTCATCTTCATTTAAGTAGCAAAATTCATAATTTGAAAATTTATGAGCTATTAATTTTACTTTTTCTCGATTTTTCTCAATATCTATTCCTGTTTTGCTATCACTAACAACAACACCAGAAAAATTAAACGAATGTGTTATAGAAATAAATTTACCGTCTTTTAAGTGCGGTTTACCATTTTCGTCGTAATATAAATCGAAATCGGTATACCCAAAAGCAGACAAAAGATGTCTTACACTTAAAAATCCTCGTCTATGAAGCTCACTTTTCATACCGAATACACGTAGTAAACTATCTGGTTTCATCTTAACTCCTTGAAACAATTCATCATAAGATTCTGTAATCTTCCATATCTTAACAGTAGTTTGTGAATTTGGATGTAGTGTTTTATATACTGGCATTTATATTTCTCGTACTTATTATGTAACTTTGCGCTCTTAAATTTAGAGACAAATATACAATTATGAATACAAAAACGATTCCTTACGTACCATATAAAGTAAAAGACATGTCGCTTGCGGCTTGGGGAAGAAAAGAAATTGAATTAGCTGAAGCAGAAATGCCAGGTTTAATGAGCCTTCGTGAAGAGTACAAAGAAAGCCAACCGTTAAAAGGTGCTAGAATTGCAGGATGTTTACACATGACCATTCAAACTGCTGTTTTAATTGAGACTTTAAAAGCTTTAGGAGCAGAAGTGACTTGGAGTTCTTGTAATATTTTCTCTACTCAAGATCAAGCTGCTGCTGCAATTGCAGAAGGTGGCACTGCTGTTTATGCTTGGAAAGGCTTAAATGATGAAGAATTTGATTGGTGTATAGAGCAAACTTTATTCTTTGGTGAAGACAGAAAACCTCTAAACATGATCTTAGATGATGGTGGAGATTTAACAAACATGGTTTTAGATAAATATCCTGAATTAGTTGACGGAATTAATGGTTTATCTGAAGAAACAACAACTGGTGTTCACCGTTTATACGAACGTATGAAAAACGGAACATTACCAATGCCTGCAATTAACGTAAACGATTCTGTTACTAAATCTAAATTTGATAACAAATACGGATGTCGTGAAAGTGCTGTAGATGCTATTCGTCGTGCAACAGATGTTATGTTAGCAGGAAAACGTGTTGTAGTTTGTGGTTATGGAGATGTTGGTAAAGGTACAGCTGCTTCTTTTAAAGGTGCAGGAAGTATTGTTACAGTAACAGAAATAGACCCTATTTGTGCTTTACAAGCTGCAATGGATGGTTTTGAAGTTAAAAAACTAGAAACAATAGCTCCAAATGCAGATGTAATTATTACAACTACAGGAAATAAAGATATTGTTCGCGGAGAGCATTTTAAAATGTTAAAAGACAAAACTATTGTTTGTAACATTGGGCATTTCGATAACGAAATACAAGTAGGTTGGTTAAATGATAACTACGGAGATACTAAAAACACTATTAAGCCTCAAGTTGATAAATATACAATAGACGGAAAAGATATTATTTTATTAGCAGAAGGACGTTTAGTAAACTTAGGTTGTGCAACTGGTCACCCTAGTTTTGTAATGAGTAACTCTTTTACAAACCAAACATTAGCGCAAATCGAATTATGGACTAACAGAGATGCTTACAAAAACGAAGTATACATGTTACCTAAACATTTAGATGAAAAAGTAGCAAAATTACACTTAGCTAAAATTGGAGTTGAACTTACAGAATTAAAATCTGACCAAGCGGAATATATTGGAGTAACTGTTGAAGGACCATTTAAACCTGAATACTACAGATACTAAATAAATAATCTTGCTAAATTAGATAGCAACACATATTATATAGAAAAATCCCAAGCAGTTTTGTTTGGGATTTTTTATGCTTTATACTAAACTCATCTTGAAAAAAACAACATGAATTAAGTGAAACAAGAAAAGTCCTTGCAAATAATTGCAAGGACTTTTATATTGTAAAGAAACTGTTTCTTAAGCCTCGAAAGGAACTATAGAAACGTAAGATCTATTGTCTTTTCTCTTTGTAAATTTCACAACACCATCAACTTTAGCGTGTAATGTGTGGTCTTTACCAGCATATACATTTTCACCTGGGTGATGTGTATTACCTCTTTGTCTTATGATGATATTTCCAGCAATTGCAGCTTGACCACCAAAAATCTTTACACCTAAGCGTTTTGATTCTGATTCTCTACCGTTCTTAGAACTACCTACCCCTTTTTTGTGAGCCATGTCTTAAGGTTTTATATTGTTAATAATAATGAATTTTGAAAATTACTTTTCAATTCCACCGTCTAATTTGTCTTGTAATACTTTTAATTCATCCCATTTACCATCTGCAGCTAATTGAGCTTGTTGAGGCCAAGTAACAGTAACGATGTGAGATAATCTTGAGCTAGCAGCTGTTAATATCTCGCTTAATTTCTCAGCAGGAGTATTTGCAACTTTAGCGAAAGTATCGATTCCTGCTTTTACTAAAGCTTCAGCAGCTTTAGGTCCAGCACCTTCGATTTTCTTTAAATCATCTGCTTTTTTAGCAGTTGCTTTTTTAGCTTTTGTTGCTGGTGCAGCTTTTTTAGCTCCAGAAGCAGCAATGCTTTCAATTACGATTTCAGTAAGAGCCTGACGGTGTCCGTTTTTAACACGGTATCCTTTACGTCTCTTTTTCTTGAAAACAATAACTTTATCACCTTGAAGGTGTTTTAAGATTTTTGCACTTACTAGTGCTCCATCTATAGCCGGGGCGCCTAAAGTTACATTGTCACCATCTCCTATAAGTAATACATTATCAAATGATACTGCATCTCCTTCGTTAGAAGCTAAACGGTGAACAAACACTTTTTGGTCTTTTTCAACTTTAAATTGTTGCCCTGCTATCTCTACAATTGCGTACATAGCGTAACGTTTTTATTTATTAATTTTGTTCAAAAATGAGTGCAAATATACTTCTAATTAATTAAACTACAAACGTTTTATCTAAATTGAACTAAAAAATATTCATTAAAAAAAAACATAGCATTAAAAATAAGTCAATTTTCTTAGTATCAATAACTTCCTAAAACAGACAACTTCCCTTAATTTACACCATACAATCCACTCCGTTAGTAGTAATAAACACAAATACCAAAACGTTTCAAATCATAAAAAAACACATTATTTTAACATATTTCTAGTCTAAAAAATAATCATTCGTTATTTTAGCTTTTTATGTAACTATTGCATTCGCTATTAGACATATCAATAAATCAACAATCACCTTAAACACAAACTCACAATGAAAAAATGCTTATTTACTTTAGCTTCTTTGTTGCTTATAAGCCATTTGGCTATAGCGCAAAAGGTTGAATTTGAAGAGTACGACCTGGACAACGGACTGCATGTTATCCTACACCAAGACAACACTGCACCTGTTGTAACAACTTCTATAATGTACCATGTAGGAGCTAAAGACGAAACACCAAACAGGACTGGATTTGCCCACTTTTTTGAACACCTTTTATTTGAAGGTACTGAAAACATTAAACGTGGAGAATTTATGAAAATTATTCCTGCAAACGGAGGAAAATTTAATGCAAACACGACAGACGACAGAACGTATTATTATGAAGTTTTCCCTTCTAACAAGGTAGAACTTGGTCTATGGCTAGAGTCTGAACGCTTAATGCACCCGATTATTAACCAAATTGGTGTAGATACACAAAATGAGGTTGTAAAAGAAGAAAAACGTATGCGTGTAGACAACCAACCTTACGGAAGGTTTCTTGAACAAGTAAAGGTTAATCTATTTAAAAAACACCCTTACAGATGGACAACCATTGGTAAAATGGAAGATTTAGATGCTGCAACGCTTCAAGAATTTAGAGACTTCAACAAAAAATATTACATTCCTAACAATGCAGTATTAGTTGTTGCTGGAGATATTAATAAAACTGAAGTAAAAAAAATGATCAAAGATTACTTTGGTCCTATCCCTAAAGGAACTCCTATTGTAAGAAACTTACCAAAAGAAGACCCGATCACTACAGAAATAGACGCTAAAGCTTACGACAGCAACATTCAAGTTCCTGCAATTATTGAAGCCTACAGAACACCATCTTATAAAGAAAAGGATTCTTATGTTTTAAACATGATCTCTCAGTATTTAAGCGGCGGAAAATCGTCTAAACTTTACAAAAAACTTGTAGACGAGAAAAAAATGGCTTTACAAGTTGGAGCAATGAATATTAGTCAAGAAGATTATAGTGCATACATTGTTTACGGACTTCCGTTAGGCGACACAAAACTTACTGATTTAACTAAAGAAATTGATGAAGAAATTGTGAAAATTCAAACCAATTTAATTTCAGAAAGAGATTACCAAAAACTACTTAATCAATTTGAAAACCAATTTGTAAATTCAAATTCTAGTGTAGAAGGTATTGCGAGCTCTTTAGCAACTTACTATTTACTTTATGGCGATGTAAACTTAATTAATAACGAAATTAATATTTACAGATCTATTACAAGAGAAGATATTCAAGCTGTTGCTAAAAAGTATTTAAACACTAACCAAAGGTTATTATTAGAATACTTACCAGAAGAGAAAAAGCAATAACCAAAAACGTATACAAAATGAAAACAAAAATATCAGTATTATTAGTATTGTTTTTAATGTCTGTTGGCGTTCATGCTCAAATAGACAGATCTAAACAACCCGAACCAGGACCTGCTCCAAAAATTACTTTAAAAACACCACAGGAGTTTCAATTAAAAAACGGAATTAAAGTACTTGTAGTAGAAAACCATAAACTACCTAAAGTTACTTACTCTTTAAGATTAAACAACACGCCTATTACAGAAGGCAGCAAAGCAGGTGTTTCTAGTTTACTTGCAGACATGCTAGGTAACGGAACAACATCTATTCCTAAAGACAAATTTAATGACGAAATAGATTTCTTAGGCGCTAGTTTAGGATTTGGATCTCAAAACGGTTACGCATCATCTTTAACAAAATACACAGATCGTATTTTAGAATTAATGTCTGACGCTGCTATAAACCCGTTATTCACTGAAGACCAATTCGAAAAAAGCAAAAAACAACTTATTGAAGGTTTAAAATCTCAAGAAAAAAGTGTAGATGCTATTGCTTCTAGAGTTGGAGATGCTTTATCTTACGGAAAAGACAATCCTTACGGAGAATTCACTACAGAAGAAACAGTTAACAACGTAACGCTTCAAGACGTTAAAGATTTCTACACTACTTATTTTATTCCTAACAACGCATATTTAGTTGTTGTTGGAGATGTAGATTATAAGAAAGTTAAAAAAGCCATTTCTAAAGATTTTGGAAAATGGAAAAAAGGTACAGAAATTACAACAGCGACACCTGCTTTAACAGCTAATGTTGGAAGCACACAAATAGACTTTATAGATGCTCCAAATGCAGTACAATCTAACATTGTTGTAACAAATAATGTTGATTTTAAAATGAACGATGCAGATTACTTTGCAGCCAAACTAGCCAACTACATTCTTGGTGGTGGTGGCGAAGGTTATTTATTTAAAAACCTTCGTGAAGAGCACGCTTATACTTACGGCGCATATTCTTCACTTAACGACAGCCGCTACAATGCTGGCCGTTTTGAAGCAAGCTCTCAAGTAAGAAATGCGGTTACAGATAGTGCTGTTGTTCAGATTTTAAATGAAATAAACAGAATTAAAACAGAACCTGTAGATCCTAAAGATTTAGAAAGTGCTAAAGCAAAATACATTGGTAGCTTTGTTATGGCTCTAGAAAAACCTCAAACCATTGCAGGATACGCCTTAGACATTAAATTAAACAAATTACCAGAAGATTTCTACGAAACGTATTTACAAAAAATAAATGCTGTAACTGCAGAAGACATCCAGAAAGCCGCCAACAAATATTTTGAATCAGGAAATGCACGTGTTATTGTTGTAGGTAAAGGAAGTGATGTTTTAACGAACCTTGAAAAAACAGGATTTCCAATTAAGTATTACGATAAATATGCAACACCTACAGACAAACCGGTTTACGAAATTGCTATTCCAGAAGGTGTAACTGCTAAAACTGTAATTCAGAACTACATTACTGCAGTTGGTGGAAAAGAAAAAATAGACACAGTGAACTCGCTTTTAATGCAATCTGAAACAGAGGTACAACCAGGCGTTATGATGAATTTAGAGATCAAAAAAACAACTAAAAATCAATTTGCGCAAGAAATTACAGCAATGGGACAAACTATTGTAAAAACAGCAATGAATGGTAAATCTGGTTACGCGATTATGCAAGGTCAGAAAAAAGACATGTCTGAAGATGAACTTAAGAAAACCATTGCAGAATCTGCGCCTTTCCCAGAAATTAAATATTTAGAAGGCGGTGTGACTTTAGAAAAAATTGAAGCTATAGAAGGAGAAAATGCTTATAAAATTAAAGTAGACGATGAATTATCTTTATTTTTCAGTGTAGATACTGGATTAAAAATAAAAGAAGAAAGAACAAGTAAAGAAGGAAGTTCTTCATTATTTTATTCAGAATACAAAGATTTAGACGGTATTAAATTCCCTTATAAATTAGCGATAAACATGGGCCCTCAAAAATTCGATTTCACAGTAACAGAAATAAAAGTTAACGAAGGTATTACAGACGAAGATTTTAAATAATCTGAATGCTATATTTTATATTAAAACCGAAGTTTATGCTTCGGTTTTTTTTATGCCTTTTTATTAGCCAAATACACACCTAATAAAATAATTAAAGACGCCAATCCTTGTAAAACACTAAAACCTTCTCCATCTAAAAACCCCCAAGTTAATGCTACAATTGGCATAACATATGTTACAGAAGAAGCAAATACAGGCGTCGATATTTTTATTAATTTATTGAATAATACTTTTGCCAATGCCGTACCAAAAAAGGATAAGATAAAAATATACACCAATGCCATTTTAAGTTCTGGATGCTGCAAATTAGAATGCTCAAAAAAACCAGTGAAAAATAATATTATTAAAGCAGGAATTAAAACAACAACATAATTACCCGTTGCTATAGTTAATGGCTTTAAATGCTGTAAATGACTTTTAATAATATTTACATTAAAGGCATACATTACAGTTGCCAACACAATATAACCTGCATATAAGTAATTTTGATGCGGATTTAAATCTGCTCCCTTAACAACCAACAAAGCGGTCCCAATAAAACCTAAAACAACACCAAAAACCTGACGTTTTGTAGATGCTATTTGAAACACAGCAAATCCTACCAATATCGTTTGAAGTGGCACTAAAGAATTTAAAATAGATGCAATAGCACTATCAATTTCAGTTTCTGCGACAGCAAATAAAAATGCAGGAATAAACGCCCCAAAAACTCCAGATACTGCAATCCACTTCCAAGCTGTTTTATCTATAGTTTTAATATATTTTAATCCTACAGTAAATAAAATTAAAGCCGTAAATACATTTCGCAAAGCACCTAGCTGAAACGGAGTGACCCCAATAAGTGCTTTTTTCATTAAAATAAAAGAACTCCCCCAAATTAATGATAAGAGAAAAAGATAAGCCCATTTCGAAGTATTTTCACTCATAAAACTTTTTTTATAAAGCTACAAAAATGAAACTTTTAACATAAAAAATCACTTTAATTACTAAATTTGTTCACGTTATAAAATTTTAATCAAATGAAACACTTTAAAATTCTTTTCGCTCTAACATTCGTTTCTGTTTTAGCATTTTCATGCAAAGACAAAGCAGCAGAGCCTGAAATAAAAATAGTAGAAACAACTGCTCCCGAAAAAGTAGCCGCAAAAACTTTAGATCCTAACGCAACATACGCAAAAGCAGAATTCACTATAGATGGAATGACTTGCCAAATTGGATGTGCTAATACAATACAGAGTAAACTTTCTAAACTTGACGGTATAAAATCTGCAACCGTAAATTTCGACACGAAATTAGCAATGGTAGAATACGATGTTGCAAAAGTAGACGCAAAAACGCTTGAAGAAACTGTAACTAAAGCAGGAGACATGTACACGGTTAAAGACATGAAAACTGTTGAAAAATTCGACACAACGACTACAACAGACGATACTAAAACAGAAACGTCTAAAACAGAAACGTCTAAAAAAATGACTTGTAAAGGAGATTGCGAAGGCAAATGCAACGGTGACTGTAAAAGTGAATCTGAGGGTATTGCTATGTCATGTTCTGCAGACGGCAAAGAAGGATGTTACACGACTAAAAAAGCATAAGTTTACAAACTTACGTAAACAAAAAAGCATCTCTTTCGAGGTGCTTTTTTTATTTCAAACCTTAAACTATATCTGTTTTAACATCAATAGTTTTTAATTTGCTGTACAGTAACATCTTGTTTTATAGCATGAACCACAGGTCCAAATTGATTAAAAATAGCAACATCGGCAGCATCAAGCCCATATCCTACAGACACATACCCGCCTTTTATTCCGGTTTGGGTCGCATCAAAAACATACCAACGCCCACCTATAAAAGCTTCGAACCAAGCATGCATATCCATTGGTTTCAGGTTGTGTAAATAACCAACTACCATGCGAGCAGGAATACTTAAGCTTCTACATAAAGCGATTCCTAAATGTGCCAAATCTCTGCATACGCCAGATCCTTTTTGATTCACTTCTATAGCAGAAATTGGATAACCGCTACAACCAGGAATATAACTAACCGTTTTACGCAACCATTCCTCTATAGCAAACACCTGTTGGTAACCAGGCGTTTTATTTACCGTTATTGTATTCGCTAGATCATTAAAGCGGTCGGACTCACAATATCTGCTAGGCAACAAATAACATAGCACATCGTTTGGTAAATATTGAATTTCAACAAAAGGGGCATCAAAATCTACATCAACAAACTCAGACGTTTTTACATCTGAAGTCGTGTGAATGATACATTTTCCTTTAGGAGCTACAAACCTCTGACAGAGATTACCGTAACCATCTGTAAATTCAATAATTGACACATTTGGAACGATTTTAAATTCATCGCGCTCAATCCATTGCTCCGCACCACTTCGGGGACGCAACATTAAGATAAAAGGCGTAGGCGTTTCTACATCAAAAACCAAATTACAACTAATACGTAACCACATAAAGAGACTTTATTCAAAGTAATTTTTGTTACCAAAATTGGAAACTATTAAATATAGATCATTATCAATAAAAATGTATTAGCGTATCTATTTTAATTACAACACAAATCTGATTAAACAATAATTAAACACTTACTTTAAGCTAATACCCATTTACAGTATACATAAAAACCGCAATAGAGATACTACAAACAAAAAAGTACCGCTTACGAGATGCGCTTTTTGTAATATTTTATAATCCGAATTACATTAGGTTTTCTTTAAAGAAGGCTATTGTTCTATTCCAAGATAAAGTTGCTGCAGCTTCATCGTAACGCGGCGTCGTGTTATTATGAAATCCGTGATTTACTTTCGGATACACAAAGGCTTCATACTGTTTATTATTTTCCTTAAGTGCCATTTCGTATTCTGGCCAACCGGCATTTACACGCGTATCTAATCCGGCATAATGCATCATGAGTGGCGCACTAATTTCTGCTGTTTCTTCTGCACTAGGCTGACTTCCGTAATATGGCACAGCGGCTCCCAAATCGGGTATTCTTACAGCCATCATATTAGAAATCCACCCACCAAAACAAAATCCAACAACACCAATTTCTCCCGTACAATCTTCATGATTTTTAAGATAAGTAAAGGCAGCTATAAAATCCTCAAGCATTTCATCTCTATCGCGCTTCTTCTGCAACGCTCTTCCAGCATCATCATTTCCTGGATAACCACCAAGTGGCGTTAACGCATCTGGCGCTATAGATATAAAACCTTCTAAAGCCGCACGCCTACCAACATCTTCTATATAGGGATTTAGTCCACGGTTTTCGTGAACCACAATAATTCCTGGACGTTTTTCGGAACTCGATTTAAGCTTAGAAAGCAGCGCTTTAATTCCGCCGCCACCTCTAGGTGAATTATAAGTAATGTAATTGGAATCTAGTCTAGAATCGTCTTTATTAACTAAAATGGAATCTACATAGTTAGGAGAAATAAAACTAAGCAGAGACGACATGGTAATCCCTCCAACTGCATACAGAGAGAGTTTCTTTAAGAAATGGCGTCGTTCAATTTTATTATGTGCGTAATCATCGTATAAATCGAAAACCTCCTGATTTATATCTTCTTTTTTTAGTTTTTTCATGCTCTTAAATTAATGATTATTTTCAAAATAATTTAACGCTTTTGAAAACTTTAAGAAGATGAGGCAACTACAAAATGAATACCTTTTAGAGACAACCTTCAACTACAGGGGTAATTATTAAAGTTAAAAAGCATCTCGATCGAGATGCTTTTTAACTTTAGTATAATATTATTTTATTTCCAAGAAATAGACTCCATAATCTGTTTGATGTCTTTCTCAAGATATTTTGCTGCAGGTAAAATAGAATCGTAATTAGGTTTAGCATAAAAATATAAAGATCCTGTTAAGAAATGCTTCACACTGTCTGTAACGTAAAATTGAGATTGAGAAGCAGCATTCCCTCCTACTTCGTAAAACATACCATACACTTTACGTTCGTCGTTTATATAAATTTGCTCTACAATTTCGTCTGCTTTAATGGTATGCTTTTGAGTAAAATTCTGAGCATCTTTTATAAAATCCATTAAATTTTTAGAGTCTTCATTAATGTTTTTATACGTTAAGTAGATGGTCCCCTTTAGGTGAGAATACTCGATATTAACGCCATAATTTTCTTTACCAACCATTTTCTTTACATCGACTTCGGTTGCAAATTTATTTTTATCAAACGTAAAAGGTAAATCCAAATTAGCTTTCTTGTAATGTGCTTCAGGATAACTTAATCTTAAAAAAGCATTAGGTTTTGGAGTCGGGTCTTCACCACAAGAGATTACAAAAATGAATAAAAAAAGTATAAGGCTATTTTGAATGTATTTTGACATATTATGAAATGGTAACTTTTACGCGTTTAATGCGTTTTTTATCTAAGGATTCAACTGTAAACAAATAGTTTTCGAAACTAATTTTTGCGCCTAATTTCGGAAAATTACCAGAATGCTCCAACACAAAACCAGCAATAGTTTCGGCTTCGCCTTTTTTCTGTTCAAAATTAGAATCGTCTTCAATCTTAACAATTTTATAAAAATCTTTTAAAGGTGTTTTCCCTTCGAATACAAAATTATGATCGTCTAATTTAGAATATACTAAATCTTCATCATCAAACTCATCACTAATTTCTCCTACAATTTCTTCAATAATATCTTCTAAAGAAATTAATCCAGAGGTTCCTCCGTACTCATCTACAACAACCGCTAAATGGACTTTTTTCTCTTGAAACTCTCCCATTAAATCGTCTAACTTCTTGTTTTCTGGAACAAAAAACGGTTCTCTAATTAAGGAAATCCAATCAAATTGTTTTCGATCTACATAAGGCAACAAATCTTTAACATAAAGAATCCCTATAATATTATCTATATTATCTTCAAAAACAGGAATTCGCGAATACCCATTTGAAACTATTTCAGAAATAATTTCAGTGTATTTTAGCTCCTTATTTAAAGCAAAAATATCTATTCTAGGACGCATAACCTGCTTAGTATCTGTGTTTCCAAAAGACACAATACCTTGTAAAATTTGCTGTTCTTCTTTAGACGTATCTGCCTCACTAGTTAACTCTAAAGCCTGAGACAACTGGTCTATACTTAAATTAGATTTTTGCTTACCTAATTTAGCATGAATACCTAAAGTTATACTACGCATTGGTATGCTTAAAGGCGAAAACAACACATCCATAACTTGCAATGGTACAGCCATAAATGTGGCAAATTTCATTTTATTTCTACTTGCGTAAACTTTTGGTAAAATTTCACCAAACAATAAGATTAAGAAGGTTACTAAAACCACTTCTAGAATAAAACGGAGCACTTCTGAGGTTACACCATAAAACACAATATCACCTAAATAAGAGAAGAGAATAACAATACCTATGTTTATAAAATTATTTGCAACAAGAATAGTTGCTAGCAATTTTTTAGGACGCTCTAATAATCCAGAAATAATCTGAATGGCTTTAGAATCGTTTTCTATACCCTTTTCAATATCGGTAACTGTTAAAGAAAACATGGCTACTTCTGCGCCAGAAATAAGTGCAGAACAAATAAGTAAAACACATAAAAGTACAATACCACTAATTAATGGAATATTTATTGAAGATATTAGAGCTAAAAAACTCGAGGGGTCAGGGTCCAATTGGAATAAATTTAGTTAAACAATTAAAATGGCAAATCGTCTTCTACCTTAGAAGTATCGGGACTTGCTGTTGATTTATTTTCTGTAGGTTTAGGATTTTGCTCAGATTGTTGCGCATTAGCTAAACTTTCTTTTTTAGTTGTTAAAAAGGTAAAATCTGTACATTGTATTTCTGTAGAGTAACGCTCTTGCCCAGATTCATCTTGCCATTTTCTGGTTTTAAGGCGGCCTTCTACATAAATTTTATCACCTTTAGTTAAATATTTTTCACAAATTTCGGCACCTTTATTACGTACAACAATATTATGCCATTCTGTATTTGTAACGCGTTCATTAGTTTGCTTACTCATATAAGTTTCATTGGTTGCAAGAGGAAAACGACCAACACAACCACCACCTTCAAAATAGTGCATCTTAACATCATCTCCTAAGTGCCCAATAAGCATTACTTTATTTAACGTTCCAGCCATAAATTGTTTTTTAACGAACTGCAAAATTACACTTTGTAGTTCAACTTTTTTAAAATTAATAAAAAAATTATAAGATATAACTATCTGAGACTAGAAATTAAAGGCTTCTATAAAATTTCCGATTAATATAGGCACTGGAAAATCTTCTATTTCAGACACAGGAATAGCGCCATCTAGGTTAGTATCTAACTCTACAATCCAGAATCGCGTATATAAATGTTGGTGTGATAATTTATGAACTATTTCGTCTTTATTATATAAAGACACTTCAAAAGTTTTTCCCTCTACCATCTCTAAAGATGCTAATTCTAACTCTAGCTCTTTATGCGTTAATGCCTTTTCAGACTCAATTAAAGGAAACTGATATAAGTTTTGCCAAATCCCTTTACCTTGTCTTTGTTCTAAAACGGTAGTCTGATTAGGCGATAAAAACACCAAAAAATTAAAATACTTCTTAGACACTTTTGCTGCCTTTATCTTTACAGGTAAATCGCCAATAACGCCTTTACCGAAAGCATAACAGCTCTTATTAAAAGGGCAGACAGAACAATCTGGACTTTTAGGTTTGCATTGCACAGCACCAAACTCCATTACTGCTTGATTAAAAGTTGCAGGATCCTTTTTATTTATTAATTCCTGAGCCAAGGCTTTAAATTCTTTTGCACCTTTAGAAGAATTTATGGCGGTATCAATTCCAAAATAACGCGACAATAAACGATACACATTACCATCTACCACCGCAGAGACTTCATTATAACAAATAGAAGCAATAGCACTCGCTGTATAATCTCCCACTCCTTTTAATTTTAATAAATCTTTATAGGTTTTAGGGAACACACCGTCCAACTCATTTACAACATATTTTGCTGCAAAATGCAAGTTTCTAGCCCTAGAATAATATCCTAAACCTTGCCAAAGTTTTAAAACTTCGGCTTCATTTGCATCAGCTAAGTCGAAAACTGTAGGAAATGAAGTAACAAAATCTTCATAATAAGGTAAACCTTGCTTAATCTGAGTTTGCTGTAAAATTATCTCAGACAACCATATATAATAAGGATTAGTTGTCTGTCTCCAAGGAAGTTGACGCTTATTCACTGAATACCAATCTGTTAAAGTTTTACTAAAAGACATATATAAAAATTAGGTGTGACAAAAATAATCGTTTATAATCTTAAATTTTAATGAATTAGGTTTGAAATATTGAATTTTAAATGACTATATTTGCATCCCTTTATAATTAATTGATAACTTTAAACATAATAAATAATGACTAAGGCTGATTTAGTGGCGAAAATTTCTGAGAAATTAGGAATTGAAAAAGGTGACGTTCAGGCAACTGTGGAAACATTCATGGAAGAGGTGAAGACATCTTTAGAAGCTGGTGATAACGTATATTTAAGAGGTTTTGGTAGTTTTATAATCAAAACTCGAGCGGAAAAAACTGGTAGAAACATTTCTAAAAACACTACTATTAAGATCCCTGCACACAACATTCCTGCATTTAAACCTGCAAAAGTATTTGTAGAAGGTGTAAAAACCAATGTAGACGTTAAAGAATAACAAAAAACTAAATATTAACCTAAAAAAAACAGATCTATGCCAAGTGGTAAGAAACGTAAAAGACATAAGGTAGCGACGCACAAGCGTAAAAAGCGTGCTCGTGCTAATCGTCACAAAAAGAAAAAATAATCCCAAAAAGTAGTTTTATAACTACTTTTTTGGTTTTTATCAAATTGTTCTTTGACATGAGTTTCCCCGCGATTTACCTTTCGCAAAAAAAGGAAACTCCACAGATTAAATCCTGTGAAAAAATAATGTATAATCCATCTGTACAGTTTGGTTTATAGTTTAGGTTAAACGCTGATAAGTTTTATACTTCTCAGCTTTTAGCTTTTAACTTTATACTTAATAGTATGGATAAAAATTAACGAAATGGATAAAGAATTGATCGTAAGATCTGGTACCCAACATGTTGATTTTGCCTTATTAAAAGATGGAAAACTTATTGAATTACATAAAGACGAAGGAGGTAACAATTTTTCTGTTGGTGACGTGTTTATCGCCAAAATAAGAAAAACTGTTCCTGGACTAAATGCTGCTTTTGTAAATGTAGGCTACGAAAAAGATGCCTTTTTACACTATCACGATTTAGGTCCTAAACTCCCTTCCCTTTTAAAATTCACAAAACGTGTAAGCACAGGTAAATTAAACGATTTCTTTTTAAAAGATTTCCCGTTTGAAAAAGAGATTGATAAGAATGGAAGCGTCATAGATGTTTTAAAATCGAATCAATCACTACTCGTACAAATTGTAAAAGAACCTATTTCTACAAAAGGCCCTAGAATAAGCTCAGAGCTTTCTATTGCAGGTAGATATATTGTTCTTGTTCCTTTTTCTGATCGCATTTCAATTTCTCAAAAAATTGAAGACAAAGACGAAAAAGATCGCCTAAAAAGACTGGTTAAAAGCATCACGCCTCCAGGTTTTGGTATTATTGTGCGTACAGTAGCAGAAGGCAAGAAAGTTGCCGAATTAGATAAAGACTTACAAAATTTGCTTGGTCGTTGGACCGCAATGTGTAAGAAACTTAACAAAGCACATCACCCTAGTAAGGTTTTAGGAGAGTTAAATAAAGCCTCGTCTATTTTACGAGATATTTTTAATGACACTTTTACAAGCATACAGGTAGATGATGAAGAACTTTATCATCAAATTAAAGACTATGTGCAACTTATTGCACCTAACAAAGAATCAATAGTTAAAATGTATCAGTCAAATGTTCCTATTTTTGAAAAATTTGGAGTAGAAAGACAAATTAAAACGTCGTTTGGAAAAACGGTTTCTATGGCAAAAGGCGCCTACTTGGTAATAGAACATACCGAAGCCCTCCATGTTGTAGATGTTAACAGTGGTAACCGCTCTAACAAAGCCAATTCTCAAGAAGACACAGCACTAGAGGTTAACATGATTGCTGCCCAAGAAATAGCTAGACAACTTCGTCTACGAGATATGGGAGGAATTATTGTAGTCGATTTTATTGACATGACCAATGCTGAAAACAGAAAAACGCTCTTCAATTACCTTCGTGATGAAATGAAGGATGATAGAGCGAAACACAAAATATTACCTCCAAGTAAATTTGGATTGATACAAATTACAAGACAGCGTGTTCGCCCAGAAATGAACATAAAAACCCGTGAAGATAATCCTAACGGTATAAAAGGCGAAGAAGTTGAAGCACCAATAATATTGGTACAAAAAATAACGCAAGAACTTGAGCGACTATTAAAAAAAGACTATAAAAAGGTGGTTTTAAACACACATCCTTTTATAGCGGCCTTCTTAACAAAAGGCATTCCATCAATTCGTTCAAAATGGTTTATTGAACACAAAAAATGGGTAAAAATACTACCCAGAGATGCTTACACATATCTAGAATACCACTTTTTTGATAAAGATGGTAATCAAATCAACTAATAAAAAAGCCTTACTTTATCCAAGTAAGGCTTTTTTTATGCGCTTTTATGAGATTAAATTATTTAATTAACTTAAAAACCTTGTACTCTTTTTTCTTATCCTCGTATTCCTTTTGATTAATTAATTTGGTATTTAATAACCAATTTAACTGATTCATGAATGTATCTTCTGGAATATCTAAATCAATTCTAGAATACTTTTCTCTTAGTTTTTTTTTAGACAATCTTACTAATTTATCTACAAATAATTCTACTTCTTTTCTAGAAGGAGAGTCTAAATAAAATTTCAATTCCGATTGTCCTCCTTTTAAAATCAAAACATTATTTAGCGGTACAGCAAAGCATGTAAACCCTAATAGAATAAGAAAGAATCCACTCCAAATTAATCCGTCTAACTCAGAGTCTGAATTAGCCTCTACAATAAAGGCGACCCAACTTGTTATAGCCATTAAAACAAAAAAGCTTCCAACAACATTCAATCCTATTCTAGAATATGTTTTAATAAATTTCTGATAACCAATAGATTCTATATCTATAGTCCATTCTTGAGAACTTAAAAATCCTTTTACTTTAATACTTAATTCACTTTCATTAACAAGCTCAAATTCTTTTCTTTGAGCACCTCTATCTTGTGTAATTTTCACTACAATTTATATTTTAAAAACATATTAAAACTAAATCTTTTTTACGTTGCTGGATTAGGAATATCTTCATGTACCTTATTAATCTCGGCCAAGATTTCATCACTTAAATGAACATGAATACTATCTATATTTTCTTTTAATTGCTCCATTCTTGTTGCCCCAATAATATTACTCGTTACAAAAGGCTGTTGTGTTACAAAGGCTAAAGACATTTGCGCTAATGTTAACCCATTGTCTTCCGCTATTTTTAAGTATTGAGTTGTTGCTTTTGTACAATTTACACTACTATAACGCGAAAAGCGAGGAAACAAGTTTAATCTTGAATCTTCTTTTGCAAGACCTTGTACATATTTACCAGACAACACTCCAAATGCCATAGGCGAATACGCTAATAAGCCTAAACCTTCTCGCATAGCAATCTCTGCCAAATCACTTTCAAAACCTCTATTTATTAAAGAATATGCATTCTGAATGGTTTTCATTCTAGGTTTGTTATTATACTTAGACTCTTCTAAATATCGCATCGCACCCCAAGCTCTTTCATTAGACATACCGATGTTACGAATCTTTCCGGCCTTAATTGCTTTTTCTAAACTATTTAAAACTTCATTAAAATTATCAGCCCAAGGATCGTTAGGATTATGTTTATAATCTCGTGTTCCAAAAAAATTAGATTGGCGTTCTGGCCAATGCAATTGAAACAAGTCTAGATAATCTGTCTGTAAGCGTTTTAAACTGCTTTCTATGGCACTTTCAATCGCTTCAGGAGCAAATCCATTTGTTCTTATATGCGCAGTGTAATCGCCAGGCCCTGCTATTTTAGATCCTAACACAATATCGCTACGTTTTCCGGTTTTCTTTAACCATTTTCCTATAATACGTTCCGTTTCAGCATATGTTTCTTTTTGAGCTGGAACAGGATACATTTCGGCAGTATCAAAAAAATTAATTCCCTGCTCTACCGCGTAATCCATTTGCTGAAACCCTTCTTCCTGAGTATTTTGATTTCCCCAAGTCATGGTCCCCAAACAGAGCTTACTTACTTTAATGTCTGAATGAGGTAATGTAGTATACTTCATTTTTATAATATGATTTTAAGAATTATTTTGACTAGCTGCAACTTGCAACGCTTGCATGATCTTATTGCTTTTTTCAGTTTTACCTTGATCGCGATAAATTAAAGCTAATAAATATTGATAATCCTGATTGCTTTTCTGAAGCTTGATTGCTTTTAAGATAACAGATTCTGCATCAGAAAATTGTTTGTTTTGGTAATAATATGTCGACAAATTATACATTGATCTTGTATCTGTAGGATCTATTTGAATCGCCATCTTTAAATTGGACACTGCTGCATCATATTGTTTCAATTCAAAATACAATAACGCTCTTAAATAATGAGCACGACCTTCTTTTGGCTCTTTCTTCAACCATAAATTTAAAGTATTTAAAGCCAATTTAGAATCGCCTTTTAAACTGTAAGATGTTGCTAAATTAGAATATACAGGCAATAATAAACTATCCTTTTTTAAAGCCAATTCGTAGTTTTTAATAGCATTATCTATGTCGTTATTCTGAAGATAATAATCTCCCAATTGTAATCGTCCTGTAGAAAAATCTGCATTAGTAAACATCATGGTTTCTAACTCATTTCGGGCTTTACTTAAGGCTGTTTGATTAACGGTTGCAAGAATTTGCGTATCGACACCTGTTAATAATTGCATTGCTCCTATTCTAACCAAACGTGTAGTATCGCTTAAATATTTTGAAGCTATAGATACACGATCTTGAGGACTTACACCTCTAAACTTCTGAAGGGCACTATATCTTACCATTGCAGATGGATCTTCTAAACTTTTAAGAATAGCTTCAAATTGCTCTTTATTTGTAATATTTAAATTAGATATTACAGTAGATCTTGCTATCGCAGGATAGTTTAGGTTGTTTATAAACTGATCTAATCTATCACGTTCCTGATCGTTAATATTAGACTTATTACTAATTAATAAATCGTCTGAAAAATGATCTAGTCGTTCTGTTCCATACCAATCTACAACTTGTTTAGCGGCCCACTCATCTGATTTATCTTGGTGGCATTGTGTACATGCATTTGGTGTTCCATATTCTACACTTTGGTCTGGACGAGGCAATCTAAAACTATGGTCGCGTCTGAAATCGTTCCCCATATAAAGTGCTCCCGTCATGTGGCAATTTATACATTTTGAACCTTCTGTGGCTTTCTCATGAAAATGATGAGAAGGCTCGTCGTAACTTGGTGCGTGACATTGTAAACACAATCTGTTATCTTGAAATTTAACTTTTAAAGTATGTGGATTATGACAGTCTGAGCATTTTACACCATCATGATACATTTTACTTTGAAGAAAAGAACCGTACACATAATCTTCATCTTCTATTTGCCCATCGCCATGATATAAATCGTTGGTTATATTTTGAAGCATATACTGATCTTCAAAAGCTGTTCCTGGAATCATTTTTTCGGTTAAACGCGCACGTCTGGCATGACAAGGTGCACACATATTCATCTGACTTAATTGAGAATTTCCAGGAATAATATATGTGTTTTCTGTATGTATACTGTCTTGAACATGCTCTGCCCAATACACATGGCGTTCTGCTGGACCATGACAACTTTCGCAACTCACATTAATTATAGAATATGTAGTATTAAAAGCATCGGTTTCTACATCGTAATTCTTTTTTAAATTGGTAGAATGGCATTCGGCACACATGGTGTTCCAGTTTTGTGCAGTTTCCGTCCAGTGTAACCAATCATGCGGATCTATTTGGTCTCCTTTATATTGATGATACCATCTATTTTTTACAGAATCCCAAGTTACTCGAAGTACTTGTTTTCTTCCTCTATCAAACTCTATTAAATATTGCTGAAGTGGTTTTACACCAAAAGTATAAGTAATTTCATAATCGGTTTCGCTGCCGTCAATTTCTTTAACGTGAACCATAAATTTATCATTTGCTTTAGTAAAATGATAAGACACACCATCTATTATGGTTTTAACATTATTGAAATCTCCTAAAACAGTAGAATCGTTTGCAACCTGCATTGCTAAATCATGATCAGATCCGCTCCAATCATCAAAAACACCTTTATGGCATGTCATGCATTGAGAATCTCCAACAAAACCATCTTCATGCTGTAGCTTTAAATTTTCAATAGCAACATAATCTGATTGTTTTGTTTTAGGATTACACCCTGTAAGAACAACTAAACATACAACCCAAAAAAAACATTTCATAGCCTTAAAGAATGTAAAATTAACTTAAGCTACTAAGTTAAAGTTAATTTCAACGTATAGAAAAAAAAGAACCGCTAAATGTGTCTTGAATTAGTATAAATTACTAAACACATTTGCGGTCTTAATCTTGCTTAAGCGGTATTAAATCTAATTTAAATGTCGTTTAAAATTTTAGAAATTTCATCTAATTTAGGTGTTAAAATCACTTCTATTCTACGGTTTTTAGCACGTCCTTCTGCTGTTGTGTTTGAAGCTATTGGAGCAAATTCTCCTCGGCCTGCAGCAGTTAAATTTACAGGATGTATATCTTTATTTTCTCTTAAAATATTTACAATTGCGGTAGCACGCTTGGTAGATAAATCCCAATTACCAGACAACTGTCCTGAGCCTTTATAAGGCACATTATCTGTGTGTCCTTCTATTAATACTGCAATATCTGGATTTTCAGACAAGACGGTTCCTAATTGATTTACAGCTCTACGCCCTTCTGTTCCTACAGCCCAACTTCCTGAACCAAATAACAGTTTGTTTTCCATAGAGATGTATACTTTACCATTACGTTGCTCTACAGTTAAACCTTTACCTTCAAAATCTGTTAAGGCTCTAGAAATTGCATCTTTTAAAGCATGCATACTCGCATCTTTCTGAGCGATTACACGTTCTAATTCGGCAACGCGCTGAGAACGAGATTCTAGTTCTTTCTTTAATTCTTCTAGTCGCGTATTTTCTACTGCCAATGCTTGTTCTTTAGCTTCTAATTGCGCTAACAATTCTCTGTTTTGTTGCACATTTTTAGCAATAGATGCTGAACTATTTTTTTCTAAAGCATCATAAGATGTTTGTAAATTATCGTAGTTAGACTTTAAAGCATTATAATCATTCTGCAGCTTGTCGCGTTCTGCAACCGTTTCGTTATAATTTTTATTAAGCGCATCTAAATCAGACTCTAACTGGGCTTTTTTATCAAACAACTCGGAATTTTCATCCATTAAAGATTTATTTTCCTGTTTTAAAACCTCATGCCTTGCTTCCAGATCTTTATACACGCCTGGAGCAACACAAGATGTTGCAACAACAATAGATAATGCCGATACTACTAATCTATAATTCATATTAATTAAATTAAACGTTATTTTAAATATATTAAGCAATCTCTACTAAAACGGGACAGTGATCACTATGTTTTGCTTCGGGTAAAATAACAGCACGCTTTAAACGACTTTCTAAAGCATTAGCGACTAAACAGTAATCTATTCGCCAACCTTTGTTATTATTTCTAGCATTAGCACGATAACTCCACCAACTATAATTATCGGGTTCTTTATTAAAAAACCGAAACGAATCTATAAATCCGTTATCCATAAATGTGCCAATCCACTCGCGTTCTTCTGGTAAAAAACCAGACACTTTTTTATTTCTTACCGGATCGTGAATATCTATAGCTTCGTGACAAATGTTATAATCGCCACAAATAACTAAATTTGGAATATCCTTTTTTAAAGTTGTAATATAATCTTGAAACAGATCCATATACTCAAACTTATGCTCTAAACGGGCACTATTTGTTCCCGATGGCAAGTATAAACTCATTACAGAAACATCATCAAAATCGGCTCTAATATTACGTCCTTCAAAATCCATTGACTCAATTCCTGTGCCAAATTCTATATGGTTGGGTTTGGTTTTACTTAAAATTGCAACACCACTATATCCTTTTTTTTGTGCACTAAACCAATAATTATATGGATATCCTGCTTCTGCAAAAATATCGAGATCTAATTGATCTTCATTAGCCTTAATTTCCTGCAAACAAATAACATCTGGACCTGCACTTTTTAACCAATCTATGAATCCTTTTTTTAAGGCGGCACGAATACCATTTACATTGTAAGAAATTATCTTCATTTTTATTATTTTAATGCACAACAAATTCAATATTTGCACGCAAAACGCGTTTAGTTAATCTGATGTGCTTATTTTTTATAGAATTTCAGCTAAAATAAATAATACGTTACTTTTACACTATTAATTTAGTGACCTTTTAACAGAAAGCTGCTCGAATACTCTTAAAGGAAACTCTTGATGCTTTTTAATTGACTAACAAACCACCTTCGATGTAAAATCGGAGCATTTTAAAACTCACTTAGTGGGTAAAATATTTTTAGACATTACACTGTTTAAATACTACATGAAATTTATAATCGCCTTAATCTGTTTTTGTTCTAGCCTTTGTGTGTTTTCGCAAGAGCCAAACTCTAATTACAAAACAAAAAAAATAGCCGTTAAAGATACTATTGTAATAGATAGTGTAAGTATTAACCCGAGTTGGTTTACTGTAAAAACAACAACAAACACAAGCATAGACACTAGTTTATACACTATAAATTTCCCAAAAGCATTATTAACCTTTAAACAACAAATAGATACAGACTCTATTATAGTGTCTTATTTAAAGTATCCCGATTTTTTAACTAAAACGTACAAGCTATTAGATGAAAGTATTATACTATCTAACACTAATAATCAACAAAAATTGTACAAACTATCACAATCAAAACCTACATCTAGTTATGTTCCCTTCGATGGATTATCTACTTCTGGAAGTATCTCCCGAGGAGTTACCGTTGGAAGCAACCAAAACTCGGTGCTTAATAGCGAGCTCGATTTACAAATTACAGGTAAATTAAACGATAAAATTTCGTTAAGAGCTTCTATTCAGGATGCCAATATTCCTTTACAAGAAAGCGGATATTCGCAACGTTTAGATGAATTTGATCAAGTGTTTATAGAAATATTTAGCGACAACTGGAATATTAGAGCGGGAGATGTAGATCTAGAAAACACGAGTACTTATTTTGCTAATTTTAGTAAGCGTGTTCAAGGTTTGTCTTTAAATGCAACAATTAATCACGACCGATCTAAAACCAGTATTTTTGCTGCCGGAGCTGTGGTTAGCGGACAATTTACACAAAGTACATTTACGGCAGATGAAGGCAACCAAGGTCCTTATAAACTAGATGGCCCCAACGACGAACTTTATGTACTAATTGTATCTGGTAGTGAGACGGTTTATGTAAACGGAATTGCTTTAGAACGTGGAGAAAACAATGATTACACTATAGATTATAATGCAGGTGAAGTGACATTTAATTCGACTTATCCTGTAACTTCAGAAATGCGTGTTACTGTAGATTTTCAGTATAGCGAACTGGATTATTCTAGAATTATTGGTTATGGTGGTAGCCGTTTCCAAAGCGATAATTTAGATATTGGCGTTACTGTTTATTCGGAAAGTGATTCTAAAAACAGTCCTGTTCAACAAAATTTATCTACAGATCAAGTAACTATTTTATCTGAAGCGGGAGACGACTCAACTAAAATGATTGCCCCTTCAGAAACACCAACAACCTATAGCGATAATCAGATTTTATATAAAAAAGAAAATATTAACGGTGTCTCTGTTTATGTGTTTTCTAACAACCCAGACGACGAACTTTACAGTGTAACTTTTAGTTCTGGAGAAAGTAATACTGGAGATTACATATTAAGCAGTATAAATGCGATTAATGACATTTACGAATATGTTGCACCAATAGATGGTCTTTCTCAAGGAAGCTACGCACCTGTTACACAACTTGTGGCGCCATCTAAATTACAAATGGCAATACTAAACGGAACCTACAAACCGTCTTCTAAAACAAATATTTATTTTGAAGGTGCCGGAAGTATAAACGATTTAAACTTGTTTTCTGATTTAGATGACGATGATAATAATGGTTTTGCTGGGAAATTAAAATTCAGTCAAAATATAATTAAACAAAAAGATCTTTGGTCTTTAGACCTCACGACTAACCTAGATTATATTCAACAAAATTTTGAATCTATAGAATATATTTATAATACAGAGTTTGATAGAGATTGGAATATTGACAGCACAGAAGGCAACCAAACCTTATTAACAAGCGGACTTGAACTGCAATTACCAGGAAAAGTTTTATTTAAATATCAATTTGAACATTTAAGTTTTGAAAACATCTTTAACGGAAACAGACATGTTGCCACAGGATTTCTTCAATTAAACAACTTTTATTTTTACTCTAGTTCTAGTTATCTAGATTCTAAATCGGATACAGATACCTCAACATTTTTACGTTCGTCTAACACTGCAACCTACAGTTTTACGAAAGGTTGGGTAGGCACAAAAATTGCTTTAGAAGACAATCAGCAAAAAGACAGAACAACAGACACTTACCTTGAAGACAGTCAGAAATTTAAAAGCTATGAAGTCTTTACTGGAATTGGAGATAGTTTAAATCTCTTTGCCGAAATAGGTTTCAAACACCGTGTAAACGATAGTATAAAAGATAACAATTTACAACGCGTAAACACATCTAAAACATATTATTTAGATTCTAAATTAATTCAAAACACGAGTACAAACCTATCGCTTTATGTAAATTATAGAACGTTAGATAATGTAGATGAGGAGAATGAAAACTCACTAAATTCTCGTTTAATTTATAATCAGGGATTCTTTAAACAAATGGTACAATGGAATACTATTTTTGAAACCAATTCTGGAACTTTAGCAGAACAGGAATATACTTATGTAGAAGTTGATGCAGGCCAAGGATCTTACACTTGGAATGATTATAACGAAGATGGCATACAAGAATTAGAAGAGTTTGAGTTGGCACAATTTACAGACGAAGGAATATACTTGCGTGTATCTTTACCCAATCAAGTTTATATAAAAACACACCAAAATAGATTTAGCCAAACACTAACTTTAAATCCACAACAATGGATAAATTCTGATAGCGGTTTTAAATCTTTACTTTCTAAATTTTACAATCAAACATCTTATTTAATAGATAGCAAAACAGAACGTAATGATAATAATTTCCAGATCAACCCGTTTAAAACCAATCAAGAAAACCAGGTAGGTTTACAATTAAATGTTAGAAATGTGCTCTATTTTAATCGCGGAAAACAACATTATACCACTTCGTATACATTCTTAAAAAACAAAGTACGTAGTGTTTCTTCTATTGGGTATACCCAAAACAATATAGACAGCCACCAATTAAATTTTAATCACAAATTAGCACAAAGCTGGCTCGTTACCTTTTTAAGCAGTTTAAGCACTACAGAAAGTATTAGCGAGAACTACGTGAGCAAAAATTATAATATAGATGAAACACAATTTAACCCGAAATTAACTTACTTATTAAATGAAAATACTCGATTTGATATCTTTTATCAATTTACAAATAAAGAGAACACTATTGATAGTTTTGAAACGCTAACACAACAAAAATACGGAACATCATTTTCTATTTCTAACTTACAACAATCGGCCATAAGCGGCGAATTTAATTACTTTTCTAACACCTATTCTGGAGACTCTACAACGCCTGTAGCGTATGAAATACTAGAAGGTTTACAACCTGGAAAAAACTTTACTTGGACACTTTTAATACAGAAAAAAATAACTAAATTTTTAGATTTAAATCTCTCGTATTACGGTCGTAAAACAGAAACCAGCAACACAATACACACAGGAACAGTACAATTAAAAGCTTATTTTTAGTTAGTGTAGAAGCTTAATTTAACAGATAATAAATTATAAATTAAACACAAAAAAAGCCTAAACACTCACATATTTAGGCTTATTTATTCAATAGATTTGGGAGGGATTCGAAATCAATTATCAAAAATTTAATTGATTTATGAACTAAGACTGGTTATCTGTATTTCATGTGTAAATTTAAGTAATATATATTATTCCAAGTTGCGGAAAAACCTTACTTTTTAAAGATAAATTAATTAGATAAAAAAATCTGCAAGAGGCTTTATTATCAAACAAGAATTAATCATACACATGCTTAACTAAAACATTTTCAAGCCTCCATGATATTTTATTCATTATTCACGTTAAAAAATTTACAACAATCATCACAAAAAAGATAGAACGAATTTTATAAAAACAAAAAATCCTTAAGTGATAACTTAAGGATTTTTTATTCTATAAGGTATGATTCGAATTACATCTTCATTAACCAAGAACGCACATCTACTTCTTGTTTAATAATATCGTGAAGATCTTCAATCTTAACACGTGTTTGTTCCATCGTATCTCTATGGCGAATGGTTACCATATTATCTTCTAACGTATCGTGATCTACAGTAATACAAAACGGTGTTCCGTTTGCATCTTGTCTGCGATAACGTCTTCCAACAGCATCTTTTTCATCGTAAGCCACGTTGAAATCCCATTTTAAATCCTCTACAATTTTTCTTGCAACTTCTGGTAAACCGTCCTTTTTCACCAAAGGTAAAATGGCCGCTTTAACTGGAGCTAAAACTGCTGGTAATTTTAAAACTGTACGTGTTGTATTGTTTTCTAATTCTTCTTCTACTAACGAGTTTGAGAATACAGCTAAAAACATACGGTCTAAACCAATAGAGGTTTCTACCACGTAAGGCACATAACTTTTGTTTTCTTCGTGATCGAAATACTGTAGCTTCTTACCAGAAAATTTTTCGTGCTGACTTAAATCGAAATCTGTACGTGAGTGAATTCCTTCTAATTCTTTAAATCCGAAAGGGAATTTAAATTCAATATCTGCTGCAGCATCTGCGTAATGTGCTAATTTATCGTGATCGTGGAAACGATAATTTTCTGCTCCCATACCTAAAGATAAATGCCATTTTAAACGCGTTTCTTTCCACTGCTCATACCATTCTTTTTGAGTTCCTGGTTTTACAAAAAATTGCATTTCCATTTGTTCAAACTCACGCATACGGAAAATAAATTGTCTTGCAACAATCTCGTTTCTAAAAGCTTTTCCTGTTTGAGCAATTCCGAAAGGAATTTTCATACGTCCACTTTTCTGAACATTTAAGAAGTTTACAAAAATACCTTGAGCCGTTTCTGGACGTAAATATAAATCCATTGCAGTATCTGCAGAAGCTCCAATTTTAGTACCAAACATTAAGTTAAACTGCTTAACTTCTGTCCAATTTTTAGATCCAGTAAGCGGATCTGCAATTCCTAACTCGTCTATAAGTGCTTTAACATCTGCTAAATCTTCATTTTCTAAAGATTTACCCATACGTGCTAAAATAGCATCAATCTTTTCTTGATACCCAACAACACGTCCGTTAGTGCTAACAAACTCTGCTTTATCGAAAGCATCACCAAAACGTTTTGCTGCTTTAGTAACTTCTTTATCTATTTTGTTTTCTATTTTAGCACAATAATCTTCTATTAAAACATCTGCTCTATAGCGCTTTTTAGAATCTTTGTTATCTATTAACGGATCGTTAAAGGCATCAATATGCCCAGAGGCTTTCCAAGTGGTTGGATGCATAAAAATTGAGGCATCTATACCTACAATATTTTCGTGCATTTGCACCATGGCTTTCCACCAATAGTCGCGTATATTTTTCTTTAACTCCACACCGTTTTGTGCGTAATCATATACTGCACTTAAACCGTCGTAAATTTCACTACTCTGAAATACATAACCGTATTCCTTAGCATGCGAAATCACCTTCTTAAATTGATCATCTTGATTTGCCATGCTACAAAAATATAAAACGCCGGAAAACTACACGTATGTTTTTTTTAAAGTATTGTATTTTTTTGTAATTTATAAGTTTTAGGTCTTATGTTTAAAGCGCTATTTAATATTTTATTTCCTAAAGTGTGTTACAGCTGCCAAAATATTTTAGCAGATGGCGAACACACACTATGCACAGATTGCAGACACCGCTTACCTGTAACTCAATTTCATTTTAATAATGATGCTAGTGTTTGTAAAGTTTTCTACGGAAGAGTTAAAATTGAACAAGCCACTGCGTTATTACGTTTTGAAAAAAAAGGGATGACTCAAAAACTAATCCATCAATTAAAATATAAAGGCCAAGAGCCTATTGGGACCTTTTTGGGTGATTGGCTAGGTGGTGATTTACAAACTTTAGATGCTTATAAAACTATTGATATTGTAATTCCTGTTCCGCTTCATAAAAAGAAATTAAAAAAACGAGGTTATAATCAAGTCACAAAATTCGGACAACAATTAGCCGCAGCTTTACAAGCAGAATATATGGATAATGTTTTAATAAAAGTGACTAATACAAACTCTCAAGTCTCTAAAAACAGATTAAGCCGTTGGACAAATTCTGAAACCATTTTTAGTGTACAATCTTTAGATAAAATTAAAAACAAAAACATTTTACTTGTAGACGATATTATTACTACTGGTGCAACTATAGAATCTTGTGCAACCTTACTTCTTCGAGCCGAAAATGTTAAAATAAGCATAGCAGCAATGGCAATTGCTTAAACTGTTTTCGGTTACTGCTAAATAAATTGTTTCTTTGTGTAAATTTTAATGTAGAAATGAGTAAAACGCTTTCAAATTTTTTGTTCATAAGTGCCTTGTGTTTGTTTATTGTAAACTGTGCAAGTCAGGGAACTCCTAGTGGTGGAGAAAAAGATACAACACCACCTGTGATTTTAAAATCTGTACCAGAAAACTACTCTACAAATTTTAATAAGACAGAAATTAAAATTTATTTTGATGAATACATTAAAATAAACGATTTAAGTAAACAACTTATTATTTCGCCTCCAATGAATACAACTCCTGAAATTACACCTTTAGGATCGGCGAGTAAATACATTACCATTAAAATACACGATACGCTTGCTCCAAACACAACTTATGCTATTAATTTTGGAAGTAGTATTGAAGATAATAATGAAGGAAATCCGTTTTCTTATTATAAATATGTGTTCTCTACAGGAGATTATATAGATTCTTTAAATGTTGCAGGAGTTATTCTAGATGCCACATCTAAAAAACCCGATAATTTTGTTACCGTTGCTTTATATGAAGTAGATTCTACTTTTACAGACTCTATTATTTATAAAAAGAAACCAACATACGTTACCAATACGTTAGACAGTATAACCACATTTGTCTTACAAAACGTAAAGGCAGGAAAATATATGTTAACGGCAATGAAGGATGAAAGTCAGGATTATCTTTTTCAACAAAAAGCAGATAAAATTGCATTTAATAAAACGTTTATAGAACTCCCGACAGATTCTATTTACCGCTTAACATTATTTAAAGAAGATTTAGATTTTAAAGCCTATAAACCCAGACTACTTTCTAAAGGAAAAATTGCTTTTGGTTTTGAAGGTGATTATAAAAACATGGATATAGATGTGTTAACAGACACACCTCCTGATTTTGAATACGCTATTACAAAAGATGCCGAAGCAGATTCTTTGATGTATTGGTATAAACCAAAATTAGAAACTGATTCGCTTCGTTTTAAAGTGAGCTATAAGAAGACTGTAATTGATACTTTCGATGTGAAAATTACAGATAAACTTCAAGATAGTTTAATTATTAAAGGAGAACCTTCTGGTCAGATTAATTTTAAAGACAACTTTGTTTTATCGTCTTCTACTCCTTTTAAGTCCTTAAATACTGCTCAGGTTTCTCTTATAGATAAAGATTCTACTGTTGTTCCGTACACCACAAAAATGGATACGCTTAACAACAACATTACCTTTTTCTTTGATAAGAAAGAAAATTACAGATACCGTTTACAATTTCTCCCTGAAGCCATTACAGATTTTTTCGATAATAAAAACGACACCCTACAATTTGTAATGCAAACAAAAGGTTACGACGATTATCCTAATGCACGTATTATTCTTAAAAACGCCGTATATCCAGTAATAGTACAATTAACGAACGAAAAAGAGGACGTTATAAACGAAATATACAGCACAGAACCAGAACCTATAGATTTCAATTTTTTAAAAACTGGAAAATATTATCTGCGTGTGATTTACGATGAAAATGGAAATAAAAAATACGACACAGGTAGTTACTTAAAAAAGAAACAGCCCGAACGTATGAGTTATTATCCAGAACTTATTGAAATTCGTGTAGGATGGGATTCTGAATATGAGTTTATTTTAAAATAAAAGAATCTCTATCATTTAAAAACTTAAACTTATTTCGGGTATTTATAACCTCATCTTTGTTTAAAGCAACAATGCGATAGCCTATTTCATTCTCAACAAATGTAGAAATGGTTTCTCCTAAAGGATTATAAACTACAGAATGTCCTGAATACTCATGTCCTTTTCCGTCTATCCCTACACGGTTAACACCCACACAATAACTCATGTTTTCTATAGCACGTGCCTGCAATAAGGCGTCCCAAGCAGTAATTCGTGTTTTGGGCCAATTGGCAACATAAAACAACACATCGTAATCGCTATTATACCTTGCCCAAACAGGAAAACGTAAATCGTAACACACTAATGGGCAAAGCGACCAACCTTTATAATCTATGATTACACGTTCTGTTCCTGCCGTGTAAACCGTATTTTCCCCTGCTAATGTAAAGGTATGCCGTTTTTTATACGACTGCGTTTTACCGTTAGGATAAACAAAAACCAATTGATTATAATAGTTATCGGCTTCTGTTATAATAAGGCTTCCCATAACAGCTGCTTGTGTATTGGCTGCTAATTTTTGCATCCAAGTTACAGATTCACCAGAAATGGTTTCAGCAAGTTTAGAAGCATTCATACTAAATCCGGTGGTAAACATTTCAGGAAGCACAATAACATCTACCTTATCTGTAATAGATGCTACAATTTGCTGTATATTATCGCGATTAGCTTTAGGATTTTCCCAGATTAATTCGGTCTGAATTAGTGCTATTTGTAATTTATTTGTCATTAAAATATTAAATATTTCTTCTTCTCTTTATCTACATTGGTAGCCTTCCTTTCTTTCTTAGATTGCTTACGTTCTGCTTTTTCTTTAGCTTTATTATTTTTATCGGCTTCTCTAAACGCTTTTTCTTTAGCCTTATACTCATTTCGAATATTACGCTGATCGTCTAACGTTAAACTTTCGGTTACATTGTAACCTTTTAATAAAATGGAGTTTCCTTTTACTTCGTAAACATTGCCTTTATATTCGATTTTCTGAGCGTTTATAGCGACTATAAAAAACAATGAAAAAGCAACTGTTAATAGTAGTTGTTGTTTCATATAAATAAGATTTGGGATTACAATGTACTAAAAGACAACCTATTTGCCTATAAATTTGATGCTTATACAATTTTTAATTATTTTTTAGCATCTAAAATCAAGCTTTAAGCCCCGTAAATACTACACTAAAAGAGTGCATATATATTTGCCTTTTTTATCTTTGCTAGAACTAAAAACAAACTCATGAAATTACTTAAAATTCTACTTCTTTTTTTAACACTTCAAGTAAGTGCACAACAAGGAGGTATGTGGATTCCTTCTCTATTGCAAGGCATGAACGAAGACGACATGCAAACCTTAGGCAGCAAACTTTCTGCTGATGATATTTACGATGTTAACCATTCTAGTTTAAAAGATGCTATCGGGCATTTTAATGGCGGGTGTACAAGTGAAGTGATCTCCAAACAAGGTTTACTTTTAACAAACCACCATTGTGGTTATAGTCAGATTCAGTCACATTCTTCTTTAGAAAACGATTATTTAAAAGATGGTTTTTGGGCTAAATCTTTTGACGAAGAATTACCAAACAATGGTCTTTATGTTGAATTTATTGTACGTATTGAAGATGTAACCACTCAAGTTCTTGAAGGCGTTACTAAAGACATGACTGCAAAAGAAAAGCAATCTAAAACCGATGGAAATAGTAACCGCATTCAAAAAGCTACAAAAAAAGAAGATTGGCAAAACACGAAAATAAAATCATTTTTTAAAGGCAATCAATATTTCTTATTTGTAACAGAACGTTTTAACGACATTCGTTTAGTTGGTGCGCCACCTACAAGTATTGGTAAATTTGGATCGGACACAGACAATTGGGTGTGGCCAAGACACACTGGAGATTTTTCTATTTTCAGAATTTATGCCGATAAAAACAATCGACCAGCAGAATACTCTAAAGACAACAAGCCTTATAAACCAAAACACTTTTTACCAGTATCTTTAGACGGTATTAGCGAAGGTGATTTCACTTTAGTTTTCGGTTTCCCTGGAACTACAGAAGAATATTTACCAGCAGTTGCCATTAAAGAAATTACAGAGCAATTAAACCCTAGTAACATTGCTATTCGCGAAGCAGCATTAAAAATAATTGATGC
Organism: Formosa sp. L2A11; assembly: GCF_009796865.1. Classification (GTDB taxonomy): domain Bacteria; phylum Bacteroidota; class Bacteroidia; order Flavobacteriales; family Flavobacteriaceae; genus Formosa. The sequence goes on along the minus strand of NZ_CP047028.1, from coordinate 1,528,284 downwards.
TAAAATGAAAGAAAGCGATGAAATTCGTATTCAATATGCCTCTAAACAAGCACGAATTGCAAACTATTGGAAAAAATGGATTGGCGAAAATACTGGAATAAAAAAGAGTAATGCCATCGCTAAAAAGAAAGCCGAAGAAGTAACGTTTACTGAAGCTTTAAAAGCAAAAAAACTTGAAGAAAAATATGGCCACATTCTTCCAGACCTTGAAACACAATACAATGCTTTTGCTCCTGTAGATATTAAGCGTAATAATTTTGTTGAAATTTTTATAAGAACAAACGAGTTGATGTCTATGATGTTTAGATTAACACAGCTTGAAGCTGCCGCATCTAAAGACGAAGCGACTTTTAATAAAGCGAAAGAAGCCATGCAAGGCAGGATTAAGAGCACTTTAAAAGACTTTAACACACAAGTAGATAAAGGTGTTTTCAAAGCAATTATGCCGTTCTACACTAAAAATGTCAATGCTTCAATTTACGATAATACAGCATTTACAAATTTAGATAGCGCCTTAGCTGTACTTGAGGGCACTCCTATTGAAGTGGTTGAAAAACTAAATAAAGATGCGGCTTACGCCTTTGCAAAACCATTTATTGAAGATTTCTACACAACTATTGAGCCTAATTTCCAAGAAAAAAACTCAGCAATTAATGCTCTAGAAACTCAATATATGAAAGCTCTTATGGAGGTTGTTCCTAATGAATGTTATTATCCAGATGCTAACAGTACGCTTCGTGTGACTTACGGACAAGTTCGCGGCTACGAACCTAGAGATGCGGTATATTATAATCCGGTGTCTTATTTAGATGGTGTTATGGAAAAATATGTACCTGGCGATTACGAGTTTGATGTTCCTCAAAAACTTCAAGACTTATATACTTCTAAAGACTACGGACGCTACGCAGATGCAAACGGAAAACTTCCTGTGTGTTTCTTAGGAACAAACCATACTACTGGAGGAAACTCTGGAAGTCCTGCTATTGATGCTGAAGGAAATCTAGTAGGCTTAAATTTTGATCGTGTTTGGGAAGGCACTATGAGTGACATGAATTACGATCCAGAAATTTGTAGAAACATTATGGTCGATGTACGTTATGTATTATTCATAATCGACAAATACGCTGGTGCAGAACGCTTAATTAAGGAAATGAAATTAGTTCATCCTAAAAAGTAAGATTTCAATTCGAATATATATTTAAACAAAAGCCCCTTTCCTGAGATAGAAAAGGGGCTTTTATTTTCAACAAACACAGCAAAAAGGTGATGATAAAGTAATATTTAAATAACATTGCGTTTTTTAATTTTGGCCATGATTACACACAAAATTACCTTCTTTTTTCATGAGTTTAAAAATTATTTCTCAAGTAAAACTTTAGCCCTAGTTCTATGTCTTCTTTTCAATACAGTTCTTCTAAACGCACAAGAAAAAAGATATAGCTCCTTAAAAAAAATAGATTCTATTTTTACAGAATTAAAAAACAAATTAAACAAAGCTAAAAGCATTGATAACAGTACAGAGATTGTTCAATATCATATTCAATTAGCAAATTTCTACGAGCATTTAGGGATAGAAAACGAAGCCATAAAAAATTACCATAGTGCTTTAGAACTTCATACACAAACAGACACAACTTCGGTTTATATTAGTAATAAAATTGGAGCCATACATCTGTCTTTAAAGCAATATAAAAATGCATTACAATATTTAAATAAAAGTTTAAATATTACAGAACAAATTAATTTTGAAAAAGGAAAAGCAACCAGTTATGCCTTATTAGGAAGTGTAGCCGAAAAAGAATCTGATTATGCATTAGCACTACAGAATCAAGAAAAAAGTTTAGCTATTTTCGAAAAACTTTCCGACAGCACAGGCTTAGCCTTTACATACGAAAACATAGGTAGTATTTACGAAGATTTAGGACAGTTTGATAGTGCTTTAAATTATTTTTTAAAAGCCAATAAATACGCTATTCACATCCCCTCGAATAATAGAATAAATATTATTAATAATCTTGGAGATGCCTATCGAAAAATGGGGAAAGCAAAAGAAGCACTTCCATACACGCAATTAGCTCTCCAAATGGCTAAAACTGAAGAAAACACACATCAAATAGAAGCTGCTTTTAAAGATTTAGCTTTAAATTATGCAGATATAGGCGATCATAAAACCGCTTTCAATTACATGATTAAATACAAAGATTTAAATGCTAAAGAAAGTGAATATAAAAGCGCAGAATTAGTTAGTATCCTACAAATCCTTTATGAAGTAGAAGAGCGCGAAGCCGAATTGAAGTTACTTAATAAACAACACGAATTAAATCAAGTCAGGCAACGCATCATTTTACTATCTAGTACATTCCTTATTCTTATGTTAATTGGTTGGCTTCTTTACTTTAGAAAACGCAAAAAACAGCAATCTAAAATTCAAGATTATAAAAATAGACTTTTGCAATCCGATCTCGAAAAAAAGACAAACGAAGAAGCTGCCTTACAAAGAGAAGTTGATTTTAAAATATCGGCTCTTACAAATTACAGTTTGCATTTGTCTCATAAAAATAAAATGATGTCAGATATTTCTAGAACCCTAATAAATATAAAAGATAGACATGCCACATTAATAAAATCTAAACTCGAACTATTAATAAAAGAGATCGATTTAGACTTATCTCAAGAACAAGAGTGGACAGAATTTATTGGATTCTTCGAGCAAATTCATCCAAACTTTTTTCAAACGTTAAAACAGGCTGTTACAAAAGAATTATCGCCCTCGGAACTGCGTTTATGCATGTTATTAAGGCTTAACTTAACGTCTAAAGAAATAGCTTCTATACTCCGAATCACATCTAATAGTGTGCGTATTGCACGTTATCGACTTAGAAAAAAACTCCCTTTAAACCCAAAAGACGACCTTCAGATCTTTATTCTGAATTTATAAATTCAATGTTTCAAAAACATTATCAACTTGTAATCTCAGTGTTAATGTTGCTTTAATATATAAGCCAATCTGCACCGTTTATCACGTTTTGTTAACGCTTACTTTAGATAGAAAATACGTTCTGTATCTACATTTGTCTCAAACAAAAATTAACAAAAAATCATGAAAAATTGGATTACATTAATGCTACTCATTGTAACCTCATTTAGTGCATTAGCCCAAACTGGACAAGTTCAAGGTCTCATTACAGATGAAAATAAAATCACAATTCCTGGAGCTTCTGTATTAATTGAACAACTTAATAAAGGAGCTATATCAGATTTCAACGGAAAATTTACACTTGTAAATGTAGAAGCTGGCACGTATACTTTAGTGATAAAATATTTAGGGTATTCAGAATACCGTCAACAAATTACAGTATCGCCTAAACAGACAACTAATTTAAATATTGTATTAACCGAACAAACTACAGAATTAGACGAAGTACAAGTAGTCTCTTTTGGTTTTGGAAGTCAGGCCAGAGCGCTTAATACACAAAAGAACAAACAAAACATTACTAACATTGTTTCTACAGATCAGATTGGTAAATTTCCAGATGCCAATATTGGAGATGCTGTAAAGCGTATTCCTGGGATTACCATGCAGGTAGATCAAGGTGAAGCTCGTAATATTATTGTTCGTGGTTTAGCACCTCAATTAAACTCGGTAACATTAAACGGAAGTAGAATTCCATCTGCAGAAGGCGATAACAGAAACGTACAAATGGATTTAATTCCTTCGGATATGATTCAATCTATCGAAGTTAATAAAGCGGTAACTCCAGATATGGATGCAGATGCTATAGGTGGTTCTGTAAACTTAATAACAAGAACATCGCCACAAGGATTCAGATTTTCGGCTACTGGAGGTTCTGGTATTAATTTAATTAACGACAAACGTATATTAAACGGATCCTTCTTATTAGGAGATCGTAGTAAAAACAACAAATTTGGTTGGGTAGTGGCTACTTCTTACAACGATACTCAATTTGGATCTGATGATGTTGAAGCAGAATGGGACGATGAATTTGAATATAACACAGGAGAACAAAATAGCGAAGGCGAAGACATCTTACAAGAATTAGAAGTTAATCCTTATGCTAATGTTTCAGAAATTAGAGAATACCAAATCCAGCGTGTGCGTCGTAGTTTTTCTGCTAACTTCGATTATAAATTAAACGATAATAACACACTTTATTTTAAATCTATTTACAACTGGAGAGACGATCGCGAAAATAGATTCCGTTTAGAACAAGAAATTCTTGATGGAGAAGATATTTCTGTTGGAGATTTTAGTGTTGATGCTGACAGAAATTTAACAGCATTCCCTGTTGAAGCCAAACGCCAGACAAAAGGTGGCATAGATAACGACCGTTCTAAAAACACACGTTTAGAAGATCAACGTATGCAAAACTACAGCATTGGTGGTGAGCATTTAGTAAACAACCTACAGCTAGATTGGATGGCATCTTACTCTAAAGCATCTGAAGAGCGTTTAAACGAGCGCTACCTAGAATACGAAAGCGAATATGGTGTTACGTTTAACAACAACGCTAACAAGCCAAATTTTACACCTAGTAATACAGACGAATCTGATTTTAGTTTATTCGAATTCGGAGAATTATCTGAAGAAAATCAATATACAGACGAAACAGACTTTAATGCTTTAGTAAATTTTGAAGTTCCATTACACCTTCTAGACAAAGAAAATGGAACATTGAAATTTGGAGCAAAAACCAGATTAAAATCTAAAACACGTGATAACGACTTTACAGAATACAGCCCTGAAACTGACGATTTAGAATTCTTAGGAAACATTCCAAGTAAAGACTACACAAGATCAGATTATAGTGCAGGCTCTCAATATCAAATAGGATATTTTGGTACGCCTGAATATTTAGGAAATTTAGATCTTTATGATGCCGATTTATTTGAATCTGAAGACAAACCAGACGAATACACTACTGCAAACTACGATGTTAAAGAAAATGTTTACGCAGCTTATGCAATGACCAACCAAAATATAACAGACAAACTAAGCTTTCTTTTTGGTTTACGTTTAGAGCATACAGATGTAGATGCTACCGGAAACGAAATTGTTTTTGATGCCGATGGCGATTATTTAGAAACATCTCCAGTTACAAGCAAAAATAATTACACCAATATTTTACCTGGTCTACATGTAAAATACGATGTTACAGACAAGACTGTGTTACGTTTTGCTTGGACAAACACTATTGCGAGACCAAATTATGTAGATATAGTACCGTTTAAAGAAATTAATAACGAAGACGAAGAAATAGTATTAGGAAACCCTGATTTAGATCCTACAACATCTATGAATTTCGATATTATGGCAGAGCATTATTTCTCTTCTGTAGGTTTACTTTCCGGAGGAGTATTCTATAAAAATATTGAAGATTTTATTTACACATTTCAATACGAAGATGCAGATGGTTATGAAGTGTACCAACCGTTTAATGGAGACAAAGCTAATTTATTTGGTTTCGAAGCCGCATTCCAACGTCAGTTAGATTTCTTACCCGGTTTCCTTAAAAACTTGAACATCTATTTAAACTATACGTATCTTAAATCTGATGCTTCTGGAATTAGAAATGAAGATGGAGAAGAGCGAGAAGATTTAAATTTACCTAACACAGCTCCAAACATGTTTAATGGGTCTTTAGGATACACAAACAAGCACTTTAGCTTACGTTTATCTGCTAATTATTCTGATGCTTATATAGATGAAATTGGAGGTCGTGCATTCGAAGACAGATATTACGACGAGCAATTCTTTTTAGACCTTAACGCCCGCGCAAACATAACTAAGCAGTTAAGTTTATATGTAGATGTTAACAACATTACAAACCAACCCTTACGTTATTACCAAGGTGTGAGTTCTAGAACCATGCAAATGGAATATTATAAAACACGCATTACATTTGGATTGAAATACGATTTATTTAAAAAATAAATGAATTAGCATTTAACCCCAGTTGTTATTAAGAGCTTGTTTTATAATCTCACTTTAAAAATTCTAATTCTCATGATTAATGAGATACTGAAACAAGTTCAGCATGACGACGACTGAAACCCTATTAAAAACTTAACACATGAAAATATATATATTTAGCATTGCTGTAGCATTAATTTGTTTTACATCTTGCAAAAACACAACCAATTTACCAGAGATTAAACCCACTTTAATTACCGAGAAAACACCACACGACACAGACGATCCTACCATTTGGATCAATAAAGTTAATCCTGAGCAAAGTATTGTTTTCGGAACAGATAAAGACGAAGTTAATGGTGGTGTATACGCATTCGATTTAGACGGAAAAATTATTAAAGAAAAAAGCATTACTGGATTAAGTTATCCTAACAATGTAGATGTTGAATATGGATTTTCTTTAAACGATTCGACTAAAATTGATATCATGATGTTTACAGAACGTGAAAAGCATCAAATACGTTTATATTCTATTCCGGATATGACACCTTTAGACAACGGCGGTTTTCCTGTTTTTGAAGATGAAACAGACCTTGAATTAAGACGCCCTATGGGAATTAGTTTATACAAAAACCCAGAAAACAATAAAATATACGCTATTGTAGGTCGTAAGAAAGGACCTACGGAAGGTTATTTATATCAGTACGAATTGCAACCAAAGGCAGAACATGTGACCACTAAATTGGTTAGAAAATTCGGAACATTTAGCGGAAATAAAGAAATTGAAGCTATTGTTGTAGATGATGCTTTAGGACATGTATATTATTCTGATGAAGGTGTAGGTATTCGTAAATTTTATGCTAATCCGGCGAAAGGAAACAAACAAATTTCATTATTTGGAGGCGATCTTTTTAATCGCGACATAGAAGGTATTGCACTTGCAACTTATAGTGATGGCGATGGTTATTTAATAGTCTCAGACCAACAAGATCATACTTTCAATATTTTTAAACGTGGCGATAATAGTTTTGTAAAAAAAATAAACCTTGGCACACTAGAAACAGATGGTTGCGATGTAACGACAGAAGCTTTAGGTCCTAAATATCCGAATGGTTTATTTGTATCTATGAACGATGAAAGAGACTTCTTTTTTCACACTTTAGATTCTCTGAAACTAAGATAATTTAGATTGTATTGTACAAATAAAAATCCCGTGTTCATATCCATGAACACGGGATTTTTTTTATACTATATAATATAGCACTTAAAAAGACACATTTAATAACTCTCCGCTTAATTGTAGCAAATACAGCTCGGCTATTTTAGCATCATATTTAGCATTGTTTTTACTGAACTCTGCCGTTAATAAGTTTAGTTGAGCTTGTCTAAATTCTATTGAAGTTGCTTGTCCTAGTTTAAATTTCTCTCGAGTACGATCAAAATTATTTTGGGAGGTTATAATATTGTTCTCCTGAATGTGATAAATCTTCAATTTATTTTTATAATCTCCCCAAGCGTTATTAAAATCACGATCTAAACTAATGAAGATAGACTCTTTTTCTAACTTTTGGTTATCTAAATTAATTCTCGCATTTCTTACATTAGTTAATGTGCTACCACCATCAAACAAATCCCAACTTAAGGTTACACCTCCGCTTAATCCCGTGTTTGTAGATTCCGACAAGAAAGACGCTGCATTATTGTTATTTTTATTCCAACCATAAGAACCCGTTAATCCTACTGTAGGCAAGTAACCAGATGTATTTGCTTTAATAGTAAACTCGTTAATTACAATGTTTTTATCAATTTGTAAGAGCGACACATTATTTGCTCTCATTTTAGCATGTAAATCTTCTTTATTGATATCTAACATAAAAGTAATTAAAGTATCTACTTCAAAATTCAATTCTAATTCTGTACCTAAAACAACATTTAAATCGCGTTTGGTATTAGACAGTGTTTGTTCAGAATTCATTAAATTAATACTATCATTATTAATATCTACCTGAGCATTTAACACATCTAGCATGGTTCCTTGACCATAATCAAACTGATATTGCGCTCTTAAAATACGATCGTTAGAAATTTCTAATGTTTGTTTTAAAGCATTTGCATTTTCAGAAACCTGTGCCACATTGTAGTACACTGTAAATAATTGCGCAATAGTATTCTCGATAGTCTCTCTAGCTTCAAGTTCAGATAATTGATATTCTTCTTTCAGCTGTTTATAATCGTAATAGCGACCTAAACCATCAAAAAGTGTGTAATCTAAATCTATTGATGCATTATAATTAGAACTCTCTGCGCCGTTTAATTTGGTTACAGTTCCATCAGAAAATACGGCTTCAGTATTATTTAAATCATATCCAGCACCAGCATCTCCTGTTAAGGTTGGTAAATAACCCGAGTTTAAAATACTCTTATTATTTTTGGTTATTTCTGTATTATTCTTAGCTATTTTAATACCATAGTTATGATCTAAAGCAATGGTAGCTGCTTCGTTTAAAGTTAAAACACGTTGTGCTGTTGCCGATGTAAACACAAACAACATGAGTATAACTATTTTATATTTAATGTTCATCCTCTTCATTTTCTTCTTTAATAGCACGTTCTACTTCTTCTTTTGTAACATGTTCTCCTGTAATTAACCATTTTGTTTTCTGTTTAATACTATTACTAAACGATAAGAATAGTGGCAAGACAAGTAATGTTAATATGGTTGCATAGGCAATACCAAATGTAATTGAAATGGCCATAGGTTTTAAAAACTGAGCTTGTCTACTTTTTTCCATAAGTAAAGGTGCTAAACCAGCCATAGTGGTAATTGTAGTTAAAAAGATAGCTCTAAAACGTGATTTACCAGCTTCTTTTAAGGCATCATCGAATTTTAAACCGTCTTTTAAATTGGTATTAAACTTACCAATAAGCACCAGACCATCGTTTACCATAACACCAATTAAAGCAATAATACCTAGTAATGACAATACGTTTACAGGAAAACCTAAAAGCCAATGTCCCCAAGCTACTGCGGTTAAGCTAAAAGGGATTAACAGTATTAAAAGCAATGGCTGACTTAAACTTCTAAAAGTAAAGGCAATGGTGATATATATTAAAAGGATAATGATTAAACCTGCACTTTTAAGTGATGTATTTAATTTTGAAGCTTCTCGGTTCTGGCCTTCATAAGAGGCTGAAATTGTAGGATATTTTGCTGTTAATTGAGGCATAATGGTCGCTTTAATATCATCTAAAATATCTGTTACACTTGTGTTTGGATCTTTTAAATCTGCCGACACTTCAATCTCTCTACGCCCTTCCAAGTGATTAATTGCAACATCACCACGCTCTATAGAATAGGTTGCAATATCTTTTAAGGTCACACGCTCTCCTGTTGGTGTTACAATGCGCATATCGTCTAGATTATTAATAGACGCTCTATTTTCTTTATCGTACCGTACCCAAACACGTATTTCATCTTGTCCTCTTTGAAAACGTTGTGCTTGCACACCAAAGAAACCAGATCTAATTTGGCTCATTACGGCACTTAAATCTAATCCTAATAAATAGGCACTTTCTTTAAGTTCTAATCTTATTTCTTTAATACCTGCAGGATCATTATCTGCAACATCTTTTAACAACGGGTTCGTTTCTAATATAGATTTCAGTTCTACTTTAGCCGCTTTTAATTCTTCAATATTATTACTTAAAAGAGAGACTGCTACTGGGCTACCACCAAAATTACCTCCAGATCCAAAAATTAAACTTTCTACGCCTATTACTGAACCAACTAATTCGCGAACACGATTAGCAACCAAAGAAGAGTTAATCACATCTGGACGTTCTTCTCCTGGCAACATATTTATATTTAAGGTTGCACTAGATTCACTATTAATATTTTTAATAGTATTTTCAAAAAGTATTTTATCTGTACCTCCTAAATATTTTTTAGTAAATTCTTCGTTCACCACATGTGCCTTTTCTTCAATAATAGCCATAATAGAATCTGTAACACGAACATTTGTACCATTAGGCATTTCTAATTCTATTGACACACGATCACTGGCAATACTCGGAAAAATGGTAACCCCAATTACACCTCCTCCAATAGCTCCAAAAGTTAAAATTAAACCACCTAAAAATATACCAAGTGCTAATATTTTAAACTCGAACATAAAGTCTAACACAGGAGCATAAATTTTTTCTCTTAAGAAAATCATGATACGATCTCCAAAAGCATTAATACCCCTCATTTTAGAGAAAAACAAGCCTGCTTTAGATTTCGGTTTATCCTTTTTGTCCTTATGTCTTTGTAATGCTTTAGAGTGTGCTAAATGCGCAGGTAAAATTATAAGCGCTTCTATTAACGATACAACTAGAGTTAAAATAACAATAACAGAAACTTCACTAAAGAATTCACCTATACGACTTTCTAAAAACAAGAACGTTGAAAAAGCTAATAAGGTGGTTATAATGGCAGAAACAACAGGAGGAATAACTTCCATTGTCCCGTCTATGGCAGCATTAATTGGATCTTTTCCGTTCTCGAAATGCTGATAGATATTTTCGGCAATTACAATACCATCATCTACCAAAATACCAATTACGATAATCATTCCAAATAACGAAAACTGATTTATAGTAACTCCAAATTGACCTGCAAAAATAAGCATTCCAAGAAAAGAAATTGGTAACCCGAAAGCCACCCAAAATGCTAATCTAGTGTTTAAGAATAAAGATAAAAACAATAGAACTAACAGCATTCCTGCAATGGCATTCTCTGTTAGTAATTGCGTACGTTGTTTTAATGTAATAGATAAATCCCTAACTACATCTAATTTCACGTTATTATGCGACTGATTGTATTGTACAATATATGCGTTAACAAGATCTGCGGAAGACAATAAATCTTCGGTATCGGTACTTGTAACACTAACATTAACAGATAATTTATCGTTAAAATAAGTAGCCTTAGGTGTTTCAGAGAATCTATCTCTTAAAACAGCTACATCTTTTAAACGAATTATTTTTCCATCTGCAAATGCACGAACCACCACATTAGAAAGTTCGTCGCTATAATACGAGCGATTATTAGCACGGATAAGAAACTCTTCTGCGTCTGTTTTTATATTTCCACCTGTAACTAAAATATTAGAATTACTTACAGCAGAAGCAACTTCACTAAAGGTTATGTTGTAAGCTAAAAGACTATTTTCATCAACAGCAATTTCAATTTCCTCTTCAGGATATCCAGACACATCGACTTGCGAAATTCCTTCTATTGCTCTCAAGTCATTTTCAACCTGCCTCCCTATTTGTTTTAATGTTGCTAGCGGAATGTTTTCTCCACTAATTGCAAACGAAATTGTTTCTCGAACATTTTCGGTTTTTGCAACAACAAGAGGTTCCATACCTGAAGGAAAACTTGGTACACGATCTACAGCATTCTTAATTTCTAAAAGCATGAAATCTATATTCTCACCTTTATTAATTTCAATAGTAATGGTACCACTATTTTCTGATGATGTAGATGTTACACGATCTACACCTTGTAATCCTTTTAAATTATCTTCTATCTGAAGTACAATACCTTCTTCTATTTCTTGAGGTGATGCTCCTGGATAAGCAATTTGTACAGTAATGATTTTAGATTCTATAATTGGGAAATACGAAGATTTTAAAGATAACAATCCTAATATTCCAAAAACGGTAAACGCCAAAATGAATATCGTTACGGCGACATGATGCTTAATAAAATAAGCTATTATTTTTCTCATTAGTTGTTAGTATTAGATTGCTCATTAAAAACTTTTACTAACATACCGGCATAACCGCCTTGAATAGGTCGAGATACAATAATGCTGCCGTCTGGCACATCTTTTAAAACTACCTTAGTATCGCTAAAATGTATTGGTTTAACAGGAATAACATCTAAAACAGAATCACGAACAACAAAGATTTCTTTAGTCTCTAAAAGTAAACTCCTATCTATTTCTATTGCATTTTCTTCATCTTTAGCATCTAAATTAGCCTCTAAATACATACCTTCTTTTAATTTTTCATCTTTTACTTCAATAAAAACTTGAATGGTTTGGGTTGTAACATCTACGCTTCCGTTAACACGAGATACTTTCCCTGTATACGTTTCTGTGCCTTCTAAGTTATTTAAAGCAACAGATTCTCCTACTTGCAATAAACTTGCAAAAGACTTACTAATAGCAACTTCCATTTCGTAAACAGATGGATCTATATATTCACCTAATTTCTGACCACTTCTAATAAGCGTACCTTCGGTTACCAATGCTTCTGTTAAGATACCATCAAAAGGAGTTCTAATTACATATTTTGATAAACGTTGCTCTAAATTTTTAACATTGAAATAATTAGTAACAATATTTCTACCTGTAATAAAATAATTTTCTTTTTCTGAAGTCATTTCGGGAAGTTTCGGTGTTGTCTTATTTAAATCGAACCCTTTTAAATATGCTTCCCATTTAGGAAAAACTTCAGGAAAATCTAATCTCAAATCGGCCATTATAGCCGCAATAGAATTATATAAATCACTTTTCGCAGATTGTACACTTGCATAATACTCAGAATCTTCAATACGAATTAAGGCCTGACCTCTTTTATATTCTTGCCCTGCTTTAAACAAAACAGAACCTGATTTAAAGATACCTTCCACTTCTGCGTAGAGTTCAAATCTGCGCTTTGCGGTGAGATTTCCATTTGCAGGAATTACAATTGGAATGGTGCTATTTTTAGCTGTATCAGCAAAAACAACTTTAACTACTTTTGGAGCTACAGGTTTAACTTTGTTTTTATTATCAATCAAGAATTTTGCTACAAAAATTGAGGCTACTATAAGTAGTAGTCCTAAAACTGCAAGTAAAGTTTTTCTCATAAGATCTTATATAAATAATTTAGACCCTATATATGTCGCATAGTTTAGTCTAACCTTGTTAAATAAAACACAAAATACAACATTTTAATTATTACAGAATTTCAAGGAAGCTATTAAGCACTAAAAACAAAACTCTTAGCCTTTAATATTCGTTGAAAAAAAATAGAATTTTTAAACCAATAAATATTAAATTATTTCCATTTTCTTAAGCAGAAAACTCGCATTCATATTCTGACAGATACCATCTTTGAACGTATAATCAAAATATAATTCGTCATTAATAATTTCAGCATCAAAATAATGATTTTTCACTTTTGGTAATTCACCTGAAATTTCACACAAACTTAAATCGTGAGTTGCAATAATTCCAGTAGCATTTGAGGCTACTAATTTCTCGACAAACTTGCGAGAGCCAATGGCTTTATCTGTACTATTTGTTCCTTTTAAGATTTCATCTAAAACAATAAAATAACGATCTGTCTGAATAGCATCTACAATATATTTTAAACGCGTTAATTCTGAAAAGAAGTACGAACTATCGTCTGTTAACGAATCGCTTGTGCGCATACTTGTAATTAATTTAATCGGATTATAAGTACTTGTTTCTGCACACACAGGCAACCCGACATTAGACATTACAATATGAAGCGAAACCGTTCTAAGAAATGTACTTTTCCCCGCCATATTTGCTCCTGTAATAATAAAGAATTCTTCGTTTTTAATATTCAAATCATTATCTACACGTTTCGCTGTTTTTAATAACGGATGCCCTAAATTCTTAGCTAAAATAACATCTTCGTTTTCTTTAATTTCTGGGAAGATAAATTCAGGATTATTGAAGGCATAATTTCCTAATGAATTATACGCATCGAAAAACGAAATAACCTCAAACCAATCTGTAGTTTTATGAGCGTATTTTTTTATCCATTGCTCTATAGCATAAGAATTTTTAATATCTAAAAGAAAAAGACCATTTCCAAATATGGCAGAAATTAGATTGTTTCTATTCTCTAAGTTATCTAGTAACCTGGATAATTCTGAAAATATTTCTGAAGCTTTTTCCCCTTCTTGGGTAATCATATTTTGTTTTTCAATCAACAATTCCGATTGAAATGTTTCTTGTTCGATTTTATCAAGTAAAGCTGCATATTGTTTAAACGTCTCTTTAAGTTTATCTGTTTGTGAAGCAATGACACTAATAGATTTTAAAAACGCTCCAGTTAACAAAATACCTACAACAAGCCAAACACCTAATAAATTTGGAGATACCATATTAAGATACACCCCCACAAAAGCAAGTATGGATACAACCGAAAAAATTAAAGGTAAAACTTTTAAAAAGGGTTTAAATTTAGGTGTATAGTTAGACAGCCATGCATTTATGCTTTTAGCTGGCGTTTCTACTTTAATTAAACTGGCAATAGCGCTATAATTTTGTCTCCAAATGGCTTTATCTGCCAGCTCTTTAATTGCGTCCTGACGTTTAGTAATATTATTTACATCATTTGCTTTAAGCGCATCAGACAACTTCTCTGTTCCTTCTTTAATATATGTTCTGTTTATATTCTGGAAGAAAGAACCACGACCAAACAAATCGATATCTAAACAATATTCATGTAATGGATCTTGAAACTCTAAACCATCTAATCTATCGATAAATCCTTCAGTCTTAATTTTTAGTTCATCTTCATTAATGGCTACTATTGCCTTTTCTAGATTCCGTTGTTGTTTAATGTTTGTATACTTTAACAGCAGAAATAAAAATAAGGCAATTCCAACCACAGCAATTGCCACAGCAACTTGCCAATTAGAGAACGTTAAATAAATACCATAAACAGTGCTTAAAAAGACTAACAAACGTAATATGCTTAATAATCGCATGTGTTTATTTAAAGCAGTCGCTTTTACTTGATGGGTTTGAGATTGCGCTTTATAGAAAGTGATAGGAGATTTCATGTAATGAATTATAAAAATTTAAAAACGAATAAAACTAAACAAAAAATCCCAAGCGTTATGCTTGGGATTCTTAATATTATAATAATTAAAAGGGTTTAATTATCCTTTTACATTTGCTTTAACAAATTCTCTGTTCATACGTGCAATGCTTTCTAAAGTAATTCCTTTAGGACACTCTACCTCGCATGCTCCAGTGTTAGTACAGTTACCAAAACCTTCAAGATCCATTTGTGCTACCATGTTTTTAACACGATCTGCAGCTTCTACTTGTCCTTGTGGTAATAACGCATATTGCGATACTTTTGCTCCAACAAATAACATTGCAGACGAGTTTTTACAACTTGCAACACAAGCACCACAACCAATACATGCAGCTGCATCCATAGCTTCATCTGCTGCGTGTTTAGAAATTGGTAACGAGTTGGCATCTTGCGTATTTCCAGACGTATTTACAGAGATATAACCTCCTGCTTGCTGAATACGTTCGAAAGCCATTCTGTCTACAATTAAATCTTTAATTACAGGGAAAGGAGATGCTCTCCAAGGCTCAATTGTAATAGTGTCGCCATCATTAAACATTCTCATGTGTAATTGGCAAGTCGTGATTCCACGATCTGGACCGTGAGCTTCACCGTTAATATATAGAGAACACATTCCGCAAATTCCTTCGCGACAATCATGATCGAAAGCTACTGGTTCTTCCCCAGAGTTTACTAATTGTTCGTTCAAAACATCCATCATTTCAAGGAAAGACATGTGTTCTGAAATATCATTAACTTTGTAATCGACCATTTGACCCTTTGCATTCGAGTCTTTTTGTCTCCAAATTTTAAGTGTTAAATTCATAATGTCAATCTTATTTGTATGAACGTTGTTTTAGTTCAATATCTTTAAATTCTAATTCTTCTTTATGTAGAACTGCATCTGCAGGTTCTCCTTTGTATTCCCAAGCTGAAACAAAAGCAAAGTTTACGTCATCACGTTTTGCTTCTCCTTTTTGTTCACCGTCTAATTCTACAGATTCTTCTCTAAAGTGACCTCCACAAGATTCTGCTCTTACTAAAGCATCTTTTGCAAACAATTCTCCTAACTCTAAGAAATCTGCTACACGTCCTGCTTTTTCTAATTCTACATTCATTTCTGTTGCAGAACCAGGAACCATAACATCTTTCCAGAACTCTTCACGAATACCTTTAATTTCTGCCATAGCAGCTTTTAAATCTTTTTCGTTACGAGACATTCCTACTTTATCCCACATTACTTTTCCAAGACGTTTATGGAAATGATCTACAGTTTTTGTTCCTTTATTATTAATAAAGAAATCTATTTGATCTTTAACAGCTTTTTCAGCTTCCTCAAATTCTGGAGTATCTGTTGGTATTTTTCCTGTTCTAATATCATCAGATAAATAATCTCCAATAGTATAAGGTAACACGAAATAACCATCTGCTAAACCTTGCATTAAGGCAGAAGCTCCAAGTCTGTTTGCTCCGTGATCAGAGAAGTTAGCTTCACCAATACAGTAAAGACCTTCTACAGTTGTCATTAAGTTATAATCAACCCAAACACCTCCCATTGTATAGTGTGTTGCAGGATATATCATCATTGGCGTTTCGTAAGGATTTTCAGCGATGATTTTTTCATACATCTGAAATAAGTTTCCATACTTTTCTTCAATAATTCCTTGACCTAATTTTTTAATTTCTGCTTCAGAAGCATTTTTAATTCCGTGTATTTTTGCTTGTTCTGTACCATAACGTACAAAAGCAGATGCAAAATCTAAATATACAGCTTCTCCTGTTGCATTCACACCGTAACCAGCATCGCAACGTTCTTTTGCTGCTCTAGATGCAACATCACGTGGTACTAAGTTACCAAATGCAGGATAGCGTCTTTCTAAGTAGTAATCTCTATCTGCTTCTGCAATATCTGTAGGTTTTAATTTCCCTTGTTGAATTGCTTTAGCATCTTCTATTTTAGCAGGAACCCAAATACGACCATCGTTACGTAAAGACTCAGACATCAATGTTAATTTAGACTGATAATCTCCTGAACGTGGAATACATGTTGGGTGAATTTGTGTATAACAAGGATTTGCGAAATACGCTCCTTTTTTATGAATTTTCCAAGCTGCGGTAGCATTAGAACCCATTGCGTTAGTTGAAAGGAAATATACATTTCCATAACCTCCTGTTGCAATAACAACAGCATGCGCAGAATGACGTTCAATCTCACCAGTAATTAAATTACGAGCAATAATACCTCTTGCTTTTCCGCCAACTTTAACAACTTCTAACATTTCGTGACGATTGAACATTTCAATCTTTCCACGAGCAATCTGACGGTTCATTGCAGAATAACAACCTAATAATAATTGTTGTCCTGTTTGCCCTTTAGCATAAAATGTTCTAGACACTAATACACCACCAAACGAACGATTATCTAATAACCCACCATAATCACGTGCAAAAGGAACACCTTGAGCAACACATTGGTCGATAATATTACCAGACACCTCAGCTAAACGATATACGTTTGCTTCACGAGAACGGTAATCTCCACCTTTTACAGTATCGTAAAAAAGACGATAATTAGAATCACCATCTCCCATGTAATTTTTTGAAGCATTTATTCCTCCTTGTGCAGCAATAGAGTGTGCACGTCTAGGAGAATCTTGATAAGCAAATGCTTTTACATTATATCCTAATTCGGCTAACGTTGCTGCTGCCGAACCTCCTGCTAAACCTGTACCAACAACAATAATATCTATATTACGTTTGTTCGCTGGGTTTACAAGATTTATATGATTTTTATAGTCTGTCCATTTATCTTTAATTGGACCTTCTGGTATTTTTGAATCTAAAGCCATTTATATTTAAGATTAATGGTTAAGGAAATGGAAAACGGCAACAATTATAAACCCTAAAGGAATAATAACTGAATACGCTTTACCTATTTGTTGTAATGTTTTTTTACGACCTGCTGTAGAACCCATAGATTGGAAAGCAGATGTAAAACCATGTGCTAAGTGCAATCCTAAAAAGATGAAAGCAACTACATAAGCAATAACTCTCCATACAGGAACAAATTTATGTTGTAACTCTCCAAAATATCTTGTTGGATCTTCTGGCATCCCTACAATGTACTTGTGGTTTAATTCTGGAATCCAGAAATCGATAAAGTGAAGTACAATAAAAGCAAGAATCGCAATTCCGCTGTATATCATATTTCTACTCATCCATGTAGAGTTCGCTGCACCATTGTCTTGTACATACTTTACAATTGTTGCCTTTCTGTTTTTTAATTCTAATACAAATCCCATAACAAAATGAAATACAACACCAAATACTAATACCGGTTGTAAAGCAAATTGAACTAATGGATTGGTTCCCATAAAATGAGATAATTCATTAAACAAATCAGGACTAAAAATAGACGTGATGTTTACTGCTAAATGAATTATTAAGAAAAACATAAGGAAGAATGCCGAAAGTGCCATAGCAATTTTTCTTCCTATCGAAGATTTAAGAAATCCGCTCATTATTTTTTAATGTTAGTTTTATTCCCAACAAATTTAAACTAGAATAGATTTATAGACAAAAACTAAGGCATTTTAATTTATATTTAGAATGATTTTAAAGAAGTATCCAAAACACTGATTTAATGATAGTTGAACTAATTTTTCATTTTATTCAAACGATGAACCAAAAAGAATAATTTTTCGCCACCCCGACTTCTTCAAATTTTAGCATAAAATGATAAATCATCAAAAATCACACAAAACAGAGCTCAATCGTTGTAATTTGAATAAAAAAAAGACAATAAAAAAGCTTTAACATCTTTTTAAGATTTCTATTTATAGCAATACTTATTATATATGTAATTTTGAAAAAACTTCTCATTTAAACTTCAAATTAAAATGAAATACCATCCAATTAACTCCGATTTATTCATCCAAAATAGAGCTCATTTTTCTGCTCAAATGAAACCTAACAGTTTAGCGGTTTTTAACTCTAACGACTTGTATCCTATTGGTGCAGATAGCGCATTACCTTTTGAGCAAGATCGTAATATATTTTACTTAAGTGGTGTAGACCAAGAAAGCAGTATTTTAGTATTGTTTCCAGATTGTCCGAACCCAAAACATAGAGCCATTTTATTTTTAACCGAAACAAACGAACATATTGCAGTTTGGGAAGGTGCAAAACTAGACAAAGAGGCTGCATTTAAAACATCAGGTGTTAAAACCGTATATTGGCTACAAGACTTCGAACGCGTTTTTAAAGAAGTTATGACGCAATGCGACACGGTTTACATAAACACAAACGAACATTACAGAGCCAACGTAGAAACAGAAACTCGCGAAGACCGATTTAACGCTTGGTTAATAAAAAAATATCCTGCGCACAATGTTGCCAAAAGCAATCCTATTTTACAACGCTTACGTTCTGTAAAAAATCAGATTGAGCTAGATATTATTCAAGAAGCATGTAATATTACTGAAAAAGGATTCCGCCGCATTTTAGAGTTTACAAAACCAGGCGTAATGGAATACAATATTGAGGCAGAATTTATGCACGAGTTTTTAAACAATCGTTCTAAAGGATTTGCCTACACACCTATTATTGCTTCAGGAAACAGTGCAAACGTATTACATTATATAGAAAACAATAAAGAATGTAAGGCTGGTGATTTAATTTTACTAGATGTTGGTGCAGAATACGCAAACTATTCTTCCGACATGACACGTACCATTCCCGTTTCTGGTAAATTTACAGACAGACAAAAAGCTGTTTACAATGCAGTACACCGCATAAAAAAAGCAGCTACTAAAATGCTTACTCCCGGTACAATTTGGGGAGAATACCACGCAGAAGTTGGAAAAGTTGTAACCTCTGAATTACTTGGCTTAGGATTATTAGACAAAGCAGATGTGCAAAACGAAAACCCAGAATGGCCTGCATACAAAAAATACTTTATGCACGGAACATCTCACCACATGGGATTAGATACTCACGATTACGGTATACTTACAGAGCCTATGAAAGCAAACATGGTATTTACTGTAGAGCCTGGTATTTATATTCCTGATGAAAAATTCGGAATTCGTTTAGAAGACGATGTTGTTATTCAAAAAACAGGAGCCCCTTTTAACTTAATGAAAAATATTCCTCTTGATGCAGATGAAATTGAATCGCTTATGAATAAGTAATATTTATTTTTACTAGATATAAAAAAAGCAGAATTTAGAAATAAATTCTGCTTTTTTTATGCTATTTGGTTTTTCACTACAATTGTTCGTTATTTGTAAACACCTGACAATACAGGATCTAAATATATTTATTAAAACAGATATTCATATTTTACAATCACCACTTACTAAAGCGACATTGTCTTTTACATGAAAAAACTCTTAACATTCTTATCTGTTTTTACAATCTCTATTATCGGACACACACAAACAACAACTGTAGAAGAATCTATTTTTGGAGCACAAACAGGTTTTCTTGGAATTTATGCAAATCATGAATTACGACTTACAAATAGAATTGCCTTACGTAGTGAAATAGGTTTAGACGCAGGGTTTTGGGGAAGCGATGTAAACGATTTTAACGGTTATTTATTAACACCTATTTTAGCGATAGAGCCACGCTGGTACTACAACATTAATAAAAGAGCAACTAAAAATAAAAGCACTACCAATAATACAGGAAATTTTATTTCTATAAGAACAAGTTACCATCCCGATTGGTTTACAATTACAAATGCAGAAAACCTCAACTTTATTGGAGACTTTACCATAATACCTACTTGGGGTATTAGAAGGCATATAGGCAATCATTTTAATTACGAAACAGGAATAGGCCTTGGTTATGGACGATATATAACAACAAAAGAGGATTATTATTACGGAGACAAAAACCTACTAGTATTAAATATTCATTTACGAATTGGGTACTCATTCTAATTAAAAAACTAACTACTTAAATCAAAACAATAAAATGAGATTAATTTTATTATTTCTAGCCACAACTTTACTTATTGAAAATCAATCATTTGCTCAAGTAGATTTTCCTAAAGGAACTTACATGAGCATTGAAGAAATTATAAATAAACAACCATCACAACATTATAATTTAATAATTGAAAAAAGAACAACTGGAGACATTAAGATGAATGGTGGTAATGACTTCAAACTAACATCGCCTGATAAATCTGTTTCAAAAAAAACAGTAAAGAAAGAGGTTTGGGCCTATTCCACAGGAGACTCCTTATACTTAAATTGTTTTCAATACAAAGCTCAACCATGGTACTCCAATGTAATTTCCGATGGTAAATACCTAGTCTTTAAAGGAGGACTATCTCAGCAAATTGACGAAAGAAAAAAGCAAACAAAAACAAGCAACTATTCTGGCGCCATAGGTGGAGCATTTCAAGGCGCTAAATTAGCGACATTGAGATTTTTATATGCAATAGACAAAGCCGAAAATAAAATTATTACTGTGACACCTGAAAACTTAGAGCTGCTTTTATCAAACAATAGTAAATTGCTTACACAATATAATAACGAGATAGACAAAGTGAATGAGCAAGTTTTAATAAAGTATTTACAATTGTTAAACAACAACTAAAAGATATACAAATCGGTATTCGTCCAAGCTAAGAACGGCTCAATTACAACTGAATTCCCTTCAGAAAACACAGTAAATAAAACCGTAATTCCTCTTAAAAACACAAGTGAGTCTAAAAAAATATGCTGTATATTTTTTTAGACTCACTTGTGTGGTCTTTTAACTATTATTCCACTCGTAATAATTAGAACTTTCATTTAATTCAAAACCTGTTTTAGGATATAAATTATTTCCAATTAAATTAGACTTACTTGTTTCTAAAAACATACCACAAGCATTTGTATCTTTAACTAATTGTTTTGCCTTTTCTATTAAACCTAAAGAAACACCTTGGCTTCTATATTCAGGATTTACAAACAAATCGTTTAAAAGCCACAACTTCTCCATTCTCGTAGAAGAAAACAAAGGATACAACTGCACAAACCCTATAAGCTCGCTGTTCTTACTTTCAGCAACAAAAATTTCAGAATCATTATTTTTAAGTCGTTCTGTTAAGAATTTTTCAGCACTAATAAAATCAGCTTCCTTTTTATAAAAAACTCTGTACGCATTAAATAATTTTGTAACAGATTTTATATCTTCTGCTACGGCTTTTCTATAAGTCATTCTTAAAATTTATTTCAATTTCATCATCAAAATATAATAACAAAATTAATTACAGTTTACACTAAAGCTTCTTCAAAAACGTATCGATGTAATTTTTGCAATGTTTCTAATTTATCGCTTGTATTTATTAACAATGAAATGTTGTTATTACTTCCACCGTAAGAAATCATTCTAATGTTTATATCCTGTAAAATTTGAAATAATTTATGTGTATCTGGATGGTGCACAATATTATTCCCGACCAAGCACACAATAGTTCTGTGAGAATCTACACTTACATTAGAAAACTCTTCTAATTCTGTTACAATGTCTTGTAAAAATGTCGCATCGTCTATAGTTAAAGACACCGCAATTTCCGACGTTGTAATCATATCTATAGATGTATGATATTTTTCAAAAATTTCGAATACTTTTTTCAAGAAACCAGAAGCCTGAAGCATACGTGCCGACTTAATTTTTATGGCTGTAATTCCATCAATAGCAGCAATGGCTTTTATACCTTCTCCTTCTGCAGAATCGTCTATTAAGGTTCCATGAGCAGCAGGATCCATCGTGTTTTTAATACGTACCGGAATTTTTAAATCACGCACAGGCATTACCGTTTGCGGATGTAATATTTTTGCTCCGAAATATGCTAATTCTGCAGCTTCATCAAAAGATAAATGCGAAATCGCATCTGTGTCGTGCACAAAACGCGGATCGTTATTATGGAATCCATCAATATCTGTCCAAATCTGAACTTCATCTGCACCTACAGCAGCACCAATAATACTAGCTGTAAAATCGCTTCCTCCACGTTCTAAATTAGAAATATGTCCGTCTGCGTCTAAACAAATAAATCCTTGAGTTATAAAAATTTCAGTATCGGTATTTTCATTTAAAATACGATCTAAATTTTGTTTGATATAAAAAGAATCTGGTTCATGCAATCTATCTGTACGCATAAAATCGAAAGCCGAAATTAATGTAGCTTTTATTCCATCTTGCTGTAAAAAACGACTAAACATAAACGTAGATAACAGCTCTCCTTTAGCTACAATTATGTTATATAAAAAAGCAGAATGTGGCTGAGAAGTTAATTCTCTTAATTCTTTAAAAACAGCATCTACATATTCTAAAGACTCGTCTATAAAAGTTTGTTTAGAAAACAAATCATTCACAACAGTTATATATCTATTATTTAAAGCTTCAACTAAATTTAAAGCATCTAAAGACTTACCTTCAGTAATTGTATTCGATATTTCTACTAAAGCATTTGTAGTGCCCGACATTGCAGACAATACCACTACTTTTCTCCCACCTTCAGACACGATACTTTTTACGTTAGCCATGTTTTCTACAGACCCAACAGAAGTTCCTCCAAATTTTAATACAAGCATAATTTTTAGTTTTAAAGACTCAAATGTAATTAGAGTTAGATGAATTAAAATAAAAATGAAAAATTTGTTCTAAATTTACACATAATGTTAAATAATTAACAAATGAAAACCATTGCCTCTTGTGTTGAAGAAATATTACTTGCACAACCCTTTTTAGAAGAAGCTATTTCTAGAAACATTGTAAACTATTCGGCTTTAGCTAAAGAGTTAGTCGATCCGATCTCAGAAATGCTAAGAAAACCTGTTAAATCCGGAGCTATTATGATGGCTTTACGCCGTTATTCGCCACCAAAAGACTTAGGAAACTCTGTACGATTAAAACGTGTTTTAAATAGTTTAGGAGATATTACCGTACGCTCTAACCTATCTAACTATACTTATAAAAACTCGACAACTCTTTTTGAGAGTCACGCGAAAGTGATTCAAAAAATAGGAGACAAATCGAATATATTTTACGCTTTTACACGTGGTATTCACGAAAGCAATATTATAATTTCAAGCTCAGAACAGAAACATGTTGAAGAATTGTTCACAACTGAAAACCAGATTGGATTACAGAATAATCTGTCTGCAATTAGCATTAGTCTACCATCGGACAACACTAAAATCGCAGGGCTTTACTACCAGATATTTAAACGTTTAGCATGGGAAGGCATTACACTTTACGAAGTCGTATCTACAACAAACGAGTTTACCGTTTTAGTTGAAGAATTGTTTGTAAACAAGGCTTTTTCTGCCATAAAACGCCTACACAGTTAAAGATTAAACAAATATTCGAAACTTATAATTATTAATTAAAAAACCGTTGTTCAGAAACATTTCAGAGCAACGGTTTTTTTGATTATTATGTACTTCTAAATCATTTTAGACTGACGCATGCGGTATGTGCATGTTTGGAACTTCAATTTTATCACTATACATCTCCCAAACTTTATAGCCACCTCCAATATTAAAGATATCCGTAACACCATTATGTCTAAGAATAGACTCCGCTAAATATCCTCGTAAGCCTTTTTGACAAAACACAATTACTTTTTTTTCTTGCACAAGCACGCTATCAATATTTTGTCTTAAAGTATCTAGCGGATAATTAATCGCTCCAGGAATAGTTCCTTTTTCATATTCATTCTCATTTCTAACATCCAATAACAGATATTCGTCTTTAGGCGTGTTGTCCATAAAACGTTCTAAATCTTCAACCGAAATTTGATCAGTTTTATTGTTTAAGATATTTTCAACTACATATCCCGCAACAACCACAGGATCTTTAGCCGGCGAAAAAGGTGGTGCATATGCTAAATCTAATAACGGTAAATCGGAAACTTTTAACTTGGCATAGATTGCTGTACTCAACACATCGACCCGTTTATCTACTCCATATTCACCAAAAAGCTCTGCACCTAAAATCTCATCTGTTTTTGGATTGTAATACAATTCTATAATTAAATCTTTCGGATTTGGGTAATAACTAGGCGTAGAACCCGCAACCACTAATACGGATTTAAAATCTATACCGTTTTTATTTAAGGCTGTAGCATTCATACCTGTTCTTGCCAATGTATAATCGAACACCTTAACTATTGCAGTTTTATAAGCCCCTTTAAACGCTATATTTCCATTTGTAGCATTCGATCCTGCTGCACGACCTGCTTTATTGGAATGCGTTCCTAACGGGAAATAATCATCTTCGTTAGTTTGTACGTTTTTAATTGAAATATTATCGCCAGCAGCAAATACATCTTTAATAGAGGTTTCCATAAACTCATTTACTTTTAAAGCGCCATTACCAATAGCTTCTGCACCTTCATCTAAAAGTAATTGCGTGTTTGGCTTAATTCCAGCACTTAGAACTACAAAGTCGGTTGGAATACGTTTTCCATCGCTTGTAATCACTGCTAAAATTTTACCACCTTTATCGATATCAAATTTAGATACAAAAGTGTTAGACAAGACCTCTACCCCTTTTGAAATTAGAACCGCCTCTCCAAATTTCGCAAACTTTTTCTCCCACATATTTAAAATAAATGGAGCACCTTCTATTAAAGTTACATTTTTCCCTGCTTCTTTTAAATTTTCAGCAACTTCAACACCTATCAATCCACCACCAACAACTGTAATATGTTTTGAATTACTACTAAGTGCTTCGTTTGTAATCTTATCAAAATCGACCATAGAGCGGCACGTAGACCAACCATGTGCCAATTTCACATTATCTATTGGTGGCACCACAGAACTTGCTCCTGTTGCAAAAACAAGCGTATCGTATCTGTAACCATCGGTTTCGGTGTAAACAATTTTCTCCTTGGTATTTATTCTTATGATTTCTTCGTTTAAACGGACATCAATATTAAATCGTGTTTTAAGCAATGCTGGTTTTACGACTAATAAATTATCTCTGCTTTCTATAACTCCAGAAAAAACATAAGGCATACCACAAGTCGCATAACTTATATTAGCCCCTTTTTCGAACAAAATAATTTCGGCTTGTTCATTTTCTCTTCTTGCTTTCGCTGCTGCAGATGGTCCTGCAGACAACCCACCAATTACTATAATTCTTTTCATTGTACCTCTTAGTTTCTACACAAATTTGAACCAAACTCTTTTAATAAAATGTAACGTTAGTCACTCAACCAATTTCGTAATCCAATGAAATCTAATTAATATGTAAAAGACCACCTACATTAGATTATTATATGAAAATTAGGCAATGATTACTACCTTTGTTTTAACATTAATTACATATGATTTTACAACACAAAGGGTCTCCTATATATTATAGCGACGAAGGAAAAGGAACAGCTATTATTTTACTTCACGGTTTCTTAGAAAACAGTAGCATGTGGAAACGCATTGCTCCTGAACTAGCAAAGAAACATCGCGTTATTTGCATAGACCTATTAGGTCATGGAGATACGGCTTGTATTGGCTACATACATACTATGGATATGATGGCCGATGCTGTACAAACGGTTCTAAATCATTTAAAGATTAGACGTTATTATGTAATTGGACACTCTATGGGTGGTTACGTGTCTTTAGTTTTAGCAGAACGTTTACCAGACAATATTAAAGGTTTAGTACTTCTTAACTCTACAGCAAAAACAGATTCGCCTGAACGTTTAGACTTAAGAAATCGTGCTATAGAAGTTGTAAAGCATAATTACGAAGGCATGGTTAAAATGTCTATTGCCAATTTATTTAAACCTGAAAATGCGAAGAAATTTAGTAAAGATATAGATTGGTTAAAAGAAGAAGCACTTAGAACGCCACTTCAGGGCTACATCGCAGCTCAAGAAGGCATGAAGGTGAGACAAGATCTAGAAGTTTTATTCCACTTTTCGCCTTACAAAAAAATGATTATTTACGGTAAAAACGACCCCGTTTTAGACCCAAAATCACTTATTCAGCAAACCTTAAACACAGAAGTAAAATTAGTTGAATTACCAGGCGGACACATGAGTTTTATAGAAAATGAAAGCGAAACCTTACAAGAATTAATGCATTTCATCGAATAAAAAGTGTATTTAATCGATAAATAGATATTTTTTTTATAAGTTTATACCCTTAATCAATTAACTTATGAAAAATTCGACTCAAAAAAAGGCAAGTTTACCAACGAAACTTTACTGTAATCTTTTTGGTCATAGTTACGAAGTTACAAAACAAGTTACTTATCATGTTAAAGAGTACAAATGCAAACATTGCAACCGAGAATTAACAACATACAGTAACGGTAATTTAGTAGAACTAACACCAAAATTTAAAGAAATTAATTCTATATTAAATAGAATACACAGCTCAAAACAAGAACGATTAAAAAGACGAACTTATTCTGAGCCATCATTTCAATAATAATTACGACTCTTGATTATTTAAAGCATTCCAACCCTGTGCTTTTAAAGGGATTTTAGTTTCCGCACGAGTTACTAAGTTCATACCAGAATTTTCGTCCGTAATAAATCCTATAACAGTTAAATTAGGATTGGCTTTAATTTTAGGAAAATCTTCTTGAGAAATTGTAAAAAGCAATTCGTAATCCTCCCCTCCACTTAATGCGACAGTAGTTGCATCAATATCAAATTCTTCGCAAGTACTAATTAACTGCGGATCTAATGGTATTTTATTTTCATACAAATCGCAACCTACTTTACTTTGCTTACAGATATGAATAATTTCTGAAGACAAACCATCACTAATATCAATCATAGAAGTTGGCTTAACCTCTAATTCTTTCAGTAATTTAACAATATCTTGTCGTGCTTCAGGCTTTAACTGACGCTCGATAATATAAGTATAAGGCTCTAAATCTGGTTGGCTGTTAGGGTTCACTTTAAAAACTTCTTTTTCTCTTTCTAGAATTTGAAGTCCCATATATGCACTACCAATATCTCCAGTAACCACTAACAAATCGTTAGGTTTTGCACCGTTTCTATACACAACATCTTCTTTAGAAACTGTTCCTAAAGCGGTAATAGAAATTAACAATCCTGTAGTAGACGATGTGGTATCTCCTCCAACAACATCTACACCATAAAGTTTTGCTGCAGTTTCAATTCCTGCATACAATTCTTCAATAGCTTCTAGAGGAAAACGATTAGACATCGCGATAGATACTGTAATTTGTGTTGCATTAGCATTCATTGCAAACACATCAGACAAATTAACAACTACAGCTTTATATCCTAAATGTTTAAGAGGCATATAACTTAAGTCAAAATGCACACCTTCAACTAATAAATCTGTTGTAATAACAACCTGATTATCTTTAAAATCTAAAACAGCAGCATCGTCTCCAATACCTTTTATTGTTGTTTCTTGTTTTATTTCAAAATGTTTAGTCAAGTGATCGATAAGTCCGAATTCACCTAATTGACTTAAATCTGTACGTTCTTGATTTTTATCTTCTATCATGCTGCAAAAATAAGAAGCTTATTTATAATTATAACAAAACAACCCTTTGATTTTAAAATTACTATTCCAAATAAATTAAAGTACTATCGAATCATTAAAAAAACGCATATAAACATTAAATATAAAAACTATGATATAAGTCATGTTTTAAAATATGAAATTACCACTAAACCCCTATTACGAGCCAAATAAAACTTAAACTGAAGCAAAAATGATTTCATTTAGACAACTAAAATAAATTAGAATTAAAGATTACAAAGCAAAAACATTATTATAAAATCTCGTTTTACAGCGCATAAAACAGAAGTAAAACAACACACAATAAAACATTAATAATAAACAACTTACACTAAAAAAAAACAATTAAACATTAATAAAATAAACACAAAACAAATCTCTTTTAACAAGAAACAAGGCCACACAGCAACCCCAATTACTCCTTTAAAAAACAATAATTAAAATCGATCACATCATTAGTTAATATAATGTAAGGTTCTATGGAAAAACCCTACTTAAATTGTATATTTGCAATCACTTTAGAATTAATCTATTTAATTTATGATAAAAGTATCAGACACAGCCAAAAAGAAAGTCATTGAACTAATGACAGATGATGGTTATGACGCAGCTAACGACTATGTGCGTGTAGGTGTAAAAAGCGGTGGTTGTTCTGGATTGTCTTACGATTTAAAATTTGACAAAGAACAACAAGAAGAAGATAAAGTCTTTATAGACAATGGTGTAAAAATTATTGTAGACAAAAAAAGCTTTTTGTATTTAATAGGAACTACTCTAGAATATTCTGGAGGCTTAAACGGTACAGGCTTTGTGTTTAACAACCCTAACGCAAACAGAACTTGCGGTTGCGGCGAGAGTTTTTCACTATAACAAAACAAGTTTTAAAGTTACTAAAAGACATACGCGTTATGGCTTCAAACTTTTACACTTTATAATATTAAACAAACATGAGTAAGTATACAGAGGACGACTTAAGGGAAGAATTAAAAACCAAAGAATACGAATATGGTTTTTATACTGATATTGAATCAGACACTTTTCCTATTGGTCTAAATGAAGACATAGTAAAAGCTATTTCCCTTAAAAAGGAAGAGCCAGTATGGATGACCGAATGGCGACTTGAGGCTTTTCGTGCATGGCAAGAGATGGAAGAACCGGATTGGGCTAATGTAAATTATGCTAAACCAGATTTTCAAGCTATAGCATACTATTCTGCACCAAAATCGGTAGACCCAAATAAAACGTTAGACGATGTAGATCCAGATTTACTAGCTATGTATAAAAAGCTAGGAATTTCTGTAGACGAACAGAAGAAAATGAATAATGTAGCAATGGATATTGTTGTAGATTCTGTTTCTGTGGCAACAACATTTAAAAAAACACTATCGGAAAAAGGCATAATATTCATGTCTATTTCTGAAGCGATAAAAGAACATCCTGAATTAGTTAAAAAATATTTAGGTACAATTGTTCCTCAAAAAGACAACTATTATGCAGCTTTAAACTCTGCAGTATTTAGTGATGGGTCATTCTGTTACATACCTAAAGGCGTACGTTGCCCAATGGAATTATCTACATATTTTAGAATTAACCAAGGAGGAACAGGACAGTTTGAGCGTACACTTCTTGTTGCAGACGAAGGTAGTTATGTAAGTTATCTAGAAGGATGCACAGCACCAAGTCGTGACGAAAATCAATTACACGCTGCTGTTGTAGAACTTATTGCAATGGATGATGCCGAAATAAAATATTCTACAGTACAAAACTGGTTCCCTGGTAATGCAGAAGGAAAAGGTGGAGTTTACAACTTTGTAACCAAACGTGGTTTATGCGAGAAAAACGCAAAAATCTCTTGGACACAAGTAGAAACAGGTAGTGCAGTAACATGGAAATACCCAAGTTGTATTTTAAAAGGAGACAATTCTGTTGGAGAATTTTATTCTATTGCAGTAACTAACAATTACCAACAAGCAGATACAGGAACTAAAATGATTCATTTAGGTAAGAATACTAAATCTACTATTATTAGTAAAGGTATTTCTGCTGGTAAATCTCAAAACTCATATAGAGGATTAGTTCAAATTGGTTCAAGAGCAGAAAATGCACGTAACTTCTCGCAATGCGACAGTTTACTTATGGGTAACGAATGTGGTGCACATACATTTCCTTACATAGAAGCAAAAAATAAAACAGCACAAATAGAACACGAAGCAACAACGAGTAAAATTGGTGAAGATCAAATTTTCTATTGTAACCAACGTGGTATAGATACAGAAAAAGCAATTGCATTAATTGTAAACGGTTTTAGTAAAGAAGTCCTTAATAAATTACCAATGGAATTTGCTGTAGAAGCTCAAAAATTATTGGAAATTAGCTTAGAAGGCTCTGTAGGATAATCTAACTAAAACAGCACAAAATGAAAAACACATTTATATTATTACTTTGCTTTACACTTTTTGTGAGTTGTAAAAGTGAAAATAAATCGGCCTCAGAAAGTAGTTCGACAGCTTTAAATCATGCTGTTCAAGTTATAACAGGAAATTTTGTGTATTATGCAGATGCAGCTGTTTTACAAACTAAAGATGACATTTATGGCGTTTTAATAAATGCCAAAATGCACGAATTAAACACTAAAGCAAAAGTGTTTAAAAAAGAAAGCACAGACATGATTCCTGTAGAAATTAAAGGCATCATAAAATCAAAACCGGAAGGTGTAGAAGGTTGGCCATTACAAATTGAAATAACAGATATAATAACTGTTAGCGAGCCTAAAGCACAAGATGAAAACACAATAAAAATTTAGAACATCAATAACTAAGATATAGAGTAATGTTAAAGATTAATAATTTACACGCAAGCGTAGAAGATAAAGCGATTTTAAAAGGGATTAACCTAGAAGTTAAAGCCGGAGAAGTACATGCTATTATGGGACCAAACGGTTCTGGTAAAAGTACATTATCTTCAGTAATTGCAGGGAAAGAAGAATATGAAGTAACCGAAGGTGAAATTTTCTTTGACGAGGAGAATATTGAAGAGTTATCTGCAGAAGAACGCGCACATAAAGGTATCTTTTTATCATTTCAATACCCTGTCGAGATTCCTGGTGTTTCTGTAACAAACTTCATAAAAACAGCCATTAACGAAACACGTAAAGCAAAAGGTTTACCTGATATGCCTGCTAAAGACATGTTGAAATTAATTCGCGAAAAAGCTGAATTATTAGAAATTGACAGAAAATTTTTATCACGTTCTCTTAACCAAGGATTTTCTGGAGGAGAAAAGAAACGTAACGAAATTTTTCAAATGGCAATGCTTGAACCAAAATTAGCTATTCTTGACGAAACAGATTCAGGATTAGATATCGATGCTTTACGTATTGTAGCTAGTGGTGTAAACAAGTTAAAAAGTAAAGATAACGCTGTAATTTTAATTACACACTATCAACGTTTATTAGACTATATCGTTCCAGATTTTGTACACGTACTATATAAAGGTCGTATTGTAAAATCGGGTGGTAAAGAATTAGCACACGAGTTAGAAGAAAAAGGTTACGACTGGATTAAAGAAGAAGTAGACGCATAGTCAGTTTTAAAATATGAACAATTAAGCAAACGATTATCTGCTTTCATTTCGTATTTCAACAAAAAAGATTTTAAAGGAAGCAAGTTTAAATAGAGTTATAAGTTTTGCACTTAAAACTCCAAACTTGAAACTATTAAGAAAATGGATTTAAAAGAAAAATTAGTGTCTTCGTTTATGGCATTCGAAAACAAAGTCGATGTCGATGCTCCATTGCATCAAATAAGAAACGAAGCCATAAAAATATTTGAAGCAGAAGGATTTCCTTCAAAAAAAGACGAAGCTTGGAAATACACATCACTAAATAGCATCTTAAAAGAAGACTATAGCGTGTTTCCTAAGCAGGAAAATGCTTTAGAATTTAGTGAGGCAAAGTCTTATATGTTGCATGAAATGGACACTTATAAAATTATTTTTATAGATGGAAAATATTCTTCACATTTATCTCAAACTACTCACGATGGTTTTGACATTTGCCTAATGTCTAGCGCTTTAAACAACCCAAAGTACCGTTTAGTTATTGAAAATTATTTCAATAAAGTAGCAGAAAAAGATGGTTTATCGTCTTTAAATACTGCATTCGCTACAGAAGGTGCTTATATACACATCAAGAAAAATAAATTGGTTAATAAACCAATTCAAATTATACATTTCTCTACAGGTTCTGAAGAAGCCGTAATGCTTCAACCAAGAAACTTAATTGTTGTAGACGAAAATAGCCACGTACAAATTATAGAGCGTCACCAAAGTTTAACAGACAATCCTGTATTAACCAATTCGGTAACAGAAATATTTGCTAACAAACGCGCTATTGTAGATTATTACAAACTACAAAACGATAACGAAAATGCTACACTTATAGACAATACGTTTGTAAACCAAAAGCAAGAAAGCCATTGTTTTGTACATACATTTTCTTTTGGAGGAAAATTAGTTAGAAATAACTTACACTTCTACCAAAACGGAGAACGTATAGATTCTACTTTAAACGGTGTCACTATTATTGGTAAGAAACAACATGTAGACCACAATACATTAGTACACCATATAGAACCAAATTGCGAAAGTCACCAAGATTACAAAGGTATTTTTGCAGATAAAAGTACAGGTGTATTTAACGGTAGAGTAATTGTAAATAAAGAAGCGCAGAAAACAAATGCCTTCCAGTCTAACAATAATATTTTGTTAAGCGACAAAGCAACAATTAACAGTAAACCGCAATTAGAAATTTTTGCAGACGATGTTAAATGTTCTCACGGTTGTACTATTGGCCAGTTAGACGAAAGTGCTATGTTTTACATGCGTTCTCGTGGTATTCCAGAAAAGGAAGCTAAAGCTTTACTTATGTATGCCTTTACTAACAACGTCTTAGAATCTGTTAAAATACCAGAAATTAAATCACGTATAACTAAAATTATTGCAGAGAAACTGGGTGTAAATCTAGGATTCGATCTTTAAAATTAGAAGCTAATTCCAGCTTTCGGCAGTCGCTTTTTTCTCGTTCCTCGAAAAAGAGCTCCAACAACTGCCTCTATCTGGGCTAAAAAAACAAACATGTTTAACGTTGAACACATAAGACAAGATTTTCCAATACTTAAGAGAGAAGTAAATGGCAAGCCCTTAGTGTATTTGGATAATGCAGCAACATCACAAACACCACAGCAGGTTACAGATGTTATTGTAGATTATTACAGTAATTACAACGCAAACATACATCGTGGCGTGCATACTTTAAGCCAAGAAGCAACAGATGCTTACGAGCAAGCGCGTATAAAAATTCAGAAACACTTTAATGCTAAGTTTTCTCACGAAATTATTTTTACTGCAGGAACAACTCATGGAATTAATTTAGTTGCAAACGGATTTACAACCTTATTAAAAAAAGGAGATGAAATTATAGTTTCTGAATTAGAACACCATAGTAATATTGTGCCTTGGCAGATGCTATGCGAACGTACTGAAGCAACTCTTAAAGTTATACCTATGAATACAGAAGGTGAGTTAATCATGTCTGAATACGACAAACTCCTTTCTGCTAATACCAAATTGGTTTTAGTTAATCACATCTCTAATGCTTTAGGAACTAT
The DNA here is from genome assembly GCF_009796865.1 of Formosa sp. L2A11. Taxonomy (GTDB): domain Bacteria; phylum Bacteroidota; class Bacteroidia; order Flavobacteriales; family Flavobacteriaceae; genus Formosa. Next base: position 1,494,283 of record NZ_CP047028.1, on the reverse strand, counting down.
AAATCCTATAGAATATATTATAAAGAAAGCACATGCAGTTGGAGCAGCTGTGTTGATAGACGGCGCACAATCGTGTCCGCATATTAAACCAGATGTACAGGCCTTAGATGTCGATTTTTATGTCACTTCTGCTCATAAAATGTGTGGTCCTACGGGAGAAGGCATGCTTTATGGAAAAGAAGAATGGTTAAATAAATTACCGCCTTATCAAGGTGGTGGTGAAATGATAGACAAAGTGACTTTTGAGAAAACAACTTATGCAGGTTTACCTCATAAATTTGAAGCCGGAACACCTAATATTTGTGGCGGAATTGCTTTTGGAGCAGCCATAGATTATATGAATGGAATTGGTTTTGATACCGTTGCCACATACGAACACCAACTTTTAGATTATGCAACAGAGCAACTTTCTGAAATTGAAGGCTTAATAATATATGGAACTTCTAAAAACAAAACATCTGTAATATCTTTTAACTTAGAAGGGATTCACCCATACGATGTTGGTACCATTCTAGATAAATTAGGAATTGCTGTAAGAACAGGCCACCATTGTGCACAACCTATTATGGACTTCTATAACATACCAGGAACTGTTAGAGCTTCTTTTGCTTTTTACAATACAAAAGAAGAGATTGATACTTTAGTAAAAGGTGTTAAAAAAGCTAAAATGATGTTATCTTAAATACAGGTAGACTTCTTTTTTTGTAATTTTCTAATATCAATTCATATACCATGAAACATTTTACAATCATAGTTACCATTATATTATGCACCGCTTGCGGTATTACTAAAAACAGTGCTGTAATTGCTCAAAACGATGTATTAATAGAATATAAAGCAGTCACTAGAGGCTATTTTTTAGAAATAAGAATAGAGAATCAAGAAATTCTAGTTAAAACAGAACAACATGGTCCGGATAAAATAGGAAGTATTTCTAAAGAAGAATGGAATATTTTAATGGACGATTTACATACTGTAGATTTAAAGACATTGCCTACGCTAGAAGCACCTTCAATGAAACGTGCACATGATGGAGCAGCTTCAGCAAGACTACAAATTACTGAAGACGATACGCTGTATAGCACCACAGAATTCGATCATGAAAATCCAAATACAAAAATTAAACCTTTAGTAGATTTTATTTTAACACTTTCTAAAAAGGTTAAATAACACACACAATTAGTAAATTTGATAAACATTTAAGCCGTGGCTATACAAGATATACAAGACGAAATTATTGACGAATTTTCAATGTTTGAAGATTGGGAAGAACGTTATCAATACATGATCGATTTAGGAAAAACATTACCACTAATCGATGCAGAATATAAAACAGACGACAATCTAATTAATGGTTGCCAGAGTAAAGTTTGGGTACATGCAGAGATGAAAGATAATTCGGTAATTTTCACAGCCGATAGTGATGCCATCATTACAAAAGGTATTATTGCTATTTTAATCCGTTCATTTTCAAATCAACATCCAAAAGACATACTAGATGCTAATACCGATTTTATAGATAAAATCGGTTTAAAAGAACATTTATCACCAACGCGTGCTAATGGTTTAGTAAGTATGATTAAACAATTAAAAATGTATGCAATAGCATACCAAACACAACTGAGTTAAATGAGCAAAGAACTTGATACAGCCGAATTAGGCGAAAAAATAGTAAAGGTATTGAAAACCATTTTCGATCCTGAAATCCCAGTAGACATTTACGAATTAGGATTAATTTACGATGTATTTGTAAATGAAGACTCTGAAGTAAAAATACTAATGACATTAACAACCCCTAATTGTCCTGTAGCAGAAACTTTACCTCTAGAAGTAGAAGAAAAAGTAAAGTCTTTAGACATGGTTAAAGATGCAGAAGTAGAAATCACTTTCGATCCGCCATGGAGTCAAGACTTAATGAGTGAAGAAGCTAAGTTAGAATTGGGTATGCTTTAATATATGGCAGAAGACATTATAAATAGGGTTACTAATAGTAAACTTAAAGTTATAGATCTTGAGGATTATTATCCGTCTGGAGCTAGAATTTTAATAGATATTAAAGATTGGCTTTTAGAAGGTTTGGTGCTTCGTGAAACGGATTTTAGAGCCCAAGTTGCAGCGCATAATTGGGAGCAATACCAAAATGCATATGTAGCTCTAACCTGTAGTACCGACGCTATAGTACCCTCTTGGGCTTATATGTTAATTACATTTGAGCTTGAACCATATTCTAAAAGAACAATATTAGGCGACTTAAACCAATTAGAAACTGCAATTTATCAAGATATCATTTCTAATTTAGATCTTTCTGACTATAAAGATGCCCCTGTTATAATAAAAGGGTGTTCAAAAAAACCAGTTCCAGAAAGCGCTTATATAATGATTTCCAACAAATTAAAACCGTTTGCGCGATCTATAATGTTTGGTGAAGCCTGTTCAAGTGTGCCGTTATACAAAAGAAAATAAGATTTTACTTTTATTTTGAAAATCTAGGTTATAAGTTTGCAACTTAAATTATGAAAATAATAAAATTATGAAAAGAATTTTAACAATTTGCCTTTTATTGATCGCTACAGTATCTTTTTCTCAAACTAAAGAAGAATTACAGAGTCTGAAAAGTGTTAAACAAGATTCAATAAATGCACTTCAATCTGAGGTAGACGCATTACAATCACAAATTGATACTTTTCCAGGATGGCATTATGGTGCTTTTGGAACTATTGGAGCTAACTTATCAGGATTCGACAACTGGTATGCACAAGAAACTCCAAACAATTCTGCAGGTAACATTACAATAACTGTAAACCCTTATGCAAAATTAAACAGAGATACTTTTTTCTGGTACACTAACGCTAACATTAATCTTAGTTGGGTAAAATTTGATGATAAAGATGATCCTACAGATGATGATGACTACAGCCAAGCAACAGACGTATTTACTATAACATCTCTTTATGGTTATAAACTAAATAGCAAACTAGCTGTTTCTGGTTTAGCAGAATACAGAACAACACTTTTAAACAACTTTAACGATCCTGGATACTTAGACTTAGGTGTTGGTATTACTTGGACACCAATTTCAGAATTAGTAGTGGTTGCTCACCCATTAAACTACAACTTTGTATTTAGTAGTGGTAGTTCAGACTACGAATCTTCTTTAGGTGCAAAAATTGTTGCAGACTACACTAAATCTTTTGGTAAATTAAACGTGAAGTCTAATTTATCTTTATTCCAATCTTATGAAGACTCTAATTATTCAAACTGGACTTGGACAAACGGATTGTCTTACACTGTTTGGAAAGGAATCGGACTTGGTTTTGAATTTGGATTAAGAGGAAACAGACAAGAAGCATATAACTATGCTATTACAGAAGGAGAAACAACTACATTAGGAGATGTAGATAATGATTTACAATCTTACTGGACATTTGGTCTTAGCTACGGTTTCTAATCTAAAACAAAATATTTATTTCAAAAAAGGGCTTCAATTAATATTGAAGCCCTTTTTATTTTTTATAATGTTATACTTTTCTCGACAGTCACTTTTACAGATTTACTTATTGGTGTATTACTTTTAATAGCATATTCATCTATTGGAATTAACGGGTTTGTTTCCGGATAATAAGCCGCTAAATTTCCTGCAGGGATATTATAAGGAATCACTAAAAACTGAAACACTTTTCGTTCCTTGCCTTTATAATTACTCATCAGGTTTACAACATCAAACTTTTTATAGTCATATTTCACCATATCTGTTTCATTCATAAACAAAACACGTCTTTCATTATGCACGCCTCTATAGCGATCGTTTAAACCATAAATAGTAGTATTAAATTGATCGTGAGAACGAATACTCATTAATAAAAATTCATCTGTTTTTAAATCGTGAATAGGTAATTTAGTTACTGTAAACTGGGCTTTCTTATTTGGCAGATGACTAAAATCTAAATCACGTACATTATTTGGCAAATAGTAACCTCTACCCTTCGATTTTGTATTTACATCTTCAAAACCTTTTAAAATTTGAGCCATTTTATCTCGAAGTAATTCATAATCTGTACTTATCGATTTCCAATCTACAGCATGATTTCCTTTAAAATAAGCATCTGCAATACCTCCAATAATATCTGGTTCGCTTTTTATATCTTCAGAAATGGGATGTAAAAATCCTTTAGATTGATGTACGACTCCCATACTATTCTCTACAGTAAAATGACGTTGTTTTCCACCACTAAAATCTTGATCAGATCGTCCTAAGGTTGGTAAAATTAAAGCTGTTTTTCCTGTTATACAATGACTTCTATTTAGCTTTGTACTAATCTGTACAGTTAAATCGCAATTTTGCATCGCTTGAGCCGTATATTCAGTGTCTGATGCTGCAGAAACAAAATTACCTCCTAATGCAAGGAAAATCTTTGCTTCCTTATTATACATGGCTTGAATGCCTTTAACAACATCATACCCCATAACTTCCGGCGGATTAAAACCAAAAGTTGTTCTTATAGCATTGTTTAACGATTTAGAAATATAATGCATAATACCAACAGTACGATCTCCTTGTACATTACTATGCCCACGTACAGGACAAGTTCCTGCACCTTCTTTTCCTAGACTCCCTTTTAACAATAGTAGATTAACACATTCTTTTATGTTTTCTACACCGTTTTTATGTTGTGTTAGTCCCATTGCCCAACAAATAATAATTTTATCAGACTTAGCGAGTAATTTAACAACGCTATCTATAGCATTATTATCAACACCACATAAATCTAATAACTCAGCTTCAGAATGAGTTTCTAATTCAGCAAGTACAGCCTCGTAACCTTCTGTATATTTTTCTATAAATTGATGATCGAAAACACTTTGATCTATAGCGTCTAGTTTAGTTAATCGGATTTGAATTAACTTTAATAACGCTACATCCTGATTAATTCTAACTTGTAAATGATAATCTGCTAATTTATGCCCGTTACCAATAATTCCTGAAACTTCTTGCGGATTCTTAAAACGGACTAAACCAGCTTCTGCTAACGGATTTACACTCACTACATGTCCGCCATTTGCTTTACATTTCTCTAAAGCAGATAACATTCGTGGATGGTTCGTTCCTGGATTCTGACCTATAACCATAACGACTTCTGCTTTATCAAAATCTTCTAACTTCACAGAGCCTTTTCCTATTCCTAATGTTTCAGAAAGTCCGACACCACTAGATTCGTGACACATATTAGAACAATCTGGCATATTATTAGTTCCAAAAGCTCTAGCGAATAAGCCGTATAAAAAAGCAGCTTCGTTACTTGATCGTCCAGAAGTATAAAAAATAGCTTCGTTGGGAGATTCTAATTCATATAAATGTTCTGCAACAACTTTAAAAGCATCTTCCCAGCTAATAGGTTCGTAATAGATAGATCCTGGTTTTAAAAGCATAGGCTGCGTAAGACGACCACTTTTTCCTATTTTATAATCTGTCCATGACGAAATTTCTTCAATAGAATACGTTTTAAAAAAATTAGCATCAACTTCTTTATTTGTTGCTTCTTCAGATAACGCTTTTGCTCCATTTTCGCAATATTCTCCTAACTTAGAACGTTTAGCTGGATCTGGCCAAGCACAACCTGGACAATCAAACCCGTCAATCTGATTCATATGAGATAACGTTTTAAAAGACCTCACGACACCCATTTCTTTAAACACATGGCCTAAAGCGACTTTAACAGCGGTTAATCCTGCCGCATGATCTTCGGCTTCCTTTAATTCTATTCCTGTGAATGCGTTGGAACCTTCCGTTTTAACGTTCCTCTGATTTAGTTTTGACATATAACTATTAATTCTTTTCTACTGACAAGTTAAATAAAATTATTTATTGGGCTTAAAAATTATAAAATGAGCTTAAAAATTGGCATAAAAAAAATGCGCTAAATAGCGCATTCTTTTTATTCTTCTTCACTTAAATCCAGATCCTCATAATCTGGATATAAAAATTTATTATAAGGAAAACGTGTCACGTGAATTTCTCTCACTTCATCATAAACCCGTTTTTTAAAATCTTCTAAGTTTTCTTTATTTAAAGCTGAAATAAACAATGCATTTTCACCTAATTTATTCATCCAAGTGCGTTTCCATTCATCTATAGAATAGTGTGTAGAATTTCTAACTTCTTGTAAATCGGTTTCATCAAAAGGTTCTGCTTTATAAGCATCAATTTTATTAAAAACCATTATTGTAGGCTTATCTGCGCCTTGAATTTCTCCTAAAATCTTTTCTACAGAAGCAATATGATCTTCAAAATTAGGATGCGAAATATCTACAACATGTAATAACAAATCTGCTTCGCGAACTTCATCTAAAGTACTCTTAAACGAGTCGACCAACTGTGTAGGTAACTTTCTAATAAACCCAACAGTATCACTTAATAAAAACGGTAAATTATGAATTACGACTTTACGTACTGTGGTATCTAAAGTTGCAAACAATTTATTTTCTGCAAACACATCACTCTTACTAATAACATTCATTAATGTCGATTTCCCAACATTTGTATACCCTACTAAAGCCACACGCACCATCGATCCGCGATTACCACGCTGTACAGACATTTGCTTGTCTATGGTTTTAATTTTGGCTTTTAATAATGCAATACGTTCTCTTACAATACGTCTATCTGTTTCGATCTCGGTTTCCCCAGGTCCACGCATTCCAATCCCCCCTTTTTGGCGTTCAAGGTGCGTCCACATTCCTCTTAAACGTGGTAATAAATATTCGCATTGTGCTAATTCTACTTGTGTTCTTGCATAACTTGTTTGTGCGCGTTGTGCAAAAATATCTAGAATTAGATTCGTTCTATCTAGAACTTTACAATTTAATATTTTACTTATATTTCGTTCTTGAGCAGAAGATAATTCATCATCAAAAATTGCTGTCCCAATATCGTTATCTTCAATAAATTGCTGAACATCTGCCATTTTTCCTGTCCCGATAAAGGTTTTAGGATTTGGCACTTCCATTTTTTGGGTAAAACGCTTTACCACTTCTCCACCTGCAGTAAAGGTTAAAAACTCTAATTCGTCTAAATATTCTTTAGACTTCACTTCGTCTTGTTCTTTAGTGATGACACCTATTAATACTGCCCGTTCTAAGTTTATATCCTTTTTTTCTAGCATAAATTAATTTAAAACACAAAGTTACGCAATTGTAGGCTGATTAATTTTTATATTTTTAAGATTCATTTTTACTTTTTGAAGCCTTATATTGCCATAGAAATTTACACGATTACATGAAAACTATTGCCTTTTTTAATTTAGAAAATTTATTCGACATCACCAACGATCCAGATACATTCGACAATGATTTCTTATCGACATCTGATAAGCGCTGGAACTTAAAACGATACGAAAATAAATTGTATAAATTAGGGTTTGCAATATCGAATATTGGCAAGAAAGAAACAGAAACACATCCTGCAATTGTAGGTGTTGCAGAGGTTGAAAATGCTAAAGTGATTCAGGATTTATTAGATTCTGAACATTTAAAAGAGATTCCTTATGGCTTTGTACATTACGATTCTCCTGACGAACGCGGTATTGATGTGGCTTTTATTTACGATAAAACACAATTTACAGTTACAGATTCTGCACCATATTCTATTACTTTAACAGACGCTAATGGAAGCGCCGATTATACCAGAGATATTTTACGTGTTTCAGGTGTTTTTGATGGTGAACCTATGCATTTTTTAATAAATCACTGGCCTTCTAAAAATGAAGAATCTAACGAACCAAAACGTATGGAGGTTTCTAAAAAAGCAACCGAAATTATTGAAGCACTTAAAGCTAAAGATACAAATGTAAAGATTATTGTTATGGGAGATTTTAACGATAATTCTGCTAGCGAAAGTGTACAAGCTATGGTAAATAATAATTCGCTTTTTAATCCCATGGAAAGTTTAACCTCTTACGATCGTGGTAGTATTAATTACAGATTTAAATGGGATGTATTCGATCAGTTCATGTTGACTCACAATTTTCTAGATCACAAACCGGGCACTCATAATTTTGATAATGCCGATATTTTTGATGCCGATTTTTTAAAACAATACAAAGGGAAATATAAAGGACAACCCTTTAGAACGTATGTTGGTAAAAAATATAAAGGCGGTTATAGCGACCATTTCCCTGTATATTTATTATTGCGAGATGTTCCAGAAGTTGTGTAATTTATTTCTCGGTTAATATTCTAAAATCGTCTAATTGGTAAGAACCATCTAAAGCTTCATTAGTTCCTGAACCTGTAACTTTAAATGCCACATAAAGCGTTCCTGTGTATTCAGATATATTTACTAATCCAGAATCTTTAAACGCATACCACTCATCGTATTTTGTAGAAACTTTTGCATCTATTTTTGTCCAATTAGCATTAAGTACATCTACACCATTAAAATCTGTAGACACTAAAACGTCTATTGTATTTTTTACAGATATTACATGATGTTGTCCCATTTTATAATTAAGAAATACGTTCTCATATTCGTCCTTATTTACACCTGGAGAAATTAACCAAGCAACGTTAGAGGTATCATTTGCTCCGAAAGTGCCAAATTCTGCATAGCCATTTTTGCTATAAATTTGTTCGGTCCAAAGTACTTGTCCACGTTCAGAGAAATTTATCCATCCTTCTGTATCTAGAGTTTCATCATCTACAGCATCATTAAAAGTCTCTTCGTAAATTACTGTAAAATCATCTGCATTTAATGGTGTACAACGCGAATCTGCGAATTCAACATCTTTGGTATCGTTTAATACTAATACAAAATCATCGCCTCCATAACTTTTAGAAATTATACCTTTTATAGTTCCATTCTCTGTTGGTAAAATTTCATTTTTAAATGAAGAAAACGAGCTTGTTTCTAAAATAAATTCCTCGTAGCTAAAGCCTTCACAACGTTGCATTTTTCGTTGTGTATCAAAATCGTCTATGGCATTAAAATAAGATTGCCCTTGTAAATTATCTGGAAACTCTACATTATTTATGGAAACATACATGCCTATATAATTGTCATTAATATCTGAAAAATTTAATTCTAGAGGTACAATATCTAATGTTTCTGAAGATCGAAACACGTGTGTTTTAATCTGGTTTTCGGTTAATAATCCAACGCGACTACCATCTTCTGCTCCACCAATAGCCAAAACTTCAGATGCTGTTTCGCCTAAATATAAATCTTGTAAAGACACATACACTTCTCTACCTAAGTTAAACTGATTATAAGAATCTACCTGATTTAAAACGATATTAATCGCAGCTGTTGGATTACTTGGAGAATCTTGAAGATAAATCTCCTTATAAAAATTCCCTGTTTTATCTGTAGATGTTACATATCCCTTAACCACACTATGAGATGCAAATTGCACAACTTCCCCTTCTATAAATTGCGTTTTTAAAGCGGCTATAGAAATCTCTGTAATCGTTCCATTTTCTAGGCCTTCAAGTATAATATTCAGTGCTTTATTTTCGGTTTCATTTAAATGCGATGGTACAGAAAAATCGTCGTCTTGAACACAAGACATCAATACAACTAAAAGTAAAACACTTAAAACTCGATATTTATTTCTTATCCTTTTCATCATTCAAAATTTTAATATTTACTAAAACCTAATATTCACATTTGCAAAATACGTTGCACCACGTCCGTACCAATATTTAGGCCCAAACACACGAATTGGGTTTTCATTATCGGCTTTCAACTCTCTGTAATTAGCATTTCTACCTTGTTCAAATCCGCCAGTTTTATAAAGGTTATCTAATAAATTATTAACGCTTACAAATAAGCCGAGATAGTATTTATCGATCTTCCAAGACTTGCCTCCTATTAAATTCACCACTAAATAATCGTCGAATTGCTCTTGTTTTAAAAGTTGTTTTGCAATACTTTCATCGTAATCGTAAAAAGGTAAACCGTCATCATCTAAATAAAAATTTGATGTTCTTGTAAGCGGGCTCACATCTACATAGGTATTAGTCATGTAATTTATAGTTGCACCAAACCACCAATAATCGGGATCGCTATATTCAAATCCGAAAGAAAATGCAGATTGTGGTCCGCCAGCTACTTTATAATTTTTAAGATTAGACGCTCCAAAATTTATAGACCCATCTTCGGTAACGAAACTGGACGATGTGAGATATAAATTAGGGTTGTTATTATACGTGTATTGTCCAGAAGAGGCCGCTGCTTTTAACTTAAAAGCTGATGTTAATTTTGCTTCTATTCCGAACTCTAAACCAAAATGAAGTGTATTTACATTATAGAGTACTTCCTGTACAAAAGCAGATGTTTCGTTAAACTCGATTCCTGCAGATGTAAGTCCGTCGGCATAATAAAAACCAATTTCGTTACCTCCTCTTTTATCAATATAAAATCCCGTTAACTTAGACGTTATCATTCGAGATCTGTAAATATAATTTACATCTAAAGCCATTGTATGCGCTTCTGAAATCCCTTTCACAACATTATTATTCTCTCTAGGATTAGAAAATGAGTTTTGAAGATTAGGTGCTTCAGTAAGATATGCCGCATGAATATCTAGAACATGTTTTGCAGAAAATTTATATGTTAAACCGCCTTTAATACCATAACCAAGAAAACTTAAGGCCTCACTTTTTCCTAAAGAATTTGTTTTAAAAGCTTCATTTTGAAATAATCCGTCTCTTTGATAATTAGTATGGTTTGCATTAATAGATAAAAAGTAATCTATAGTTTTATATTTAAACTGTGCTTGTGCAAAACCAGAAATAACATTGGCATGCATGGTATAGTTATACTTAATCTTTCCGCCTTTGCCAACTAGACTATTTGGATTTTGTAAGTCGTATTGCCAACCATCAAAAGCATCTACATTTAAGTAATTCGAAGCACCTAAAAGATCTTTTATTTCTGCAAAATTATTTGAAGTTAATGCTGAATAGTTCAGTGAACCACTAAATAAAATATGATCGTTAAACGCTGTATTTAAAATAGAATTTATAGTGATTTGATTATCATCTATACGATCTTCATACAACACAAAAGCAGCTTCTATACCTTGATTGGCATTGGTTGCATTAGCATCGTACATACGGTTCCAATCTAACTGTCCATTATTAATAAATTCTTGTTCGGCGAGATATGCATTGGTATAATCTGGACCTGAAGCATCTGCTAAATAATAACTTGGTAATTTCTGATAATATGCGGCACTAGGATTTCCGCCACCAGGATAATCTAAACGGCTGTGACCTTGCCTCCCGAAAGTATAACTAATATTTGTTTGCAGTTCTGTTACCGAACTTAAATCCCAATAATGATTAAGCATTAAAATGGGCTGTGCAACATCTTTAACTCTAGAATTTCTCTTTTCGCCATCCTGACTGCCCCAATATTCGTTGTATTTAATGTCTCTTAAATTGAAAACTTCTTGTGTATTAGGAGACGATTTACCCCGTCTGTTAGGCGTATAAAATCCAGTAAAATTTAAACTTTGTGTTTTACTTAATTTCTTTTCAGCAGAAACAAAAAAGGAATTAGCATCGTAAAACGTGGCATCTTGGTATCCTTCTTCTCCCCAACGCCTGCCAATTGAAATGGCATACGCCCAACCATTCTTAACCAAACCAGAAGCATAACTGGCCATTAATCTATTAGAATAACTTCTATTGGAAGATGTATAAGTAACCCGACCACCTTCTCGATATTTTGAAGCGCGAGTATTCATATTGGTAGTTCCTAAAACACCCCCAAAACTAAGTGTAGAAGCTGCTAAACCATAACTAAATTCCTGATTTCGTAGCACATCATTTATACCTCCCCAATTACTCCACTGCATTCTCCCGTTATACATCGAGTTCATTTCTATACCATTTATTAAAAGTTTGCCTTCACTAGAATCTAAACCTCGAATTTTAAAGAACGAACTACTAAACTCGAATGCGGCAGTACGCTGAAAGACATCTTTGGACGCTTGTAATAAACCTGAAATATTATCGGCTGCACTTGTATCGTCATTTAACTCATCATCTGTTAAAACTATAGTAAATGCATCTTGGCTTAAAGTGACATCTAATTGTAAAAACATATCGTCTATTTGCAGTGGAACTCCATTATTTATAATAATTGGATACCGTTTGTTTACATAACTCGGTTTAGATAGTTTAAGAATGTAATCTCCGAAAACATTTATTTTGTTTAATTGAAACCGACCTAAACTATCTGTTTCAGTAGAATAATTAGTACCTTCTATTTGAATTAAAACATGACTAAGCGGATGCAAAGATATAGCATCTTTAACACTTCCAGAGATGGATTGACTCTGAGCCAAAACACATTGAAAAGAAGAAATAAAACAGGAACATGCTAGAATAAAATTTTTCATAGAGTTGACTTAAAACCTATTACTTTCTATCTATCAATTACTTAAGGAGTTATAATTTATACCTTTTATTAATAAAAACCTATATTTAGGTATATTTTTTTATTTATGAAATCTAATTTTAAACCTATTTATCTCATAATATGCCTAGTGTATTCTACATTATTATGTGCACAAGACAAGGAATTTACAATACGCACTATAGCCTTTTATAATCTTGAAAACTTATTTGATGTTGAAAATAATCCGATAACTTTTGATGAAAGTAGTCCGATTATGGAATTAGCAGAAAACCGTGGAGACGTATATGCCATGAAAGTAAAAAACATGGCAACCGTTATTTCTAAAATTGGCTTTGAAACCACTAATAATGCGCCTGTAATTTTAGGTGTTTCGGAAGTTGAAAACCATAATGTTTTGGAAGATCTTATAAACAATGAGTTACTTATTAAATATGATTACGGCATTGTACACTTCGATTCTCCAGACAGACGTGGTATTGATGTTGGTTTACTATACCAAAAAAAGTATTTTACACCAACAGCTACATCTAGTTATGTGCTACACTTAAAAGATGAAATTACTGGCAAGCGAATTTATACTCGAGACCAATTAGTCGTTAGCGGACTTTTAGAGCACGATTTAATTCATTTAATAGTAAACCATTGGCCTTCTAGACGTGGTGGAGAAACAAAAAGCAACTCGAAACGTGTTGCAGCTGCTAAACTGAATAAACATATTATAGACTCGTTACAAACTATAAATCCTTATGCCAAAATAATTAGCATGGGAGATTTTAATGACGATCCAACCAACGAAAGCTTTAAAACGGTATTAAAGACTAAAAAGAATATACGTAAAGTAGCATTAAAGGGCATTTATAACCCCATGGAACAACTTTACAACAATGGGTTTGGTACAACTGCATATCGAGACAAATGGAGCCTTTTCGATCAAATTTTAGTAACTAAACCTTTATTAGAACCAAATTTTAGTTCGTACCGATTTTATAAAGCGGGTATTTTTAACGCACAGTTTTTAATTACAAAAACGGGAACTTACAAAGGGTATCCATTTAGAAGTTTTGGATATGAAGGTTTCACAAATGGTTATAGCGATCATTTCCCTGTCTATATTTATGTTATAAGAGCAAAAAAATAAATATAAAAAAAGCGACTAAACAGCCGCTTATAATTTATAATCCTAACCATATACTCCATGGAATTCTTGAAAACAAGAGTACTAATCCAATTGTATAAAATATAGAAATGGTTTTAAATTTTGCGTGAGACGATAATTTCGCTTTATGTTTAGAATAGCCCATTGTAATAAATACAAGTGCTATAATATTAATAACCGGATGTTCTATTAAATACAATCTACTCATAGGATCTTTCATAATTCCTCCCATACCTAACTCACTAAACAATGCCATTCTAGGAGATACTACATATAGAATAAGACCTACTAATAACTGAATATGAGATACAATTATAGTAAATAAAGCCAATCTAAAATCTTTAGGACCATATTCCTTCTTACTAGCATATTTAATAATACTATTTACTGTTGCAATAATTAATACGGCAAGTACTAAAAATGCCCAATAGGAATGTAAATTTCTAATTACATTATACATGATAATATTTTTAATTTAATTAGCGACAAATGTAAACAATTATACCGCATAAAAAAACCATGTATTTCTACATGGTTTTATATTTAATTTAATGCTAAAAATTATTGTCTAACCCAAGCACCGTCTGTTTTAATCATAGCCGCATTTTCAGTGGTATTTGTACCATTGTATATGTCGTATGTTAATAAATATTTTTGACCATCTTCAGCAGTTGGATCATTATTGTCTAATAAAATGGCCATTGCTGTTGCAAGCATGTCTTCTGGAATATCAGTACCAGTAACATCGAAAGTATCATCACTCCAATAAGCAGAATTACCTTCTCTTCTATCAAAGTTTTGGTAATATCCCATACTATCCGCAGGTCCTTCAAAACCTGGTTCAGAAATTAATTGTGCTCCCATGTAAATATAATCTGCAGATACTAAAGTATAAGTAATAGTATTATCTGGAACCCAAGTTGTACCATCATGACCAAATTGTAACGTTGAAGAAATAACAGATGAAATTGCTATCCAAGATGTACCATCAAATGTATAAGGAATTAAATTTGTTTCATAATCACCACTTGAATATAACTCATACATGGTTACAACACCATCTCCTGCCGCAGCATAAGGATATAATGTTTTTAAGTATATAGAAATATTATATTCTGCAACATCTTCGCTAGAGAAGTTAGCATAACCTTGATCCATTGCGTTATAATCTTCAGTAGTAAACTGAGTAATCATTTCCCAAGAATCTAATAAGATAAAGCTATTTGTTACTTCTGTTGTAGAACCTGAAGCATAGTATAAGTAAGTTAATTCAACTAAATCACCTCTTACAGCATCTGGATACTTGTACATAAGTAAAGTTGTCATATCTCCTGCACTATCGAAGTTTCCGAAACTAAATCCTAATGTATCGTAATCGTCTTCTGTTACTGTGTAAGCAGTTGTAGATTTGATACTATTAGATTTATACAAATCGTAAGTTACAAATGCTGAAGATCCTTTTCCCCAAATTGGGTAAGTGTCTGATAAAAATCCAGGAATTAATTCTTTTGCTTGGTCATCTGAATCGAATGTACCATAAGTTAACCCTAAATCGTCATAATCGTCACTTACTAAAGTATAATCTACACTTCCAACAATTGGAGTATCAACACTATCTAAGTCACTATAAATATCATCTAGCGGGTCACAACTTGTTAACATTGCACCTACTGCTACTAATAAAAATACTAATTTTTTCATTTTATTTTTTTTTAAAAGTTAAGCTTAGCTCCAATACTAAATGTTCTACCTGCACCATAATAAACAAGAGCTGTATTTGATGAAGAACCTGCACCGTCATTAGCATCAGACACGTATTCTACATTAAAAATATTGTTCATTCTTCCTAATAAACGTACATCGAATGGTCCCATATCAAAATTATGAGATAAACCTAAATCGAATAAACCGTAAGCAGGAACTTTCCATGCATCTGAAGCACCTTCTATACCTCTATCACTAGGGTCAAAAGCAGCATATAAATTATCGTAGTAGTTAAAGTCTAACATTAAAGTAGTGCTTTCCATGATGTTGTAGTTTGCACCTAAAGCAAAAGTTGTTTGAGCAGCATCACCTACGTGTAAATCTTCAATGTATAAATCTACAGTATCAATTAAGTCTTGTTCTTCGTCATAGATTTCAACACCTTCTAAATTATTATCCCATCTCCAGTCTCCTAAAGACATCATACCTGTAAGTCGTAATTTATCTGTTGGTCTGTATGTGAAATCAACTTCAATACCTTGGTGAATAGCATTTACTCCTAAAAGGTTAGCAGTAGAGCTTGTTCCGTCTGGTTGATTGAACGTATACGTTTCTGTTCTATCATCCCAAGTTGTTCTGTATAAGTTAATGTTAGCAGTTAATTTTTGAGATCTGTAACCATAACCTACTTCCATACTAAAGATTTTTTGATTTTCAGCATCTGGATTAATGTTTTCGTTATCGTAACCAATAAATACACCATCAAAACCAGCAGCTTTTTCGAAGTAACCAATGTTAGCAAACACATTGTGGTTGTCTGTTAAGTTGTAGTTTGCACCCCCTTTAGCCATGTAACCAAAAAAGTCGTACCAGTCTGTTTCTTGATCTGGATCGCTATCTAAATAGTTAAAGTAATCGATACGCTTGTAAGATGTATTAGATCCTGATATAGAAACGAAAGCAGAAAGATCGTCTTTAGAGTATTCTACTTGTCCGAAAACTCCTAACCAGTTTACTAAACCATCATTGTAGTAAGACCATTTGTCTCCAACTTTGTAAGTTGCATTAGGGTTGTTTACATCTGCATCATCTGCATAAAATTGACCTCCTAATAAGTCTGTAACTTCAGAAAAGTGAATTCCTTTGTAAGTTCTTAAGTCTAAACCTCCAATTACTACGAAATCTTCTCCAATTTCAGTATCAAGAGTAGATAATAAACCGTACCAGTTGTGGTCGTTACGAGAAGCTCTTAAAATAGTTTCAGAACCATAAGCTCCTTGAGCTTCGTTTTCGTCTACAATTTTATCAAAATCTATAGGACCATATAATCCAGTTCTGTAATCACTAACTCCATCAGATCCAAGACCAAATTTGTTAGTTCCAGAGTAACCTCCTCCACCACCAGATCCGAATGATGCATATAATACAGTAGATAAAGTTGTTTTATCTGATATATTCCAATAGTGATTTAAAGATATTTGTGGTTTGTGGTAGAAGTTATCTTCTTGGTGAGTTACCTGACCATTTTTATAACCCCAGTCTGCGTTAAAACGTTTTCCACTATCTGTTGCTCTATATGTAGAGATTAATTGTCTGTTTTGTCTTTGTCCGTGACGTTGAGTCGCTCCAAAAGCAGTAAAAGATAATTTATGATCTTCACCAATTTGTTTAGACACGTTTAAGAAATAAGATACTGCTTTAAATTCTGTACCATCTACATAACCATTACCATCTGTTTTGTAAGCAGAAACAGTTGCAGCAAAACCATTATCCATTAACCCAGTAGAGTATGTTGCTCCAAATTTTAAGTATCCATCGTTAGCGACAGAAGTACCTATAGAACCACCTTCTTCAATATCTGTTGTTTTAGATATAATGTTAATAGTACCACCAATTGAAGGTACAGCTACTTTAGAAGCACCTAAACCACGTTGTACTTGCATAGAACTTGTAACGTCAGAAAGACCTGCCCAGTTACTCCAGTATACAGCACCGTTTTCCATGTCGTTTACAGGAACACCGTTAATCATTACTGCTACGTTGTCTGATTCGAATCCTCTTAAGTTAATACGACCATCACCAAAACCACCACCGGACTTAGTTGCGTAAACTCCAGGAGTAGATTTTAAAATTTCAGGAAATTCTTGAGTTCCTAATTTTAATTCAATCTCTTCTGATCTAATTGTAGATACTGCAACAGGAGTTTTTCTGTCTACTGCTACAGAAGCAATAATTTGAACTTCATCTAAACCAAATTCGCTAGATTCTAATTTAATTTTACCTAAGTCTACATTTCCTGAAACAGGAACTTCTTTAGATAAATAACCGATGTAAGAAATAACTATTACAGCATCTGTTTTAGTTGTCTGTAATGAAAAATTTCCATCGAAATCACTTGAAACACCATTTTTTGTTCCTTTTTCCACGATGTTAACACCAGGTAAAGGCAAGTTGGAATCAGGATCTACTGTAGTTCCTGTAACAATACTTTGTGCAAAAGACACGGTGCTAAAGACCATAATAATTGCAAAAAATAAGTTTTTTGTAACGTTCTTCATTTTTGTTATTTGAGATTAATTTTACATCTGCAAAAATAGACCTATTTACTAATCTATTATTACGTAAATGTTAAGATTTTTAACAGAACGCAATGTACTGATAATCTAACAAATAAAAAAAACGAAGAACTTTTAGAGTAAATATTGCGTCTTTACAATTTATTGACGCTCTTTTTTATAATAATTTAAAAGATTAAGAGTTGAACTGTCATGTTCGTAATTTTCAGTACTATCAAACTCTTTTAAAATTTTATTTGCAAGTTGTTTTCCTAGCTCTACACCCCACTGATCGTAGCTAAAAATGTTCCAAATCACTCCTTGAACGAAGATTTTATGCTCGTACATGGCTATTAATTTCCCTAAACTTGCAGGAGTAAGCTTCTTAATAAAGATTGTATTTGTAGGTTTATTCCCTTCAAAAACTTTAAATGGTAATAATTTAGATTGTTCTGCTTCAGATAAATTTTGAGAAGCCATTTCTGCTAAAACCTCTTCTTTAGTCTTTCCATGAAGAAGCGCTTCGGGTTGCGCTAAGAAATTAGACATTAATTTATCTTGATGATCTGCATTACCATATAATGGTTCTATATATCCAATAAAATCTGCTGGAATTAATTTTGTTCCTTGATGTATTAATTGAAAAAATGCATGTTGAGAATTTGTTCCTGGCTCTCCCCATATTAAAGTTCCTGTTTGGTAATTTACACGATCTCCATTTCTATCTACACTTTTACCATTACTTTCCATAATACCTTGTTGAAGATATGTAGCAAATTGTGTTAGGTATTGGCTATATCCTATTACAGCTTCACTTTCAGATTTAAAGAAATTATTATACCAAACGCTTAATAAAGCTAAGACAACAGGTATATTTTTATCGAATTCTGTAGTTCTAAAATGCTCGTCCATATCGTGAGCACCTTCTAATAAACTTTCAAAGTTTTTATAACCTACAGCTAAACTAATAGTTAAACCAACCGCACTCCATAAAGAGAAACGACCACCAACCCAGTTCCACATAGGAAAGATATTTGCTTCGTTAATTCCGAATGCTTTTACTTTCTCGATATTAGTAGATACAGCCACGAAATGACTTGCTACAGCTTCTTGATTGGCATGTTCTAAAAACCAAGTACGTAATGTATTTGCGTTAGATAACGTTTCTTGAGTTGTAAATGTTTTAGATACAATTACAAATAAAGTTGTTTCTGGATCTAAAACTTTAATAACTTCATTTACATGGTCTCCATCTACATTACTTACAAAATGCGTAGTTAATTGGTTTTTATAATACTGTAAAGACTCTACAACCATAGCAGGACCAAGATCAGAACCTCCAATACCAATATTTACAACATCTGTAAAGGCTTTTCCTGTAAATCCTTTTAATTCTCCATTTACTACCTTATTAGTAAAGGTTTCAATTTCTGCTTTAACACGATATATTTCTGGCATTACATTTTCACCATCTACCATAACTTTAGCAGATTTAGGCGCTCTTAATGCCGTATGTAATACAGCTCGTCCTTCTGTTTCGTTAATAACATCTCCAGAAAAATAACTTTTCATAGCATCTTTCAGCTTCACCTCATCTGCTAATGCTAGCAAATGCTTCATGGTCTCTTCTGTAATTCTATTCTTTGAAAAATCTACAAAAAAGTCTTCCCATATAATGGTGTTTTTACTTGCGCGATCTGGGTCGTTAGCAAATAAATCTTTCATGTGTGTATCTTGAACATCTTCAAAATGTTTTTGAAGATTTTTCCAAGCTTTGGTTGTTGTTGGGTTAATTGTTGGTAATGCCATAATTAATATGCTTGTGTTATTAAATTTTGTTCTTCTTCTAGTTTGTTTCCTTCTAATAAAGGAATTGCATCCATCTGAATTTTGATAGGTTTAATATACTGTAAATAATTGTCTTTTAAGTCTTCAGAAATCGGTTCGGCCGCTGGTAATTTTTGCTTAAACGGATCTACTTGCACGCCATTTTTCCAGAAACGGTAACACACATGCGGTCCGGTTGTATGTCCTGTCATACCAACCCAGCCTATAACATCTCCTTGTTTCACAAAATCGCCAACTTTAACTTTTCGTTTTTGCATATGAAGGTATTGTGTTTCGTAAACTTTATTATGACGAATTTTTACATAATTTCCATTTCCTCCGGTATAACTAGATTTAGTTACGACTCCATTTGCGGTAGCTACAATTGGGGTTCCAATACTAGCAGCAAAGTCTGTTCCTTTATGTGCGCGCACTCTGTTACCATACAATGCAAGTTTTCTATTTAAATTAAAACGAGACGAAATACGCTTATACTCTACTGGAGCTTTTAAAAATGCACGTCGTAATGTTTTAGCTTCTTCGTTATAAAAATCTACAGTACCATTAACGGTATCTGTTTCATATTCAAAAGCATAAAAAGGCTCTGTATTGTGCAGAAAATAAGCTGCTTTTATTTTTTCTATTCCGGCATAAATAGTGTCGTCTATATATTTATCTGTATAAATAACTTTAAAACGATCTCCTTTTTGAAGTCTTGTAAAATCTATAGTCCAAGCATAAATGTCAGACATTTTATATGCTAAAATTAAACTTAAACCATCGTCTGCTAATGTCTGAGAAATATTACTCTTAATAATTCCAGAGTATTCCTTTTCTACGTATTTAATAGGTTTTCTGCTTGTATAAGCATGAATGGAATCTTGGAAGTTCACCACAACATATTCTTCTTTGTTTGGCTGATAAATGAAACACTTAGGTGTTTCTAAAGAATCTTTGGCACAAAGTAAAGTGTAAGGCTTTCCTATTTGAATTTTTCTAATATCGAAACTATCTCTAGTTTTTTCTGCAATTTTATAAATTTTAGAAAACCCAATATTATTACGTTCTAAAATCTGACCGAAACTATCTCCAGATTTAACAGTATCACGTTTTACAATAAAGTCGTTTAAATTAAAACCAAATTCATAAACATCAGGTTCTGCTATATTTTCCGCTATAGCTAAATCTGTTTCTAATTCTTGTTTAGGTTTATCTTTACAACTTGTTAACCCTAGTGAAACTGCAAAAATAATTGCACACCCCTTCACCAATCTTCTCATTCTTGTTTGGTCCATAAATCTGGAAAAATATTTTTCTTTTAATTTGATTTTTTTTTTGAATTGAGCCTTACTACTCTTCAAAATTCAGGCTAAACCTAATGTCCTTTTAAACACAATATTTAATAACCTATATTGTTCTTTTCTTCCTTAAACAATAGCAAAAATATTGGACAAAGATTATGCCTATTTTATAATTTCGCTAAATTAATAAATTCATCATGGTTATAGTCCCCAAAAAATGTTAATATACAGACCAAGCACATGATTTAAGCACTTTACCACCATCTATTTAAAGTTGCGTCTAAAAAGAACACATCTAGCAGCTATATTTAGCCTAACGTTAAATTATTTTATTCAGGAAGTCTTTGTTTTTTTGAATTTAGAAATCAAAAAAAGTGTTTCTAATTATGGTTTTGCTATAATCTTAAACGGATGAATGAGACCTTTAAAAGCCGTTAAATCTGCACGTAAAGACCCAACAGCTAAATCTGCTTTTACTCGTAATGGTAATTTATTTTCATCGTTAGACACCCAAAGTGTCAAGCTTTCTTCTTCTTTAAACACACGACCTGCCATTACATAGGGCCTAAATTTTAAAGATGCAATATTACCAAACTCGGTTTCTATAATTTCTTCTCCCAAATACTTTAACCTGAAAGGATAGTTTTCTTCATCGAAAAACATATTTACACTTATCTCGTCATTCTTTTTAAGACTTTTAATATCGAGTTTATTTCGTAAATAATAGAATGTAGATACCATATCCTGAACATCAGACTTTGTGTTTATGGTTTTACGTGTATTCTTTTTTTTATTGTGTACAAAGGCTTTATTCTGAGATTTATCGAACTCTATTTCTATATTTTTAGTGTGCCCACCCTCGTCTATCTTTCTAACAAACTTATACGGAGAATTATCTTTTTTATCAATGTAGGTTTCATAGCGATCTTCAACCTTAAAAAACCATTTTATAGCACCAGTAGTCCAACCTTTTCCAATTATATGATATACAGGCGTACCTTTATAATAATTATCTTTTACTTCTATAGTGGTATAACCAGCCTTAAAAAAACCACTATAACTCATTTCAAATTTAAACCATTCTCCCGCATCAAAAGCACTTTTGTTCTGCGCCTTAAGATTAAGCGTAGTACTACTAATTAGAAATAAAATGATATAAAATTTTTTCATATTTGTTTTCTTAATTGCAACTAAAGGTTCTGCTGTTTTAGTTGTTCTTGAACCATCTAATAACAATTTCTATTCCAAATATATTAAAAGAAAAAAAACTCCATAGAAATTAGCAATAGTCTTTTTGTTTTTAAATCATTATATATGTGTTAAGTCAATTTTTATTATTTACTAAGATTCTGGAAACATATTAAAATACTTCTTTTTGAATTAATTAGCAACAGCTAGAACCAAAATCCGATATTAAAAAACCAAATACTTGAATTAGTTTCTGGAGAAAACGAATAAGTAGCTTCTACCGGGCCTAAGAAAGAATCCCAGCCATAGCCAAGCGCGTAACCAGAATAATCTGGAGACGTAATCCACTCTCCTGAATCGAAAAGACCATCTTCTATATTCGCATAATTTGCAGCAGCTATAAGATGATGATTTTTTGAAAACTCATAATCTATTTTAAAGGTACTTTTTACAAAGCCATCTCCGGAAACAGACAACCAATCGTAACCATAAAAACTTTTAATATTATTAATTAAATTCCCTCCATATCCACCTATGGCGAAATTTAAAAACGGACTCTCGTAACCTCCTATACTAAACCCACCTTCAGATAAAATACTTACAGAAAATTTATTACTTATTTTAAATGCATAACCAATATCTGCTTTCGCAATAGAGAATTGACCGAAATCTGCATCGCCATCAGAACCATAAAAATACAAATGAAAATCTCCATTAAAATAAAATCCCGATTTTGGAAAGTATTTATTATCGTAAGAATCATAATTCATCTTTGCAAAACCACTAAAATAGTTTCTATTTTCAAACGTACTTTCTGACGATTCTGGTGTTTCTACAATTGTTTCAGAAGAGACTTTTAAATACTTATGTTCTGCCCCCAAACTAAGCACCATATCACTTAAAAACTGAGTCTGGATATAAAATTGATTGGTAAGATCTTTTAACTCTACATCGATCTTATTCACCCCAAGGTCTTCCCTTAAAAGTATATCTGCAGCAACATTTTTATTAAACTGATTATATCGAGACCGCAAACCTATGCTCCAATAAAACCCTTTATCTATATAATACTCAAAATTATAACGCAAATTATCTCCTAAAATAAGATCGAAAGACATCACATCACTATCTGTTAAAAGATGCTTAGTCGTTATATTTACCAAGGCTGCACTCTTATACAAATCGTCGTAATGTAAAGCCAATTTAAGCGCCGTTTTCTTATCGCTTTCTGTAACATTTGTAATTAAATCGTAGCCTTGTTTTCTTTTATCTGGTTTTAAATCGTAAGTAAAATTATCGAAGTTATTGGTTGCGACTAAGTTGTTTACGCCATCAGAAAAGTCTTTATAACTAACATACGAATTACTCTTTAATTTTAATTTTCCTAAAACATAAGCTCGAGAATAGTTATTGTTACCATTAACCTGAATACTATTAATAGAAATAGAATCTAGATGTTTTATTTGTGGTTTTTTTACAAAATGAGTACGCTGTTTTTTTACTATATCTTTTAATTCTTCTATATGCTTATTTGCAGCTAAATCGCCATTGTGTATAATTTCTTCACCTTCATCAAAAGAAACAACATTAAAATTTGTAATATCTGGTTTTATATAAACATCTGTGTTTTTAACTTTCTGAACCATATCACTAAGCGTTTTATAATTCTGAATTTGATATAAAATTTCTGTAGCAGATTTTAAGTCCTTCCCTTTAGATAATTCATCCTGAACATCTACTCCTATAATTAAATCTACGCCTTTAGCCTTCATTTCGTCTAAAGGATAATTATTAATTACACCACCATCTATATACAATTCACCATCTATATTAACGGGCTGAAATAATGTTGGCAAAGCGCCACTTGCCATAACGGCTTGAGCCAAATTACCATGCCCCAACTGCACTGCTTTACCGGTTTCTATATTTGTAGTCATACAGAAAAACGGAACAGGCAACTTACTAAAATCGGAAATATCTTTTACATGCAGCGTAAGTTCAGACAGCAAATTAAA
Organism: Formosa sp. L2A11; assembly: GCF_009796865.1. Classification (GTDB taxonomy): domain Bacteria; phylum Bacteroidota; class Bacteroidia; order Flavobacteriales; family Flavobacteriaceae; genus Formosa. Next base: position 1,470,113 of record NZ_CP047028.1, on the reverse strand, counting down.
TGTATTTTGTCCGCGAGATAATGCGGTTGGCAAACGCAGTTTAAAACCATCGAACGGCAAGGTTAAAGCATAACGTTCAGAATTTTCTCGTTCGTAAAACGTTTTGGCTTCACGCGGAATATTATCAATAATAATATTATCGAAATTTATAGTTTTAAAAATAGAATCTATTTCTATTCCAGAATACCCAGAAGCATAAAGCGACCCTATAATAGCACCCATGCTTGTTCCCGCAACATAATCTACACGAACACCTAAACTATCTAAAACCTTAAGTACTCCAATGTGTGCTAATCCTTTTGCCCCGCCACCACTTAAAACAAGTCCAACTTTTACATCCTTAACAGATGGGCTTTTTTGTTCTTGAGCATGAACAAAAACACTCATAAAAATAATACTAAAAAATAAAATTACGCGCATGTAATTATGAGGTATGATAATGATTAAAAATTTTATTTGCCCTAGAGAAACCTACCACAGCTTCTAAATCTTTTAAAGATGCATTAGAAATTCGTTTTACAGATTTAAAATGACTTAATAATTCTACAATTGTTTTTTCTCCAATACCAGGAATGGTTTCTAATTCTGTATTCAGAGCCCCTTTACTACGCCTATTTCTATGGTGTTCTATACCAAATCTATGTGCTTCGTTTCTAAGCTGCTGAATAATTTTTAGGGTTTCACTTTTCTTATCTAAATACAGCGGTATAGGATCGTCCGGATAGAACAATTCTTCTAAACGCTTTGCAATACCAATTATTGCAATTTTTCCACGTAAACCTAAATCTCCTAAAGCATTTAAAGCAGAAGACAATTGCCCTTTTCCTCCATCTATAATTATAAGTTGCGGTAAAGGTTGCTGTTCTTCTAATAAACGCTTGTAGCGTCTAAAAACCACTTCTTCCATAGATGCAAAATCATCTGGGCCTATAACGGTTTTTATATTAAAATGTCTATAATCTTTTTTACTAGGTTTACCATCTTTAAAAACCACACAAGCTGCAACGGGGTTTGTTCCTTGAATATTCGAGTTATCAAAACATTCTATATGTCGCGGTTCTTCATGTAAACGCAAATCTGTTTTCATTTGTGCCATAATGCGATTTACATGCCGATCTGGATCTGTAATTTTAATTTGCTTAAAACGCTCCATGCGGTAATATTTTGCATTACGTAACGACAAGTCTAAAATGCGTTTTTTATCTCCTAATTGCGGAACCGTCACCCTAACATCTTCTCCTAAACTTACTTTAAAAGGTACATATATTTCTTTTGAATTAGAATTAAAACGCTGACGAATTTCTGTAATCGCTAATTCTAATAAATGCTTATCGGTTTCATCAAGTTTTTTCTTAACTTCTAAAGTATGAGAACGAATAATAGAACCATAGGATAACTGAAGAAAATTAACATAACCAAAACCTTCATCGCTCATAATAGAAAACACATCTACATTGCTTATTTTAGGATTTACAATTGTAGATTTTGCCTGATAATTTTCTAAAACCTCTATCTTTTCTTTAACTTTTTGGGCTTCCTCAAAATGTAAATCGGCTGCCAATTGTTTCATCTGGCTTTTAAACTGATGTAAAGAATCTTTAAAGTTTCCTTTTAAAATTTCTCGGATTGCGATAATGTTTTTATCGTATTCTTCAATAGTTTCATAATCTTCACAAGGTCCTTTACAATTCCCTAAATGATATTCTAAACAAACTTTATATTTCCCAGAGTCTATTTTAGATTCAGACAAATCGTAATTACATGTTCTTAATGGATATACGCCTTTTATTAAATCTAAAAGCGTGTGTATGGTTTTAAAGTTTGTGTATGGTCCAAAATACTCAGAACCATCTTTTATTACTCTTCGTGTAGAAAACACACGCGGAAAACGTTCCTTCTTTATACAAATCCAAGGATATGTTTTATCGTCTTTAAGCAGTACATTATAACGAGGTTGGTGTTTTTTAATTAAATTATTCTCTAACAACAACGCATCTGTTTCTGTTTCGACTACAATATGTTTAATCTCTGCTATTTTCTTTACAAGCACTCTAGTTTTTCCACTATCGTGCGTTTTTGTAAAATAAGACGATACGCGCTTCTTTAAATTCTTTGCTTTTCCAACATAAATTATAGTCCCATTGGCATCAAAATACTGATACACGCCAGGCGAACTAGGCAAAGTTTTTAGCTTAATTTGTAAAGCGTTTTCATCCATAAATCAAATATACTACAACAATATTAAAACCTATTTTCATTGTATAAAATTTAGCATATAATATGTTGCTTTTTATTCAACATTAAATATCTTTCGCACTTTAACACCAAGATGGACAAACAATATATAGGTCGGGTAGATAAATTTGATTTTCCTAAATTAGATTTGTTTAATATAGATGTAAAAATAGATACAGGAGCTTATACTTCTGCCATACATTGTTCCGAAATTAAAGAAGAAAATAACACCTTACATTGTATATTTTACAGTAAAGGTCACCCTAATTTTAGTAGTGAAGAAGTTGTCTTTACAGAATATACGTTTACAAACGTAAAAAGTAGTAATGGCATAAAAGAAAATAGATATAAAATAAAATCTGAAGTCATAATTTTTGGTAAAACACATAAGATAAACTTAACTTTAAGCACAAGAGACGATATGAGATTCCCTGTACTTATTGGAAGACAATTTTTAAAACGAAAATTTCTAGTCGATGTAGATCTTCAAAACTTATCATTTAATTTAAAAAGCTAATGAATATTGTAATTTTATCGAGAAACGCAGAACTTTACTCCACAGACAGATTAGTTGAAGAAGGAGAAAAACGTGGACACAAAATAGAAGTTATCGATCCACTAAAATGCGACATTATTATAGAAAAAGAAAAGCCAACCATTTTCTATAAAAACCGTTACCTAGATTATGTAGATGCTATTATCCCACGCGTGGGTGCTTCGGTTACCTTTTATGGGTGCGCTGTAGTACGCCAGTTCGAGATGATGAATGTATTTACCATTGTTACTTCAGACGCTATACAACGTTCTAGAGACAAATTAAGATCTTTACAACGCCTTAGTAAAGCAGGAATTGGTATGCCAAAAACGGTATTTACAAATTATTCTAGAGATGTAGAAGAAGTAATAAACCATGTTGGAGGAACTCCTGTAATTATTAAATTACTAGAAGGTACTCAAGGTTTAGGTGTGGTTTTAGCCGAAACTAAAAATGCAGCAGAATCTGTACTTGAAGCCTTTAATGGGTTACAAGCTCGTGTTATTGTACAAGAGTTTATTAAAGAAGCAAACGGTGCCGATTTACGTGCTTTAATTGTAGACGGGCAAGTGGTTGGAGCAATGAAACGCCAAGGAAAAGAAGGAGAATTTAGATCTAACTTACACCGTGGTGGTTCTGCAAACATTATAAAATTAGATGAAGCAGAATTAAAATTAGCTATAAATGCGGCCTCGGCATTAAAACTTCCTGTTTGTGGTGTAGATATGTTACAATCGTCTCGTGGTCCATTACTTTTAGAAGTAAATTCTACCCCAGGATTAGAAGGCATAGAAGCTGCTACAGGTAAAAATATTGCAAAAAACATCATTACGTTTATAGAGCGTAATGCAAAAAAATAATGCATGATAAATAAGGAAATTTTACACGTTTTAGGTAAAAAAATTCTCCCAGGAGAAAGTGCAGAAATCAGTTTTGATGTTGCCAACTTACACACCTCTTCCAGTGTAGATGTCCCTGTTTTTATAGAACGCTCTAAACGCCCAGGACCAACCGTTTTATTTACAGCTGGAATACATGGAGACGAAGTTAATGGCGTAGATATAGTAAGACAAATTATAGCTAAAGGCATTAATAAACCCAAATGCGGAACTATTATTTGTATTCCTGTGATTAACATTTTTGGATTTATAAACTTAAAACGAGAATTTCCTGATGGCCGCGATTTAAACCGTGTTTTCCCTGGAAGTGAAAATGGTTCGCTTGCTAGCCAAGTAGCTTACAAATTAATTGAAGAAGTAATTCCTTCTGTAGATTATGTAGTCGATTTCCATACAGGAGGCGCAGGACGTTTTAATGCTCCACAAATTAGAATTGAAAAAAATAATTTAGAATTAGATAAATTAGCCCGGTCTTTCGGTGCTCCTTTTGTTATGTATTCTAAAACATTAAGTAAATCCTTTCGTTATACGTGCTCTAAATTAGGCATCCCTATGTTGCTTTTTGAAGGCGGAAAATCTATTCACTTAGATGCCAATGTAACATTAACGGGTGTTAATGGAGCAAAGCGTGTTTTATCGCACTTAAATATGCTAAACACAAAATTTAAAGTCTCTCCGCCAAAGAAACCTTGTGTTTTTATTTTAGAAAGCAGATGGCAACGCGCAAACTATTCTGGATTATTTAGACCTACTTTAGATTTAATGTCTGCTAAAGTAAAAAAAGGAGATATTTTAGGAAACATTACCGATCCTTATGGGAAATTTAATGATTTTGTGAAAGCTGAAATAAGCGGATATATTATTAATGTAAACGAATCTCCGATTGTGTACCAAGGCGATGCTCTTTTTCATATTACAAGAAAACTGAAACAATAATTCATGACTAAATCTGAGTTACGCACATTATACAAAACAAAACGCAAAGCACTTTCTATAGGTGCTTGCGACGATTTAAGTATAGACATTTCTAACCAACTTTTAAAGCTCCCTATTTGGGACAAATCGTTCTATCATATCTTTTTAACTATTGAAGAACAAAAGGAAGTAAACACAGAATTTATTCTGAATATTCTCTCTGGGAAAGATAAAAATATCGTGATTTCTAAGAGTGATTTCAAAACAGGATTAATGCATCATGTATTACTTACAGACGCAACTACTATTAAGAAAAACTCATACAATATTCCCGAACCTATAGATGGTATTCCTATTCCTGATTCTAGTATTGAAGTGGTTTTTATTCCGCTATTAGCATTCGATAAAACAGGAAACAGAATTGGTTACGGTAAAGGTTTTTACGATCGTTTTTTAGACGCTTGCCCCCCAGAAACCCTAAAAATTGGATTATCTTTTTTTGAAGCTGAAGCTGAAATTTCTGATGTTTACGACAGCGACATTCCTTTAGATTATTGCGTTACACCAAAACAAGTTTACACCTTTTAAAACATAAAGAAAGCCCGCAATATAAAATTGCGGGCTTTCTTATTATTTTATTTTTTTACTCTATTCTGTTAAACCTCTACTTTTTAACATCGGTTCAATTTTTGGATCCTCACCTGTAAAATCTCGGTATAATTTTCCGAATTCTTCTGTATTTCCTCTAGACAAAATCATATCACGAAAACGCTGACCATTTTCAGGTGTTAAACCACCATGATTTTCAAACCATGCAAATGCATCATGATCTAACATTTCTGTCCATAAATACGCATAATATCCAGCAGCATAACCATTACCCCAAATATGTAAGAAATATGTTGAGCGGTAACGTGGTGGCACAGCACTTAAATCTAAATGCGTACGTTTTAATGCTTCTTTTTCAAACACATCTGCATCATCAATTTTTACATCTTTAGAAATAGTGTGCCATTGCATATCTAAACTTGCAGCAGATAACACTTCTGTTAATGCATAACCTTGATTAAACGTAGATGCTTTTTTAATCTTATCTATTAATGCTTGTGGCATTGGCTCTCCAGTTTTATAATGCTTAGCATAATTATTTAATATGGTTGGATAAAGCGCCCAGTTTTCATTAAATTGAGAAGGAAATTCTACGAAATCTCGTGGTGTATTTGTTCCTGATAAGCTCACATATTCCTGATTTGCAAAGAAACCATGTAATGCATGTCCAAATTCATGAAACATCGTAATTACGTCGTCAAAACTTACTAAAGCAGGTTCTCCGTCTGCTGGCTTAGTAAAGTTACAAACATTATAAATTACAGGTTGTGTACCTAAAAGTTTAGATTGCTCTACAATATTACTCATCCAAGCACCACCAGATTTATTATCACGTTTAAAATAATCGCCATAAAACAATCCAATTTGAGTTCCATCTTTATCTATAACATCGTAAACACGAACATCTTCTTGGTATACTGGTAAATCTTTACGTTCCTTAAACGTTAAACCGTATAATTGATTAGCAGCGTAAAACACACCGTTTTCTAATACATTATATAATTCAAAATAAGGTTTAATTTGGCTATCGTCTAAATCGTATCGTTCTTTTCTAACTTGTTCAGCATACATATTCCAATCCCAAGCTTCAAGTTTAAATCCACCTTTTTGTTTATCTATTAATGCTTGAATATCTGCTGCTTCAACTTTAGCTTTAGCTACAGTAGCTGGCACTAATTGATCTAAAAAGTCTTGAACTGCCTTTGGCGTTTTTGCCATTTGGTTTTGAAGTTTCCAAGCTGCATAGTTTTCATACCCTAAGATAGACGCTTGTTCTGCACGAATCACAGCAATACGTTCTATGGTTTTTCTAGTATCGTTTTCATCTCCTTTAGAAGCACGCGTCCAAGAATTAGTAAACAATTTTTCGCGTGTTTCACGATTTGTTAAGTTTTGTAAGCTTGGTTGTTGCGTTGTATTTTGTAATGGTAAAGTCCATTCTGTATTCGTATCGTTTGCTGCTGCACTAATTTCTGCATCAGACAAACCAGCCAAAGCTTCTTTATTATCTACAACTAAAGCGCCTGCTTTTGCTGCTGCTAATAACTGATTGGTAAACTTAGCGCTTAACGAAGCAACCTCTGAATTTAACTCTCTCAATTTTATTTTATCAGCATCGTTTAAATTAGCTCCAGCTAACACAAAACGTTGATAATAATACTCTACCAAATGCATAGATTCAGGATCTAATTTAAGAGAATCTCTAGAATCGTATACTGTTTTTACACGTGCAAATAATAGAGGATTTAAATAAATAGCATCATTATGTTCTGCAAACTTTGGAGCAGAAACTTCTTCTATTTCTTGTAATTCTGGATTTGTATTTGCTCCAGACAATAAGTTAAACACATTATTAACACGCATTAATAACTGCCCCGTTTTTTCTAAAGACACAAAAGTGTTTTCAAACGTGGGAGCTTCTGGATTTTCTACTATTGCTTTAATTTCTTTTAATTGCGCTTTCATTCCCGCATCCATTGCTGGCAAGAAATCTGTGTTTTTAATTTTATCGAAATCTGGCGCTTGAAAAGGTAAATCGCTAGGTGCAAAAAATGGATTTGTTGCTGATAACTCGTCTTTCACTTCTTCAACTTTCTTTGCTTCTTTTTGGCAAGAGGTTGTTAAAATAACTACGGCGAATAAAGCAAACACTGATAATTGTTTCATAGTTTTAAACTTTATTTATATAATATATTAAGTGTTTTATACATTAACTTCATTTGTATTTTGAAAATGCATATATTTTAAATACCACACAGAAAATTATTTACGTTATAAACCATGCAATATTTATATTCTTAAAATTAATCTTTAGGAAATGCTTTTTTATTAAATAACAATAACATAACGAATCCTGTACTAATTGCTACATCTGCAACATTAAAAACAGGCTCGAAAAAGGTAAAAAATTTCCCTCCCCAAATAGGTAACCATTCTGGCAAATACCCTTTCCATATAGGGAAATACAACATATCTACTACTTTACCATGAAGTATAGAATCGTAACCACCATCTACAGGCAGAAACGAAGCAATTTGACCATGACTGTCATTAAATATCATACCATAAAACACAGAATCTAAGATATTACCTAGAGCTCCTGCAAATATTAAAGCGACTGCTATAGTAAGCAAATAATGCCCTTTACTCTTTACAGTGGCATATAACCAATATCCAATACCAAAAATGGCAAATATTCTAAAAACGGTAAGTGAGGTTTTAGCTGTTCTATCTGAAATATACGAAGTGAAATCGCTTATTTTAGTTCCCCAAGCCATACCTTCATTTTCAATGAAATAAATTCTGAACCAATTAAAAACAGTAACATCCTCTCCTAAAATAAAATGTGTTTTAATATATATTTTACTTATTTGATCTATTAATAGAACAATAAAAATAAGTAAACTGGCTTTTTTTAAGGACATGCTTTGGATTTTGAACAAAAATAAGAATATTATTCTGTTTTAATTACACTTATATCACCTTGAATAGACTTTAAATCTAGCTGATGCTGTCCTAAAGTTAATGGTTGAAGCTTTACAACTCCATGTCTGGAAGACGCACTAACATTCGCATAATTGGTTTCTACATAAATAGAGCCGTTAATAGTATTAACTCTAGCCGAACCTAAAAACGATAACAATTTGCAGTGTCCCTGATTTAGCTCGATAAAGGCAGTATTAAAAACACCTTCTGCTTCTACACTTGCAATATCGCTTTTTACATTAAAATTTAGATGCTTTGGAACTTGAATATCCAACTCTACAGACATCAGTTTATGCGCACTTAATTTATCATTATCGGCTTTAAATAATGGTTGAAACCCTGTAGACACAAAAAGTGTATCGTTACTTTTTCTTGCAACAACAACCATATCTTCACTATGTTCCCCTTCAATTATGGTCTGAATAGCTATTTCACTTGTATTTAAGGCAAGTACATGAATTTTAAAACAATTATTTCCATTAATCTGGATCGTAGAAATATCTTGAGCATCAATTATTTTATCGACCCGTTTTTGAGCGCGCGATACAGAACAATAAAAGCCAATTATAATTACTAATATATATTTCATGAAATCAAAAAACGCCTATACATAAAATGTAAGGCGTTTATTTTTTATAAATTTAAAAGTACATCTATTGCATGTTCTTAGCTTCAATACTAAGCGTTGCATGTGGTACTAATTTTAAACGGTCTTTATTAATTAATTTACCAGTAACACGGCAAATTCCGTACGTTTTATTTTCAATTCTTATAAGCGCATTCTTAAGATCACGTATAAACTTTTCTTGACGGATTGCTAATTGCGAATTTGCTTCTTTACTCATCGTTTCGCTTCCTTCCTCAAAAGCTTTAAACGTTGGAGACGTATCATCTGTCCCGTTATTTAAATCGTTTTGATATGCACTCTTAATTAAGTCTAAATCTCGTTTAGCTTTTTCAATTTTATCCTGAATTAACTCCTTAAATTCGGCTAAATCCTTATCGGAGTATCTTACGTTTACGTCTACGCTCATAATGTTAGTGTTTTTCAATAAACAACTTAGTTTCAATACCATCAAAAGCAATATCGATACCGTCGTTTATTAGATCCATAATTTCAAGTTTGGCGGTTAGAGTCTCTGCCTTAATATATTCTAAATTTGTTGCTACAGCTTTTACAATATCCTCATGTTTTTGAAGCTTAACAGTTATACGGTCTGTAACTTCGAAACCAGAATCTTTACGTAAATTTTGTATTCTATTTATTAGCTCTCTTGCAATTCCTTCTTCTCTTAACGTTTCAGAAATTGTAATATCTAAAGCAACTGTTAAATTACCTTCGTTAGCAACTAACCAACCTTCAATATCCTGTGATATAATTTCTACATCTTCACGTCCTAAAGTAATACTTTTTCCATTAACCTCAACATCTATACTACCGCTTTGCTCTATTTTTTTTATGTCTTCTGAAGCCATTTTAGCTATTTCACTAGCTATCAACTTCATATCTTTTCCAAAGCGAGGACCTAAGACTTTAAAATCTGGTTTTATTTGTTTTACTAAAATATCTGAAGCATCTTCTAACAGCTCAATATCCTTAATATTAACCTCGTGCTTAATTAAATCTGCAACTGCCAGAATCTCTTCTTTTTGTTCCTTAGTATCTATAGGAATCATGATTTTCTGTAACGGCTGGCGCACTTTAATTTTTTCCTTAGCACGTAACGATAATACTAATGATGAAATAACTTGAGCACGCCCCATCTTACGCTCTAAAGACTTGTCTATAATAGCTTCATCAAACACAGGGAACTCGGCCAAATGTACACTTTCAAATGTTTCTTTTTGTGTCACTTGTGTTAAGTCTCGGTAAAGTTTATCCATGAAAAACGGAGCTATTGGAGCACCTAATTTTGCAATGGTTAACATACATGTGTATAATGTTTGGTAAGCCGAAATCTTATCTTGTTCGTACTCACCTTTCCAGAAACGTCTTCTGCTTAAACGCACATACCAGTTACTTAAATAATCTTGTGTAAACTCTGAAATTGCACGTGCCGCTTTTGTAGGCTCGTATTCTGCATAATATTCGTCTACACGTTGTATAAGTGAGTGTAATTCTGATAACACCCAACGGTCTAATTCTGGACGTTCCTCTAAAGGAATATCTGCTTCACTATACGTGAATTTATCTAAATTTGTATATAGACTAAAGAATGAATACGTGTTGTAAAGTGTTCCGAAGAATTTACGTTTCACCTCTTCAATACCTTCAATATCGAATTTTAAATTATCCCAAGGATTTGCATTACTAATCATGTACCAACGTGTGGCATCAGGACCGTAAGCAGTAAGTGTTTCAAAAGGATCTACAGCATTTCCTAAACGCTTAGACATTTTTTGTCCGTTTTTATCTAACACTAATCCGTTAGACACCACGTTTTTATACGCTACAGAATCGAATACCATAGTAGCAATGGCGTGAAGTGTATAAAACCATCCACGTGTTTGGTCTACACCTTCCGCTATAAAATCTGCTGGATACGATTCGTTTCCGTCAATTTTTTCTTTGTTTTCAAACGGATAATGCCATTGTGCATAAGGCATAGAACCAGAATCGAACCAAACATCTATCAAGTCGCTTTCACGTTTCATAGGTTGCCCTGAAGCAGAAACTAAAGTAATTTGATCTACAATGTTTTTATGTAAATCTAATAATGCGTAATTCTCATCTGTATTATCTCCAACTTTAAAACCTTCAAAAATATCTTTCTCTAAAACGCCAGCTTCAACAGCCTTAGCCATTTCTGCTTTTAATTCAGCAACAGATCCTATACATATTTCTTCTTTACCATCTTCGGTTCTCCAAATTGGTAATGGAATTCCCCAATAACGAGAACGCGATAAATTCCAGTCGTTAGCATTAGCTAACCAGTTCCCGAAACGACCTGTTCCTGTAGATTTTGGTTTCCAGTTTATGGTATCATTAAGCTCTACCATACGTCCTTTAACGTCGGTAACTTTAATAAACCAAGAATCTAATGGGTAATATAAAATAGGCTTGTCTGTTCTCCAACAATTTGGATAACTGTGCTTATATTTTTCAACCTTAAAGGCTTTATTTTCTTCTTTTAAACGAATAGCAATTTCTACATCTACAGAACGTTCTGGAGCTTCACCATCGTTATAATATTCGTTTTTCACATATTTACCAGCATATTCTCCCATTTCTGGTCTGAATTTACCTTGTAAATTTACTAACGGTACTAAGTTTCCATTTTCGTCTTTTACCAACATTGGCGGAATCTCTGGCGTTGCTTGTTTGGCAACCAAAGCATCGTCTGCTCCAAAAGTAGGCGCTGTATGTACAATACCTGTACCATCTTCTGTAGTCACAAAATCTCCAGCAATAATTCTAAATGCATTTTCAGGATTATCGTTTGGAAGTGCATAAGGCATTAATTGCTCGTACGTAATTCCTACTAAATCTTTTCCTTTAAATTCTTTTACAACGTAAAACGGAATTTTCTTATCACCATGCTTATAATCTAATAATGCAGGTTTATTATCTACTTGAAAACATTTACCAGCAAATTGTTTTGCTAATAATGGTTTTGCAAGCACCACATTCATAGGTTCGAATGTGTATTGGTTATAAGTTTCTACTAAAACGTAGTCAATTTTATTTCCAACAGTTAAAGCTGTGTTACTTGGCAAAGTCCAAGGTGTTGTTGTCCATGCTAAGAAAAAGATATCGCCTTCGTCTTGTAAAAAGTTTGGTAACGAATCTGCATTTGCTTTAAACTGCGCAACAATTGTTGTATCTGTAACATCTTGGTATGTTCCTGGCTGATTTAATTCGTGAGAACTTAAACCTGTTCCTGCTTTAGGAGAATACGGCTGAATAGTATACCCTTTGTAGATTAACTTCTTGTCGTAAATTCGCTTTAACAACCACCACACACTTTCCATGTATTTTGGTTCGTAAGTAATATATGGATCTTCCATATTTACCCAATATCCCATTTTACGGGTTAAGTCGTTCCAAATTCCTGTGTAGCGCATTACGGCAGTACGGCAAGCGGCATTATAATCTTCTACAGAAATGGTTTTACCAATATCTTCTTTGGTAATTCCTAATTCTTTTTCTACACCAAGTTCTACAGGTAAACCATGTGTATCCCAACCCGCTTTACGTTTTACTTGAAACCCTTTCATGGTTTTGTAACGCGGAAAAATATCTTTAATAGAACGCGCTAAAACATGATGAACACCTGGTAATCCGTTTGCGGATGGAGGCCCTTCAAAAAACACGTAGGGTTCGTGTCCTTCTCTTGTTGTGATGCTCTTTTCAAATATATTTTTTGACTCCCAAAAATCAAGAATTTCTTCTGCGACGTTTGGTAAGTTAAGACCTTTATACTCAGGAAATCTCATGCTCATTCGTTCTATTTTCTTATAAGAACGCGAAATTAATCAATTTTAAGAAAACAGCGGTGTTAATAATCAAAAAAACCGATTCAAAATAATCTCCTCTAATTTTTATTTTTTTTCTGCTTTTTATATTCCTTTTAAAAGTATTTTCATCTTTATTAAAAGCAATATTATATCCATTTTTATCTTCTATTTAAAATGAACTTATTTTCGGTTTTTACTACCTGAATTTTACAGATTGAAAGCACTAACAATAAATAAAAAACAGAATATATAAACCACAAAAAACCCTCAGACATAATGCCGAGGGTTTTTATTTTTTTTAATCGAAATGAATAAATACGCTTACCAGATTTTTACTCTATTTTCTGGTGCGATATACATTTTATCTCCTTCTTTAATATCAAATGCATTATAAAAAGCATCGACATTTAAAAGTGGTTGTACAGCACGATTCATTCCTGGAGAATGCGGATCTGTTTTAATCTGATTTTTTAAAGCATCTTCTCTAGATAAACTTCTCCAAACTGTAGACCAAGACATAAAGAAACGTTGTTCTGGAGTAAATCCATCAATATCTTCTGGTCTTCCATTTTTCTTCATACTCATTTGTAAAGCATCGTAAGCAGCATTTACACCACCTAAATCTCCTATGTTTTCACCTAAAGTAAATTCACCATTAATATAAGTATCAGGCAATACTTCTATTGCACTGTATTGATCTGCTAATGCTTTTCCTAACTTAGTAAACTCTTCTAAATCTTTGTCTGTCCACCAATTATTTAAATTTCCATTTTTATCGTAACGTGCTCCAGAATCATCAAAACTATGAGAAATTTCATGACCAATTACGGCTCCAATTCCACCATAATTTACAGCATCGTCTGCTTGGTAATTGTAAAAAGGAGGTTGTAAGATCGCTGCAGGAAATACAATCTCGTTATAAGATGGATTGAAATATGCATTTACCGTTTGTGGAGACATTCCCCATTCTGTTTTATCTACAGGTTTTCCTAATTTATCAATATCTTCTTGAAAATTCCAAGCTCTAGCATTTTGCATGTTTTGAAGATATGTACCACCATCTTTTGGACTTACAATTTCTAAAGCAGAATAATCTTTCCATTTATCTGGATATGCAATTTTTATTGTAGTTGCTTTAAGTTTCTCGATAGCTTTTGTTTTGGTGTCTTCACTCATCCAAGGCAATACAGAAATTCTATTTTCAAATGCTTTAATTACATTTTTAATCATTTCTTCTGCTTTCACTTTAGCTTCTGGCGGGAATTTTTTATCTACATATAATTTCCCTAAAGCTTCACCTATAGTACCGTTAACCGTTTGCAAAGCTCTTTCGTTACTTGGGCGTTGTTTTTTCTCTCCACGTAATGTTTTATTATAAAACTCCCAATCTGCTAATTCTATATCGCTACTCAATAAACCAGCTGCACGATTAAAAGCAGACCAACGTAAATATGCTTTCCAATCGCTCACATTGTTTTTTGCAAGAATAGACTGTAATGCTTTTATATATTTTGGCTGACCAACAATTACTGTATCTAATTTTTTAGCACCAATTCCATCAAAATATGCCGTCCAATCTATAGCTGGAGCCATTTTTTGTAAATCTGATACTGCAGTAGGATTATACGTTTTTCTACTATCTCTTAATTCTACTTTATCCATTTTAGGCTCTGCTAAACTGGTTTCGAATGCTAAAATTTGTTTTGCTTGCGTACTAGCAACGGCTTCTGTATCTCCTAAAAATTGAAGCATTTTAGTAATATGTGCTACATATAATGCTCTTTTTTCTTTAGAATCTGCATCGTCTTTAACATAATAATCACGATCTGGAAGACCTAAACGACCTGTTCCTAAATACGCTGCATTTTTATTACTATCTTTTGCATCTGCACCAACTCCAAAACCAAAGAATCCTGCTCCGCCTTTAGGTTCCATTTCTATTAAATAACTTTCTAAATCTTTAACACTGTTTATAGCATCAATTTTAGCTAAAATAGGTTTTAATGGCTCTATTCCTGCTTTATTTCTAGCAACGGTGTCCATAATAGTTTCGTAAAGAAAAACAGCTTTTTCTTGATCTGAACCAGGAAGCACTTCTATTTTATTAACATCTTTATCGTCAGACATTGCTGATTTTAAAATATCTAAAACATCGTGATCTGTTTTTTGTCTTAACTCATCAAAACTTCCCCATCTAGATCTATCATCTGGGATTGTATTGTTTTTTAACCAATTACCATTTACATATTTAAAAAAATCGTCGTTAGGCTTAACCGAATTATCAATATAATCTAAATTGATTCCAGGAACAACTTCTTCTTTAACTGCTACCTCTGCCGTTTCTTTTTTTGCCTCGTCTTTACAAGCTGTTAAGCTTCCAAAAGCTATGGCGCTAAGCACAGATAACTTTAAAATATTAGTTTTCATATATTTAAGTTTGAATTGTTTTTTTTGAATTATTTTTTAAATAAACTCACACAAAGAGTAGTCTACATTTAGTTTAAAAAGTTACTGTAAATTTAAAATACTTACTAAGATCAAACAATTAAATCTACTAAATCTTCAATTTTAGAAATCAATTGAATTTTAATAGCTTTTGGCTTCAGGGAAATTTTATTATACTTAGATACAAATATAGTTGAAAATCCTAATTTTTCGGCTTCTTGAATACGTTGCTCTACCCGTTGCACTGGACGGATTTCTCCGGACAAGCCAACTTCTGCAGCAAAGCAATAATCTTTTGCCAAAGCTTCATCTTCATTAGAAGACAAAATAGCTGCAACAACTGCTAAATCTATAGCAGGATCGTCTACAGTAATTCCGCCTGTAATATTTAAAAAGACATCTTTAGCTCCCAATCTAAATCCCGCGCGTTTTTCTAAAACAGCGAGTAACATGTTTAATCGCTTGGCATTAAAACCTGTCGCAGATCGCTGTGGCGTACCATAAACGGCAGTACTTACCAAAGCCTGAACTTCTATCATTAACGGACGCATACCCTCTAAAGTTGCAGAAATTGCATTCCCGCTCAATTCTTCATCTTTTTTAGAAATTAAAATTTCTGAAGGATTAGAAACTTCACGTAAACCGGAACCTTGCATTTCGTAAATACCAAGTTCATTGGTAGATCCAAATCTGTTTTTATTGGCTCTTAATATTCTAAACACATGATTACGATCGCCTTCAAACTGAAGTACCGTATCTACCATATGTTCTAAAATTTTAGGTCCAGCGATATTACCGTCTTTAGTAATATGGCCTATAAGAACAACCGGAGTAGATGTTTCTTTTGCGAACTTTATAAGTTCTGTAGTGCATTCTTTTATTTGTGAAATACTTCCCGAAGACGATTCTATATAATCGCTATGTAGCGTCTGAATAGAATCTACAATCACTATATCGGGCTCCAAGGCTTCTATTTGCTTGAAAATATTTTGTGTTTTTGTTTCTGTTAATATATAGCAGTTGCTATTATTAGGATTAATACGCTCTGCACGCATTTTTATTTGTTTCTGGCTTTCTTCTCCAGAGACATAAAGTGTTTTGTAAGGCAATTTTAAAGCGACTTGTAACAACAAAGTACTTTTCCCTATTCCTGGCTCTCCTCCTAATAAGGTTAAAGAACCCGGCACAATTCCGCCACCTAATACACGATTAAATTCTTGATCGAATGTGTCTAATCGCGCTTCTTGAGACGCATCTATTTCGTTTATTAAAAGCGGTATAGAAGACCGTTTTGTATTGCTTGACGTTGGTGTTTTCCAATCGCTTTTTTCAGGCGTCTGAATCACCTCTTCTACTATAGTATTCCAAGCTTTACAAGAGTTACATTGGCCTTGCCATTTAGCATATTGGGCACCACAACTCTGACAGAAAAATGTAGTTTTTACTTTTGCCATTAATATCCGTAATCTGCTTTAAGTCGGTTTGCGCGTTCAATCATATCTTCTTTTGTTAAACCTCCAATTTCATCGAAAATATAAGACGACTGATATGTTTTCATTGCTTTTTTAGGCTGATCTGTTTCCTCATAAAAACGCGCTAAATAAAATTGACCTAACAACGTTTCTGGGTAAGAATCTCGAGCCATTTTACTTAACTCTTGATAATCTTTAAATTCCGATTTCTTTTCTATTGCAGATGCAATGGCTTTAAAATCGTTTATTAAAATCGTTTTCTTTACGCCGTATAATTCTTGAATAGATTCGTATTTATTTTTAAGATAATCTATAGCAGGGTCGTCTGAAGCCATGATATCTTTTTGAAACTCCCCTGAAGTTATAGGCTGATAGATATAAAATATACTCTCTAATGCTTTTGGAACTGCTTGCGCAACCACAGAATAATGCGTTAACCCTTCAAACTCCTTATAATCGTATTGCAAATAATCGTTTTCTACGTTTTTAATTGCCGTATTTAACAAGTGCGTTCCTTTTTTTACAGACTTAAGATCGTCTGTAGTTGTTGTTAAATAATAAAATGTTTTTTTATCAATTTTACTTAAACGATCTGGGATATATTTAGTCATATTAGGAGCTAATTCTGGACTAATTACTATATATGCTTGAAATAAAGGTTTAGATTTTAATAAATAATAATTTATAAAATTAGCTGTTTCTCCATGCCCAATAGCTAAACTAAAATCTTCTGTTCTATACTTCTCTTTAATATACGGAAGTAATTCCATACCAATAAATTCATAAAACTTCGCACTACTATCTAAAGGCAACGAGTTTTGCTCTGAAAACATTGTGTCGTCATATCTCGTTTCAACTTGATTAATTCCAACAACAATAACTTCTGGAACATCTTCCCAATACGAGTAATAATCTATATTTCCGGCAACAACTTCAAATAAATAATCGCCATCTAAAACAACTACAATAGGATATTTTTTCTCGGTATTCTCACTGTAATTCCTTGGTAATTGAATTTTAATTTTTCTTGTTGCATCAAGTTTTTCAGATCTTATTGTCTCATAAATAGCTTGAGCTGAAACAAATTGACATGAAAACAGTAGTATAAATAAGTAAAGTAATTTTTTCATTTTTAGCAAGGTTAGTCTTACGCAAGGTATGAAAATAGTTTTTTTGTTTAAAAAAAACTTCCGTCTTAATAAAATTATCTTTTACAGGACTATTTTAAATTGAATTTTCTATTAAAAACAGGAAGAAACAAGAGTGAAAGTCCGCCGCAAACAATAATTAATAACGTCTGTGAAGACCACATAATCCAGCCAAAAGCAATACTAGGACCTTGCGCAATTCCAAACAAAGAGAATGCAGCATACACCGCAACAGGATAAGACCCAATACCTCCATTTGTAGCAGCAATACTAAAACTTGCTGAAATAAATCCGACTAAAATTGCTCCTAAAGCGATAGGTTGCAAGCCTTCTATTGCAAAAGTGGTAATGTAAAACATTAAGACATACATGGCCCAAATAAATAACGTATGCGCTATAAATGGCCACTTTTTCTTCATCTTAAAAATACTAAAAACACCTTCTATTAACCCCAAAACAAAGGTTCTTATTTTAACAGCCAACACCGAATGGCTTTTTCTAATATAGATAAGAAAAGCTAAACCTAAAATACTAAGCCCAACCATGGCTATAATCACTTTTGATAAATCGAATTTTGAAAGAAAGAAATCAAAAATAAAATCGAACTGCAAGAATAATGTCACCAAAATAATACTTAACATGATAATTAAATCTGCAATACGCTCTGCAACTACGGTACCAAAACCTTTATCGAAAGGCACACCTTCGTAGGTTGTAATTACAGAAACACGAGCTACTTCTCCTGCTCTTGGAATGGTATAATTTATTAAATACGCGGCAAAAACGGCCATAACACTATTAGATAGTTTTACATGATAGCCCATAGGCTCTAACATAAACAACCAACGGTATGCGCGCGACAAATGACTAAGCAACCCAAGAATGGCACCCAGCAAAATCCACCAATAATTGGCGTTTTTAAAGTATACTAGAAGTTCGTCTATCGATACCTTTGACAACGAATATGATATTAAAAAAACTCCCAATAAAATTGGGAGTGAATTTTTAATATTTTAGATATTTTTGGATTCAATAATTAAATAAGCTTATTGGTTGCCTCGTCTGGAAAAACCAACGATGGCTTAAATGTTTTAGCTTCTTCCAAATCCATGATACCATAAGTAATCAAGATTAACACATCATCTGTTGCTACACGTCTTGCGGCTGCACCATTTAATGTAATTTCACCACTATTACGTGGTCCTGGAATAGCATAAGTCTCTAAACGTTCTCCATTGTTATTATTAACAATCTGAACTTTTTCACCTTGAATAATGTTAGCTGCATCCATTAAATCTTCATCAATAGTTATACTACCAATGTAATTTAAATCTGCACCTGTGCATTTTACCCTGTGAATTTTCGATTTTACTACTTGAATCTGCATGCGGCAAATATAATTAATTTAGTGCTAAATTATCTATTAATCTTATATCGTCGGCATATACTGCTACAAACGCACGATATAAAGTGTTTTCTAGTTTATTCTCTATGGTTTCTAAAGTCTGAATATCTGCAATTACAAAATATTCTAACTTTAACAACGGATGATTTTCAAACTGACTCTCAACCCATTCTGTTACTTTATTAGCACGTTCTGTGCCAAACATAACTTTAGCATCTTGCAATGTTTTATATATAAACGGTGCCGCTTCTGCATACTCCGGTTTTAAACGTACATTTCTAGAACTCATTGCTAAACCATTTTCTTCTCGCAAAATCTCGCATGGCACAACAACTACAGGAATCTTAAAGTTTTTAACCATTTTTTTAATAATGGCTAATTGCTGAAAATCTTTTTCTCCAAAATAAGCATAATCCGGAGTTACAATCTCGAACAATCTTTTAACGATTGTCCCGACGCCATCAAAATGTCCAGGTCTAAATTGGCCTTCCATTTTATGTTCTAGTCCGCCAAAATCGTAATGCACAGACGCTACATCTTCTCCATAAACATCTGCAACTTCTGGCGCGTATACTAAAATCGCATCAGATGCGGTTTGCAATAATGCAACATCACGCTCTAAAGTTCTTGGATATTGCACCAAGTCTTCTGTATTATTAAATTGAGTAGGGTTTACAAAAATGCTTACAACAAGTGCATCATTTTCTTTTAAAGCACGCTTTACCAGAGACAAATGTCCTTGGTGCAAAGCCCCCATTGTTGGAACCAATCCCAAAGTCTTACCTTGAGATTTTAATAGTTCTATTTCTTTTTTTAATTCCGATTGTACAGTTATTATCTTCACCCTAAATAAAAAATTAACGGAGGCAAAGTTATTATTTTACTCGCAATCTGCATAAATTTTTGTAATTTTGCTTGTTTTTTATTTTGAATTCTCAAAAGCCCAGTAATTTATGAAAGATAAGAGGATATTATATGTATCATCTGAAGTAGTTCCTTATTTACCTGAAACAGAAATCTCATCTATGTCATTTGAGACCCCTAGAATGGTAAATCAACAAGGTGGTCAAATCAGGATTTTTATGCCTAGATATGGAAACATTAACGAAAGAAGACACCAACTACACGAAGTTATTAGATTATCTGGTATAAACCTAGTAATTAATGATTTAGACATGCCACTTATTATTAAAGTAGCATCGATTCCTAAAGAACGTATTCAAGTTTACTTTATAGACAACGACGAATACTTTAAGCGTAAAGCAACACTAACAGACGAGAATGGCGACTTATTTTCAGACAATGATGAGCGTGCTATTTTCTTTGCAAAAGGTGTTATAGAAACAGTTAAAAAATTAAACTGGGCTCCAGACATTATACATGTTCATGGATGGCTAGCATCTTTACTTCCTTTATATTTAAAAGAATATTTTGCTGAAGAACCATTATTTAACGACAGTAAGGTTGTAACATCTATCTATAATCAAGGTTATGATGGTACATTAAATAAAAATATGGGAGCTAAAGTGAAGTTTGACAATATTAGCGATGATGTTGTTAAAACGTTAAGCAACCCAACTTACAATAACTTAATGAAAGTTGCCATAGATTATTCTGATGCTATTATTATTGGTTCTGAAGAAATTCCAGAAGAAATAAAATCGCATATAGACGAGTCTGACAAACCTGTATTAGGATATAAAAGTAAAGAAGAATTTGGTGAAGCATATTCTAATTTCTATATGACAGAAGTTTTAAAATAATCTGTTTATAAAATAGATGAAAAAAGGTTTAAGAGCCATTACATTATCTAGCTGCACACTGTTATCACTAGCAGTTTTTACAGCCATTTACAGAAATTATATTTCTAACTATGGCCTAAAAACAAATGCAGAAATGATTTTTAAAATGGTTTCTAACACCAATAATACTCCCTTAGGTAAACATCCTGAAACAGCATCTAACGTAATAACTATTCTAAATTTCTCCTTATCGAATAAACTTGATAAAGATGATGCTATTACATGTAAATTAGATTCTTTATTTCATGATTTTTCAATAGAACATTCTGCATATAAAGGCAACTATTATTTTAGTACTTGTAATTTAAAACTTGCACATACAAACATATTAAGTCTAGCCCAACAAACAGAGAATAAAAATACGCATACGTACAAAACAAAAGCAATAGAACATTTTAAAAATATTCTAATAAAAGATAAAACAAGTACAAAAAACAACTTAGTTTTATCCGCAAACGCAAATAACATACTGAATACTATATATTTACATAGCAGTCTAATTAATTCGCGTACAACATTAGATATTTATTATTCATAATCGAAAAACTAAAAATTTATGTGTGGAATTGTAGGATATATAGGTTACAGAGAAGCTTACCCAATTGTAATTAACGGACTTAAACGCTTAGAATATCGTGGTTACGATAGCGCAGGTATTGCTATATACGATGGCGAAGAACTAAAAGTTTGCAAAACTAAAGGTAAAGTTTCAGACCTTGAAGCACGTGTTGAAAAAGAAATTTTAACAAAAGGCCACGTTGCTATTGGCCATACGCGTTGGGCAACACACGGTATCCCTAACGATGTAAACTCGCACCCTCATTATTCTAATTCTGGAGATTTAGTAATCATACACAATGGAATTATTGAAAACTACGAGTCTTTAAAAAAAGAGCTTATTACTAGAGGATATACTTTTAAATCAGACACAGACACCGAGGTGTTAATCAATCTGATTGAAGATGTCATGAAAAAAGAAGAAAAAATCAAGCTAGGAAAAGCAGTACAAATTGCATTAAACCAAGTCGTAGGTGCTTATGCAATTGCTGTATTCGATAAAAATAAACCAGACGAAATTGTTGCTGCAAGACTAGGAAGTCCTTTAGCAATTGGTGTTGGTGAAAACGAATTTTTTATAGCTAGTGACGCTTCTCCTTTCTTAGAATTTACGAAAAATGCTATTTATCTTGAAGATGAAGAAATGGCTATTATTCGTTTAGGAAAACAAATTAAAGTTAGAAAAATTAAAGACGACTCTATGGTCGATCCTTATGTTCAAAAACTTCAATTAAATCTTGAGCAAATTGAAAAAGGCGGGTACGAGCATTTCATGTTAAAAGAAATATACGAACAGCCAAATGCTATTTTAGATACATTTAGAGGACGTTTATTAGTAAACGAAGCTATAATTAAAATGTCTGGTATAGAGGATAACATGAAGAAATTCCTTAATGCAGAACGTATTATTGTTGTGGCTTGTGGTACGTCTTGGCATGCTGGATTAGTTTCAGAATATATCTTTGAAGATTTAGCACGAATTCCCGTAGAAGTAGAGTATGCTTCAGAGTTTAGATATAGAAACCCTATTATAACAGAAAAAGATATTGTAATTGCCATTTCTCAATCTGGAGAAACAGCAGACACTTTAGCTGCTATTAAGTTAGCAAAATCTAAAGGCGCTTTTGTTTTTGGAGTTTGTAATGTTGTTGGATCGTCTATCGCTAGAGAATCTGATGCAGGTGCTTACACACATGCAGGACCAGAAATAGGTGTCGCATCTACAAAAGCATTTACAACACAAATTACTGTTTTAACATTAATGGCCTTAAGATTAGCGAGAGCTAAAGGAACCATTTCTAGTTCAGATTTCCGTCATCATTTAATCGAGTTAGAACTTATTCCTGCTAAAGTTAAAAAAGCATTAGAATCTGACGCATATGTTAAAACCGTTGCCGAAATCTATAAAGATGCTAAAAACTGTCTGTATTTAGGTAGAGGCTTTAATTTTCCTGTTGCATTAGAAGGCGCTTTAAAATTAAAAGAAATCTCTTATATACACGCAGAAGGTTATCCTGCAGCAGAAATGAAACATGGACCTATCGCTTTAATAGACGAACAAATGCCTGTTATTGTTATTGCAACCAAAAAAGGACATTACGAAAAGGTAGTAAGTAACATTCAGGAAATTAAATCTAGAAAAGGTAAAATTATAGGAATTGTAACAGAAGGAGATGAAAGTGTAAAAGGACTTGCAGATCATGTTATAGAAGTTCCTGAATCGTCAGAATTCTTAACACCTTTATTAACAACCATTCCGTTACAATTATTATCGTACCATATAGCAGTTAAATTAGGTAAAAATGTAGACCAGCCACGTAACCTAGCAAAATCTGTTACTGTAGAGTAACATTATTTTTAAACGATACATAAAGGTGTTTAAAACTTCGGTTTTAAGCACCTTTATTTTATATGTGATTTTCACAACCACATATAAACTTAGCGCTTCATTATATAATTGTATTAATAGATAAATAAAATTATATAAATGATTAATAAAATTGAAGTCGCAAATAAAGACAATTTCTACTTTTTTAATCAAATTGTAAAATTTAGAGAAACATTCCAAAACATGAGAATTCCCCAAGAAACGCGTCTTCTTTACCTCAATATGATAAATACACTAAAAAAATCTAAATATCATCAATTTAAAGGGGTTTGTTTTACGTAAAAAAGAGAAAAACATATTTCTTTTTAAATATAAACTATTATATTTGCAGCTCGGAAAAAACAGTTATTTTTCAAGAAAAATTAAGCAAAAATCTATAAACATTTAAGTAATGTCAAAAGTTACAGGTAAAGTTGCACAAATCGTTGGTCCAGTTATCGATGTTGTATTCGACTCAGAAGGAGCTCTTCCAAAAATTTACGATTCATTAGAAATTACAAGACCTGATGGTACACTTCTAGTATTAGAAGTACAATCTCACATTGGTGAGGATACTGTTCGTACTATCGCGATGGACTCTTCAGATGGATTAAGTAGAGGTACAGAAGTAGTGTCTACTGGATCTCCAATACAAATGCCTATTGGAGGTGATGTATATGGTAGACTTTTCAATGTAATTGGAGATGCTATTGATGGTTTAGGAAACTTACCAAAAGTTGGAGAGTCAGGATTATCAATCCACAGACAAGCTCCAAAATTTGAAGATTTATCAACAACTACGGAAGTTTTATTTACAGGTATTAAAGTAATTGACTTAATTGAGCCTTACGCAAAAGGAGGTAAAATTGGTTTATTCGGAGGTGCTGGTGTTGGTAAAACAGTATTAATTCAGGAGTTGATTAACAATATAGCAAAAGGTCACGGTGGACTTTCAGTATTTGCGGGAGTTGGAGAAAGAACTCGTGAAGGAAATGACCTTTTAAGAGAAATGTTAGAGTCTGGTATTATTAAATACGGAGATGACTTTATGCACTCTATGGAAGATGGAGGTTGGGATTTATCTAAAGTAGATAAAGGCATCATGAAAGAATCGAAAGCGACTTTCGTATTCGGACAAATGAACGAACCACCTGGAGCACGTGCACGTGTTGCATTATCTGGTTTAACTATCGCAGAATATTTCCGTGATGGAGCTGGAGATGGTCAAGGAAAAGATGTACTTTTCTTCGTAGACAACATTTTCCGTTTTACACAAGCTGGTTCAGAGGTATCTGCATTATTAGGTCGTATGCCTTCTGCCGTAGGTTACCAACCAACATTAGCTACAGAAATGGGTGCAATGCAAGAACGTATTACATCAACTAAAACAGGATCTATTACATCTGTACAAGCGGTTTACGTACCTGCAGATGATTTGACTGACCCTGCTCCTGCTACAACCTTTGCTCACTTAGATGCAACAACTGTATTATCTCGTAAAATTGCAGAACTTGGTATTTACCCAGCGGTAGATCCTTTAGATTCTACATCAAGAATTTTAACTGCAGATATTTTAGGAAAAGATCATTACGAGTGTGCTCAAAATGTAAAAGAGTTATTACAACGCTATAAAGAATTACAAGATATTATTGCAATTTTAGGTATGGAAGAATTATCTGAAGAAGATAAATTAGCCGTAGGTAGAGCAAGACGTGTACAACGTTTCTTATCTCAACCATTCCACGTTGCAGAACAATTTACAGGTCTTAAAGGTGTTTTAGTAGACATTAAAGAAACCATTAAAGGATTTAATATGATTATGGCTGGTGAATTAGATCACTTACCTGAAGCAGCATTTAACCTTAAAGGTTCTATTGAAGAAGCTATTGAAACAGGAGAGAGAATGTTAGCCGAAGCATAATTGGTTAATAGTAAATAATTATTAGTTACTTATTGATTAACATTTATTTACTACTAACAAACAACTATAAACTATGTATTTAGAAATTGTATCGCCAGAAGCGACTTTATTTAGTTCGGAAATAGATGCCATTACTGCACCAGGAGCAGATGGAGAGTTTGAAATGCTTAATCATCACGCTGCTATAGTATCACTTTTAACAGCTGGAACTGTAAAAATTAAGGTTCATACTCAGACGCATTTAGATTTTGAAAAATTACATCCTGAGGTAACACCTCACATGTCAGACAACAAAGTATTAACTTTAAAAATTAAGTCTGGTACTTTAGAATCTAAAGACAATAAAATTATAATCTTAGCCGATTAACAATTTTATTACTCATATAAAAAACGCCTCAAAAATTAATTTTTGAGGCGTTTTTAGTTTTATTAAAGTCCATTATTTTAATCGAAGTCAAAATCATCAAAACCAGAATCATCATTAGTTCCTGTTCTATTTTTATATATCAGAACTCCAATGACAATAACAGTAATTAGTATTGGGAAATATTCCTTCATAAACAGGCTTAATTACACACGTTTAATCACATTAGTCACGATTCCCCAAATTACAAAATCATTATCATCTGTAACCTGAATGGGATCGTATTTAGGGTTTTCTGGTTGTAACCAAACTTCTCCTCCTTCTACCTTTAAACGTTTTACTGTAAATTCTCCATCTAAGAAGCATACGGCAATCTTATTATGTGAAGCAGACAAACTTCTATCTATAACTAATAAGTCGTTATCGTCAAGTCCTGCTCCTATCATAGACTGCCCGCTAACACGCGCAAAAAAAGTAGCTTCTTTATTGCGTACTAATTCAACATCTAACGATAAACGTTCTTCCTTAAAATCGTCTGCTGGTGAAGGAAATCCTGCAGAAATACCAGAATCGACAAAAACAGCTCCAGAATCCGGATCGGCTTCAGGAGTAAAAAAAGTTAAATTTTGAGTTTTATGTAGCATCATTTTACAATAATAATATCGTTAATATTGGTGGTATATTTAGGAGATAACCGTTCTTGTTTCATTTTCCATGTACGCTCTAAATCTTGATTTCCTAATTTAATAGCATGTCTTCTATACTTTGTATTTAAAGCATCTATAACATGCATTAAAGGTTTATGTTTCGGGTTTTCGGAAGCAAACAAATCTAATTGAAATGCATTATTAGGTACTAATCCGGTAACAACAACCCCGGCTCGCTTGTATTTAACTCCTGCATGAAATAATTGTTTTGCAGCAGCTACAGCCTGTGTACTTATAAGTAAAGACGAATCTGTTGGGTACGGCAAGGTAATCATTTTGCTACCATATTCATGTGCATGGTTTTTATTATGCCTGTCGCTACTTAAATGTACAATAATCATATGGCAACTGCTTTTCTGTTTCCGTAATTTCTCTGCACAACTGGTAGCGAATGTAGAGATACGTTCAGTAATGTTATCTATATCAGAATATGTGGTTTCAAAACTACGCGTTGTTGCAATAGATTTTTTAGGAGTCGGTTCTTCCAAACTCAAGGTCGGGTTACCTAACAAATCTTGTTTTAAGCGCCACTCTACAATAGAGAATTCCTTTCTTATATAATCGTCAGAAAGCTGTGTAAAATCGTATGCTGTATGGCAATTTTTATATTTTAATCGTTTTGCCAAGCGTCTACCAACACCCCAAACATCTTCAATTTTAAACCATTTTAAAGCTTTAATTCTAGAAGCTTCAGAATCTATAAAAAAGACACCTTTAGTTTGTACTGGAAATTTACGTGCAATTTTATTAGCCACTTTAGACAATGCTTTAGTAGGTGCAACACCTACACAAGTTGGTATGCCGGTCCATTTTAAAATACGAGTGCGCATTTCATGACCACAGTTTATTAAATCAAAATTTTCAAAGCCCTTAAATTCTAAAAAAGCTTCATCTATACTATACACTTCAACATCGGGAGTAAACTGTTCTAAAATACGCATAACACGTGTACTCATATCTCCATACAACGGATAATTTGAAGAAAAAACCTGAATATTATTCTGCTTAAAAAAACCTTCATACTTAAAAGCGAGTGCTCCCATAGGAAGGTTTAATGCTTTAGCTTCGTCACTACGCGCAATTACACAACCATCGTTATTAGACAAAATGGCAATGGGTTTTCCTCGCAAATCCGGATTAAAAACTCGCTCGCAAGAGGCGTAAAAATTATTACAATCTACTAAAGCATACATAGTGATAAAGGTACATTTTTTTCATATACACGAATCAAAATGCACAAATGTTAGGTTGTTAAACTTTGAAAAAAGTGTTTTAAATAAGTATAACGTCCTAACTCTAAATCACATAAATTTACGCTTTTTTTAAACCAACTTTATGTCCGTAAACAGCAAAAAACAGTATAAATGCATAACACGGAATTAAGATCCAATATCCAGAAGTTGCTGCCGTTGCTGTTGCCGTAGCTTGTTCCACTCCTTGAGCAATTAACTCTATTTTTTTAGAATCGACTAAGGCTCCATATAAAGGCGGTATAATCGCTCCTCCAGAAATAGCCATAATAAGTAAAGCTGAAGCTGTTTTAGTGAATTTCCCCATACCATTTAAAGCTAAAGGCCAAATTGCAGGCCAAACTAAGGCGTTAGAAATTCCAAGTGCAGCCACAAATAATACAGATGTAAATCCAGTAGTATATAATACACAAATAGCAAATACTATTCCTAGAATAGCACTGACTTTTAAAGCCAACACCTGACTAACATATTTAGGAATTAAAATGACACCTAAAAGATAAGTACCTACCATTGCAAAAAGCGTCATTAACGTAAACGACTTGGCTTCTTCTCCTGGCATACCAAGCGATAAACCATAAGAAATAATAGTATCTCCAGCAATAACCTCTACTCCTACATATAAGAACAGTGCTAAAACGCCTAACCATAAATGTGGAAACTGAAATATACTGGTCTTTTTTACAACAACTGATCCTTCTACTGTTTCTTCATCAGTCTCATCTGCTTCAACATGTGGTAATGGTGCTTTTGTAATTAATATCGCTAAAATAAATAATACAACAGCCATAATAATATAAGGCATCACCACACTATCTGCCATTTCGTTTAGAAGTGTTGTCTTTTCATCTAAAGAGACAGTAGTTAACTTCTCTTTAATTTCATCTATACCAGACAGTAAAATAGCTCCAAAAATTAAAGATCCTAAGGCTCCAGCAATTTTATTTGCTATTCCCATAATGGCAATACGTTTTGCAGCACTCTCCATAGGTCCTAAAATAGTGATGTATGGATTAGATGCTGTTTGTAATAATGTCATCCCTAAACCTTGAATAAAAATCCCTGTTAAAAACAACGTATATGTTCGTGCTTCTGCTGCAGGTATAAATACTAATGCACCAATTCCCATAAGAGCTAAACCAAAAGACATACCTTTTTTATACCCTACTTTTTCAATTATATAAGATGCAGGTAAAGCCATAACGACAAACGAAATATAAGATGCCGAAGCCACTAAATAAGACTGCGCATCGGTTAATTCATTTATGGTTTTCATAAAAGGAATTAATGCGCCGTTAATCCAAGTGACAAATCCGAAAATAAAAAATAATCCAGCAATAATTAATATTGGCACTAAAGACGTATTCTTTGGTGTTTCATGAAGTTCTGTTGTATTAGACATAATGATTTAGTGAGTGGTTTTTAGTTAAAAAGAAGAAGTTTAAATCTTAAGCCTAAACAAAAAAACATTTAGAACAATGACAATCAGTCAATTAAATATATGTTTAAAATATAGACCGCAAACAACTTGAATACAAATTACAAGAAAACATTGAAAGTTGTATAAAAATTTTAAAAGAACACTTTTTAAACACAGTAAATACTTAGGTTTAAAACACATTTGGGAGACAATAAAATCAATATTTATAGATTAGAAAACCTGTTATTTAAGCCTCTAAACTCTGCAAAACAACACGATCATAAATCCGTTTTAAAGTACTTACAACAGTTTCAATTTCTGCTTCATTTAAATGCCCAAAGCCAAAACGAATGGCACACGTATTTTTATCTTGATACAGAATGGTTTTAGGAATAAACACATTATGCTTCTCTGCTTCTTCAGCAAGTTTTAACAATGAAATTTCTGGTTTAAACTGCAGCCAAATTGCTAATCCGCCAGAAGGTAATTCCCAATAAACTTTATCTCCAAAATACATCTTTAAACATTCACATAAACAGTCGCGACGTTGCTTATAAATGATGATGTTTTTCTTAATTAAGCGATAAATTTCACCTTCATAAATCAATTCAGAAAGCATTTGTTCCTGAATTAAATCGCCCTGCTGATCCAATAATTGCAAATAATTTTCGGCTTCAGAAATTAAGTTTTCTGGAGCCACAACAAATCCGGTTTGAAAGCTAGGAAACAAAGACTGCCCTAACTTTCCTAAATAAATAACAAGTCCGTTAGCATCTGAACTCGCCAAAGGCAACATGGCAGAACCTTCAAACTGAAAATCGTAATCAAAATCGTCTTCAATAATAGCAAACTTATACTGTTTTGCTAACTGTAACAATTTTAATCTACGCGCTGCACTTAAAGTAATTGTGGTAGGATAATCTCTATGCGCACAAATGTAAACACATCTTATTTTACCCTTCTGGAAATGCGTTTCAATATAATCTACATCTAATCCATCCTGATCTACAGGAATTGTTTTTATGGTTGCACCAACTTGCTGAAAAATCATGTTTGCAGCATAATTACTTAAATTTCCCACCAGAACCACATCGTTTCTTTTAATAAGTAATTGCGAAACAATATATAAACTCATTTCGGTACTTCGTGTACTTATTAGGTTTTTGGGTTTTATATGAAAACCGCGTGTTGCATTTAAATAATTACACAACTGATTTTCAAATTCTGAATACGAACCATCGCCTGCACGATTCCATTTTTTAATTAACGGTTTCCGTTTCATCGCACTACTATACCATCTAGAAAACTGAATGGTTGGATGTAAACGTAAATCTGGTTTCCCGTCGTTAATTACATAATCTGCTTTAGTGAGCTGTTGTGTAGACGCCAAATGCAGTGAGTTCTGAAATGGAAATCCTGTGGTTTCAGAATACGAATACGCCTGATTAAATTGCTGTACAGTGGCTTTAATTTTAGCTGTTTTTTGCTCAGGAACCAATACAAAAGTCCCTTTATTAGGTAAAATCTCTACCCAACCCTGAGCGTCTAGTTCATCGTAAATCGCAACAGCTGTATTTCTGTGCACGTTTAATAACTGACTTAAAACTCGGGTTCCAGGAAGCAATGTCCCTTTTATTAAATAACCACGCTGTATTAGGTTCACTATCTGTTCTGAAACTTGAATGTATAGCGGTTTGGATTTCGTTTTATCAAAATCTATTAATTTTATAAGAAGGGCTTCAACCGGACTATTCATTGTTTTAAAACTGGACTAGTTTAATAGTCCGTAAAGTTACGACATTTGTAACGTTTTTATAATTTTTGAACATGACACCAACCAAATTTTTATCTACGTTAGCCATTTTAACTACAACATTAGCACTATCTCAAGAAGATATGCAACAAGAAGAATTAGAGGAAGTTATTATAACCTCTAGCAGAATTGAATTACCATTCTCTAAAAACTCTAGATCTATAAATATTATTACTTCTTCAGACATTAAAGCTGCAGGAGCTACAAATGTTGCAGATTTATTACAGCAAGTTGCCGGAGTAGATATTCGCCGTCGCGGAACTGCCGGTATGCAAGCCGATTTATATATTCGTGGCGGAAGTTTTGACCAAACGCTACTACTTATTGATGGTATAAAAGTAGACGATGCACAAACGGGACACCATACATTAAACATGGCTTTACCTATTGATGTTATAGAACGTATTGAAATTATTTCTGGTCCGGCAGCTCGTGTTTTCGGTCAGAATGCATTTACGGGAGCTGTAAATATTGTCACTAAAAAACAAACGGAAGATATGCTTTCTGTAGATGCTCAAGCAGGATCATTTAACACGCTTAATGGAGCAATTACTGGAGGAATCAATTTAAAAGATTCTAATCATCTTGTGCATGTATCCAGAAACACATCTGAAGGCTATAGACATAACACCGATTACGATAATCAGAATTACTTTCTAAAGAGCACATTTAATAAAAGCAAACTTCCTATTAATGTATTGGCTTCCATGTCTGAACGTAAATTTGGTGCCAACGGTTTCTACGCAACACCAAGTGCTACCGAACAATACGAAGAAACACAAACCAGTTTAATAGGTGTTTCAACAAAAATAAAACACGCCAATTGGGTGTTTAAACCTCAAGTATATTGGAGAAGAAATCAAGACATGTATTTGTATACCAGAGACCAACCAACGGGTTACAGAAATTTACACATCACAAATAAAGTAGGCACAGAACTTAACGGATCTTACACCTCCGACTTAGGAATTACAGGTTTTGGTGTAGACTTATCTAAAGTATATATTGTGAGTAATAATTTAGGCGACCACAACCGTTTTATGGCGTCTATGTTTTTAGAACATCAGTTTAAAATGCTAAATGACAAATTAGATATTACACCTGGAATTGCTGTAACGTATTTTTCAGATTTTAAATGGCATGCCTTTCCTGGTGTAGATTTAGGTTACGAGATAAATTCTAATTTTAAAGTCTACGGAAACATGGGGTATACGTATAGAATTCCGACTTACACAGATTTATATTACAGCGATCCAACAACACTTGGAAATGAAAATTTAGATCCAGAAGAAGCCATTGCCGAAGAAATAGGACTTAAATACAATCAAGGTCATTTTTCTGCTTCTTTAGCTGTTTTTAATCGTGATTCTAAAAACCTGATAGACTATACTAAGGAAAATGAAGACGATTTATGGGAAGCTTCAAACATTAGAGAATTAAATACTAAAGGATTAGATGCTTACTTAAATTACAACTTTACAATTGGGACGTTTAACCAAACATTACATACATCTTACACCTATATAGAAGACGAAGTTCAGGATATTAATTCTGATTTCTCAAGATATTCTATTAACTCTTTAAAGCATCATTTTGTAACGAGATACAGTTCTCAATTTATTAAAAATGTATCGCACTCTATTATTTATAAATATGCTGAACGTACTTCAGGAGATAGTTATTCTGTAGTAGATGCAAGTCTTAATTACACTTTAAATTCTTTAGAATTTTCTGTTATTGCAAACAATATTTTAAATGAAGATTACACAGAATCTAACCTTGTACCTATGCCAAAAGGAAACCTTGTGTTTGGTCTAAAATACACGTTTAGATAAATAAATATCTAACATTTTCTTAACTTGCAGGTTTAATTATTTTTACTTTTGAGATTAAACCTGCAAGATATACCTCGTGTAAAAACCATTACAAAAGAGGACTTTATAAAAAACTACTTTAAACCACAAAAGCCTGTGGTAATCGCCCATTTTATAGACGAATGGCCCGCATATTCTAAATGGAATTTGGAGTACATAAAATCTGTTGCAGGAGACAAAACGGTTCCGCTTTACGATGATAGACCCGTAAATTATAAAGACGGATTTAATCAAGCGCATGCTAAAATGAAAATGAGCGCATACATTGATTTATTGAAACGTGAACCCACAAAATTTAGAATATTTCTCTGGAATATTTTAAAAGAAGTCCCACAATTACAAAACGATTTCTCTTTCCCAGATTTTGGATTACGCCTTATGAAAAAATTACCCATGTTGTTTTTTGGCGGAACAGATTCGTATACATTTATGCACTACGACATTGACTTAGCCAATATTTTTCATTTTCATTTTGAAGGAAAAAAGGAAATTATCTTATTCGACCAAAAGCAAAGCAAGTATTTATACAAAGTACCACACGCATTAATTACGCGAGAAGACATCGATTTTCATAATCCAGATTTTAAAAAATGGCCAGCTTTAAAACATGCCAAAGGGTTTAAAACCGAACTAAATCACGGCGAAGTGCTGTATATGCCTGAAGGGTATTGGCACTATATGCATTACATTACTCCTGGTTTTTCTATGAGTCTGCGTGCTATAGCACGGCATCCAAAAAATTTAAGCACAGCTATTTACAATGTATTTATAATGAGAACCTTCGATAATATTATGCGAAGAATTAAAGGGCAGCAATGGATAGATTGGAAAAATAAACAAGCCCTAACGAGAACTTCTAAATATAATTTCTAAACTTAAGTATAAAACCTATATTTGACCAAAATTTAAAACCCATGAAAAATCTATTATTAATCGCATGTTTATGCGTGGTTTCCTTCGCAAATGCACAAGCTTTTAGAGGCAAAGGTGATCAGAAATTTCAAATTGGCGCTAGCTTTCAAGACAATGGCACAGGAATTAACGGTACCTACGATTTTGGTGTAGGCGAAAATATTTCGTTTGGAGTATCTACAACATACTTATTAGGTGTTAACGACGATTTAGATGCAGTCTTTTTTGATCGTTTTGATATTAAAGCCCGTTTTAACGCGAACTTATCTTCTGTTATTGGTATGGATGAATTAGATGTATATCCTGGATTAAGTTTCAGTACTAGAAATTTTGGAGGCCATGTTGGTGCCAGATATTTCTTCTCTGACGGATTTGGAGTATATACTGAAATGAATTTCCCTATCGCGAAATATGACAATGATATTTCAAGTTTAGATCCTGAAAAAAAATTAAACAACCAATTTGTATTTAGTTTAGGCGCTTCTTTTAACTTATAAGTACAACTTTAAACAACATATAAAAGGAGTTTCAATGTATTTTGAAACTCCTTTTTTTTATGGAATCAATTCCTTTATTTTTTCGTAAACCATAGACGATTCCCAACCGCGATACAACAAATAATCTGCTAGCTTTTTCCGTTTCTTATAGGTATTAGACTCTTTTATTAACTCGCATTTACGAGCTGCTAAAGCATCAAAAGTGCCATAATAATCTAAAGCATCTAATTCTTTAAGTCCTATTTGTATATTAAAACGACTAATTTGACGCCGTTTTAATTCTAGTGTCAATCTATTTCTTCCCCAGTGTTTAAATTTGAATTTTCCTCGAACATACGCCTTCGCAAAGCGTTCTTCATTTAAAAAATTATGCGTT
Organism: Formosa sp. L2A11; assembly: GCF_009796865.1. GTDB lineage: Bacteria > Bacteroidota > Bacteroidia > Flavobacteriales > Flavobacteriaceae > Formosa. The sequence continues at coordinate 1,435,646 of NZ_CP047028.1, read as the reverse complement.
AATAAGTGCACAATAACAGCATCAATAGCATCCGGAATCATACGCATGCCTCTTAATTTTTCCTGTACTTCTTTATGGCAACGCTCTTGGTAAGCACAATAATGCTCTAAGGCTCTCTTAGCTTCTTCTACAGTATACGTTTTGTGTGTCTCCATTTTATTTATAAAAAAACAGTCTTTTAATCGAAAAAATAACAATATATTTTATTATATCACTAATTATACTCATTTTTATTAAAATTATCTTAAATTACTAAAAACTAATTTTTTAACTAAAAAAGCATGATTTACAAGATATAGATATACACATATCCCACAAAACCATTTTTAATAAAAACTCCTCCCACCATGAAAAAAAATTACTTCTTAACAGTAATACTAATTTGCTGCACCATATCTTTTGGTTTTGCACAACAAATATTTGTAAACAATTGCTCCTCTCTAACAGCAACTTGGACATTTAATAATGTAACACTAAACGGGAATACTTGGCTCTTAGATGACGACAGTGATTATGTTATAAGTGAAACTTTTGGAGCTTATGAAAATTTAGAATTAGTCTCGAGCTTAAGAGGTAATGGAAATAACCTAATCGCTCCAACTTGTACAATCGAAATTTCAGATGACGGTGGATTGACTTGGACTGCTGGATCATATATAATACCCAGTGTAGCGTCAACCAACACCTCTTACACACACAACATTGGTACACTAACTGGAACCAATAACAAAATAAGATGGAAGAGAACTGCTGGAACCAGAAAACTACAAATTAACAACATAACCTTAACAGGCAATGCTATTGCTTCTAGCGGTGATTGTGCTAGCGAATCTTTTAATAATTCAGGAGATGTAGGTAATTATTTAACAAGAAATTGGACAGGAGACAACGGTATCGATTGGACCGCTACAGATACTAGAACAGATGAAGATTTAGATGGAAAAGAAGCCATAGGAATAAGAACAGGCTCACTAACTAATGATAGTTCTTTCCCTAGTGGCTGTGGTGTTATAACATTTGATTACGCAAAAATATATTCTGGAAATTCAACATTAAAAGTTTTCGTTAATGGTACTCAATATGGAGGTGACATTACAGTATATGACACATCTAGTAACACATTTACTGCAACAATAAATGTTACAGGTTCAATAAATGTCGAGTTACGTAACAGCGGAAATAGAACTTTAATTTCAAATCTAAGCTGGACCTGTTATTCAGGAACCCCTAATCCAGAACTACAATTAGTAGACAACACATCTACAAATCAAAACTGTGGTTACACTATAGATTTTGGTAGTCAAGCCACTTCAACCAATACAGATCTTACTTTTGATATAGAAAATAATGGTAGTGCAGATTTAGATGTGAGCTCGTTTAACGTTACAGGAGATTATTCTATTGTTTCTCCAGCGACTCCATTTAGCATAACATCTGGCAATACACAAACAGTTACAGTAAGATATACACCTACTACCACAGGGACAAGAACAGGAAGCATCACCATAAACAATAACGATGTAGACGAAGGCTCTTGTACCGTTAATTTAACAGGAGAAGGTTATACACCAGCACCTGAAATTGATATAGAACGTAACACAGGGGCCACAATACCAAATGGATCTATTGCAAGTACAGGTTACAACACCATTTTTGCAGAAACCTCGATAGGCAATGCGACATCTCCAAAAACATACAACATTAACAATGAAGGTACAGCAAACCTGAATATAACAAGTATAACATCTTCTAACCCTTTAGAGTTTCCGGTTTCAATAATCCCTGTGCCAACAACACTTTTGCCAACAACAATTGCAGCAGATACGAAAGAAGAATTTGAAATTACATTTTTACCCATTGGAGCAAGCACAAGAACAGCCACCATAACTATTTTAAGTAACGACGCAGACGAAAGTCCTTATACTTTTGAAGTACAAGGAACTGGAGATTGCGTATCAGCCTCTCTTTCGCTTTCGCTTTCTGTTGGACCAATTGGTACCAAAGTCAATATAACATCTTCAGAAGGTAATTTTGGAGGCTCAACCACAGCTACCATAAATGGGATTTTGGCAACAGTAAACGTAAGCTCATCATCAGAGTTAGAAGTGACTATTCCGCTGGGAGCAACCACAGGAAGTATTGTTATTACAAACGACTTAGGCTGTGTAAACTCTGTATTTTTTACTGTTATAGATCAATTAATTTCTAGTTGCGAAGGAAACGCTACAGCACCAAACGATTTATTTATTAGTGAAATTACAGATAATGGAGATGGATCACATTCTTATATCGAAATTTATAACGGTACGGGAGCTAGTGTAAATTTATCTGACTATGAAATTAGAATACATAATAACGGTGGTGCAGCTGCAACAAGTACAATTTCTTTATCAGGAACTATAGCAAACGATGATGTATTTGTACTAGCAGTTGGAGGTAGTCAAGCTACAGATGCCAACGCCACTCACGGTTATGATCAGGTTAGTGGTGTTGGAGGTGTTAATGATGATGATAACATTAGACTTTATAAATCTAACACTTGGATAGATCTTTGGGGAGACACCTCTGGAAATGCATTTACTGTCGCTTCTAAAGACTACACCTACAGAAGAAAAAACACAGGCATCACAGCACCTAGTACAACCTGGAACGATAGTGATTGGGATAGTTTTACACCTGTAGATTATAGCGATATTGGGACTTATGATTTTTCTACAGGAACCGCCCCTATAATAAACAGCATTACAAGCATCGCTACAGCGTGTAACGAAAGCACTCTAAGCATATCTGCAACCGAAGGCTATGCTGGCGGAAATGCATTACTATATTATTGGTATGCATACAATCCAGATAGTCTTTTAGGATGGCAAAGCATATCTGATGGTGGTATTTACACCACCTCAAGCACATCTCCAGATTTAGTTATTTCTGATGTGAGTAGTGTTTTAGACTATCAGTATTATTGCGAAGTAAGAGAGAACGATGCCTTATGTTATGAATCTTCTAATGCCACACAAGCCGTTTTAATAGGTGCAACTTGGAATGGTTCTGATTGGACCTGGGATGATGGTACAGTAATAAACACAATGCCTACATTAAGTACCAATGTTATTATCAATTCAGATTACGACACTTCTACAGGAGGCGCACAAACCAGTTTCGAAGCTTGTAATTGTACTATAAACGCATCGAACACATTAACTATAGAGAATAACACCTACGTTACAGTTGATAATAATCTTACTGTAAACGGAAATATTATTGTTAAAACAGACGGTTCGTTTGTACAAGTTAACGATGATGCCATTATAGGCGGTAATGTATTAACCGATAAAAGTAAAATTAAAGTTGAAAAAGAAACCTCAAACCTAGGGTCTGCTGAAGAATACACCTATTGGAGCGCTCCTGTTTTTAATGAAACCATAGGTGATGGTTTAGCAGAAGCAAACACCTCTAGAACCTTTTGGTATAATGGACAAAATTATTTAGATGCCACTAGAGAAGTTGCTAATGATAACACTACACTAGATGGACAAGATGATGTGGATGACAATGGAGATGATTGGCAATATGCAACAACGGCAACTGTAATGGCTCCAGGTGTGGGGTACGCTGCCACACAAAACTCGTCAGGTACTTTTCCTGGGCAATTCACATACACTTTTGAAGGTGCATTTAATAACGGAATTTATAATGTCCCAATATACAGAAACGATTCAGAGACTAATGATAACAACTGGAATTTAATAGGAAACCCTTATCCCTCTGCTTTAGATGCTGATTTATTTTTAGCAGAAAACACAAATATAACTCAAACCTTTGGAGCCATTTACCTTTGGTCTCAAACCACTGCTGCAGACAAAAATAGCAATGGTAACCAAGGTTATAATTACGCACAAAGTGATTACGCTATTATTAATGGAACTGGACAAACTATGGGAGGAGATGGTGTAATGCCAACAAGACATATTCCTTCTGGCCAAGGCTTCTTTGTATCTATGGATAATGCAGCTGCTTCTACTGTAGCTTCAGGCGATATTAAAACTACAAACGTCGTTTTTAACAATAGCATGAGAGTCACAGGGAATAACTCACAGTTTTTTAGAACAACAACCACAGATGAAGCCAACAAATTATGGGTAAATTTAACTACCGATAACGGCGTAGCAAACCAAATTCTTATTGCTTATTTAGATGGAGCTTCAGACAGCGAAGACGGTACCTTTTACGATATTAAACGAGGGACTTACGAAGACGTTAATGCTGTAATATATTCGTTTATACCAACATCGCCAGAAGCTAAATATGTCATACAAGCTAAACATTCAAGCAGTTTATCTTTAGAAGAAGTGATTCCGTTTGGTTTTAACACATCCATAGAAGAGCCTACAATTTACACCTTTTCTATTCCTCAAACTGAAGGTGCTTTTATGAATGGAAACGCAATATATTTAAACGACAAATTTCTTAATGTTGTACAAGACATTTCTGAAAACGACTATACATTCACCTCGGATAGCGGTGTTTTTGATGATCGTTTTGAAATTATGTTTACACCAATGACGCTTTCTATAGATGATGCTATGCTTTCTTCTAACGACATTAGAATTATAGAATTAAAAAGCGGTGAAGTAAAGATTTATACAAACAAAAATGTAACCATTACAAATGTTGAAATTTCAGATATGCTAGGTAGACGTATTTACAACTTAAAAGGAGATAGCTCTAGCGAAACATATAACTTATCTAGACTTAGCCAAGCAGCTTACGTCGCTAAAGTGACGCTATCTAACGGACAAACAATTAGCAAAAAAGCGGTGAAAAAAAATTAAATTTTTAGAAACTAAATAAAAGGAGATTCTCTTTGAGTCTCCTTTATTCTTTTAAACCATAGGTAATTTCCAACCGAGATACAACAAATAATCTGCTAACTTTTTCCGTTTATTATATGTATTAGATTCTTTTATTAATTCACATTTATAGACTACTAAAGTATCAGAAATCATACGTGTCCGCCTCCTTTTTTTTCTGTTTAGCTTTATGGCAATGTTCTTGGTAATCATAACACTATTTTAAGGCTCTCTTTTCGGCTTCTACAGTATATGTTTTACATGTATCTAATTATAAGAAAACAGGCTTTTAATCGAAAAAAAATATATTTCATATACACCATTAATTATACTCATTTTCATTAAAATTGTCTTAAATTACTAATAACTAATATTTTAACTAAAAAAAAAAGCATGATTTACAAGATATAGATATACACATATCTCACAAAACCATTTTCAATAAAAACTCCTCCCACCATGAAAAAAAATTACTTCTTAACAGTAATACTAATTTGCTGTACCATATCTTTTGGTTTTTCGCAAATATTTGACAACGACTGCTCCGCTCCAACAGAAGGTTGGACTTTTAATAGTATAGAACAACTAGATGAAACTTGGCGATTCAGTAACTATGATGATTATGTTATAAGTGAAACCTTCGGAGCTTATGAAAATTTAGAATTAGTCTCAAACCTAAGATCTAATGGAAATTACTTAATCCCTGCAACTTGTACAATCGAAATTTCAGATGACGGTGGATCTACTTGGACTGCTGGTTCATATACTGTAATCACTGTAGAAGACACCAACACAGACTACATCTACAACATAGGCACACTTTCTGGAACCAATAATAAAATAAGATGGAAGCAAACTGCTGGAACCATACGACTACAAATTAACAACATTACCCTAACAGGAGAAAGCTATACTCCAGCACCCGAAATTGATATAGAACGTAACACAGGGGCCACAATACCAAATGGATCTATTGCAAGTACAGGTTACAACACCATTTTTGCAGAAACCTCGATAGGCAATGCGACATCTCCAAAAACATACAACATTAACAATGAAGGTACAGCAAACCTGAATATAACAAGTATAACATCTTCTAACCCTTTAGAGTTTCCGGTTTCAATAATCCCTGTGCCAACAACACTTTTGCCAACAACAATTGCAGCAGATACGAAAGAAGAATTTGAAATTACATTTTTACCCATTGGAGCAAGCACAAGAACAGCCACCATAACTATTTTAAGTAACGACGCAGACGAAAGTCCTTATACTTTTGAAGTACAAGGAACTGGAGATTGCGTATCAGCCTCTCTTTCGCTTTCGCTTTCTGTTGACCAATTGGTACCAAAGTCAATATAACATCTTCAGAAGGTAATTTTGGAGGCTCAACCACAGCTACCATAAATGGGATTTTGGCAACAGTAAACGTAAGCTCATCATCAGAGTTAGAAGTGACTATTCCGCTGGGAGCAACCACAGGAAGTATTGTTTTACAAACGACTTAGGCTGTGTAAACTCTGTATTTTTTACTGTTATAGATCAATTAATTTCTAGTTTCGAAGGAAACGCTACAGCACCAAACGATTTATTTATTAGTGAAATTACAGATAATGGAGATGGATCACATTCTTATATCGAAATTTATAACGGTACGGGAGCTAGTGTAAATTTATCTGACTATGAAATTAGAATACATAATAACGGTGGTGCAGCTGCAACAAGTACAATTTCTTTATCAGGAACTATAGCAAACGATGATGTATTTGTACTAGCAGTTGGAGGTAGTCAAGCTACAGATGCCAACGCCACTCACGGTTATGATCAGGTTAGTGGTGTTGGAGGTGTTAATGATGATGATAACATTAGACTTTATAAATCTAACACTTGGATAGATCTTTGGGGAGACACCTCTGGAAATGCATTTACTGTCGCTTCTAAAGACTACACCTACAGAAGAAAAACACAGGCATCACAGCACCTAGTACAACCTGGAACGATAGTGATTGGGATAGTTTTACACCTGTAGATTATAGCGATATTGGGACTTATGATTTTTCTACAGGAACCGCCCCTATAATAAACAGCATTACAAGCATCGCTACAGCGTGTAACGAAAGCACTCTAAGCATATCTGCAACCGAAGGCTATGCTGGCGGAAATGCATTACTATATTATTGGTATGCATACAATCCAGATAGTCTTTTAGGATGGCAAAGCATATCTGATGGTGGTATTTACACCACCTCAAGCACATCTCCAGATTTAGTTATTTCTGATGTGAGTAGTGTTTTAGACTATCAGTATTATTGCGAAGTAAGAGAACGATGCCTTATGTTATGAATCTTCTAATGCCACACAAGCCGTTTTAATAGGTGCAACTTGGAATGGTTCTGATTGGACCTGGGATGATGGTACAGTAATAAACACAATGCCTACATTAAGTACCAATGTTATTATCAATTCAGATTACGACACTTCTACAGGAGGCCACAAACCAGTTTCGAAGCTTGTAATTGTACTATAAACGCATCGAACACATTAACTATAGAGATAACACCTACGTTACAGTTGATAATAATCTTACTGTAAACGGAAATATTATTGTTAAAACAGACGGTTCGTTTGTACAAGTTAACGATGATGCCATTATAGGCGGTAATGTATTAACCGATAAAAGTAAAATTAAAGTTGAAAAAGAAACCTCAAACCTAGGGTCTGCTGAAGAATACACCTATTGGAGCGCTCCTGTTTTTAATGAAACCATAGGTGATGGTTTAGCAGAAGCAAACACCTCTAGAACCTTTTGGTATAATGGACAAAATTATTTAGATGCCACTAGAGAAGTTGCTAATGATAACACTACACTAGATGGACAAGATGATGTGGATGACAATGGAGATGATTGGCAATATGCAACAACGGCAACTGTAATGGCTCCAGGTGTGGGGTACGCTGCCACACAAAACTCGTCAGGTACTTTTCCTGGGCAATTCACATACACTTTTGAAGGTGCATTTAATAACGGAATTTATAATGTCCCAATATACAGAAACGATTCAGAGACTAATGATAACAACTGGAATTTAATAGGAAACCCTTATCCCTCTGCTTTAGATGCTGATTCATTTTTAGCAGAAAACACAAATATAACTCAAACCATTGGAGCCATTTACCTTTGGTCTCAAACCACTGCTGCAGACAAAAATAGCAATGGTAACCAAGGTTATAATTACGCACAAAGTGATTACGCTATTATTAATGGAACTGGACAAACTATGGGAGGAGATGGTGTAATGCCAACAAGACATATTCCTTCTGGCCAAGGCTTCTTTGTATCTATGGATAATGCAGCTGCTTCTACTGTAGTTTCAGGCGATATTAAAACTACAAACGTCGTTTTTAACAATAGCATGAGAGTCACAGGAAATAACGCTAAGTTTTCTAGAACAACAACCACAGATGAAGCCAACAAATTATGGGTAAATTTAACTACCGATAACGGCGTAGCAAACCAAATTCTTGTTGCTTATTTAGATGGAGCTTCAGACAGCGAAGACGGTACCTTTTACGATATTAAACGAGGGACTTACGAAGACGTTAATGCTGTAATATATTCGTTTATACCAACATCGCCAGAAGCTAAATATGTCATACAAGCTAAACATTCAAGCAGTTTATCTTTAGAAGAAGTGATTCCGTTTGGTTTTAACACATCCATAGAAGAGCCTACAATTTACACCTTTTCTATTCCTCAAACTGAAGGTGCTTTTATGAATGGAAACGCAATATATTTAAACGACAAATTTCTTAATGTTGTACAAGACATTTCTGAAAACAACTATGCATTTACCTCGGATAGTGGTGTTTTTGATGATCGTTTTGAAATTATGTTTACACCAATGACGCTTTCTATAGATGATGCTATGCTTTCTTCTAACGACATTAGAATTATAGAATTAAAAAGCGGTGAAGTAAAGATTTATACAAACAAAAATGTAACCATTACAAATGTTGAAATTTCAGATATGCTAGGTAGACGTATTTACAACTTAAAAGGAGATAGCTCTAGCGAAACATATAACTTATCTAGACTTAGCCAAGCAGCTTACATCGCTAAAGTGACGCTATCTAACGGACAAACAATTAGCAAAAAAGCGGTGAAAAAAAATTAAATTTTTAGAATAAAAACGAAAAAGCCTCATTTAATAATGAGGCTTTTTTTATAATGTATATTTAAGAGCTAATATTAAATTTCTACCTGGAGCAGAAATTCCCGAAGAATATGGTCTGTAACGTTGATCTGTGATATTCTCTAAACTTGCTGTAAATAACAATTCAGAGTTAAATTTATATTTGTGTTCTTAAATTCAAGGTATACCAAGATGGCGAGTAGGGATTACCATCTGCATCGCTAGTATAAATATAATCTTTACTTTGTTCTGAAGGTGCTAAATCTGTATACGACATTTCATCATTATAAATAGCAAATGCATCAATAGTAATCTTGTTACGCTGCCAAGTAAGATGTGTATTTCCAAAATTAGGAGCGGCGTGTCTTAACGAATATTGCTCACCTTCTTCTACTTCATAACCACCAATAACATTATACTGGGGTTAGTTTTAGAGCTTCAGAAAAATGAATTTGTAGTCCTGCCTCAAAACCATAAATACGAGCTTCGGCAGCATTTTGCATAGCTTGCACACGACTTGACTCACCATTATAATCGATATACGTGTTTCCGTTTAATTCAAAATCACTACGCACCAAAGCATCGTCTAAAAATGTATAATATGTTGCTGCATCGATAATTATTTTATTATCTAAATTAACACAAACACTTAAATCTCCAGTGTAGGCATATTCAGGATTTAAATCGTCATTAGGAACCACAACAGCACCGGGTTCAGAATCGAAAACCTTACCAACATCATCTATATTTGGTGCTCTAAATGCGGTTGAAAAATTTAATTTCCATTGTATCACTTCCGCAGGAATCCAACTTATTCCAGCTGCTCCTGTTAGTGCTCCTGTATTAATTTTGGCAGTATCGAAAGGCAAGTCTAAAAACACATTGTTTTCTGTAAAATCTGCATGAGCAAATACATGATTATAACGTAAGCCTGTTTGCAAAACAAACTGCTCGCTTGGCTTATATTTTAAGTTTGCATAAGCAGACATAGAAGACCAATCTGAACCGTTAGGATATCTTGAAATAGCATCTACAACGGTATTATCTTCAATATTTTCTTCTTCACCATAAGAATGTACTTTATTAAAAACGTACTCTAAGCCATAAAACAATTCTGTTTTTAAATTGAGCTCTTTTTCTAAATCTATGTTCGCGGAAATGGCATCTACATGTTCTTCTGTAGAATTTCTAATTGAAGATTGATAATCGCGATCTATTCTGCTTTCCTGAAAATTTTGATATGCTACATTAGCCTGAAGTTTATCGTAAAAATTCGAACTCTTGTTAATTTTTGTGACTTGAAAATTAGACATAAACCAACGTTGCGGGCCATAATTCCATTCAGCAGAACGTAAGTGATCGTCTTTATATCTTATTAATCTGTCGTATCTTGAATAATCCGAGGTTGCAGAATAATACAAACCTAGATCGTAACTTAAGTCTTCATTTGGTGCAAATCTCACTTTTTGCATCAGGTTAATTTGGTTATATCCTGTAGGATTTTGAACTTTAGGGTTTGGATTCTCGACAGTACTATCTACTCCATTTTCTGTAACCACATATTCTGTACGTAAATACTCGTCCGGACCATGACTTCCCATTCTTAGATCGTCAAAATCTGTATAACTCACACTTGTTAAAAACGCCCATTTTTTTAATCCGATATTAAAATCTACATGCCCTGTTTTTTCATTATTAGCCGTTGCATAACGTACTACTGAATTGGCAGAAAACTCCTGATTATTTACAAAAGCTAATTGCGGTTTTTTAGTATAAAAACTCATAACACCACCAATGGCATCACTACCGTAAACCACAGATCCCGCACCTAAAATAACTTCTGTATTCTGAATGGTAAAAGGATCTATTGAAATTACATTTTGAAGATTTCCAGATCTAAAAATGGCATTATTCATTCGTACACCATCAACAGCAATTAACAATCTGTTAGTAGACAATCCACGAATCATTGGACTTCCGCCACCTAACTGGCTTTTTTGCACATATACATTTCCTGTGTTTGCTAAAAGATCTGCACTGGTTTGCGGATTATTAATTGTGATTTCATCTGCAGATATTGACACCACTTTCTGAGGAATATCACGTTTCATTTGTCCGAATTTAGATGCCGAAATTAAAACCTCATCTAACCCTTCTGTAGAAGGTTCTAAATATATTTTTGAAATATTACTTAACTCAGATTTTGCTATAGAAAACTCAATAAAAGACAAATGCTTAAAAAAAAGCACATCGTTATTTACAAACGCTTTTAAAGAAACAACACCTTCTATATTGGATATTTCACTCTGTGTTTTATCTATATTAAAAACGGCTACACCAGAAATAGGTTCTTGGGTCTGACTGTTTAAAATAGTAATATTTTGAGCTTGAATTGAAAAGGATAAAAGAAAAAGTAATCCTAAGAGTAATTTTTTATTCATATAGAATAATTAGGTCGATTATTAATTAAATACTTGACTAAAAATGGCTAACGATTTTGGTTCTCTAAAATGCCCAAGGTGCAATTCGTAATACAACAGTAGCATATCTAAGAAAGACTGTCGCTGTTTAGAATTCATTTTCATCGCCTCTAAATCATCAAAAAGTATGCCTAATGAGATCTTAAAATACTTTAAATTATCTCCCGTTATAGAATATATACTGGTGGATTGTTTTTCGAATTGACCGGTAGACAAATTGAAGTAATTATAATTACTATGCGTTGTATCTGGAGAAATTCCTAAAAACCGAGTTAACTGTGCTAAAAACACCAAATGAAAGTTTGCAGGATCTGAGGTTTCATCTAAAACTAGAAGTGTAGATTCTAAAAACTCGAACAACTCTGTATCTGCCTCTTCTTCTTTTAAAACAATAGCCAAAACATCGGCTAAAAACATAACAATTGTACTTTTTATAACTTGCGTGTGCAAAGTAGCATACAATACATTTATTTTGACATCTTTTAGTGTTTGTAAAGACCTGTTTTGTTTAAAATCTGCTTCTATTTGAATTTGAGACAACAACTGAAAATAAGCTACTCTAGCTTTACCTTTTCTACTTTTTAAAACGCCACGAAGCAAGAAACTTACAATTCCAAACTCTTTAGTATAACAGCTTACAATAAGATCGTTATCTCGATACTTAAGCTTAGATAATACAATGGCACTTGAAGAATAGAACATTAGCGAATAATCATTAATTTAAGCACTTTAGTTTCGAACGTTTCGGTATCGGACAACATGATTATATACACGCCTGAATGCACCACATTATTAGCCAAGTTTCTACCATTCCAAAACGCTGTTCCGCCATCAATTTCTAAATTATAACCACTATATCTTGAATTCACGTTAGATTGTGCTTCTGCAACCAGATTACCTTCAATATCTGTAATCTTAATATTTACACTATCTGTAAGTCCTTTAATCTTTACTAAATCTTCTGTAATATTAAATGTTGGTCGTACTGGATTAGGGTATACATAGGCATCTTCATAAGAATCTTCGGTAGACGAGCTTCCTGAATTGTATGCAACAAGACCACTTTCGGTAGCAATAAGTACTTTTCCGTTAGAATTATCAATACTAATATCTGTAATATTATCTGATGGTAATGGTGAGTTATCTTTTGTGAAATGAAAAATAGTTTCCTGACCGTCTGACGATAAATAATACACGCCTGAACCAAAAGTTCCTATCCATTTATTGTTAGAACCATCTACTTCTATACTTGTAATATACTCTAGAGACAACAACTCACTCGCAACACCATCGTCTAAAACAACTATTTCACTAACTTCTACTGTACTTGCGGTAAAAAAAGTAGAGGTATTATAAAGTACACGTAATCCTCTAATTGTACCTATCCAGATTTGATTTTGATTATCTATTGTTACAGCAGTTACAACAGTAGTAGGCATATTTTGAGACTCTTCACTTAAGCTTCTAATTTGCGACGTTCCCGATTTATAATCGTAACCAACCAATCCGTTTACGTAACCACCAGTCCAAACCACTCCAGAATTATCTATAGCGATGTCTGAAAAACCCCATTCACCATTTACACCATCGGTATATAAACCTTCAAAACTATAAGACTTCCATGCTCCTGTATCAGGATTGTAAGACTTTAACGGACTAGACACACGGCCACTTAAACTCCACAACAAACCATCGCTATCGAACGTAGATGGATTAACACGAATATCTGTTGAACCAGCAACCTCAATAGGTTCTAGTCCGCTATTTGTTTCATCGTGTAATGTTGTAACCACATCTGCTTCCACTTCTAAAATTCCATCGTAAAAAGAACTAATAAAAACTTGATTTACCTTATTGGGATTAATACTTATGTTTGTTAAGTTTTTTGCACCTAAAATACTGTCTGTTGGAATATTTTTCCAAGTTTCATTTTTTAGATGACTAATCCCACGAGTTCTAATCGGAAAAGGATTATAACTAACGCTATAGTCGCCAAAAGTAACCCAAACGTTATTATACTCGGCTTCTACAGAAAACGGAGAATTCATTAAAGGTCCGTCTGGATGAATTTCTTCAAACGAAAACGTATTTCCTATAGCCGTTTTTAAAACGCCATAACTATCTGATCCTATATAAAAATCATCTACCGTAGTAATTGCAGAAGTATAATTAGTACTAAAATTACTATTAGTACCTACTTCTTCTAATAAACTAAATGTACTAGAATATAAATACACATGGTTTTTGGTGGTAACGACAAGCTCGTTATTAGCAGATTTAACATCTAAAGGCGTGTTAGGAAAAATATATAAATTTGTAAGATTTGATCCGTTAACTTTAAAAATTGCACGACTAGTATTTACAGCATACACATTATTAGATACAGCTTCTACAGCACTAAAATTACCAGTAGCTAACGTAGTCCATTGGCTATAATCTATTAAATTACTATTTGCTACTTCTGCACGCTTTAATCCTGTATTATCCATACAGGACGCATATATATACCCATTGGATACTGTAGTTTGTGTAACTATAATCTGACTTCCTCCATTTCCAATATAATAGGTGTCTCCAAACTCTAATCTGTTTAAATCGTATACAGAAACGCCGTAATTTGTAGATATATACAGTAAACCGTCATATTCATTAAAATGATTAATTTGCTTATTTACCGAGGGAATAGTAGACTTCTCTACAATATCTACAACGCTTAATACTTTAGAGTCTTCATCTAAAACAATTTCTATTAAACCACTTTCATAACCAATAACCAAAGCCTTATACGCAGTACTATAATGAAGTGTAGAAATAACTTCTCCAGCAAGCCCCTGTACTGTAGAAAGCGAACTGGTTTCTTGAGTTAAAATATCGTATACAAAAACAGCATTCTCTGCAACCGCATATATTTTATCTGAACTAGCCGTTACATCTTTAATATTGTTATACGAAAAATAACCTTCCCAAGAATCGGAATAATCCTGTGCCATTACAATTAAAGGACACACTGCCAAGAAAAGGATAAGAAAACGTTTAAACATAGATGATTTTTAATGTTTCAAATATATTTATAAGTAACGAGTTTTATAGCAAAATAATATATTAAAGAAAAAAGCTTCTTGTAACAAGAAGCTTTTTAAAGTTTTAACCGAGATTATCCTTCAAACCCCATATCATCATCTCCCCCTTCACTACTTTCGCGACGGTCTTGACGACTTTTTTGCTGATTAAATCTGTATGTGAATGCTAAATTAAATGAACGTTGTCTGAATTGAAAATCGTTATCACTAATATAAGTTTCTGTAGTAGAAAGTCTTGATCTTCGCATTGAATTAAAAACATCACTAACGTTAAAAGTTATAGATGCATTTTTATTAAACACTTCTTTACTAAACGCTAAACTACTGTAAAACATACCGTCTGTTTTTGTTTGAGCATCTTCAGATGGGCCACGATACATAATTCGTGTTTGCCAATCGATTTCCCCAGGCAAGGTCACTTTATTATTAAATCTTATAAACCAACTTAAGTTATCTGCATCAAAATTAACACCATTATAATCGCCTCGAGTAATAGAATTATAGAAATTAAAATTACCATTCATATTCCATTTCTTACTTACTCTATAGGTAGCGGTAAGCTCAAACCCATAACGATCGTTAGTTGCTAAGTTAATTGGAGCACTTTTAATTACTGGTATTTCTGTACCTCCAACCAATACTGTTTCTCCTGTTGCTTCTGTAATAAATGTAAACACGTCTGTGGCATGTTGAAAATAAATTGAAGAATTTAAAGTTACTTTTCCTAATTTATTTAAATATCCTAAATCTACTGCAGAAGAATAACTAGGATCTAAATCTGGATTTCCTTGAAACAAACTTGTTGTACTACTTCTAGACGGAAACGGATTTATATAACGCGATCTTGGTCTTCTAATTCTTCTATTATACCCTAGCATGATACTTTGATCTTCAGAAATTTCGTAGCCTAAATTTATTGTAGGAAATAATCCTAAATAATCTTTATCGTCGTAATCATCACTTGTTTTCTGATCTATTACGATTCCAGTAGACTCCATTCTTAATCCTAATAAGTAAGAAAATTTATCTTTTATTTTATTTCCGTATTGTGTATATACAGCATTAATACGTTCTTTATAAATTAAATTATTGCTTACATCGGTATCTGTCACAAATGCATCTCCCTCATAATAAGCTAATGTATAATCTGTATCTAATGTATTGAAGTTTCCACGGTAACCAAACTCAAACTGACTATCGTCTCCTAACGGAAGTACATAATCTGCTTGTAATAGAAGACGATCTTGATCTTCTAAAGTGCTTACTTGTTCAGAATCTAATCCGTTTTCAGTAATAAGTGAGTTTTCATCTTCTGATGTATTTTCATATTGAAAATCGAATGTTAATTTATGACCTGGTTTATCTCCAAACTGCTTATCGAAATTTAAAGCATATTGAACCGTTTTATCGTCTTCAGTTTCCGGATCTAAACGAAACGTTTCATTTAAAATATCACCTACGTTATCAACCTCAAAAATATCATTTTTTGTTTCTGTAGTGTTATCGCTATCTTTATAAAATACAGATCCCGTTACAGATGTATTATCGTTAATATACCATTCTACACCTAGATTGGTATTGATTCCTTTTCTAACTCTATCGTAATCGCGATATTCATTTAAATATGTATTAGGAGAATCGTCTATAATATTCCCATCATCATCAAACTCTGAATTAAAATATTCTGTTTTTGTAGTAGATTCTCCAGGAGATTCTTTGTAAGAATACCCTGTGGTATTAAAGAAATTAAAATTTCCTGTACGGTAATTAATATTCCCAGAAATACCTGCAGCATTTGGATATCCTGTGTTTGCTGTTATAGAACCATTAAGTCCTTGTAGCTTACTTCGTTTTAAAATAATATTTAAAATCCCTCCTGTTCCTTCTGCATCATATCTTGCAGATGGAGACGTAATAACCTCTACACGCTCAATTGCATCTGCTGGTAATTGATTTAATGCTTCATTAGAACTTAAACCAACTAAACCTGATGGTTTTCCGTTAATTAAAATAGTTACATCATCATTTCCTCTTAAAGCAATATTCCCTTCAACATCTACAGAAACTGAAGGTACATTATCTAAAACATCACTTACAGTTCCTCCGCTAACGGTTAAATCCTGACCAACATTATACACTTTTTTATCGAGCCTAATATCTACGGTAGTTCTTTCTGCTATGATCTCTACCTCATCTAAAGACTCGGTATCTAACGCTAAACTAATATTACCTAAATCGGTGTTTTTTAATAAACTTCTTTTTAGAAGTGATTGTTTTTTAAACGAAATATATTCGAAAGACACATTGTATGTTCCTGCAGGCACCGTTATACTAAATTTACCTTTACCATCTGTGATACCTCCCGTAACGACGGTATTATCTTTACTGTCTCTAAAAGCAACTGTAGCATATTCAAGAGGAAGACTTGTTTCCTGTTCTATAACATGCCCCGTTATAGTAACATTCTTAACGGATTGTGCTTGTACATTAAAGCATAAAATAAAAAGAAGCAGAGTAGGCACTACTTGTTTTACAAAATTCATGTGATGTAGTTTTAATTAAATAAGACCGCAAGAAACAAAATTGGTTTAACCTAAATTAGTTAAAAGATTGTTAAAACAAAAAAACCTCTAATTCTTGAGTTGAATTAGAGGCTTTAATATTTATAAAATATTGGTAATATCTTGCGGTGGCCTACCTATTATGGCACACTCTCCGTTTACAACAATAGGGCGTTCTATAAGTTTAGGATGCTCTAACATTATATCTATAATTGCATTGTCTGTAAGATTTTCGTTTTTGTAATTATCCTTCCAAATTGCTTCGTTTTTACGCACCAAATCAATTGGCATAATATCTAACAAATTAATTATATGAGTTAATTCTGCCTTTGTAGGGACCTGTTCTAAATATTTTACAACAGTAAATGGTTTTCCTGAAGCTTCAAGAATATGGAGTGCTTCACGAGATTTACTACATCTGTTATTATGATAAATTGTAATCATGTTTAATTGTGATTATAAGTTATTAGTATCTTCTGTTTTTTGTCCCATCATCATTAAATACGATTTTAAAAAGGGCTCGATATGTCCATCCATAACAGCATCTACATTTCCTGTTTCATGTGCTGTTCTAACATCTTTTACTAGCTTGTATGGATGCATAACATAATTTCGAATCTGACTTCCCCACTCGATTTTCATCTTTCCTGCCTCAATATCTTCACGCTGTGCTAATTGTTTTTGTAATTCAATTTCATACAATTGTGATTTCAACATTTGCATTGCTCTAGATCTGTTATCGTGTTGCGATCTGGTTTCTGAACATGAAATTTGAATACCTGTTGGTTTATGAGTTAACTGAACTTTAGTTTCTACCTTGTTAACATTTTGCCCTCCTGCACCGCTAGAACGTGCTGTAGTAATTTCTATATCTGCGGGATTTATATCTATTTCTATGGTATCGTCTACAAGTGGATAGACGTAAACAGAAGCAAAACTAGTATGGCGTTTCGCATTACTATCAAACGGAGAAATTCGCACTAATCTATGTACTCCATTTTCTCCTTTTAACCAACCAAAAGCAAAGTCTCCATCAAGCTCTAAAGTCACCGTTTTTATACCTGCAACATCGCCTTCTTGATAGTTTAACTCTTTAACTTTAAATCCGCTTTTTTCTGCGTACATTAAATACATACGCATAAGCAGACTTGCCCAATCACAACTTTCTGTACCTCCTGCTCCTGCAGTAATTTGCAGTACAGCACTTAAACTGTCTCCTTCTTCAGACAACATATTTTTAAACTCGATGTCTTCTAAAAGTTTTTGTGCATTTTCGAATTGTTCAGTAACTTCTTCCATAGAAGAATCACCTTCTTTGTAGAACTCGTACAAAACCTCTAAGTCTCCTACGAGTGTGGTTGCAGTATTAAAATCTTCTACCCACTTTTTTTTAACACGAAGCGACTTCATTACTATTTCTGCTGCTTTGGAGTCGTTCCAAAAATCAGGATCGAAGGTTTGTTCTTCTTCGTTTTGTATTTCTATAAGCTTGGCATCTATGTCAAAGATATTGCCTTAACGACGTAAGGCGGTGTAAAAGATCTTTAATTTGATCTGCTGTTATCATATATATTTTATTTTACTCAAAAGTACTACACTTTTTTTCAAGAAATAAATATGGAAGCAATTTATTGCTCGTATGTTACCTCGACAACACATTTAGATGTCTTCTCGCCATAAGAAAACAACAGTTGTTTTAAAGGCTCGCAGTCTTTATAATCTCTACCATGAGCTACTTTAATATAGTTATGATCTGTAAGTAAATTATTTACAGGATCTAAACCAATCCATCCTAAATTAGGCACTAAAACTTCTACCCAAGCACACATTTGCGAATCTCCCAAAAGTCCATCGCCTTGGTGTAAATATCCAGAAACATAACGTGCAGGAATTTTATTAACACGTGCAATAGCACATAACAAATGTGTAAAGTCTGGACTTAATCCTTTCTTTTTTTCTATAACAGTTTCTAAAAGTGTTTCTGTGGTGGTCTCTCCTGCTTTAAAAACTATATATTTATGTACCCAATTATTTAATCTTTTTAAATTATCTAAAATACTTTTAGAGGTATCAAAATCAAAAAGACTAACTTGTTCTTTAGGCAAAGTGGTAAGCTCTGTCGTGTTTAAAAAGGCTTCATAATCTACCTGAAAATCAAGTTCTTTAAGCGCTTTATAACCATCTTCAATTTTATATTTCGGATCTATTTTAAGCGGATTATCTTTAGTTTTTGTCAATTTAAAAACAGCTTCAAACGTAAGAGACTCAAAAGGTTTCTTGGTGTGAATTCTTGCCGTTTCAAAATTATAGCCATTTATAGACTTCTCTATTACAGCATCATTAGACACTGAAAACACTCCAGAACTTAATTCTTGAGTTGAATTATTTTGGGGTGTAACGATATATTGCCAAAACGATTCGAAAACAGGATTTTCATAAGTATTTACGCAAGAATATTTTATTGTATAGTTGTACATCTTTTAAGAAAATTAGGATTTCAAATTAAAACAATTTATTACTATAAATTTCTTTTAATGATAAAAATATTCATCTTCTAGTTTTTTACTTAATTCAACTAAACTTGAAAATGTATGCGCTATAAATTCCTTTACATCATCTTGTATATCTTCAACCGTTTTATATTTATACTCACACTTCATTTTACCAATTAAAAACAACGCTGTATCTTTTTCATGAACCTTTAAAGGGTCTAACATTGCAATGTGCATTTGTATCTGATTTAAACAATACAAGACTGTTCTCGGGCTATTTGGATTGAGCATTAAAAATTCTATAACCGTACTTTGTGTTGGTGCCTTTCTATACACCCTACGATTAATATCGAAAGAATCTACACATTTTAAAAGTGTAGTCCACTCATAACTCTTTTTTAAGTGTTTTGGTTTACTTAAAGTCACTTTTTCTGCAGCATCATATTTAATTTGCAACACACGAGTTACTTGTGTCGCTCGCTCTATATTTATACCTAATTTAATAAGCGCATATACCTCATCATGTAACATTGTGCTTCTAATCTTACCTTTTAAAATGGTAGATTGATGCATGATATGACTTGTAAAATCATGAAGCCCACGTGTTACAAAATACTCCTTAGAGTAATTCATTACAGAATGGTAAAAGGTATTGATTGTTTCGTAACAATCATTAGATATTAAATCTCTAGAACTATTTGCATTTTCTCGCGCATAGGTTATACAATTTAATATTGAATAATGTTTCTCTGGGTTTAAAGCTGCATTATAAAGCACATCTTGCTCTATTAGTGCTTTTTCATTTTCTTCTTCTTCTCCAACCATTTCATAAATAGATTGAAGCACAAATTGACGGTCTCTAGATAATTTATTGGGCGCATCTAAAGACGAAAAGTAATTTACATTTGTAAAACGTGCAGTATGTTCTGCGCGTTCAATATAACGACCCATCCAAAATAAGTTATTGGCTATTCTTGCTAACATATATTATTATTTTTTTAAAACCCAAGTATCTTTAGATCCTCCACCTTGAGACGAATTCACTATTAAATTTCCTTTCTTCAAGGCGACACGCGTTAATCCTCCTTTTAACACAAATTCTTTATCTTGACCAAGCAATGTAAATGTTCTTAAATCTACATGACGCTGCTCGAAAGACTGGCAATCTTCAATATAAGTGGCATGAACAGAAAGGGACATGATAGGTTGTGCTATATATTTTCTTGGATTTTGAAGGATAACTTTTTTAACGGCTTCTATTTCTAGTTTAGTTAATCTATTTCCAATAGAAATACCATAACCTCCAGCTTCATCTACAGGTTTTACAACCAGATTATGAATGTTTTCTAAAACAAACTTTAAATCTGTTGCTCTGCTACAATGGTATGTATGTACATTATTTAAAATAGGTTTTTCTCCTAAATAAAATTTAATAATTTCGGGCATGTAAGTATAAATAGCCTTATCGTCTGCGACTCCTGTTCCTGGTGCATTTACAAGTGTTACATTTCCTTTTTTATAGGCAGCAAATAATCCTGGAACACCAATAGCCGAATCTTTTTTAAACTCTAACGGATCTAAGAAACCATCGTCTATACGTCTGTAAATTACATCAACCTTTGTAAGTCCGCTAATGGTTTTCATATACACAAAATCGTTCTCTACAACTAAATCGCGACCTTCAACCAATTCAATCCCCATGGTTTTAGCCAAATAAGAATGCTCAAAATAGGCCGAATTATACACACCTGGAGTAATAACAACACAGGTAGGCACATCTACACCTTTTGGTTTAACAGATTCTAAAATTTCTAATAAATTTTCTGAATAATCTGTAACAGTATGAATATCATAATGATTAAAAACACCAAACAAAGAACGTTTTAATGCATTACGATTATAAACAACGTAACTCACACCAGAGGGGCACCGTATATTATCTTCTAACACATAATATTTACCATCGGAATGCTTAATAAGGTCTGTTCCTGAAATATGATTATAAATCCCGCCAACAGGATCTAAACCGTCCATTTGTCTTAAATAATTAGCCGAAGAACTAATTAATTCCATAGGAACCAAGCCTGCTTTTATAATATTCTTATCGTGATAAATATCCCAAATAAACGCATTTAATGCTCTACATCTCTGAAGCACACCATGCTCTATTATTTTCCATTCGTCTGCATCTATAATTCTTGGAAATAAATCGAAAGGAAATATTTTCTCTTGGGCTTTTTCCTCATTATAAACCTGAAATGTAATACCCTGATTAAAAAAGGATGTTTTTGCTTTATTATTTAAATTAATGAATTCTTCAATAGATTGATCATTATATATATCAAACAATTTTTGATACACTTTTCTAACATTTTGCTTTTTATCGAAAATTTCATCAAACAAATTTTCATTCCCATCATATGAAGAAAAAAGATGCTTAAAATTAGTTGGCTTCATGCATTTTACGTTTTTTCTAAATTAGGCAATATTTCTTATCTATTTGATGAAAAAAAAATATTAATTTCACAATATTAACTTCTTTTTAACAAAAAAAACAACACCTTAATAAAAATTTCACAATAATAATCCTTCGAAATTAAATTTGAATTTTTAAAAAACAATTTGATTAGAATCTATTAACTTTCTTGCTTAATTCTTTTTATAAAAACAAACTTATGATTATTGATTTAAGAAGCGATACTGTAACAAAACCCACACCAGAAATGCTAGATGCAATGATGTCTGCAAAAGTTGGAGATGATGTTTACAAGGAAGATGAAACCATAAACCTTTTAGAAGAGAAAATCGCGAACCTGTTTGGAAAATCGCATGCCATGTTTTTCCCTAGCGGAACAATGGCAAACCAAACAGCAATTAAACTACATACAAATCCTGGCGAACAGGTAATTTGCGACAAATACGCACACATATATAATTACGAAGGAGGTGGCGCTTCTTTTAACAGTGGCGTATCTTGTAAATTAATAGACGGACATCAAGGTATGTTTACCGCTAAAGATGTTATTAATTCTATAAATCCACCAGATTTTTACCACAGTCCGCTATCTGCTCTAGTAGAAATAGAAAACACAACTAATAAAGGCGGAGGCGCATGTTGGGATATAAATGAGCTAGAAAAAATAAAGGCTGTTTGCAAAACAAACAATCTGGGTTACCATTTAGATGGTGCTCGTTTATGGAATGCTTTAGTTGCTAAAAAGGAAACACCTAAACAATATGGAGATTTATTCGATACTATTTCTGTGTGCTTAAGCAAAGGCTTAGGTTGCCCAATTGGATCTGTATTGGTAGGAGATTCCCAATTTATGACCAAAGCTTTACGCATAAGAAAAATGTTAGGTGGCGGCATGAGACAAGCAGGATTTTTAGCTGCTGCAGGAATTTATGCTTTAGACCATAATATAGAACGCTTAGCAGAAGATCATAAAAAAGCAAAAGAACTAGGCGAACACCTAAAAACATTAACACCTATAAAACATGTAGAACCGTCGGAAACAAATATTGTGATTTTTGAAGTTCAAGACAATGTAGATAGCAATGCTTTTATATTGAAACTAAAAGAACATAATATATTAATTAGCGATATGGGACAAGGCAAATTACGACTCGTAACACACCTTGATTATACAGACCAAATGCACGATACAGTTTTAAACATACTTAGCACCATTACATTTTAAAACAAGACATAAAAAAAGCCTTCAAAAATTAAATTTTGAAGGCTTCTATATATTAAGGACTAAAGTTTAAACTACACCTTGAGCCAACATAGCATTTGCTACCTTAACAAAACCGGCAATGTTTGCACCTTTTACATAATCTATATATCCATCTTCTCTAGTTCCATAACTTACACAAGATGCATGAATATCATTCATGATTTGATGCAATTTAGCATCAACCTCTTCTCTTGTCCAGTTTAAACGTAAAGCATTCTGACTCATTTCTAATCCAGAGGTTGCAACACCACCTGCATTAGATGCTTTCCCTGGAGAGAATAATAATTTAGCACCTTGAATAATTGCAATTGCTTCTGGAGTTGTTGGCATATTAGCACCTTCTGTTACAGCAAGTACATTGTTTGCTACTAATTTTTCTGCATCGGCAGCTTCTAATTCATTCTGAGTTGCACATGGCATGGCAACATCACAATTAACAGACCAAGGTCTTTCTCCTGCAAAGAATTTTGCTGAAGTATATTTCTTAGTATATTCGTTTATACGTCCTCGTTTTACATTTTTAAGATCTTTAATAAACGCTAATTTTTCAGCATCTATTCCGTCTTCATCAAATATGTACCCTGAAGAATCAGATAACGTTACAACTTTAGCTCCAAATTCTGTAGCTTTTTCACACGCATATTGAGCAACATTTCCAGATCCAGAAATAACAACTGTTTTTCCTGTAAATGATTCGTTACGTGTTGCTAACATATTTTTAGCAAAATACACAGCTCCATAACCTGTAGCTTCTGGTCTAATTAAAGATCCGCCATATTCCATTCCTTTACCAGTTAACACACCAGTAAACTCATTACGAAGTCTTTTATATTGTCCAAATAAATATCCTATTTCACGACCACCAACACCTATATCTCCAGCAGGAATATCTGTATTAGGTCCGATATGACGAGATAATTCTGACATGAATGATTGGCAAAAACGCATCACTTCATTATCACTTTTCCCTTTAGGATTAAAATCACTTCCTCCTTTTCCACCACCCATTGGCAATGTTGTTAAAGCGTTTTTAAAAGTTTGTTCGAATCCTAAAAATTTTAAAATACTTAAATTCACTGAAGGATGGAAACGTAAACCTCCTTTATAAGGACCAATAGCAGAATTAAATTCTATTCTAAATCCGCGATTAACTTGTATTTCACCTTTATCATCAAGCCAAGGGACCCTAAAAATTATAGTACGTTCTGGCTCTACCATACGTTCTAACAATTTTTTACCCTTGTATTTTGGATTGTTTTCAATAAACGGAATTACAGTTTCTGCAACTTCGTGAACAGCCTGAAGAAACTCTGGTTCGTATTCATTAGTCTGTTTTACAAGCTCTAAAAAAGCATCTATTTGTTTTTTCATTTTAAAAAAATTACGATAACACTAAGCAATCATTAGTTTTGAACTACAAATATACGTTATCTACAAATAACAAAGGCTTTTAACCCTTATAACGTAATTGTTTTCTCAAAAAACAAATCTTAACACATATTTTAAGTTTTATTTTTTTGATAAAAATCATTTTATATATTTGTAACTGCTATTAATGCTACTAACAGCATCTATTGAACGTAAATAAAATGCTCTATAAACAAAAGCTACTCACACTTATTATACTTTTTGGTTCAATCAATTTTTTCTACGCACAAATGACAGGGTATGAAATAGGTTTTTTGGCGGGTCCTGTTCAGATGCGTTCTGATTTTGGATTAAAAGGTGATTCAGAAACTAATTCAGGAAACATAGGTTTCGGTGCAGGGCTAATGTTTGACATTAATCCGATCTTTTGGGGTTCGAGGCGTGATTACGCCTATGACCATTTTAAAATTCGTTTAGATTTATCTTACAACAAAACTAGTTTGCAACATTATGGCCAATATGTAGCCGATGATAAAACTAGTGAAGACTCTAATAGACTAAGAAATCAAACTGGTGAATCTAAAAACATTAATTTAGGAGCTGGTCTTGAATATTACCCACTAAGTTTAAGAAACTTCTATTATGGTTTTTTCGATTTTTCACCTTATGTAATTCTAGGAGCTCAATATACTTATGCTAGTCCTGGCACAAACATTACAAGTTCAGATCAACTTTTCTCGCAATGGGATGCAGGTTCTGTAAATACAGATTCTTTTTACACTGCTGCTTTAAACACAGGTATTGGTGTTAGATATAAAGTAAGTGAATATTCAGACTTTTTAATAGAAGCTAAATGGCAATTCTTTAATAGTGACTGGGTAGATGGATTAAACCATCAATTAGAATATAACAAAAATAACGATTCATTAATTTGGATTAACTTTGGTTACGTATACTATTTAAATTAAACGCTTACCACTTTATGTTTTTTCTTAAAGTCGTATTTTAATTATATAAAGTTTAAATTTATCTTCAATTATCAAACTTCAATATGTACCTTTATTTGCGAATAATAAAGTTACATTATGTGTTCAAAATCACACCCATTTTTTATCCTTTTCGGCCTTTTTATTTTAGCTTCATGTACCGAAACTAAGGACATTTCTTTTTCAGAACAATCTATTACAACTCCAGACAATACTATTGTGGATATTAATATCCCAAAGGCTGAAGGAAAAAATCAAGTTGCATTATATATAAATGAGAGCTTGAAACAATATGTTGCTACTGCTTTACAATTTAATCAAGACGATAATAAGACAATAAATTCTATTGAGGAAAACATTAGTAATTTCAATACAGAATATATAAATTTTAAAAATCAATTTCCAGAAAGTGCTCAAGAATGGGAAGCTCAAATAGATGGAGAGGTTATGTTTAAGTCTCCTGAATTAATCAGTATTTCATTAACATCTTACACCAATACTGGAGGAGCACACGGTACATTAGTTATTACCTTCTTAAATTTCAATGCACAAACGGGAGAACTTATAAAAAACGAGCAATTATTTAAAGATAAAGATAAATTCACGCAATTTGCGAATCCATACTTTGATGATGAAATTTTAGATAAGAAAGACATGTATTTAGATACAGACAATTTTGTTCTACCTCAAAACATAGGCTACAGTGAAGATGGTTTAATACTACTATATAACACCTATGAAATTGCCCCATATACTACAGGTATAACAGAATTTGTTATTCCTTTTGATGAAGCAAATTCATACTTAAATATTAGCGGACTTTAATAAACGTTTTACAAAACTCTAAAGCATTCTTTATGAAAAAAATATATTATTTAAAGACTTGTAATACTTGTATGCGTATTATTAAGGAATTAGAATTGCCTCAAGACGTCGTTCTTCAAGACATTAAAACAACGCCTATTACTGTTTCTCAATTAGAAGAAATGCACAAATTATCTAACAGTTACGAAGCCTTATTTAGTAAGCGGGCTAAACTATATAAAGAAATGGATTTAAAAAATCAGACTTTAACTGAAGCTGATTACAAAAACTACATCCTTGAACATTATACCTTTCTAAGTCGTCCTGTATTAATTTACAACGCACATATATTTATAGGAAATAGCAAAAAAATCGTTGCAGCAGCTAAAGCCGCGATACATGAATAAACGGATATTAGCCTTAATTGCACTTTTCTTAGTTCAGGTTTTTTACGGGCTAAATTATTCATTTGCTAACGATGTAATAGATGCAGGCTACATAAAACCTTTTGGTTTTATCTTGCTTAGACTATTAGGAACAACTTGCCTACTTTGGTTCTTCGGCTTATTTATGCCTAAAGAAAAAATAGATAAAAAAGACTACCTAACTTTTCTAGCAGCTGCATTCTTTGGAATGTGCTTAAATATGCTTTCCTTTTTTAAAGGGTTAGAATACACAACGCCAATACATGCTTCTGTAATAGCTACAGTTACACCCATTGTTGTACTGGTTTTATCTTCAATTTATTTAAAAGAAAAAATTACACCTTTAAAAATTCTAGGAATATTTTTAGGCTTTTCGGGAGCTATAATTTTAAGTATTTATGGTAAATCTATTCATCCCGCAGACAATATTTTCTTAGGAAATTGTCTCATTTTACTAAATGCAACAGCTTTTAGCGTGTATCTTATTATAGCAAAAAAATTAACAGGAAAATATCACCCTTTCACTATTATAAAATGGCTTTTTCTACTAGGATTAATACTTACAACTCCATTCGGGTTTCAGGAATTTAGAGAAGTACAATGGCACACCTTTACACCTTACATTGCTTTTTCTGCCTTCTTTGTTGTGTTTTTCGCAACCTTTGGTGCCTACTTATTAAACATATTAGGACTTACCCAATTAAAAGCCTCTACAGCAAGCACATTTGTATACATACAACCTGTAATTGCAGCAATTTTTGCTTTAATTATAGGAAGTGACAACCTTAACATTGTAAAAATAATAACAGCAATTCTAATTTTTACAGGCGTTTATTTAGTTACAAAAAAGCCTAAATAGTTTACTTTTTTAAAGGCTTCGGTACTTTATTAAAGACTCTAGTATCTGCTTTTGTAAGCACTTTAAAATCTTCTGTTTTAGGGAACGAATTAGCTAAGGTTAATAACACTTCCGGTAGTGAAGTTAATTTTCTTTCCTTTAAATCAATCCAACCGCCTAACATTTCGCAGTGCGCAATATTTTCTCCGGTTTCATTATAAAAATTATGTTCGAATTTAAAAAATCTTCCATCGGCACTTATTCCAGATACTTCTAGTCCTACTGTAATTGGTTGTCCTAAAAAAGCTTCTTTAAAATAATACATATGCTCGTAAAAAACAACGGGTCCAATATTATGTTTCGCCATGTCTTTAGCAGAAAATCCACTTTCTAACAAAAATGCCATACGTGTATGACTCATAAAATTGGTGTAAGCAGAATTTGCTAAATGGCGATTAGCATCAATATCACTCCAACGAATTTCAAATTGCTTTGTATACATATCTATTATATTTATTTCAAAAATAAAAAAATAAAACGGTGTACTCTTATCAATTTTAGAATTTTCTATACGCTTAAGTTTAACTACCTTTGTATAACTTTTAATTATAGTTTATGATATATTCAATGACAGGTTACGGTAAATCTGTGATACAATTACCTACCAAAAAAATTTCTATAGAAATAAAATCACTGAACAGTAAAAACTTAGATTTGAATACGCGAATGCCTTCTTTTTACAGAGAAAAAGAATTGAATTTACGCAAGCTTATTGCAGATAAACTAGTACGTGGAAAAATAGATTTTTCAATTTTTGTTGAAATAACAGGAGAAGAAACCTCTACTCAAATAAACAAACCTGTTGTAAAAGAATACTTAAAACAACTTCGAGATATAGTTGATGGTGATGAAACCGAACTACTTAAAATGGCTGTTCGTTTTCCTGATGCATTAAGCACAGAACGTGAAGATATGGACGAAAATGAATGGGCAACCATTTTAAAAGAAATCCATGCAGCATTAAATCATATTAGTGACTATCGCTTAGATGAAGGTAAAGTTTTAGAAGCAGATTTTAAGAAAAGAATAGCAATTATAGAAGATCTTTTAGAACAAGTAATAACAATAGACCCAGAACGTATTGAAGCTGTTAGAGAGCGCTTACGCAAAGGTGTAGAAGACCTAAAAGAGAAAGTTGACGAAAACAGATTTGAACAAGAATTAGTATATTATATTGAAAAATATGATATCACAGAAGAAAAAGTACGATTAAAAAATCATCTAGACTATTTCACATCTTCTTTAAACTCTGAAGACTCTAACGGAAAAAAACTAGGATTTATTGGTCAAGAACTTGGACGTGAAATTAACACCATTGGTTCTAAAAGTAATTATGCACCTATGCAAAAATTAGTTGTGCAAATGAAAGACGAATTAGAAAAAATTAAAGAACAACTTTTAAACGTTTTATAGCATGTCTAAAGGGAAACTTATCGTGTTTTCAGCACCGTCTGGTTCAGGAAAAACAACTATAGTGAGGCACCTTCTAGGAATAGAAAAATTGAATTTAGAATTCTCAATTTCGGCAACCTCTCGCGAAAAACGCGGTACAGAAGAACACGCTAAAGATTATTATTTTTTATCGTTAGAAGAATTTAAAAATAATATTAAAACAGATGCTTTCTTAGAATGGGAAGAAGTCTACCGAGATAATTTTTACGGTACTTTAAAAACCGAAGTAGAGCGTATTTGGGCACAAGGTAAACATGTTATTTTTGATATTGATGTCTCTGGAGGACTGCGTATAAAACGTAAATTTCCAGAAGAAACACTTTCTATTTTTGTAAAACCACCAAGTATAGACGAGTTGAAAATTCGTTTAAAAAAGCGTAAAACAGAAACTGAAGATAAAATAAATATGCGTGTTGCAAAAGCATCTGCAGAATTAGCTACAGCACCTCTTTTTGATTGTATTATTGAAAACGACACATTAGAGCATGCACTTACTGAAGCAGAAAAAGTAGTATTTGATTTTATAAATAAAGACTAATAATTTATGAAGATCGGGCTTTATTTTGGTACTTTTAATCCTATTCATGCGGGGCATTTAATTATTGCCAATCACATGGCAGAATATAGCGACTTAGACCAAGTTTGGATTATTGTTACACCACATAATCCCTTTAAAAAGAAAAGTACACTTTTAGACAACCACCACCGGTTAGACATGGTGCATCAGGCTATTAAAGATTACGATAAGCTAAATGCTAGTGATATAGAATTTAACTTACCACAGCCCAATTATACGATTGATACACTAACATATCTTATAGAAAAACATCCTAATTATGAATTTTCATTAATTATGGGTGAAGATAATTTGAAAGGATTTCATAAATGGAAAAACAATGATATCATTTTAGAAAACCATAACATTTATGTCTATCCTAGAATTTCTGAAGGTAAAACAGAAAACAAGCTTTTAAGTCATCCTAAAATACACCGTATAGACGCTCCTGTTGTAGAAATTTCTTCAACATTTATAAGACAAGCAATACGAGACGGAAGGAACTGCAAGCCTTTACTCCCAGAACCTGTCTGGAACTATATAGATATTATGAATTTTTATAAATAAAAAAATCGAGGCTAAAACCTCGATTTTTTTATTCATTATGTTTAAAATTTTATTAAAAATGCCATCTTACAAAAGCTTCCATGGCTGCGTAATGAGACAATCCTAATTGATGATAAACCTCTGCGGTTTCTTTATTTCTATCTTCTGCACGTTGCCAAAATTCTCTACTGTCTGTTCCTAAAAACACAACTCCATCTTTTTGAGATTGATGTTTAAAGATTCCATGACGCTTTTCTAACACTTGGTCTGGACTCATTGGTACAGCCATTTCTATCTCGTCTACACTCCATTCTTGCCAAGCACCTCTGTATAACCAAACCCAACAGTCGTCCATATACTTTTTAGGTTTTAATGCTTTTACAGCTGCAAAAACAGCATCTAAACACACTTTATGTGTCCCGTGCGGATCGGCTAAATCTCCTGCTGCATAGATTTGATGTGGTTTAATCTTATCGATTAACGCCATAGTAATTTCAATATCTTCTTTCCCTAAAGGATTTTTCTCGATTGCTCCAGTTTCATAAAATGGTAATTCCATAAAATGAATATGTAAATCCGGAAGACCTATAAACTTAGCGGCAGCATGCGCTTCTCCTTTTCGTATTAATCCTTTTATATATCTTACTACTTCTTCAATATCAATCTCACTTCCTTTCTTATTTTCCAAAAAAGCTAATGCCTTTTTATAGATATTCTCTGCCTCTATGTTTTTTATTCCGAACTTCTCGTTATAATCACATACAAAACCAGCAAAACGAAGTGCTTCATCGTCTGTTACAGCGATGTTTCCTGAAGTTTGATAACCAATATGAACTTCGTGACCTTGGACTTGCAATCGCTTAAAGGTTCCTCCCATACTTATTACATCATCATCCGGGTGCGGACTAAATATAAGCACACGTTTCTTTGCAGGTTCTGCACGTTCTGGACGATTAGAATCGTCTGCATTGGGCTTTCCTCCTGGCCAACCTGTAATGGTATTTTGTAATCTGTTAAAGATTTTAATATTAATATCGTAAGCCGGTCCAGAATCGGCTAACAAATCACTCATACCGTTTTCAATATAATCGGCATCTGTTAACATTAAAATAGGTTTCTTTAAATGTTGTGCTAAACCTAAAACCGCTTTACGAATAAGTTTATCGCTCCAACTTATTTTTTCGACTAACCAAGGCGTATTAATACGTGTTAATTTAGAAGACGCTTCTTTATCTAATACAAATGTCACATTGTCATGTTCTTGTAAAAATGATGCTGGTACAAGGTTCGTGACTTGACCTTCTACAGATTGTTTTATAATGTTAGATTTCCCTTCTCCCCAAGCCATTAAAATAACACGTTGGGCTTCCATTATCATTTTTACTCCTAACGTAATTGCGGTTCTTGGTGTATTATTTAAGCCTAAGAAATCGCTACTCGCGGCAACTCTTGTAATATGATCTAGAGCGACTAATCTGGTTTTAGAATTCTGTAACGATCCCGATTCGTTAAAACCAATATGTCCATTTCCTCCAATACCTAAAATCTGTAAATCAAGACCTCCTAATGCTTCAATTTTTGCTTCGTAATCGTTACAATAACTAGCAATTTCTGCTTTAGTTAAGGTTCCGTCTGGAACATGGCAATTTTCAGGTAAAATATCGACTTGATTAAACAATAATTCCTTCATAAAACGCACGTAACTATTCACAGAGTCTGGCTCCATAGGATAGTATTCGTCCAAATTAAATGAAATCACATTTTTAAAACTCAAACCTTCTTCCTTGTGTAAACGTACTAATTCTGCATACAATCCTTTTGGTGAAGATCCTGTTGCCAACCCTAAAATACAAGGTTGTTTTTGTGAAGCTTTAACCTTTATTAAATCGGCTATTTCTTTTGCTACAGCCTTTGACCCTGAAATTGAATTTTCGTAAACTACAGTTCCTATATTTTCGAATCGTTTTTCAAATCCGGTGGCTTTGTCAATCTTACTGTTTAGCATAATATTCCTTTTTTATAAAATTTTTATTCCTTTTACTACTTTCTTATGGTATTGATTTATTATTCTAAAATGGCTTCATAAATAACATCAAGAATACGTGTTCTAATATCTCTTTCGCCTATTTTATTATTTGCCATTGTTGGATATACTCTGTTCGATAAAAAGACATATAAAATACCAGTATCTGGATCTGCCCACGCATAAGTTCCGGTAAAACCTGAATGACCAAAACTATTTGAAGACGCATACTTACTACTTGCTAATATTTTTGGATCTAGTTGAGGCTTATCGAAACCAAGACCTCGTCTTACGCCTTCTTTTTCGAAATATCTGTGATTAAATTTATGTAAGGTTTTAGATTCATAATAGCGTTTTCCGCCATAATATCCATCTTGTAAATACATTTGCATCATCTTAGCAACATCGTTAGAATTACTAAATAATCCTGCATTACCACTTACGCCATTCATCATTGCAGCTCCCATATCATGCACATAACCTTGAAGTAATTGATTTCTAAAATAATCATCATCTTCTGTTGGAGCAATTACAGATTTATCAAATTTATTTAAAGGATTATACGTTAGTGTATTTGCCCCTAAAGGTTTATAAAATTCCTTTTCATCTAAAACATCCATGTCCTCTCCATAAGTATCTTTTATATACTTTTTGAATAAATAAAATACCAAACCACTATACTTATAACCTGCTTTAGTTTCTTGTGGTGCTTCTGCTATTTTTTTATAAATTGAATCTGTGTACGAATTAACTAAATACAAATCTTCGGCAACTTTAATAGAAAAATCCTTGTTCTTAGTTTTACTATAATATTTGCTATAAGGAATTTTAGTTACCGTATCTATAGTCTCTAAATAATACGGAATCCAAGGTTTTATTTTTGCATTATGAGACAGTGCTTCTTTAATGGTAATGGTATCTTTATTAGACCCTTTTAGGTATGGTAAAATTTCGCCAAGTGTACTATCTATATTTAAAAGTCCTAATTCTTCGCTTTTCATAATCATAGGCAGACCTCCTAATATTTTAGTTAGCGAAGCTAAATCGTAAAGATCTGTAACTTTTACTTTTTGCTTTTTAGCGTAAGTTTGGTAACCAAAACTTTTATGATAGATGACTTTCCCATATCTAGCAACTAATACTTGTCCGCCAGGAGCCACAGTAGAGTCTACCACCATTTGTGTTATAGCATCTATATTAGAAAGCACATTACTATCCATATCTACAGCCTCAGGAATGGTATAAGACAATCTTAATAAATTAGGCGTTTCTACACATGTTCCTACAGGAAATATATCATTTATAGAAACCGGTAACTTCCCTTTAATTTCTAATGCTCCAAAAATCATTTGAGCAGAAATTTCTTGAGACACTTCACTATTTTGATAAGACACCATAACGGCATCTATATTAGAAAAATCAGAAATTTTTAATAATGCATACGGACTAGCAAAAACATCTAATATAACCTTATTTGTTTTTGAAATTTCTTGCAACCAAGTTAATTCCTCACCAGTCATTTTATAACTTTTCCAAGGTGTCTCGTTAGATTTATGAACCCCAATAACAACCGTATTATATGCTTCTAATTTTTTAAGTAATCCCGGAAGGTTTTCATCTGAAACCTCATCGACATCTGTGTATTTTTTCAATGTATTTACAAAGCTTTCATTATCAGAATCACCTAATTTTACATAAGCAATTTTAGACTTAACCAAATCTTGAATAGGAAGTGCTGCATTGTTATTTTGAACAAGCGTTACAGCCTCTTTCATTAAAGATCTATACAACACTTTGTCTTTTGCTGTAATAATATCTTCCTTAATATTTACGGTTTTAATTGGTGTAAAATGATTTAATCCTGCCCAATATTTTGCGTTTAATATTTTATGAACAGACTCATCTAAACGCGATTCTGTAATCACATTATTTTTTAATGCCTCTTTTAATTTTAAAACAGCAGCTTGCACATCTTCCGGAATAAGAAGCATGTCGTTTCCGGCAACAAATGCAGCCAGATCAATATCTCCTGGTTGTGCATAATTTGCAGCACCTTTCATGTTTAAAGCATCTGTAAAGATTAGACCTTTAAAATTCATTTTCTCTTTTAAGAGTTTGGTAACTACATTATAAGAAACAGATGTCGGAACACCTTCTTTAGGCTCTAAAGCAGGCACATTTAAATGCGCAATCATAACACTTGCGAGGTCTGTTTTAAATAATTTTTTATACGGATACAATTCAATTGAATCTAAACGATCCATACTAAAATCTAAATATGGTAAGGTTTTATGAGAG
This sequence comes from Formosa sp. L2A11, assembly GCF_009796865.1. GTDB lineage: Bacteria > Bacteroidota > Bacteroidia > Flavobacteriales > Flavobacteriaceae > Formosa. The sequence goes on along the minus strand of NZ_CP047028.1, from coordinate 1,400,897 downwards.
TCTGTAGATGTATCTCCATGTCCAGGAAAATGTTTTGCATTGGCAAGTACGCCCATACTTTGCATACCTTTAATAAACGCAATTGCTTTTTCGGTAACGTTATATTTATCTTCTCCAAAAGAACGATTTCCTATAATAGGATTTTCTGGATTTGTATTAATATCTACAACTGGAGCAAAATTAATATGAATCCCAACGCGCTTACAATGTATCCCTAATTGTTTTCCAAATTCTTCAATTAAGGCAGTGTCTTCTACAGCTCCTAAGGTCATATTCCACGGATAACGGAATGTATTTTTTAATCGCATATCCAGTCCCCATTCTCCATCGAATCCGATAAGTAAAGGAATATTAGACTTAGACTGATATAAGTTAGTAAGTTCGACTTGCTTTTCTGGAGTACCTTGCATAAAAATAAGTCCTCCAATTTGAAACTCTTTTATCATTTTTTTGATAAAAGCAGTCTGCTTTGCATCTCTATTCGAGTATGCCTGAATCATAAAAAGCTGACCAATTTTCTGGTCTAATGTTAGTGTATTAAAAACACTATCTACCCACTTTTTTTGAAGCTCTGGATTTGGAGTTTGTAGTGGCTTATGTTGTTGTGCATACATAGTAATACACATTAAAAAGGCACTAGCAATAATTAACTTTTTCATTGACATTTAATTTTACTTCTGATCAATTTACACAGAATTTTATTTAACGTATGTTGCTTGATAAAAATCGAGGGTATCTTTTACGCTTTTATGTTCAATTAATAATTTTTTAGCGAGTTTTTCATCAATATTCAACTCGTCTACTATCATTTTCACACCCCTATTTACAAGCTTCTTATTAGATAACTGCATATTAACCATCTTATTTCCTTTCACGCGGCCTAGCTTTATCATAACTGTTGTAGAAATCATATTTAACGCTAATTTCTGTGCCGTTCCAGCCTTCATTCTTGTACTTCCTGTAACAAACTCAGGCCCTACAACCAACTCTATAGGATAGTCTACCTCTAATGATAAAGGAGAATCTTGATTACAAGTAACACAACCTGTAACAATATTATGCTCTTTTGCTTTTTTTACACCACCAATAACATAAGGCGTTGTACCTGAAGCCGCAATACCAACAAGAACATCTTTCTCTGTAATATTATATTTTTCTAAATCTTTCCAAGCTAAATCAGTGTCGTCTTCAGCATTTTCTACAGCTTTTCTAAGTGCAAAATCACCTCCTGCAATTAAACCAATAACCCAATCGTCTGAAACGCCATAGGTTGGCGGGCACTCAGAAGCATCTAAAACACCTAATCGTCCGCTAGTTCCTGCTCCTATATAGAATAATCGTCCACCGACATTCATTTTTTCATAAATAACATCTACCAATTTCTCAATAGACGGTACCGCTTTTTCAATGGCAAGAGGCACGGTTTTATCTTCAGAATTCATATTTGTAAGCAACTCATTAGTGCTCATTTTTTCCAAATTATTATAATCTGATGCTTGTTCTGTTGTTAGTTTATTTTTCATTCTGAGCATTTTTCAATTTAATTTAAAATTCTTTTATCCTTACAAAGGATTAAACATATTACTGTTAAAAAAGCATTAACAAATATGTTCATAAAACCAAAATCGAAATTAAACCAAATAATAAAATAATGGTTTAAAAGATAGGTTACTATAGGCATAACTATACATATAATTGGTACAGCTGCATCTTTTACTTTTATTTTGGTAAAAATTCCAAACATATAAAGCCCTAATAACGGACCATAAGTATATCCTGCAACTTTAAATATTAGTGAAATTACATTCCCTTTACTTTGAGAAAAGAGCATAATAATAGCAAAAATAACTATTGAAAATCCGAACAATACACGGTTTTTCATTTCCTTTTTTTCTGTTGAATCTTTATGCTGAATATCTAAAAAATCGTAAGTAAAGGACGTTGTTAAGGCCGTTAAAGCGGAATCTGCGCTGGAAAATGAAGCTGCCGTAATACCTAAAATAAAACTTAAACTGGCTAGCGTTCCAAAATGATTTAAAGACAGCATTGGAAACAACGTATCTGTATTAATAAATTTCCCATTCTCTATGTCTAAATGTATTCCGAATTTATCTGCATACAAATACAGCATCACTCCTAATCCTAAAAACAGAAATTGAGTCACTGCTAAGATTAAACTGAAGGTTAAAATATTTCGCTGCGCCTCTTTTTTATTTTTACAGGTAAGTGTTTTTTGCATCATATTTTGGTCTAATCCAACCATGGCAATTGCGATTAAAACTCCTGAAATAAACTGTTTAAAAAAGTTGCTTCCTGAATTAAAATCCCAATTAAACACTTTAAAATAATCATGATTAACTACAGCAGAGGTGGTTTCTACAAGACTTAAACCTAAAGCACTTTTAACCACATAAATAGTAACTCCCACAGACAATAACAAAAAGAATGTCTGTAATGTATCTGTCCAAACAATAGTTTTAATTCCTGATTTATGTGTGTATAACCAAATTAGAACTAGTATAATAAGAACCGTTACAAAAAACGGAATATGGAAAGCATCAAAAACAGCATATTGTAAAATTTTTGCTGCCAATAAAAGCCTAAGAGCTGCTCCAAACGACTGGGAAATTAAAAAAAAGAGGGATCCTGTTTTATAAGATTTAACCCCAAAACGCGACTCTAAATAAGAGTATATTGAAACTAATTTTAAATCGTAATAAATAGGAACAAGGACATAAGTGATAAAAACATAACCAACAACGTTACCAAAAACAAACTGTAAATAGTAAAAATAATTAGTCCCCACCATACCTGGAATAGATACAAATGTAACGCCCGATAAGACGGCTCCGATCATTCCAAAGGCGACAACCTGCCAAGGCGATTTTCTATCTCCTGTATAAAAAGAATCATCGCTAGTATTTTTAGAAACCACATGAGATATAAGAAGTAATACCCCAAAATACGATGCTATAATTATCAAGATAAGTGTTGCGCTCATGTATTTTTATACATTAAAAGGTTAAAGAGTAAATGCATTTTAATTCTATATTTATTATGTGATTAGGTTATAAACACCAATGTTTTAGACGATTTAAAAAACGGTGAGAGAAATGGAATATTTCTCTCACCTAGCTATTAATTAGAAATGGGAGGATTATTAGCTTAAATATTAATATTTTATTTATAGAAATTATTTCTTGCTTAAACGCATTACTCTACATCCCACCATATTCTATCCAAGAGACCATCTCCTCCTTGTGCTGCTATAGCAGCTGCGACAGCGTCTGGGTTATTTAATTCTTCCGAACTTGGATAAGGAAATCTTCTTGGGATTTGACCTCCAGTAAGAAGATCTGCTACATCTGCAGCAACCAATTCTGGATATCCAGATCTTTTCCAATTAGAATATGTTTCTATACCATTACCAAAAGTAGCCACCCAATATTGCTCATTAATCATTTTTAAAGCTTGAGACGAATCGAAAGGATTCGCTGCTAAATAGGTGTTAATTTGATCTGATGTTATTGGCACTACTCCGTTTCCGTATATTGATAAATAATCCATAGCTGCAGTAACACCTGCATTGTAATGTGCTTCTACATTGCCATCTCCTGTTCCCCATCGTTCTGCCGCTTCTGCAACCATAAATTCAACTTCCGCATAGGTTTGATAAAATAAAGGCGCATCATAAATAACGATACCACTTCCTCCGAAAATATTAATATTTGGTTTTGAATTAGCTGTCCCTCTAGAATCATCATTTATATCTTGTCCGAACTGAAGATCGAAAGACGTATCTCCGTCTATTGTAGAACTTAACACAGACACTCTAGGGTCGTTTCTGTCTTTCATATAATCCATAAGCGTTGCTGAAATCTTTAGTTGTTCATCTGCTCTTGAAGAAAATGATTTTGTAAGCGGGTTTACATTTGGTCCAGAATCATCTGCATTGTCTTCATACTGTACATAAGCGATATCATCATTACTCGTCATAACGCCTCCACTAATAGCTTTTGCAGCCCATTCTTGTGCAGAACTATTATCTACCTTTACCATACGCATTGCTAAACGCAACATTAATGAGTTGGCAAATTTTGCCCATTTCGTAGTGTCTCCTCCATATAATAAATCGGCAGATCCATAAGAACTTTCTCCTCCTGTGTTTAAAATAGTTACAGAGCTTTCTAGAGTTGCTAACATGTCAAAGTAAATAGCACTTTGCGAATCGTACGTAGGGAAACGAACACCTTCTAAGTAGCCTAAACCAGCTTCACTATAAGGAATGTCTCCATAAAGATCTGTAATTCTGCTAAATATAAGTACTTTTTGTACTCTTGCAATTGCCAAATCTACTGCGGCAGTAGGTTCTTCACTAGACTCTAAAGCGGTCTCTAGGTCTATCAAGTTTTTCACTGTATTTGGATATTGTTCTTCAAAAAAGTGATTTGTACTCCCTTCTTGGTATAAAAAAGACACGTAAGACGTTGCATTAAGTTGCTGAACATCTTGCATTAAATGAATAACATCGTAAAACAATGTAGCAACATAACTACTACCTCCTGTATATAATTGAATATATGTTAATTTTGTAGACGGATCTAGATCTGTTGCTGTGGTTGGATTAACATTAAGTTCCTCAAAACCATTATCACACGATCCAAATATCGCAACTACTGCTAATAAAATAAGTATTTTTTTCATCTTGTGTTTTTTAAAATTTAATATTTACAGCGAAACCTAAACTTTGAGTTGAAGGCACTCCAAAACGCTCTATACCTTGTGAGTTAAGATTGTTTAAAGATGCTTCCGGATCTACATTATCTATAGCCTTTGAAATATAAAACAAGTTTCTAGCGATTAAAGAAAATCTTAATTCTTCTATAAAAACACTAGATAATATGTCTTTAGGTAGATTATAAGCTAGACTTAATTCTCTAAATTTTATAAAATCTGTACTATATACAAACTCTTCTGCGATACCTGCACTTTCTGCCCCGATATAACCATAGAAAAATCTTAAATTTTCTGGAGTTACAGTAGTGGTAAACAGCTCTCCCGTTTCGCTATCTGCTCCAGAAACAACTAATCCGTCTTCACGTCCTTTTAAGGTTTTTTTATGCAAACCTCTCATCATTAATTCTCTGTTTGTTCCCGAATGAACACTACCACCAAACTTAGCATCAATTAAAAAGCTTAAAGACACGTTTTTGTATTTAAATGAATTATGAAATCCTAATGTATATGGAGCAACACCTTGACCTAGAATTTTATTTTCACCTTGTACCGCTTTAGGAATACTCCCTGTATTATCGTAAACAATATTTCCAGCATCATCTCTTTCATAAGAAGATCCATATATAACACCATAATGTTCACCTACTATATGTGCTATTATTGCTGTTCTAGAACGCGACTCACTACCATCTACATTAATAGAGGTGTTCTCATCATCTGTATGTACAATTCTACTATCATTATAACCAACGTTAAAGGATGTATTCCAAGAGAAATTTTCGGTTTGAACAGGTGTTCCTCGAATTAAGAATTCTACACCTTTATTAGACAATTCACCAATATTTAATATCGCTGAAGAATATCCTGAAGCTTCAGAAGCAGAAGCCGTAACAATATCGTTAGTTGTTTTATTACTATAGTAAGCAAAATCTATCCCTAAACGATTATTAAAGAAGTTAGACTCTAAACCAAATTCATATTCTGTTTTTTGAAACGGAGTTAAAGCAGGATTAGGAATTGAAGTACTATTTATTGCACCATAAGATTGCCCTTGAAAAGAACCTGCTATAGCATAGTCTAAGTTTAATGAATACGCATCGCTCGCTCCTCCTGCTACCTGAGCATAACTCGCTCTTACTTTAGTATAATTAAATGCATCTGGCAACGTTAAAACATCGCTTAATAACAAACTCGTACTTAAAGACCAGTAAAAATCATTGTTAGGCGTGTCTTTTCCTGGATAAGACAAGGTAGAGAACCAGTCGTTTCTCCCTGTAAATGTAACATATAAAAACTTTTCGTAATCAAACTCTACAGAACCGTATAATGAATTTGTTTTGGTTTTATAATAACTATTTGTTGGTACTGGTAAAGTTGTATTATTTAAATCTTCTAAACCTTCAACAATAAAATTGTATCCAGTTGCAGACAATTGCTCAAAAGTATTTGTTCTTGAGTTCGCACCAAAAATAGAGTTAGAAGATATTTTACTAGTAATTGGTCTTTCAATACCTATCATAAGATCTGAATTCACAGATGTATATGTAGATTTACTTTGCGTCATCTGACCAGCTGGCTGATATGCTGTTCCAAAAGGAGTTACATTAGTTCTAGACAAATTGTAAGTATCTATACCGGCACGACCTAAAACATATAACCAATCTGTGACATCGTATTGCAATACGGTAGAACCTGTAAATCTATTTTTTTTATCATCATTATTAAAGTTATTAACTACCCAATATGGATTTGTTATAAACTCACTAGGTTGAAATGAAAGCTCTGTACCATCTTCGTTAGATCCCGGCTTCAAATCATTAATATCTAAACTCCCAGGCAAAACATAAGCGACTGTATTTGCATTACCAGGAGTATCTCCTAGATTAACACGATTATGAGTTTTTTCAATTATATATTTTGCATTAATAGTAGATGTTAATTTCGGATTGATTTTAGCAGATGCATTTAAAGAAAATGACTTTCTGTTTAAAGTTGTTCCAGGAAAAATATCTTTATTATCTAAATTAGTCATTGAAAAACGGTAATTGTAATCCTCACCACCTTTAGACAATGCAATTGTATTTACTGCTGTTGTACCTGTATCATAGAATTTATCTAGATTACTTCCTTGATAAGAATAGGCTCTTTTTGTACCATCCCAATTATAAACTTGAGAACCATCCATTAATGCTCCCCAAGATTGTAATGTATAAGCATAAGAATCATCAATAGCATCCGCAGCTGCCATTTCTACAGCATTCCCATTATCGTCAAACTCATAACCCGGTTTTAAACCATTAATACCTTGTCCATATTTAGTTTGCATATTTTGCAACCCAGTATTAATCTTATCAAAAGAAAAAGAGCTTGAATACTCTACACCTAAACTTCTTTGCCCTTTCCCTGTTTTTGTTGTAATCATAATAACTCCATTAGAAGCTAAAGACCCATATAGTGCGGCTGCAGAACTTCCTTTAAGTACAGAAACAGACTCAATATCGTCTGGATTTATAGACGAAATATCATCTCCACCATCTCCAGTACCATCATTTGTAGCACCTACAACAGAACCACTTGTATTATTAATAATAGGTATTCCATCTACAACGTAAAGCGGTTGGTTATCTCCTGTTAAAGAGCTCGCTCCACGAATAATAACTCTAGTTGACGAAGAAGCACCACCACTACCTGAGGTAATATTTACACCAGCAACTTTACCTTGTAAAGAATTTACTGCACTTACAGTTTTAACCTCTGCAAGATCATCGCCCCCTACTTTTGTTATAGAGTATCCTAATGATTTTTTCTCACGTTTAATCCCTAAAGCAGTTACAACAACTTCGTCTAAACTAGTTGCATCCTCTTCCATAGAAAGACTAACAACCTGACTACTTCCCGTTAGTACTACAGAAATAGGCTTAAACCCCATAAAACTAAATTTAAGTGACTTTCCTTCTGTATTATCTGCTTGAATGGAATAGTTTCCATCAAAATCAGTAACAGCACCTTTAGATGTTCCTTCTATAGAAACACTAACACCTACTAAAGGCATATCTGTACCTTTCTCGGAAACAGTACCAGATATAGTCGCTACTTGGGCAAAAGAACTTTGCACAAAAAACAACACTATCATAGTGATTAAATGAGCATAATATTTTTTCATATGAGTTAGTATTTTAGTTAACATTTATAAACGTACAAGAAATAATCGAAAAAACAGCATCTTTTTTGCATAAACATGCAGTTTTTGATAAACAAAACCGAAATACATCTCTTTTTCGGCAACAAACCTTACTAAAAACTAAATTTTTACAAATACTTTATTTCCATATAATAGATAACAGATAGACCAAAAAACAACAATATGAGTTAAAGCAAACAATAAAGAACCATTAAGATTACCTGCTATTTGAGAAAATACATTATTAAACAGGTACTTATAACCAGAAACCTCTTCTCCTGAAGGCATTGGTATTTTTATTAAGTAATTAATTGATTTCACATACAACCCAGAGAAAACAAATATAAATAACGGGTTAGTACCAAAATGCACAAAAGGTTTAGACCAAGTACTAAATCCTTTTAAATCGATAATAAATATTAAAACAGCAAAAAGAATAGCACATAATCCGCTTGTAAACAAGACATAAGAACTTGTCCATAACGCCTTATTTATAGGAAAAACAAAACGCCACACACTTCCCAGAAACACTAATAAGAATCCGAACATTAATAATTTTCTAACTTTAACAACCAACGATTGGACTTCACTAACAACGTGGCCTATTAAAAACCCTATAATAACTGTACCAACAGCCGGAATTGTAGACAATAAACCTTCTGGATCGAAAGGAATACCAAAACCACCATAAATATGGTGCGATCCAAACAGAAATAAATCAAATTTTCTAACTACATTTTCATGCAAAGTATAAGGCCCAGACTCACTTCCAAAGAAAAGCAAGGCCCAATATCCTAACAGAATAGCACCTAGAATAATTAATAAGTTACTTCTTTTAAAACTTAAACAAAGTATAGCTCCAACTCCATAAGCAATAGCAATACGCTGAAGCACACCCATGATTCGCACATTTTCGAAATCGAAAAACGGAAACAGATTTAACAAAAAGCCTAAAAGAAATATAATAACTGTGCGCTTCAAAATCTTTAAAACACTTACTTTAGATATTTTTATTGCGTACTTAGAAAAAGAAAACCAAACAGAAATACCTACAATACATAAAAAGAAAGGAAAGACTAAATCTGTAGGCGTACAACCATGCCATTCCGCATGTCTTAAGGGCGCATACACATAACTCCAACTACCAGGAGTGTTTACTAAAATCATAAAAGAAATTGTAATTCCTCTTAAAACATCTAAAGAAATGAGCCTATTTGAACTTAACATAATTTTAAATTGTTTGTTAAAAATTAGCTAATACGTTCAAATATATTTATTTTTTAAAAACATTTGCACGTTTAAGAACTAAAACATGCAAAATAATGCGTATTTTAACACCCCCTATTTTATACAGCTAATTTTAAATTAATCTTATTTTTGAAAAAATTATTTACATGAAGAAAAAGGAGAGACAACAAAAAGTGATTGATGAAGTAAGCATAAACCGGAAGGTGAGTTCTAGTTTTTTATCAGAAAAACTTAATGTTTCTGAAGACACCATAAGACGAGATATTAAAGAATTACATGATAAAGGTATAATTACAAAAGTTCACGGGGGAGCAATATCTAACATACAAAAGCTTTACCATTATAACGAAGATGTTATATATAACAGAGAGAATAAAATTCGTATTGCACAAAAAGCGATTTCCCTAATAAAAGATAACATGGTTATTATTATTAGCGGTGGTACTACCAATTTAATGCTCGCAAAACTGCTTCCCAAAAATTTAAAACTAACGGTTTACACATATAGTCTTCCACTAGCCATGCAATTAATAGAGCATCCTTTAGTAGAAACTATTTTTATTGGCGGGAAAATTTACAGAAGCTCAATGGTAACCATTGGTATAGATGTAATTCAGTATTTGTCTAACATTAGAGCAAATATTTGCTTTATGGGTGTAAGCGGACTAGATTTAGAAACAGGAATTACAGAAGATGGATATGAAGTTTCACTTATTAAGAAAGCCATGATAAAAGCTTCAGAGCACATTGTGTATTTAACGACCTCTAACAAATTAAATTTAAGACAAGGATACGATGTTTGCAATCTAAAACAAATTGATACTGTAGTTACAGATTTAGATGTAGATGCTCCCGAACTTAGTCCATATATATCTGCCGGTTTACACATATTATAATAAAAATCATTAAAGCCTTTTAAATGAACACCCCCTAAACACGTTAATAACAACTTAAGCCTTTTTAAGGATTCATTAATATTAAAATATAAATCAAATAAAATAGTTGATTTTACATCCCTCCCATTAACATCATCTATTTAACGTTTAAACAAAAAAAATACCGAAGACGCATCTTCGATATTTCTTAAACACATAATAAATGCGTTTATATTTTATAAAACAGAATCTCGTGTATTAATCCATGTCGATAATACCAACAACTTCATAAGCTCTCGTACCATCAACTTGTACCTTTTCGTATAGAATATTTGCATACTCATAATACGACAAGCCATCTATTTCTACTTTATCATAACCATCAGGAAGATCATAAACTATAGTTCCAATTTCCGGATCTACAACTTCATATTGATTATTTATTTGTATATAAAATGTCCCATTAGCATTATAATAATTTCTTGAGTTATATTTAATCTTTTTATAATTTGCAGGCAACACCTTTACTTTAAATCCAATCTTTGGAGCAATAGCAACATAACTACCTCTAGATTGTGTATAGAATTTATTGTTTGAGTAGTAATAACTCTCTCCATTATGTTTAATAACCGTTTTATTAGGTATAGTTCTTACTGAAGTCACTTTATGTGATTTCTTTTTATAAGTTACCCTACTACTAGGCACCCTTTTAACGCTAGTTCTAGTAACTACAGTTGTCTTAACAACTTTTCCTTTTGAAGAATTTGATTTTTTTTGCGAAAAACCTTGAGTTGTAATTGCCAACAAAAAAAACACTGCCACAAAGTAAGTTTTAATAAATGATTTCATAATTATAAGGTTTTAGATTAAACGTCTTTTATTATAAGACTCCTTGTAAATTCAATAGTTTAATTATAATTTCACCTTTCTGAAAACATTAACAAAAGCAGATTTACAACATAAAACCATAACGTGTTCTTAACTTGTTTTAGTTCAACACACTAAAATAAACAATACAAAAAGAGGTAATTAATCTATCCTATAAATTTTAACACTATTAACAAACCTATTATTTAACAAAAAACGGATACCTAGACCTTTTAAAGCCAAATCACTTAATCTAAACAGAAAAATCCTACAAAAAACAAGCACACTTCCCTTTTAAGTCATTAAAGCAATCACAATTTGCGCATATGTATTTTACCAAAACATCAAATATTAACACACTATCAGTTAATTTCACAATTAACATACATATTTTAACTAAAATCAACTTTTTAACAGTTTATAATCAGTTAAAATTCTAATTTTAATTCAAACTTAAACAGTTATTAAAATGGATTCATCACATATTAGCAGAAGAAATTGGTTAAAAAGAGGAAGTTTAACAATGGCAGGTCTTGCCTTAATGCCTACAGAAATATGGGCAAAATCGGTAGAGATTGCACAACAAAAAAATGCAACATTTATTTTTGACACATCAAATACATTTAATGAGTTTACACCTCCAATTATAGATGAAACAAAAATAAAAGCCAGGCTTTTAGCTAACGAGAATCCTTATGGCCCACCACCACTAGCAGCCAAAGCTTTTCAAGACGAAGTATTTACAGGAAACCGATATGCTTGGGAAACCCTAAACACTTTAATTGAAGATATTGCAAAAAAAGAAGGCGTTGCTACCGATAATATCTTAATGGCTCCAGGATCTTCAGATATATTAGAAAAAGTAGCAATGGTATTTTTTCAAGAAGGAGGAGATGTTATTAGCGCAGATCCTAGCTACATGTCTTTAATTAATGTATCTAAAGCTGTAGGAGGAAAATGGAAATCGTACAAACTATTAGCAGATTCTCAACATGATCTTCCTGCAATGGAAGCCGCAATAAATGGAGACACTAAATTAGTATACATCTGTAACCCTAACAACCCAACCGGAACAATAACAGACGCCAAAGAACTTAAAGCATTTTGTAGTCGTGTATCAGAAAAAGTTCCTGTTTTTGTAGATGAAGCTTACATTGATTTATCTGACAACGGACTAAAAGACAGTATGGTAGACTTAGTTAATCAAGGTAAAAATGTAATGATTGCTCGTACGTTCTCTAAAATACACGGAATGGCAGGATTACGAATAGGATACCTAGTTGCACAACCTGAAACTCTAAAAAGATTAAACGATATTACGCGTGGCGGAATGGGAATTACAGGTCCATCTATTATGGCTGCAACTACAAGTTTAAAAGGCAAAGAATTCTTAGACATGTCTAAGTCTAAAATAGCAGAAGCAAGAGACTATACTAAAAAACATTTAGACAAAAAAGGATTATCATATCTACCATCTCAAACCAATTTTATCATTTTTGAAATTTCTACAGAAGGAAAACAATTCTTGAAAAAAATGTTTGATCAAGGCGTCGGTGTTAAGGCATTCAACTTTTGGGACAAAAACTGGTGTCGCGTAAGCATAGGAACTATGGACGAAATGAAATTATTCACTGAAGCTTTAGATCAAGTTATATAAATATTATGACAGAAGCACATGTAAAAGCACTTTCATTTATTACATTCATCCTTTTAGGGTTTCTTATAAAAAAGAAATTTACCTCAAAGGCTGAAACCAACGGATTGAAAAAGATTATCCTTTTACTGGCTTTGCCTGCTACAATTTTTATCGCTTTATTAAAGGTTAATTTAAATACAGAGCTTTTAATCTTACCAGTAATAGCATTAGGGTTTAATGCTTTTCTATACTTTTTAACCCCTTTACTATTAAACGCAATAGGAATAACAGACAAATCTACCAGGAACACAGCAAAATTACTAATTCCTTCTCTAGCACCAGGATTATCTTGCTTTCCCTTTATATTGGAATTTCTAGGACCAACATATTTAGGTAAAGCCGCTATGGCCGATTTAGGAAATAAGTTTTTTGTATTGTTTATACTGTATGTTATTGCCATAACATGGTATTACAAAAATCAAACAAGCAAACCAGAACCTATAAGCACAAAGCTAAAAGCTTTAGGAAAAGTAATGCTTTTAGAGCCTGTAAACATGTTTATTTTAGCAGCTCTTATTTTTGTATTTTTAGGCATAAATATGTCTAACTTACCTTTCTTTATTCAGGATAACTTAACACGTTTAAGTGGCATAATGACACCTTTAGTTCTTTTATTTATAGGACTTGCTGTTGTAATTAAGAAAAAACAGATTAGTCAAATTTTCTCTTTATTAATGCTTAAATACGGTATTACACTTTTAGTAATAGGAAGTATTATTACCATAATTCCTATACCAGACTCTAAAGACATTTTACTTATGCTTGTTTTTGCATTAAGCGCTTGCAGCTTTTGGCCATTTGCACATATTTCTAGCATTGCATCAAAAGAAATAGATGTTGCAGAAGAAAAGAAAACGTTTCACGTAGATTTTGCACTATCCATTTTAGCCTTGTCTTTACCAATGTCTGTATTACTTATTTTAGGTATTTTAACTACAGGAAACACATTTACTAAGGTTCCTAACATATTAATCTTTGCCTTTATTATTCTTGGATTAGGATTAATTTTCCCAGCTTACAGTAGGCTAAAGAAAGGAAAATCACTTAACATAAGCTTCTCAAAAGCTGAGTAACATTTTAGTAAAAACAAATAATAAATACATTACTAAAAACACATTATAAAAAAACCTCATGTTAATATAACATGAGGTTTTTTATTCTTAAATATAATTAAAAGATTAGTCTAAGCTTCGCAACTTGCACAATCTTTCTTTTGTTTAAATTTCTGAGCAGCATTCATACTGTGCTGGTAATACAAAGATTTTAACCCTAATTTCCATGCATTAATATGAATTTTATTAATGTCTTTTGTAGGCATATCTGGGTGTACAATAATATTTAATGACTGCCCCTGATCTATATGATTTTGTCTGTTAGCTGCCTGATAAATAATATCCATTTGGTCGATTTCTGAATAGGTTTTAAAAACATCCTTTTCATGATCTGATAAAAAATCTAAATGCTGTACAGAACCATCTCTGCTACGTATATCATTCCAAACCTCGTGAGTATTCATCCCTTTTTCATCTAAAAGCTTGACTAAATAAGGGTTTTTTATGGTCGTCTTAATCTTCGCAATATCTTTCACGTAAATATTAGACCAAATAGGTTCGATACCTTGAGAAACTTGTCCTAAAATAAATGCAGAAGACGTTGTAGGTGCAATAGCATTTAATGTTGTATTTCGTCTGCCATAACCTTTAAGAAGTTCTGGTTCTCCTAGTGCTTTTGCAAGCGCTTCTGAAGCGGCATAAGAACGTTCTTTTATAGTTTTAAATATCTCACTATTTAAATTGAAAGCCTCCTGACTACTAAAAGACAACGATTTAGATTGCAATAAAGAATGCCATCCTAAAACACCTAAGCCTAAAGCTCTATTGTCTTTCGCAAAATTATAAGCACGTTCCATAAATAAAAACGTTTGGCGATCTGCTCTATCATCAGAATCTCTGTAAGATTCTAATTTTTCTATAAATTCTGAAATCACAGCATCTAAGAAATAAACCATAGTTTCTACAGCATCTGTATCTTTCCACTTATCGTAATTTAATAAGTTAATACTAGATAGCACACATACAAAAGACCAATCTTCGCTAGAAGGCAACATAATTTCTGTACATAAATTACTAGCATAAATAGGATGATTCTTATCCTTATATACATCTACAGTACCATTATTTGCATTGTCTGTAAAGAAAATATATGGATATCCCATTTCTCCTCTACTCTGTAATACTTTTGCCCAGATTGTTCTTTTTTCAACATCTCCGGCAATCATATCTTCCATCCAAGCATTAGTAACGGTTACACCGTGTGTTAATTCTTGAATTGCATTTCCTTCAGAACCTATTTCCAAAAACTCCATAATATCTTTATGGTCTATTGGTAAATACGGAGAAAAACGACCACGACGTACAGACCCCTGACTTACAACATCTACCATAGATTCAAAAAGCCTCATAATATGTACCGCTCCAGATGCAGTTCCGTTATTCTTAACAGCAGCACCTCTATGACGAATTTTACCAAAATACCCAGAAGTTCCACCTCCAAGTTTAGACATCATTCCGATTTCAGATTGCGTAAAAAGAATATTTCCCATATCATCGTCTACATGCGATCCAAAACAACTAATTGGTAATCCTCTTTTTTGACCAAAATTTGACCAAACAGGAGAAGCTAACGAGTAAAAACCTTGAGACATATAACCATAAAATTTATCGCTAAATCCAGGCATTTTTAATATACGCTCTGCTCTATCTGCAATTTCTCTTATACGTCCTTCTGGCGAAACACCTTCTGTAAGGTATCCTGATTCTAAAAATTTACGACTGTTATCGTTTAACCATGTAAACTCTTCAGTGTCTTTAGCTTCATTTTTAGACGTTAATACTGCATGTCTAGCATCTACTAAATTTTGAGTATTATTATTTTCTGAAGTTGCTACTGGCTCTTGATTGTATGTTTTGTTTTCCATTTTTAAAATAAGTCGTCGCTGGTTATACTTTGTGCTCTTTTACTATAATTAATTGATCGTTTAACGAAAAAATCACCGTGTTTTGTTCCTATAATTTCATCATCAAACCATTCTGTTTGTGCTAATAATTTCTGATCAATATCAAATATTTTATCGATTCCGATACTCTCTAAAGAATTATTGAATCTATTTTTAATAAACTCATTAATAACAGATTTTGGTATAAAATCCAGCTCTCCTTTTTCAAAAATCCAATCTATTATTTTACTTTCCGAAGCATAAGCATCTTCACAAAGCTGCTTAATCATGTTTTTATACGTATCGTTAAACCATTCTGGGTGTTCATCTTTTATAATATTGATAATATCAATACCAAAATCACCATGAATTTGTTCTTCCTTAGATGTTGCTTCAACAACATTAGAAATACCTTTAAGCATGTTTTTGTGCTTATTAAAGGCCATTATTATTAAAAACTGAGAAAAAAGAGACACATGTTCTATAAATAAAGAAAACAATAAAACAGATTCTGCATATTCTTCATTATTCTCGCTTTTAGCATTTTTTAAAGCTGTTTCTAGATACTGAACACGCTTCATTATTGCGGGTTTCTTCTTAAGCTTCTCAAATTCATTATTTAATCCTAGAATTTCTAATAAATGAGAATACGCATCGTGATGTCTTACTTCACTCTCTGCAAATGTTGCACCTACAGATCCTATTTCCGGCTTAGGCAGCCTATGATAAATATCTCCCCAAAATGTTTTTACAGCAACTTCTATTTGAGAAATAGCTAACATGGTATTTTTTATAGCACTTTGTTCTACCGGAGTAAGTGTAGATTTAAAATCCTGAATATCGCTAGTGAAATTAAATTCTGTATGAATCCAATATGAATGTCTTATTGCAGGAACATATTCGTAAAGCTGCGGATACTCATAAGGTTTTAAGTTAATACGCTTTTCAAAAATGTTACTTTTTCTACTTTGCGTCTGGTTATTTCTATAAATAATATAAGCCTTTGCAACATCATGAAATTCACTATGCATTAATTTTTGCTCAACAATATCTTGCACCTCTTCTACAGTGGGTACATAATCGCTATCATCGTCTTTACGTTTAAGTAATTCTGTATGTACATCTTTAGCAATTAATTCTGCATCTTCTCTAGTACCATGCTCGACTGCCAACATCGCTTTTGTTACAGCACCTGTGATTTTTTTAAGATCAAAAGGTTTAGACTTAAAATTTCTCTTAATTATTTGTATTATTTCCATGGTATACCATATTAAGTTGATTTAAAAATCATTAATAAGATTCAAACTTTTCAAAAAAAGTAAGAAATCATTGTTTCAGATTTTAACAAACTAGTTATTAATCATGTTTAATCTGCTATTTAATTTTGGCTTTCAAAGTAGAACTAGTAATATGTTGATATGTATAAAGTATAATCAACTTCTAATTCCAGCTTCAATCCACGAAAGCTAAACGAATTATTAAAAATTAATGGCAGGTATTCTGACTTGCTCCCTTACCCAGACGCTCTCTTTATAAAAAAAAAGAATCTTTATTAGGCATAGTTTAGAGTTTACAGCTGCGGGACAGTTCCAGAATTTCACCGGATTCCCTTTTTAATATCAAGGCGTTAAACTTGATAACCAATAACAGTTAAAACAGGTTACAAATTTATCTACTATTTATAACTTTTAAACCATCTTACACGAGTTATTTTTCACGAATATTTCATTATTAATGTTAATAACATTTTTAGCCTAAACGTAGGATTTAATCAAAAAAAGACTATCCTTATAAGCTTTACCCAATTCATCCCAATATTTTATATTTAATTGTAACACAGCCATCAAGTCTTATTTAAGCTGAATAGAAAAACAATTCTCACAATAATTATGATAAAAATATATTTACGAAACAAAGACATATAAATATTGATTTTTTTACCATAAAACCCCGAATATAGTATGATTTTAGAAATTTTAACCTGAAGACAATTAAACAGAAAAATAAAAACTATTACACTATATACATAATGAAGAAGAAACACCAAGATTAAGACTTTGTAAGTGTGTTATTTATTAAACAAAGTAAATAATGTATTTAAAACACAAAAGGTTAAAGTGCTAAAAATTCTATTTCTTACTTCTCTAATTATTAGAAATTAATTATCTTGCTTATATCATTGTTATTTTACAAATTATTAAACAAAAATATAAACAAAATGAAAAGATTAAGCGAAAAGTACATCATTACAAAAGACATGGAATGGGAAGTACTTGGTGGTGGAGTTTCAAGAAAATTCTTAGGTTACGATAACCAAATCATGATGGTAAGTGTGAAATTTGACAAAGGCGCATTAGGTGCACCACATCAACATTTTCATACTCAAGCGACATATGTTGTTTCAGGTAAATTTGAATTTGAAATTGATGGAGTAAAGCAAATTGTAGAAGCTGGAGACGGTGTATATATTGAACCTAATTTACTACATAGTGCAGTTTGTTTAGAAGAAGGACAACTAATTGATACATTTAGCCCGGTAAGAGAAGATTTCTTAACAGGAGATGGACCATCTTATTTTGCAGATAAAGACTAAGAGACACATTTATTAACCAACCTAAAATAAGCAAGAAAACAACACTCTTGCATTATATAAATTTGGTTACAACTTCTTACACCTTATAATACAACAGCCAACACTTATAATAGTGTTGGCTGTTTTTTTATTTCGAAGCTTAGCTTCTGTATTATCTCTCTTTAAATGTGTTTCTTAAAATCTATTCAAAAAAAATTAATAAAACTTATGCTACTTTTTTATCCTTGGTAATACTGTCTACAATTAAAGAAATTGCACCATCTCCAGTAACGTTACAAGCTGTACCAAAACTATCCATGGCAATATACAACGCAATCATGAGTCCGATCATTTCTTCTGTAAACCCCAACATAGATTGTAAGATTCCGACAGCTGCCATAATTGCTCCTCCAGGAACTCCAGGAGCGGCAATCATAGCGATTCCAAGCATACATATAAAACCCGCAAATAACGTAAAACCAAACGGCATTCCTTGCAATATCATTAAAGCCATAGCACAAGCTGTAATTTTCATAATACTTCCAGATAAATGAATGGTAGCACATAACGGCACTACAAATCCAGCAATTTTTTCTGAAACACCATTCTTTAAACATTGCTCTAAGGTTACAGGAATAGTTGCCGCAGAAGATTGGGTACCCAATGCTGTAAAATAAGCAGGCATCATGGTAAGCAATAATTTTATAGGATTCTTTTTTGTAAGCGCACCCGCAATAGAATATTGTAGCAGTAATAACAGTATATGTAAAGCAAAAATTACACCTATAATACTTATAAAAACAGATAGTATTGAAAACACTTCGCCACTAAATGCCATACTCGTAAATATTCCCAAAATAAATAACGGCAAGAGCGGTATAATAACATTTTCTATAACTTGCATAATTATAGTTTCAAAATCTTTAACTACCGATTTTAAAGTTGATTCTCCTTGATAAGACAATCCTAAACCCACTACAAACGCCAAAACTAAAGACGTCATCACATCCATAAGCGGCGGAATCTTAACACTAAAATAGGGCAATAACTCGCGGCCAGAATCTGCAATCTGAGCAGCATCGTTAACATGAGACGCTAATAACTGAGGAAAGATATTAGACACCGTAAAATAAGTCATAAATCCTGAAAATAAAGTAGAACCATAAGCAATAGCAGCCGTTAGCAATAATAACTTCCCGGCACCTTTACCTAAATCGGAAATAGCCGGCATGATTAATCCTAGAATAATTAAAGGAATAGCAAAACTTAAAAACTGACCAAAAAACGCATTAAAAGTGGTAAAAATCCGATTTACAGATTCCGGTAAATAGAGTCCAAAAACAATTCCCAATATAATGGCTAAAAAAACTTTAAATAGTAAATTCGAAAATAAATGTTTCATACTCTATATAAATTTGCAGAAGACTTTAGTCGCTTTGCAGCGAATATTTTTTTTAAGTTCGCTAATATACAGCCATTGAGAAGAAGTAATAAGAAGATCAGCCTATTTTTTTCCTATGCAAGTTTGTTTAAAATTTAAAAACTAAAGAAACAAAATACTTATATCTGATTTTTTTTGAAGAAAAATAGCAACTTATAAAGCTAGGATTAGACGAAATAAAGACTGACTAAACGTATTATTACTAATAAGAAAAACCCTTATAAACACAAAGCTTATAAGGGTTTTAAAGTACTCAAGGCGGGAATCGAACCCGCACGTCTCGCGACATTGGATTTTGAATCCAACGTGTCTACCAATTCCACCACTTGAGCAAATAATAGAAGTTATCTTCTAAGAAGGTGCAAAAATAATCCATTTTTATGGAAACTTCCTAAAAATACAGCATATAATTCTTTCCTAGTTGAAATAAAAGCCTAAATTTGCACCCAAATTGAAACACCCAAAGTGTTTAACACTAATAAACAACACGTTACACATGCCTTTAACTGAAGCTAAAATATTTACCTGTAATCAAAGTCGGGAATTAGCAGAGAAAATCGCTGCTTCTTACGGAACTCACTTAGGAAATGTTATTACCTCAACATATAGCGATGGTGAATTCCAGCCTTCTTACGAAGAGTCTATTAGAGGAACTCGTATTTTTATTATCGGTTCTACACATCCTGGGCCACAAAACTTAATGGAAATGTTGTTAATGATAGATGCTGCTAAGCGTGCATCTGCAAGACACATTACCGCTGTTTTACCTTATTTTGGTTGGGCAAGACAAGATCGTAAAGATAAACCTAGAGTGCCAATTGCAGCTAAACTAGTTGCTAAAATGTTGGAAACAGCTGGTGCAACTCGTATTATCACTATGGACTTACATGCTGATCAAATTCAAGGATTTTTCGAAAAACCAGTCGATCACCTTTTTGCTTCCACAATCTTTTTACCTTATTTAAAATCTCTAAACTTAGACAACTTAACCATTGCATCTCCAGATATGGGAGGTTCAAAACGTGCTTATGCTTACTCTAAAGCTTTAGGAAGCGATGTTGTAATATGTTACAAACAACGTGCAAAAGCCAATGTTATTTCTTACATGGAATTAATTGGTGATGTAACAGGTAAGAATGTTGTTTTAGTAGACGACATGGTAGATACTGCAGGAACATTAACTAAAGCAGCAGATTTAATGATGGAACGTGGTGCATTAAGCGTAAGAGCTATTTGTACACACCCTATTTTATCTGGAGACGCTTACCAAAAATTAGAAAACTCAAAATTAGAAGAATTAATAGTAACAGACTCTATTCCTTTAACTAAAAAAAGCGATAAGATTAGAGTACTTACTTGTGCCGATTTATTTTCTGCAGTGATGCAAAACGTACACTACAATAAATCAATCAGTTCTAAATTTGTAATGTAAATATAATTTAATACTTAATATAAATAAAAATGAAATCAATTACAATCGACGGATCTCAAAGAGAAAGCGTAGGCAAGAAAGCAACAAAAGCCTTACGTAATGCTGGTCAGGTTCCTTGCGTATTATACGGAGGAGATAAGCCAGTTCATTTCTCAGCACCAGAATTATCATTCTCTAAACTAATATACACACCAAGTGCGCATACTGTTGTGATTAATTTAGAAGGTGGTGAAACATTAAATGCCGTATTACAAGACATTCAATTTCACCCAGTAACAGACGGAATTCTACACGTAGATTTCTACCAATTATTCGACCATAAAGAAATTGCACTTACTATTCCTGTACACTTTATAGGAAATGCTAAAGGTGTTAAAAGTGGTGGTATCTTACGTAGAAACAATCGTAAATTACGTGTTAAAGCGTTACCAGAAAACCTTCCTGATTTTATTGAAGTAGATATTACTCCTTTAAAAATTGGTGATAAAATATCTGTTAGCGAAATAGCAAACGAAAAATATACATTCTTACACACAGACAACACAGTTGTATGTTCTATTAAAACATCTAGAACAGCAGTTGCAGATGATGAGGAAGAAGAAGAAGAAGGAGCAGAAGCAGCAGCTACTGAGGCTACTACCGAAGCATAATCTTTAGAAAATCTAAATTTTTAAAAAGCATCCTGTAAACAGGATGCTTTTTTTTATTTTAGCCAAAAATTAAATACACTATGTTTCGTTTATTTAAAACACGTTTTAAACCTACACAAACGAACATAAACCATCAAGATGCTATGAAAAAATTTTTAATTGTTGGCCTCGGAAATATTGGTGACGAATACAAAAATACCCGCCACAACATAGGCTTTAAAGTGTTAGATCACTTAGCAAAAAAAGAAGATCTTTCTTTTGAAACTCAAAAATTAGGAGATTTAACCACCTACAAATTTAAAGGACGAACGTTTATCTTGCTTAAACCAAGTACGTTTATGAATTTAAGCGGAAAAGCAGTATTGTACTGGATGACCAAAGAAAACATACCTTTAGAGAATGTCTTAATTATTACAGACGATTTAAATTTAGAATTTGGAAGCATTCGTTTAAAAGGAAAAGGTAGCGATGGTGGCCATAACGGATTAAAAGACATCCAAGAAAAATTACAAACCACAAAATACAACCGCTTTAGATTTGGTATTAGTGACGCCTTTAGTAAAGGAAAGCAAATCGATTACGTGTTAGGAGAATGGACCATTGAAGAAAATGATAAACTTCCGGAACGTTTAGAGAAATCTGTAGAACTTATAAAATCTTTCGGAACAGCTGGATTAAATAATACGATGAACACTTTTAACGGGAAGTAAAAATCAATAATTACATTCTTATTTATACAAAAAACAGGAGTTAAACGCATTAATAGTCACAAATTAAAATATATTTGCGATTATTACCTCCTAAAAACCTAACATATGAAAATTTTTACTTTTACGTTATTTACGCTTTGCTCTATATTTTCTTTTAGCATACAAGCACAGAACTCTAATAAAGTCCTTACTCCCGAAAACGGCGAGCACTGTGGCTTTATAGCTAGCGAAAATCGACTACAAAATAACAACCCTTACCGTTTAAGTAAAGATCAATTTGAAAACTGGATAGCACCAAAAGTTGAAGAAATAAAATCTGAAAGATTAGCAAACAAAACAGTAAACTCTATTATAACAATACCTGTTGTTGTACACGTTATTCATAACGGAGACGATTACGGTGTAGATGAAAATATTACAGATAGCCAAGTACAGTCTCAATTAACTGTAATGACTGAAGATTTTAGACGTATGGCCGGCACACCTGGTTATAACGATAATGCTGTAGGTGCAGATTTAGAAATAGAATTTGTTTTAGCACAACAAACACCAGAAGGTTGTCCTACAAACGGTATTAACCGTGTAGATATGGGACGAGAAGACTGGAGCACAGACGACATAGAAGACATTCTTAAACCTGCTACAATTTGGGATCCTACACAATACATGAATATGTGGTCTGTAGTATTTACTCGTACAGATTTATTAGGATATGCTCAATTTCCTTCTAGCTCTCAATTAGAAGGATTATCTGAAAACGAAGGAGAGGCTTCTACAGATGGTGTAGTTTGCAGATATAACTCTTTTGGTAGTGAAGATTATAACGATGGTAGTTTTAACTTAACCGCTCCTTACGACAAAGGACGAACAATGACTCACGAAGTTGGTCATTTTTTTGGATTAAGACACATTTGGGGAGACGGAGATTGTACTGTAGATGATTATGTAGAAGACACACCCGATTCAGGAAGTTCTAACACAGGGTGTCCTGTAATTGACACCTGTACCGGTGAAGAAGGTTCTGAAGTGGTATACGACATGGTAGAAAACTACATGGACTACACCAACGATGAGTGTATGAATATTTTTACCGAAGGACAAAAAGAAAGAGTGTTTGCGGTATTAGAAAACTCACCAAGACGTAAAGGATTAGTAACATCTAACAAGTCGGAAGCGCCTGATGCAGTAGATAACGACGTTAGTATTTCTTTTGTAGATATAGATATTCCAGCATGTGGCTCTGACGTTTCTGCAACTGTACAATTAACAAATTACGGTACAACCCCTTTAACATCTTTAACAATTACTTCAGAAATTGCAGATGGTACAACTTCAGATTATAACTGGACAGGAAACTTAGATCCTGAAGAATCTGAAAACGTAACACTTCCTAGCATAACAGTTTCTAATACAACCGTTACATATACCATTAGCATTAATAGTCCAAATGGAGAAACAGATGCTAGAACATGTAATAATGAAATTTCTGAAGACATAACATTGAATACCGTTTTTGCAACAACAACTATAATTAATTTAAATCTTAAGACAGATTTAGAAGCATCTGAAACAACATGGCAATTTTTAAACAGCAATAATGAAGTCCTTCAAGAAGGTGGCGGAAATTATTTTGGAAACCTAGAAGTTACAGAATCGTTTGAAGTTAGCGGAGACGAGTGTTATACTTTTGTTATCTACGATGCTGGAGGAAACGGAATTTGCTGTAGTAACGGAGAAGGTTACTACACCTTATCTACAAGCGAAGGCACAGTAATTTACACCGGTGGAGAATTTACAGACGAAGACAGAATAAATATTTCTACAAAAACATTAAGTGTTAGTGACGAAGAGTATTCAGAAAACATAAAACTCTATCCTAATCCAGTTGAAGATAATTTAAATATTAAATTTAGCAACGCAACAGAATTACCTACACAGTACCAGATTTACAATATATTAGGTCAATTAGTTAAACAAGAAAAAATAAATACAGCTACAGATTTAAAAATTAACGCTTCAGAATTACAAAGCGGCATGTACTTTATAAAACTTACCAATAGTGCAAACTCTGTTTCACTACGTTTTATTAAAGAATAAAAGTAATTGCTATTAATCAGAAAAAAGGGGGATTGAATTATATTCAAAACCCCTTTTTTTATGCCTTATAAAAACATACTAAAACATAGTGATTACCACTTAATAAAACCTACCTCCATTCACTATGTACTGATGTATAAAACCAACAAAGGGCATCTAAAATTAAATTTAGACGCCCTTTGTTAATTATAATACTTTAAAGTATATTTTATTCTATTATAATCTTCTTAACTGTTTTTTGTTCGCCATTACTAACTTGTAATAAATACAATCCAGAAGCAACATTATTTAAACTTATACGCTTATTAAAAGCATAGCTACTTTTATACGATTTAGTAAACACTTTTCGCCCTCTAATATCATATAATACAAAAATAACATCATTAGACGAAGACGCTATTAACGACACTGAGAAAGTACCTGTATTAGGGTTTGGCCAAATTTTAAAATCATTAAAAGTCTGATCTTCTATACTTAATGTAGAGGAGTTTACCGTTAACATATAATCTTCGACTTCCCCATCAAATTCAGTTTCACAGGGCTCCGGATTAATTCTATATTTAGTAGTAACACGCATAATTGTTTTTCCATCTAAAACAGCATCTGCAGGAACCGTTATTTCTAAAGGAGAACCGCCTGTAATGCCATCTGTAACATTTGTAGCTTCACCCAATTCATACATTTCACCTGAATCAGTAAAATCACAATTATTATTCCAATCAATCCAAACAACTGTTTTAGTTGTATAATTTCCTGAGGTATTAACGTAAATCGAAATAGGATAAGTCTCCCCTACTTTAACACTATTTTCTATAGATGTAAAATCACTATATCCTGTTTTACCCGAAGCATTGTCCATTGAATTAAAAATGACTCGTGTAGTAGATGTTTCTAAAGAAGCAATAGAATCTATTCCATAAGAGGTACATCGTGTACATAAACTTGTAGTAAAACTAAACACTTCAGAATTAACACTTTCTCCACATGTATTTATTGCTCGTACGCGCCAATAATAGGTTGTTATACCGTCTAAACCTGTAACATCGTAGAAGGTATCTTCTACTGTATATGTACTAACATTTTCAGAAAAATCTGAAACAGAAGAAATATCTAATTCATACTCTAAAGCATAATCTGATGCTTCCCAAGTTAACCTATCAGATTCCGAAACTTCTGTCTCACAATTTACTGGGCTTGATAAATTCGGACTTTCAAGTTGTGACGATTCAATATCTACTGTCGTTACAATGGTTTGCGTTAACGAACTCGCTGTTCCTATAATATTAATATCATGAGACATTATAGCCGCATCATTAAACGTTTCTAGTGTTAAAATAACATCTATATCTTCTTGTGCAGAACTTGGAGTAAACGTAGCGACTACACCATCTGGCAAATTAGAAGCACTAAAGGTTGTTAATTCATTAAACCCAGAAACGGTAGTATACCTAAATGGTATATCTAAACTTGTATCATTATTACAAATAGAATATACTTGATCTTCATCTTCCAGATCTAAAGTAAAAATAGGTTCGGTTTGTTCTATACTAAAATTTTCATCAGAAATATCATAAAAAATATTATCTGCAGCTTCTACTAGCACTCTACATGTTTCACTCATGTAATCCGGAACTAATATCGTTTCAGAACCATCATTATCTACATCTGAAGCTAAAACAACAGTGTAAGTCAATCCGCCATCTAAAGACAGTTTTATATTTACTTTATTACTACTAATAGGCGCAACATTTGTCTCTCCAACTTCCCATGTTATTTCTTTAGAAACACCAACATACCAAGGAGCTGAAGTATTTGGGCTAGATACTCTAAAAGGTGTACCATCTACAACAGTTACAGTCATTAAATCTGTATCTACTTGACCTATACCTAACGGAAATCCGCTTCCATTATCTCTAATTGTTAGTGCAAAATTCATAGTTCGCGCAACAGAAGGTGTGACTTCCCATTCGGGCGTAATATTGCCATCTATAACATCTGTTAAACTAGGCATATATCTATTTGGAGAATCTGTTGGTAATATAGAACGGTATAATGGCCCAACTGTCCATGTAGATTGAGGAGCACCTTCATCGGGAGCACGTTCCGGATCGTTTTGCGACCAATTATATGTTAATGTATAAACACCATCTACATCGTCTCCTTTTCCTTTTAATACAAAAGGGGTAGAAACAGGAATTGTATAATCTGCTCCTGCATTTGCCACAGGCGGTGTATTCTCTAACTCTGTTTCTTCGGCACACGTACTAACACCTGTTGGCTGTATGTTTTCAGAAATATCACGAATATTAACGTAATTAAAATGGGCATCAGAATTTTCTTGAATATTATTTGCACCACAAATTCCAGCATACCCCATAATAGAACTTCCTGAAGCAGGCTCTACTTCCGAAATTCCATTTCCAGAACGCGAACATGTGTTCATGGTGTGCCAAGCTCCAAATTGGTGTCCCATTTCGTGAGCAACAAAATCAATATCAAAAGCATCTCCTGTAGGATTTGTAGATCCCGTATAACCACGCCCTTTAGACACTTCGTTAGTGTAAGGTGCTTCTGCATCTACACAAACACAACCAATACATCCTGAATTCCCTGCATTAGTTGTATTAAAATTATGTCCGATATCGTATAAAGATTCATCTCCTAAAGTTGATGAAATAACTTCCTGTGTTTTGGCATTAAATTCAGATTCCCAAGGATCGTTATCAATATCATAATAAATCAGCTCATCGTTTCTATCTATAAACTTCAAGGTAATTGCTAAATCGCGTTCGTAAATTTCATTTACACGGTTAATCGTTACAACCATTTGTGCTAAAATATTAGCTTTCTTTTCTTGATCTGTTCCGTATCCAGCGAACAAAGCACCATATTCTGCATTACATGTTAATGCCAAACGAAATGTTCTTAAAGTACTATCGTTAGTATTAGAAATTTCGGAACCCGTATCTGTTTTTAAAGACTCTAAGTTAACATTGTCTTCTGTTAAGCATTCAGAATCTTGTGTATCTATACCTAAAGATGTTCTGTTATAAACCATGTAAGTATCTCCTGCAACTGTCTGCGGATCTATAAATTCAGAACTTCGTTTTCCTGAAAGAGAGAAAGCATGCACGCCATTTTGTGTCACACTAAAGCGCATGGTTGCTGTTTTATCATCTACTCCAACAGCTTTATATGTTTTTATTCCAGGAAATTTAGCAGCAAGTTTAGATTCCATAATAGAAGATTCTGTAACTTCAAATTGCTGAAATGTACCGTCGGACATGGGAAAATCCAGAATTTGTCCAGAAGTATTCCTATAATTATCGCTTAAAGGTGTTTTTAGTAAAGCAGCTTTAAATCCAGTTAAATCCAATTCGAAAACCTGATAAGTATCTGGATGTGTTTTTCTACTTAAAGACTCACTTTTAGAACTTGACGTTGTTGCTTTCTTCCAAAAGTTTGATGAAGATTGGGCAGAGAGGAAACTGGTATAAAGAGACACTAATAAAAGCAAGAAAAACTTTTTTGTGTAGAGTTGTTTCATAAATTTAAATCTTTGACAATACATATATAAACCACATTTTAATATTACAAAAATCATGGTCATTGCAAAAACATGACGTAGCTTTGCTTTACATTGTGTATTATCTTATAAATGTATACTTTAAGATGGGCTAATTTAAACTTTTTTAATAATTACTTAACGATTACTCTTTTAATAAATGGAAAAAGTCAGAAACTTTAACAATCTAGACTCCAAGATTTCAACAGTTGTAACCATAGGCACCTTTGACGGTGTGCATTTAGGTCATCAAAAAATATTAAAACGTTTGGTAAACACCGCCAAAGAAACGCATCTTAAATCTGTTGTACTTACCTTCTTCCCACACCCAAGAATGGTACTTCAAAACGATGCGAATATTAAATTAATAAATACCATTGAAGAGCGCAGTGACATACTAGAGCAATCTGGATTAGATTATTTATGTGTTCAAAAATTTACAAAAGAATTTTCCAGAATAACGGCAGAAGATTTTGTAAAAGAAATTCTTATAGATCAATTAAAAGCGAAACGTGTTATTATTGGTTACGACCATCATTTTGGAAGAAATCGCTCTGCAAATATTAATGATTTACGCCGATTTGGTGAATTATATAATTTTGAAGTTGAGGAAATTTCGGCTGAAGATGTAGATGAAGTTTCAGTAAGCTCTACTAAAATAAGAAAAGCGCTTAACGCTGGAGATATTGAAAAAGCAAACACATATTTAGGTTATCCGTTTTGCCTTAACGGAACTGTAATTACAGGAAAACAAATAGGCAAACAATTACAATATCCTACAGCAAACTTAAAAATAGGCGAAGCCTACAAACTGATCCCGAAGCATGGTGTGTATGTAGTAAAATCTGAAATAGATAATAAAACTGTTTTTGGAATGATGAATATTGGAACCAATCCAACCGTCTCAGACAGTTCGCTACAACATATAGAAATTCATTTCTTTAATTTTGATGATGATTTATACGGGAAACAATTAAGAATAGACATGTTGCACCGTTTAAGAGATGAAAAAAAATTCGATTCTATAGCAGATTTAAAGTCCCAATTACAACAAGACGAAGAAGAATCTCTTCTTTTTATTTCTACACTAAATGATTAATAAATTTCTATTTAAGCATATAGACAATTCAGCTTTAATTGCCTTCAGAATTATTTTTGGGTTTTTATGTTTTTTTGAAACCGTTGGCGCTATTTTTACAGGTTGGGTTAAACACGCTTTTATAGACCCTGATTTTACATTTACTTTTATAGGCTTTGAGTGGTTACAACCACTTCCAGGAAACGGCATGATTTATTATTATGCTTTTATGGGATTATTAGCACTATGTATTATGGCGGGCTACAAGTACCGTTTTAGTATTATTTCTTTTACAATACTTTGGGCTGGTTGTTACTTTATGCAAAAAGCATCTTATAACAATCACTATTATTTATTGATGCTTTTAAGCGGATTAATGGCGATACAACCTGCAAATGCATTCATGTCTTTTGATGCCAATTCGTATCCTGAAATAAAACAAAATTCTATGCCGCAATGGCGTGGCTTTGTCTTTATTTTACAAATGTTTATTGTTTACACTTACGGCTCTATTAATAAGATTTATCCGGACTGGCTAGACACTACCGTTATTGCACACTTAATGCAAGCCAAAACCCATTATATATTAATTGGCGATTTACTACAAGAAAAAACAGTACATTACTTTTTGGCTTATGGAGGTATTTTATTCGATGGTTTAATTATCCCGTTATTACTTATAAAGCGGACACGAAAAATGGCTTTCTTTGCCTCTATTTTCTTTCATTTATTTAATGCTATAGTTTTTCAAGTGGGAATTTTTCCTTTTCTGTCTCTTGCTTTTACTTTATTCTTTTTTGAACCAAAACAGATTCACCAGATCTTTTTTAAAAACAAAAAAACCTTTTACAATGCTGGAGAAGTTATTGTCCCAAAACATAAAAATATAGGCTTAGGCATTATGTATGTGTATTTCTTAATTCAATTAATTTTACCTATAAGAAATCATTTTATAAAAGACAATATACTTTGGACGGAAGAAGGCCATAGATTATCTTGGCGCATGATGTTACGTAGCAAAAATGGCTATGCAACTTACGTAATAAAAAACCATACAAAACACACTACAGAACGCGTAAAACTAAGCGATTACTTATCGTCTAAACAAAAACAATTAGCGCTTAGCAAGCCAGATGTAATGTGGCAATTTTCGCAACATTTAAAATCTGTGTATGCAGCAAAAGGAGATTCTATTTCGGTGTATGTAAAAGCACGTGTTAGTGTAAATGGTAAACCTGCAAAACGTTTAATTAATCCAAAGGTAGACTTAGCTAATGTAGAATGGTCTGCTTGGAAGCATAGCGATTGGATTTTACCTTCAAAATAGGTTTATATTTTATTTCTTTGAACCTAAAAACTTATTACTTTTGTTTTTAAATAAGTTTCACCCTGCGTTAAGGATTGCAGCGGCATCCTTTTTTACAACTATTGTGTTTTCCCTATTCTTTTTTAGACTAAAATAAAGTTTACTAACTGGACTAAAACACTTTTAATTAAAGTAAAAAAGATACAGCGAAAAGCCTGGTCTTGTCAATAAACAAGAAACGCCCAAATTAAAAAACAAGATGTTACAAATACCTTTTATACGAGATAATAAAGAGCGTATTATTACAAATTTAGCTAAACGAAATATTGATGCTACAGATATGATTTCTGAAGTGATTGATCTTGATGAAGCGCGTAGAGCAACACAAGCACAACTTGACAACACGTTGGCTGAAGCAAATTCATTATCGAAAGAAATTGGGAATTTGTATAAAAGTGGTGAAGCACAAAAAGCAAATATTTTAAAAGAAAAAAGTGGTCAGTTAAAAGAGTTATCTAAAGAATTAACAGAGACTTTAAACGAAAAATCTGAAGCTTTAACTCAGTTACTTTATAAAATTCCGAATGTACCAAACGATAGCGTTCCTGCTGGAAATTCTGAAGATGATAATGTAGAGATTTTTAGAGAAGGTGCTATTCCTACGTTATACGATGGTGCTATGCCGCATTGGGAATTAGCGAAAAAATACGACATTATAGATTTTGAGCTAGGAAATAAAATTACAGGTGCTGGTTTTCCGGTTTACAAAGGAAAAGGAGCCCGATTACAACGTGCTTTAATTGCATACTTTTTAGATAAAAACACAGCTGCTGGTTATACAGAATATCAATTACCACTTATGGTAAACGAAGCTTCTGGTTATGGAACAGGACAATTGCCAGATAAAGAAGGGCAAATGTACCATGTTACTGCAGATAATTTATATTTAATTCCTACAGCAGAAGTTCCTGGAACAAACATTTTTAGAGATGTGGTTTTAAACGAAAGCGATTTACCAATAGGAATTACAGGATATACACCTTGTTTTAGACGTGAAGCTGGAAGTTATGGTGCACACGTTAGAGGATTAAATAGATTACACCAATTTGATAAAGTTGAAATTTTACGTGTAGAGCATCCAGATAATTCATACAAAGCATTAGACGGCATGGTAGATCATGTAAAAAGTATTCTTGAAGACTTAAAATTACCTTACAGAATTTTAAGATTGTGTGGTGGAGATCTTGGTTTTACATCTGCTTTAACATTCGATTTTGAAGTATTTTCTACAGCTCAAGATCGTTGGTTAGAAATTTCATCTATATCTAATTTTGAAACATTTCAAGCCAATCGCTTAAAATTACGTTTTAAAAATAAAGAAGGTAAAAATGAGTTAGCACATACGTTAAATGGAAGTTCTTTGGCTTTACCTAGAGTTTTAGCTGGAATATTAGAGAATTACCAAACAGAGAAAGGAATTGTTATTCCGGATGCGTTAATTCCTTACACAGGTTTTTCAATTATTGATTAAATTTTATTTATAAGTTTTTTCCTACGAATACCAAAGGTAAAACCACAACATATTCGATAAAATACAACGTAAAAGCGTTGTTCAACGATTATATGAAGTTTAATTTTGAAATTTAATTAATTCTTTAGAAATTCGCTTAAGCAGACTATACTTATATAAATAAAAAAAGCTTAAATTAGGTCTTTTGAGCGTTATGTTAAGTGAAACTGCAAGCAAAACAACAAAAATCGAAATTTAAAATTTCAAGTTCTAAAACTGTAAAACAGACAAAGAACTCTAAATTAAAAATATAAAGAAATCCAACATAGTAATTGAATCATACTTGAATTGACAGTAGATTAATAGCACTTTTATTTTGGTTGGTGTAAAATGCCTGATTTATCAGGCATTTTTTATGCGCCTATTTTTCGTTTGTTATATGCACTTTCCTATATTTACAACAACCCAGAATAACTATGAGATTTATATTTGTTTGTTGTATGCTTTTAAGTTTTTGTATGTTTTCTCAAGAAGACACAAGAGCCAAACAGTATTTTAAAAAAGGTGAGTATGAAAAAGCAAAAATCTCTTACCAAAAACTTCTAGATAACAGACCTAACAATATAATTTATATTAATGCACTTGCAGAAACGCTTCAACAATTACAACAATACACCAAAGTTGATTCTCTTTTAAACCAAGCATTAACTGCTGTTAAATATCCTGCATTTTTAATAGAAATAGGTTATAATTTTCAGTTACAAAACGACTTAGTAAAAGCGAACGAAAATTACGAAAAGGCCATAAAAAGCATAGAAATAAATACAAGTTATGTAAATTCTATAGCAAAAACATTTCAGGACCACTCACTACTAGATTTTGCCATACGTGCGTATGAAAAAGCAACCGCTTTAAATGAAGATTTAGATTTTACAATACAATTATCCAGACTTTATGGAGAACAAGGTAATATTGAAAAAATGTTTATTAGTTATGTAGATTTTATTGAAAAAGAACCGATTTACAAAGATGACTTAAAACGCATTTTTAATGATTTTTTAAGCGAAGATCCAGAGAACGAAAACAACATTATTCTTAAAAAAACCTTACTTAGAAAAATTCAGCAAAACCCAGACCTAATCTGGAACGAATTATTAAGTTGGTTATTCATACAACAAAAAGAATTTAATAAGGCTTTTACACAAGAAAAAGCCATTTATAACAGAAAGCCAGAAAGTTTAAATCGCATGGAGCAACTAGCATCTATAGCGACGGCACAAGAAGATTACGCTACTGCAACAAAAGTTTACAATTACATTATAGACACCACCCAGGATACAGACACAAAACTAAATGCACAGTATAACTTACTGCAATTTAAAACCAAATTAGCTCCAGAGAAAGACTATAAATCTATTCAGACAACATACTTAAAACTATTTGAAACCTATGGTACGCAAACACAAACTTTAAAGCTTCAGATTGCCTACGGTCATTTTCTAGCATTTTACTTACACCAAACTCACGAAGCAGAGGTTTTCTTAAAAAAAACTTTAAAGCTAAAATTAAAAGATCAACAAAAAGCAGAAATCAAGTTGGAGTTGGCAGACATTTTAGTGTTACAGGAAAAGTTTAACGAAGCTTTAATTTACTATACTCAAATCCAGCGTAGTTTAAAAAACAGCGTAATATCTCAAGAAGCAAGATTTAGAGTTGCCAAAACAAGTTATTATAAAGGCGATTTTAAATGGGCAGAATCACAATTAAATATTTTAAAACAATCTACATCGCAATTAATTGCAAACGATGCCTTAGACTTAAAACTTTTAATTTCCGACAATAAGTATGAAGACTCTACACAAGCTGCCTTAAAACTATACGCAAAAGCAGATTTACTAGCCTACCAAAACAAACCCAAAGAAGCCATTGTTGTATTAGATACATTATTACAAAATCACGGTATAGAACCCATTGCAGAACAAGCCTTATATAAACAAGCCAAATTATTCGAAGCTCAAAAAGAGTATAGCAAGGCAGAAAACAATTACCTTAATTTAATTGCAAACAACAAAGATGGCCTGTTAACAGACGATGCCTATTTTTACTTGGCAGAATTATATAAAGACAAACTTAATCTGCCTGAAAAAGCAAAATCTTTATACGAATACATAATATTTAACTTTTCTGACAGCATTTATTTTGTAGAAGCCAGAACACAATTTAGAATATTAAGAGGCGACGCTATAAACCAATAACTTATGCACATATCTTCTACCGAAAGGTTACATATACAAGAATTAAATACAGACGACGCACCTTTTATTCTCGAATTATTAAACACCCCCAATTGGATAAAATTTATTGGAGATCGCAACATTAATACTATACAAGCTGCAGCAAACTACATTACAAACAATCATTTAAAAAGCTATCGCGAAAATGGTTTTGGGTTTTACAAACTGCTTTTAAAATCTGAAGACTTAAAACCTATAGGTTGCTGCGGATTAATAAAACGTCCAGAACTTGAAGGAGTAGATATTGGATTTGCATTTTTACCGACATACGAAGGCAAAGGTTTCGGGTTTGAATCTGCTTCAGAAATTTTAAAACTAGCAGAAACAAAATTCAAACTAAACGAAGTTGTAGCTATAGTTGCTCCCGAAAACCCAAATTCTATTAAATTACTTGAAAAACTAGGATTAATCTATCAGAAAAGAATAGTTCCTTTTTCAGACGGGAAAGAATTACTACTCCTTTCTAAAACGTTTAAAAAATAACGGTTAACACTATTAATAATCCGTAATATTTTAGAGATTACATGAGCAACTAATAGCGATTGGATTAAATTTCTTAGAAAATTAGACCTAACTTACCAAAAAACAAGAATTCATTTTGTTCATGGCAACGAGTTGTTGTTATTTGCAAAAAAATTCAATTACATGTATATCTATAATGTTACCTCAAATGTTAGCGATGCCGTGCACGAGACCTGGATTGCTTGGATGAAACAAGAGCATATTCCGCAGGTCTTATCTATTGGCACATTTTACGAAGCAAAACTAACACGCGTTCTTATTGAAGAAGAAATGGGAGGACAAACCTATTCTGTACAATATCGTGCAAAAACAAGAGAAGCGTTAGACACATATTATTCAGAATTTGCAGAATCACTACGCACAGAAGCTTTTAAAAAGTTTGGAGAAAACGTATTGGCTTTTAGAACAGAACTAGAAGTTATAGACGAATACAGCGTAACAAAATAACACTAATTTATATGACGGTAAAAGCAAAAAAACACTTAGGACAACACTTTCTTAACGACGAATCTATTGCAGAAAAAATAGCAAACACTTTATCTTTTCAAGGCTATAAGAATGTCTTAGAAATTGGTCCAGGGATGGGTGTTTTAACTAAATATTTGCTTGACAAGCCTACAAAAACATACGTTGTAGAAATAGATTCTGAATCTGTAGATTACCTAAAGGCAAACTATTTAAATTTAGCAGATCGTGTTATCGAAAAAGATTTCTTAAAATACGACATTAACGAAATATTTAAAGGAGAACCTTTTGCTATTATTGGAAATTACCCTTATAATATTTCTACACAAATTCTTTTTAAAACCTTAGAAATGCGGGATCAAATTCCTGAATTCTCGGGCATGTTTCAAAAAGAAGTTGCACAACGTATTTGCGAAAAAGAAGGCAGTAAAGCCTATGGTATTTTATCGGTCTTAACACAAGCCTTTTACGATGCAGAATATTTATTTACCGTACCACCACATGTATTTAATCCGCCACCAAAAGTAGACTCGGGAGTGTTGCGATTAACACGAAAAGAGAACTTTACATTAGCTTGTAACGAAGCCATGCTTTTTAAAGTTGTAAAAGCATCTTTTCAACAACGCAGAAAAACACTTCGTAACAGTTTAAAAACATTTAATCTGTCCGATAATCTAAGAGAAGATAGTATCTTTGGCCAGCGTCCGGAACAACTTTCGGTAGCACAATTTATTTCGCTCACAGAACGCATAGAAAACGATCTTAAATCACAAGAATAGTGGAGGAAAACGACGACAATATTCAGTTTAAAATAAGTGACGAACTTATTGAACAAGTGGAACAACTAGTAGAATCTAGAGACAATATAAGGATCTTAGACATATTAGATGACATTCACCATGCCGATATTGCCGAAATCCTAGAAGATATAGACATAGAACACGCCACCTATGTCATTAAACTGTTAGATAGCGTTAAGACTGCAGAAGTTTTAATGGAATTAGACGAGGATACTCGTGAAAAAATTCTAGCAACACTATCTTCAAAAGAAATTGCCGAAGAAATCGAGGAACTCGATACCGATGATGCGGCGGATATGATTTCTGAATTACCAGAAGAACGCCAACAACACGTTATAAATCATATAGAAGATCGCGAGCATGCTCAAGATATTAAAGATTTATTACGTTATGCCGATAACGTAGCCGGAGGATTAATGGCCAAGGAACTTGTAAAAGTTAACGAAAACTGGACCATTACCCAATGTGTAAAAGAAATGCGCTTACAGGCAGAAGAAGTTACACGTGTACACTCTATTTATGTTGTAGACGATAACGACAAACTTATAGGTCGCCTATCTCTTAAAGACTTATTAATTGCATCTCCAAGAACACACATTTCTAATGTATATATCCCTAAAGTAGACTACGTTTATGTGAACGAAGATGTAGAGGAAGTTGCGAATATTATGCAAAAATACGACCTGGAAGCCATTCCCGTAGTCGATAAAAACCAGATTCTTTTAGGCCGCATTACTATTGATGATATTGTAGATGTTATTCGAGAAGTAGCCGAAAAAGATTACCAACTAGCCGCAGGTATTACCCGAGATGTAGAAGCAGATGATAGCATCTGGAAACTTACAAAAGCACGTCTTCCATGGTTATTAATTGGTATGTTTGGCGGTTTAGGCGCAGCGAGTATTATTAATACATTTAGCGGTGCCATGGGACAATACATTATCTTATTAAGTTTTGTACCACTTATTCAAGCAACAGCAGGAAACGTAGGCGTACAATCGTCTGCAATTGTAGTGCAAGGATTGGCAAACAACACTATGGACAGCAATCTTTTAAGACAATTATTTAAAGAATTTACACTCGGTCTTGTAAACGGTGTCGCCATTGCATTAATAGCCTTGTGCGTTACACATTTTGCTTTTCACACACCCTATAAAGTATCTATAACCATAGCTATGGCACTTATTGCAGTAATTGTAATGGCAGCAATTATAGGCACATTTATACCCATCCTTTTAGAAAAACGCGGCGTAGATCCAGCTGTAGCAACAGGACCTTTTATAACCACCAGTAACGACGTTTTCGGAATCTTAATATATTTCTTAATAGCAAAAGCAATGTTAGGGTTTTAATTTAGGCGTTACCCAAGGGTCAGGCTTTCGCGACTCGCTTTTTTAGGTCTAAAAAAACCTAAAAAGAGCTTAAACAAATCGCTCAATCCTTAACGCAAAAGTTTGTAAATTTGAAGTCTAATTTTCAAATTTATGACCATTCTTCATTTGGATAGTAATCATCCGCTTTTAAAACAACAATTAACAGATTTAGGATTTACGAATCACGACGATTTTACATCAACAAAATCAGAAGTAGAAGCAAAAATTCATCAATACGATGGTATTATAATTAGAAGCAGATTTACTATCGATAAACAATTTCTAGACGCAGCAACGCACCTAAAATTTATAGGTCGTGTAGGTGCTGGTTTAGAAAACATAGATTGCGATTATGCAAAAACCAAAGGTATACATCTAATTTCTGCTCCAGAAGGTAACAGAAATGCTGTGGGCGAACATACATTGGGTATGCTCCTATCTCTATTTAACAAACTAAATAAAGCAGATCGCGAAGTACGAGAAGGTAAATGGTTGCGCGAAGATAATCGCGGACTAGAACTAGACGGAAAAACAGTAGGAATTATTGGGTACGGAAACATGGGAAATGCATTCTCTAAAAAGCTTCGTGGTTTTGATGTTAACGTATTATGCTACGATATTAAAGACGGTGTTGGTAACGCGAACGCAAAACAAGTAGACCTAGAAACGTTTCAAGAAGAAGTCGACGTTGTGAGTTTACACGTGCCGCAAACACCACTTACGCAAAACATGATTGATGCAGAATTCATCAACGGATTCAAAAAACCGTTCTGGTTCTTAAATACCGCTAGAGGAAAAAGTGTGATTACTACCAATTTGGTTTCAGCATTAAAATCGGGACAAATTCTAGGTGCAGGTTTAGACGTTTTAGAATACGAAAAAGCATCTTTCGAAAATTTATTTACAGAAAATAATATGCCCGAAGCTTTTCAATATTTAATTCAATCAGAAAACGTATTACTAACACCTCACGTTGCCGGATGGACCATTGAAAGTAAAGAAAAACTAGCCCAAACTATAGTAGATAAAATACAAGCAAAATTTGCATAATTTCTGGTATTAACACCAAAACAATAGTATACTAGCACGAGTGTCCTACTCGTGCTTTCTTCCTTTTAATTTCTTATCACTTATTCTGTCACACCTTCAGAAAATCAAGAACAAGTTAATAATTACTTAACATCTTAAGTAGGTAAAGCGCTTACATTTGTGTCCGACAAAAAAATAGTGCATATTTCTAATCTTTAGAAACTTCAAATCACTCTTTTATAAAAATATTTTTTAATTTAAACTGTATAAATGGTAATAAAACTACTCTTTTTAATTTTTATTACATCAACCTCGTTTTGTTTTTCACAAGAACAATATTACAGCGATGTAGATTTAACACTAACTGGAGTTCCTTTAAAGGAAGCTTTAGCTAAAAAAATGACAGCTACGCACACCCGATTATTAGAGTACACAAGTAGTGGCCCTGATGTTTGGGATGCTTGTATGGCTACAGATGTGAACCCAGATAACAGCAATGAGATAATTTTATATTATGGATGGGAAAACGGATCTGATAACGACATTTCTAACGATTTGTATCGAGATATTAATGCTCAAGATGCAGGAACAGGAAGTGATGATGTTTGGAATAGAGAACACGTTTTTTCTAAATCTTTAGCAACTATTGCTTTAGACACGGACGTTCCTGGACCTTCTACAGATGCACATCATTTAAGAGCAGCAGACAGAACACGTAATTCTACTAGAAATAATAGAAAATACGGAAAAGGTTCTGGTAATTCTGATTTTTCTACAGACACCTATAACGGATTAAGCGGTGCAGATACTCCTGCTTGGTACCCAGGAGACGAATGGAAAGGAGATGCTGCAAGAATGATAATGTATATGTATTTAAGTTATGGCGATGTTTGCTTACCTACAGCTGTTGGAGTTGGTAGTAATGAGTTTACACCAGATGATATGATAGATTTATTTTTAGAATGGAATGCAGAAGATCCTGTATCTGCAATAGAAATTGCTAGAAATGCATATCATGAAAATACAGACAACTATGCTGCACAAGGAAATAGAAATCCATTTATAGACAACCCATATCTTGCAACAAGAATCTGGGGAGGACAATCTGCAGAAGACAGATGGGGAATATACACAAGTAGCGATACAGAAGCGCCTTCTACTCCAACCAATGTAACTTTAAGCAATATTACACTAACAACAATAGATATTTCTTGGACAGCCTCTACAGATAACGTAGAAGTTACTGGTTATAATATTTATGTAGATGGTGTTTTAACAGCACAAACGTCTAATACAATTACAACTGCCGTAATTACGGGTCTAGACACAAACACAAGTTACAGTTTTACCATTATTGCAAGAGATATTATAAACAACCTTTCTACAGCAAGTACTGCTATAAATGGTACGACTTTACAAGATACCGAAACGCCTTCTATACCAACAGATGTTGTTATTAGTAATGCATCAGATTCATCTTTTAAAGTTAGTTGGTCTGCTGCCACAGATAATAATGCCGTTGCTAGTTACGATGTTTATGTGAATAATACTTTTATTGTAACAACAACAGACCTTTTTTACTCAGTAATAAACTTAGATGCTTCTACAACATATACAGTACAAATTTTATCGAGAGATGCAGACAACAATGTTTCTGAAAAAAGTACAGAAATAAACGCGACAACAACAAATGGTGCTTCTAACGGAATTTCAGAATTATTTATTTCTGAATATGTAGAACCAGATGGAGGAAACAATAAAGTAATTGAAATTGTAAACTTATCGAGCACTACAATTAGTTTAGCAGGTTATAGCATACAAAAACAATCTAATGGAGGGACTTGGGTAGACGATTTACCTTTAGACAAATCTGAATACTTAGTGAATAATGTTACGAGCATTGTACCAAATGATGTTTTTGTAATTATTAACGGAGGAACTTCTGACTCTGACTTAATAAACAATGCAGATTTAGTTGTACCAAGCAATACAACTGAACCTTATCTTTATGCTTCTCCAATGAATTTTAATGGTAACGATCCAATAGGATTATTCAAAAATGGTGTTTTAATTGATATTATAGGTGAAGAAGGTAATTCTAGCAACCATATACAAAATGCAACTTACAGAAGAAAAAGTACTATTACCGTACCAAATACAACTTACACAACCAGCGAATGGGACATTTTTGAAGCTAATACATTTGATGGTATTGGTAGCCACTCTGCTACTTTAAGTACAGAAGATGTAATTTTTGAATCTTTTAAAATGTTTCCGAATCCTGTAAATAAAGATCAGGTTTTCTTTAGTATTACAGAAGATGCTACAATTAACATATACAATATTCTAGGTAAATTAATACAAACAACAGTAATTACAAAAAGTAAAAACAACATTGATGTATCTAAATTATCTAAAGGAATATATCTTGTAAAGATTAATTCAGGCAATCAATTTATTACTAAGAAATTAATTAAGAACTAATTAATATTAGCGCGCATTACACCCGTGTTTTCACTAGCTTTATTTAAAAAAACATTGCAAATAGTGAATAATTATACAAGTATTAAAAGAACATAATAACAAAAAAGCTGAAGCTTTAAACCTTCAGCTTTTTTATTACACTATAATCTATAGCAGTATGTTACAAGAATTTAATTTCCTGTTTTAGTACTGTCTTTTTTCTTGCTAAACAATCCGTTTAATAAATTATCGGCAGCCTTTTTAATATTATCTGTTTGCACAGAATCTTTTGTTTTTGTTGCTTCCGTTTTAACACTTGTAGAATCTTTTGTAGCACTAGTATTTCCGTTTAAGAAATCATTTAAAGCACCTTTTACTTTATCGCTTCCTTCACTTATAAGTTTAGCTTTTTGCATCTCTACAAGCTTAGTCGTTAACGCTGTTGCCGTTGCACTTAAATCTGTAGTAATAGATGGATTATTAACACTTCCGCCAATTAAAGCCTTAACAGGAACAGAAATATTTTCGGCATCCGAATCGTTAAGTTGTGCTAATAATTTTTTTACATCGTTACCAAGATATTTCGCAGGAACATCGAACGAAGCTGTATAATTTACTGTTTGATCAAAACCATGACTACCAGCAACCTCAACATCAATATCTTTAAATTTAAGATTAAATGGTTTTACAGTAACCTGACCATCTTTAAAGGTTAAGTTTGTATTTATGGTTTTGGTTTCATCTTCGTTAAAATTTAAAAACGTTAAACGATCTACCAACGTACTTAGCACTTTATTATCTTTAGAATCTACATCACTTACAAGCATTTCTGCTAATGCATTACCTGAAATAGTACTAAGATTTGGTGTAAAATCGGTACTTAAATCTCCTTTAATTTCAAAATTAGAATTCAACGTCCCTTTAAACGCCTGTGCTATTGGCGCTAAAGCTTTTAACATATCTAAGCCTTTAAAAGACTGTGCCATATCAAAACTTTGCATGCCTAATTTTACATTAAAAGTTGGTGTTGCTGCTTTAGTAGACACTTCACCATTTAAAGCTATTTTCCCTCCAAATAAATTAGAACTAAAATCTTTTAGAGTTACCGTTTCGTCTTTAACAAGTAACGTTCCTGAAGCTTCTTTTAACGTCAAGTTATCGTAAAGTACTGTATTTGCTTTAGCGACAATTGTAGCATCTAAAAAGGATGGAATTTTAATCTCTTCTGTACTTACAGCAGCTTCTGTTTCTGGTTTTTCTAAATCTGAAGACTCTGTTTTATCTGCAACTTCGGGAGTTTCACTTTCCGTCATAAAATCGTTAAGAGCAAACGTATTAGAGTTTAATGTAAAGTTTCCTTTTAACAATTCGTCGTTAAACATATAACCTAATAAATTATCTATAGCCCCTTTAGCAGAAAGGTCTGTGCTTCCTGTTTTGGCTTCAAAAGTATTTAAAATCACATTTTGCGTATTAAATGTAAGTCCTGCTTTAGAGATTTGAATTGGATTTTTCATGTCTTCAGAATTAAACTCAAAACCACTTAATCCCAACGAACCGCTATTTTTTGTATCCTGATATCTACCATCTTCTATAGCTTTCATATCGAATGCCGTTGTTATATTAGCATCTAAAATTCCTTTTAATTGCTCTTCTACAGAAAACGGATAAGCCTGAGATAGGTTACCCAAATTAATACGCCCTTTTAAATTCGCTTTCACTAACGGATTTCCCATTAAATCTTTAATATTAGCATTGGCACTAAATACATCTTGTGCAATCTTAAACGTTAATGCATTTATATTTACATAGGTGTTTTCTAATAATCCTGTTTCGTTAGCAATTTGCGTATCTATAGTAATATTAGACACCGCTTGTGGTAAATCTGGATATTTAAACGATGCGTTGTTAGACGTAATTGCAATATTAAATGCAAGAATATGCGTATCGTCTACAGTGCCATTTAAAGCCCCTTGAACAATAAAATCTCCCGTGGTTTGCACATTATCTATTTCTTTAGAATATGCTTTTGGAATTAATGCTAAGAAGTTTTTAAAATCTGACGATGGTGTTTTAAATGTAATATTTACATCTTGACTAGCGTCGTTAAGTTTTACAGAACCATCAAAAATCAGTTCTAATTGATTAATTGTGGCTTTGTTTTCTAAAAACGTATATATATTTTGATCTAAATCTATACCCAATTTAGCATCTAGCTGCACAGGTGTCTCTTTAAGGTAATTTGTACCGTCCATATCGAAAGAGACTAAACCACTTGTTTTTGTATCTAACTCCGATTTTACAGCAGAAAGATCTCCTGTTCCAGAATGATTAAAATCGTCTAATTCAAAAAACATCTTTCCTTGCTCGTCGTAATATTTAATTTGAGAATTGGTTATCTCGTAATTCTGAACAGATAAAGACACGGTACTCGCAGGCTCTTCTGTCGTTGAAACAGACGTTTCTGTAGCATCTTTTTTAGCGATATCGTAATTTACATTACCACCTTCGTCTATAAGAATATTAACTACAGCACCATCTATACTAAACGAATTTACAGTATAAGATTCTCCTGCACCATTAAAAATTTGCATAAAAGGGACACTTATATTCGCACTTTTAGCAGACACTAAAGTTTCTCCAGAAAATGCTCCCGTATTTACAATACTCATATCGTTTACAGAAACAGAAACTTCTGGAAAGTTTCTAACAAAACTGATATCTGCATCTGCAAAATCGAACTCACCCTCTATATTTTCATTTACTGTACTTTTTACAATTTCTAGTATTTTTCCTTCGAATAAAAAAGGAGCAGCAACTAAGAAAACTATAAGTAGTCCAATTACAACACCTACTATTTTAAGCGCTTTTTTCATATTAATATTATTTACTAATTACTTTTATAACACAGAATTACACCACAAAAATGAGGCGTTTTTCACACTTCTCGCGATACTTCAATATAAGTTTATATGTTTCATGCAAAATTGAGCATACTTGGTATGAAATTCAAATTTTATTCATCTTATTTACGAATTAAAACCATACAAAGGAACTCTAATAAATACGAACATTAGAGCGTTTATAGTTCTATTATTAACGCAATAAAAAAAAGACCATCTTTTCAGACAGTCTTTTTAGTTATTATGTATTTTCAAATTTATTGAAACTTATATTTTAAATCCTGATTAAGGTGTTGGCGGTTGCTCTCCGTTTCCATTTGAAAACTTACGTTCTAACTCTTCCTGAAATTCTTCCATAACAGGACGCACGGTGCTTTCTGGCAGGTCGGCAATCTTAATATACATTAAACCATCTACTGCGTTATTAAATAACGGATCGACATTAAAAGCGACCAATCTAGCATTTTGCTTAATATACTTTTTAAGCAATACTGGTAATCTTAAATTCCCAGGCTCTACCTCATCAATAATCTTATCAAATTTGTTTAAATCGGCTTCTGTAGCATCAAAAACAAAATCTTTATCGGCATCAGTAAGTTTAACTTTAAATTCTTTTTTAGGATGTACATATTGTGCTACATACGGATCGTAATAATGAGATTTCATAAACTCAATCATTAACGATTTTGAGAAATTAGAAAACTGATTACTTATACTTACGCCTCCAATTAAATATTTATGTTCTGGATAACGTAATGTAGTATGCACAATGCCTCTCCAAAGCAGAAACAAAGGCATGGGTTTTTGTTGAAATTCTTTTATAATAAAAGCGCGTCCCATTTCTATGGATTCGCTCATCATTTTATGCAATTCAGGCTCGAAACGGAATAAATCTTGAAGATAAAACCCATCAATCCCATACTTTTTAAATATTTCTGAACCTAGCCCCATTCTATACGCACCCGCAATTACTTTTTGCTCGTCGTCCCAAAGAAACATATGGTGGTAATAAC
The DNA here is from genome assembly GCF_009796865.1 of Formosa sp. L2A11. Lineage (GTDB taxonomy): Bacteria > Bacteroidota > Bacteroidia > Flavobacteriales > Flavobacteriaceae > Formosa. The sequence continues at coordinate 1,356,075 of NZ_CP047028.1, read as the reverse complement.
TATCAAACTTATCTAAATCTATAGATTCATTGGTTCCTTCACCAATTTCACGGAATGTTATTTCTCTTAATCTCCCAATTTCACGAAGAATATTTGGCATATCGCTTGATGGCGCCAAAAACACTTCATAATTTTTACTTTGTAATAATCTGCAATCTAAAGCGCGTAAATTTTCAACTTCTTCTTCTACCAAAATGGCATCTCCAGGAGTAACAATACGTTTAGGTACTTTAGTAGACTTTAAATTTATGGTAGATGCTAAACTTCTTAGAATGGTAGATTTTTCTTCGAAAGCATTAGCTAGCATATATGTTTTACGTCTTAAAAACTCTGAATACTCGGGTAATGTTGCATGCTCCTTTTGGTCTTTTACAGGTATTGGTTTTCCTATACGTACTTTAATAACACGCCTTTTCTGAGAAAGCACTTCAGATGGTAATTTGGCTGTTCTTAGTGTATCATTTATCTTCGAAATCTTATAAAACAATTTACTGTTTTTAGCATGAAAATAAATAGGAACAACAGGAACCTCTGCACGTTGTACCAACTTTAAAGCCGTAGCTTCCCAAGGCTTATCTACAACCAATTTCCCTTCTCTATACGTAGATACTTCTCCTGCAGGAAACACACCTAAAGGATGCCCATCTTTTAAATGTAAAAGTGCATTTTTAAACCCTATAACACTAGATTTTACGTCCTTTCTGTTCTCAAAAGGATTTACAGGCATAATATATGGCTTTAATGGCTCTATTCTATTTAATAAAAAATTGGCCATAATCTTAAAATCATCGCGCTGTTCTAGCAATAATTTAAGCAACAAAATACCATCAATACCACCTAAAGGATGGTTAGACACTGTAATAAACGCTCCTGTTTTTGGTAAACGTTTTAAATCTTCTTCAGGAATCTCAAATTTAATATCAAATTCCTCTAAAATACGATCTAAAAACGCTGTGTTTTCGAGATGCTTATTTTCGAGGTAAAATTTATTTATTGTAGAAATTTTTAGAATCTTCATTAAACTCCAGCCCACAAATGTGCCTAAAAAGCCTAACTTCTCTAAATGGATCGCACTTGCTACTTCACTTGCAGTTACTAATCCCTTTTCATCATTTTTCGCCATGGTCGCAAATGTAGTGATTTGTTTATTTAGTTACTATTTGTAACGTATCTTGTGTACGCTGCTGTAATAGTATGTCTTTGTTTTTTGTTATTGAATTTGTAGCATCAGTGTTATAATGTCTTACGGTATATAAAGACACATTAGAAACATATGAAACTTTATAACTAACGCGAAAATATTCTAAAACGTGTTCTAAATTGTTAAAAATATCTTCAACACAAATAGAAAAACTAATAGCAGAATTCTGAATAAGATTTACTTTCATTTTAAAACGATGCAAAACACTAAAAATATCGCTAATATTTTCTTCTACAATGTAAGAAAAATCTAAAGAAGAAATGCATATTAAAATTTCCTGTTTTTTAACAATATAACAGGGAACTTTAGGCGTAATACCAAGATCTGCGTTAACCTTAGTCCCTTTTGCTTTCGGGTTTAAAAAAGACTTAACATACAACGTAATTCCCTTTTTTTGAAGTGGCTGTAACGTTTTAGGATGTATAACACTTGCACCGTAAAAGGCTAACTCTATAGCCTCTGTATACGACAACTGCTCCAACAATTGGGCCTCTTTAAAATATCTTGGATCTGCATTTAGCACACCAGGAACATCTTTCCAGATGGTTACACTTTCTGCATCTAAACAGTAAGCAAAAATAGCAGCGGTATAATCGCTACCTTCCCGACCAAGTGTGGTGGTATTTTTTGTATCGCTACCTAAAAAACCTTGAGTAACCACTATAGAATGGTTGTGTTTAAGCGGTTTAATAAGCTGCTCTGTAATTTCCCAATCTACATTTGCACGTCTGTAATTAACATCTGTTTTTATATGATTTCTAACATCTAACCAAATATTTTCTACACCAAATTGGTTTAGGTACTCACTTACAATTGTAGTAGAAAGCAATTCTCCAAAACCTATTATTTGATCGTAAACAAAATTATAATTGGTTGAAACATTTGTTTGTAAAATGGTTCTTAAATCTGCTAAAAGGTCATTTACAATACTAAAAACAGGATGATTTACATTTAAAAACAACTCAGAAACAATAGTATTATGATATGTTTCTACAACTTGTATAGAAGCTTCTAATTCTGTTTTATTATACAGTACATTATGAGCAATAACTTCTAATGCGTTCGTGGTTTTCCCCATAGCAGAAACAATAACCACAGGATATTCGTTTGAATATTGCTTTAAAATTGTTGATAAATTTCTAACCCCTTCAGCATCTTTTACAGAGGCACCGCCGAATTTAAATACTTTCATTTAAATATTATCGATATAATTTTTAATTGCAGATTCGTTTAATTGCACCACATCCCAGTCGCGCAAAACTGTTGCTCCTTTACTTTCATAAAAGGCAATTGCAGGCTCATTCCAGTCTATAACTTCCCAATTAATACGCTTTGCCCCTTTACTATACCCGTATTTTACAACCTCATTAAGTAAAGCAGTACCAACACCTGTACCTCTGTAATCTTTATTTACAATTAAATCTTCAAGATGAATAATAGGGCCTTTCCAAGTAGAATAGCGATTATAAACCAAGGCAATACCTTTAATTTGTTCTTCTATTTCTGCAACAAAACATTTAAACAAAGGTGTTGTTCCAAAACCATCGCGCTCTAAGTCACTAACGGTAACCTCTACTGCTTCTGGCTCTTTTTCGTAAATGGCTAATTCGTAAATTAGCTCAAGCACGCCTGCCATATCTTCAATTTTGGCTGGTCTAATTTTAATATTCATAATTATTATTTAAGTCTTCAAATATATGCAAAATGAATGGATTATAATTCTCACTCAATCGTTGTAGTTTGACAAAAAACACGATATTTGCATAAACAAACGTTACCAATAAATGTCAAAACAAAACAAAACATTAGGTGAATTTATAATCGAAAATCAAACCGCTTTTAAATACACCACAGGAGAGTTAACAAGATTACTGAATTCTATTCGTTTAGCTGCTAAAGTTGTAAACCACGAAGTGAACAAAGCTGGATTAGTAGACATCATTGGTGCTGCTGGCGATGTGAATATTCAGGGTGAAGACCAACAAAAACTAGATGTTTACGCTAACGATGTGTTTATCCAGACACTTATTAAGCGAAATATTGTTTGTGGTATTGCGAGTGAAGAAGAAGACGATTTTGTTTCAATTAACAGTCAAGATTCTAAAAACCAGAACAAATACATTGTATTAATAGATCCTTTAGATGGATCTTCTAATATTGATGTAAACGTATCTGTAGGGACTATTTTCTCTATTTACAGACGTGTTACTCCTGTAGGAACACCTGTTACAATTGAAGATTTCTTACAAGAAGGTCACCAACAAGTGGCTGCTGGATATATTGTTTACGGAACATCTACCATGTTAGTATATACTACTGGTGCGGGTGTAAATGGGTTTACTTTAAACCCAGCTATTGGAACGTTTTACTTATCGCACCCAGATATGTCTTTCCCTGTAGACGGGAACATTTATTCTTGTAACGAAGGAAACTATATTCATTTCCCACAAGGCATAAAAGATTATATTAAATATTGCCAAATGGAAGAAGACGACAGACCTTATACGTCTAGATATATTGGGTCTTTAGTTTCAGATTTTCATAGAAACATGATTAAAGGTGGAATTTATTTATATCCTAAAAGTTCTAAAAATCCAAAAGGAAAACTACGTTTACTATACGAATGTAATCCTATGGCATTCTTAGCAGAACAAGCCAACGGAAAAGCTAGTGATGGTTTTACTCGTATTATGGACATAAAACCAACAGCATTACACGAACGTGTACCTTTTATGTGTGGAAGTAAAAATATGGTTGAAAAAGCCGAAGAATTTGAACGCAATGCATTAAAAAAATAATTTTAAATAAAAAAGCGACCATTTTAAAATGGTCGCTTTTATTATTTTTAGTAAAAGAATAAATTACTATTGATTCATTTTCTTCATTTCTACAATAAAGGTATCTAAATCTACTTTTTCTTCAACCAACACTAAAGCTTTATCTACAATATATTTTACGTTACGTGAAGAAAAACCTAAACCAAGTCCCATTTTACGAAGTAAGGATATTTCACTATCACCATTTATATGGTCTAAATTTACCATTCTAGCTAAATCGTACAAACGCTCTAAACGTACTGAATATTCCACTGGAGGATTTATAGGATGCGTATTATAATCTATTAATATCTGCGCGTATTCTTCCTCGTTTATGTGTAAGCTTCTAGCTACTCTGTCTAAAAACGCTTTCTCTTCGTCAGAGATTATACCATCATCCATAGCTACACGAACAATAGCTGCAAAATGATCTTTATTGCGTTCTGTAAACCCGCTACCAAATAATTTTGAATAAGACATATCTTTTCTTTTTTAAGGCGACTAATATAAATAAAGTTTAATTGTTAATATATTTAATTTTTCTTAAATTTTCATCTTTAATTTAAGGAAAATTAAATTATTGTCAACTTTTAATTTCATAAATCGTTAACATAATTTATAAATGCATGTCTTATATTTGCAGAAAATAAATTGACTTGAGTAAAAATAACCTCTTGCAAACATTTGCACAAACTTTGCAAACGCAAAATTTGCAACTTGCTATTTCCAAAAACGAAAACAAAACTGTTTTAAAGGGCTTAATCGGATCTTCTTTTTCTTTAGTTATTGCCGAAGTTTTTAAAAAAGCAGAAAAACCTTTTCTATTAATATTTAATGATAAAGAAGAAGCTGCGTATTATTTAAACGATTTAGAACAGCTTTTAAATACTAAAGATGTACTCTTTTACCCAGGAAGTTACCGCAGACCTTACCAAATTGAAGAAACAGATAATGCCAACGTATTACTACGTGCCGAAGTTTTAAACCGTATAAACTCGCGTAAAAAACCAGCAATAATAGTTACGTATACAGATGCATTATTTGAAAAAGTAGTTACAAAAAAAGAACTAGAACGTAACACCTTAAAAATTGCAGTAAACGATAATTTATCTATAGATTTTGTAAACGAAATTTTATTTGAATATAAATTTAAACGTGTAGATTTTGTAACAGAACCCGGAGAGTTTTCTGTTCGTGGTGGAATTGTAGATGTCTTTTCTTTCTCGCACGACGAGCCTTATCGTATAGAATTTTTTGGAGACGATGTAGATAGCATTAGAACCTTTGATGTAGAAACCCAACTCTCTACAGAACAAATTAAGAAAATTAGCATTATTCCTAATGTTGAAAACAAATTATTAGACGAAAACCGCGAGAGTTTCATAAAATACATGTCGTCTAAAACGGTTATTTTCTCTAAAAACAGTCAGTTATTATTTTCAGGAAGCGATGTCCTTTTTGGTAAGGCAGAAGACGCTTTCAAAAACTTAAATTCAGACATAAAACACAATACGCCAAACGAGCTATTTTGTAATTCTGAATTACTAAAAAAACAACTATTAGAATTCACTGTAGTTGAATTTGGAAGCGGTTATTATTTCACTAAAAGTATAGACACTGGTATTGTTTATAATACCACACCTCAACCTTCATTTAATAAACAATTCGATCTTTTAATAGAAGATTTAAATAGCAATCACAATAAAGGATTTACCAATTATATTGCTTGCGTTAGCGAACAACAAGCAAAACGATTTCACGATATTTTTAATGATATCGAGCAAGGTGTTTCGTACCAAACTATAGTTTTATCGTTACATCAAGGTTTTATAGACCACATCAATAAAGTGTTATGCTATACAGATCATCAGATCTTTGAACGTTATCACAAATTCAGTCTTAAAAACGGATATGCTAAAAAGCAATCTATAACACTTAAAGAACTTACTAATTTAGAAATTGGCGATTACGTAACCCATATAGATCATGGTGTGGGACGTTTTGGCGGGCTTCAAAAAATAGATGTTGAAGGCAAAAAACAGGAAGCTATAAAACTTATTTATGGCGAACGCGATATTTTATATTTAAGCATTCACGCACTTCATAAAATAACCAAGTTTAACGGTAAAGATGGCAAACCACCTAAAATACACAAACTAGGAAGTAACGCCTGGAAAGTTTTAAAACAAAAAACAAAAACACGCGTTAAGGAAATTGCTTTTAACCTAATTAAACTTTATGCAAAACGTAAGTTAGAAAAAGGGTATCAATACAATCCAGACAGCCATTTGCAACACGAATTGGAAGCGTCTTTTATTTACGAAGACACACCAGACCAAAGCACATCTACATCCGATATTAAAAACGATATGGAAAGCGAACGCCCGATGGACCGTTTAGTATGTGGAGATGTTGGATTTGGAAAAACCGAAGTTGCCATTCGTGCAGCCTTTAAAGCTGTAGATAATGGCAAACAAGTCGCTGTTTTGGTACCAACAACCATATTAGCATACCAACACAACAAAACGTTTAGAGAGCGATTAAAAGACTTCCCGGTAACTGTAGATTATGTTAACCGTTTTAGATCTGCCAAAGAAAAGAGAGAAACACTAGAACGTCTTGAAAAAGGACATGTAGATATTATTATAGGAACACACCAACTTGTAAATAAAAGTGTTGTATTTAAAGATTTAGGGCTTCTTATTGTAGATGAAGAACAAAAATTTGGTGTCGCTGTAAAAGAAAAACTAAAGACGCTTAAAGATAATGTAGACGTTTTAACACTTACGGCTACGCCCATTCCAAGAACACTTCAATTTAGCTTAATGGCAGCGCGAGATTTGTCTGTAATTACAACACCACCGCCAAACCGTTATCCTATAGAAAGTAATGTGATTCGTTTTGAAGAAGAAACCATTCGAGATGCTGTGAGTTACGAAATACAGCGTGGTGGTCAGATTTATTTCATTCATAACCGTATTGAAAACATTAAGGAAGTTGCTGGCTTAATTCAACGTTTGGTTCCAGATGCCAAAGTAGGTATTGGTCACGGACAAATGGAAGGAAAAAAACTAGAAGCACTAATGCTTGCTTTTATGAATGGTGATTTTGATGTTTTAGTGAGCACAACCATTGTAGAAAGTGGTTTAGATGTACCAAATGCAAATACTATTTTTATAAATAATGCCAATAATTTTGGACTAAGCGACCTACACCAAATGCGTGGTCGTGTGGGTAGAAGTAACAAAAAAGCATTCTGTTATTTTATTACGCCAGAGTATTCTTCTATGACTGCAGATGCTAGAAAACGTATTACCGCTTTAGAACAATTTACAGAATTAGGAAGTGGTTTTAATATTGCCATGAAAGATTTAGAAATTCGCGGCGCAGGAGATTTATTAGGAGGCGAACAAAGTGGATTTATAAATGATATTGGATTTGATACCTATCAGAAAATTTTAAATGAAGCGATAGACGAATTAAAAGAAAACGAGTTTAAAGATTTATATCCTGAAGAAGAAGGTAAACCTAAAGAATACGTTAAAGATATTACCATAGACACCGATTTTGAATTACTGTTTCCAGACGATTATGTAAACAACATTACAGAACGTTTAAACTTATACACACAACTAAATAAACTAAAAACCGAAGAGGAATTAGTTGCTTACGAAAATGAATTAGTAGACCGCTTTGGTGAGCTACCTGTACAAGTTGTAGACTTACTAAATAGTGTACGTGTAAAATGGTTAGCTACGCATATTGGATTAGAAAAACTAGTTATGAAACAAGGTAAAATGGTTGGTTATTTTGTTAGCGACCAGCAAAGTTCGTTCTACCAAAGTGCTAATTTTACAAACGTTTTAAAATTTGTACAATCACACCCAAGAGCATGTAAAATGAAAGAAAAACAAACACGTGCTGGTTTACGACTATTATTAACATTCGAACATATTAAAACTGTAAAACAAGCATTACTTGCTTTACAACCTATTTTAAAATAAAACTCATGAAAAAAATACTTTTTGCTTTATTATTCCTTCCAACAATTTTATTGGCTCAGCATAAAATTTCTGGAACATTTTCTCCTGCAGATCAATTTAAAGCCGCTATTTTATACAAATTAGAGCCTTCTAAAAACATTTACATAGCCAACACAAAAATTATAAATGGTCATTTTGAAATGGATTTAGACGCCTCTCAAAAACCAGGAATGTATCGTATTGTTTACGCTTTACCTCAAGACCAATACAATTTCGATTTTATTTATAATAACGAAGATATTGTCTTTGACTTTAATAAAGAACAAGGGATTGCTTTTCAAGCGTCTAAAGAAAATAAATTATTAAACAATTACCGTAGTGAGATGTTTACCATTAAAGGTAAAATCAATACATTTTATGGTAACGATTCTCAAAACGAAACAGAATACACAGATTGTATTTCAGAATTAAAAGCAATTCAGGATAATGCAGAAGAAGCATCTAAAGGCATGTTAGTTCATGAATTTATTAAAGCTGAAAAACCATACATTCCAACAACTTACGAGGATGCTATAACCTACTTTAATAATTACAAAGCCAATTATTTTAAACCTATAGATTTTAATAATCCTATATTACAAAATTCTAGTTTCTTATTTGATTCTGCATTAAAATACACTTTCATATTTGTAGATAAACAAAATAAAAATGTATCGTACAAAAATAATATAGACGATGTTGTTCGCGTAACAATCAAAGAGAAAGTGATTCAGAAATCAATTTTAGAATCGTTATGGAATCAATTTAAAGAACGCAACAACGAAGAAATAACCAATTACATTGCTTCAAAATATTTAGAAAAATTATTAGACCCTGTAAAAGACGAATTACTTTTATCTGATATGAAAGCCTTTAGAAATACAGCCATTGGCGTAGTTGCTCCAGATTTTTCTTGGCCTTCTAAACAAGGAAGTGATAAGCTTAGTAAACTTACCGGAAAAGATTTTTACATTGTAACGTTCTGGAGCAGCACATGCTCTCACTGTCTTGCCGAATTGCCGGTATTAAAAAAATATATAAGCGACAAAACAAACATTCAAGTACTTGCTATAGGACTAGAAGACGAACGTCCTAATTGGGAAAAAACAATTACAAGTTATCCAGATTTTACACAAATATATGCACAAGGAAAATGGGATAACCCAATTCCTGTAGCGTATGGAATTACTGGTACACCTTCGTTTTTTGTATTAGATAAAGACAAAAAAATTATTTCTAAACCAAATGATGTACAAGCATTAATGACGTTTTTAGACACGCATAAATAAAGATTTACCACATAGTATTAAAAGCTAAAGGCTGAACAATAATTAAATTGTTCAGCCTTTTTTATTAAACCCCCTTAAGGATTTATAATTGTATTACGAGATACAATCTTATTTTTTAGAATATAACCACCAATTCATATCTCTAGTTAATTCGTAACCTAATTTTTTATAAATAGAAATAGCAAAGTTGCCTTTATTTGTATGTAAAATAGGTGTCTTATTTTCTTTTAAAATCTCTTTTGTAACATGAGAAATTAATTGTTTAGATAAACCTTTTCTAGTATAATCGGGATGAGTAACAACAGCACTAACTTCTATAAAATGATTAGTTTGCATACGTTGTCCAGCTATTGAAACCAATTTACCATCCTTAAAAATCCCAAAGTATTTACCCATTTCAAAGGTCCTTTTCTGATAAAAACCGGGCATAACCTTCCAAATTAGATCATAAATTTCATCGATGTATGTTTCATCTAACAGCACAATGTTTTCTGTAATTAGAACATCTGTTAACTTATTTAAAACCATTTGGCACCCATCAATTTTTTTCTCTAGAAGAACATTCATATTATCTATTACAGGTGTCTGATCTTCTGAAACAAAGAAGAATTTATCAGATTTCTTAGAATATTCACTTGCTGCTTTTGCCGTTTTTACTTCATCAAAAAAAGCACCAAACGTACAGACTTCTGGGTTATAAAAGTGCACTCCATTAAATTCAATAGCAAATTTTTTGTGTGTTTCTTCTAAGGAATACCAAACCGGATTTTTTAATTGCTGTTCTAAATCTATCATTATAATAAATATATTAAAGGTTCAATAAGCTGAATATTCTTAACTTATTTAAAACATCAAATTTAAAAAACTTAAAGTAATATCAATTCAAAAATCAATACTAGAGATCTTATATAACAACTTAAACCATTATCAGGCTTTTACCACGCATAAAACGCCTTATTAAAACAAAAAAAAGCTGAACAACATAGGCATTGTTCAGCTTTAAATCTGTTTATCTTAACAATAAACAAATCTATTCGTTTAAAATATAATCGACTCCAGATTGAGAGTGAATTTTAGTTGTATCGAAAATAGAAACATTAAGATCGTCTTCAAAAATCATTAAAGGAAACTCTGTACAGCCTAAAATAACACCTTCTGCACCTTCTGCTATCATTTTATTAATAACGCTTAACACATATTTTTTAGACTCTGGTTTAACCTCTCCGTAAGTAAGTTCTTCAATAATAATTCTATGTAATTCATTAATCACCTTGTCTTCTTTAGGCACAAGAACTTCTAAACCGTTATCTTCTATTCTTCCCGTAATAAAATCTTCGGTCATGCTATATTTAGTACCAATAAAACATACTTTTTTTAAGCCTTTTTTATGAATAGCCTTAGAGGTGGCATCTGCAATATGTATCACAGGAAAATCTAATTGATCCTGAACAGATTTATATACTTTATGAGGTGTGTTTGCACAAAACATTACAGATTCTGCTCCTGCTTTATTAAGACTCTTTCCCGCATGTATTAACATTCCTGCAATAGAATCCCATTTATCTTCTCTTTGAAAACGATGCACCTCAGCCTGATTAAGTGTATAAACTAACAAAGGTGGATTTGTATTATTTCCGAAATGATCGTTTACAGCTTGATTAATTGTACTGTAATAATCTAATGTAGAATGCCAAGATGTTCCTCCTATCAATCCTAATGTATTCATTTTTTGTGTTTTTACTTCTAATTTTACTGGATCTGTTTCTGTATTTTCACTTGGAATGATATAAGACGTCAATCCTAAAAATAGTAACCCATAAATATACTTTTTCATAATGTTTATTAACTTATAATGTTGTGAATCTATCCTAAAACGCAGCTCTAGTCTTATATCTTTAAGACAAAAATCATGCTTTTATAGACATATTTATTACTCTAATTTCCCTTTCCTAATAATTCTATCCATTGTGGCGTGTATCCTATATTTCTAACACCGTTAGAATGTCCTTTTTTTCCTTCCGGAACAGGAAGGTTAAACGGATAAATATGATCTTCTGGAATACGCATTGCGATATAAGATTCTTTAATAACGCTTGCCATAGGTTCGGTAACATGATAAGTTCCATACCATAAATTTGCAGGAGTTTTACTGTCCTTGAAATACCATTTAGCAATTTCTTTTTTCACAGAATAATCCCATCCGCCAGAGAAATCTATCACTCTAGCTACAAGATAATCTTTTGCAATAAAAGCAGCCATTCCTCCGCCTTGAGACTGACCAGAAACAGCAATTTCACTCCATTTAGGACTTCCATTATCTAGGTAAGCATCCCAATTTCCGTCTTTATCGTGTTCTGAAAGATAGATTAATAATTTTGTAAACCTATTTACAATTGCATCATAAGACGCATCATTAGTAAAAGAAAACACATTAGTTCCATAAATACGGTTTACTCTAAAGTCTGAAGCACAGTTAGAATTACTAGCTAATGTTTCTCCTTTACATATTCTTGCAATAGCTGGTGTATTTATATAAGATAAATTAATAACATGATAACCTTGTTTAACAGCCGTTTCAAAAAGATTCTTTGGCCCTCGCAAAGCAATTCCACCTGTTCCTGGCATAAACAACAGCAACTTCCCTTGCTTTATGGTTTTATTATAAACTACAAGATGCGGCGTATTTGCGGTTTCTATTCTTGAATCTGTTTTTGAAGGTTCTACTTCTAAAACCGTATATGATTCCGGAAATTTAAACGTAGATTGAGCAAAAGAATAGCCATAAACCAATACAATGGCAATCAACAAAATAGTTTTTTTCATCTTACTTTTTTGATTTTAAGATACAACTATATCTTAACATAGCAGCTTACAGCCTACATACAGCCTCAAAAAAAAGAGTTTTAGCTCACTCAATTAACATTCTGTAAATATGTGATTTTAGCTAAAAACGATTTTAAATTATTGATATCTCTATTTTATAAAAACCTATTAATAAATTAAAACTCTGAAGCATCTAAAATTAATAAACTCATATAAATTAAATTTTAAAAAAAAACAGGCTTAAGACACCACATTTTGAGCTTCACCTTTTAAAAATGCACTAAAATTTGCTATAGTAATTTGCAAACAACGACTTCTAGCTTCTAAAGGCGCCCAAGCAATATGCGGCGTAATAATACAGTTTTTAGCTCCTAAAAGCGGATTCTCTTTTATAATAGGTTCTTCGGAAACGACATCTACGGCTGCACCTGCAATTTTTTCATTATTTAAAGCGTTCGCTAAATCGGCTTCGACAACCAATCCGCCACGAGATGTATTTATTAAAAACGCACTAGATTTCATTTTTTCTAGGTTTTTAGCATTAATAATCCCTGCTGTATCTTCCGTCATCGGGCAATGTAAGCTAATCACGTCTGAAGTTTCTAATAATTCGTCTAAAGAAACAAAATGACACGTTTCGGTTTCATATTCTGCATAAATAGTTCTATTATAAACCAAAACTTGCATGCCAAAAGCTTGTGCTAGAACCGCTGTAGCCCTTCCTATTTGTCCGAAACCTATAATTCCCATCGTTTTCCCTTCCAACTCTATAAGCGGGCTATTCCAAAAACTAAAGTCTAAAGATGTCTCCCATTGGCCAGATTGCACTGCAGAATTATGATCGCCAACATGGTGGCAAAGTTCCAAGACTAACGCCATAGTAAACTGTGCTACCGAAGCCGTACTATATGCAGGAACATTGGTAACAACAATACCTTGCTTTTTAGAAGCATTAATATCTATAATATTAAAACCTGTGGCCGTAACACCTATATATTTTAAATTTGGCAACTGCTCCAACAACTCTTTTGTAAATGGTACTTTACTAGTAATAACAGCTTCTGCATTTCCTATTGCCGAGAGAATTGAAGCTTGATCTAAAGCAATACGGTCGTGAATTGTTACATCTGTTAACGTGTTTAAAGCGTCCCAACTTAAATCTCCTGGATTTAAAGTATAACCATCTAATACAACTAGTTTCATTTTATTTTAAAATTTTATATAATTTATCTTTCTATTAATTCAATCGCAATTACAAGTTGGTTTTTAAAAATGATAAAACGCATTTTCTAAATGTTCTAACTCAAATTTCTTATTTGTTTTTACAATGGCAATAATATCAAAACGGACTTCTAAGTCTAAATTATTATTGGCAACATAAGCATCTACAGCGGTTACTAATCTTTGAATTTGTTTTGGTTTTACAAAATCTTGCGGATCACCGAAAAATGCAGACGAGCGTGTTTTAACTTCTATAACAGCAAGAACATCATCTGTTTTTGCCAAAATATCTACTTCTGCTTTTCTGTAACGGTAATTACGTTCTAGAATTTCATAACCTTTTTTTTGTAGGAAATCGACAGCCATATCTTCACCTAATTCACCAAGTTCGTTGTGTTCTGCCATACCGTTAGATTCTAAATTAATTTTACACCTACAAGTTAATCAATAATCTGTTTCAAAATTTAAGTTACCGTAAGCAATCTAAGTTTTAAGTTTTATTAAAATGTAATCTTAAATATTAATCGTATCAACCCTAAATCAACAAAACAGAACTAGACTTTATTATAATTTTAATAAATGAAACAACCTCAAATCCGTATATTTGAGTTGTATAATTAACATAAAAATGAAGAAATTAATCCTAATTCTAACTGCTGTGATTACTAGCAACTTATTATCGGCGCAAAATGTTATGAATCCAGAACTGCTCTGGAGCGTAAAACGTATTGGCGTTATGGGCGTATCTCAAGATGGCTCAGAAATTTTTTATAGTGTAAAAATTCCAAATATTGAAGACAATAGTTATGATACGTCATACTTTAAAATTCCAATTGATGGTGGTGAAGCTGTAGAAATTAAAAAAGAAGATGTCACTGTTTCAGACAAAAACATATCGCCAGATGGTGCATATAAAGTATTTAACAAAGCTGTACATATAGAAGATATTAAAGCTAAAGATATTTACAAAAATCTTGACAAAGCAGATGCTTATGTATTTACAGATTTAGATAATCGCCATTGGGACACATGGAACGACGGATCTTACGATCATGTATTTTATAAAAAAGTAAATGCTGAAGATGAGTCTGCAACAGATGTTATGCCTAACGAACCTTATTACTCGCCACAACGCCCATTTGGAGGTGACGAAGATTATATTTGGTCTCCAGACAGTAAAAGTATTTATTATGTAAGCAAGAAGTTAAAAGGAAAAGCTTATGCTACAAGTACAAATACAGACATATATAAATACGATTTAGAGACTAAAACAACAACCAATATTACTGAAGATAATAAAGGATACGATACCAATCCTGCATTTTCTTCTAAAGGCGCTTTAGCTTGGTTACAAATGAAAACGCCAGGTTACGAAAGCGATAAGAATGATATTATTGTTTTAGAAAACGGAATAAAACAAAACTTAACCCAACAATGGGATGGAACAGTAAATAGTTTTACTTGGAGTAAAGACGGTTCTAAATTTTATTTTACAGCTGCTGTAGATGGAACTATTCAATTATTTTCTGTGAACTATCCTGGAAAAAAACGAATTGCTCCCGTAGTTGAACAATTAACTGAAGGCCAATTTGATGTTAGAGGTATTGTTGCAGAAGTTGGTAAAACACTTATTCTAACTCGTGGTGATATGAATCACGCAAGTGAGATTTATGCTTACAATTTAAAGAAAGAAACATTCAAAAAATTATCTACGGTTAACGACGACTTTTACAGCAAATTAGATTTACCTAAAGTTGAAAAACGTTACGTGACCACAACAGATAATAAACAAATGTTAGTTTGGGTAATTTTACCTCCTAACTTCGATCCGAATAAAAAATATCCAACGTTATTATACGCACAAGGTGGACCACAATCTCCACTTTCACAATTTTATTCTTACCGTTGGAATTTTCAACTTATGGCGTCTCAAGGTTATATTATTGTAGCACCTAATCGTAGAGGAATGCCTGGACATGGTGTAGAATGGAACGAAGCAATTAGTAAAGATTGGGGCGGACAATCTATGAGAGATTATCTTTCTGCAATAGACGATGTTGCTAAAGAATCTTACGTAGATAAGGACAGACTTGGTGCAATTGGCGCAAGTTACGGTGGCTATTCTATATTCTATTTAGCAGGAATTCACAACAAACGTTTTAAAACATTAATCGCTCACGATGGTGTTTTCGATACAAGAACAATGGCTGGAACTACAGAAGAATTATTCTTTGTAAATCATGATTTTGGTGGTCACTACTGGGACAAATCAAATACTGTTGCACAAAAAGCGTTTAACGAGTTTAATCCAATTACTCTTGTAAATAAATGGGACACTCCTATTTTAATTATTCAAGGTGGAAAAGATTATCGTGTACCAATAGAGCAAGGTTTAAGTGCTTTTCAAGCAGCACAATTGCGAGGTATTAAAAGTAAATTATTGTATTTACCAGATGAAAATCACTGGGTATTACAACCTCAAAATGCTTTGGTTTGGCAACACGAATTCTTTGGTTGGCTAAAAGAAACATTGTAATTTAAAACAGAAATACAAAAAAGGGTTTTACAATTTAATAGATTGTAAAACCCTTTTTTATTATATATAAATGATGAGATACTGAAATAAACTCAGCATAACGTACGACAACCGTAAAATTAGTTATCAAACAAACGTCTTAGTCTTTAAAAACAATCTTTGTATCATCTTTAGTAACCTTCATCTCAATAGTTCTTCCAAAAAACATGGCACGATTATCTTTCTCATGTCCTGCAGGCATATTAAAAGCTACTGGAAAATCATAATCGGCAGCGATATTAAGAATAATTTCTTCTATGCTTTCTCCAAAAGGCGTTGGATTTTTTCTAACTCTACTCATATCTCCAACCAAAATACCTTTACAGTTTTCAAAATAACCAGCACGTTTTAAACTTTGTAACATACGGTCTATATGGTAAGCATATTCACCAACTTCTTCAATAAAAAGAATCTCTCCAGATGTATCAATAGTACTCACAGATCCTAACATAGTATGTAATAATGTTAAGTTTCCTCCTGTTAATGGCGCAGTAACCACTCCTGTTTTATTGTATTTAGAACCTTTTAAAGTATAAGACAATGGTTTTCCAAAAATAGCATCTTTAAATGTTGAAACTGTATAAGGAATATCTGCAATGTTTTTAGTTAAACTAATACACATCATAGCGTGTAAAGATTGATATCCTAAATCGTGAATTTGATTATGAAGTGCTGTAATATCTGAATACCCAATAACCCATTTCGGATTCAATTTAAATTTAGAATAATCTAACATATCCATCATTCTAACCGTTCCGTATCCGCCACGTGCACACCAAATGGCTTTTATCTTAGGATCGTCTAATGCTGTTTGGAAATCTGAAGCACGTTGTTCATCTGTACCTGCAAAATGTCCGTTTTGTGCATAAAGATTATCACTAACTACCGTATTTAAACCCCACGTTTTGAGCAAGGCTCTGGCGCGTTCTATATCATCAAACTTATTTTTCAACACTCCAGACGGCGCTACAATAGCGACAGTATCACCCACTTTTAAATATGGTGGTTTAATATACGTTTTTGAAGTATTCACTAAAGACTGACTTGTAGATTGCTGTGCCATGATCGGACTAATATTTAAACTAAAAACAATAAAAAATAGGGGTAAAAAAATTCTATTAAGTAACATAAAAAGTGCTTTTGGTAAAAATACATTTTTTTTCTAAATGGTTAATGAAATGCGTACTTTTGTGCCTTTAAAACAGAAACGAGACATGTCTAAAAGATATACCATTACAGCAGCGCTACCTTACACCAACGGCCCAATACACATTGGCCACTTAGCCGGTGTTTACGTACCTGCAGATATTTATGCACGATATTTACGCTTAACAGGAAACGATGTTCTTTTTATTTGCGGAAGTGACGAACACGGCGTACCTATTACTATTAAAGCGAAAAAAGAAGGTGTAACACCTCAAGATATTGTAGATAAATACCATGCGATTATTAAAACATCGTTTGAAGATTTTGGTGTCTCTTTTGATAATTACTCGAGAACTTCTGCTAAAATTCATCACGATACTGCATCAGAATTCTTTACAACTTTATATAATAAGGGTGAATTTACTGAAGAAACGACTGAGCAATTATACGACGAAGAAGCAAATCAGTTTTTAGCAGACCGTTTTGTTACCGGAACTTGCCCTAAATGTGGGAATGAAGAAGCTTACGGAGATCAATGTGAAAAATGTGGAAGCAGTTTAAATGCTACAGATTTAATTAATCCTAAATCGGCTATTACTGGAAATGTTCCTACCTTAAAAGAAACGAAACACTGGTTTTTACCTTTAGACAAACACGAAGATTTCTTAAGAGAATGGATTTTAAAAGGACATAAAAAAGACTGGAAACCTAACGTTTACGGACAAGTAAAATCTTGGATAGACGACGGCTTAAGACCTCGTGCGGTAACCAGAGATTTAGACTGGGGAATTCCCGTACCATTAGAAGGTGCAGATGGAAAAGTACTTTATGTGTGGTTCGATGCTCCTATTGGATACATTTCTTCTACAAAAGAATGGGCCGCTCGCGAAGGAAAAGATTGGGAACCATACTGGAAAGATAAAGACACCACTTTAGTGCATTTTATTGGTAAAGATAATATTGTGTTTCACTGTATTATTTTCCCTGCCATGTTAAAGGCAGAAGGCTCTTACATTCTACCAGAAAATGTACCTGCTAACGAATTTTTAAATTTAGAAGGAAATAAATTATCTACTTCTAAAAACTGGGCCGTTTGGTTACCAGAATATTTAGAAGATTTCCCAGGACAGCAAGATGTGTTGCGTTATGCCTTAACAGCAAATGCGCCAGAAACTAAAGATAACGACTTTACATGGAAAGATTTCCAAGCGAGAAACAACAACGAATTGGTTGCTATCTTCGGAAACTTTATTAATCGTGTTGTCGTTTTAACTAATAAATATTACAACGGAAGTGTACCAACACCAAGTGAATTCTCTAAAATAGATGAAGAAACTTTAGCGGCTTTAAAAGCCTATCCGTCTGTAATTTCAAGCTCTATAGAACGTTACAGATTCCGTGAAGGAAGTCAAGAATTAATGAGTTTAGCACGTCTTGGTAATAAATATTTAGCCGACGAAGAGCCTTGGAAAATGATTAAAGTAGACGAAGCGCGTACGCAAACCATTATGTTTGTTGCACTTCAAATTGCTTCAGGATTAGCCACACTTTGCGAACCTTTTTTACCTTTTACGTCAACTAAATTAAAAGGAATTTTAAATATTTCAGACGAAAATTCTTGGGAAAGTATTTCAACTAAAGATGTTTTACTTCCTGCAGCACACCAAATAGGAAAGGCTGAATTATTATTTTCTAAAATTGAAGACGATACGATTCAGAAACAATTAGATAAATTAATTGCAAGTAAAAAAGCAAACGAGGCAGCAAATAAAGTTACTGAACCCCAAAAAGATACCATTACATTCGACGATTTCTCAAAATTAGATCTTAGAGTTGGTACGATTTTAGAAGCAGAGAAAATGCCGAAAGCTAAAAAACTATTGGTTTTAAAAGTAGACACGGGCTTAGACGTTAGAACAATTGTTTCTGGAATTGCAGAAAGTTTTAAACCAGAAGATATTGTTGGAAAACGCGTTACTGTACTTGTAAACTTAGCGCCAAGAGCTTTACGTGGTGTAGATAGTGAAGGTATGATTTTAATGACCGAAACAGCCGAAGGTAAATTAGTATTTGTTAATCCAGATGAAAAAGAAGTAACTAACGGATTACAAATTAGCTAGATTTTTAATCTCTTAAATTAGATTATTATGATAAAGAAAGCATTACCTTTTTTAATAATGGCCATTGTAGTTGCAAGTTGCAAAACAAACAAAGACGCGGCGCTTAATGCAGATAATAGCATGTCTAATTTAGATTGGAATGCGACTTATGTAGGTATTATTCCGTGTGCAGATTGTGAAGGTATTAAAACTGTAATTGAGTTAAATGACGATTTAACATTCACTAAAAAAACGCAATATTTAGGAGAATCGATGGATGTAATTACTGAAAACGGCGCGTTTTCATGGGACAAAACAGGTTCTAATGTCATTTTAAAAACTAAAAATCAAATTCAAACCTATTTTGTTGAAGAAACAAGCATAGCACTTTTAGATACTTCTAGAGATAAAATTACTGGAGATTTAGCAAACTCATATATGCTAAAAAAACAAAATGCTGAAGACCTAAAAGATAAACCTTGGAAATTAGTTGAGTTTTACGGCAAACCTATTGAAAACGTAAGTAAACAACCATTTTTAATATTAAACACAGACGACAATCGTGTTAGCGGAAACACAAGTTGTAACGGTTTTGGTGGCGAATACGAATTACAGGAAGGTAACCGTATAACATTCTCTAAAATGATGCACACCATGATGGCGTGTCCAAACATGACTGTAGAATCTGAATTTATGAAAGTGTTAGAAGTAGCAGATAATTACACACTTGTAAATGGTGTTTTAAATTTAAATAAAGGCCGCATGGCTACTATGGCAAAATTTAAAGTTGACTATTTTGTAAACTAAATTTTTGCACTAAATAAGATTACTAAAAGGCCTCTTGAATTTCGATTCTAGAGGTCTTTTTTTGTTTCTGTTTTTACATTAGAATTTTTTCTGAAATCAACTTTAGAATTGAGTCACAAAAAATCACTTTAACATTTATCATATTCAGAAATAATGAGATACTGAAACAAGTTCAGTATAACGGTAAAACAAACACTATTATGTCCTAAAACAGAAATTCGTCTTTCTAAATTTTATCTCGAAAAAGTAAAATCAATTTCAGTCTAACACCTTATCTTTACAAACCATTTTCAAAATTAAAACATGTCTATTTTACAATACATCATCTCCCAAACCAATCTTCCTGAAACAGGCGTAAAAAACACCTTAAAACTACTAGAAGAAGATTGTACCATTCCGTTTATATCCCGTTACAGAAAAGAATTAACCGGAAATTTAGACGAAGTGCAGATTGCAGATATTGTAAAACATAAAGATGCTTTTGAAACCTTAGAAAAAAGAAAAGCTACTATTTTAAAAGCGCTTACAGAACAGGAGGCTTTAACAGATGAACTACAGAAAAAAATAAAATCTACAACAGATTTAATTACACTTGAAGACTTATATCTTCCCTTCAAAAAAAGTAGAAAAACCAAGGCAGAAAAAGCACGACAATTAGGATTAGAGCCTTTGGCAAAAATTATAATGAGTCAGAATGCGAACGACCTAGAGTCTATTGCTTTTAAATATGTAAAAGGAGATGTTGCATCTACAGATGATGCGTTAGAAGGTGCGCGCCATATTATTTCTGAATGGATTAACGAACGCACAGATATTAGAAACAATATTCGTTTTCAATTAGAACGCAGAGCAACCATTACTACCAAGGTTATAAAAACGAAAGCAGACGATGAAAAAGCTCAAAAATTTAGAGATTATTTTAATTGGACAGAAGCCTTAAGTCGCATTCCATCGCATAGATTATTAGCCATTTTAAGAGCAGAAAAAGAAGGTTTTATTCGTATAAAAATTGCGATTGATGACGATGCTGTTTTAGCAAAAACAGAAGACCGAATTATACGTTCTAACAATGCCTGTGCAAATGAAATTTCTATAGCGATTAAAGACGCCTACAAACGTTTATTATTACCTGCGTTAACGAATGAAGCGCTTCAAAAAGCAAAAGACAAAGCAGATGATTCTGCTATAAATGTTTTCGCAAAAAACTTAAAGCAACTACTTTTAGGATCGCCTTTAGGACAAAAACGTGTACTTGCCATTGACCCTGGATTTAGAACAGGTTGTAAAATTGTATGTTTAGATGCACAAGGCGATTTAAAACATAATGATACTATTTATCCGCATCCACCAAAAAATGATGATATAGGAGCAATTAATAAAATTAGCTCTATGGTTGAAGCTTATAACATTGAAGCCATTGCCATTGGTAACGGAACAGCTTCTAGAGAAACAGAAACTTTAATTCGCCGTATTCAGTTTAAAACAGATGTTCAAGTGTTTGTGGTTAGTGAAGCTGGCGCCTCTATTTATTCGGCATCTAAAATTGCACGAGACGAATTCCCCAATTACGATGTTACTGTAAGAGGTTCTGTATCTATAGGAAGACGTTTACAAGACCCCTTAGCAGAACTGGTTAAAATTGATGCAAAATCTATAGGAGTTGGTCAATATCAGCACGATATAGATCAATCTAAACTTAAAGGCAGTTTAGATTTGGTTGTAGAAAACTGTGTAAACGCTGTTGGTGTAAATGTAAATACCGCAAGTACATCGTTATTAAGTTACGTGTCAGGAATCGGACCAAAATTAGCCGAAAACATTGTGAATTACAGAACAGAACACGGAGCATTTTCTACACGAACAGCCATAAAAAAAGTACCTCGTTTAGGAGATAAAGCATTCGAACAAGGTGCTGGATTTCTAAGAATTAAAGACGCAAAGAATCCGTTAGACGATTCGGCTGTACATCCAGAACAATATGCTATTGTTCAGAAAATGGTAAAAGATTCAGGGAAAAGTATTTCAGAATTAATAGGAAATTCGGCTGTATTAGAAAAAATAGATCTTAAAACATACTGCTCAGACACTGTTGGACTACCAACGCTTAAAGATATAATTAAGGAATTAGAAAAACCAGGCTTAGATATTAGAGAACAAGCACAAGTCTTTGCCTTTAACCAAGATATAAAAACCATTGCAGACGTTACCGAAGGGCAATTACTTCCTGGAATTGTAAATAATATTACCAATTTTGGATGTTTTGTAGATATAGGAATTAAAGAAAGTGGTTTAATACATGTTTCTAATTTAGCAGACACTTTTGTTAGCGACGTGAGTGAACATGTGAGTTTACAACAACAAATAATTGTAAAAGTGTTAGAGGTTGATGTAGCTAGAAAGCGTATTCAGCTTAAACTTGAAAAATAATATGCTAAAAATTGCGTACCACCCCACATATAATCACCCTATTCCTAAAGGGCATCGGTTTCCTATGGAAAAATATGAATTGCTTCAATTACAATTAATATATGAAGGAACGTGTACAGCAGAAAATTTCTTTGAACCCGAAATTTTAATAAATCACAAACCTATTTTAGACGTTCATGACGCCGAGTATTTTTACGATTTATTAAACCTAACTCTAAATCATCGTGCCGCTTTAAAAATTGGATTTTTATTAAGTGAACGCTTAATAGCTCGCGAAATAACAATTGCTTCTGGCACATTACAAGCTTCTGAATATGCTTTAAAACATGGTATTTCCATGAATATTGCTGGAGGGACGCATCACGCCTACTCAAATCATGGCGAAGGATTTTGCATGTTAAACGACCAAGCTATTGCAGCTACGAGTTTATTAAACTCGGGAAAAGCAAACCGTATTTTAATAGTAGATTTAGACGTGCACCAAGGTAACGGAACAGCAGAAATATTTCAAGACGAACCGCGTGTGTTTACTTTTTCTATGCATGGAAAAAATAACTATCCGTTTGAAAAAGAACAGAGTGATTTAGACATTGAATTTGATGATAATACAAACGACGAAACCTATCTAAACATATTAAAGAACACCTTACCTAAATTAATCGCAAATCAACAACCTGACTTTATATTCTACCAATGTGGTGTAGATATTATTGCTTCAGATAAATTAGGAAAATTAGCGCTCTCTATAGCAGGTTCTAAAGCAAGAGACCGCTTTGTTTTAGAAACCTGTAAACAACACGCCATTCCCGTTATGTGCAGTATGGGTGGCGGCTATTCTCCAGAAATTAAAACTATATTAGAAGCACATACCAATACATTTAGACTCGCACAAGAACTTTATTTTTAAAAATCTGAGAGTCGAAAATAAAATCTAGCCGTCTTTAATCTTAATACTCTAAACAACTATTTATTAAACATATGTGATTTTGAAATAAATTCAGAATGCCAATCAAATATTATTTTTTTCATCAAAATGATATATTTATTAATTAGGATAACATATCATTACATTAAGTATATTTAGTATCAATTTTATAAAAATTTACGGCATATTTTTGCTCGCTTTTTTATAATAAAACTGTTATGACAAAACCAAGAATAGCACTTATAATTGGAATTATTTGTATTTCTATATTCCCCGTATTGGTACGATTAAGTTTAACGCCAGGATTAATTTCTGCATTTTACAGAATGGCCATTGCTTCTGCTATTATTTTGCCTTATGTTTTAATTACAAAACAGCTAAAAATCCCTTCAACTAAAATATTACTATTAGCATCACTTTGTGGTGTTGTATTTGGTTTAGACGTTGGTGTATGGAATATTGCCATACAAGAATCTTCGGCAACACAAACCTCTCTTTTAACCAATTTATCTCCTGTTTGGGTTGGTATTGGAGCTTTTTTATTTTTAAAAAACAAACCGTCTCGTAACTTTTGGATTGGCACTATCGTTGCCATTATAGGTATGATTACCTTAGTTGGATTTCAATTTTTTATCAAATTAGATTTCGACCTTGCTTTCTTTTTTGCCATTCTATCAGGCATGTTATATGCCGTATATATGCTAACGAGCAAACGCGTATTAGAAGAAACAGATGTATTAACATTTATGACTATTAGCGTAGTCTCTTCTGCAATAGCTTTAGGCTGTATTAGTTTTGTTATGGGACAACCGTTTTCTGGTTTTTCAAACACTGCTTGGTTTGTTCTAGTTATTCAGGGTATTGTTTGTCAGCTTTTAGCTTGGCTACTTATTAGTTATGCCACAAAACACATGAGAGCCACAAGAGTTTCTGTAAGCTTATTAGGACAAGGTATTTTAGCATCTATATTAGCTTGGATATTTTTAAATGAAACCATTACATTACAAATGATATTTGGTGGTATTATACTACTTTTTGGTATCCGGATTACTTTTTACACAAAAGACATTATACTATTTAGAATACTTAAAAAAGGAAGCTTTTAAGAGTATTTATTAAAAATCAAGCCTTTTTATATCTAACTTTGTTTAAAAGAAAGGATATGTTATCAAATATTATAGTAGACGCATTAAACAAGCAAATAAGAATTGAAGCGGAGTCTTCACAAATATATTTAGCCATGGCTTGTTGGGCTGAAGTAAAAGGACTAGAAGGTATCGCTAATTTTATGTTCAAACAATCTGACGAAGAACGTGAGCACATGCTAAAATTAATCAAGTTTGTTA
This sequence comes from Formosa sp. L2A11, assembly GCF_009796865.1. Classification (GTDB taxonomy): domain Bacteria; phylum Bacteroidota; class Bacteroidia; order Flavobacteriales; family Flavobacteriaceae; genus Formosa. Next base: position 1,331,378 of record NZ_CP047028.1, on the reverse strand, counting down.
ATGAACGTGGCGGACATGCTTTTATCTCGGAACTAAACGCTCCTGAAGTATCATTTAAAACATTTAAAGACATGTTTGAAATGTTGTTTAAACATGAGGTTTTTGTAAGTCAAAGTATTAACGATTTAGTTCATATTTCTCTTCAAGAACGTGATTACGCTACACATAATTTCTTACAATGGTATGTTTCTGAACAAATTGAAGAAGAAGCAATGGCTAGAACCATTTTAGATAAAATTAATTTAATTGGAGACGATAAAGGTGGATTGTATTTATTTGATAGAGATATAAACCAACTTACAGTAAGTACTGCCTCTTCTGAAAACCCTATGTAATTTTTAACATTTAATCTTATTTAGATTAAGTAAAAATAACTATGTTTGAAGTCTAAACCACTAATTAAGATTAGTTTTGGGCAAGAAGAAAGACAAAAAAGTTAAAAAGAAAGAACTAAAAAAAGCAAAAGCCGTTTTATTAATGGCCGGCGTTAAAGTTTCCAACAAATGTAAAACCAAATGTTGTGAAAAATATACGAAGTCTGAAAAGAAGCGTTGTGGCAAATGTCCATGTTTCGATTTACTTCAAAATGTTGCATAAAAAAAGCCTCTATTTCTAGAGGCTTTTTTGTTTTTATAAGCTTTGCTTTTTAAGCTGAATTTCTACTTGCATTAATATTTCCGAATAGAGATCGGGTAACTAAATTTTCATAGATTTTAATTTTATCTTCATCTCTAACCTCAGCTTTTTCTAACTCCTGAATTTTTCTTAGAGCAAATTGCTGGATTGTTAATAAAGGTAACACCATAGATTCTCTAATATCGATAGAAGCCTTACCTGCAGGCTCATCTTCCATTAATACTTTATATCCTGTAAGTTTTAATAGTAAACTTTTCGTAACCTCGTATTCTGTATGAATAATTTCCCAGAATTCTCCAAATTCAGCATCGTCTGCCATATATTTAGTTAAATCGAAGAACGATTTAGACAACGACATCATACTGTTTTCTATTAATGTTTTAAAGAAACTAGACGATTTGTAAAGCGCTACCACTTTATCAAACTCACCTGCATCTTCATATTTCTTTAAAGCTGTACCAACACCAAAGAATCCGGGTACGTTTTGTTTTAATTGACTCCAAGATCCTACAAAAGGAATGGCTCTTAAATCTTCGAAGACTAAACCTTCAGATTTACCACGTTTAGATGGTCTACTACCAATATTAGTTTTTGCATAGTATTTTAACGTACTCATACGCTCTAAATACGGCACAAACATTGGGTGGTTTTTAAAATCTACGTATGTTTTTAAACTAATTTCTGCCAAGTCGCTCATTACTACAGTACTGTCTGCAGACATCGCTGCATTGGTATCGTTTAAACGGTTATATATACCAGAACTAATTAATTGTTCAAGATTATATTGAGACGAATCTAAAGTTCCGAAATTAGAACTAATAGTTTGTCCTTGTATAGTAAGTTGTACTTCTTTATCTTCTATAGTTGGTCCTAGAGAGGCATAAAATTGATGTGTTTTTCCACCACCACGAGCAGGAGGTCCACCACGTCCATCAAAGAACAATACGGTAACATCATATTTTCTAGATATTTCTGTTAATCGCTCTTTAGCTTGGAAAATAGCCCAGTTTGCCATTAAGTATCCACCATCTTTTGTCCCATCAGAGAAACCTAACATAATAGTTTGTCTATTTCCTCTAGATTTTAAATGCGCACTGTAAGCAGGATTTGTATATAATTCCTCCATTACTAAATGGGCATTTTCTAAATCGGTAATCGTTTCAAACAACGGTCCAATATCTACTGTTAGTTTATCATGAAAAGCAACAAGCTTTAACATAGCAAACAGTTGCATAACATTTAAAGTTGTTTGATTGTTACTAATAATATATCTATTCGCTGCTTTCTCTCCGTTATGGTCTTGAATGTACTTAATAGCAACCATAGAGTTTAATGTTTTTAAAACATCTTCTCCTTTAAAAATAGACATATCTACAGCGCCTTCAACCTTAGTTAAAATAGCAACCTGTTCTTCTGCCGATAACTGATTATAGTTTGCTGGAAAGATATCACTTCCTGAAGCTATTACAGCTTCAACCATATCTGTAAATACTTGGTCGTGTGCACGACTATCTTGTCTTACATCTAACGCTGCAAAATGAAATCCGAATAATTTTATTTTATTAATGAAGCTTTTAACTTCAGTAACATACAATGATTGATGTTTTTCTACTAAAGTTGAAATAATTGCAGTTAACTCTGAATTAAGTTCTTCTAAAGTAATGATTGTATTATCGGCTACATTAATCATGTGATTATATAACTTCTGTTCGATTGAAGAAATACGTTCTTCAACACCTTTAAAAGTTAATTTACGTTTTAATTTACGTGCATCACGATAGTAACTCTTTAAAATGGCTTGTTTTAAACGCTCAGACACTTTAAGCGTTATTTCTGGCGTTACAAAAGGGTTACCGTCACGGTCTCCTCCAGGCCAAAATCCGATGTTTAAAATATCGTTATCAATCTCTTTATTATCAAAAATATTTTGTTGAATGTAATCGTATATAGATCCAAAAGAATAATAAAACACATTTTCTAAATACCAAATCAAGCTAATAGCCTCATCGTAAGGTGTTGGTTTAGCATGCTTATAAAATGGTGTTTTTCCCAACTGAGCCAACAAATCGTTAATTAATAACAAGTTATTTTCTTGAATCGCAGCTGTTAAATCGGTAATAATACCTAATACAGAACCAGGATAGAATTGTGTTGGGTGCGCCGTTAATACTATACGCACTTTAAATTCTTCAAGATATTGTTTTAAAAGCTCTGTTCTGTTTTCAGAACTTGCTGTTTCTTTTAAACTACGAAGTGTACCAATCCCATCCATATTGTTTACTACGGGAAAAGCAGCATCTTCAATAGCATCAAATAACACAACTTGTCTTTCTATATATTGAATAAATCTGAATAATAAATTAATTTGACTTTCGTCTGAACGCCTCGCTTGATATTTTTCAAAAAACGACTCAACAATCGTAGTAGGATTATCACCATTTTGAAACCCTTTCTCGCAGGTTTCATGAAAAAGCGGTAATAATACACCCGTTTTAGTAATCGAGTCGAACGGTAACGTCATGAAAATACTATTGTATATCTGGTATTTAGATAATACATTTTGATTAAATCTGGTTAATTTCGGTTGTACTGACATTTTCGAACTTCTATATTTTCTATAAAAATACTAAAGGTTAGCCAATAGACTATCATAGTTTTACAAATTTTACGTAAATTTAAGTTATACCATCAGATAATCTGATTATTATGAATATGGCACAGATTTAAAGCTATACTTTTATTAATACGCATTAATTTAGAATAAGAAGCAGCAAAACAATAAGCTAATTAGCTCGTTTTACAGCACTCACAAAAATTAATTGAATATAAACAAGATATATTATGCGCAAAAAAAGATCAAAAATAATACTTGGACTATGTTGGTTAGCCTTTATAGTTTGGGAAATTTTAGTCATGAATTGGGCTAACAATCAGGAAGAGGTTATAATAAGAATTGATTTAGTTATTATTCTTCCTATACTTATTCTTTTTACCATATATATGCTATTTCAGATTTATCGCAATAAACAAAAAAAGAAAAAACAAAGCGGGTTATTTTAAATTACTACCCGCTTTAGGCTATTTATTGCTTTCCCAGCATAATAATTTCATTGCAAACCACTTCGGTTATAAATCGTTTTTCACCTTCTTTAGTATCGTAACTTCTAGATGTTAATTTACCTTCTATGGCAACCTCTTTTCCTTTGGTTAAATAATTCTCTACCACTTTTGCGGTTGCACCCCAAGCCACAATGTTATGCCATTGTGTATCGGTAACTTTTTCTCCCGATTTATTCTTATAACTTTCATTAGTCGCTATAGAAAATTTAGCCAACATACTTCCTGATTCTAAATTAATAATTTCTGGATCGTTTCCTAAATTACCAATTAACTGTACTTTGTTTTTAAGTGTGCTCATAATTATATTTTTAAATGTTAAACCGTTTATATCTTAGTTAATTAAGACGTTACAAAGGTGCAACGGCAACTAAATTTTAGTCGGTTTAAAACTAATTGAATTCGTTTACATCCGATTGTAGTCGTTTACAAACGGCTTATTATTCGTTTAAAAACAAATGATTATAAAAAACACACTCCATTTCAGACCTCAACTCTATTTATTATTTAACTTTAACTAAAAATTAACAACCAATGAAAAAAACATTACTTTTACTTATATTACTTCAATTAGGAGCCTATACAATTTATGCTCAAGAATCTGATAATGAATACGAAGCAGAAAATGAAGAAGGTTTTGAACATCACCAAATTGGAGTTATGATTGGTCATGCTCATATAGACGAAGGTCATGATGTTGGAGATAATAGATGGTTGGTTGTGCCTATGGTAAGTTTAAATTATAACTATTGGTTTAATAAAAACTGGGCCGTAGGATTACACACAGATTTTATTCTAGAAACTTATGAAATCCAGAAAGAAACCAACGAAGGAGAAAGTGAAATTTTAGAACGTGAATTACCTATTGCACCAGCACTTATGGCAGCCTACAAACCTGGAGAACACTTTACTTTTATGCTTGGAGCTGGAGAAGAATTTGCAAAAGAAGAAGATTTATTTTTAATACGAGGTGAAGTTGAATATAGTTTAGAGCTTCCTAAAGCTTTTGAACTTGGCGCAGCTATAGGTTACGATTTAAGATTTGATGAATACGACTCATGGGTATTAGCTATTGGAGTCTCTAAATTATTTTAATATGAATAAAGCTTGTTTAGAATGTGGTGAAAAAATTATAGGGAGATCGGACAAAAAGTTTTGTAACGATTATTGCAGAAATGCCTATAACAACCAGATAAACAAGGATAGTAAAAACTTAATTAGGAATACAAATAATAAATTACGTAAGAATTGGCGCATTTTAGAAACGCTTAATCCTGATAAAAAAACAAAAACCACTAAATTAAAACTACTTAATTTAGGGTTCGATTTTAGTTTATTTACTAGTATATATATTACAAAAGCAGGAACAACATATTATTTTGTGTACAACCAAGGCTATTTACCGCTAGAAGGCGATTATTATGCTTTGGTTAAACGGGATGCTTAAAAACAAGGTATTATTTCCAGTTATGTCCTTTTAAAGTAAGTGCCGCTTTTAAAATATCTTTCTGGCTTATTTGCCCAACCAATTTACCGTCCATAACTATAGGAAAACGACGCCTTTTAGATTCTAAAAATTTATTTGCAGCGTCAAAAATATTCATATTACCATCTATAGTTTCGACATTTTTCATCATTCGTGTTTCCACTTTGTCTTGTTCAATGGGCATATTATAATATCTGCTGTCGCTAATTTGCTTTAAACAATCGCCTTCAGAAATTATTCCAACAAGTTCAAAATTATCATTGACTACGGGACCTCCAGAAATCTTATTGTTAATTAATTTATCGATAACATCTTCTACCATTTGTTCTGGTTTAAATGTAATAAGATCTCGACTCATGTAATCACTAACTAGTACAGATACCTGATCTACTTCTTTAAGTTGTTGCTTCCTGGCTCCTGTAAAACTTTTAATTCCCATAATATGTTGTTTTAAGTTTAAAATTAAAACTACTGAATTATAGTGAATTAACCTAATGCATTTTTACGAATTAACTAAATTAGTAGCTAAAATATTATTAATTAATCAAAATTACAGATATAAGCAACAATATAATTAAAACTTTATTGGGCAAAAGAAGAAATAATAGTAGTATCGTCTTCAGCTTTTAACGTCTTTACAGCACTCATTTTACTATTAGGAATCGCTGCAGACAACACATAATGTGCAACTTTCCAAGAACCATCTTCAAACTTCATAACTCCAGAACCTCTGCTTACACCCATATGTGTATCTAACAGCTCGTCGAACGATGCTATAGAATCGCTAACCATATAAACATGTCGTTCTAAAGTAGAGAAGCTCCACGCTTTACCTGCATCAAAATGAGGTTTACAATAAGCTTTAAATGCATCACGCTCCCAATGCTCTGAAGCATCTGTACCAACAAACACAGTTGCTTTAGTCATTAAATTAAAATAAGCATTAAAATTAGCTTCTGCAGCAGCTTTATGCCAAGCATCTAAATTTGTATTTATACTTTTTATAGCATCTTCGTTTTGTGCTTGTATATGACTAACACTAACTAAACATAGGACTATTGCAACTACTAATTGTTTTAAATGCATCATGGCTTTTCAATTTTCTGAGAATCTTTTTCGTATTTTTTATTAATTTGAAGGTTCAAGTTAGAATACGCTACTAAAACTTCTTTAACATTTTCTAGATGCTCTTCTTTTGGGATGTTTTTCAAAATTAAAGTCCCTTGTAATTTAAGCATTTTTGTTTCTAAAGAAACTAAGCGCGCTTGTATAGAAGGCGTATTAACAACATCCGGAATACTGTTTATTAAATCTTTCATTAACAAAACAATATCTTTAGACTCGTCCTGAAAATAAGACAGATCTCCCGTTTTTAACTGAGACATAACAATTTCTAATTCAACAAATTTTTCCCATATTAAAATATCCGTTTTAGCTTTAGCATCTAAACCATATTCTACATATTTAAGTTTTATAATATCGTCTTGAAACACTAAACCAGAAACTGGTACTTCTTCTATTTTTTTAACTTTTTTATCTTCAGTATCGCATGTCCAAAGACACAAACACATAAGTATAATACCTATTTTTTTCATTTTTAAATACGTCTAATTCTCTTGTAAATATATAAAGTAGTATTCAATTTATAAAAAGTACATTATTATAAGATAACCTCTAAATTACTAATTACAATTATTTCCCTTCTTAAAACAAATATATGGTGATGCCTACAGTATTACTAACGTTATTTATTATAATAATAGAAAACACCAATTTTTAGCGTTTGCAAAATTCCCAATACAGAACACAAAATGAATACCTAAAAACAGATTAATTTCTATTTAAAACAAACAGAGTTTAGCTAAATTATAACACTACTTTAATAACAAAAGTTGTCGAATCTGTTAAATAATCTTATTTTTAAAATAAAAAAAACGACCTTTATCGGTCTAAAATTAAAACTATGAAACATATTATAGCAGTATTATGCTTAGCATTAGCATTCACTTCATGCGAAGGAGACCAAGGTGTTCCTGGTGAAGATGGATTAGACGGAATAGATGGAGAGGTTGCTCCTGCTTTTGAAATTGAAGTAGATTTTAACGCTTCAAATAACTACGAAATTACTCAAACTTACGGCTTTACTATTGTGCCTTCAGATGTTGTTTTAGTATACATGTCTTGGGAAACTGTAGATGGAACAGAAATCTGGAGACTAGTACCACAAACCCAATTTTTTGACGATGGTGGCGTACTAACTTATAATTATGATTTCACCGATGAAGATTTTAGAATTTTCTTAGATGCAACTTTTGATTTAGACACACTTGGAGACGAATGGACCCAAAATCAATACTTTAGAGTTGTTGTTGTTCCCGCAGATTACATTAATGGTGTTGATGTAGAAAATTATGACGATATTATTAAAGCTACAGATGTAGAAAGTTTTGAAACGTTTTAAATAAAACAATTCAAACTTTTTATTACAATATATTCTCAAAATCGGTTTGGATTCAATTCAAACCGATTTTGTTTTTTAGCAAAAACCGCATTAGAATTAGTAAATTGTTCTGCCCATACTATGTCTTATGAAAGTTAAATTTAAAATATTCAAGGAAGTTGCATCTCACTTAAGCTTTACCAAAGCTGCCGAAATTTTAAACCTATCTCAGCCTGCTGTTTCTAAAACCATTCGCACTTTAGAAGACACTTACAAAAAGACCTTTTTCACCCGTTTAGGAAATAATATTGAACTGACTTCCGACGGACTTGAACTTTTAGAATATATTGATAAAATTCTTGCACTTCATGCCGATTTAGACAATCATTTTCTAACCTTAAATCAAGATGAAGAAAAACATATTAAATTTGGAGCAAGCACAACTTTAGCCGATTTTATTCTTCCACAAATTTTGGCAAAGTCGAAAAAAAACACTCCCAACACGACCATTCAGTTAATTAGTGGGAATACCGAACATATAGAACATTTAATTACCAGCTTACAATTAGATTTTGGTATTATAGAAGGAAGCAGCCACAACAAACAATTGCATTACGAAAAATTTATAAAAGATGAAATTGTTTTGGTTACAAGCACCAATAATCCAAAATTTAAAACTGGTGTTTTACAATTAAACGATTTAGAAAATTTGCCCATAGTAGAACGCGAATACGGCTCTGGAACACGCGAAATTATTTACAAAAAACTACACGAATACGGCATTAAACACTTAAAATCTACTGTAACGCTAAATAGCACTATTGCTATAAAAAACTACTTATACTATTCTAAAAGCTACGCACTGCTTTCTATACATTCTGTTAGCGAGGATTTAATAAACAACAAACTAAAGGTTATAGATATTCAGAATTTTAATTTCGAACGCTGGTTCTATTTTGTTTCCCGACAAGGCTATCAATCTAAAACCAAAGACTTTTTTGAGAAACTCGTTAAACTTAATCATAACTAAAAGTTATTACGTATAACTTTTTTCATCTCGTTTTAATTATAGTCGCATTGTATATTTGCTTCAAAATTAAAAACAATGAAAACACAGTTATCCAAAATATATTTTTTCGCTGTTATTGCTCTCGCTTTATCAGGATTTATTTCTAGCGCCATAGCACTTGGACTAGGTTTTATATTTACATTATTTTTCGAGCATCCTTTTTTAGAAAAGAATCAGAAAAGCATTCATTTACTTTTAAAAATATCTGTTGTAGGTTTAGGATTCGGGATGGCACTTGTAGAAACCATCCAAACAAGTATTTCTAGTTTTGGACTTACCTCTTTTTGCATCTTTTCTACAGTCAGTTTAGGTGTAATATTATCTCGTTATTTAAAACTAGACAAATCACTCGGCCACCTTATTACTTCCGGAACATCTATTTGTGGTGGTAGTGCAATCGCAGCAATATCTCCTATAATTAAAGCAAATACAAAAACCATTAGTATGGCATTAGGTGTGGTTTTCTTTTTAAATGCAGTAGCCTTAATTATATTTCCTTATTTGGGGCACTTTATAGGCTTAAGCCAGCATCAATTTGGATTATGGTGCGCCGTTGCCATTCACGACACCAGTTCTGTAGTTGGAGCCGCACTTACCTTCGGAGAAGAAGCTTTAAAAATTGCAACAACCGTAAAACTTTCAAGAACATTATGGATTATACCCATGTCTATATTCTCTATGTTTTTATTTAAAAACAGCGGGCAAAAAATTAAATTTCCTCTTTTTATACTTTTCTTTTTAGTGGCTATTTTAATAAATAGCGCAGACATTTTACCTGTAGTTATAACAACAACTATAGTTACTATATCTAAACACTTATTAGTAGTTACTTTATTTTTAGTAGGAACAACAATATCTATTTCAGACTTAAAAACCACAGGCTGGAAACCTATGATTTTCGCTTCTACGCTTTGGATATTTGTATCTTCAATATCGCTATGCTATATTTTATATTTTTTTAAATAACACAAATAGCCCACTACTAGATGGTTTATCTTTTCTTTAAAACAATAATATTTTGTTCATAAAGAAACAAGATGCTAGGTTAGAAAATATCTGTATTTTCGCGTTTTACTATATTGTAGTTTTGTGAAGCCACTGTTAAATATAAAGCCGATAGTTTTTAGATGTTGCATTGTTATTATGGCAATTTGTTACATGGTTTCTCCTTTAACAAATTCTATGTTCGACATGCTACATTCCATGTCACATTATATTGAAGATCGTATACAAGCACACAACAAAACAACATCGGCCACAACAAAACATCACACACACGATGCTTTTGGCCATCATGTAAATGCAGAAACCTCTCATTTAGCAAAACATACTCATTCGCATACCCACGAAAAAAGAGTAACTACAAACCACACACACCAATTACTTACTTTTTTAAACAGTATATTATCTTCTTCAGACAAACAAAAAGAACATCAGAAATCTATCTTTAAAACAGAAATAGACAAACACGTCTTAACGTCTGAATTCCGTTTTAAAAGCATCATATTCAATTCAGCTTTAAAACAAAAATGGCATACCTATTTACCGGTATATAACTTTAATTTACCTACACTTTCTCCGCCTCCTCAGTTTATTTCATAACATATTTAAATCAATTTAAAACCCTAGTTGGATGTTTGTCGTAAGTACACGTAAACCATCCAAACTCAGGCTGCTTTATAATGTCTAAAAAGCACCTAAAAGGGAAAGAAGCAAATATTAACTCCTCTTAACAGAGGACAACCTAATCATGAAATGAAACATTTTTTAACAGCATGTACTTTGTTGCTTACTAGCTTAATTAACGCACAACAGATTTCGGGAAAAATAGTGAATAGCGAAAATAAACCCATAGAAGAAGTTAGCGTATTTAACAAAACAACAGAAATACATACACACACCTCTGCAACAGGAGCATTTACTTTAAATAAAACACAAGTAAACGACACGTTATACCTGTCACGCTTAGGGTACGAACCTAAAATTGTTCGTATTACACAAGCCAATATAGACCAACCTGCAACCTTTACTTTAAGCACTGCAAACATCTCTCTAGATCAAGTTATGCTAGTCGCAGAAATAGATGCACTAAGTAAATTTGTAAACATAGATGTACAAAAAGATCCTGTAAAATCGTCTCAAGAGATTTTAAGAAAAGTGCCTGGACTAATTATAGGACAACATGCAGGTGGCGGAAAAGCAGAACAGATTTTCTTAAGAGGTTTCGATATAGATCACGGTACAGATATTAACATAACAGTAGACGGCCTACCAGTAAACATGGTCTCTCACGCACACGGACAAGGATATTCTGATTTGCATTTTGTTATTCCAGAAACCATAGACAATATTAACTTTGGAAAAGGACCTTACAATGCAGATAAAGGAAACTTTGCAACTGCTGGCTATATTAACCTAGGCCTTAAAAAAACTATAGATAAAAATTATTTATCCCTAGAAGCAGGACAGTTTAATACAAACCGTATTATGGGAATGTTTAATGTTTTAAACAACGACAAGAGCAGCGCTTATATCGCTTCAGAACTATCTTTAACAGATGGCCCTTTCGAGTCGCCACAAAACTTTAACCGTTTTAATGTCTTAGCACGTTATAATTATAAACTAGCAGGAGACCAGGAATTAAACTTTACAGCCTCTCATTTTCAAAGTAAATGGGATGCTTCAGGACAAATTCCGCAGCGCTCTGTAGATAATGGTAGTATTGATAGATTTGGATCTATAGACGACACAGAAGGTGGTGAAACTAGCAGAACAAACCTATTGATAAATCATAAAAAAGTGATAGACGATAATCAGTCTTTTAAAACCACAGCTTTTGTATCTCAATATAATTTTGAATTGTATTCTAACTTTACCTTTTTCTTAGACGATCCTGTAAATGGCGATCAGATTAAACAATTTGAAAACCGAGTAACAACAGGAGCAAGTACCGTTTACGAACATAGAAATATAGAGTTAAGCGAAAACACAACGTTTAAATACCAAGCAGGAATAGGATTTAGATACGACAATGTAGACGATGTAGAATTATCGCACACCGTTAACAGAAAAACAGTTTTAGAATACAAATCCCTTGGAGATATTGACGAAGTAAACACCTACGCCTTTTTAAATACGGAATTTAAAACAGGAAAATGGACTTTTAATCCTTCTGCAAGAATAGATTATTTTAAATTTCAATACGAAGACAAATTATCTGAAACCTATAGCGACGAAGCAGAAACAAAAATGCGAGTGAGCCCGAAATTAAACACCATTTATTCTTTAAACAAAAACACTCAGTTTTTCTTAAAAGCAGGAATGGGATTTCACTCTAACGACACACGAGTAGTGGTTGCTAATAACGGAAAATCTATTTTACCAGCAGCTTACGGCGCAGATTTAGGAACCATTTTAAAACCTACAGATCGCCTAGCATTAAACGCAAGCCTTTGGTATTTATTTTTAGAACAAGAATTTGTATACGTAGGAGATGCTGCAATTGTTGAACCTAGCGGAAAAACACAACGTTTTGGAGCAGATTTTGGAGCACGTTACCAAGCTTTAGATTGGTTATATCTTTTTGCTGATGTAAATTATTCTCACGGTAGAAGCATTGACGATCCTGATGGTGAAAACTATATTCCATTAGCTCCAGATTTAACAACTGTAGGAGGTATTTCTTTTGAAGATCTTTCTGGTTTTTCTGGAGGAATAAACTACAGATATGTAGATGACAGACCTGCAAACGAAGACAACTCTATTGTTGCAGAAGTCTATTTTGTAACAGATTTCAACATTAATTATTCATGGAAAAATTGGACTTACAGTGTTATTATAGAAAACCTATTTGATACAGAATGGAACGAAACACAATTTGCAACAGAAAGCAGACTGTTTAACGAACCAACATCTGTAGAAGAAATTCACTTTACACCAGGAACTCCATTTTACATTCGCGGAAAAATTGCATTAACTTTTTAATCTGCTTACATTTTACTTTTAACACAAAGGCTATTTAACAGATGGCCTTTGTTTGTTTTAACAACTATTAATCTTCTAAATTTAAAACATTCAAGACTAACAAAGCAAAAGATCATTTAAAAGCTTATTCCTCCTTCTTTTTACACAAACAAAACACAGAAGACCTAAAACCATTAAAAGCAGCTAAGACAAGACGACTTAATTAAATAACATTAGGCACAAAAAAAACCTTCAGCTAAATGTCATTGAGCTGAAGGTTAAAAGAAATAATAATCAAAAAATTTGCCAGTTAATTTTTTAGGTTAATTGTCTCCTAAAAAACACATTTCAAAAATATAACCTAAAACTCGTTTATTATATGATGTTTGTCAGGTTATGAAATATTTTATTGATTTCTTTTGATTTAGATGAAAAACAATATCGTTTTATAATTTTTACTAAATAAGTCTTATTTCCTTGCGAGCAATCAATCTATTTTACAACTCAAAAAAAGCTAAGATTTAAATTGGTACCCGAATAATACCCCTTATTTAATAAAAACAGTTCAAAATGTAGAAATCTAAATCTCAAAACAACATTTAAAAAATCAAGTACAATCCTAACAACGAAACCATAACGCATAAAAAAAGCCCTACATTTCTGTAAGGCTTTTAGCTAGCTTTGCTCCCTCTCTTGGGCTCGAACCAAGGACCCTCTGATTAACAGTCAGTTAAAGATATATTTCAAATTCTTTCTAATATTTGCATATACTTAAAAAACAATCACTTATTGATTTATATAATTGCACTTAGTTGCTATTTGTATCACTTCTTATCTAAAATGTTTAACCTATGTTTAACCTGAATGCTACAACATCTCATTTAAAACTAAAAAGGCAAATCATTATCTGACTCATCCAAAAAGCTTACAGGTTCTTGTTCAATTGCTTTTGTAGACATAGATTCTTCTACATTTACAATCTCGATTCTCCACCCCTGAATAGCATTAAAGTATTTTATTACACCTTGTGGATTTATCCACTCTCTCCCCCTTAAATTAAGGCCTATTTTAACTTCCTGACCAACAATAAAATTATTTAGTAAATCACATTTATCTTGAACAAATTCTACTAAAATGTGCTGTGGATATTGCTCTTCTGTTGTAATAACAACTTCACGTTTTCTAAAACCATTGTTACCTATTGTTTGGGTCTTATTTATTAACTTTATTTTACCTATTAATTCCATAATTTTTTTTAGTTTAAAATTTCGATTTTCCAACCTAGGAGACTTAATGAATATCCCAATTTATCAAATTCATTTTCCCCTCCTGTTAGGTCTGCATAAACTTTTATCTTTTGCCCCACTTTAACGTTATCAAGTAATCCTATTTTACCTTTTACAAACCTAACAAGTAATTTACTGTCATTAAAATCATCTACATACACTACAATAGTTTTTCTATTATAAACATGATGTTCATTCAATTTTATAAATTCCAAAACATTTATTATTTCAACAACACCAATAATTTCTACTTTACTAGACATTTCTATTATTTCTAAAAACTTAAGTGTGTATTGAAATTCTGATTTTTTAAATTTAACAGACAGCGGAAAGCCTACTTCAAAATTAAATCCACAGGGAGTACTAGTATCCTGAAATAAACACTCGAATTCTGAATACTTATGCTTCCTATCTGTTTTATGAATTTCAAACCATTTTTTTGACTGTTCTACATTATTTTTCACTGAGTCATAAACATCTAATTGGTCTTTGTAATAAGCCTCTTCATTACAAAAGCCCATAACCTTGTTTAAAATTTCGTATAATTCAAGAAATTGGGATTCTTTCGTGTATTTTGTTAAGTTTCTTGGGCTTTTATAATTTATAGATAAGGTTTCAAAAAACCTCAATTGGGAATAATATTCTTTTTCATATTTTAACAACCACCAAGCAACTTTTTCTTTAGAATACAACCCTTTATCAGAAGATAAAGATTCTAGCATGTGAAAAACTTCATTCATTATTCTAAAATTTAATCAAACACATTTATAAAAAATATTATTAAATCCCGACCTAAAACAGTAGTACTGATAAGAATCACCCCAATTAAGAATGTAAACACATAAGAAATAACGAGACTTAATTTACTCTCTGGAGCAACAGATTGAATTTTTAATAAAATATAAAAAACAACTCCTATTGATATAAATATCAATAAAACATAATAATTAATTTCTTCACCAAATAGGTCAGCTAAAAACAATATTACGAATAGCATCAATGCAATTCC
This sequence comes from Formosa sp. L2A11, assembly GCF_009796865.1. GTDB lineage: Bacteria > Bacteroidota > Bacteroidia > Flavobacteriales > Flavobacteriaceae > Formosa. The sequence continues at coordinate 1,316,372 of NZ_CP047028.1, read as the reverse complement.
AGCTATGTACAAAAGTCCTACACGTTGAAAAAGCTCAACAATATCATCATCGATTTTTTTAAACAGAGATTGGATAAAGTCAAAAAATTTATTACCACCCTTTATAACAACATCATCTTCAGATATTTTTACTTGCTTTTCTTCAGTTTTACATTCTTCAACATTATCACCGGATTCTTTGACTTTTGATTTATTCCTCAATGCAAATACCGCAGCACGATCTAATTCAGAAATGAGTCTTTTATGATGAGTTTCCCCTAGTCTTGCACCCCTCCATACCATGGCATGGCCTTCAATCTGATTGTATATATTATCCGAAGAAATAACACCTTCAACAAGCATCTCTCCTACATAGTCATTAAAAGTTGGCTTAACTCCGTTTCTTTTCTCCATACGAGAAACCCTTACTTTCATTAATTCAACTAATTTTAGAAACGAATCTTCTTCTTCTTCTTCTTCTAAACTCATATTTTAATTAGATTTTGTTTTACAAATTTTTAAGTTATCCATACTTAAAGAACTAACTGATAATTTCCTCTTATTTTTTCACTATAGTAGGAACCAAAAGAACTCGCATTTTTAAAGCTATTCCATATTTTAATTGGTACATTTTTAAAAATATAGTCCTTCTTTGAAGTTTCTATAATTAAAAACCCATTTACACCATCACAACTATAATAATTAGCATCTTCAATCCAAGAACTTTTTGAAGTATCTACAGAATTTGCAATGTTAAATTTAGCGTTTTGTATAGTTGTTAAAGCTTCAGAATAACTTCTAAATGTGGTAGGTATTGTTTCACAATCTTGGGATTTACAGGAAAACACACCAATAAGCAGTAAAAAATAAAGTAATTTTTTCATCTAATAAATCAATTGATTTTTAAAAATTCGCTATTAATACTAATTTACATTATTTCTAGGCGATACATTTTAGCCTTTATTATGGGCAATCACGCTATCTTACAAATTAATAATATAAATATCAGGAGTGTTACAATATACCATTATCTGAAAAACTATAGAAGTCATTTTTAGAAATAATTATATGGTCTAACAATACTATATCTAAATATTGACTTGCTTTTTTGATTTTTTGCGTAATATTCTTATCTGCATCACTTGGTTTTACATTTCCACTTGGATGGTTATGTGCTATTATTATATTACTTGCATTGCATTTTAAGGCTACTGCAAACACCAATTTAGAGTCAACTACCGTTGAAGACACACCTCCTTTTGATAAATCATACACCCCTAAAACAACATTACCCTTGTTTAAAAGTAAAACTTTGAATTCCTCCTGTAATTCAATAGTATTTTTACTCCATGATTTTAAAAGGATTTCAAAGCTATCTTTGCTATTATTTGCTTTTAACTTCTCTTTATTACTATTTGAATACGAGACACTTATTTCTGAAATTTTCATAATTTTAAAATTTAGTTTCCTAGGAATATAACTGCGATTTTGCTTGCATCTTAATTTCAGAACCTGTAACTTGCACGAAGTTTCTTTCGAGACACTCTCAAAAAACATTCTACACAATTACAAACTTTATAAAGGGAAAGCTCCAGTAAAGTTTCTTTCTTTTGGTTCTTTTCTTTCTTTGAGACATTTTATTTTCCGATTATGTTTACCTGGAAGAATTAAATATCTTAAATAACACATTATAAACACTTGATTTCTCTAAGTGACAGTAACACACACTATTATTATTATCCAGGTATTACACGTTTTATAAAAGATTTTTTTAACTCTTTGTTAATTACAAAAAAAATCAGTTCAATCTAAACTTAGATTGAACTGATTTTTTTATTCAACAGACTCCAATATTCCATTTTTGGAAAACACATCAGAGTTTGCTAATACATTTCGTTCAGCTCTATAATTTTCCTGTTTTGGCTTTACAGCATCTTCTGTAACATATACCCATCTGTGAGATAATGTAATTTCTTCCCCTGTTTCCTTTACAACATATTCAAAAGGCTCACAATCCTCTTTAATGATGCTTCCTGGCATTTCTGTACCAATAAGCCCAGTACATACTTGCTCATCAAATGTTGAAGGTATATAAGCTTTCTTCGCAGTAGCGTAGAAGTTACCCGTAACCTTGCTTAATACCATTTCAATTCCACCTTGCAGTTCCAAAACGAAGAATGAAGTGCCATCATCCTTTTTTCTTTCTTTGTAATTTACGATTCTAACCATTTTTCTAAAATTTTTGAGTTGTAGTACACCACACACAGAAAATCAATAACCTACAGCGTATAAATCACAGCTATCAACTTGGATTTATTAACTCTGCCTAGAAATTTTCTTCACTATATAAAGTGGAGGGGGCATCTTTATCCCCAGAAATGAGTGGGGGTCTACGAGTAAGGTACTTAACGCTTTCATGAACTATAAAAAAAAAATTTTCAATTTTTTTTTTACAACAAACCATTTAGGCTTAGTTTTATTCTTCTTGATGTATGAAAGTATTAGCTATTAATTAGAAAAAAATTAATAAGCTTAATCTTTAAAACAATAACTGTTTTTTAAATCTGCTATGGATATAACATTTAAAATAGTAAACTTGAAAAATTTGCCAACACTGATAAAGTTTGACAAAAAAAGTCTGGCTCCATAAGATTTAAAAAATACAAACAACAGCTATGGCAACTATTAATCAGTATTATCCTGAGAGTGTTACACACCCAGGCGGGATCTTATAAGAAGCATTAGAAGAAAAAAGTTTAGGGTCAAAAAATTCGCTGTAAACAACAAAATTAGAAAAAAAACAATTACATCTGTATTAAAGGAGAAAGTTCAATAACACAAGATATGACTGTGCTATTTAAACAAGCATTGAAATCCCTGCTCATTTTTAGTTATAAGCTCAACTATAATTAATATCAAGCTAGTATCAACTATCAACTTAAAATCATTGCTGTAAAAGTTATATACACACCTTGTTTACCTAGAACAACCATTCATGGCTACAAGCTGTATTAATGGAGTACCATTAATACAATTAAGTAGTAGATATAAGCGAAATAATATTTTTTGGCTCAACTTTTTTCATGAAATTAGGTCAAATACTTATACATGGTAAAAAGTATATTTCTATTGAAAATATTTATACAGGAGGTGAAAATGAAATATATAAAAAGGAAGCTGGTACTTTTGCTTCTAACATTGTTTTATCTGAAAAAGAAGAAAATGAAATACATAAAAATAAAGCACTAACTACTAACGAAATTGTGTTTTACGCTGAAAAAATTTGGAACGTAACATGCTTTTATAATTGGTAGATTACAACATATTGAGATTATTAATTCTATAACTGGAAATGAATTTTTACAACCTATTGATTTTCGCAACCATTGATGTAAGATAAAATTCTTACTTTTATTAATTACTTTTGTATTTACATGTTTTAGTAATAAATTTTTCATCATATTATCTAAAAATAATAGGGCATATCCATTATTCAAGACCTTTGAAGTTATTTAAACCTCACAAGGTTTTATATATTTATGGAACTCATTTTTTTATAATAATAAGTATAACTTTCAACAACACATAAACAGACAAGTAACTTTCTAAATAACTAAACATACCATTATGGCTATAAAATAAATTCATAAAGAATTATAGCCTTAAATAAAATAAACATGAACAAACAACAGCTTGCAGCTAAAATTTGGGAATCAGCAAATCAAATGCGTTCTAAAATTGAGGCTAATGAATATAAAGATTACATATTAGGCTTCATTTTTTACAAATACCTATCTGATAAAGAAATACAATTCTGTAAGGATAACGACTTTGCTGAAGATGATATTAAGGCGCTTTCAGAAGATGATGTAGAAACAGTCAATTACATCAAAAAAAATATAGGTTACTTCATAAAATATGATGATTTATTTAGTACTTGGATTAGCAAAGGGAAAGACTTTGAAGTAGGTAATGTTAGAGATGCCTTAAATGCATTTAGTCGTTTGATTAGTAAAGCTCACACAAAACTATTTGATGGAATTTTTGACACATTACAAACAGGTCTAAGCAAATTAGGAGAAAGTGCTCCAAAACAAACCAAAGCCATTAGTGACTTATTACACTTGATTAAAGACATTCCAATGGATAGCAAGCAAGGATATGATGTACTTGGGTTTATCTATGAATATTTAATTGAAAGGTTTGCTGCTAATGCAGGTAAAAAAGCAGGAGAATTCTATACACCTCACGAGGTTTCAGTATTGTTATCCGAAATTGTTTCAAACCATTTAAAAGACAGAAAAGAAATTCAAATTTACGATTCTTGTAGTGGTTCAGGTTCTTTGCTTATTAATATTGGTAATAGTGTAGCAAAACATATAGACGATAAAAACAATATTAAATACTACGCCCAAGAGTTAAAAAAGAACACGTATAACCTTACCAGAATGAACTTGGTAATGCGTGATATTTTACCAAACAACATTGTAACTCGTAATGGTGATACCTTAGAAGATGACTGGCCATACTTTGATGAAAGTGATGCTGTACAGACTTATAGCACGCTTTATGTAGATGCAGTAGTTTCAAACCCTCCATATTCTCAAAAGTGGGACCCAGCTAACAAGGAATCAGACCCAAGGTATTCAAGGTTTGGATTGGCTCCAAAATCTAAAGCAGATTTCGCTTTTCTTTTACACGATTTATTCCACATTAAGCCAGATGGCATTATGACTATTGTATTGCCTCATGGTGTTTTGTTTAGAGGTGGTGAAGAAGGTACAATTCGTAAAAAACTAATTGAAGCCAACCATATTGATGCTATAATTGGTCTACCTCCAAGTATCTTTTTTGGCACAGGTATTCCTACTGTAGTGTTAGTTTTAAAACAAAAACGTAAAAACACAGATGTTTTAGTTATTGACGCTTCTAAAGGGTTTAAAAAAGAAGGTAAAAACAACAAGTTAAGAGCTTCAGATATTAAAAGAATTGTAGATGTAGTTCGTGATAGACAGACAACTCCTAAATTTTCTAAAGTAGTAGAACGAGATACCATAAGAGGGAATGAGTACAACCTTAATATTCCAAGATATGTAGACTCTTCGGCAAATCCCGAAAGTTGGGATATTTACGCTTCTATGTTTGGAGGTATTCCTGTAAAAGAAATAGATGAGCTTGACAACTATTGGCAAGCCTTTCCTAATTTGAGAGAAACATTGTTTTCGAAAACGTCAGAAGTTAATTCCGAATTAAAAGTGGAAGATGTAAACGCTGCTATTAAAGAACAAGCCAGTGTTAAAGCCTTTAAAAATAAGTTTAATAATTCATTTAAAGATTTAGATGGTTTCCTGAAACAGGAACTTCTAACCAATATGGAAACCGTTAATGTTCCAAGAGAAAAAGAGGTATTAAGTAATGATATTTTCAAAAGGCTTGAAACGATAACTTTAATTGATAAATATGAAGCTTACCAATTGTTGGATGATGAATGGGAAGCTATAAAAATTGATTTAGAAATTATACAAACTGAAGGTTTTGAGTCCACTAAAATAGTAGATCCAAATATGGTGCTCAAAAAGAAAGACGGAAAAGAGATTGAAAAGCAAGAAGGTTGGAAAGGTCGTGTTATGCCTTTTGAATTGGTGCAAGAAACATACCTAAAGCGAGAATTGCAAAGTTTACAAAAGAAAGAAAATCGCCTTTTAGAAATTACTTCGGAATTTGAGGAAATATTGGAGATATTTACCGAAGACGAAAAAGAAGAAGAAATCATAAACGAAGTTAAAGACGGTTTTGTAAATGCTGTGGTTATAAAAGAATCCAAACAAATTAGGGTAGATATTAAGACAAACGGAACGTTAGAAAAAGATAGTTATGAAGCTAAGGTTCTTAAAGTAGATTCTTTAATTACCGAAGATAAAAAAGTAAAAAAACTGGTAAAAGAAGAACAGGCAAAACTACACTTACAAACCAAAGAAACTATTGAAAAACTATCAGATGAGCAAGTTTATAATTTACTAGAACTAAAATGGGTACACCCAATTGTAACATCTTTAAATAATTTACCAAAAACAATTATTGATGAATTAACAAGCAAGGTTTTAAGACTTTCTGAAAAATACAGTGCAACCTACTCTGATGTGGCTAAAGAGATTAATAGGGCAGAAAATTCTTTGTCTAAATTAATTGATGACCTTGAAGGAAATGAATTTGATATGAAGGGATTAAACGAATTGAAGGTTTTACTAAATAGCGAAGACTAGTATGGCTAAGAAAAACAAAAATCCAGAAGTTCGTTTTAAGGGTTTTACTGAAGATTGGAAACACCTAGAATTAGGAGAAGTACTAACAGAACGTAAATCAATGCAAAAAATATCTGAAGATGCCCCAATTTTGGCATTTGCTTCAGGACAAGGTGTTATAGATAGAAGCGAAAGAAAATCTAACAACAGAGACCATTTAACTTTAGACCAAGAAAATAAGGTTTATAAACTAACAGAACTTAATGATATTGTTTACAATCCTTCCAACCTTAAATATGGAGCCATAGATAGAAACAAGCATGGAAGGGGTGTAATATCTCCCATTTATGTAACATTTACTACAGAAGAAGAACCCTCTTTTATAGAATTGATTGTTAAAAGTGAAAAGTTCAAATTAAGAGCTTTGCAGTATGAAGAAGGAACTGTAGTAAAGAGGCAATCTGTTAGTCCTGAAAATCTACTATCATTAAAAGTAGGCATATCTTCTTCACTGGATGAGCAGAAAAAAATTGGGATACTTTTTGAACGACTAGATAATCTAATCACTCTTCACCAGAACAAGTATGAAAAATTCATGACATTAAAAAAAGTCTTTCTCAAGCAGATGTTCCCTGAAGAGGGTTCAGATGTACCCAAAATTCGATTCAAGGAATTTTTAGGTAATTGGAATGTTCGAAAATTAAGTGATGGAGCTCCTAAAATAGGTGATGGATTGCATGGCACACCTAAATATGTCGAAGATAGTGGGGTCTATTTTATTAATGGAAATAATTTGAATTTAGGAACAATTAATATAAGTAATGAAACAAAGCAAGTATCTAAAAAAGAGATGTCAAAAAATGATGAAACGTTAGGTCCAAATACTATACTTATGTCTATTAATGGAACTATAGGGAATTTAGCATTGTACAAAGGTGAGAAGGTAATGTTGGGAAAAAGTGTGGCGTATATTACTTTAGAAAGTTTTGATAAGACATATACATATGCATTATTACAATCGCCAAGAATTCGAAAATATTTTATAAATAAATTGACGGGTTCTACTATTAAAAATTTAGGGCTAAAAACTATTCGAGAAACGGAAGTGTTGGTCCCAACAATGAAAGAACAGAAGAAATTAGGACAATATTTTTTGCAAATAGATTCCCTTATTAATCTTCATTTGGTTGAGTTAGAAAAACTAAAAAACATTAAAAAAGCCTGTTTTGCAAAAATGTCTGTACCACAAGATTAAAATATTGCTTTTATAAAATAAATGAAAATGACATTTACCAAAGAATCTAAACTCGAAGAAGCCTTAATATTGGCACTAAGTAAAAAAGGTTGGGAAAATGAGGTTATAAAAAACCCAACAGAAGAAGATTTACTTAACAATTGGGCAAACATTCTTTTTGATAATAACAGAGGTATAGATCGCTTAAACGATACACCATTAACCAATGGTGAAATGCAACAAATACTGGAGCAAATTAATGCTTTAAGGACACCATTAAAACTAAATGGTTTCATCAATGGTAAAACAGTTGCAATAAAACGAGATAACCCAGAAGATAAACTGCATTTTGGTAAAGAAGTCAGCCTAAAAATATACGACAGACACGAAATAGCCGCAGGACAAAGTAGATATCAAATAGTACAACAACCAAAGTTTCCTACAAAATCTAAAATACTAAATGATAGACGTGGTGATTTAATGCTTTTAATTAATGGTATGCCACTAATTCATATTGAGTTAAAAAGAAGTGGTGTATCTGTAAGTCAAGCCTATCACCAAATAGAGAATTATGCTCGCTCAGGAACCTTTTCAGGCATCTTTTCTTTAGTTCAGGTGTTTGTAGCTATGGAGCCTAAAGAAACCGTTTATTTTGCCAATCCTGGACCAGATGGAAAATTCAATAAAGATTTTTATTTCCATTGGGCAGATTTTAATAATGAGCCAAAAAATGATTGGAACGATATAGCTTCCTCTCTACTATCTATTCCTATGGCACATCAGTTAATAGGTTTTTATACGGTACCAGATACTAATGATGGGATTTTAAAGGTCATGCGTAGCTATCAGTATTATGCAGCAAATGCCATATCAGATAAGGTTGCTAAAACAGATTGGAAAAGCAAACATGCATTAGGAGGATATATTTGGCACACTACAGGTTCTGGTAAAACAATGACTAGTTTTAAATCTGCTCAATTGATTGCAAACTCAAAAGATGCTGACAAGGTTATCTTTTTGATGGATAGAATAGAGTTGGGTACACAATCTTTAAAAGAGTATCGAGGTTTTTCAGATGAAAATGAAGATGTGCAAGCAACTGAGAATACTGGTGTTTTGGTTACAAAACTAAAAAGTTCAGACCCAACCAATACTTTAATTGTTACCTCTATTCAGAAGATGAGTAATATTAAAGATGAAGATGGTGGTTTAAACGCTAGAGACATCGAGATAATGAATAGCAAAAGAACGGTTTTTATCGTAGATGAAGCACACCGTTCTACTTTTGGGGATATGCTTATTGATATTAAAAATACATTTTCTTCTGCCATCTTTTTTGGTTTTACAGGGACACCAATTAAAGATGAAAATCAGATAAATATGAATACCACTTCAACCGTATTTGGGAGTGAGTTACATAGATATACGCTTGGTGACGGTATAAGCGATAAAAACGTACTAGGTTTTGACCCGTACAAAATATCAACCTACAGAGATATAGATTTAAGACGAGTAATAGCTCTAGAAAAAGCCAGAGCTGTGGACGAAACTGAAGCACTTTCTGACCCTCAAAAAGCTGAAGTATTTAATAGATACATGAATGATTTAACCATGGCTGGTTATACAGAACCTTCTGGGAATTATATTCGTGGCATTGAAGATTTTGTACCTAAATCACAATATGAAATTGATACGCATCAAGAAACAGTAGTTGACGATATTTTAAAAAACTGGCTTAGATTAAGTAAGCTTAATAAGTTTCATGCCATTTTTGCCACAAGCAGTATTAATGAAGCTATTGAATATTATAGACTATTAAAAAGATTAAAGCCTGAGTTAAAAACAACCGCATTATTTGATCCTACAATTGATAACGTAGGTAATGCTGCTTATAAAGAAGATGGTTTAGTTGAACTACTAGAGGATTATAATGAGAGATATGAGCAAGATTATACTTTAGCAACCCACGCAAAATTTAAAAAAGATATTGCGGCAAGACTAGCACACAAAGCACCCTATTTAAGAATTGAAACAACACCAGAAAAACAAATTGATTTACTAATTGTTGTAGACCAAATGCTAACAGGTTTTGATTCTAAATGGATAAATACACTTTACTTGGATAAAGTTCTTAAATATCAAAATATTATTCAAGCATTTTCAAGAACAAATCGTCTATTTGGTCCAGATAAACCTTTTGGAACCATTCGTTATTATAGGTATCCACATACTATGGAACAACATATTAAAGTGGCTATAGAATTATATTCAGGAGATAGACCTTTTGATTTATTTGTTGACCGCTTAGAACAAAATCTGACTACAATAAATTTAGTGTTTCATGAAATTTCTCAGTTGTTTAGTTCAGCAGGTATTCTAAATTTTGAAAGACTACCTGAAGGTATTCCAGAACGTGGAAGGTTTGCTTCACTTTATAAAACTTTAAATGACTTTTTAGAAGCTGCAAAAATTCAAGGTTTTAAGTGGAGCCAATTAAAATATGAATTTGATAGTGGAGCTATAGTTGAAATGAGTTTTAATGAAAATACGTACCTAATTCTAGCTTTACGATATAAAGAGCTGTTTAGTGGTGATGTTGGTGGAGCTGGAACAAGTGAGGTTCCTTTTGAAATTGAAGGTCATTTAACAGAGATTGACACTGATAAAATTGATGCTGACTATATGAATTCTCGCTTTGAGAAATACCTTAAAGAACTCAAAGGTGATATTGATGATGAGCAACTACAACATACCCTAGATGAGTTACATAAGTCATTTGCTACATTAACTCAAGAAGAACAAAAATACGCTAACATTTTTATACATGATGTTCAAAGTGGTGTTATGAGTATTAAAAGTGGTAAAACCTTTAGAGAATATATTACAGATTATCTTTATAATGCTAAAAACGACCAGATATTTAGAATTTCAGAAACATTAGGTTTAGATGAATCAAAACTTCGTAATATGTTGGATTCAGGCATAACAGAGAAAAACATAAATGAGTATGGACGTTTTGATGATTTAAAAAGTACTGTTGACAAAAGTTTAGCGAAGATATATTTTGAGAAATTGGAGGGTAAATCAATTCCTGCTTTTAGAGTAAATATTAAGGTTCATGATTTATTGCAAGAGTTTATTATTGGTGGTGGATTTGAAATATTGAAAAAAAATGAAAAGTAACATCTATGGTTTAAAAAAAATACATTGTTTTCTAATGCAGTAAAGCTTTGTTAATTAGATTTCGATTTAAGAAACCTTTTAATAAAATATACCAACAGGATAGAAATTAACTTTAGAACAAAAGTAATTTGCCATATATTTAATCATTATGCTGATAATCCCATTTGGTTTACAAATCCAAATTAACCAAACTGATAAGGAAATAGACCAAATGGTTTATGAGCTTTATGATTTGACAGAAGATGAAATTAATATTATAGAAAATAGTTAACCTATGGAATATAAACTTAAAAAATTGGCTTCCCGTATATTTATTTCAATAATAATTTTTATTATTGGTTGGTTTATTATTACAATTTATATACATGAAACTAATGACAGAGAATTTGATATTAAATTTAAGTATACTTATGACCAATTCATGGATATGGAAGAAGTATATGATTCTCACTGGGATGAAGACACATTGGAATTAGACTTTATAGTTGAGGATTTAGCTGAATTAAATTACATACCATATAATGAACTATCAAAAACATTGAAAACTAAAAAAGGTAGAGATTCTCATATTAAAACTTTTATGATGAGTATAAATGTAAGGGAAGCACAAAAAGTTGGATTATCTCATGTAGAAGGTATCTATTTTTTTAAGAATGATGACATTGAGTTTTCATCAATTATAGATTTAGATGATTTTTATTAAGACAAATATTTAAAAACATTATTATGTTTTTTGGATAGTGTCTGGAATGTCATTATTCCATTAAAAAAAAAAAAAAAAAACCAACCCCTAATTAAAGAGGCTGGGTCCTACTCAACTCAAAAACCAACGATGTTTAGAATCACCATTGATAGCCTTAGCCAGACCTTTTGCAAAACCAAAGGCGTTGACGTTTCTTGACAGAAAAGAGTCTATATAAGAGCTCTTATTAGCTCCAGTGAAGAGATTATATACATTCCAAACGTTAATATCTCCATTTTCGTTTCTACAAAAGCTATTATCTAAATAATAATCTTTAGCTACCGTAGAAATCTGTCCATCATTAAGCATTAATTCTGGAATTAGAGTCTTTTCCTCTTTAGGTAGAAAGTTATATAGTCTTGCTCTACCTATAAGCTGAGCAAATTGCTGTTCAGTTAAATTATATTTAGATAGTTGCTTCATACCCTCTAAGTGAGATTTTGCATTATAATTTTCTATTAAATTCATGATTTTAGACTGTAATTCAGAATAGTTCCCTACTCGCATTTCATCTTGATACCCATCTGTAGAAATACATAGGTTACAGCACACCATATTTTGAAAACCTATAAAAAACTTAAATTTCTCATACGTTTTTCTGTTGTACAGGTTTTCTTGATTGTAGGCTCTTACCCCTCCAACAGTTAGTGACACATCATGTCCATTTATATTCTCTGTAATAGATGGAATTCTAATTATAAATGCCATTCTCTCAAAATACTGGGTTTTCTCATGTTCTAAAAGTTCTTTTACTGGCTTGTAAATAGCATCAGCTGTTCTGCCCTTAATCTGGTGAGACACTCTAACCTCTGGCACTTCAATTGTATGATGGGAAAACACATTACCAACACAGCTTTGCACTATCTCGATAAACTCCTGATGTGCCAAAGTTTTCTCATTATCTTTTGAAAATACCGGTATAATACAATCATGCTTTAAAACAGAAAGGCTAACCTCTTTTGTGTTAGCCTCTATAAATGGGTTATGCTGATATATTTTATTTTCTCCAGGTATTTGCAAAGGATGCACAATTTCAGGAATACCTTCAGGATTATTAAATACGTCTTGACGTTGCTTATTAAGCTCTGTTACTGATATTATTTCCATTTTGACTAAAATTTTGTGGGTTAACTAATTTTTCTAAAAAATCTTTCTTAGCTTGAAACAAAGCTTTTAATGGTAGTTGAAAACTTGGATGCTCTTTATATAATTCCATTAACTGGCTTACTGATAAGCAATCTTCTATTTTTTGTTTTATATCGACCTCTTTGACTGGAGATGTACACCATTCTAAAATGCGTTTTCCTGTAGAGGTGTTTATCATAAATTCAGGTCTACCAGTAAACAGATTAGTCCTATCTTTACTCGCTATTGCAAAGTGTTTAATATCTAAATCAAATACTATAGTAAATTCATAAGAAACATCATCCCTTTGTACAGCTTTAAGTCCTACTTTTTCAGGCACATATTTCCCGTCTTTTTGTTGCAGGACATAATCTTGTTTTGTTCTCATTGTAGCAATAACATGTGCATCACATTGCAAAATCTTATTAATGAATGCTTTTTGCCTAGGTGTAACTTTACTCCAGTTAGCAAATGAATTTCCTGGTAGCTTAGAATGGTAATCTAAAAGTTCATCCCAAACTTGTGAGATAGAATCCAAAATTATCACTTCCATTTCTGCTTTTTCACAAACCTCAATAGCTTCAATAAATTTCTCTGGTGTATATGGTGGCTGTAATTGTAGCACATTATAATTACCTAGATGAGCATAAAGGTCTGCTGAACCATTTTCTGTATCAATTACAGCTACTTTATCAAGGTGGTCATTAGTTAGCCCTTTAGCTAGCAAAAGAGAGCTTAAACTCTTGCCACAGCCACTACTGCCTTGTAATGCCATTTTAATTTTTGCTTGTTTTCTTTCTGATTTTCTTAATTGCATAATCTTATATTTTAATGGTTAATATTAAATTGTATTGTTTAAGTTAAATCTGATTAGATTCAGTTTTAATTGAAAAAGACCCTCATAAAATGAGAGCCTTTTTTATTGTTTTAAGACACGTATTTAAACCTAGGTTCTTCAAGTAATTTGCTCATTGCATTATCTATTATTTCATCGTCAAATTCTTTAAGATAAGCTTTGGTTACACTAATATCATGATGTCCCATAGATTCCCCAATCAAATCTGTTGAAATCCCAGCAAACTTTAAATTTGTTGCAAAACTGTGTCTTATTACATAAGAAGTAACGTTTTGTTTCACACCTTGAATTTCTGCAATCTCTTTAAGCTGTTTATTAAATTTACTTATGGTCTTGTGCTTTCTATTCTCAATCTGCATTGGAGTTAGGTTATCTTTCAACAGGATTGGGAACACATATTTTGTTGAACTTTTTTGAGTTCTATAAAATGCTATAATTTGCTTTACTGGTTCCAACATTTTTACAGAGAATCTTCCTTTAGTTTTAGAACGGATATATAAAACCCTATCCCCTTGTATGTTTTCCCATTTTAGTTTCATCATATCAACAAAGTTCATCCCACCCATATAATAACTAAATAGCATATAATTTTTTGCATGTATTAAGTGTGGGTTTTCTTCAATATTAAGTGCTTCCATAAGTTTCATTTCATCTCGTGTTAATGCTTTTTTAATCCCTTTCCCCTTTAACTTTGAAACTTTATATATTTTAAACGGATAATATTTTTCATCTACAACACCTTTCTTTATAGCATCGTTAAACAATGCTCTTAATTCGCGCATTTTCACCCCAATACCTCCATCTGAATTATTTTTACTTCTTAAATAAGTTTCATATTTATCGAGTAAAATAGGTGTGATTTCTCTAAAGACTAAATTTTTGTTTTTATGGAATTTGAAAAACGAATTATAAACATCTTTGTAGGCTCTAGCATTTCCTGTTCTACCAGCTTTATTTAAATCTGAAATCTTTTCTATCCAGAATTCTGAAACTGTAACTTTTGAAGATTTTTTACCTCTAAATTTTGCTTCAAATTGATTTAGAGTAAAATCTATGTCTTCAAGAAAAAAGTTATCTATAATTTTTAATGCCTCTTCTTTCTTTTTAAGTAAAGCTCTGTTCCGTTGCAAATAATTTTTTTCACTCTTTTTAAATTGACCATTAGCCTTATCCCAATCTTTTTTTAGGCAACTTATTCCAAGTGTAATCACCTTTGGTTTTCTATCTTTAATTATTTTTAGAACTACAGGGTACAACCCTTCTTGATTAGGTTTATTTCTTAATAATATCTTTATACTAGCCATAATATTTCTGTTTTTAAGAAGTGACAAATTCCTATTATAGTAAGTCAGGAATTTGTCATTATATATTTATTAACTATCTAGTAATTCATTAAACTTTTGGATTAAACTTGCTCTAAAAAAAGTTTTCGTTTTGAGTAAATTATATTTAATCAACAAACTTTCAAATGCCTTTTTTTCTTTGGGTTTTTGATTCCTGTAACCCCTTTCTGAGAGCTTTCCCCAATAGTCATAACTTAGGTAGGACTCCAAATTTCTTTTATCTTTTTTAGTCATCTTAGAGCCTGTAGACAGATTATCTACTATAGTTAATTCATCAAATCGTTTTAGCAAATTGTCAAATAGATTTTTAAGTATACTTTTAGATTTTAAATCATGTATATTATAAACACCTAGTTGCTGTATAGTTTTATTGTTTATATGCTTGATTTCAAACCTTATAATATGTTCTTTTAAATCATATTGTTTTGCCTTGTCATAAATTTTAAAATAATAGTTATAATGATTAAATTGTTTGTATTCTCCTTTCCCTCCAAACTGCTCATTGTGGCTATGCAATCTAAATTTATGTAGTATTATATTTTGCCTAATGAAGTACTCTGCTGGAGAAGTCAACTTTATATTTAAACCAAATTCTAACTGTGTAATTCGAGTTTTTCTTAGGTCAACAAGTTTATTATCTAAATAGTTAATTGTTTCACATAGTGACGTATACTTAAAATCATTATGATTTTGAGCTTTACCATTTAACAACTCATTGTAGAGCTTATGTATAGAATTCTTAACATATACCGATTCATTATTGATTTTAATCTCCATACACCCAATATTAGCAGTAAATGGATATCTTATATCACCAGAATGATATTCTAAAACAGTCAGTAATTCTTCAAAATTTACTTTATCTGTAACAAAAGATTCAATTCTGCTCTTATCTAAATATCTTAGTCTAACAAAATCTATCATGACTGTAGATTTTTGTTAGTTTCACTTAAATAGCTATCCAACTCATCATCAAAATCACTATTAGAAGCAACTCGACTATTGAGAATCCATTGCTCTAATTCTTGGCGGTTTATATATATTTTCTTTCCACCTGGTTTGCAATAAGAGATTTCCTTATTACTTGTCATTTTATATAGCCTAGAAATTGATAATCCTAAAAACTCTGATGCTTCTTCAATTGTTAAAATTTCCTTTTGCTGAATGATTTGTTTTTTCAGCAATTCCTTTATTTCTTTTAATTCATTTTGGATAAATTCCATAACTTAAAATTGTTATGGATAGGCGCCTACCCTTGTTAATACTTCAACAAAGAAAGGCATGAAAAAACCCTTTATTTACGAAGTGTAATAAAGGGTTAAGGCAATGTGTAAGGTTTAGTGTAAGGTTACTTTAGATACTCGTTTTTTAGATTTAAGATGTGAGTGTCTATTTTAGATTTTTCATCTTCTATTTTATTTTTTCCTCTAGATAACGAAGTATAAATATCAGTGCTTTTTATAGGCTTATTTTGTTTGTTTAAAAAGATTTCGCTCTTTTCTATTGCAGTATGTGTAAAACCATTAAAAAATGGCTTTAATGACTCCAAAAAGTAAGCTACAACATAGTTGTTTTTAGAAAATCGGATTTTATTCTCCAATATTTGTGGATTTGGTGAACTGAAAGCATTTATAAAATCTACCTCTTCTATTTCGGTATCGTCAATTAAATATAAAGTATAAGCCATTTCATATAATTCTGCATAAAATGAATACTTAAGGTCTTTGTCCTTAAAAAATGTGACATCTGATTCAGAAATTAGATATTTGTAAACATTATGATATCCCACAAAATCAGAGTACCTGTCTTTTAAATTATTTACTATTTTAATAAAATTGTCTTCAATCAACCTTACATCGGCATCTTCAAGTTTTAATACACGCTTTAATAGCACCTGAATATCGTCATAAACATTAGCTATGTAAGTTTTTTTATCTTGCTCTGTTTGCTTTGTAGACATTTCAGATTCAATAGTTCTATAAATAGAGATATTTTCAAAATTTAGTAAACGGTCTAAAAAATCTTCTCTAGTAATTATATCAGTTAATAAAATTGGCATTGAACCATTATCTTCAATCATGTCGTCTTTGATATAATACTTGTATTCCTGGAGGTAGGAATAACCATTTTTTTGTAATGTAGAATTCCCAATAAAGGAATCTTTTACAGATTGAATGCTATTAATAAATAGCATATCAAAATAAAAGGAAAGTACAGAGCTTGAAGAATTCATAAAAATGGTTTTGGTAATCATCACAAATATAGATAAACCAAAAATGTTTAACCTATGTTTAACCCAAGTCCATAAAAAAAAGCCTTACATCTCTGTAAGGCTTTAGCTAGCTTTGCTCCCTCTCTTGGGCTCGAACCAAGGACCCTCTGATTAACAGTCAGATGCTCTAACCAACTGAGCTAAGAAGGAGTGTTTTGCATTAGCGAGTGCAAATATAGAGCTTTATTTCAATTGCACAAAACTTTTTTAAAAAATTTTTAAAAAATTATTTAAACACCGCTTTAAAGATGTCATTTCCGTTTGCAAACAGCACTAACGCTATAAGAATAAAGAATCCTACCATTTGTGCATACTCTAAAAACTTATCGCTTGGTTTACGTCCAGAAATCATTTCGTATAATAAAAACATTACATGTCCTCCATCTAAAGCAGGAATTGGCAACAAGTTTAATACACCTAACATAATAGATAAAAAGGCTGTAATTCCCCAGAAAGCTTCCCAGCTCCATGTACTAGGAAAGACATCGAAAATAGCTTTAAATCCACCTACACCTTTATAAGCACCTGTACTTGGCTTAATCATTAAACCTAACTGTGCCCAATAACCAACTATTTGTTCTTTAAATTTTACAGCACCTACACCAATACTCTCTCCTAAACCGTATGTTTTAGTAACAATATCGTAGTAACCTAAAGCATTAAGTGTTGCCGCGCTAGCTTGCGGGTAATAAGCAATTCCAAATTTACCATCTTCACTCACTTTAAGTTCTCTAGAAAATTCTTCTTTCCCTCTTAAAACATCAACCTTAACCGTTTTCCCTTTAGAGGATTCTAAAACAGAATGAAATTCATCAAAATATTTTAATTTAGTATTATTTACGGCTGTGATAATATCTCCTGCTTTTAAGTCTACATTTTTATTTGCAGAGCTATCAGGAACCTGAGCAACTACAAAAGGCATACGCAATTCGAATAACGTTCTATCTTCTCCTGTACTTAATTGTCCTAAAAAATCTACTGGAGTCGTTAGTGTTTTTTGCACGCCGTCACGCTCAATAAGTATCGTTTTAGCTTCAATTAATTTCGATCTCATATCAGAATATCCCGTAACAGTATCTCCGTTAATAGCCAGAACATTATCACCAGTCTGCGCGCCCATATTTTCAAGAATTGGGTTGGTAATTAAATACCCATCTTTAATGCTAGCGGTATCAATATCGGTTTCGCCATAAGCAAAAGCCATAACCATATATATAAGTGCTGCTAAAACAAAGTTTACCGTTACACCACCAAGCATAATAATTAAACGTTGCCAAGCTGGTTTCGATCTAAATTCCCAAGGTTGTGGTGGTAAAGCCATTTGCTCTTTATCCATACTCTCGTCTATCATTCCAGAAATCTTAACGTAACCACCAAGCGGCAACCACCCAATACCATACACAGTATCTCCTATTTTCTTTTTAAAAAGAGAAAACTTTACATCGAAAAATAAGTAGAATTTTTCAACACGCGTTTTAAATAATTTTGCAGGGATAAAGTGACCAAGCTCGTGTAATACAATAAGTAAAGAAAGGCTTAATAAAAATTGAGAAATCTTAATTAGAAACTCCATGTAGTTTATACAGTTATATTTTAACGCGCAAAAATACATTTTTTAAAGTGGTAAAAAAATATAAACACCTTTTACCCTTCTTTTTTTAACATGTTTTTATTATTAAAAGGTCTTTATTTAACTTAATTTTACTCGTATTTTTGCTTGTACTCACGATTTATAATTAAAACATGTTATCATTTTTTAAAGATTACAAATACTTCGCCATCGTTTTTTCTATAATATCAATGGTTATTATTGCCATTATTTATAACATACTAGACGTAGAAAAACCACTTCCCATATACCAACCGTCTCAAGTAGACCAAGAGTTAGTAGACAGTACACTTTTAGACGTTAGAAAGTATCATAAAATTGCCGATTTTAGTCTGATTAATCAGAACGGAAAAATAATTACTCAAGACGATTATAAAGATAAAATTTATGTAGCCGATTTCTTTTTCACAACCTGCCAGACCATTTGCCCAATCATGACAGACCACATGGCAAAAATTCAAAAAGAAATTTTAAATGATGATGAGGTTATGCTGCTCTCACATTCCGTAACACCACAAATAGATTCTGTTGCACAACTAAAAAGATATGCGATAGAAAAAGGGGTTAATGATGCCAAATGGAACTTGGTAACAGGCGACAAAAAACAGATCTACGAATTGGCTAGAAAAAGTTACATGGCTGTAAAAACTGTAGGTAACGGAGATGAATTTGACATGATTCATACCGAAAACTTTATGCTTATCGATAAGAAAAAACAAATTCGAGGATATTATGATGGTACAGATCCTGAAGCCATTAATAAATTACTAAAAGATATAGAAATCTTAAAAAGGGAATATAAAAAGTAGTTTTAGGCTTAATTTTTTTTTAGCGTTACTTTTTACCTTACTTTTGCTTCTTTAAAATCAATCTAAATAAGTTTGCAAACAACTTTAGCACATCTAAAACGTGGAGAAATTGCTGTTATTACAGATGTTTCATCCAGTCAAATTCCATTAAAATTATTAGAAATGGGTTGTCTTCCGGGCAGTCAAGTCGAACTTGTACAAATTGCACCATTTAAGGACCCAATTTACCTGAACATTAACGGAACACATTTGGCTATAAGAAAAGATACTGCAAGCCATATTTTAATTGAAAAATTATCACATGAGTAAACAAATCAACGTTGCTTTAATAGGAAATCCTAACACAGGTAAAACTTCAGTATTTAATGCCCTAACAGGACTATACCAAAAAGTAGGAAACTACCCTGGTATTACTGTCGAAAAAAAGGAAGGAATTTGCAAATTACCACGTGGCGTTAAAGCACACATTATAGATCTTCCTGGTACCTACAGTTTAAATGCATCATCACTAGATGAGAATGTCGTTATAGAACTCCTTTTAAACCAGAAAGGAAAAGATTTTCCAGACATTGCCATTGTTGTTAGTGATGTCGAAAATTTAAAACGAAATTTGCTTCTTTTTACACAAATAAAAGATTTAGAAATCCCTACCATTCTTGTTATTAATATGGCAGACCGTATGTCTCACCGTGGTATAACATTAGACATTCCGTATTTAGAAGCCGAATTAAAAACAAAAATAGCTGTTGTTAGTACTAGAAAAAATGAAGGTATTGACAAAATAAAAGAGCTTATTGCTAATTACAGAGATCAATCTACAACGCCGTGCTTAAATGCCTCAGAAATTGATAAATCATATTTTGATGGTCTACAAAAAGTATTTCCTAAACAATTACTTTACAAACTTTGGTTAGTAATTACCCAAGATGCTAATTTCGGAAAAACAGACAGAAATGAATTTGATGCGGTAACAGATTTTAAAACAAAAAGTAAAACCGACTTAAAGCGTTTACAACAAAAAGAAACCATAAAGCGCTATCAGTTTATAAATAATACGCTTAAAAAAGGGCAAACTATAGACGCCTCTAAAGCAAAAGATTTACGTTCAAAATTAGACCGCATACTAACGCATAAAGTTTGGGGTTATGTTATTTTCCTTTTTATACTATTAACCATATTCCAAGCGATATACGACTGGTCCAATGCGCCAATGGATTTTATAGATTCTTCTTTTGCTACATTAGGAGAATGGGTTAAAACCGCACTTCCTCCAGGAGTATTTACTAATTTACTGTCTGAAGGGATTATTCCGGGACTTGGAGGAGTTGTTATTTTTATTCCACAAATTGCATTTCTATTCTTATTTATATCTGTTTTAGAAGAAAGTGGTTATATGAGTCGCGTTGTATTTTTAATGGATCGTATAATGCGTCGTTTTGGATTAAGCGGAAAAAGTGTTGTACCCTTAATTTCCGGAACAGCATGTGCCATTCCTGCAATTATGGCAACACGTAACATAGAAAGCTGGAAAGAACGTTTAATTACCATACTTGTTACCCCGTTTACAACGTGTTCTGCAAGACTACCTGTTTATTTAATTATTATTTCTTTAGTAATTCCCGAAGGTAATTTTCTAGGACTAGGCTACCAAGCACTTACATTAATGTTGTTATATTTATTAGGCTTCGGAACATCTATTTGTGCAGCTTATATTTTAGACCGCATAATGAAACTTAAAAGCAAGACCTTTTTTGTTGTTGAAATGCCAAATTACAAATTACCATTATTTAAAAACGTTGCCATAACTGTTCTAGAAAAAACAAAATCTTTTGTATTTGGAGCTGGTAAAATTATTCTTGCCATTTCAATTATACTTTGGTTTCTTGCTTCTTACGGACCTGGCAAACATTTTAATGAAGCAGAGAGCATTGTTACAGAAAAATATGCTTCAGAAAATTTATCTCAAGAAGACTTAAATAATGAAATAGATTCTTATAAACTAGAACATTCATACATTGGTATTGCCGGTCATGGTATAGAACCTATTATTAGACCTTTAGGTTACGACTGGAAAATTGGTATTGCGATTGTAAGTTCGTTTGCTGCTCGTGAAGTATTTGTAGGAACTTTAGCAACCATTTATAGTGTTGGTAGCGACCAAGAAGAAACAATTAAAAACAGAATGGCAGGCGAAGTGAATCCTATTTTAGGCGGACCACTTTTTAACTTTGCTTCTGGAATTTCGTTATTACTTTTCTACGCCTTTGCCATGCAATGCATGAGTACGCTAGCCATAGTAAAACGCGAAACAAACAGTTGGAAATGGCCAGCTTTACAGTTAGTGGTTATGACTGGGATGGCTTATTTATCGGCATTAATTGCTTTTCAAGTTTTAAAATAAACATTGAAAGTATCACTATTTAAAACGACTATTAGATTATGAATACAATCATTCAAAACATATTAGTTTTTGCTTCTTTAGGAATAGCAGTCGCATTTTTTATTAAAAAATTCTTTTGGAAAAAAGACAAATCCAAGAAAAAAGCATGTGGTTCTGACGGTACTAGCTGTGGCTGTAGTTAAACATTATCAACTATAATTATATAGATACAAGAAAAGGTTATTAGATGCATACAGCACTTAATAACCTTTTCTATTTTAACACTTTTATTTAATGTTATATTGAAACAAAACAAGTTTCAACACTATCTTATTTCACATATAAAAGGAGACAAGTATTCAATATTAAAATACTGAATATATGTCTCCTTTTTAATTTTTAACGAATTGAATCTAAAGAAATAATCTCCAAATTTGAGCGACTAAAAAAGTAACTACAAACCCTAAAATAACAGGCATAATAGAAGCTACTACAGTCCATTTTACACTATTTGTTTCCTTGTAAATGGTATAAATTGTGGTACTACACGGATTGTGAAGTAAACTAAAAAGCATCAAATTAATTGCGGTTAATAACGTCCAACCACCAGCTCTTAAAATATCTCCAGTTGCGTTTATGGAATCTAACTCGAACATCACTCCTGCTCCTGCACCGCCTCCAATTCCGGTAACCATAACTGTAAGCATCAATATTGTAGGAATCACAATTTCATTTGCAGGAATCGCTACAATGTAAGCTAACAGAATAACACCATTCAGCCCCAAAAGGAATCCGAATCCATCCATTCCATTAATTAACCAAGCCGCAATAGTTTCATCTCCCATGTGTACATTAGAAATTAACCAAATCACTGCACCTGCTGGAGCTGCAAATACAATTGCTCGCCATAACACAATTACAGTTCTATCTATTAAAGAGGTATAAATTGTTTTCCAAAAACGTGGCGGTCTGTAAGGAGGTAACTCTAAATTAAAGGTAGATACTTCTCCTTTTAAGACGGTTTTAGACAATGCCCAAGACACTCCAAACATAAAAGCTAACCCTAAAACAGCTACACCAATTACAGCTAATAACGATGCAAAACTAGATAACGAGTCAGGCACAACAGCTCCAATAAAAATGGTAGCAATTAAAATTTGTGTTGGCCAACGCCCATTACACAACGAAAAATTATTTGTAATAATGGCTATTAATCGTTCTCTAGGACTATCTATAATACGTGTTGCCACAACACCTGCAGCATTACAACCAAATCCCATACTCATAGTTAATGCTTGTTTACCATGTGCTCCAGATTTATTAAATAAAGAATCTAAATTAAAAGCAACTCTAGGCAAATAACCAAAATCTTCTAAAAGCGTAAACATCGGGAAAAATATTGCCATAGGCGGCAACATAACAGCAATAACCCAAGCAACAGCCAAATACACACCATCTATTAAAAAACCTGCAAGCCACCAAGGCATGTGCATGTGAACACTATCTGCTCCACTTTTTAAAATGGGATGAACCGTATCTAAAAGCAAGCTTGCCAACATAGAAGACGGATAATTAGCACCAACAATGGTAAGCCATAACCCGTTCCTAAAATTAAAAACATGATGGGAAATCCCCACGTTTTACTTGTTACAATTTTATCTATTTTAGAATCTAAACGAAAACGCTTTTCACCGTCCTGAGTCGTTACAGAATCCTTAACAATATCTGCAGCATCTGCGTAAATACTCTCTGTTAAATTATCATGAAACTCATCTCCAATTTGCCAACGAAGCTCGTTAGATAACTCGATGATATTGTCTATATTATTATCTTTCATCTGATTGAATATTTAAAGAAATTCTCCCGTTTTTAAAGCATTTATAATTTGCTTATCACCTTCTAAACAATCTAAAAGCAATCCAACGACTGTTTGGTATATTAGGAAACTCTTTTTCTATTTGAACCGTTAATGTTTTTACAGCTTGTTCAATATTTTTGGGCACATTTTTAATGCGATGTGGTTTACACACAATTTTACCACTAGCAATTTCACTAATGGTTTGTATTAATTCTGGAATACCTTTATTAAATCGTGCACTTGTTGGCACAACAGGAATACCTAAATCTCGAGATAATGTCCTTACATCTATATCAACCTTATTACGTTTCGCTTCGTCCATTAAATTTAAACACAACACCGCCTTGTCTGTAATTTCAAGAATTTGAAGCACTAAGTTTAAATTACGTTCTAACCGGTTTGCATCGGCAACAATTACAGTGACATCGGGTTTTCCAAAAAGAATAAAATCTCGTGCTGCTTCTTCATCTTCAGAGGTTGACAGTAATGAATATGTTCCTGGTAAATCTACCAGTTTGTATTTTTTCAGTATTGTATTCGAAACCTCCCTCTGCACGTGTAACCGTTTTTCCTGGCCAATTACCAGTATGTTGTTTTAACCCTGTTAATGCATTAAAAACCGTACTTTTTCCGGTGTTAGGATTTCCAGCTAAAGCTACTATAAAATCAAAATTATCAGTATGAATACCTAGTCGCTTTAAACCATCTTTATTATATAACGCACACGTATCGCAAGCGCTCTTTACTTTTGTTTCCATAGTTTAATCTTTTTTAATTAAGATTT
The DNA here is from genome assembly GCF_009796865.1 of Formosa sp. L2A11. Lineage (GTDB taxonomy): Bacteria > Bacteroidota > Bacteroidia > Flavobacteriales > Flavobacteriaceae > Formosa. The sequence continues at coordinate 1,291,956 of NZ_CP047028.1, read as the reverse complement.
TAGAAGCCTGATCTTTTCGTAAAGCAATAGAAGTTCCTTTAATTAAATAGGCATTAGGATTGCCTAACGGATTTAAAAGATCGATACTAACATTTGATCCTTTCACAAAACCAAGATCTAATAAACGTCTTCTACTATCTCCTCTATTCTCTTTAGAAATTCCAATAATTTTAGCAGTTTCGTTTTCTTCTAAACTAGATAAACGAGTTATGTTATCTTCAAGAACAACTTCTTTTTCTATAAGTGCTACGGTTAAATTTGCTGCAACTATTGGTGCTAATTTAAATTCTTCCCCCTCCGATTCAAACACTATTCTTGTCGAATTATTTTCTATTACTTTTAGTAGAGATCCCATATAAATATGCTCTGCCAAAATTTGTTTATAAATCACTTCAGGCTCATCTTCAATATGTGTAATTTTCCCAATAGAACCCACAGGTAAAAGCGGTAACTCTACACCATGAACAGATGCCATTTTTCCTGTTTTTGTTGGAATAGGATCTCCATGCGGATCAAATTTTGGATGTCCTAAATGCTCAGCTAACTCGTCGGCTTCATCATGACTTAATCTATGCTCCATAGATTCAGCTCTATCGTGCCACTCTTTCTTGTGTATTCCTGTTTTATCTGCTAAATAACGCTCCCAAAGACGGTGCACCCGAACAATACGAAGCGCATAATCACGACCTTCTTCTGTGAGCTTTAAAACATCCGATTCTGAATAAATCAAATCATTAATTGTCATTTTTTTAACAGCCTCGACAATATCCGTATTTTTAAAATCTAGAATCTGAACTAATGTTTTCATATCCACTCTATTATTCGAAGTTTCGAAATGATAAAGCTGTTTCAAGACATCTTCTATAATTACTTTTTCGCTACTTTCAAATGCTTTCCTAATAATCCAAAACCACCCTTTTGTAGGCCTAAATAAAACATACAATAATGCTACTACTATAAAAAATATTGAGAGCGCTAATAAAGGGCTGTAGTTTTCCATAATTATAAGCTTAAGTATAAGTTTTTAGCAACTTCATTAGAGATAATCATTTTTCTATCAGATGTTTCTATAGTTAAAGACTTATCGAAAGGTTCAAAGTCTATTACTTTAATAGCATCTCCTAGTGCTAAATTATTTTTATTTAAATACTTTAAAAATGAGTCGGATGAATTTTTTACCAATACCAAAACACCTTGTTCGCCTTTTTTAATTTCTAAAATATTCACACTTTTTATAGGCGAATAATTTCCATCTTTATCAGGAATAGGATCTCCGTGCGGGTCGTGTGTTGGACACCCTAAAAAAGCATCTAATTCATCAACGAGTTTTAACGACTTTATATGTTCTAATTGCTCTGCAACATCGTGTACCTCATCCCAAGTAAAATTTAATTTCTCGACCAAAAACACTTCCCAAAGTCTGTGTTTCCGAATGACTAAAGCCGCTATTAAACGTCCTTTTTCGGTTAAAGTCACCCCTTGATATTTAACATAGTTAGCCAAATTTTTATCTGCTAATTTTTTTACCATATCGGTAACAGATGAGGCTTTTGATTTTATTTTTTCGGCTATAGCATTTGTACTAACTGCTACCGAACCTTGTTTACCCAAATGGTAAATTGCTTTTAAATAATTTTCTTCAGATAATGTAACCACTAAATTCTTATTTAACAACAAAGATACACAATTTACCTGAATACAAATATATTTTTAGATAAGACTAAATATATTTTTGTAAAAATTTAACGTAACCAACAGCCACAATCCTTCTAAATCAATTTTAAATGAAGATAAAATCTTCCTCTTTTAAACACTAACAACCTAAACACCTTAACATCAGTATCCATATAAAAAAAAAGACGAATCTGATGTATTACCATCAAATCCGTCTTAAGTGTAAACCTTTTATTAAAGCTTTATTTATTTAAAACCACGCTCTTTTTGAAGCTGATCGTAAGCCTCTTGAACTTGACGAAACTTTTCTTCGGCACCTTTCTGATATTCTTTCCCTAAGTGTAACACTTTATCGGGATGGTATTTTTTAGCCATTTTACGATAAGCTTTTTTAATCTCGCTAGCTGTTGCTGTTTTTTCAATTTCAAGAATTTTGTATGCATTATCGCTGCTATTATAAAACATAGCCTTAATACTTTCAAAATCTATAGCACGAATACCTAAATAGTTAGAAATACTAAAAATAGCATCTACCTCTACACTACTTACATTACCATCTGCTTTTGCGATTCCAAAAAGAAAATGAAGTAATTGAAGACGAGACGGATGATCCATCATCTGGCGAATTTGCAAACACACATCGCGAACTGGAATATCTTTTTGTTTGCTTATATTTTTGAATAATTTAAACGCTTCGTTAGCACGTTCCTTACCGTACATACCAACAAATTGAGCGCGTACAAAATCTAATTCGCGTTTATCGCTAACTCCATCTGCTTTTATAACAATGGCTGCTAATATTAATAAACTAACATCAAACTCACTAGACTTGGTTCTTGTTTGTGGTTGCGGCTGATAAGAAGATCCCGTATTAACTTTAATGCTTCCATTAGTAAAACCATCTACCATGCTCCCTAATGCAAATCCTAGAATGGCGCCTATTGGCCCACCAAACGACATACCTAAAGTAGCTCCTAACCATTTTGAAATACCCATATTTTTATTTTAGTTGCGCAAATATACTACATGTAATTTTAACTAAAATGTTTTTTACAGTTCTAGTTACTTCTGCGTTAGGGATAGCAACGGCATCCTTTTTGTTTCCTTAAAACAAAAAGATATAGCGTATAGCCCGACCTTGCCCAAGCAAGGAAACGCCCAAAGCACTTAGATTTTCATACTTATTTAGGTTACGTTAAAGTCGTGATTGTTTCTGTTTTAATTATGTATATTTGGCCTTTATTTAATAAACAAAAAATTTAAAATATGTATCCAGCAGAATTAGTTAAACCAATGCGCGAAGATTTTAACCAAAGTTGGTTTTGAAGAATTACATACAGCAGAAGCTGTAGATGTTGCTCTAGCAAAAGAAGGAACAACTTTAGTGGTTGTAAATTCGGTTTGTGGTTGTGCTGCAGCAAATGCACGTCCAGCAGCAAGCATGAGCATAAAAAACGATAAACACCCAGACCATCTTGTAACTGTTTTTGCAGGAGTAGATAAAGAGGCGGTAGATAAAGCGAGAGGTTATATGATTCCTTTCCCTCCAAGTTCTCCATGTATTGCTTTATTTAAAGATGGCGAATTAGTACATATGTTAGAGCGTCACCATATTGAGGGTCGTCCTGCAGAAATGATTGCAGACAATCTTAAAGATGCTTTTAACCAAGTGTGTTAAGTCGGATTTTGTAAAAAATATAAACCACGCTTTTGCGTGGTTTTTTTTATATCTTATTTTTGTTTAAATTCTAAACTTCCAAAACCTAAATAATGAAACTTATAGCGTATCCTTTAAGTGTATTATATGCTTTAGCTTTTTTACTATCTATATGTATATTCCACCCCATTTTATGGATTAGCCATCGTGTATTTGGCTATAGTGCTTTACAACACAGTGTAAATACATTACAATTTACGTTATTACGTTGCTTAAATATTTTAGGAACACGTTTTACTTATACTAATAATTTTGATGCCGAGATGCCAAAAGACACACCTTTAATTATAGTGTCTAATCACCAAAGCATGTACGATATTCCTCCTATACTTTGGTATATGAGACAATATTCTCCTAAATTTATTAGCAAAATAGAATTAGGAAAAGGCATACCTAGCGTGTCTTATAATTTACGCCATGGTGGCTCTGCTTTAATAGATAGAAAGAATCCAAGACAGTCTATACGAGCAATTAGTGAATTTTCAGATTTTATAAATGATAAAAAATATGCGGCCGTTATTTTCCCCGAAGGTACACGCAGTAAAGATGGCACACCAAAACCGTTTCAACGTCGTGGTTTACAAACATTAATAAAGAAAATTCCGACAGCAACCATAGTTCCATTAACAATTAATAATTCATGGAAAACGTTAAAGTATGGTAAATTTCCTATGGGATTAGGCGCACATATTACATTAACAGTCCATAAACCCATAAATTTATCTACCTTTGTTGACTCTACAGAAACTTTGATTGACGAAATTGAACGTACTGTGACAGAGAATATAAACCCTTAAAACTTAACATTATGTCATTAAAAAATGTAAGGTTAGAAGTGATGCAGTTTTTAGAAAAAGACGTAGACGCTTTAATAGAAAAATATTTAATTCCGATAGAAACCATTTGGCAACCTACAGATTTTTTACCAAACTCTGAAGGTCCAACCTTTTTTGAAGAAGTTAAAGAAATAAGAGAATTAGCTAAAGAATTACCCTACGACTTATGGGTAGTTTTAGTTGGAGATATGATTACCGAAGAAGCTTTACCAACCTACGAATCCTGGTTAATGGATGTAGAAGGCGTTGGGCAAGTAGAACGTAATGGCTGGTCTAAATGGGTACGCCATTGGACTGCCGAAGAAAACAGACACGGAGATGTACTTAACAAATACCTTTACCTTTCTGGACGTGTAAACATGAAAGAAATTGAAAAAACAACTCAGTATTTAATTTCTGATGGTTTTGATATTGGTACAGATCGCGACCCTTATAAAAACTTTGTTTATACCAGTTTCCAAGAACTAGCCACTTACATTTCTCATAACCGAGTAGCTAAATTTGCAAGAGAACGCGGCAACAAACAGCTAGGTAAAATGTGTAGAATTATTTCGGGAGACGAAATGAGACACCATAATGCGTATAGCGAATTTGTAGAACGTATTTTTAAAGTAGATCCTAGCCAAATGATGATGGCGTTTCATTATATGATGAAACAAAAAATTACAATGCCTGCTCACTTTTTAAGAGAATCTGGCGGACAAGTAAGTTCTGCTTTCGAAGAATTTTCTAACACAGCACAGCGTATTGGAGTTTACACATCTATGGATTATATAGAGATTCTAGAAAAATTACTTAAACGTTGGGAAATCGATAAAATTACCGGCTTAACAGACGAAGCTGAAAAGGCTAGAGATTATCTTATAAAACTCCCAAGCCGTATGATGCGTGTTGCAGAGCGTATGAAGATTCCAGAAAATTCGTTTGAATTTAAATGGGTAGAACCTGCTAAAATATAGTATTGAAACTTACGCTTAGTTTTGTTTCGGTCACGTCATGCTGAATTTATTTCAGCATCAAACAAATAGAAACACGGGATTCTGAATCAAGTTCAGAATGACGATATACAACTAAAACATAATTAAACCTCAAAAATTCCTTTCTGTCTCAGTTAGGAATTTTTACTTTTATAGCTATGACTAAAGACTTACAAATACAGACTACAATTAACTTTGTAAAACAAAAATTAGAAGGTGCCGAAGGCGGACACGACTGGTTTCATATAGAACGTGTTTATAAAAATTCAAAATTAATAGCAAAAACAGAACATGTTGATTTGTTTGTTGTTGAACTTGGTGCTTTGCTTCACGATATAGCCGATAGTAAATTTCATGATGGCGATGAAACCGTGGGACCAAAAGTAGCTTCGGCGTTTTTAAAAGAAATTAATATTGATGAAGCCACAGCAACTCATGTTACTAATATTATTGAAAACATATCTTATAAAGGCGGAAACTTTAAAGCCACTTTTACATCTCCAGAATTAGATGTGGTGCAAGATGCAGACCGTTTAGACGCTATAGGCGCTATTGGTATTGCCAGAACATTTAATTATGGCGGATTTAAAAACAGAACCATTCACGATCCAGAGATTGCTCCGAATTTAAATATGACTAAAGCAGAATATAAAGCATCTACTGCCCCTACAATTAATCATTTTTACGAAAAACTTCTCCTTTTAAAAGACAAGATGAATACTAAAACAGGAAAAGAAATAGCGACTAAGCGACATGATTACATGGTTAACTTCTTAGATCAGTTTTATGCAGAATGGAATGGAGAAAAATAATTACTTAAGCAATAAATTATACTTTATTACAAAACAAAACCCTCAGATTAATAATTAACCTGAGGATTTTGCCATTCATAAACTCAATTTATTTACTGGATAATACGTGTCATTTCACTTCTATATTTAGAAGCACTAGTTCCTGTTATTTCATTAAAAAATTTATTAAAGTGAGAAAAATTATTAAAACCACATTCAAAACAAATGTCGGTAATACTCATTTCACTTTCTTGCAATAATTTAGTTGCATGCACTACACGGTATTCATTTACTAATTTAGTAAAGGTTTTACCAGTTGCTTTTTTAAAGAATCTGCAAAATGCAGGCACCGTCATGTTTGCTTGATCAGCAATTTCTTCTAAACTAATATGACGCTGAAAATTATTGTTTATATATCTAAAAATTACATCTACTTTAGCACTATCCTGAGGTTCTGTTTCAAAAGCGACACCATCTACATTTAATAAACTGTAATGTTCAGACATTGCCAAGTCGTTTAAAATTTCTAGTAATTTTAAAACACGATTAAAACCTTGATATTCTATTAAAGCTTCAATTTTAGGTCCGACAACCAATTTTGTTTCAGGTTTAAATAGCACCCCTTTTTTAGCACGTTCAAAAAGCATGGCTATACGCTCCATTTCTGGTAGCTTAAGAAACGTATCTCCTAAAAAATTAGGTAAAAACTGGACAATAGTTTCAGAACCACGTGCAGTTAACCTATCTGCAAATCCATTATGGGGTAAATTAGAACCTATTAGTATAAGTTGACTGTTATTAAAGTACGATAAGTGATTCCCTATATGCCTTTTTCCCTGTCCTTTATTTACATATACTAATTCTAATTCCGGATGAAAATGCCAGAAAGCCTTGCTCTTGTGGGCTTCTTGCGTATGTTGCCTTACCACCAACGAGCTTCCAAAACTTGGTGTTACCTTTTCGTAAGTTGGTTTTAACTTCATGAGACTTTCACATTTATGTGGCAAAAATACAAAATGTATATGGTATAGCATGTGTATAATTAACCCTAATATGTACTATTTTACCATATCATAACCTTAACAATTTATTTACAGTTAATATAGCATACAAAATAGCCAATATCGATGTTTTCTACACAAGACAAGCCACATACCTTTGTAATGTAATTAAGTATTAAAATTAATGATTATGAAAAAAGTATTAGTATTCAGTTTAATGTTAGCCTTAACAACTGGTGTTTCTAGTTTCGCTAACACATCTTCGGATAATTTAAAAGGAACAAAATCAGAAATTGTTTTAACACTTAATAATGTAAAAGAAGGTCAAAAATTATCTATTAAAGATGATTACGGTATTGTTTTATACAACACGACTATTGAAACTTCTGGTCTTTACAATAACAAGTTTGATTTAACAGCTTTACCTGACGGTGACTATTCTTTTGAACATGAAAAAGGTTTTGAAATTCAAATTATGCCTTTTACAGTATCTTTAGGAGCAGTAACTTTTAATGAAGCATCTGAAAAAAGCATTTTTAAGCCAGTTGTAAAATTTGAAGAAAACAAAATATATGTTTCTAAATTAGATTTAGAAAAAGAAAATGTAGAAGTAAAAATTTATTACACTACTAACAATAGTGAATTAGATTATGAATTAATTCACACTGAAAAATTTTCAGATACTGCAGATATCAATCGTATCTACTCTTTATCTAAAAAACATTCAGGAAATTATAAAGTAATAGTAAATGCTAACGGAAGAGAATACGTTGAGCAATTCAAAATATAGTTTTAATTTTAATAGATAGTTAGTTAAACTATGTCAATTAGTTAGTTTGTTTGTAAGAGTGGGACTGGTTATCTCACTCTTTTTTTATGCCTTTTTTTTTAGATGAATGTTTTATTAAGCAATTATAAAGTTTTAATTTTATAGTACTTAATTTTTAAGAAAACACCATCGCGTTATGAAACGTATTACAAACATTTTAATTCCAGGAACACATAACAAACCCATCTTAACAGATGTATTTTACACAGAAAACAATACTCCTAAACCTATTATAATCTTTTGCCACGGCTACAAAGGCTTTAAAGATTGGGGTGCATGGAACCAAATGGCAGAAGCTTTTGCAAATGCTGGATTTTTCTTTATAAAATTTAACTTCTCTCACAATGGCGGCACGCCAGAACAGCCTATAGATTTTCCAGATTTAGAGGCTTTCGGACAAAATAATTACTCGATAGAACTAGACGATTTAAAATCTGTTATAGATTGGATTACTATACAACACAATTACACCTCTGAAGCAGACTCTAAAAACATAGTTCTTTTCGGACATAGTCGAGCTGGTGGTATAGTAACTATAAAAGCTGAAGAAGACCCTAGAATTTCACGCGTAATAACCTTAGCAGGCGTAAGTGACTATGCTGAACGTATGTCTAGCGGAAAAGCCTTAGAACAATGGAAAGCAAATGGCGTAGAATATGTTATTAACGGACGTACAAAACAAAATATGCCACATTACTATCAATATTTTGAAGATTTTAAAGCAAACGAAAAGCGCTTAACTATAAAGCGAGCCGTCTCGCATTTAAAAATTCCATATCTTATAATTCAAGGTAATGCAGATACTAGCGTACCTATTGAAGAAGCTTATAAATTGCATGAATGGAATCCTAACAGTACATTAAAAATTATAGATGGCGCCAACCATGTTTTTGGTACTTCCCATCCTTGGGATAAAAAAGAAGTATCTGCACAACTACAAGAGGTTGTGGATACCGTAATCGGATTTTTAAAATAATAATAAATAAAGCAACAGATACAGTCTTAATTCAAGATAGTATCTGTTGCTTTTTAAATATAAAAAACCCTCCTTTTAAGTGCTATTAATCTATAAAATATAAAATGATATTTATTGCTATTAATCTACCAAAACATGTATAAGACTATCAGAAAAAGAGGGCTATTAAAAATTACTTTGTAACTATAAACTCACTACGTCTGTTTTTTTGATGTTCTGCCTCTGTGCATTCTACACCATTAGAACATTTATTAACCATTTCTGTCTCGCCTAAACCTGTTGCTTTTAATCTAGCACTATCTACATTTTTCCCTATTAAATAATCTAGAGCAGATTGTGCACGTCTCGCAGATAATTTCATATTATAATCGTCACTACCACGACTATCTGTATGTGCTCTTATTTCTAATTTTAAATTAGGATACGTCATTAAAGCCTCAAGTATTTTTTGCAGTTCAACTTCGGCATCCGCTCGAATATTTGACTTATCATAATCAAAATAAATTATTGGAATATTTAACACTTCTGCTAAATCCATTCCAGGAACAAGATCTACTACATTTTGTTGTAATTCAAAATTAATTTCTTGATGTGCTGCATTCACTTTAACAACACTCTCATTAGTATCATAACGTTCTTTCTCTGACTTTAAGAAATACGATTTAAATTTATCGGGTTTAACGATATAAAATCCATTCTGATCGGTTACAACTTCCTGAAACACATCGCCATGAGAATCTGTTAAACTTACTCTAGCATCTCGAATAGGTTGTTTAGATTGTTTATCGATAACATACCCGTCTATATTAGAAAGATATACATCAATTACTGGTGCTTTTTCTTTAAATACATAAATATTATCATAAACAAATTCGCCATCGCGATTAGAGCGATTAGAACTTATAAAACCTCTTTTTGTTTTTAAATCTATTCCAAATGCAAAATCGTCTGCATTAGAGTTTAAAGGCTCTCCTATATTTAATAAATGTCCATAATGATTGTCTAGAATCTTGATGTAAAAAATATCTAATCCTCCTAAACCGAAATGCCCGTCTGAAGAGAAATAAAGCTCATTAAGAGCCGTTACAAAAGGAAACGTTTCCTTTCCTTCTGTATTTACTTCAGGTCCTAGATTTACAGGTTCTCCAAGATCTCCGCCCGAAGATATAGTAACCACATAAAGATCTGATTCGCCATAACCACCTGGACGATCTGATGAAAAATACAACTTTGTCCCATCTGAACTTAATGCAGGATGAGCTGTTGAAAAATCATCACCATTAATAGATAACTCTACAGCTTCTTGCCACTTATTATTTACCTTTTCAGATTTATAAATCTTCAACTTATAATCTGCTGTTTTATTATCTACCTTAGTGTTACTTCTTGTAAAATACATCGTTCTATTATCGGTTGTAAATACAGGTGAAGATTCATGATACTTCCCTTTTAAATTCCCTTTTAGCATTTTAGGATCACCAATAGCCTGATTTAAAGAATCCAGTTCTATTTCATATAACGATAAAAAACTAAGACCGTCCCAGCCACTTTTTTTATTTAAAAAATCATCAGAATCTTTTGTAGAGGCATAATACAAAGTGTCTTTGATCATGACATGTCCGAAAGAAATTTTATTTTTATTATATAGCTTCCTAAGCGGATCTAAATCATATCTCCCTGAGTTTTCTTTAATTAATTTTAAATAATCTTCTGCCAATAAAGGTGTTTCTTCTACATTATTTCTACTTACAAAAATATTGTAATACTTCATGGCTTGCTTAGATTTCCCTAAAGCTTTTAATGCTTGAGAATAGCGTAAATAAATAATATCTTCTTTAGGTTTTTCAACCATAGAAAACAAATCATCATACCACTTTACGGCCTGATCATATTGCGCATTAAAATAATAACTATTAGCCAATTTAGTATATAATTCTTCAGACTTATAACCGTTTTCTGCTACTGATAAATATATTTTTTGAGCATTTACAAAATCTAATGTTTCATAATCCTGATTCGCCCGAATTATTTTTTTTTCTTGCCCACGAACGCTTGTAAAAGCAACCATGCTTAAACACAACCAGAACAAACTATAAAAGGATATATTATTTTTCATTAATCTATTTTTTTATTAAAAGAATCTAGGATTCACTATCCCTCTTCGTCTGGTACCTAATTCAAATCGTAAAAGTATTTCATGAGAACCATCGTTATAATTTCCTAATTCTGTTGTATCATAATCGTAGGTATACCCAACCATAATTGTATTGGTTAATTGAAACCCTGCCAATACACTAACTGCAGCATCTAATCGATAAGACATCCCTAATGTTAGTCCATCATTAATAAGTGCGTTTAAAGATAAATCTACTGCTAAAGGAGAACCTGTAACAGATTTAACTAAAAAAGCAGGTTTTAATTTCAGACGCTGATTCATTTCAAAAACATATCCAGCCATTAAATATAAATGTGCTTTCTCTGTAAATGTAGAAGCTTGTATATCGTCATAATGTTTCGTTTCTAAAAAATTAGGCGTAGATAAACCAACATACCATTTATCTGTATATAAATATACTCCTGAACCAATAATTGGAGAACTGTAGTCTTGCTGATTTAAACTAACATCATTCTGATGTTGGATATTTAATTTGGTAGGATCTAAATTCCACATAGACACACCTCCTTTTACTCCTAAAGCTAATTTTAAATTTTTAGCTAACCTTAGAGTATAAGAAAAGTCTAATGACAAGATACTCTCTGAAGTAGGCCCTAATTTATCGCTTAAAACACCTAAACCAATACCTACACCTTGAACTCCTATAGGTGAATGTGCAGAAAAATTTAGTGTTTCCGGAGCGCCATCTAAACCAACCCATTGGCTTCTATACACACCAAGCATACTTAAAGATTCTCGAGATCCAGCATATGCAGGGTTTATAGAAATCGTATTATACATATATTGCGTGTACTGCGAATCTTGCTGTGCTTCCATAGTCGGTGCTATAAAAAACAAACTCAACACGAACACTAAAACAGCTATATTTCTTTTTTTTGAAGTCATTCTAATTTTATTCATATTAGTTATCGCTTAAGTATAAAAAACCGGCTTCTTTATGGGAGTTATTTTCTTGCTCACTTCCATATTTATATTTTAAAATATAGTAATATGTATTGGCAGGAAGTTTATCGGAATCTTTCACTGTTAATCGTCCTGAAGAATGCCCGTCAAAAACACGTCCATTTTCACCGTAATTACTCATCTCATACACCTTAACACCCCAACGATTAAAAATCTGAACGTTAAGTTCTCTAACACACGAATCGTCTGTTTTTTCTATAGCGAAATAATCATTTTTACCATCTCCGTTCGGAGACACATAATTGTAAACTTCTAAAGAACAAGGTAACCGTTCTGTTTCTAGACGGGCAAAAGTAAAAATACCGTAGCCTGACACCGCAGTTGTAATGGTTTGATCGTCAAAATCGATAACTCCGCCTTCATCTATCCACATATTACTAGACTCATCCCACCTAACAATAGATAGCTCTTCGTTTTCTACTGCGTCCATCAATCCTCCTGTCATAGAATACTCTCTCCAAGACAATGTAATTAACCCTCTAGGACTATCAGTAACGTTTTGTACATCCCAATACTCTTCGGGATCTATTTCCATTATATTATCGGCCTTAAGATCATGCGAATACAAAGCATTAGAATTTTCATAATAATACTTTATTTTAAAAAAGTCATTTGATTCAATAGGTGCAGATATACCAGCTAATCTATAATGTCCTTGATCTCCAATAGGAAACACAAATTCCTCATCTCCTAATTTGTTTACAAATCCATCTACATAACTAATATCTGATGTGTTAATATGATTTCCGTAAATATTAAAGGTAAATTCGCCACCAAAATTATCATTATCGACAATGCCTTCATCAAAATCTACAATTCCACTAACATTAATTTCTCCTGATAAATGAAAAGGATTATCGTTACTACCATTACTAAAAACTACATTATATAAATAGCTAACCTGACTCCCACTAATGTATTGATTTTCGGAACCTACAAACTGCGTGATACCTGTGTCTTCATAAAAGTCTACCACACCATCGTTATTAAAATCACTATATATAAAAGATTCTCCATCGTTATTAAATGTACCCTGACTTAAATTATTAAATCCAGATACCGTTGAAAACTGTGTATTCTCACTGATATACAGAACACCATCGTTAGAGGTCTGTGCTATGATACCAGAAGTAACACACAATAAAAAGCATATATGTAATAAAGGTTTTTTCATAAATCTATATTTTTTTTAATCTTGAAGACTTGTTGTTATTCAAAGGGATCTATATTGACTTTTAAATAAAAGTTCCTTTTTTCACTCCTTAAATGCAACACTCTAAACTCGATTAAGGTTACTCTTCTAACACAATAGTGTTCTTATAGGTTAAAAAACATAAGCACTTTAATACCTATAAGAAACACCTTGCATTATTTACTTTATTTAACTTGATGTATTGAGAACTGATATTCAAAACCGTTCAACAAAGCAGCTCCAACCACACCTACATCTGTCCCAAATACAATTTGATCTCCTGCATTAAGTTTTACTAAAGTTTGAGTAGATCGCGTTGGAGGAGACACATCTAAATCAATAAATAGTACGGATACATTTAAATTTACATATGATTCTTCAGCAAGTAGTGTATAACTAGAAGATGTAGCCTCTTTTTTAAAAATCCCAATACCTAATGTACCTGCTCCTAAAAGACCTTTTGAATTTGCTTGAAAGTTTATATTATATATACCATCTTGTTTAGCCGTAAAAACACCTGTGGTTGTACTAAACTCACTGTTCTCATCAAACTCCCTTCCACTTAAAGGAAACCCTACTGGCGTATAAGTACCTAAAAGACTAATCCCTAACAAACTACTACCACTTGAAGCATTATATTTTATAAAAGTCTTTAATTGACTAACTGTTCCATCTACTGTTTTTAAAACACCTGTTGAAGTTGCAACTACAACTTTATCTGCACTGTCTGTACTTGCTTGCAAATCTTCAAATCTAACAGGATCCTCTGTATCTAAATCTGGTTTCACGTGTAATTTATTGGTTGTAGACAGTTTACCAACACCAACATTACCACCCATATAATTAATATCTGTTGAACTGTCTGTTGCAGCAGTGTCGTCTGTATTTCTCCAAGGCTCATCAATTAAATCTTCAAGATTCTGATAAGTTACATCTCCATCTTCATCAGCTACACCTACACGAGTTTCGTCTGCACTTGTTCCTGCATCTAATTTTGAAGCAACTACTGCTCCATTTTTAATCTTAACTGTTGTAACAGCATCGTCTGCTAATTTTACAGTAGTAATACCACCGTCTGTTACTTTAATATTAGTATCTACTAGCGTAGCACCTGTTCCGTTAGTTACCGTAATAGAAGTATCACCTGTAGCAGCTGTTAAATTTTTAGCCTCTACAACACCTGTTGGTCCTTGAGGTCCTGTTGCACCATCTGTCCCATTTAATGAAGCAATCCATTCTGTTTCTGTTCCAGTGTAACCACCATCTACAGCAATGTCATATGCGGAATCTCCATCAACTCCATCTGATCCATCTGTTCCGTTTAATGAAGCAATCCACTCTGTTTCTGTTCCAGTGTAACCACCATCTACAGCAATGTCATATGCGGAATCTCCATCAACTCCATTAGTACCATCTGTTCCATTTAATGAAGCAATCCATTCTGTTTCTGTTCCAGTGTAACCACCATTTACAGCAATATCATATGCGGAATCTCCATCAACTCCATTAGCACCATCTGTTCCGTTTAATGAAGCAATCCACTCTGTTTCTGTTCCAGTGTAACCACCATCTACAGCAATGTCATATGCGGAATCTCCATCAACTCCATCTGATCCATCTGTTCCGTTTAATGAAGCAATCCACTCTGTTTCTGTTCCAGTGTAACCACCATCTACAGCAATGTCATATGCGGAATCTCCATCAACTCCATTAGTACCATCTGTTCCATTTAATGAAGCAATCCATTCTGTTTCTGTTCCAGTGTAACCACCATTTACAGCAATGTCATATGCGGAATCTCCATCAACTCCATCTGTTCACCATCCATTGTTCCGTTTAATGAAGCAATCCATTCTGTTTCTGTTCCAATGTAACCACCATCTACAGCAATGTCATATGCGGAATCTCCATCAACTCCATCTGTTCCGTCTGATCCATTAGCACCATCCATTCCGTTTAATGAAGCAATCCACTCTGTTTCTGTTCCAGTGTAACCACCATCTACAGCAATGTCATATGCGGAATCGCCATCAACTCCATCTGTTCCGTCTGATCCATTAGTACCATCTGTTCCGTTTAATGAAGCAATCCATTCTGTTTCTGTTCCGGTGTAACCACCATCTACAGCAATGTCATATGCGGAATCCCATCCTCCATCTGTTCCATTAGTACCATCTGTTCCGTTTAATGAAGCAATCCACTCTGTTTCTGTTCCAGTGTAACCACCATCTACAGCAATATCATATGCGGAATCTCCATCTGCTCCATCTGCACCATCTGTTCCGTTTAATGAAGCAATCCATTCTGTTTCTGTTCCAGTGTAACCACCATCTACAGCAATGTCATATGCGGAATCTCCATCTGCTCCATCTGCACCATCTGTTCCGTTTAATGAAGCAATCCATTCTGTTTCTGTTCCAGTGTAACCACCATCTACAGCAATGTCATATGCGGAATCTCCATCAACTCCATCTGTTCCGTCTGATCCATTAGTACCATCCATTCCGTTTAATGAAGCAATCCATTCTGTTTCTGTTCCAATGTAACCACCATCTACAGCAATGTCATATGCGGAATCTCCATCAACTCCATCTGTTCCGTCTGATCCATTAGCACCATCCATTCCGTTTAATGAAGCAATCCACTCTGTTTCTGTTCCAGTGTAACCACCATCTACAGCAATGTCATATGCGGAATCGCCATCAACTCCATCTGTTCCATTAGTACCATCTGTTCCGTTTAATGAAGCAATCCACTCTGTTTCTGTTCCGGTGTAACCACCATCTACAGCAATATCATATGCGGAATCTCCATCTGATCCATCTGCACCATCTGTTCCGTTTAATGAAGCAATCCATTCTGTTTCTGTTCCAGTGTAACCACCATCTACAGCAATATCATATGCGGAATCTCCATCTGATCCATCTGCACCATCTGTTCCGTTTAATGAAGCAATCCATTCTGTTTCTGTTCCAGTGTAACCACCATCTACAGCAATGTCATATGCGGAATCTCCATCAACTCCATCTGTTCCGTTTAATGAAGCAATCCATTCTGTTTCTGTTCCAGTGTAACCACCGTCTACAGCAATATCATATGCGGAATCTCCATCAACTCCATCTGTTCCGTCTGATCCATTAGCACCATCCATTCCGTTTAATGAAGCAATCCATTCTGTTTCTGTTCCAGTGTAACCACCATCTACAGCAATGTCATATGCGGAATCTCCATCAACTCATCTGTTCCGTCTGATTTAGCACCATTCGTTTAATGAAGCAATCCATCTGTTTCTGTTCCAGTGTAACCACCATCTACAGCAATGTCATATGCAGAATCTCCATCAACTCCATCTGTTCCGTTAATGAAGCAATCCACTCTGTTCTGTTCCAGTGTAACACCATCTACAGCAATGTCATATGCAGATCTCCATCAACTCTCTGTTCCGTCTCCATAGCACCATCCATTCCGTAATGCAATCCATCGTTCTGTCCAGTGAATCTACAGCATGTCATGCGGAATCTCCATCAACTCCATCTGTTCCGTCTGATCCATTAGTACCATCTGTTCCTGCAACACCCTGAGCACCTTGTGGCCCAGTGAAATCTGCAGTCGTAAATGTTGAACCATCTGTATATGTGATAGTAAAGGTTCCGTCTCCGTTATCTGTTGTTGCTGAAACTCCTACACCATCAATACCATTTGTTCCGTCAGCTCCATCTGCTCCAGCAACTCCTTGATCTCCTGTTAAATTTGAAGTAGTAAATGTTGAACCATCTGTATATGTAATCGTGAATGTTCCGTCTCCGTTATCAACTGTTGTTGAAATTCCGTTTCCGTCTGCTCCATCAGCACCAGCAACCCCTTGTGTTCCTTGTGGACCTGTGAAATCTGAAGTCGTGAAGGTTGAACCATCTGTATATGTAATCGTGAATGTTCCATCTCCATTATCTACAGTTGTTGAAATTCCATTTCCGTCTGCTCCAGCAACTCCTTGTGTTCCTGTGAAATCTGAAGTCGTAAACGTTGATCCATCTGTATACGTAATCGTAAATGTTCCGTCGCCATTATCTGTTGTCGAATCAACTCCTACTCCATTTGTTCCGTCTACACCAGCAACTCCCTGAGCACCTTGTGGACCTGTAAGATCTGAAGTTGTGAATGTTGAACTATCCGTATATGTAATGGTAAATGTACCATCTCCATTATCTGCTGTTGAGGCTATTCCAACACCATCCATTCCGTCAGCGCCATCAGCTCCTGATAAATTTACGGTTGTGAATGTTGATCCATCTGTATATGTAATTGTAAATGTACCGTCGCCATTATCTGTTGTCGAATCAACTCCTACTCCATCTATTCCATTCGTACCGTCAATTCCATCAGCTCCGTCTACACCAGCAACTCCCTGAGCTCCTTGCGGACCTGTAAGATCTGAAGTTGTGAATGTTGAACTATCCGTATATGTAATGGTAAATGTACCATCTCCATTATCTGCTGTTGAGGCTATTCCAAACACCATCCATTCCGTCAGCGCCATCAGCTCCTGATAAATTTACGGTTGTGAATGTTGATCCATCTGTATATGTAATTGTAAATGTACCGTCGCCATTATCTGTTGTCGAATCAACTCCTACTCCATCTATTCCATTCGTACCGTCAATTCCATCAGCTCCGTCTACACCAGCAACTCCTTGAGCTCCTTGCGGACCTGTAAGATCTGAAGTTGTGAATGTTGAACTATCCGTATATGTAATGGTAAATGTACCATCTCCATTATCTGCTGTTGAGGCTATTCCAACACCATCCATTCCGTCAGCGCCATCAGCTCCTGATAAATTTACGGTTGTGAATGTTGATCCATCTGTATATGTAATTGTAAATGTACCGTCGCCATTATCTGTTGTCGAATCAACTCCTACTCCATCTATTCCATTCGTACCGTCAATTCCATCAGCTCCGTCTACACCAGCAACTCCCTGAGCTCCTTGCGGACCTGTAAGATCTGAAGTTGTGAATGTTGAACTATCCGTATATGTAATGGTAAATGTACCATCTCCATTATCTGCTGTTGAGGCTATTCCAACACCATCCATTCCGTCAGCGCCATCAGCTCCTGATAAATTTACGGTTGTGAATGTTGATCCATCTGTATATGTAATTGTAAATGTACCGTCGCCATTATCTGTTGTCGAATCAACTCCTACTCCATCTATTCCATTCGTACCGTCAATTCCATCAGCTCCGTCTACACCAGCAACTCCTTGAGCTCCTTGCGGACCTGTAAGATCTGAAGTTGTGAATGTTGAACTATCCGTATATGTAATGGTAAATGTACCATCTCCATTATCTGCTGTTGAGGCTATTCCAACACCATCCATTCCGTCAGCGCCATCAGCTCCTGATAAATTTACGGTTGTGAATGTTGATCCATCTGTATATGTAATTGTAAATGTACCGTCGCCATTATCTGTTGTCGAATCAACTCCTACTCCATTTGTTCCGTCTACACCAGCAACTCCCTGAGTACCTTGTGGACCTGTAAGATCTGAAGTTGTGAATGTTGAACTATCCGTATATGTAATGGTAAATGTACCATCTCCATTATCTGCTGTTGAGGCTATTCCAACACCATCTATTCCATCTGCTCCAGCAGGACCATTAGCTAAATCAATTATTATCTGATCATTATTTTCATTAAAATAAGTAATTGTACCATCACCATTATCTACAATAGTTGTTATGGTTTCTAGATTCTTAACCAAATTAGTCATGTCTAATTCTGTTACATCCCCATTTTCATCTTTATAATCTAAAGATTTTCCATCTTCATTAAGACTAAGAAATGTTAAGGTCTCCAAATTACTATTGGTAATAATTTGCACATCTCCATTCTCGTCTATATAAGAATATTGATTATTAACCACATCCCAATACACTATATTATCTGGCAAATCTTGCTTAGCAAGAAATTTTAACCAACTTCCTTGATACCAATAATAATATCCAGGACTTATTCTTACGGAAGTATTTGTATTATAAACCAACAAACTTTCAATATTCCCTGCAGAAATACTAGTTTGATCTGTTAGACTAGTTAAAGGCACTTGAGGAATCAAGACCCCTTTATTACTAGAAACAATTTCTAACTGCGTCGATGAATTCGGCATATCTGTACCAATCCCCACTTGAGAGTAGGTAACATGTGCCATAAATAAAATGAGTAATAGTAAAATTTTTTTCATAAAATCTGGGTTATTTTGACATATCGCTTAAACAAGTTCTTCTTAAAATAAAATGTGATTTAATAAATTAACACCTAATTAAACCACATTTTATTAAGCATAAAAACCGTATTCCTAAAGTATTCTTTTAATATTAGGAAAAAGAGATATCGTTTAGCCATTTTCTAGAAAACGGATAGAATAAAAAAAATAAAATACTAACAATCAATATATTAAATATATTTTAAATTAAACACCTTTAAAAATTGACACTCTATTTACGTCAAATATTCCTCTATTTCGTCTAAAAAAAGTAAGAAAAAAAATACAAAAAGACAAAGTTGTCCGAATTTGTATATAACCTTAATAATTATAGGTTTTCAGAAGAGATCTTAAATATTTGAAATAGAAATTCATTCTTAATTTTAAGAAAACAACAAACAAAACAGAATGTATTAGAAGAGGGAAGTATTGACAAGCATCTAAATTTAGAAGACAAAAAAATCCATTCAGTTATTCAATAAAACATGAATGGATTATACGATTAAAACCGCATGTATATATACTAAAATATTTAATGTAATTAGCCACCATATTAGCTCCTAATATTCCAAAAGCGCTACAAGTATAATAACACTTAAAAAAAGCGACTATAGGTCAGATATAGATAAAAAAAGAATCCTTATTAAAAGTAAACAACTACAAAAATAACACTTAAGCTGTTTTATTTTTAAAAGCATTAATATAATATGAAGGTGAGTACTTCGTGAATTTCTTAAAATTTGTAGAAAACTTACTATGTGAAGAAAAACCACATTCTTCAGCTAGAAAACTTATCTTATAATTTAAATAATCGGAATCCGTGTTTAACTTATCTACAATATATAATATTCTTAACTTATTTATATATGTATTAAAATCTGTATTTCTATTTTTCTTAAGTACTTGTCTAAGATACTTTGTGTTTGTGTTGAGTTCTGCAACCAAAATAGATAGTGACATGTTTTTATCTAAAAAAAGATTTGAAGCCTCAAAATCTTCTAGTTTATCTAAAAGTATTTTCTCTGTTTTCTTAGAACACAAAACTACATTTGCACCTTTTTTTTCATGACCATTAAGCGCATCTCCGATATAATTAAATACCATTTTCCTCTTATAATAAAACCCTAAAGATGGTATTAAAATAAAAAACATAGTTGCAATAATATGTGCAGAACTGGAAGGCTTATCTATAGGCATTTCCGCAGAAAAATCATTAAGTTCATTAGATGCTTTATTTATAAGCCCCCTTAACTGATTCTTGTTTTCGGCAACAACTGCGTTATACTTAAATCTATATAATTTAAAACTATCTAAAACCCCAACTTGCTGATAATACTCTGCTGTATTTTTATAAACTTCTTCTTTTATAAAACTATTACAATTATAACTAGCAATAATTAAGTTTTTTTTCACGTAAACCTTAGCATGGTTCAATTGCTTATTTTCTAAATACAAACCAATTAAACCATTATATATATTATTTGCCAATAACGACTGCCTTATTTCTGACTGCTCTAAAAATGAGCTTGCTTTAGAGTAATGAATAAGCGCAAGTTCTTTATTATTCATTTCAACAAAACACCTTGCTAGTTTCTCCTCACAGTTTGCTAAATCAAAATATTTTAAGTTCTCGTCTTCTTTTTTATTCAATATAAAAATTGCTGATTTTAAATATTCTGTAGCAGCTTCATAATCTTTAGCTTCAATATCGTATTCAACCAACTCGAGATTAGCCATTGTAATAAACTTTAAAGCATGATCTTTATTCGGTATTTTAGAGCTAGCAATAACACTTTCGGCAATTAAATCTTTCCCCTTATCTACAAAACCTATCTTTCGATATTGCCTAGATAAAAAAGTATAGATTCTTGCTTGTAAACAATAATTATTTACATTTTGTGCCATCTCTAAAGATTCTAAAGCAAACTCTATAGATTCTCCCCTTTTTTCTTCGCGTTCTAAAATAACACTCTTAAGTATTAACGCATACATTTGATTTTTTACACTTTCTGAATTTGCAAATAAAGAATCTGCAACATGCATAGGGATTAAAGAGTTCTCTGATGAAATTTCTAATGCAAGATCACAACATAGTGACTGATTAGACTTAATATTAATGTCCTTTTGAAAATAAAAAAAAAGCGGAAAGATAAATAGGAAGGCGTATTTCATGGGGAGGAGATTTTGTTAGGCTTCTTAAAACTAACACTTTATAAAGTGAAAAACAAACTATTTGAAAAAAAAAGATAACAATTAATGATAATTTTAAGATAAATTAACCTTAAAACTGAAAATTATCTAACAAACAATTGTAATACATAATAAAATATTTTTCTAGTTTTTATAGAACTAAAATTAAACAGGCTTATAGTAGGTTAAGGTTAATAAAATTTATTTAAAAATAAAACATAGAACGAATGCTATCAAGAAATTCAACTTTGCTTTAGCAATAACTAAAGACAAATGCTAAAACAAAAAATCAATCTAAATAAAATTCATGAATTTTTATTTTAACCCTTTGAATTTAAAACAATTAACGCTCTTATAATTAGCTGGTTAAATTATAAAATAAGAATAACATTTACTTACGGGAAACCACAATTATATAGTTTATTAACTTTTTATTAACAAGAAAAAAGATACAACCCCTTAAGAAATCGCATAAAAATTAGTGGAGAAGATAGGGCTCGAACCCACGACCTCTTGACTGCCAGTGTCGGGATATAGCTATTTCACAAAACCAAATAACACCCAACACTACTGATTAACAATTAATTACATAACTTAGTTGTTTTGTGATTTCATCTATTTTCACCCTGTTACGTGCAAATTTTTTTATTAACTTTATTTATGTTACACACTCATTTAAAGCTATCTATAGATAAACGAAGACAAAAAAAGATGATTCTTTTCCATTAATTTTACGTTTAAGTCATTTTAGAAAAAACGACCTCTACAAACTTAAATCAATCCGTTCCATTAAATTGTTGGGATGAAAAAGCTGAAAAGATAACTAAACATTGTGGTACTCGGATTGTTGTAAATGAATTAAATAATGATCTTCAAAAAGCAAAAGTAAAAGGTCTAGAAATTATTGAAAAATTAAAAGATAAAGACGAACTTAATTACTTGTCTATTTCTCAAGTTAAAGACAAAATCACCAATAAAGTTAACTTCAATTCTTTTTTCGAATATTGTTACGACATCATAAAAGACCTTAAAAAAGTTGAACGTTACGGTAATGCCAACTCATATTATGCTGTATCCAAAATAGTTTTAAAATTTACTAAAAACAAAGATTTCATTATTCTAGGAGTAATTCTACTAATGGTTTAGCTGTATACATGAAAACCATAAGAGCCTTTTTTAATAAAGCTATTAAAGCCGGTTTAGTTTCAAAAGAGGCTTATCCATTTACTAATTACAAAATAAAAACGACACCTACAGAAAAGAGAGATTTAGAATTGGATAGCATAAAATCTATAATGCTATTACAATTAAATGAAACAGATAACCTTTTCCATTACAGAAACTACTTTTTAGCATCTTATATGCTTTATGGTGTCTCATTTATTGATTTAGCCTTTTTAAAGCTTGAAAATATTATTGATAATCGTGTAAAATTCTACAGAAGTAAAACATCAAAACCATACAATATAATCCATAATAATACTCTTTTATATTTCTATATACCCGATCAAACAAAGTTTGCCCTTTGTGTAATATGAACTTTAACAATACTTTTTTAATAACTTTTGAACCTCTTGCTCTCGAGAATTTGTTTTTGCCAAGCTGGAAATATTATTACAGGTACAATAACATCTATCTCTTCTAAAACACATAATACAACTGCTAATATTATTTCAGTTTTTTATTCTACAAACCCTTTTAAGCCTCGATTATAATACAATAAACTAAAAACAGTAAATTTTAAATATTATTCATTACGCCTGATTTCTATTATCAATAACCATTACTGGTTTTCTACTCATTTTTGGGAATTGTAATTTCTGAATTTCCTTTTTGTCGCTAAATTCAATTTTTGGCAATACGCGTAGCTTTGCTCTAAAATGATTTTTTATACTTTGTAATAAGCTTTCTGTAGGTGTATTTACCGCTATTTTAATGAGTATTTCATCTGTTCCTATGGAATTGTGAGAAAGTTCTATAACAAAGGCTTCTACTTCGTTAAAATCATTTAAAATATTATGCATTGCTGGCGGATATAAAGTTGTGCCTTTATATTTTATCATTTGTTTTTTTCTGCCAATCACCGGTCCTAGTCGCATGGTGTTTCTACCGCACTCACATTTTTCATAATGTGCTTTTACAATATCTCCTGTTTTAAATCTAAGTAACGGCATGCCTTCTACACCTAAAGTGGTAATGGTAAGTTCTCCAGATTCTCCTTTGGCTACAGGTTGGTTGTTATCGTCTAATATTTCTGTAATAATTAATTCGGGATGCTGGTGTCCTCCTTTTTGTTGTTCGCATTCCGTAAAAGCTGTATTCATTTCGGTAGAAGCGTAAGTAGAATACAATTCAATATTCCAGCTTTCTTTTATTTTTTTAGATAAGGTGTTTAACGAAAAATCTTGAGCCCTTAAAGGTTCACCAATGCAAATTGCTCCTTTTATTCCTGAGTTGTTGAGGTCTATGTTATGCTGTTTGGCATATTCTATCAATTTTAATAAAAAGGAAGGCACTGCAATAATGTATGTGGGTTTAAATTTTAAAATAGAATCCCATTGTAGTTCTGGAATACCATTACCAACTCTAATAATTCCAGCACCAAGTTTTCTTGCTCCTAAAAAATAAGCCAAACCTGCCATGAAACGTCGATCTATTGTGGTCATAAGCTGAATGACATCATCCTGTCCAACTCCAGCACAAGCAAAAGAGATGGCTTCGTTATATGCTAAACGGTCTAAGTCACTATCTGTGAGTCCAAAAAGTACTGGATCTCCCAAAGTACCAGAAGTCGTTACATAATCCACAATTTTGTTTTTTGGGACACAAATGAAATCGTCATTATATTGCTGTAAATCGTCTTTTGTGGTCGTTGGAATTGCAGCTAAATCTTCAAGCGAATTAATAGTTGAAATATCAATTTTATGAGTGCTAAATAAGCGCTTATAAAAAGCGGAATTTGTATTTAAATACTGTAAAAGAACCTTTAGTTTTCCAACTTGAAAGTTATTTATTTCAGCTTTGGAAGCATATTCTATTTCAGGAATCATAATTCTAACTTTCTTTTTAATTTTTTAATGTATTTATCTACTTGTTCTTCGTCAGGAACAGTAGTAATTTCTTTTGTTTTAGCGATTTTGAAAGCCTCTAAAGCTGCTGTGTAATATCCTTTTTTATAATAGTAAGTGCCAACGATATAATAGGATTCCCAGTATTCTAGATTTAATTTTTCTAACTGTAAAAGCTTTTCTAAATCTATAGTGTCATTATTATCAATTGATGTGAGTACTTCATGTCTAAGATGTCTATAGGTTTGATAATTCTTATAAGCTTCTGTGTATTGAAAAGGATCTTCTTCAATATTTAAAATTGTATTTGCAAGAGAATTTTTTGTAGGACTTTTAAATATTTCATTTAAATCGTATGCGACAAATTCGCCTAATTGATAAGGGTTTGAAGATACCCAAACTAAACGTTGTTCGGGTTTGAAAACGACTGAATGATGTGCTAATAGTTGATTTAAAGCTTTTTCATTGCCATAGCCAATAGCTTTGTTATGTAAGCCTTCTTTATTTCTTAAAATATCTACGGCTATTTCTGGTGTCAATTTTGGGTTTTGGTCCAAAAGTTCTTCCATGCGTTCGTAACGGTATTGCGAATGACTTTCTTTAATCTGCTTTAAATTGTTTTTATCATTTGCATAAGCTTCACTTTGAAAATGGTTAGAGCATATCAATTGATTTGAGTTTTCAACGTCATACACACCAAAATTATGAGGTGACACTTCAATTATTACAGCTTTTCTATCTTCAGCACTTCCCACTAAAATAGATTCGGAAACAAATACTTGACGTTTTTTTGCAATAGCAATGGCTTCCTTAATATTGGAAGCGTATTGTAAAATTTCACGATTTAAAATAGAGATAGGTGTTTTTGCTATGAGCGGAATTTTAGATTTTCCTGCATTTATGGTTACGGTTAAGCCATGTTCATTCATACCTGAAAGAACACCTAACATTCCGGCCCAAGTTACCGACATAAATTTATTGCCTTCTGTAGGATTTGTAAAGGATACAATTTTTTCTTCAGCAAAATCATCGCCGGCATAAAAATCTAAATTCCGACCTATAATTAGACTTCCGTCTGTGGTTTTTTCATCCCAGGCAGCAAATGATGTGCAACCAACTAAGGCTAAATCTTGCAAAGCGTGGCCAATATCGTGGGCGCCATGAAAATAAAGAACTCTTAAATAAGGATCTGCAATGTAATTATAGTCAGGGGAAGCATATTTAGAAAGACCTAGAATTTCTGTTTTATATTCTAATGGAACATTAAGATATAGTTTTCTATTATACCAAGCCAAAAAGCGTCTTAATATAGCTTGTTTGGTTTTAGAAGGTACAAATTTGTCTATTTTAGAAACAAAAATACTTTCTTGCTTATGGAATAATTCTTGAGTAAGACTTCCTGTAATTAAACCTCTCTGATATGGATTTCCTTCAACATAAAGCTCCCATAAACCTTGTTGGTTTTTACTTAGGTGATTATTTCCTAGAGTGAAGGTGGAATCAGAAGTTTTAACACGTTCTGGAATTACCGAATTATAAGTACTTACATCGGGAACATCATGTAATGATTTTGAAATTCCGCACGAGGTTAGACTTACAAAAAGAAGAAGTAAAAGCCCGTAATATATACTCGATTTAATCTTCATGATCATTTAATTTTCGATGCTTTTTTCGGTTTTATTAGCATCTAATATTTTTTCTAATAAAGGTTCCATACCAATAATTCCAGAACAGGTGAGTACGGCGCTTATGGTAACTCCTAAAATGCCATGCATGTTTAAACTTTGTCCCGTAAGCAATAAGTTTTTAATTTTTGTACGTGGAGAAACAAAGGAAGCTAAAGGATTATTAGCATCTTTTACATAGCCATAAATAGAGCCTCTATTAGAGCCAATATAATCGCGATACGATAATGGTGTTGAGGTATATGTTTCTTGAATACAGTTTCTAATATTTGGATATTTTTTTTCTAATTCTTGAATAAGTTTTTCGGCTTTTTCAGCTTTAAACTCTTCATAGGTTTGTCCGCGTTCATTCTTATTTGCTACAGTATTAAATGTGTTTTCCCATGGTTCTACTTCTTCGTAACGCATATAGGTCATTACAGTTATGCTTTCTCCATAAATATTTGTTTTTTTATTGATCCCCATAGATGCCATATAACCTTCAGGCCAAGTTTCTGCAGTGTAATCTTGTCCGTCCCAAATCTTGTTAGGATCTTTTATGTGGTAAATATTTTTGTTTTGGTATTTAAAAGTATTTGGTTTTAAAACAATATAAAGGCTAAAACCAGCGATGATACTTTCGATATTATTGATGCGTTTAGTGTAAATTTTTCTAAATTTATCTTCACCAACTAATTTTATAGTCAGCTTTGGCTCAATATTAGAAATGAATAGATCTCCTTTAATTTCTTTACCGTTTTTGGTAAAAACAGAATTGATGTTCTTGTCTTCGAATCCAAATTTAACCACCTCATGATGCTTAAAAGCATCACCACCATTTTCCTTTAAACGTCTAATTAATAATTTAGAAATTTGACTACCTCCATTTATACAACGGTAAGCACTTTCTATATATGAATTGACGGTAAGCGCATGCACGTAAAAAGGTGTGCGATTGGCATCACCAGCATATAGGTAATTGGTGCCAGCCAGGACAGCTTGTAATTTTTTATTATCTGTTATAGAGTCGATATAGTCTTTTGCTTTTAAGCTGAAAATATCTGTATTTTCATAGTAAGGCTTGCCGTGCTTCAATCCGTATAAAGGAAATTGATTACAAATATCCTGAAGTTTATCACAATAGGTTACAATGGCTTTTTCTTCATCAGGAAATTCAATTAGTAAATTTTTAATGAATTTATCATAGCTTTGTGCATGTTTGTATTCATTGTCATCATTGTCAAACGTAATGACATCAAAACCATCTTCATCTAGTTTTTTTAGATTTAAATCATCTATAATATCTAGGTATTTAAAGTACTGATATAGATTTTGACCTTTGTTTAAGCCTCCTATGTAATGGACTCCTGTATCAAAAATAGTTTTATCGCGAACAAAGGTCTGTAAGTTACCACCATACTGATTATTTTTTTCTAAAACACAAACGCTATAGCCTTCTTTTGCTAATATATTGGCAGAAACTAAACCACCTAAACCGCTTCCTATTATAACAACATCGTAATGAGATTTCATGCTTTTTTACTGTTTTGATAAGATAGTCAAATTTTCTGTTTCGTATGTGCTAACGAATCCCAAATCAATTTTATTTAAAGTGAATTTAGAACTGTTTTCTTTCAAAAATATAATATAATTTAAGTTAGGATGTAGCATCGATTTTAGTTGTGTTTCTGTAATATCAATATTATTTATGATTAAAGTATTTGGTTTAAAAGCGAATGTTTCTTCTATAGAATCTGGACAAGTAATATTTCGAGAATTGGTGATAAAGCTGTTTTTGAAAATAATTCTATTTTCAATATTCTTAATATAAGAAACGATTTTTCGATCTACACCATCTAAAGCTAATAAGAAATCGAGCTGACCTGCATCGTCTGACAAATGTAAAATAGTATCTTTTACACCAACCGTATGTAGCACCTTTAAATAAATATCTTTGTTAATTTTAATATCGTTTTTAACGCATTTGTAAAGTAAATCTCCTTTATATCTATAATCATCTAAAAGTGTTTTATAAAAATAAGTTGCACCTTCTCTTTCTTTTCTGAAGGTGCTAAATTCAGTTCTAAAATAAGCGCCAATTTGTTTAGCCCGCTGCGAATAATTATTGCTGAATCTAGAATCGTTTGGTGTAATTCTATCCATTATTTTTAGAGTAATATGACCATCTCTAATCATAGATTCGCCTTTAGGAATCACTTCAGAATTACCGTGAATAAGTACAGGTACAATATCTAAATTAAATTGTTCTGCTAAATAAAATGCGCCTTTATGAAAACGCTTTATTTTATGGGTTTTAGAGCGTGTGCCTTCAGGGAAAGCCATTAAAGTGTAACCTTGTTCTACTTTTTTCTTTAAATGGTCTAATCCATTTTCAATACCACTAGATACCGGATAGAAGCCAGCTAATTGTACGGCTTTTCCAAATACAGGCGAATTGTAAACCCAATCATTTACTAAGAAAATAATTTTTGGGTGTAACATTCCAATAGCTAAAATATCTAAGAACGACGTGTGGTTTGCTATAATTATGGCTTGTTTTTTAAAATCCTCTTTCGGTTCATTAATCACTTTTTTTACTAGAAAAAGATGTGTGTACAATACGGATTTCATGAATTTTGAAATGCATACATGAAACCATTTCATCTTTGTTTTCTTAGGAAGTGGAATGATTTTTAAAATGGTAACACTAAACAGAGATAATAAAATACCGCCTAAGCCAAAATAGGTAAATGAGACGATAGAATGAATTAATAATCGTAACGATATTGGTCGTTTGGTCTTACTACCAATAAATAATTTGAACAATAAAGGTTGAATAGCAAATGCAACCATAACGGCAGATGTAATACCAATTAAACATACCAACGATATAGAATATAATGCCGGATGTTTGGCAAAAATTAAAACACCAACACCTAAAATGGTAGTGATTACCGAAAGTAAGATAGACGTTTTATGTGTGGTTAAAGATTTCTCACCGGTTCTATATTCGTGTAATAAACCGTTGGTCATAAAAATGCCATAGTCGATCCCTAACCCGAAAATAAACGTTGAAATAATAATGTTGAAAATATTGAATTCTAAATGAAATAATCCCATTATTCCAATGGTTAATAACCAAGTTAAACAAATAGGAATTCCTGTTACTAAAGTTAAAGAAAGGCTTCTGTAAAAAAGTAAAAGAATAAGAATGACTGCAATTAGTGAATACCCAATTAAACTATTAAAATCGTTTTTTAGATTCCCTAATAAGGTCTCATTCATTTGTTTTCTATCAATCACTAACGTTTGAGAATCCGCTTTAAAAGCATCCATTACAGCATCTGCTTGTTCTACTTTTACTAAAGTTGTAATGGTGGTGTAATTGTCTTTAGTAGCAATATAATCATCCACAGAAAAGATGTTTATTGCTTTGTAATCTTTACTTTCTAGAGGTTTGAATTTGGTGTTTAAAAGCGTGTAAAAAGAGTTGAAAGTTTCGGGTTTAAAACCTAAAGCAGTTCCGCTTTCTATAATCTGTTGTTTTGTGTTTTCAATAGTATTTCTATTCCAAAAAGATTGCCAACGTTCAATTTGTTGTTTTTGTTGTTTTTTAGAATGTACAAATGTACTGATAGAACTAAAGTTAATAAGTTTGCCTTCGGTTTTTAAATTTTGAAGCTTCGTTAAAATGGCGTCATTAATTTGAAGTGTCTTTTCTTCAGAATCACCATAAGCAGCAATGTATACAGATTTTGAGGTGCTATTAATAAGTTTATCTAAGTTTAATTCTGCCGCCTCGATATCTTTTGGCATGTAATTCATTTTACTTAAATCATTATTGAAAATAACGGTGTTGTATGTGAATAAACTACCAAAACATAACAAGAATACGCCTATGATTACCCATTTGTTTTTATGAATATTGTAAGAGGCTATTTTGTCTAAAGCGGTGCTTTTTTTAATCGTTTTAGTTTGCTCTTTATAAATTTGAGGAATAAAAAGTAAAGCAAAACAAGACGAACCCATAACGCTCATGGCTGCAAAAATCCCTAAATCTTGTAAAGCTTGTGAGTTGATAAATAACAAACACAAAAACGCTAAAGCCGTAGTTAGACTACTCATTAAAATAGGCTTTGTAATCTCTTGATAGAGGTTTTTTACATTGTTATTACTTCTAATATGGGTAAGGATATGTAAAGAGTAATCGAGTGTAACACCGAGAAGTACTGAGCCAATCCCCAAGGAAATGGCAGATATTTTTTCGCGGATTAAGAAGAGTAACGCAATGGCTAAAAGTCCACCAAATATAGTAGGCACAAATAAGATAATTGGGACTGTTAATTTTTTATAGAAAAGTATAAATATGAGTAATAGAACCGTTAAAGCTATCCCAACCGTAAGTTGAATGTCGCTTTTTATTTGATTGGCATTTGCGACAGCAATTAAAGTTCCTCCAAAATATTCAGCATTAACCTTATCTTTAAAAGTGAGATTTAATTTCGCATTAGTATCGTAGAGATTTTTTACAAATTGTGTGTTTTCAGCGGTTTCGTTAGAACCTAAAGCAGGTGTGATAAATAAGAGTATATGCTGTTTATCTTTACTAACTAAGAAACCGTTTTGTAGCGTAAAATCTTCACCGAAACTCAACTCTTGTAACTTTTTTAAAGCAATGAATGATAATCCTAAAGGATCTTTTAAGATAAAATCTTTAGCAACAATGCCCGAAGGGGAAATTAGTGTTTTATAGTTTTTTAGAGTAATAGCATCAATACTATCTTTCTCAATTTTGTTCGCAATAGTTCTATAATCTGCTTCATTTAGAAAAAGCGGTAAATTATCATATATAAAACTGGCTGTTTTCTGAATTTCTTTATCATCAATCTGTCCTTGAATCTTTTTTATATATGGACTTGAAGACGCATTGATACTGTCAATAAATTGCGATGCGTACTGGGTTAAATCTTCAACAGAACCATCTTTACTTTTAGTGATGTTTACAATAATTTTATCTGTAAAGTTGACGTTTTTTAAAACCTTCTGTAGTTCTGAATTTTCTGCATTACTAGGTATTAGTTTAGTGATGTCTTCTTCAAATTCAATTTTAGAAGCCACAAAAACTAAAGTCAATAGCAAAATTCCTAAAAGGCCTAAACCAAGCCATTTTTTAGAATTAAAATAGTTGTATGTACTGTAAAATATATTATCCATTAGTTGGGATTACATTTTTCTTTTCAAAAATCAAAAAAAGTAAATAGCTTAAAATTCCAATAAATATTGCTGATAGAGATGCTAAAGCTAAACTTCCGATGATATAAGATTTAAGATGTTTTAAAACTTCAAAATCAGCTACAATTTCAGTAATATGAAACGTTACATTTTCGCCTAGAATAAAGTTTCCTAACTGAAAGCTTGTAAAGATAATAAAGGGAATAAAAGGCGGAAGACTAATGTTTGAAAAAGCAAAAGCAATAGTTTTATTCAGTTTAAATATCAGAGCTAAAAAAATAACGGTCACGGTTTGAATTCCCCATAGTGGAGCAATACCAATAAAAATACCTAAAGCTATGGATAGTGCTTTTTTTTGAGGAGAATCCTTACTGCCAATAACATCTTCGGTTATAAAACGCTTAAATCCTTTTTTTTTTAATTTTCTGAAAAAATCACGAGGTTTTATATAAAGTAATGTAAGTATAACGAGCCATGTATTTAGGATACTTATTCGTGTAAAATCTTTAAAAGGTCTAAAGTGAGAAACACGTTCGTCTTCATCATATAAAACTTGAATTGGAATGTTTTTAACGCTAGTACCAGACCAGGCAGCTTTTACAATCACTTCTATTTCAAATTCGAATTTTGAAGTGTAAAATTTTAAATCTTTCAAATGTTGAATAGGGTAAAGTCTAAACCCAGATTGTGTGTCTTGCAGTTTAATCCCCGTTTCTGCCCAATACCAAAAATTAGAAAACTTGTTACCAAAACTACTTTTTTTAGGGACACTTTCTTGGTTCATATTCCTTGCGCCAATAAGCAGTAAATTTTTATCCTCCGAACTTTCTAACGCTTCACTAAATGCTGGAATATCTTCAGGGAAATGTTGCCCATCAGAATCTATCGTTATTGCATAGTGATATCCTAAATTCTCGGCATGTTTAAAAGCGGTACGTAGAGCTTTTCCTTTTCCTTTATTTTCTTCAAAATGAATCTGTTTTAATTCAGAAAAACTTTCTAAAATTTTTGATGTATTATCCGTAGAACCATCATTTACAACTATAATATTTTCTGTGTAATTTAAAACACCTTCAATAACGCGTTGTAAAGTTTTAGAATTGTTAAAGGTTGGTACAATTACACAACATTTTAAGCTGTTTAGTTTATGATGTGTGGTAATATCCTTCATTTTGTTGTTAGAATTAGGCGTAAGATTAAACTAATTCTTTGTTTTTATAAATGTACCATTACATTTTAAAGCAACAGCACCATCTGTAAATTTAGTGATATTTTTAATCTTAACCGTATCGTTTTCTTCTATAATAGAAAGCTCTAAAATGAGTTCTGCATTTACATTTGGGTTAATTAATGCTGTGAATTTTATGTTAGAAATATTCTGTAAGAATAAAGGGGTATTGACATAATCTTGAGTGATTTCTTTAATAATCTGAACCATACAAACGCCAGGTGTTACCGGATTTCCAGGAAAATGACCGTTAAACACATCGTGATCTTTATTCAGGTTAATAGTAACATGAATTGCGTTTGTATCAACAATAGAAGTTGTTAATTTAGTGTAAAAATCCTTAATTAGCATGGGCTTATTGTTAGACTATATATTCAGTAATAAATATTTTTTTTGCATTCAACCATTAAATTAATGGAGTGCAAATGTGATAAATTATCTTATAAACAAGAAGTAATATAGTGTTTATTCTTGTGAATTTAAATAGCTTAAATTAATTTCTATAGGAGCTGTTAGATGTTGAATGTTAATGTTTTCAGCAATAGACTTTTTAATATTAGAAAAGGATAAGATAACTTTTTCTTTTGAATGATTTGTATTTGTAATTTGTGTAAGTTGCTTTGTTTGCTGATTAACTATGTAATGATTAAATCGTTTTTCTGCTTTAGATTGAAAAATAAGATGTCCTTCATCATCAGTAAAAGCTTTATTAATTTTATTGTGCTCTTGAGTTAACGTTTGAAAATCTCTTTTAAGCGTGTTAATTATAATTTTTCGATCTAATTCTTTCATAATAAAATGTGTTTTCATTTCATTATTAATCAATTTAAAATCAAATATTTTATTTCCAAAATTGGTGGTAAACACAATACGATGATTGTTTTCTTTAATTTTTTTGATAATTAAAATACCACCAAAATCATTATTATAAGCTTTGATTTTAGTTTTATACACATAATCTATATCTGCATTTGAAAAATATGGATTTGAAAATTCTGTAACCTCAGCATCATATTCCGAAAGCCCTTTTACTGTAGAAATTGCACAAGAGGAGAAAAGACAAAGAATAAATAGATTAATTATTAAAAACCGCTTCATCTAAAGTTGTGTTTCTTGTTTTATTCTTAAAAATAATTTTTGTGTAATCTTCTGAGGGTTCAATCATTTTTACCTCTACAACATCGCTTGTCTTTATATCGAACTTCAATTCGAATTTAGCAATGAATTGAAGCATGGTTTCATCCTTTGGAATAAATTTCACTAAATAAAATTCATCAACTTTAAAATAAGAAATTTCAAAGGCATTGTCATCAAACATATTTCCTTTTACACTATTTGTAATAAGGCTGTTTAGACCTTTAAACATTTTGTTAGAGCCAATGTCAATTTTACTCTTATCTCCTTCGTCATCAATAAATAGTTTGTCATCTTTAAAAATAACACTGTATTTATAAGGCGATGTGTATTCCCATTTTACCAATCCAGGAACTTTAAAAGCAAGCTTTCCTTTTGTTTCAACATCATTACTTAAAAAGCTAAGATGCTTATATTGTATAAAATCACTAACAATGGTTTGGGTATTGCTATCTAGTTTTTCTACCGCTGATTTAAAAGTGTTTATTTCTTCTGTTGTAAGTGACTTTTGAGCACTAGCAATCTGAATTCCGATACCTAAAAAAAGAAAAAAGTAAATATTACGCATAAGCTTCTATATTAAATAAGGTGTCTATTGTTACGGATTGATAATTGTTCTCTTGCAAAAATAACAACAATTGTTCCAAAACTCGCACTGTGATTTCTTGTGAATCGTGCAATAAGATAACAGCACCAGGATTGATGTTTTTAGTAATTTGGTTAAAGATATCTTCTTCGTCTTTTTTTATCGTATCTAAAGACCGAATATTCCAGCCTATAACATGGTGTTTGGTGTGTTTTAGGGCTTTAGTTATGGCGGGATTTGTAACGCCATATGGTGGACGAAACAATTTCATTTTTTTATTTATAATCGAATAAATAATTTCATTCGTGTTTTTAATTTCAGCAATTACATTTTGTTTATTGTAGAAATCAAAAAAATCGGAATGCGTATAGGTGTGATTTCCAATAGTGTGACCTTTTTTTATGATTTGTTGTACCAATTCAGGCTGTTGTTCGGCATGTTTACCAATACAGAAAAAAGTAGCTTTTGCATGATGTGCTTTTAGTAACTCTAGAATTTGTGGCGTAAATTCTGCATTTGGACCATCATCAAAAGTAATGGCAACTTGATTTTTTGTGTGATTTTTTTTTGAATTGAAGGCTTTTAAATGATAGTTCCAACCGATATAAAAACTACCAATACTTGTTAGCGTAAGCCATGCTAAAAAGAGAACTATAAAAAAGGAAATAGATATGTTGAAAAACTGACTAAATAGTAGTGAGCCAAGAAAAAGAATGAATGTTAGAACATTTATATTTTTGAAGTTTAACATGAGCTTAGTAAGGTAAAACTATGTTGTTGTCCTTTAAGTTGGTTGTAAAGCAGTACATTTTTGTAGCTAGATTTATCTATAGAATTAAGCTTTAAAGCATCAGGGATATATTGTTGCTTAATAATGATTGTTGCTGCCCAAAAGCCAAATGCCGAAGCTGTAAAAAACTCACCACAAAGATGTTTGTAATGTAGTTGTGGTGTATCTTTAAATATAGAATCTTGAAGTGATTGATATAAAATATCAAAAGCATCTCCGTTTTTCCCGAGGATTATAGCATCAATATCTTCAGGTATTAAATGATTTTCTTTTAAGAAAGCTTCTACTTTAGTTTGAATAGTTTCTGTTGTGGCTTTATTAAAAATCTTAAGCCCTTTAAGAACACAGAAACTGTTATTTTGCTTTAAAGATGATAGGGTAAAAAAGTGAGCACCTTCTCCAAAAGGTGTTAGTATGGGTTGTTCTTCTGCTGCTTCTGCAAGAATAATGTCGTTAATAAGAAATTTACCTAATTCGTCTGTGCCTCCAACTAAAATTGTGTTTGCTACATTTTCATGAAACATTAATTGAGCATCTATAACAGCAGATTCAAAAGAAGCAGCACCTTGTACATAGGTTACATTATAACCTTTGCAATTTAAAGTTAATGCAATTTGAGCACCAACTGTATTATGTGTAGATTGAATAAATGATGTTGGTGTTAAAAACTGTTCGTCGTTATCGAGTATGGTATTTAAGAATTTTTCAGAATCTTCTATACAACCAATTCCTGTTCCTGTAATAATAGCGTCGGGTATTTCTAATTCAGCTAACTCTAATGCTTTTTTTGCTGCTGCAACTCCCATTTTTACAGCAGTTGCCATTCGCCTACTAGCAATTGGGCTTATGAATTTTTTATAATTAGGATGAATAGCTTTAGCTAACTTCCCTTCAAAAGAAATTGTATTTTCTAAAAAGCTAGAATCATTTAAAGTGTCTTGTGCAGAAATTGAAACCGCACTATTTATATAACAAGGTTTCATTAGTTTTTAGAAAATATAAGTGTTGAACAATTACCACCAAATCCAAAAGAATTAGAAAGTACGTAGTTTAAGGATTTTTTAGTGACTTTGGTAACAGGAATTAGATCAAGCTCCGGAATCGCAGTTTTAAAATTTAGATTCGGAAACATTACATTATTTTGAAGTGCTAAAACAGAATAAACAGCTTCAATGGCACCTGCTGCAGCTAGCGTATGTCCTGTAAAAGCTTTTGTAGAACTGAAGTCGGGAACAAAATCTCCGTAAATACGTTTCATGGCTTTACCTTCAGATAAATCGTTATTAGGTGTTGCCGTTCCGTGTGCATTAATATAATTAACGTCTTCGGGTTTTATTTCTGCAATTTTTAGAGCTTTAGTCATTGCTAAAAAAGCACCTTCACCGTTTTCAGACGAAGCCGTTTGATGAAAAGCATCATTAGCATTACCATAACCTGCTAAATAGCCTAAAACGGTTTTGTTTTCTTGTTTTACAACAGCATCAGATTCTAATACTAAATACGCCGCTGCTTCCCCTAAATTTAAACCTTTTCTGTTCGCATCGAAAGGCGTACAATCGGTATCCGATAGAATCATTAGTGTTTTAAATCCGTTGATGGTAAATTTTGCTAAACCATCTGTTCCGCCAACAATAACGCGGTCTAGCTGCCCAGATTTTATTAATCTAGCACCTAGCATTATAGCATTTGCCGCTGATGAACACGCGGTGCTAGTGGTTGAAGTGAAATCTGTAATTCCTAAAAGTTCAGCGATTTTTTCGGTGCTATCTACCGCATGATGGCTATTAATTAACCGTCTGCTTTCTGCGTTGTAATTTTGAAAATGTTTTTCTGTCAAATCCATACCGCCAACACTTGTAGATGATATTAAACCAGTTTTAAAGGCTTCAATATCTCTAATATTGGCTTGTTTTACGGCTTGTTTAGCAGCAATACAACCTAATAAAGCAGTCCTAGAATAATTATGCTCTTCTGGTAAATTAAGCATTTTAGAAAGTTCTTCATTTGTTTGTAAAATTTCACCAACCTTAATTTCATTTTTATGTCGTGTTTCAATATTTACAATAGGTGCAATGCCTTTTTTATTATTTAAAAGTGCGTGCAAATTCTCTTCTACAGAGTTTCCTATAGAAGACATAATTCCCATTCCGGTTATAGCAACACGATTTTGCGACATATTATTTAGTACGGTGTTCTGTAATGTATTTAGCTAAAACTTCAACAGAAACAAATACAGCTTTACCTTCGTTTGGATCGGTTAATTTTATGCCATAATCTTTATCTAGCATTACAATAAGTTCTAGAGCATCTATGGAGTCTAATCCTAAACCATCTCCAAATAAAGCATCATCGTCAGCAATATCATCAACACTAAAATCTTCTAGGTTTAATTGCTCAATAATACTTTCTTTAAGTTCTTTTTTTAACGCGTCCATTAATTTTCTTTATATAATTTTTTAATAATTTCTTTTGAATAATTCTGTGATTCCTCTTCTGTGACAAGGTACATAAAAGCATCATATTTGTCATTATCTACATCTACCCAACCACATAAAACATGACTGCTTTTTTCATTTTGAATTAAACTTGAAGCATATTGTTCTAAAAGTGTTTCATTAAATTTTTCTGAAACAAAGAAAGCATTTTCACCTTTAATTTGATGTCTAATGCTAATTTCTCCAATCATAATATTGGCTAAGGTATAAACAAATACAGCAGGACTCGGAAAATAGTTATCTTTATCATTAATGGTTTCTTGATACTTTCTGTCGGTATCTAAACTTGCCGATTTATTTGAAAGTACAATGCCTACATTTCCTTTAATACTAGAATCTAGATTTAGGTCTTTAAAAAGAATTTCTGAAGCTAAAAATCCTAATTTAGATAAGTTGTCCATTTTAAAAAACTTAGAATATTCTATTCCTAAATTTTTATAACAGTTTTTAAAAAAAGACTTTAAATCGTTGGAATGGTCTTGGTAAATAACCTTACCATTTAAAGATATTTTATCGTCCTTAATTTTGCAATAGCTTAGTATGTTTAGTTTTTTACTCAATAGTTTTTACTTTTTTTACAAACTAATATGGTATGGTATTCACCAACATTTATATCGTCTGTAATATACAATCCTGCAGTTTCTATTAATTCTATAAGTTCTTTAGACTTGTACATTTTACTGTTTCCGTTCGCTAAAGCTGTAAAATAAAGGGAAGTTGCTTCTAGAACAAATTTAGCATTATCAAAACGTTGTCTGTCTGTAAATGTTTCCATGATAAGCAATTCTGTTTGCTCTCCCATAGATTTAACACAGGTTTTAAGTATTTTTAAAATCTCTTCTTTATCAAAACAATCTAAAAACTGACTCATCCAGATGGTATCTGCACCATTAGGAATTTCAGGATTTTCTTTTAACCAATCTATTTCATAAACCGAAATTCTATTTTCAAAAGCATGTTCTTTAGTATTTAAAAGCGCCATGTTTAGTTGTCCTGGTAAGTCTATTATTTTTACATGAACATTCTCATTATACTCGCAAGAACTTATTGCAAATTTTCCTGTATTACCACCAATATCAAAAATTACTTTTGGTTGCTTGGTAAAAACAACTTTTAGAGCTTCTTCAAAAACTTCATCTGAATAAAGATGATCAAATTCGAACCAAGAATTCTGTGCTTTAGGATTTAGCTCTGACAAACCTTCATATATTGTTTTCCAATTACCAAGTTCTTTTAACCCTTCTGGTTTTCCGTTTTTTATAGATTCATTTAAATGAAATAAGCCTTTATAGCAAACATCTTGTGTAAAGTTTAAATTTATATTAACCGTTTTATTATAATTAAGAAAATAACCAATCTTAGTTAGTTGGTATTTATCGCCTATATTTTTACTTACAATTTCAGAACTTTCAGCAATTTCTAACAAAACACCAATACCATAATCGCTAAGTGATAATTCTTTTGAAATTTGATGAATTGTTACACCTCCATCTTTGTCATTATCAAAAATAAAATCAAGAACACCTAACTTTTTAAGAGAAACAGTTGTTTGAAATACAAATGGTGCAAATGCTATTTTTTGTGCTTCTTGTATAGCATCAATAGCTCTTAATGGTTTCTTTTGTTCTTCTGTATTTATTCTATTTCTCATAAATTTACTTTTTTAAAAAGCACAGCTGTATTGCAACCACCAAAACCAGATGACGTTTTTAAAAAGGTATTAACCTTCGTTTTGGTTATGTTTTTAATGATGTTTAAAGGCATAGAAACACCTAATTCATCAAATCCTAATGAACTGTAAAGTCTATTATTTTTTATTGAATGCATTCCAATAATGGTTTCTAATAATCCTGATGCGCCTAACGTATGTCCGTAATACCCTTTTAAACTATTTAAAGGCACATGTTCTAATTTTGCACGATTAAAAGCGATAGCTTCCATCTCGTCATTAAAAGCTGTAGCTGTTCCATGAGCAGAAACATAATCTATATTTTGAGGTTCTAATTTTGCTTCTTTTAAAGCAGAAAGTATACTTAAATATAAGCCTTCACCAGTTCTTGAAGGTCCTGAGATAT
The DNA here is from genome assembly GCF_009796865.1 of Formosa sp. L2A11. Lineage (GTDB taxonomy): Bacteria > Bacteroidota > Bacteroidia > Flavobacteriales > Flavobacteriaceae > Formosa. The sequence goes on along the minus strand of NZ_CP047028.1, from coordinate 1,252,099 downwards.
GATTGGCATCATTACAACTTCCGTCTCCTATAATTTGAATGGCTTCTTTTTCTGTGTTTATATTTGAAATAGCTACAGAAGCAGCTGCTTCACCAATACTAATTCCAGATCTATCTTTTGAAAACGGTTTACAAGGTATTTCACTTATTGCTTGAAACGATTGAAAACCAGATATCGTAAATTCTGAAACAATATCGCCGCCAACAACAAAAGCATTATCATAATATTCATTTTGAATAAATCGTTTAGCAACAGCAATGGCTAAAACACCAGAAACACATGCATTAGATACAATAATAGGTTCTGTTTTAAAACTAAAAAACTCTTTTATTTTACCTGCTAAAACAGGCAAGTAAGCACGCTCAGCATCAAAATCATTATTTAAAGCATCTATATTACCTTTTGTAGTTGCAATAATTAAAACAGTTTTGTCTGAAATTGAAAATGTAGCTTTAAAAATGGTGTTTTGTAACGACAAAATCATCATTTTCTCTAGTTTAGTATATGCCTTAGCATTACCAAATTTACTAAATGCTTTATCTAACTTTCTATTATCTATAATTGAAGCATAACAAGGCGAAGTAGCAATATTGTTATGTAAAGTAATTCCTGAGTGATCTTGAGTTATTTCAGAAACATTAGTTTCTGAAGTAAATCCTAGCGGGGAAATAATTGTATCTGCAGAGATAAAAACGTCTTTCATATTAACTTATAAAAGATTATTTTTAGTTTTCCATGCTTTAAAAAAAAGAGGAATTGTAAGTGATAAATTATTATTATCATCTACAAAGACCTGAACAGTTTCTCCTGTACAAACCGTTTTTCCTTCTGTATTTAAAATTTTATATCTAAAAATTATTTTTGCTGCAGGTGTATTTATATAAGTAGTTTCTACAGTTACAAGATCTCCATAACGTAATGGTAATTTATGCTCGCAACTCGATTTAACTATAGGGGAAACATAACCTTTAGCTTTAGACTCTAAATAACCTATACCATGTATTCTACCAAAAGCTTCTCGCCCATCTTCAAAATAATTTAAATAATAGCCATGCCAAACAATCCCTAAAGCATCCGTTTCATTAAAGCGAACTCTAATATTGTGAGATACTTTTAAATTGGTTTCTGAAGTAATATCTTTTTTTCTTGACTTCATTTAGGCTTACTTTTTTAAAACTGTTTTCATCTGGGCCGTTACAATCACTTCTCCATTTAATTTTGTTGTTCCTTTGACTAAGGTAACTCCCATAATTTCTTGTAAAATTTCAACTTCGGTTTCTAATTGCTCGTTAACCTTCGGTATTTTATTTATGGTAACTCCTTTTATAGCACCTATATAACCTTCTGGTGCTGGTATGTTTTTTATATAAAAATGATAACCAGTATAAAGCGCAACAGTTTGAGCCATATGTTCAATAAGTCCTGGTTCTGTAAAATAACCATTTTGCACGAACATATTATCTTTTAAAACTGTTAATCCAGAAACTACTTTAGATTCATTAAAAAACAACAAAGTATCTACCATAATAATTGGAGTGCGTTGTGGTATTAATTTTAAAATTATATTTTGATCGGTTATAGGTTCTTTAAGCAGGTTCATGCTAATGTTTATCGTTTAAATCGTTCCAAAAATCAAAATAATTAAACCATTGTAATGGATATTTATTCAGTATCCATTCTAAACTTTCGGTATATGTTTCTAGTAAAGCCACTTGGTCGCGTTGTTTTACTTTAGCTGTTCTAGCATAGAGGTGATAATGTTTTGTGGTTTCTTTCATCACATAAACAAAAATCACTGGAACTTTTAATCGTGACCCTAACAAGAAAGGGCCCGCAGGAAAAAAGGTTTCTTTGCCTAATAAATTATGTGATAACGATTTTGAAGATTTCACATAACGATCTCCGGTAATGCATATTATTTCATTTCGAGATAATGCTGCGTTTATTTCAAAGATATGTGATAAATCGTCTTGAATGATTATAAATTTAATTTTAGATTTATGAGTAACACTTTCTAAATAGGCTTTAATGTCTCCATGTTCAGAATCGGTAGTCAATAAACTAATAGTGACAGCTTCTTCTAATTCATTTAAAAAGTATTCGGCAATTTCAAAATTACCAACATGTGCACTAATTAATATACCTCCTTTTTTAGACTTTAAAACAGTATCAAGCTGATCAATCCCATCAAAATCATAAGTAAATTTATTTCTAAGCCCTGAAGAAATAGCTATTTTATCTATAATTGTTTGTCCAAAAACAAAATAGCTTTTATAGATGCTAATAAGGCTTTTTAATTTGGAATACTGACGTCGTTTCCTAAAGTAGCAATAAATCGACCTCGTACTGTCTTTTGCAAAAAAACAAAAATATAAAGCTACAAAAACTAACACAAAATAAGCCGTGTGTAAACCGAGGTTTTTAATACAAAATACAAATATTTTATACCCTAATACTGAGCCTCTAGACTTTCCTTGCCATTCCGTAGCCATTCAATTTTATTGAAATTTATTTTCAATAAGATCGTAAAAATCTTGAAGAGTTAATACGCCTACAAAATCTTCCCCTACTAATTTCACACCAAAACTTGATTCAATTGCAACTACTAAATCTACAAAATCTAAACTATCTAATTCCAAAGCTTCTTTTAAATTAGCTTCAGGGGTTATATTCTCAGACTCAACTTCAAACTCATCAACAAGAAAGTTGTTTATTTTTTCAATAATAACTTCTTTTTCCATCTCTGTTTACAATTTTTTTATAATTAATGCTGAATTTGTTCCTCCAAATCCAAAAGAATTTGACAAAAATACATCAATTTTTTTATCTAATGTTTTACTTACTAAATTTAATTTAGCAGCATCTTCATCAGGATTTTCTAAGTTTATATTGGGAGCAATAAATGAATTTTGCATCATGATCATAGAATAAATAACCTCACTTGCTCCAGCCATCCAACATTCGTGCCCTGTCATAGATTTTGTAGAACTTACACACGGACCATTTTCACCAAAAACATCAAAAATAGCTTTAGCTTCATTAGAATCTCCAACAAGTGTTGATGTTGCGTGAGCATTGACATAATCTATACTTCCTGTAGAAATATTTGCTTGCTGAATTGCTTTTTTCATAGCACGAGCTGGCCCATCTACATTTGGAGTAGAAATATGTTCTCCATTAGAAGAAAATCCATAACCAATAATTTCTGCTAAAATAGGCGCTCCTCGTTTAATTGCAGACTCGTAACTTTCTACTATTAAAGTTGCTCCTCCTCCACTTGGCACTAATCCATCTCTATCTTTATCGAACGGTCTAGAAGCTTTACCAGGATTCTCTCTATTAGCAGAAAACACTCCTAAACCATCAAAACTCCCCATAGCAAGTTCATTAATTTCTTGAGCTCCGCCACAAATTATACAATCTTGAAGTTCACTTTTTATAAGCTGATAAGCCATACCAATAGCATGAGATCCACTAGCACAAGCTGCACTAATAGTAAAATTAATTCCTTTCAGCTTAAATATTGTTGAAAGATTCATGGTGATAGTTGAATTCATTCCTTTAAAAATAGAACCTGAACCAACTAAAGTTGTATCTTTCTTATCTCTTATAATATCTACAGATTCAATTACAGATTTTGCAGTACTATCATTTCCATAAAGAATACCTACTTCATTCGCATCTAAATACTCCTGCGTCATTTTAGCATTCTCAAGAGCTTCTATAGTTGCCATATATGCATATGCTCCTTCTTCCCCTAAACTGATACGCTGTCTTCTGCTAAGTTGTTTTTTTAAATTTGGAGTATCTACCATACCTGTTAAACAGGACCTGTACCCATAAGACACTCTCTTATCATCAAAAACAATTCCTGAATCTCCGTTATATAATGATTTTTTTACTTCTTCTAAATTTTGTCCTATACAGGAATAAATTCCCATACCTGTTATAACAACTCTTCTCATATTCAATCTATTTAGGAGTAAATTCCACCATTTATATTAATGACTTCACCTGTAATATAAGACGCTTTTCTTGATGCTAAAAAAGAAACTAAATGTGCAACTTCTTTTGCCTCTCCAAAACGATTTACAGGTATCATTTTTTTTAATTCTTTTTCATCTAGCGCTCCTGTCATGTCTGTTTTAATAAAACCCGGTGCAACAGCATTTACCGTAATATTACGTTTAGCTATTTCTTGCGCCAGTGCTTTAGTTGCTCCTATTACTGCTCCTTTTGCTGCAGAATAGTTAGTCTGTCCTGGCGTCCCTTTTAAACCAGACAAAGAAACCAAATTAATGATTCTACCATATTTATTAACCAATAGTTTCTGAATTAAATGATTTGTAACATTAAAGAAACCATTAAGACTTGTATTAACAACAGCATTCCAATCTTCAGGTTTCATCCACATAAATAAACCATCTTTTGTAATTCCTGCATTGTTTACTATGACTTCAATAATTGAATTTTTATTATTTTCTTGCCATGCATCTAAAGACGTTTGTACCTCTTCTATATTTACAACATTAAAGGGTAATAATTCTCCTGTCCCACCCGCTTCTTTAACAGCCTCTAACGTATCTAATGCAGCTTCTTTGTTACTTTGGTAATTAATTAAAATATGATAATCTGAATCTTTTGCTAATTGTATACAAATAGATCTTCCTATACCTCTAGAGCCACCTGTTATTAAAGCGCATTTGTCTTTTTCGTTTTTCTCGCTCATTTAAGTATTGCTTTTATTTTGTTTATTTTAAAAATACCATTTTGTTAATCTATGCTATTTTCATGATTCATTAGAGATGCTTTTACCTCGTTTACGTAAGGATACATAATAATATCTTCTGTAAAAGCAGGAACTATTTTTCTAATAGCATCGTACATTCTTTTAGTTTTAGAAGACACTTTATCTTGTATCTTTAAATATTCAATTGCTTGTATTAAAGTAATTATCTCTATAGCCATTACTTCGTAAGCATTTTCAACAACCTTTTTTGTAATTACAGCTGCATTTGTTCCCATACTAACCACATCTTGATTGTCATTATTATTAGGTATACTATGCACATACATTGGGTTTGATAACATTTGATTTTCTGCAGTAGTTGAAGTTGCTGTAAATTGCACACCTTGCATACCAAAGTTTAAACCTAAAATTCCAAGATTAACAAACGCAGGTAATATATTATTAAGGTTAGGATTTAATAAATAATTAAGCTGACGTTCTGCAAGCATACTCATCTTAGTCACTACAAGTTTTAACTTATCCATCTCTAAAGACACATAATCGCCATGAAAATTTCCTCCATGATATACTTGCTGGTCTTCTACACTAATAATAGGATTATCGTTTGCAGAATTTACTTCATTAACTAAAACATTTTCCGCGTTATTTAATGTATCTAAAACAGGTCCTAATATTTGAGGCACACAACGAATGGAATAATACTCTTGAACTTTATCTTCAAAAACAGTAACATCTAGATTTTTACTATATAAAAAATCTTCACGTTTTCTTGTTAGTTTGCTATCACTTAAATGCGCTCTCATTTGTTTAGCAATCTCCTGTTGTCCTTTATGTTTTTTAGCCTCATTTAACTGAGAAGAAAAATGATCGTCGTAAGTTTCAACAATTTCATTAATTGCAGAAGCACACAAAACACTCAAATTTAATAATCGTCTTGCATTTATTGTATTTACAACTCCTATACCCGTCATTACAGATGTTCCGTTCATTAAAGCCAGACCTTCTCTTAAAACAACCGAGATTGGTTTTAAATTTTCTGTTTTAAAAACATCCTGTGTAGGCTTTAATTCGCCTTTATAAAACACCTCTCCTTCTCCTATTAAAACAAGGGCTAAATGCGCTAACTGAACCAAATCTCCACTTGCTCCTACACCTCCATGTTCATAAATTAAAGGAATAATATCTCTATTTATTAAAGCTTTCATTAATTCAATCACAGATTTGTGTACACCAGAATTTCCTAAAGAAAGCGTATTTAATCTAGCTAGCATTGCTGCTTTAACATATCGGGCAGGTAAAATCCCACCAGTACCAGACGCATGACTTCTAATTAAATTATACTGTAATTTTACACGGTCTGAATCGGCTATTTTATATTGCGCCATCGGGCCAAATCCCGTATTAACACCGTATATGGTTTTATTTTCTGAAAAATCTTTTAAAAAACTAAAACTCTCTTCTATTTTTTGATAAGCCTGCTCATCAATATCTATAATCTGACCTTTAAATAAAATTTCATAAAATTCTTTAATCCCTAAGTTCCCATTTAGTTTTAACATCAATATTGTATTCGAAATTTTTGAAATTATTATATTTAACAATTAAATATAACTAGTTATTTTAGAGTACAAATTTAAAATAATTAATTCTTTTATTCTACTAAGAACATGCATGATAAAAATATAGATATACTAATTATCGGAGCAGGACCATCTGGCTGTGTCGCAGCTTCTTACCTTAAAAACAAGGGATATTCCGTAAAAATAGTTGAAAAAAATAAATTTCCAAGATTTGTAATTGGAGAAAGCTTACTACCTAGATGCATGGATCATTTTGAAGAAGTTGGTTTATTAGATTGTTTGAAATCACAGAATTACGAAGTAAAAGACGGTGCTAGATTTATAAAAAACAATGTGATTTGTGATTTTGATTTCAGCAAAAAGCACACTAAAGGATGGAATTGGACTTGGCAAGTACCACGTGAACATTTTGACAACGTACTTACAAACGAACTTATAAATAACGGCGTAGATCTTACTTTTGAACAAGAGGTAATTGATGTTGTTTTTAACAAAGATGGATCTTCAATAACATCTATTAAAAACAAAGACAACTCAATTTACAATATATCTGCTAAATATGTTATTGATTCAAGTGGTTATGGACGTGTCTTACCTAGAATTTTAGACTTAGAAAAAACGTCAGATATAGTTAATCAATCTTCAATATTTACACACATAAAAGACATTAGACGTCCTGAAGACAGAGAAGGAACACGAATTACCTTTGATGTAATTGATACACGTACATGGTTTTGGGTTATTCCTTTTTCTAATGGAAATACAAGTATTGGTTTTGTAGGAGCAACAGAATTTATGGAATCTTTTTCAGGAACTTCCACTGAAAAACTACGTGAAATGATTAAATTATCAGATTATTTTAAAGGAAGATTTGAAAACTTAGAATTCTTATTTAACCCTATTGAAATAAAAAATTATTCTAAATCTGTAAAACAACTCTATGGTAAAGGCTATGCTCTAACCGGTAATAGTGCAGAATTTTTGGACCCAGTATTTTCTTCAGGTGTAACGTTTGCAACAGAATCGGCTTTACTTGCCGCTAAACTAATTACAAAAGAACTAAAAGGTGAAACTGTAAACTGGGAAATTGAATATTCTGATTACATAAAGAATGGAGTAGATGTTTTTGCAACCTATGTTAAAGAATGGTACACAGGAAATCTTCAAAAATTATTTTTTCATAGACCTGAAAACCCAAAAATAAAGGAACAAATATGTTCTGTTCTCGCAGGATATGTTTGGGACGAAACCAATCCCTTCGTAAAAAACCATAATAGATTAGTTAAGACAGTAGCGCATGTTATAGATATGGAAACAAAATAAAAAAAAAATTCACCCTCTAAGTTTATTTAGATAAATCTAGAGGGTAAATATTTTTTTACAATACCTTATTTATTTGTTTAGCATATACTTTTGCTAACTTCGCATAAGCTTCAGAAATACGATATCCAGAATTAAAATCATACCCCATAGCTCCATTTCCTTCTATTTTAGTAAAATCTGCAGAATATAAAACATTACTAGGATTACTTGTTTCGAAGACTGAGATTGTAGCTTCTATTTTTGAATTTTGACGCCACGCACCAACATTATAACCAGCATACATTAAAGTTGTTTTTATTAACATAGTGTATTTTTTCTCTTCGCCTTTAACCACTTTCATCTCACCTTCATCAAACCTTTTATTAAAAGATTCTATAAATTTAGGCTCATAACGATCTTCCCTATCTGCAAACCAAGATGCTTTAAAAACCTCTCCTGCTCCTTCCTCCTTCGCTTCTCTTTTTGCCATTTTTTCTTCTAAAAAATCTTCTTCAGAATCGAATTTAGGAATTTCCAAATTTTCATAATCAAATACGACAGTATACTCTTTAATATCTTTCAAATTTTTCACACTTCCTGTTTTTACTTTTGTCTTTTGTGAATATGCGAAAGAGGCACATAAACAGAATAGGATAACGGTAAAATACTTTCTCATAACAATCATTATTAGCTATAAATATTAGGTGCTAATATAATACATATGTATTGGATCGAACTCATCAAAACCGATTATAATTCAAACTCAATTTTTTATAACATTATTTAGCTTAATTAAAAACTCAACATAAGTTCTATTTTGGGCTACTCAGACACAAAGGCTGCAATACGAAAACCAGTAAAAACTCAGCTACTGAATAACTATCCTGAAATAGGAATATTTTAGCCCCCAAATCACCATAACTTATCTGCGACTGGATCCTGTGCTGTTTTTATAGTATTCTGATAGATAAACGTGAAGTAAAAACAGCATAGGGCGCATTTATGTTTTTGATTTGAAATTGGAATCATAACTATTGCTAATTTTCATTTCGTTTCAGTTTCTCTTCGAATCGAACCTTCTGTTCCATAATTGGTTTTTTAGTAGCCTCTGCTTATTCAAAAAGTGCTTGTAACATAGCAACTGCTGGCTTCGTTTGGTGTTTTTCAATGTTCTTCAAAATTGCAATTATTCCATTTATTCGTTTTTTAAAAACGTTTTCCAGATCTATTACATCAATATGTGATGTAATTTTCGTATCTTCTTTATGTGAAATTCGAAGACCACTTCTTTCATTCTCCTGAATGTTGGAAGTGTTTTTTTTGGTATCTACCATGGCCTAAGAATTAAAGTTTTGGAAAATATGTAGTCTTATTTAGCAACTCATCGAATTGCTGTTCTAGATATTCATCAGACAAGTCTGGGTTACCTAACAGCCATTCATCAATGGCATCTTTATCGAAAAACTTTTGGCGTATATGCGGATTATTCCCCATTGGGATTTGTTTTAAATGTGTAAGCTTGTAGATCTTACTTTTAGACAATCCAGTATAAACAGCCAAATCATTTACATTTAATCCTTTTTTGTCGTGCAATAAAATGTTTCTAATCGCTTCTAATAACGTAATTACTTCTGAATGAGTTTCCATATGATTTCATTTTTAAATTCGAAATCAAATTAGGAAGACACATCAAGTCAAATCATTAGACTTGGAATTTTAACATTTATACTGTTTCAATTTTAAAGAATAATTAGTGTTTTAAAGATTTTAGTGAGAATAATGTATAAAGAAAGATTTAACATCTAATTCAAGTTGTAGTTTTTAAAATTGGAATAAACGTATTCAAAAGTTTACAATTTAATCTCTAAAATCATTTTTTAAAGAAAAAAACTTACAACTATAAACTTTAAGAAAATAAATGAATAAAAATGAAACAAATTTTAAAGCGCGTGCAAATGAAAAAACAAAAAAGGGCTTCAATCTCTTGAAACCCCTATTAACACTAGTGGAGAAGATGGGGCTCGAACCCACGACCTCTTGACTGCCAGTCAAGCACTCTAGCCAACTGAGCTACATCCCCATTTTTATATTAAAACACTTTTAACACCTAATTCAAAAGACATTATAAAATTACGTTTTTTTATCACATATAGTCAAAAAATCCGACCTTCGTAACTTCTAAATTACAAAACACACCTCTTGGATACATCCATTTCTTTAAAACATATTAACAAACTCGCTGTTCCTGCTATTATCGCAGGCGTTAGTGAGCCTATACTTTCCATTACAGATACAGCTATTATTGGAAATGTAAATATAAACCCTACCGAAGCTTTGGCTGCTGTTGGTATTGTAGGAACATTTATATCTATGTTAATTTGGGTTCTTGGACAAAGCCGAAGTGCTATTTCATCAATCATTTCACAATCTGTTGGAGCAGATAAATTAGACGAGGTAAAAAACCTTCCAGCTCAAGCTATATTTTTAATTACGTCATTAAGTGTACTTATTATTCTAATCACATTTCCTTTAGCAGAATCTATTTTTAAGCTTTATAATGCCTCAGGACTCATTTTAGAATATACGCAAGACTATTATAAAATACGTGTATTTGGCTTTCCTTTTACACTTTTTACATTTGCTATTTTCGGAGCTTTTCGCGGATTACAAAACACCTATTACCCGATGATTATTGCAATTATTGGATCGGTTTCAAACATTGTTCTAGATTTTGCTTTAGTTTACGGTATACAGAATTACATACCTGCTATGCACATAAAAGGGGCCGCTTATGCTAGTGTAATTGCACAACTAATTATGGCCATTTTATCTGGTTATTATTTATACAAAAAAACCGATATCCCTTTAAAACTCACCTTACCTTTTAATAAAGAGATTAAGAATTTCTTACTCATGATTCTCAATTTATTTATTAGAACTCTAGCTTTAAATACTGCTTTATACTTTGCAAGTTCTTATGCCACAGGCTACGGAAAAAACTACATAGCTGCATACACCATTGCCATTAACATTTGGTTTTTAGGCGCCTTCTTAATAGATGGTTTTGCAAGCGCAGGAAATATTCTTTCAGGAAAATTATTTGGTGCAAAACGCCCCGATCTATTAATAAAACTAAGTAATAAACTTATTGTTTTAGGTATATTAACGGGCTTTATATTAGCAGGAATTGGCTGGTTATTTTACGAGCCTATCGGACGCATATTTACAAAACAACCCGAAGTTTTAAATGCCTTTTATAGCGTATTCTGGATTGTACTCGCCATGCAACCACTATGTGCTCTGGCTTTTATTTTCGATGGGATGTTTAAAGGTTTAGGAAAAATGAAATACTTAAGAAATGTACTTCTCACCTCAACGTTCTTGGTATTCATTCCAACCTTGCTAATATTCGATTATTACGACTATAAACTCTATGCTATTTTTATCGCTTTTACACTTTGGATGGCGGCTCGTGGAATCCCTTTAATTATAAAATTTAGACAGTTGTTTTTAGTTCATAAATAAACTCACTTTAAATCAATTCTAACAATATATTTCAAAACTGTTTATGGCCTATCGGAGACTCTATTTCAAATAGAGTTCGTCGTCATGCTGAATTTATTTCAGCATCTCATTAGAGTAAGAACATACAATAGTTAAATCTATAAGTTATATTTGTTCATTTTTTCATTCATAAAAAAACCTTCGACTACGCTCAGACAGGCCAAGCTAAAAAATCTAGGCTGTTATTAAATCTTCAAATTGGTATATTTCTAAATTAGCACATTGTTACATTAAAACAATGTTCCCCTTTCAAAAAAAGGACTAAATTTATAGCCTAAAACACAAACAGCATATGATTGCGCTAATTCAAGACCTAAACATAGAAGACAAATTAAAAAACGCACCAGATTCCAACTACGAAATTGGCGTATTTATTGGCTCTATGATACCGTTTCTTGTTTTAGTACTTTTAGCTTATCTTATGTATTATTACAACAAAAAAAATCAAGATAAAAACCCATGAATGTACTAAATTTCTTAAGCGGTAACGGCATCTTCCTTGTACTTGCTATAATACTAGTTATTATATATGTATACAATCGTAACAAAGGCAGACGCAGATAGTTTATCTCGTTTTTAACCAGCCCGTAATACTCAAACGTTTTGTTTTTACAGGTTTTACCTCGTGCTCTAAAATCTGACTTTCAAAAATAACCACACGTCCCGGAAACGGATAAATTTTTTGTTCTACCTCAACGCCATTTTCATTCGTATAAATCGCCAATTCACCACCATTTTCAGGCTTCCAAACTTCATTGTTTAAATAACACACAAACGATAATTTTCGTCTATCATCATTCTGAAAGGTGTCTAAATGGCGCTTATAAAACGTTCCTTCAGGGTAAACAGCATAATGAAACTCCTTATGTAAAATCCCTAAAAAACACGTTCTGTTTAAGTACGCAACCAATGCGTTTATCTTATTAAAAAATAAAGTCTCAGGTGGCTTAGCTGTTTGCTCGTCAATCCACATAATCACGTCTCCACGAATTGTTTTGGCTACAGTTTCATTTACACGATTACCAATAGCAGCTTTCTTAAAAGCGTCTTCTTCGTATTTTAAAAGTATAGAATCACGAAGTTGCGATACTTCATTTTCATCAAAAAAATTATCAATAATACTGTATTGCTGACTCAGAAGATCATCTATAATCTTCTCGTATAACGGATGTTCAGCAACAACCAACTCCTCAAAAAGAGCAGTCATTAAAGGAATATTCTCATTTTAGTTAACTCTCTATATTTTAAAAACTTAACTCATTTTTCGTATAAAAAGTGCGCAAATGTAATCTAAAAACAAATTGCTTTTACAAATTCGGTACCTTTGCAGTGTTAAAAAATCAAACCATGAGTAATATTCGAATTACCAAACAATTTACTTTCGAAACCGGGCACGCCCTTTATGGCTACGACGGAAAGTGTAAAAACGTACACGGCCACAGCTACAAACTTTTTGTTACCGTTATCGGGAAACCCATTACAGATAACACCAACGTTAAGTACGGTATGGTTATAGATTTTGGCGATTTAAAAAAAATTGTCACTCGAGAAATTGTCGATATTTTCGATCATGCCACCGTTTTTAATAAAAACACACCACACATCGAACTAGCTAGAGAACTAGAAAAACGCGATCATAACGTAATTTTAGTAGACTATCAGCCAACCAGCGAGATGATGGTTATAGACTTTGCTGCAAAAATAAAAACCTATTTACCAAGCCACATTGCCTTGCATTCCTTAAGACTTCAAGAAACAGACAGTAGCTTTGCAGAATGGTATGCTAGCGATAATTTATAGGGCGTTACCCTACACTTAGCTTCGGGTCAGGCTTTCGCAAGTCGCTTTTTTAATGTAAAAAAAACATTAAAAAGAGCTCCAACAATTGCTCTATCCTTAACGCTCATTCTAACCAAGAACAATCTTTATATTTACAACATGCAAATTCCAGAAGGCAAAAAAATATACTTCTCGTCAGACAATCATTTAGGAGCACCAACGCACGAAGCATCTGCACCTCGAGAGAAAAAATTTGTAGCATGGCTAGACGAAGTTAAACAAGACGCAGCAGCAATATTTTTACTAGGCGATTTATTCGATTTCTGGTTCGAATACAAAACCGTAGTCCCAAAAGGCTTTGTAAGAACCTTAGGAAAACTAGCCGAAATACGCGACTCTGGAATTCCCATTTACTTTTTCGTTGGAAATCACGATTTATGGATGGACGATTATTTTCAAAAAGAACTTAATATTCCCGTTTACCGCAAACCCAAGGAATTCATCTTCAATAATAAAACCTTTTTAATTGGACATGGCGACGGATTAGGACCTGGAGACAAAGGATACAAACGCATGAAAAAAGTGTTTACCAGTCCGTTTTTTCAATGGTTATTTCGTTGGTTACACCCAGACATTGGAGTAAGAATAGCGCAATATATGTCGGTTAAAAACAAACTCATTTCTGGAGACGAAGATGCTAAATTTTTAGGAGAAGACAACGAATGGTTAGTCCAATATTGCAAGCGCAAGCTAGAAACTAAAGCTTACGATTATTTCGTTTTCGGACACAGACACTTACCAATGGAAATAAAATTAAACAAAACAGCTAAATATATAAACTTAGGCGACTGGATTGGATATTTTACGTATGGCGAATTTGATGGTGAAAAAATGAGCTTAAAAAAACTACTAGTAGACAATTAATTTTTTAAATCATGTACTTACTCGAATGAGCCCCTAAAACGAGTTCAGGGTGACGATCGTTTTCCATTAAAATAAAATGTTGCATTATAACGTCATGCTGAATTTATTTCAGCATCGCACAAGAAACTAAATATTCAAAAATCAATCTTCATTCTCATGCTCCTCCAAATCCTTTCGTAAATCTAATTTCCTAAAGGTTGGAGAGAAAATCCCTGTGGTTAAAACAATTAATAACGTCATACTTCCTCCAAAAACAACTGCAGTCACTGTTCCCATAAGTTTGGCTGTTAAACCACTTTCAAAAGCACCTAATTCGTTAGACGATCCCACAAACATAGAATTTACAGAAGCCACACGTCCGCGCATATGGTCGGGTGTTTTAAGCTGTAAAATGGTTTGACGGATAACCATAGAAATTCCATCGAACATTCCACTAAAAAACAAAGCACCTACCGAAATCCAAAACCAAGTAGATAATCCGAATACAATTATTGAGACTCCAAATCCGAATATAGCGACTAGTAATTTCATCCCTGCATTTTTATTCAGAGGGACATAAGCCGAAATTAGCATCGTTATAAATGCACCAACTGCTGGTGCTGCACGAAGCACACCAAAACCTTGTGGGCCAACTTTTAAAATATCTTGAGCAAATACAGGTAATAAGGCGACAGCTCCACCAAATAACACAGCTACCATATCTAAAGTAATCGCACCCAAAATAGCTTTGGTATCAAACACAAACTTGATCCCTTCTTTTAAACTCTGCATAACAGGTTCTCCAATTTTCGGGTTTAAAATAGGTTTTGTAGAAATTTGAGTTAATGCGATTAATGCTGTTATAGAAAAACCAACGATAAGGCACATAGACCAATGTACGCCAATTAAATGAATTGAAAATCCTGCTAGTGCCGGACCTAAAACCGCTCCCATTTGCCACACCGAACTGCTCCAAGTTGCCGCATTCGGGTAGAGTTTTTTAGGAACGACTAACGATAATAATGAGAATATGGTTGGACCTAGAAACGAACGCACAAATCCGCCTAAAAACACTAAAAAGTAAATAGAATATAAAACAACGTTTTGAGACAAATCTCCAACTACTTTTGGCCAAGTCAATAAAAACAAGCCAAAACTAATCACCGAAAACCCGAGTATACATTTTATAAGTAAACTCTTTTTTTCACTTTGGTCTACAATATGACCAGCGAATAACGCCATAGATACAGCTGGAATCACTTCCATAAGTCCGATAATTCCAAGTGATAACGGATTTTTAGTAATACTATACACTTCCCATTCTATCACAATAAATTGCATAGACCAGGCAAATACCATAGCAAAACGGACTAATAAAAATATATTGAATTCTTTGTACCGCAGTGCTGCGTAGGGATCTTTTTGTTTCATAAATGGCTAAGGTTGCCGTAAATGTACAAAAGTGACCGTTTTAAAAACTTCTGAGACTCGAATTAATTCTTACAAATTTCATTCACATAATCCTCTAATTCAATATGAAACAACGTCCCGTTAATTAAATCGTCTATATCTCTTAATTCCAAAGCGTTTATTGCCAAATCGACTTGATTACAAGGTGTTTTTAATAACATACACCGACTGCGATCTTTGTGTTTACAGTTTGAACATGGATGTATAGATTTAACGTATTTAATCTGTTTTTGAAACTGAATAATTTCGCGATACGTAAGATAAAATCCCATATCACGAAAAATAATTTGAATTTTAGGAGACTGTTTCTTAGGTCCTTCTTGCTTCCAAATAAAAGAAACACCAAACTCATTATGGTAAATTTTATTGATATCTTGGTCCATAGCAATGACTTTTGAACCACTAAAATAGTTTTTATTTATATTTAATCTAAATAAAAATAATATTTATTTTAAATCTCTTAACTTCAATTGCAGACTAACATTTCCTTTCCAGTGATTTTCATCTATAGAATACACAACACTAAATGGCACTTTTGTAGACACGAGGTTAATCTTATTACCTAAATTAAAACCAATACAAACTATAGGATTTACGTTAGGTTGCTTCACGGTTATACGCAAATGATCTTCGTCTTTCCCAACACATTTTCCATAACCAGTATCTACAACACCTTCTGTCATAAACACAGGCATCATATTCCCTGGACCAAAGGGAGCAAACTGCTTAAGAATGCGGTAAAATTTAGGTGTAATATTTTTAAGTTCAATATTCGCTTCAATTTTAATTTCTGGAGACAATAATTTCGGATCTATAGTACTGGACACCACATCTTCAAAAGCCTGTTTAAAAGCATCGTAATTCTCTGGTAGTAATGTTAATCCTGCAGCGTATTTATGTCCGCCAAATTGTTCAATATGTTCACTACAAGCATCTAAAGCATTATACACATCGAAACCAATAACAGAACGTGCAGAAGCTGCTAATTTATCGCCACTTTTAGTAAATACTAACGTTGGTCTATAATAGGTCTCTATAAGTCTGGATGCCACAATACCAATTACCCCCTTGTGCCAATCTTCTTGATATACTACAGATGTTAAACGATCTTGCTCGTTAAGTTCTTCAATCTGGACTAGAGCTTGTTTTGTAATTTCCTGATCGGCTTCACGACGGTCTAAATTAAAACTTTCAATTTCTGCGGCATAGATTTCAGCTTGAGCTTCATCCATTTCGGTAAGCAATTGCACGGCATACGTACCATGTTTCATACGTCCGGCAGCATTAATTCTAGGTGCTACTATAAAAACCACATCGGTAATGGTGAACTCTGTTTTATCTACCTGATTTAAAATGGCTTTAATGCCTGGTCTCGGATTCTCGTTAATAATTTGAAGTCCGTAATACGCCAAAATTCGGTTTTCTCCAGTAATAGGTACAATATCGGCACCGATAGCCGTAGCCACTAAATCTAAATATTCTCCTAGATCGTCTATAGTATAACCCTGTTTAGATGCTAAGGCTTGAATGAGTTTAAAACCAACACCACAACCGCATAATTCTTTATATGGATACTCACAATCGTCACGTTTTGGATCTAGAACTGCAGCGGCATCTGGAATAGCATCGCCTGGTCTGTGGTGATCGCAAATAATAAAATCAATACCTTTTTCTTTTGCATAGGCCACTTTATCGATTGCTTTTATACCACAGTCTAATGCCACAATTAAAGTAAAATCGTTATCGTGAGCAAAGTCAATGCCTTTAAAAGACACGCCATAACCTTCGTCGTAACGATCCGGAATATATGTTATCACATTCTCCTGACGTGTTCGTAAATACGAACTCATTAACGCCACAGACGTGGTTCCGTCGACATCATAATCGCCATACACCATGATATTTTCACCAGTTTCCAGAGCCTGTTCTATACGTGCCACAGCGCGTTCCATGTCTTTCATTAAAAACGGATCGTGTAACTCACTAAGATTCGGCCTGAAGAAAGATTTAGCGTCTTTGAAGGTCTCAATGCCACGTTGCAATAATAACGATGCTGTTAATTCATCTATTTGAAGCTCTTCTTGTAATGTTTTTACTTTCTGAGATTCTGGTTTTGGTTTTATGGTCCAACGCATAGTTTATAGCTGACTATATTTTTAATTATTATGATAATGAGAACGTACTTTAACATCGGCAAAGCGACGAAACATTTCCATAACACCGCAATATTTATCGACAGACAAATCTACAGCTCTTTTAATTTTTACTTCATTTAAATCTGTACCATAAAAATGATAATCTACAGTAACTAAATGATAATATTTTGGATGTTCTTCGGTTAAATGCCCTTCAATAACAATTTTAAAATCGTCTATCTCAACCTTCATTTTTTCTAACATTGGCGTAATATCTACCCCCGAACATCCTGCAAGTGCTGTTAACATTAATGCCTTAGGGCGCAATCCGTCACCTTTACCACCATTATCTGCTCCTAAATCTATTAATACAGTTTTTCCACTTGGATTATCAGATTCAAACTGAACATTTTTTTTCCATTGAGTTGTAACAAGATGTGTCATAATTGCATTATTTTTCGTTAATTGATACTTCAAAAATACGACTAAAATTCAGAATAAAATGCCACTAATAACACCATTATCTCCCGACCACGATCTAGAAACACAAGATTTAGCAACCTTTTTTAACGAAACATTGGGCTTCTGCCCAAACTCGGTTTTAACCATGCAACGCCGGCCAGCCATAAGTAAAGCCTTCATTAATTTAAACAAAGCCGTGATGGCTAACGAAGGTCGCGTAACTTCCGCTTTAAAACGCCTGATTGCTTGGGTTAGTAGTAATGCTACAGGCTGTCGCTATTGCCAAGCACACGCTATTCGTGCCGCAGAGCGCTATGGAGCCGAACAAGAGCAACTCGATAACGTTTGGGAGTATCGCACCCACCCCGCATTTAGCGAGGCCGAACGTGTGGCTTTAGATTTTAGTTTGGCAGCCTCACAAATACCGAATGCTGTAGACGACACTTTAAAAAAGCGATTGAACACCTATTGGAACGAAGGCGAAATTGTAGAAATGTTAGGAGTGATTTCACTATTCGGATATTTAAACCGTTGGAACGACAGCATGGGAACTACACTGGAAAATGGTGCCATAGAAAGTGGTGAACAGCATTTAGGAAAACACGGCTGGGAAAAGGGTAAACATATTTAAACGGTTTTGGGCGTTCCCCTTTTGGGGCGCGCTTTCCGTTGTATCTTTTATGGTTGAAAATAACCATAAAAGGATGCCACTGCAATCGCTAACGCAAATGGATTTTTAATTATAGAATATCCGGTAATTTTTCTCCTTCTTATTTATTCAATAAAATCAGCATATTTGGCTGAAAATCGTCTAGAAATTCACTAAATAAATTTGATTTCACAATATTTATTTTTCTATTATATTTGATTAAATGTAAAGTATTATATACTTTTATATAAAAATAATAGAATATGAATATACAAATACTTCCAAATTGGTGTAAAAAACTAGGCATTATTATCTTTATTGCATTTGCTCTACCGAGTGCAATGGATGGTGTTATGGACGGCATAAATGACGGCGCTCGTGAATATAGTAGTCCAAAAACACAAGTAGAAGTCTCTCTTGATAGTCAATCAGAGAAAATCCAATCAAATTCCAAAACACATAAAATTTCAAATTATTTTGGAAGTGAACTCATGCACTTATTTAATATTTTAAACATTATTGGACTAATTATTTATATGATTTCCAAGGAAAAGATTGAAGACGATTATATCAATAAGTTACGAGCTGACTCATTTCAGATTTCTATTTTAATATTTTTATTAATATCACTTGCAATTTATTCCTTCAAAAGAAACCTAAATATGCCTTTGGATTATTTTCTATGCTTTTATATCATCCTATTCCTCTTTATATTTTCCATAAAAAAACGATTGTATTAATGAAAAACCTCATAAAAGTAGAGCGAGCAAGACACAATTTAACCCAAGCAGATTTAGCTGAGAAATTGCAAGTTTCCAGACAAACTATTCACGCTATTGAAAATAACAAATTCAACCCCTCAGTAATCTTAGCCATTAAAATGGCTCGATTTTTTGATGTAACTGTTGAATATTTATTTGATATCGAAGAATAAGATTTTATAGTATATCGTGGACTCTTTTTTGTAGTTCAGGCACAACAGAAACTTCGAACCATGGATTTTTAGACATCCAAAATCGGTTTCGTGGCGACGGGTGCGGAATAGGGAAATACGTAGGTAAATACGATTCGAAGTTAGAAACGGTTTCTGTTAAGTTCGTTCCAACCTCAGCTTTTAGATAATATTTCTGAGCATAATTCCCAATTAAAATCACAAGTTTTACATGTGGCATTTTACTAAATAACGTGGTATGCCATTGGGGAGCACATTCGGGTCTTGGAGGTAAATCGCCACTTTTACCTTTTCCTGGATAACAAAATCCCATAGGAATAATGGCAAAATTCTTGGTATTGTAAAACTGATCTTCGGTGACATCTAGCCACGCCCTTAAACGCTTTCCGCTAGCGTCGTCCCAAGCAATTCCAGAATTATGCACTTTTAGTCCTGGTGCCTGACCAATAATTACAATTTTAGATTCGGAATGCGCCGTTACAATAGGATGCGGACCTAAAGGCAAATCGGCGGCACAAATGGTGCATTGCTTAATCTGACATAAAAGCGCATCCATAATTGCTTATTTCAATTTTAAAGGCTCTCCTTCAAATTCTAATCCTTCAAACCCTGTTTTTATAAAATTCCTAATGTTTTGATGTCCGTTTCCTTCTGGATCTCCTAAGACATCTATATAATAAAACTGACCAAAACAAGCTAATGTTTCTTCTTTTGTAAACCCTTGAAGTTTTGCAAAAGCAAACAATTTACAAGAGCCTGAATTTTCTCCTGCATTATTGTGTAAATCGCCATTTGTAAAGGCCGTTTTTGAGAACTCGTAATACGTATCTATAACGTCCATAGTGTCTGAAAACACAACAGATTTAGGGATATTTTGTACTTTTTCTTTAAATATATCTAATGTCATTTTATTAAGGCTATTTATATCTATTTTTTTCCTCCAACCACAACAACAATCTCACCTTTTGGTGGTTTATTGGTGTAATGTTCCAAAACTTCTTTTGCTGTACCACGAACGGTTTCTTCGTATAATTTTGTTAATTCACGAGAGACAGAAACAGGGCGATCTTCTCCAAAATACTCACAAAAATGAGTTAGTGTTTTTAAAAGTTTGTGTGGCGATTCGTAAAATATAATGGTTCTTGTTTCTTCGGCTAGAAGTAATAAACGGGTTTGTCTCCCTTTTTTTACGGGTAAAAATCCTTCAAACACAAACTTATCGTTTGGCAATCCAGAATTCACTAAAGCAGGCACAAATGCTGTTGCTCCAGGCAAACAATCTACTTCTATACCATGTTCTACACATGCACGAGTCAATAAAAATCCAGGATCGGAAATGGCTGGTGTTCCTGCATCACTAATTAATGCAATTACGGTTCCTCCTTTTAATTTATTTATTAGCCCCTGAACCGTTTTATGCTCGTTATGCATATGGTGTGATTGCGAATGCGTACTAATTTCAAAATGTTTTAAAAGTTTTCCAGAAGTTCGCGTGTCTTCAGCTAATATTAAATCGGCTTCTTTTAAAACGCGTATGGCTCTAAAAGTCATATCTTCTAAATTACCAATAGGCGTAGGCACGATGTAAAGTTTGCTCATGTGTTAAAAATTAAAGGCATGTTTTAAAACTTCTTTTGAAGTTAAATACAAGTAAAGTTAATACGTTTAAAAAGTGTAAATTTTAAAAAACTAATTGAATTTAGCCTCTATTATTTGCATAAATCGTTCTTCGAAGACTTCTTTTCCTTCCCAATTATTGTAATCTGTTTTTACAACATTTTGAATTAAATTCTGAGCTTCATCAAAACTACCACTGGTATTAATTTGAGAAATTACACGCTCGTAATCTTCACTACTACCACCAAATAATTGATTTATAAAAGCTATTTTATCGTTTAAACCAATGGTTAATCCACCACCTTTTAATCTATCGTTTAAAGATTTCTTAGAATTGACTTTAGAAGGCTCGACTACGGGTTCGAAAACTGGAGTTTCTTTAAAACCAGCTGTAATGTCTTCAAAATCGTTTTTTTCATAGCTAAGTTTAGGCTCAATAGCTTCAAAAATATCGTCTACTTCATCTGCTTCGTGTGGCATTTGAGCGACAAGATCTTTAATTTTTTCCATGACAGGCTCTGCAATATCTTCTGCATCTTCGTTAGGCTGTTGTTGGTCTTCTCTAATAAAGACATGCTCGTCTACCTCTACGCTATCAGATATTTTATTATTAAACGCATCGTCTAACATTCCGAAAAAAGAAGAATCGTTAGCAATGGTTAACTTCTCACCTTCAGGTGTTTCTTGAAGAAATTTTAAGACAGACAGTTTTTCAAAAAGAATAGCAGTTTCTGCATGTAGTGCATCTAAATCATCTTTGCCTTCAAGTCTAATAATTCTTAATGCAATATTAATTAACTCTGATTCTAATTTCTTCTTCATAACTTTTATATTTAAACTATTTTCGCCTTTTAATTTTTAATAAATTTACACGCTTATAAACAAACGAAAGTTTGTAGAATTTTAGTGTTAAAATTACAAAATGTTTCTCGAAAATACAGTAAATCATAAAGAACAATTTGGTTGGATTGAAGTTATCTGCGGATCGATGTTCTCTGGAAAGACAGAAGAATTAATCCGAAGACTTAAACGTGCCCAGTTCGCCAAACAGAAAGTCGAAATTTTTAAACCTTCGGTAGACATTCGCTACAACGAAGAAATGGTGGTGTCTCACGATGCCAACGAAATCCGCTCTACGCCAGTTCCTGCAGCAGCAAACATTCCTATTTTAGCAGATGGTTGTGAGGTTGTTGGTATTGACGAAGCTCAGTTTTTCGACGACGAAATTGTTCGGGTCTGTAACGACCTAGCCAATAAAGGTATTCGCGTAATTGTCGCTGGATTAGATATGGATTTTAAAGGCAACCCCTTTGGACCAATGCCTAATTTAATGGCCACGGCAGAATACGTTACAAAAGTACATGCTATATGTACAAGAACAGGAAATTTAGCTCAATTTAGTTATAGAAAGTCCCAGAGCGATGCACTTGTATTACTGGGCGAAACCGAAGAGTACGAACCTCTTAGTCGTGGCGCATACTATAAAGCCATGCGTAACGAAAAAGCGAATAACACTAACAATAATAAAACCGATAATACCGATTTAAATTTTTAAAACACCGATGCTTAAAGCGCAGGAAACCCTTTTAGAAATAGATTTAAAAGCGTTAGAACATAATGTTACTTACCTTAAATCTATAATAGATTCTTCTACAAAATTTATGGCTGTTGTAAAGTCATATGCCTATGGAAATGATGCCGTAGAAATTGCAAAACATCTAGAAACTTTAGATGTAGATTATTTTGCCGTCGCCTACACTTATGAAGGCGAACAATTAAGGACAGGTGGCATTACTAAACCTATATTAGTACTGCACGCACAGTCTGTTTATTTTAATACACTTATAGAAAATTGCTTAGAACCCAATTTATATAGCTTTAAAGTATTAAAAGAATTTATTACAACTGCAGAAGGTTTAAACCAGAAACAGTATCCTATACATTTAAAATTTAATACAGGATTAAATCGTTTGGGTTTTTTAGAATCTGATATTCCTGAAATTATTACAATCTTAAAAAACACAGATGCCATTAAGGTAACCTCGTTATTTTCGCACCTAGGAGCAAGTGAAGATTTAAACGAAAACGAATTTACTTTAAGTCAGATAAATACATTTAAAAGTATTTCTGAAACCTTTTTAGAAAAATTAAGCTACAAACCATTATTACATATTTGTAATACCTCGGGAATTATTAATTATCCAGAGGCACATTTTAACATGGTAAGAAGCGGAATAGGAATGTATGGTTTTGGAAATTCTGAAGAAGAAAACACGCACTTTAAACCTATTACAACTTTAAAAACAGTGATTTCTCAAATTAACCACATTCCAAAAGGACAAAGTGTGGGGTATAATCGCGGATATATTTGCGATGCACCATTAGTAACCGCAACCTTACCGCTTGGACATGCAGATGGTATTGGAAGAGAATATGGAAATGGTAAAGGCTTTGTTGCTATAAACGAACAAAAAGCGCCTATTGTTGGTAATACGTGTATGGATATGATTATGGTTGATATTACAAATATTGACTGCCAAGAAGGAGACGAAGTTATTGTTTTTGGAGACTATCCTACTGCCGAAGAGTTTGCTGCAACAGCAAATACAATATCCTACGAATTGCTTACGGGTCTCTCTCAGCGTATTAAACGCATTATTTTAAGGTAAGCTCAAGTTATTTTATAATTTTTTATATATTTTAGCCTCATAATTAATCAATCTAAACTATATGGCATTTTTCAAAGATTTTAAGTCCTTTTTATTAAAAGGCGATATTGTAAACCTTGCAACTGCAGTAATTGTTGGTGGTGCATTTGGTAAAATTGTAACTTCATTTACTAAAGATATAATAATGCCTCCAATTGGTATGTTACTTGGTGA
Source organism: Formosa sp. L2A11 (assembly GCF_009796865.1). Lineage (GTDB taxonomy): Bacteria > Bacteroidota > Bacteroidia > Flavobacteriales > Flavobacteriaceae > Formosa. The sequence continues at coordinate 1,228,054 of NZ_CP047028.1, read as the reverse complement.
TGTGAATTTTGCAGATTTAAAGTACATCCTTAAAGAAGGAGCAACTAATGCGGCTGGCGTAGAAGTACCTGCTGTATCTATTAATTACGGGAACTTTCTACAAATGGTAATTGACTTTATTATTATTGGACTTTGTATTTTCATGGTATTAAAAGCTTACGAAAAATCTAAAAAGAAAGAAGAAGCAGCTCCTGCAGCTCCTGCTGGACCAACACAAGAAGAATTATTATCTGAAATAAGAGATTTACTAAAAAAATAATATTGTTAAATAATTAACAATATGTTTTTTGTTGTTAAAAAGCCTTGGTTTTAAAGAAACTAAGGCTTTTTTTAAATTATTAATAGTTAGTTTTGTTTAAAATAATGATTGACACACTTAAACTAATATTATAATGAAAGTAGCTGTAGTTGGTGCCACCGGTATGGTTGGCGAAATAATGCTTAAAGTTCTTGCAGAACGTAATTTTCCATTAACAGAGTTAATACCAGTTGCCTCAGAACGCTCTGTAGGTAAAACTATTTCTTATAAAGGTGAAGACTATAAGGTTGTAGGTTTAGCAGATGCAGTAGCTATGAAACCAGATGTAGCTTTATTTTCAGCTGGAGGAGATACATCTTTAGAATGGGCTCCTAAATTTGCAGAAGTAGGAACAACAGTAGTAGATAATTCTTCTGCCTGGAGAATGGATCCTTCAAAAAAATTAGTCGTTCCTGAAATTAACGCGAACGAATTAACAAAAGACGATAAAATTATTGCTAATCCTAACTGCTCGACTATTCAATTAGTTATGGCTTTAGCACCACTTCATAAAAAATATAAAATGAAACGTGTTGTCGTTTCAACTTACCAATCTGTTTCTGGTACAGGTGTAAAAGCTGTAAAGCAACTAGAAAATGAAATAGCAGGTATAGAAGGTGAAATGGCTTATCCTTATCCTATTGGAAGAAATGCATTACCACATTGTGATGTGTTTTTAGATAATGGATACACTAAAGAGGAAATGAAATTAGCTTTAGAACCTCAAAAAATATTAAGCGATACTTCTTTTTCAGTATCTGCAACTGCAGTAAGAATCCCTACTGCTGGTGGGCATTCAGAATCTGTAAATGTAGAATTTGAAAACGATTATGATTTAGCAGATGTACGTAAATTATTAAGCGAAACACCTGGTGTAATTGTACAAGATAATACAGACACAAACACGTACCCAATGCCAATATATGCGCATGGAAAAGACGAAGTTTTTGTAGGTCGTATTAGAAGAGACGAAACACAAAAGAATACCATAAACATGTGGATTGTTGCCGACAATTTACGTAAAGGTGCAGCAACAAATACAATTCAAATTGCTGAGTACTTAATTGAAAATAAAATTTTATAAAGGCAAGTCCTTTAAATATATCTTAAAAAAAGCTCCTAAGCCTAACCGCTTAGGAGCTTTTTAGTTATTTTTGGTTCACTATAAAAACTTTTTCTATGAAAAAATTAATAGCCAGTCTAATTATTTTAACACTCTTTAATTCTTGTAAAAATGAGCAGGAATTAAAAAAAAATAAAAATCAAATAGTGAACTATCCTATTACAAAAACTTCAGATACTGTAGATACTTATTTTGGTTCTGAAGTAAAAGATCCATACCGCTGGTTGGAAGACGATAAAAGTCCAGAAACAGAAGCATGGGTACAAGAAGAAAACAAAGTAACTTACAGGTATTTAAATAAAATCCCTTTTCGTAACTCCATAAAAGAACGCTTGTCTAAGCTATGGAATTACGAAAAAATTGGAGCACCTTTTAAAGAAGGAAAATACAATTACTTCTACAAAAACAATGGCTTACAAGATCAATATGTAATATACAGAACTCTAGATAACGACAACACAGAAGATGTCTTCTTAGACCCTAACACGTTTAGTGACAATGGTACCACATCTTTAGGAGGATTATCTTTTTCTAAGGATGGAAGCATTGCTGCTTATGCCATTTCTGAAGGCGGAAGTGACTGGAGAAAAATTATTATTATAGATACTGAAACAAAAGCTGTTATTGAAGACACTCTTGTAGATGTAAAATTTAGTGGCATGTCATGGAAAGGTAATGAAGGATTTTATTATTCTAGTTACGACAAACCTAAAGGAAGTCAGTTATCTGCTAAAACAGATCAGCATAAAGTATATTACCATAAACTTGGCACAAACCAAAGTCAAGACAAACTTATATTTGGAGGCACTCCAGATCAAAAACACCGTTACATTAATGCAAATGTTACCGAAGACGATCATTATTTAATTATTACGCCACGTACATCTACCTCTGGAAACAAATTATATATAAAAGATTTAACAAAGCCAAACAGCACATTTGTACCTATTTTAGAAGACACAGATAGCGACACCTATTTGTTAGATAATGTTGGAAGTAAACTATTTTTACTTACTAATTTAAATGCACCAAATAACAAGATTATCACAGTAGATGCGGCTAACCCGACTCCAGAACATTGGGTAGATTTTATTCCAGAAACAGAAAACGTATTAACACCATCTACAGGAAGTCATTATATTTTTGCTAATTATATGGTAGATGCTGTATCGCAAATCAAACAATATGATTATGACGGAAAGTTAGTAAGAAACATTGAGTTGCCTGCTATTGGGACGGTAAATGGATTTTCTGGAAAAAAAGAAAATGAAACCTTGTATTTTACATTCTCTAATTACACAACACCACCAACAAGTTATGCCTTTAAACCAGAAACTGGTAAATCTGAAGTGTATGTTAAACCAAAAGTAGATTTCGATCCCAACCAATACGAAAGTAAACAAGTCTTTTACAAATCTAAAGATGGGACAAAAATCCCTATGATTATTTCGTATAAAAAAGGGACTGAATTAAACGGTAAAAATCCAACAATTTTATATGCTTACGGCGGATTCAATATTAGTTTAACACCATCATTTAGTATTGCTAATGCAGTCTGGATGGAAGCTGGCGGAATTTATGCTGTACCTAATTTACGTGGTGGTGGCGAATACGGTAAAGCTTGGCACGATGCAGGAACAAAAATGCACAAGCAAAACGTATTTGATGATTTTATTGCTGCTGCAGAATATTTAATTGATAACAAATATACATCGTCTAAATTCTTAGCAATTAAAGGAGGTTCTAACGGTGGATTATTAGTTGGAGCCACAATGACCCAACGTCCGCATTTAATGCAAGTAGCACTACCTGCAGTTGGCGTTTTAGATATGTTACGTTACCACACCTTTACTTCTGGAGCAGGATGGGCATACGATTATGGAACCTCTGAAGACAGCAAAGCCATGTTTGAATATTTAAAAGGATACTCTCCGGTTCACAATGTAAAAGCAGGCACAAAATACCCAGCAACATTAATTACTACAGGCGATCATGACGATCGTGTTGTACCTGCCCATAGTTTTAAATTTGCCGCACAATTACAAAGCAAACAAAAAAGCGGTAACCCTATTTTAATTCGAATTGAAACAGATGCAGGCCATGGAGCCGGCACTCCAATAAGTAAAACTATAGACCAGTACGCAGATATATTTGGATTTACATTATACAATATGGGATTTGATGAATTACCAAACAGTACAGAAACAAGCGTTACAAAATAAATAGACTTCACTCTAAAACTAAAGCCATTTAATAATTATTAAATGGCTTTTTTTATTTCACACCAACCCGAAATAAGTAACAGAATAACAAGGACTTAAAAACATGAAATTGTATTAAATTATTAATTTGTCTATATTTCGTAAATTTTTAAAAGGATAAATTTTAGCCTACATTCTAATTCAATAAAGAATTTTATTGGTTTAACGCACTAAAACTTATCTTCGTTATCGCAAAAACAAAATATTAATCAAATTTAACCTTTAATGTCTTTGAATAATTTAAAGATCAAATTGAGTAACCAAAACACTAAAATTCTTTTTAGTGACTATTACGATACCATTATTCACAGAAATGTGCATCCGAATTATACTTTAAAATTATGGGCAAAATACATGATCGCAGAGTTAGGATTAGACATTTCTATTGATGAGCTTTATTTTATAAGACAAGAATCGTTATCTCATTTATGCGAAAAGTATAAAAAAAATAATGTCGAGATTCCTTACAACATATTAATCGATGCTGTTTTTATTCGGTTAGTAAATTCTAACCTTATAGATTTCAGAAAAAAAGACTATTTCTCTTATCTATTTGAACGCATAGATTTTAAAACAGAAAGTAGTGTACAGTACTTAAATAAGGATGTATTAAATATTATAAAAGCATTTAAAACTGAAGGAGGAAAAGTCTATCTGGTATCCGATTTTTATGGATCAAAATCGTTGTTTGAAAAGTTATTAGACTATCATGGTATTTTAAATATTTTCGATAACATTTTTAGTTCTTCTGTACTAGAAACAAGTAAGCATGCGGGCACTATTTATAAAAAAGTTTTAGACGCGCTTTCTATAACAAATCCAAGCGAAGTTGTCATGATTGGCGACAACCAAAGAAGTGATTATGATAACGCTATTAAAAACGGATTAAACGCTTATAAACTACCGCACGATAAGTATCTTAAAAAAAATAAATTAAATGCTATTGGAAGTGATTTAAAAAACACAAAACAAGTTGTAAATAATATTTATAACCGTTCGAAAAAAAAGGATGTAATGCCTTTTACACAATATATTATTTATTATCATTTTTTTATTGAAAGGCTCTATTTAAAAAGTAAAAAAGAAGGGATTAAAAATATGTTTTTCCTAGCTAGAGAAGGTCAGTTTTTAAAAAAAATATTCGATTCTTATCAAGAGTTTCATCTTATAGATAAACACTCAAAAATCAATACGCATTACTTAAAAACATCAAGACAAGCTTCCATTCAAATTAATTTAGAGCCGCTAGAAACCGAACCTTTTTTATACTTAAAAAATAAATATCCAGAATTATCTATAGAAGATTTCTTAATCTTTTTTAATTGTCCAGAAGCCACCCAAAATACAATTATTACAGATTTAAAATTAAGTTCTAATGTACCAATTAAAAACTTTTTTGAATCTCCTGTTTTTGAAAATTTAAAACAAAATAAAACCTTTATTACGTTTTACAAAACACATAGAGAAACCAATAAAGAAAGTTTTAAAGCATACATAAATGCGTTTGGAGTAGATATTGAAAAAGAAGGCGTTTGCCTTGTAGATATTGGTTGGGGCGGAACCATGCAAGAATCTTTATTCGGGTTCTATAACGAACAGGTGCCTATTACGGGTTATTATTTAGGCTTAAGATATATTTATAATATTCAAGAAAAAACAAAGCGTGATGGCTTAATATTTTCAATACTACCATTTACTTCGTATACAGACTATTTGCTTATGGCAAATAACCAATATTACGAGCAATTTTCTGCTGCAAATCATGGAAGTGCTGTTGAATATACAAGTGAAGAAAATTATGTTGTTGAAAAACATAATCCTGAAGAAAAATGGCTGTATGAAAATTACATAGAAAAGCATCAAAAACAAATGCTAGGCTTTCATCAGGTTTTACTTAAAGATTTAGAAAACATATGTTACGATCAGAAAATGATTCAGCATATTATTTCAAAAATAGCACTTAAAACAGGACTCTTTTATAATAGAAAAACATTAAAATTTATAGAAAATTTAAACTCTGGGTTTTACCAAAATATAGGTACAAATACAGTGGGTTTAAAATATGAAAAACAAGAATTAGGAAGTCCAATAAGTCATCTTATTACCTTTATAAAAACACCAGAAGTTGTGTTTAGATATATTACCAAATTAAAACCGGTATTGTATCAAAAGAATAAGTTTTTAGCCTTTTTAACACCAAGTTATTTTATATATTTTTATTATTTATTCAACAAATTCATGCGATTTAGTGTTTTAAAACCTTTATTTTTACTTAAATCTACTTACTTCAAAAACAATTAATTTTAAAGTAATTTATAGCGATTTAATATTATGCTTCAAGTACAAAATATTTCATTTGGTTACGATACAAAAACCATTCTTGAAAACATTTCTTTTTCAGTAAAACAGGGCGAACAGTTATCTATTATTGGAGAAAGTGGTTCAGGAAAAAGTACATTATTAAAACTTCTTTACGGAACTTACGATTTACCTGAAGGTGACGTTTACTGGAAAGAACAGGCTATTTTAGGTCCAAAATTTAACCTGGTTATTGGTTACGATTTCATGAAATATGTCTCTCAAGAATTCGATTTAATGCCTTTTATTTCTGTTAAGGAAAATATTGGAAAATTCTTATCTAACTTCTTTCCTGAAGAGAAAGATAGACGCGCCACAGAATTGATTGAATTAGTAGATTTAGTAGAATTCACAGATGTAAAAGTGAAGTTATTAAGCGGCGGACAAAAACAACGTGTAGCACTAGCTAGAGCTATTGCCAGACAGCCGGAAATTATTTTATTAGACGAACCGTTTAGCCACATAGACAACTTCCAGAAACAAACATTACGTCGTAATTTATTTAAATATTTAAAGGAAAAAAATATTACCTGTGTAGTTGCTACTCACGATCGTGAAGACGTCTTACCTTATGCAGACCAAATGATTGTTTTAAACAACGGAAAAATAATTGCTTACGATACACCTAAGAATCTATATAAAACACCAGAAAAGCCTTTAATTGCGTCTTTTTTTGATGAATTTAATACCATGAAAGCTTCAGACCTGGCATTAGAATCTTCTGAAGAAACGGTATTTGTTTATGCTCATGAATTGGAATTATCTAAAAATGCTGACTTAAAAGTTAAAATTAAAAGTAATTATTTTAGAGGAAATATTTATTTAATTGAAGCAGAATACCGTTCAAAATCCATTTTCCTTTATCATAAAACAGAATTAAAAATTGATAAAAACGTAATGATTAAACTCACAGAAACAGCTAAAAAACGTTTAAAATCGTAAATTCTTGATTTCTAAATGTCACAACCTCTCCTGCTCGTTTTGAAAGCAAAAGCAAACCAATAGGTGTGTTTGGTGCAATGGCAAAATATTTAGTCTTATCAACCACTATTTCTCCTGCACTAATAGCTATAAAATAATTTGAAGCATTTGTAGTAACAGCACTTCCTAAACAAACGGCCTCAGACTGTTTTAATACATTAATTTTAGACAAAGCTTGCTTTACTTGATTAACCTCAGAGAGTTGTACACCAAATTTTTCGCGTTCTAATTGTAACATCGCGCGTCCGGTTTCATGTTTATCACCTGCAGAACTCTTGGTTTCTGAAGTTAGCGCCTCTTGAACTTCGGCAATATTGTGTTGCACATTTGCAAAACGTTTTTCTATAAACGCATCACAACACTTTAAAAGTTCCTGTTTTATTTCAGAATTATTTTTCATTATTTTCAAATCGTAAAGGTCCAAAAAAGTTCATTTGTTTAACAATCCATACTTTTCTTTTCTGGATATATGTAGAAGCTGGATTTGCTTTATACACTCTTGGATTAGGCAAAACAGCTGCAATTGCGGCTGCTTGATAAGTTGTTAATGCTGATGCGGGTTTCTTAAACCAAAATGTTGCTGCAGCTTCACATCCATAAACACTTTTACCCATTTCTATACTGTTTAAATAGACTTCTAAAATACGCTGTTTACTCCAACATAATTCGATAACAACCGTAAAATAAGTTTCTAAACCTTTACGTAACCAACTTCTCCCTGGCCATAAAAACACATTCTTAGCCGTTTGCTGGCTAATTGTGCTACCACCACGAATACGCTTACCTTTTAGGTTCTCGATAAATGCTTTTTGTACAGCCTTAAAATCGACACCATTATGATTTAAAAAGTTTTGATCCTCACTGCAAATCACCGCTTTTTGCATAGGATTAGAAATTTTATCCATAGGCACCCAATCGTGTTTCCACCCCTTTGGTATATTATTTTCTGAATTTTCGAAACTACGAATAACCATTAACGGCGTTATTGGCACTGGTACATATTTATAAATAAGTACCAAAACAAAGGAACAGAACACAAACCAACAGAATATTTTAAATAAAAATCGAAATAATTTTTTTATCATTTTATAAGAATCTTAATGGCTTACTTCCTTTTCTTCAAAGTCTTTTTCTGCATCAAAAATATCTAAAATTAAAACCTTAAGTTGCGCTTCAAACAATTGAATAGTATCTTTATTTATATCTGTTATTTTATTCGCACCATAACCTTGTTTATCTTTCTTAGTAAATTTTAAAAAACCTCCGTTTAGATTTTTAAAAGAAATAATTCCTGCTTCTAAGGGAAATTTTAACTTACCATCAGAAAGCATCATAAAGGCATAACATAGAATCTGGAAAGGTTTACTGTATTTAGTATAATCTGTAGTTAATTCGTCCCAATCTACAATTTCTACTTGAGACTGGTTTACTTTCCCCGTTTTATAATCTATAATACGTGTTGTGCCATCGTATTCATCTACGCGATCTACTTTACCACCAATAGTTACAGGAAAATCAAGTTCTGGAATATTAATTTTTACTTGTTTAAAATCGGCTTCAATAGCTATAATTTTAATAACGCGTCCCGCTTTTACTTCTTTAAGTTCTAAGTTTATAAAGTTAGAAACATAGCGTTTGGCGATTTCGAAACTAATTAAATTTTTACCTGTACTAATATCTCCTTTATTAAAAGTCTCTTCAAAATGATGTAAAACGGTACTCGAAATTTTAGTTTTCATTTCGGTAATATGTTCTACCGTTAATTGCGAACCCTGTAACGGTTTGTAAAAATCTTCTAGTGTATTATGTACAACCGTACCTAATGTATTGGCCGCAACAGTTTCTTCAACCTCATCGTATTCCTGAATTTTCAATACTTTTTGAAGATAGAAATCCATTGGATTTCGCATAAAATTAGTTAAAGAAGACGGAGAAAAACCACGCTTTGCAACCTCTTTTAAACGCTTTAAAACCAAAGGAGATTTTGGAACTGTTTTTAATTTTTGTTCCATTAAACTCACTGTTGGCGTAGCAATAGCATATTTTAAAGGATGAATATTCTCTAGTTCTAATTGCGTTAAAAATCTACTTTTTTCTCCACCAGCCAAAGCATCGGGCTCTGTATTATAAATAATATAAACCGTCTTAGCGCGCTGTAACAAACGATAAAAGTGATAGGTATAAACAGCATCTTTCTCTTTAAACGTAGGTAAATTATTTTCTATTTTAACATCTAGAGGAATAAACGAATTATTACTTTTTCCTGCAGGTAAAACACCTTCATTTACAGAAGAAATAATAACCGTATCGAAATCTAAGACACGAGATTCTAACATTCCCATAATTTGCAATCCTTGAAGTGGCTCGCCTTGAAAATCTAAAGTTTCACTACTTAACAGCTCTTTATACACTTGGTGTAACGAACTTATAGACTGAAAATAATTATACGTTATATTTAAACGCTCCAACTCATTAAAAAGCTCATGAAACCTGTAAGTATATTCTAAACTTAAAATATGCTCGTCTTTCTTTATATTTAAATGATCTTTTATTGCAAAAATAAGCGATTTAGAACGCTCTAAAGCTTTTGTAGCATTATTACTCCAAGAACCAAATAACAACGCAATAACGTCTTTAAAAGAACCACACAACTCTACTAAATGCTGTTGTGTAAGAAAAACAATATTATTTGTCTGAATGGTTTCTATTAATGCTGTGGCAACATCTTTATCGTCCTGAAGAAACAAAGGACGTATAAACTGATGCGACAAAATTGAAATAACTTCTTTATAATAAAATGATTTCGGGTTGTTTTTATGAAGGTTAAAAAGACTCTCGAACAATGAAGCCAAAGGAATCGATTTTAAAGGAAACCCCATGGTTACATTCAATTTCTTTATATTATCGGGTATAGAATTTAAAACAGGAAGTAAAAGATCTTCATTCCCTAAAACAATAGCTGTACTCTCTATATTTTTTTTAGTTTTAGTAATGTCTTTTAAAATGTTACCAATATATTTTGCCTGCCCTATATTTTTAGGCACACCAATAATATTAATATTTTTTTCTCCCTTATAATTATCGGTAATCCAATTAAAAGGATGTGTTTTAAAATACGTCCACTTTTTGGCATGTTGCCGTGTAAACAAACCAGCATCGTGTATTGGGTTCTCGTAAAACGTTTTATCTATATCCCAATAAATTAAAGCATCTGTATGTTCTAAGATATGCTGAATAATAGACTCTTCGGCTGTATTCAAAGCATTAAAACCTAAAAACACGTGTTGTATTTTATTTTCTGCTACATATTCACCAACATGAGCATCTGCTTGTCTGTAAACCAAACCCTGATATCCCAGATTATTTTCTAATAAATGGTTTGTAAAATGGGTGTAATATGTATGTAGTTTATTCCAAAATGCTAAATAATTTTTAACAAATTCTGTTTTTTCTGTTTCAAGAGACCAATGTTTTAACTCTTGAATAGCACTTAAATAATCGAATATTTTATCCTGAGGGATAAGATACCTATCGATTTCGTTAAAATCTTGAAGTAGAATTTGTGCCCATTTGGAAAACACTTCAAACGAATCTGGTTGTGCTTCTGTATTAAGCGTAATGTATGTGTGATAAAATTGAAAAAGTAATTCTGTATTCGAAACTGTTTTTATTCCAGAAATAGATTCAACAAAGTCTTCGATACTTAATATTTCTGGAGCAAACATGGTTTGCTTAGTCGATCTTGAAAGCTGATGCTTTAAGAACGTACCAGCACGTTTACTAGGAAGAATAAATTTTAATTCGGAAAGGTTAAGCCCTTTCTCTTGTAGGTTTACAATAACCTCTTCTATAAAAGTTCTCATTGCATAAAAATAAAAAACGCCCCGAATAAACGGGGCGTTTTCTAAAATTATATTTTAACAGATTTAGTCTTATTTAACTAAGTTAATTTCAACACGTCTGTTATTAGCTCTACCAGCTCTAGTTTTGTTAGAATCGATTGGCTTAGTTTCACCGTAACCTTTAGAAGATAATCTAAATTCGTTAACTCCGTTTTTCACTAAGTAATCTTTTACAGATAATGCTCTAGATTCAGATAACTTCATGTTTAAAGCATCAGATCCTACACTATCAGTATGACCTTCTACTGTAAATTTAGCATTAGGGTATTCTTTTAAGATATCAATGATGTTAGCTAATACTTCTTCAGAATGTTTTTTGATAGAAGATTTTCCAGTTTGGAATAAAATAGTTTTAGCGTAAGCATTTAAAGATTTTTGAACTGCTTCAGAAACTTCAGGACAACCGTTGTTTGCAACAGTACCAGGAACGTCTGGACATTTATCATCTTTATCTACTACAGTATCACCATCTTTATCAGGCCAAGGACATCCCATGTTTTCAGAAGGACCAGCAACGTTAGGACATTTATCATCTCCATCAGCTACACCATCTGCATCAGCATCAGGACAACCGTTTAATTCTTTTAATCCAGCAACAGTTGGACAAGCATCATCAGGATCAGCTACACCGTCTCCGTCAGTATCAGGACAACCGTTAAACTCAGCTGTACCAGCTTCGTTAGGACAAGTATCTTTACTGTCTTCGATACCATCACCGTCAGTATCAGGACAACCATTAAACATTGCTAAACCAAATACATCTGGACAAGCATCGTTTTTGTCGTAAATTCCATCTTTATCAGTATCAGTTCCACCAAATTTGATAGTAATTCCAGCAGTATGTTGGAAGTGAGAATCTAAGTAATCTTCGAAAGCATGTTTGTAAGAAGATTGTAAAGTAAGACCAATGTTATCAGTAAACCAAACATTGAAACCTAAAGTACCATTAACAGTACCAGCACCAATTTCGTCTACCCAAGTGTAACCTCCACCAACTCCTACGAAAGGATTGAAAACACTAGTTTCTAAGAAACTGTATTTGAAAGTACCATCAATTCCGTAGTAAGATAAATCATCTACAGAAGAATCTCCGTAATTTTCAATTTTATTAATAGAACCAGCTACTCCAAAAGATAACCCATCAGTGATGTGACGTGCTACAGAAATAGTTGATAAAGAAGGTAAAATATTCCAGTGATCACCTACGTTGAAGTATTCGTCTCCGAAACCTTCGCTAAATGGTGCATCGTCTCCGTTAGGATAGAAATCCACTGCATTTACTCCAAAGCTAATCGCCCATGGGTTGTTTTCATCTTGCGCATAAGTGTTGCTAAAACCAAATACCAGCAACATTGCGAACAATAATCTGCTAAGATTTTTCATATTCAAAAGTTTAATTTTTAAGTGTTAATTGTCAACAAAAGTAAGTTGTTAAATATTATTAACAAAGACAAATATAAAAAAATATTAACAACTTTTATGAAAGTCACTGTGTTTAGAAGGGTTTTACATAAGTCTTAGCAATTTTAACACCTTAATAACTGTAACTATTACATTATATAGATATTATTCTCTGTAAATCTTAAAATTAACTACAGATTTTTAACTCAAAAAAAGCCCATAAATGCCTTTTTTACAAAAAGCTATTTAACATATTAGAATATCATTTAACAAAACAAATCACAAAGAAACAATAATGTTAATTAGCTGTTATTATAAACATATTTTACCATTATAATTAAAGAACTAATTACACTACAATGTAAAGAACACTTAATTCCTTATTCTGAATATTAAAATAACCTGTATTTTTAAGCGTACATAACCTGAATATCATCATTTATATAAACCAAAATCTTTTTATCGACTTCAAAATGCATTGCTTCTATACTATGTTGGTAATCGTTAAGCTGTTCTTTATGTTTTTCTAATTCAGTTCCAGTTTTATAATCTATAATTACAACTTTATTGTCTGGAGCTATAACCAAGCGATCGGGTCTTAATATAACACCATCTGCATTAATAATATCACGTTCTGTATAAATGGTATTATGTGATGTATAGTATGTTTGAAGTTCTGTATGGTCTATAATTTGTAAAATACTATCGTGAAGACCTCCAAACTGATCTTTAGAAATAAGTCCAGATTGTTCTGCTTGATTTAAAACCAGCTCAACATCTTCATCTGTTTTTATTTTAGCCATTAAATTATGGACTAAATTTCCTTTTTCAATGGCATCTTGCTGCTTGGTGTCCCATAAATAACCACTATTTGCAATGATTTTTATATTGTGATCTTTTTTAGCAGTAGAAATAAACTCTAAATTAAGCTGCTCGGGCTTATTTTCCTTTTTTTTCGGATTTTTTTCTCGTTCTATTATCTTTTTGGGATCTCCAAATTGATAGGTATAAGTAGTGTCTTGCCACAATCCGTTTTGCATTAAATAGTCTATAAATAAACCGCTATACTTTTTAGTATTTACATTCTGTTTTGCATCGAAAGCCAAGCTACTTATAATGTATAATTGTTGGACTGGTCGTGTTAAAGCAACATATAACAAGTTAAGATTATCTAATTCCAATTCCGATTGATGTCTTGTACTTATAGCTAGACCTTCTTCTCCAAATTCTTCGAAATTAGATTTATTATAATCTAATAGTGTAAACGGAAAACCACTAAATGCATCTGCATTTATAGGAAACCATTCTTTAGGCTCTATTTCTTCGTAAACATTTAAATCCGCAAACGGAAAAATAACCACAGGAAACTCTAAACCTTTAGATTTATGAATGGTCATGATTTGCACCGCATCTTGTCCTTCTGGCGACACGATACTCAGTTTTATCAATTTTAGCTTCAAAATACTCTAAGAATCCGAAAATATCCGAGCCTTTTTTCTGAGTATATTCTAAAACCACATCTAGAAAATACTGAACATATGCATTAGAATCTTCTACTAAATTAAATTCTCTCACCAAAGTTTCAAACATATCAAACAATGGTAATTGTATTAAAGCCTTCGCGTTTGTAACTATTCCGAATTGATTGAAACTAGCAAACAAAGCTTCATTGTCTAGCGAGATGTGCTGCGTTAAGAATTCATGTTTATCTTCAACTTTAAATTTATCGGCTAAAAAATATAGAATTTCAGCTTTAATTTCTGCATTTTTTGGCTGAAACAATAAAGTAGCAACATGTGTAATAAAGAGCACTTCTGGCGCTTGTTTAATAAGTAATAATTCTGAAGAAATAATAGGAATAGATTTCTGACTTAAATAATTTGCAGTGGCTACAGCATTTTTCTTCTTTCTAACCAGAATACAAATATCTTTTAATTGAAACCCGTTGTCCTGACACGTTACAATTGTATTATAAATTTGTTCAGGATAAAGCACGTCTCGATCTTCATCTTTTAAATCTAAAAAAGAAATATCTACATAACCTGAATTTGAATTCTTTTGATGCTGACTGGCACGCTGATATAATTTACCATAGGTTTCGTTACTAAAAGCTACACCAGATAAATACTCGAAAAACGTATTATTAAAATGAATAACTTCCTTAAAACTTCTATAATTAGTATCTAAATTTTCAAGTGTTTTTGGTGTATTAAATGGATTAAAATTAAACTCAGGGTCGGACAATTCTATAAATTGTTCTGCTTTCCCGCCACGCCATCTGTAAATAGCCTGTTTAGCATCGCCCACAAGCATTAACGATCCTGGATCTTTTTCAATATCATGCGCATCTATAGCTTCAGATATTAGCGGAATTAAATTATTCCATTGCATGGTAGATGTATCCTGAAATTCGTCAATAAAGTAGTGATTAAACTTCTCTCCTAAACGCTCGTATATAAAAGGAGTAGGTTGTGCTTTAATTTCATTACTTATTAAGGTATTAAATTCTGAAATTAGCATTTTATTATCTTCCGTCTTAAGCGCTATCAATTCCTGATTAATGGCATTTAAAACCGAAAGTTGGGTTAAATTTTTATAGATTGTTTTTCTAAGCTTAAGAGAAAAATATAAGGCTTTAGATGTATTAAATTGTTCTGCTATTTTAGGCTGAAGACTATCTATTGTGCCTGCCAGTTCAGGATCTTTCTTTACACGTGCAGGATATAATGGGTGCGTTTCTAGTTTATTTTGCCATGCGGTATTAAAACTAACATTTAAATCGCCTTCACTTAATTTTTCAAAATATTTTGGAGCATATTTTCCTGAAAAATCGGCAAATTCGATACCATTATTTTTTATAAGTTCTAAAAACGCAACACCAACCTGAACAAGTTCTGTTTCGAAAGATTTTATTTCTGTCCTTAATTGTTTTTTAAGGGTATTAAAATCAGACAATGTTTTGTCTTTTAACTCGGCTAAATACGGAATATCATTTTCAAAAATAAGTAGTTTTGCAATCTGGTTAAGATCTAAAGCAATATTCCAACTTTTATCATCGTCTGCTTTCTCGAGTGCAAATTGTACTAAGACCTCTGTAATTTCTTTATTTGTTCCTGCTTTTGCAATTAATCTATCTACCGCTTTATTTAGAAGACTTTCTGAATCTAAATCGACTTCAAAATTTAAAGGCAGCTTTAAATCGTGAGCAAACGTCCTAATAATTCTATGTGTAAATCCATCTATAGTAGAAATCTCGAACGCTGCATAATTATGAATAATAGTATGCAGCAACATTTTAGATTTACTATGTAATGCTTCGGGTTCCATTTGCAACTCTTCACATAACAAACCAAACATATCATTACCACCATTAAGCACATCTTCGTTGGAGAACTCTTTAAGCGTATTTACAATACGCTCTTTCATCTCAAACACAGCCTTATTGGTAAAGGTTATAGCTAAAATATTTTTAAACTGAAAGTGACTCTTAGATTTAAATAAGATTGTTAGATAAGCTTTTACAAGTGTAAAAGTTTTTCCACTCCCTGCAGAGGCATCATAAATAGAAAAAGTTGTACTAGGCTCCATACTTCATTAAAAATTTAAGACAAGATAAAAACTATCGATGATTTGATAACTATTAATTATTTTTAATTGACGTGTATTATACTTAAATTTGAAAAAGGAATTTTTATTAATCATAAATACAATAATATTATGGCTTTCGAATTACCGAAATTACAATATGCTTACGATGCATTAGAACCAAATATCGATGCACGTACAATGGAAATACATCACACAAAACACCACCAAGGATATACTACCAAATTAAACGGCGCTATTGAAGGAACAGACTTAGCAGGAAAATCTATTGAAGATATTCTTACAGGTTTAGACATGAGTAACAGTGCAGTTAGAAATAACGGTGGTGGATTTTACAATCACTCATTATTCTGGGAAGTAATGAATCCAGAAGGTAAAGGACGTTTATCTGGAGAATTAAAAACAGCTATTGAAGATGCTTTTGAATCTGTAGATGCTTTTAAACAAGCTTTTAGTAATGCAGCTGCAACACAATTTGGTTCTGGATGGGCTTGGTTATGTGTACATAAAGGAGGAAAAGTATCTGTATGTTCTACTCCAAACCAAGACAACCCATTAATGCCAGGTGTTGATTGCGAAGGAACTCCAATTTTAGGATTAGACGTTTGGGAACATGCTTATTATTTAAACTACCAAAACAGAAGACCAGACTATATTAATGCATTTTTTAATGTAATTAACTGGAATGAAGTTGAACGTCGTTACGCTGAAGCAAAATAAGACGAAATATATTTTATATTGAAATCGGGCTATATTCTTATAGTCCGATTTTTTTTGTTAGAAACTATAGAAAATGAAAAAGGCGAACCTATTAAGTTCACCTTTTTGCCCCAAATCTACCATGAACTTAACCTACTTATGTTATGGTAAGGCAAATATATGATGGGTTACCATATTTTAAAAAAAATATTAGTTAAACGGAATAAAACGAGGTTAAACTACCTTTTTTCCAAAGGTTTTCTTATGTTAAGGTAATAAATCGCTAAAAAACAAAAGGATTTCTATTTTTAAATGAAGTGATTAATAGTATAAATAATAAATTTAAATAGAAAATCTAAGAGGATAATAAATGAAAATGAATGTTTTGAATAGAAACAAACTCTAATACATGCCTATACTTATTTGACTTTAACAGTAAATAAATATCAAAAAAAAGCTCCGAATGATTTTCATTCGGAGCTTTATGTTTTAATCTTCTACTGGAGGTTTTTCCATTACGAAATCTTCCATGAATTTTGTGGTATACTTACCAGACACATAATCTGGATGTTCCATTAACTGTCTATGAAAAGGAATTGTTGTTTTAACTCCTTCTATGACGAACTCATCTAGAGCACGTTTCATCTTACTTATAGCCTCTTCACGTGTTTGCGCTGTTGTAATTAACTTTGCAATCATAGAATCGTAATTAGGCGGTATACTGTAACCAGCATACACATGTGTATCTAAACGCACACCATGACCTCCCGGCGCATGTAACGTTGTAATACGTCCTGGAGAAGGTCTAAAATCATGATATGGATCTTCCGCATTAATACGACACTCTATAGCGTGTAAGTTTGGCGTATAGTTTTTACCTGAAATTGGTTCTCCGGCCGCAACAAGAATTTGTTCTCGAACTAAATCAAAATCAATAACTTGCTCTGTTATAGGATGCTCTACTTGAATACGTGTATTCATTTCCATAAAGTAGAAGTTACGGTGTTTATCTACTAAAAACTCGATAGTTCCAACACCTTCATACTTAATATACTCTGCAGCACGCACAGCAGATTCTCCCATTGCCTGACGT
Organism: Formosa sp. L2A11; assembly: GCF_009796865.1. GTDB lineage: Bacteria > Bacteroidota > Bacteroidia > Flavobacteriales > Flavobacteriaceae > Formosa. Next base: position 1,210,332 of record NZ_CP047028.1, on the reverse strand, counting down.
AATTTCTTAGTCATAAACGGAGAAGGCACTTCTTCTGTTAATTTTTGATGACGACGTTGTACTGAACAATCACGTTCAGACAAGTGACATGCCTTTCCTGAAGAATCCCCTACAATTTGAATTTCAATATGTCTTGGCTCTTCAATAAGTTTTTCCATGTACATAGCGTCGTTCCCAAAGGAAGCTTTTGCTTCTTGACGAGCAGAATCCCAAGCATCTTTTAAATCTTCAGGTTTAAAAACACCACGCATACCTTTACCACCACCACCGGCAGTAGCTTTAAGCATTACAGGATATCCAGTCTCTATAGCAATTGCTTCACAAGTTTCAAAATCAGGAATAATACCCTCACTACCAGGCACACAAGGTACTCCAGCAGCTCTCATAGTTTCTTTTGCAGTTGCTTTATCTCCCATTTTAGAGATCATATCTGCAGATGCACCTATGAATTTGATATCGTGCTCCTCACATATTTTAGAAAATTTTGCATTTTCTGAAAGGAACCCGTATCCAGGATGAATTGCGTCTGCATTTGTAATTTCTGCAGCAGCAATAATATTAGACATTTTTAAATAAGAATCTACACTTGGTGGTGGACCAATGCATACAGCTTCGTCTGCAAATTTTACATGCAAACTTTCTGCATCGGCTGTAGAATACACTGCAACCGTTTTAATTCCCATTTCTTTACAGGTTCTAATAACACGCAGTGCTATTTCTCCTCTATTAGCTATTAATATTTTCTTAAACATAACATATATAATTTAAAAATCTCAAATTCCAAATACCAAGCGATTGGGATTTGTTTTGGAATTTCAAAATTTGTTATGATGGATCTACCAAAAATAACGGTTGATCAAATTCTACAGGAGACGAATCGTCTACAAGTATTTTAACAATTTTACCAGAAACTTCTGATTCAATTTCGTTAAAAAGTTTCATGGCTTCAATAATACAAAGTACATCACCTTCGTGTATTGTTTGACCAACTTCTACAAACAATGGTTTGTCCGGAGATGGTTTTCTATACAAGGTTCCAATAATTGGAGACTTAATTGTAATATATTTTGAATCTGCTTCTGATTGTGCTGCTGCTGCAGCTGCTTCAGGAGTTGTTGCCACTACAGGTTGCATAACAGGAGCCTGAGCTACAGGAGCACCTACAGGTATTTGTTGTACATAAGTTGTAGTTTCACCTTTTTCGTCACCACCTGTTTTGATGGTAATCTTTACATCGTCTGTTTCTAATTTAACCTCGCTTGCTCCAGATTTAGCAACAAATTTGATTAAATTTTGAATGTCTTTTAAATCCATAATAAATTAGATTTTAAAATAAGTTATTATTAGTGATTAGGAATTGTATGCCCAAGTTAAATATATAGATCCCCAAGTAAAACCACCTCCAAAGGCTGCAAAAACTAACTTATCGCCTTTTTTTAGTTGTTTTTCATAATCAAAAAGTAACAATGGTAATGTAGCAGAAGTTGTGTTACCATACTTTGCAATATTAGTCATTACTTTTTCAGAATCTAAATCTATTCTATTTGCTGTTGCATCTATAATACGCTTGTTTGCTTGGTGGGCTACTAACCAAGAAATTTCGTCTTTAGATAAATTGTTTCGTTCTAATATTTTTACAGCAACATCTGCCATATTAGACACAGCATTTTTAAATACTGTTTTTCCATCCTGAAACACATAGTGTTTACCTTCTGATAAAGCATCTGAAGTAAGAGGAAAAGATGATCCGCCATAAGTAGCTTGTAGAAAATCTCTACCACAACCATCGCTTCTTAAATACTCATCGTGTAAACCTAAACCTTCTTCATTAGGTTCAAATAACACTGCACCGGCACCATCACCAAATATAATACAGGTAGCACGGTCTTTATAATTAATCATTGAAGAGTTTTTATCTGCCCCAATAAGTAATATCTTTTTATAACGTCCGCTTTCAATATAACTAGACGCTGTAGACATTCCGAATAAAAAGCTTGAACAAGCCGCTTCTAAATCGAAAGAAAACGCATTAACAGCTCCAATTTCTGTTGCTGTAAACGCAGCTGTTGCTGCTGCTTTCATGTCTGGTGTAGCAGTTGCTACAATAACTAAATCTATTTCTTTAGGATCTACTCCAGACTTATTGATAAGATCTTGAGCTGCCTTAATAGCAAGAAAGGAAGTTCCCTTACCGTCTTCTTTTAAAATACGGCGTTCTTTAATACCAGTTCGTGAAACAATCCATTCATCATTGGTTTCAACCATAGACTCTAACATCTTGTTTGTTAAAACATCCTCTGGCACATATCCTCCTACAGCTGTTATAGCCGCTGTTATTTTACCCATAAATATAAATTATTGAACCAAAGTTTAAAATAAATTAGACCTAAAACATAAATTTTACGGCCAAATTACTTAATTTTTTAGTTTAATTAGATGCAAATTAAGTTGTTTTTGACTTATAGAAAACTATATGACAAAAAAAACGCTCACAAGGAGCGTTTTTTTATATGCGTGCATAATAATTATGCTAGATTCTCTTCTACTTCAGAGTTGTCAATTAATACTTGACCTCTGTAATATAATTTACCTTCGTGCCAGTGTGCTCTATGATACAAGTGAGCTTCTCCTGTTGTTGGACACGTAGCAATTTGTGGCGCAGTTGCTTTATAATGTGTTCTTCTTTTATCTCTTCTTGTTTTCGAGATTTTTCTTTTAGGATGTGCCATTTTCTATTTATTTATTATCCGTTAATAGTTTCTTTAATGTATTCCAACGAGGGTCTGACTCCTCTTGGTCTTTCTTTTCTTCCTTAATTTTAGGACTTAATTCTTCTAATTTGTCAAGTATTTCTGACTCCAACGTACCATCTTCAACTCCTGGATGTACGTGTTTTGATGGAACCGCTAATACAATTAATTCGTAAATATACTGTTGTATATTTAATTCATACTCCCCATGAGGAATAATTAACATATCAATTTCATCGTCATTATACTCATCACCAAAATTCACTACCAAATCAAATTCATTTTGAATAGGTTGATCGTAAGGTTCATTTGTAACATCACAATAAACATTTACAGTTCCTGAGATCTCAAAATGCAATTCTAGTAAGGTTGTCTTTTTTTCTAAAACAACATCTACATGTATATTAGCATCATTAAAATCTTCATACTCAAAATGAGTAAAAAACTCTTGTCCAATTTGATATTCGAATTGATGTTTTCCTAATTTTAATCCAATAAATTGAATTGTAAATTCTTTCAACAGCTTCATTTTCATATCTAATTTGAGCCTGCAAATATAGGAATTATTATTTTACACAAGCCTACTTATAAACATTTTTTTGTTTATATCTTTTTTATTCGATATTTTATACTCGTTTTACAAGCTCCTCGTACTCTAAACGATGCTTAAAAATCTGTATACCTGCAAATAAAGCTTCTTTAAAAGATTCTTCATTCGCAATACCTTTTCCTGCAATTTCAAAGGCTGTACCGTGATCTGGCGATGTTCTTACCTTATTTAGTCCTGCTGTATAGTTAACACCTTCTCCAAAAGACAGTGTTTTAAACGGAATTAAACCTTGATCGTGATACGAAGCAATTATAGCATCGAAATTTTTATAATTATTCGATCCAAAAAAACTATCTGCAGCATAAGGGCCAAAAACTAATTTACCACTTTCTTTAATTTTAGCTAAAGTAGGACGTAAAACAGTATCGTCCTCTACTCCTATAACACCATTATCTCCCGTATGTGGATTTATACCTAATACAGCAATTTTTGGTTTAGAGATTTGAAAATCTTGTTGAAGCGACTTGTAAACCGTGTTAATTTTGCTCTCAATTAACTCTGGTGTGATGTGATTTGCAATTTCACTTACTGGCACATGATCTGTTAATAAACCCACTTTTAAAAAATCGGTTATCATAAACATTAAACTATCGCCTTCTAACTGTTGCGCCAAATAATCTGTATGTCCTGGGAACTTAAAGTCTTCAGATTGTATGTTATGCTTATTTATAGGTGCTGTAACCAATACATCTATTGCGCCATCTTTTAATGCAGAAGTTGCTGCAGCAAGCGATTTAATAGCATACGCTCCTATTTTAAAATCTTCTTTACCAAAATTGATAGACACATTCTCTTTCCAAACATTAATGACATTAATCTTACCAATAACGATTTGATTGATGTGATTAATACCATTAAAATTGATATCCATTTTAAAATGACCCTTTAAAAAAGACATCACCTTAACGGAAGCAAAAATCACTGGAGTACAAAATTCTAAAATTCGAGGGTCTTCAAAAGTCTTTAAGACAATTTCACCTCCAATACCATTCAAGTCTCCAATTGAAATTCCAACTATAATATTTTCTTCTTTCTTCATTAAACTTGATAACTATTTTGTTCGTAATTTTACCTCTACAAATTTAACCAAATAAATGAAATAATATGTTTACAGGAATAATAGAAAATTTAGGTCGTGTTACTAATCTTAAATCAGATCAAGACAACCTACATGTAACCATAGAAAGCAACTTGGCTTCTGAACTAAAGATAGACCAAAGTGTAGCTCATAATGGTGTATGTTTAACTGTTGTAGATATTAAAGACAATACTTATACAGTAACAGCAATACAAGAAACTCTAAATAAAACAAACTTAGGCTCTTTACAAATAGATGATTTAGTAAATTTAGAACGTGCCATGTTATTAGGAAACAGACTAGACGGTCACATTGTTCAAGGTCATGTAGACCAAACAGCTAAATGTATAGATTTTAAAGAAACTTCTGGAAGCTGGTTATTTACTTTTGAATACGACAAAACACTTAATAATATTACTATTGAAAAAGGATCTATAACAGTAAACGGAACCAGTTTAACGGTAGTAAATTCTAAACGTAATCAATTTAGTGTAGCAATTATTCCTTTCACTTTTGAACATACTAACTTTAAATATTTTAAAATAGGCGATGCTGTGAATTTAGAATTTGATGTTTTAGGGAAGTATGTAAAACGTTTATTGGAATTTGATATAAAGTAACCTTAGCTATTTAAAGATTTTTTAATACCATAAAAAGCACCTGCAGCAATAAGTAAAGACAAACCACCATCAACAGGAGCACCTGGAGGTGTTGGAGCACCTTGTGTACTTGGAGTAGGCGGTGTATTATTTCCCGATTGTGCAAAACACATAGACCCTGCAAGTAAAAAAACTAGTAAAATGAATTTATATTTATTCTGCATCACATTAGTTCTGGGTTAATTAAATTTAACCGTATAGGTTATATAAAAATTAAATCTATGCTATACTGTTAATCTAATCTTTATAATCGGGGGTAAATTTAATACAAAAACATCGACTTAAACAAGTATTTATTACGCTATTTACGAGATTTCATTGTTTTTTTCCGCTTTCAAGTATTTAATTTCTTAGTTATTTTACTCAAATATTAAAATTCAGATTAAGAATTGTATAGATTACAAAAAACATTATATCAGAATATTACCAGACTAGCTAAACTCTTAAAAAAAAAGATTAGTCTTTACAGATAAAACATAAAATCACCATATATTTTTAAAATACTTATCGAAAATATATGATGAATCTATCTTGAAATTACACTAAAGGTGTTGCCCGCTCGCATAGTTGAAGTGGTAATCCCCAAGGGTCTCGCAACATAACTAAATGCGAACCATCTGTTAATTTAGCATCATCTATAAGTGTTGCACCTTCTTCTATTAGCTTATTTTTTAAGGTTTCTGCATCATCTGTTTTAAAAGCAAAATGGAATGTTAAATGATGTTTTTTTTTAAAATTAGTAATAGGAAAATCTGGCTGATAATATAATTCGCAAACTAGACGATTTTCTGAATCTGCCAAGAAGGTTACAAAAGGAGCTTCGTCCTTATCTACTACTTTTTTCATCTGTAAATGGGTGCAATACCAATCACTTACTTCTTTCGGATTTTTTAAATTTAGGGCAAAATGTTCAAATGCTAACATAATAAATATTTAAGACTTAAAAATACGGATTATAACCCTTTATACTATTCTAAATCGAGAATAATTACTCGAAAAACAAGGTAAAATTAAGAACTAATTATTCTTACATCTTTAAATATTATTAGAAACAAAAAACTTAAAACACTTCCATAAAATGGTATAAATTAATTTGAATTGTTTATTGATTAAAATTTAGGCTATTTTCATACTTTTATACTGATTAATCAATAACATTAATTTTAATCTTTCATGAAACAACGCACCACATTAAAACAAATTGCAAAAATATTTAATGTGTCTATAGCAACGGTGTCTAAAGCTTTAAAAGACAGCCATGAAATTAGTATTGCTACCAAACTAAAAATTCAAGAATACGCCAAACAACACAACTACAGGCCAAATAGCATAGCATTAAGTTTACTTAATAAAAAAACAAAAACTATTGGCGTTATTATGCCCTCTATATTGAATCCGTTTTTTGTAAAAACATTTAGTGGGGTAGAACAAATTGCTAATGATAAAGGCTATAACGTTATTACAATTGTATCTCATGGGAAATTAGAAAAGGAAATTACATCTATAAACATGCTAGAAAATGGTATTATAGATGGCTTACTCATTTCTTTAAGTGAAGAAACAGAGGCAAAACAACATTTTAAACATCTTGAAGAGTTTATAGATAACGCTGGCCCTATTGTGATGTTCGATCGTGTTTCAGATTCAATAAATACGGATAAAGTTATTGTAGACGATTTTAACTGCGCATATAAGGCTACCGAACACTTAATAAAAACAGGATGTAAACACATTTCGGTTGTATCGACTTTAGATAATGTTGGGATTATTAAACTTAGAATTGATGGGTATTTAAAAGCTTTAGAAGATTATAAAATCCCTGTAAACAAAAAGATAATAAACGTTATAAAACCGGGTTACGATTTTGAAACGGAAATAAAAACCATGCTAGATTACCAAAAGGTTGATGCTATTATTGGTCTTGAAGAATTTTCGGCAGTAGAATCTATGATCATAGCGCAAGATCGAGGTTACACTATTCCAAATGCTATTTCTATAATAAGCTTTACAAATAGCGATTTTTTTAAATACACAAAACCATCCATTACGTGCATAAATCAGCACAGTGTATTTATGGGAAAAACAGCTGCAGAAATTTTAATTTCGAGAATAGAACAACCAACAGATACTAATACTATTTTTCAAACCAAAACAATTAAAACTACCCTTGTAGAAAGAAACAGCACAAAACAAATAGCTAATAACTATTAATCTTGTGCCGTTTATATAAGTATTCAAAAAGAATTATTTTATACTTTTTTTTTAGTCCATAAATCGTTCATGTCTTCTAATGTTTTTCCTTTAGTTTCTGGAATAAATTTCCATACAAAGAATGCAGCTAAAACTCCCATTAACCCATATATCCAATAAGCAAATCCATGGTTAAACTGCTGAATTAAATAGCTGTTTTTATCCATCATTGGGAACGTCCACGACACTAAATAATTAGCAACCCATTGGCAAGCTACAGCAATCGCTAAAGCCTTACCTCGAATATTGTTTGGAAAAATCTCCGACAAAAGCACCCATGTTACAGGTCCCCAACTCATAGCAAATCCAGCAACATAAACCAACATACATATTAAAGAGAACACTCCTAAAGAATGACTAAAAAATGAAGTTCCTAAAGCAAACATAGAGACTGCCATGGCTAATGCACCAACTATCATTAATGGTTTTCTTCCAAACTTATCAACGGTTTGCATAGCTAAAACTGTAAAAAGTAAGTTTATTGCGCCTACAATAATGGTTTGCATTAAAGCTGTATCTGTACCAGACCCCATACTTTTAAAAATTTCAGGCGCATAATACAACACAACGTTTATCCCAACAAATTGCTGAAAAACAGATAATAAAATCCCGAAAACAATTACAGGAATACCGTAAGAGAATAATTTTCCCGCATGTCCTGTTACAGTCTCCTTAATATCCTTAAGAATTACTTTTGCATCAGCAGCACCATTTACTCGCGTTAGAACACTTAAAGCTTCTTCTGGTTTAGATTGCAACACTAAAGAACGTGGTGTATCTGGAACAAACATTAAAAAGAAAAGAAATAAACCTGCTGGAATAACTTCTGAAGCAAACATCCAACGCCATCCAATTGTATTTAGCCAACTAGCATCCCCTTGACTAGAAATATAATAATTTACAAAATACACAATAAGCATACCGAAAACGATTGCAAATTGATTCATAGAAACCAAACGACCTCTGCTTTTTGCAGGTGCTATTTCAGCAATATAAAGCGGAGATAACATAGATGCTAACCCAACTCCAACACCTCCAATAACACGATATACAATAAAGAAATACATAAATGTATGATCGCCCTCTCCTACTGGTTTAAAAAATAATTCCGGAGCAGAAGACCCAATTGCAGATACCAAAAACAAAACAGCAGCTAAAATCAAACCATTCTTTCTCCCTAATTTTCGACTAATAACACCTCCAGAAATTCCCCCAATAATACAACCTATTAATGCACTAGAAACTAAGAATCCCAAGCGTGCATTAGATGCCATTTCTGACAAACCAAAAGGCAATACAAAAAAGTGCTCTAAAGAACTTACAGTTCCCGAAATTACAGCAGTATCGTACCCAAAGAGCAAACCTCCCAAAGTGGCAACTAAAGTTAAACGCCATAAAAAGGCGGAATTATGCGACGTAGACATGATATTATAGTTTGTTTGTTGTTTATTAAATGAATGTTGAAAAACACATAAGTAAAGGTTTTAAAAACTGTATTCTTAATTTGGTTAGAACTAAGAATACAGTCTGGTTATTTTTAAAACTTCACCTTATTATATTAAATGTATTGATTAATGATGTTTTCAAACAATTCTTGTTTACCACTTTGCAGTTCTAATTCTCCATTTTCTTGAGCAATTTTGTATAAATCTTTAAATTCTAATTTTCCAGCTTCAAAATCTTTTCCTTTACCAGAATCGAACGAACTATAACGTTGTGTTCTTAATTTATCGTAGGCTGAAGATGATATAATTTTATCTGCGGTAAGTAATGCTCTTGCAAACGTATCTGCACCTCCAATATGTGCATGGAATACATCTTCCATATCTGTTGAGTTTCTTCTAATTTTAGCATCAAAATTAACACCACCACCTTGTAATCCTCCAGATTTTAAGAATACCAACATGGCTTCTGTGGTTTCTTGAATGTTATTTGGAAATTGGTCTGTATCCCAACCATTTTGGTAATCTCCTCGGTTAGCATCTAAACTTCCTAACATGCCCGCTTTAGCAGCTGTAGCAATTTCGTGTTGGAATGTATGTTGCGCTAAAGTGGCATGATTTACTTCAATATTAATTTTAAAATCTTTATCTAAACCATATTCTTTTAAAAACCCAATAGCTGTAGCTGTATCAAAATCGTATTGATGTTTCATAGGTTCCATAGGCTTAGGTTCTATTAAGAAATTCCCTTTAAAACCTTGTGATCTGGCATAATCTCTAGCCATACCCAAAAACCGTCCCATATGGTCTAATTCACGTTTCATATCGGTGTTTAGCAAACTCATATAACCTTCACGACCTCCCCAGAATACATAATTTTCTCCATGTAATGCAATCGTTGCATCCATAGCTAATTTTATTTGTCCGCCAGCTCTAGCTAACACATTAAAATCTGGATTGGTAGACGCCCCATTCATGTAACGTGGATTTGAAAAACAATTAGATGTACCCCAAAGTAATTTTACCCCAGAAGCAGCTTGCTTTTCTTTTACATACTCTGTTATAGTAGCTAATCTGTTTTCTAATTCGCCAAAAGAAGAACCTTCTCTTACTAAATCTACGTCGTGAAAACAGAAGTAATCAAATCCCATTTTAGTAATAAATTCGAAAGCAGCATCTGCTTTATCTTTTGCTGCCTGAATAGCATCTGTAGATCTATCCCAAGGAAAATTTAATGTTCCTGGACCAAAAGGATCTCCTCCTGTTCCGCAGAATGTATGCCAATATGCAACAGCAAATCTAAAATGCTCACGCATAGTTTTTCCAGCAACCACTTGTTCTGGATTATAATATTTAAATGCTAATGGATTATCGGATTCCTTTCCTTCAAATTTAATATCACCAATACCTTTGTAAAATTCTTTATTTCCTAGTGTTGCCATAATTTATTTATGTTTTAATATCATTTCTAACTCGTTTTTCCAAGCCACATAAGCTGCTACATATTTTGCGTTATTCTGTAAAGGTTTATAGGTCATAACATGATCGTTTTTGGTTATGTTTTCTCCAAATTTATCGAAATTACCATCTGTTAAACCTGCTGCTCTTGCCGCACCAACTGCACCTGTTGTATTATAAATTTCTATATCTTGATTTATTAATGTCGCTACTGTATTTGAAAAGATTTCAGATCTAAATAAATTATCATTCCCGGCTCTAATCACTTTAAGCTCTCCTGTATCTTTTTTCAAAATATCTATACCATACACAAATGAAAAAGCGATACCTTCTAAAGCGGCACGATATAAATGCGCATTGTTATGCAGATTTAAATTGAGGTTTAAAATATGAGTTCCCACATTTTTATTTTCCAACATACGTTCTGCACCATTACCAAACGGGATAATTACGAGCCCGTTAGAACCTACTTCGACTTCTGAAGCTTTATTATTCATGACTTCATAAGAATCGTTTCCACAATTATTACGTAACCATCTATACTGAATTCCTGCGCCGTTTATATTTAAAAGCGTCCCGATTACAGGCTCTGAATTTGTATAGTTAACATGTGCAAAATGATTTACTTTTGATATTTCTTGAGGTTCTAAATTATTAGAAACGGCATATACAACACCAGAAGTCCCTCCAGTAGCAGCAACTTCTCCTGGATTAAAAATATTAAGAGATAACGCATTGTTTGGTTGATCTCCTGAACGATATGTAACCTGAATACCTAATGGCAATCCTGTATCTTTAGAAGCTTGCTCGTTTACCACACCTTGATTTGTAAAATTCTCTACAATTTCTGGCACTAAAGCTTTATCAATACCATAGTAATCTAGTAATCCAATAGCAACATTATCTTGTTTATAATCCCACAGAATACCTTCAGACAATCCGTTTTTAGTGGTTGCCATTTTACCCGTAAGTTTATATGCTATAAAATCGCCAGGCAACATAAATTTATAAGTGCTTTTATAAATTTCAGGTTCGTTATCTATAACCCATTTTAATTTTGAAGCGGTAAAATTCCCTGGAGCATTTAACATGTGTTCTCCACAAAACTCTTTTCCTAAATCTTTTAATGCTTGTCTGCCAATTTCTACAGCGCGACTATCGCACCAAATTATTGAATTTCGTAATGATTTTCCTTCCTTATCAACAATGACTAAACCATGCATTTGATAAGAAATTCCTATATTTTTTATTTCTGAAAGATTTACTTTAGCCTCTACCGTAACTCGTTTTATAGCATTACAAAGGTGCATCCACCACATATTAGGATCTTGTTCTGCCCAATCTGGATTAACAGCAACAATCTCCATTTCGTTTGGAGGCTCGTGAAGTGATATTATTTTTTTTCCGCTTTCGGCATCAACCAAAGCGACTTTAACCGATGAACTTCCTAAATCTATTCCTAAGTAATACATTTTTAATAAAATATATGTTTTGTTAAGTAACTCTCTAAAACTTTATATAAAATGAAGGCGGCACATTTAAATCTAAATGCGAATTTTAACAATAGCTAAACAACACTTTCGTTTATATGTGAATTTAGGAATTTTTAGGCTCAATAATAAATAATACTCAAAATGAACGCTTTTATAGCAGAAATTAGGAAGGATATAAATTTAGTCTGAATTATAAAAAAACGATTGAAAACATCAACAATATAAGCCCTTTACAAATTTTAGTCCCTTTTAGAACGTACCGATAAACATCTTACTTAAAGGTTTGCGTAATTTTTAAGCAAAAACAGATTATTTAAGAACCGTAAATAAAAAAACCTCCAAGAACATGTGTTCTCAGAGGCCTCAACCTAATTGCTTGTTTTTTTAATCTACTTATTTTTGTGATGCAAAATTCTGTTGACTATAAACTAATTCAGTGTAAAATAAAATCTCTTAAGGTTGAAAAATATTATTGATTTTTTATGTTGTTCACTTAAGCTGAAAAGCCTAAGTTTTGTTTTAATTCTTTTTCTATGTGTAATAAGGCCACATCTAAACGCTTAAACACTTTTAAAGATGCATTGTAACCTTTTTTAGAAACATAAGAATATGTACTTTTTACATATCTCTGAGACAAAGCACGTTTAGCAAAACTTAAAACTAAATTTGATTGATCTTTATCTGTTCTTGAAATTGTTTCTTTTTCTTTACTTAACACACGAACTCCTTTAGACTCTACTTTTCGCTCTCCATTTTCAATAAAACGACTAACTACAGTTCTTAAAGTATCTTCTGTAATTTGCGCAGTGTTATTTACAGTTACAAAAACATCTCCTGTACCTATATCAAATCCGTGTTGTAAAACAGAATGCTGACTCATATTCTCAGCGTGTTGAATAATAGTAACACGTTCTCCAAAATCGTTTTTAGCTTCATGCATCCAGCTCCAAGTATCGTCATTACTAGCATTATCTATAGCAAGTATTTGTAATTTTTCTTCTGGATAATCACTTTTTACTAAATTCATTAACGTTTCGTATACATGTTTACCCATATTTTGAGCGGAAACAATTACAGTTGTATGAGGTAATAAATCGTCTCCTATTGTTTCTACAGGTTTATGTTTTAAATATAAATAAAATCTAAAAAGGAATAATCCGCCGTTAAACGCTAACCAACCAATTACGAAAATAAAAATACCATAAATAGCTGGGTTATATATTGGGTTTAAAAGAATGTCTTTAAATTCCATATAAAAAGCATAGACACCAAATGCGCCACCAATCATTAACATAAAAGTGCTTATAAACACTATTGCACTTGTAAAACTTATACGTCTTTCTGTAATTGACTCATTTTTAAAAACGGACTCATTTAAAGTTTCAAAATCACCAAATATGGCTTCTGAAATATTAAATTGGCTTATGTTTAATGTTGTCGATTTCATAATATATGTACTACTAAATTATGTTTGCTTTTTTAAGTTCCCGATATACATATCTGGATACGCTTAACATTTAGCAATACGTATGCCAACACACTTAAAGTATTGATTTACAATAGACTAAAACAATAACAACAATAAAAAATGTGTATAATTTTTATACACAACGAAGTCTAACGTATACTAATTATACACAACACCATTACACACTGTAAAGCACAACAAGAGCGAAGACAACTAGAGCCCTTTGTTTTTTAATTATCTAAGAAAATGGAAGTGTTTTTGGAAGTTTAAATTTGAAACGAGTATAACCTAAGGGACAAGCATTTTATAGCGCTGTAATATTTGATGAATAAATTCTAATTTCTCGATAACCTTGTCTGATATTACAAAAGGATATACATCTGTAATTCCCATAGATCTGTTTATACTATTAACAGCATAAAACAGAGAAGATATTTCGTCTAAAATAGTTTTAAATGGAAGATTATCCTTGTAAGGATAAATGGCTGCAATACGCATATGTTCTGAATTACGCAAATTAGGATTGCCTTCTAAACCAAAATAAAAAGCAGTTTCCATAGCATCTAAAATATGAAGATAATGCGCCCAAGTTTCGGCCCAATCTTCCCAAGGATGTGACGATGCGTATGTACTTATATAATTATTTTTCCAGTCTTTAGGTGCGCCATTTGCATAATGTGTTTTTAACGCTTCGGCATAATCCTTACTCTCGTCGCCAAACAAACTTCTAAACGATTCTAAAAATTCAGTATTATTTCTAAAAATTCTATCCCAATAGTAATGCCCTATTTCGTGTCTAAAATGGCCTATTAAGGTTCTATATTTTTCATTTAAAGAGATACGCATTTGCTCGCGTGTTACGGTATCTGCTTCTGCTAAAAGGATAGTAATAACACCATTTGCATGCCCAGTCATTACTTTTTTTCCGTTAGCATTGGCATCTTCTTTAGATAAAAAGTCGAAAAACAATCCGGTATCTGGATTTTCAAATTTACTTATTAAAGGAAGCTCTAAACGTTGTAAAGCATAAATAAGTCTATGCTTTGCTATTTCCATAATTTGCCAACGTTCGTAATATTCTGGAACAGATAAATCTGGAATTGTTCTATTTAAGTTACAAGATGTACAAAATCCAGTTTCGTCGTCTATAGGAACTAGCCAATTACATGCGTGTAAGTTTTTATTTTTACAATAGGTATAATTTTCGCCATTAATAGTCCACTCAACCTGTCTTGTATTATTAGAAAAAATCTCGTTTTCTGAATCTAGATATCCCAAAGCCGATCCACAACTTTCGCAAGTTGTATTTTCGAAAAACACAGGAAAGTCGCAATGACTACATTGAAATATCTTCATAAGAAAAAAGTATTAAAATAAACTATTGGTAAATAGTACTCAATAATTTCGGGGGGGGGCAAATATAATCTAATTTTTTCTCAAAAAACCATAAGATTTCAGGATTGAGAACTATTAAAATAACAAACTAAAAAGGCCATTATTACAATTTATTTTAAATGTAACAAAAGCCTTTCCCCTTTATGTAATTAATAATGATATAAACCTAAGGATTCATATATTTTGAAACATTTAAAACTTTTAAATGAGCCCTAAATCTTTCACTATAGCTACTAAATGTGTAGCATTCTTTGCTTTAAAATCGTCTTTTAATTTATTTAATCGTTTTTCTATAGAACTTAAACTTCGAGGCGAAATATTCTTTTCTTCCAAGAGTTTACTAATATCATTTTGCGACAAACCTAGAGATAAATATTTAATAAGATTTATATCGTAATCCTTAATCTCTAGAGATGTATGCGGACTTAAAGCGTGTTCTACTTGGGGAGAGAGAAATAGTTTATTATCTTGAATTTCTGAAATAGCCTGACCTAACTCTGAAGAACTTCTTCGCCCCTTACACACATAAGCGTTAATATTGTATTTATTAACCAAACTTCTTACACGTTGTAGGCGGTTCTCCATAGAATACACAATAATTGGCAATTTAAGCCCATAATCCCTTACAGCAATAACAAGCTCGTCTCCAGAAAGAATATCTCCTTCATGAAAATCTACTTTAAAAGATAAATCTGTTATCATTAAATCGAAT
Source organism: Formosa sp. L2A11 (assembly GCF_009796865.1). Classification (GTDB taxonomy): domain Bacteria; phylum Bacteroidota; class Bacteroidia; order Flavobacteriales; family Flavobacteriaceae; genus Formosa. The sequence continues at coordinate 1,195,017 of NZ_CP047028.1, read as the reverse complement.
GGATCTTGGTCTTGATCTGCTTTTTTAAGCTTAAGGAAAGCCTCGTCGCAATACTGAGCTTTTTCTACATTAAAAACACCTTTACTTTTTAGCACTGCAAGTACACCCTCGTTAACAACATCGTAATCATCTACTATTAAAACTTTTTTGAACATACTTATATGATTATTTTTGCTTTAAAGCCCTTACCCGCTCCTGTTTCAAAAGTAATCGTTCCATTAATATTTTTTATACGGTTTTCCACATTTTGAATTCCAGATCCTTTAATTAATTCACTTCCAGACCCATTATCACTATAAAAAATTTCTATTTTTTTATTGATTTTACTGAATTTCAAAACAACAATGGAAGCTTGGCTATGTTTTTTCATATTCACTAAGAGTTCTTGAATAACTCTATAAAGACCAACTTTTTTATAACGCTTAACCTTATTCCAATCTATTTTTGAATCAGAATTTTTTATAATATTTACCTGATTACTTTTATACCCCAGTAACAAATCATTCAATAATTCTTCAAAATTAAAATTGACATCTAAAGTGTTATTTTCTTTAGAAATATCTCGAGTACGTTCGTAAATCCCCTCTAATTCATCTAAAATTTCATCTGTAACTCGTGGTTGCACTTGTAACTCGTTCAAGACGCGATGTACATCGTTGGCAACCTCATCGTGTATCTTCTTAGAAATTCGAGTTTCTGTATTATAAATTTGAAACATTCTTTCCTTTCTATATTTATATTTCTGAAAAACAATCACAAATACAGACACTAACGCAATGAATATTCCAAGAGATAAATACGTTAATTTCCAACGTTTCTCACGTTCTTTTTTTAACAGAGTCTCTTTTGCTATATTATCTTTTTCTGTATAATCGTATTTAACTTTTGCATATTTATTTTCTTGTAATTGTTTTATTGTATTTAAGTTATCTGTAAGCTTTAAATAGGCAACAACATTCGGGTTTGGAGCAATAGAAATTAAATTTCTTAACGCTTCTTTTAAAAACGATGGACTATTAATTTGTTTAGCAATATCGTACCCTTTTTGGGCATAAAAATAAGACTTCTTTATGTCGTTTTTATCTTTATAATATTCAGACAAATGTGCATAGCTTGCATAAATACTCATGTGGTAATTACTGGCTATTTTTAAATTTAAAGCCGTAATCATATTATCTAAACCTTCTGGCTTATTAAGCTTAGACTGCACAAAACCTAAATTATCTAAAGCTTTATAAGTTTCTAATGTGTCGTCTAAATTTTTACTTTCATTGTAAATTTTTGAGAACTCAAATTCTGCAGACTCAAACTTATGTTGATCTATAAATATTAGTGCTTTATTATTTTGTATAATATTAATCTGTTTTTGACTTGTGGCAAGTTCTAAACTTTTATTATAAAACCTTAATGCAGAATTATAATCTAATAACTGATCGTAAATTTTACCCAACCTATTGTAAAGGCTTATTTTATTTGCAATTGCTCTTTTAGAATTAGAGTTCACTAATAGTCTTAAGGCTTCGACTATAGAATTTTCACAACCATAGTAATCGCCTATATAATATTGTATTACAGATATTTTTTGAGAATAATAAATAGCATAAAAGGTATCTTTTTCTATTATGCTTTTGGCTTTCATTTTATCGAAATACAAATAGGCCTTGGTTAAAGAAGAATTGTTATTAGGATTAGAAATTAGTTTATTATAATATACTAAACTATCTTTTTCTTTATTTTGAAAGCTATAAATAGTTTGAAAATGAAACACAAATAATAAGACAAAAAACCTAAGAAAATAATTTCGATTTTTAAAAAACTTCATGCCCTAAAAATAGGAAGATATTTAGATTGAAAAAATTAATTATTGAAAACTATTTTAAATACTTTTTCACAACTATTTACCTGCTTTATTTTTTCTGTTTTTATTAAAAATTACAACCTAAAAATTCAGTAATTTTAATCTGTTTTTTTTTGATTTTTGAGTAATTTTAAAATTGTGGTTTTTTAAATTTTGTATCAAAAATTAATTCCACACAAATAGCTTGTTTCCAATAAATTAACAATTTAAAAAACATCTTATAAAAATAGAATTCATAAACTTTAATTTATGCGTATTTTAGAGGTTTGGTTTATTTTTTAAGAATACTTAGTAAACAGTAGAAAAGGTGGTATTTTCTTTTGATTAACTACTATTTTTTATTTAAAATAAAATTATCTATTTTGATTTAAACAATCTTTAAAAAAGTCTAAATAGTGTTTGTTAATCGTGTTCCAATTAAACTTCTCGGAAATTTCATGATAACACCCTTTAAGCATATTAGAATATTGACTCTTATTAATAGTATCTAAAACGTGTTTCACATCTATATCCGAACTAAAATATAAAGCATTATCTTTTAAAATAGATGTATTAAAATCATTGTTATGCGCAACGATTAAAGCATTAGAAGACATAGCCTCTAGTAAAGATGGATTAGTTCCTCCTACAGAATGACCATGAAAATACAGATTAGAAAAATATCTTAAATTATTTAGAATTTCTAAGTCATAAATTCCACCTAAAAATTTAATATGAGTCTGCTCTTTATACTTATCCTTTAAATACGCTCCAAATGTATTTGTATCATGTTTTCCAACGACTAAAAAAGGATCTTTTTGCTTAGATAAAACAACACCATCCAAAATAGTTTCTAAATTATTTTCAGGTTCAAAACGCGCTATCAACATATTGTATTTATATGCGTTAACACCAAATTCCTTTAGAATAGCTTTGTTGGGGTCAAGAAATAAATTTGCACCATATGCTATATATTTAGATGATACATTATACTTTTTTTGCAAGTAGTTTTGAATTCCTATAGAATCAGAAATCAAAAAATCACTAGATTTAACAGCGAGCGATTCTGCTATTTTTAAAAATGCTTGAACCTTTTTAGAATATTTAGATCGTTTCCACTCTAATCCATCCATATTTGTAATTACAAGACTCTTTTTAGGTAATAACTTATACCAAATAGAGCTACTGGTATACCCTAACTGAAGAATAATATCGAAATCTCTTTTTCTAGAATCTAGAATACTATTCAAATCATAAATAAATTGACCGGCTGTTCCTATACTATCTTCAGGATCTTTACAGTGAATAATATTAACCCCTTTAAAAATCTTTTCTTGATAAGGATGCACACTAGAATTGTAGACAAAAACATCGTGTCCTTGGGTAGCTAAAAATACCGAAAAATACTCTGCAAATTGCTCAAAACCACCATGGTAATTTGGTATTCCTCTAGTCCCTAATATTCCTATTTTCATATTTTAATAAATCAATTAAAAACAATGTATTCATAAAAACAAAAAATACAATGCCTTTGTTTCGTTCGAAGTAAGATTCGAATAGAAGCGCAAAAGTAATCATTATTAAAAACAATAAATACAACTTATTCATTGGTTTTACAGCAATTCTAAAACTAAAAAAAAGATAATATATAAAAAGTAAGAACGTTAACATTCCTAAAGATATTAGCATCTGTAAATATTGATTATGAACATTATATCCTTCATACCAATTTGGTGCTAATCCATAATACATATAGTAATAATCTAAATAATTTTGAACATCCCCAACACCATACCCAAACAATAATTTATGATCTTGTGTTGTATGAAATAATCCGATTTTTAAAAATATATAACGTAATTCAAGATCACTAATACTTGTTTTATCTTCGTAATTAAAAAGATAAGCTTCTGCTAAATTGTTTGTAGGTTTAAAATCTTTTATATCAAAATGAACACCTTCTTGAAAACGCTCTTTAATAACAGGAATACTAGATAATAAAGGAATAAAAAGTAATATTAAACCTAAAAAAGAAAGCTTATATTTCTTCTTAGGAACTAACATAAAGATAAGGACAATATACAGAAGAATGAAAATAAATATTACAGCTTTAGAAGCCGTTAAAACAAGCCCACACAAAAGAAGTAAAATAAGTCCTACTACTATTATCTTATTCTTAAAAACAGCATTAGAATGCAATGTAAAGGCATAATATGTTATTATAAAAATGCTTAATGCGATATATAAAGCAAAGTAAACAGGATGTTGATCGTAAAGCATTGTAAACTCATGAAAGAACAGAGTATTAAACCCTTTTCCACAGAGGATATTAAAACCACCATAAATTATTAATACTAAGGTAGCTAAAGATGTTGACAACGCAAACACCGATAGCACTCGTTTTATACTATAATTTGCATTTCTAAACGTAAATAACACAAAAGGAATTAATATAAATAACAGGTTCTTATTAACCACTTTTAAACCATAGCCTACATCTTTACTTGTTAACGCACTAATAACAATGATAAAAAAATAAATTAAAGGAAAATAAAAAGCAAAATTATTAAACTGACCTAAGGTAGTCTTCTTTGTTATAATTAAGTACAAACTATATACCGCTGATAAAATCACGGATATGTTACCTAGATTTACCATAAATGGTATTGTTGCCGCCACTAAACAAACTAAAGTTTCTTCTGGACGTTTTATAAGCTGTAATTTAAGAGATTTTAAAAATGTCATACGTTTAGAATACTCATTAATTTATCAACTTTAGATTGCCAAGTGTGAGAATTAATATCCATTAATGGTTTATTATTTTCAATAGCATTTAATTCTTTAGAAAATGCATCTGGAGTATCTACTAAGTATAAATATTTTTCAAGATCCTGAAGCCCATTTCCTCTTGTTCCAACAACTTTTTTTCCAGTGGCTAAGTACTCATAAACTTTAATAGAATCTGCGCCAGATTTTTCATCTTCTTTAGTTACATAAGGCACAATACATATATCAAAATTCTTAACATAATCTGGATAACTATCGTAATGTTTATCGCCTAGGTAATAAAAATTAGAGTGTGTCTTTATTTTACTAAAAACATCTTTATCGAGTAACTGACCTACAAAAACGAAAGACACATTTGGAGAAGAAGACACAACTTTATTAATTAAATCGGTGTCTAATAATTGTGTTATTTTTCCCCCAAAACCAACTATTGGTCTCTTTATATTAACCATGTCTTTTGGCGTTTTTACCTGCTCTTTAAATGTAAATCTCCTTACATCTACTCCATTAGAAATTAAATGTATGTTTCGAGGATTAAATTTATCTGAAAAAAAACGTATATTCTCTTTAGCGTTTGTAATCCAGAAATCAGAAGTTTTAGCATACGAATTATACCCTTCCTTTACTTGATCTAGAATAGATTGATATACTTTAAATTTTGTGAAATTATCCCATGCATCAAAAACTCGAATTTTAGGTTTTAATTTTGAGGTTAATTTATAAGCAAATACATTTTGACTTAAAAGCGTATAATCTTTAATATTTAATTTAGAAAAACAAGAGTCGATAAACGCAATATATTCTGGTTTTGAAAAGGTATTAATATACCAATTATACTTTTTAATAATTTGATTAAATATATCTTTAGAAAGATAATCTATTAAAAAAACATTCTCATCAATCTTATACAAAGTAAAACCTTTTTTTTGATGTATGATTTCGCCTTTAATGCCTTTTTTCTTTTTTTTAATAAGTATTTCTAACAGCGTAATTGGCCTATTTATAATTACTTTTTTTATATCTTTTTCTTGACTTAAAACTTCAATAAAATGAGCATCTCTAGTACGAGATCCTTCTTTAATAATTTTTCTCCAATCGTGAAAAGGTACTATAACTATGTTCATTCTATTCTTTTTCTATTTTGTAATATGCACATTAATGTTATCATTATACATAAGTCTGAAAAAATTGTTGTCATTAATGAAAACACAAGTGTAATCCCAAAAACAAAAACATTTATATGGTTACTTAATTCTAGATTCTTGACAATGGCATATAAAAGCATAATAAAAATTACCAGACCAATAATTCCTAAATCTGCATACATCCATAAAATTTGTGAAAAATGTTTGGTTTTCGAAAACTTACCTTTTAAAATATTGAAATATGAGTAAGGTCCATCTCCAAAAATTTTTAAAGGAATTTTAGATGCATATGTAATAATTACTTGAGGACGTTTTGCTATACCACGTTCATAATTAATATAAGATTTTTTAACATTATATTCTTTCTTTATAATATAAATTTCATGCTCTACAGCTTTAAATTTAATTAATTGAGAAATTAAAAAAGGCGAAGATATTATTACAGCTAAAATTCCTAATATTTTAATTTTTTTTGGAAACGTTCTATATATCATATATAAAACAAAAACACCTAAAATTAATTTTGAAATATTTGATTCTGAAGCTAAAATTGTTGCTCCAAAATACAAATAAAATAATGTCGGATATTTTGTAATTTTTTTATCCTCATTATTCTCTATAAGATTAAAAATATTAAATAAAATAAAATAACCTAATGCATGGTCTGCTTTTAAAAAAAAAGTACCAAACATAAAATCAATTTCAGAAACAGATTGGTTACTTCTATTAAAATCTATCAAGAAATCGTAACCAAAATGTTGGACTAGAATTACAGGAAGCTGCAAGCAAGCTATAACTAAGAATATTCTACTAATTTTAAGTTGCGAAATATAATTCTCTTTTTGGTTTACTTTAAAAAACAAGTAACAACCCAACGGAAGAAAAACAAAAATAAAATATATTAATGTTTTAATTAAACTAGTTTCATTTAATACAGCACTTATTATTATTAACATTCCTAATATAAGATGTAATAAAACAACTCTATCTAAAAAAACTTTATGCTTTACAAGCACATATAAACAATAAAAAGCTAAAAAAAAACCAGACAATAAAACAGAAAATACTGTATTTGGCACACCTATAAAAAACTGAACAACCCCTCCTATAACAAAACAAGAAATTACAATTAAGATGAAAACAAAAATATAAACATTTCTTAAATTAATCATTCTCCTTAAATTTCTTGGAATCGTTTATCGCATTTATAATTACTGAAAATTTCCAGAAATTTCGCGGATTGAAAATCATTATTATAAACAGTAAAATCAGGTATGTAATTTTGTTACAGTTATATAACAGAATATTATTTCTGAATTTTTTTTCAAAAAAAACATTATTTCTTACAGAGTAAAAAATTGCTTTTTTGGAATCTGTTCCAAAATATCTTGTGTTTAATATACTTTTTGATTTCTTTAAATGAAAAGAAGTTTCTAAATCTTCTAATTCACTCTTCAAAACTAATATTATTTCTCCTTTTCCTTGAGTAATTCTATAAGAAAAATCATGATCATCTGCGTAAAGGAAAAAATCTTTATCAGGAAGCCCAATTTCATCAATTAAATTACTGTGAAAAAACAAGCCTCCATATGGTGCTACTGCAACTTTTCCATGTGTTATGTCCGGATTATAATATACGTTGTCTTTAAATAAGATTTTTTTTAATTTACTTAAAACACTAAATCCTAAAAAAGAATTTCTAGTACCCAACATAAAATAAGGGTTACTACTCTGAATGGCTTTCTTAAATATTTCCCTATCCTTTCTGTAAGATAATAAAGCTGATTCTTTGTTAGAAAGGGTATTGGTTTGCCAAAACATTTTTAATTCTAACAAGGCGTTTTCTAGAGGTTTATTATCATCATCTAATATCCAAATAAATTCAGCACCACTATTATGCGCTTCTTTTAAGCCTTGATAGAAACCATTAGCAGAACCAGTGTTTTCTTCCAAATCTATTAACTTAATACAATTATTTGCAACACTTAACTGTTTAAGCTGTTTTAAAGCACTCTCTTCACTACCATTAGAAACTATAATGATTTTATCTACAAACTGCTTTATACACGCTTCTATTACCTGACTAAGGTATATGTATCGATTCCCGTAGGTTACTGTGACAACAGTTACTTTCATATTAGAGTTTACCACTTAACTTCTGATTTATGTTTTTTAGAAATCAATTTCAATTTTCTTATTCAATAATGGTGTAGATAGAAGATAAGGATCATAATCATTACCTATTATTTTTCTTTCAAAAGAGATATAATCTGAAGTTATTAAATACTTATTAGGGTTAAACAGCCTTTGAATGGTAGAGTTGTCAACACTAATAACATTGTTATTCAATCTAATTAGTATTGATTTAATTTGAACTTCCGATTCTTTTCTATTATCACCTAAATCTAACCTAAAACGTATTGGTATTACATTTGAAGGTAATTTAAACGAAACAACTTGAAATTCATCTTTACCTTGAACATTTACATTAACCTTTTTTTGAAAGCTAAATCCAGATTCTGAATTATCTTGAATAAAAAACAACTGTAACTTATCATCTTCTAGTATCTTAATATTAAGATCTACACTAAAAACATTATCTATAGTGGTTTGTTTTAAATTACTATTCTCCCCTTTTTTCTTACAAGAAAATAGCTGAAAAAAACATAATAGAATTAGTATATTTTTCATTGTTCAAAAATCTTTATATATAAAAAACACTTTCATAATATTAATCCCAAATTTCTATTCTTCTTTCTAAAAGCCCTTCCAAATTCTTTATGTCGTCAGAAAAATAAATTGATTTTAAATCTTGATAATTATATGGCACTATTTTTTCTTGATTACTTATCGTTTTAAAGTTTCTTTTTTGAATCTGTTTTTTAAAATTTTTTCTAATTACGTCTGGAAAAATACGTTTAAAAGAATCTTTTAACCCCGAAGGCGTGTTTAAAAATTTAGAAACCCATATAAATTTTGCCTTTTGAGCGGGGTTACTTTTTAAATTTAAATTTAACTGTTGTTCTTCAATATTTAAAAAAGTAAAAATATCTTTTATGGTGTTTTGTTTATCTTTTAAAAACTCCTCTAACACATAAATTCTAACATTTTCTTTTGGAAATTTTTCATACAAATAGTTTAAGGTTTCTGAATAAAGCCCCCTATTTATGTACCCGAAATGATTTTTTTCAAAATGTCCCAATTCTTCAGACTCATAATCTTTATGAAAAACAGGATTTTCAATTCTTGATTTCTCTTTTTCTATTGCTTCTAAAAACTCTAATGGTTCATATCCTCTTTTTTTACTCATTAAGTAATGAGAATATGCTCTTTTCACTGGATTTCTTAAAAAAAACAAAATCTTAATATCTGTGCCAAAACAATCAATAATTCTATCTATGGATCTTTGTTCTACTTGTAAATTAGGATTTATATTACCAATTAATTTCTCGTTATAATATGTACTAAAATATCTGTCAAAATAAAAAGACAAGCCTTTTGAATATATTTCGTTTACATCAAAAAAATGAGCTTCTTTTTCTGTTGGAAGATAAATACCGGTATGCTGATTTAATATGTCATGCAAAAGAGTTGTACCTGCTTTTTGAGCTCCAATACAAAAAAAATCTACTTTCTTCATTCTCTATATTTTAAAAACCTTCACTGGAATTTCTACCGAAATAGTAAAAGACTTATAATTATTCATTTCGTACTCTTTATACTGATCTATAATTTAAATTTAAAATCTAAAAAACGTATAAAACTTAAACTCTCTTTTTATATAAATCACACAAATTGTATTCAGAAAAATATTTGAAATCATACTTGCTAAAGCAGCTCCTACAAATCCGTAAGATTTAATAAAAAAATAATTTAAAATTATATTTAGAACAGCACTATAAATTGTAAAATTTCTTAATGTTTTTTGATGATTTGTCATACTTAATATTTGCCCAACACTACCGCTTAGAGCATTAAACAAAAGTCCTATAGAAATAATTATTAAAGCTAATTTTCCTTCGACAAATTCTGGACCGAATAAACTTAATAATTGTGTGCTAAAAATAATTAAAACTAAGACCATAGGTATGGTAATTAATGATACTAGTTTAGTTGCCTTTTGGACTTCTGTATTTATTTCATCAATCTTACCTTTACTAAATAACTCTGATATTTTTGGAGCAAGAATTACATTAATGGAATTAATTACAACTAAGGCAATAGAAGCAAGTTTATAAGACGCATTATAAATACCTACATCTTTTTTAGACACCATATTTCCTAACATAAATATATCTGTCCAGTTACTTATAAATATAAATGCCGCACTAAACAATAAAGGTAATGATAGACTAAAAATACTTTTATAAGAATAATTAGTCTTTAATTTATTTTTTCTAGGGTAATAAATTAGAAGTATTAACGCCAATATACTTAAAGAAAAAGCATAGGCAAAAATGATATTACTTTCTAAAAAATTATATTTCTTAAAGAAAAATAATAGAGGAATTAATATTGTATAAGGCAATACATTTTGAAATATACTAAAACTTGTAAATTTTTTTTTACCTCTAATAAATTCTAAAAGAAAAAAATACAGAATACCAAAACCAATAAAGTAAGATATAATTTTAAAATATTCTATAAGGTAACTGTCTTTAAATACAGTTAATGCTAACCATTCTTTAGAAACAAATAAAATAAATGAGCATAATATTCCCGAGAAGATTATAAGCTTTAAAGACTTATTTAAATATTGATTTTGTGGCTTTCCTTCCTTAAAATATCTGTAATCTGCTGTAAGTTTAACAATGCTATTAGGAAGTCCTAATGAAAAAATTAAAACTAAAAACTGCCATACTGTTAAAGAAATAGAATATCTACCGTAAGCAGCTGCCCCATACATATTAGAGATATACATCATAGCGCCATAAGCTAATAACATCCCTAGTATTCTTAAAAAAAATACTATCCCCAAATTTTTAATTTGAGAGGTACTAATTAATGAAAGCCCTTTCTTTAACATACAAATCTTTAGTTGTTATAGCTATATATTCCTATATTTTTATTATTAATAAAGCCATAACTCATTTTTAAAAAAGTTTTAAAAAAAACAGCAAAGAAAATTAGAAATTCGATAGAATAAATTAACATAAATTATTTACGTTAATCTTGTTTTTTACAAAAAACAAAGGTACCTTTTTTAAACCTAAATAATCTTAACCTTTCTACCCGATTTTTTAACAAAAATCTTTCCTTTAGGATCTCTTATAATGGTATAAACATCAAACAAACCTTTCTCTAATAGAGCACTGTTAATGCTAAACTTAAAACCAGAGTCATCGTATAAATTATTCTTCTTTTTTAGGTTTTTTGTAACATCTAATCTTTTTTTTCTAACTAATTGATTAACAGAATTTATATACATAAAATTGTTACCTTTCACTAAGCCTATAAACATTTCATTATCAGTTGATTTTTTATCTTTTAATGTCATCCAGCCATCTAAAATAATAGCCTGTTTTTCTTGAGTTATAGAAACAATTTTGTTTTTAGAATTATTAATCCTAAAAAAACCTAGGAATTCTTCAGATTTAGTTAATTCAGGCTTTGAGTTTATGCTTTTATAAAGCGCACTCTCTAGAGAGTTATTATCATTATTATTAGACTTTAATTTATACGTATTATAAACATAATTAGACAAATAATTACTTACTACTATTGCTCCTTTATAATTTAAATGCTGATTATAACCAACGGGTTCATTTGAAAAACATGATCTATCTAGATCAGGATACTCAATATTTAAATCTAAATAATTAACAAACTCATTCTTTTTAACAAATGCTTTTAAAGGTTTATCTAGAGAATTATAATCAATCTTATTTCTGTAATGGTTATAAAAAGGAATTGTTAATAGTATGATTTTCTTAGTTCCTTTTTCTTTAGCTAAATCAACAATTTGTTGTAAAGCCTTTTCTTCTTCAGGAAGAATATTGTATGTATTTAAATTAAACTCACTTCTAGTTTTATACTCTTGTACAGAAGCCTGACTTAGAATAGTTACACCTCTGCGTCTTTCTTTTTTGCCTTTAGTCTTAAGTCTTTTTTTAATCTCATCTACATCAGTCCATCTATCATGTTTTTTAATTAATGGGAATAAATTTTCAAGTAAATTCCCTTTAAAAAAAGCTCTAGCTTCTTCTATTTTAACCTCACCAATTTTCTTTCCCTCAAATGTTAGATATCTTTTCATATAATCATTAATTGTTGGGTCTTGATTAACAAATGCATCCATAGTTAACCTTTCATAAAACAAATAATTTTCAATAATCAAAACTTCTGGAACCTGGTTTTTATATGCTTCTAAAGCACAATAATATGTTTGATATATGTTTTGACCTCTTGTAGCCAAAGACACAACATTTGAATTTAATTTTGCTTGTAAAATATTCTGATCAATTCCTGCATTCGCATGAGAATTACCCAAAATTAAGATGTCTACACTGTTTTTTTCTTGAGCATAAAAGTTATCCCAAACAGATGTTTCTGATTCTGTAAAAAATGGTTCAAATAATTTTATTACTAATAAAACTAATGAAAGTAGTATGATTACTTTAAAAAGACCTTTTACTAATTTATTAATCATAATTATCTTAGAATTGAAAATAGATAAACGAGGATGCCATTGAATCTCCATAGACACCAAATATGGTTATAAAGACTACTATACCAACATAAACACTCCATCTAAAAGGTAAAGATTGTTCACTTAAAACTTTAACAAAACTCTGTTTTTTATGAGATCTTTCTATTAAGATCATTAAGATGATTGATAAAATCATGATTGAAAATTCATTTTCTTTCAATCCTATTAAATATAATTGATCTCCTAATAATTCATAAAGGTTATTATTAAAGAAACTGGAAATTATTAATTTAGAATCTAAAAATGAGTTTGCTCTAAAAAACACCCAAGCTACACAAACAATAGAAAAAGTAACTAAAATAAAAAGCAACTTATTAGAGAAACTATTCGTGTTTATTTTTAATAGTTTAAATATTGCTTTTTTACGTTTGTACGTAGCCTTTTCTAAAACAATAATAAAACCATGTATAGCTCCCCAAACTAAAAAAGTTATTGCTGCACCATGCCATAAACCACTAATTACAAAAACAATAAACAGATTAAAATACGTTTTAAACTTTCCGTTTCTATTCCCTCCTAATGGTATATAAACATAATCTCTAAACCAAGTAGATAATGATATGTGCCAACGTCTCCAAAACTCAGTTATAGATTTTGATAAATAAGGACTGTCAAAATTTTTCATTAAATCAAACCCCATAGTTCTAGAAGCCCCAATAGCAATATCTGAATAACCAGAAAAATCACAATAAATTTGAAAAGCAAATAGTACTGTAGCTATTATTGTCTCTACCCCTTCATAATTGCCTGGATTATTATAAACTTCATTTACATATAAAGCAGCCCTGTCTGCAATTACCATTTTTTTAAACAGCCCAAAAGCCATTAATAAAAGCCCAGATTTAACCTGATTGTAGTCAAACTTATACGTTTTATAAAACTGTGGTAAAAGGTGTGAAGCGCGTTCTATAGGACCTGCTACTAACTGTGGAAAAAAAGAAACAAAAGCAAAGAAAGCAATAGGATCCTTACTCGGTTTTAATTGTTTTTTATAAACATCAATCGTATAACTTAAAGTCTGGAATGTATAAAAACTAATGCCTACGGGTAAAATAATATTTAATGTAGATACTTCAAGAGTTTTACCAAACAACTTAAAAGAATCTACAAAAGTGTCTATAAAAAAATTAGTATACTTAAAATACACTAAAAACCCAAGATTAACCAATAAACTAAGATATAACAACCTTTTCCGTTTTGCATTATCTATTGTATCTCCTAGTTCTTTTCCTACATAAAAATCTACAATAGAACTTATCGCAATAAGAAATAAAAAACGCCAATCCCACCAACCATAAAAAGTATAACTTACAATTAACAAAAGTATATTTCTAAGTTTAAGTTGCTCCGAAAAAATCCAATATAATATAAATACAATAGGGAAAAATATTGCAAAATCTATGGAATTAAATAACATAAATTACTAGTGTTTAATCAAAATTACAAAACCAACAAAGCTACCATTTTAAAAAGGTAAATCCATTAAAAACAAACTACTAAATAATTTGTTTTTAATGGATTTTAATTTATTTTAAAAAACTAATTGTTTTGTTTACACAATCATTCCTGCTGCAACAGTTTCGTTAGTGGCATCATCTACTAAAATAATACTACCTGTAAAACGGTTCTCACGATACGAATCTACCATTAAAGGTTTTGTTGTTCTTAGTTTAACTTTAGCAATATCGTTCATATTAAGAGAATCATCTCCTTCTACACGGTTTAAGCTTTCAATATCTATTTTATAAACCACATCTTTAATCATTGCCTTCTGATCGTTAGATGTATGTTTAATAGTATATTTTGTACGTGGCTTAGCTCCTGTGTTATTTAACCAACATAACATCACTTCTATGTCTTGAGTGGCTTCTGGTTTGTTATTAGAACGCACAATCATATCTCCTCTTCCTATATCAATATCGTCTTCTAATTGAATAGACACAGATTGCGGTGCAAAGGCTTCTTTTAATTCCTGATCGTTTAAGTTTATGGCTTTTATTACAGATGTAAACCCAGAAGGCATTACAGTAATTTCATCACCTACGCGAAGTACTCCACTAGCAACACGTCCTGCATAACCACGGTAATCTCTATGAGAATCGTTTTGTGGTCTAAGCACGGTTTGCACAGGAAAACGTGCATCAACTTTATTAACGTCACTACTAATGTGCATGGTTTCTAACATGTTTAACATAGGCGAACCTTGGTACCATGTCATGTTTTCTGAACGGTTTACAACATTATCTCCTATTAAAGCACTCATAGGAATAAAACGAACATCTTTTATTAGCATTTTAGATGAAATGTGCTCGAATTGAGACACAATATCATTAAACACTTCTTCTGAATAATCCACAAGATCCATTTTGTTTACACAAACGATAACATGCGGAATATTTAATAAAGATGCTATAAAGGCATGGCGTTTTGTTTGTTCAATAACACCGTGTCTAGCATCAATTAATATAGTTGCTACGTTTGCAGTTGATGCTCCTGTAACCATATTTCTTGTATACTGAATATGACCTGGAGTATCTGCTATAATAAATTTACGCTTTGGTGTAGTAAAATATCTATACGCAACGTCTATTGTTATTCCTTGCTCACGTTCGTCCTTTAAACCGTCTGTAAACAACGCTAAATCGACACCTTCGTGACCTCTTTTCTTACTTGTATTCTCTATGGCTTTTAACTGATCCTCAAAAATAGATTTTGAATCGTATAGTAAGCGGCCAATTAAGGTACTTTTTCCATCATCTACACTCCCTGCTGTTGTAAATCTTAATAACTGGTTATTATCTAACATATCTACGTATTCTAAAAATTATTATTTGTTGATCTAAAAGTATCCTTGACGTTTTCTGTCTTCCATGGCCGATTCCGAACGTTTATCATCACTACGATTACCACGTTCTGTTTGACGCATTCCTGCAACCTCATCGGCAATTTTAGCTAAAGTATCTGCTTCAGATTCAATACCACCTGTAATTGTGATATCTCCTAATGTTCTAAATCTAATTTTCTTAGTTACAACTTCTTCATGATCTTCAAGAACTAAAAATTCTGAATTAGGAATCCAAGCATCTTGTCTCCAAACTACTTCACGCTCATGTGCAAAGTACAATGAAGGTATAGCAATGTTTTCACGTTTTATATAGTTCCAAACATCCATTTCTGTCCAGTTACTAATTGGGAACGCTCTAAAATGTTCGCCTTCAAAATATTTACCGTTAAAAATGTTCCATAACTCTGGACGTTGGTTTTTTGGATCCCATTGCCCAAAATCATCTCTATGTGAAAAGAAACGTTCTTTTGCTCTTGCTTTTTCTTCGTCACGTCGACCTCCTCCAATAGCACAATCTACTTTATTTGCTTCAATAGCATCTAAAAGTGTTGTAATTTGAAGCGCGTTACGTGTTGCATTTTTACCTTTTTCTTCAGCAACTCTACCATCATCAATCGATTCCTGTACAGAACCAACTATTAAGTTTACACCTAATTCTTTAATAATATCATCTCTAAATTGAATAGTTTCAGGAAAATTATGACCTGTATCTACGTGCATTAACGGAAAAGGTATTTTAGAAGGATAAAATGCTTTTTTAGCCAAATGGGTAATTACAATAGAATCTTTTCCTCCAGAAAATAAAATAACTGGATTTTGAAATTGAGCCCAAACTTCACGTAAAACATAGATAGCCTCACTCTCTAATTCATCTAAATAATTTAAATAATACTTATTACTACTCATTGCTCGATAATTTTAATTTAGGTAAAATATATTCTACTATTATATTCGCAGCATCTTCTACAGATACCTCTTCTGTTTTTATTTCAATATCAGGATGTACTGGAGCCTCGTAAGGTGCCGAAATTCCTGTCATATTTTTTATTTCTCCTGCTCTTGCTTTCTTGTAAAGTCCTTTAGTGTCACGTCGTTCACACTCTTCAACACTTGTATTTACATATACTTCTACAAAGTTATCATCTTTAACAATGCTTTTAATGTTTAACCTATCTTTCTGATAAGGTGAAACAAATGCCGCTAGGGTTACAACACCAGCATCGATCATTAAATTTGAAATTTCAGCAATTCTGCGGATATTCTCTGTACGATCTTCAGGAGCAAAAGTTAAATCATTATTTATTCCTTTTCTAATGTTATCTCCGTCTAAGGTATAGGTTTTTATTCCTTTTTGAAATAATTTCTGCTCAACCACATTCGCTATTGTAGATTTTCCGGAACCAGAAAGTCCTGTAAACCACATTAAAAACGAGTTATGCTGATTCTTTTTTTGTCTGTCTCCTCGAGATATTTGATAATCGTGAGGTATAATATGCTCTTTCATTATTCGTGAGTGTGACGTTTATCTTTATCTAATCCAAAATTAATTTTATACCATGCTCTTTCATGTAAATAATATAAAATCATTTTAGTAAGTACTTCTGTTCCTCCTACTTTTAAACCAATCATAGGGTCTCCAGAAATTAACCAAGCCAATGTCATGGTATCCATAGTACCAACAATACGCCAAGTTATGGTTTTAAAAATATGACGCTTGTTACTTTCTTCCATATCGACTTTAAACCATACACGTTCGTGTAAATAGTATAATATCGTTTTGGTTGTAATTTCGGCTAATCCTATTTTAAGACCTGTTAATGGATCTCCTGATATTAACCATGATAATAAAATAGTGTCTAAAGTCCCTACAAATCGCCATGTAATAGCTTTAAATATGTGCCTTTTATATGAAGTATCTTTCATTTTTCTATAGACTTTATGCCTCTTTAATTAAGACAAAAGTAAACATTTTTATAACAAAAACAATTATCCTATAGAGTTACTAGGAAAAAAGGATTTAATAAATTCTCTTTATTATATAATAAGGCCTTATCTGTTTCATTAGAAATAACGTCTACGCCTACAGCATTACAAATAGCCTGACCAGCAGCAGTATCCCATTCCATTGTTGGTGCAAATCTTGGATACACATCTGCATTTCCTTCTGCAACCAGACAAAATTTTAAAGAACTTCCCTTAGAAACAATCTCTACTTCGCTACCTTTTGCCTTTAATGTCTCTACAAAATCTAGTGTATCTTGACTCATATGAGAACGGCTACCTACAACTTGAACCGGATTAGAATTTGCAGCCTTAGGTTGTAAAGGTTTTGCATGTTCTAAAACATAATCTATAGCAGTAATATGTTCTTTTAATTCAACCTTAAAACCTTCTTTATTATCCACGTCAGCATAATATAAAGTTTTTACGGCAGGCACATAAATAACACCTAAAACAGGCTTTCCGTCCGTAACTAGTGCAATATTAACTGTAAACTCACCATTACGTTTTATAAACTCCTTAGTTCCATCTACAGGATCTACAATCCAGCAGGTATTCCAAGTTTTTCTAACCTCGTAATCTGTTTGTTTATTCTCTTCACTAATAATAGGAATTTCAGTAGGAATTAAAAACGAATTAATAATATCGTTAGCTTTTTTATCTGCTTCAGTTAACGGTGATTTATCATCTTTAAGCTCTACATTAAAAGCAGTGTCATACACTTGCATAATCACTTCTCCTGCTTTTAACGACGCTTCAATAGCGGTTTTTAGATTTAAATTCATCTATAAATTTTTTATAGCTTTTTTTAAACTCATTCTCCAATGTGGAATGTTTATTTTAAAGCTGTCTTTTATTTTTGTTTTATCCATAACACTAAACTGCGGACGAGCTGCTGGTGTTGGATAAGCTTCTGTTTTAATAGGAAAAACTTTTGTTTTTGTGTCTGCTATTTCAAAAATTGCATCTGCAAAATCGTACCAACTCGCTACACCTTCGTTACTGTAATGATATAGTCCGTAATTAGTACTATTTTCTTTTATAATATATAACATAACTGAAGCCAAATCTGTTGCGTAAGTTGGCGTACCAATTTGGTCTGCCACAACATTTAATTCAGGTCTAGTTTCGGCTAAACGTAACATGGTTTTCATGAAATTGTTAGCATGTTCTGAGTATAACCAAGATGTTCTTAAAATAAAATAAGTAGCTAAGTTTTCTTGAATTGCTTGTTCTCCTTCTAACTTTGTTAATCCGTATATGCCTAAAGGTTCAACAACATCTGTTTCTAAATATAATGCAGAGGATTTACCATCGAACACAAAATCTGTAGACACATGAATTAACTTTACGTTATTTGCTTTACAAGCAATCGCTAAATATTTAGCACCATCTTTATTAACTTTTCGAGCCAAAACAATATCAGATTCAGCTTTATCTACCGCTGTATATGCAGCACAATTTATACACCAATCGATAGTATTATTTTGAAAAAAATCAGCAACATGTTGCTGATTTGTAATATCTAAATCTTCGGAATCTGTATAAATAAACTGTAGTTGATTCTCGGCTTTACTAACATCTTTTATACAAGCTGCTAATTGTCCGTTTCCTCCAGTAACTAGAATTTTCATTATATTTTTGCGTTTTCAAGTGAAGGAGAAATGGTATCTTTTTCAGATATTAACATCTCACTTTCATCAATTTGCCAATCAATATTTAAAGTCTCATCGTTATAAATAATACTGCCTTCTGATGCTTTATTATAGAAGTTATCACATTTATAAGAAAAAATAGCCGTTTCACTTAACACAACAAATCCGTGAGCGAATCCGCGAGGTACAAATAATTGTTTTTTATTCTCCTCTGTTAAATTTACAGCAACATGCTGACCATATGTTGGAGAGTCTTTTCTAATATCTACAGCAACGTCTAAAACCTCCCCTTTAACCACACGAACTAACTTTGCTTGCGCATGTTCTCCTAATTGGTAATGAAGACCTCTTAAAACGCCTCTAGAAGAAAAAGATTCATTGTCTTGAACAAACGTTACATCTAGATTTGTTAATTCTTTAAAAGTTTCGGCATTATATGATTCTAAAAAATAGCCTCTTTTATCACCAAAAACTTGTGGTTCTAAAATGAAACAATCTTTTAATTTAGTCTCTGTAACTGTCATTATTTTTTACTTAAAAGTCCTTGTAAATTTCTTCCGTAACCACTCTTCATTAAAGGCGCAGCTAAAGCTTTAAATTGCTCTTCGTTTATATATCCCATTTCAAAAGCAGCTGCTTCAATAGAACCTATTTTTAAACCTTGACGTTCTTCTAAAACCTCAACAAATTGAGATGCTTGCATTAAAGATTGAAATGTACCTGTATCTAACCAAGCAGTTCCTCTATCTAGGATACTAACACTAAGATTTCCTTGTTCTAAGTATACTTTATTTACATCTGTAATTTCTAATTCTCCTCTATGACTTGGCGCAATATTTTTAGCGATTTCG
This sequence comes from Formosa sp. L2A11, assembly GCF_009796865.1. Classification (GTDB taxonomy): domain Bacteria; phylum Bacteroidota; class Bacteroidia; order Flavobacteriales; family Flavobacteriaceae; genus Formosa. The sequence continues at coordinate 1,175,187 of NZ_CP047028.1, read as the reverse complement.
ACAACGGAGTTATCATAAAAATAAATACCAGGAACAGCAAAATTAGATTTTGGATGTTCTGGTTTCTCTTCAATAGAAATGGCTTGACCATTTTCATCGAAATCTACAACACCATAGCGTTCTGGATCGTGAACTCGATATGCATAAATAATTCCTCCGTCAGGATCGTTATTCTCTTGTAATAATGTACCTAAACCTGTTCCGTAGAAAATATTATCTCCTAAAATTAAGGCCACTTTATCGTCTCCAATAAAATCTGCTCCAATAATAAAAGCCTCTGCTAAACCATTAGGTGCTTCTTGAACGGCATATTCGAATTTACATCCAAATTTTTTTCCATCGCCTAATAAATCCTTGAATAAAGGTAAATCTTTAGGTGTTGAAATAATTAAAACTTCATTTATACCGGCATACAATAATGTTGATAACGGATAATAAATCATTGGTTTATCGTAAATAGGCATTAACTGCTTACTAACTGATAACGTTAAAGGGTGTAGTCTGGTTCCTGACCCTCCTGCTAGAATAATTCCTTTCATCTTAGTTTTTATATTTATTGATATACCACTCTATTGTTTTCTTAATTCCGGTTTCAAAATTTTCATCAGCTTTCCAGCCTAATTCATTTTCTAATTTTGTAGCATCGATTGCATAACGAAAATCATGTCCTGCACGGTCTTTTACAAACGTAATCTGATCGGCATATGGCTTATCTTTTGGATATATTCCGTCTAAAATACCACAAATGGTATTTACTATATACATGTTATCTCTCTCGTTTCTTCCTCCAATATTGTACGTTTCACCAAATTTACCTTTAGCATAAACTAAAGCAATACCTTTACAATGGTCTAAAACATATAACCAATCACGAATATTTTTACCGTCTCCGTATATTGGAATATCTTCTCCTGATAATGCTTTTCTAATAATTGTTGGAATTAATTTCTCGTCGTGTTGTTTTGGTCCGTAATTGTTAGAACAATTTGTTGTTAAAACATTCATACCGTAAGTATGGAAATAACTTCTTACAACGAAATCTGATGATGCTTTTGAAGCACTATATGGACTATTTGGTGCATAAGGTGTAGATTCTAAAAACAATCCTGTTTCTCCTAATGTACCATAAACCTCATCTGTAGAAATATGATGGAATTTATTATTCTCGCAACCTTCTTTAAATTCAAAAGGTCCATTCATCCAGTGTTTTTTAGCAACATCTATTAAATTAAATGTTCCAAAAATATTAGTTTGCATAAATGCATCTGGATTTTTAATAGAATTATCTACGTGTGATTCTGCTGCAAAATGAATAACTCCAGAGAACTTATATTTATCGAATAACTCTTCAATTAAATTACGATCGCAAATATCTCCTTCAACAAATGTATAATTTGAATTACCTTCTACTTCGGATACGTTTGCTACATCTCCTGCATAAGTTAACTTATCTAAGTTTACAAGATGAATATCTTTGTTTTCTTCTAAAAAATAAGGTACAAAGTTAGAGCCTATAAACCCTGCTCCTCCGGTTACTAAAATTGAAGTTTTACTCTTCATAATTCTTTATAAATTTAATAATTTTTATCAATGCAAATACTAAATACATTGCTATAAAAGCTAGTACAGGAAGCATTAGTACATATCTTTTCTGTACTTTTAACTCTTCACTACCAACAGATTGAAACCTAGAAACCACATCAAAAAGTTTGTTTTCTTCTAATTTTTCTCGTTCTAATTCAACCAATTGCTCTCTTAATTCGACTTCTTTATTAAACAGTTCGTATTCTTTGGTTACAGATTTATCTTTTTCAAAAGATAAACCCTCTCCTATAGTCATTCCTGTTCTTGATTGTGATTTAGATTCTTCTCTTAAAACGGAAATATACACTTTTTGTAAAGAATCTATTTTAGCTAAAGATGATTTTATACTATTTGTTTCAATTTCAAACACTTGATTTCGTTTCTCCATTAAATTCTGAGAATACGTATTCTCAAAAATAGTATTCAACCCACCTTCTAAATCTTGAAAAATATTATTTCTTAAAGCATCAACTTTAATTTCAAAGATTTTGGAAGAATAAATATCTCGGCCATCTAAATACTTCTTATAAGTGAAACTAGTTGATGTTGCAGAATCTGTAGATTGTAAAAACTCCTCGTATTCTAAAACCAAATCTGTTTCTGTTTCTGGACCAGCATTTACTTCAAACCGTTTTATATTTTTCACTTCTAAAGTATCTATTTTAAAGATATTAGCTAAACTCTTAAAGTTGTTGCTTTCTAAAAGTGAATTATAATAATTTATATTATCAATAAGTTGAAACTTAGAATTGTAATACGGTTTAACCAACATATTAGAAGTATATATTGTTGGTCTTTTTTTATCTAAAAAGTAACCTAATACTGCAAAAACAACCATAACTATACCAATAATCCTAGCATACTGTACTATAGGTTTTAAGAAATAAATAAGTCCTTTAAAAAGGTAAACAAATATACTTCCTATAAGTTTAAAAAAATTAGAAAAACCTTTCCCTATATAATTAAACAACACAATTAAATCGACTTCATCTGTCGTATTTTGTTGGTTTTTAGGTTGATTAGAGTTTAAATTCTCTGGTAGATTCGTATTCATTTAAATTAATTAAATATTTGTTGTAATATCTTCCTTGTAATTAAATATGTTGGCTTTACACCTGTGGTACCTAAACCTCCTGAAGCTAAAGTTCCTCCAGTTTCTAAAGGATTATCACTAGCATAATATGCATATCTTACTTTCACATCTGGCGAAATATTACCTCTAACTTTAGAAGCCGACTGAATTGCTTTTTGATAATGCGCACCTTCCATTTCTAATCCGATAACATTCCAAGACGAGTTATAGAAAAACTTTAAAATATCTTTATTCTGAAGAGATGTCCCTAAAACGGTAATCATTGTACCTTCAAAAACATTTAAACCTTGACCTTCTAAATCTGCTTTACTTAGCTCGTTTTTAAACGGATAATTATCTGCTGTACCTTCAAAAATATGAGCTGAAGGAATCATAATATCTCCTTTTCCGCCCTCAAGTATTCCTGCTTTTCCCATTATAGAAATAGATTCTACATTTAGGTACACTTTTTTACCTTCTACTTTATAAGGTTTTAAAAGTTCGTCTATCGTTTCAAAAGCTTGTTCTCCAAAAGCATAATCCATAACTAAAATTACAGGTTTCTCTGCTTTTAACTTAGCAATGTCAGAGTCTATATCTAATTTTGAAAAATCAATTTTCGCAGTATCAAAAATTTGAACGTCAATATTGGTACCTGAAGCATCTTCAATAAAAATCATTCCATTTTGTAATGCTTCTTTATTCACTTTTGTACGCAAAACCTTATTGTCGCTATGACTAATAGCTTCGTAAACTTCAAAAATATCTTTTTTAGCAACTAACGGTTTTAACGCCGTTGGTGCAAAAATAGTATTCATTACACTGTGCATATTTGCACTAATAACATGAATAGGACGATTTAATAAGCTATTTTTATAAAGTATATGTTTTATATTATTTGCCCAGATTTCGCCATGAATATGGTGTCCTAATCTTTCACGTAACATCGGGCTAAATGTAACTGTGCGTTTGTCGTTATTTATAACTTCTTCTATAGCTAATTTACCTAACCAATAGACAATATGTAATAAACGTTCTGGACGACTTGGTGTAGAAAACTGGTCATAAATTTCAGTAATCTCATTAAACGTTCTGCCTAAAATATTAGCCGTATATGTAATAGCTGTTTCGCGATCTGGTTCTGATAATTCATCATTAGCAAGAACTACTTTTTCAAGTTTTAACCAATCTCTGGTTGTCTTACCTTCATCATCAATAAGTACACGTTTACTAATTTTATGAGACTCAATAAATAGAAAAGTAAGGTGTGTTAGGATATCGTAAATTTCCGATCGTCCACGAGTAATTTCAATATTCATCTGATCGTCGTCAATGCGGTAACAGTTACGACGTCTTTTTGGCGGAATAATGGCTTTAAAATGAGAATCTGCATAACCTTCATCACTAGTCAGGTTTATATATCTACATTCTTCTATACCAATAGGAAGCCTATCAATAATATATAATAATCCTTCTAATTCGGCTTTTTCATCACCAACAGATCCATAAATTTCAGGTCTTAAAAGTAGCAACGCTTCTCTTAATGTTTCTCCCGAAATTCCCATAGGTTTATAAAACCCACGATTAAATAAATGTCGCATTGTAATATACATGCGCTCTATAGCACCTGAGCTCTCCTGAGCTCTCGTTCTTTCATGATGTTTTTTGTTACCCATACAAATGTTTTGCGTGTAAATATAACACTATTTAGTTACTTTCAAGGCATATAACGTATCTGCTATTTTTCTATCATTAGAAAGTCTTGGTATTTTATTCTGACCTCCTAATTTCCCTATGGATTTCATGTAATTCTGAAATCCGTCTTTTTTAATTGATGTAATTTTTAATGGCTGAAGCACTTTTCCAACTATTAAATCGTAATAATAACTGTTCTGTTTTTGAAGTGATTTATCTAAATTGATTGTTAACGCTTCAAAATTTTCTGGTTCATTTTCAAACTCTATAAACCATTCATGATATGGTAATCCGGAGTCTGGATTTATTTGCGGAGCCACAGTAAATTCTGAAATACGAATATCTGTATTTGCTGTCGCTTCTTTCATGGCTTGCTCGACTTCTTTACCAATAACGTGTTCTCCAAAAGCCGATATAAAATGTTTTATACGTCCTGTAACAATAATACGATAAGGTTTTAACGATGTAAAAGCAACCGTATCTCCAATATTATAAGCCCATAATCCTGCTGTTGTAGAGATAATCATAACGTAATTAACGTCTAATTCTACGTCTTTTACGGTAATACGTTTAGGGTTTTCATTAAAAAACTCATCTGCTTTTATAAACTCGTAAAATATTCCTGAATTTAACTGAAGCAACATTCCTTTTTCATCCTGCTTATCTTGGTAAGCAAAAAATCCTTCACTCGCAGGATACAACTCTATACTATCTACTTTTCTTCCTATAAGTTTTTCAAATTTAGCGCGATAAGGTTCAAAATTTACACCTCCAAAAATGAATAAATTAAAATTCTTAAAGATATCTCCAACAGGCTTTCCTGTTTTTTCTTGAAGCTTTTCAAAATACATTTGTACCCAAGAAGGTATTCCAGAAATAATAGTCATATCTTCTGGTAACGTTTCTTCTACAATAGCATCTACTTTAGTTTCCCAATCTTCAATACAATTAGTTTCCCAACTTGGCAGTCTGTTTTTCTGAAGATATTTAGGTACAAAATGCGCTACAATTCCAGATAATCGACCAAGATTTACGCCGTTTTTCATTTCTAAAATGGGACTTCCTTGAAGAAAAATCATTTTACCATCTACAAAACTAGCATTCCCTGTTTCGTTTATATATAATAAAATAGCATTCCTAGCAGCTTCAATATGTGTAGGCATGCTTTCTTTTGTAATCGGAATATATTTGGCCCCAGAAGTAGTTCCAGATGTTTTAGCAAAGTATAATGGTTTCCCTTTCCAAAGTATATTTTCTTCTCCAGCAACGACTTTTAAAACATAGGGTTTTAAGTCTTCATAATCCCGAACAGGAACCTGATTCACAAAATCTTCAAATGTTTTTATATTTTGAAAGTTATGATCTTTTCCAAATTGAGTAGATTCTGCTTCAGAAATTAGATTTCTAAAAACATGATCCTGAGTATTAATCGGGTCGTTTGCCCATTTCTGAACAGAACGATGTATATACTTAGCAAATGGTTTTGCCAATAGCGCTTTTATAGACATCATGGTTTAAAATCGATAAAATTAATTGGATTAATAGGATAACCATCACTCCATAATTCGAAATGTAAATGTGGTCCGGTAGTAAATTCTCCGGAGTTTCCTGCCGTAGCAATAACCTCTCCCGCTTTTACTAAATCGCCCTGATCTTTGGTTAAAGAGGCATTGTGTTTATATACCGAAATTAACCCATAACTATGTTCTATAATAATTACATAACCTGTTTGTGTGGTCCATTCTGCAAAAATAACACGTCCGTCTGCTGTGGCTTTTATTGGTGCATTTTTAGCAACAATAATATCTACTGCAAAATGTTTATCGTGTACGTTATATGGTTCGCTAATTTCTCCACTTGCTGGAGGAAATAAAACAAAATTAGCAGAGGTTGTTGCAGAATCGAATAAATTATACTTATCCTCTTTGTCTACTTTCTCTCGTAATATAGAATCTGCTCGAGTTGCACTTAAATCTACCTGGCTTGCTTCAAATTTTGTCGCAGCAATAATAGAATCTTTATCCATATTGGTGGTAGATATATCTCCTTTCAATACTTTTTTAATGGATTCGTAAAATTGCTCGTTTTCGTGTAAGACCTGTTGTAACGAATCTACTTGATAATGTAACTCTGTAGCCGATTTTTTTAATGCTGAAGACGAATAACCTGGAATATATTCTCTTAATGGAGTAAATGCAATAAAAATGGTTGTTCCTACAATTAAAAAAATACTAGATAATGAAAGTACTACAAATACATTTAACCTTGTAAGTCTAAATGAAAGACGTTCTTCAAACGTGTCTTCATTTAAAATAACAAGACGATACTTGTGTAGTAACTTTCTTGCTATTTTTTTCTTTTTAGTTTTCTTTTGCTTCATCTTGGACACAAAATTAAATAAATTTATGTGACAAAACCTTTATGTTTTCCTAAAGTTATTACTAAAACTTTAATATTAAACTTTAATTATTACCTTTGTTTTTTAAACTTGAAATAATATGATCTCTTTAGGAACTTTTTTAGTTATTGGTGCACCACAAATTATCTTAATCGTGGTTATTGTTTTATTGCTTTTTGGAGGTAAAAAAATACCTGAGCTTATGCGTGGATTAGGAAGCGGTATTAAAGAGTTTAAAGATGCCTCTAAAGAAGAAGAGGAAGGTCTTAATAAAGATAAAAAAGAATAATTTGTATATTCATTTAAACACAAAAAAGCCAACAATTAATTGTTGGCTTTTTTTGTATCCTATATTTTATAAGAAGTAACTATTCTATTTTTATAGATTTTAATATTGCTTCTAATTCAAACACATAGTCTCGTTTTTCTACAGACGGAGCAAATGTAAACCCTTCAACTACAATTAATCTATTATTTGCCTTATCTTCAATCATGTAATTTATAAAAGGACCAGACATAAAAGCATTCTTAACATCCCATATTCCTTTAGTTTCTATAGCAGGTTTATTGTCTAAAGTTTTTTCAAACAAGTAAGGCGCATACGCTTTCTCTGTAATCATAAACGTACCATCTGTTGGTCCCGGAATATGAACTTTACCTATAGAATCTCTAATTTTAATAATTTGATTTACTAAACTATCGTTATGCTTAAGCATATTTAACGGTAATTCGTACACCATTATATTTTGTGTTCCTGTTGTAATGTCTTTTCTTAACCAAAAGAATTTATCGTCTTTTTTTGCAATGCGGTAAGCAGAAGGAATCTCCATTTTAATCCCTAAAGCATTTTCAATAGTATCTATTTTAAGAAGCGATAATTTAATTCTACGTTGTTTTTCTTTTGTTTCTTGACTTTTAAAAGATTCAACAATTTTTAAAGCATTAGTTTCTAATTGCTCAATAACTTCGTCTTCTGTTTTTCCAGAAACAACAACAACTCTTTGTGGTTTTGCAAATACATTTTTAGCAAATTTTACCGAAGATGTTTTATTTGCGCCTATTTCTATAATTAAAACCGTTCTGTTTTTTGTTACAAACCCACTAAAAACCTGAGATGGAATCTGACTTAATGAAAACAAAGGTTCGTCTTGCGGTAACCCATCTACGGGAGATGCCATCGTGTTTCGTATAGCTTCCCCTACTTTTCCTTGCCACAATTCATTACTAACAACTACAGATAGGTGATTAAGATTTCCTGAAGAATCAGACAAAAGGTTTTCTTTTTTGTCCCCTTTACAGCCAGTAAGTATCAACAAAAAAGCAGATACAAAAAATAGAATTTTATGCATAATATTCGATTTTAACAGAATGATTAACCTTTATACATTTTTAAGGTCATTCCTGGTTTTAAACTTGTACCGCTAATACCGTTCCATTCTTTAATATTTTCAACAGAAATTCCAGAATGTTTTTGAGCAATACTCCATAAAGAGTCTCCTTGCTTAACAATATAAGTTCGTCCGCCAGACGTTGTTTTCTTTGAAGACGATGCCGTAGATGTTGTTTTTTTAGGTGTAGCAGTCGAGTTTCTTGGATAAATTGTTAGACGCTGACCAATACTTAAACTATTGCTTCTAAGGCCATTCCATTGTTTTATCTGGCTAACACGCACACTAAATTTTCTTGCAATTTTACCTAAATAATCTCCAGATCTAACGGTATACCTTGTCTTCGTTTCAGACTCTATAAACTGTGGTAATGGTTTTTCTCTTTTATTAAATTCGGCTTTAGCGAATGCATAAATTTTTTCTTCGTTAGACACAAAAGGTCCAATTGCAGGAACAGGCAAGCGCAACGTATAAACTTCATCTTTTGTAAAAGGAATAATATCTAATTTATAAGATGGGTTTAAGAACTGAAGTTCTTCAATCTTTACGCCTGTAACTTCAGAAACCTGATCTAAAGTAATCATTTGTTTCACGTGGATTGTATCTGTTTCAAGATATCCAATTTCTGGTTTTCCTCTAGAAAACCCAAGTTCTTCAGCATTTTCAAAAATATACATGGTTGCTAAAAAAGCAGGTAAATATCCGGCTGTTTCACGTGGAAGATAATTTCTAATATTCCAATAATTTTCATAACCTCCAGAACGTCTTATGGCTTTAGTTACATTTCCTGGACCTGAATTATAGGCTGCTAAAGCCAAATCCCAATCGCCAAAAATGCTATATAATTTAGACAGGTATTTTGCTGCTGCTTCTGTAGATTTTAAGGGATCGCTACGATCGTCTACATAACTGCTTACGTCTAAATCGTAAGATTTACCTGTAGGATACATAAATTGCCATAAACCTGTAGCTCCAACTCTAGATTTTGCCCTTGGTTTTAAAGCAGATTCTATAATTGCTAAATATTTAATTTCTAAAGGAATGTTGTAATTATCTAATTCGCGCTCGAACATTGGGAAGTAATATTCACTTAAAACCATTAATCTTTGAAGTGAATTTCTTCGGCGCTTTAAATACGATTTAATTACACTTTCTAAAGCCGGATTGTAAACGACATTAAAAGGTGTTTTTGCATCTAATTCTTTTAATCTTTTTTTAAGTGTATCTGTATTTAGTTCTGGATAATCTACATCTTCAAAAGTTAGTGTTGTAACAGACTCGTAAATAGAATCGTACAAAGAATTATTATATAATTCTTCCAACCAAAGTCGGTCTACTTCTGCAGAGTAAGCATGATCTTTAAGATTCTCTATATTTAGAGAATCTATAATTACATTAACATCTTGTTTGTAATACGTTTTACCACTTATTACGGTGTCTACAACATATTTCTGACCAGAGACTAACATATCTTCAGTTAATCGTTCTGCAACTACTTCTTGTGCTTGAGCAACTTTACTTGCGCTTGTATGCAAAGAATCTTGATCCACAGTTTTAGATTGTGGATTCTGAGCATAAAAACATGTTATTTGTAGAAATGCAAAATAAAAAAAATACGAATTTAGTCTGTGCTTCATTAATAAAACCTTTAGGTGGGTATAACGTGAAAGCTGCTAAATTCGTATTTTTATACTGAAAATGAAAGTTAAAGTTATAAAACTCTTAAGCTATCATTATTATTTCTGTTTATTTTAATCTAAAATAGCAGCAATTCCAGGTAATGTTTTCCCTTCTAAACTCTCTAACATTGCTCCACCACCGGTACTTACGTAGCTTACTTTCTTTTCAAAACCAAATTGTTTAACAGCTGCAACAGAATCTCCACCTCCTACTAAAGAAAAGGCTCCATTTTTAGTTGCTTCTGCAATAGAATTACCTAAAGCGATAGTTCCTTTTGCAAATGTTGGTAATTCGAACACACCTAAAGGTCCGTTCCATAAAATAGTTCTACACTTACTAACAACGTCATCAAAAATTTCTCTTGATTTATGTCCACAGTCTAAACCTTGCCATCCATCAGGAATTTGTGTTGCATCTACCACTTGAGTTTCTGCATCGTTACTAAAAGCATTAGCCGCAACAACATCTACTGGAAGGTGAATTTGAACGTTTTTCTCTTTCGCTTGCTTTAAAATATCTAAAGCCAATTCCATTTTATCGTCTTCACAAATAGAATCCCCTATTTTACCACCTTGAGCTTTAACGAAAGTAAATGTCATACCTCCACCAATAATTAAGTGGTCTACTTTATCTAAAATATTTTCTATAATAGTAATCTTAGAAGATACTTTTGCACCTCCTAAAATAGCTAAAACGGGTTTTTCTCCAGTTTCTAATACTTTTTGGATACTTTCAATTTCTTGAGCTAATAAGTAACCAAAACATTTTTTTTCTAGAAAAAATTGAGCCACAATAGTTGTAGATGCATGCGCTCTGTGAGCCGTACCAAAAGCATCATTTACATAAATATCTCCTAATTTAGAAAGTTGTTCAGCAAATTTTACATCACCAGCAGTTTCTTCAGCATAAAAACGTAAATTTTCTAATAGTAAAACTTCTCCTGGTTTAAGGTCTGCAACAGCTTTCTCTGCAACTTCTCCAACACAGTCTGAAGCAAATTTTACAGTTACGCCTAAAATGTTAGATACTTCGTTAACAATATGTTTTAAAGAAAACTCATCCTGAGCGCCTTTTGGTCTTCCTAAGTGAGACATTAATACACAGCTTCCTCCATCTTCTAAAATTTTAATAATTGTAGGTTTAGCAGATACGATTCTTGTATTATCTGTTACAGTAAAATCTTTATCTAAAGGCACATTAAAGTCTACTCTAATTAATGCTTTTTTATTATTAAAATTGAAATCATTAAGTGTTTTCATCCTAAAAAGTTTTGATGTTATTCTACAAATGTAAACAATAATAAATAGCTTTAAAACGTGTTTTTTTACGAAAACGTTTTCTAATTTAAAAGATTATTAAAAAATTACTTAAAATATAGATAAATCTTAATTTCATTATAAAAGTATACCGTATTTAAACCGCTGCTTTAATTAAAAAATATTTAGTTTTGCGACATGTTATTTAAAGATATTTTAGGTCAGGAGCATATTAAAAACCATTTAACACAAAGTGTAGATAATGGTCGTATACCACATGCGCAATTATTTGTTGGTCCCGAAGGTTGCGGTACCTTGCCAATAGCGATTGCCTATGCGCAATACATTTTATGTAAAAATACAAGTGGAGAAAATAATACAGGTAACGCATCTTGCAACCTTAAATTTAATAACATTTCGCATCCAGATTTACATTTTGCCTTTCCAGTAACTACAACCGGAAGTATAAAATCTCACCCAGTATCTAGTCATTTTTTAACAGAATGGCGACAATTATTAAAAGAACAACCTTACGGAAATCTTTTTGATTGGTACAAAATGTTGGGCGTAGATAATAAGCAGGGACAAATTGGTGTAGACGAAGCTCAAGATATTGTAAAAGCATTGGCTTTAAAATCTTATGAAGGTGGTTATAAAGTAATGATTATTTGGATGGCTGAAAAAATGAATGCCGCTGCTGCCAATAAATTATTAAAGCTAATTGAAGAGCCACCAAACCAAACTATTTTCTTATTAATTGCTGAAGAAGAACAAAACATTATAAACACAATTCGTTCACGTTGTCAAGTTTTACATTTCCCTGCACTTGCAGAAGAAGTTATAATAAAAGCACTTGTAAAAGAATACGAAATAAAAGAAAATGTAGCAACAAAAATTGCGCGTCAATCTAACGGAAATTATAACAAAGCTTGCGATTTAGTTTATCACGATTCTGAAGACACCCAATTTGAAGATTGGTTTGTACTTTGGGTTCGAAGCGCTTTTAAAGCAAAAGGGAATAAAGCAGCCATTCACGATATTATAAATTGGAGTGAAGACATTGCAAAAACGGGGCGTGAAACACAAAAACAATTTTTACTTTTTTGTATGGATTTTTTCCGTCAAGCCATGCTGTTAAATTACGGAGCAAACGAATTGGTTTACCTAGAACCTAAAACAGCTTTTAAATTAGAAAAGTTTGCGCCTTTTATTCATAACGGAAATATTATGGAAATTTATGAAGCATTACAAGATGCTATTTACCATATTGAACGTAACGGAAATTCTAAAATTGTTTTAACAGATTTATCTATAAAACTAACACGTTTACTTCATGCAAAACAAGATTAAATAGCTATGAAAACTATTTTAAATCATAGTGCAGAATTACTTATTCTTATCTTTTTAATTATTACATTTTTAATGAGTGTAATAGATAAATTAACAGATTGGAAAGGAAATATTACTTTTTTAAAATCGCATTTTGCCAATACTTTTGTACCACCATTAATTCCGATAACTTTATTAATTATTCTTATTTTAGAAATACTAACAACTGTATTTTGTAGTCTTGGAATTTTTGAAATTATAACACAGAAAAATACCAACTTTTCACTGTTGGGTTCTATTTTTTCTTGCCTTGTTTTATTCTTATTTTTAATAGGCCAACGCATTGCTAAAGATTTTGATGGCGCTAGAAATATTACTATTTATTTTATAGTTTCAATATTTGCTGTTTTTCTTTTTCAATAAGACTATTATACTTCGTATTATTTAATGAAAAATCTATTTATTTTTTTACTTAAATAACAAAATTTATTCTTTTATATTTTTTGTATAAAAATTTATTTTTTACAAACTATTTACGTTTTAATATTTTTTAAAATTCAGGTGCTAATTTTAGACTTAAAGTATTAATAATAAATAAAATATATGTTTTTTAATTTTGAACTTGTTGCATCAGAAAGAACAAAAATATAATTTGTTAGTTCAAAAATTTTATTCTCTTTTATTTTAAATTTTTCTAAAAAAAATACAGATCAATTTTTTATTAAAGATGCTATTTTTAAAACAAAATATAACAGTTAAATCTCAACTATTTTAGCTTCTTTTCTATCGCATTTAAAGAACACAGAACTTCTCTTATTAGAAAAAAATATTTGTTTTTTTTATACTAACAAACATATAATTCTAAGATTAATAAAGACAGAAAACTATTATCTCTATTATTATTATATTTATAAAACAAATTAAGAAAAACCATAAGGAGTTAAATGTAATTTGACGTTAATTGATAGCATTATAAAAAATACACCATTATGAAATACATTTTAACTTTTCTTCTCCCTATAATTGCTTTTAGTCAAGATTATAAAACCACGAATAAAGATTTCAATAATGATGGCTACATAGACACCTTAGAATCTTATTACGACGGAGGAAGTAGTTTTGGAGGTACTTATGTTACATTGATAAACGGAAAAACTAAAGACACTTTTAAACTAGATAATTTTGGATGTTTTTGCGATATAAAAGGAACAATTCTTATACCGCCTAGTTTAATAGAAAACAGTAATAAACCTTTTTTAGAAGTTATTAAAAAAGAATTGTTGCCTGAAAAATGGGAGACACCAGAAGCATCATTACAATGGTTAATTACTTCTAATATGAATTACAAAAAATTAGAAGGGAATACATATTTTGATTTAATGATTAACACGCCACCAAAATGGATTTCAGGAGAAATAATATTACCTAAAACCTACTATATTGATATTAAAGGCGAGACACTTGATAAATTATTTTTCACTAATAGTAACGTTCCAGAATGGTACAATCCATTAACAACAACAGGTTGGTTAACTTACTATGGACACAATCATTTTCGAAATAAAAACGAGAACGGCCTACTTCTAATTAACGAATCTCCCGTTTACAAAGTATTTAAGTCGTCTCAAGGAGTTGTTTTAAAAAAAGATAATTCTTATGCATGGTTTTTTGTTGCAGACTACGAAATGACTGGTTCTCCTGAAAAATTAAGAAGAGATGCCATTGGAAAGGTTAAATTGGTAGATAATTACATTATTATTCAGCTCACAAATTCTATAGATTTTTCAAATCCTATTTTTATTATTGATATTGAAAAAGGAGTTACTGTAAGACTGAAAGACAAGGATCAAGATTACAATAAATCCTATGAAATTGATAAAGATAAAATAATTATTAAAACAACTTTTAAGACTAAATCATATGTATTAAAAGATCTCTTTAAAGCATTAGATAAAATTGAATTATAAATTTATTTTTAGATAGATATAATGCATTACGTACACTACTATAATTGTAAGGTATTTAGTCCTTTTATTTTTAAACTCGTCACATAAAAAAAGCACAAAATTTTCACCTGTTGGTTCAAAATTTTGTGCTTAATTATTTTAAGTGTTTTATTAAAAAATATTACTCTTCGTCTTCAACAAAAGTATACGTTTTAGCATCTGTTTGAGTCACTCTAAAATAACCGTATGGATAATTATCTGCGTCTGTAATATTTATACAATTTCCGCGTAACTCTACAGGAGCAGGACTAAACGGATTTCCAGAACTTCCAGATTGACTAATAAATATATCCATGTAATTATAATACGTTTCAGAAACATTATAAAGATTAACATCTACAATATCTCCGGTTTCAAATTCATCTTCTTCATCATCATCTGGAGCTTTTTCAAAAAATAAATGAATTTCATTTCCATTTAAAAACTCATCAGAAACACTTACCAAAGTTGGATACAAATCCCCTACTTCGTAATATCTTAAAATGTAATAATTAGTATCTTCTGCAGGATCGTTAAAATACACATTCAACTCTAAAGCATCTGAATAAAATCCGCCATCTTTACTTTGAGTTAAAGACGTTATACTTGTTGTTGGTAATAATGTTTCTGTAGCCGTATAAGTTTCTCCATTATAAACTACATTTAACGTATAAGTTTCATCTAACAAAGCTCCAAAAGACGTGGTTGTATAGTCACCATTTAATTGATCTTCGAAAACAAAAACCGCATTATCGCTAGCGCGTGTTACGGTTACTTCTGCGCCTGTTACAGCATTTTCTTCATCTGTTTCAAAATACGGAGTTGTAGTGCTTAATTTTATTGTTTGCTCCATTCCTAAAGTTCCTTTTGCAACATCTAAAGAAGCCTCTATAACAAGCCTAGATTCTGCTGTTGGCACATCTATATCTACAACATCTGTACATGCCGTAAACGTACTTAAAAAAACTCCTAAACAAATATATAATGTATTTTTCATGATGATTAAAATTTGAAATTATAAGTAACAGATGGCACTATCCCGAAAATTGCTGTTCGAGTCGCTTCATTAACACCTGTTTCTAAATTTTGTCCGAAAGAAATTGATGCCGCATTTTTACGATCGTACAAATTATAAATACTAAAAACCCACTCCCCTTTCCAATTTGCATTTGGCTTATGGTTGGGTGTATAAGTGGCTGCAACATCTAATCTGTTATAAGCCGGTAATCTGTTTGCATTTCGACTATCGTATACTGCGGTAGATAAACCTTCATACTCATACTGGCCAACAGGATATGTTGTAGGTCGCCCAGTTTGAAAAATAAAATTACTACTAAAACTCCATTTATCAGATAAATCGTACGAACCTGTTACAGAAATATCGTGTGTTCTATCGTAAGCTGTATTATACCATTCCCCAGCATTTATTCCTAATCCGCCAGCAGTTCCTCCAGGAGTTCTTTGTTCAGATTTAGACAATGTATACGCAAACCATCCTGTAAATTTTCCTTTATTTTTTCTGAATAAAAACTCTAAACCATACGCTCTAGATTCTCCAGATAAAATTTGTGTTTCTATATTATTCTGAGCAATTAAACTTGAACCATCTATATAATCTATACGATTATCTACCGTTTTATAATATACTTCTGTTTCTATAGAAAATAACCCGTTAGACAAGTCTTTAAAATATCCGGCAGAATATTGATTTGCTAATTGAGGCTCTATAAACGGTCCGCTTGGCGTCCAAACATCTAAAGGCGTTGCATTTGCTGTGTTAGATAATAAATGTAAATATTGGGCAATTCTAGAATACCCTAATTTAACCGAAGATGTTTCGTTTAACTGATACGCCAAACCTAAACGTGGTTCGAAATTCGAAAATGTTTTTATAGATTCTCCTTTAGAATAATCTACCTCTCCAGTAGTTGTACCTTCTTCATAAATACCTAATGTTTCATTATAAACCACTGGCTGATCGTTTTCGTAAGTCGCAATTGCTTGTCCGCCTAAACGATTAAACATACTAAAACGTAAACCCAATTGAAGATTTAATTTATCAGAAAATTTATGTTCCACGTTGGCATAAATTCCGCTTTCAAAAGCTCGTTTCTCATCTAAAATATCTTCATTAATAGAAGAGTCATCATCTGTAGGTCTTACTTCTCCTGGATTAAAATTATAGTTAATTCCGCTTACTCCAAAATCGATAGTCGTTTTGTTGTTTAGGTAATATTTAAAATCGTATTTAATATTAAAATTTTTAATATCAGACTTCCAGTCTAAACCAATAAAATCTAAAATTAAACCATAATTATACATGCTATAGATTGCAGATAAGTTTGAAAATAATTTATCGTTAAACACGTGGTTCCAACGTAAGTTTAAAGTACTATTTCCATAAGAATTTTTAAAAGAATCTGAGAAATTTAAAATATCGCGACCAAAATATCCAGACAGATATAATTTATTATTCTGATTAATTTCGTAATTCCCTTTTGCATTTATATCATAAAAATAAGCCGTGTTATCTTGACCAGCAGCTTGCAAAAACAAATGCGCATAAGAAGAACGTCCGGCAACTATAAAAGACCCTTTACTTTTAAATAAGGGACCTTCTGCAGCAAGTCGGCTTGAAATTAAGCCAATTCCGCCCGTTAAATGAAAATCTTTACTATTCCCTTCTTTCTGACGAATATCTAACACAGAAGACACGCGACCACCGTAATTAGATGGTATGTTACCTTTATACAACTTCACATCTTTAACCACATCGGCATTAAAGACAGAGAAGAACCCGAATAAATGAGATTCGTTAAAAATAATAGCTTCATCCAGAAGTACTAAATTTTGGTCTGTTGCGCCTCCTCGAACATTAAAACCGTTAGAACCTTCTCCGTTATTTGTTACACCAGGCAACATTTGTATAGACTTTACCAAATCTACTTCACCTAAAACAGCAGGAATTTTTTTAATAGTTTCCCCTTTTATAACAGACACACTCATTTGCGGATCTCTTATGTTTGCCTTTTCAGACTCTTCTGCTACGATTACAACTTCATCTAAAGAGGTCGTATCTTCTTTCAATTCAAAAGAGAAATTTTGATTTTTATCTAATTCTATTTCTTTTAAAATTGTACTGTATCCTAAATAAGACACCACAAGTTTATAGACTCCTTTTGGAGCCGACAAGGAGTAAAAACCGTATGCATTAGTTATGGTTCCGTTACTTGTATTTTGCAAATAAACAGATGCACCAAAAACAGATTCTCCATTAGAAAAATCTTTTACAGTTCCGCTTACAGAGAAATTTTCTTGAGCGTGCACAATTACACCAAGAAGCAAAAAACAAACACTAAGTATTGCTTTCATCATTTTAATAACGGTTTTAATTTAAAATACAAAACAAGTGAATTTATGTCGCATTACATTACTAAAAACTACACTAAACATTAAAATATTGATATTTAACGTATTTAGAAATATTTGGTTAACTATAATTATAGAAAAACAGACCAACTGTTAGACATAAAAAAAGCCAAACACGTTTACCATGTTTGACTTTTAATAAATAAAAATTTATTTAAACTATTTCTTATAAGAAGCGTTTAATTCTTTAATAAGTGTTTCTGTTAAATCGTCTGTATCTTTACCATACATAACACTACCAGCATCATTACTACCTAAAATATAATCGTAAGCATTTGTTTTACCATAATCCTTTACAAATTTTCTTACTTTAGAAATTAATGAATCTATTTCTTTTTGGCTTTGCGCAGTAATTTGTTGCTCACCTTGTTGAATTTGTTGTTGCAACATTTGTTGTTTTTGCCCTAATTGTTGGTAACGTGCTTGTGCTTTATCTTGAGGCATTTTCGCTGCTTGCGTTTGGAACTCTTGATATTCTGCTTGAAATGCTTTGGCTAAACTGTCTGTGTTTTTATTAGACGCCTCAATCATTGTTTTATATTTTGCTTCTACATCAATTTTTTCTTGATATTCATTGATCAATTTAGAATTGTCTACAAATGCAATTTTTTTTGTTGTTTGCTGACAAGAAGCCATAGTAATTAATGTAATTACTAATAAAGATATTTTTTTCATTTTATTTAAAATTTATTTCTAAAACAAAAATATAAAAGTTAGAGCGATTATTAACCTAATAATACGCTATTAACAAACTATCAGATATTTTTATTATTAAATATTTATGAATAGATTTTATTTATTTAAATTGACTTATTTTAAAAAGATATAAGGAAATAATAAAAATAAGAGATATACTTTTAGCTTATACTACCTAAAACACGCTTAAATCGTCTTAAATCGATTATTTAATTATTTTTAACCACATAAATAAGCGAAGAATACTCGCCCGAACGTTTTGCCTTCATATTAGACTGTAATCCTATTTTAGTAGCTTTTAAAAAGTTCATCTTTCCGTTTTTATATTTTTCTGAAAGCAAACTCACATAAAACGCATCAAAAATCATAGGCAATGTTTTTACAACTTTAAATTCTTGTTTACTTAATAGTCTAGAAATTCCTGTCTGGCTAAAATGCCAAAGATGTCTTGGCACATCAAAAGCTGCCCAAAACGAATTATAATAACCAGCATCGTAACTTTTAAAATTAGGAACCGCAATAACTAAAACACCATTAGGTTTTAAAAGTCTTTTATAATTAGCAATGTGAGTTTCTAAATTTGGTAAATGCTCTAAAACATGCCAAAGCGAAATCACATCAAAACTATTATTTTTAAGCACATCTGTTTTAGATACATCATGAACATCCTCCCCTACTTTATTAATTGCTAATTTTCGAGCATCTGCATCTGGTTCTATACCATAAACATTCCAGCCGTTATTTTTTGCAATTTGAAGAAAATCTCCTGTTCCACACCCAACATCTAAAAGCGTTTTATTTTCTGTTTTAAAACCATTAATAAGATTTAATTTTCGTTTTAACGCAATACGCTTTACCGCATGATATGCTTTTTCAAACAAATTTCTTTGAGCATCTGTATGCGAAATATAATCTTCGCTTTTATAATACGCTCCAAGTTTATCTTCTTTTGGTTGTGGCGTTGTTACTAAAATATCAAGATCTGCATCATGAATCAATTCAAAATATTCTCCAGAAACAGAATAATCTTTACATTTTAAATACACGTTGTTTACTATTTTATTCATGACTTATAATACAGAAGCACTAAAGAAATACTTCTAAAATTTCAAGTTATACTTATTTATTTATTGTTATTTATGATTAAAATCTTTATTTGTTCCACGTGGAACAAATAAATTATCGTCCCATATAAACTAATAAAACAGAAATATCGTTAGGAGAAACACCACTAATTCTTGATGCTTGAGAAATACTTGTAGGCTGAATTTTTTTCAGTTTTTCACGTGCTTCAAAACTCATAGATTTAATCTGAGAGTAATCGTAATTAGCAGGAATTTTAATATCTTCTAATCGCGTTAATTTATCGGCGTTGTTTTTTTCCTTTTGAATATAACCAGCGTACTTAACTTGAATTTCTGTTTGCTCTATAATTTCACGATCTAAATCATGCTCTTTAATATATTGATCTATTTCAGGAATCTTACGCACATCATTCATTTCAATATTTGGTCGCGCAAATACTTTAAATAATTTTCCAGATTGATTTACAACTGCAGACTCTTTACTTTCTAAAATTGGATTTATTACCTCTGGTTTCACACTTAAGTCTTTAAAGAATTGAACAAATTTTTCAGATTTCTCATGCTTATCTTCCATACGTCTTAAACGTTTTTCTGAAGCTAATCCCAATTCAAAACCTTTTGGAGTTAATCTAAAATCTGCATTATCCTGTCTAAGCAACGTTCTATATTCTGCACGAGACGTAAACATTCTATAAGGCTCTTCTGTTCCTTTAGTAATTAAATCGTCTATTAAAACACCAATGTAAGCTTCGTTTCTTTTAAGAACAAACTCGTCGCGTTCTTGTACTTTTAGCGCTGCATTTATACCAGCCATTAAACCTTGAGAAGCTGCTTCTTCATATCCTGTTGTTCCGTTAATCTGACCAGCAAAATATAAACCTTCAACCAACTTAGTTTCTAAGGTGTGTTTTAATTGTGTTGGCGGAAAATAATCATACTCGATAGCGTAACCTGGTCTAAAGAATTTTACTTTTTCAAATCCAACTACAGAACGTAATGCTTTAAATTGAACATCTTCCGGAAGTGAAGTAGAAAAACCATTTACATACACTTCGCAAGTATTCCAACCTTCAGGCTCTATAAATAATTGATGACGATCTTTATCTGCAAAACGATTAATTTTATCTTCTATAGACGGACAATATCTAGGTCCTAAACTTTTAATTCTACCATTAAACATTGGTGAACGATCAAAACCTTCACGCAACAAATCATGAACCAAAAGACTAGTATAAGTCATGTGGCAAGAACGCTGATTTGTTAATGGTTTTGTTACATTAGAATATGAAAATTTTTCAGGAGAAACATCTCCAGGTTGCTCAATCATTTTAGAATAATCTAAAGAACGTCCATCTACTCGAGGCGGAGTTCCGGTCTTCATTCTACCAGATTGAAAACCTAAATCTACCAACTGTTCTGTAATTCCTGTAGCAGCTCTTTCACCTGCTCTACCTCCACCAAAATTCTTATCTCCAATATGAATTAAGCCATTTAAAAACGTACCATTTGTTAATACAACAGACTTACATTTTACTTTAATTCCTAAAGATGTAATTACACCAGCAACTTTATTATCTTCTATAATTAACCCAGAAACCATGTCCTGATAGAAGTCTAAATTAGGCGTCCCCTCAAGCATCATTCTCCAATCTTCTGCAAAACGCATACGATCACTTTGTACTCTTGGACTCCACATTGCAGGTCCTTTAGACTTATTAAGCATCTTAAATTGTATAGCAGAAGTATCACTTACTATTCCGCTGTAACCACCAAGTGCATCAATCTCTCTTACAATTTGACCTTTAGCAATTCCACCCATCGCAGGGTTACAAGACATTTGTGCAATGTTTTGCAAATTCATTGTAATTAACAATGTACTACTTCCCATATTTGCAGCAGATGCAGCAGCTTCACTACCCGCATGTCCTGCTCCAACAACAATTACATCGTAAACTTTATCGAACATTTTTATTAAATTTAATATTATAATTTTCAATTGTTCCACGTGGAACAATTGAAGTAAAGTGTAGATTATTTAAGTTTAGAAAGATAATGTTCTTCCTTAATACGCATTAATTTTGCAGCGTCGTCTGTCTTATCTTTATAACCACAATAGTGCAAAACGCCATGTACAATAACACGGTGAATTTCGTCTTCAAACTGTGTTTTAAAATCTAAAGCATTATCCTTAACACGCTCTACAGATATATAAATATCTCCATGAATTTCCTTACCAACGCAGTAATCAAAACTAATAACATCTGTTAAAGTGTCGTGATCCAAAAACTCTACATTAAGTTTATGAAGGTATTCATCGTCACAAAAGATATAGTTAATTTCTCCTTCTTTACACCCTTCTTCTTCTATAGTCTTGTTAATCCAAGTTGCTAACAAATCTTCATTAACCAATTCGAAATCGGTTTCATAATTAAAATATATCATGGTTATTTATTAAAATACAGTTGCACTTTATTTTTAAAACTCTGCTGCAAAGGTAGGACTTGTCTGTTTAATATCTCAGTAGTATTAAAATATTGTTTTGCCTGTGGTAATTTATCTAAAGTGGTGTTAGTAAACGAATCAAAATTAGTTTTAGATTCACGCTTATTTTCTTGTTCTTGTTGAAAAGTAGCCTCTTGTAATTTTAATAATTGATGTTCAAAATTCAGCATTTTTTCAAGGGTCTTTTCTGTAAAACCATCATTTAATAAATCCATTTCTACATCTTCCATCTGTCGTAATAAGCGTCTACCATCAGGAGTTAATCCTTCTTTAGCCAAACGTTCTTCTAATTGATTTCTGAGTTCTTGCTGACGCTGATAAATACCAAACAATTCTCCACTCATTTCCTCTTGCTTAGCACCATTACCATCACCCTGTTTATCTGTTCCTCCTTGTTCACCATTTTGTTCCTCTCCATTAGATCCAGATTCGCCACGTTCACCAGGCTCACCTTCCTGCTCTTTTCCATCACCTTTTTTAGAACCTTCACTCTGCATTTGTTGTTGCATTTGTTTATTGAGTTGATCCTGACTCATAATAATATCTTGAAGTTGATCTTCACTTTTACCGGATTGTTTACTCTTACTTCCTTGTCCAGAAGATGAAGAAGAATTCATTTGGTCTTCCATATTATCAAGTATATTACTTAATAAATCTGCCAAAACATTAGCAGAAGAAAACACATGTTGCTGAGAAGATACGCCTTGAAAAATTAAGTTTTCAGAAAACTCCTCTAGTGAAGTATCTAGATAATAATACAATTCTGATATTTCATTATTTACTTGCTCAGACAACATAGGCTGACGAAGAGAAAGTGAAAATAAACTATCGTCTACATGTTCAAAATACTCACGTAAAACATGTTGTCTTCTTAATTTCTTAGCGTAGTTATTATGATTAGCATCTATACTTTTAAACTCCTTCATTAAGGCTTCTTCATCGAAAGAAAAAATTAAAAGATTATCTAAAATCTGACGAAGCATTTGCGCATCTTCCTCCATCTGTTCGCCACTATCCATTTGCATAGATTTTTGCATGGAAGCGCTCATTTGTTTCATTTTCTGACCAGATTGCTTTTGTTTTTTCTTAGCATTTTGCTCAGAATTTTCAGGAGAATTATTCTCGTCAGACTCACTTTCTTTTAAATCTTCTGATGCTTCTTTTTGAAGTTCGTCAATTTCAGATTCCGTTTTATCATCTCTTAGAAAATCCATAGGCTTTTTAAGGTCTGTATTTTCCTTAGCTAAAGCATCTAATTGTTTTTTTAAATCTTCGAATTTAGAGTTTAACTCATCTTGATTCTTAGAAGTGTTTTCATCCTTAGATTTTTCAGATTGTTTTATTTGTTCATCCCCTAAAGTTTCTAAATCTTGTTGCACCTTTTCCATTTTTTTTGCAACATAAAAACGTTTAGTAAGTTCTACTAATTGTTCTAAACTACGTTTCTGTTTTTTGTTTTGATTACTTAAATATTTAAACTTAGTAGAGAGTTCTTCTTCACTAATTTTATCTTGTAACTTTTCTAATTCGTCTAATAAACGTTCGTCCTGTTTTAATTGTTCTTCGTTTTCTTTTAAACGTTTTTTGAGTTCATCTTTTAAAGGATCTTCTTTATTCTCTTTATCAAATTCATCTAAGTTTTCTTGAAAAGATTTATTGAAGTTTTTCATCATCTTTTCTTGTTGTTCTTGACGTTTAAGAACCTGTTGAATTTGTTTTTTATCATTAAAATTTAAGCTCTTTTTTGTCTTCTGAGTTTTTGAAATATTATCTATATTTTTTTGATTCTCGTCAAACTTTTTTAATGTATTATTTAAATCCTGAATAGAACTTTTTTGTTGTTCAAGCTGACTATTTTTTGTTTCAATTAACGTTTTTTCGCGATAAGAAAACACTTCACTTTTTGTACGTTTATAATTATGAAATTGATCGTTATCAAAAACCTCAAAATATAAACTATAAGAAACGCCTTCTTTTAATTTTAGTTGATTTGGAAAAGCAGTAATAAATTGATCCACATTAGATTTTGAAATAGGTATAGAAATGGTATTTAACTCACTTGCTTTATCCGTTTCAAAATAGACTAGATTTAATTTTTTAAGACCATAATCGTCACTTAACTGTCCATTAAAATACATGGTTTTTAAATCTACAGTATCACGAACCATCTGTACTTTTAATTCTGGAAATTGATCTTTTATAACATCTATAGCAAAACTTAAATTTTCATAATTCTGAAGATTATTATTACTCGTACTTAAACTATAATTAAAATTAGAAACAACTTGTTTAGATGCTACAAAATTATCGTTTAGTTTTTCAAAATTAATAGTATCTAAAGAAAATAACTGAACCTGATTTGTAGACTTGGTTTTAAGTTTCCAAGTCACTTTTGTCCCCTGTGGAACAATTGCATTACCAGAACTTTTTAAGATTTCGTTTTTCTTCTTTGTATAGGCTGGATACTCTAAAAACATATCGAAGCCTAATAAAGTTGGGACAGCAACAATAAATATTTTGTACGGTTTAGAACGTACACCATTTGCTTGAAGCTGAAACGTAATGTTCTTTTTTAAAGTATTGAAAACATATTCGAAAGCACCAGAACCTTTATCTTTTAAAATATAAGTTTCATTATTAAAAACAATCTCGGCTTGCTCAGGAATAACACGTCCGGCAGTATTAATAAGTAAAGTAAAATCCTTATTTTCTATACCATTAAGATTTTCATTAACAACAAAAAATTGAAACGGTGCAGGCGGCTCGTAAGCCGTTTTATAATCTACAACACGTTTATAACTATCTGTAAACCAGTTAATTTTACCAATAATTACAAATATTAATATAAGTAATACAGGAATAATGGCATATTTAAGATATTTAATATTCTGATTAAAATTAACTGCAAGTTTAAAAGGCACAGGGCTTAACTCTGATGCTTTTTGATTGATACTTGCTAATAATAATTCTGATTTAGAAGTATCTTCATGAAGTTGTAAAACGTTTAATAATTTATCATTTACTTCTGGAAAATGATTTCCGATAAGCTTGGAAGCTTCTTCGTAATTAATTCCTTTTTGAAGTTTAAATAATTTTGTAATCGGAAGTATAATAAACTTCACAAAAAGTAAAACTTCAACCAAAATAAAAAGCCAAAATAAAACAGCTCTAGCACTTTGGCTTAACCACAAAAAATGTTCTACCAAAAGGGTGAGTAAAAAATACAACAGACCTATAGAAAAAAATAAAATAGTACCCTTAATAAGTTCGTTAGTATAATAACGTCTTATAAAGGCTTCTAATTTTTCTACTATAATTTTAAAATTATCCAATCAACAAGTATTTAACCCACTAAATTACAATAATAATTTTAGCTGTAATAGCCTTAAAATGTAACATTCTGTTAAAATGAAATTTTAAAAATAATTATCTCTTTTGTTAAAGCTTTCATCTTTACACATATCACAGTATCTTTGCACTCTTAAATAAAAAAACATGACTAAAAATGTTCGTGTGCGTTTTGCACCAAGCCCAACAGGACCGCTTCACATAGGTGGTGTTCGTACTGCTTTATTCAACTATTTATTTGCTAAAAAACATAACGGAACTTTTGTTGTACGTATTGAAGATACAGATCAAAACAGATATGTAGAAGGTGCCGAGAAATATATAATAGATGCCTTAAACTGGTGTAATATTCCTTACGATGAAGGTCCAGGAAAAAATGAAAAATTTGGTCCTTACAGACAAAGTGAACGTAAAGCATTATACAAAACTTACGCTGAAGACTTAATAGCTACTAACAATGCATATTATGCTTTCGATACGGCAGAGGGTTTAGATGCACAAAGAAAAGAGCACGAACAAGACGGAAAGACTTTTATTTATAACTGGCACAACCGTTTAAATTTAAATAACTCATTATCGCTTACTCCTGAAGAAGTAAAAGAAAAATTAGAAGCTGGAGAAGATTATGTAATTCGTTTTAAATCGCCACAAGATGAAACATTACATTTAAAAGATATGGTTCGTGGTAATATTAAAATTGAAACGAATATTTTAGATGATAAGGTTTTATTTAAAAGCGATGGGATGCCAACCTACCACTTGGCGAATATTGTAGACGACCATTTAATGGAAATTACACATGTAATTCGTGGTGAAGAATGGTTACCATCTCTTGCCCTACACTATCAATTATACAAAGCTTTTGGATGGGACGCTCCAGAATTTGCCCATTTACCTTTAATTTTAAAACCTACAGGTAAAGGAAAATTAAGTAAACGTGATGGAGATAAATTAGGATTCCCTGTGTTTCCTTTAGAATGGATAGACCCAAAAACAAACGATGTTTCACGTGGATATAAAGAAGATGGTTATTTTTCTGAAGCGGTTATTAATTTCTTAGCCTTTTTAGGATGGAACCCAGGAACAGAACAAGAGCTATTTAATTTAGAAGAATTAGTAGACGCTTTCGATATGAAACGTGTAAATAAAGCTGGTGCACGTTTCGATCCAGATAAAATTAAATGGTTTAATCACCATTATATGCAAGAACAAAATAACGACGAACTTGCAGAAGCTTTTAAAGCAGAACGTGAAGAATTAAAAGACATCGATGTAAATTACGTTGCAATGTGTGTAAATTTAATTAAAGAACGTGCTACGTTTATTTCAGATTTATGGGATTTAAGTCATTTCTTTTTTCATTCGCCTAAAGAATACGATCCTAAAGCCTATAAAAAAGCAGTTAAAGACGACACTAGAGCGCTTTTAAGCGAATTAGTAACCGTTATTAATACTGTAGAAGATTTCACTACAGAAGCGCTTCAAAACACAATAAAAGCATGGATTACATCTAAAGAAATAGGATTTGGAAAAGTAATGATGCCTTTAAGATTAGCTTTAGTTGGAGCTTTACAAGGTCCAGATGTTTTTGAAATTATGTTTATGATTGGAAAACAAGAATCTATAGATCGTATAGAAAATCTAGCAACAGGAATTTAAAAATAAGAATACTTCAAAATACCTCTTTTAAAGTATTTATAAGACATAAAAAAAGCGCGTTAATAACGCGCTTTTTTTATGTCTTATAGTTTTATGTCTTACTGCTTAATAAACTTAAAATTAGTAGCATAATCTTTAAAGTAAACCATATACATACCTTTAGAAAGGTTTGAAACATTTACAGAATTATTAGCTTGACTAATAGTATGCGTTAATACTTTTTGCCCCATCATATTAAAAATAACAATCTGATGGTCACTAGTAATATTCTTAAAATTAATACCATTTGTAGCAGGATTAGGATAAATTTTAATTTCAGAAATTACTGTATCTGCAACACTTAATCTAGAACATTGGTAAGTTTCTACACCATAACCTCTATCGTTAAAAATTGTGGTAATATATTCAATATCATCACAATCAAGATTCATATCTACAGCTGCCTGACGAATAGCTGCAATGGCTTCTGCTTGGTTAGTTTTAGAACTTGTCATGGCTATACCTTCTAACACAATTTTATCTGTAGTTTGTTTGCCTAAATACTCCCAAACTTCCATTAATGTCGAAGCAAAAATTTGTCCGTCGGTATGAATTTGATTAACTAATCCTTCTGGATAATGTACATCATAATCTGTAACACGACCACTCCAAAATTCATTATGTCCGTCCCATTTAAATAAATTATTATATGTTGTACTAGATCTAGCACTGTTAGAACTTTTTAATCCTCGGCTATAAGATTGTGCCCAATAATCGCCAAATCCTTCGCTTAAACCTTCCTCTTGAGAAATACTAGATTGTATTAACCATTCGTGAATACCATGTCCTAATTCATGTACAATAACATCGGCATCTTCAGCATCATCTACGCCACCTGTTCCAAACTTTAAAATACCACCACCATAAGAAGAATTATCTGCGCCATTAAACGCATGCGGATCGTAATAAATAATACCGTCGTTATACATAGATTTTAATTCAATGCCCAAGGTTTCATTAATGTAGCGCATGTTTTTATCTATATGATAATAAGCATTTACAGCTTCAAAACCAGGCTGATCTCTTGTAAAATCGAAATCTGGAGAATCTTGTTCGAATAATCCAGTTTCTGGATCCTGAATATCTTTAATTTCTAAATAATCTCCTTTTAACTTATAAACACCATCTGTACTGTTAGCAATTTTAAAAGATACATTTGTTCTGGCACTATTTAAATATGTATTTGTACTATCGCTATTGTCTTTATAATAACCGCCATAAACTTGACCAGAAGTAGATAAAGGATCTGGATTAAAAATCTTTCCTGTAGCTTCTGTAGTTACTGCTGTACGTTC
Organism: Formosa sp. L2A11; assembly: GCF_009796865.1. GTDB lineage: Bacteria > Bacteroidota > Bacteroidia > Flavobacteriales > Flavobacteriaceae > Formosa. Next base: position 1,146,747 of record NZ_CP047028.1, on the reverse strand, counting down.
AGATAATTTTTCATGTCCATGATCATGATAATAATTTGCAATATCTGTATTACTTATTATTTCAGAAGTATTAGCATTAATTAAGGTTTCCCAAAACCCATCTAACGTTTTAGAATTTGTAGTTACGCGATATACTAATTCTGTTTCTCCGTTATTGTTATAAACATAAAGTTTAGATTCTTTTTGAGTAATAGTCCCTTCAATACCTAAAGATTTAGCAGCTAAATAGACCGCTTGGTCTGCAGTAATTTTTGGAGTCGTATTTATAGAGGAAATAGAAATATCAAAATCTCCAGAATTATAAGTCACTTCACTATTAGGAGAGACATGAACTGCAACAGTAGCATTTAAAACAGGAACATCGTTTACAAATTGACCATATCTAAAAGTCTCGCCAGAATCTCCAGCTTGATTAAACTGTTTTTTATATTTAAGAGTATTTAAAGTTCTTGACGTAGAGAATTGAGAATTCAACCAATTAGAAGCAACTATTTCTTTTGGGCTTTGTGAGTAGGTAATTTGAACAAAACAAATTACGATACCCAAAATAGGTAATAATCTGTGAATCATAGGTGTAGATTTGACTAATAGCGAACCAAATATATTCTTTTAGTACCTAAACCTTCTGATAGTACGATTGAAAACGATGAATTGAAAATTTACAGGATGAATGAACACTATAAAAGCATTTCATCTAAGAAATATGCATTTTATATTATATAAAAAGATAATTTCTAATTAATAGTGTAACATTTTAATATAATTCACAGACATATAAGAAAGCTAAATTAAGTTTTGAATCGTATTTGTTTAACCAATCGAAAATAATAGACTAATTTTAGTATAAATATTTACTAACCTTTAAAATAAAACTATACACATGTTATTTATCCCTTTTATATTCGTAATTCTAGTGGTTCTGTTCCTGTCCTTTTTTACAGTGAAACAACAAACTGCAGCAATTATAGAACGTTTTGGAAAATTTAATAGTATTCGCCATTCAGGCTTACAAATGAAGATTCCATTTATAGACCGTATTTCGGGTCGAATGAGTTTAAAAATTCAGCAATTAGATGTTATTGTAGAAACAAAAACATTGGATGATGTATTTGTACGTTTAAAAATATCTGTACAATTTAAAGTGATCCAAGAAAAAGTGTACGATGCATTTTACAAATTAGATTATGCACACGATCAAATTACATCTTATGTATTTGATGTAGTTCGTGCAGAAGTACCAAAAATGAAATTAGATGACGTTTTTGTTAAAAAAGATGATATTGCAATTGCAGTAAAAATGGAACTTAACGATGCCATGTCTGATTATGGTTACGATATAATAAAAACTTTAGTAACAGATATAGATCCAGATGCGCAAGTTAAAGCAGCGATGAACCGTATTAATGCTTCTGAACGTGAAAAAATTGCAGCGCAGTTTGAAGGAGATGCACAACGTATTTTAATTGTTGAAAAAGCAAAAGCTGAAGCAGAAAGTAAACGTTTACAAGGTCAAGGTATTGCAGATCAACGTCGTGAAATTGCACGCGGTTTAGAAGAATCTGTAGAGGTTTTAAATCGTGTTGGAATTAATTCTCAAGAAGCATCGGCATTAATAGTTGTAACCCAACATTACGATACATTACAATCTTTAGGTGAAGAAACAAATAGTAACTTAATATTATTACCAAACTCGCCACAAGCAGGAAGTAATATGTTAAACGATATGGTTGCAAGTTTTGTAGCAAGTAACCAAATTGGAGAAGCTATGAAAGAAGCAAAAAACAAACCTAAAGAAATAGAATAATTTAAAAATACATGATAGTTACAACCACGCCTACTCTAGAAACTAAAAAATTACTGAATATTTAGGTATCGTTACTGGAGAAACCATTATTGGTGCCAATTTTATAAAATATTTTTTTGCAAGAATTCGCGATATAGTTGGTGGCCGTGCAAGTTCTTACGAATCTGTTTTAAGAGAAGCAAAAGATAGTGCTTTAAAAGAAATGAAAGAACGTTCAGAAGAACGTCCAGCGCATGGTATTGTTGCCGTATATTTAGATTATGAAACGGTTGATTCTAATGGAGGAATGCTTATGGTTACTGCATCTGGAACCGCTGTAAAATTTTAAAAATTAAAACATTGAAGAACATAAAATTTACAATTCTAACCCTTACTATTGCAGTTTTTTTTACAGCAATATCATGTAAAGATAATGCGGCTAACTCTTCTCAAATAAAAGCGAATACTTCTGAAAGTATTAAGACAGAAGATAGTACTCCAGAAATATCTAAAACAGAAGACAATGCACCTGAACAAAATGAAGGAGATGCTACCTTTTATTTCGAATCTGGACTTAAAGCTATAGAGGCAAACAATATGCCATTAGCGTTTAAAGACTTTTTAGCATCTGCAAAAAACGGACATGACTTTGCGCAATATAATGTTGCACTTATGTACGAACAAGGACTTGGGATAGATAAAGATTTAAAGCAATCATTTTACTGGTATAGCCAATCTGCAGAACAAGGAAATTCTGCTGCTCAATTTAATCTTGGTGTGAGTTATGAAAATGGACTTGGAACAACTGTAGATTTTAAAAAAGCTAACCAATGGTATAGAAAAGCTGCTGTACAAGGAGATGGATTAGCTATAGGTAATCTAGGAATGTTATATATGCGCGGAGACGGTGTAAAAGTAAATAAAGTTGCAAGTATTGCACTGCTTATTATGTCTATTAAAATGGATAATTCTCCCGAAAATCAAGCAAAGAATAATATTTCGGCAATGCCTGGTTTAACTCCTGAAATGATAACTGAAGCTCAAACACTTTCTACCGAAATGAGTAATTCAAAAAACATTTTATTACCTCTAGATCAATTTTTAAAAAAATAATTTAATTATAATTAAAAATAATAAAAAGAGCCTTAACGTGTGTTAAGGCTCTTTTTATATAAAATACTTTCTGCTACATCTTTAAAGTCTAGTAGAAAAGGTTAAATTATTCTAAGGCTTGTTATTTTAAGTTTTCTTCTTTTTTATAATTTTCTATAATATCGCGTAAGCTTTGTAAATACTCTTCAAGTTCTTCTGTTGAAATATCAGGATGTTCAAAGTTTTGAATTTTAATAGGGTTTTCATCCAGATATTTATACACTTCAGGATAATCTTCTTCTATGCTCCAAACGATTTCAGAAATGTCTTTAAGTAATTCTTCTTGTGTTTTCATAATACATTGAAATAGATTACAAAAGATACAAAAAAAGCGAATACTTACATAACTATAAGTGCATGTTTTTAACTATTAAGAAACCACAGAATCTATATTGTCATTACCATAAATCATATTAATGAACTCATTTTTATCAATCGCTCCAAAATATTCAGTTAAATCAATATTTTGTAATGCTTTTTTTATAGCGACTTCCTCGTAAGGCAATCCAATTAAAATCGCTGAGAGTTCCTCAACCGAATTTTTTCCAAAGAAATCTCCAAATACGGTAAACTCAGTAATGTGTCCTTTTTCTACAAAAATACGTAAATCAATTTCTCCTATAGGAAAACGTTTTGTACGCTGAATATTAAATTTAGGAGAACGGCCGTAATTCCAATTCCAATCGTCATACTTGTCTGCTTTTAATTTAGCAATACCTTCTCGATCTTCATCTGTAAATTTATAGGTTTTAAAATTTTTATCGTTCGCATATAAGCCTTCTAAAATTAAACTTCTAAAAGCTTCTATAGTTAACGATTCTTCTAAAAAATCACTAATGTTTGCAACACGACTTCTAACCGATTTATGCCCTTTAGATTGAATTTTACTCATCTTTACTTGTAGCGCATTTGCAACTTCATTTAAGTCGGTACTTAACAATAATGTTCCATGACTAAACATGCGTTTTCCAGTTGTAAATTGCGCTGTTCCAGAAACTTTTTTTCCATCAATAAGAATATCGTTTCTACCAATAAGTTCTGCTTCTACTCCAAAATTTTTCAACACTTCAATAACGGGTGCAGTAAACTTTTTAAAGTTATGCATACTGCTATTATCATGGTTAGTAATAAAACTAAAATTTAAGTTTCCTAAATCGTGATAGACAGCTCCTCCTCCACTAATACGACGTACAACATGAATACCTTTTTTAGTAATGTATTCTTGATTAATTTCTTCTAATGTATTTTGATTTCGACCAATAATTATAGAAGGTTCATTAATGTAAAACAACAAATAATCTGTATCTGCATTAAAATGTCGCAAAGCATATTCTTCTAATGCTAAGTTGTAACGTGGATCTGTGACGCCTTCATTATCTATAAAAACCATACTGTAAAAATTAAAAAAGTTGTACTACAAAAATACTTAGAATCCCTGTAATAGATTACAATTCTTACTTTTGATTTTTTAATTTTTTGAAACAAAAAAGCCTTGAAATAAAAATAATTTCAAGGCTTTAAAATGATAATGTATTTTATGAATTGATTGTAATAACTAATAAAATGTTCGTCACACTTTCAATTTATTGACAAACTCTTAAATAATGAGATGCTGAAACGAGTTCAGCAAGACGTATAAATAAGAACTAAAACGGATATTCGTTTTTGATTAGATCTCTGATGCTTCTGCAACTAAAAGTGCGTTACCATCTGCTAATCCTTTTTCTATAAATTCGTTAACCGCATCGTTACGTTCTAAGCCATTTTTAAGCAATACTTGTAACGTTAACATCGCAGCGATACGTGTACCTACTTTTTTAGCAGCTGTACCAAATAAAGGCTCTAATTCGTCGTAAGAGACTTTTTCGGCTAATTCTAAAATATCACCTTTAATTTTCTCACGTTTAGCATCTGGTAAATTGGTATATTTTTTACCAAATTGCTGAATCACATCGATTGCCTTACGTTGTGGCTGATTAGATTTAGGCTGATTCTGATTAGGATTCGACTCCGTTTTTGGCTTTTCTTTTGTCCAAGAATCACGTAAACCAACCGTTTTATTAAAGATTAATTTATCTGAAGTAGAATCGTAATCGACATTAAAATATCCTAAACGTTGAAACTGAAAACGGTCGCCTACATTAGCTTCTGTTAAACTTGGTTCTACATAAGCCGTGATTAATCTTAAAGACTCCGGATTTATAAAGTCCATAAAACTTTTATCGCCATGACTATCTGGAGATTCGTCCATAAATAACCTGTCGTATTCTCTAACCACAGCTTTAACAGCGTGTTTTATAGATACCCAATGCAAGGTTCCTTTTACTTTACGTAAACTCGCTTCTGTACCACTTCCGCTTAATGTATCAGGATCGTAACTTACATGAATTTCGGTAATATTACCATTTTCATCTTTAACAACGCTTTCACCTTTAATAATATAACCGTTTTTTAAACGCACTTCTTTTCCTAAAGTTAAACGGAAATATTTACTATTTGCACTTTCTTTAAAATCATCTCTTTCAATATATAATTCACGAGAAAAAGGCACTTTTCTAAATCCAGCACTTTCATCTTCTTGGTTATTTTCTGCTTCTAACCATTCTTCTTTATCTTCTGGATAATTAGTAATTACTAATTTAACAGGATCTAGAACAGCCATAACACGTGCTGCTGTTTTGTTTAAATCTTCACGAATACAGAATTCTAAAAGCGAAACATCTATAATATTTTCACGTTTGGCAACACCAACGGTTTCTACAAATTTTCTAATGGCAGTTGGTGTATAACCACGACGACGTAAACCAGAAATAGTTGGCATACGCGGATCGTCCCAACCGTTTACAACACCATCTTCTACCAATTGCAATAACTTACGCTTACTCATAATAGTATAGCTTAAGTTTAAACGTGCAAATTCGCGTTGTTTTGGACGTACTTGATCTGGTGTAACCAATTGATCTAAAAACCAATCGTAAAGCTCTCTGTGAGGTTTAAACTCTAAAGAACATAAAGAATGCGAAACGTGTTCTAAATAATCACTCTCACCATGCGTCCAGTCGTACATTGGATAAATACACCAAATATCTCCAGTTCGGTGATGCGATTTCTTTAAAATTCTGTAAATAATAGGATCACGCATTAACATATTAACATGTTGCATATCTATTTTTGCACGTAAAATATGTTCCCCTTCATTAAATTCTCCCGCTTTCATACGGTTGAATAAATCTAGGTTTTCTTCTACAGTACGATCTCTAAACGGACCATCTACACCGGGTTGTGTAGGCGTTCCTTTTTGTTCGGCCATAGCCTCAGACGATTGCGAATCTACATACGCTTTACCATCTTTTATAAGTTGAACTGCCCAATCGAATAACTGCTGAAAATAATCTGAAGAATACACTTCTTTATCCCATGTGTAACCTAACCAAGAAACATCTTCTTTAATCGCGTCTACATATTCCTGCTCTTCTTTAGCTGGATTTGTATCGTCGAAACGAAGGTTTACAGGCGCATTATAACGTTCACCTAAACCAAAACTAATACCTATAGCTTTAGTGTGCCCAATGTGTAAATACCCATTAGGTTCTGGTGGAAAACGAAAACGTAATTTATCTTGAGATATTTCAGTTTTTAAATCGTTTTCTATAATATGTTCAATAAAATTGAGTGATTTTGTTTCTTCAGACATAAATGATATGAATACCTATTAAAAATAAAGTGTAAAATTAATGAAATATCCGCTTGCTTACTATTATTCTATGAGATAATGATTAATTTTATAAAAATTTTTAATCCACAAAACACCATTTATTTATAAGCTTATGGGCATTATAAAAGTAGAAAATATAAGAATTTTCGCAAATCACGGTTGTTTAACCGAAGAAACTAAAATAGGTAGTGATTACCGCGTAGATTTGGTTATAAAAGCCAATTTACAAGCCTCGGCAGTATCAGACAACCTAGCAGACACCGTAGATTACGTATTTTTAAACAGAATAGTAAGAGAGGAAATGAAAATACCTTCTTACCTTTTAGAAACAGTTGCTAAACGCATATTAGTTAGAATATTAAACGAAAATACTTCTGTTGATAAAGCTACAATTAGTGTTAGTAAACTAAACCCACCTATTGGTGGAGATGTAGAAATGGTGACTATAAAAATGACGGAGAAAAGAAAAAAGTAAAAGTATATAGATTACAATCGTAATTTTTTATACATTTGCAATCCGTTAATTACGGCGTCGTGGCCGAGTGGCTAGGCAGAGGTCTGCAAAACCTTGTACAGCGGTTCGAATCCGCTCGACGCCTCTTCAAACCTTCAAGTTTTCTTGGAGGTTTTTTTATGCCCAAATTTTAATCACATATAAAATGCAATTAGAATTACTTATAGTACTAGATTATAAGCCAGTTATTCAGTAGAAACTAAAGTAATACGTAGTAAATATGCCTAAAAAATTAAGAAACTAATTTTAAATTAAAGCCTGTATAAAAAAATAAATCCAGAGCTATTTTATAAAAATACTCTGGATTTTATATGTTTAATGTAACGGATTTATTTGCTCGAATTTATCTTTTAAGATTTCTTTTTCTTTAGGAAAAAAACCTTGAACTAGAAGTAAAACTCCAAAACCTAAAATAACAAGAGATACTATTTTTTTAGTTTTAAAAATAATACGTGGTGTTAATTTATTTCTTAACGATTTAGCCGCTAGCATTTTAAATAGATCTACTATAAAATAAACGGTAAGTATAGTCGCTAAAAAAATATGAACTCCAAATTCATTATCTGTCATAGAGTTTCCTATAACTATAAAACTTAACCATCCTAAAAGCACACCTACGTTTATAAAATTTAATAGAAAACCTTTCATAAAAAGCTTCCCATAATTTTTTTGAACTACTACACTATGATACTCTCTTAAGATTGTTCTGAAAGATTTTTGAGCCTTTACAAAAGATATTAACCCGTAAACAACAAGTAATACACCTCCGAAAACAAAGAAATTAGGATCGTCTTTTATGTGATCTAAAATACGACTGGTACTGTAAAACGCAACAACAATAAAAAACATGTCTGCAATAATAACTCCTAAATCAAATATAAGAGCGCATTTAAAACCTTTTGTAGCACTAGTTTCTAGCAAAACAAAAAAAACTGGTCCTATTGTAAAGGATAACAATATCCCGAAGGGAATGGCTCTTAAAACATCTTCTAACATAGCTCGCGATCTCTGTCGCAAATTTAGTAAAAACTTAAGGGAATTAGTCTACTCTTAGAATTCTTCCACCTAATACTTTATTTTCATTAACAGTTTCTGGTTTTCCATACACATAAACATCTCCTCCTGCACGGATTACAATGTCTAACGTTTTAGAAGTTTTTACATGAGCTTCTCCAGCGGCGTGGATTGTAACTTTAGATGTTTCAGAATCTAATAATTGCCCGTTATAAATACCACCAGTTAATATACTAATTTGCTCGTTTTTAGCTGTACCAGTAGTTGTAATTTCACCACCTGTAATAGATTTTACAACTACAAAAGATACATTTAAAGGCACATGTATTTGTCCACCTTCTTGCGCTTTTAGTTCAATTTCAAATTGTTCAATAACATCGTCAGATTTTACTAAAGCACCTTCGTTAACATCTATAACGTCTATAGAAGTGTAATACAAATTAACTTTTGTGTTTTCGCCATTAAAAATATTGTCAAAACTCATTCTAACTTTTAAAGTTCCATTTTTATTTATGGTTTCAACTTTATCTGCATTATTACCAGTAATCTCGATTTTATTAACATCAGATTTTATTAAATTTAGATGAATTAAATCGTAAACTTTAACCTCTTTAAAGTCTCCTACTGTTTTCTCTATGCTATTTTGCGCATGTAATCCCATTGATAAACATGCTATAAATACTACTACTAACTGTTTCATTTTAATTGGATTATTATTTTTATTTAATAAATTAACTAATTATAAAATTGAATTTTAATCTTATAACTTCTACTAAAAAATATACGAGCTACTGAAAAAAATTTCAGTGTGATACACTCGTAATTTTTACGTTTACAACACTTATTAACAATCGTTAAAAGGGTTTAAATAATTAATATAAAAGCGTTTAATTATTATGCATTTGATTTTCCTACTAAATTAAAATCAAGGTGTTTTTTAACTAAATCTGTTTCTTTAACCTTTACAATAACTTCGTCTCCTAATTGGTACATTGTTTTCGTATCTCGACCAATTATAGCAAACTGGCTTTCATCAAACTCGTAATAATCGCCTTTAATATCGCGTGTTCTTACCATACCTTCGCATTTATTATCTATAATTTCTACGTAAATTCCCCATTCGGTTACTCCTGAAATTACACCTACAAACTCCTCTTGCTCATGATCTTGCATGAATCTAATTTGCATGTATTTAATAGAATCTCGTTCTGCTCTGGTTGCTAAATATTCCATACTGCTGGAATGTTTACATTTCTCTTCGTAAATAACTTCACTGGCAGATTTTCCATCGTCTAGATATAGTTGTAGCAAACGATGTGCCATAACATCTGGATAACGACGAATTGGTGAGGTAAAATGACTGTAATAATCGAAAGCTAAACCGTAGTGACCAATATTATGCGTGGTATATTCCGCTTTACTCATGGTTCTAATGGCCAATGTATCGACTAAATTTTGTTCTTTTTTACCTACAACATCTGTTAATAATCCGTTTAATGAAGTAGAAATAGATTTACGATCTTTAAAATCTAATTTATATCCAAATTTAGATACTACATTTTGAAGTGCTTGTAATTTACTTAAATCTGGTTCGTCATGAACACGATAAATAAATGTTTTTTGTGGTTTTTTCTTTCCTATAAATTCGGCTACTTTCTTGTTAGCCAATAACATAAATTCTTCAATTAATTTATTGGCATCTGCAGAAGTTTTAAAGAAAACACCTATAGGATTACTTTCTGCATCTAAATTGAATTTTACTTCAACCTTATCGAAAGAAATTGCACCAGCTCCCATACGTTTGTTACGCATAATTTTTGCTAGTTCGTCTAATTTTAAAACGGCATCTGCAATGGGCTGATCTACATTATAGGCTCCTCCTGTTATAGAAATTTCTTCAGGAATTGCATTTAATTTCGTTTCAATAATGTGTTGGGCTTCTTCGTATGCAAAACGTGCATCACTGTAAGTTACCGTTCTACCAAACCATTGGTTAACAACTTGTGCTTTATTATTTAATTCGAAAACTGCAGAAAATGTAAATTTTTCTTCATGCGGACGTAAAGAACACGCATTGTTAGATAAAATTTCTGGAAGCATTGGTACTACGCGGTCTACTAAATACACAGATGTTGCACGCTCGTAAGCTTCATCATCTAAAATAGTACCTTCTTGTACGTAGTGAGACACATCTGCAATGTGAATTCCGATTTCGTAATTTCCATTTTCTAAAACTTCAAAAGATAACGCATCATCAAAATCTTTTGCATCTTTTGGATCTATGGTAAAGGTTAATACTTTACGCATATCTCGACGTTTTTTAATTTCGTCTTCGTTTATAGTTGTATCTATATTATTTGCAAATTCCTCAACCTCAGTAGGAAATTCGTAAGGTAATCCGTAATCGGCTAAAATGGCATGAATTTCTGTATTATGCTCGCCTGGTTTACCTAAAACTTTTAAGACTTTACCGTTTGGAGAATCTGCTTTATCTGGCCAATCTTCTAAACTAACCAATACTTTATCTCCGTCTTCTGCACCACCTGTTTTATTAATGGGCACAAAAATGTCTTTATACATTTTGTAACCATCAACCACAACAAATGCATAGTTTTTACTTAGCTGAATAACACCAACATACTCTGTCTTAGCACGTTTTATTATGTTAGTAATTTCACCTTCTAGCTTGCCATTTTTTTTGCGTTTATAAACATAAAGTTCTACCTCATCGCCATTTAAAGCTTTGTTTATATTATTTGAAGCAATATAAACATCGTCTTCAAATTCGTCACAAATCACATAACCAGAACCTTTAGAAGTTAAATCTATAATTCCTGTACTGTATTCGGTATTAACAACGGCTTTAAATTTACCGCGTTCTACTTCTTCTATCTCTTTTTGAGAGAGTAATAATTGAAGTTTTTTTATTATTTGATTTCTGCTGCTGGCATCGTTAACATTTAAAATTGCAGCTATTTGTTTATAATTGAAGGTTTTATTACGTTCCTTTCTTAGGATGTTTAAAATCGTTTGAGAGAGATTAGAAATCCCTTTTGAAGCTTTCTTTTTCCGCTTTCTTGTCATAATCTACTTTTGTATTGTAACAAAGCTACATTTTAAATACTAAATCAATGTTTCTTTATTAAGAAGTTTAACTATTCATTTTTAAATTTAAAAAAAATAGACTTTAAAAACAGTTATAAACATATATATATATATAATCAGTTTTCTTTTAAAATTTAAAAAAATAAATAGTGCTTATTATAGTCTGTTAATATGTAGCATAACTTTTTTGAGTTTTACTTTGATTTTATCTTGTTTACACATTGTTGATACAAAGTGAACATGTTATTATATATTTAAACACTTAATATATAACTGTTTTTGTCAGGTTATCAACAATTGTTTATAACTGTAATTTACATAAAATGTTTGATAAAAATATTTTATTTTCCTGTTTATATGAGTCGATTTTAGTTTCAAAACTTTTCTAAAGAAAAGGGCTTAAATTTTAGGAGTGTATTATATAATCTTTGGTTGAAAAAAAATATGAGATTTAAAAGAAAAAGTTTAAAAAAGTAATGAACAGATATTAACAATTAATTAATAGTTAAGCACTTTTTATGAACAATTGTTATCTAAACGTTTAACTATAGTATACTTAACGTGTTTTTGTTAAAATTTTAAGAACTGTAAGGTATGTAATTATTAGGCATTTAGGTAGGTTATTAACCATCATTTCGTACATTTACTACCTTAAAATTTAAACCTTATTTACATTACAATTTAACAAAAAATAGCCAAACACATTATGAAAATTTCAATCGGTAACGATCACGCAGGAACACATTATAAATTTGCAATCCTAAAGCATTTAGAAGCAAAGGGATACGTTGTTAACAACTATGGAACAGATGCTGCAGATAGCGTAGATTATCCAGATTTTGTACATCCAGTAGCTAAAGACGTTACTAATAAGACTGTTGATTTTGGAATTATTATTTGCGGAAGTGGAAATGGTGCAAATATGACAGCTAATAAACACCAAGCAGTACGTTCTGCTTTATGTTGGACCAAAGAGATTGCTATTTTAGCAAGAGAACATAACGATGCTAACATTTTAAGTATTCCAGCACGTTATACAGCAGTAGAGCAAGCTATAGAAATGGTAGATGCATTTTTAGAAACTGCTTTTCAAGGTGGAAGACACCAAAATAGAGTAAATAAAATTCCAATAAGTTGCTAAATGTCTACCTCGTATGACCATAACCACGAACACCATACTTTACAAGGTAGAAATTTAATTTTTTCTATTTTATTAAACATTCTTATTACTCTAAGTCAGGCAATAGGTGGATTGGTTTCTGGAAGTTTATCCTTATTAAGTGATGCTCTGCATAATTTTACAGATGTTATTTCTTTAATTATTAGTTATATAGCTAATAGGCTGTCTAAACAAAAGGCTTCTATTAATAGAACATTTGGATTTAAACGTGCAGAAATTTTAGCTGCTTTTATAAATTCGTGTACCTTAATAGTTATCGCTATTTTATTAATTATTGAAGCTGTTAAACGTTTTTCAGATCCGCATGTTATTGCATCAGATCTTGTGATATGGTTATCGCTTTTAGGTATTATTGCAAATGGATTTAGTGTAGTGTTATTAAAACAAGATTCTAAATCTAATTTAAATATGCGTAGCGCTTATATGCATTTATTTACAGATATGATAGCAAGTGTAGCTGTTTTAATTGGTGGTTTACTCATGAAATTTTTCCAAATGTATTGGATAGATAGTGTGTTAACTTTTTTAATTGGCGTATATTTAATTTGGGTAGGTTATGCATTGTTAATAACTGCTACAAAAATGCTAATGTTGTTTACACCGTCTCATATTAATGTAAAAGATGTGGTACGTTCTGTAAATAAATTTCCGATAGTTAATAAATTACATCACGTACATATCTGGAACTTAAATGATGACGAATTACATTTAGAAGCCCATTTAGATTTTAAAGAAAATATTACATTAACTCAATTTAACGATATTTTATTTCAGATTGAAACCGTTTTACATGATAAATTCAATATAAATCATGTTAACATTCAGCCTGAATTTAATAAAAAAGATCCTAAAGAAATTATAGTCCAAGATTAAACATGATAAGCGTAACAATAAAATATTTTAACGAACTTAATATTCACGAATTATATGCTTTATTGCAGTTAAGAAGTGAAGTTTTTGTGGTAGAACAAAACTGTGTATATCAAGATATAGACGGAAAAGATAATAAAGCACTACATGTTTTAGGTTTTAAAAAGAATGAGTTAGTTGCTTATACTCGTATTTTTAGATCTGGAGATTATTTTGAAAATGCCAGTATTGGCCGCGTTATTGTAAAAGAAACAGAACGTAAACATAAATATGGTTACGATATTATGAATGCTTCTATACATGCTATAAACGACGAGTTTAACGAACATATTATAAAAATATCTGCTCAAAAATATCTAGAATCTTTTTATAATTCTTTTGGTTTCGAAGTTGTTTCCGAACCGTATTTAGAAGATGGTATTCCGCATATTGGTATGCTTTTAAAACCTTAAAATTTACTGGGTTAAAAATTTACTATAAGTAGTCGCGTTACTCAAAATTTGGGTAGCGCGTTTTATTTCTGGATTGTGTGTTTTATAGTAATCGTAAACACCTTCTCTGTAGGCGTAGCGTTTTACAATTTCGTCTGTTAATAAACTAGATAATTGTGCCTTATTTTCGTCTATACCCTTTATTTTTGAGGTATTTAGATTGTTAATAAGTGTGTTGTAATCCTTCTCTATATTATCTTCTAAACCTTCTTTTTTAGCACTTTCGAATGCTTTTGCTAACGCTTGTTCTGTTTCTGTTTCAAAATTAAAATCGTTAGTTTTTAAATACTTCTTAAAATCAGAAAAATCAGAATCTGTAAGTTTAAAAGTATTTACATCCTTAATGTTTTTGTGTGTATAATAATATTTAGTCGCGTAATCGAAAATAAGATCTTTGTTTAAAATGGCATTTGTAATGGCAGAATTTTTTGTAATCTCTAAAGATTCATCTGGTAAGACACCACCACCATCAAAAACAGGACGACCATTTTTAGTTTTAAATTCATGATAATTTTCTTGAGCTATTCTTACAGCATCTCCCTTATCGTCGCGATGCCAATAATCTAAAGCTTGTATACAACGTCCAGAAGGTGTGTAATATCTAGATATGGTTAGTTTTAATTGTGTACCGTAAATAAGTTGTTTAGGGCGTTGTACTAATCCTTTTCCAAAACTACGAGAACCAATAACTACGGCACGGTCTAAATCTTGAAGTGTTCCTGATACAATTTCACTAGCAGAAGCACTACGTCCATTTATTAACACAACTAAAGGAATTTCTACATCTAAAGCTTCTTTTTGGGTGTAATAGGTTTTATTAAACTTTTTAACTTTAGATTTAGTTGTAACTACCAATTGTGCTTTTGGTACAAAAATATTTACCACATTTACAGCTTCATTTAATAAGCCACCAGGATTGTCGCGTAAATCTAAAATGATATTTTTTGCACCTTGGGCTTTTAAATCTTTTACAGCATAAGCTGTTTGTGAAGACGCTTTACTGTTAAACTGACTTAAAACAATATATCCAGTATCTTTATTAATCATAGAAAAATAAGGTACCGCATTTATTTCTACTTCTGCCCTATTTATAGTTGCTGTATGTGTTTTTCCTTGGCGTTTATAAGTGACTTCTATTTTAGTTCCAGAAGAGCCTTTTAATAAATCGCCTTTATCTTCTTTAAAAGTTTCTAAATCTATAGTTCCAATTTTTATAATTTCGTCTCCGGCTTTTAAACCTGCTTTATCGGCAGGATAATCTTTATAAGGCTCAATGATAACCAACTTATCTTTTAAAGTCTTTACACGTGCTCCAATACCTGTATAATCTCCAGTGTTATTAATTCTAGCCGCTTCTACATCTTGTTCGTTCATAAATGTAGTGTAGGGATCTAAATCTTTTAACATGCTTTTTATAGCAGTATCCATTAACTCTGCCGGATTGGTTTCATCTACATAATTCATGTTTAGTTCTTTGTAAAGCGTTGTAAATATTTCTATTTGCTTTGCAATCTCAAAGAAATTGTTCTGAAATGCTGTGGTAGAAAAAAATATAGCAACCGCAAAAACAGTAATTAGAATCTTTTTTTTAAGTAATGTTTTCATGTGTAAACGGTTTTTAATTTAAGATATTAAATTGAAAAGGGTTATGAGTTTTTAGTTTCAGCTTTGGTAAATTTTTCGAATAAGGTGTTTACTTTCTTTTCTACAAATTCGTAGCTTGGTAGTTCTTTTCCGAGGTATAAAATCATAAACGCATATTGCGATGTAATGTTATTAAGATGATTATTTTTATTTAATCTGTAAGCTTCTCTTAATAGTCTTTTTACACGATTTCTATCTACAGCCAATTTAAAATTTCGCTTACTTACAGATACGCCAGTTTGTATGGTTATAGAATCTTCGAAAGTGGTTTTTAAATAGACTAATCGTAACGGATATGCAGACACTGATTTCCCTTCTGTAAAGAGTTTTTCAATAATTATTTTACTCTTAAGTTTTTCGGTTTTACCGTAAGTGTTTTTCATAAATTAAATATCGGCACTAGTTAAAATAGTAACACCGTGTTGTTGTAAATCTAAAATGGCATTGTTGTAAATCTCTTCAGAAATATAACGTGTTGCATCTGTAATATAATAGGTTTTAAAGCCTAAACTTTGTGCATCTTTTGCTGTAAAGTACACACAATAATCTGCTGCTAATCCGCAAACATAAACTTCGGTAACTTGCATACTTTTTAAATAGGCTTCTAAACCGGTATGTTGCGTTTTATTATTATCGAAAAAGGCACTATAACTATCTACTTCTTTATTCATCCCTTTTCTAAAAATTGCAGCCACAGCATCTGTGTTTAAGTCTGAAGAAAATGCTGCTCCAGTTGTACCTTGTACACAATGGTTTGGCCATAATACTTGATCTTGACCATCTAATTTAATAACATCAAATACCTTTTTAGTGTTGTGATTACTTGCAAAACTAGCATGATTTTCTGGATGCCAATCTTGAGATGCCACAACACTATCAAACTTAGATTGTATGTTATTTACCAACGGAATAATTTCATCGCCTTTAGCAACAGCAAGTGAGCCGCCTGGTAAAAAATCGTTCTGAATATCGACAAGAATAAGTGCTCTCATTACGATTTTAGTTTTTCTTTTTTTAATTGATCTCTTAATGCTTCTAGTTCTGGACCTAATCCAACTTTGTACACATGCGGATTATCAAAACGTTTGTGTTCTATTGGTAATTTTGAAAGATTATCTTTAGCAATTTGTACTAATTCTGAAGTCGATTTTTTAGCATTTACACGTTTTCCTTCAACCATAACATCGTGTAAAAGTGGTCTTACGGTAGCGTATTCTATAGACATACGTTTATGTGTTTCAAACGGATGTGCCATTTTTTTAGGAGCTTCTAAATGATGCAAAGTAATCGCATCTGCAATGTAAAGTCCGTTTTCATTCATATAACGGTACACTTGTTTTTTTCCTGGAAAATTCATCTTTTTTAAATTTTCAGAAATCTTAATTCGTGGTGTATTATTAAAACTACACAATTTATAAACACCGTCTAAAGCACCATTTTCTTTTCCAACCACTAAGTTTGTACCTACACCATAAACGTCTATTTGGGCATGTTGCTCGTTTAAACTTCTAATTACGTGCTCGTCTAATTGATTTGAAGCTGCAATTTTTACATATTGTAAATCTGCTTGGTCTAATAGTTTTCTAACGGCTTTAGATAAGTATGCTAAATCTCCGCTATCTAAACGAATACCTAGTAATTTTTCTCCGCGCGCTTCCATTTCTTTAGCTACAATTATAGCATTAGGAATTCCGCTTTTTAGAGTATCGTAAGTATCTACTAGAAGAACGCAGTTAACAGGTCTTGTTTCAGCAAAATCTCTGAAGGCTGTAAGTTCGTCGTCGTAGCTTTGTATATAGGCATGTGCCATAGTTCCGGATACAGGAATATCGTATAATTTCCCTGCAAGCACGTTAGAGGTATAATCAAATCCACCAATAAAAGACGAACGAGATGCCTGAAGTCCAGCATAACCTTGTGCACGCCTTAAACCAAATTCTGCTAAACTTTTTTCTTTCCCAGAAACATATCTTATTCTACTTGCTTTAGTAGCTATTAACGATTGAAAGTTAAGTGAGTTTAGTATAAATGTTTCGACAATCTGGCATTCAATTATAGAACCTGTAACGGTTAATATTGGACTAAAAGGAAATATAATTTCTCCTTCTTCCATACTTTGAATGTGTCCAGTAAATTTGAAATTTTTAAGATAATTTATATAGTCTGGATCAAATCCTTGACCTTCTAAATACGTAATATCTTCTTCAGAAAAAGCTACAGTTTCTAACCAATCTAAGACTTCTTCTAAACCACAAAATAAAACATAACCACCTTCGAAGGGTATTTTCCTAAAAAAGTAATCGAACGTAGAAGTTACCTCATGTTTTCCTTTTAGGAAGTAAGATTGCCCCATGGCAAGTTGATATAAATCTGTATATAGTGCTGAATTTAAATTCATTTTAAAAAAATTTTATATAAAAATAACGCATGTTTTTTACAAATGTATAAACATGCGTTATTAATTAACTTAAAGTCTCGGTTTTATTAAGACTAAAGTGTGTTGTTTTCTTTATTTATGTCTGCCATTAACCCTTTTGGATCTATTTGAATGTTCTTAATATTTCCTTTAGCCGAATTTATGGTAAATGTGTATGTTGGATATGCCCAAGCCCAATCTGCTAATTGTGTTCTTGGTGTTGTTACTGGTTTTTCGCCACGCATCATAGTTAACGGAATGTAGAATTCTTCTTTAGTACCGTTAGTGTAAGTAACCTCTACATCTAAAGGCATTGGCATTAATCCAATACGTTCTAACGTTACTGTAGTTGAACTTCCAGAATCGTTTACAGATTTAATTCCGTAATCAATTGTATTTGTAGTTTGTGTCCAATCTGTTAAATACCAATCTAATTCTAAACCAGATGTTTTTTCTGCAGAACGCATAATATCTATAGGTCTTGGGTGTTTAAAAGAAAAATCTGTAAAGTATTTTTTAAGTGTTTTCTTTAAGTTGTCTTGTCCGATTACATAACCTAATTGAGATAAAAATATTTCTCCTTTATTATACGCAGCTATACTGTAAGCCATGTTACAAGCATAACGGTCTGAATGTGTAGATTGTGGTTGTTCTTTACCCGAGTTAACTAAATAGTAATAGCCTTTGTAAGCATTATCTGAAGGATTTGCTTTATTCTCGTCCATGATAACATTCATGGCTTGGTCGCTAATGTAACTTGTAAAACCTTCGTCCATCCATTCGTGTTTAGACTCGTTAGAAGCTAACAAGAACTGAAACCATGTATGTGCCATTTCGTGAGCTGTAACACCTACTAAACTACCAAATTTACGTTCTCCAGTAATTAGAGTACACATTGCATATTCCATACCACCATCTCCACCTTGGATAATAGAGTATTGTTTGTATGGGTACTTCCCTATTTGTTTGCTATAATATTGCATTAATTCTACAGCTTTAGGCTGAAATTTTTTCCAGTTTTTTGCAATTTCAGGATTGTTTTTATAGAAGAAATGTAATACTGGTCCGTTAGGAACTTGCATCGTATCATGCACATATTCTGGATCTGCTGCCCAAGTAAAATCGTGTACGTTAGGTGCTACAAAATGCCAAGATAATTTATCTCCTTTAGGTTCTTTTACAGTTGCTGTTTCGTAACCATGACCAATTTCGTTAGAGTTTTGAAGATATCCTGTTCCTCCTACTGTGTAGTTTTTATCGATGTTAATAGTCACATCAAAATCGCCCCAAACACCATGAAATTCTCTTCCAATATAAGGATCTGCATGCCAACCTTCAAAATCATATTCTGCTAATTTTGGGTACCATTGCGTCATAGATAAAGCAACACCTTCTGCATTATTTCTACCTGAACGACGAATTTGAATTGGTAATTGTGCATCGAAATCCATATCGAATGTTACCTGTTCTCCTGGCTGAATAGGGTTTTGTAATTTCACTTCAAGAATAGTTCCTACAGTTTCGTAAGCAATAGCTTTACCATCTTGTTTAAGCGATTTTACTTTAATATATCCTATTTCGTCTGGTGTTAAAGTAGCAATTCTACTTTTTCCATTTTCCATCATTCTACTATCAGGATCTTCAATATTTTGTAAACGCACGTCCATTTCGCTTCCGGGTTGGAATGCATTTAAGAATAAGTGATAATATACACTTGTTAACACATCTGGAGAATTGTTAGTGTATACTAATTTTTGAACACCTTTGTATTGATAGTTTTTAACATCCATATCAATATCCATAGTGTAATCTACATGTTGTTGCCAATACGTAGGATCTGTACTTGTAGTTGAACCACTATGTGTTGTAGTAACTGTAGATTTACAAGAAGTAAGAACTAACAGAAGTCCAAAAATTGAGTAAAAAATATGTTTCATATAAGAAGGGGTTTTAAATAAAAAACCTCATCAAGTTGTGATTGATGAGGTTTAATACATTAAAGTTTATTTATTTTAATGTTGAAGCTAAAATTAATGCGTTGTATGCGTTAACCATTTTAGTAGATTTAGATAAATCTGCAAAAGGTTTTTCGTTGCTTGGATCTCCGCCAACAACAACATCTATGCTTACAGGTAAACCAGAATTCATTAATACTTGCTTAACTTGAGCAGCAGATAATTTTGGATATTGAGAACGAATTAAAGCAGCTACACCAGCTACAGCAGGCGATGCCATAGATGTTCCTCCTTTAGTATCGTATTTATCGCTTCCTGGTACTGTAGAATATATTGCTGCACCTGGAGCAAATACATCTACATTAATTTTTCCGTAGTTAGAGAAACCTGCAACCATTTCTGGTCCGTATTTAGGCTCTAATGCACCAACAGTAACAAACGTATCTCCTACTTCTGGACCATTATCTAATTGGTCGTTAGGGAAACAATTTTTAACATCTAAATCTTGTCCTTCGTTACCAGCAGCATTTATAAATAATACATCGTGTTTACTTGCATAAGCAATAGCATCTCTTACCCAGTCACTGTGTGGTGAGTAATATTTACCAAAACTACCGTTAATAACTTGTGCACCATTATCTACAGCATAACGAATTGCTAAAGCAACATCTTTATCGTATTCATCTCCATTAGGTACAGCTCTTACACTCATAATTTTTACATTATTAGCAACACCATTTACACCTAAACCATTATTACGTTCTGCAGCAATAATTCCTGCAACGTGAGTTCCGTGACTTTCAGAATCTTTTACAGGCATAACGTTTCCGTTACCGTAACCAACATCTGTTAAATCGTCTGGATTATCTCCTGTTTTTCTACCTTTAAATTTAATATTAAGATTGTAGTTTAAATGATCTGAAATACTTTCAAGACCATTATTTAAATCTTTTTTAGCAGCATTTACATCTTCAAAACCAAGACCTAAAATATATTTAGCAATTGCAACTGCAGTCGTTAAATCTTCATTGTCTCCAGCGTTAATACTTTCTACATCTGCTAAGTTATAATCTGATTTTTTTAAATTGGCAGAAATTAATTCATCTGCACCCTTTAATTGTTGTAATAATTGATCGTATTGCGTTTTATAATTTAAATATTTAGCATACTCTCCGTCATATTCTTTTTTAGCATTTGCATAATCAGGATTTGTTTCGTCTCCTGTAGCTAAAAGTCTTACATATTCTAATTGTTCATCGTAAGTATCTCCTAAGAAATTCCATCCATGAATATCATCAACATATCCATTTTTATCATCATCAATTCCATTATTAGGAATTTCTTTTTCATTAGTCCAAATAACATCATCTAAATCTTCGTGTTCAATGTCTATACCAGAGTCTATTACAGCAACAATTACAGTTTTACCTTTGTTGTTTTTAATAATATCTGTGTAGGCTTTGTCTACACTCATTCCTGGAATGGTATCTTGTATAAGATCTAAATGTCCCCAAGTATGTTTTTGAGTTTCTGTTAAAGGTGCTACTTTTAAAGGTATACTATCTATGTTTTCGATAGGTGTAGAAAGTACTTTTGCACCACCACCACAGCTTGTTAAAACAGTTGCTGCTATAGCAGAGAATAAAATTGGTTTTATAAAATTCATGTGTTATTTAATATGTTATTTAAAAATATCGTTACAAGTGTACGTGTCTTTTAATCGTACGCCTTTTTCTGTATGTTTTAGAGTAATTATTTCGTTGTGAGCATCATGCTCCAAAAATAGGTAATAATTATTATCGGCTGCTAAATTTAAAAACTTTTCTTTTTCACTAAAGGTAAGAAGTGGTCTTGTATCGTAACCTACAACATAAGGAAGCGGAATGTGTCCTGCAGTTGGTAATAAATCTGCCACAAATACAATGGTTTTATCTTTGTATTTAAGCTGAGGTATCATTTGTTTATCTGTATGTCCGTCTACAAATAAAATATCGAAACCAAGTTCGCTATTTTCTAGAAAATCGTTTTCAGGAAGTGATGTAAATTTTAACTGACCACTTTCTTGTATTGGAATAATGTTTTCTTTGAAAAATGATGCTTTTTCTCTAACATTAGGCTGGGTAGCCCACAACCAATGGTCTTTATTACTCCAAAAATGAGCATTTTTAAAAGCAGGTTCGTATCCTGTTCTATCTTTATTCCATTTTATACTTCCACCAACATGATCGAAATGTAAATGTGTTAAAAATACATCTGTTATATCGTCTCTATGAAATCCGTATTGTTTAA
Organism: Formosa sp. L2A11; assembly: GCF_009796865.1. GTDB lineage: Bacteria > Bacteroidota > Bacteroidia > Flavobacteriales > Flavobacteriaceae > Formosa. Next base: position 1,124,619 of record NZ_CP047028.1, on the reverse strand, counting down.
GCGAAGCATCTATAGAATGATTTCCCCAAAGTGAATAATATCCAAAAAACTTATCAGATTGTTTATCTCCCATTCCGGTATCTACCAAAATAAGCCTATCTCCATCTTCTATTAATAAAGATCTAGCAGCAATATCAATTAAGTTATTAGCATCTGCTGGATTCGTTTTTTGCCAAATAGATTTGGGTACAACGCCAAACATAGCACCACCATCTAGCTTAAAATTTCCAGTTTCAATCGGATATAAATTCATGTTTTTTAATTTTGTACTGTAAAGTTAAAAATAGTCAGCTAGTTTTAAGTAAATGTTATTTTTTATTAGGTCTTTTTTAACATAAAAAAGAATGGAGCGACTTAAATAATCCAAAACTTTTATATCTTCACATAAGAAAAAATGATTGATGTTAGAACTTGCAGGGATAATTATATTAGGAATATTAGCGCAATGGGTCGCTTGGAAATTTAAAATACCAGCTATTTTACCTTTAATACTTATAGGATTGTTAGTTGGGCCTATTGCTGCCGAATTTTTTTCTGAAGATGGCTCCAAATGGATAGAACCTATTTGGAATGGGCGTGAAGGTCTTTTTCCAGGCGAAAGTTTATTCTATTTTGTCTCTCTAGCCATAAGTATTATTTTATTTGAAGGTGGTTTAACGTTAAAGTTAAACGAAATTAAAAACGTGGCGCCAGCCATAACAAAACTAATTACTTTAGGGTCTGCAGTTACCTTTTTTGGTGCTGCTATTGCCGCACATTATACGTTTTATTTAAGTTGGGAAATATCGTTTCTATTTTCAGGATTAATTATAGTTACAGGACCAACCGTAATCACGCCAATTTTAAGAAATATTCCATTACCTAAAGATGTCTCTGCAGTGTTAAAATGGGAAGGTATTTTAATAGATCCTATTGGGGCTTTAATTGCTGTATTGGTTTTCGAGTTTATTAGTGTAGATGCTGGTGGCGAATTTACTAAACGTGCGTTTATAGAGTTTGGTAAAATTGTATTGTTTGGGTTTACTTTCGGGTTTACGTTTGCGCATGCTTTAAATACCATTATTAACAAAAAATGGATTCCGCATTACTTATTAAATGTCTTTGCTTTAGCATCTGTTTTAGGTGTATTTGTATTGTCCGATTCTTTTGCTCACGAATCTGGACTTTTAGCAGTTGTAATAATGGGAATGGTTTTAGGAAATTCTAAATCTGCTTACCTAAAAGAATTACTTTACTTTAAAGAATCGCTTAGTATATTATTAATTTCAATACTGTTTATTTTATTAGCAGCAAATATTAATATGAGTGATTTATTACTTATATATAATTGGAATACAGCCGTTTTATTTATTATCGTAGTATTTATAATTAGACCAATAGCAGTATTTTTAAGTACATATAAATCGTCTTTAAAACTTAAAGAAAAGCTGTTTGTTAGTTGGGTAGGACCTCGTGGTATTGTGGCCGCAGGTATTGCGTCTTTATTTGGATTAAAATTAGCTAAAAGCGGTATTCCAGATGCCGAGTATATTACACCATTAGTGTTTATGATTGTGCTTGGAACTGTACTCTTAAATGCTACAACAGCACGTTTGTTTGCTAAATTGGTAGGTGTATTCTTGAAAAAATCTGAAGGTATTTTAATTGTTGGTGCCTCTAAATTATCACGTTTAATTGGTCATTATTTAGAACAAAATGGGCGTCACGTTGTAATGTTAGATAGCAATCCATTAAACATTAAAATGAGTGAAGAATTAGGCTTAGAAGCTATAAATACTAACATTTATTCTGATACGTTAATGGATAATATTGAATTGAACGATGTTGGATTTCTTATGGCATTAACAGCAAGTTCAGACGTTAATAAATATGCTATAAATAAGTTTAGCAAACAGTTTGGTGAAAACGGTTCGTTTAGATTACTTAGTGCAGACGAATTGAATAATACAGATTTAATTCCGCCGGAAGGCTTGTTTTCTCAAACAGACGATTTTAATTCTTTAAGCGATGTGACTCGTAAATATCCTGCGATAAACGAAATAGAAATTAAAGACAAAGCACACTTTATAAACTTATTAAATATTAGTGATTCTGACCCAGATATTATTCCAATTTTTATAAAAAATCACAAAGGTATTTTAGATATTATTTCATCTTCAAATAAAGATAAACCTACTATAGAATCTGGTTATATTTTAGTGTATTTAGGAAAACCTTTCGATGTCGAGAAAATGTAATTTTTTTTACTTTTAAAAAGAATATAAACGCTCGTGAAGTTTATTCACGAGCGTTTTTTATATGTTTAAATCTAAAAATTATTGCTTGATTCGTTTGTTACAGCATGAGTAAATTAAGTTAAAAAATATATAATATGTTTAACTGCACAAAATATTAAAAACATTATTTTTTTACGGTAAAACCGCAAAATAATAATGTTTTTTATACATATTTTTAGTTAAAACATAAATTATGAATAAACATTTACTTGCTACTTGCTACTTGCCAGTTGCTCTAATGATGGTATAACTGAAATTGAACAGGCAGAAATTCAAAATTTTAAACAAGAGTTTTCTTTAGATAATTTTGATAATAAATTTGTTAAAAACAACATTCAAATTAATTGGGATCAAATGTCTTTAGATGATTTTTATACTAATATTGCTTATCTAGGTTTAGAAGGTACTATGGGGTTCAATAATTATATGGCTAACACTACTAATAAAGATAACTATAGTATTAGTTATGGGCATACAAGAATTAATTCAACATCAGAACCTAAATGTGATTAATTATGAAAAATCAAATAATTTTTATTTTCCTATTATTAATATTTCAAAGTTGTTTATCACAAAAAAAAGAAAAAGATACAATTTACATTCTTTTTAATGCTAAAGAAGAAGGAATGATAAAAGACATTATTCCAAAGCAAATGTTAACCGTAAAAGGAGTTTCTCCTGTAGATAATTCATTTACTTATGAAATTGATGAAAAAAAAGATGGATTTCTTTATGAGTATGCATATATATTTTCTCATTTTAATTGGAGCAGTGCAAAAACTTTATTTCCTGAAAACTATAGAGCACCTTTAATACTAAAAAAAGATATTAGTTTTTTAAATAAGATTGATGTTTTAGAAAATAATTTTTTTAAAAATACTAACTATAAAAAGGTTTGTAAAGTTTTTGAAAAAGAAGATAGTAGGGAGGTAGATGTTATTATATTTATTATTGACGTTGCAGAAATGAATACTAAAGAAATTGTACTAAGAGAAGTTCTATTTAATAGACCAATTAAGGAATAAATAATACTCTGTTCCCCTGTTTATCCTAGTATATTCTGTAACGGCTAGTGCTAGTTTTTAATTAGTACCGTATTGAGTAATAAGACTCATGATGTTCAGGCATATAAAGATTTATCTGAAGTGAAGATATTAGATATGGAAAACAGTATAAACTCACATTACCATAGTACAACCAAAAACTGTCCAAATAATTAATTATGAAAATGTTTTTTAAATTAATCTTAATGATACCTATTCTTTCGTTAGCTCAATCTAAAGAAAAAGACACTCTGTTATTAAATATGATGCAAATGTTTTAAATAAGACTAAAACAATAGATGGAAATGAAGTTTTATTTTTAATAAAAAATACAGGAAATAATGGTTTTGTTTATTTTAATTTTATTAAGTCTTATAAAGATATTAAACCAAAAAATAGTTTTATTACTATTGATAAATTTATGCCCAATATCATTTTTAATGGCTCAAGAAATACAAAAGGATACACTATTTTTTAAACTTGATGGCATATATGTTTTTGAGTCTAAATATGTCTCTAATACATATCTATTAGAAGATAGCAATGATATAGGTAGAGGTACTTTTTTCTTTGAAAAAATTGGAATAGAAAGTATAAAGAAGCCTAAAGAAATTCTTAGCTTAAAAAAATATGTACACAATTCTGAATACTATAATGAATACACAAAATATAAACTAAATGATTTTCTATTTGTTGAACATTTAAGTAATTATACTATTTACTTAGTTAAAAAAGAAAAAGGCAAAATGGAGTATATTCATGTTTTCGCAAATTCTCAAATTGAATAAAAAATGAAACGCTCGTGTATAAATTCACGAGCGTTTTTTATGTGTTATATTTTTGATTGTTTCAACTAAAGAAATGAAATAATATGATTTACATAATATGTGTTTCTGTGAAATTCTTATCTACAATTAAATGATAACTTGTTTTTACTTCATTTAAAGTGTCTAGATCAATGGCTACATTATCAACTTCAATTTTTGTAATAGGGAAAGGAAGTCCTATAAGTTTTAATTTAAAGCGCGTATAAGGCGTTGTATACTTACCAGAGGTATGTTGTTGTATAATTAATTGCTTAGCCTTACCATTAAGCTTAAACTTACTTAAATTATAACGTCCTTTTGTGTAATCGTAACCATCATGTATATCGTCGAATAATAAAGATTGTTCTTTTCCTAATTTATAATGTACATCTAGAGTAACCTCATCAAATTCCTTTTCGCCAACATATTGTTGCACGGGGTATTTTGGAATAATACTTCCTGCTTTTATAAACAGAGGCATCGTATCTAATTCTGTATCTACCCAAATTTCTTTTCCTCCTTGTACAAGTTCTTGTGTCCAGTAGTTATACCAATTTCCACGCGGAACATACATACGTCGTCCTTTAGAATTTGGTTCTAAAATTGGGCAGACTAAAATGTTGTTTCCATATACAAATTCGTCTGTTCGGTAATGGGTTTGAATGTCTTCTTGATCGTAAAGTACAAGCGATTTTAAAATCGGAATACCTTCATCTAAATATTGCCAAAAAGCAGTGTATAAATAGGGTAGAAGCTGATAACGTAATTCTATAAACGCACGGACAATATCTGTTACTTCGTCTCCAAACATCCAAGGTTCTTGTTCGCCATGATCTCCAGAAGAGTGTGTTCTACAAAACGGATGAAATACGCCCAATTGAATCCAACGTGTGTATAATTCGCCATTAGGTTGTTCTGCAAAACCACCAATATCACTTCCTATAAACGAAAATCCAGAAAGCGACATGCGTTGTGCTTGTACATTGGCAATCCATAAATGTTCCCAAGAAGCAATGTTATCTCCTGTCCAAGCAGACGTATAGCGTTGTGTTCCTGAGTATGCGGCTCTTGTAATTACAAACGGACGTTTTGGATATGCAAATTTCTTTAAGCCATGATACGTTGCTCTGGCCATTTGCATGCCATAAACATTATGAGCTTTTCTGTGGCTACATGGGTTTCCTTCGTAATCGTGGCGTACATCGTCTGGGAACGTTTTGTTAGGTACTTCCATAACGGCAGGCTCGTTCATATCGTTCCAAACGCCTCTTACGCCTATATCTTCTACAAGTTCTTTAAATAAATCCGACCACCATGCTCTAACTTCTGCTTTAGTAAAATCTGGAAAATAGCATTGTCCTGGCCACACTTTTCCTTTCATATATGGGCCATCTCCACGCTTGCAGAAATAATCTTTTTCTAACGCTTCTTTAAAAACAGGATATTCCGGATCTATTTTAATTCCTGGATCTATAATAACAATGGTTTTAAAACCATCGTCAGACAGTTCTTTTACCATTCGTTTTGGATCTGGAAAATAATCCTTGTTCCAAGTGAAGCAACGGAAACCATCCATATAATCGATGTCTAAATAAATAGCATCACACGGAATGTTTAATTCTCGAAATTTAGATGTAATTTCTTTGACTTTAGATTCCGGATAATAACTCCATTTACATTGATGATAACCTAAAGACCAAAGCGCAGGAAGCTGATGAGGTTTTCCTGTTAAATCTGTATAATTAGCTACAACATCTGTCATTTTAGGACCGTACATGAAGTAGTAATTCATTTCGCCTCCATACGCCCAAAAGCTGGTTATATTTTTACGTTCGTGTGCAAAATCGAAACAAGATTTAAACGAGTTATCGAAAAATATACCATAAGATTTACCATGATGTAATCCGGTGTAAAACGGAATGGCTTTGTATAATGGGTCTGTATGTTTACCAAAGGCAAAAGAGTCTGATACCCAATTTTCGAAACGTTTTCCTTTTAAATTTAAATGATCTGGTTTGTCTCCTAATCCATAATAACTTTCGCCGTCGTTAGAGACTTTACTCATTTTTACAATATTGCCACCAAACTCGTAACATTCTGCCCAGTGATAACCAAGTTCATCTTGAGAGATTAAAGTATGATCTAAAGCATCAAATAGTGCTATTTTTAAATTGCTTTTATTAATCTTACAAATTAATTTTGAAGTCGTTACAATATAAAAATTATCGACTTCTTCAACCTCTAAATGATTATAACCTGTACTTGCGTATTTTGTAATCGCATAGGAAAAGTCGTTTTCGAAACTAGGATAAGTAGAATATCTAAAACGCAAGACACTATCTCGCACTATGGTAAGTTGTAAACCCACTCCATTTTCTGTTTTAAAATGAAGTGTGTCTATGTTTTTTTCGTAGAAAACAATATGGTTAGGAAATTGATCTCCTTTTTGTTCTAATTCTGTATTTGTAATCATAATATATTAATTAGAATAGAACATAAACCTAAGATATTTAGATTGTTACATCCTTTCTTTTTATTAAAATTAAGCGTGCTTTTAATTTAAAGAATGATCTTTATGTGCTAAAATTTAACATATTACAAAATACTGTATTTACTTATACTTGAAAATACTTATAGCTAATGGCGGCACAGTTATAGAAGCTGTAAATGGCTTATTATTCCATGTTTCTTTTTTAGCCTTTATAGGTTTAGCGTTTATTATACCACTACCACCATAAGTTGCATTATCACTGTTAAATACTTCTATTAAGCTTCCTTTTCTAGGTACTCCAATATCGTATTTTTTATGACTATTTGGTGTAAAATTACACACCACAATAAGATCGTTTTCTGGATCGTGTCCTTTTCTTATATAAGAAATTACCGCATTCTGATGATCGTCGTAACTAATCCATTCAAATCCGTCTTGGCTAAATCCTTTTTCATATAAAGCTGGCGTATTTTGATAGAGTGTATTTAACGTTTTTAAATAATTTTTAGTGTTTATATGCGGTTCAAATTCTAGTAAATTCCAATCTAAACTACTTAGAGAATCCCATTCGTTGTATTGTCCAAACTCAGAACCCATAAAAAGTAATTTGGTACCTGGATGTGTGTACATATAACCGTACATTAATCTTAAATTGGCAAAACGTTGCCATTCGTCTCCTGGCATTCTGCCTAAAACAGAATTTTTACCATACACCACTTCGTCGTGAGAAATAGGTAACATAAAATGTTCTGAAAACGCATAGGCTAAACTAAACGTAATTTCGTTTTGGTGGTAGCTTCTGTAAATTGGATCTTTCTTAAAATAATCTAAGGTATCGTGCATCCAACCCATCATCCATTTCATACCAAAACCTAATCCGCCATGTTCTACTTTATTAGTTACACCGGTATAGGCTGTAGATTCTTCTGCTATGGTTTGTACGCCATCAAACATAGAATATACAGCTTCGTTACATTCTTTTAAAAATGAAACTGCTGCTAGGTTTTCGTTTCCTCCGTAAATATTTGGTTCCCATTCGCCATCTTCTCTAGAATAATCTAGATAAATCATAGAGGCAACAGCATCTACACGTAAGGCATCTATATGATAATTTTTAAGCCAGTAAATGGCATTACTTATTAAAAACGAACGTACTTCTGGGCGTTCATAATTAAAAATTAAACTTTTCCAATCTGGGTGATAGCCTTTTTTAATGTCTGGATGTTCGTAAAGACAAGAGCCATCAAAATTCCCTAAACCATGCGCATCCGATGGGAAATGTGAAGGAACCCAATCTAAAATAACACCAATATCTGCTTTATGAAACGCATCTACCAAGCCCATAAATTCTTGTGGTGTTCCAAATCGAGACGTTGGTGCAAAATATCCTGTTATTTGATATCCCCAAGACGGATCGTAAGGATATTCCATAATAGGCATAAATTCTACATGTGTAAAATTCATCTCTTTCACATAATCTACTAATGTCTTAGCAAGTTCGTTATACGTTAAAAAACGATCTTCTTCAACATTACGCATCCAAGATCCTAAATGTACCTCGTAAACGGCATATGGTCTGTCTAAACCATTTTTTTCATTTCGGTAAGACATCCAACTTTTGTCTTTCCACTTATAGTCTGAATTGTCCCAAACTACAGAAGCGGTTTTTGGAGGCTGTTCGCAACGGATACCATAGGGATCTGCTTTTTCGGTTTTTATGTTGTTATTATTGCTAGTAATAGCATATTTATACAAACTCCCTTTACCAATTTTAGGAATAAACCCTTCCCAAATTCCGCTAGAATCCCAACGTACATTTAGAGGGTGTTCTTCTGAATTCCAAAAATTAAAATCTCCAATAACAGAAACCGATTTTGCGCTTGGTGCCCAAACAGCAAAATAGGTTCCTTTTTCACCTTCGCAGGTTATTATATGAGATCCAAATTTTTCGAATAAATTATAATGTTTCCCAGACTTAAATAAATTGATATCAAAATCTGTGAATAAGCTAAACGGTATAACTTGTGACATAGTTGTTTGTTGTATATCGCTTCAAATTATTTTGAAGTGAAAAAATAAAATACTTTAGGTGTTATAGTACAAACCCTGATGGTACAACAGCGCCTTTTTTAATGACTACAATACCATCTCTAATTACATAAAGATCGGTTTCGGTATCTTCTAAATGTTTGCCACCATTAATAGTAACGTCATCTCCAATTTTACTGTTTTTATCAATAATTGCATTGTTAATAACACAACGTTCGCCAATACCAACAAGAATTTTAATATGATTTTTATCTATTTCTTCTAGCGTTTCGTAATAGTCAGACCCCATAATATATGAGTTTGTAATTACGGTATCTTTTCCAATACGCGCACGAATTCCAACTACGGAATGTTTAATTTTAGAAGCATGTATTATACATCCTTCTGCAATAACAACTTTATCTAATGTTGTTCCTGCTAATTTTGTTGTAGGAAGCATTCTAGCGTGTGTGTAAATACGCTGATTTGTGTCGTATAAATTGAATTTAGGGATATCGTCTGTTAAGCCTAAGTTGGCTTCAAAGAACGATTCTATGGTGCCTATATCTGTCCAATACCCTTCGTATTGGTAACTATATACGGGACGTTTACCAATAGCTTGTGGTATAATTTCTTTACCAAAATCGTTAGTGCTTGGGTCGTTCATTAAATCGACTAACAATTGTTTATTAAATACGTATATTCCCATGGAAGCCAAATAATGACGTCCTTCTTGTTTCATTTCATCACTAACCTCAGATTCCCATCCTTTAATTAACTCACTATTAGGTTTCTCAATAAATGAAGAAATCATGCTATTTTCATCGGTTTTTAAAATTCCGAAAGCCGTACCATCTTTAGCATTTACAGGATAAGTTGCAACACTTATTTCTGCACCACTTTCAATATGCTTTTCAATTAATTCATTTAAATCCATTTGATATAATTGATCACCAGAAAGGATAAGCGCGTACTCGAAATCGTTTCTTAAAAAGTGATGCATACTCTGTCTAACGGCATCTGCAGTACCTTGGAACCAGTTACTGTTAGAGATAGTTTGTTCTGCTGCTAATACATTTACAAATGCTGAACTAAAGAAACTAAAGTGATACGTATCTTTAATATGGCGGTTTAATGAAGCAGAATTAAACTGTGTTAAAACAAACATACGTTTGATGTCTGAATTGATACAGTTTGAGATAGGAATATCTACCAATCGATATTTTCCTGCAATTGGAACAGCTGGTTTAGATCTGTCCTCGGTTAAAGGGTAAAGTCTGGAGCCTTGCCCTCCACCTAAAATTATAGATAGTACTTTGTTGTTAATCATAAAAATGGATTTAATGAGTTATACACGTTTAAATATGATTCTGCAGAAGCATGCCAAGAATGGTCTATAGACATAACTTCTACTCTAGTTTGTTTAAATATTTCTGAATCGTAAAATTCTGTAGCACGTTCTATGGCTTCACAAACTTCTGAAACAGTGACACCGTTATGGCAAATACCAAATCCGCCATCGTAAAGATCTTCTACTGTATCTTTTAGTCCACCAACACTATTAACTATTGGAATTGTACCGTATCTTAAGGCATACATTTGGTTTAACCCACAAGGTTCTACACGAGATGGCATTAACAGAAAATCTGCTCCGGCATATATAATATGCGAGAGTTTTTCGTCGTAACCAATATAGGCATTGTACTTATCTGGAAACTTTTCTTTAAGGTTTATAAGGTCATTTTCGGTGTGTTTTTCACCAGAACCTAATAGTAATATGGAGATGTCGTTACCAAACAATGATTCTGAAAAAATCTTAGGAAACAAATCGGCTCCTTTTTGTTCTACTAAACGTCCAATAAAAGCAATAAGTGGTCGCTCTACATCTAAATTAAATTTATTACACAGCCATTGTTTGTTTTTAAATTTGCCTTCATATATGGTGTCCTGTGTATAGTTTTCTATAATTAATGGATCTGTTTCTGTATTCCAAACTTTTGTATCTATCCCGTTTAAAATTCCAATACATTTAGCATGCTCATCACTTAAAAGTGATTCTAAGCCATTTGCATTTAATTCTAATTCGTCCATATAATTTGGAGATACTGTAGTCACTACCCAAGCACATTTTATAGCAGATGCCATTGGGTTTATACAATGATTCCAATCTAATAGTCCAACGTGGCTAAATTTAAACTCAGGGATAAGACCAACCAAATCGTGAGAAAACCAACCTTGATACTGTGCATTATGAATGGTAAAGGCAACAGCAACTTTTCTTAGCATAGAATATCTAAACGATTCTTGCATCATGAAAGGAATTAATCCGGTATGATGATCGTGACAGTGTATAACATCTGGAATAGTTTCGCTTTGTGCAATCCAATCTAAGGCTGCGATTTGGAAGGCTAAAAAGCGTTCTGTATCGTCCGAAGTGTAAACAAAATCTGTGTATAGAAGTTCTGGCACATCTACAAAGAAGATTTTAAAACCTAAATCATTTTCATGATCCTTTAACGTTAAAATTCTAAAATCATAATCTGTTTCGCCTAGTAAAATGGTGTCATTATACACGGCTTCAAAACAATGAGATTGTGTGTATTCGTTTTTGTAAAAAGGCATTACAACCTGACTAGTAGCTCCTAGTTCGTTTTGGTATTTTGGTAGTGCTCCTAATACATCGGCAAGACCGCCAACTTTGGCGATTGGGTAACATTCGGCACTTAGATGAGTGATTATCATAGCTTATTAAATGGCATTTCCCTATAAACTTAACAAGATTATTTGAATTCCTTATTATGTTTTTATAACAATTATGAAAAAAAATGTTATTTGGAATAATTATCCACATTTAATAAGTTAAATGTATAAACAGATTTTAAAGTATTTATGCATTATTTATTTGAAAATTAAATTATTACATAAAAAAAGACCATCTGGAAAGATGGTTTTTTTTATAAAAATATGTTATGTTTTTGTTTAATCGTTTAGTTTTAAAACGGCCATAAATGCTTGTTGAGGTATTTCTACATTTCCAACAAGACGCATACGTTTTTTTCCTTTTTTCTGTTTTTCTAAAAGTTTACGTTTTCTAGAAATATCTCCACCGTAACATTTTGCTGTTACATCCTTACGTAAGGCTTTAATAGTTTCTCTAGAAATAATTTTGGCTCCAATTGCTGCTTGAATTGGAATATCGAATTGCTGACGCGGAATTAATTCTTTCAGTTTTTCACACATTTTCTTACCAATATTTTGAGCATTATCTGCATGAATTAAAGCAGAAAGCGCATCTACCGTTTGTGCATTTAATAAAATATCTAGTCTTACTAATTTAGAAATCTTCATACCAATTGGATGGTAATCGAAAGAAGCATATCCTTTAGATACTGTTTTTAAACGATCGTAAAAATCGAATACAATTTCTGCTAAAGGCATATCGAAAGTTAACTCAACACGTTCTGGTGTTAAATAGGTCTGATTTAAAATCATCCCTCTTTTTTCAATACAAAGCGACATAACATTACCAACAAAGTCTGACTTTGTAATAATGGTAGCTTTTATATAAGGTTCTTCAACTCTGTTAATTGTTGAAGGATCTGGTAAGTCTGATGGGTTATTTACAACAAAAGAAGTATCTGGATTTTTGTTTGTATAGGCGTTGTAAGATACATTGGGAACAGTTGTAATAACCGTCATGTCGAACTCACGCTCTAAACGTTCTTGTATAATTTCCATGTGAAGCATTCCTAAGAATCCGCAACGGAAACCAAAACCTAAGGCGGCAGAACTTTCTGGAAAGAACACTAACGATGCATCGTTAAGTTGTAGTTTTTCCATAGAGTTACGTAATTCTTCGTAATCTTCTGTATCTACAGGATAAATACCTGCAAAAACCATTGGTTTTACATCTTCAAAACCTTCAACTATATTTGTTGTAGGGTTATCAAAATCTGTAATAGTATCTCCAACTTTTACTTCTTTAGCTGTTTTAATACCGGTAATTAAATACCCTACATCTCCAGCTTTTACACTTTTTTTTGCGACTTGGGTAAGTTTTAAGGTACCTACTTCATCTGCATAATATTCTTTATCTGTAGCGACAAATTTAATTTTTTGTCCTTTTTTAATTTCACCATTAAAGACTCTAAAATACGTTTCAATACCTCTAAAGGTATTGTAAACAGAGTCGAATATTAAAGCTTGAAGCGGCTCGTCTACATTTCCTTTTGGAGCAGGAATACGTTCTATAACAGCTTCTAAAATTTTATCTACACCAAAACCTGTTTTTCCACTAGCGTGAATAACATCTTCAGGTTTACAACCTATTAAATCTACAATATCGTCTGTAACTTCTTCTGGGTTTGCACTTGGTAAATCTACTTTATTAAGAACTGGAATAATTTCTAAATCATTTTCTAAAGCTAAATATAGATTAGAAATAGTTTGCGCTTGTATACTTTGTGCAGCATCTACAATTAAAAGTGCACCTTCGCAAGCAGCAATAGATCTTGAGACTTCGTAAGAGAAATCTACGTGTCCAGGAGTGTCAATAAGGTTTAAAACATATTGTTCACCTTTATAAACATAATCCATTTGTATGGCATGCGATTTAATGGTAATACCACGCTCTCGCTCCAAATCCATGGTGTCTAATAACTGGTTTTGTTTTTCACGTTCGGTAACCGAACCTGTATAATCTAATAACCGATCGGCCAATGTACTTTTACCGTGATCTATGTGTGCAATGATGCAAAAATTTCTGATGTTCTTCATAAAGAAAACTATACCTTGCTTTAATCTGCAAATATAGTAGAATTAGATTAGCAATTTGATATTTTTTGAACACTAGTCTCCATATGTTAAAACTTTAGTTTTTAAAGTGGTTAACTTATATTTTAATTAAAGTTTTTTAGTCTATTTTTGAGTAACCATTTTCGCTATTTATGTCTTTAAAATTAACTTCTTTACTTTTTCTATGCTCTTATTTTAGCCTAGCCCAAGACATTAAAATATCGGGACAGGTTCTAGATCAAGCAAACGCTCCTGTTTCTTACGCAAATGTTATTTTAGTAAACACGAAAGACGAGTCTAGTGTTAGAGGAACTATTACAAATGATGATGGTTATTTTAACGTAGCATCTTTAACTGCTGGAACGTATCTTTTAGATATTAGTTTTATAGGCTATGCACATTATAAAACCGAAATACACTTACAAGCATCTACAGATTTAAAATCAATTATTTTAGAAGAATTTAATGAAGCGTTAGATGCTATTACTCTTTTTGCAAAGCGACCAACTTACACGAAACAATCCGATCGTATCATTTTTAATATTGAAGACACCTCTTTAACAGAAGCAAATGTAATGGATGTTTTAAGAAGTACGCCTGGTATTTTAATTATGAATGATGAAATTAGTGTTAGAAACAGTTCTAATATTATTTATTTAATTAACAATAAACGGGTTTATCTAACTGGAGAAGATTTACAACAATTACTTATCGGAACCACGGCCACTAATGTGCAATCTGTTGAGGTTATTACAAATCCGCCTGCAAAATACGATGCAGAAGGTTCTGCAGTAATTAATATTACTATGAGTAAAAATCTAATAATAGGTTACAACGGAAGTGTTTATACAGATTATACACAAGGAATGTATCCGCGAGTAAGAGGAGGAATGAATCATTTTTATAAGACCGATAAATTAAGTGTTTTTGCAAACTATTCTTATGGAGAAAGAAAGAAGAATAGAGTCAATACTAGCGAAATTAATTTTATAGAAGACAATGTTGTTGTTGGACAGTGGAATGATAAAATTGATAGAAATACAAAAATGAAATCTCATTTTGCTAATGCGAATGTAGATTATAGTATAAATGATGCTAACGTTATTTCGTTTTCTGGAAATTTAAACATTACACCATATTGGAATCGGAAAGCTGAGATGGCTACTGAAGCTATAGATTCTTCGTTTGTTTCAGAAAATATTATAAACGACACCAAAGATAATGTGGCTTTAAATTTGGATTATGTTAATACGGCCGAGTCCGGAAATACACTTTCCATTAATCTGCATCACACCAATTACGATTATGAGAGGCAGCAAGATATGAGTTCTAAATATTATGATATAGACCAACTGCTTACCCGAGAGAATATGTTTAATTCTATGTCTATACAAAATACGTATATCTATTCAGGGCAGGCAGATTATAATACAACATTATTAGAGGATATAGATTTAACTTTTGGTACAAAAGTGTCGTTAATAGACTCTAAAAGTTCTGTAGATCAGTATTATTTTTTAGAGAATAGATTTATTTTAGATGATTTAAATAGTGGTGTTTTTAATTACGAAGAAATGAATTATGCAGGGTATGTAAACATTTCTAAATCTTGGGAAACATGGAGTTTTTCTGCCGGTTTACGTGGTGAATATACAGATGCAGAAGGCGATGTATCGTCTAATTATGAACTAAATGAATTCGATTATTTTAAATTATTTCCAACCTTAAATGTGTCTCACGATTTTAATGAAAACCACAGTTTAGGACTATCTTATGGTAAGCGTATAGAGCGTCCAACATACTCTTCATTAAATCCTTTTAAATACTATTTTAACGATTATACTTTTTTACAAGGGAACCCTAATTTAAATCCAACAATTTCGCATCTAACAACCTTGTCTTACACTTTTAAAGGTACATATACTTTTGAGGTGTATTACCGTTATGAAGATAATCCCACTTCAGAATTAGTTTTTCAGGATAATGCCACCAATCAGGTCTTTTACCTACCTACCAATTTAGATAAATCGTTAGATTATGGTTTCGACTTTATAATGTATCAGTCATTTACAGATATTTGGTCTGTGTATGTGGTTAACTCTATATTTCATGATAAAACCTATTTTGAAGCTTTAGAAAGTGGAAATTCATTAGAAACTAACCAAACTTGGTCTATGTATACCAATGTGATGAATTTCTTTTCCTTTACAGAAGATCATAGTTTAAGCGGAGAAATTTCAATTTTATATATGTCTCCAATGATTAATGGATCTTCAGATATTTCATCTCGAGCACAAATAGATTTAGGTTTAAAAAAGAGTTTTAATAACGGAAAATGGGTAGCGTCACTAAAATTGAACGATATTTTTAAGACGACAAACTTCACTGTTAAAAACAAATACTTGAATCAAGATAACACCTATAATAATAAATACGATAATCAATATTTCCGTGTTGGCCTGCGTTATAGCTTCGGAAACACAAGACTTTCTACTAACGAAAAAGAAGAAAAAGAATTAAATGAAAGAAATCGTTTGAGTCCAGAAAGTGCAGATAATTAGTAAACTTCTATGTAATTGATTTGTAATATGATTATCTCTTAAGTTAATACGATTTTTTATGTTATTTTTGAATAACCATTTTTTTAACTTATGTCTTTAAAACTAACTATCTTCTTTGTTCTTTGTTCTTATGTGTGTATTTCTCAAGAAAATAAAATTTCTGCACAGGTCACAGATCAAAACAATTCTCCCATTTCTTATGCCAATGTTATTATAACAAATAAGTCCGACGATTCTGAACTTAAAGGAACAATAACTAACGATAGTGGACACTTTGTTATAGATAGAATTGAAACAGGAACTTATGATTTAGAAATTAGTTTTGTAGGATACTCTTCTTACAGTAAAGAGATATTTATAGATAAAGTGATTTATTTAGAATCTGTTGTTTTAAAAGAATTATCTGAAAAAGAATTAAATGCTGTAGATGTTTTTGTTAATTAAGTTAAAAAAATTAAATAAAGACAATTGTTTATATCTTGAAAGTAATACTCAAGATCTCATTTTTTAGGTTCTTATTAACCACTACTTATCTGTTAAAAATCATTTTTACAATACATTAAGAATGAAGTTAGGCATCCTATTATTCTTTAAAACAGATCTTCATTACTGTTTTATGTATTAAACACTTCAATCACAAAATATTAATGAAATAGTATTTATTATATCATTTTAAGTATTTTTGCCCACTTAAAAAATAGACTTTGGTTAAAATAGATACTATAGAACTTCCCGATTTTCCGTTACTTTTAGCACCTATGGAAGATGTTAGCGATCCACCTTTTCGTGCACTTTGTAAAGAGCAGGGCGCAGATGTGGTGTATACAGAATTTATTTCTAGCGAAGGCTTAATTCGTGATGCTGCAAAAAGTACCATGAAATTAGATATTTACGAAAAAGAGCGTCCGGTTGGTATTCAAATTTTTGGAGCTAATCTGGATAGTATGTTACAAACTGTAGATATAGTAACTCGGTCTAAACCCGATATTATTGATATTAATTTTGGATGTCCTGTTAAAAAAGTAGTCTCTAAAGGTGCTGGAGCAGGGATTTTAAAAGATATTGATTTAATGGTGAGTTTAACTGAAGCCATGGTAAAACGTACCCACTTACCAATAACTGTAAAAACCCGTTTGGGGTGGGATCACGATTCTATACGTATTATGGAAGTTGCCGAACGTTTACAAGATGTAGGTTGTAAAGCAATTTCTATTCATGGACGTACACGTGCACAAATGTATAAAGGAGATGCCGATTGGGGACCGATTGCCGATGTAAAAAACAACCCAAGAATGCATATTCCTGTATTTGGAAATGGCGATGTAGATACGCCAGAGAAAGCCATGAAAATGCGTGACGAATATGGTTTAGATGGTTGTATGATTGGTCGTGCAAGTATTGGAAACCCGTGGTTTTTTAAGCAAGTAAAACACTTTTTTGAAACCGGAGAACATCTCGATCCAATTACTATTGAAGCGCGTGTAGAAGCGGCCAAACGTCATTTACAAATGGCCATTGATTGGAAAGGCGAAATTCTTGGTGTTTTTGAAACCCGTCGTCATTATACAAACTACTTTAAAGGTATTCCGCATTTTAAAGAATACCGCCAGCGTATAGTAACTAGCGATGCTTCTAAAGATGTTTTTGATGCTTTAGATATGGTTTTAAACGATTTTTCTGATTATAAGTTTGAACGCTAATGCGGTTGGAAATTTAGTATTTAATTACAGATTCAATAATTGAGACCCTGAAATAAATTCAGGGTGACGTCAAATTATCATTTAGGAGAATTCTTTTAAATTATCCGATATTAAATGGTTTCAATTAAAGATTTAGAATTCTGAATCGGACAATTTTTTTTGAAGCTTTATCGTTTTGTTTATTCAACCGTCATGCTGAACTTGTTTGATTTCGTTGAATCTTTGATTTCAGTATCACATTATTTTGAATAGTTGACAATTATGTATTAACAATTGAGACCCTGAAATAAATTCAGGGTGACGTCAAATTATCATTTAGGAGAATTCTTTTAAATTATCCGATATTAAATGGTTTCAATTAAAGACTTAGAAATTCTAACAGAAGCAATTTTTGATGCTATAATTCCTAATATCGAAATGGTAAGCAGTACAATTATTACATTAGAAAAATTAATTGCAACCGGATAAGGTAAGCTAGGCGTAATCATAACCAAAGAAAAGGCTTGTTGCAGCCCTACAATTACAAGGCCAATTATTAAGCCGGCAATACCACCAAAAACAGCCATTAAACTGCCTTGATAGAAAAATATACGTCTAATATCTCTTACAGAAGCTCCTAGTTTATAAAGTGTACTCAGTGTTTTTTTCTTGTCTAAAATCATCATAACTATAGAGCCAATCACATTAAAAAGAGCAATAATTAAAACTAAAGTAAATATTAAATACACCGCTAAATTCTCGGTATTCAACATTTTATAAAGTGCATCATTTAATTGTACACGATTTTTAATAATTACAGTATCTCCTAAAATAGCTTTAAGCTGCGATTTTATAATATCTTCGTCTATATTCGGATTCATTTTAAATTCTATAGCCGAAACCTGATTAGGTTTATAACTTAAAAGTTCGCGAGACATTTCGAATGGTGTGTATACATAGGTTTCATTCAATGTTTCGTTTACATCAAACAAGCCAATATTTACACAATGTATGGCATTGAAAGCACTTTTTGTTGAGGTAATTTGTCCTGTTCCCGGTTTTGGAACGTAAATGGTAACTGATTTTCCGTAGTCTAAAACACCTAGCGATAAATGATTAGAAACACCCCAACCTGCAACCATTTGGTTGGTGTTTTGATTTAACCAACTCCCTTGAATAATAACGGAATCTATGGCATTTACTTGATTATAATTTTCGTCTACACCTTTTATAAAGGCAGGAAAGTTTTTGCCATCGTAAGCCAGAATAACGCGTTCTTCAATAATTTTAGAATACGAAGCAATAGCATCTAAATCATGTAATGCTTTAAACTGTTTGTCTGAAAGCATAAACGATTTTCCTGTAGCAGGAACAGCCTTTAAATCTGGGTCTATAATGGTAGAAAACTTCAGTGTAAAATCCTTTAATCCAGAAAAACCAGAAAGCACAATAAACAGTGAAGCGGCCCCAAGAATAACACCTACGGCAGCAATTATAGTTATAAAATTAATGGCATTGTTGCTGCTTTTCGAGCGTAAATAACGTTGGGCAATGTACAGCGGGAAATTCAATTTACGACTTTTTGTGATCTCCTAAAAGGTCTGGATTGTTAATAGGATTGTCTTTTCCTTTTAAAGATTGTTCTATTTGGTCGATATACTCTAAAGAGTCATCTACAAAAAATTCTAAATTAGGCATTCTACGTAATTGGTGTTTTGTACGTTGTGCTAGCTCGTGTCTAATTAAAGGTGTGTTAGAACGAATACCAACTAGTAATTCTTTGGCCTTATCGTTAGGAAAAATACTAAGATATACTTTCGCAATAGAAAGATCTACAGTTACGTTTACTTTAGATACCGAAATTAGTATCCCTTTCATTCCACCTTGAGTTGCGGCATTTTGAAGTACGTCTACTAAATCGCGTTGTAAAACTGAGCCTATTTTTTTTTGTCTATTACTTTCCATGGTGCAAAAATAGTCGATATTTAAAGATTATCTTACTTTTAGAAGTAAAATTTACATTGAAATATAAAAGTATAAAATATTTAATAAACAGTGTTCTACGTGCTATGTAGAGAATTAAAGTGTTGTAAGAATAAAATTAAGTAAAAAGTAATTGCAAAAAGGTTTGTAGAATTTTAAAAATAATAGTAATATTGCACTCCAATTTTGAGGTCCTATAGCTCAGTTGGTTAGAGCACCTGACTCATAATCAGGTGGTCCATGGTTCGAGTCCATGTGGGACCACTTCAATATTGTTAAGCCTTTCGAGAAATCGAGAGGCTTTTTTGTTTTTTCTCTTTAATACGAATTATATAATCCTTTTTTGCTATTTCATTTTCTATGGCTCAATATCCTTAAAGCAGTATTTAATAATAAGCGTGTGTATTTTTATGGTAGTAATTAAATTTTAAAATATATAGGTAAAACTAATTGTATAAATATTATATTTGACTGATAATGATGTTTTTATAGTATATTTTATTTGTGCTATAATATAAAAAATAGCTATATAAGTAGTTTTAGTTAAGTGCTGTTTTTGAAAAGAAAATGTCATTATAATTCTTTAAAAATATAAAGGAAAGGGGTTTAGTGTAATAAATTTCTAAAACACGTGCGTTAAATATTATAGTATAATAAAAAGAGCAGTTTTTAGTTTAATAAATATTAGTTTCATGTTTTGTTACTTCTTATTTTCTTCGGAAATTTCCTGTTCACAAACACGCAACGTTTTAGGTAATTAAAAAATAATAAAATGGCAGAGTTAGACGATAAAACATATTTAGATATTCAGGATTTATGTGAAAAAGGAGATAGTTTAGTCGATCAAGAAAATTTTAGTTTGGCGATAGAAAATTATTGGAAAGCATTTGATTTGGTACCCGAACCTAAAACAGATTGGGATGCTGTAACTTGGATTTTAACCGCGATTGGCGATGCTAATTTTATTGGAAATGATTTTCAAGCAGGAGTAGATAATCTTTCTACAGCAATGCATTGTCCTGGAGGAATAGATAATCCATTTATACACATGCGACTTGGTCAATGTCAATTTGAAGTTGGTAATCTAGACCGCGCAGCAGACGAATTAACCAGAGCTTTCGCTATAGAAGGCGATGAAATTTTTTCTGAAGATGATCCTAAATATTTAGAATTTTTAAAGACACGTATAGATACGAGTTCTATCAATAAAAACTCATGATTAGAAGTTTAAAAAGCGCATAATATTATTTAAATAACCGTCTAAATTCTACAATAAAACACACCTCATCATAATTATGAATCTAAAAACAATTATTGCTATATCCTTTTTTATAGCACTTTCGCTACACAGTTATGCGCAATTAACAACTAATGAAACGGTATTATCCGAAATTAGGAATGAAGGCTTTAAAAAATCTGAAGCTATGGATATGCTAAGTCAGTTAACTGATATTTATGGTCAAAGACTTACCGGGAGCAGAGCGTATTTTAAAGCAGCAAAATGGATGTCTGACGAGATGAAAAATAGCGGTCTTCAAAACGTGCATTTTGAAAATTATTGCGATAATTGTCGAGGTTGGGACGTTAAAACGTTTAAAGTTGAAATGGTTACTCCAAATTATATGAGTATTTCTGCATATCCTTTAGCAATGTCTAAAAGTACAAATGGGGTTGTTTCTGGCGAAGTTATAAGTATTGAAAGTTTTGCAGATATGAGTCAGGTAAGACAGGACTTTTCAGGTAAACTAAAAGGTAAAGTAGTTCTTTTAGGTGTGGAGCCACAAAAGAAATCGCTTTTAGATACTCTTGAATTTAGATATTCAGAGCAGCAGTTAAAACAAATGGAATCTAAACTAACTGCAGAGGTTAAAACAACACCGCTACCAGAATTATTTGAGGAATGGAAAACCGAAGATAAAGCAGATGAAGATTTTCTTAAATTCGTAGAAGCAGAAGGTGCTTTAGCGGTACTAACTACGCAGCCTATGTATTTAGGTGTTTTGCATCCGCAAGGAACCTATTATTACCGAGATACAGATCTAAAACCATTACCTTATTTTACCATCATGCCTGAACATTTTGGTAGGTTATACAGAATGACAAAATTAAATACGCCACCAACAATACGTCTTAATTTACAAACCGAATTTTATAGCGAGCCTGAAAATAATGTAAATATTATTGGAGAAATTTCTGGAACAGATGCGAAACTAAAATCAGAATCTATTTTGTTAGGAGCTCATTTCGATTCTTGGCATTCTGGAGCAGGCGCTACAGATAATGGCGTAAACTGCGTTACGTTGGTAGAAGCTTTGCGTATACTTAAAGCTATAGATTATAAACCAAAAAGAACCATTAAAATTGGACTTTGGGGTGGCGAAGAGCAAGCTTTTTTAGGCTCTACCGCTTATGCTAAAAAACACTTTGGAGATTTAGATAAAAAACCAAATTCAGAATCTAAGAAAATTACTGCTTATTTTAATTTAGATAATGGTGCTGGTGCAGTAAGAGGTGTTTATTTACAGAATAATGAATTGGCACGACCTGTTTTTAAGAAAATATTCGAGCCTATTTCATGTATAAGTTCTGGTGCTATAACTATAGAAAATACACTATCTACAGATCATGAAACGTTTGATTATTACAATATACCTTCATTTCAGTTTATTCAAGACGAATTAGCTTACGGTACGGTTACGCATCATTCATATCTTGATTTTTTAGAATATGTTAATGAAAACGACCTAAAGAAAAATGCCGTAATTCTAGCTTGGACTATTTATGCTTTAGATAATATGGAGCATGGAATTCCTAGAAAACATAATTAATTATAGGTAATAGGGTTAATAATATATTGCACCCTTTTCAAAAAGGTTATATATTAACAACTTAATTAAAACGTACCTACTAATGAATAATTGGTTTTCTGCACTAGAACCCTTCGAAAAGGTGTACTGGATTATCGCTTTAACGGCTTCTGTAATTTTTATTATACTCACTCTTTTAACCTTTATTGGTGGTGAATTTGATGAAACGGGAGATGTAGATGCAGACATAGAAGCCGACACAGGTATTGGTTTTCAGTTTTTATCGTTCAAAAATTTAATTGGATTTTTTACCATTTTCGGGTGGACTGGGATTTCTTGTATAGGCAATGGACTGTCTAATGGGGTAACTATTTTAATTTCTAGTATTTGTGGTTTAATTATGATGCTTATTATGGCATCGTTATTTTATTATTTAGGAAAATTAAATAGCAGCGGCTCTTTAAAAATTAAAAATGCTTTAAACCAAATAGGAGAAGTATATCTTACTATAGGTGCCAATCGTTCTAGAATTGGTAAAGTACATATAAATATTCAAGGCGGTATGCGCGAATTAGATGCATTAACCGACGATGCTTCAGAACTTCATCAAGGAGATATAATAATAGTGACCGAAGTAACAGGCACTGGAATTTTAATTGTTAATAAACACACCAACTAATCATGACTTTTTTACAGCTTCAAATTGAGTCCTTAGCGCCATTACTGGCTATTGGATTTGCTATTTTATTTGTTTTTATGATTCTCCTTACTTTTGTAAGAAGATATAAACGATGCCCTTCAGACCGTATTTTGGTCGTTTATGGAAAGGTTGGTACCGGAAATTCTGCCCGTTGTATTCACGGTGGAGCATCTTTTATCTGGCCAGTAATTCAAGATTACGAATATCTAGATTTAACTCCAATTTCTATAGAAGTAAATCTGGTTAATGCGTTAAGTAAGCAGAACATTCGTGTAAATGTACCTTCTCGTTTTACTATTGGTATTTCTACAGAACCTGGCGTTATGCAAAATGCTGCAGAGCGTTTATTAGGTCAAGGTTTAGAGCAAATCCAAGAACTTGCAAAAGAAATTATTTTCGGACAACTTCGTTTGGTTGTTGCATCTATGGATATTGAAGAAATAAATAACGACAGAGATAAGTTCCTGACTAATATTTCTAACAGTGTAGAATCGGAATTAAAGAAAGTAGGTTTAAAATTAATCAACGTAAACATTACAGATATTGTAGACGAATCTGGTTATATTGAAGCTTTAGGAAAAGAAGCTGCAGCACATGCCATTAACGCAGCTCGTAAATCTGTAGCCGAAAAAGTTAGAGATGGTTCTATTGGAGAAGCTAACGCGGTACAAGATCAGCGTACACAAGTAGCGGCTGCAAATGCAAAAGCTGTAGAAGGAGAAAACCTTGCGAAAATTAATGTAGCAAATTCAGATTCGTTACGTCGTCAAAGAGAAGCCGAAGCAGAACGTGTTGCAATTGCTTCAGAAAAAGTACAATCTGCAAAAGCATTAGAAGAATCTTACATTGCAGAACAAGCAGCAGAAGTTACACGTGCCGAAAGAGAAAGAAGCACACAGTTAGCAGATATTATTGTACCTGCAGAAATAGATAAAAAGAAAGTAGAGATAGATGCAGAAGCCGAAGCAGAACGAACAAGACGTCGTGCAAGAGGAGATGCAGATGCTATTTTGTTTAAAGCACAAGCCGAAGCGCAAGGTCTTTATGAAATTATGACAAAACAAGCAGAAGGGTTTGATAGAATTGTAAAAGCGGCAGGAAACAGCTCTCAAGATGCAGTGCTTTTATTAATTGCAGATAAACTTCCAGAATTAGTTAAGCTACAAGCTGAAGCAATTAAAAATATTAAAATTGATAAAGTTACTGTTTGGGAAAACGGATCGTCTAAAGATGGTAAAACAGCGACTTCAAACTTTATTTCTGGAATGTATGGTTCTGTGCCACCACTTCAAGAAATGTTTAATATGGCGGGTATGGAATTACCAGAATATTTAAAAGGAAAGAAAATAGGAGACGGAAACGATGATACTGTTACCGAATTAAATTAGAGATATTCTTTAATACAGTAAAATGAATGCTATCATGCAGATAGATACTATAACGGTATGTATCTGCATGTTGTGTTTTATATAAATAGAGTAGTTTAGGTAATCTACTTTTTTGTTTCAAACTTAATGTATAACTTTAGTTGCAGAAGCTGTCTTATGTTTTATAAACTTAGGTCAAGTAAAAAGTAAACAAATGAGAAATTATATAGTTATAGGAGGATCGTCAGGTGTGGGCGAACAGTTAGTAAATGTACTTGAGGCAGAAGGGTCTCAGATTACAGCAACGTATCTTACAAATACTTCTGAAGATCGTGAACAAGTAAAATATATTAGTTTTGATGCTACAGAAGATACTTTAGATTTAGACGATTTACCTAGTGAAATTCACGGTTTAGCGTATTGTCCAGGTAGCATTAATTTAAAACCATTTCATAGGTTTAAAGAAGAGGATTATATTAACGATTTTAAGCTTCAGGTTACTGGAGCAATTAAAGTTATACAACAACTTTTACCGAGATTAAAGGCTAGCGGAGACGCGTCTATAGTTTTGTTTTCTACAGTAGCTGTTCAGCAAGGATTTAGTTTTCATTCGCAGGTTTCTATCTCTAAAGGTGCTATTGAAGGATTAACACGATCTTTAGCTGCCGAGCTTGCTCCAACCATTAGGGTAAATGCCATTGCGCCTTCGCTTACAGATACAAAGTTGGCTGGTCGCTTATTAAGTACGCCAGAGAAAAAAGAAAATCAGTCTAAAATGAATCCGCTTAAAAAAGTAGGAGATCCGTTAGATATTGCTAAAACAGCTTTATTCTTATTAACACCTAATTCGTCTTGGATTACAGGGCAAATCCTGCATGTAGATGGTGGTGTTTCATCAATAAAATAGTTAAAATCACCTCCAATTCACTTTAATAAAGCGTTCGTTTTTATCGAATGCTTTTGGAGTGTGTTCTAAAATCTCTAAACGTAAAGCATCTAACAGCACGTCTCTAGAAAAACTATGATGCGTTACTAAGCTAACCTCTCTAATGGGTTTTGGCTCTGTAAAATGGATAACGTGACCGGTATCTTTGTCATCAATAGCCATTTCTGGAACTAAGGTAAATCCGCCATAGTTATCTACCATTTTTTTCAATGCTTCTATAGATCCGCTCTGGAATTGTATGTTCTTTGTGTTTTCATTGTGTCCGCAAATATTCAAGACTTGGTTTCTAAAACAATGTCCTTTTTCTAGCAGCCAAATGTTGTCTAAATGTTCTATTTCATCAATAGATATTGTTTTCTTTTCTTCATCAAAATAGTGCTGCTGTCCGTAAAAAATAAAGGGCTCATTATACAGTTTTATTTCTCTAATAAAAGGTTCGTTTAGCGGTGTAACTAAAATACCAATATCTATTTCTTTTTTCTGAAGCGCCATAATAATTTGATCGCTTTCCATTTCTTCTATTTTTAATATTGTATTGGGGTATTTACTAGATATAGAACCCGAAATTAAAGGAATTAAGTAAGACGAAATGGTTGGTATTACGGCAATACGATATTCGCCTTCTAAATTGTCTAATTCCAAACTCACCATATTCTTAAGTTCGCTTACTTCTCGCAGTATGACTTTAGATTTTAAAATGAATACTTCGCCTAAATCTGTAGGTTTTATTGGAAATTTACTTTTATCGAAAATTAAAAACCCAATTTCTTCTTCCAATTTCTTCACCTGAATGGTTATGGTGGGTTGTGTTACAAAGCACTTTTCTGCAGCTGTAACAAAGTGTCTGTAAGTATCTAAGGCAATAACATACTGTAGTTGTTGTAAGGTCATTTTTTGTTCAATATTAATTTTAACAATACAAGTATATAAAGTATTAATTTGATTTATAAGTCGTTGTGATTGAATTTTACACCATCCTTATAAATAAAATTGATACAAAAATGAAAAAAAAATTAGCAACGCTTATTATGTTTTCTTTCGTTTGGATTGGGTTTTCTCAAACTAACGAAACGATAACGACAAATGGTGGAGTACCCGTTGGAGACAACCAAAACTCGAAAACGGTGGGCGAATATGGCCCTGTATTATTAGAAGATATTTTTTTAGTAGAAAAATTAGCAGCTTTCGATAGAGAACGTATTCCGGAACGTGTAGTACATCCAAGAGGCGCAGGAGCTTCTGGTTATTTTGAAGCAACAAAAGATATGTCTGAATATACTAGAGCTGTCCTTTTTTCTGAGCCAGGAAAGAAAACAGATTTAGCAGTTCGTTTTTCGCTTGTAATTCATAGTAAAGGTTCTCCGGAAACGGCAAGAGATCCAAGAGGGTTTGCTGTTAAGTTTTATACAGAAGAAGGTAATTACGATATTGTAGGAAATAATTTACCAATATTTTTTATTAGAGATGCTATTAAATTCCCAGACATGGTGCATTCTTTAAAGCCATCTCCTATAACAAACAAACAAGATCCAAATCGTTTTTTCGATTTCTTTTCACATGTTCCAGAAGCGACACATATGATTACAAGGTTGTGGACAGATTTAGGTACGCCAAAAGGATACCAATTTATGAATGGGAGTAGCGTGCATGGTTTTAAATGGGTTAATAAAGCAGGAGAAGTTACTTATGTAAAATATTCTTGGGTGTCTAAACAAGGCGAGAAAAACTTAACAGCAGAAGAAGCGTCTATACAACAAGGTAAAGATTGGCAACATGCAACCGTTAGTTTACGTAAAGATATTGACGATAAAAATTACCCACAATGGGATTTATATGTGCAAATGATTAAGCCTGAAGATTTACATTCTTTCGATTTTTGGCCTTTAGATGCAACAAAAGATTGGCCAGCAGATAAGATTGAAAAAATTAAGATTGGTACCATGACATTGAATCAAAATCCAATAAACTATTTCGAGCAAGTAGAAAGTATTGCATTTTCTCCAGGAGCTTTAATTCCGGGTGTAGAGCCGTCTGAAGATAAATTATTACAAGGGCGTTTATTCTCTTATTTCGATACACAAAGACACCGTTTAGGTCCGAATTTCTTACAGTTAGAAGTTAATAAACCATTAGAAGAACCAAATAATTATAATTCTGATAGTTGGAGCAGCGCTGGAAATAAAAGATTTGAAAATCCAGATGTAAATTACCAGCCTAGTACTAAAGCGGCTTTAAAAGAAGATGCGCAATACAAACAATCTGAAACGACGCTTACTAACGTTACCATTACTCAGAAAAAAATTACCAAAACAAATGATTTTGAACAAGCAGGAGATTTTTACAGATCGCTTACTAAAGTAGAACAAGATCATTTAATTAAAAATTTAAGTGGAGATTTAGGTCAGGTTACCGATAAAAATATTCAAAAAACCATGATTGGTTATTTCTATCAAGCAGATAGAGATTATGGTATGCGTGTAGCAAAAGCGTTAGGCTTTTCTCAGAAAGACTTCATGCATTAATTCATTATTAAATCGGTTAAAAGAGGGAGTTTATGCTTCCTCTTTTTTTTTAAATTCTTAAAATTTATGAAACAAATTATTTTTATACTAGCATTAATTTTTACTACTAGCATTTACAGTCAGTCTATTTTCGAGGATTCTAGATCTGGAAATTTAGAACATTTAAAAACGCTTTATACCTCTAATAGTGATATCATAAATGCGGCAGATAGTAAAGGATTTACGCCTTTAATATTGGCAGCTTATAATGAACAAACTGAAATTGTAAAGTTTCTTTTAGAAAAAAAATGCGATGTTAATGCTAAAGATTTGTCAGGAAATACGGCTTTAATGGGGGTTTGTTTTAAAGGCTATTTAGATATTGTAAAATTACTTATTGATAACGGAGCAGGGGTAAACCAACAAAATTATAATGATGCCACGGCTTTAATTTATGCAAGTACGTTTGGGCACACGGAAATTGCTGCTTTTTTATTAAAAAATAATGCAAATGAAAAAATTACAGATAACAGAGGGAATACAGCATTAAATCATGCAGAAATGCAAGGTAATTCTGAAATTATTGCACTTTTAAAGTAATAAATATTAATAAGTTGATGAAAATCATGGTATAAAAGGGTTGTTCTGAATAAAGGACAATATTGTCCGCTGAAAAAAGATGTAAGAATATTCTTTAAGTAAGAAAAATGAATTTATTTTTGAAAAAAAAATCTGACAATCAAATTTTAAAAGCAAAAATAAAAAATGAGACAGCCCTTATTCCTATCATCGACTACTTATCAATTTTTGTTATGTATTCTTGGTTTAATGATGTGTTCACAAGTTTATGGACAGAAAGAGAAAGAGATAGATGTAAATTATGTAGAAGATAATACATTTAAAATAGATGGCGTTTTAGACGAGGCTATGTGGGAGCTTGCTGTTCCTACAAGTAATTTTACAGAATATTTTCCTACAGACACAAAAGAAACAGCATATCAAACAGAGATAAGAATACTCTATAATGAAGAGTATTTATATGTAGCAATTAAAGGAAATGCACCTGGTAATAATTATAAAACACCTTCTTACGAAAGAGATTATAGTATAAGTGGAGCAGATATTATTAACCTGATGTTTGATACGTATAGTGATCGTACCAATGCATTTCTGTTCGGTATAAATCCTTTTGGTGTATTACGTGAAGGAATTATTTATGGTGGAGGAGTAGATGGGGATTTAGATTTAAACTGGAATACAAAATGGCTTGGAGAATCTAAAATCTATGATGGTTATTTTATTTCTGAAGTAAGAGTCCCGATGTCTGCGTTTAAATTTAAAGAAGGTGTAAGTAAGTGGAAGTTCAATACAATGAGATCAGACACACAATCTAACACAAAAAGTTCTTGGGCAAGAGTACCACAGAACCTGAATCAGTTTAATCAAGGTTTTTTCGGCGATTTAATTTTCGAAAGACCACTAAAGCAAACTAAAAGTCCTATTTCTATTATTCCTTATGTAACGCCTTCGTTTAATAAAGATTATGTGAATAATGAAGACTCTTTTGAGTTTAAAGCTGGTTTTGATGCTAAAATACCGGTTAAAAACAGCTTCATGTTAGACTTAACTGTTAATCCTGATTTTTCTAGTGAAGATGTGGCTGCAAGCCAGAATAACGTTACTCAATTTGAAATTAAGCAAGATGAAACACGTCAGTTTTTTATAGATAATGGCGATTTGTTTAATGGATTTGGAGACACGAGTAATGCACTTCCTTTTTATTCTAGACGTATTGGTATAGATACAGATAGTGATGGTAATACAGATATTGTAGATGTTAATGCTGGGGCGAAATTTACTGGTAAAATAAATAATAAATTAAGAATTGGAGCTTTAGATGTACAAACAGGAGGAGATAAAAGTGGTTATATTCCTGCTAATAATAACTTAATTATTGCAGCAGAACATAAAGTACTTAAAAAATCTAATGTAAGTGTGTTTTTTGTAAACAGACAAGCAACAAATTATGACGATGTTTATGATGGAGTGCCAGATTCTATAAATAGAAAAACAAGGTATAATCGCGTTGTTGGCTCAGATTTTAATTTCTTTTCTCAAGATAATACTATAGATGCTCAAGTGTATGTACATAAATCTTTTACTCCGGGAGTGTCTACTAATGGAATTTCCGCAGGAACAGATATAAATGTTGAAAAAAGAAAATATTCTTTAGGATTAACAACTCAGTATGTAGATGAAGGATTTCAATCAGACCTTGGTTACACTAAGCGTGTGGATATATTAAGAGCAAATCCTAATGCAAAATATAGATTATATCCCAAAACAGGTTCTATAAATACAATTGAGTTTAGTGCAAGTAATAATTCGTATTGGAGAGCTTCAGATAATTTGTCTCCAAGAGAAATTTATAATGCAGCCTATGTTGAGTTTAATTTTAATAGTGGAGAAATGCTTTCTCTTACAGGAAACAATAGTTTTATTCATTTAAGTAAGGCTTTTGATCCTGTGGGAACGTCTGATGATGCTATTTCTTTACCAATTGGCGATTATACTTACAATGATTTAGAATTGGGTTTCCAGTCAGATAAAAGAAAAGCATTCTGGACAGAGGGTTCTACAATGTATGGGGCTTTTTACAACGGGCATAAATTCACTGCAGATGTAACATTTCAATACAGGTTTCAACCATACTTTACATTAGAGTTACAAGCGCAATATGATGATATTCAGCTTCCCGAACCTTATTCTTCAGATCAATTATGGTATTTAGGTCCAACATTTAATTTTACCTTTAGTAAAAAATTATTTTTTAATACAGATATACAATATAGTTCTCAAGCAGAAAGCTTTTTATTGGTGTCTAGATTACAGTGGAGATATGCGCCATTATCAGATGTATTCTTAACATATAATGATGTAAAAACAACATCGCCTTACGAGCCTGTACAGAAAGGTGTTTTCTTAAAAATAAACTATTGGTTCGATATTAATAGATAAATCCTTCAAAAAAATATAAGGAATAGAATAAAAAACAGAGCTTCATTTGCTCTGTTTCTCTTGTTTATGAGGGGGTCTATATCTTCATTTATATTAATAAAATTTTAATCACGTGTGTTCTAGTGTTAATAAAAGCTAAAGTTTGTCTACGTATTAATAAGAGTATGCTTAAGCAAATATATAGCCTTTGTTTGTATGTGAATTTAAAATATGTTAAAGTGTAAATCTTATTTTAAAGCGGTATTATGTTCTGAAAATTTAAGAGACTAAATTGAGTGTAATTGGGGCTTTGCCTAAATAACATCTTTAAAAAAAATCATGTTTTAAGTATAGATTTTTAATGGTGATTAGATGATTTTAAATTTCATTTTAACAAAAAAAACAGTCCCAAAATTGATTTTTAAGATAGTGATTTGATAATTTGAGTATTTTTATTTGAATAAAGTGTTAAATTTTTGTTGTTTTATTGAGAAATCCATCTTTTTTGTTAAAAAAAAATATTTTTAGTCTATAACCCCGTAATGATTTACTTAATTTAATGTGTAGCAGTTGTTACATTTTAAATTCAAATACAAAAGTAAATCGAAATTTTATGCAAGAATATGGAGAATTGGCTTTAGCTCTAGTCGCAAAAAACAATCCTGATATTGATTCGGCAGCGCTAAATCAAGTAACAGAATCAAGTGCGAGTAAAATGTTCCCAGAAGAAAAATCGGATGCTGTAATTTGGAAAAAATTAAAGGAAGGCGATAAATTAGCTTTAGGAGAACTTTACGATAGATATGTCAATATTTTATTCTCTTATGGCATGTATCACTCAAAAGATAGAGGCTATGTTATGGATTGTATTCACGATTTATTTGTAGACTTATATAAGTACAGAGCTAACCTTTCTAAAACAGATAATGTAAAATATTATTTATTCAAGTCTTTAAAACGAAAAATAAATAAAAAGTATAATAAAAAGAATGCTTCGGTTTCATTAGACGATTTCGATTATGAAACAGAGGCTTTGAATAAAAGACATTCAGATTCTTGTGAAAAGAATATTATAGCAGAAGAACATATTTCGGAACGAAACATGAAATTAAGAAATGCTATGAAAACCTTAAGCGACAAACAAAGAAATGTTTTGTCTCTTCGTTTTGAAGAAGAAAAAACGTACGAAGAAATTTCTGAAATTATAGGTGTTTCTGTACAATCTGCAAGAACTTCAATTTATCGCGCAATCAAAGTGTTAAGAAAATTAAACTTCTTTTTTCTATTCTAAAAGCCGATATCACCCCAATAAAATAAATAATACAAATAAGACGTCTATATAAAGCAAAAAAGTTGCTATTAATAATAGGGAGTTTTAATAATAAAAATACAGCATACAATACATTATGAAAGATAATGGATCTAATAAAGTCAAAATTTTGCCAATTACTAATTTGGAGAAGGTTGCTTTAAAGAATAAAATTTTTAATTCTGTTAATAAAATTGAGCGTAAAAAAAGTCGTAAAGGGTTAACCATGGCTGTAACGTTTTCAATGATGGTTTTAGTAGGATTGAGTTTTTATTTTTATAATGAACCAACAACATCTATTACAGATGTTGTAAACACTTCTGAAGTGACAGATTTTAGCAAGTCGGACGAGGTTGTTCTAATTTTAGGAGATGGAGAAAATTTAAAAATAAAAGAAGAGAATAGTAATATTAATTATTCTAATTCTGGAAAAACATTAACTATTGGAAAAGGTAGAGAAATAGAGCAGGAAACGTCTAGAAATAGTAAAACATCTTACAATACACTTATTATTCCTTACGGAAAACGTTCTAAAATTAATTTGTCCGATGGGACTATAGTTTGGTTAAATTCTGGATCTAAATTAGTTTATCCTGTTGCTTTTAACGGAGATAGAAGAGAAATTTATTTAGAAGGAGAAGCTATTTTTGATGTCGCTCACGATAAAAGTCACCCCTTTATAGTGAAATCTAAAGATCAAGAAATTGAGGTTTTAGGAACTGTTTTTGGAGTTACAAGTTATACAGACGAAGAAGCTATTAATACTGTTTTAAAAAGCGGAAGTGTACAAATTAGTTATCACAACGATCCTAAAACACATAAATACGCCGATAAAATTAAAATAACTCCAGGTACAAAAGCAACCTATAATAAAGATACACAAGGGATTGTTTCAGAAAAAGTTAATGTTAATAATTATTTTTCATGGAGAGATGGTGTGTTAGTATTTCAAAATAACGATTTACAATATGTTATTAATAGAATATCGAGATACTATAATGTTGAAATTGAAATCGCAAATAAAGAGTTGGCTAAAGAAAGCTTCTCTGGGTATTTAGATTTAAATGAAGATATTGAAAAAGTAATTCAAAATATTGCAGCGAGTACAAATATGAATTATACCATAGAAAACGATAAAATAATCATTAATTAATCCAAAATCACTTTATGAATTAAACACTTATTTTGAATTAGTCAAAAAGGCCAGAAGACGCGCCAACATCCTCTGGCTTAATTTAATCACATTGCTGTAATGAACAGCAACATTTAATTATCAAACACAAAAATATGAAAAAAAACTCAAACATAGGAATGCTAACGCTTATGAGAATATTTCTATTATTTATTAGTTTAGGGCTTACGGCGGGTTATGGAAACACGTTGAGGGGACAAACAAAAATTGATATTGATGTCAAAGAGATGTCAATAGCAGAATTTTTTAAAGAAATTCAGAATTCAAGTGACTTCATTTTCTTTTACAAGGATGATGTTTTGAATTCAAATAAAAAAGTATCTCTAATAGTTACAGATGCTAATATAGAGAAGGTTTTAGATGCTGCTTTTTCTGAAACAAATTTAAGTTATAAGGTTGAAGGAAAGCAAGTTGTGGTTAAAAGTCCAAAACGTAAAATAAGTACATCTATTAAAGACGTTGCAGTACAGGAAAGAAAAATTTCTGGAGCTGTTACAGGACCAGATGGATTGCCTTTACCTGGTGTTAATATTCATATAAAGGGAACGTCTAAAGGAACGCAAACTAATTTTGATGGTGAGTATGCTTTAATGGTTGAAGACGGATCTGTTTTAGTATTTTCTTTTATGGGAATGGTAGGACAGACTATTAAAGTTGGAGAAAAGTCTACTATTAACATTGTAATGGAAGAAGATGCAGCATCTTTAGAAGAAGTTGTTTTAGTAGGTTACGGATCTCAGAAAAAAGAAGCCATAACAGGTGCTGTTGCAGTAGTTAAAGGGGCAGAGTTAGAACAAGCGCCAACATCTTCATTCGAGCAATCCCTTCGTGGTAGTGTTGCTGGTATTCAGGCCTCTGCACTAGATGGTGCTCCAGGTGCTAATACAGAAGTTAGAGTAAGAGGTATTGGTTCTATTAACGCTTCTAGTGAACCCTTGTATGTTATTGATGGTATTCCTGTTTCTGCTGGTAGCCAGTCTTTAAATGATAATGATGGAGCAAGTTCTAACGTTATGTCGTCTATCAATCCAAACGATATTGAAAGTATTAGTATCCTAAAAGATGCTGCTTCTACAGCAATTTATGGATCTAGAGGAGCAAATGGTGTTATTTTAATTAATACAAAACAAGGTAAATCTGGTAAGGCAACTATACAATTAAAAACACTAACAGGTTTTAATTCTCAGGCCTCTAAAAATATTTTAAAGCCATTAAATGCGGCCCAGTATAAAGAGTTGTATATAGAAGGTTATGTAAATCTTGGACTTACAACTGCAGAAGCGCAAACCCAAATGGATAATTTGTATACGCAACAAATAGACCCTTCTACAGGAGAAGCAACAGATACCGATTGGTTAGATGCTATTACGCGTACAGGTATAACACAAAGTTACGACTTGAGTGTAAGAGGAGGTACAGATAAAGTAAAATACTTTATGTCTGCAGGTTACATGGATCAAGAAAGTTATATTATAGGTTATGGTTTTAATAGATTTAGTACACGTGCTAATTTAGAGTATAAAGCCAGTGAATTCTTAACCATTTCAAATAACATTTCTATTTCAGATATAACGTCTAGTACAGCGCCAGACGCAGGTTCTTGGAACAACCCTTTTAAGTCTACATTAGAATTATCGCCATTAATTCCAATTTACGATGAAGAAGGTGAATACAATGCAGATCATGTAGCTTATTTTCCAATAGGTAGTAATCCAGTAGGTAGTTTAAGCGGAGAAGATTTATGGGAAACAAAGACCAATAGAATTATTGATAACTTTGCAATATCTGCTAATATTCTAGATAATTTAGTCTTTAGATCGCAATGGAATTTTGATATTCTTAGTATAAATGAATCTACGTATTATAACCGTCGTTATGGTACTGGTTACGATACAAATGGATATGCTTACGAAGGAAATGTGAGTCAAAAAACATGGGTAGGAACACAAACCTTAGACTATAATTTTTCATTAGGAGAAAGTCATGATTTTAATGTGTTAGCCGGTTATGAAGCGCAACAAACCGTTAACGAATCATTTTCTGGTTCTGGAACAGATTTTCCAAACGATATTGTTAAAACATTAAGTACTGCTGCTTCAGAATTTGCAATTGCAGGTACAAAAAGTGAATATACTTTTAGTTCTATGTTTTTAAGAGCTAATTACGATTTTGATAATAAATATTTCTTATCTGCTAGTGTAAGAAATGATGGATCTTCAAGATTTGGTGCAGATAATAGATATGGAACTTTTTATTCTGTAGGTGCAAGTTGGAATATTGCAAAAGAAAATTTCTTAGATAATGCAACTTTTATCGATTTGCTAAAACTAAGAAGTTCTTACGGTTTAACAGGTAACGCTGCTATTGGTAACTTTGCTTCTTTAGGATTATATGGTTACGGAGACGATTACGATGGATCTCCAGGGGGTACACCATCTCAATTAGAAAATGCTGATTTGACTTGGGAAACACAAGAAAATTTCAATATTGGTTTAGACTTTGCTTTATTTAGAAAAGTTAGTGGTACTGTTGAATACTTTAAAAGAAAATCTTCAGATCTTATTTTAGACGTACCAATTTCTCCTACTACAGGATTTACAGAGCTTACTCAAAATTATGGATCAATGAGTAATACAGGTTTAGAATTAACTTTAAACGTGAATATTATTGATAAAAAAGATTTGAGATGGAATATTGGATTTAATACAACATTCTTAAAAAATGAAATTACACAACTTGATGATGATTATACATCTGGTGCATTTAGAAGACAAGTTGGAGAAGATTTTCAATCTTTTTACATGTACGGTTGGGCAGGTGTAGATCAATCTAATGGAGACCCATTATATTATACAGATGCAACAGAAACAACAACAACAAATGATATTGGAGATGCAGAGCGTTACTTAGTAGGTAAGTCTGCAACACCAGATTTTTATGGAGGTTTTAATACGTCTATATCTTATAAAGGATTTAGTTTAAATGCAAACTTCATGTATTCTTCAGGTAATTACTTACACGATAGTAGAGCAAAAGGATCTTTAGGAGATGGTCGTTTAACACCTAGAAGTACTGCTACGTATTTATATGAGAATAGATGGGTTGAAGGAAAAACAAATGCCCTATTCCCTAAATTTCAATGGGGAGGACAATCAGGAAGTAATCAAGGAAATGTTACAAGATGGCTTTACGATGGTAGTTATATTCGTTTAAAAGACTTGACTGTAGCATACAGTTTACCTGAAAGAATAACATCTATTTTGAAACTTAACTCAGCAAGAGTATATGCAAGAGGAACAAATATCTTAACATTTACAAAAGATAAAGATTTGTATATAGATCCTGAACAATCTATAAATGGTAGTTATAATGGACTTACTCCTGCAATGAAAACCATTTCTTTAGGACTAGATATTCAACTGTAAATTAAAAAAAGACTTATGAAAAATTATAATAAAATAATATTATTGATTATGATAGGACTTTTCTTATCATGTTCAGAATCATTTCTAGAAATTACCCCTCAATCTTCAGTTTCAAGTGATGATGCTATAACAAACTTAGAAGATCTTGAAGTGTCTGTAACTGGTGTCTACGATGAAATTTCAGGCGCATATTACTACGGAAGATATATGTTTATGATTCCTGATGTAATGGCAGACGATGTAAAACAAAATTTATCTGCTAATAGAATTGTAGATTTTGCAGAGCACGTACAAAATGTAGATGATTCTCAAGCTAGTTCTCTATGGGAAGGGATGTACTTTGCAAATAATGCACTAAATAACATCATCAATTCAGATGTAGATGTTACAGAATCTACTCAGGATGAAAAAGATCATATTATTGGTGAAGCTTACGCATTAAGAGGTTTAGTGTATTTTGATTTGGTAAAATTATTTGCTCAACATTACACATATACCTCAGATGCTAGTCATGCTGGAGTGCCAATTATACTTGAATTTGATCCTACTTTAGAACCAGAAAGAAATACGGTTAAAGAAGTTTACGACCAAGTTATTTCAGATATGACAATGGCTATATCTTTAATGAGCGATACCTCTAGAACTTCTAATTCCAACACCTTATCTTCTACTTCTGTTAAAGCTTTATTAGCCAGAGTATATTTATATAAAGAAGACTGGGCAAATGCAGAAGCTCTGGCTACAGAAGTTATTAATTCAGGCTACACTTTAGTCGAAAATTCTAATTATTCAACAGTATGGTCTGTAGATAATAGCTCAGAATCTATTTTCGAAATTTCAAATACAGAAACAGATAACGAAGGAGGTAATAGTATTGCCGGTTTATATCTTGCTGCTGCAGTAGGTGGTTATGGAGATTATTTACCCTCTAATGATGTGGTGTCATTATATGAAGAAGGAGATGTTAGATTAGATGTCTTTATAGACGATTTACTTTTAACAGGAGATTATGCGCCTTATAGAGTAAATAAATACCCTGAAGTTCTTGGTTACGATAATGTAAAAGTTATGCGTCTTCCTGAATTATATTTAATTAGAGCAGAAGCTAGAGCAGAACTTGGAACAAATATTACAGGTGCTCAAGACGATTTAAATGTGGTGCGTCAAAGAGCACTTCCAACAGCAGAAGCTGTTACGGCTACAGGAGAAGATCTTATGGATGAAATTATGCTTGAAAGACGATTAGAATTATGTTTTGAAGGACAAAGACTTTGGGATTTAATGAGAAAAAAAGAAGATATTGTAAGAACGCAATGTACATCTAGCATTTGCGAGATTCCATACGGAGATGATACTAATATATTACCAATACCTCAGGATGAAACTGATGTAAATCCTAATATAGAACAAAATCCAGGATACTAATTCATAATCCTGTTACTCAATATACTTGTTGCACACATTGATTTGTATTTTCAATGTGTGTGTACAAGATTCAATTTATGATAATTTATAATTCTTGAAAAATAGAATTGTTTCTTGTCTATCTTCATGTGTCTTTTCAAATAGAAATACTATAATATTTTGGAACAAAACCGTAGAAAATTAATTAAACTATTGTCGTTAGGGTCATTGGGTGCGCTTTTTCCTGGTCAGACAGTAAGTGCGCTTACTTCGATGTTAGAGTCTGTAAATATAGATTCTAATCAAAATATATCGAACAGTTTACTTACAAATCTTAAGGACAGTAAGATTGAAGAACTTTACAAAAAAGCAATGGTTGTAGATGGTCTTATCATACCAAGAGATTGGGGAGAAGACTCTTTTAAAGCTTTAGCGAAATCTGGATATACAGGCTTTAGTGCATCTTTAACTTCTAGGAATTTAAAATTGGCTTTAAATGATATGACAGATTGGGATAATCGTATTAAAACGAATCCAGATGTATTTATTAAAGCAACAACTGCAGACGATTTTATTCGTGCAAAAGAAGAAAATAAAACAGCCGTTTTATATGGATTTCAGAATGCCACAATGATGGAGAAATCTATAAAAAATCTAGATACATTGTACGATGCTGGAACACGCTGGATTCAGTTAACCTACAATCAAAGAAATTTGTTAGGAGACGGTAGTACTGAGCGTACAGATTGCGGATTGTCTGATTTCGGACTTGAAGCTTTAGATCGTATGAACGAGCTTGGAATTATTGTTGATTTATCGCACTGCGGACGCCAAACCACAAACGACGGAATTAAATTTAGTAAATCTGGAGCATGTTTTAATCATTCTATGTGCGAAGCTTTGTATAAAGATCATCCAAGAGCTAAAACAGACGAGCAAATTAAAGCTATGGCAGACAAAGGTGGTGTTATAGGAATTATATGTTTAGGGTATATGATAGGTCCGGAATTAGGAACTAAAACGACACTAGAAACTTATGTAGACCATATAGATCATGCTGTTAAAATAGCAGGAATAGATCATGTTGGTGTTGCTGCAGATTTTGCTATTCAAGGTTTAGAAGCAACAGGAGCAACTAGAGAAAACTGGTATGTGCCAAGGTTAACACGTTTTAAACCGTCGTATAAAGTACAATGGCCGCCATGGATTCCTGAGCTAGACCAACCAGATCGTTATTTACAAGTTGCTAAAATTTTAGATAAAAGAGGATACAGTACAGGCGATATTGAAAAAATATTAGGTCTTAATTGGCTGCGCTATTATAAAGATACTTTAAAATCTTAATTTACAGATAACAAAAAACTCAAGTATTATCCCCTAATGCATTCCTTTAAGTATGAAATATATATGCGCTCTTTTCTTTATTCTAATAGTAACAAACAGCTGTAAAAAATCATTAAAAACTGATAATAAAACGTCAGAAAAGATGGTTTACGATGTTGTTTTTAGAGAAGGGTTAGCCGGTAAATATGAAAAAAGGAATACGAGTGACACCAGTTCACACTATTATTACACGTATACAGATCGCGGTCGTGGTCCAGAATTTGAAGAAGACTTAATGTTTAATTCAAAAGGCTATATTACATCTCAATCTGTTACTGGTGTGAATTATTTAAAAGATTCTATACACGAATTTTTTAAAAGTGAAAATAATAAAGCCACTTGGTTAAATCCAAAGGGTGAAAACAAGGGCGACTTCTATGGAGACGCCCTTTATTTTAGATACGATGGCTCTCCTGCCATTTACGAAGTCCTTGCTAAACTTTTAATGACTTCAGAAAATAAAAAAGTAACATTATACCCAAAAGGCGAAGTAGAACTTATTAGTAATACGCCTTTAACACTTTCTAACAAGACAGACGTAAATTTATTAATGATAAAAGGACTCGATATGAATCCTACTTATTTATGGATGATTGGTAACGACATGGTTGCTAAAATATCTGGAAATTTACACGTGGTTAGAACAGATTTAAAAGCATTTCGTTTAGAAATGAAAGGTGTTCAAGACACTCTTGAAGACAAATATTTAGCTCGTGTCGCTAAAGAATTAACGCATAAACTAGATCAGGTTGTTATTAAAAATGTGAATGTTTTTACAGCCCAAGGTGTAGTCTTAAAAAATCAAGATGTATGTGTTGATGGGGATGTAATTAAATCTATAAATCCTACCAACAAAAATAGTATAAGTAAAGATGTAAAAGTTATTAACGGTAACGGAAAAACACTATTGCCAGGAATGTTCGATATGCATACACACAACACCAAATTTAGAGGGATGTTGCATATTGCCGGCGGTGTAACATCTGTTAGAGATATGGCTAATAATAAGCAATTAAAAGGTTTGAACAACCAGTTTACGTCTAATGAAATTATAGGTCCGCGTATAGTTACATTTTGTGGTATTATAGATGGAGACGGTCCTTACGCCAATCAGCGAAATGTAGTAAGCAGTTTAGAAGAAGGCTTAGCCGAAATACAAGATTATAAAGATTTGGGCTACGAACAAATAAAATTATACAGTTCTATTCGTCCAGAATGGGTGGTGCCTTTAACAAAAAGGGCTCACGAGTTAGGCATGCGAGTTAGCGGGCATATTCCTGCTTTTATGACGGCAACACAAGCCATTAATCAGGGGTATAACGAGATTCAGCATATGAATATGGTATTCCTTAACTTCATGTCAGATACCATAGATACTAGAACACCATTAAGACATACTATGTCTGCATACCACGGCGTAGATATAGATTTAGAGTCTAAAGAATATTTAGATTTCGTTCAGCTTTTAAAAACAAAAGATATACGTATAGATCCAACAGTTGCTATTTTCGAGAACATGTTTGTATCTGTAAAAGGAGAAGCAAGTCCAACGTATGCTAAAATTATAGAGCGATTGCCATTACTTAATCAGCGCGATTATTATAGTGGCGGATTACCAAAATCTGGAGACAAAGTAGCGCGTTATAAAGGTAGCTTTCAAAAGATGCTAGATGTTGTTTTCGATTTGTATAAGAAAGGTATAGAAGTGGTTCCTGGAACAGACGGACTTCCTGGCTTTTTATATCATAGAGAACTAGAATTGTATGTTCAAGCAGGAATTCCTACATCAGAAGTTTTAAAGATGGCAACAATAAAATCTGCAGAAATGACTGGTGTTTCAGATTTATATGGTTCTATTGAAGTGGGCAAAAAAGCAGATCTTATTTTAATTGATGGAAACCCTCTAGAAGATATTAACGATATAGGTAACGTAGAATGGACCATGAAAGGTGGAAACCTATTTTACGCCAAAGCGCTCTATGAAGCTATGGGGATTAAGTACTTTAAATAATCTTATTTTTAAAGAAATAAAATTTCAGTGCTAAAAATGTGTCTATAAAAAGACACCTAGTTACTTATTATAATAGTAGACTTAAACTAATTAATAGGTAAATTATGAAGTACATTTTCTTTGCTCTTTTTTCAAGTTGTATGCTTTCCGCTCAAGCTCAAGAATCAAGTTTTTTTAATAATAGTAGAACAATTCTAGGTATTCATAAAGAACGCACAGCTTCTATGGGAATTGGCGATATCGATAACGATGGCGATATAGATATTATAGTTGCAAATGGTAGGCATTGGCCAGGCCAGAATAAGATCTTTGTAAATAATGGTCGCGGAATTTTTACCGTTTCTAAAAGTTTAGGAACAGAACAAGAAACAAGTTATTCTACAGAACTTGCCGATTTTGATGGCGACGGCGATTTAGATATTGCTGTAGGAAACGATATGGCTCCCAATTATATCTTTATAAACGATGGTGCTGGAAACTTTACAAAAGGAGATCGTTTTGGCGCAAAATATGGGCATACAAGAAATATTGTTGTTGCAGATATAGATAGTGATGGCGATTTAGATATTCTAATTACAAATAGAGGAAGTGAAAA
Organism: Formosa sp. L2A11; assembly: GCF_009796865.1. Taxonomy (GTDB): domain Bacteria; phylum Bacteroidota; class Bacteroidia; order Flavobacteriales; family Flavobacteriaceae; genus Formosa. The sequence continues at coordinate 1,082,321 of NZ_CP047028.1, read as the reverse complement.
CGAGATGTGTTTAAATAACGGACATGGTGTTTTTACAGAGGTTATTGGTTTTGGAAACAAAAAAGATTCTACTATAGATGTTGAGGTTGCCGATATGAATGGCGATGGTAATTTAGATTTAATTTTAGCCAACAGAGATGACCAACCAAACTATGTTTACTTAAACGACGGGAAACTAAATTTTAGTAAAAAAATACCTTACGGAACAGGTAACGATGTTACAAGATCTGTAGCTGTTACTGATATGGATAAAGATGGTTACAAAGATATTATTACTGCAAATATAGGCGAGCCTAACGTGATTTACTTTGGAAATAAAAAGGGAACATACGAGCGTAAAATTGTATTCGACGAGAGTTCAGATAAATCGTATTCTTTGTCTATTGGTGATTTAAACGGCGATGGTAGTACAGATATTATTATAGGTAATGTAGGAGCTCCAAACAATGTGTTTATTAATTCAGGAGATACTTCTTCTTGGAAAAAAAATCAATTAAACGATCAAGATTTTAGTACCTACGATATTTTAACTTCCGATTTAAACGGAGATAAAAAACTAGACATTATTGAAAGTAATTCAGACGAATTAAACCTTTTCTACTTCAATAAATTCACCCCTAAATTTCCTTGATTTTAATTCCAAATTACAATTATAATATTTTAAAGAATTCACAATGATATATAACAAATTTAAGTTTAACAAAACAAGCCACTTGCTAAAATTAGGAGTGTTGCTTTTAGTTACAGGATGTTCAACCGCGCCCTCAAAATGGGAAAATATTAAAGATGAAGGGACCTTTTTGGTGTACAGAAGGCAGTCTTTAATTGGAGAAGAAAGTTATTCAATCTCATCAACAAAAGATTCTATTATTGTTAAATCGCTTCAAGGTGAAAATGAAAGAGGTAGAGTTACAGGAGTAGAGGCAGAATTGCATTTAGACATGAATTTAGAGCCTTCTTTCTATGTTAACAGACGTATAAAAGGTAACGATACTATTGTTAATTTAGAAGTAAAAAGAACAGGAGATAGTGTTTCTGTTTGGGAAAAAAACAGAGATTTTGTAAAGGTTAAAAACTCAGAGTTTTTTCCTGTGCATAGTAATATTCCTGCTGGAGTAGAAATGATGTTGTATCATTATTATTTTAAACAAGGCGGAACAGGAAGTATTCCAATTTTACCAAGAGGGGAAGTGTCTATGAATTTTATTAAAAAAGACACTGCAACAATTAAAGGTAAAAAAGTGCCTTTAGATAGATATGTTGTAGAAGGTATAAACTGGGGAGGAAGAACTGTTTGGGTAGATGAGTCTCAGAATTTAGTTGCCTTAGTTAAAGCGAATACTCAAATTAGAGAATATATTAAAAAGGGATACGAAGAAGCAAAACCACTTTTTGTTCAAGGAAATGTTGAAGAAGAAATGTCTGCTTTAGCAAAATATACAAAAGATTTAAAAGGAACTCAAGCAAAAGTAAAAGCTTTAGTCGGAGGAAACCTTGTAGATGGTCTTACTGATGCTGCACAAGAAGATATGACGTTAATTATTACAGATGGCCATATCTCGCAAATAGGAAAACGTTCAGAAGTAGAAATCCCTGATGGAGCAGAAGTTATAGATGTAACAGGAAAAACATTAATACCAGGACTTTGGGATATGCATGCGCATTCTAACCAAGTACAATGGGCACCAGCATATTTAGCAGGTGGTGTAACAACATTTCGAGATAATGGTAATGAACTTGAGTTCGCTACATCGTTTAGAGATGCAATTGCTGAAGGCGCTTTAGGTCCAGATCTTTTATTAGCAGGAATGACTGATGGAGCAGGAATACAAGGAAATGGAGTTGTAAGAGCGCGAACTGTTGAAGAAGCAAAAAAAGTTGCAGATTTATATTCATCTAACGGCTATAAGCAAATAAAAATTTATTCATCTGTAACGCCAGAATTAACGAAAGTGTTAGCAGAAGAAGGACATAAACGCGGGATGACAATTACAGGTCACGTACCAAATGCAATTGGTAATGCACGTGGTGCTATTGAAGCAGGAATGGATATGTTAAGTCACCGTTCTAGAATATTAACAGTGTTATTTCCAGGACAGAAAGTACAAGATTTAGGAAGTAATTATATCTTAAATAATGATATTAGTCAAGAGCAGATTGATGAAGCTACAGCTTTTCTTTTAGAACATAAAACGGTTTTAGATGTAACAATCGCTTTAGATGTTGCTAGAGCAATGCCAAAAGGAGATGTTCTTGAGAGTATCGAGCCAGATGCAGATAGAATGGCTTACGAGTTATTTGAAGGTAAAAGATTTAGAACAGGTTTATCTCCAAAACGTGCAAAAGCTGCAAAAGCAGATTATATAAAAGCGATGGGTATTCTTGGTCAATTTCATAAAGCAGGAGTTCCTATAGTAGCCGGAACAGATAATATTGTACCTGTTTTTGGTTTGTATTTAGAGCTTGAAACGTATCAAAAATACGGTGGAATGACACCTTTAGAAGCTTTAAAATGTGCTACTATTATTCCTGCAAAAGCGATGGGATTAGATAAGCAAACAGGAACTTTAGAAGTTGGTAAAGAAGGTGATATTGCTATTTTAGATAAAAACCCTTTGTTAGATATTTCTAACATAAGAACGGTTTCTGCGGTACTTACAAATGGAAATTATTACAAGAGTAATCCATTATGGGAAGCGGCAGACTTTAAGCCAAGAGAGTAATAATTACGATAGAAAAAATTATAAAACATAAAAGAAATTAAAAATTAAAATGATGCGTAAAATTCTAAGTATATTTTTTGTAGCGATGGTAATGGCCAGTTGTGCAAAACAAGAGGCCGTAGAGACTCCTGAAAAAGATTATAATCCAGAAGCAAAATTAGAAGCTTTAAATATTGTGCTTCCAGAGCCTCCAAAACCTGTTGCTAATTATGTAAACGGTGTACGAACTGGGAATCTTATTTTCTTAGCAGGAAAAGGGCCTAAACGTGTAGATGGTACAGAAATTACAGGAAAATTAGGTCAGGATATTACTATAGATCAAGGTTATGGTGCAGCAAGATTGGCCGCAATTAATCAATTAGCAGTCTTAAAAGATATGCTTGGCGATTTAAATAAAGTAAAACGTATTGTAAAGGTTTTAGGTTTGGTAAATTCAGATCCTAACTTTTTAGATCAACCAAAAGTTATTAATGGGTTTTCAGATTTAATGGTCGATGTTTTTGGCGAAAAAGGGAAACACGCTCGTGCAGCTATTGGTGTGGCGTCTTTGCCACGTGCTCAGGCTGTTGAAATTGAATTGGTTGTTGAGGTTTATGAGTAAGCTTTAATTTATACAAACACAATTGAATAATTAAATGCCTTACAGATTTTCGAAAGAAGATGCTAGCAATAAAATAGTAAATCTTTTTATAGAGGAAGTGAGGCTAGTTTTTCTAAATTATAAAGTAATTGTTCTAGTGTATTTAGAAACTATAACTATAAAATAAAACCTAAATTTGAAGTGATAAAACGAGTTGTTTTGTAATTAAAAGAATTAAAATGAAACTAATATTTATTCAAACAGGAGGCACAATAGATAAAGAATATCCGCACACCACAAAAGGTTGGGCATTCGAGTTTGGAGAACCTGCTGCAATTAGAATTTTAGAGAAATTAAATCCTTCTTTTGAATATGAAATTGTTACTGCTTGCCAGAAAGATAGTTTAGAAATTACAGACAATGATAGAGCACATTTAGCAACGCTAATTAACGCACATCCAGAACACAAATTTATTGTGACTCATGGTACAGACACCATGATTGAAACCGCTAAATATCTAGAAGCACATGTTAATAATAAACTTATTGTAATTACGGGAGCTATGCTTCCAGAGCGTTTCTCTAATTCTGATGCGCCAATACAATTAGGAGCAGCAATGGCAACAGCTAGTTTAGTGGAATCTGGTGTTTATATCGCGATGCATGGCCTTGTAAAAAAAGGATCAGAAATTAAAAGAAATCTAGAAACAGGTCAGTATTATTAAAGGTTTAAAATCATGGGAAAAGAAGAATTAATACAAGTTCATAAAGACATTGCGCCTTTTATTCATAAAACTCCGGTTTTAACATCTCAATTAATTGATGGTATTGCTGGTGTGCATTTGTTTTTTAAATGCGAAAATTTTCAGAAAATGGGAGCCTTTAAAATGCGTGGTGCAACTCATGCAATTATGAATCTTTCTGAAGTACAAAAAAGCAAAGGTGTTGTTACACATTCTTCTGGTAATTTTGCGCAAGCATTGGCTTTATCAGCAAAGAGTTTAGGTGTAAAAGCATTTATTGTTATGCCGTCTTCTGCTCCAGGTGTAAAAAAAGAAGCCGTTAAAGGTTATGGCGGAATTGTTATTGAATGTGAGCCAACTCTAGAAGCAAGAGCATCTACTGCAAAAGCAATTCAAGAAAAAGAAGGTGTTACATTTATTCATCCGTCTAACGATTTAGATGTTATTCTAGGCCAAGGTACAGCTTGTATGGAGCTTTTAGAAGAGGTACCAGATTTAGATTATGTGTTTACGCCTGTAGGTGGTGGTGGTTTAATTGCAGGTACAGCATTAGCCGCGCATTACTTTTCTGAAACATGTAAAGTTATTGGAGGCGAACCCTTTGAAGTAGATGATGCTTACAGATCATTAAAAAGTGGTGTAATTGAATCTAATACATCTGCAAATACTATAGCAGACGGTCTTAAAACGCAATTGGGAAATATTAATTTTCCAATTATTCAGAAGCATGTAGAAAAGATTACTCGAGTAACCGAAGCAGAAATTGTAGCAGCAATGAAGCTTATTTGGGAGCGTCTTAAAATCGTTTCAGAGCCATCTTCTGCAGTTGCTTTAGCTGCGTTTTTAAAAGAAAAAGAAACATTTAAAGATAAAAAAATAGGAATTATTATTTCTGGAGGAAATGTAGATTTAAGTCATTTGCCTTTCTAATATAGAAGGAAATAAAGATTCTAACGAATTTTGATAGTTGGTTATTTTGTTACGGGGATATGGTTTTTAGCTGCTATATCCCCTTTTTTTGTGGCTTATAATGGCTTAAAATAGTTAAGCCTGTAAATCTATTTATAGGTATAAACAATTTTATTAAGTTTCTTGTTTACGGAAAAACCGCAACGGTATTCTTTTTCAAAATTTTACCTTTACAGAAAATATAGATAGACAAAGCATGGACAAAGAAGGATTGAAAAAAGGAGCGTGGACAAGAGTATTAATACTTATTCTGCCCTATTTTTTAGTTGTAGGGTTGTTTCAGGTTGCAGGTGCACTTATTGCAGGAATAGATATTATGGATCGTGATTTTCAGCAAACTTCAATGCAACACTTAATTATTAAATCGTTTGATTTGGTTGGTACCTTTTTGTTGCTTTGGTTTTTTATGAAGAAATTAGATAATGAGCCTTTTGTTAATCTTGGTTTTCAAACAAAAAATAGATTAAACGATGTTCTAATTGGTCTTGCTGTTGGTTTGGTTATTATGGTTTTAGGTTATGGAATTCTAGTGTCCTTAAACGAAATATTTTTTGTTAAAATAAATTTCGACCTTCAAGAAATTCTAGTCACTATATTACTTTTTATAATAGTTGCTGTAGTAGAAGAAACACTTTTACGTGGTTATATATTGCGAAATTTAATGTATTCTTTTAATAAATATGTAGCGTTAATTGTATCCTCTATTTTGTTTGCAGCAATGCATTTAGGTAATCCAAATATCGATTTATTTGCAGTTGTAAATTTGTTTTTAGCAGGTATTCTTTTGGGATTATCATATCTCTATACTAAGAATTTGTGGTTTCCTATAGCTTTACATTTAAGTTGGAATTTGTTTCAATCACTTTTAGGTTTTAATGTGAGCGGATTGGATGCTTATTCTTTAGTTGAATTTAAAATAATAGATCCTAATAAATTTAATGGAGCTGCTTTCGGGTTTGAAGGATCATATTTATCCATTTTAGCACAAATCATAACAATAATTGGTATTGGTATATTTTATAATAAGAAAAAGACAAAATCCGAAATATTAGTGTGATTTTAAATGGTTAATCTTATTGATATTAGTTTTTTTAAATTGTTATATGCTAGGTTTCGTCTTGAGTAAAAACAGGACTATTGTAAATATATTCTCATAACTAATATCTAATAATAAATCCGTTTCATTTTATATATACCGCCATACTTTGTTATTTTTGCACATTCAATATTTTGAAGCATTTAAGAGGTTATTTTTTTATTATTATTAAGTATTTGAAAATTAAATATATATAAGTGGGTACATTTAAGCAAGGTAGATATTCTGGTTATTTAAGGCCGATTTCGTATGCCATAGATTTGTCTATAATAAATGGATTAGCCTTAATGTTCTTTTTTCCTATAGTTCATCCGCTTTTGTATATATCATTAGTGTCTTCCATTTGGATTATTCTGTCGTTGTATTCTAATTTTTACGAAGTTTATCGTTTTACAAGAGAAGTCACCATTATGTCTTTGCTGCTTAAGCAAGCTGTACTTTTTACATTAATTGTCTTTGCTTATTTTGGTTTCAGACATCATTTAAATATAAAAACGAGTATTGTTTTAAGTTATGTCGGGTCTGTTTTTGGGCTTATTACGCTAGCAAAATTTACTATATTTTATTTACTTCAAAAGTATCGTGCTTCGTTTGGCGGAAACGTAAGAAATACTGTAATTATTGGTAGAAGCAGACAAACTAGTGCGTTAAGTACATTCTTTACAAAAAATCCTGAATACGGGTATTCTCTTAAAAAAGTGTTTAGTTTAAAAGATAAAAATCAGGTTGCTTTAGAAGCGTGTTTCCACTTTATAAAAGTAAATAAGATAGATGAGATTTATTGTTCGATTGCAGAGTTGTCTAATAATCAGATTTTACAAGTAGTTAGCTTTGCAGATAATAACTTAAAGATTTTAAAATTTTTACCAGATAATAAAGAGATCTATACTAAAAAATTAAAGTACGAATATTACGATTTTATTCCTATTCTTTCACTTAGAAATATTCCTTTGCAGGAAGATGTAAATCTGTTTTTTAAACGTCTTTTCGATATCGCTTTTTCTGTTCTTATTATTGTTTTTATTCTATCTTGGTTAACACCTATTTTGGCAATTATTATTAAGTTAGAATCTAAAGGTCCTGTGTTTTTTAAACAATCCAGAAACGGATTTAATTATAAAGAATTTCAGTGTTATAAATTTAGATCTATGACGCCTAATACAAAAGCAAATATGTATCAGGCCACTAAAGGAGATTTACGAGTTACTAAGGTTGGAAAATTTATTAGAAAAACAAGTATAGACGAGTTGCCACAGTTTTATAATGTGTTTTTCGGAGATATGTCTGTAGTTGGTCCAAGACCGCACATGGTAAGTCATACACACATGTATGCTAAACGTATAGATAAATTTATGGTGCGCCATTTTGTAAAACCTGGAATTACTGGTTTAGCGCAAGTAAGCGGATTTAGAGGTGAGGTTGAAACAGATAAGGATATTATAAATCGGGTAAAATACGATATTTTTTATATTGAAAATTGGTCGATACTTTTAGATATTAAAATTATTTTTCAGACTATGTTAAACGCCTTAAAAGGAGAAGATAAAGCCTATTAATTAGATTACGAATGAATCCTTTAGTTTCTATTATTACTCCTGTTTATAATGCTGAAAAATTTATTTCTCAGACTATTCAAAGTGTCTTGTCTCAAACCTTTACAAATTGGGAGCTTATTCTTGTAGACGATGGTTCTTCTGATGATTCTTTACGGTTAATTTCAAAATTTACAGAAGTCCACAAAAATATTTTATTATTTAAAAATGCTAAAAATTCTGGAGCTGCCATAACTAGAAATAGAGGTATGGAAGAGGCTAAAGGGAAATACATTGCATTTCTAGATGCAGACGATATTTGGTTTCCTAATAAACTGGAAATACAAATTGGAATAATGGAGGCTAAACAATTAGATGTGTCATTTTCGAGTTACAATCTTATGGATGCAGATGGAAATCCTTTAGGTAAAAAAGTGAAAGCTTTAGAGCAACTCACGTATAAAAAATTACTAAAATGTAATTATGTTGGGAATTTAACAGGAATATATAATACCCAAACGTTAGGTAAAATTTATACTAAAAACCTGAGAAAACGTCAAGATTGGTTATTGTGGTTGGCTGCTGTTAAGAAAACAAAACACCCTGTTATTGGCATACAAGAATCTTTAGCAAACTATAGGTTACAGCCCGATTCTATGTCGGCAAATAAATTTGGACTCATAAAATATAATTATTCGGTTTATAAAACGGGATTAGAATTTTCAACACTAAAAGCGTTGTATTGTATGGCCCTTTTTCTTTACGAATACCTTTTTGTAAAGTCTAAAAACACTATTGAGGTACCAAAGATTTAAATTGTTTTAGTTTTCCGCTTTTAGAGCGCTTTAAGGCCTCATGTTTTTTAAAATGAATATGTAGTCCGTCTTCAAGATAACGTTTCATCTCGGCTATAATTTCGTGTTGTTTTACTTCAGGAATTTCAGATTTTCCAACGTAATCTATTTTAAATGTCGATTTGGTTTCTTGGGTAATTATAAATTCTTTTACATTGCCGTCGTCTTCAATAATAGCTTTTGTAATGTAATAAAACGTTAACCCTGCTGCGCGTGTTCCGCTTGGTAAAATAGCCATGTCACTGGTTCTTCCAATAAGTTTTTTTAGTATAGGTTTCTGTAAAGTGCTAGTTTCAGAAAGCATGCCAATATCTCCTAAATCGTAACGAATAAAAGGTTGTGCTTTATTATATAAAGATGTAATAACCACGCGACCTTCTTCACCGTTTTTTACAGGCTTATTTTTGTCGTCTAAAATTTCAACAAAAAGGGTGTCGCTATTTACTTGCCAAATATCGTTCGGGTTTTGAAAGGCAATTAAATCTAATTCAGATGCACCATATTCGTTAATCACAGGAATGCCAAATTGTTGTTCTAAAAGCAACTTGTCGTCAGGGAAAAGCATTTCCGAAGTTACCACACAGCATTTTAATGTTGGACAAACTGTTTTTAAAATTAAGTTTTTATCCTTTAAATATTTAGCAAATTGTACAATGGCACTTGTGTATCCGTTTATATAATCGAACGGTTTGGTTTTAAAAGTATCTAAATATGTTTCTAAAGCTTTATCGCTTAAATCGAAAATTGAAAACCGATAGCGATTACTTAATTTATCTTTAAAACGTTCTTTATAATAACCCACTTTGTCTAGAGGAATGCCATAAAACCGAGCCTGTAAAGAGCTGTTAAAATCGATACCGTACCAACCAAATCTATTTTGTATTTCTGCCCAGGTTAAGGCGTGGCACATTTTGTCTTTGGCAAACACAAACGGATTCCCTGAAGAGCCCGACGTTTTATTTAAGTATACGGTTTTAGGTGTAAAATCGTCCGAAAGTCTGTCTTCTAAAGGTTGTTGTAAATCGCGTTTTGTCATTACGGGAACAGAATTCCAGTTATTTAAATCGATATGTTTTCCAAACGATTTGTAAAACGTATTGTGTTTTAAATGATAATCAAGGATATCTCGTTTCTTCGATTTTAAATAGTTTTCGTATTCAGTTTCGTCTAATTTCTGAATATTAGAAAGCATTTTTTTTGCTTCCTTTAAGGGGAAACCATTTAACTGTAAAGTAAGATTGAATATCTTCAAAAGGGAATGTGGTATATGTTTTTGTAAAATAATTATTTTTTAAGCGTAAAAGCAATTATTTTTGCTTCAAACTATATTCAATATGACAATTTTAATTCTAGGTGCTGGCGGAAGAGAACATACTTTTGCTTGGAAAATTTCTCAAAGTCCATTATGTAAAAAGCTTTTTGTTGCTCCAGGTAACTCAGGGACAGCAGCTATTGCGCAAAATGTTGCAATAGGCGTAACCGATTTTGAAGCAATTAAAACTTTAGTTTTAGAAAATAATATAGATATGGTTGTTGTGGGGCCAGAAGATCCTTTAGTGCAAGGTATTCATGATTTCTTCCTAAACGATGAAAAATTGAAGCATGTTGCCGTAATTGGACCAGAAAAAGCGGCCGCAGAATTAGAAGGAAGTAAAGAATTTGCAAAAGAATTTTTATTTAGACACAACATTCCTACCGCAGCTTACCAAAGTTTTAATAAATCTAATGTTGAAGCAGGGTATGCGTTTCTTGAAACCTTAACAGCACCGTATGTTTTAAAAGCAGATGGATTAGCAGCCGGAAAAGGGGTCTTAATTTTAAATGATTTAGATGAAGCTAAAGCCGAATTGAAAGCCATGTTAGTAGATGCTAAATTTGGTGCTGCAAGTACAAAAGTGGTTATTGAAGAGTTTTTAGATGGTATAGAATTGAGTTGTTTTGTTTTAACAGACGGTAAAAACTATAAAGTATTACCAACAGCTAAAGATTATAAACGTATTGGAGAAGGCGATACAGGATTAAATACTGGTGGAATGGGAGCCGTATCTCCAGTGCCATTTGCTACAGACGAATTTTTAGAAAAAATAGAAACGCGTATTGTAAAGCCAACAATAGAAGGCTTGCTAAAAGACAATTTACCGTATAAAGGTTTTGTGTTTATTGGCTTAATTAAAGTAGGAGACGACCCAATGGTTATAGAATATAACGTACGTATGGGAGACCCTGAAACCGAAGTGGTTTTACCAAGACTTAAAAACGATTTTGTTGAATTATTACAAGCGGTTGCAAACGGAACTTTAAACAAAATAGATTTAGAAATAGACGAACGTGCAGCCACTACAGTAATGACGGTTTCTGGCGGATATCCTGAAGCTTACGAGAAAGGAAAAGAAATTACAGGATTAGAAACTATTCAAGATTCTATCCCGTTTCATGCTGGAGCAGATTTAAAAGATGGGAAAGTAGTAACTACAGGAGGTCGTGTATTAGCAATGACGTCTTACGGAAATACATACCAAGAAGCCATAAAAAAATCTTATCAAAATATAGAAAAACTACATTTTGATAAGATGTATTATCGTAAAGATATTGGATTTGATTTATAGAAAAGAGTGAGAAGATATACTTTTATCTTCTTCATTATTGTCACTAAATTTTTTCAATTGAAGCATCCAGTACACGAAAAATCCCATACCAATTAATATAAAAATCCAAGAGATTGTACTGGCTGCAAACCAGTTTTTAAGTTCTAATGCTCTTAAAGCATCTAAAGGTTGAAACAATACGTTTACAAATAAATCCTGTATCGCGTAAAAAAAATCTTTCATAGTATGGTATATTTACCAAACAAAAATACAAAAAGAGTTAATGATTACAAGTATTTTTAGTAAATCTAAACCAATAAATTTTTTAGTCGTATTCGCTATTACAGTTGGTACGTTTTTTATTGCGCATACTAAATATGCCATAGGTTCAGATTTATTGCAGCATTATATAAAGTATTTCTTTATTTTTAGTGTGAGCTTTTGCTCCATATTAGTACTAGATTTCTTAGTTAGTAAAAATAAATTAACACAGAAAAGTAGTTACGAAATACTTATATATGCCTTATTCTTAATGGCTTTACCGCAAACGATGTTGAATCAGGATATCGTGTATTCTAATTTTTTTATTCTATTAGCAGCACGTAGAATTTTAAGTTTAAGATCGCAACTTGATGTAAAAAAGAAATTGTTTGATGCGGGATTTTGGATTGCTATTGCAGCATTATTTTATTTCTGGTCTATACTTTTTGTAGTCCTTATTTATGCTGCTTTATTGTTTCATTCTAATACAAATTTTAAAGATTGGATCGTTCCTCTTATAGGTTTTGCTTCAGTTTTTATACTAGGAGTGTCGTATTCTGTAATTGTACACGACGATTTTTTTACCGCGTTAGATATTTTACCGGCCATTAATTTAGATTTCAATTCCTATAATACCACACAATATATTGTAGGAGTCACCATGCTGGTGTCTTTCGGATTATGGTCGTCGTTCTTTTATATCAGAACCATTAAATCTAAAAAAAGTGATTTTAAACCCGCTTATAAAATCATATTAATAGCAGCACTTATTGCATTTGGTATTATGGTTTTGTCTCCGGAAAAAGAAGGCGGTGAATTCCTCTTTTTATTTGCTCCATTAGCCGTAATAATTACAAATTATTTAGAAATTATTAAAGAGAAATGGTTTAAGGAAATCTTTCTTGGGCTATTAATCTTTGTGCCTTTCTTGTTGTTATTGTTGTAGTTTTTGTCCGAAACATAAATCTCCAGCATCACCAAGTCCAGGAACAATATAACCTTTTTCATTTAGTTTTTCATCTATTGTAGAAATCCATAAATGGGTGTCTGCATTAAAATGTTTAGATACGTTTTCTACACCTTGTTCTGCACCAATAACACTTACTAAATGTATTTCTTTGGGTGTTCCAAAAGGTTTTAATGCTTCGTAAGTTGCCATCATAGATTGTCCTGTTGCAAGCATAGGATCTGCAAGTATTAAAGTCTTGTTTTCTAGAGAAGGACAAGCTAAATATTCAACTATAATTTCGAAATTTTCAGGAGTAGATTTATGATGTCTATATGCTGAAATGAAAGCATTTTCGGCAGCATCAAAATAATTTAATAATCCGTTATGTAATGGAATTCCGGCACGTAAAATAGAACAAATAACAATCTCGTTTTCGGGTAAACTAATTTCTGTAGTCGCTAAAGGAGTTTCAACTGTTTTTGCTTTAAAATGAAGCGATTTACTTAATTCGTAAGCCAGTATTTCACCAATACGTTCAATATTTCGTCTAAAACGCATGTTGTCGGTTTGAATGGTTTTATCTCGTAATTCTGACATAAATACATTTAAAATGGTGTTTTCTTTAGATAAATTGTGAATCTGCATGGTTCTCTTTTATGGTATCTGGTAAAGTTAATTAAATAGAAGTATATTTACGTTTGTAATATCTATTTAAATTTTAGGGAAACGTGAATCTACATTGTATATGAAATGAATGTGTTTAACTAAAAAATATGTAGGTTTGTATTTTAAAATAAAAATCATGTTTACAACTAAGGCAAATACCATATTTCAGGACGTTATAAATACGTATCACGTAATAAATACTGTAGATCAGGAATTTTCAAATCCTTATAGTAAGGAAGACGATTTATTGGCACATTTATTATACAGAAAATGTTGGATAGATACCGTGCAATGGCATTACGAAGATATTATTCGCGATCCGCAAATAGATCCTGTTGCAGCTTTAACGTTGAAACGTAAGATTGATGCTTCTAACCAAGATCGTACAGATATGGTGGAGTATATTGATAGTTATTTTTTAGAAGAATATAAAAATGTAAAACCTAAAGTAGGCGCTACAATTAATACAGAAAGTCCAGCTTGGGGCGTAGATAGATTATCTATTCTTGCCTTAAAAGTGTATCACATGGAGGAAGAAGCAACTCGTAAAGATGCTTCTGAAGCTCATAAAAAAGCATGTCAAACTAAGTTAGATATTCTTTTAGAACAACGTGTAGATTTATCTACTGCGATAGATACGTTATTGAATGATATTGCTTCTGGAGATAAATACATGAAAGTGTACAAACAAATGAAAATGTATAACGACGATGAACTTAATCCTGTATTGCGTTCTCAAAAATAAGTCTTTACTTTTTTAATCGTGTCAAAACAAACACAACATATATTAGTTATACGTCTCTCTGCAATGGGGGACGTTGCTATGTCTGTACCTGTCTTAAGAGCGTTAACCACGCAGTATCCTCATTTAAAAGTTACCGTTTTAACGCGTCCTTTTTTCGAACCTTTTTTTAGAGATCTAGATCAGGTTTCTGTTTATGACGCAGATTTAAAAGGCGAACATAAAGGTGTTTTCGGACTGTACAAGCTTTCTAAATCACTTAAAAAATTAAATATTGATGCTGTAGCAGATATTCATAATGTCTTGCGTTCTAAAATCCTGAAAATCTTTTTTTTAGGAACATCATTTGCTCAAATAGATAAAGGTAGATCTGAAAAGAAAGCGTTAATAAGTGGATCCGTTTTTAAGCAGTTACCATCAACGGTTGAGCGTTATGCTGAGGTTTTTAAAGACTTAGGTTTTCCTGTTGATTTATCAAATCCTACATTTGCAGCATCTGCAGTATTATCTGAAAAACTTCTAGCGATAACAGGTTCACATGACAAGAAATGGATTGGTATTGCGCCTTTTGCAGCTCATGATAGTAAAATGTATCCTATTAATTTGATGGAGACTGTTATTGAAACCTTGTCTAAAGAATATAAGGTATTTTTATTTGGTGGAGGAGCTAAAGAAGTTGAGGTTTTAAATGGATTTCAGTCTAAATTTAAAAACGTTATTAATCTTGCTGGACAATTAAATTTTAATGAAGAATTAGATATTATTTCTAACTTGGATGTAATGTTGTCTATGGATTCTGGGAATGGACATATGGCGGCTATGCTTGGTAAAAAAGTAATTAGTATTTGGGGTGTTACGCATCCATTTGCTGGCTTTGCACCATTTAATCAGCCTAGCGATTATACTTTAACAGCAAGTAGGGAAGAATTTCCTTTAATTCCGACGTCTATTTACGGAAACAAATTTCCTGAAGGTTATGAAAAGGCTTCTGGAACAATTGTTCCAGAAACCATTGTAAATAAAATTATATCGGTGATTTAAACGTCGTCGTAATCTACAATTATAGTTGGTGTTGTTGGGCATGCTTGGCATGTTAATACTAACCCTTCTGCTAATTCATTATCTGTTAAAATATTGTTTTGTTTCATAGTAGCAGAACCTTCTGTAACACGAGCAATACAACTACTGCAAATTCCGCCTTGGCAAGAATATGGTGCATCTATGTGTTTTGCTAGTGCAGCCTCGAGAATAGTTTGTTGTTGGGACATAACGAATTCTGTTTCTTCGTCGTCTACTATTATTTTTATTGAGGTAGAACCATCACTAGCGGTAGCAGTATTGTTTGTTTGTTCTGCCGTAACTGGAGCTGTAAATAATTCGAAATGAATATTAGTTTCAGCAATTCCAAAATCCATCAACACATCTTTTGTTGTGGTAATCATGCCTTCAGGGCCACATAAATAAAAAGTATCTATGGTTTGTTTTTTGTAGGTGTTTTTTAATAAGAAATTTACTGTGCTTTTTTCTATTCTACCAAACATAGCATCATCTTCTTGAGACTGGCTAAATATCATTTGAATAGAAAAACGATCTATATATTCATGGTGAAGTGCTAATAATTCTTTGAAAAAGATGGTGTTTTTAGGTGTTTTGTTTCCGTAGATAAGAATAAAATGACTGTTTGGTTCTTCCTCTAGAATAGTTTTAGCAATACTCATAATAGGCGTAATACCGCTACCGGCAGCAAAAGCAGCAATTGTTCTTGTTTTTGAAGCATCTGGCTCAAAGATAAAACGTCCGTTTGGTTCTGCGACTTCTAAAACATCTCCTTTTTTTAAGGTTGTATTTGCGTATTTAGAAAACAAACCATCTTCTACCGCTTTAACGGCAACAGTTAATGCTCCGCTTTTTGGAGATGCACAAATAGAGTAATCTCTGCGTACTTCTTTTCCTTCAATTTCTGTTTTTAATGTAATGTATTGTCCTGCTTTAAAACTGAATTTATCTTTTAAAGAAGAAGGAACTTCGAAGCTAATTGTTACCGCAGCTTCGGTCTCTTTATTTATATTTTGTATTGCTAGTTTATGAAATGCCATTAGTATTATTTTTTACAAAAATAAGAACATAGTTTTAAAAAGACTTTTGTTTGTAACAAAAAGTGTGTTAATATTACTTATTATTAGTGAGTAACCAACCACATTAACTATGATTAAACATTTTTTAAACCTGGAATGGAAACAATTTACCAGGTCTGCAAGCTTTGGAAAAAGCTTAGGGTTAAAAATATTGATGGGCTTTTTCGCCTTGTATTTTATTCTCATGTTCTTAGCTTTAGGTGTCGGCATGTTTCCGATGCTTAAAAAAATATTCCCAGAACGTGATCCTTTTGTAATGTTTAATAGTTTTATTTTCTATTGGATTTTAGGTGATTTAGTTATTCGGTTTTTCTTTCAAAAATTACCAGTAATGAGTGTAAAGCCATTACTTACTTTGCCTATAAAACGCGGGAAAATCGTAAATTTTGTTTTAGGTAAATCTGCTTTATCTTTTTTTAATTTTTTGCCATTATTTGCAATCGTTCCTTTTGGTGTTACACTTATTTTTAATAATTATAATGTGTCTGTAATTTTAATATGGATGCTTACTATTTTTAGTATTACACTTATAAATAATTATCTAAATTTTATTATAGAAAGTCTTTCTGCTAAAACAGAATTATCCTTTTTGCCAATTATTGGTGTTTCAGGGTGTCTTTTTGCTCTAAATCATTTTGAAATCATTAATATTTCAGAATTATTAGCTGCAGGAATTCAGGCTGTTGCTAATAATCCTCTATTATTGGTTGTTCCTATCTTGATATTGATTGGTTTATATCTATTTAATTTTAAAATACTTCGAGATAAGCTATTTTTAGATAGTTCTTTAAAAACAAAAACTCAAGAAGTAAATGCATCTAATTTAGAGTGGACAAAGAAGTTTGGAGATATTGCACCTTTTATGCAATTAGATTTAAAACTACTTTGGCGTAATAAAAGACCAAAATCTTCGGTTTGGATGTTGTTTTTAGGTCTGTTTTATGGGTTAGTATTTTACCCTAATCCAACGTATCAAGACAAGCCGTTTTTTTTCATAATTATAGGAATATTTATCACAGGGATTTTTCTAATCAACTTTGGGCAATTTATTCCAGCCTGGGATAGCGGGTATTATAAAATGCTAATGAGCCAAAACATAAAGTATAAACAATACTTAAAATCTAAATACACGTTAATGACGTTAAGTGTTATTATTTTATTTGTTTTAAGTATTCCTTACGTGTATTTTGGATGGAAAATTTTACTTGCACATTTTGGAGCTGCTATTTATAATATTGGTGTAAATACGTATGTTATTTTATATGGAGGTTCTTTTAACCGAAAGAAAATAAATTTAAATGAAAAAGCTGCTTTTAACTTTCAAGGTACAGGAGCTGTGCAGTGGATTATTGGGTTGCCTTTAATTGTTTTTCCAATTATTATTTTTTCAATTTTTAATTATTTTTTCAGCTTTGAAATAGGAGTATTGGCTTTAATAATTTTAGGATTGATTGGTATTGTGTTTCATGAAAAACTAATGAAATTTATAACCAAAAAATACTTAGCCTCTAAATATAAAATGATCGCTGCTTTCGATCAAGAAAACTAAAATATTACAGTATGATAACGACAACAAATCTTTCAAAAAAATACAACGGAAATCAGGTTTTAAACATAGAACATTTAGAAATTCCTAAAGGTCAGAGTTTTGGTTTAGTTGGTAATAACGGAGCCGGAAAAACAACATATTTTAGTTTGTTACTAGATTTAATACAGCCAACAACTGGATGTATTACGAGTAATGATATTCAGGTTAATTTAAGTGAAGATTGGAAACCTTTTACATCGTCTTTTATAGATGAAAGTTTCTTAATAGGTTACTTAACTGCTGAGGAATATTTTTATTTCATTGGAGAACTTCGCGGTCAGAATAAAGCAGATGTCGATGCGCTTGTTAATGAGTTTGAAGATTTCTTTCACGGCGAAATATTACATCAGAAAAAATATTTAAGAGATTTAAGTAAAGGAAATCAGAAAAAAGCAGGAATTGTAGCTGCACTTATCGGAAATCCTGAAGTTATTATTTTAGATGAGCCTTTTGCTAATCTAGATCCAACAACTCAAATTAGACTTAAAAATATTATAAAAGATTTAGCCGAACAAAAAGGAGTAACTGTACTTGTCTCTAGCCACGATTTAATGCATGTTACAGATGTGTGCGAACGTATTGTAGTACTAGAAAAAGGTGAGGTTGTAAAAGATATCGCTACCAGTGGGGAAACACTTCATGAATTAGAATCTTATTTTGCAGCCTCTGCAGAAGTTTAAATGTCATTCTATTTTTATAGGTTAATCAAAAAAGATGCTTATTTTTACCGCTTTGCATAATAATAGCAAGAGTTTATAGTTATTTATTTGATTAAATATCCCAACGTTGAAAACATCTTTTAAGGTCATTTTTATAGCATGTATTTCTGCTTTTCTACTCGTAAACTGTTCTCGAAAAAAGGACAAATTTATAAGTAGAAATTTTCATGCAATGGCCACAGATTATAATATACTTTATAATGGTAATATAGCCTTAGAAAACGGTCGTGATCGCCTTAATGAAGAATATCATGACGATTATTGGAATGTACTTCAATTAGAACGTTTAGATTTTACAGATGATGCTATGCTTCCTGGGCAATCTAAAAATGAGAATTTTTCTAGAGCAGAAAGGAAAGCGGTAAAAGCCATTCAAAAGCATTCCATGAATATTAAAGGGAAAGAGAAAAACCCTAAAATGGACGAAGCTTACTTACTTTTAGGTAAGGCTAGATATTTCGATCAGCGTTTTATTCCTGCTCTAGAAGCCTTTAATTATATTTTGTATAAATATCCGTTAAGCGATAAAATTAATGTGGCTCGTGTTTGGCGAGAAAAAACCAACATGCGTTTAGATAACGATGAGTTGGCCATTAAAAATTTAAAGCGATTATTAAATTTAGAACATTTAAAAGGGCAGGAACTATCAGACGCAACATCTACTTTAGCACAAGCTTATCTTAATATTAAAGTTGTAGATACGGCAATTGCATATTTAGAAATTGCAGCAGAAGTAACACCCAAAAATGAAGAACGTGCACGTTTTTTATTTATAAAAGGCCAATTGTACAATACCTTAGGGTATAAGGATAGTGCGAATATTACTTTTGATCGTGTTATAAAAATGAATCGTAAAATTTCTAGAGATTACTACATCGGAGCTTATATAGAAAAAGCTAAGAATTTTGATTACGAAACTGGAGATAAATTAGCGTTTTCAGAAACTTTAGCGAAACTAGAAGAAAATCGTGAAAACCGTCCGTATTTAGGTCGTATTTATCATCAAATAGGAGAATATTACTTAGCAACAAATAGCGATTCTTTAGGTGTTGTATATTACAATAAATCGTTACGAACTCGTCGAAACGACAAAGAATTAAATGCCAGAAATTATAAAATTCTTGGAGATTTAAGTTTTAATGATGCCGAGTATAAAACGGCAGGTGCTTATTTTGATAGTACATTAACCAATCTTAAATTAAACTCTAAAAGGTATAGAACAGTAAAACGCGAACGTGATAATTTAGACGATGTTATTTATTATGAAGACATTTCTAAAGTAAACGATAGCGTTATTCATTTAATAAACTTACCCGAGGCCGAGCGGTTAACCTTTTTTGAAACCTATACAGATGAATTAAAAATGAAAGCCGAATTAGAATACGAGCGTCAAGAAGCGGCAGCTAGAGCTCAAGAAGTGTTAAGTTCTAATTCTGGGTTTAATGTAAATACTAAAGGTTCGTCTTTTCAAGATCGCGAAAGTGCAGATAAAATTGCCAACACATTTTATTTTTACAATAACACAACAGCATCTTACGGTAAGAATGAATTTATAAAAAATTGGGGAGATAGAAAAAATGAAGATAACTGGCGTTGGTCTAATATGAGTTTTTCTGGCCCAACTGCTATTGTTGTGTCTACAGAAAAGGAAGGTTTAGATTTAAGTGGAGATATGTATAAGCCACAATTTTATTTAGATCAAATTCCTATCGACGAAAAAATTATAGATAGTATTACTAAAGAACGTAACTATGCCTATTTTCAATTGGGTGTTATCTATAAAGAAAAATTTAGTGATTACGAATTATCTAAAAGTAAGCTCCAGGAGCTTTTAATAAGTAACCCCGAAGATCGCTTAATTGTACCAGGAAAATACAATTTATATAAAGATTATGAATTGTTAGGAGAAAGTGGTGAAGCAGAAATAATAAAAAAAGATATACTAACAAATCATTCAGATTCGCGTTACGCAGAAATATTACGTAATCCCGATCAAGCCGTTGCTCAAGACTTAAATAGCCCGGAAAGTATGTATAATAAGGTACATAAAGTATTTGAGGCCCAGCAGTATGAAGATGTTATTGCGCTTTGCGAAGTTAATATTCATGATTTTGAAGGCGACGATATTGTTGCAAAATTCGATTTATTAAAAGCAACAGCTACAGGTAGATTATATGGTTTCGAGGCTTATTTAAAAGCATTAAACGATGTTGCTTTATCGTACCCTAATCTTCCAGAAGGACAAAGAGCAGAAGAGTTAAGACGCAATGTGTTACCTGGTTTAAAAAAATCAGAGTTTTATAATTACGATTATGGAACGCGTTTTAAAGTTGTCTATCAATTCGATAATACCTCGGAGAAAAATATTGATGCTTTTGTTGAAAAATTAAAATATAGAATTAGAAAAAGTAAGATACTACGATTTATCATCGTCTAAAGATGTGTATTCAATAACAACAACTTTTGTTATTGTTCATGGTTTTAGTAATTTAGTAGTCGCAGAAGGATTTAAGGATTTGTTTGAAAAGAAAGATAAGAATAAGATTACAAAACCTTATTTCGTAATCTCATCAGATAATTATCAAATGATGCAGATTCATAAAAATTTAGAAAAAATATTTAACTCAAAATAATTTATAAACTAATTCCCCCAAATTAATTACTATGTTTAAGGATAGCAAAAAGGAAAAACAACAAAGTGTGGACGCATCAGGAAATCAAAATATTATAGCTCAAGGCACCAAAATTGTAGGTGATTTAAGTAGTGAGGGCGGATTTAGAATAGACGGTATTGTAGAAGGAAATTTAAAAACACCTGGAAAAGTAGTGGTTGGAAAAACCGGATTTATTAACGGAACTTTAGAAGGCACAGATGCTTATTTTGAAGGTAAGTTTTCTGGTAAATTACAATTATCTGGTACGTTAACTTTAAAATCTACTGCAGATATTCAAGGCGATGTTACTGTAGCTAAACTAGCCGTAGATCCTGGAGCGAATTTTGATGTAACTTGTGTTATGAAAAGTGGTGTGAAAGCGATTAAAAATGAAAGAACTAAAGAAAAAACAGCTTAATAATTATGTCAGATTTTCTGGTATGGCTTTCCAAATGATAGCTATAATAGGAGTGATGACATTTGTAGGTATTAAGTTAGATGGTAAATACCCAAACCAATACAGTGCTTATACTGTTATTTTTTCTTTAATTGGTGTAATTGGCGCCATGTATCAAATTATTAAGCAAGTCACTAATCTTAACAATTAAGATTAAAAATTTTTATGTTTTAATGAAACAAAAATTACGTTCTTTTTTAATGGTATTAGTGCCGTTAACTATAGTTTTATGTGTCTTGCAAACATTTCTAGTTCAGAAATTAGAAAGTTCGCATGTCTTTTATTTATCAACTTGGAGTATTTATGTGTTTCATTTTGTCGCTACAGTAATAGTTTATACTTCGGTTATTTATGTAAATAGTGTTTTTTTAGACAAAACTGGTTTTGCATTTATGACTTGTGGTGTTCTTAAAATGTTCGCTACCATTGTGTTTCTACTTCCTTTAATCTTAAATTCTAAAGAGACTCCTCAGGGCGATGTTATAGGCTTTTTTGTACCTTATTTTATATACTTACTTATCGAAACTGTTTTTGTTGTAAAGCTATTAGTTAATAAACCTTAAAAAATTGACAATTCCTCAAAAAGTGGTGGTTTAAGAGTAAAAAAATTAGTTATTAACTTTATAATGTTAATTAAAAATGTATTTTTGCACCAAAATTTGGAGACCGTAAATTATATTTAAAAAAGTATGATGATAGCAAAAAAATCTATCAAATGTTTAGTAACAGTCATTTTGGCTGTACTTCCGTTTTTTAGCTTCGCCCAACACGGGAACGAACATGGGGAAGAAGAGACAGAATTTAATGCAAACGATTTAATTAATGGACACATTGGAGATTCTCACGAATTCCATATGTTCGATTATGATGGCGAGGCATATTCTTTCTACTTACCAGTAATTTTATGGACAGATAATGGGTTAACCATTTTTTCTTCAAAAGCATTTCATCACGATAACAGCGGTCACCACGTTGTAGAAAAAGGAGGACACTCTTTTGTTCGTGATACAGAAGTTATTTATTACACAGATAAATATGAGACGTTAACAGCAGATGATAAAAATGCTTTTAATTTTGATGCACGTCCTTTAGATTTTTCAATTACGAAAAATGTGTTTTCAATGATTTTGTCTGCAATTATATTATTCTTGTTGTTCTCTGCAGTAGCAAGATCTTATAAGAAAAACGATAAAGCACCAAAAGGATTAGCTAGTTTCATGGAGCCACTTATTACTTTTGTAAGAGACGATATTGCTATTCCTAATATAGGAGAACATAAATATGCTAAGTTTATGCCATATTTATTAACTATATTTTTCTTTATATGGATTAACAACCTTATTGGTTTGGTGCCTTTCTTTCCTTTTAGTTCTAACTTAACAGGAAACATTTACTTTACTTTTGTTTTAGCTTTTATTACCTTTTTAGTTACAACGTTTAGTGGTAATAAAACATACTGGAAACATATTTTAATGCCGCCAGTGCCTAAAGCATTATATCCAATTATGATTCCTATTGAGTTTATTGGAATGTTAACAAAACCATTCGCATTAATGATTCGTTTATTTGCAAACATTACTGCTGGACATATTATTATATTAAGTTTAGTGTCTTTAATTTTTATATTTAAAACACCTGCTATTGCTCCTGTTTCAGGATTCTTTGTACTGTTTATGAGTGCTCTAGAGTTATTAGTTGCAGCGTTACAAGCTTATGTGTTTACATTATTATCGGCATTATTTATTGGTCAGGCTGTTGCCGAAGACCATCATTAAATCGAGTTTTTTAATTATTAATTATATAAATTTATTACTATGGTATTAGCTGGAATCGGTGCTGGATTAGCTGCAATTGGTGCAGGATTAGGTATTGGAAAAATTGGTGGATCTGCAATGGAAGCAATTGCTCGTCAACCTGAAGCTGCTTCAAAAATTCAAACTGCAATGATTATTGCTGCTGCACTTATTGAAGGTGTTGCACTTTTCGCAGTGGTAGTTGCGTTGATCGCAAAATAATTTTTTGAAAAAGAAAAACTAAACATCCTGTAACGGTTGGTTACAGGATGTTTTTCAACAAAAATCAACTTTATTATAATTATATAAATTATGAATTTAATAGCACCAGAAAGTTTAGTCTTTTGGACCACGGCAATTTTTATTATATTCTTTTTCTTGTTAAAGAAATTCGCTTGGAAACCTATTTTAGGAGCCGTAAAAGGGAGAGAAGATTCTATTAATAAGGCCCTTATGTCTGCAGAGGAAGCTCGCAGAGAAATTCAAAATTTAAAAGCAGATAACGAACGTATTCTTCATGAAGCTCGCGCAGAAAGAGAAGATATGCTTAAAGATGCTAGAGAAATTAAAAATAAAATTATTTCAGACGCTAAAGATGAAGCACAGAAACAATCTCATAACATGATTGAGGCTGCAAAAAGTGCTATTGAAAGCGAAAAGAAATCGGCAATGATCGAACTTAAAAATCACGTTGCAGAATTATCTTTAGAAATTGCTGAAAAAGTGGTACGTGGTGAATTATCAAATAAAGACAAACAATTAGAATTGGTTGAATCTTTATTAGGTAAATCTTCTTTAAACTAGAAATAATGGCAGGAACAAGAGCAGCAATACGTTACGCAAAAGCAGTTATAGAATTAGCACAAAGTAGTAATTCGGCAGAAGTCGTAAATACAGATATGTCTTTAATTGCTAATACTATTTCAGACAGTAAAGACTTAAGCGATATGCTAGAAAGTCCTGTTGTAAAATCTGCTGTTAAGAAGTCGGCGTTATTACAAATATTTAATAACATCACTCCATTAACTGTTAATTTATTCGATACTTTAATTACAAATAGAAGAATATCTATTTTAGGAGATGTCGCTACCAAATACAATCAATTATTTGAACAGTTATCTGGTGCAGAACTAGCAACAGTAACTACAGTAGTACCATTAACTAGCGATTTAGAAGTTAAAGTTTTAGCGAAACTAAAAGAATTAACAGGTAAAACAGTAGAAGTTAAAAACGTAATAGACGAAGACATTATTGGTGGTTTCGTATTACGTATTGGCGATTTGCAATACGACGCAAGTGTAGCAAATAAGCTGAATAAAATAAAACAAGAATTTTCATTAAATTAATTTTATAAATTTTTTAATCGGAAATTATTTCGATTAGAGCTTATATCTAAATAAAATGGCAGAAGTAAAACCAGCTGAAGTAACAGCAATCCTAAAGCAACAACTACAAGGTTTTGAAGCAGGAGCAACTCTAAATGAGGTAGGTACAGTATTAACTGTAGGAGATGGTATTGCACGTGTTTACGGATTAGCTAATGCACAATATGGTGAGTTAGTAGATTTCGGAGATGGTCTTGAAGGAATTGTATTAAACCTTGAAGAAGATAACGTAGGTGTAGTATTATTAGGACCTTCACAATTTGTTAAAGAAGGAACAACAGTAAAACGTACAGAGCGTATCGCATCTATTAATGTAGGTGAAGGTATTGTTGGTCGTGTTGTAGATACTTTAGGAAACCCTATTGATGGTAAAGGACCAATCACTGGTAAAACTTACGAAATGCCTTTAGAGCGTAAAGCTCCAGGTGTTATCTTTAGAGAGCCAGTAACAGAACCGTTACAAACAGGAATTAAAGCAATTGATGCTATGATCCCAGTTGGTAGAGGGCAACGTGAATTGGTTATTGGAGACAGACAAACAGGAAAAACTGCTGTTTGTATTGATGCCATTTTAAATCAAAAAGAATTTTACGATGCAGGTGAGCCTGTATATTGTATATATGTTGCTGTTGGACAAAAAGCATCAACAGTAGCTTTAATTGCTAAAACCCTTGAAGAAAAAGGAGCTTTAGCTTATACTACAATAGTAGCTGCAAACGCATCAGATCCTGCTGCAATGCAAGTTTATGCACCTTTTACAGGAGCATCTATTGGAGAATATTTTAGAGATACTGGTAGACCAGCTTTAATTGTTTTTGATGATTTATCTAAACAAGCTGTAGCTTACCGTGAGGTATCTTTATTATTAAGACGTCCACCAGGACGTGAAGCATATCCTGGAGATGTATTTTACTTACACTCTCGTTTATTAGAACGTTCTGCAAAAGTCATTAATAATGATGAAATTGCTAAAGAAATGAATGATTTACCAGATTCATTAAAACCAATTGTAAAAGGTGGTGGTTCTTTAACAGCTTTACCAATTATTGAAACACAAGCAGGAGACGTTTCGGCATATATCCCAACAAACGTAATTTCTATTACAGATGGACAAATCTTCTTAGATGGAGATTTATTTAACTCTGGTGTACGTCCAGCAATTAACGTAGGTATTTCTGTATCTCGTGTTGGTGGTAACGCTCAGATTAAATCTATGAAAAAAGTATCAGGTACTTTAAAACTGGATCAAGCACAATACCGTGAGCTAGAAGCTTTCGCTAAGTTTGGATCAGATTTAGATGCTGTAACTTTAAATGTAATTAATAAAGGTAAACGTAACGTAGAGATTTTAAAACAAGCTCAAAACGATCCGTTTAAAGTAGAAGATCAAGTTGCAATTATTTATGCAGGATCTAAAAACTTATTAAAAGACGTACCTGTTGATAAAGTAAAAGAATTTCAAAGTGATTACCTTGAATTTTTAAAAGCTAAGCATGCAGATGTATTAAGCACTTTAAAATCAGGAAAATTAACTGATGAAGTTACAGATACATTAACAGCCGTAGCAAAAGAATTATCAGTAAAATTTAAAGCTTAATTAGATTTTAGTATTGAGTAGTGAGGTTGTTTAAACCATCTCACTACTGAATACTCAATACTTTATTCTAGTATAAAACATGGCAAATTTAAAAGAAATACGTAACAGAATAGCTTCGGTATCTTCAACGATGCAGATTACCAGTGCCATGAAAATGGTATCGGCTGCAAAGCTTAAGAAAGCGCAAGATGCTATTACTGCTATGCGTCCTTATTCAAGCAAGCTTTCCGAACTTTTAGTAACGTTAAGTGCAACTATAGATTCTAATATATCTAATAAATATTCAGAACAAAGAGAAGTAAACAAAGTACTTCTTATAGCTGTAACTTCTAATAGAGGTTTGTGTGGTGCGTTTAACTCTAACATTATTAAAGAGGTAAATAATCTGGCTAAAACAAAATATGCTGGTAAAGACATATCTTATCTTGTTGTTGGGAAAAAGGCAAATGATGCATTTAAGAAAACAAATAAAATTATAGAAAATAGAAGTGATATTTTCGATGATTTATCTTTTGAAAATGTTTCTGGAATGGCTGAATCTTTAATGAAGCAGTTTGTAGACGGTGATTTCGATCAGATTGATATTGTTTACAATCAATTTAAAAATGCAGCGACTCAAATTGTAACAACAGAGCAGTTTTTACCAATTTCACCTATTGAAGTTGATGAAAATGTAAATACGGATTATATTTTTGAGCCATCAAAATTAGAAATTATAGAACAATTGATTCCTAAGTCTTTAAAAAATCAATTATTTAAAGGGATTAGAGATTCGTTTGCAAGCGAGCACGGTGCACGTATGACGGCTATGCATAAAGCAACCGATAACGCAACAGAATTAAGAGATCAATTAAAATTAACTTATAACAAAGCACGTCAAGCTTCAATTACTAATGAAATATTAGAAATTGTTGGTGGTGCAGAAGCTCTTAATAATTAGTAATTACTAATAGATTAAGCAAATTATAATAATTTTTAGATAGTAGTCTAAACATTAATGTCACATTACAATATAGAGCCTTGCAATTAGCAAGGCTTTTTTTATACTGTATCTTTGCTTTTACTATCTTTATTAAATACAAAATGTGCACTATGAAATTTTTAAAAATCTTTTTTTTATTTAGTGTTTTGCTAAGTTCTATTACAAACTGTGCTTCACAAAAAATTGAAAAAGAAGCTCCGGTTGCTATTAAAGAAGTCTATACAAAATCTTGGACATCTGGAGTAAAAACAGGAGGCTCTGGTATTAATATATTTGTAGATTTACAAGAGGCACTTCCTGCCAATATTACCTTAGATAGTATTTATTTTGAAGCCTATCAATTACCATTAAAACAAAATAACAATAATCCGTTATTGTTTGTAGGTCGTAAAGTGAATGCATCTAATCAAAATATCTCCATTTTAAAAGCTAATGCTGTTACAGACCAAATGGTTTTAGAAAGTACAGAAAAACAGGCAAAGTTTCAGTTAGAAGATAGTGCATGTATAATTCGTTATACAGATTCAGGAGATGTTAAATATTTTAAATATGAGGGTCTGTATCGTAAACAAGCACCATTAATACCTAAGGCAAGACCTAAACACCAATAATTAGTGTGTTTCCTTTTTTAGTTCTACTGATTTCAATACTTTTATCCTCCTAGAATATTCAATATATTGAGCACCTTACAACGCCTTTTTAAACAGACATTTATTTACGGTTTAGCAACAGTGCTGCCTCGTATGCTTAATTTTTTTTTGGTGCCATTATATACGTCGCCAGGAGTATTAAACTCGGTTGCGGAATATGGTACCGTATCGGTTATCTTCTCTTGGTTTGTAATATTTAATGTTATTCTTGCTTATGGAATGGAAACCGCCTTTTTTAGGTTTTTTAATAAGGAGAAAGACCAAGATGTAGTTGTAGGAACCTCTACCATCTCTTTAGCAATTTCATCTTTTGTGTTTTTTGGATTGGCATTGATATTTCAAAATCAGATTGCTTATATCACAGAAATTAAGGTCGAGTATATTAAACTTGTTATCTGGATTTTACTTCTGGATGCGTTGGTTATTATACCTTTTGCATGGTTACGTGCTAACGAAAAATCTATGACATACGCGATTATAAAAATTGTGAATGTTGTAATTAACTTAGGGCTTAATTTATTCTTCCTTCTAGGTTTAAAAGATTGGTCTTATCATCTTGGTTTTCTAGATACTATTTGCAAAGAAGATTATCAAATCAATTATATTTTTATAGCTAATTTAGTAGCTAGTGCAGTAACATTACTCTTATTACTGTCGTTTTATATAAAAGTCAAATATCAATTTAATGCCAGTTTATGGAAACGTATGATGCGTTACGCTTTTCCTGTTTTAATTTCTGGAATTGCCTTTTCTGTAAACGAAACATTCGACCGTATTTTATTAAGTAAAATATTACCTGAAAATATTGCAGATACACAAGTTGGTATGTATTCGGCTTGTTATAAACTCGCGTTGTTTATGACGTTGTTTGCTACCGCATATCGTTTAGGAATAGAACCTTTCTTTTTTAGCCACGCTAATACTAAAAATCCGCAAAAAAGCTACGCCAAAATTTTAGAGTTTTTTGTTACCATTGGATCTTTAATCTTGTTAGGTGTTATTGTATTTGCAGACCTTTTAAAGGTAATTGTTATACAAAGTGAAGACTATTGGCAGGCCATGTCTGTAGTGCCAATTATCCTTTTAGCTTATCTGTTTTTAGGGATGTATCATAACCTATCTGTGTGGTATAAAATTACAGATCGCACTAAATTTGGGGCGTATATTTCTATTTTTGGGGCTATAGTAACATTAGTTTTAAACTTTTGGCTTATACCAATTATTAGTTATGTAGGTTCTGCAATTGCAACCTTAGCTGCATATAGCAGTATGGTAATGTTGTCTTATTATTTCGGAAGAAAATATTATCCAATTCCATATAACATTAAAAAAATAAGTGCTTATATATCAATATCAGTAACCTTTTCAATTATTTCATTTTATTTCTTTAGAGAGAATTATGTAGTTGGTATCGGATTACTTTCAGTATTCATGCTGATAATTTATAAGTTTGAAAAAGAAGATATTCAAAGTCTATTAAAACGATAACATGACAGTAAAAATTATAAATAAATCGAATAACGCATTACCTCATTACGAAACTGAAGCATCTGCAGGAATGGATTTACGTGCGCTTACAGCCGAAGCGATTACTTTAAAACCCTTAGAACGCACAATTATAAAAACAGGATTGTTTATAGAATTACCTGTTGGTTTCGAAGCACAAGTGCGTCCTAGAAGCGGCTTAGCTGCAAAACATGGTATAACCGTACTAAATGCTCCAGGAACTATCGATGCCGATTACAGAGGTGAAATAGGCGTGATTTTGGTTAACTTATCTAACGAAAATTTCACCATTGAGAACGGAGAACGTATTGCACAATTAGTATTTGCAAAACACGAACAAGCTCAGTTTGAAGAAGTAGAATCACTTTCTGAAACGGTAAGAGGAGAAGGTGGATTTGGAAGTACTGGGAAGAAGTAATTTCGTGCGTAGGCAGGAATCTCTAACTCGATAAAAATGAATTTATGGTTTGTCTATATTATGAATATTATAGCCTCAAGGTGTTTTGAATATTGAGGTAACAAATGATATTGAAGAACGCGTTAAAGAACATAAATTAAGGGTATATCCAGATGCTTTTACTGCAAAATATAATTGTGACAAATTAATTTATTTTGAAGAATTTTCTAACGGAAATGAAGCGGTGACCAGAGCGCGCCAATTTAAGTAAAGGGAGAGGAATTGGAAAAATTAAATTAATTGAAGAAATGAATCCTTATTGGATATATTTAAGTCTAAATTGAAATTATAACAAACTAAGATAGAATGTTCCTATGTATTTAGGGATGAAGTTTAACTAAAAGATACCTGCTTTCGCAGGCATATATATGAAAATCATAGTACCTATGGCTGGTCGCGGTTCGCGATTACGCCCACACACATTAACAGTACCAAAACCATTAATTCCTGTTGCAGGACAACCTATCGTTCACCGTTTGGTAAAAGATATTGCAAAAGTAATTAACCAACCTATAGAAGAAATTGCCTTCATTTTAGGAGATCCTGCTTTTTTTGGAGACGATGTTGTTGCTAGTTTAACCAAACTTGCAAACGACCTTGGAGCAAAAGCATCTATTTACAGACAAGATCAACCTCTTGGAACTGGTCATGCGATTATGAGTGCTAAAGCGTCTCTTTCTGGTCCCGCAGTTGTGGCTTATGCAGATACGTTAATTCGTGCCGATTTTAATTTAGATCCGGATGCAGATGCCGTTATTTGGGTAAAAAAAGTAGATAAGCCAGAAGCATTTGGTGTGGTAAAATTAAACGAGCGTAAAGAAATTGTAGAATTGGTTGAAAAACCTGAAACATTCGTTAGTGATCTAGCTGTAATCGGGATATACTATTTTAAAGATATAGCCGTTCTTAAAGATGAACTTCAGCATGTGTTAGATAATAACATTATAAATGGTGGAGAATACCAAATTAACGATGGTATTAAAGGCATGATGGCTAAAGGAAAAGTTTTTAAAACAGGCCAAGTAGATGAGTGGATGGATTGTGGTAACAAGCCTGTAACTGTAGAAACTAATGGTAAAATGTTAGGTTTTTTACATGCAGATGGTGTAGAGCAATTAATAGACGATTCTGTGATTCTTAATAATTCTAAAATTATCGAACCTTGTTATGTTGGTAAAGATGTTGTGTTAACAAATACAACTGTTGGTCCAAATGTATCTATTGGTATGGGATGTGTTTTAGAAAATTCAACCGTTAAAAATACCATAATTAGTAATCATTCAACTATTAAAAATACTAATTTAGATGATGCAATGATTGGTAATTATGTAGAATTCGATGGGAATTTTAAAACCATTAGTATAGGTGATTATTCAGTTTTAAAATAAGAGAGATACATAACATGAGCATGAGATTTAGAACCATTATTACGTTTGGTTTTTTGGGGCTATTTTTAGTTTCCATGACATCTCATGCTCAAGTTAATTCTGCTACAATACCCACGGAGGATTTAGACGATCAATTTCAGGAATTATTTTTCGAAGCATTAAAGCAAAAAGGTATAGAAAACTATAACCGGTCTGTAGAAGCGCTTCAGAAATGTATAGCTATAGATGATACGCAGTCTGTGCTCTATTTTGAAATGGGCAAAAACTATAATAAACTCAAAAATTTTGGTGAAGCAGAAATTGCTTTAAAAAAGGCAGTAAAATTAGAACCAGATAACGAGTGGTATTTAGACGAGCTTTACGATGTTTATGCTAAACAGAATGATTACGATAAGGCTATAAAAACGCTTAAACAGTTGGTTAAATATCATCCGGATTATAAGGAAGATTTAGCGGCTTTGTTTGTGCGTACCAAAGATTACGATGAGGCACTTAAAGTTTTAGACGATTTAGATGCAGAGTTTGGACTGTCTTCAAGACGTGATTTTTTAAGAAATCAGATTTATGATGCGACAGGACAAAAGAAAGAGCAAATAGAAAATCTTGAAGAACGTGTAGAAAATAATCCAGATGAAGAGTCTAATTATCTGGCTTTAATTTATCGTTATAGTGAGAGCGGAGATACCGATAAAGCTTTCGATACGGCTAAGAAATTGTTAGAAATTAATCCGAATTCTCAATTAGTACATTTGGCATTATATAAATTTTACTTAGATAATAATGAGCCTGAAAAAGCTATTAAATCTATGGAAATTGCCATGAAAAGTCCACAAATAAAAGCAGAAGCAAAAGTATTAGTGCTTGCAGATTTTGTGAAATTTGTTAGAAAACATCCAGAATACGAAGAGGAACTTGTCGCTGTTTCTGCAATGGTAGGAGATTCTAAAGACGGAAAAACACTTGTAGAATTAGCACAATATTATTTAACAAAAGGAGACAAGCAAAAAGCAATAGATTATTACTCTGAAGCGCTCCAATTGGAAGGTGAAAATTATGGTATTACAAGAAATATAATTGTAATTTATATTGATCTAGAACAATTTGATGTAGCTTATAAAAAAGTAGAAGACGCTTTAATTAAATATCCATCTCAGCCCGAATTGTATTTAATGGCAGGTTTGTCTTTAAATAAAACGAATAGGTTTAAAGAAGCCATAGAGCAGTTAGATATGGGCTTAGATTATATAATAGATAATACTGCACTAGAGAGTGATTTTTATTACCAAATCGCTAAATCTTATTTGGGTTTAAATCAGCCTAAAGAAGCAAAACGCTTTACTGATAAAGCAAATAAAATTGAAAATTCAAAGTAATGAAACATCTACTACGCATTGTAATAGTCGGAGTTTTAATGGTAACTGTTGGGTGTAAATCGGCTAAAACATTAACGGAAACCGATACCAACTTAACATTAAACACAAAACAATTAATTAAAGAAAATTCTAGGCAAGAAGCTAACTTTAAAACACTTTCTGCAAAAGTAAAAGCTGTCTATTCTCAAGGTGATAATTCTAAATCTGTAGCCATAAATTTAAGGATAGAAAAAGATAAAACCATATGGTTAAACGGTCCTTTTTCTGCCGCAAGATTGTTAATTACTCCAGATAAAGTTCGTTTTTATAATAAACTAGATAATACTTTTTTTGAAGGAGATTATAAATTATTAAGTGACTTTTTAGGAACAGAATTAGACTTTAATAAAGTTCAGAATTTGTTGCTAGGAGAAGCTCTTTTCAGTTTAAAAGCAGATGAATATGAATCTTCAGTTTACGAGGAATCATATTTAGTGCAGCCAGAAGCACAAAAGCCATTATTTGAGTTGTTTTACATTATAAATCCAGCATATTTTAAAATTATGTCTCAGCAATTATCTCAACCAAAGGATCAACGCATACTGCAAATAGACTACATAAAATATCAGGAAGTTAAAAAACAGATTATTCCAAAGCAAATAAAAATAAATGCAGTTGAAGCTAGAAGCGAAACTATTATAGATTTGCAATTCAAATCTGTATCTTTGAACGAAAAATTAAATTTCCCTTTTAAAATTCCTTCAGGTTTTGAAGCTATAGAACTTAAATGATTAAAGCACGGTTCCCATATACATTAGTTGTTATTTTTATCTGTTTATTAAGCAGTGTTTCTGTATTTGCCCAAAGTAAAAAGCAACAGGAGTTGGAAAATCGCCGACAAGAATTGCGTAATGAGATTGAGCAAATAAACAGCATGTTGTTCAAAAATAAATCGAAAGAGAAATCGCAATTATCATTAATTCAAGATTTAAATCATAAAATTAATGTGCGTAGTAATTTAATTAAAGTTACTAACCAACAGGCTAATTTACTAACACGCGAAATAGGAGTAAATCAGCGTGAGATTACTCAACTTCGTGAGGATTTAGAAAATTTAAAGAAGGATTATGCCCAGATGATTGTGCATTCTTATAAGAGTAGGAGTGAGCAAAGTCGTGTTATGTTTTTATTATCGTCTTCCAATTTTCAGCAAGCATATAAGCGTTTACAGTACATTACGCAATATACAACTTACCAAAAAGAGCAAGCTGCAAGTATTAAAATTAAAACTGAAGATTTAAAAGTTGCAAATGCAAACTTGCTAAAACAAAAAGCAGATAAGCAGGAGTTAATAAAAGACAATAGTATAGCGCAAGGACAGTTGGAGTTAGAGCGCAGACAGCAACGTACTTTAATGGCTTCTATTCAGAAGGATTTAAAAACGTATTCATCTCAAATTAAACAAAAGCAACAAGAAGCAAATAAAATTGATCGTGAAATCGAGAAATTAATTCGCGAAGCTATTGCAAAATCTAATAAAAAAGCAGGAAAAAGTACAACAGCTAAAGGTTTTGCTTTAACACCTGAAGCTAAAAGTCTAGCGGCTAGTTTTGTTGCTAATAAAGGAAAATTACCTTGGCCAGTACAAAAAGGAGTGGTTACATTACGTTATGGAAATCAGCCTCACCCAATTGTTAAATCGGCTACAATACATAGTAATGGTGTGCGTATTGCAACAAGTCCAGGAGCAGAAGTTCGTGCTGTATTTAATGGCGAAGTGTATGCTATAATTGTTCAGAAAAAAGGGAATCCAACCGTATTAGTTCAGCATGGTAACTATTTTACAGCTTATAAAAACTTATCTAAAGTGTATGTTAAGAAAGGCGATAAAGTAGTAACCAGTCAAGCTATAGGTCAGGTATTTACCAATAGCTCTACTGGAGATACTACATTAAGTTTTAGTATTTTTAAGGAAAGTACAACGCAAAATCCTTCGTTGTGGCTTTATAAAATGTAAGTGTTATTCGTCTTTTAAAAAGAGCGCTTTTAATTCTGTTGCTTCATTAGGCTTCATTCTGCCTGCTAATATCAAGCTTAATTGTTTACGGCGTAAGGCAGCCTCGTAGCGTTCTTTTTCTAATTCAGTTTCAGGAATAAGTTCTGGAACAGGAATTGGTCTTCCGCTGTCATTAACAGCAACAAATGTGTAAATGGCAATGTTTGCCTTTGTTTTAAGCCCAGATTCTCTGTCTTCTGTCCAAACATCTATGTACACTTCCATAGAGCTCTTAAAGGCTCTAGAAACTTTAGCTTCAACAATTACAACACTACCTAATGGTATTGCATGGTTAAAAGCAACATGGTTTACAGAGGCGGTAACTACAAATCGTCTTGAATGACGACGCGCTGCAATACTTGCGGCACGATCCATACGCGCTAGTAATTCTCCTCCAAACATATTGTTTAAGGGATTTGTCTCGCTTGGTAATACAAGATCTGTTAATGTTGTTTTAGTAGCTTCTGCTGTTTTTGGTTCCATAGAAATTTATTTGAGTTAAAGGTACAAAGTGAGGGGTGACTTCCAAATATAAATTTAGATTTTACCTCTATAAAAAAAAGCGTTATAAGAAATACTTATAACGCTTTATATAATTTTAAAATGTGTTTTAGTCTAAGTTTTTTACAAGCATCCAAGCATCTGGATTACCGTTTTTTCTGATTTCATTTAAAGCTTCATAAGCTTTTTCTCTACTTTCATAGCTATCGTAAATCACTTGATGTAATCCGTATTTGTTTACGCCAATTTTTCTTGCATTAAAACCTTCAGCTTTTAGGTTTGAAACAATCCTATCGCAGTTTTCTTCTACGCGAAAAGCTCCAGCTACAATGTGGTAAGATCCCACAGGTTTAGTAACTATTAATTTTACTGCAGGTAATGGGTTTTCAATAACAAAAGTTGCTTCTTGAATTTTATGTTCTAATTGAGTGTTCGCAGATTCTTGTGCAATTTGGTTGTGACTTTCAACCTTATTTACATAATATTTAGAACCAATAAAACTACTAATACCTAAAGCTAAAACAGCTACAGCAGCATAGCGTAAATATGGTCTTGATTTACGACGTTCTGGTGTAATTGCAAGCGGTATTACTTTCTCTATAGATTCTATTTCGCGTTTATATTCAATTCTAGAAATAGCAGGAGAAACCATTTGGTTTAATCCAAATGCATCTGTTAAATAGTTTAAATGATTAAAAGGTTCGAATGTGACCTTGCCTTCTTCATTTAGTGTTAAAGACCCAATGTTTTCTAAAGAAATAGTTTCCTTTTCAACCAATTGAGATTTAATAGAACCAACACATTTTTTTATCTTTTCTAGTGCAATTTCGAAAGGAATTTTTTCTACATCAGCAATATAATGAGCTAAAAGTCCATCATTTTGTTGAATTTGTTCGTTAAAAGAAATCGCTTTTTTAGGCGGATAAAAAGTATTTGTGCTTGTATTTATCTTAGCAGAAACACGTTGTGTTAAAAACGCTCCAAACTCAGGAACGATAACACATTCGTATCTGTATAAAAGGTCGCTTATGTAGTTTTCTAATTGCATAAATGCAAAGTTAATTAAAATTTTATGTGTTCATAATATGGTGTATAACTTTTTATTAACACCAAAGCAAAAAGTTTCTTGTGTGTTAAAAATCAATTGTTTAAATTTAGTAAAATGATTAAAAATATTCTTTTTTAATTGAATTTGGTTTTATAGGACTATGACTGAAGATGAAATTTTATATGTTTTAGCATTACAACATGTTTCTAATATTGGAGATGTAGGTGCTAAAAAATTAATAGCACATTGTGGATCTGCAGAAGCTGTTTTTAAAGAAAAAAAGCATGTGCTAGCTAAAATTGATGGTATTGGAACCTTAAGATTAAAGGGGTTAGGTTTAAGTACGCATTTAAAAGCAGCAGAACTTGAGTTGGAGTTTATTAAAGAACACGCGATTAATTGTTTGTATTTTAAAGCTGCTAATTATCCTGAAAAATTAAAACATTGTATAGATGGCCCAATTCTATTGTTTCAATCTGGTGCTATAGATTTAGAATCTAAGCGTATAATTAGTATTGTTGGTACTCGTAAAATTACCACGAGCGGCATTGCTTTTTGTGAAAAACTAATTGAAGAACTCGCTCCTTTTAATCCAGTTATTGTTTCTGGGTTTGCTTATGGTACAGATATAACTGCGCATAAAGCGGCCATGAAAAATGGTTTACAAACTATAGGATGTTTAGCCCATGGTTTGAATCAGACCTATCCTAAAGTGCATAAAAAATATGTTGCAGATGTTGATAAACATGGTGGTTTTCTTACCGATTTTTGGAGCTCTTCCGTGTTTGATAGGAATAACTTTTTAAAACGTAACCGTATTATCGCAGGGGTAAGTTCTGCAACAATTGTAATAGAGTCTGCCGAGCGTGGCGGAAGTTTAGTAACTGCAGATATTGCAAATAGCTATAGTCGAGATGTTTTTGCTGTGCCTGGTAGGCCAACAGATAGGTTAAGTATTGGGTGCAATAATTTAATAAAACAACAAAAAGCACAGCTGTTATCTACGCCTTTAGATGTTGCGTATATGTTGAATTGGCAGTTAGAAGCAAAACAAAAAGTGATACAAAAACAACTGTTTGTAGAGTTGGATAATCAGGAACAGCTAATTTTTAATTTTTTAAAAACGGCAGATAAACAAATATTAGATACTATTGCAATAGAGTGTGGTTTACCTATTTTTAAAACGGCCAGTGTGTTGTTAAATATGGAATTAAAAGGTGTTATTCGTCCGTTGCCAGGGAAATTATTCGAATTAATATAAAGGTTACATATTAATTTTTAAAACCCATATATCTTCAAAATAATCCAGTCGCGATAACTCACGTTGTTTTAGGTAGACTACATTAGGGTCTTCGCTCATTTCTAAATAAATATAATCCCAATTATTTTTAGGGTTCTTATAAGATCTTGGAGTGTGTCCTTTTTCTCTTAAAAACTGTTTCCAATTTTCGGCATTGCTTTCTACGGAAAATACATTGGTTACAAGGTAATATCCTGGTTCTAAATTGGGGATTGAGATTGTTTTTAATTTCTCTATTTTAAGAACATCTTCATTTTGTGGTAATGCATAGGTGTCAATATCTACCGTCATATAATAATCGTCGTTTTTATTTTCTAAATAAATCGGACTAATTTCAGTTTCAAAAGCGACAAAAAACAAGAAAAAACGATCTGCTTTTGTTTTTAATTTAATAGTTAATTCAGAACTGTTATTAGATAGAATGTTGTTGTTTTTGTTAGGAAGTGTCATTTTTACTAAGTCGAAACCTAAAGTATTCATGCTATTTGGAGTCCGATCTTTAAAATATTTATTATCTATAGTTATGGTGCTATTAAAGAAATTGTTTTCAGGTCTTAAAGGCGTAGATAATGGTACATATTTGTTTTTGTTATAGTCGAAAACGGTACACATATCTGTTTTTAATTTACTGTCTCCTTCTAAAGTTCCTATGGAGAGCGCTGTTTTTATATCGCCTTGTTCATCTGTTTTAAAATCGGCAAAAGTAATATCTACGGGTTTCTTATTAACTTCTATAAAACCATTGTAGGTCGTAAAATATTTAGGTTTTTCGTCGGGGTTTTCATAAATAACATACATTAACCAACCACCAGAGCAACCTCCAGAAATATAGCCTTCTGTCGCTTTAATATTTGCTACGGTGTAGTTTCCGTCTAGCGTATCTGTATTTTGAAGTATTTCGGTAATATCTGCATAGCACACATAGGGTTTCGAATCGTTGAATGTGGAATTTAAATAACTATCATATACATTTAAACCTTTAATTGGGGTGTATTCACCTTTTGGAGTTTTAAATAATATGTTGTTAACATCTAGCGTGCGTTCATCGTTCCCTTTGTAAATAATTTGATTATTTAATGTACGTTTTACGCCTTTATCGTATTTGTAAACAGCGCTCCAATATAGCGCTGCGTAAGCTATTTTTTTTGAGTTTTTTGGAAGTGTTAATACAGCCTGACTGGAACTAAATGTAGATTTATCGTTGTCTACATCTATAAACTGCATTTTAATTTTATCGTTAAAAGTAGATCTGTCGTCAAAAGGTTCAACATCATCTTCACTAACAATATTATTTCCTATTAGTGCAGAATTTCCTTTAAGATATAATTGATTATTAACTGAAAAATTTAAGCCTTCTTGTGCGTATCCAAAATGAATACCCACAAAAAGGCATAAAAAAAATAGTGGTTTAAAGCGAAGCATATATTATAATTTAGGAAGAAAACAATATAAATTAAAAATACAATTTTTTTATTGTGTTAGCTTCTTAATATCCTACTTTTTTACGAACACGAGCTAAAGTGCTCTGTGCTACTTTTTTAGCTTTTTCTGCACCAACAGCTAAGGCTTTATCTATTTCTTCTAGGTTGTTAATGTAGTAGTCAAAACGTTCGCGTTGGGTCGCATAACGCTCTACAATTAATTCAAAAAGCGCTTGTTTTGCATGCCCGTAACCATAATTTCCGTTTTCATAATTAGCTTTCATGGTTGCTATTTGTTCTTCTGAAGCTAATAAGCTATAAATAGCAAAACAATTACATGTACTCCAATCTTTTGGTTCTTCGAGAGCAGTACTATCTGTTTGAATACTCATTACTTGCTTGCGTAATTTTTTATCGCTTTGAAAAATATTAATAAGGTTATTTTTACTTTTACTCATTTTAGCGCCATCTGTACCAGGGATTAAAATACCGTTTTCTAGAATTTTTCCTTCGGGTATTACAAATGTTTCTCCCATTTTAGCATGAAAACGAGATGCAACATCACGTGTCATCTCAATATGTTGTAATTGATCTTTTCCAACAGGAATAATTTCTGCATCGTATAATAAAATATCTGCAGCCATTAGCATTGGATATGTAAATAACCCTGCGTTTACATCATCCAATCTGTCGGCTTTATCTTTAAAACCATGAGCTAAAGTTAAACGTTGGTATGGAAAAAAACAGCTTAAATACCAGCTTAATTCTGTTGTTTCAGGAATATCACTTTGTCTGTAAAATACTACTTTTTCAATATCTAATCCAAAGGCAAGCCAAGTCGCGGCAACACAATAGGTATTGTGTCTAAGTGTTTCTGCATCTTTAATTTGAGTTAGCGAATGCATATCTGCTATAAATAAATACGATTCGTTAGCATCTATTTCAGACATTTCTATTGCAGGAATAATTGCTCCTAATAAATTTCCTAAATGTGGTGTTCCTGTACTTTGTACACCTGTTAAAATTCTTGCCATTATAATTATAATTATTGAAAGGTAAAGGTACTTTTTTTATATAAAAAAGTATAAATTAATTGTTACAGACCATTTCATTTTTTTTCAAAATAAGCTATTTAAATAGAATGCTAAATTATAGTTGTATTTTTATTGTAAGCAAAAACTTACTTTGTGTTACGGTAAAAATCAGAGGCTCAGTCCTTTTGTAGTGTTTTTTTAACCGTTCATAGGAATTAATGTGCATATGGTCTGAATTTTTTGTTACAATTATTCTACTT
The DNA here is from genome assembly GCF_009796865.1 of Formosa sp. L2A11. Taxonomy (GTDB): domain Bacteria; phylum Bacteroidota; class Bacteroidia; order Flavobacteriales; family Flavobacteriaceae; genus Formosa. Next base: position 1,042,338 of record NZ_CP047028.1, on the reverse strand, counting down.
CTTAATTTTGTATCAAAGTTAGTATTTAATTTTTTCTTACTACTGTATGCTAGCAGTATGTGAGGTTAATTATAGCTAGAAGACTTAACTATTCTACTTATGAAAAACATTACTTCTCTCGTGCAATTTTGTACGCCCTTTAAAAAAATAATACCGTTTCTTTTATTACTATTTATTACTACTCAATTTTTTGGTCAATCGGTAACAAGTGTATCTCCAACGCGAGTAACGTACCAAACAAAAATTACAGTTATAGGGACAGGGTTTACATCGTCAACTGAATTTTCTATTAAAGGTAATGACATAAGTACTTCTAGTACGACTTTTGTAAGCTCTACAGAAATGAGTTTTGAAATTACGAAAAACTCAGCTACAACAACAACAACAAATGATGTTACTGGGAACTTAAAAATAGATGGCACAGCTACTAGTTTTTATATAGATTATATTGCTCCTAGAACTCGAGTTTTAAAAAATTCAGGAGGTACAAATGCAGTAACAAAAATTACAGAAATTTATTCTAAACTCAAGGTTTTAAATAGTACGCCTGTGTTTTGGAGATCTACTTCTTCTGTACGTTTAGATAATAGTAATGATTTATTAGGTTTTAAATATAATGGTATTGTGTATTCTACAGGTGTAGATAATGACATGTTAAAATCTAATCTGTCAGGAGAAATAAACATATCAGATCCTGCTCAGTATGTAGAACAAACGTTTAAAGCATATTCTACAAATGGAGTTGAAGGGGACGCGGGTTCAGATAACTATATTGGTACTGCAGATTATGTAGATGGAGAAAAAAGTGAAGGTTCAACCATAACTTCCAATTTTATAAAGGGACTTACAGCCTACGATGTAATTACAGATGGAGTAAATGGTCTGGATTTAGGTACAGGTATTGCAAACTTTAATCAAAATTCAAGTATCAAATTTTTTAGTGGTAATGGATTAGTGGGAGCTGTAACAGATAGTACGCCAGATTTATTAATAACACAAATTGCACAACCAGGAGGTACAAATGGTTATGATGTTTATTATTATGCAGACGAAGATGGAAATGTTGTAGGAAGACCCATTAAATTAATTATATATGATGAAAAAACTCCTGGGGCATCGTTATTAACAACTTGGTATGTAGATTTTTACAGCATGAAAGAAGAGTCTTTTGCGACTTCTACCCCTGTGCAAAAAAAATTAGGAGATGATGCTACTAGACCACTAAGAATGGTTGGTCTTGAGTTGTCTGATTTTGATATTACAGATGATTCTAATGATACAGATTCGTACATAGGGAATGTAAATAATATTAATTTAATGGCAGGAGGAAAATGTGATTTATCTTTTCTAGCATATAATAAAAGTGCTTTTGATATAAAAGCGCCTACCGCCGATGTTTTATTGCCTAGATATGTGTGTAGATTACCTAGTGATACAGACATTACTTTTACAGTTTCTGCTGAGGTAGATGGAGGGTTTTCTGGAAGTACTGCTAGCACAGATGAAGCATTGCATTACCAATGGAAAAAATATAACGAAGATTTATCAGATACAGATGCTTCTCTTACTATAGATAACGTTGAAGAATCAGATTTAGCGACCTATAACGTAAGAGTATCTAACGAGTTTGGCTCAATAACAGTGCCTGTTACTTTGTCGCAAGGGGGAACACCTGCTTCCTGGGATGGGACTTCTTGGAGTATTTCAAGTCTATATGATGAGGCAGGTATAACTATAAACGATCAAGATAAAAGTTTAATTTTTTATAATGATTACAATGAAGATACAGATCTTGTAGGTTGCGACTGTACCGTAAAAGCAGGGAATGATGTTGTTATTCCTTCTAAAAAAACACTTACCCTTTATAATGAAATAACAGTAGAGCCCTATGAAGCAAGTTATACGCTTGAAGATGGTAATACTGCTCCCGCAGTTGCTGCAGGAACATTTACTTTAGAAAACAATGCGAGTTTAGTACAGATTAATGATGAAGACGGCAATATAAATTCGGGAGATATTACAATGAAGCGTTTAGCCGACGATTTACATACTTACGATTATGTATATTGGTCTTCTCCTGTTTCAGATTTTAATATCTCTAATATTCCAAATTCAAGAATGTACAAGTGGGATCCTACAGATGGAAATGCTAATGGTTCATCTGGAAATTGGATAAGTGTTACTAGTGAAACAATGGTTGCAGGTAAAGGTTATATCGCTCGTGTACCTAGTGCTTCCGATTTTACTACAAGCTTTGTAGGAACACCAAATAATGCAGATATAAGTATTGCTGTACAGAAATCTACAGGTACAGAAGTGAGCGACGATGAAAAAAACTTTAATTTAATAGGTAATCCATATCCTTCTGCTTTAAGTGCTGATTCATTTTTAGAAGCCAATACTAATATTGAAGGAAGTGTAAGTTTATGGATGCACGGAATAGTATTATCAAAAGATAATGCTAGTGATTTTTATGAAGATTTTGGAATAAATTATAGTGAAGACGATTATTTAGTATATAATGGTATAGGTTCTGTTCCTTCAGGTGTAGATTTCGATGGAAACATTGCTTCAGGGCAAGGCTTTTTTGTAAAAGTAGATAGTGATGCAACAGATCTTAATGTCGATTTTACTAACGATATGCGTTATGATGCTTCAGAAAATGATTACGATAATTCAGACTTTTTTAGAACAACTTCAGAATCAGATACAGCATCTTCAGAGAAACAATTGATTTGGTTAAATTTGATAAATGAAAAGAATGAATCTAAAAGTACTTTAGTAGGATATGCAAATGGTGCTACTTTGAAAAAAGATAGACTTTATGATGCCTATATAAACACTGATGATTTTCAGATATACTCATTAATATCAGACGATAAAATGGTAATTCAAGGACGTCCATTACCTTTCTTAAATTCAGATATGGTACCGTTAGGTATAGATGTTCCGGATAATGGAACGTATAAAATAGGTATAGATAATCTTAAGGGAAGTAAATTTGTAGAGGCTGATCAAGAAATTTATTTAAAAGATACGTATTTAAATATTGAACATGATTTAAGAGATTCGCCTTATAGTTTTACAGCTGTTTCAGGAGAAACTAAAGATCGTTTTGTTTTAGTATATACGGCGAGTAACGAGAGTACCTTGGCTGTAGATGATGCTTTAGTTGAGAATACATTTACCTATATAAAAAATGGAACATTATATGTAAAATCGTCTAAAACGATTAATGCAATTCAAGTGTTCGATTTAACAGGTAAACAAGTTATAAACTATAATTCTGCTAATAATACAACAGAGTTTAGTGCTCCTTTCTCTTTTTCAAGAGGAGGATATATTGTGTCTATTTCATTAGAAGATGGTAATACTGTAACAAAGAAACTAATAAACTAATTCCCTTCCCAAAAAATAGAAATTTATAACGTTTAGATATAAACTAAAAATATTATTTGCTATTAATTAACCATAAATATCTAAAAGTTTCTAATACATAAAAATGAAACTTTTAGATATTTATTTAAACATTCTATTTATGGAAAGAAAGATTAATCAACCTAAAATGATTATTCAATTTAAAAGCATGTTGTGTACTGTGTTTTTCATGGCCTCTTCTCAAATGCTTTTTTTTTGAGGTGTATCTCCAATAAAATATTGTTTTCTACCAGTTAAGCTGTTAGAATATAAATTTTTATATAAAAAAGGCTATTGAGTGAATGAGTTTTTAAACATCTGTTAAGTTTTGATTTACAGGTATTAGAGGTGTTTTTTTTGTATAAAGGAAAAGCGTTCTACTAATATTAAATAATTTTGTAAACTTTTTTTATTTTTTATTTTTTAAAATATTGTATGTTAGTAGTAAAATTTTCTAAATTTTATTAATTATTTACTGTCAATATCTTGAAAAAAATTACTTCTCCCCATGGTAATCTTTTTGTCTTAAAAAGAATATTACCCCTTATTTTGATGTTAATCACTACATCATTGTTCTCTCAAACAGTTACAGATATTTACCCAACAAGGGTTACTTCTCAAACAAAAATCACCATTTTTGGTACAGGTTTTAATAATACAATTAAGAATAGTATATCTATAAATAATATTAGTATTACAGATGTCACATTAGTAAGTCCCAATGAAATTTCTCTAAAAGTTACTAAGACAGGCACAGGCAATTCTTTAAATAATGCACTTTCAATGACAGGGGTTACTTATGTCTCTGGGGTCGATACAACTATAGATTATATAGGGTATAAAAATAAAAGGAGTGACACTACAAATACAAATGATAGTTCCTATTTTGACCAGATAACAGAAATATTTACCAATTGGGACTATAATGGAAATGGGTATTGGCGATCAGGTGATTATAGTGCAAGCGATCAAAACACTTGGCCAAACGACAGGCATGAACTTTTAGCGTTTACTTATAATGGTGTCACGTATTCTACAGGTGTAGACGATGATTTACTTACGGCCAAAGGGATAGCTTTTCAAGCACAAACATTTCAAGCCTATTCTACTAGTGGTGTGATAGGGGTAACAAATTCATCCAACTTTATAGAAGTTGGAGATTTACTTGATGGTGAAGTTAATGAAGGTACAACGATTACTTCCCAAGACATTAAAGATTTAAAGATCTTAGAAATGATTACAGATGGTAAAAATGGATTGGATTTAGGAACAGGTGTTACAAATTTTAATAGTAATATAAGTATAGAGTTTAACAGTCCAGATGGAGAGCCTAATGCTATTGGAGATATTGTTCCTGACTTAATTATTACACAAATAGCGGCAGCTAATGGATATGATATTTATTATTACCAAGATGAAAGAGGGAATGTTGTAGGAAGGCCTATAAGGCTATATATTCATGAAACGGCCAATAATCTTGCAGAGTGGCGCATGGACTTGTTTAGTGTAACTAATGGTGTAAGTTATGAAGATGCGGTACCAACTGTAAGAGGGCAAACACCAGATAATACTAGAGGTTTAAAGTTATTTGCGTTACATTTTAATGATTTTGATATTACAACAGAAAATATAGACGAGCTTTATAAAATTAATTTAGCTGCTGGTGGAACTGCAGATATGGCTTTCTTAGCTTACAATGCATCTGCTTTCGTTTCAAGAGCCCCCGTGGTAGATTCGTATCCTTTGTCAAGATATGTGTGTCGTCTTCCTAGTACAAGAGATATCGTTTTAAAAGTGAATGCAAATATTGGTGGTACAGCAACAGGAGATCCTATAGAAGACTTAAACTATCAATGGTATAAAGATGATGTCGAAATTTCTGGAGCAACTACAAATACGTATACTGTTAATAGTGTAGATACAGATGATTTAGGAGTTTATAAATTAGAAGTCTCTAATGGTTATGGGACTGTTATTGCGCCTACTACATTGTCTGAGGGGGGCGTGCCTACCTATTGGGATGGGACTTCATGGAATTACGATCAAGTGTATACTGATTTAGGCTTTACTGTAAATGATGAAGATAAAAGTTTAATTTTTTCTGAAGATTATAACGAAAATGTAGACCTATTTGGTTGTGATTGTACTGTTAAAGCAGGGAATGATGTTGTTATTCCTTCTGGAAAAACACTTACCCTTTATAATGAAATAACAGTAGAACCATATGAGGCAAGTTATGTGCTTGATGACGGTAATATAGCTCCTGCAGTTGCCGCAGGAACATTTACTTTAGAAAATAATGCAAGTTTAGTACAAATTAATGATGAAGATGGTAATATAAATTCAGGCGATATAAATGTAGAGCGTCTAGCCGATAATTTACATGCTTACGATTATGTATATTGGTCTTCTCCTGTTTCAGATTTTGATGTTTCTAATATTCCAAATTCACGAATATATGAATGGGATCCTACTGAAGCGAATGCAAATGGAACAACTGGAGATTGGATAAGTGTTACTAGTGAAATTATGATTGCAGGAAAAGGCTATATCGCTAGAGTACCTAGTGCAACCGATTTTACAACAAGCTTTTTAGGAACACCTAATAATGCAGATATAAGTATAGCTGTTCAAAAATCATCTACTCCACAACCGGATGATGTAGAGGACAGAAACTTTAACTTAATAGGTAATCCTTACCCTTCTGCTTTGCATGCAGATACATTTTTAACAGCCAATACAAATATTGAAGGGAGTGTAAGTTTATGGATGCATGAAACTGTATTGTCAAGTGAATTATCTAGTGATTTTTATGAAGATTTTGGAGTAAATTATAATGCAGATGATTATTTGGTTTATAATAGGATAGGATCCGTTCCCTCTGGTGTAGATTTCGATGGAAACATTGCTTCTGGACAAGGCTTTTTTGTAAAATTAAATAGAAGAACATCAGATCTAAGTGTCGAGTTTACAAACGATATGCGTTATTATACTATAGAAGATGATGATAAAACTTCAGAAGAGAATTATGATAATTCAGACTTTTTTAGAACAACTTCAGAATCAGATACGATTGCATCATCTTTAGAGAAGCAATTGGTTTGGCTAAATTTAATTAATGCCGAGAATGAGTCTAAAAGCACTTTAGTTGGTTATTCAGATGGTGCTACTTTGGAAAAAGACAGACTTTATGATGCGTATGTAAACAATGATGATTTTCAGATATACTCATTAATCTCAGACAATAAAATGGTAATTCAAGGTCGTCCATTACCTTTCTTAAGTTCAGATATGGTGCCTTTAGGTATAGATGTTCTAGATATTGGAACTTATAAAATAGGTATAGGTAATCTTGAGGGAAGTAAATTTGTAGACGACGAACAGGGAATTTATTTAAAAGATATGTATTTAGATGTTGAACATGATTTAAGAGACTCTCCTTATAGTTTTACAGCAGTTTCAGGAGAAACTAAAGATCGTTTTGTTCTAGTGTACACCGAGAGTAGTGATAGTACTTTGTCTATAGACGATTCAATTTCAAATAACACATTTGTATATATTAAAGATGACGTATTAAATGTAAAAACATTTAATAACATTGAAGAAGTTAGAGTGTATGATGTTAGCGGAAAATTATTAATAGATTACAAACCAAGCAATCAAAGTAGCGAGTTTAGTGAAAGCTTTAAATTCTCTAAAGGTGTTTACCTTACATCTGTAGTTTTAGAAGGAGATATTGTTGTTACCAAAAAAGTTATAAATTAAAATTCTTAATTAAAATCTATAAAAAAAACCTCTGCTTGCAGAGGTTTTTTAATTTTAGAATACATGTTAAAATAGATACACAAAATATTTTTGTGCCATTTTATTAATAGAATGTGTACTTCTACTTTAATGCAATTATGTATTTTTGATCAGTATGAAAATTTTTAAATATATCTTCTGGGTTTTATATCGCGTATGGTTCTATATTCTAGTTGCTATACCCATTTTAGTGCTTTTGCCGTTTCTTTTAATTTCTATATTAAAGGAGTCTTGGTATCCGTATTTCTTTAAAATGGCCAGAATATGGTCTAAGTTTATTTTAATAGGTATGGGGTTTCGTTGTCATATAAAACGCGACGAGGTTCCGAAGAAAAACAAGAGTTATATGTTTATTGCTAACCACACGTCTATGACAGATATTATGTTAATGTTGGTTACTGTAAAAAATCCATTTGTATTTGTTGGTAAGAAAGAGCTCTCTAAAATGCCGTTATTTGGTTTCTTTTATAAACGCACATGTATCTTAGTAGATCGTGGTAGTATGCGTAGCAGACATGCTGTATTCGAGCAAGCAGAACGCCGTTTACAATCTGGATTGAGTATTTGTATTTTTCCTGAAGGAGGTGTTTCAGAAGAAGATATTCTTTTAGATCAATTTAAAGATGGAGCGTTCCGATTAGCAATTAATCATCAAATTCCTATTGTGCCTATTACATTTGCCGATAATAAAAAACGGTTTTCATTCGATTTCTTTAGCGGAAGTCCTGGAAAAATGCGTGTACATGTTCATAAATTTTTATGTACAAAAGGGTTAACGCTTAAAGACGATTGTAAAACGTTAAAAGAAGAATCTCGCAATATTATTTTAAATCAGTTGCTTCTGTTTAAAAAAAATAAGTGATTGGTTTAAGATGTAAAAAAGAGAGAGATTATTCTGTAACCTCTCTTTCTATTTCTATAAAAGTATCTTCTCCATTTTCGTCTAAACCTGTCCAGAATTTAAAAAGGTAAAGGCCTGAAACTTCAGGAGCAAAAACAAAGGATGTTTCTTTTTCTTCATTAAGATCTTCACAATCTGTGTTAGAATTTTCATAATAACTGCTTATAACAGCAATAGTTCTAACTTGTGTTTCAATAGCTGTACCTTCTTCATCGTCTATGTTTTCTTCATTTTTATAATAATAAAGAGAATCAAAGGTGTCACAACTGCTAGGTTGTATGTAGTTTAAAGTAATAGTATAAGTCTCTCCAACAACCATGTTTTCAGGAATAGTGGCTTCTTCAGTTGCTAAGTATTGGTAAGAGTATTCAGAATAATCATCATCAGTATCGCAAGAAGCTAATGTTAATGCGGCTACAAATAGTAAAAGTAAATTTTTCATTTCGTATAAAATATAATTTCTAAATTAGAAAATAGCGTGATAAAAAACAAAAAATCCTGAACTAAATCAGGATTTTTTTATGTTTTAGCATTTTAAAAACACTATTCTTCTTTCATTGCTTTAATGGCGTCCTTGATTTTTACTTCAAGTTCATCAAACAATTCTGGATTATCTTTAATCATAACTTTTACTGCATCTCGACCTTGTCCTAATTTTGTGTCTTGGTAACTAAACCATGATCCACTTTTCTTAACAATTTCTAATTCTACAGCTAAATCTAAAATTTCTCCTACTTTAGAAACACCTTGTCCGTACATAATGTCGAATTCTGCGATCTTAAATGGTGGAGCTACTTTGTTCTTAACCACTTTTACTTTGGTTTTGTTACCCATTACATTTCCATCAGAATCTTTTATCTGAGTAGATCTACGGATATCTAAACGTACAGATGCATAGAATTTTAAGGCATTACCACCAGTTGTTGTTTCTGGGTTTCCAAACATAACACCAATTTTTTCACGTAATTGGTTAATGAAAAACATGGTACAGTTGGTTTTGCTAATAGAACCTGTAAGTTTACGTAGTGCCTGAGACATTAAACGGGCGTGTAATCCCATTTTAGAATCTCCCATTTCACCTTCAATTTCACTTTTTGGTGTTAATGCAGCAACCGAGTCAATAACTACAATATCAATGGCTCCCGAACGCACTAGGTTTTCAGCAATTTCTAATGCTTGTTCCCCGTGATCTGGTTGCGAAATAATTAAATTATCTATATCTACACCTAATTTAGCGGCATAAAATCTATCAAAAGCATGCTCTGCATCAATAAATGCAGCAATTCCACCAGCTTTCTGAGCTTCGGCAATAGCATGTAAAGTTAATGTGGTTTTACCAGAAGATTCTGGTCCGTATATTTCTATAACACGTCCCCTTGGGTATCCGCCTACACCTAAAGCTAAATCTAAACCTAGAGATCCACTTGGTATGGCTTCAATGTCCACCACCGCTTTGTCACTCATTCTCATTACGGTACCTTTACCGTAAGTCTTGTCTAGTTTATCTAAAGTAAGCTGTAGCGCTTTTAATTTTGCTTCTTTTTCCTTGCTCATTTAATTGTGTTTTTATACTGAAATAAGAGCTGCTAAAATACTACTTCTTTTGTTCAACTAACAAATTTTATCTTGCAACCTTTTTTTTAGTTTATGTATCAACTAATAAAGTAAGGAAAAATATTGATAATAAAAAGATAAGCTTTTGTTAAAAGGGAATAATAAAGAAGATTTTTATAATCCTTTTAAGGATAGATTGTGCTTTTCTTGTTTAAAATGTAGTGTTTTACCTAATTAATGTACATTTGCAACAAATTTTTTAACCTTAAAACATTAGTATAGCATGCAACTGTACAATAAATTAAGTGCTAAAGAACGTGCAGAGTTAATCGAGAAAGCAGGAAAAGATCGATTAACACTCTCTTTCTACCAGTACGCCAAAATTGAAAATCCTCAAATATTTAGAGATGAATTATTTATTACTTGGAACGCATTAGACGTTCTTGGTAGAATATATGTCGCTCACGAAGGTATTAATGCGCAATTATCTTTGCCAGCAGACCGTTTTAATGCATTTAAAAGTCATTTAGATAGCATTTCATTTTTAAAAGATATCCGACTTAATATTGCTGTAGAGCAAGATAATATGTCATTTTTAAAATTGAAAGTAAAAGTGCGTGACAAAATTGTTGCCGATGGTTTAAACGACGATACGTTTGACGTTACCAACAAGGGAAGACACGTTGATGCTGTTCAGTTTAATGAACTAATAGACGATGAAAATACCATTCTTGTAGATATGCGTAATCATTACGAGAGTGAAATTGGGCATTTTAAAAATGCACGTCGTCCAGATGTCGATACCTTTAGAGAATCATTACCGATTATTGAAAATGATTTAAAGGAATTTAAAGACGATAAAAAATTGGTTATGTATTGCACTGGCGGAATTCGTTGTGAAAAAGCAAGTGCTTACTTTAAGCACAAAGGTTTTAAAAACGTATACCAGTTAGAAGGTGGTATTATTGAATACACGAGACAGGTAAACGACAGTAAACTTGAAAATAAATTTCTAGGAAAAAACTTTGTCTTCGACGAACGTCGTTCAGAACGTATAACAGACGATGTTATTGCGCGTTGTCACCAATGTGGGGAACCTGCAGATACACATGAAAATTGTGCGAACGATGCGTGCCATTTACTATTTATTCAATGTGAAAAATGTAAGGCAGAAATGGATGGGTGTTGCTCTACAACATGTAAAGAAATTCATAGTTTACCTTTCGAAGAGCAAAAAGCATTACGTAAAGGACAAGGAAATAGTAACGACATCTTTAAAAAAGGACGAGCAGACCATTTGCCGTACAAAAAGGATCTCAGAAATATTACCGAAAACTTTAATACAGATTCTTTAAAAGAATAAAACTATGCAGCATATTGAATTAATGGCGCCGGCAGGAAATTTTGAATCCCTTCAGGCGGCTCTAGATAATGGCGCAAACTCTGTGTATTTTGGTGTAGAGCAATTAAACATGAGAGCGCGTGCAACAGTGAATTTTACGTTAGACGATCTTCCGGAAATTGCAAAACGTTGCGAAGCTAAAAATGTAAGAACGTACTTAACGTTAAACACTATAATTTACGATCACGATTTATCGATTGTAAAAACGCTTATAAAACAAGCAAAAGCAGCTAATATTACAGCGGTTATTGCCATGGATCAGGCTGTTATTGCTATGGCGAGAGCGCATGGTATGGAAGTTCATATTTCTACTCAAATTAATGTGACTAACATAGAAACGGTTAAGTTCTACGCCCTATTTGCAGATACCATGGTATTAAGCCGTGAGTTAAGTTTACGTCAGGTTAAGAGTATTACAGAAGCTATAGAGAAGGAACAAATTAAAGGACCATCTGGGCATTTAGTAGAAATAGAAATTTTTGGTCACGGTGCATTGTGTATGGCGGTTTCAGGTAAGTGTTATATGAGTTTGCACTCGGCTAACTCTTCTGCTAATCGTGGTGCTTGCAAACAAAACTGTAGAAAAAAATATACGGTTATAGATCAGGACACCGGTTTTGAAATGGAACTGGATAACGAGTATATCATGTCGCCTAAAGATTTATGTACTATAGATTTTTTAGATGAAATTGTTGATGCAGGAATTAAAGTTTTAAAGATTGAAGGTCGTGGTAGAGCACCGGAATATGTCGCCAAAGTAATTAAATGTTACCGAGATGCTATAGATAGTGTTGGTAACGGCACTTACGATAAAGACAAAGTGATTGGTTGGATGCAAGAACTTGAAAAAGTATACAACCGTGGATTCTGGAGTGGATATTATTTAGGACAGAAACTTGGAGAATGGAGTAATGGTTCTGGATCGCATGCCACACAAAAGAAAGTGTACATCGGGAAAGGCACACATTTCTACCCGAAAGCACAAATAGGTGAGTTTAAAATTGAAGCGTTCGATGTTACTGTAGGCGATACCATTTTAGTTACGGGACCAACAACAGGAGCTCAAGAGATGAAAGTGGAAGAGCTTATGGCTAACGATGTAAAATCTGAAAAAGGATCTAAAGGCGATATGGTAACGATGCCGCTTAAATTTAGAATTCGTCCTTCAGATAAATTATATAAGATTGTTGAAAATAAAGTTGAAGCCTAATGGTTATAATCACGCTGCAACGTAATAAATGCATTGGTTGTAATTATTGTGTAGAAATGGCACCACAACAATTTCAAATGTCTAAAAAAGATGGGAAGACTGTGTTGCTATATGGTCAAGAAAAGAAAGGTTTTTTTACATTAAAGAGTAACGATTATGCTATTTTAGATGCTTGCGAAAATGCAGCAAAAGCATGTCCTGTAAATATTATTAGTGTTAAAAATAAATGATTTGAATGAACGTTTATAAACTTTTAAAACTCAACAGGAAAATTAAAAACCATAGAATTAAATTTCTTGCGCTTTATCTGTTACATAAGTTTAATAAACGGTATTTAGCAGTGAATTTAGATCCTGTAATGGCATGTAATTTGCGTTGTAAAATGTGTTATTTTACAGATCAGGATTATGTAAAAACGTTAAAAGGTCAGTTTAAAGAAGATGAAATTAATCAGGTTGCAAAAACTATTTTTAGTCGCGCATTAAAGCTTCAAATTGGTTGTGGTACAGAACCCACTCTATATAAGGATTTGGTAAAGATTGTAGAATTAGGTAAAACGTATGGCGTTCCTTATATATCTATGACTACCAATGCTAATTTGTTAACTGAAGAAAAAATTGAAAATCTTTTAAAAGCAGGTTTAAACGAGTTTACTATTTCGTTGCACGGTGTAACAAAAGCGTCTTACGAGAGTTTTATGAAGAAGGCCAGTTATGAAAAGTTTCAAAACGTCTTTAATATATTTGCTAAATTAAAATCTGTTTACAAGTTTAAAGTCCGAATTAATTATACGTTTAATAAAGATAATTTTTACGAGCTAAAAGATTTCTTTCAGCATTTTAATGGAGAAAGTTTCGATATGCTTCAAATCAGGCCCATTCAAAAAATAGGGAACACCGAGTATAATGATTTCGATTTAGATGCTATTCGGGGCGATTACCCCGAATTAATTTCAGGAATCCGTAACGCTTGTAAATTGCATAATATAATTTTATTAGCACCAAACAAAATTCCTAAAACAAGTGAAAGTAACACGGCGAGTTTAATTTTTGATTACACGTTTTGTTATGTATCGCCAAGTAGTTTTTGGAAAAAAGGGTTTAATTGGAAAGCGCAATCATTTAACTCATATTCTAAAGAAATAGGTTGGAGTAAGACTTTATTTTTAAATGTATTTAAGTCTGAAAAAGAATTAAAATCTGTATCTAACCGATTAAATTATGAAGTCGAATTGAATTAATATTTCTTTTTTTTAAGTCTTTAGAATAATCATATCTTTACAAATCAAACTAAGCGTTAGTATTTACTAACTCTAGTTTTACAGAGGTTTCAATACTTGAAGCTTCGTTTTAATAATTGTCTTCTGTTAATCGCTGATTATCAGAATCTATATATACATAAATTTATGGCTTGTGAAAGTTGTTCAACAGGAAAAGATGGCCAGCCTAAAGGTTGCAAAAGTAACGGAACATGCGGGACGGATAGTTGCAATAAACTAACGGTTTTCGATTGGCTTGCTAATATGTCGCTTCCAAATGGTGAAGCCCCTTTTAATTGGATTGAAGTCCGTTTTAAAAACGGAAGAAAAGAATATTATAAAAATACAGAAAATTTAACCTTAAGTATTGGAGATGTTGTTGCCACTCAAGCAGCAACGGGTCACGATATTGGTATGGTTACGCTTACCGGAGAATTGGTAAGAGTACAAATGAAACGTAAAAAGATTTCTCAAGAAGGAGAAATCTTAAAAATATACAGAAAAGCATCGCAACGCGATATAGATATTTGGTCTGACGCTCGAGATAAAGAAGAGCCTATGAAGGTTAAAGCGAGACAATTCGCAATCGATTTAAAACTTCATATGAAGATTTCAGATATCGAATATCAAGGAGATGCTAGTAAAGCAACGTTCTATTATACTGCAGAAGAACGTGTAGATTTTAGAGAATTAATTAAAGTTTTTGCACGCGAGTTTAGAACCCGTATCGAGATGAAACAAGTTGGTTTCCGTCAGGAAGCAGCACGTTTAGGAGGTATTGGGTCTTGTGGTCGTGAGTTATGTTGCTCTACGTGGTTAACAGATTTTAGATCGGTGAGTACTTCTGCAGCCAGATATCAGCAATTATCATTAAATCCGCAGAAATTAGCAGGACAATGTGGTAAGTTAAAATGTTGTTTAAATTACGAGCTAGACACGTATTTAGATGCGTTGAAAGAATTTCCTAAGACCGAAGTAAAATTAAGGACTGAAAAAGGAACTGCTGTGTGCCAGAAAACAGATATTTTTAAAGGGCACATGTGGTATGCTTACGAAGGTGAGTGGATGAATTGGCATAAGATTACTATAGAACAGGCTAAGGAAATTATCGAGATTAATAAGAAAAACGAAAAAGTTGCTAGTCTAGAAGAGTATGCGATAGATTTATTAGAAGATACTAAAATAGAGTTTGAAAACGTTGTAGGTCAGGATAGTTTAACACGATTCGATCAGCCTAAAAAATCTAAGCGTAAAAGAACGAACAGAACTAATAAAAATAACAATAACAATAACAAGGGTAATAGTAATAATTCTGGAGATGCTAAGGATAATACTGCTGTTGCTAAACCGGCAGCTAAAAGACAGGTTAGAAGAAAACCTGCAAATCCTAATCAGAATCCAAACGCTAATCAGAACCCAAACTCCAAACAAAATCCTAACGCGAAGCCAAAACCTAATCCTAATGCTAAAGCAAATCTAAATGCTAACGCTACAGAAGGAGAAGCTAAGCCAAAATCTAATAGAAATAATAGGAATAGAAATAAGAGAAAACCGCAAAATAAGCAGAATTCTCAGAATTCAAATCAAAACCCAAACGCAAAGCTTAATCCAAACGCAAAGCCTAATCCAAATGCTAAGGCGAAACCAAATCCTAATCAAAAACCAAATCCGAATACCGATGCGAAAAAGTAGTGCGATTTTATTTTTATTAAGCATACTATTTGTTCTGACTTCTTGCGATTCTAATCAGGTATTCGATGCCTATAAATCGGTGCCAGGAACATGGAATAAAGAAGATGTTGTAGCGTTTAATTTTACGCCTCCAGATACTACAAATACTTATAATTTATTCGTAAATGTTAGAAATAACAACGCTTATAAATACAATAATTTGTTTTTAATTGTTGGTGTAGAGTTTCCACACGGTAAAACACTTACAGATACATTAGAGTATAAAATGGCTTTGCCTAACGGCGCTTTTTTAGGGGAAGGATTTAGTAGTATAAAAGAAAATAAACTGTGGTATAAAGAAGGATTCCTTTTTAACGAATCTGGAAATTATACTGTTCGTATTCAACAAGCCATGAGAGCAAGTGGCAAGGTAAATGGTGTAAAAAACCTTGAAGGTATAACAGACGTTGGCTTCAGAATAGAAAAACCATCAACACATTAACATTATGGCAAAAAAGAAACAACCTGTAAAAGATCAAAGCTACGCAAAGTATGTTCGCTGGTTTTGGGCACTTTTCCTGACCGGCATTATCGCTTTTGTTTTGCTGTTTTTATCAGCTTCAGCATTTGGTGATTTACCAGATCACACCGTTTTAGAGAACCCTGAAACTAATCTGGCTACAGAAATTATTTCTTCAGATGGGAAGACTTTAGGTAAATTTTATTTTAACGATAATCGTACTCCTGTAGGTTACGATGCTTTGTCTCAGAATTTGATTGATGCATTAGTAGCAACAGAAGATATTCGTTTTTACGAGCATTCAGGAATTGATGGTCGTGGTACATTAAGAGCTTTTGCTAAAATGGGAAAAGGCGGTGGTGCCAGTACTATTTCGCAACAGTTGGCAAAACTATTGTTTCATGGAGAAGGTTCTAAAAACATAGTAGAACGTATAGGGCAAAAGGTTAAAGAATGGATTATCGCAATTCGTTTAGAGCGCCAATATACTAAAGAAGAGATTCTATCTCAGTATTTTAATATCTATGATTTTGGAAATAATGGCGATGGAATAAAAAGTGCATCAAGTATTTATTTTGGTAAAAAACCTAAAGATTTAAACTTAAAGGAAGCTGCAATGCTTGTCGGAATGTTTAAAAATTCTTCATTGTATAATCCAAGAACGAATCCTGTAGGTGTTAAAAACCGTAGAAATGTGGTGTTAGCTCAAATGGAAAAGTATGGATATATTACAGAGCAAGTTAAAGATTCTTTACAGAAAACAGACTTAGATTTAAATTATACGCCAGAATCACATAGAGAAGGTATTGCTACCTATTTTAGAGAATATCTAAAGAAATTTATGAAAGATTGGATTAAGAAAAATCCAAAATCAGACGGTACGTATTATAACTTATATGGAGACGGATTAAAAGTGTATACGACTATAGATTCGCGTATGCAACAATATGCCGAAGATGCTGTACAGCGCCATATGATGGATTTACAAAGAGAGTTTGATGTTCAGAATACGCCAGAGAGAAATTCAACAACACCATTTTTAGGTTTAAGTAAAGATGAGGTTAATGGTTTATTAAATAGATCTATGCGCCAGTCTGAACGTTGGAGAAAAATGAAACGTGAGTTAAAGAAAACAGATGAAGAAATTATAAAATCGTTTAATGTAGCTATTCCAATGACGTTATTTTCATGGAAAGGAGAGATTGATACGATTATGAAACCTATAGATTCTATGCGCTATTCTAAGAAGTTTTTACATTCAGGAATGATGTCTATGGATCCAATAACAGGACACGTAAAAGCGTGGGTTGGTGGTATAAATTACAGACATTTTCAATACGACCATGTTAAGCAAGGAAAGCGTCAGGTAGGATCTACGTTTAAACCATTTGTATATGCAACAGCAATAGACCAATTACATTTATCGCCTTGCGACGAATTTCCAGATGTACCATATACTATTGAAGAAGGACGTTGGGGAAATTTAAAAGATTGGACTCCAGAAAACTCAGGTTTAACTTATGGAGGTACAAGAACCCTTAAAAATGCATTAGCAAATTCTGTAAATACTATTACAGCACGTTTAATGGATAAAGTAGGGCCTGCACATGTTATTGAGATGGCTCATAAATTAGGAGTTACAACAGAAATTCCGGAAGTACCATCTATAGCATTAGGAACGGTAGATTTAAGTGTGTTTGAAATGGTTGGTGCTTATGCCACATTTGCAAATAAAGGGGTGTATACAGAGCCTGTAATGGTAACCAGTATAGAAGATAAGAATAACACAATTTTATTTCAATTTACACCAAAGACCAAAGATGTTTTAAGTGAAGAGGTTGCTTATGTTACTGTAAAACTTTTAGAAGGAGTTACAGAAGGAGGATCTGGAACACGTTTAAGAACACAGGGTGCCGAAAAATGGAATAAAATGTATCAGGAAATCATGACTGGATATCCTTATAAACTTACAAATCCTATTGCTGGTAAAACAGGGACTACACAAAACCAAAGTGATGGTTGGTTTATGGGTATGGTGCCTAATTTAGTAACAGGTGTTTGGGTAGGAGCAGAAGATAGAGCTGTACACTTTAGATCTATTACTTATGGGCAAGGTGCATCTATGGCGTTACCAATTTGGGGAACATATATGAATAGTTGTTATGCTGATGAAGATTTAAACATATCTACAGCTGCTTTTGAAGAGCCAGAAGAATTAACAATCCAAGTAGATTGTGATAAGGCTTCAAGTGAAGGTGAAGTAAATCAGGTAAAACCAAATCAAGGTACAGTTGAAGATTTAGATTTTTAGATCATATTTTAAATATATTTTTAAAACCATTCTAGGGCAGTGTTAAACTGTTTTAGAATGGTTTTTTTATTTGTATTTTTAAGTAGATTAAATTCAGATAAAGATGATTTTAAAAACAGTACATTCTGTAGAAGATGCTCTTGAAGGTGTTACGAATAACATGACGCTCATGCTTGGTGGTTTTGGCTTGTGTGGTATTCCAGAGAATGCTATTGCCGAACTGGTAAAGAAAGGCGTTACAGACTTAACTTGTATTTCTAATAACGCGGGTGTCGATGATTTTGGTTTGGGGTTATTACTTCAAAAAAAACAAATCAAAAAAATGGTCTCATCTTATGTTGGTGAGAACGACGAGTTTGAACGGCAAATGCTTAGCGGAGAATTAGATGTAGAGTTAATTCCGCAAGGTACTTTAGCCGAACGTTGTCGTGCTGCCCAAGCGGGTTTTCCAGCGATATATACTCCTGCAGGTTACGGAACAGAAGTGGCCGAAGGAAAAGAAACTCGAGAGTTTGATGGTAAAATGTATGTGTTAGAATATGCTTTTAAAGCCGATTTTGCTTTTGTGAAAGCCTGGAAAGGTGATACTGCAGGTAATCTTATTTTTAAAGGTACAGCTCGAAATTTTAATCCTGTTATGTGTGGCGCTGCTAAAATTACAGTGGCTGAGGTTGAGGAATTAGTTCCTGCTGGAGCCTTAGATCCGAATCAAATTCATGTGCCAGGTATTTTTGTGCAGCGTATTTTTCAAGGTAAAGCTTATGAAAAGCGTATTGAACAGCGCACAGTAAGAAAGAGATAATTTGTTAAGCAGTATTGTTTTTAGATTAATTCGCTACCCTTGATGTTGTCTCAGGTGTTTATTATTGATTTTATTACAATAGAATGTGTTGATGAAATAAATTAAGTAGGACGAAAGTGGATGAGTTTTTAACAAGAATATTATTAATTATTACATTGAAAAGATGTTAGATAAAATAGGAATTGCAAAACGTATTGCCCAGGAGGTTAAGGATGGATATTATGTAAATTTAGGTATAGGGATTCCAACGCTTGTGGCTAATTATGTTCCAGACGATATACATGTTGAATTTCAGAGTGAAAATGGTGTTTTAGGCATGGGACCATTTCCTTTTGAAGGTGATGAAGATGCCGATGTTATTAATGCGGGAAAGCAAACCATAACGACATTGCCTGGAGCAAGTTTTTTTGATTCTGCAACTAGTTTTGCTATGATTCGTGGGCAACATGTAGATTTAACAATTTTAGGTGCTATGGAAGTGTCTGAAAATGGAGATATTGCCAATTGGAAAATTCCAGGTAAAATGGTTAAAGGTATGGGAGGCGCAATGGATTTAGTTGCTAGTGCCGAAAATATTATTGTTGCTATGATGCATACTAACAAGGCGGGAGATTCAAAATTATTAAAACGCTGTAGTTTGCCACTTACAGGTGTTGGTTGTGTAAAAAAGATCGTTACAAACTTGGCTGTATTAGAAGTTACTAAAAATGGATTTAAATTATTAGAACGTGCTCCTGGTGTTTCTGTAGCCGATATTGAAAAAGCTACAGATGGACATTTAATTATTGAAGGAAAAATCTTAGAAATGACCCTTTAAATCTTCCTGATTATGGCCATTAAGATGTGAAATGTTAAAAAATGATGTATTTCATCGATTTTATGGTGCTTTTTAACGATAATACCGGAAATATATCGGATATTTACAGTACCCAAAAATACTATTAAACATATAGACCCCAAATCTACCAAAAACTAACCATTATGAATGTAGCCTCAAATCTACCTGACGAACCTACCTACTCTGAAAGTAAACTTCACGAAGTATACAATAATACCAGAGTGTTCGTTGGAAATCTAATGTACTTAGTCAAGAAAGTGTTTATGCTATAATCCTTTTGGAATAGCTTGAATTAGTTTTTTTGTATAATTTTGGTGCGGATTGTTATAAACAATATCCGCATCGTTTTTTTCTACTATTTCCCCTTTATTCATTACTATAAGTTGATCAGACATATATTTTACCACAGCTAAATCGTGAGATATAAAAATATAGGTGAATCCAAACTTATCTTTCAATTCATTTAAGAGGTTTAAAACCTGAGCTTGCACAGAAATATCTAAAGCCGAAACAGATTCGTCACACACTATTAATTTTGGTTGTAAAGCAATGGTTCTTGCAATCCCGATACGTTGGCGTTGTCCGCCAGAAAATTCATGCGGATATCTATTAAAATAATCTTCAGATAAACCTACACGTTCTAAAATTTCTAAAACTTTAGCTTTGCGTTCTGTTTTGTTTTTATAGAGTTTATGAACCGTCATAGGTTCCATAATAGCTTGCCCAACCGTTAGTCTTGGGTTTAAAGATGCATAAGGATCTTGAAAGATGATTTGAATCTCTTTTCTAAGCGCTCTCATGGCTTTTGTAGGCAAGTTTGTAATATCTGTACCTTTATATAAAATAGTTCCTGCAGTAGCTTTATTTAGCTGAAGAATGGCATTTCCTAAAGTAGATTTCCCACAACCAGATTCGCCTACCAAACCTAAAGTTTCACCTTCGTAAATTTTAAAATTAACATTATTTACTGCCTTAAATGCCTGTGGTTTTCCAAACCAACCAGAGTTAGAAATATATTCTTTTTCAAGGTTTATAACTTCCAATAAAGGCGATTGGCTATATAGGGCTTTATGTTTTTTTTTACGGTCTTCACTAGTCACTATAGTTTCTTTAAATGTATTGTTTAAATAATCCTGAATTGTAGGAAGTGTTTTTAAACGTACATTTAGAGATGGTCTTGAGTTTATAAGTGCTTTGGTGTAATTGTGTTGTGGCGTGTTAAAAATAGTATGTGCAGAGCCTTGTTCTACAATATCGCCTTTGTACATAACAATTACACGTTGGGCAATTTCAGAAATTAAAGCCAAATCGTGAGTAATAAAAATAATACTCATTTGTGTTTTGCTTTGAAGCTCTTTAAGTAATAATATAATTTCTTTCTGAACAGTTACATCTAGAGCAGTTGTGGGTTCGTCTGCAATTAAAATATCAGGCTCACAAGCAATGGCCATAGCAATCATAACCCGTTGTTTCTGTCCGCCAGAAATTTCATGCGGATACGATTTGTAAACACGTTCTGGTTCTGGTAGTTTTACTTGTTCAAATAGCTCTAAAACACGTTGTTTAACTTCTGTAATAGATAAATTTGTATGTCTAATTAGTATTTCTTCAACTTGTTTACCGCAACGCATAGACGGATTTAAAGAACTCATGGGTTCTTGAAAAATCATAGCAATTTTGTTACCTCTAATGGTTTGAAAATCGGACTGACTAATTTGAGTTAAATCCTTATTTTCAAAATGAATAACTCCTTTTGTTTTTGAAATATTATGAGGTAGTAATCCTAAAATAGCTAAAGAAGATACAGATTTTCCAGAGCCAGATTCACCAACAATACCTAAAATTTCATCTTTATTTAAATGATAAGAAATGGTGTGAATAACTTCGTTTCCGTTAAAGGAAATGGCTAGGTTTTCAATTTGTAATAGAGGTGTTTCAGTCATTTAAATATGAATAATTTCGTCGTCAGTTAAAATGTGATCTCCGCGTAGTCGCAAGAAAATCTGTGCTACAGCAATCGTGTCTTTTTCGCAGTACACAATAATGCGGTTTACTTCATCTTCTTCGTAATATACCCGATACACTTCGCTGCCATCAATATCGTCTTTAGGAGATGGAATACCTAAAACATTAGTAAGTAGCTTTAGTGATGTATAGTTTTTATAATCTCCAAATTTCCACAATTCTAAAGTGTCTAAATGTGGTACTTCCCAAGGTTTCTTTCCAAACAAATTAAGTTTAGAAGGAATTGGAATATTATTAATAATCATGCGACGTGCAATGTACGGAAAGTCGAATTCTTTACCATTGTGAGCGCATAAAAGATGTTTTGCTTGATTGTAATGTGATTCTAAGAGTGTATTAAAGTCTTGTAAAATCTTAATTTCATTGCCATAAAAAGATGTTGTTCTAAATTGACGGTTTTCACCAGTTAATTTAAAATACCCAACCGAGATACATACAATTTTACCAAATTCTGCCCAAATACCTGCACGATCGTAAAACTCTTCTGCAGAGAGTTCGTTCCTTTGGTATTTAGATTTTAAAGCCCAAAGTTCTTTTTTTGCTTCTGTTAATTCTGAAAAATGTTGTGTTTCTGGAACTGTTTCAATATCCAAAAACAAAATATCTTCAAGATTGAGTTTGTTTATCATTCATCTAACATATTATATCCTTCTTCAATATACGTAAAAATGTCTTTAGAAAATGTTCCGCCATCACCTTTTGGTCCTTTAGAATGGCCTAAACGTACAATTATTACATTGTCTTCTGGTTCTACAATAACGTATTGCCCTAAGTGGCCACGCATCATAAAAAAGTGTTTATCTCCTATGTTTTTTAACCACCAACCGTAACCATATTGTGGGCTTTCAGGAAAACGAGGTGTAATAGATTTTTGTACAAATGCAGAATCTAAAATTTGTTCGCCGTCCCATTTTCCGTGGTCTTTATATAATCTTCCAAAACGTGCAAAATCACGTGCGTTGCTGGCAATACAGCAATATGCTTTTTCTAAACCATGTTGTTCACTGTCTACTTGCCAAAGGGCATCATTTTCAAATCCCATTGGTTTCCAAAATTCTTCACTTAAATAGCCTGACATGGTTTGTCCAGTCGCTTTTTTAATGACCATACCTAGTAATTGCGTGTTTCCGCTTAAGTATTTATAAGATTTTCCAGGTGTTTCTATACCTTTCATATCAAGAATAACTGGAGCAATGTTTTCATCAAAATAAGCACGAGTTGTTACCGAGAATGGAGAGTAATAGGATTCGTCCCAGTCTAATCCAGATGCCATAGAAGATAAATCTCCAACAGTTAATTGAGACGCATATTGGTCTTTAAATTGTGGGTAAAAATCACTTACTTTCTGGTCTAAACTTTTAATTTTTCCTTCCATTATTGCTTTTCCTAACATGGCAGAAATTAAACTTTTAGCCATAGAAAAAGAGTTGGTTTTGGACGTTTTACTGTAGCCATCGTAATATTTTTCAAACCAAATACTATCGTTTTTAATAATCATATATGCAATAGTACCGTTTGCAATATTGGTGCGTTCGAGACTGTCTGTAATGGTTGCTTTGTTGTAATCTTTATGAATGTTCCAGGGCTGAGGTGTGCTGCTTTCAATAACACGATTATCAAATTCTTTATAGTCTTCTAGAAAAGCTGTTTTATGTCCGGTTCCATAAGTAACACGAACGGCTTTCAAGATGTAATCGTAATCGAAAATGTATAATAAGAGTATAAGTAAACCGCATAGAATAACGATAAACTTTAGAAGTTTTGATAAGAATTTCATGATGAATATTTAGTTGGACTAAATATAAGAATTTAAAATAAAGATTGCTGTGTAACGGGACTTTCGTGGTTTAATAGCCATTGTTTACGATGTAATCCGCCTGCGTATCCGGTAAGACTACCATCTGTGCCAATTACGCGGTGACATGGAACAACTATCCAAAGCGGGTTCTTTCCGTTGGCATTAGCAACTGCGCGAATGGCTCTTACATCGCCTAATTGTTTAGAAAGTTCTAAATATGACATTGTTTTTCCGAAAGGAATTTTGGTTAATGCTTGCCATACTTTTTTCTGAAATTCAGTGCCTTTTGGGTTCTGTTTTATGTTGAATATTTGGCGATTACCTTCAAAATAATCGTGTAATTGAATGACGCAATTTTGAAGTGATTCCGGAATATGTTCTGAAGGAGTTTCTTCAGAATTTAAAACTGTTATAGATGCTATGCCTTCAAGATCTCCTTCAATTCTAGTATAGCCTAAGGGCGATTTTATAATACAAGTATCCATTAGTGTTCTTCATGAATATCTCCAATTAAGCCTAGGCGTTTAGCTCGAACTTCCCAGCTCTTTCTTGCCAATACTTGAAGATCTGCAACATGGTCGCTTTCGTCCATAATTTCTAGTCCTAAAAGGGTTTCAATAACATCTTCCATAGTTACAATACCGCTTACAGAACCGTATTCATCAACGACTAAGGCCATGTGGTTTTTGCTTTCTACAAGTTGTTCAAAAAGCGTTGGAATGGCAATGTTACGTTCTATAATAATGATATTTCGTTTTAAATCTTTAAGTGTTTTGGAACCATTACCAAGTGCCATTTCTTTAAACACTTCGTCTTTTAAAACTAAGCCTGTAATGTTATCTTGGTCGTTTGTGTATAACGGAATTCTAGAAAAACGAACATTAGAATTTTCTTTAAAAAAATCTTGAACGGTAGTTTCTTCATTTGCCGTTTTTATTACAGTTCTAGGCGTCATAATATCTTTAGCAAGAATATCTTTAAATACCAATAAGTTTTTAAGAATTTTACTTTCAGATTCTTGAAACACACCGTCTTGGGTTGCCATATCTGCCATAGCATGAAAATCTTCACGACTTAATGCACTACCATGACCTTTACCACCAATAAGTTTTGTGGTAAGTTGAAGTAGCCATAAAATACCAGTCCATTTTAAAGGAAATATTAAAACGGTTAACGCTTTAGATGTAAAATTAGCAAGTCCTTGCCAGTGTTGTGCACCAATAGTTTTAGGAATAATTTCTGAGACTACTAAAATTAAGAGCGTCATAATTGCAGAAACGATACCTACTGTATTCACACCAAAAAGTTCAAATTTATATGGTAAACTTTCAGCCTGAATACCAACCATCATGGCACCTAAAGTATGTGCGATGGTGTTTAGTGTTAAGATGGCAATTAAAGGTTTGTCTACGTCCTTCTTTAGGTTTTCTAAAGTGGTTGCATACTCTTTACCTTCATTCTTTTTAACATTTATAAACGTGGGCGTTACACTTAAAAATACAGCTTCTAGGATTGAACATAAAAACGAGAAAAATATTGAAACTGTTGCCCATAATAAAAGTGCACCCATATTGATTTATTTGATTTTTAGCGAAGTTACAAAAGGAATGTTGAAATGTATATTTTTTTTCTGTAGAGGTAAATTAAACTAATCTCTATTGTTATAATTGTGCGTCTTAATTTTTAATAATTAAAAACAGATTAACTCTCTAATATAATTCTAGTATGTGGAATTCCGTATTGAGAGATGCGTTCTAAAAATGTAATTAAAGCTTTATTGTCTTTAAAATAACCTAAAATGCATAAGCTGTCTTCTCCGGTAATACGATCGCAACGTTGTACGTCTTTCATGTATTTAATTTGATTGTAAGCTGTTCTTATCGTACTTGATTGGTGTATGCTTAAGTTGATATAAGCTCTAACGCTAACGTTTAATTTATTGTGATTAAGTTTAAGTGAGTAGCCTAAAATAAAACCTTTCTTTTCTAATTGTTTTACACGTTTACCTATTGCAGGAGCCGACAATTCTACAGTCTTTCCTATAGTTGCAAATGACTCACGAGCGTTTAAGCGAAGCATATCTATGATTTTTTGATCTATACCATCCATTTTTGTTATCGAAATTAAATTTATATATATTCAAATGATTCGAATTCAAATATAATTAAATTGATTCGTTTATTGTTTGTCTTTTTGTCTGTTTTTTGCGCTATTTATGAGGTAATTACCAAAAATGATTACAATAATGTGCTTTCTTGTAGAGAAATACGTGCTTCGGGATTTTAAGACTTATAGGATTTTGTTAATTGGGTAAAAAGAGAAAAAGATTTAAATTAAGATTGGGCATTATTAAAATGCCTTGAAAAGTAGATTGTTTTAAGATTCAAAAGATTCTACTTTCGTTTGAAGAAGAGGTTGACTAATTTTATAATTATTTAAATTCAAATCAATTGTCGTTATCAATACATATAATGCTTAGTTATAATGAAGCTAAGCGTTTTTAATAAATGACTTATGTTTTCTGTGACGAAATCAATTTGTGTCAAATTCAATTGATTCGAATTTAAATAAGGAGTTTTTTTGTTGTTTTTGAAAGCTGTTATTTTTTACTGTTAACTTATTAGTTTAACAACATCTTTTGCAAAATAACTTGTAATAATGTCTGCGCCTGCTCTTTTTATAGCGGTAACTTGTTCCAACATTACGGCATCATGGTCTAACCATCCGCGTTCAGCTGCAGCTTTTACCATGGCATATTCTCCAGAAACTTGGTAAACAGCGATTGGTACATTAACTTCATTTTTAATTTCGCGTACAATATCTAGATAGCATAATCCTGGTTTTACCATAACGATATCTGCACCTTCTTCTATATCTATTAAGGTTTCTCGAATAGCTTCTAATCTATTCCCATAATCCATTTGGTATGTTTTTTTGTCTTTTGGCACGTCAACCAAATCAACAGGAGCAGAATCTAAAGCGTCTCTAAAAGGGCCGTAAAATGCTGATGCATATTTTGCTGTATAAGCCATAATACCGGTGTTTTTATAGCCTTCTTTTTCTAGTAATTGACGAATTTTTAAAGTCCTTCCGTCATTCATGTCGCTAGGTGCAATAAAATCTGAACCTGCTACAGCATGGCTTAAAGCCATTTCTGATAAAACGTCTACAGATTCGTCATTAAGTATAATACCGTTTTCAACAATACCATCGTGTCCGTAAATTGAATAGGGATCTAATGCAACATCAGTCATCACTATCATGTCTGGGCAAGCGTCTTTTACTGCTTTTATAGCACGTTGCATTAATCCATTTGGATTTACAGCTTCTGTACCTTTGTTGTCTTTTAATTTGTCGTCTACTTTTACAAAAAGTAAAACGGATTTTAAACCTAAAGACCATAGTTCTTTTACTTCATTCTGAAGTGTATCTAAACTAAGTCTAAAATAATTTGGCATAGAAGGAATTTCATCCTTAACACCTTTCCCCTCGACCACGAAAAGTGGTACTAAAAAATCGTTTGGTGAAATAATAGTTTCACGAACTAATGAACGAATAGCTTCGTTTGTTCTTAAACGTCTGTTTCTTTTTATAGGATACATAATAATGGACT
The DNA here is from genome assembly GCF_009796865.1 of Formosa sp. L2A11. Lineage (GTDB taxonomy): Bacteria > Bacteroidota > Bacteroidia > Flavobacteriales > Flavobacteriaceae > Formosa. The sequence continues at coordinate 1,015,214 of NZ_CP047028.1, read as the reverse complement.
AAAATAAGATTAATATTGATTACTTTTAATGCGTGCAAAGTTACTCATTATAACCCATTTTATATTGCTAGAAAGCCTAAGACTTTTAGAATTTATTTATCCCTGGAGAAGCTATCAGGCCGAACTTTTAAAACATTTTAACAGGTATATTGAAGACCGCCATTTTCATGTTATTGCTCCTCCTGGATCTGGAAAAACTATTTTAGGATTAGAAATAGTTCGTAAACTTGGTAAAAAAACATTGGTGCTTGCTCCAACACTTACTATTAGAAATCAATGGGAGAATAGGTTACAATCTTTCTTCTCTGCAAAAGAAAATTTTAATGCGTTTTCTTTCGATTTAAAAAATCCTAGCGATATTACATTTTCTACCTACCAATCGCTTTATGCATTTTATAAAACTTTTGAAAATAAAGAAGATTATTATAATTTTTTTAGAAAACACCAAATTGAAACTATTGTTTTAGACGAGGCACATCATTTAAAAAATGCATGGTGGACGTGCTTAATGGATTTAAAAAAGAATTCTGAATTTTATATTGTTGCGCTTACAGCAACACCGCCTTATGATAGTAGTCGAGCAGAAGTTTCTAAATATTTTTCACTTTGTGGTGAAATAGATGATGAGATTGCTGTGCCAGATTTGGTTCGCGAACGGGATTTGTGCCCGCATCAAGATTTTGTGTATTTCTCTAAGCCAGAAGATTTAGAAATTAATTTTATAGTAGAATACCGCAGAAACATTGCCGATTTTAAAGACGAAATTTTAAAAGATGATGCATTTATTGCCTTTTTAAAAGCACACCGTTTTTATAAAAGTCCGAATTGGCATTTGGAAGAACTTTATGCTAATACGGAATATTTTTCGGCGATTCTTATTTTTTTGCATACCTGTGGATTTGAAATTGAACATAAAAAATTAGAAATTTTAGGGTTCAATACACGTGAAACAATTCAGTTTCCTGAACTCGATTTACATTGGTTAGGTATTTTGTTTCAGCATATATTAGTATCGGATAGAGAACGCCTTGTTGCTCATGAAAATTACCTGTTAAAACTAGAAAAACAATTAAGAATACTTCATGTTTTCGAGCATAATTCTATAGACTTTGTTGGCGAAGAATTGCTTTATAAATCGTTAACAAATAGTCCGAGTAAACTTAAAAGTATTGTAAGTATTGTTAAGGCAGAACGCGAAAGTTTAGATTCAGATTTAAGATGTGTGATTCTTACAGATTATATCCGGAAAGAATTTTTAAATAGTACGAACAAAACTATTGAAGATATTAATAAAATAGGAGTTATTCCTGTTTTTCAATATGTAAGATATTATTGTGAAAATCCAGAAGCGTTGGCCGTACTTTCTGGTAGTATTGTTATTATTAATACATCTATTTTAAATGCTTTTGAAGCGATTGAATCTCTAGATAATTTTACATTTTCTCCGTTAGAAACAGATGCATCTTTTTTGTTAGTAAGTCCAAAAGGGAAATCAGAGAAGTCTATTGTACGTATTATGACTCAGCTTTTTGAAACTGGACATATTAAAGTTTTGGTTGGTACAAAATCTTTGTTGGGTGAAGGTTGGGACGCGCCTTCTATTAACAGTTTAATTTTGGCATCTTTTATTGGTTCGTTTGTATCGTCTAATCAAATGCGAGGTAGGGCAATTAGAAAAGATGCAGATACGCCTAACAAAATAGGAAACATCTGGCACTTGGCATGTGTAGATCCAACCGTTTTAGATGGAGGAAAAGAAGTAGATACTTTAAAGCGACGGTTTGAAGCTTTTGTTGGTGTAAATAATAGTGATAATCCGTTTATATGTAATGGTTTTGATCGTTTAAATATTCCTGATGAAGTTTCTGCAGATGCTATTAATACGTTAAATGAAGCAACCTTAAAGCGTGCAAAAAACCGTGTTTTAATTACAGAAAAATGGGATGTTGCTATCGGAAAAGGAACTAAGTTAACTAAAGAAGTTAAAGTTTTACATTCAGGAAAGCGACCTTTTAAAAGACAAAAACAAATTTATTATTTTGATGTTTTACGATTTTTTGTAGCCGATCTATTTTTTGCAATCATGCTTTTTTATGTAGAGTTTGTAATAAAAAGTTTCAATATTATTTTAGAACGGGGTGTTTACGCTTTTGTTTATGCTTTTGTAGCCGCCTTTGTTTTTAGGTTTGGTTATCAATTTTATAAGGCTTTAAAAGTGTACTTACGCTATGGTTATCTTTATAAAAAGATTGGTAAAATGGGAACAGCAATTCTAGATACTTTAGACGAGTTGGGATATATTACATCGGCAAGAAACGACATACGTGTAAACTCATATTTGCATGGCAAAGGCGATGTTGTTTGCTATTTAGTTGGTGCGAGTGCATTAGAGAACACAATGTTTGCTAAGGCATTAAGTGAGCTTTTAGAACCTATTAGATCTCCAAGGTATCTAATTATAAAAACGAATATATTTAGAAAACGTTTTGATGTAGAAAATTTTTATCCTGTACCAGAATTGTTTGGCGATAAAAAGAAGCATGCTTTAGTGTTTCAAAAACATTGGAAATCTGCTTTAGGGAAATCAAAATTAATATTTACAAGAAGCGTAGACGGACGAAAGTTTCTTTTAAAAGCGAGATTATTTCATGTGTATAATACCTTTAAGAAAATGACTAAAGAAGTTGTGGTTTGGAAATAAACTGCTAATTTAAAGTAGTTATTAAATATTTGTTTTAACCCAGTCTATAGGGTTTTGTAAAATGTGTATTAATTTTTCTTCTTCGCTTCCCGCTTCTGGAGTATGGTTGTAAACCCATTGCACATGTGGAGGTAAACTCATTAAAATACTTTCAATTCTTCCGTTTGTTTTTAGTCCGAATAATGTGCCTTTATCGTGTACTAAATTAAATTCTACATAACGGCCACGACGAATTTCTTGCCAGTTTTTTTGTGCTTCAGTAAAGTCTAAGTCTTTTCGTTTTTCAGCTATAGGCACATAACTTTCTAGAAAACTATTACCAACTTCTGTTGTGAAATCGTACCAGTTTTCCATATTCATATTTTCGGTAGCTTTACAGTAATCGAAAAATAAACCACCTATACCGCGAGCTTCGTCTCTGTGTGCATTCCAGAAATATGTATCGCATTTATCTTTATAGGTTTTATAAAATTCAGGATTATGCTTGTCGCAAGCGGTTTTGCAAGTGGTATGAAAATGAATAGCGTCTTCATTAAAAAGATAATAAGGCGTTAAATCTTGTCCGCCACCAAACCATTGGTCTACAATGTTACCATCTTTATCATACATTTCAAAATAGCGCCAATTGGCATGCACTGTTGGTACCATTGGGTTTTTAGGATGTAGTACTAAGCTTAACCCGCAGGCAAAGAAATTAGCATCTTTAACGCCAAAATAGTTTTGCATACTTTCAGGAAGCTCGCCATGAACTCCAGAAATATTTACACCACCTTTTTCAAAAACATTTCCGTTTTCAATAACACGAGTTCTTCCGCCTCCACCTTCAGGACGTTTCCAAATATCTTCTTGAAATTTAGCTTTACCATCTACTAATTCTAAACCAGCAGTAATGGTATCTTGTAATTCTTGAATGTATTTGTAAAATTTATCTTTGATAGTGTAGTTCATATAATTCCATGTCTTGAGTTGGCGCGTTTGGAGGCGCGTATTCGTTTTTCAAAGTTTTTGTCCAAATAAAACCAGCATTTGTAGCGACTTTAATGCTTGCAATATTCGTTTTATGGGATACAATTTGAAGTGTTTTTAAACCTAAAGATGTAAATGCATAATTAGAAAATTTAGCAATTGCTGAAGACATTATACCTTTATTTTCTTTCTGTTTGTCAATGCAATATGCAAATTCACCTATTCCATTTTGCCAATTAATATCCTTTAAAATAATAAGCGCAAAGATGGCATTTGTTGTGACGTCTTTTAGTGAAAATGTATATTCTAGCTTATGCTTCATTTTTTGTTGTTGTGCAAGAATATATGCTTCCGACCCTTCAACTTTTAAATTTTTAGCAAGCGTGTATGGTAAATAAGGCACAAAACGTTTTACATTATCCATCATAAACTTATGAAGCATAGTAGCGTCAGTTAGTTCTAATTCGGAAATGTAAAACGCATGGTTACTCATTATTATTTGTATTCTTTAACGGCATCTATAAAGGCTTTGGCGTTATCTAACGGAATGTTAGGTAAAATACCATGACCAAGATTTACAATGTACTTGTCTTTACCAAATTCGTTAATCATTTGGTGTACCATTTTTTTAATTTCTGAAGGCGGCGATAATAATCTTGATGGATCGAAATTACCTTGTAATGTAATATTTCCTCCACTTAAATAACGTGCGTTCTGTGGAGAACATGTCCAGTCTACTCCTAATGCTGCAGCGTTACTTTTTGCCATATCTCCAAGTGCAAACCAACATCCTTTTCCAAATACAATAACAGGAGCGTCGTCTTTTAAAGCTTCAACTATTTGATTGATGTATTGCCAAGAAAATTCTTTATAGTCTGTTGGCGCAAGCATTCCTCCCCAAGAATCGAAAACTTGTACAGCATCTACTCCTGCAGCTACTTTAGCTTTTAAATACGCAATAGTAGTATCTGTAATTTTCTGAAGTAATTGATGTGCTGCTATTGGATTTGTAAAACAAAATTCTTTGGCTTTATCGAAATTCTTACTGCCTTGTCCTTGTACTACGTAACATAAGATAGTCCATGGAGAACCTGCAAAACCAATTAAGGGAACCTCATCGTTAAGTAGTTCTTTGGTTGCTTTTATGGCTTGCATTACATAATCTAATTCTACATTAACATCCGGTACAATGACGCTGTCTACATCTTTTTGATCGCGAACAGGGTTTGGCAGATATGGACCGAAATTAGGTTTCATTTCTACTTCAATATTCATGGCTTGTGGTATAACCAAAATATCGCTAAATAAAATAGCAGCATCCATACCGAAACGACGGATAGGTTGTACGGTAATTTCACTTGCTAATTCTGGTGTGCGGCAACGTGTAAAGAAGTCGTATTTTTCGCGAATAGCAATAAATTCTGGTAAATAACGTCCTGCTTGACGCATCATCCAAACCGGAGGACGTTCTACTGTTTCTCCTTTTAAAGCTCTTAAGTATAAATCGTTTTTGATCATTATTTTTTTGAGTGTTTTACTACAGCGTGTAGTACGTTTTCTATAGTAGGACTCGAAGGAATTACTATATTTTTAAAATGTTCTGGTATGGCTTCTGCCGTTGTTTTACCTATGCAAAAAAGGGTTTCGTTAGTTATGGTATTTTCCATAAGATAACTAGAAACTCCACTTGGGCTATAAAACAATATAGCATCAAATTGCCCTTCAATTTTCTGAGGAGCAGGTATTGTATTGTAAACCGTGATTTCTTTTAATCCGATTTTATTTTCCTTTAAGGTATTAGGTAAAATATCACGTCTTAAGTTTCCTGAGAAAAAAGTAAAGGTATCTTTATTGTGATGTTTTATAATATAATGTGCCAAATCTGAAGCATATAGTTTCATTTTAGACACGTTTTGGCCATATTCTTCTAAATAAGCCATTGTTTTTTCGCCTACACAAAAACAGTTCTTAATTACCAGTTTATTTTCTATGACAGCTTTTGCAGCATTCTGACTTGTAATTATGGCGTTTTCAACTATCATTTCAGAGTCAAAATCAACAAATTCTATAGCAATAGCGTTATATTCTGTAACTTGAATGTTAGCTTTAGTAAGTATGTCTTTATATTCTTTATAAAGCGTTTTGGTTGAAAGTATAGATGTTATGGGCATTTTTAATTTTTGTGACAAATTTTAGAAATATCATCGTTTAAACCGAATACAACTAAAACATCGTTTTTCTGAATAATAGTATCGGCACTTGGTATTCCTACAACTTCCTTGATAAGCGTTGGATTTCCTATTAAATTTATCTTTTCTCTTTCACGAAGAATAGTAATAATATTTAATCGTTGTTTAGATCTGAAATCTAAATCTGAAATAGATTTTCCTATAAATTCTGGTGGAGTTTCTATTTCTGAAATGGAATATTTTTCATCAATTTTAAAACTATCAATTATATTTTTAAGATTGAGTTTGTTTGTTAATTTAAGTGCAGCTTCCTGTTCTGGATGCACGATAGATGTTATACCCATGGCTTGTAAAACCGTATCGTGAATAGGAGATAACGAGCGACTAATAACTCTAGCGGTTGTTAGTTTTTTTAGAATGGCTGTAGTTATAATTGCAGCACCTTCGTTTTCTCCAATTGCAACAACAGCAATATCTGTTTGTTTTATGGGTAGCGATTGGTAGGCTAACTCGTTTGTTGAATCTAAACAAATACTGTGTGAAATTTTATCTTTTACGATATTCACTTTATCCATTTGTTTATCTATTCCTATAACTTCATTACCTGTTTCTGTAAGGCTTAAAGCTAAGGACATTCCGAAATTTCCGAGACCAAAAATGATAACTTTCATTTAATTATATCTTAGTTGATTAAAATATTTTCTTGTGGGTATTGATAAAATTTTTGTTCTACTTGCCCTAACATTCCAAATAGCAAGTTTAATAATCCAATTCGTCCTAAAAACATAACGGCTATAATAACGTATTTGCTAGGATCGCTTAATGTGGGTGTAAGATTTAAACTTAATCCTACGGTACTATAAGCAGAAAAACATTCGAAAGCTATGGCTAATAAATCTTTTCCGGGTTCAAAAAATAATAGTAATAATATGGCTGTTCCTATGGTTATTAAAGAGATGCAAATAATAGAAAATGCACGATTTACTGTACTACTAGATATTTCTCTAGTATTAAGTTCAATTCTCTTTTTTCCTCTGGCTGTTGCTAATATGTTTAACGTTGCAATGGCAAAAGTACTTGTTTTTATTCCACCTCCTGTAGATCCTGGCGAAGCACCAACCCACATTAAGAAAATAACAAATAGTAATGATGGTGTAGCAACTTGTGTGTAATCTACGGTGTTAAATCCGGCGGTTCTTGGTGTTACAGACGAGAACATTGCTGTTGTGATTTTTCCAAAAATAGAATCGTGGCCTAACATACTGTGATTGGCTTCAGAAAAAAAGAAAAATAGAAATCCTACAACTAATAAAATACTTGTTGTTACAATTGTGATTTTAGAATTTAATGTGAAAATTCTAACAGTTGTTGTCACTTTTGCTTTTTTTCTAAATAGGTTTAAAAAACTACGTTTTAAATAAGTAAACGAGTTAAATATAAAACTGTAGCCTATTCCTCCTATAATAATAAGTATCATAATTACCCATTGTAACGAATAATCGTAGCGTAATGTTGGGGCGAAAAAACTAGAAGACGACGTTGAAAATCCAGCATTACAAAAGGCAGAAATAGAATGAAAAATAGAAAAGAAAATTTTGTTATCTATGGTGCTAATAGAATCTATAGACGAGTAAATTAAAATAGCTCCAAATAATTCTAGTCCTAAAGTAAAGCCTACAATTTGTGCTGCAATTTTAAAAACATCCTGTAAATTTTCTGTTGCTGTATAATCTTTCATATACATACCTTCTTGAAAAGAAGAACTCTCTTTAAAAAAGTAAGCAAAAAAGGATGTAAACGTTAAAATTCCTAAACCTCCAATTTGAATTAAAAATAGAATTACGGTTTGCCCTAATTGGGTAAAATCTTTACCAGTATCTAGTACAGCAAGACCAGTAACACAAATGGCACTTGTAGATGTAAATAAAGCATCTATAAAACTAATACCATTAACAGTAACATTAGGTAGCATAAGTAAAAGTGCACCTATAAGGGTTAAAATAAAAAAACTACCAACAAATAAGATGGCAGGATTAAAATAGATTCTATAAATGTGTTTTATAAAAAAGGTAAGGCGAATTAAGAGGTAAAAGAATAAGCCTAGCTCGAATATTATCTTTGGTCGCATTAACTGCTCTATAGGCGGTAAATGTTGGTTTAGGTAATAAACTGTAGATGCTGCAATAAGTGTAGTTATTAAAACACCTATGTTAAACCGAATTGTTTTTCTATTGGGATTGTGTTTTGAATATAGAAAAAACTTAAAAATATTAAACGTTGTTAAAAGTAATGTAATACCCGTGTAAATAGGTATTCTAAAAGGTTTATACTCTTCGTTTATGCTAAATCCGAAATCGAATATTAAAAAAAATAAAATGAGAATATCAGTAAAACGATATAGGTTTTGCAACGTTTTAAGCTTCATTATTTTTTGAGGTTTTTTATGAATTCATTTCTTTTTTAATTGAATCCATTAGTTCTTTTCCACCTTTTTCAATGATTTCTAAGGCACATCGTTTTCCTAACTCTTTGTAATTAGAAAGGGTATCGGTTTTGTTTATACTTAGCCTCTTACTACCGTCTATGGCTAGTAAAATACCAGTAAATGCAATTGTATCTCCTGTAATTGTTGCAATTGCTCCAATTGGTGCTGTGCAACCGCCTTCTAATATACGTAAAAAATCACGTTCTACATGCGTACAAATATCAGTTGGTGCGTCGTTTAATTTAGAAACGGCTTCGGTAACTTCTTTATTTTTTTCTAAAGACACGATAACCATGGCGCCTTGTGCGGGAGCTGGAACCATCCAATCTAATTCAATAAATTGTTCCGGCAGTACATTTATACGTTCTAATCCTGCTTTAGCAAACACAGCGGCATTCCAATTACTATCTTCTAATTTCTGAAGTCGTGTAATTACATTCCCTCTTAAATCTTCAACAGTATGATCTGGGTATCTGTTTAACCATTGTGCCTTACGTCTTAAACTTCCTGTAGCAATTGTGCCTTTGGTTTCTAAAAAGTCTAAATCTTTGTAAACTAAAATGTCGTTTACATTAGCGCGTTTTAAAACGGCAGATTGTATAATGCCTTTAGGTAGTAAAGTAGGTACATCTTTCATAGAATGCACTGCAATATCTACCGTGCCATTTAGCATGGCAACATCTAAGGTTTTAGTAAAAATACCAGTTATACCTAATTCGTAAAGTGGTTTGTCTAGTATAAGGTCTCCGGTAGATTTAACAGCAATAATTTCTGTTGAATATCCTAAATCTTCTAAACGTGTTTGAACAGTTTTTGCCTGCCAAAGAGCCAATTGACTGTCTCTTGTGCCAATGCGAATTGTTTTATGCATTTGTTGATGTTTCTAGCTGAAACACTTTTTTAATAAGTTCAAGACTTTCGTTTGTAGAAAAGTCTTCATCTTTTAAGTGATGTGCAAAATGATTTGTTATTTTCTGAATAATATTATTGCTAATTAACTCGGCTTGTGCTTCGTTAAAATCAGATATTTTTTTACGTTGAATATCTAATTCAGCCGATTTAAAATCTAATAATTTATTCTTTAAAGCTTTTATTGTAGGTGCAAATTTTCGTGTTTCTAACCAATCGTTAAATTCTTTTTTAACTTCTTCAATAATGGTTTCTGCAACAGGAATATATGCTTTTCTTTTTTCTAAAGTAGCATCTGTTATTTGCGATAAATAATCTAAATGAATTAAAGTAACCCCTTCTAAATCGGTTACGTTTTCATGCACGTTTTTAGGAATAGATAAATCTAAAATTAAAAGTGGTTTTTTAGATTGTATTAAGTGTTTGTCTACCGTTGGGTTTTGTGCTCCAGTGGCAACAACCAATACATCAGAATTATTTATCTCTTCTTGTAAATTTGCATAATCTTTAACAAGTAAATTAAATTTTCCAGCAATACGTTCTGCTTTATCTTTCGTTCTGTTTATTAAGGTAATTTGCTCGTTTTTAGTGTGTTTTACCAAATTTTCGCAAGTATTTCTTCCTATTTTTCCAGTTCCAAATAATAAAATATTCTTGTTAGAAATATCTGGAACATTATTTAATATGTAGTGTACAGAAGCAAAAGATACAGATGTTGCACCCGAAGAAATTTCGGTTTCTGTTTTTATACGTTTGCTAGCTTGTGTTACCATAGTTGTTAAACGTTCTAAAAAGGTGTTTAATAAACCTAGTTTTTTAGAGAGTTTAGCACTTGTTTTTAACTGACTAATAATTTCGAAATCACCAAGAATCTGACTGTCTAAACCTGAACCCACACGAAACATGTGTGCGATAGCTTCTTTGGTTTTATATACATATGCGACTTCCTGAAATTCGTCTACAGTTCCTTTTGTGTTATCGCATAATAATTTGATAAGTTGAAAAGGGTGTTCTGCAAAACCATAGATTTCAGTTCTATTGCATGTAGAAGTTACTATCAAACTTTCAATACCTGTGGCTTTAGCCTGGTCTAGAAGATTTAACTTTGCTGCTTCATCAAGACTAAAATGTCCTCTAATTTCAGCATCAGCTTTTTTATAACTTAATCCAATAGCATAAAAATAAGTGCCTCTAGATCCGTGATTTTGATTCATTAAATATATTAGTTGCAAATTCGAAGCAAATGTATAGTGACTAATTGTAAAAAAATAACGCTCAAAGAACTTTTAGTGTCGTTTTTAGTTTTTTGTTTTGTTTTTTTAATCTAAAGCAATAAAAATCATACTTTTGCTAGAATAACAACGTTTTCGCTATGCTTAGTTTAGAAGCTATCTAAATAAAACGAATTAGAAAGAAAGAAAATGCAAGATAAAAATATCGCTGTAGGGACATTTAATGAGACTTTTGTAGATCAGGGTTTTTTAGTGTTAACTTATAAAAATGAAGGTCTAGAAGTGCAAACGGTAGAGAAGGCTATAGATAGTAGTTTTATACAATTTCATTTTTGTTTAAAAGGCTCTTCTGCTTTTAAGTTTAATCGTGGGAGCTATACTTTAAATATAAACGAAGAAAATTCATTGCTTCTGTATAATCCGCAACAAGATTTGCCTATTCATTTAGAGGTTAATCCTAATTCTTGGTTGGTTACTATATTAATATCTATTAAAGAATTTCATGGTCTATTTTCTCAAGAGGCTGGTTATATTACATTTTTAAGTCACGATAATAAGGATAAGAAATATTATAAAGAAGGGAAAATATCGCCGTCTATGGCTATTGTGCTAACCCAAATGATACATTATAACCTTAACGTATCTATTAAAAATCTTTATTTTAAAGGCAAAGCATACGAGTTGCTTAGTTTGTATTTTAATAGAAGTGAAGATGCAGATATAGAACAATGTCCGTTTTTGGTAGACGAAACAAATGTGATTAAAATAAGAAAAGCTAAAGATATTATGATTTCTAGAATGGCGGAGCCACCAAGTTTGCAGGAATTGGCTGACGAGATTGGTTTGAGTCTTAAAAAGCTAAAAGAAGGATTTAAACAAATTTACGGAGATTCTGTATTTAGCTTTTTGTTCGATTATAAAATGGAAGAAGCTAGAAAGCTTTTAGAAACAGGCGGATTAAATGTAAATGAAGTTGGATTAAAAGTAGGTTATAGTACATCTAGTCATTTTATTTCAGCATTTAAAAAGAAATATGGAACAACTCCCAAAAAGTATTTGCAATCTGCTAATTAAATAGATATGAAATTTGTAATTGTTATAATATTGGCATGGTTAACAAATATTAGTACGCCAACAGATCGGGTTTTAGTGTTTTCTAAAACGGAAGGTTATAGGCATAAATCTATAGAAATAGGTGTGCAAACTTTAAAAGAATTAGGACTCGAGAATAATTTTACAATTACACATACAGAAGATGCTAAGGTTTTTAATACTACAGGAGATGTTTTAAACGAAAAGGAGCAGGATGCTTTTAAAACATTTATAAATAACGGTGGAAGTTTTTTAGGAGTTCATGCTGCAACAGACACAGAATATAATTGGCCTTGGTACGAGAAGTTAGTTGGTGTGTATTTTTTAAATCATCCAAAACCCTGCGAAGCTAATATTGTTATTTCTGATGCAAATCATGAATCTACAACACATTTAAAAACCAATTGGAATCACTTCGACGAGTGGTATAATTTTAAAAATATAAGTCCAGATATTCATCCGCTTTTAATGGTAGATGAGACATCTTATGAGGGTGGAAAAAATGGAGATTATCATCCTGTATCTTGGTGTCAAGAATTTGATGGAGGTCGATCTTTTTACACCGCTTTAGGTCATACTTTAAAATCGTATGCCGATATAAATTTTAGAAACCATCTTTTAGGTGGAATTAATTACTGTTTAAACCGATAATTAGTGTGTTATGAAATATTTATCTCCAGAAATTGCAGCGTGGTCAAAACAAGAAAACACAAAATCTTTAGTGAAGCCCGGCGTGTCTTGTGGCATCTTTCAGGATTGTAATGCTAATGAAACAACTCCTATTCCGCTTCATCTCCAGAAATTAAAAGAAAAGGCTAAATAGTTTTTTTGAATTATATTATAAATTATAATCAATTTGATTTAATAGTAGATAAGATAATACTATGATTAGAATATAGTATGATCGCAATTTCTATTGTACTTTTGTAATATGAAGAAAGGAATTTTACTAGTTAATTTAGGGTCTCCAGAAAGCCCTACGCCAAAAGATGTAAAAACATATTTAGGTGAATTTTTAATGGACGAGCGTGTTATAGATCTTCCATATATTGCTAGAGCGGCTCTTGTAAAAGGAATTATTTTAAAAACAAGACCTAAAGCTTCTGCAGCAGCGTATAAAAAAATATGGTGGGAAGATGGTTCTCCATTAATTGTACTTTCAGAACGTTTACAGGCTAAAGTACAGCAAGAAGTTGAGTATCCTGTAGCTTTGGCTATGCGTTACGGTTCTATGACCATTCAAAAAGGACTTCAAGAATTAGTAGATAAAGGAGTAGAAGAGGTGTTTTTAATCCCTTTATATCCGCAATTTGCTATGGCAACTACAGAAACTATTTTGGTTTTAGCAGAAGAACTTCGTCAAGCACATTTTCCAAACCTTAAAATAGATCATTTACCAGCATTTTATAATAAACCAGATTATATTGAAGTGCTGAGTAACTCTATAAAACATCATTTAGAGGGAAAAACTTACGATCACGTATTGTTTTCTTATCACGGTGTTCCAGAACGCCATATTAGAAAGAGTGATGTTACAAAATCCCATTGTAAATTAGATGGTTCTTGTTGTAAAACACCGTCAAAAGCACACGAGTTTTGTTATAAACATCAATGTTTAGAGGTTACAAGATTGGTAGGAGAGAAGCTTGGTTTTCAAGAAGGAGCGTTTTCAACATCATTTCAATCTAGATTAGGATTCGATCCGTGGTTACAACCATATACAGATAGAACAATTGAGAGAATGGGGTTAGAAGGCACCAAGAATATTGCAATAATTACACCTGCTTTTGTTAGTGATTGTTTAGAGACTCTAGAAGAAATTGCTATAGAAGGTCAAGAGCTTTTTCATGAAGTTGGCGGAAAAGAGTTTACAACAGTTCCATGTTTAAATGAAGAACCTGAATGGGCTGCTTTATTAGGAAAATGGATTAATAACTGGGCAAGTACACCTGCTATAAAATAAAAATGACAGATAAGGTATCGGTAGATTTGGGTACAGAGCCTATAAGTAAGCTTATAATTAGGCAATCTGTGCCAGCATCTATTGGTGTCTTGGTGATGTCTTTAAATGTTCTTGTAGATACTTTTTTTGTAGGGAATTGGATAGGTTCTATCGCTATTGCAGCTATAAATATAGTTTTACCTGTTTCTTTTTTTATTGCGGCTTTAGGAATGTCTATCGGTATTGGTGGGTCTTCAATTATTTCTAGAGCGTTAGGGGCTAAAAACAAAGAAAAAGCATTAGATACTTTCGGGAATCAAATTGCTTTAACGCTTATTCTTATTACTGTTTTTGTTTGTTTGGGTTTGTTTTTTGCAGACGAAATTATTTTAGCTTTTGGAGGAAAAGGAGCTATTTTTAATCCGGCTAAAGTTTACTACACTATTGTCTTATATGGTGTCCCATTTCTTGGGTTGTCTATGGTTGGAAATAATGTAATTCGTGCAGAGGGTAATCCTAAATTTGCAATGTATGCGATGATGATTCCTGCTTTTGGTAACCTAATTTTCGATTACATATTAATTAATCTTCTCGATCAAGGTATGGCGGGGGCTGCTTGGGCAACCACAGGTTCTAATGTGCTAGGTTTTCTTTATGTTTTTTGGTATTTTTTCTTAAATAATAAAACAGTTTTAAAAATAAATTGGTCGTATTTACGATTAAAAGGACATGTGATTTCAGAAATAGCTTCACTTGGTTTTGTAACACTTGCAAGACAGGCCGTAGTTAGTGTTATGTATTTATTTATGAATAACATTTTGTTTGATATTGGCGGAGAAGTTTCGGTTACTGCTTATGCCATTGTTGGGCGTATGCTTATGTTTGCCTTATTTCCTGTTTTAGGTGTTACACAAGGTTTTTTGCCTATTGCAGGATATAATTATGGAGCAGAACAATACGGTCGTGTTCGTTTATCTATAAATACAGCTATTAAGTATGCTGCTATTTTAGCTACAATTATATTTGTATTGCTTATGTCTTTTCCAGAGAGTATTACAAGAATGTTTACACAAGATCCCGAAGTATTAAAAGAAACACCATACGCCATGCGTTGGGTATTCGCTGCAACACCAATTATTGCTTTACAATTAATAGGTGCAGCCTATTTTCAGGCAATTGGTAAAGCAAAGCCAGCTTTGTTTTTAACATTAACACGTCAAGGTTTTTTCTTTATTCCACTAATTTTAATTTTACCTAAATTCTATGGCGAGTTGGGTGTATGGATGTCGTTTCCTATTTCCGATGTATTGTCTACTATTGTTACAGGTTATTTTTTAAGGAGAGAGATTAAAACAGATTTAATTAAAAAGAGTACTATTACAACTTAAACCATCTATTATGGAATATTATAATTATATAAAATCGCTTCATCTTATTTTTGTTATCACTTGGTTTGCAGGTCTTTTTTATATTCCTAGATTGTTTGTATATCAAATAGAGTCATTTCATAAGCCATCTCCAGATAAAGAGATTTTAGGGACGCAGTTAAAGTTAATGACAAAGCGATTATGGAATATTATTACTTGGCCGTCAGCTATTTTAGCTACAATATTTGCCATTTGGTTACTTATTCTTATGCCTGCTTGGTTGCAAGAACCTTGGATGCACGTAAAATTAGGGTTTGTTGTATTGCTAATTATCTATCATTTAAAAACACATCAATATTTTAAACAGTTACAACGCGACGATGTAAGAAAAACATCTAGTTATATGAGGCTTTGGAACGAAGGCGCAACTTTTATTCTTTTTGCTGTTGTATTTTTGGTAATTTTAAAGAGTAGCTTTAATTGGATTTTTGGAGTGATTGGAATTTTTGTACTCGGTGTACTTATTATGCTAGGTTTTAAAGTCTATAAACGCATACGTGCTAAAAATCCGAATGCATAAATAATGGCTTGATTATTGTTGCCTATAGGACACGGTAAAATTTTATGAAACTTAAAAAAATATCTTTACGGCTTCGCATATTTGTAGCTATGCTTTTTGTAGTTATGTTAGCTTCTATTTTAATAGTAGGTGTTGCTATTTATCAATACGGAGAAGAGGCGATAGACTACCACCAACAGCGATTAGAGCGTAAAGAGAAAAACATTAAATCTCATATTAATTATATAATTAAGCAAACCTCTTTCGAAGTTAAAACAGAAAAGCTGCCGTATATTTTTAAAGATAAGATTTACGAAATAGCAAGTATTCATAATTTACAAGTTAATATTTACGATTTAGATGGATCTATATTAACGTCTTCTCGGGCTGGTTTTTCTCAAGATTCTATTGCAGATTGTATTAATGCAAATATTTTAAATACACTTTCTAATACGGCAAAGCATACTTATGTAGAAAAGCGTAGCGAGAATAATAAAATCTACCAGTCGTCTTATTCATATATTACAGATCAGAAATTTAAGCCATTAGCCATTCTGAATTTACCTTATTTAGAAGATGATAATTTTCTGGCTAAAGAATTAAGTGAGTTCTTAGAGCGTATTAGTTATGCCTATTTGTTTATGCTTGTTTTAGCTACGGCAATTGCCTTTTTCTTGGCGAATTACATTACTAAATCTATAAAAACAATAAGTGATAAAATAAATAGTACCACTTTAGAAAAACGGAATACGCGTATAGACGTAGAAGATGCAAGTGAAGAAATTTCAACATTGGTTGAAGCATACAACAGTATGATCGATCAGTTAGAAGATAGTGCAAAGCAATTGGCGAAAAGTGAACGGGAACAAGCGTGGAGAGAGATGGCTAAGCAGGTGGCTCATGAGATTAAAAATCCGTTGACTCCAATGCGATTAAGTGTTCAGAATTTTCAGCGTAAATTTAGACCAGACGATCCCGATATTCATCATAAGGTAGAAGAATATTCAGAAACCTTAATTCAGCAAATAGATACTATGAGTTCTATTGCATCGGCATTTTCTAACTTTGCAAATATGCCTGCTCAGCAAAACGAAACACTTAATGTTGTAAATACAGTGCGTTTATCTTTAGATATTTTTAATAAAGATTATATCGTGTTTCTTGCAGAGCGTGAAGAAATTATTACAACTTTTGATAAAACACAACTGATTAGAATTGTTACTAATTTAGTTAAGAATGCCATTCAATCTATTCCCGACGATCGTATTCCTAAAATTGTAGCACATGTCTCTTTGCATGATGGTATTATAAAAATTACGGTTTCAGATAATGGAATTGGAATTCAAGAAGAGAATATATCCAGTGTTTTCGAGCCTAAATTTACAACCAAATCTGGAGGTATGGGACTTGGTTTAGCAATGGTTAAGAATATATTAGAAAGCCATAACGGGCATATTACTTTTAATACGCAACTAAATAAGGGAACAACGTTTGTGGTTACCTTTCCTAAAACCTAAATTATGATTTTTAACATTTTATCAGAATTTCAAGATGGTATTACAACAATAACCATTAACAGACCAACAAAATTAAACGCCTTAAACAAAGCGACTATTAAAGAATTGCATCGTGCTTTTAAAGCGGCAGATAAAGACGATGAAACACGAGTTATTATTGTAACTGGAAGTGGCGAAAAAGCTTTTGTTGCAGGTGCAGATATAAGTGAATTTGCAAATTTTGATAAAGAAAAGGGTTCTAAACTGTCAGCTAAAGGTCATGAAATGCTATTCGATTTTATACAAAATTTATCTACACCAGTTATTGCTGCTGTAAATGGATTTGCTTTGGGTGGCGGATTAGAATTAGCGATGGCTTGCCATTTTAGAGTGGCTAGCGACAATGCTAAAATGGGATTACCAGAAGTGTCTTTAGGTGTTATTCCTGGTTATGGTGGTACACAACGTTTACCTCAATTAGTTGGTAAAGGTAGAGCTATGGAGATGATCATGACAGCAGGAATGATTAATGCAGAGCAAGCCTTAAGTTATGGTTTGGTAAATCATGTTGTTGCCCAAGAAGAGTTATTATCTTTTTGTGAAGATATTGCGAATAAAATAAAGAATAACTCGCCTAAAGCAATTGGAGAAGCAATTAAAGCGATTAACTCAGGTTTTAAATCTGGAGTTAATGGGTATAAAAAAGAAATTAAAGGTTTTGGTAAATGTTTTGGAACCGAAGATTTTAAAGAAGGAACTACAGCTTTTCTAGAAAAACGAAAAGCAGAATTTACAGGAAAATAAACATAAAAAAAGAGTGGACTGTTAAAAGTCCACTCTTTTTAGTTTTGTAATCGGGAGGGAGGTTATTGGTATTAGATGCTGAAGTATTCTACGTAATCTCTGCCGTTTGCAGTAACTACTACTTTGTATCTTCCTTCATGTATTTTAGATAAACTATAAATACGTTCTATTTTTGTAGAGTCTGTAAAATCTTCGTTATACACTAAATTGTATCCCGAATTGTTTTTATTGCTCTCGTGGTAAATGTTTATTTTTACATCTTCTTTCTCTAAATCTAATTTAGAAAAATATAAATAGTTGTCTTTAGTCTTCAAAACAGGTTTAAAGATTGTTTTCTCGTTTGCTTTGTCGAATGTTACTGTGTTAGAAGTCACTTTGAAAGGGATAATTTTGATTTGAAAATCTTTTTCATGTTCAAAATAGTATTTCCCATCAGGTAATGCTGTTAAGTCGAACTTGTTACTGAAAATACCTTCTTTTTCTATCGTTTTTTTGTAAAGTATTAATCCGTTTATGTCTTTAATAGATAATTTTTGTCCTGCTTTTACGTTGTCTAATGTTAACGTAATTTCCATGCTTTCTTTTTCTACTTTTAAAGAAGAAAGGTTATTAGCGAAACCTGTTGCGATGCCAGTAATCATAACTAACATGCAAATACTGTGTGTGATTACTTTTTTCATAATTAAATATTTATTTTTTTTGATCATTTAACTTGTTCAAATATAGGGCGTTATCAGGTGTGCGAAAACATCAATATTGGCTGCTTTATATTCTATTTTAACCATTAAATTAAAGTTACTGTAATATGAAGTTAATTTAGCACAGGTTTAAGGTAATATTATCTATGATGTTGTTTTTCAGGTGTTTGATTGTGTTGTGTTTACTGTGTAGTTTGTTTTATTGTTATTTTAATATTAGATTAATGTTAGTGCGGTTATTTCTCCTACAAGTTAATGGTGTTTAGATGCTATAAAACAGAGCAATTTTGTGTAAAATCATGATTGGTTTAGCTGTAATTAGGATGAAGAATGGCTGTTTCTTTAATGTGATTTTGTTTTGTTAGGTGCAAATCTGTAGTTAAGTCTCCTTAATTTGTTATTTAGATTTTAATGTATGCTAGATGTTTTTAGATTGATGATGAGGTTAAATTAGAAATGAAGAGAATCAATTTATAGATGTCTTGTTCTGTACTTTATTTTTAATGAAATTCTGAAGATGTGTTAAGTGTTTGTGTGAAATATAAACGCAAAAAAAAGAGTGAACTTATTTATAAGTCCACTCTTAGAGTATTTTAAATTGTATTGCTTTTAGATAGAAAAATACTCTACGTATTCTCTTCCGTCTGCTTTAATTACCATTTTGTAATTTCCAGATTCTTTCTTAGATAAGCTATACGCACGTTGTATGTTTGCTGTGTCTTTAAAATCTTCTGAGTGTATTACTTTAAATGTATTGTTATCTCCTTCATATAAAAGACTTACGTTTACATCTGTTTTGTTTAAGTCTAATTTAGATAAGTAAATCGTGTTGTTTTTAACTTTTACAACAGGTTTGTATATTACTTTTTCGCTAGGCGTATTAAAAGTAACTTTTCCTGCAGCTACATTAAAAGGAATTACTTTAACTTGATATGCTTTTTCGTGTTCGAAAAAATATGATCCGTTAGGTAAAGATGAAAAATCGAATGTGTTGTCTACAGTTCCAGACTTATTAAAAGTCTTTTTGTAAAGCGTAAATCCGTATGCATCTTTAATATATAAGTGTTGTCCTTCTTTTACATTGTCTAATGTTAACGTAATCTCCATATCTCTTCTTCCATCAAAATCAGATGACAAGTTGCTCGCAAAACTTGATGCAAAGCTGGTAGCTACTACCAACAAGCAAATACTAAGTGTCATTATTTTTTTCATAATTAATTTTTTTTATCGATTAACATATGGTAAATATAGACTGATAGTGTGTACTACAAAACATCGATATTGGCTACTTTATATTCTATATTAACCAAAAAACATTAATAGTGAAGCGTTAAGATTAATATAGCATATATTTGAGTTAATTCTTTATATAACGCCAATTTACAGCTTTTTATAGGTGTTGCAATGTGTGCTAAATTCACGGTTTACATACTAGAATCTTTATGTAAAAGATTGTCTTGTTATTTTATCTAATAATTTGAGTGTGTTTTATGCAATTTAAATTTAGATGATATTTTCTTTATGCAAATGTGTTAGTTTCTTTATCGTTTGTGATTTTTACATTATACCCAGAAGAATCATTTTTATGAAAAAATAGAGCTTACTAGATTAATTTATTTTAGTTGAAGTCTTTCCTCCTTTAAATGTTTACGCAAAAAAAAAGAGTGAACTTATAAATAAGTTCACTCTTAGAATATTTTAAATTGTATTGCTTTTAGATAGAAAAATACTCAACGTATTCTCTTCCGTCTGCTTTAATTACCATTTTGTAATTTCCAGATTCTTTATTAGATAAGCTATACGCACGTTGTATGTTTGCTGTGTCTGTAAAATCTTCTGAGTGTATTACTTTAAATGTATTGTTATCGCTTTCGTATAAAAGACTCACGTTTACATCTGTTTTGTTTAAGTCTAATTTAGATAAGTAAATCGTGTTGTTTTTAACTTTTACAACAGGTTTGTATATTACTTTTTCGCTAGGCGTATTAAAAGTAACTTTTCCTGCAGCTACATTAAAAGGAATTACTTTAACTTGATATGCTTTTTCGTGTTCGAAAAAATATGATCCGTTAGGTAAAGATGAAAAATCGAATGTGTTATCTACAGTTCCAGACTTATTAAAAGTCTTTTTGTAAAGCGTAAATCCGTATGCATCTTTAATATATAAATGTTGTCCTTCTTTTACATTGTCTAATGTTAACGTAATCTCCATGTCTCTTCTTCCATCAAAATCAGATGACAAGTTGCTCGCAAAACTTGATGCAAAGCTGGTAGCTACTACCAACAAGCAAATACTAAGTGTCATTATTTTTTTCATTATTCAAATATTTTTGATTATTTAACTTATCCAAATGTATGATGTTGTAGCGTGTTACAAAACATCGATATTGGCTACTTTATATTCTATTTTAACTTAAATACTATTGTAATGTATTTACAGAGTTAATATAGAATATGTTTGAGTTAATTTTGGATAATAAGCCAATACTAAGTCTAATTATTTTTTTCATGATTTATTTTTTTTTCGATTCTTTATATTAAGATAGATTGAAGCCTTTACAACAAAACATTAATATTGTTTGCCTTATCTTCTATTCTAACTTGAATATTATTGTAGTGAATTAATTGAGTTCATGTAGTATTTGTTTGAGTTTGTTTTTGACAACAAGCTAATACCAAGTTTCATTATTTTTTTCATAATTAATTTCTTTTAACGATTAACGTATGACAAAGGTATAGCGATAGCTCGTGCTAGAAAACATCGATATTGGCAACTTTGTGTTCTATTTTAATCAAGAATCTTAAGCCCTATATTTATAGGGGTAATATAAAATATGTTTGAGGTAATTTAAGCCATGTCGGATAATTTTGTCTTTATTTTCTATTTAAGGTCTTATTTGTAAGGTTGAGGTTCTAAATATTTTTAGGCATAAAAAAAGAGTGAGATTTAAATCTCACTCTTATAAATAATAAAATTGATTAGGTAATTTATTTAGTTTCGTACTTTTTCATGTAACGTTTCCATAATGTGGTTTGGTGTGTTTCTAAAGAGATTTCGCGACCGTCTATAAAAGCATTTGTAAGTTGGTTGGTTCTCATGTCTAAAGCATCTCCTTCAGAAATAAATAATGTAGCACTTTTTCCTACTTCTAAAGTTCCGTAACTATTATCTATACCTAGTATTTTTGCAGTATTTCCTGTAATTAAACATAAAGCACGCTCTTTATCTAAACCTTGTCCTGCAACTTGCCCAGCGTAAAAAGGTAAGTTTCTAGTCTGGAAATTTTCGCTTTTTGCATTTTGTATTCCAACCAATAAACCTGCGTCTGTTAATAATTTTGGTAGCTTATAAGGTAGGTCGTAGTCTTCGTCTTCAAAATTTGGTCTGTTATGTGTAGCTTGTACTAAAACTGGAATGTTATTTTGTTTTAAGAAATCGGTTATTTTGTAAGCTTCATATCCGCCAACTAATACAATGTTTTTTATCTCTTCATGTTTAGCTAAAGTAATGGCATCTATAATTTCTTTTTCTCCATCTGCATAAATATAAAGGTTTTGAGAACCGTTATATAATCCTTGCATGGCTTTAAAGGGTTCGTTTTCTTCTGCAGAAACGGTTTCTCCGTACGCTTTAGAATCTTGTAAAAAATTTGTAATTTCTGCAATTGTTTTTTGGTAGGTATCGTTTGGTTTATATCCTCTGTCTTCTCCTCTGCGATTAAACCTATAACTGCTTGGCCAATGTAGGTGAATTCCATCGTCTACTTTTACGGCTGCATCTTCCCAATTCCAAGCATCTAGTTGCACAATAGATGACGTTCCTGAAATTTCGCCTCCTTGTGGTGCTATTTGTGCCAGTAATACACCGTTTGGGCGCATACTTTCTACAACTTTAGATTCGGCATTATAAGCAATTAAACTGCGTACATGCGGAATGAATTCTCCTATTTCATCTTCATCTTTACTCGCTCTAACAGCGTTAATTTCTATTAATCCTAATGCTTTTGTTGGGGCAATAAAGCCTGGGTAAATATGCTTTCCTGTGCCATCAATTGTTTTTCCTTTTCTAGCAATTTTCATTTTAGCATCACCAACAAATGTTAAAACGCCACCTTCGAACATGATAAGCGAATTTTCTATGATGTTTCCATTTCCTAGATGGGCAGTTGCACCTTCTATTACTATAGCTTCTTTTTGTACAGTTGCTGGTGTTTGTTGTGCCCAAGAAAAGGATACACTAAACAAAACGACGAGCACTAATATGTTTTTATATGTTTTCATTATAGTTTTTTATTTTTATAGTGATTCGCAAGTCATTTCTTCTTTTCTTTTACCTTTTGGTTTTTGTGTCTTTTTACCTTTAGATTTCTCTTGAAGCATTAAGTTAACCAATTTGGCACGTTCCGTTTTTATGCTTTCACGTTGTAGTTTGTCTTTTTCAATATCAAAATACACAACACCTTCTATTACTGTTTTTTCTGCTTTAGAATAAATAGACAAAGGGTTGTTGTTCCAAAGTACAAGATCTGCGTCTTTACCTTTTTTAATACTTCCCACTCTGTTGTCTAGATGTAATAATTTTGCTGGGTTTATAGTTACCATTTTCCAAGCTTCCAACTCCGTCATTCCGCCGTATTTTATAGTTTTTCCAGCTTCTTGATTTAATCTTCTAATCATTTCATCGTCATCACTATTTATAGCAACAGTTATACCTTGCTGTTGCATTATAGCAGCGTTATATGGTATGGCATCGTTTACTTCAAATTTATAAGCCCACCAGTCGCTAAACGTTGCCGCTCCAACACCGTGTTCGACCATTTTATCTGCTACTTTATAACCTTCTAAAATATGTGTGAAAGTGTTTATTCTGAAGTCGAATTTTTCAGCAACCTTCATTAACATGTTAATCTCACTTTGCACGTAAGAATGACAGCTAATAAAACGTTCTCCGTTAAGAATTTCTAATAAGGTTTCCATTTCTTCGTCATAACGGTAAGGTGTTCCGCTTTTTTTCTTTTCGCCATATTCTTTAGCGCGTTGAAAATAGTTTATAAAAACCTGTTCTACACCCATTCGTGTTTGTGGAAATCTGTTTGTGCTTCCCCAGTTACTTTGTTTTACGTTTTCTCCTAAAGCAAATTTTATAAATTTTGGAGAGTTATCGTAAATCATATTCTTAGCAGTTTCTCCCCATTTTAATTTAAGTATTGCAGAGCGTCCTCCAATAGGATTTGCAGAACCGTGTAATAATTGTAGTGAAGTTACGCCACCACCAAGTGCATAATAAATGCTAATGTCGTCTGGGTCTACAACATCTTCCATGGTTACTTCTGCAGAAGAATTGTGTCCAGATTCGTTTATCGATAGCGCTGCAATATGGCTATGTTCGTCTATAATGCCTGCTGTTAAATGTTTTCCTGTGGCATCTATAACTCTCGCTTTTCCTGCAGAAAGGTCTTTTCCTATTTTGGCTATTTTACCATCTTTTACTAAAACGTCTGTATTTTTTAAAATACCTTCGTCTTCGCTGGTCCAAACCGTTGCATTTTTAAATAAAATGGTTTCTTGTTTAGGGAGTTCTAAATTTCCATATCCAATGTTTGGGTAGGTTATAGGGAATAACTCTGTAGGTTTGCTTGTTTTATCTTTGTGTTTGTTGTTTTTAAACGGAGCTGTTTGTGTTGCGTTAAAGCTGTGTTCTCCATTTTCTGTTATTACTTTTCCAGTAAAAACAGGTGTGCTAGATGTAACTAAAGAAGAAACTCTATACGATGCAGAAGCCTTGTCTGTAAACGATAGGTTTAACCAATTGTTTTCAAACTTAAATTTAGAATCTAAAGTTGTAGAGTCTTGTTTAATCGTTGCTTTTGGAGTGTCTGCAGTGCCTTTTATTGAAAGTGTAAATACTTTTGAATTAGCTGTAATTGTATATTCGCCTCTTATGTCGTTAGTATTGGCTGCTTTAATAAGGTTCTTTTTTCCTTGTACCCAGTTTTCGTATAAAATGGTTTCTTTATCAAAATAATCGCCAGAAGTAATAATAAAATTAGCTTCCATACCTTTTTGTAAAGCTCCAATTCGGCTAGACTGTCCTAGTATTTGGGCTGGAATTGTAGTTAATGCTTCTAATGCCTTTGTTTTAGAAAGTCCGCGATTAACAGCTTCTGTAAGTTTTTCTTTAAAATCTTTAGTTTCTTTTAAATGATTTAAAGTAAATGAAAATGTTACTCCATTATCTGCTAATATTTTAGGATTAGAAGGCGCCTGACTCCAATGGCGCATATCAGCTAGCGATACAAATGTCTCACTAAAAGGGTCTGAAACATCGTAAGCATCAGGGAAATTTAGAGGTAAAATTAATTTAGCATGTGTCGCTTTTATTGCCGATACCATTTCATATTCATCTCCTCCTCCAAGAATGGTGTATTGAATGCCAAATGCGTCTCCAATTTTATCGGCTCTTAATACGTTACTTTTAGAGCTTGCATCAAATATTTGAACAAGTGCTTTATTGTTGTTTAAAGCTTCTAAAGAACGATCTGTTACATCTATATTACCTTTTGCATACCAATCTGCATCGTGATAAAATTGTCTTAATAAAGCTGTTGTTCCCATTAAAGAAGTTGGGTAAGATTGCGCTTTTATAACGCTTCTTTCTAATGAAAAATACTGAGCAGAGCGATCGTTTAAAATACGATTTGCATTAGTATCATTTTCATTTAAAGCGACTAAAACACCTGTTCCGCGTGCAATACCATCTTGTAAATGTGTGTTTACTACTCCAAAACCTACATTAAGTAGTTCTTTTGCTTTCTTATTGTCAAATTCAAATACTTCTATGGCATCTGTTTCTGGCATAATATGGTCGTTCCAGTAAAAACCATCTCTAGTAGCGTCATATTGTGCAGACCGGCCACGACCTCCTGTTCTTTTTGGTTTTGTAACTCCAAAATCTGAATATACATCTATAAAAGAAGGGTAAATTGTTTTGTTTTCTGCATTAATAATAACCGTGTTTTTGGGAAGTGTGACTTGTGCTGCTGCAGAAACAACTTTGCCATCTTTTATTAATAAGGTTCCAGATTCTATAACTGTAGTTGGCGTTATATAAATTTTGGCATTTGTAAAAGCTGTGTAATTATGATTATTAGATTTTACGCCTTTACTTTCTGGAAAGTAGTCTTGTGCTTTTAAGAGGCCGCTACTAGCCATAAAAAGTATTAAAAATAGTAACCTTTGTTTCATTTAGTATTCTTTTTTTTAGTGTTAATTATTAGCTGTTTGAACTTGATAATTATAGAAAACATGATGTTAATCTTATGGAATAAAAAATCCGGCTATATGCTTTTAAAGCACAAGCTGTTTGTCTGATTTTTTATAATGTTTCCTAGTCTAAATATATAGGTTATCTAAAGGATGTGTATTTCGTAATTACTTTTTTTTGCTGTTTTTAAATTGATTTTGTTAAAAGAATGAATGTTTAATTTAAAATTTGTTATTTGAGCAAATATTTACTTGATTTTTTTGGAATTTAGTTAATTAGAAAGTAGTCGTTTTTTCTAATTATTAAGAAGGAGGTTCTAATCTTAATCTTGCTATTTGTATAAGAATTACAATGGCTTTGATTAATAAAGGAGGTGTTATAGAGAATACAATTTTAGTATTGATGGGGGGTTAATTTTTGGGCATAAAAAAAGAGTGAGATAACCAGTCCCACTCTTACAAACAAACTAACTAAATTTAATAGTATAATGAAATACTATTTATTTAAAACTATATTTTAAAGTTTTCAATGTAGCTTTTACCGTTACTATTGATTATCACTTTGTAATTTCCTTTGTGTAATTCTGATAAGCGGTATGCGCGCTCAATTTTTACAGTGTCTGAGATTTTATCTGAGTGCACTAATTGAAATTCACTTTTGTTTTTAGCAGAGTAATAGATGTCAATTTTTACATCATCTTTTTCTAAATCTAATTTAGATACGTATATGTAATCATTTTTAACTTTTACTATAGGCTTGTAAATTATTTTTTCATTAGCCTTATCAAAATTAACTTCTCCTAAAGAAACTGTAAAAGGAATTAATTTTGTGTAATGATCTTTTTCGTGTTCAAAATGGTAATCTCCATTAGGTAATGCAGATAAATCAAATCTATTATTATAAACTCCAGATTTTTGAATTGTTTGATTATATAAAATAACTCCGTTTTCGTCTTCAATAGATAATTTTTGTCCTGCCTTTACATCATTCAATGTCAATGTAATTTCCTTTTTCGTTGCATCATCTTTTTTAGATAAAGAGATGTTTGCATAAGTAGCTGCAATGCTAGAAGTCATTACTAACAGACAAATACTAAGTGTGATAAATTTTTTCATAAGTGTTTTTCTTAACGATTAACACTGCAAATATATGTGCGTTACAGTTGTTAGAAAACAACGATATTGGCAATATTGTATACTATTTTAACCGTTAAATTAATGTTACCAATTATTAAAGGTAATATTGTATATGTTTAGGGTAATCTCGTGTAGTTTTACTCTTTTTAGGCTAACACTATGATTAATTTGGTTAAGAAACTATGTTGTTTTGATTTGTGAAACCTAATAGTATATATAGTTATATTTTAAAAATATTTTTATACTTATATATAAGTGTGTTTCTTAATGTTGAAGATTTAGATCTTATTAAGTAGGAGCTAATATGTTTTTTTTGAATAGATAGATGATTAAAAAAGAATATATAATTTAGAAAAGTTGTGCTACAAGCTATACTGTTTTAGGTATTTGTGCGTGTCTAGGTAAAATGGTAATGTTTTAAACATAAAAAAGGTGAACGTTAGTTCACCTTTTTTGCCCCAAATCTACCATGAACTTAACCTACTTATGTTATGGTCGTGCCAAATTAGAGTATTTATGTATTATCAAATAATCTTTTAGATTAAGTGCATTATTATCAGGTAAAACGTGTTTTTATGACGTTTAAATCATCTTTACGGCTGTAAAAGCTTATTAATAAGCACGTTGGTTGTTGCCTTCGTAGAAATTAATGTATGCTCTGTTAACCACACGATTACCTCCAGGAGTTGGATAATTTCCTGTAAAATACCAGTCACCTAAATTTTTAGGACACGCTTTATTTAAGTTTTCAACACTTTGGAAAATGGTGTAAACTTCAGCATTAATTGTGTCGTCAGAAATAAGTTCTGCTATTTTTATAGATAATTCATCATCTGTAAATTCATCATATAAATCCTTAACAAAGTTCTGAACCAGTGTGTCTTTCATATCTACTTGAGCGATACATTTTTTATAAGTCTCTTCTATTAAATGATATTTATTTTGATCTTTAAGTAAGCTTAACATGGCTCTAAAAGCAACTAAGCTTTCTAGGTTTGCCATATCTATACCGTAACAATCTGGGTAACGAATTTGTGGAGCAGAAGATACTACAACAATACGCTTAGGGTGTAAGCGATCTAGCATTCTAATAATGCTTTTCTTAAGTGTGGTACCGCGAACAATACTATCGTCTATAATTACAATATTATCGGTGTTTTTAATAACGCCGTAAGTAACATCGTAAACGTGTTCTACTAAATCGTCTCGACTGCTGTCTTCTGTTATAAATGTACGAAGCTTAGCATCTTTAATTGCGATTTTTTCAATTCTAGGACGTTCTTTTAGTATTTCGGTAACTTGCTCTTCAGATAAATCTTTACCTTCAATTATGGCTTTTGTTTTTCTTTTATTTAAATAATCTTCAACAGATTCTATCATCCCGTAAAACGATGATTCTGCTGTGTTAGGAATATAAGAAAAAACAGAGTTTTTGGTGTCGTAATTAATAGTTTCAAGAACTTTAGGCATTAATAATTTACCTAATGTTTTACGTTCTTGGTATATTTCTGCATCACTTCCTCTAGAGAAATAAATACGTTCGAAAGAACATGCTTTGCGTTCTGTAGGTTCTAAAATCTTTTCGATTTTTACTTCCCCAGATTTTTTAGTAATAATAGCATGACCCGGATCTAGTTCTTTTACTTGATCGAAATCTACATTAAAAACAGTTTGAATTACGGGGCGTTCTGAAGCAACAACAACCACTTCATCGTCTTGGTAGTAATATGCTGGTCTAATTCCTGCAGGATCACGTAAAACAAAAGAATCTCCGTGTCCTAACATTCCGGCCATAGCAAAACCACCATCGAAATTTTTACCAGCTCTTTTTAAAATTTTACCAACGTTTAAGCGTTCGGCAATTAAAGGCGAGCATTCTGTTTTAGAATAGCCTTCTGCTTTTAATTGTTTGTATTTTTTTGCAACAGAATCGTCTAAGAAATGACCAATTTTTTCCATTATAGTAATGGTGTCGGCTTTTTCTTTAGGGTGTTGTCCAAGACGAATTAAATTATCAAATAATTCGTTAACATTAGTCATGTTAAAGTTTCCAGCAAGAATAAGGTTTCTGTGCATCCAGTTGTTTTGTCTTAAAAACGGGTGTACACTTTCTACACTATTCTTTCCAAATGTACCATAACGTACATGGCCTAAAAGCACTTCTCCTAAATAAGGGATGTGTTTTTTTTGAAGCTCTACATCATCAGTATATTCTGGGTGTTCTACTAATTCTTGATTTATTCTTCCGTTAATTTGAGCAAATATATCTTGAATAGGTTGTTGAGCATTAGATCGTACTCTGCTTATGTAACGTTCGCCTGGCTGAGTGTCTAATTTAATACTTGCAAAACCAGCACCATCTTGACCACGATTGTGTTGTTTTTCCATCATTAAATACATTTTATTTACACCATAAAATGCAGTACCATATTTTTCTTTATAGTATTCTAATGGTTTTAAAAGTCTTATGAGTGCTATACCGCATTCATGTTTTAAAGCATCGCTCATTGTATATATAATAAAATTAATTAAAAAACGCGCTTTTTTACAAGCGCGTGTTTTTTATGATAAATCTATATTGAATGTTGTTAAGTCCTTGAATTGTTTCAGTCGCATGTTTAATTCGTCTGTCGTGACTTTTTGTAAACGTTCCGTACCAAATTCTTCAACACAGAAGGAGGCTAAAGCCGAACCATATATAATGGCTGTTTTCATGTTCTCAAATGTGTATTCTCCAGAATTGGCTAAAAATCCTGCAAATCCTCCTGCAAAAGTATCTCCAGCTCCTGTTGGATCGAATACACTTTTTAATGGTAATGCTGGTGCAGAGAAAATGTTGTCTTTATGAAATAATAAAGCACCGTGTTCTCCTTTTTTAATAACTACAAATTGAGGTCCTAATTCAAAGATTTTTTGAGCGGCATTAACTAAAGAATATTCTCCTGTTAATTGTCTTGCTTCTTCATCGTTAATAGTAAGCACATCTACTCTAGCAATTACTTTATGTAAATCTTCTAAAGCATTATCCATCCAGAAATTCATAGTATCTAAAATGGCTAATTTTGGCTTTGTTGTCATTTGGTCTAAAACACCAAGTTGTACCAAAGGGTGTAAATTACCTAACATAACAACTTCAGCATTTTTATATGCATCAGGAACTATAGGATTAAAATCTGCTAATACGTTTAGCTCTGTTGCTAAAGTATCTCTAGTATTCATGTCGTAATGGTAACGGCCACTCCAGAAGAATGTTTTTCCGTCTTTTACAATTTCTAAACCAGAAACGTCTATGTTTTTATTAGATAATAAATCTATATATTCTTGAGGAAAATCATTTCCTACTACAGAAACTACAGCGCTATCTACATTAAATTGAGAAGCAGAAAGTCCTATATAAGTGGCAGCGCCACCAAGAATTTTATCGGTTTTTCCGAAAGGTGTTTCAATAGCATCAAACGCTACGGTACCTACAATAACTAATTTACTCATAAAAGAGGGCTAATGTTTTTTTGCAAATATAGGTCTTTTAACGGCTAAAGCATAAACAAAGTTTATTTAGAATACTATTGTTTTTATATGCCCTTTACTTATGCGGGTTTGTTGCTTATTTTGTAATTAACGATGTGTTTTAATTTGAATAATTAAATAATAATCTCTGCTTTTGCATGTTTGGTAAAAATGAACAAGTGTAAATTGTTTTTTGTTATGAATGTTTACCTTAGATATAAAATACAATATTTTCTATTATGAAATCCTCTAATTATCTAGCTTTTTTAATGTTTTTAACATTATATACGGCAAGTGCACAGTACAATTCTTCACAAATTTTTACTACTGATTTTTATCAACATAACGGAAATTCTGTTAGAAGCGCCTCAGGAAAACCAAGTTCTGGTTATTGGCAAAACGAAGCAGATTATACCGTTAAGGCTTCCTTCGATGTAAATTCGTATTTGCTTAAAGGCGAGGTTGTCATAGATTATACAAACAATAGTCCAGATCAATTAGAATCTTTATGGTTGCAATTAGATCAAAATATTGGTAATACAGACTCTAAGGCTGGCCAGTTAAAAGGTGCTAATGAAAAATCAGATTCAGGATATAAAATTAGTAGTATCCGTGTTTTAAAAAATAAAACGTGGCAGGATATAGCTTATTATATTCATGGGACTCGTATGCAAATACGATTAGATGATGTGCTAAACTCTAACGAAGATATTTCGCTTTCTATAACATATTCTTATGTGTTACAAACAAGAAGTAGTGGAGGACGATCGGGTTATATGGATGCAGACGATGGGGAAATTTTTGAGTTCTCTTATTGGTACCCAAGACTATGTGTTTACGATGATTATTACGGTTGGAACACCTTGCCTTTTGTTGGAAGTGGAGAAATGTATTTAGATTACGGAACCATAGATTATGAAGTTACTGTGCCATCGGATCAAGTTGTTGTTGGTGCTGGTAAATTAATGAATGGTGACGATATTTTAAGTGCTAAAACACTTAAACGATTAAAAGAAGCTAGCGAGTCTGATAAAACAGTTTTTATAAGAAGTGCTAAAGAATTAAATAAACCTGTAACTAATACTAAAAAAGGAACCACAACATGGCATTTTAAAATGAATAATACAAGAGATGTTGCTTGGGCAATGTCTAAAGGATATATCTGGGATGCTGCTAAAATTAATTTGCCAAGTGGTAAAACGGCTTTAGCACAATCTGTTTATCCTGTTGCGTCTACAAAAAATAATAAAGCTTGGGCTAGATCTACAGAGTTTACAAAGTTTTCTGTTGAAGAATTTTCTAATAAATGGTTTGAATATCCGTATGCTGTAGCGACTAGTGTTGCCGGACCTGTTGGAGGAATGGAATATCCAGGATTAGCATTTAATAGTTGGAAGTCCGAACCATATAGCATGTTTTTACTTGCAGCTCATGAAATTGGACACACGTGGTTTCCTATGATTGTAGGGTCTGATGAAAGAAGATTTCCTTTTATGGATGAAGGCTTTAATACCTTTATTGATATTTATGCACATGATAATTTTAATAAAGGAGAATTTGCGCCAAAAAGAGATGGCGAATATGCTTCTGGAGGAGGAAATCCTGCCGATGAAATAATTAAGGTGATGGAAGATTGTAAAGATGGTCCAACGTTAATGTCGCCAGCCGACGATATGGGACGTGAGTTTGTACATCCCTTAGCTTACTTTAAATCTGCATTTGGATTGGTGCTTCTAAGAGAGGTTATTCTTGGTCCTGATAAATTTGATTATGCTTTTAAGCAATACATTCATAATTGGGCATATAAACACCCAAAACCTGAAGATTTTTTCAGAAGTATGGATAATGGTTCTGGCGAAGACTTATCTTGGTTTTGGTTAGGATGGTTTCATAATAATTGGCAGTTAGATCAAGCTGTTACAGGCGTAGATTATGTTAAAGAAAAGGTGGCTAATGGTGCTACTATTTCAGTCGCTAACAACCAGCAAATGGTTATGCCTGTTTTGGTTAGTGTAGAAGAAGCAAACGGAAAAACACACGAATTTAAAGTCCCTGTAGAAATTTGGAAGTTTGGTAAAACAGCACAATTTCACGTAAATACAACCTCTAAAATTATTCATGTAACTATAGATTCAGAACATCAAGTACCAGATATAGATAGAAGCAATAATGTATGGAATGCTAAAGGATAAAAAGGTGATAATTCCTGTTATTTTCTTCCAAAATCAGCAGGAATTTCTCCCCAAGCTTTAGTTTCCCATTTTACTATAGTTGTAACATAATCGTTGTTTTTAAGCCAAAATTCAGCACGATCTATTAAATCAAACACATCCTTATTTTTGTCTGTTCGTTCTAGTTTCGTGTTGCATTTTTTCTTTTTAACCCAACTTATGGCTGTGCGAGAATCTGTGTACATTAGTAAGTTGCTGTTGTTCTTTTTTAAAAGGGCTAAGCCGTGAACAATCGCTAAAAATTCGCCTATATTATTTGTGCCTTGTTTAAAAGGACCTTGTATAAAAAGTTGTCTTTTTGTTTTTGTATCTACACCTCTGTACTCCATTATTCCCGGATTTCCACTAGAAGCAGCATCAACAGAAATAGAATTGTAATTGGGTTTTCCTATTTTTTTTAATTCTTCAGAATTTAAACCGCTTGTAAACTTTTTATTACCAATAAAATCTTTAGGATTGCTGTTTAGGGCATGTGTTGCAGCCTCAAGCGTAGGGAACGATTTATAAACGGCGCTAGGATAATCTTTGGTTTGCGCTTTACATGCATTCCAGGTTTCGTAAACGCCTACTTTATGACCTTTCCAAACGGTGTAGTATTTTTTCTTTTTAGACATCTATTTTAAGCTTCCTTTTGGTTTAAAACTTTTTCAACAATAACAGGGAAGTGTTCCATTTCTAATTCGTGAATTTTAGCGGCAACATCATCTGCTGTGTCTGTGCTTAAAACAGGGCAAGTGGCTTGAAAGATTGTTGCACCTTCATCATAATTTTCATTTACATAATGAATTGTAATTCCTGTTTCAGGCTCTTTATTTGCAACTATAGCTTCATGAACACGCATACCATACATGCCTTTTCCTCCAAATTTAGGTAATAAAGCAGGATGCACATTAATAACCATGTTGGGATACTTATTTAGTATACTTTCGGGGAATTTCCATAAAAAACCGGCCAGAATTATAAGATCTGGTTTTGCGCTTTTTAATAGGTTTAAAACGTCTTCGGTCTCTGTAAAAGCAACTTTATTAAATGATAAAGCACTAACTTTTAAGTTTTTGCATCGATCAAGTACCTTTGCATGTGGGTTATTTGTAAGAACCAACGTTACCGAAGCGTTAGTTTTTGTTTTAAAATATTTTATTAAGTTTTCAGCATTCGATCCAGATCCAGAAGCGAAAATTACAATACGTTTCATGTGTTATATTTTTATAATATTTTTGAGCTTAAAACCGTGTTAAACACTGTAAAATAAGGCTTAAAATGATTTAGTCCTCTTTAAAAAAAGGGATGTGTTTTTAATAATTTTTATGCAAAATTATAACACTTCAACTTAATTTAATTAAATTACATTCACTATTTTTAAACTAAAAGCGTGTTTTAAAATAAAGTTTTTTATTTTTGCACCTTATTTAAACTTAAAATTAAAGATTATGTCAGACATTGCATCAAGAGTAAAAGCGATTATCGTAGACAAATTAGGTGTTGATGAAAACGAGGTTGTAATTGAAGCTAGCTTCACGAACGACTTAGGAGCAGATTCATTAGATACTGTAGAATTAATTATGGAATTCGAAAAAGAATTCGATATTCAAATTCCAGATGATCAAGCAGAAAACATTGCAACAGTTGGTCAAGCTATATCATACATAGAAGCTGCAAAATAAGGAAAAGATTTTTATGGAACTAAAGCGAGTAGTAGTTACAGGATTAGGGGCTCTTACACCTATTGGAAATACCAAAGATGAATTTTGGGACGCTCTAATTAGTGGAAAAAGTGGAGCTGCGCCTATAACATATTTTGATACTGAGAAGTTCAAGACTAAATTTGCTTGCGAATTAAAAAACTTTAATCCTACCGATTTTCTTGATAGAAAAGAGGCTCGTAAGATGGATCGATTTGCTCAGTACGCTATGGTAGCTTCAGATGAAGCTATTTTAGATGCTAAGTTGGATTTAGATGTTGTTAATAAATTACGAGTAGGTGTAATTTGGGGAGCAGGAATTGGTGGTCTAGAAACATTCCAAAATGAAGTTTTAAACTTTGCAGCGGGAGATGGTACACCACGATTCAATCCTTTTTTTATTCCTAAAATGATTGCAGATATAGCGCCAGGTAACATTTCTATTAAACATGGATTTATGGGACCTAACTATACCACAGTTTCGGCTTGCGCATCTTCTGCGAATGCTATGATAGACGCACTAAACTATATTCGTTTAGGACAGTGTGACGTTATTGTAACAGGAGGAAGTGAAGCTGCCGTAACAATTGCAGGAATGGGAGGTTTTAATGCAATGCATGCATTATCGACAAGAAATGAAAGTCCAGAAACAGCATCTAGACCTTTTGATGCAACTCGAGACGGGTTTGTGTTAGGAGAAGGCGCAGGGGCAATTGTTCTTGAAGAATATGAACATGCCAAAGCAAGAGGAGCTAAAATTTATGCAGAAGTTATGGGTGGAGGAATGTCATCAGATGCACACCATATGACGGCACCACATCCAGATGGTATAGGAGTTATCGCTGTAATGAAAAATTGTCTTGAAAATTCAGGCTTAAAACCAGAAGATGTAGATCATATCAATACACATGGTACATCTACACCTTTAGGGGATGTTGCAGAATTAAAAGCGATTACTGAAGTTTTTGGTAAACATGCTAAAAACATCAACATTAATTCAACAAAATCTATGACAGGTCACTTGTTAGGTGCTGCAGGTGCTATAGAATCTATTGCTGCTATTTTAGCAATGGAGTATGGTATTGTGCCTCCAACAATTAACCACAAGGTTGTAGACGAGAGAATTGATTCAGAATTAAACTTAACACTTAATAAACCTCAAAAGAGAGATGTTAAAGTGGCTATGAGTAATACCTTTGGATTTGGCGGTCACAACGCTTGTGTATTATTTAGAAAATTAGAAGATTAAATACGAATGAAAAGCATTCGTTACATATTAAATTCCCGTTTTAAAAATAACGGGAATTTTTTTGTTTCTGTAACAAAAATTTTAGGTTTTAAACCTAAAAATGAAGGTTTCTACAAAACAGCTTTCACCCATCGTTCTATGAATATTAAAAACGATAAGGGGAATGCTATTAATTACGAACGATTAGAGTTTTTAGGAGATGCCATGTTAGGGTCGGTAATTGCTGCATATTTATATATTGAAGCACCCGCCGGAGACGAAGGCTATCTTACAAAAATGCGTTCTAAAATTGTAAGTCGAGAACACTTAAACGAACTTGGACGCGATTTAAAATTAATAGAATTAATAGATAGTAAAATTCCGAATGGTCAATTTGGAGACAATATACACGGGAATTTATTCGAAGCCTTAGTAGGAGCTATCTATTTAGATCGTGGTTATAAATATTGTGAGAAGTTTATACATAATCGTATTATTTCTCCCTTTGTAGATATAGAACAACTAGAAGGTAAGGTAATTAGCTATAAAAGCTTGCTTATAGAATGGTGCCAGAAAGAAAAGAAAACATTCGATTATAATGTATACGACGATACAGGAAATGACGATGTTAGACATTTTGCTGTTAAGCTAGCCATAAATAAAAAAGTGGTTGCAAAAGCAAGAGCAACCTCTAAAAAGAAGGCTGAAGAGAAAGCTTCTAAACGTGCATTCTTTGTGTTTCAGAAAGAAATAACAAAAAACAATTAGTTTCTAAAGAAACTTTTTTCTGTTTTTTTTACAAAAATTCTTCGTAACTAAAACGTTTTCGTAAAAATATAACAATAAGATAAGAGAAAAGGTCATTTTCTAATGCTTATAAATGTTATCTTTACAGTTAAAGTAAATGATTATGGCTATTCATAAACTTAATCTTGAGGACTTTCTAGATGATGTTGACTATATTTTAATTGCCATTCACAGTCGATTAGAAGATTATAGATTAACATATTATTTAAATAAAAGTTTGAATCTAAGCCTAATTAGAAACGATCAAGATGTTGATTATAAATATTTTTCAGCAACTTATTCCATTTTCGAATGGAAAGACAAAACCAATTTAATTACATATAACTTGGTGTCTAACATTTGTAAACGTGAAGAAGATAGCCTGCATAGTTCAGGTTCTTTGTTTACAAATCAAGAAAAAATTATAAAGTCTTACAACCTAATTCCTGAATTAAAAAATGTAGATTATTTAATGAAGATTACGAAAGAAGACTTGCAAATAAGTGAACAATTAATAGTGAATACAATCCAAGAGATACCCCAAGTTATTACAACTTATACGGTAAACGTGGATCAAATAAAATCTAAAGACAATTTAATTTTTAATTAATGTTGAAAAGAAAGAAGACCAAAATAGTGGCCACATTAGGGCCGGCGACGAGTACTAAAGAAGTTTTAAAAGGCATGTTAGACGAAGGTGTCGATGTGTTTAGAATTAATTTTTCTCATGCTGATTATACTGATGTAGAAGAGCGTATTAAAATGATTCGTGACTTAAACGAAGAATTCGGTTACAATGCTGCAATTTTAGGAGATCTACAAGGTCCAAAACTTCGTGTAGGTGTCATGAAAGAAGAGGTTTATGTAAACCCTGGAGACGAAATTATTTTTGCTACTGGCGAAAGGTTTGAAGGAACCAAAGAGCGTGTTTACATGACTTACAAACAATTCCCTCAAGATGCTAAACCAGGTGAACGTATTCTTCTAGACGATGGTAAATTACTTTTTGAAGTTGTTTCAAGTAACAATGTAGATGAAGTAACTGCAAAAGTTATACAAGGAGGTCCTTTAAAATCTAAAAAAGGAGTAAACCTACCTAACACAAATATTTCTCAGCCAGCGCTTACAGAGAAAGATATTGAAGATGCTATTTTTGCAATTAAAATGAAGGTAGACTGGATGGCATTGTCATTTGTACGTCACGCTGAAGATTTAATGCAATTGCAAGATCTTATAAAAGAACATAGTGCCGATAAAATTCCTATTATTGCCAAAATTGAAAAACCAGAAGCGGTAGAAAATATCGATAAAATTGTTTCGTATTGTGATGGTTTAATGGTAGCTCGTGGTGATTTAGGTGTTGAAATTCCTGCAGAAGAAGTTCCATTAATTCAAAAGCAATTAGTATTATGTGCTAAAAAAGCAAGAATTCCAGTAATTATTGCAACGCAAATGATGGAAACTATGATTGATAGTTTAACACCAACGCGTGCAGAAGTTAACGATGTCGCTAACTCTGTAATGGATGGTGCCGATGCTGTTATGCTTTCTGGAGAAACTTCTGTTGGACAATATCCTGTTGAGGTAATTAAGAAAATGTCGAATATTATTAAAAGTGTAGAAGATTCACCACTTATTAAAGTGCCACAATCACCTCCACATATTCGTACAAAACGTTACATTACTAAAGCAATTTGTTTTCATGCAGCTAACATGGCAAACGAAATTAATGCTCAGGCTATTTCTACATTAACAAATAGTGGGTATACAGCATTCCAAATTTCAGCATGGAGACCTTCAGCTCATATTTTAGTATTTACATCTAACAAGCGTATCTTAACACAATTAAACTTGTTGTGGGGTGTTAAAGCACTTTACTATGATAAGTTTGTTAGTACAGATGAAACTATTGAAGATGTAAACAAATTAGCTTGTGATAAAGGCTATTTAGAAGAGGGTGATATGGTAATTAGTTTAGCAGCTATGCCTATTCATGATAAGGGAATGGTTAACACATTACGTGTTACCGCAATAGGAAATAATAAATACTAATTTAAATTTAGTATTAAAATATTTAAAAGCCTCATTAACATGTGTTAATGAGGCTTTTTTTAGACTAATAGTTAAAATGAATATTTAAAAAAAAAAAATTTATTTTTATTTAGAACACTCCAATAAAGTGGCTACCTTCAACATTAACTAATTCTGCACCTTTAGTAACTTCTCCAGTTTCTGTTTCGACAACATAAATGTTTCCGTTTTCTCCAACAGGAGCTTGTGTTAAGTATATTTCTGTACCATCTACTACAAAACCTTGGTATTGGAATAAGTAGAAATCAGGATCGTAAGGAATAGCATCAATTTTTGTAGCTGTTTTTGTGTTTAAATCTGCAAGAGCGAAGAAGCCTTGAGCACCTGCAACACCTTCTGCAGAACCATCATGACGGTAAGCAATTACAGCTTTACCATTTGCAGTTGGTCTCCAAGCAAGAATATAAGCGCCTTCAACACCTAAAGCATCATCTAAATTAAATTCGTAAGAATCGTCATATTCATTATCAGCATCAATCTTTAAAATATGAGAACCTTCAGGATCACTTTGGTTAGCTTGGTACACGCTTCCATTATATTCAAAAGCATTAATACTACGGTATCCGTTAGTGTTTCCGTGTCCTACTGTAGACGTAATTACTGTAGGATTTAATAGGGAAGGGTAATCTAATACAATAGTTTTAGAACCTAATATTTCGTAATCACTATCGCTTTCTGCGGTAGCAGGATCTACTTTGCTTAAACGACCACCAATGTATAATTTATCTCCAGCTTCGTTTAAAGTAGGCATGTCAATTCTAGAGAAGTAATAACCGTTTGCTTCTTCCTCTGCGCTCAAAGGTACACTTACCTCTTCGAATCTATTAATTAAAGAATTCTCTAAATCTATAGTTACTACACCTATTGTAGCTTCTGTACGTGTGTAATTACCGTCTTCGTCAAATTCATTTTCATTAGACACGTAAACAGCAGCTCCTGTTTGGTCTCCATCAAATAATTTAATCCATCTAGGTGCTGTCCCTACATAAGGAGCAATGCTTATTTCTGAACCTGTTTGTGTGAACGTTTGTCCACCTTCTACAGTGTATTTAGTATAGTTTCCTCCGGTATCTCCTGCGTAACTAATATTAAAAATGGTATTACCATCTTCAGAAGATTGTAATCTAGCAGTTCTGTTAGAAGGTGCTATAAATCCATTATCAAAAGGTTCTATAGATACTGTTGGATCTTTAGCGTCTTCACTGCTAATAGAATAAATTAATGTTCCTCCGTTACCATCTCCTGGATCGTCTCCCATTCTTGCTGCGGCAACAGTTATCCATCTAGATTCTGTAGTTGGGTCCGGATCGGGGTTGTCGTTTGTATCGTCGCTACTACATGATGTAAAAAGGCCAATGGTTAATGTTATGGCACTAAGTAATTTGTAATTTGAAAAATTGCGTTTCATATTATAATTGTTTGTTGTTGTTATTAAAATGTATTGATTGTGTAATTTAATTTTAGGTAAAAAGCTCTTCCTGGTTTTTGTACCGATAAATTATCATAAACAGCTTCATCAAATATGTTTTTGATATCGAAACTCATAACCAGATTTTTGTTCGGGAAAGAATAACTCGCTCCAAAATCTTGAGATAATTGTTTTGGTACTAAAAAGAATTCATCGCCGACTGTATTTGAGCCTTGAGCAGTTAAGTAAGAGAACTCATCTGTAAAGTACATGGTATAGAATAGATTCAGTTGAGATTCTTTCTGAATAAGATCTTTAAATGAATATCTTAAACTCCCATTCATAGTAAAAAATGGCGTGTTTGGTATATCTATTTCAGTACCAAGAGCTGTTGTTGTCGTTAAATCGAAATGAGATATATTAAAGTTGAAGCCTAAGTTTTTATTGTAAGTATAATTAAATTGAGCATCGAAACCTTTAGATTTTGCATTCCCTTGATTCACATAAACTATAGTCTCGTCGTCTATATTTAAAGAGGTTTCAATAGGTAAACCAATGCGATCTGTAATGTCTCTAATAAAGATGTTTGTTGAAGCAGAGAAGTCGTGGTTTTTAATTTTAAAGGTTCCAAATCTAAATCCTAAGTTGTAATTTTTACTTGTTTCTGGTCTTATGCTCGGGTTGGCGACAACATTATCTCCGTCGTTACCAAAAACTTCAGTTTCGTCCGGTAAACGAACAGCTTTTTCTGCAGAAGTTAATAGCGATACATTTGAAAGAATATCGTATGAAATTGCAAATCCATACCCATTATCTTTATTGTTACTTTCTGTAATTTCATCTACTATTTGGTCGTTACCATCTGCATCTTCTGCGATGTCTGGATCTATATTTACAGTTTTTTGTTGGTAGTGTTTTCCAAAGACATTGGCCTTTAATTTGTTTTCAAAAGCGTTAAACTCGTAGGTCAAGGAATAAATGTTTTTATCTAAATCTCTAGTTCCCATAAAGGTGTTTTCTAATACCGATTTCATAACATCGCTATCTTCTCTGTCTACACCAGTATACACATGGTTAAATAAAACTTTATGTTGGTTGTTAATGGCATAAGAAATACCAGACCTTACAGAAGCTACATATCTTTTAATTGTTGCTAATGTTGGTCCGCCTTCTTGTTGCGATCCCCAAGTATATTCGTATTCGTCTCCTTTATAATCTATAGCTCTATCGCCGTTCCAACTATAAGCAGCAGCAACCGTATCATTCACAACACGGTTTCTTGTACCATATATTCCGTGTATGTTTACATCTAAACCTTCAGTAAAAAGATCTTTCTTTTGGTAAGTAAGGTTTCCGAGTAGGGCATCAGATTCTAAAAAACGATCTTTATAAGGGGTAATGGTCATAAAAGCACCATGTTGTACTTCTTTATAATCATCAGATCCTGTTAATCCTATAAAAAATTGATCTGCCCATTTTACATCTGTAAATCCCACCTGAGCCATTCCGCCAATAGATCTATAAGCGTCGTTAAATCGTCTAGCTGTAATTGGTGTTTGCACACCTCCTAAACCAGTAGTAACAACACTTCTTCCTGAAACTTTATAATCGTTATCCGAGTAGTTATAAAATCCAGAAGCCTTTACTGTAAAACCAGATTTATCAAAACGATATAATCCATTAAGACTAGTTTGTAGAGTATTAAAAGATCCGTAAGATATAGATGCGTTTAAGTTGTTTTTAGCGCCTTTATTTAGTACAATATTTATAGCGCCTCCTAATGCATCGTCGGCTAAATAGCCAGGAACAACACCTTTGTAAACCTCAATACGCTTAATCATTGAAGGGGGAATACTATTTAAACTAAAAGAAGATCCGTAAATAGAAATTGGAATACCATCTATAAAAATACGGACAGCACTTCCGGATAAACCATTTAAGCTGTATTGTACGTCAGAGCCTAAACCACCATTTTGTCTAATGTTTACCCCAACACTTGTTTTTAGTAATTCGTTGGTTTGAATGTTTCTTATTCCAGCCTCTTCTGTTTCTATAACATTTACCGAGAATCCTTTATCTTCTATTTTTTGTTTTGTAGTCTGCGATTTCACTAAGACTTCATCTAAATCCTGGTATTCTGCAAATTTTAGTATGGTTTTGTGTGTTTCGTTTTTAGAATTATGGGTAATTTTTATGGTTCTAGGATTAGCATTCAAAGAGATAATTTGGACGTTATAAGTTCCCGAAGGCACATTTTTAAAACGGTAATAACCATTAAAATCTGTTGTGGTTTCTTTTTTTATATCGTTGCCTGTTAAGATAATATGAGCGCCAAGTACAGGTTCTGTAGTGTCGAAAACAACATGACCTTTTAATGAATGATGTTGCGCAACAACAACAGTACTTATTAAAAAAAGAAATAGAGTTAAGTGGCTTTTTGTTAAGAACATTATCTTAAAATTTTTAACAAAACTAATCTTATTTAGATTAAGTACAAATAAAAATAAGAGATTTGAGGATAATTTTACAACTTACATTATTTGCCTATTTTTCCTTAATAAGGATGATTCTAAATTGCGAACTTTATAACAATAACTACTATTTAGGAGTAATTGTTTATTTTATTTAAGTATTTGTGTTGTAATTGTTTTAATATGAAGATAAAAGCTAAAACTGAAATTTTAACTGTACACTAACGCTTTCTTGTTCTACTTTTTTATTTGGTTTTTCGGTATTCAAATTTGAAATAGAGATTCCTAGTAACCGAACAGAGTTGGTTAGTTCTTCTTGAATTAATAAAGATTTTACCGTATCCATAATTAAATGGGCATCGCTAATAAAGTAATTTAAAGTTTTGCTTCGAGTTTGTAAAGTGAAATCGCTGTATTTAATTTTAAGTGTAATTGTTTTTCCTGCGACTTTGTTTTTTGTTAACCGTTTAGAGACTTCTTCTGCAATGTGTTCTAGTTTTTCTAACATGAATATTTCACTAGACAAATTTTCGCTAAAGGTACGTTCTGCAGCAAGCGATTTTCTAATGCGGTTGGGTCTCACTTCGCTATTGTGAATACCTCGAACTACGTGATAGTAATAGTGTCCAGATTTACCAAAATGAGACTCTAAATATTCTATAGATTTAG
Source organism: Formosa sp. L2A11 (assembly GCF_009796865.1). Lineage (GTDB taxonomy): Bacteria > Bacteroidota > Bacteroidia > Flavobacteriales > Flavobacteriaceae > Formosa. The sequence goes on along the minus strand of NZ_CP047028.1, from coordinate 972,301 downwards.
ATTTTAAATCTTTTCCTGTATAAATTGCTAATTGATACATTTTTTCGGCAGTGACTTTGCCAACGCCATAAAATTTACGAACATCTAAATCTTCTAGAAACACTAAAACATCTTCTGGGTTTACTGTTTTCTGTCCGTTAGGTTTATTGTAGTCACTAGCGACTTTAGCAATAAATTTATTAATTGAAATTCCTGCAGATGCTGTTAATCCAACTTCTTTAAAAATACGTGCTCTAATTTCTTCAGCAATAAGAGATGCACTAGGGTTTCCTTTTTTGTTTACGGTAACGTCTAGGTAGGCTTCGTCTAGCGAAAGTGGCTCTACGAGATCGGTATAATCTAAAAATATTTTTCTAATTTGTTTAGAGATTTCCCGGTAGCGTTCAAAATTAGGTTTTACAAAAATTAATTCGGGACAATTACGTTTGGCTTGAATACCGCTCATGGCGCTTTTTACACCAAATTTTCTAGCTTCGTAGCTTGCGGCACTTACAACACCGCGTTTTTCGCTTCCGCCAACAGCAATTGCTTTTCCTTTAAGTTCAGGAGCATCCATTTGCTCTACAGACGCGAAGAACGCATCCATATCTACATGAATAATTTTTCTTAAAGGAAAATCTGACTCCATAAATTAGTGTCTCTATACTATGGTTAATTGCTGTACGTTTTGTATACTATTACACAAATTTATAATAACTTTATTAAAGCAAATATAAACTTATGGGTAAAACAGCTATTGTATTAGGAGCAACGGGTTTAACAGGTGAAATTGTGTTGCAAAAGCTTTTAAAAGATAGTAGTTATAGTAGGATTGTTTTGTTTAGTAGGTCGTCTTGTGGAGTAAAACATTCCAAAATAACAGAATATTTAATAGATCTTTTTGAATTAGATAGTTATAAAACACTATTTCGTGGAGATGTTGTGTTTTGCTGTATTGGCACCACGAAATCTAAAACGCCAGATAAAGCCATGTATCATAAGATAGATTATGGTATTCCTGTTGCTGCAGCAAATTTATGTAATAAGAATAATATTAAACATTTTATTTGTATTTCTGCTTTGGGTGCAGATTCTAAAAGCAAGGTTTTTTATAACAGAACTAAAGGCGAAATGGAAGCCGTTGTGTTGTCCTTAAATATTAAAAATACATATTTGTTGCAACCATCTTTAATAACGGGTTCTCGTGAAGAGTTTAGACTTGGAGAATCTATAGGGAAGGTTTTAATGCATGTATTGTCTCTATTATTTATAGGGAAATTTAAAAAATATAAGCCTATACAGTCTAAAACAATAGCGTCTGCCATGCTTTGGTTGGCAGCACATAGCTACGAGTTACAATGTATACCTTCAGAAAATATAAAAGAGATTGCAAAAACATATGATAGAAATAGAGCGTAAATTTTTAGTAAAATCTAATGCTTTTAAAACAGAAGCTTTTAAACAAACCAAAATTGTTCAAGGTTTTTTAAATACAGATAAAGAGCGCACCGTTCGTGTACGACTAAAAGGAGAAGGCGGGTTTTTAACCGTAAAAGGAAAATCTACTAAAAATGGTTTAGAACGATTTGAGTGGGAGAAATCTATTGATAAGGCAGATGCACTTGCCCTTTTAAAATTATGTGAAGCTGGTGTTATTGATAAAATTCGTTATGAAATTAAAATGAATCAACATACTTTTGAAGTTGATGAGTTTTTTGGAGCCAATGCAGGATTAATTGTTGCAGAAGTTGAATTAAGCTATCCTACAGAAGTAATTTCAAAACCGCTTTGGTTAGGAAAAGAAGTCACAGGAGATGTGAAATATTATAATTCGCAACTTAGTAAACACCCTTTTAATACTTGGAATACATGAAATATTCAATACTTATAATTGCCGTTCTCGTACTTTTTAGTTGTAAAAAGAATGAAAAGTCTACACCGTTAAATCAGTCAGGACAAGATTCTATTAGTAATACAGAGATGGCTGTAGATTCGGTAAAAATAGAATCTTCAGTTGTAGAAACTCCAAAAAGTTACAATGAAATTAAAGTAGAATTAACAGCGCAAGGTTTTGAAACTTACGATTATGTAGACGAAGAAACTAAAGACACCCTTTTAATACAGCAATACTTTATCGCTATTTTAAAAGGAGGTACAGTAAGAACTCAGAACGAAGAAGAAGCAAAAGACTTACAAGACGAACATTTTGCATATTTAAATAAAATGTATGAGTTGGGTTATGCAGATATTTCTGGATCTTTTGGAGACGAAGGAGATATGCGAGGTGTAACCATTTACAATGTGCCAAATCAGAAAATGGCAGATAGTCTGGCAAAGGCAGATCCAATGGTAAAAGCGGGACAATTAGATGTGGTTATTCATCCGTGGTGGTCTGCAAAAGGTTTTAGCCTGCGTTAAATAGGTTTATTGTATTTGTCTAAAAGCGAAGAGTAGAATAATCAAATCAACTAAAAAAAATAAAACCGTCTATGTAAATAGTCGGTTTTTTAGAAATAAAAAAAACCTTATTTCAATGCCAAATAAAATTGGGAGAAACAAGGTGTTTATATTGATAGTTGATTAATAGCTGCACGAATATAGAATCTATTTTAGGTTTTATTATCATGAATTATGTGATTGGTATGAAAACGCATGTAGTTGGTCACTATTAGTGTGTAGTTAAAATTTAACTGTATTTTACTTTCCTTAAAATGCGTAACGTTTTTTTGTAAAGCAGGTAAACTTCTAAATTATAAGATTTAAGATAGAATTTTGCTTTGTAGAGTTTGTTAAGAGCTTCGGGAAAATTGTTTAGATAACATATTAAATATGTGGCAGGAAGGTTTTTTATATCATGTTTCTCGGTTGTATTGAGAGCTCTTCCATTTTTTAGCTTGTCTATTATTGCATTATTTGAATTATAAATATGATGTAGAACTTTTCTGTCATATTGAGGCGGTTCAAATAATAATTTTGTGTTTATATGGTAGCTTGCATTGTCTTTAAAGCTAATTATAGTTTCTTCTAAAGGATAATAGTTATAGGCATCTTGTAGGCCTAAGTGCAGATATTCAATAATATTAAAAGAGTCTTCGGTAATAGAAATTGAAACTTCATCTAGAGCCGAAAAAAACAATCGAACTTGTTCGTTTATTAATTCAATATCTACTCTGGAATAATACGTATTGTCTTTAACTACTTTTTTCTGTCCAGCCCAACAGACCACAAAATATTCTTTAAAAACGCGGTACTCGGGATTGTAATCTTTTCTTGAATTTAGGAAGTCGATAACGCCATTTAAGGTGTATTCAATATTATTTTGTGCGTGGTTTTCTATGGCTTCAACAAGCTTAGAATTTACATCTTCAATTTTTATATCAAATGCTTTAGGCATACTTATGCTGCCATCCCTAAAAAAGACTGCGCCACCGTAATATTTCCAAATGTTTTTCCGTAGAGAAGTGATTTTGTTATTCGCACGTATCGTTACCAGTCCAACAACTTTATGATTTGGTAAATGCGGAAACGGAATGTTTTCGTATTGTACAATTGGTGGATTGGTAAGATAGGCGTTTATTAAATTCTGAATTTTACTATCGTCAAAAAAATCGACTCCAATAATTTCGTTATCATCATCTTCTACTCCAATAACAATGTAAGAATTGTTTTTAGGGTTGCTATTAGAAAGGGCGCAAACATGTTTTAAAAACTTGGCTTTACCTTCTTTTTCGCTAATATTAATTTTGCGCTTTTTATCGTAAAAGCTATTCTCGTCATTATGCGCTAATAGGTTTTTAATAAGAAGTCGCTTATTAATCATGTTAATCTTTGTTTAGAATAGTAGAGCTGGCCTGAGCAGTTGGAAACACGAGTAAATCTGCAATGTTAACATGATAAGGTCTGCTAATAACAAAGTAAATAATTTCGGCAATATCTTGAGGTTGTAAGGCTTGGTATCCTTTGTAAACGTCAGCTGCTTTAGGGTCTCCTTTAAATCTAACTTTAGAGAATTCAGTTTCAACTAAACCAGGATTAACAGCTCCTACTTTTATTCCGTAAGGATTCATGTCTATTCGCATCCCTTCTGTAATGGCTAAAACGGCATGTTTGGTTGCGCAATATACATTTCCTTTAGGGTAAACTTCTTTCCCTGCAGAAGAGCCAATGTTTATAATATGTCCAGATTTACGAGCTATCATTTTTGGCATAATCGCATGGCTAACATATAAAACACCTTTTACGTTAATATCTAACATGGCATCCCAATCGTCTGTGTTTCCATCTTGTATGGTGTCTAGCCCATGTGCGTTTCCTGCGTTATTAATTAAAATATCTATGTTAGAAAAATCTTCAGGAAGAGAATCTATTGCAGCTTGTGTTGCTTCCTTGTCTCTTACATCAAAATTTAAGGTGTACACTTCGGTCTCTTTTTCTAATGTTTCTTTTATGGTGTCTAGACGGTCTTGTCTACGTCCGCATAAAACTAACTTTATGTGGTGTTTAGCAAATTCTTGAGCTGTAGATTTTCCAATACCACTTGTGGCACCTGTAATTAATGCTATCTTAGTCTTCATTATGTGATTTTATTTTTTTGAATACTTTCGTATAAAAATACTTAATACACATTAAAATTTACTAGTGTACACGTTAATTATTATCTAATTCTGATACATTCTTGTTTTAGAATTCTGTTTTTTGCACAGAAAATCTTAATTAATACATAATGTTTAATTTTTAACCAATTATTAACAGCTAAACACGGAAAATTTTAACAATTTGCATGGCATTAAAAATGCTTACTTAATTCGAGTTTTTAAAAAATAGAATATGGAGGATACCAGTACAGTTGATATCAAATCAATCAACGAAAAGATAGAAAGAGAAAGTGCTTTTGTCGATTTACTTACACTAGAAATGAATAAAGTAATCGTTGGGCAAAAACATATGGTAGAACGCTTACTTATTGGGTTGTTAGGTCAAGGACACATACTTTTAGAAGGAGTTCCTGGATTAGCAAAAACATTAGCCATTAATACACTATCTAAAGCAATAGATGGTAGTTTTAGTCGTGTGCAATTTACACCAGACTTATTACCTGCAGATGTTGTAGGTACTTTAATTTATAACATTAAGGATAACGATTTCTCTATTAAAAAGGGACCGATATTTGCAAACTTTGTACTTGCAGATGAGATTAACAGAGCGCCTGCAAAAGTACAATCTGCTTTATTAGAAGCGATGCAGGAAAAGCAAGTTACTATTGGAGATGAAACGTTTATTTTAGATAAACCGTTTTTAGTAATGGCAACACAAAACCCGGTAGAGCAAGAAGGAACGTATCCGTTACCAGAAGCGCAAGTAGACCGTTTTATGTTGAAAACAGTTATTGATTATCCTAAATTAGATGAAGAGCAACTTATTGTTCGTGCTAATTTAAGAGGAACTTACGAGAAAGTAAATCCAGTGGTTTCTGTAGAGCAGATTTTAAGAGCGCAAGAAGCCGTTCGTGAAGTATATATGGACGAGAAAATTGAGAAATACATTCTTGATATTATTTTCGCAACACGTTACCCAGAAAAATATAGATTATCAGACTTAAAACCTTTAATTTCTTTTGGGGCGTCTCCTCGTGGTAGTATTAACCTAGCTACAGCAGCTAAATGTTATGCGTTTATTAAGCGTCGTGGTTATGTAATTCCAGAAGATGTACGTGCCGTTGTTTACGATGTGTTACGTCACAGAATAGGAATTACTTACGAAGCTGAAGCAGAAAATATTACTTCAGAAGATATCATTACCAAGATTGTTAATGAAATTGAAGTGCCATAGGATTTTTAATTTAAGAATGAAGAATAACGATTGGTTGTTTCTTTAAACATGAATCATAAATCCAGAATCGTAAATTGAAGTATGGACACTAAAGAGTTACTAAAAAAAGTTCGAAAAGTTGAGATTAAGACACGTCGTTTGTCTAATCATATTTTTGGAGGAGAATATCATTCTACCTTCAAAGGTCGTGGTATGACATTTAGTGAAGTGCGTCAGTATCAATTTGGAGACGATGTTAGAAATATAGATTGGAATGTTACCGCTCGTTATAACGAACCTTATATAAAAGTGTTTGAAGAAGAGCGTGAGTTAACCATGATGCTTATGGTTGATGTTTCTGGGTCTGAAATGTTTGGAACAGAACAACAATTTAAAAACGAAGTGGTTACAGAAATCGCTGCGACATTGGCTTTTTCGGCAACGCAAAACAACGATAAAATTGGATTGATTTTGTTTTCTGATACGGTTGAGCTTTATATTCCGCCTAAAAAAAGTCGTTCTCATGTTTTAAGAATTATTAGAGAACTTATAGAGTTTGAACCAAAAAGTAAGGAAACTAATATTGCAGAAGCGTTTAAGTTCTTGTCAAGTATTCAGAAAAAACGCGCTATTGTTTTTGTGCTTTCAGATTTCATATCAGACGATTATAAGCAGACTCTAAAAATTGCGTCTAAACGTCACGATGTTACTGGAATTCGGGTGTATGATAAACATGAAGAAAGTATCCCTAATTTAGGAATGGTACATATTCAAGACGAAGAAACAGGCGAACTTATGTTGGTTAATACATCGTCTAAAACTGTAAGAACAAATTACAGTAAATATTATCAAGAAAAAGTAAACTATTATAAAGACAGCTTCGCTAAATCTGGAGCTGGAACGATAGATTGTCGTGTAGACGAAAGTTATGTAAAAAAATTACTTGGCTATTTTAAACGCAGATGATAATCTTAAATAACTTATGAAAATTTTTAAATTCCAAATATTGAATCGTGTTAAGAATAGCTTGTGTTTACTAGTCGTATTCAGCTTATTCTCGGGCTATTCGTATGCGCAAGATATAACCTCAGGAATAGATTCTACATCTGTTAAAGTAGGTGCGCAAATCACGTATAAAATTGAAGTTGAAGTAGACTCTACAAAGTTAGTTGTGTTTCCTGAAGGGCAAACATTCACGCCTATGGAAATGATACAATCGTATCCTGTAGACACTACCAAATTAGATGATAAATTCAATTTAATTAAAAAATATGGTTTAACGCAATTCGATTCTGGGCATTATACCATTCCAATTCAAAAAATTGTTGTTGGAGATAAAACGTTTCAGACAGATTCTTTAAAAGTAGAAATTAGAGATATTGTTGTCGACTCTACAAAGCAAGGACTTTACGATATTAAGCCTTACATACAAGTAGAAAAAATGAATAATAACTGGTGGCGATTACCACTCTATATTCTTTTAGGATTACTTATTGTAGGCGGATTATTATATTGGTTTTTATGGCGTAAAAAACCACTTACCGAAGAGGAAGAAATTGCATTATTACCACCATACGAGCGTGCAAAATTAGCACTTCAGAAATTAGACGATAGTGAGTTTTTAGTACAAGACGAAATTAAAGAATACTATTCAGAGTTAACACTTGTACTTCGTAAGTATTTAGATGAAAAAGTTTACGATAAAGCTTTAGAAAGTACTACAGATGAATTAGTGAGTCGATTAGAGTTATTAAAAGAAGGTAATCAAATAGATTTTAGTAAACAGACTATTAAAAATATTGAAAGTATTTTAAAACGTGCCGATTTAGTGAAATTTGCAAAGTCTGCTCCAGATGTTGCCTTGGCCGAAATGGATAAGCAAACCATTGCTACAGAAATCGATCACGTTAAGGAAGTACTTCCTGAGCCAGATGAAGAAGAAAAGTTATTAAATCTGCAATATAAAGAAGAACAAGCACGCAAAAAGAAACGTAAAAAAATTATTATTTCTGTAGCTGCAGGAGTTGGTTTAATTGTTTTAATCTTTGCAGGTTTTGCTTTTAAATATGGGTTTAATTATACAAAAGATACACTTTTAGGGCATGATACTAAGCAATTGCTAGAAGGGCAATGGGTTACAAGTTCTTATGGTGTGCCACCTGTTAAGATTACAACACCAGAAGTGTTAATGCGTTTAGAGAGTCCTGTTCCAGACGAGTTAAAAGAGAAAATACAAGTCACTAAGTTCGGATTCGGTACCATGTTAGACGATTTTAGTGTTAATGTAACAACTCAGAAGTTTGCTCCTCAACAAAATCAGCAAGCACAACAACAAGGTGGTCAGCAACCCGAGCAAGAAGACAAAGGAATTGATTTAAATGAAGCATCAGAACGTGCTATAAAACAATTCGAACTTAATAAAGTAACAGATATTACAGTAAAACAAGAAGAATTTACTACTCCTAATGGAGCGAAAGGTTTAAAAACCTTTGGTAACGGACATATTCCTGTAGGCGATTCAGACAATTATGTGTCGGGACATTATATAATGCTTCACTTTACTGGACAGAATGTGTTACAAGAAATTATAATTACATGGAAAAACGATGATGTGTATGCAGAAGAAATGGCAGATCGCATTGTAAATTCCGTAGAACTAAATAAAGCAGAATAATGTTTGAGGGTATAGAATTTTTAAACAAAGAAGTATTCTGGTTGCTATTATTGCTACCACTAGCAATTGTATGGTACATCTTTAAGCAGAATAAACAAAATGCAGAACTTAAAATGTCTAGTATTAAAGGGTTTAAAGTAACCAATTCGTGGTTGCCAAAATTAAAACATATTCTTTTTGCTTTACGTTTATTGGCTTTGGCATTATTAATAATGGCATTAGCAAGACCCAGAACTGTAGATGTGTCTTCTAGAACAAATACAACTAAAGGTATAGATATTGTTATGGCAATAGATGTGTCGGCAAGTATGTTGGCGAAAGATTTAAAACCAAACCGTTTAGAGGCTTTAAAAGAAGTTGCTGCCGAGTTTATTAAAGAGCGCCCTAACGATAGAATTGGTTTAGTAGAATACGCTGGAGAGAGTTATACCAGAACACCAATTACTAGTGATAAGGGCATTGTTATTCGCTCTTTAAACGATATTAAATATAATAATATTATTGAAGGCGGAACAGCAATTGGAATGGGATTAGCAACTGCAGTAAACCGGTTAAAAGATAGTAAAGCAAAAAGTAAAGTGATTATTTTGCTTACAGATGGTGTTAATAACTCGGGGTTTATAGATCCTAAAATTGCCAGTGAAATGGCTGTAGAATTTGGTATTAAAACCTATACTATCGGATTAGGATCTAATGGTATGGCCTTATCGCCAATCGGAATTTTACCAAACGGAAGTTTTCAATACGGACGTGTTCAGGTAGAGATAGACGAAGCTTTATTAAAAGATATCGCTAAAGTTACAGGAGGTGAATATTTTAGAGCTACAGATAACAAGAAGCTAGAAGAAATTTACGGAGAAATTAATAAACTGGAAAAAACAGATATAGAAGAATTTAAGTACTATAATTACGAAGAAAAATTCCGTCCGTTAGTATTATTGGCAGGAATGTTATTATTACTTGAAATTTTACTTCGATCTACAATATTCAAAAGTTTTATATAATAGATGTTTCAATTAGAAGAAAAAATATGGTTTTGGGCATTGTGTGTCATTCCGGTGATTATCATCATCTATTCCGTGCTCCAAATTTGGAAACGCCATACTCAAAAAAAATTCGCAGATAAAGCACTTTTAAAGCGTTTAAGTCCCAATCGTTCGGTATTTAAGTCGGTTTTAAAAGTGGTAGTTCTTTGCTTGGCTTTTGCTTCTTTGGCAATTGCATTGGTTAACCCTAAAGTAGGAACCAAGTTAGAAACCGTTAAGCGTGAAGGTGTAGATATTGTTTTCGCTGTAGATGTTTCTAAAAGTATGTTGGCCGAAGATATAGCGCCTAACAGACTAGAAAAAGCAAAACAATTAGTCACACAAATTATTAATAATCTGGCTAGCGATCGTGTTGGTATTATTGCTTATGCAGGGAAAGCTTTTCCGCAATTGCCAATTACTACCGATTATGCTTCGGCAAAAATGTTTCTTCAGAATATGAATACAGACATGATGTCGTCTCAAGGAACTGCTATAAACGAAGCTATTAATTTGGCTAAAACCTATTATGACGATTCAGAGCAAACCAACCGTGTGCTTATCATTATTTCAGATGGGGAAGATCATAGCGAAGTTTCCGCTCAAGTTGCAGAAGAAGCGGCTGAAGAAGGTATAAGAATTTTTACTATTGGTGTAGGAGATGTAAAAGGAGGTCCCATTCCTGAAAAGAGAAATGGTGTTGTTATAAATTATAAAAAAGATAGCAATGGCGAGACAGTAATTACACGATTAAATGAAGAAACACTTCAGAATATTGCGAACGAAGCCAATGGAGTATATATAAATGGTAAACAAACAAGTGAAGTTGTAACTCAAATTCGAGACATTCTTAACGGTATGGATAAAACAGAATTTGAAGCGAAACAATTTGCTGATTTTAAAGACCAATTTCAGTGGTTTATTGGGCTTGCAATTTTATTGTTATTTATAGATATTTTCTTACTAGATCGTAAGACAGGATGGTTAACGAAGTTGAACTTATTTAACGAAAACTTATGATAGATAACGCTAAAAAATCATTAATATTCGGAGACTTTGGAATGTTTGTTATGAAAAGTATCGTATTAATTTTTATCACTTTATTCTCGTTTTCTGCTTTTGCACAAGAAGATGATGAAGCTGCTCTTGAAACCCAAAGACAATCTAATAATTTTGTTTTTGAAGGTAACGAGAAAATTCAGGGAGATGACTATGTTGCTGCAGAGATGGCGTACAGAAAAGCAATTTCTGAAGAACAATCTAACGTTTCTGGAATTTATAATTTAGGAACGTCGTATTTCAAAAAAGGGAATTACGAAGAGTCTTTATATCGTTTACAAGAAGCTGCAACTAAGGCAACCGATCGTGCAGAGAAACATAAAGCTTTTCATAATATTGGAAATATTTTAATGCAGAATAAGAAGTGTAAAGAAGCGGTAGAGGTTTATAAGAATGCACTAAGAAACGATCCGTCAGACGAAGAAACACGTTACAATTTTGGATTAGCTAAAGAATGTGCTAAAGAGCAAGAACAGCAAAACCAAGATAATAAAGACAATAAAGATCAAAACAAGGATCAGAATAAAGATCAAGATAACAAAGATCAGAATAAGGACCAGAACAAGGATAATAAAGATCAGGACCAAAAAGATCAAGATAAGAAAGACGAAGGCGATAAAAAAGATCAGGATAAAAAAGACGAAGGGGACCAAGATAAAGATAAAGGCGACCAGAAAGAAAATGAAGATGGTAAGCCTAAAGACGATAAGAAAGATCAAGGCAAAGGCGATCAGGATAAAAAAGAACAGCCACAAGAGTCTAAGCCACAACAAGGCCAAATGTCTCCACAACAAATTAAAAACTTGTTAGAGGCGATGAACAATCAAGAACAGAAAGTTCAAGAAAAGATGAATGCTGAGAAACAAAAAGGTGAACGTATTAAAACCGATAAAGATTGGTAGTTTGTTTTTAGAATGAATTTAAAATGAAAAGTATTAAACACATAGTTATAGTTTTAGTTTTACTGGTCTCTAGCGTAACCTTTGCACAGGTTAAGTTTGAAGCTAAGGTGAGTAAAACTAAGCTGGGTATTAATGAACGATTACGAGTAGATTTTGTAATGAATAAAGATGGCGATAATTTTAATCCGCCAAATTTTTCAAGTTTCACTGTTGTAGGTGGGCCAAATCAATCGGTTAGTAAATCGTGGGTAAACGGTGTATCTCAATATAAAAAAACATATTCTTATTTCTTATCACCAAAAAGTAAGGGGAGTTTCACGTTAAATCAAGCGACAATAGAGATAGAGGGTGAAGTTTATAAAACCACACCAATAAAAATTACAGTAACCTCTGCGGTTAGTAAACCCAAAGATGGTAATAATGCAGATTTTGTTGCATCAGAGAACATTCATTTAGTTGCTGAGGTTTCTAAGGCAAGTCCGTATTTAAATGAAGCCATTACAGTGGTGTACAAATTATACGTATCTACAACTACCGGTGTAAGCCAATGGCGTGAAATAAACAGTCCGAAATACAGCGATTTCTGGAGTCAGAATATAGATATTAAAGGATTAAAAGTACAGAATGGAACTTACGAAGGAGAACCTTATCGCTACTTGGTATTACGTAAAACAGTATTATATCCTCAAAAAACAGGAAAACTTAAAATTGAACCTTTAAGCTTAGATCTTACTGTAGATGTGGCAACAAATAGACGTGATATTTTTGGAGGCAGATTAATGACACAAGTTCATAAAACAGTTTCTGCAGGAGAGCGTACTATTAATGTTAAACAACTTCCAGAAAAAGGTAAACCAGACGATTTTACTGGAGCTGTAGGAGATTTTAAATTTAAAGTAAGTACCTCTAAAACCAAATTAGAAGCATCAGAATCTTTAGATTTAAATGTTGAGGTTTCTGGTAATGGAAATTTAAAATTATTCGAATTACCTAAAGTGGTTTTACCAAGTTCTCTTGAAGTTTACGAGCCAGAACATAACGAAAATGTAAGAACAAATTTAAACGGAATGCAAGGTCGTATTTCAGATAGTTATACGGTAGTGCCTCAGTTTAAAGGAAAATATCCAATACCAAGTATTTCTTTTTCTTATTTTGATCTAAAAACAGAATCTTATAAGCGTCTGTCTTCAGACGAAATTATTGTAGATGTTACTCAGGGGCCAAATAGTACTGTTGCAAGTACGCAACCATCTGCTTCTGGAGGAGAAAAGCAACCTGTTGTTTTAAATAAAGATCACTTTGCTTTTATTAAAACAAAAACCAATCTAGAGTCTAATACATCATCATATTTCTTTAAGACCAAATTGTTTTGGGGATCTTTATTAGTACCGTTTTTAATGATTCCGTTAGCAATGGTATTTAGAAAACAAAAAGCAGTTAGAGACGCAGATGTTACAGGAAATAAAATACGAAAAGCAGATAAGTTAGCTAAGAAATATTTAAGTGAAGCTAAAAAAGCATTAGGTAAAAAAGAAGCCTTTTATGTAGCTTTAGAGAAAGCATTACATAATTATTTAAAAGCGAAGTTAAATATTGAAACTGGCGAGTTAAGTAAAGATAGAATACAAGAGTTACTCAAGAATAAGGAAGTAGAGCCAGCAGTAGTTTCAGAATTTGCATCTTTATTAGAAAGTTGTGAATTGGCACGTTATACGCCATTAACACAAGTTACTATGCAACAAGATTTTGATAAGGCCGCAAGCACTATTTCATTAATTGATAAACAAATACGTTAAAATGAAAGCAGTTTTATATATACTAATAATGTTGTTAGGCAGTTTAACATTTGCTCAAGATAATAATGCAATTTTCGAGCAAGCAAATACGCTTTATAATAACGGGAAATATGCTGAAGCTATAGATAAATATCAATCTATTTTAGATGATGGTATGCATTCTAGCGAGCTGTTTTTTAATTTAGGGAATGCACATTATAAGCTAAACCATGTTGGTCCTAGTGTGTATTATTTTGAAAAAGCCTTACAGTTAGCTCCAAACGATAAGGATATTAAAAACAATATTTCTTATGCTAGAAACATGACTATAGATGCTATAGATGTGGTTCCTGAAGTAGGCTTATCTAAAGTTTTAAAAAATATTACAAGTGTTTTAACTTTCGATGGTTGGGCAATAACAACCGTAATACTGTTTTTAATTTTTGTAGTATTATTTATAAGTTATTATTTTTCAGAATATACAACAAGAAAACGTATTGCTTTTACAACAAGTGTAATTGTTTTAGGTCTGGGCTTTCTAACATTGTTTTTTGCATTTCATAATTACAATTTAAAATTAAAAGATAATCCTGCAATTGTATTTGTGCATGAAAGTGAAGTTAAAAGCGAACCTAATTTAAGTAGTCAAGAAGCTTTTGTTTTACACGAAGGAACTAAAGTACAAGTATTAGATACTGTAAATAATTGGAAAAAAATTAAATTGTCTGATGGAAAAACAGGTTGGATTTCTAGCTCAGATATTAAAGTTTTATAACTACTTTTACCGTAAACTTATATTTTACTCAATAATTAATGCCTAAAACGTTAACATCCTTATTCTTTTCTATGATTTTTGTGTTGTTTATTTCAGCACCAGCACTTATAACTATGCTTGAAAAAAACACAGATGTATCTATGTTTTATAATTTAGCAGAAGAAGAAAATAGTAAGGAAACGGTTAAGTTAATTAGTTTCGAGTTAAACGAACATGGCGATTTAAGTTATGTTTTTAGTCTTTTAGAGACCGATAATTCCTATAATTTTTATTTAAACACCTATTCTCAATCAGATCTAGAGAATGTTTCTCCGCCACCAGAAGGTGTTGCCTAACAATTCAAATTTGTCCTAAATTAAACTGAGTTTTTCAATCTTTCAAACCTAAAAGGAGTTACTTTTAATATGTTTTTAAGAGAGAAAGTCTTCTAATGTGTTTACTTTTAATAGTATTGAGCATGTATAGGACAATGTTTTAGAATTTTCAAAATAAATATAGATTAAAAAGGCTGTTAAGTCGGTCAAAATAAAATCTGGTACTTAAAAAAAAAGGTCTCCGATTTATAATCAACTAAATATGTGTATAGCTATTTATAGGTGTGTTTAAGTTGAAATAAAAAACAATATAAAAAACAGTTAAAGTCAAGATTATGATATTAAAAAACGTTTTTAAGAATAACGAGAAGTGGGTTAAAGATAAATTAGCAAGTAATGAAAACTACTTTGAAGATTTACGCCATGGGCAAACTCCAGAATTTTTATACATAGGTTGTTCAGATAGTCGTGTAGATGCAGAAGGATTAATGGGATTAGAATTAGGGCAAGCTTTTGTACACAGAAACATTGCCAATATGGTGCCAAATACCGACTTAAATGTGATGTCTGTTGTAGATTATGCTGTAGATCATTTAAAGGTGAGTCATGTTGTTGTTTGTGGTCATTACGGTTGTGGTGGTGTACATGCAGCAATGCAATCTGCAGATTTAGGTTTATTAAATCCATGGTTAAGAAACATTAGAGATGTATATCGTATTCATGCAGATGAATTAAATGCCATTAAAGATGAAGAAAAAAGATACGACAGATTAATCGAACTTAATGTTCAGGAACAATGTGTTAACTTAATTAAAACATCTGCAGTACAAAAAGCGATTCGTAATAGAGGACTTAAAGTCCATGGATGGATTTTTGATATGCATACAGGTAAACTAATCGATTTAAAGATCGATTTTGAGCACATTCTTGATAATATTATGGAGATCTATCATTTAGATTAATATTTCAGAACTAAATTTCAGTTTAAATATTTTAAAACCATTGAATTTCTATTCAATGGTTTTTTTGTGAGTTATTCTTATGTTTCATTGATTTACAGAGTAAAAAAAAGTAAAATATAATTTTTATTTAGACTCATTCTTTTTTAAATTTGTCACTAATATATAATCTTGTTTTAATTGAGTCTAAATAAGGTTAGTGATTTTGTAAAAAAACAAGCCAATACCTATGAAAAGAATTATACTAGTTGCCCTTTGTATTTTAGGGTTTAGTACAAGTAAAATCTTTGCACAAGAGCATAAAAAGGAAGACCAGAAAGCGATTAAAGACATGTGTGGTTGCCACGAAGTGACTTTTAATTTCGCTGAAACATTTAATTATGTAAACGATTCTACTTACATGCCTTCAGAAACAAAGCATGATAAAGGATTAGAATGGGTGGAGTTGGTCGAAGATGCTGATAATAAAATAGTCTTACAGCATTTGTTAATTGTAGGAAATCCTGCTAGTCCACATATTGTTAAACATTGGAGACAAGATTGGGAATACGAAAATACAGATTTATATATCTATAATGGCGATAATGAATGGAGTTACAAAAGCCTTCCCAAAACAGAAGTAAAAGGACAATGGTCTCAAAAAGTATTTCAAGTAGATGATAGTCCGCGTTACGAAGGTTCTTCATCTTGGGTTCATGTAGACGGTAAAAGCTATTGGGAAAATACTACAACAGCTCCATTGCCACGAAGAGAATACACAAAACGTAGCGATTACAATATTACTTTAAGACGTAACCGTCAGGAAATTACTAAAACAGGATGGATTCACGATCAAGATAACGATAAAATAATTCGGGAAGCTGGTAAAGAAGATGTGGTTATAGCACAAGAAAAAGGATTCAATACATATACAAAGGTAGACGACAGTAAGTGTATAGCTGCTCAAGATTATTGGAAAAAGACAAGTGCTAAATGGGCTTTAGTTCGTGCAAAATGGGATGCCATTTTTGCTAGAGATAAAGATTTAAACTTAGAAGAAAAAGTAGATAATAAACAATTATATAAGTATTTGTTTTCTGATACTGAGTATCAGAATGAATCAGAAATTAACGAAGTGATAGAATCTTTTGTAAAAAAATAGACATGAAAAAATCAGTATTTAGAAATGGAATTTTAGGAGCATTTTTAGCTCTAGGAGCGTTTGCTCAAGCACAACAAGACTCTAATGTGTTTTTTAATCGTGAATTCTGGGGAAGTAAACCTTCTATAGAAACGGTTGATATGCAAATTAAAGAAGGAAATGACCCAGCGCAACTTAACGAAAGAAGTTTCGATGCTGTTACCATGGCTATTTTAGCAGAAGTGCCTAATGCAACAATATTACATTTATTAAAACAAGAGGGGAACGACGTAAACAAATTAACTCACGACGGACGTACATATATCTTTTGGGCAGCAAATAAAGGAAATGTAGAATTAATGGAATACCTTTTAACACAAGGTGCAAAAATAGATGTTTTAGATAATCACGGTCATTCAGTTTTAAATTTCGCAGCAGCAACGGGTCAGAATAACACTAAAGTGTACGATTTATGTTTAGCAAACGGCGCAAAATTAACAGATTTAGATCATCATGGTGCGAATGCACTGTTGTTAGTCTCTCAGCGTGCTCAAGATTTTACAACAATTAATTATTTTACATCTAAAGGCATAGATCTTAATAGTAAAGATGCAGATGGGAATGGTATTTTTAATTATGTAGCTAAGTCTGGAAATACAGATATGTTAGATCAATTAATTGCTAAAGGTGTAGATTATAAAAACCTAAATAACGAAGGTGGAAATGCTATGATCTTTGCCAGTGCAGGTGGTCGTGGCGCTTCTAATGGCTTAGATGTTTTTAAATATTTAGAAGGGAAAGGCATTAAAGCAAATGTAACAACTAAAAACGGATTAACCCCTTTACACGGTTTAGCGGGAAAAAGTAAAGATGTAGCTGTTATTAATTACTTCTTAGCAAAAGGTGTAAATGTAAATCAAGCCGACGAAAATGGAAATACGCCCTTTTTAAATGCAGCTGGTAGAAATGATTTAGCCATTGTTACTTTACTTCAAAAAGAAGTGAAGAATATTAATGTAACAAACAAAAAAGGAGAGTCTGCTTTAGCTTTAGCGGTTAAAAAGAACACAACAGATGTGGTTTCTTTCTTAATAGAAAAAGGAGCAGATGTACATGTTGTAGATGCTAACGGAAATAATTTAACGGTATATCTAATAAACTCTTTTTCTCCTAGAAACAAAGCCGATTTTAATTCTAAACTTGAGCTTTTATCTTCAAAGGGATTAGATGTTTCTAAGGCGCAGTTAGACGGAAATACATTATATCACCTAGCTTTAGATCATAAAGGATTCGAATTACTTAAACTTGCAAAACAATATAAAGTAGATATCAATGCGAAAAATAAAGAAGGGATTACGCCTTTATTAAAATCGGCAATGTCTGCTAAAAACGATGCTGTTTTAAAGTATTTGTTAGAAAACGGAGCAGATAAAACGATTACAACAGAGTTTGAAGAAACTGCTTACGATTTAGCTAGTGAGAACGAGCTTTTAAAAGCAAACGACGTAAATATTAACTTTTTAAAATAAGATATGCATAAATTTTCAGTACTAAAAATAGTTTGTGTTTTAGCATTAGTAGCCTTTAGTTTCTATTCTTTTAAACCTGTAGAAGCAGCGTCTAAATATAAATGTATGTTGCAAATGACTAACTATACTGGCGAAGGTGCTTATGTAGTTATTTCATTAATAAATCCAGAAGGCGCATACGAAAAGACCTTGTATGTACAGGGAGATGATGATGAATGGTATAACGATTTATCGTCTTGGTTTAATTTCTACGGAAAAAAACGTAATAATATTGATGCCATAACAGGAGCAACAGTTGCGGGCGGACAACGTAGTATAAATGTAATTGAAATTGACGATTCTAAAATAGACTCAGGATATAGCATCCGTTTTGAATCTGCTGTAGAAGATCAAGAATATTACGAAAAAGATGTCGAGTTTAAATTAACATCTGCAAGCGTAAAAAGTAAAGTAGAAGGTAAAGGGTTTATACGTTACATCCGTATGATTCCTAACTAAATAAAATTAAAGTATGACAATTTCAATATGGAGATATAGCCACCTAGCATTGGCTGTATCTTCTTTTGCTTTTATAGTGTTAGCCTCATTAACGGGGATAATTTTAGCGTTCGAGCCCATTTCTAATCAGGTGCAACCCTTTCGTGTTCATGATTTTAATGAGGTATCGCTTGCTGAAACTATTCAGCATTTAAAAGCTAATTATATTGAAATTCTAAACGTCGATGTCGATGTTAACGATTTTGTTTCTGCCTCTGTAATTACTGAAGACGGCGATGCTGAAACCTTTTATATCGACCCAAGAACAGGAGATAAAATTGGAGATATTATAGAGAAGTCGCCATTATTTCAATGGACAACTAGTCTTCATAGGTCTTTATTCTTAAAATCTACAGGACGTATTTTTGTTGGAATCACTTCATTCTTACTGTTTTTAATTGCTGGTTCCGGAACGGTACTTATTGTAAAGAGACAGCGAAGTTTTAAACGCTTTTTTGGTAAAATAGTAAACGAAAATTTTGCTCAGTATTATCATGTGGTCTTGGGGCGTTTGTCTTTAATTCCAATTATTGTTCTTACGCTTACAGGTGTGTATTTGTCTTTATATCGTTTCGATTTACTACCAAAAGAAACCCTTACTCAGAATGTTGATTATGATGCTATTTCTGAGACGCCAAAGTTAAATATACAAGATCAATCTATATTTAGAGATACCAAACTATCTGAAGTTCGAAGTGTAGAATTTCCTTTTTCTGAAGATGTAGAAGATTATTACACACTTCAATTACAAGATCGCGAAGTTTTAGTGAATCAGTATACTGGAGCCGTTTTAAGCGAAGCTAAATATCCGTTTATAACAATTGTTTCTCGATTAAGTATTAATTTACACACTGGGCAAGGGAGTATATTGTGGGCTTTAGTTCTGGCTATTGCTTGTGTAAATATTCTATTTTTTGTGTATTCTGGTTTCGCCATGACTTTAAAGCGTCGTAAGGCTAAACTCAAAAATAAATTTAAAAAGGACGATGCTAGGTTTGTCATTTTAATAGGTTCTGAAAACGGAAGTACAGTGCAATACGCAAACATGTTGCATAAGCAATTATTAAAGTTAGGTCAGTCTAGTTTTATTGCAGAATTAAATGCATTTTCAACCTATAAACAATGCGAACACTTCGTTGTTATTACAGCAACTTATGGTCAAGGGGAAGCTCCTGAAAACGCAAATAAATTCGAAAGTACTTTTAAAACTATTCAATCCGATCATGCATATAGTTATTGTGTGGTTGGTTTTGGCTCGTTAGCATATCCAGATTTCTGTAAATATGCTTTTAATGTCGATGAGTTATTTCAATCAGATCCGAATGCTGTTCAGCTTTTAAAGCCGTTCACCATTCATAATAAATCTTTTGAAGCTTATACACAATGGATTAATTTATGGTCTAAAAAAGTAGGATTACAAATCCAGTTATCCGGAGAAGATGTTCTGGAAAATAAGAAACGAAAACGAACATTTACAGTTGCCAATAAAACAAGTGCAAGCGAGAATCCAGACGATACTTTTACCATTGCATTACAACCTAAATTAGGAATATTAAGGTTTAAATCTGGCGATTTACTAGCGATCAAGCCCGAAGAAAATAGTGCCGAGCGTTTATATTCTGTAGGAAAGGTAAACGATTCCGTATTTTTAAGTGTAAAACGTCAGGAATTAGGATTGTGTTCTAATTTTTTAAACAATTTAAAGCCAAACGATGCAATCAAAGCGCGATTAATTAAGAATACAGAATTCCGATTAGCTAAACGTACCAAACATGTATTAATGATTGCAAACGGAACAGGAATTGCACCGTTCTTGGGAATGATAAATCAAAACACTTCTAATAAAAATATGCAATTGTATTGGGGAGGAAGACAAGAGTCGTCTTTCCAAATTTACAAGCCAATTATAGATGAAGGTTTACAAACAAATAGACTACATAAACTTGAAATTGCCTATTCGCAACAAGACACTAAAAAATTATATGTACAACACCTTTTAGAGCGCGATGCCGAACAAGTTGCTCAAGTTTTAAAACATAAAGGCGAGATTCTTATTTGCGGCTCTATAGCAATGCAAAAAGAGGTTCTTATTGTTTTAGAAGCTATTTGCAAACACCATTTAGAGCATCCTTTAAGTGTATATAAAAATAAAGGGCAGCTTAAACTGGACTGTTATTAATCTTCTTCTTTCTTGTCTTTAGTTAAAAGATCTCGTTTTTTCTGGTCAACCTTTTCTTTAATTGCAGGATATAGTTTTGTAGATATAGCAATTACAGGTTCGTAAAGCATAGATTCTTCAATATCTTTTTGGTCCATAAAAGGGACCGTGTCATTTAAATTACCAAAAATATTTAGAGCAATACTTGCAATTAAACCAAGTTTAAGCATTCCAAAAATACCGCCTAAAAATTTATTTACAATACCTAGAGAAGCAAAATCTGCAAGCTTAGTAAATGCTTTTCCTGCTAGACCAATAACCAAAACAATAACTATAAAAGTTGCTGCAAAGGCAACGATACTTACATAATTCTGGTCCCAATCTACCTTGTCTTTAAAAAGCGTAGCTGTGTAGGCGCTAAAATTAATAGCTCCATAAATACCAACAATTAAAGCTAGTAAAGAGGCAATTTCAACAAATAACCCGTTTATAAAACCCCGAACTAAACCAAAAAGGAGTATTACGGCAAGTATAATGTCTAATAAATTCATAATGAATTGGTTGTTTTCTCAAATATAATATTTAAAATGAATCTGTCATATTTTATGCGATGTTTAGAGGAAATGAGGTGCTATTTTTTAACTTTGCAATACGCAGTTTAAGCGTAATAAAAATTATATGTCAAGAGACGAAGAATTAAAATCACGCTGGAAAGACGTCGTTACTAAATTATCTAATCAGTTTGCCGATGGTGATACCTTAGATCTGGATGCCATTATTTATTTAATTGGTTTACAGGAGTTAGGGCAGTTAGATCGCACATTTAAAAAAGATCAGAAATTAGATTTAATGCATATCGCAATCTGTAAATTATTGATGCCTTATGGATACTATGAATTTGATTTTGTAGATGAAGATGGGTGGCCACATTATACCGTAAAAGAACAATTGCCAACGTTAAAAGCTGGAGAACAAAGTATTTTAATGAAAGAAGCTATTGTAAACTATTTCGTTGAAACCGAATATATAAAGTAAGAATTATTAAATTTGCATTCATTTTTGAAGGAACATCATGATTGATAAAATAAAAGAACTTATTGCTGAAGCAGAAGTGTTTAAGGCACAGTCTAAAGACGAAGTTGAAGCTTTCCGTATTAAATACTTAGGTAAAAAAGGATTGTTAAACGATTATTTTGCTGAATTTAAAAACGTAGCTAACGACCAGAAAAAAGAATTTGGTCAGGTTATTAATCAGCTTAAAAATACGGCTCAAGGTCGTGTAGATGCTTTAAAAGCAGAGTTAGAAAGTAAAGACGAAGCAAAAGGAATTTATGGCGATTTATCTAGACCAGGAGAACCTATTTCTATTGGAGCGCGTCACCCGATTTCTATTGTGAAAAATCAGATTATCGATATTTTTTCAACCATAGGATTTAATGTAAGTGAAGGTCCAGAAATTGAAGATGATTGGCATAATTTTACGGCTTTAAATTTGCCGGAATATCACCCAGCAAGAGATATGCAGGATACATTTTTCGTACAAACAGATCCAGATGTGTTATTAAGAACACACACCAGTTCTGTGCAAGTGCGTTATATGGAAAATAATGCACCTCCAATTCGTACTATTTCTCCAGGTCGTGTGTACAGAAACGAAGCTATTTCGGCACGTTCTCACTGTTTCTTTCATCAAGTAGAAGGATTATATATAGATAAAGATGTAAGCTTTGCAGACTTAAAGCAAACGCTTCAGTATTTTACAACAGAAATGTTCGGAAAATCTAAAATTCGTTTACGTCCGTCTTACTTCCCGTTTACAGAGCCAAGTGCAGAAATTGATGTGTATTGGGGGCTAGAAACAGAATCTGATTACAAAATTACTAAAGGAACCGGTTGGTTAGAAATTGGTGGTTGTGGTATGGTAGATCCTAATGTTTTAGAAAACTGTAAAATAGATTCTAAAGTGTATTCTGGATTTGCTTTTGGAGTAGGAATAGATCGTATTGCGATGTTATTACATCAAATTAACGACATTCGTTTATTAAGTGAAAACGATGTGCGTTTCTTAGAACAATTTAAGTCTACAATTTAATTGTATGAAAAAAGATATTGAAATTCCAAAGGTCGAAGGTGTTTATGTGGCCGCTGTAAAAGTGTTTAATAAGGACTTGAATTCAGACGAATGGAATGCGTATGTTATAAATGATAAGGAAGTTGATTTAGAGATGGTTTTAATTGTCTCTAAAGGACTTTCTAAAGATAAGAAAACAGCTGTAATGCGTCATAAATTAGACAATCTTCCGGCTAAAAGTTATGCTAAAATTGAATATCTTCAAGAAGATGTTTTAGCATTAGTAAACACGTTTGAAGTTTCTTTCTTTGAAGACAACAAAATGTTTGATAAGACTTTTGTATTTAAAGAAAACACCATAAACGAGAAAGCTTTTCAGCTTATTCCAACAATGGGCGTTCAGGGTGTTTTAGTTAAATAGATTTTTAGATTTAATCTAATTTATCTGTAAGCTTTTCAAAGGTCTTTTTAGGATCTTTACCTTCATATAAAATTTCATAAACGGCATTAATTATAGGAAGCTTTGTTTTGCTTGTGTTCTTGTCGTTTAATAATTGAGCGCTTTTACTGGCGTAATACCCTTCTGCAACCATGCTCATCTCCATTTGTGCAGATTTTACGGTGTAGCCTTTTCCAATCATATTCCCGAACATTCTATTTCTAGAAAATACAGAATATCCGGTAACTAATAAATCGCCTAAATACGCCGAATTATTAATGTTACGTTTCATTTTGTGCATTTTCTTAATAAAGCGTTTCATCTCACGAATCGCATTACTCATTAGCACACTCTGAAAATTGTCTCCGTAACCTAAACCATGTGCTATTCCTGCTGCAATAGCATAAATATTTTTTAGCATAACGGCATATTCTGTACCAATAACATCGTCGCTAATTTTTGTTTTTATATAATTACTAGATAAGTTTTTTGCAATGGCTTTAGCTTTTTTAGAGTCTGAACAAGATATGGTTAAGTACGATAAACGCTCTAAAGCGACTTCTTCTGCATGACAAGGACCTGCAATAACTGCAATATTATTAAGCGGAATATTAAAAACTTCGTTTAAATGCTCGCCTACCAATAAACCAGATTCCGGAATAATTCCTTTTACAGCAGAAACAACTGTTTTTTCAGAAATATCTATCGTTATTTTTGCTAATTCACTTTGCATAAATGCTGAAGGAATAGCAAAAATTAATATATCTGCATAATTCGCAATTTCATTAATGTCGTTGCTTATAATTAGATTTTCCGTTTTAAATTCGACAGAACTTAAGTAGTTTGGATTATGTTGTTGTTTTAATAAATGTTCTTTAGTGTAAACACTACGCATATACCAACCTACTTCGTCAAGATTTTCACAAAGCATTTTTACAATAGCGGTGGCCCAACTACCTGCGCCAAACACAGCATATTTTAATTCTTTACTCATAAAAGTATCATAATTATAGATTCAAAAGTACATAAAAAACTAACTTTATTGGGTTAATGAAATATTAATAAACCAATTATAAGTTGTGATAATTTAGAATTACTTAAGATTTTAGAATAATTTCATTCTTAATGATATAAATAGAAGTGTCTTTAAAGAACTCCTTTTCTTGTTCTAAAAACAATTCTATCTGTTCTGGAGTATCTGTGATTTCAATAATTTGAGGATGTTTAAAATGTTGAACATCACCAAGTCCCCAATTTATTTTTTTATTATCAAAATAGCCTCTAGAGACATTAAATTGCAGTACTTGGTTTAAATTAGAAGCTTTCGCTTTCTTTAAAATTACAGTTCCGAAATCCGATTCGTGAAGTGTCTTCCAAAACGGAACATCTTTACGTTTTTTGCCGTATTCGAAGTAAATTCTTATAGTGATTGTTGTTTTCATTTTAGATGTCTTTTATCTTCTATTTCAGATAAAGTAAATCCTTTCTCCTTGAAAACACTTTCGTTTTTCGGACTTCCAATAATTTGAGCAGTATATACACCTGTGTGTCCAGAAAATAAATAAGATATACTACAAGCAATTGCAATAAAAACTCCTGCTTCAACCCCAAATAATTCAATACCCATAATAGTACATGCTATAGGTGTGTTAGTGGCTCCTGCAAAAACGGCAACAAATCCCATACCTGTTAGCAAGCCCATTGGGAGTGGAATAAACCAGATTAATGCGTTTCCTAATGTTGCACCTATATAAAATAATGGAGTCACTTCTCCGCCCTTAAATCCTGCGCCAAGCGTAAAGGATGTAAATAAAAGTTTCGCTAAAAAGTCGTAAGAAATTCATGTTAGAAGTAAAAGACTGTACAATGGTTGGTACACCAAGTCCGATGTATTTAGTAGTCCCAATACTGTAAATAATAATAGCCAAAATTACACCACCAATAGCTGGACGTAACGGCGGATATTTTATAAATCGTTTAAATTGGCTAGACCAAAAGTGCGTAGATTTTGAGAACAACATGGCTACTAGTCCAAAAATAATACCTGCTAGCATGGCCCAAAGTAAATTTACAAAATTCATTTCGGCAACAGATTCTATACTGTAATGCGTGTGATGAATACCCCAAA
The DNA here is from genome assembly GCF_009796865.1 of Formosa sp. L2A11. GTDB lineage: Bacteria > Bacteroidota > Bacteroidia > Flavobacteriales > Flavobacteriaceae > Formosa. The sequence goes on along the minus strand of NZ_CP047028.1, from coordinate 947,049 downwards.
TTACACAAAAGTAATTGGCTAAAGCGGCTGCTAAAAAAGCTTGGGACAACGGCATCTAAACGAATACGTCCCAGAATAAGGACTTCTAAAGCAAAAATACCTCCTGCTAAAGGTGTTCCGAAAACAGAAGCAAAACCAGCACTAATACCTGCTGTTATAACAATTTTTCTATCTATTTTAGAAAGTTTAAATATTTTTGTGAATTGATCTGCAACAGCTCCACCAATTTGTACGGCTGTACCTTCACGACCGGCAGAACCTCCAAATAAATGCGTTATTACAGTTCCAAATAAAACTAAAGGGGCCATTTTAAACGGAATTACTTTTTTGGGAGAATGAAACTCTTCTAAAAGTAAGTTGTTTCCTTTAACAACACTATTTCCATATAAGTGATATGTAATTCCTATAATAAATCCACCAACAGGTAATAAAGCAATAATCCATAAATTAGATTCCCTGTATGCTGTAGCCCATTCTAAGCTTTTTAAGAAGAATGCAGAAATACTTCCTGTAATAATTCCTATAAATGTGCATATAATTAGCCATTTAATAAGGTAGTATAAAGAAGGAATTTGCTCGAAAGAGGTTAGTTTTTTTTTAAAATTTTCAAAAGTCATAATTACTAAATATTAATAACTTCTACAGTAATAACAAGTCTTAATACGGTAGTAATCATTAGTTTTCTAAGAACGGTTTAAGGCAAACCTCATTGCCGAGTATAAACAAAATTAGAACAAAAAATATAATATCAAACAGTTTTACTACTTCTTTGTTTTCTAAATGTACTTAGTATGTTGTTTTGTAGCTGTTTGTGAGTTTTTTGTAATGTGTTAAGCAATTTTGATCTAATTTTTAACGTTGTGTAATTGCTAAGGTTGTAATTATATATCCCTATTAAGTCTTTGTTTTAGGTTTAAGATGTGCTTGATAGGGACTATATAATAAGATAATATGTGAAAAAATAGATGTTGTAAACTAGATTTTATTTTAGCTTTAAAGCCTTTTATTTTAGAAGTGTAAGTTGTTTTTAATTGAATATTTTTTGAACTTTACTATATGTAAACGATAACAAATAAAACAATATATATTATGGGATTATTTTCATTTATTAAAGATGCAGGGGTTAATATTTTTGGATTAGGAAAAACAGAAGAGGTAGCAGAGGCAGCTGTTAGAGTAGAAGAAACAATATTAGGTTTAAATTTAGAAGTAGATGATTTAAATGTTAAAATTGATTTAGATAAGGCCGTTGTTGCGGGAATAGCTCAAGATTAGGAAACAAAAGAAAAAGTAATTTTAGTTGTAGGTAATTCTAAAGGAATATCTACAGTAAATGATAAAATGTCTATTAAATATGTCGAGCCAATTACTCAGTTTTATACTGTTGTAAGTGGCGATACTTTAAGTAAAATAGCAAAAGAATATCATGGCGATGCAAAGACGTATTCTGTGATTTTTGAAGCCAATAAACCAATGCTTAAAGATCCAGATAGTATTTATCCAGGACAAGTATTACGTATTCCTAAGCTAGGACAATACGTGTGTAACAAAATAGAATGTGTCTAAGTATTTAAATTTAGATGCTTTTTTTTTGTTCTAATTTTAGTTGAATTTATATTAAACTGAAAAATAATAGAATATTAAATGTTGTTTTTTAGTTTTTTGTATTCAAAATCAGGTGTGTATGTTATTGCCGAAATAATAGTATATAGTGGTATTGGGTCATTTCTTTTTATTAATTTTATTGCCGAATAATTTCTATATCCACTTAACTATTATAATTTCCAAACCTTAAAACTATGTTAGATGATTTCCTTTTTTATGTGCAATACGGTATTAATCATGTGTTAGATATAAATGGCTACGATCATGTTTTGTTTTTATTAGTTTTAACGGTTGCTTATATTTTTAAAGATTGGAAGCGCGTTTTAATATTGGTGTCTTTATTTACATTGGGACATACTGTTTCGTTAATTTTAGCAGCTTACGATGTGGTTCAAATTAATGGTGCTTTAGTCGAGTTATTAATTCCTATAACCATTCTTATAATGGCTGTTTATAATATTTTTACAGCAGGAAAAACCATTCAGAAAGGGGTGAGTTTATTATTCTTTTCGGCTTTATTTTTTGGGATTGTCCATGGTTTAGGATTTGCTAGGGAATTTCATTTATTAATAGGAGGATCAAGTAATAAATTATTACCTCTATTAGAATTTGCATTGGGTATTGAGGCTGCACAAATTATAATTGTATTTGTAGTCTTGTTTTTTAGTTACATTATGCAAACGGTTTTCAGATTTTCTAAACGCGATTGGGTTTTAGTAATATCGTCTGTCGTAGTAGGATTGGTTATTCCAATGATTATGGCAAATAAACTAATCTCTTAATAATCAGAAATTTTCTCAAAATTTTAACGATTAGCCATTGTTATTAAAAAGGTAACGGGCTATCTTCGTTAAATAGGTTGTTTATTTGCTATTGTTCTTAGTTTTATAAGAAAGCAGATTGGTATCTATAAAAGAATAAAGGCTTTATTATTTTAAGTTTATCTTTTATTCTAAAATGAGTTTATAAAAAATTTAAAAAGTTTAATGCCTAATAAAAAGCAACTTAAGTACGACAAAGCTTATTTACGAATAGCTAGAGAGTGGGGGAAATTATCGTTTTGCGAACGTAAACAAGTTGGAGCTGTTATTGTTAAAGATCGAATGATTATTTCAGACGGTTTTAACGGAACACCAACAGGATTCGATAATTTTTGTGAAGATGAAGCGGGATACACCAAATGGTATGTGTTACATGCCGAGGCTAATGCTATTCTTAAAGTGGCGGCTTCTACACAATCGTGCAAAGGTGCTACGTTGTATATTACGCTTTCTCCATGTAAAGAATGTAGTAAATTAATTCACCAAGCAGGAATTGTAAGAGTCGTGTATTGTCAGAAATATAAAGATAACTCTGGGTTAGACTTTCTAGAAAAGGCAGGCATACATATTGAATATATCGAAGATTTATCTGCATAATGACCATGAAAAAAATATATCTACCTCTAATTATTGGTGCTGCTGTTGCGGCTGGAATATTTATAGGAGGTAAATTGAATTTTTCTGATTCTTCAGATAGGTTGTTTGCATCTAATAGTAAAAAAGAGAAATTAAATCGTCTTATAGATTATATAGACTACGAATATGTAGACGATGTAAATACCGATAGTATTGTAGATGTTACTGTAAATGGAATTCTTCAAAATTTAGATCCGCATTCTGTATATATTCCTAAAAAAGATATGGAACGTGTCTCAGAGAACATGAAAGGCGATTTTGTAGGTATTGGTATTCATTTTTATACTTATAAAGATACAGTTACCGTAATTAGAACGGTAGATGATGGTCCTAGTGATAAGGCTGGTATTCTTGGAGGAGATCGTCTTATTTTTGCAGACGGCGATTCTTTATTCGGAAAATATATTAAAGATACAGATATTGTACATCGTTTAAAAGGACCAGTAGGTTCTAAATTACATTTAAAAATTTACAGAAAACAAACCGATCAAATTCTAGATTTTGATGTGTCTAGAGGTGTTATTCCTATAAAAAGTGTAGATGCAAGTTATATGCTTACACCTACTTTAGGTTATATAAAAGTGAATCGTTTTGCCGAAACAACATATAAAGAATTTAAAAAAGCATTACTTGATTTAAAATCGAAAGGTGCTACAGAACTTGTTTTAGATTTACGCGATAATCCTGGTGGTTTCTTAACTGTTGCCGAGGAAATTGTAGATGAATTTTTAGAAGATAAAAAACTTATTTTATTTACTAAAAACAAAAGCGGAAACATAGAAAAGAACTTTGCTTCAGAAAAAGGTGACTTTGAAAATGGAGAAGTTTATGTCTTGATAAATGAAAATTCTGCATCTGCAAGCGAGATTGTTGCTGGCGCATTACAAGATAATGATAAAGGAACCATTGTTGGAAGACGATCTTACGGAAAAGGTTTAGTACAACGCGAAATGGAACTGGGAGACGGTAGTGCAGTACGATTAACTGTGGCTAGATATTATACACCAACAGGGCGTTCTATACAGCGTTCTTATAGTCATGGAAATAAAGATTATTACGATGAGTATTACCAGCGTTTAGAAAGTGGTGAACTTCTAGATTCACTTAAGATTACAGTTTCAGACTCTTTAAAATTTACAACGCCTAAAGGTAAAGTTGTATATGGCGGCGGCGGAATTATTCCAGATATTTTTGTGCCTTTAGATGTTAAAACCCAAAACGAGACGTTATTATTTTTACAAGAACGCGGTTTTATAAGCTACTTTATTTTTGAAGAATTAGAAAAAGATAGACATGTTTTCGATGGCTATTCTAGACAAGAATTTGTAGATACTTTTGAGGTAAGTGATGATCTGGTTCTTAAATTTCAAGATTATTTAAACGTGCGAACTGCAGCAAATATTTCTTTTCAGACCATTAAAAAAGAGGTAAAGTTATATCTTAAAGCAACAATTGCCGACCAGTTATTCGGGAAAGGTGCGTATACCGAAGTCTTTAATAGTGATGATAATGTAATTAATGAAGTTTTAAAAATAAGTGAGCAGCATCAAGTTAATTAATGCAACTCACTTACTTCTTATTATAAAGTTTGTTTCTGTTTCTTAAACTTCTCTTCAATACGTTTAGATGTATTTAGTATAAGTAGTAATACTAAGGCGCATAATAATACAACAATAGTAATTAATGTTACAATGCTTTCATCTCCAAAAGGAGCATCAAAATTAATTTGCGTAATGTTAAAAGTGATTAACGCAATAGCAATTACAGATAGAATGATTGAGAATATTTTCATTTTAAATAAATAAGGCTTTAATGTTGTGAGCAAATAGTTTTACAGCAATGGCAAGCAAGATAACTCCAAATACTTTACGAATTATATTTATTCCTGTTTGTCCTATAATACGTTCAATAGCAGACGATGTTTTAAGTACAGTATAAATAAGTACAACGTTTAAAAGAACAGCTACAATAATATTTTCTATTCTAAACTCTGCTCTTAATGATAATAATGTAGTTAAACTACCAGGTCCTGCTATTAATGGAAACGCTAAAGGAAACACGGTTGCTGTTACAGAAGATTGTTCTTCTTGTTTGTATAAAGTGATTCCTAAAATCATTTCTAAAGCAATGAAAAATAATATAAAGGCACCTGCAACGGCAAAAGAATTTACGTCTATACCAATTAAGCTTAAAATACTATTTCCTAAAAATAAGAATAAAATTAAGATTGCACCAGCAATAAGAGACGCTTTCTCACTTTGTATATGACCCATCTTTTTGCGTAAATCGATAATAATTGGAATATTACCAATAATGTCTATCACGGCAAATAGAATCATAAAAGCGGTGAAGATTTCTTTAGTATTGAATTGCATTACTTTAACTTTTAATTTTTTGGGCAAAAGTAGTGGATTAAAATAGACTATCTATAATAAATAAATATAAAGTTTACCTATTTTTGCGGCATGTTTCAAATAGGAAAAACCATAGTTTCAGAAGAAATTATAGAGAAAAACTTTCTCTGTAATTTGTCAGCGTGTAAAGGTCAATGTTGTATAGATGGCGATGCCGGAGCGCCTTTAGAGAAGGAAGAGATACAGATTCTTGAAGATATTTATCCGAAAGTAAAACCCTTTTTACGTCAAAAAGGTATTGATGCTATCGAAGCTCAAGGCACATATATTACTACTGACTTTGGAGATTATGAAACCCCTCTTATTGATGGAGCAGATTGTGCTTATGTTATTTTCGATAAAAAAGGTACAGCGCTTTGTGCTATAGAAGAGGCTTATAACCAAGGAGAAGTTACCTGGAAAAAGCCTGTGTCTTGTCATTTATACCCTATTAGAATTAAAGATTTTACAGAGTTTTCTGCTGTAAATTACGATCGTTGGGAGATTTGCGACGATGCTTGTTCTTTAGGGAAGGAGTTACAAGTTCCTATTTATAAGTTTGTAAAAGAAGCTTTAATTAGAAAATTTGGCGAAGATTGGTATATGGAACTAGAAAAGGTAGCCGAAACGTATAAGTAGGTTACGCCTTTTTGTGTTTAGGAATTGGAATTTGTAAAATTACTTTGGTTCCTTTTGGTCTGTCTTTTTCATTGTATAAATCTTCAATATTAAATTTATAGTTATTATCATAACGTTTAGAGAAATTAGCTAGACGTGCTTTTGTAATTGCTATACCTACAGATTTACGCTTTAAAACCTTTAAGCTGTTAATTTTTGCAGCTTCAATTCTACCAATACCATTATCTATAATGCTAATAGTAATGTAGTTGTTAGATTCTTTAGAAACGTATAAATCTATTTTTTTATCATGTTTTTTAGAAGATAAACCATGCCAAAGGGCGTTTTCTAAGAAGGGTTGTAAAATTAAAGAAGGAACTTTTATGTTACCTATATTTACATTTTCGTCTACATGTGTGTTGAATTCAATTTCGTTTTCAAATCTAATATTCTCAATGTTAATGTAGAGTTGCATGGTATCTAATTCTTCTTCTAAAGTCATCTCTTTTTCTGTAGATGCAATTAGAATTTTTCGAATAAGTTTAGAGAATTTATTTAAGTAATAAACAGCTTTTTCTTTGTCGTTGTTTATGATGTATAACTTGATTGAGTTTAGTGAATTAAAGATAAAATGCGGATTCATTTGACTTCGCAACATATCTTGTTCTAGTGTAATTATTTGTTTCTCCTGTTTTAATTGGCGATGTCTTATAATTATGATAATCATGGTGGTGAACAACGAAATTAATATCGCTGTATACCAAAATAATTTTTTATTACGTTCTAGTTTATTACGAACAATTTCATTCTCATTCGCTAATTTTTTTATTTGATTGTTTTTAGATTCATGCTCGTACTCAATCATTAAATCATTTACATAATTTAAGTTACGATCGTTTGTTATGCTGTTTTCAATCTCTTTACTCTCTTTGTAAAACAGATGTGCATTTTTGTAATCTTCGGTTTTAAAACGTAATTCAGATAAGTATAAAAGGGCTTTAGATGTAAAGGTTTTTAAATCGTATGCTCTAGATATTTTAAGTGCTTCTTGTAGGTTGATTTCCGCATCTTCGTTTAGGTTTAGCTTTTCTTGTGCACGTCCTAAATTAATATAAGTTTGAGATAAATAATATTGATCTCCTAAAGCTATGGCTTCTTTTAAGGTTGTGGTAACTAAAGCTAATGCTGTATTGTATTTTTTTTGTTTAATATAAATCTGTGTAATTGCATTGTTGCAAATTACGCGACCCATTATAGAGCTTATTTCCTCGTTATATTGGAGTGAGGTTCTGTAATTTGTTAAGGCTTTATCTAACTGGCCTTGATTTTCTAAAACAATACCAATGTTTTGGTAGTTTATGGCTAAACCAAGTTTGTTATTGGTGCTTTTTTCTATTAATAAAGCTTTTTCAAATTGTTTTAGTGCTAAGTTGTATTGCTTAAGTACTAAATATATGTTACCCATACTATTTCTTGAAATAGCCATACAGCGTTCTAGTTCTGGGTCGGGATCAGTTTTAAATGTTTTAAAGGCTAAATCGTACGCCTTTTTATGATAATCTAAAGCGGGTTTTATCAAGTCCATTCTGCGATAAGCTACTCCTATTAAATTTAGAGAGATAATCTGCAGAACTTTGTTTTTTGCATCTTTAGCCGCGTCTATTGCTTTCTTGTGTTGTATGATTGATGCGTCGTATAAAGATCTGTTTCGTTCTATAGTTCCAAGTGCATTTAATGCATAAGATTTGGCATCGTAATACTGGTTTATGCTAGCTTGGTTTATTAAGTACTTCATTTTTAGACTGTCCTTCTTGTCACTGTAGAAAAAGGTTTCTAATTTACGAAATTCTTTAGGTTTGTTTTTAAGAGCTGTTTTTACACGTTTAATAAACTGTGAGTCTAAAGGTGCGTTTTGTGCAGTGGTAATTTTAAAACAAAATAATAGGACTATCCATATAAAAATAGTTGATAGCGAGATGTGGCTTTCTTTTGTATATGAAAATGGTCTTTGCATATTATAATTTTTCTAAGAAATCTGCTTTTCGTTGTCTAGCCACTGGTATTTTGTGGTTGGATTGCATAACAACATAGCCTTCATTCTTAATATACTCTTTTATTTTGTTTAAGTTGACAATATATGAATTATGAATTCTAAAAAACACATGTTCGGGTAAAATAGCGTTGACTTCTTTCAATTTTTTTGTTAAAACTATTTTCTGGTTATCTTTTAGAAAAATGGTACTATAATTTCCGTCTGATTCTACAAAAAGAATATCTGCTATTTCTATAAAAATTAGTTTTCCGTCTGTGTTTATAGAGATGCGTTGGTTGTTAAGCTCGTTAAATTTTAGGAGTACTTGTTCTATTTGTGCTGTGTTATTCGATTTGGCATTATACTTTTTAATTCTTTGAATAGTCTCTTTTAAGTCGTCCGAATCTATCGGTTTTAATAAGTAATCTATTGCTTCTTGTTTCAGAGCCTGAATCCCGTATTCGTTATATGCTGTGGTTATAACAACGGCAAAATCTCTGTTTTTTAACTTGTCTAAAAATTGAAAACCGTCCATGGTTGGCATCTGAATATCTAGGAATAAACAATCTGGAGGATTATCGTTTAAGTATAAAATAGCTTCTTCAGGTATGGTAAAGGTTTTTATAACTTCTATGTGTTCTTTAAAGTTGCTTAATTCCCAAGTTAGGCTTTGTGCGGCTTTTGGTTCATCATCAACAATAATGGCTTTTATCATAATTTTTAATTAATTGTAAGTTATTGGTAAATTTATGTAAAAAATATTTCGATTAATTTATTTTAATAGCATAATAAATGCTAAATATACATTTTTGGCTACCAACTATACAAAAATGAAATTTTCACAGTGTTCTTTCTCCATATTTGATATTGTATTAATAATGTATAATTACGAGAATATAAATCGTGTAACACGCACGATATCTTTATCAAAGTAAAACAATATTAGTTAGTTTAGTTAATTATTGGAATAAAAAGAGGACTTATGGCGTCCTCTTTTTTTTGTTTTAACTATTTGTATTGTGTATGCTTTTATTTTTTTGGAGAAGGTATCTGTATAAAAAAAGCAGAGCTGTTTAATGTTTAAACAGCTCTGCTTGTATTGTTTTAAAAAGATAAGCGTTTGTTATTCGTCTATCTCTTCTTCTTTAATTATTTTATGAATTTGTGTTGTTCCGTCATTTGCATGATAGAATTCTTCTAATAAATTCATTGTAGCGGTTAGTAAGTCTTTAGTCTCTAGTAATAAACTAAAGTATAGTGTTGTGTTTTTCGGACTTACTTCCTCTGTTCTTGTACGTTCTACTTGTTTCTGAATTTTATCAGTAATTTCAGTAAATAGATCTTTTTTAGTTTTTAAAATTTCACCAATATCTTCAAAAGAACGATTTTCAAATGTTGTCTGTGTATTAGAAAATAAATTTTCTAACAACGTATCTATCTGTTTTAATTCTTTAATCTGGTTGAATTTTAATTTCTTGTGGTTGTTATTTACGTGCTTGTAACTCACTTTAGAAATGTATTCTAAAGATTGAGACATATCTTGTAAATACCCCAAAATATTAATGTAAAAATTACTTGCAGCAACACTAGATTCGTCAAGGTTTTTAATGAAATAGAATATATTATCCCTGAGTTCATCAATCTCGTTGGTTAGTTTTTCTACTTGTTTTTTATTTTGTTTTAGCGCAATTAAATCTTGTTTAGATAATCCGTTTATAGCACCTGTGTAAATTCTGTTTACACGTTTTATAGCATTGGCAATGTTGTGAGCACTTTCGTGAACTACACCTTGTATAGAGCTGCTTTCTGCTCGTATTAGTTGTCCTTCTGCTTTGAGTTCTTTTTGTTTTTTACTGTGTGTTAAGTAGTTTCTAGATAATAATAGGAATGCTATTAATAATAAGATACCTACCATAGATGGTACATGTAAATTAATTAAGTAAGCAATTATTGCAGCTGCTACAAAAGCAATTATTGCGGTAAAAAACCAACCTCCAATTACATTTAAAACCCCAGCAACACGGTATACTGCACTTTCTGCTCCCCAAGCTTTATCTGCTAAAGATGTACCCATGGCAACCATAAAGGTTACGTATGTTGTAGATAATGGTAATTTCATAGACGTTGCTATAGATATAAGTACACTGGCAACCATAAGGTTTACAGCGGCACGTACCATATCGAAAGCAGGTAACTCGTATGTCTTGTTTTTTTCTAAATGAATTGTAGGTTTTTCGAAGCGTCTGTCTATTTTTTCTTGGGTACCACTTGGAATCATTAATTTAACAAAGTCTGAAAGCCCAACAGCAGTTCTTACAAATCCTCTAGATAAGAAGTTAGGTTGAAAACGCTCTTTAGTTTCCCCTTGGCTAGAAGCTAAATCTATAGATGTTTTAACTACAGCTTTTGCTTTACTAGAGAACCATAATGTTGCTACCATAACCATACCTGCAACAAATAGCATAATTGTTGGTGTTTTAACGGCTTCAGCTAAAATTCCCATATTAAATTGATCTGCTGGCACTCCAGAAATAGACCATTCTTGGTAAGATTGCCATGCCGCGATTGGCACACCTATAAAGTTAACTAAGTCGTTTCCTGCAAAGGCTAGTGCTAGAGCAAAGGTTCCTATTAATATGATTAGTTTATATATGTTAAACTTTAATACCGTTAAATAAATGTAAGATATAATGCTCCAAAAAGTGAAGCTTATTAATAGTATAATTAAGACTTCGTTTTCTATATAATGTTTGATTGTTAAGCCTCCTAAGATTGAGTAACTTTCTTTGGCAAAAGCTGTTCCGCCAATACCTTTAATAAAAATGAAATATGAAATTGCAGAAATAGCTAAACCACCAAATAAGGCACCTACCCATTTTGCTTTTTTGTCGAAATTAAAAGATAAAAGTAAACGTGTAAACCATTGTACAATGGCTCCTACAGAGAATGCTATAACTACAGATAGTAGTATTCCAAATATAATTTGAGTGGCTTTAGATGTGTTTATATACTTTACTAAGTCTGATATGTTACCGCCATCATTCCCAATTTTAATAAGTGCTATGGCTACCGAAGCTCCTAAAAGTTCGAATACTATAGATACTGTTGTAGAGGTTGGCATTCCTATACTATTGAAGAAATCCAGTAATAAGATATCGGTTATCATTACTGCCATAAAAATAATCATGATTTCACTAAACATGAATTCTCCAGGGTTAAAAATTCCTTTTCTGGCAACTTCCATCATTCCGCTTGAGAAGATTGCTCCAATTGCCACACCAAGGCTAGCTACAATCATAATTGTTTTAAAAGAAACAGCTTTAGAGCCTATTGCAGAGTTTAAAAAGTTAACGGCATCGTTACTTACTCCTACAATTAAATCTGCTATAGCAAGTACTGCCAAAGCAACAATCATTAATAAATATATATTCTCCATTTTTTAATCTCAAATTGTTTGCAAATATCTATAGTGTTTCTCACTGATGTGTTACGTAAATGTTATGATTTTTATTAAAAACAGTAGGCGTTTAATATGATTTATATGTATTAATTTTTAGAATTTATCTAATAAAAACAGCCTCTAAATTCATCTATTTTTTAATACTTATTAAAACTTGCGAGTTTTTTTTAAACTGTTGTGAATATTTACTCGGTAATATTAAGACATTTTAGATTTTTGCATGTTAAATTATCCGTTAAAATATATTTTCTATTTCTGTTATTTGAATAAAAAGTAAAAGATACTATTTTAATTTTATTTAATTAAGGATTGCTATTTAAAGACCATTTTGTCTTCTTTAATTAATAATAATTCTAACAACTCCAATGTTTATAAATTCAGGTCTTTATATTATTGAATTTTAAATTTGTAGTTTTTTATTTTCACGACACATTTTTTTAGTGAAGTTTTTTAAGACCCCACGTGTGGTCTTATGTCTGGTGTTGTTTTGTAATGTGTCTTAGTTTTTTACACAGGTATTATCTTGTCTATATAAATAAGAACTGCCTGTAAAGGCAGTTCTTTTTGTTCATGATAAATAGTCGACAAAAACTAATAGCTTATATGAATAATTGCAAATAACGGTATTGTGTTTTACGTCTATGTGAAGCATATATTATGTTATTATTAATTGATATTTCTCCATGTTAACATTGTAATAGGTTGATTTGTAATTAAATAAGCTTCAATGTTAAATTAATGTTACCAAAACATTTTTTTAACGTTAATTATTAGTTATCTTTGAGTAGTAGATTAATTAAAAACAAACGGAGATGAAAACGAAAATAATATTTGTATTTGCTTTATTAGTGACTGTTATGTCATTTGCACAAGATAAAAGAGAATTAAAATTAAATAACGATACACAATTAATTGATGTTACTTATTACCATGCAAATGGTGAAGTTAGTCAAACAGGAACGTATACTCAAGAAGGTAAGTTGCAAGGCGAATGGAATAGTTTTGACCTTAAAGGGCAACGCACAGCAACTGCTAATTATAAAGATGGTAAAAAAGTTGGAAAATGGTTCTTTTGGGGAGAAAATTCTTTAAGAGAAGTGAATTATTCTAACAATGCTATTGCAAGTGTTAGTGAGTGGAGTAGTAAATCTCAATTAGCATCTCATTAAATAGAAAACTTAAGAGTACAAAATAAAAAAAAAGCACCCAATAATTGGGTGCTTTTTTTTTATTTTGTATAAAATGTGTGTATTATAAACTAGCGTTAATCCAAGACCAAGTAGAGATGTCTACTTGAGTTCCTTCGTTATAAGCATCTGTAGTTGTAGCTGCTTGACCATCTATAATTACATTAGCTAAAGGTCCTTCATCTTTCATATCGATGTTAAGATCGTAACCACTTAAGTATAAGTTAGTGATTGTTCCTCCAGATTGTTTTTTAAATTGTAATGCAGTACCACCTACAGTAGAGATTGCTGTAATGTTTATAAACTTAGGATTGTTATTGTCTTTATCTCCTTCAAAAGCAGTAGAGAATCCTTCTTTAGTATGAGAAATGTATGCATTTGTAACAGTTCCGTTCCATCCTTCAGTCCAGTCTATAGAATCATCATCGTTATTGTCAAAGTATAAGTTAGTTGCAGAAGCAGATCCTCCGAAAAACTCGATACCATCATCAGCTCCGTTAATTACAGCAATGTTTTCTAAGACTGTTCCAGAACCTACAGCGTAAAGAGATACACCATTGTATTGAGACTCAGAGTTAATTTGAGCACCTGTTCCTTTTATAACTAAGTTTTTAATAGATCCAGAGTTATCAGCATCGTTAGATCCTCCGTAAACAAATCCTCCAATTTCAGCAGTAGCATCAGCACCAGCAGTAGTTGAAGCATCACCACAAATTGTTAATCCACCCCAGTCTCCAGGTTCAGCACTAACAGAAGACATAACAACAGGATTAGTTTCTGTTCCTTGAATGTCTATTGTTCCTCCTTTTAATACAGCGATGTAAACACCCGTTCCACCATCTCTAGCAGTGATTTTTGTTCCTGCAGGGATTGTTAATTTTCCACCATCTTGAACGATGTAAGAAGAATTTAAAGTATAGCTAATAGAAGCATCTAAAGTAACATCTCCAGTTACAGCTCCTTGTAATACGTCTGTATCAAAAGATATGTTTGTATCTACCCAAGCAAAATCATTTACATCAACAGTTGCAATAACTGAAGTGTTTAATCCGTAAAAGTATTCTCCTGAAGCTTCCATTTCTTCATCTGTAGCATAAGCAACAGCTGTGTAATTGTCTTCAAAAACAACATTAGAAAGAGCTCCTCCGTCTTTCATGTCTAAATCTACATCGTAACCACTTAAAGAAAGGTTAGTGATTGTTCCTCCAGATTCTTTTTTAAATTGTAAAGCTGTTCCTCCAACAGTAGAGATCGCTGTAATGTCTGTAAATGTTGGGTTCCCGTTATCTTTATCTCCTTCAAAAACTGTAGAGAATCCAGAAATAGTATTAGATATGTAAGCTCTGTTTACAGATCCATTCCATCCTTCTGTCCAGTCGATAGCGTCATCATCAAGATTTTCTAAATATAAGTTAGACACGCTAACTGTACCTCCAAAAAACTCAACACCATCATCAGATCCATTAATTATGGCTACGTTATCTACGTAAGTACCAGAACCTACAGCGTAAAAAGATACACCATTGTATTGAGATTCTGAGTTAATTTGTGCTCCTGTACCTGAAATTTGTAAGTATTTAATAATTCCAGAACTATCGCTATCGTTTGATCCACCGTAAGTAAAACCACCTACTTCTGCAGTCGCATCTGTACCTGCAGAAGTTGTAGCGTCTCCACAAAGTGTTAATCCTCCCCAGTCACCTGGTTGTGCATTTACAGAAGACATAATTACAGGGCTACTTTCTGTACCGTTAATGTTTATTGTTCCTCCTTTTAAAGTAGCGATATAAACATCTGTTCCTCCATTTTCTGCAACGATCTTTGTTCCAGCAGGAATATTTAAAACAGCATTGTCATCAATAATAAATTGTCCAGTTAATTGGTATTGTACACCTGCTTCTAAAGAGTAGCTTTCTTGTAAAGTACCGTTTAAGATACCAGCATCAAGATTTGTAATTACATCTGCTTGTTCTTGTCCGACAGATTCTGGATCGTCTGTACTACAGCTTGTAAAAGCTACAGCTGATACTAATCCAGCAACTTTAAAGAAATTTAAGACTAACTTTTTCATATTAATTTTTGTTTGATTTTGTTTATTGTTTTTGTTGATGCAAAGAAACGTTCTTTGTGTTTCTGTATTTTTAACTCAGTATTAAAGTAAGGTTACCGTTTTATGGTAAATTATGACTCTTTGTTAATAGAATATTATTTGAAAGTATATTTTAGGCTTAAGCTTAATAAACTACCTTTTTTATAAGAAAGCACAGTTTCGTTAGTCTGTATTCCGGAGTTAATGTTTCTTATGTTTTGTGTTTGTTTAATTTCTGGATTTAATAAGTTTCCTCCTGTGAATTTTACTAATAAGTTATCTGTAATTTGTTTACTAACAACTAAGTCTAAGGTTACAAAACCTTGTTCTATAATTGCATCGTTATAAAGTACAGCGCTGTTTGTAAAATCTTCTGGAGAACCTAAAGCGTATATTTTGTCTGAAGAATAGTTTCCTGTTAATGTTGCTATAAATTCTTTTTCTTTATGGCTATTGTAGCTTAAAGATCCGTTTATAATTAAGTCAGATGCGCCTTGTAAATCTGTTTCGCTAATGTTATTGTATTGGTAGTCTTCAAGTAAATCTTGAGTAAACCACATTTTAGTAACATTGGCATTTAAGTTTAATAGTGCTTCATCGTCATCATTAGTAATTAAATCTACTCTACCTTCAAATTCTAATCCTACAACATCTGCAGCGTCTCCTGTATTTGAGTACTCAAATATTCCAGAAGATCCTCTTGTTTGTGCTAAGTTAATAGGGTTTTTAATTTGCTTATAGAATGCTGTTGCAGAAATAAGTTCGCTTCTTTTAGGAAAGAATTCCCATTTTAAGTCTAAATTAAATACATCTGATTTTTCTAAATCTGGATCTCCACGTGTAACACGTCCTGTTGGCGATACGTATTCGAATGGTGCTAATTCTTTAAATTCTGGAAGTGTTTGTGTTAAACTAGATGCTAAACGAAGAAATTGATTTTCGTTTAACTCATATTTTAAATTTACACTAGGATAAACTTCTGTGTATTCTTTTTTAATAGATCCTAAACGACCAACAAAATTGGCAACATCCCAGTTTACATTAATTTCATCTCTTTCTAAACGTACTCCTACATTTCCTGAGAATTTTTTATTTAATCCAAAATCTAAATTAGCAAATCCAGCAATTATGTTTAAATCTGCATCATATAAGTCTGGATCTCTTTCGCGAAGTACTAATCCGTTATTAAAGTTTTCTGTTGTAAATGTTTCAGAAAAATCATCTACTGTTGGTACTTGGAAATCACGAGCTCTAACTCCTATGAAAAGGGAGTTAAAAGAACGGTCTTTCTGACGGTAATCTGCTCCAAAATTTAATTTTAATGGTCTAGTGTTTGCATCTTCATCAAATTTACCTAATTCAATAGCATCTATAATATAAGCGTTATATTCTGTGTCTTCAATTTGTTGACTAGATTTTCTTTGTTGGTAATCGCCAACGTGAGCATATTGTACTGTGTTTTCGTCTAAAATGTTAACCTCATTTCTAATTCTGTTAGGTTCTTGAGCTAATACATAATTAAATCCAGCCGCCCATTTTAAAGTATTACGTTCTGTAATATTATGGTCTCCTTCAATTTGGTTAATTAACATAGTAGTTTGCTTAAAATTCTGGTCTCTTACAAAAGCACCATCTTCTTGTGGGTCTTGATCAAATACATAACCCTCTCCGTTTCTACCTTGCTCGTAGACGTTGTCGTCACTCTTGTTAACAGATAAGCTGCTAATTCTAATGTTGTTGTTGCTGTTTAGTTTTAAACCTAAGTTTATATAACCAGTAGAGTTTATACTTGTGTTAGAAAGCTCTGTGTCTGTAAATTCATTATCTAAGATGTTAGATCTGTAGCTTCTAAAAATTCCTTCTTGATAGTTGTATTTTTTAGAGTGAGAACCTGCTGCAAATAATTTTACTTGTTTACCAAATACTTCAAATTTAGTACCGCCAGAAATTGCAATACCGTAGTTTCCTGTGTTTTTTTGTTCTAGTGGGTCCCAACCTTGTCTTGTAATTAAGTCTACTAAAGCATATTCCTTTTTGTGAAAACCAAGTGTTACATCTTCAGAAATGATACTCTTTTTAAAATTATCTACTCCAAAAAGGTTTGTGTTATATCCTGAAGATATGCCTATAGATAATTCTTTTTTCGAATATCCTTTAGATGTAATATCTGCATTCCCTGAACTCTGATCTGCATAAGCAGATGTTGTATATGTTTTACTTATCCCTACATTTTCAATCATGTTTGTAGAAAATAGGTTTAGGTTTATGTTTTTGTTGTTAACATCGTCAGATGGTATTGGTAAACCATTCATAGTAGTAGATAAATATCTGTCTCCTAGACCACGAATGTAAACCTCGCCAGACCCTTCGCTTTTTGTAACTCCAGAAATTTTAGAAGTTGCTGCGGCAGCATCTGTAGCTCCTATTTGAGATAGGCGTTCTGCTCCAATACTTTCTTTAATGATAACGGCCTTTTTCTGATCTAATAATAAGGCTGTTTCACTCTCTTTTCTAGTTGTAGTTTGTATCACAACTTCGTCTAATGCTGCTGCACTAGCGCTCATAATGACGTCTACTTGGGTTGCGTTACCAGCTGTAACAGTTACAGGAACTTCTTGTGTTAGGTAACCTACAAAGCTAACAACTATAGTGTAAGACCCAGGAGTAAGTTCTGTAATGGCATAAACACCATCCATATCAGACGTTGTTCCTTTTGTGCTTCCTTTAACTAATATGTTTGCAAAAGCAAGTGGTTCGTTATTGTATTCTTTGTCTAGTAATTTACCTACAATCGAGCCAGTGTCTTGTGCATAAGAGAATGCCGTTGTTAAAAATACTAATGCTATTAAAAAATGTTTCATTTTGTCGTTTATTTTCATGCGGCAAAGAAACCTGAGTTATGTAAAGTCAAGGTTAATCGACGGTTAAAGATTGATGATAAAAAGGTTAATTTAACGTTAGGGAATTTCTCTTTTTTATAAATGTCTAAACATTTTCTTAACATATCTTATTTACTGTATAGAGTTCAAAGCCTTGTGTAGGCTGTATATATTAGAAAGTGCTATATTGCGAAGACTTAAAATAAAGTTATGAATTGGGAACAACTGTTGTCTCTAAAACGTTTTGGAGATGTTAATAAACGCTTAAGAAAGAGTCAGGATGAAACACGTTTAGGGTTCGAGGTAGATTATGATCGTGTTATATTCTCTTCAGAATTTAGAAGTTTACAAGATAAAACACAAGTTATTCCAATGTCTCAGACAGATTTTGTGCACACACGTTTAACGCATAGTTTAGAAGTTAGTGTTGTGGCGAGGTCTTTAGGGCGAAAAATAGGAGAGAAGTTAATTCTTAAATATCCAGAGCTTAAATCTGAACATGGGTATTTGCCAAACGATTTTGGAGCAATAGTAGCTTCGGCCGCCTTGGCTCATGATATTGGAAATCCGCCTTTCGGACATTCAGGAGAAAAAGCGATTGGTGAATATTTTAAAACGGGATTAGGAATTAAATATAAAGATGAAATTACACCTAAGCAGTATCAGGATTTATGTTATTTTGAAGGGAATGCAAATGGATTTAAAATATTAACACAAAGTAGAGAAGGTCGCGTTGGCGGACTCCGTTTGTGTTATGCAACTTTGGGTGCTTTTATAAAATACCCAAAAGAATCGTTGCCTAAAAAACCAACCCAAAATGTGTCTGATAAAAAGTATGGATTCTTCCAGAGTGAGAAAGATGCCTTTTTAGATGTTGCTAAAGAATTAGGTTTAATTGAAGCTGGAGCAGAAGGTAATATCAGTTTTAAAAGACATCCGTTAGCATTTTTGGTAGAAGCGGCCGACGATATTTGTTATACCATTATCGACTTTGAAGATGGTATTAATTTAGGTTTAATTGAAGAGGAATTTGCCCTAGAATATTTAATTAAACTGGTTAAAGATGTTATAGATATTAATAAGTATCATCAATTAACCAATACACAAGACCGGATTAGTTATTTAAGAGCTTTGGCTATAAATACACTAATTAATGAAGCGATTTCAATTTTTGAGGCTAATGAAACCGCTATATTAAACGGTACCTTTACGGTGTCTTTATTAGACAAAAGTAAATATGAAGCTCAAATAAATGATATTATAAAAATTAGTGTCGAAAAAATCTATCAATCTCAAGATGTTTTAGATAAAGAGATTTCAGGTTATGCTGTTATTTCTAAATTATTAGATATTTATATAACAGCAGTTAATAATGATTATAATGGAAAAGCTTCTAATTATGATAAACTGATTTTAAAGATTCTTCCAAAAACCATCAATTTCAATGCAGACGATTTGTATTTAAGATTGTTAAATGTGTGTCATCATGTGTCCTTGTTTTCTGATAGTCAAGCTATTCTGACTTACCGAAAATTTTCAGGACGTTTAGTTTAATAATATTGTAAATACTTGTTTGTCGTCTAGAAAAAATTATTTTTGTGTAATACAACCAAATATATATGAAGAATAAATTACAAATCGCTTTAGGACTTGTGGCTATTGTTGCAGTGGTTTTTGCTGTTACTAAGTTTAGTGGCGAAACTCAAGTGTCTGAAAAGCAAGGATCTAATCCGTTAACTATTGCAGAGCTAAAGGCCTTGCACAAAAAGAATTTAGAAAATAGCCCGTTTAAAAATACAAAAGGCTTATCTAAAAAAGAACGTGCTCAACAAGGGTTGCCTCCAAAACTGTTTATGGAACGGTTATGGGAACTAACTATGAATCCTGCATTAGGAAGACCTACACCAGAAAATTTAGCTGTAATTCAAAAAGAATTATTACAAGAACGTTCAAATAGTTTAGCAACAGGACGTGTGCCAGGAGACGACTCTAATAATAATTGGGTAGAACGTGGTCCAGATGATATTGGAGGCCGTACAAGAGCAATAATTTTCGATCCTAACGATACTTCTAACGAAACTGTTTTTGCAGGTGGTGTTAGTGGTGGATTATGGAAAAATACTAATATTTCAAATTCATCGTCAGTGTGGACCAGTGTAGATATTCCAGAAAACTTGAATATTAGCTGTATTACCGTAGATCCTAACGATTCTAAAACTATGTATGTAGGAACAGGAGAATCTTATGTTGCAGGAGATGTAAATGGAAACGGTGTTTGGAAATCTACAGATGGTGGGAACTCTTGGAACCATGTTTTTGGTGGAGCAGAAGGAGAAACCGTTTTACAAACAGATTCTGATGTTGTCGTTAATTCACCTAGTGATATTGCAGATTCTTATATTTCATTGAGTGCTAGTTTCGGTCCATCAAATACTGAAGGTGTTACTAATGATGTGGTGTTGGCAGATACAGGAGATGATGTTTATGAAGCTTGTGATGCATTAACTAACGCTGCAGCTGTTAATGGTAAAATAGCCTTAATATATAGAGGGACTTGTGATTTTGTAGATAAAGTGCTTAATGCACAAGCTGCAGGTGCAGTAGCTGTTATTGTAATAAATAATGTATCAGGAAACCCAATTACTATGGGGGGAGATGATTTAACAGGTTCTATATTGATTCCTTCTGTTATGATCTCTCAAGAGAATGGTGCTAAAATTGTTGCCGAATTAAATGCTGGAGAAACTGTTAATGTTACTATTACAGCAAACTCTGGTGATTTTTCAGGATTCTATGTGTTAAATGGAAATCAGCACGTGAATGATATTATAGTTAGAGATAATAAAGGTGTTTCTGAAGTGTTTATCGCTGCAGGTTCAACATTTTATAGCGATGCAAGTCCAAGTACACTTTTTGGACCTAATGATTATGGGTTATATAAATCTTCTAACGGGGGTGATTCATGGAGTTTATTAGGAGTGCCTTTAACCGCTGCGGGTAATATTTATGAACCTAATGATATTGAATTAGGAGCAGACAATACGGTTTGGATGTCTTCAAGACAGAGCTTAATTAATGGTGATGGTGGTGGTGCTATTTTTGCATCTACAGACGGAACTAATTTTGTTAAGAAATATGAGTTTTCAGGAAGTCGTACTCAAATTGCAGCGTCTACTTCAGATGCAGATAAAATATATGTTTTAGCAGAAGGAACAGACGTTCCTGTTGTTATGTTTAAAACTACAGATGGATTTGATACAATAGCAGAATTAACTTTACCGGAAGATGCAGATACAGATATGGATGCAGACGATTTTTGTAGAGGTCAAGCATTTTACGATTTAGTTATTAAAGTAGATCCTACTAACGATGAAACTATTTTTGTAGGAGGTATTGATACTTTTACAAGTACAGATGGAGGAAGTGCGTGGACTCAACTAACGCATTGGTATGGCGGATTTGGATTTCCAGAAATACATGCAGATCAGCATGCTATTGTATTTGGAACAAACGATACATCTAAAATGTTATTTGGAAACGATGGAGGTGTGTATTACTCTGCAACTAGCGGGACAAAACCTACGTCTAGAAATAACGGATATAATGTAACCCAGTTTTATACTGTTGGGGTTGCTCCAACTGCAGCTATATCGGGAGATTATTTCGCAGCAGGTGCTCAAGATAACGGAACCCCGTATTTTGCTAATGCAGCTTCTGGAATTAACTCGTCTTCTTTTGATCTTTATGGAGGTGATGGTGCATATACTATATTCGATCAAGACGGAACAGATACGTATGTTATTTCAAATTATGTGTATAATAACGCAATTGTGAAATATGATTATAAAACAGGAGTGTCTACAACTATAAATAGTGAAGATGATGATATTGGGGAGTTTATTAATCCTCAAGTTTTAGATTCAAGATTAAATTATTTATTTTCTAATTATTCTACAGGAACAGAAAATGCTATAAAAACATATAGAACGGTAAGTGCTTCTGGAGTGTATTCTGTTAATACAATAAAGAATGATTTAATGGATTCTCCGGCTTTAGCTTTGGAGGTTTCTCCTTACGACGAGACTAGTACGCATAGTATCTTATATATAGGATTAGAAAGCGGAAAATTATTAAAAATCACGAATGCTAGTGCGCCTTTATTTCAAACATGGACAGATATTTCTTCACCAGAATTTCTAGGAAGTATTTCAGATATTGAATTCGGAACTTCTTCAGAAGAAATTTTTGTAACCTTCCATAATTATGGTGTAAATAACATTTGGTACACTAGTGATGGTGGTACAACTTGGGCTCAGAAAGATGGGGATTTACCAGATATGCCTGTTAAAGCTATTTTACAAAACCCTTTAAAAACAGAAGAGGTTATAGTAGGTACAGAATTAGGTGTTTGGTATACGTCAGATTTTTCTAGCGATTCTCCTACTTGGAAATCTGCCTTTAATGGTATGAGTAATGTAAAAGTTATGGATTTAGATCTTAGAGATGATAATACTATTTTTGCCGCAACTTTTGGTAGAGGAATCTTCTCTGGAGAGTTTACAGGTACAGCTTTAAGTGTTGAAGATAATGAGTTGGCAACAGGGATTTCTTTATATCCAACAGTGTCTACTGGTGAGTTTAAAGTAAAATCGAAATCTAATTTAGGTGAAGTTAATCTTCAAATCTTTAATTTAAGCGGACAATCTGTATATGTTAAGGATATTAATTTAGATGGAAGTACAGCAGCAAATATTAATATTAATGTAGCTTCTGGTGTGTATTTGGCTAAATTTACAGAAGGTGCAACAACAACAACTAAAAAGTTTATTATTAAATAATAACATACTTTTTTAAATATATTTAAAAGAGGAACGCTTAGCGTTCCTTTTTTTTTGTGATATTATAGAGTAATAATTAGAGTGTTTATATGTGCTTTAAAAACAAATTAGCTAAAGATTCAGCGTCTAGACCTAGTGTTTTTTGAAGCTGTGTTACAGATCCGTGTTCAATAAATGCATCTGGAATACCAAGTGTTTCTATTGGGGTGTTGTAGTGGTGTTTTGCTGCAAATGCAATAACCGAACTTCCAAATCCGCCTAAAATAGTACCATCTTCAATAGTAAATACTTTAGAATAGGTGCTTAAAATGGTATGTAATAAGTTGTGGTCTAAAGGTTTTATAAAACGCATATTATATACAGCAATATTATCTTGCTGTTTTTGCTTTAGTGTATTTAAGGCGTCTTCTATATTGTAAGCCATGGTTCCAATGCTTAAAACTGCAATTTTTGTTCCTGTTTTAAGTTGTTCTCCTGTTCCAATTTCTAATTTATAAAACGGTTGTTTCCAATTCAGTTCACGACCTCGGCCACGCGGATAACGAATGGCAATTGGGTGTTTTAGTCCCAGTTGGGCAGTATACATAATGTTTCGTAATTCTGCTTCGTTTCTAGGAGCGAAAATTATAAGGTTTGGAATACATTGTAAATACGCTAAATCGAAAACACCTTGATGCGTTGCGCCATCTTCTCCAACTAAGCCGGCGCGGTCTAAACAGAAAATAACAGGTAAGTTTTGAAGGCAAACATCATGAATAATCTGGTCGTAAGCACGTTGTAAAAACGTAGAATAAATGTTGCAAAACGGTATAAAACCTTGAGTGGCTAGTCCAGCCGATAATGTAACGGCGTGTTGTTCTGCTATACCAACATCAAAGGCGCGTTCTGGTAATTGCTCCATCATATATTTAAGAGAGCTTCCAGTTGGCATTGCTGGTGTAATTCCTATGATTTTTTCATTCGTTTTGGCTAATTCAACAATAGTGTAACCAAAAACATCTTGAAATTTTGGAGGTAATTTTATATTGGGTGTAGCTAATAAGTCGCCAGTTTTAGCGTCAAACTTGCCGGGAGCATGGTATTTAACTTGGTCTAATTCTGCTTGTTTTAAGCCTTTTCCTTTTGTAGTAATTAGGTGTAAAAATTTAGGACCATGAACTGTTTTTAAACGCTCTAATTCTGAAATAATTTTTGGTAAATCATGACCGTCTATAGGGCCGGAATAATTAAAATTAAGAGCTTCAAAAATATTATCTTGTTTCTGAGTTCCTTTTTTAACATTGGTTAAATACATTTTTAAAGCACCAACACTTGGGTCTATTCCAATGGCATTATCATTTAAAATAACTAACAAGTTTGTGTCTGTTACTCCGGCGTGATTAAGCCCCTCAAAAGCCATTCCGCTAGCAATAGAAGCATCTCCAATAATAGCGATGTGGTGTTTGTTAAAATCGCCTTTAAGCTTAGATGCGATGGCTATACCTAAAGCGGCAGAAATGGATGTAGACGAATGGCCTACTCCAAAAGCATCGTATATGCTTTCTTCTCGTTTAGGAAATCCGCTTATGCCTCCTAATTGTCTATTGGTGTCGAATTGTGCTTTGCGTCCGGTTAATATTTTATGTACATAAGCCTGGTGACCAACATCCCAAATTAAAATATCTTCTGGTGTATTAAATACATAATGTAAGGCAATAGTAAGTTCTACAACGCCTAAACTAGCTCCTAAATGACCTTCTTTTGTAGCTACAATTTCAATAATAAAATCGCGTAATTCTTTTGCTAAAAAAGGCAAGTCTTCTTTTGCTAGTTTCCGAAGATCTTCGGGAGAATCTATTTGTTGTAGTAATTGTGTCATACGATTACAAATGTACGTTTTGAAATTGTATTTTTACATTATGGAAAATATTTTTGATGATACTTATTTTATGAAGAAAGCCTTGCAAGAGGCAGAGGTTGCTTTCGATAAAGGGGAAATTCCTGTAGGTGCTGTAATTGTAATTGATAATAAGATAATTGCTAGAGCGCATAATTTAACCGAAACCTTAACAGATGTAACTGCGCATGCTGAAATGCAGGCCATTACTGCGGCGGCAAACTACCTAGGCGGAAAGTATCTTAAAAAATGTACATTATATGTCACTTTAGAGCCTTGCCAAATGTGTGGTGGCGCTTTGTATTGGAGTCAGATTTCGAATATTGTTTATGGTGCTAGAGACGAAAATCGAGGATGTATTAATTTGAATACAAAATTACACCCTAAAACAATTGTAAAAGGTGGTGTTATGGCAGAAGAAGCCTCTGTGCTTATGAAACGTTTCTTTGTAGAAAAACGAAACTTAAATTAAAGTTTTCTCTTGTCGCCTTCTTTGTCTCTCATTTTTTCTAAATTCTCTTTGGTAAGCATGTAGTCTCTAACATCTTTGTCTTTCCATCTGTAATATGAAAACAGCGGGAAGACAACTAAAAATAGACCAACAACTCCAAAACCGATAAGTTTTTCGGAATATGAGACGTCTATAAAAAAGCCTGAAAGAATGCTACCAAACGCAAGAACGGTTAATATAATGATGAGGTTTTTCATGTTAACTAGTAAAATTAATAAGCTGACGACGGTAAGCTGTAAGTAATTTAGATTTTGAAATGAAACCAATGTATTTATCGTCTCGAACTACTGGAAGGTTCCAAGCACTTGAGTCTTGAAATTTCTTCATAATATCTTTCATTCTATCTTGGTTAAGATCGATAATTTCTGGTGGGGCTTGCATTACATCTCTTGCAACAACCTCGTCGTATAATGTTTGGTCAAACATGATTGGCCTAATGTCGTCTAAAAGTATAATACCTACAATTCTTCCCGATCTTTCACTTATAACAGGAAAGATATTTCGATTAGATTTTACAACAGCATTGTGTACTAATTCACCTAAAGTCATATTTGGACGAACCTTTACAAATTTTGTTTCAATTAAGTTTTCAATATTCATTAAGGTTAAAACAGCCTGATCTTTGTCGTGTGTAATTAAATCGCCTTGTCTGGCTAAAGCCATACTGTATACAGAATACGGCAAAAAATACTTGGTTACCGCAAAGCAAATCGCAACGGTAATCATTAAGGGGATAAATAATTTGTATCCACCGGTTATTTCTGCAATTAAAAAGACAGCGGTTAGCGGTGCTTGTAATACGCCTCCTAGCACACCTGCCATACCAACTAATGTGAAATTACTTTCTGATAAGTGAATTCTAAATAAATCTAACGTATTTACGCATCTAGCAAATCCCAAACCAAGTACAGAACCCATAAATAGGCTAGGAGAGAAAATACCTCCAATACCACCAGCTCCAAATGTTAAAGATGTTGCGATAACTTTAAATAAAACCAAACCAATAAGTAAAGCAATAATTGCCCAATTATTAGTAATATCTATATGCATAAAATTATTAGTTACTACTTCTTGGAAGTTACCAGTAACCATGTTGTTTATAACTTCAAAACCTTCACCGTAAAGTGGTGGAATAAAAAATACTATTATTCCTAGGCCGGTACCACCAATAAGTAAACGTTTTATTGGAGATTTAATATCGTGGAAAAAATCGTGAAAATAAGCGTATATTTTAGTAAAATAGATAGATGTAAGTGCAGATAAGATACCAAAAATTATAAAAAATGGTACTTGACTAAGTGTAAATTCATCTACTAAATGAAAGGGTAAAATAGTGTCTTTTCCATAGAAAAAATACGATAATAAAACTCCTGAAAGAGATGATATAAGTAAAGGTAATAAAGAGACTAGAGTTAAGTCTAGGCTAAACACTTCAATTGCAAATACAATTGCAGCAATAGGAGCTTTAAAAATACATGAAATGGCACCAGCTGCGGCACACCCAATTAATAAGGTACGCGTAGATTGGTTGGTGTGTAATACTCTGGAAATGTTAGAACTAATGGCAGCAGCAGTAGATACTGTTGGGCCTTCTAGACCAACAGAACCCCCAAACCCAACTGTTAGTGGAGCGGTAAGTAATGCAGAAAACATTTGAAAAGGTTTCATGATTCCTTTTTTCTTTGCAATAGCCCTTAATGTTGAAGGGATACCGTGACCAAATTCTTGTCTAACAACATACTTTTTTACTAAATAGGTAAGCGTTAAACCAGCAAGTGGGAATAAAAAATAAAAAGGGTGATGATAGCTGCTTACGACTTTAGTCTCCATTAAATGTTGAATAAAGTGAGTAGTGTTTTTAAGAATTACAGTTCCTAATCCTGCAATTAAACCAACGGCTATACTTAATATGTAAACGAAGTTTCTATGTCCAACGTGCTTTGTCTTCCAAAATAGGAATTTTGTTAATAAAGATTTTTTTTGTGTTGGCATGTTTCTATTAGTGTATAAATCCCGCAGGTGCGGGATTTAATTTTAATTTTTATAATTTAATATTTAATTTTAAGCTTAATTCGTTAAGCTGTACATCATCTATTTTTGCGGGAGCATCAATCATGACGTCTCGGCCAGAATTGTTTTTTGGGAAAGCGATAAAGTCACGAATTGTTTCTTGTCCGCCTAAAATAGCAACCAAACGGTCTAAACCAAATGCTAATCCACCGTGTGGTGGTGCACCGTATTCAAACGCATCCATTAAGAATCCGAATTGTGCTTTTGCGTCTTCATCAGAGAAACCTAAATGTTTCAACATAATAGCTTGAGTTTTCTTATCGTGTATACGAATAGAACCTCCTCCAATTTCATTACCATTTAAAACTAAATCGTAAGCATTGGCTTTTACGTCTCCTGGATTGGTGTCTAATAATTCTATTTGTCCAGGTTTTGGAGATGTAAATGGGTGGTGCATGGCGTGGTAACGTTCTGATTCCTCATCCCATTCTAAAAGCGGGAAGTCCATAACCCATAAAGGAGCAAATACTTTAGGATCTCTTAAACCTAAACGGTCTGCAATTTCCATACGTAATGCACTTAATTGAGCACGTACTTTATTTGTAGGTCCAGAAAGCACACAAATTAAATCGCCAGTTTTAGCATTTGTTATTTCTGCCCATTTTGCTAAATCGTCTTGATCGTAAAATTTATCTACCGAAGATTTGAAAGATCCATCGTCATTACAACGTGAATAAATCATACCTGAAGCACCAACTTGCGGACGTTTAACCCATTCTATTAATTTGTCTATTTCTTTTCTTGTGTAACTGTTTCCGCCAGGAATAGCAATACCAACAACTAATTCAGCATCATTAAAAACTTTAAAGTCTTTATGTTGTGTTACAGTGTTTAATTCTCCAAACTCCATTCCAAAACGAATGTCTGGTTTGTCGTTTCCGTAAAGACGCATGGCATCGTCGTAAAGCATTCTTGGAAAGGTTTCAACTTCTACACCATTTACTTCTTTAAGTAAGTGACGTGTTAATCCTTCAAATACATTTAAAATATCTTCTTGCTCTACAAACGCCATTTCACAGTCTATTTGTGTGAATTCTGGTTGTCTGTCTGCACGTAAATCTTCATCTCTGAAACATTTTACAATCTGAAAATATTTATCCATACCACCAACCATAAGCAATTGCTTAAAAGTTTGAGGCGATTGTGGTAAAGCGTAAAATTGTCCTGCATTCATTCTAGAAGGCACAACAAAATCTCGAGCACCTTCTGGAGTAGATTTAATTAAGTAAGGAGTCTCAACTTCAATAAAATCTTGACTAGATAAATAATTTCTAACTTCCTGAGTTACTTTATGACGGAAAATTAAATTGTTTTTTACTGGATTACGACGAATATCTAAATAACGATATTTCATACGTAATTCTTCTCCACCATCAGTTTCATCTTCAATTGTGAATGGCGGAAGAAGTGCGCTGTTTAAAATAGTTAATTCAGAAACTAAAATTTCTATATCTCCAGTTGCAATTTTTGGATTTTTAGAAGTACGTTCTATAACTGTTCCTTTTACTTGAATAACGAATTCACGACCTAGTTTTTGTGCTTGATCCATCATCGCTTTAGGTGTGCGCTCTTCATCAAAAATAAGTTGCGTAATACCGTAACGATCACGTAAGTCTACCCAAATCATAAATCCTTTGTCACGTACTTTTTGTACCCAACCAGAAAGTGTTACTTCATTATTTATATGAGACGATCTTAATTCGCCGCAATTATTACTTCTATACATATTCAAAATTTTTGATGTGCAAATTTAATGAAGTTAAATGATTAAAAACTAAAAAACAGGAAGCTTTATACACCGTATTTTTTAGTTATATCAACTATAACCTTTTCGTTAGTCTATATAATAGTGTGTTGCTTTATTTACATATGCTTTTAAATGTATGCTGTAAGTTTAAAATAGATCTTTTATTAATTCTGTGAACAGTTGTATTTTGTTAAAGTATTATTGTTTTTAACGTGTTTTAACAATTTTAACAATTTATTTTCATGGTTATTTCATATTTACTGATAATAAATTGTTAATGAAAACATAAAATTTATATATTAGTCTTATCAAATAAAAAAAAAGAAAATGTTATGGTTAAATTATTGCAATTTAAATTATTGGTATTTCTAATATGTATTGGAGTATCAGATGTAATTGTAGCCCAAGAGGTTACTGGGACAGTTTCAGATCATTCAGGTGCATTGCCGGGAGTTTCCGTAATCGTTAAAGGAACTTCTGTAGGGATTACTACAGATTTTGATGGAAAATATGATATAAATGCTAGTGATGGGCAAACCTTAGTGTTTTCTTATGTGGGGTATGATACTCAGGAGATTGTTGTTTCTGGGCAAACGATTGACGTTGTCTTGAAAGCAGGTGTTGCTTTAGATGCAGTGGTGTTAACAGGGAATAGAGCAAAACCGAGAACAATTTTAGATTCGCCGGTGCCTATAGATAATATAGATGTTGCAGAATTGCAGAATAGTGGTAAGCCAACATTTGATAGAATGTTAGTGTTTAAAGTGCCTTCTTTTAATTCTCAAAATCAAGCAATTTCTGATGCAACTGCGCATTATGATCCAGCAGATTTACGTGGTTTGGGACCAAGTAGAACATTGGTTTTAGTTAATGGAAAACGAAAAAACCAAAGTGCACAAGTTTATTTAGGTGGTTCTCCAGGTAAAGGAGAAGTTGGTGTAGATTTAAAAAGTATACCTACTGCAGCAATAGAAAGAGTAGAGGTTTTAAGAGATGGAGCATCTGCGCAATATGGATCTGATGCTGTTGCTGGGGTTTTAAACATTATTTTAAAGAAAGATGTAGAGTATTCTACGTTTACATCAAGAGCAGGTATTACTTCGGAAAACGATGGTTTTAATTTTTCTGCAGATTTTAATTCTTCTCTTAAATTTGGTGATGGAGGTGTTATTAATTTTACTTTAGGTTATTATAAACAACAGATTACAAATAGAGCAGGTTTTGTAGATCCATTGACAGAAGGAGCAACAAGAGATTATGAAATTGATTGGTTAGAAGATAATCCTGATGCAGGTATGACTGTTGGTCAGCCAGAAATGGAAAAAGGAGATCTATTTGTAAACCTGGAACATCCTTTAGGTGAGAACGGAACTATATATTCTTTTCATGGTTTTACTTCAAGAACAGGTAAAAGTTTTGCCTTTTATAGAGCGCCTTACTGGAGATCAGATGTCGCTGATGCAGAGTTTTTAACAAGTACCACTGATTTTAAAGGTTATCAGCCAACATTTGAGGCTAAAATTAATGATCATATAAATGTTTTAGGAGTGAAGTATTCTTTATCAGATAAGTGGAATATGGATACAAGTGTAACTTATGGTTCTAACGATATAGATGTAACAGTTAATAATTCTGTGAATAGAGATTATTTAGCAGATCACGGAACGTCTCCAACATCATTTAATCCTGGAGGATATAAATTTAGTAACCTTATAGGGAATTTAGATATTTCTGGTCTCGTTTCAGAAAAAATTAGTATTGCAACAGGATTAGAAATTAAGAGAGAGGTTTTTAGTGCTTTTGAAGGTGATCCTTTTTCTTATTATGGTGGTGGATCAGATTCTTTTGCGGGAATCAAACCAGAAGAGGCTGGTGTATGGGACAGAAGTAATTTTGCTGCTTATGGGCAAGTAGATTATGATATTTCTGAAAGTCTTTTATTAGGTGTCGCTGCTAGATATGAAAATTTTTCTGATGGCGGAGATAATGTGTCATGGAAAATTAATGGGCGTTATAAAATAGGAAAAAAAGGAGCGATAAGAGTTTCTTATAGTACAGGTTTTAGAGCACCAACATTACACCAACGCCATATTACTTTAAGTCAGTACACTATTGTTGATGGATCTACAGAGCCAGTACTACAAGGTACTTTAGCGAACGATAATCCTGCTGTACAGGCGTTAGGAGTGCCAAGTCTTTTTGCAGAAACTTCAGAAAACATTGCTGGAGGTTTTACTTATAAAATAAATAAAAACTTCTCTGCTTCGTTAGATTTTTACCAAATTAAAGTATATGATAGAGTATTATTTTCTTCTCAAATATCTTATGATGATGATGATAGTACAACTAATGAAATTGAACAAATCTTACAAGACTACAATGTAGTTGGTGTTCAGTTCTTTATTAATGCGGGTGATACGAAAACAAAAGGAGCAGATTTAGTATTAAATTATAGAAATATTGGTATTGGAAACGCTTTGCTGAATGTTAGTTTAGCGGGGAATTTAAATACAACGACTATCGATAATATTGAAACACCAGCAGCTTTGGCAAATGCAGGTTATGATATTTTTGATAGAGCAGAACAAGGTTTAATTACGAGTTCTAGACCAAAATCTAAATTTATTCTTGGGTTAGCTTTAGATGTTGATAAATGGGATTTTTCTTTAAACAATACACTTTTTGGGGAAGTAACTATTATTTCTGATAATGATAATCAGAACCCAATTTATGACCAAACATTGTCTTCTAAATTAACTACAGATTTTGGATTTGTTTTTAACCTTAACAATATGATTAGTTTTAATGGTAATGTTAATAATATTTTTAATGTGTATCCAGATAAAACCAACGTAAATACAGGAACTACAAGTAATGGCCGTTTTGTTTATGCTTCATCAGTGCAACAACAAGGGCAATTAGGAACTAATTTTTCTGTAGGAATCAATTTTAAATTATAGTATGATTTATGTATAATATTAATCTAGACATTCCCTTATAGAAGGTTTAGGTTTTTTGCTATTAATTTTGAATTAGTCAGACCGTTAATGAACAATGGTTTTTATTTGAAAAATCCGGAGTATAAAGCTCCGGATTTTTAGTTTAATTAATTGTAATAGGCCTTTTTATTAGGTTGGTACAGATATAATATGTCTGTTTGATAACCACATTTTAAACCGTGTAGTTAGGTAGAAAAATACAGGAACAACAATTAGTGTTAAGAATGTTGCTACTAATAATCCGTAAATTACGGTCCAAGCTAAAGGTCCCCAGAATACCACATTGTCTCCTCCTATATATATGTTAGGATTAAAATCGTTAACCAAAGTAAAGAAGTTAATGTTTAACCCAACAGCTAGCGGTACTAAACCTAGTATGGTTGTAATAGCTGTTAATAATACAGGGCGTAAACGTGCTTTTCCGGCATGAACAATACACTCGTATAAATCTTCACGTTTTAAATAATCGTCGTCTCCTAAATCTAGTTCTAATTTCTTTCTATCTATAAGGAGTTGAGCATAATCTAAAAGTACCACACCGTTGTTTACTACAATACCTGCTAGAGAGATAATTCCCATCATAGTCATCATAATTACAAAGGCATCTCCGGTAACTACAAGTCCGCCAAACACCCCAATAAAACTTAGGAAAATCGCTAACATGATAATTCCAGGTTTAGAAATAGAATTAAATTGGAATATTAAGATGAAAAAGATAAGTGCTAATCCCGTAAAGAACGCGCCAATTAAGAACGCCATTTGTTTATTTTGTTCTTCAATTTGTCCAGTGTAGTCAATCTTAATGTCTGAAGGTAAATTTTTGAATGTTTTCATTTCATTCTGAATTTGCCCAACAATTGCAGCCGCATCTGTAAAACCAGGAGATAAAGCCGAGTACACGGTTACTACACGTTTTGTGTCTTTATGTTTAATCGCACTATATCCGGAAGTGTTTTTCTGTCTTGCCACAGCAGAGACAGGAATCTCTTTAATTTGTCCGGTGTTATCTCTAAAGGTCATTTTCTGATTAAAAATGGCACTAATATTATATCTGTTGTCTTCGTTAAAACGCACATAGATATCGTAATCGTCTCCGTTTTCTTTATACACGCCAGCTTTGCTACCAAAGATTGAATTACGTAATTGTGTTCCTACTTGACTTGCGCTTACGCCTAATTCTCCGGCTTTAGCTCTGTCTACTTCAACCAACATGGCTGGTTTTCCTTTGTTAACGTCAATTTTAAGTTCGTCTATTCCAGGGATGTTTTTCTGGTTAATAAAGTCTCTCATGCTTTGCGCAATTCCAATAAGCTCTGCGTAGTCTTCGCCTTCAATTTCTATATTAATGGGAGATCCTACCGGTGGTCCGTTTTGGTCTTTTTCTACTGAAATTAATATTCCAGGATAAATCCCGACTAACGCTTTTTGTATTTTCTGACGTAACAATTCACTGTCTTTACCGCGTCTGTATTTATACTCACGCATAGATGCTGTAATCTTAGCTTTATGTGGCATTTCTGCAGCAGAACCACCATCTGTTTGTGGGTTTCCTGCGCCTTCACCAACTTGAGATACGGCACTTTCTACTAAAAAGTTGTAGTCTCCATCTTTATATTCGTTATCATCAAGAACATCGTAAACTTTTTTCTCAATTTCTTTTGTTATCGTATTCGTCTTTTCAATATCAGTACCTTCAGGATATTCTACATAAACAATAATTTGATTAGGTTTATTGTCAGGGAAAAATTCAACCTTAGTACGTTTAGAATCTAGTGATGCTCCAAAAGCGATAAAAGCTAATATTAATAAGGTAAACGTTGTTATGGTAATAAAAGCAGGCCATTTTTTACTTAAAGCACGTCTTAATTCGCGTTCGTAAAAGTTTTCAAAAATCACTAATATTTTTGTTTGGAATGTGTTTGCCATTTTTCTTAAAAACAAACGGTAAATCCAAAGCATTGCAGAAGTAAAAATCATTAATCCACCAAAGCCTCTATAATCGCCTCCAAATATTAAAATAAGTAAGCCAATTACTGAAACAATACTTGTTATGGCAATAACGTTTTTCATTGGCATGTCTTTATCTTCAATAGTCATGTATTTAGAAACTAATACCGAGTTAAAGAAAATGGCAACAATTAGGGAAGAACCTAGTACAGTTGATAATGTAATAGGGAGTAAAATCATGAATTTTCCCATAACTCCAGGCCAAAGTCCTAATGGAATAAAAGCAGCTACCGTTGTGGCTGTAGATATAATAATAGGATAAGCAATTTCTCCAATACCAATTTTAGCAGCTTTTTTTCTAGTCATGCCTTCTTCGTCCATTAAACGGTATACGTTTTCTACAACTACAATTCCGTTGTCCACCAGCATTCCTAATCCCATAATTAATCCAAAAAGAATCATGGTATTTAATGTGTATCCTAAAAAGTTTAATATCATTAAGGACATAAACATAGACATTGGTATGGCGAAGCCTACAAAGAGCGCGTTTTTAAACCCTAGGAAGAACATAAGTACGGTAATTACTAATATAATTCCGAAAATAATGTTGTTTACCAGGTCGTCTACTTGACCAATAGTTACAGAAGATTGGTCGTTGGCAATGGTTACTGTTAAATCTTGTGGAAATACATTTTCTTTGGTGTCTTTTACTATTTGCTGAATTTGCTCTGCAGCATCAACCATGTTTTTACCAGCACGCTTTTTAACATCTAACATGACTACTCTGTGTCCAAATTCACGGGCATAGGTAGTTCTGTCTTTTTCTTTAAATGAAATTTTAGCAATGTCTTTTAAGTAAATCGGATTGTTATTGTCAGATTTAATAACAAAATTATTCAATTCTTTAGGCGTTTCTACTTCTCCTAAAATTCTAATAGTACGACGTTGGCCACTAGAAATTAAATTACCGGCAGACATGGTTACGTTACCACCTCGAACAGCATTTATAACATCAGAGAAGCTTACTTTTGCAGCCATCATTTTATAAATGTCTACCGCAATTTCTACTTCTTTATCTTGTGCGCCACGAATATCTACTTGTTTAATTTCTTGTAGGTCTTCAATTTCATCCTGAAGGTATTCTCCAAAATCTTTTAATTTGTCTACAGGATAATCTCCAGAAATATTAATGTTAAGGATTGGCATTTCTTCCGATAGGTTTAAATCGAAAGCATTAGGTTCTACCTTAGCATCGTTAAATGTTGGCCAATCTTCGCCAGCTGTTTCAGAATCTATTTCGTCTTTAACCTTTTGTTTGGCCGATTCTACACTTATACTCTCATCAAATTCTACAACAATCATAGAGTAGTCTTCTTGAGAGGTAGATGTTATTTCTACAACATTACTTATGGTTTTAAGTTTATCTTCTAGAGGATTTGTTATTAGTTTTTCTATATCTTCTGCAGTGTTTCCTGGGTAAATAGAACTTACGTAAATTTTAGTTTCTACAACTTCAGGAAAATTCTCTCTTGGCATGTGGTAATATGCTGTAATTCCTAAATAGAAAATTACAGCCATAATAGCGTATATCGTGGTTTTGTTATTAATGGCCCACGTCGACAGTCCAAATTCTTTGTCTACTTTCTTTTTGTGTTTTGTCATGACTTAGGCTTAATATTTTATAACTTTTACGGTTTGCCCTTCTCTTGCGCTACGTGCGCCTTCTTTAATAATTTCTGCGCCATTTTCTATACCGCTTAAAACCTCAATCACATCATTTTGTGTTCTTCCTGTTTTAATAATTGCGCGATTAACAGTAGCTTCTCCATTGTCATTTTTATTAGAAACAACATAAATGTATTGTTCTCCGTTTGCGTTTTCTGAAATGATGCTTAACGGAATTAAAAGTGCATTTTCATTAGTGTAATCGTTAATCTTAAGTTTTGCAGTTAAGTTAGGTTTTATGTTTTCTTCCTTATTAGGTACGGCAACTTCTACTTTAAATGTCCTGTTTCCTGGGTTAATAAAGTTACTTGCCTGACGGATTTTAGTGTTTACGCTAGTTCCTAAAATTGGAAATTCTACTTTTACCTCTTTTCCTTCAACGACATCTTTAATATAGCTTTCTGGAACTTCAGTTTCTATATACATGTTTTTTAGGTTTACAATACGCATAAGTTGCGATTGTCCGGGGCTAACAACACTTCCTTGTTCTGTAATAATATCGTCTATAACGCCAGAAAATGGTGCTGTAATTGCTGCTTTTGCTAATTGTGTTTTTAACTGGTTTACGGCTTGTTCTTGAGCCTCGAAAGTAGATTTTGCTTGAAGAAACTGAATTTCACTCCCAATTTTCTGGTCCCAAAGTCGTTTCTGGCGCTCGAAAGTGGTTTTAGTTAATGCAAGCTGAATTTCACTCTGTGCTACTTGTTGTTCTAGTCCGCCATCGTCTATTCGTGCTAAAACTTGTCCTTTTTTAACGTGTTGTCCTTCTTTAACGTAAATGTCTTGAAGAATTCCAGAGGTTTCAGAATAAATAACAATATTTTCTTTGGTTTGTACGCTTCCTTGTAGTTCTAAGAAGTGTACAAAATTTTCTGTTTTTGCTTGAACCGTAGTTACTAATGGTAGTTTTTTAGTGTCGTCTAATTCTGCTATTTTTTCATCTATTAATTTTAGTTGTTCACTAATAGCTACTTGTTGTGCTTCTATTTCTGTACGTTTAGCACGAATGTTTTTTAGGTTACCTTCAGATAAAATGTGTTCTACAGGTTCTTCTTTGTTGCCACAGGAAATTAATAAAAATGCAAAGGCTGCGATTGTATATATGTGTTTCATAATTGTCTGGATTAATTGTTTAGTGTGCTTAAAATAGCGTCTAGTTCTGCTTTCTTGTTAATAATATCAAGCATAGATTGTAAGTATTCTTGCTGTGCAGAATATAATTGTGTTTGTGCTTGTCTTAAATCGAAACTTGAAGAAATACCTTCAAAAAATTTCACTTGATTCTTGTGTTCTATGCGTTCTGAGAGTTCTAAGTTTAGTTTTTTGTTTGCGTAATCTTCAATAGCATATTGGTAATCGCTTTTTGCTGTTGCAATTTGAAGTTTAAGTTGCTGTTCTGTTTCTGTTAAAGATTCGTTTGCTTTTTCTAAATCTATTCTGGCTTGTTGTGTTGCTGCAGATCTGCCTAACGAACTAAATATTGGAATATTTAAGCTTACACCTAATAAAGACGACCCATACCATTTTTGATCGTTTTTTAAAAAGTCGAAATTCTTATCGTAAGCGCTGTAACCACCATTTACATATGCACTTAATGTTGGCATACCTTTACTCATAGCTAATTTTACAAGTAAATCTTTGCTTTCTACGTCGTTTTCTGCAATACGATAATCAATTGTGTTTTCAACATTTTCATCTGCATCTAAAGCTTCTAAAGAAGTGTATTGTAAACTTAGAGTTTCTAAATTATCTGTAAGATCTGTATCTGTGTTTAAATCTATACCTAACGTAATATTCAGCATTTGGTAGGATAAAATATTTAAACGTTTTACATTATTTAAGTCACTAATTAAACCCGAGAGTGTAATTCTTATTTGTTCTACACTTTCTTCTTCTTCGAGTCCGTTTTCAAATGTTTTCTGAATTTCATATAAATTAGATTCAAGAATTTCTTTATTGCTTTCTAAAATTTTTAAACTTTCTTCTGAAAGTAATACGTTTCCATAAGCGTTAATAACTGCTTTTCTAATTTCTAAATCTGTTTTAACTTTAGAGTTTTTAGATATTTCTAAATAGACTTTAGAGGCTTGCAGGCCTACTAAATACGATCCGTCAAATAGTAATTGGCTTAACGTAGCTGTTGCGCCTATGTTTTGTTTGGTATTAAATTCTACAGGAATATAAGTTCCCGCGTCTCCGCCAAAAATTTCGGCAGGAATTAACGATACTTGTTGTTTCAACCAGTTTTGGTAGTCTACGGTTGCGCTAATTTGTGGTAAACCTGTAGCGGTTGTTTCCCATTTTTTTTCTTCAGCAATTTCAATATCTCTTACTGCATTTTTTACAGTGCGATTATTTATTAAGGCGTAATCTATAGCTTCTTGTAAACTAAAGGAAACAGGTCCTTCTTGAGCAAATGCCGTAACACTTAGGCATAAACTAAATAGTAATATTAGTTTGTTTCTCATTATTTGTAATTAATTAAAGTATTCTTTTTATTTAATAAAGTAACGCCTAAAGGCGTGCAAATACCGCGTAAATGGTATTCTAAATAGTTGTCTAGTAAATCTTCTAACGAAAATTGATTTTCAGGAAATATCTCGTGGTCTTTAAGTGCTCCCATAGAATTAAAGTAAATTCTAGAAATAAACTCTACATTTAAATTATCTCTATAAAGTCCTGCAGCTATTCCTCGATCTAGATTGCCACTAACACAACCTTGCATAACCTCGAATTGTTTTTGTTTTAATATAGTGTGTATGCGCGGGTAGTATTTTTTTAATTGAAATTCTGGAGACTTCTTTTGATTGCTCATGTAATTTGTGATAAACTCTTTTATTTTAAAAAGTTCGTCTATCGGATTTGCGTTTAAATTGAAAATAGCATCAATAGATTCCGAGATACATTCAAATTTATATATAGCAGTAGCCTCAATTAATTTTGTTTTGGTTTCGAAATATTGATAGATGGTTTTCTTAGAAATTCCCATTTCATTTGCAATGTCGTCCATGGTTACACTTTTAAATCCTAGATTTAAAAAAAGCTCGGCCGATTTTATAATAATCTTCTTTTTCATTAGTGTTTTATTCGCGTGCAAAGATAATCAAGGAAACTATAAAAACAAGAAAAGTTTCCAAGGTTTTAATTGTTTGTTAACATTGAAAAACTCTATGTGATAATTACGTTTATTCTGTTATTTTTGTGTCATGCAAAATATATTATACTATCAAGATGCTTTTATTAGTTACTTGAAAGAATTTAAAACAGACAGACAGCCACAATCTTTATATGTGCCAATCGATTATATTTTAAATTTAGGAGGGAAGCGATTAAGACCCGTTCTAACGTTAATGACTGCGGAAATTTTTAACGCAGATCATAAAACAGCTTTAGACGCGGCCTTGAGTATAGAGGTGTTTCATAATTTTTCTTTAGTTCATGACGATATTATGGACGATGCACCTTTACGTCGCGGGAACCAAACGGTACATGAAAAGTGGGATATTAATACCGGTATTTTGTCGGGAGATGCTATGCTGATTATGGCATATCAATTATTTGAAAATTACGAATCTGAAACGTTTAGAGATTTAGCAAAGCTATTTAGTAAAACCGCTTTAGAGGTTTGTGAAGGGCAACAGTACGACGTAGATTTTGAAAATAGAGACGATGTTACAATTCCTGAGTATTTAAAAATGATAGAATACAAAACGGCTGTTTTAGTTGGTGCTGCTATGCAAATGGGGGCAATAGTGGCTAAAGCATCTAAGGCCGAACAAGAAGGGATTTATAGTTTTGGAAGAAATTTAGGGATTGCATTTCAATTACAAGACGATTATTTAGATGCTTTTGGAGATCCTAAAACATTTGGAAAACAAGTAGGAGGAGATATTATTGAAAACAAAAAGACATTTTTGTATTTAAAAGCTCTAGAGTTTTCTAGTGAAGAACAACAACGCGAATTACTGCATTTGTTTAGCGTAACGCCAACAGATAGTACCGAGAAAGTGCAGTCTGTAAAACAATTGTTTTTAAGTAGCGGAGCTGCAGATGAAACAACAAAAGAGATTGAAAGCTACACAAACAAAGCCTTTTCTGTTTTAGAAACTTTAAATATAAGTGAAGATAAAAAGAGTTTATTGAGGCTTTTTGGTGAAAATTTAATGACTAGAAAAGTGTAATTTTAAAATATTATGATGCAATTAGAAACTATACAGGAGCTGTTGGATACTTCTTTGCAATACGAATTGTATGGTAATTTGGTGTTTCAGTTAAATAAAGATTTTAGATTGGCTAATGTAGATTTTGATGTCGAATCGTCTATTTTGCCTGACGAGTTAAAGCTTCAATTGCATGAAACCGTATTTCAGCTCATTCAAAATGCATTTGCAGAGTATTTAAATCTACTTTATATTATAGATGTGTCTGAAGAGCAAATTAAATCTTTAGATGGTAGCGATACTTTAAAGCTGTCTGAACAGGTTGCTTTTCTTATTTTAAAACGAGAATGGCAAAAGGTTTGGTTTAAGCATCAGTACAAATAACATACTTGTAATTCAGGTTTTAAAAAAAAGGTATCGAGAGTCTTTATAAAGACTCTCGATACCTTTTTTGTTTTAAATTATTTAGTAATTGTAATTAAGAATATATCGATATTCTTCTTGTGTTAAATAACCTTATGCTAATAAATGTTTTGTGTTTACTGTATAAAATGTGGTAATAGTAATTGGGTGTATTAAAAATATACTCTTATAAAAGGTGCCCAAGGCGAAGCGTAAATGTTTTTGTTATCGTCGTAAAGCACATCGTAACGTACGCCAACGGTTACATTATTGGTTTGGTATCCCAGACCTAGAAGTAAGGCGGGTGACCAATATTTTTCATCACTATATAAAATTCTATCGTTGTCATATTTTCTATTTACATGTAATTGTTGGTATTCTCCAGATAACTGAATATTTGGTGTTGGGTTGTAAAGTCCGGTTAATGTACCTCCTAAGATGGTAGATTTGTAGAAGTCTTTCTGGGAGTTGTACGTAAAGTTTAAACCTGCTCCTAATGCGAATTGAGAATTAAATTGATAGATTGCTGAAGGTTCTATTGTGCCACTAAAAAATTCATTACCAAAACTAAGTCCAAGTCCTCCGCCAAATTTAATTTTTTCGTTAAAAGTTGCATTTTGTGCAGTAATAGTCTTAAAAGACAGAGAAAAAATAAAAATTAAGATTATACTTTTAACAAAGTATGCATGTGATTTTTTCATAGTCAAGAAAAATTTTAGTTAAAATTCCCTTATAAATATAAGAAAAAGGTACCTAAGTTTAGTAAAAGTTGTACTTTTGTGTAAAATTTGTCAAAGCGAGAATTTCTCAAACAAAACAATGGATAAATATTCCTTTTTAAACGCAGCACCCACAGCATATTTTGCTGAATTATACGATCAATATTTACAAAACCCGGATTCAGTTGAGCCAAGTTGGAGAGCCTTTTTTCAAGGTTATGATTTTGGTACCGAAAACGATATCGTTGAGTCAGAACCTATGGAGAATATCTCCTGTGATCATGTTTCAGAAAACCTGACCAAAGAATTTCAAGTTGTTCAATTGATAGCTGGTTACCGTACCAGAGGGCATTTGTTTACTAAAACAAACC
The DNA here is from genome assembly GCF_009796865.1 of Formosa sp. L2A11. Taxonomy (GTDB): domain Bacteria; phylum Bacteroidota; class Bacteroidia; order Flavobacteriales; family Flavobacteriaceae; genus Formosa. The sequence goes on along the minus strand of NZ_CP047028.1, from coordinate 905,964 downwards.
CTGTACGTGATCGTCGAACGTATTCGCCAACATTGGCTATAGAAAATTTCGGACTATCTAATAGTGATTTAGGTACCGTTTTTTCTGCAGGAGAAATCCTAGGTATAGGATCTCAAACGCTGAAAGAGATTATAAAACATTTAGAAAAAATATACTGTGATTCTATTGGTATAGAATATATGTATGTTAGAAATCCAGAGCGAAAGAGTTGGATTCAACAAAAATTAAATGTTAACGATAATCAGCCAAACTTCGATGTAAAGCATAAGAAACATATTTTAAGAAAGCTTAACGAAGCTGTTTCTTTTGAGAGTTTCTTACATACCAAATATGTTGGTCAGAAACGATTTTCATTAGAAGGTGGAGAGTCTTTAATCCCCGCAATAGACGCTGTTATTGAAAAAGCAGCAGATTATGGTGTAAAAGAATTTGTAATGGGAATGGCCCACCGTGGTCGTTTAAGTACACTTACAAATATCTTCGGAAAATCTGCTAAAGATATCTTTAGTGAATTTGATGGTAAAGATTACGCAGAAGAAATCTTTGATGGTGATGTGAAATACCACTTAGGTTGGACGAGTAATCGTGAAACCGATAACGGAAAAAAAATAAACCTAAACATTGCTCCAAATCCATCGCATTTAGAAACGGTAGGAGCTGTTGTAGAAGGTATTGTTCGTGCTAAACAAGACGATAAATATGCAGAAGACCCATCGCAAGTGCTACCAATTGTAGTGCATGGTGATGCCGCTATTGCAGGTCAAGGTTTAGTGTACGAAATTGTGCAAATGGCACAACTAGATGGTTATAAAACCAATGGAACGCTTCATATTGTTGTAAATAACCAAATCGGATTTACAACCAATTATTTAGATGCTCGTTCTAGTACCTATTGTACAGATGTTGCTAAAGTAACTTTATCGCCAGTATTACACGTAAACGCAGATGATGTTGAAGCGGTGGTACATGCCATGCTTTTTGCTTTAGATTTTAGAATGCATTTTAAACGCGATGTGTTTATTGATTTATTAGGATATAGAAAATATGGGCATAACGAAGGTGACGAACCTCGTTTTACGCAACCTAAATTATATAAAGCAATTGCTAAGCATAAGAATCCAAGAGATATTTATGCTGAAAAATTAATAAGCGAAGGTGTAATCGATAAAGATTATGTTAAGCAACTTGAAGTGTCTTATAAAGCGAGTTTAGAAGAAGAGTTAGTCGATTCTCGTAAAGAAGAAAAAACAGTAATTACACCGTTCATGAAAGATGAATGGAAAGATTTTGTTCGCGTTACCGAGCAAGATATGATGAAACCTGTAGACACAACGGTATCAAAAGAAAAATTAGCGCAAATCGCAAATGTGATTTCTAATTTACCTGAAGACAAAAAATTTATTCGTAAGATTGAACGTTTAGTACAGTCTAGAAAAGTGATGTTTGAAGAAGATAGATTAGATTGGGCTATGGCAGAACATTTAGCATATGGAACACTTTTAGAAGAAGGTTTCGATGTTAGAATGTCTGGACAAGATGTAGAGCGTGGTACATTTTCTCACCGTCATGCTGTTATTAAAGTAGAAGATAGTGAAGAAGAAGTGGTTTTACTTAATCAGTTAAGTGATAATCAAGGCCGATTCTTTATTTATAACTCTTTATTATCTGAATATGGTGTTGTAGGATTCGATTATGGTTACGCCATGGCTAGTCCAAAAACATTAACAATTTGGGAAGCACAGTTTGGAGATTTTAGTAATGGGTCTCAAATTATGTTAGATCAATATATTTCTGCTGCAGAAGATAAGTGGAAACTTCAAAACGGATTGGTAATGTTATTACCTCATGGTTATGAAGGTCAGGGGGCAGAGCATTCATCTGCACGTATGGAACGTTATTTACAATTGTGTGCAAAAGACAATATGTTTGTAGCAGACTGCACAACACCTGCAAATATTTATCACTTGTTGCGTAAGCAAATGAAATCTAATTTCAGAAAACCTTTAATTGTTTTTACACCTAAGAGTTTATTGCGTCACCCAAAAGTGGTCTCTACTGTAGATGAATTTGCAAACGGAGGTTTCCAAATGGTAATAGACGATGTTACTGCTCAGGCTAAAAAAGTAAAATCTCTTGTTTTTGTTACTGGTAAATTCTATTACGACTTATTAGAAGAGAAAGAAGAACAAGGAAGAGAAGATATTGCTTTAGTAAGAGTAGAACAATTATTCCCATTACCTGCAACTGCAATTAGAGATGCAATTGCTAAGTATAGTGGTGCAGAAGAAATAGTTTGGGCACAGGAAGAACCAAGAAACATGGGGGCTTATTCACACATGTTAATGCATTTAGACGAAGCTAAAACATTCAGATTTGCAGGAAGACGTTCTTATGGTGCACCTGCTGCTGGTAGTTCAACTCGATCTAAACGTCGCCATAAAGAAGTAATCGACTTTGTTTTCGATAGAACAAAAAACAACCAACGATAATTTAAAAATAAGATTAAACTAAAATATTGAACGATGATTTTAGAAATGAAAGTACCTTCTCCGGGAGAATCTATCACAGAAGTTGAAATAGCAACATGGTTAGTTCAGGATGGTGATTATGTAGAAAAAGATCAAGCAATTGCTGAGGTTGATAGTGATAAAGCAACACTAGAGCTTCCTGCTGAAGAAAGCGGAATCATAACGCTTAAAGCAGAAGAAGGAGATGCTGTTGCCGTTGGTGAAGTTGTATGTTTAATAGATACAAGTGCTGCAAAACCAGAAGGTGATGCACCAGCAAAAGAAGATAAAAAAGAAGAAGCACCTGCTCCAAAAGCAGAAGCTCCTAAAGCTGCTCCTGCAGCAGAAAAAACATATGCATCTGGTACAGCAAGCCCTGCCGCTAAAAAGATTTTAGCAGAAAAAGGTATAGCTGCATCTAGTGTAGTTGGTACAGGTAAAGCTGGTCGTGTAACTAAAGATGATGCTGTTCATGCAAGACCATCTATGGGAACTCCAACAGGAGGAAGTAGAGGTGAATCACGTTCTAAATTATCAATGTTACGTCGTAAAGTAGCAGAGCGTTTAGTTGCTGTTAAAAACGAAACGGCGATGCTTACAACTTTTAATGAAGTTGATATGGCTCCAATTTTTGCTTTAAGAAAAGAATATAAAGAAGAATTTAAGGCTAAGCATGGTGTTGGATTAGGGTTTATGAGTTTCTTTACTCTAGCTGTAGTTAGAGCGTTAGAAATGTATCCTTCTGTAAACTCTATGATGGATGGTAAGGAAATGCTTTCTTACGATTTTTGTGATATTAGTATTGCAGTTTCTGGACCAAAAGGATTAATGGTTCCTGTAATTAGAAATGCTGAAAACTTAAGCTTTAGAGGTGTAGAATCTGAAGTTAAACGTTTAGCGCTTCGTGCAAGAGATGGTCAGATTACTGTAGATGAAATGACAGGTGGAACATTTACTATTACTAATGGTGGTGTATTTGGAAGTATGTTGTCTACTCCAATTATTAACCCACCTCAAAGTGGTATTTTAGGTATGCATAACATTGTTGAGCGTCCTGTTGCTGTAAATGGTCAAGTTGTTATTAGACCAATTATGTATGTCGCTTTATCTTACGATCATAGAATTATTGATGGTAAAGAAAGTGTAGGATTTTTAGTTGCTGTAAAAGAAGCTTTAGAAAATCCACAAGAACTCTTAATGAATAACGATGTTAAGAAATCTCTAGAACTATAGAGTGATCTTAATTATCAATTATAAATAAAAAAGGACAATCTTACGATTGTCCTTTTTTATTTAAACTAATGTGTAAAAAATACAAAGAGATTTAAAGCAATAATCATTAAAGCAGATATAGATATGCTAGTGATTATTAGTCGTTGTTGTGAGTAATAATGTGTCTGATTTTCCATAATACTTGAATTTGCATTTTTAGAGCGAATTAAAAACAATCTATTTAGACTTAATTGTTTTATTAAAGTTAATATGTGTAAAATGAGCGTTTTAAATCTAAAACTCTGCATCTTTACAATGCAGAGTTAAAATTAATAATCCTCCCTAAGAACTAATTAATAGCATTGTAAATATATTTTAAATAAGCGTAGTATGAAATACGTGTATATACGTATTCTTTATAAAAGGTCTTTATAATTGGTAGCCAAAATAAATAAAGCATTGTGTTTTCCTTCTAGATTAAGCTTATTTACAATGTTACTTCTATGCTTGTCTACAGTGCGAGAAGATATAGATAATTCGTCGGCTATTTCAGGACTGGTTTTGTTCTTAGCTATAAGCTTTATAACCTTCAATTCGGTTTTGGTTAGCTTATTTAAGACTGTCGAGTCTGTGTTGTTCTGTGATTTTTCTAAATTAGGAATAATCTCCTGGCTAAAATAAGGTTGGTTGTTTCTAACGCTTTCAATGCAGTTTTCAATTTCTTCAACAGCAAATTCTTTTAAAATATACCCATATATATTTAATTCTTTTGCTTGCTTGTATACATCTTCACGTTTATCAAAAGTGATTAAAATAATTTTTGTGGCTATGTTGTTTTTTTTGCAATCTTCAGCGATTTCAATTCCAGAGCGGTGTGGCATTCTAATATCAAGAATTGCAATTTCGGGTTTTAACTTTACAATAAGGTTGTATGCAGACTGTCCGTCGGTAGCACTTCCTACTATGTTATAATCTATAGATGTAAGATAGTTTGTCATCCCTTTTAGCATTAAAGGATGATCATCAGCTATTACTATAGATGTTTTCATGGGAAGTTTATGTTTTGACTTTTAAATATACTATTTCTTATTTTAAAGATGGTTTTTTAAGGTATAGATATTTTTTGTCGTAATCTATTATGCCTTTTCCTTTTTTAAGAATATCTGCACCTATAATGCCATCTACAGGAGTAGAATTGTGATTAATTAGAGCGGTATTTACATGTGTTAAGTCAAATAAAATTAAAGCAAGATTGTTTTTTTTCCATTTGCCAATCTTGACTGTGTTTTTTTTAGAGATTTGAGTAACCATATCTGTAGCTCCAGCACCCGCAGCTTTAATTTCAGAATCTTTTACTTTTAAGTTAAAACGTTCTATGGCTTCAAAGCCAACGCAGGAACTCGAAGCTCCTGTGTCTAAAATAAATAAACCTTTTTGATTGTTTATGGTTGCTTGGATTTCAAAATGATTGGTTTTTGTAAGTTTCAATTTTATTTTAACGTAATCTTTATTCAATAAAAATTCTTGAAGTGATGTCATCCTAAAAAATATAATTTAAGCAAATATAGTGATGTAAAACCATTAATTTTACAGAATGATTATTACAGACACACACACACATTTATATAGTGACGCTTTTGATGAAGATAGAGACGAGATGATTCAACGTGCCATAGAAGCAGGTGTTTCAAGATTCTTTATTCCTGCCATAGATTCGACGTATACAGATAGTATGCTCGAGTTGGGGCGTAATTATCCCGACCACATGTTTCTTATGTCTGGTTTGCATCCTACTAGCGTAAAAGAGAATTATAAAGCCGAATTGCTTCATGTAGAAGAACAATTAAGTAAACATAAATATTACGCTATTGGCGAGATAGGTATTGATTTATATTGGGATCAATCGACTTTAAAAATTCAGCAAGATGCATTTAGGCAGCAAATTAAATTAGCGAAAGCTCATAAATTACCAATTGTAATTCATTGCAGAGAAGCATTTAATGAAGTTTTTGAAATTTTAGAAGAAGAAAAAGGAGCAGATTTATTCGGACTTTTTCACTGCTTTACAGGAACTTTAGAGCAGGCAGAACAGGCTATTTCTTATAATATGAAATTAGGAATAGGGGGCGTCGTTACTTTTAAAAATGGTAAAATTGATAAGTTTTTGAATAAAATAGACCTTAAACATATCGTTTTAGAGACAGATTCGCCGTATTTAGCTCCAACTCCGTATCGCGGAAAACGAAATGAAAGTTTCTATATTTTGAAGGTTTTAGAAAAACTATCCGATATTTATCAGGTTCCAGAACAAGAGATCGCTTCTATTACAACTCAAAATTCTAAAGCCATTTTTGGTGTTTAATAATGACGAAATCTAAAACTAATATCCTACTCATTTATACTGGTGGTACCATTGGTATGATAAAAGATTTTGAAACTGGAGCATTAAAAGCCTTTGATTTTAAAAATTTATTAGATAAAATTCCCGAATTAAAGCAATTAGATTGTGATGTAGAGACGTTTTCATTCTTGAAGCCCATAGATTCTAGCGATATGAATCCGGACTATTGGGTGCAAATTGCTGAAATTATAGAATCTAATTATGATGCTTTTGATGGATTTGTGGTACTTCACGGAAGTGATACAATGAGTTATACGGCCTCTGCTTTAAGTTTTATGCTAGAAAATTTAGCGAAACCAGTGGTTTTTACGGGGTCTCAATTGCCTATAGGGGATTTGCGTACAGATGCAAAAGAAAATCTAATTACGTCTATTCACTTGGCTTCATTGCAGCGATATAATAAGCCTTTGATAAGAGAAGTGACTTTGTATTTTGAATATAAATTATATAGAGCAAACAGAACAACAAAAATTAATGCAGAACATTTTGAAGCTTTTGCATCTTTAAATTATCCAGATTTAGTTACATCTGGTGTGCATTTAAAAGTAAATTATGATTATTTATTTAAGCCAAATCTTAAAAAAACATTAAAAGTTCATAAACTTTTAGACGTAAATATTGCTTTAATAAAACTTTTTCCTGGAATTTCTGAAGGCGTTTTGCAAAGTTTTTTTAATACTCCAGGGTTAAAAGGAGTTGTTTTGGAAACCTATGGCGCAGGAAATTGTAGTACTCAACCATGGTTTTTTAAAATTTTAAAAGGAGCAATTTCAAAAGGAATTCATATTGTAAATATTACACAATGTTCCGGAGGAAGTGTGCTTATGGGACAGTACCAAACAAGTGAACAGTTAAAGAAAATGGGTGTTATTTCAGGAAAAGACATCACTTCGGAGGCTGGAATATGTAAATTAATGTATTTACTTGGACAGAATGTTTCTCCTAAAGTCTTCAAAACCATATATGAAACATCTTTAAGAGGAGAAATGACTTAAAATTAACTGATAAAATTTTCATGTCTTAAAGATTTTTTGTTATTTGCCGTATGTAATGAAAAAGTAAAAAACAGAGAGGTGGCCGAGTGGTCGAAGGCGCACGCCTGGAAAGTGTGTATACGTCAAAAGCGTATCGAGGGTTCGAATCCCTTCCTCTCTGCAGATAATTCTGATGACGTTTTTTGTTTTTTAATTGCATTTTTTTTATATCTTTAACACTTTAACTAATAAAATTAAGATCAAGAACAATGAAAAGATTATTTTCTATCCTAGCCATTACATTTATGGTGGCATTCGGAACTGTTAATGCAACTACAACTAGCGCTGCTGCTGTAGCAACTACCGTAGTTTCTTCAATTCAAGATGATGCAGCCGCAACTGCAACTGAAGATTTAGGTTTTCACCAAGAATTAAAAAAACGTTTCATAGAAGGAGGCGCTGGATTCATGGGGATTGTACTATTATGTTTAATTCTAGGTTTAGCTATCGCTATTGAGAGAATTATCTTTTTAAATTTATCTTCAACAAACACTAAAAAATTAACTCAAAAAGTAGAAGACGCATTACAATCAGGTGGTGTTGAAGCTGCAAAGGAAGTTTGTAGAAATACAAAAGGACCTGTTGCATCTATCTTTTACCAAGGTTTAGACAGAACCGATGAAGGTATAGAAGCTGCTGAAAAAGCTGTTGTATCTTACGGTGGTGTTCAAATGGGACAACTTGAGAAAAACGTGTCTTGGATATCATTATTTATCGCTTTGGCTCCGATGTTAGGATTCATGGGTACGGTAATTGGTATGATTCAAGCATTTGATAAAATTGAAGCTGCAGGAGACATGCAACCATCACTTGTTGCTGGGGGTATTAAAGTAGCCTTATTAACAACTGTATTCGGTTTGATCGTTGCAATTATTCTTCAAATCTTTTATAATTACATTATTGCTAAAATTGATAGTATCGTTAACGATATGGAAGATGCTTCAATTACATTAATGGACTTGTTAATTAGATACAAGAAGTAATAATTTTAAAACACATTAAACGATGAGTTTACATAAAATATTAAAAATTATTGTTGGCGTACTATCAGTTATCGGAATTATCTTCGCATTGATGATTATAACTGGAAACGAAAGTATGATCGATAATATGTTATATGTTACTTATTTAGTTCTTGCTATCATTATAGCACTTGTTATAGTGTTTGTGGTTAAAGGATTATTTGAGGGAGACATTAAAAAGACCTTACTATCAGTAGGAGCATTTGCAGTGATATTAATTATATCTTACGTAATGTCTTCTGGTACAGATTTAGATTTAACACCTTTCATCAATAAAGGAATGGATGTTTCTGAAGCAACCTCTAAGTATGTTGGAGCAGGACTAAATGCCTTTTACGGTTTAGCTATTATAGCTATCGGATCAATGGTATATGCTAACATTAAAAAATTAATAAACTAAGTAATTATGGCAAAAAGATCAGCACCAGAAGTTAATGCAGGCTCTATGGCTGACATCGCTTTCTTACTTTTAATTTTTTTCTTAGTAACAACAACTATTGAAACTGATTCAGGTTTGAGTAGAAAACTTCCACCTTTGGATGATACACAACAACAAGATGTAATTATTAAGGAAAAGAATATTTTCCAATTACAAGTTAATAAAAACAACGACTTGTTATTGAAAACTGGAGGAGAAGAGAAAGTGATTGAAATCAAAGACTTGCGTAAAGCAGCAGTAGATTTCTTAGATAATGGTGGTGGAACTGGCGCAGACGCTTGTAAAAACTGTCAAGGTGTAAGAAATCCAAGATCTTCAGATAACTTTGATAAAGCTATTGTGTCTTTACAAAATGATAGAGGAGCTCAATATGACGTGTATATTGCTATACAAAACGAAATATTAGCTGCTTATAATCAAATTAGAAATAGAGAATTTAAAAGAGCCTATCCTAATTTAGATATGAATTTTGTTGAAGCAGACAAAATGTATTCAGATCCTAGAACATCATCTTCTGAGAAAGCAAAATTAAAAGAGAAAATAGAGGCTATTAAAATATTAGTACCTCAGAAATTCTCTGAAGCAGAGCCTAAAAAGTCTAATTAGATAAACACGAAAATTTATGTCTAAATTTAAAAAGAAAAACGGAGGGGAATTACCTGCAATATCTACCGCATCATTACCGGATATTGTATTTATGTTGTTATTCTTCTTTATGGTGGCTACTGTAATGAGACAAAATACTTTAATGATTGACAACAAATTACCTGCTGCAGATCAAGTTGAAAAACTAGATAAAAAAGATTTGGTAATGTATATCTATGCAGGGAAACCTAGTCAGAGATTTGAAAGTCAATACGGTACAGAGTCTAGAATTCAATTAAATGATAAGTTTGCAGATGTTTCTGAAATTGGAGCATTTATAGCATCAGAAAGAGCCTCTAAACGTGAAGAATTAGTACCATTTTTAACAACGGCTTTAAAGGTTGATAGTAAATCTAATATGGGATTAGTATCAGACATTAAGCAAGAATTACGTAAAGTAAATGCGTTAAAAATAAATTATACAACTAGAAAAGGTGATGCACTTGCTAGTTTAAAGAAATAAGTTTACTCTTAATTTTATATTATAAAAAGGTGTTTTGATTTTATCAAAGCACCTTTTTTATATTCTATTAATTCAATGTTTATCCTTTTCATTAAGTTTGTTTAACTAGTTTGTTATGAAAAATTATTGGATTTTAATTTGTATTGTGTGTTTTGGAGCTTCTCATTATAGTTATGCCCAAAAAGATATAGATACTTTGGAGACTTCTACTGTTATTGATTCTTTATATAAAGAAGATCAGTTCTATTTCTCATTAACTTATAACATTCTAAGTCAACTACCTTCTGGAGTAGATCAAACTGGATTTTCTTTAGGCTTACATGCTGGGTTTATTAAAGATATGCCTTTAAATAAACAACGTAACATTGCACTTGGTGTAGGTTTAGGATACTCTTATAACTCCTATAATCAGAATTTAGGAATAATAAAAAACGATGATAACGTTGCCCAATATTATGTATTGGACGATAGTTATGAATTTGATTATAGTAAGAATAATTTTTACCTACATATGGTAGAATTACCTATAGAGTTTAGATGGCGTACATCTACGGCTTCAGATTACCGTTTTTGGCGTATTTACACGGGTTTTAAGGTTAGTTATGTGTTTTCGCACATTAGTAAATTTCAAGGGGAAGTAGGGAATCTAAGATACACAGATATTGAAGGCTTTAATGATTTACAATATGGTCTAACATTAAGTGTAGGCTATAATACATGGAATTTCTATTTATATTATGCTTTAAATCCTATCTTTAATGATGATGTAAAGACAGTAGTCAATCAAGATCCTGTAAAGATGAGAGCTATTAAATTGGGTTTAATATTCTACTTGCTATAACCAATTTGGTATAAGTATAAGCTGCGTTATAATTCCCGTTGCACAACCTATTAATAGTTCTGGGTAGTTATGTGCTTTTAAGCTTAATCTAGATGTCGCTACAGCTCCCATTATAAATGTTATTAGGGCTATACTACCAAGTATGTTTATGCTAAAATGGATACTTAGTCCTATAAAAAACATAAATACTCCAGAAATTGCTACCATATGTATACTCGCTTTAAAGTTTAGTATATTTAAGATTAGAGTACTTAATGTAGCTGCAAGAATACCTACAAAGAAATAATACAACTCTATAAAATCGCTATAAGGTGTAATTACTTTTTTAATTACAATTAGTATTATAATGCAAAACACAATTAATGGTATAATGCGTTCCTTAGCTTTTTTAAGCTCTATAGAATTAATTCTACCCATGGTTTTTAATAAAATAACAACTAAAACAGGTAATATTAAAGTTAATATACTAACAGATACTAATTTTGCTTGAATTAAACTGTTTGGTATAAATCTTGGAGATTTAGAGAAGTAAAAAGCTACCCCAATTAATGGCATAAATATGGGGTGAAAAATGTAAGAAATACTTTGTTGTATAAATTTAGTTATGCTCATCTATCAAGTATGTTTTACTCTAATTATAAAAGAGCAGTTTCTTTTAATTTATACTTTTAACCTGAGAATTCTATAATTGTTTTCTCAATCTTGCAACTGGTACATCTAGTTGTTCTCTATACTTAGCAACTGTACGTCTTGCAATAGGATATCCTTTTTCTTTTAAAATAGATGCTAGATTTTCATCGGTTAGTGGTTTTCTTTTATCCTCTTCATCTATAACTGTACCTAAAATCATTTTAATTTCACGAGTAGAAACATCTTCACCTTGGTCGTTTTTCATAGACTCAGAGAAGAATTCCTTAATTAACTTTGTTCCGTAAGGTGTATCTACATATTTACTGTTTGCGACTCTAGAAACGGTTGATACGTCCATGTTAATCTCATCTGCAATATCTTTTAATATCATAGGTTTTAAATTACGCTCATCACCAGTTAAAAAGTAGTCGTGTTGGTATTGCATAATTGCACTCATGGTTACAAATAACGTTTGTTGGCGTTGTTTAATAGCTTCAATAAACCATTTAGCTGCGTCTAGTTTTTGTTTTATAAATGATACAGCATCTTTCTGAGATCTCGATTTGTCTTTGGTGTCTTTGTAGCCCTTAAGCATGTTGTTATATTCTCTAGACACATGTAATTCGGGTGCATTTCTTCCGTTTAGTGTAAGTTCTAATGCTCCATCGGTAATATGGATTGCAAAATCAGGAACCACATGTTCTACAATTCTATTATTTCCAGAATAAGAGCCACCCGGTTTAGGATTTAATCTTTCTATTTCTTCAATGGCATCTTTTAGTTGTTCTTCACTAACATCAAACTTTTGCATTAATTTCTTGTAATGCTTTTTAGTGAATTGATCGAAGGCATCATCTATAATTTCTGTTGCCAAAACAATATCTGCAAACTTTTCTTTACGATGTAATTGAATACTTAAACATTCTTGAAGATCGCGTGCACCAACTCCCGCAGGATCTAATTGATGTACCGTATGGAATATTTTATTAATTGTTTCTTCTGTGGTATATACGTTTTGTGTAAAGGCCAAATCGTCCATTATATCTGGAGTAGATCTGCGTATATAACCACTTTCGTCTACACTACCAACTAGAAATTCTGCAATATTGCGTTCTTCATCAGTTAAACGAAAGGTATTTAATTGTGATATTAAATGTTGTGTAAACGATGTTCCTGCTGCATAAGGCATGGTTTTTTCTTCATCGTCACTACTATAATTATTGGCATGAGTTCTATAATCAGGAATTTCATCGTCGCTTAAGTATTCATCAACATTAATGTCGTCTGTACCTATTGTCTCAGAATCGCCGTTATAGTCGTCTTTTGTATTGTCGAAATCGTCATCAAATTCTGCTACAGTTTCTTCTTTTCCACTATCTAAAGCAGGGTTTTCTTCAATTTCTTGTTTTAAGCGTTGTTCAAAAGCTTGCGTAGGCAACTGTATCAATTTCATTAATTGAATTTGTTGCGGAGATAATTTCTGCGATAATTTGAACTGTAAGTTTTGCTTAAGCATAAATTGAGATGCGATTTAACATAAAAATAAAAAAAACAATCTACATACAAGGTGTTGGTAGATTGTTTTTATGAGTATTTTATTAGTTTAAAATTCTGCGTTCTGCGGAGTTCTTGGGAAAGGGATTACGTCACGTATGTTAGACATACCTGTTGCGAACATAACTAAACGTTCAAATCCTAATCCAAATCCAGAGTGTACAGCACTACCATATTTTCTAAGATCTAGGTACCACCATAATTCTTCTTCGTCTATTCCTAGTACAGCCATTTTTTGTTTTAATACATCTAAACGTTCTTCACGTTGTGCACCTCCAACAATTTCTCCAATACCTGGGAATAAAATATCCATTGCACGAACTGTTTTACCATCTTCGTTTAAACGCATGTAAAATGCTTTAATATTTGCAGGGTAATCGAATAAGATTACTGGACATTTAAAGTGTTTTTCTACAAGGAAACGTTCGTGTTCACTTTGTAAATCTGCACCCCATTCATCAATTATATATTTAAATTTCTTTTTCTTGTTTGGCTTACAGTTGCGTAAAATATCTATAGCCTCTGTATAACTTACACGTTTAAAGTTATTGTCTGCAACGAAACGTAATTTTTCAATTAGAGACAATTCACTGCGCTCTGCTTGAGGTTTCGTTTTTTCTTCGTCTAGTAAACGTTTATCTAAAAATTCTAAATCGTCAAAGTTATGTTCAAGTACATGTCCTATTACAGATTTCATAAAATCTTCTGCTAAATCCATGTTTCCAGCAAGATCCATAAATGCAACTTCAGGTTCTATCATCCAGAATTCAGATAAATGTCTAGATGTGTTAGAGTTTTCTGCTCTAAATGTTGGTCCAAAGGTATATACTTTACCTAAAGACATCGCATAAGTCTCTGCTTCTAATTGTCCAGATACTGTAAGGTTAGTTTCTTTTCCGAAGAAATCTTCAGTAAAGTTAACTTTTCCATCTTCAGTTAATGGTGGTTTATTTGCATCTAAATTTGTAACACGAAACATTTCTCCAGCTCCTTCAGCATCACTTCCTGTAATAATAGGCGTGTGTACATAGAAGAATCCATTTTCGTTAAAATATTTGTGAATAGCAAAAGATAAAGCAGAACGTAAACGCATTACAGCACTAAATGTATTTGTTCTAGTACGTAAATGAGCATTTTCTCTTAAAAATTCGAAAGAGTGTTTTTTAGGTTGAATAGGATATGTTTCAGGATCTGAATCTCCTAATATTTCAATAGATTTTACTTGTATTTCTACAGATTGACCTTTTCCTTGGCTTTCTGCTAATTCTCCTTTTATATGAACGGCAGCACCAGTGGTAATACGTTTTAAAGTATCCTCGCTTGTATTTTCGAAATCGACAACACATTGAATGTTTTGTAATGAAGAACCATCGTTTAGAGCAATAAAACGGTTAGCTCTAAATGTTCTTACCCAACCTTTAATGTCTACTTCTTGTAAAGTAAAGTCTTGTTTTAATAATTCTGAAATTGTACTTGGCTTCATTTTAAATATTTTTAAACATGCAAATATAATTGTTTATGTATTGCATATTTTAATTGTTGTTATAGTTTTTCATCTTCCTCAGCATCGTCACTATCTTCAGGAATAATGTTAATGGCTGGTTCTTTTAATACTGCTTTGTTTGCTATGTTACGTTCTAAAGATAATAGTAAAGAAGGTAATAATAGTAAATTTGAAAGCATGGCAAATAAAAGTGTTACAGAAACAAGTCCTCCTAAGGCGACTGTACCTCCAAAACTTGAAATCATAAACACAGAGAATCCAAAGAATAACACGGTTGATGTATAAAACATACTTATACCTGTTTCGCGTAAAGCACCATAAACAGAACGTTTTATTTTCCAGTTATTAGCTTGTAATTCTTGTCTGTATTTTGCTAAAAAGTGAATGGTATCATCTACAGAAATTCCAAATGCAATACTAAATACTAGTATTGTAGACGGTTTTATTGGGACACCTAAATAGCCCATTAACCCAGCTGTAATTAGTAAAGGTAATAGATTCGGGATTAAAGATATTAATATCATTTTTACCGATCTAAACATATAGGCCATAAATAATGCAATAAGTAATATCGCTAAGGATAATGAAATTGCTAAATTTTTAACCAAATATGTGGTTCCTTTTTGAAACACTAAGGCTTTCCCTGTCATGATTACTTTGTAGCGATCTTCTGGGAATAACTTATCTATTTTAGTCTGAAGTTTATCTTCAATACTTTGCATTTTGTCTGTACCAATATCTTTCATAAAGGTTGTAATACGTGCATAGCGCCCCGTACTATCTACAAAACTTTGTAGTAAGTCTGAATTATTTGATGAATTTTTAGCATAAGATAATATAAAACTACTTTCCTGAGATGTAGGTAATTGGTAATATTTTGGGTTTCCGTTATAATAGGCTTGTTTGGAGTATTTTACTAAACTTACAACAGAAATAGGTCTAGATAATTCAGGGATATCAATAATGGCTTCCTCTAATTCATCCATACGTTTTAGCGTACTCAGTTTCATTATACCTTTCTTACGCTCCGTATCGATCATTATTTCTAACGGCATAATACCATCAAATTCTTGTTCAAAAAACTCGATATCTTTAAAGAACGGTGCCTTTTGTGGCATGTCTTCCAGTAAACTTCCCGATATTTTAATCTGATAAATACCAATAATACTTACTGCTAATAATGCGACAGCAGTCATGTAAATTGAAATACGTCTGTGTCTTACCATATATTCCATCCAACCTACAAATGCACCAATCCAGCGTTTATTTAAGTGCTCTAAATGACGATCTTTTGGATAAGGTAAAAACGTATATAAAATTGGAATAATAAGTAAACACAATATAAAAATGGCAATAATACTTAGAGATGCCACAATACCAAATTCTTTAAGTAAAGTGCTTTCTGTTAATATAAATGTACCAAAACCAGAAGCTGTGGTAATATTGGTCATTAACGTTGCATTACCAACTTTAGTAATAACACGTTGTAAAGATCTTACTTTGTTACCGTGAGCTTTTACTTCCTGCTGATATTTATTAATTAAGAAAATACAGTTTGGTATTCCTATAACAATAATTAATGGCGGAATTAAAGCTGTTAACACCGTAATTTCATATTTTAAAAGGCCAAGTATTCCAAGCGTCCACATGACACCAATACAAACAACTATAAGTGAAATAAAGGTTGCTCTAAACGATCTAAAAAAGAAGAAGAAAATGAGTGAGGTAACCAATAATGCGGCACCTACAAAAAGTCCAATTTCATCTACAATATTTTGTGCATTTAATGTTCTTACATAAGGCATTCCCGAAACATGGACATCTAAACCTGTTTCCTTTTCAAAAGCTTCTACCTTAGGAATTAGCACATTTACAACAAAATCTTTTCGTGCAGGCGTATTTACTACATCTTTATTCATGTAGATCGCTGTACGTATGGTTTTTGTTTTTTTATTGAATAAAAAATTATCGTAGAACGGATATTTTTCAAACAACTCGTCTTGTAACGTGTTAACTTGCTTTTCGGTGGTAAGCGAATCAATAATGAAAGGCTGTAAGGTAAATTTCTTAAGACTATCATTTTTAATCAATTTCTGTAGATCTTTAATAGATATTACAGCATCAACTTCATGAGCCGTTTTAAAAGAATCTGCAAGTTTGTTCCAAGCATTAAGTTTATCTACCGTAAAAAAAGTACTGTCCTTTACTCCTAAAACAATTAGATTTCCTTCTTCTCCAAAAATCTTCAAGAATTTGTTATAAGTTTGATTTACTTCGTGATGGTCTGGTAGTAAATTGGCTTCTGTATAAGTAAAACGCATGTATTTCCATTGCGTACTTAGAAATATAGTTGCGAGCGCAATTAAAATTAAAATGGCGATTTTATTTCGCAAAATAAGTCTTGCAATTCGCTCCCAAAAGCCTGTTGTAAATAGTTTAAGCATAAGTTTATTAAAGAACCGCAAATGTAGAAAAAAGCTACGTATTACTTTAGTCTAAACTATTATAATGTAACGTTAAATGTGAATTTTAAAGCGAAATTATCTTCTATTTCAGGTAAATGATAGGCGCCATAGCGGTAAGTTAAGCTTAGACCGAAACCAAATATTAATTGATTTAGCTCGAAGCCAGATTCTAGGTAGCCTTTATCTAGAGTTTTAAACTCCAATCCTTCATGTCGCTCTTGGTTTTCCATATCTCCTACAGCAAAGCGAGAAAGTAAAACCAATTGTGGTCTTGAAAAAGCAGTATGATAAAAGGGTTTGAAAAAATGCTTAAATTGAAGTACTGAAAACATATCCGAGAAAAACTCGTTAAAATACATGGTTTCAAAACTATTTAAACCCGCAACCGAGAACCGTTGCATTATAGTGGCTTTATTTATGTTGTTAGGATAGGCATGATATAAGTGGGTTAGTGGTGTGTCTCCAATGGCTATACCCGTCGCTAAATCTATTTCTGTATGCGATTCTTTATTGTAAATAAAATGATAAGATGCTTTAAAGTCTAACTTCTGAAAACTAAAATCGCCGTAGGCTGGTCCGTTAAAACTTTGTGTATATTGAAATGTTAATTTAGGAAATCCATTGTGTGTTTTTACTTGTCCGGAGGCTGTAGGTTTATATATATCAAACGGACTCCAGAGCAGTGAGACTTTAGCCATTGTCAGATCGTATTTTGAATACGAGCCTTCGTCTGTTACAAATTGATAATCGAATTTAGGATCTATTTCACTCACAGAAAATTGCGTTTCTGTATTTAATTTTGGACCAAAATCATGCTGAATAGATGCTAGCTTTGTAATATGACGGTAAAACAAACTAATATTAAGTAAACGTGGCTCAAAGAATTGAAAGATACGTTTGTCTGTTAAAAATTGTGTACTTGCAGTTTCCTGTAAATCGTCTGTATAAGATGCGTTAAACCAAGTATTGTGAGCTTTATTTATACGGTATCCGGCGCCAATACTATATTTATAACGCGCATCCTTAAAACCGTAAACGGCATAACCATTTAGTCTAAAATTTTTAGAAAATAGATCTGTAGTTGTACCACCTAATCCTGTACGTACACCTTCATATTGATTAAATTTAATGAGGTATCTTAAATCTAAATTAAAATATTTTAGAGGAATATATCCATTACCAATGTGCTGTGCTAAATTGGCTTTTCTAACTGCCTTTACACTGTCTTTTGCCATATTAATATCTGATGCAATAACTTGTGCTCTACTAGTATAAATAGAGCATAATATTATTAAACTTAGATAGTATTTAATCATGGAAGAGGTATCGTAAATTAAACGTACTTAAAATTAAAAACAATATGGGTAATAACGTGTGGATTGGTTTTGTGTAAAAAAAAAAGCGACTTGTTTGTCGCTTTAATTATTATACAGTCATTATTTCTTTTTCCTTGACCGAAAGCAATTCATCAGTTTTTTTGACGTAGTTATCGGTAAGCTTTTGTATTTCTTGTTCTGCATCTTTCTTTACATCATCAGAAACATCATCTAACTTCTTAATATCGTTGTTAGCATCTTTTCTAGCGTTTCTTATCGCTATTTTTCCATCTTCCGCTTCACCCTTTGCTTGTTTTGCTAAATCGCGTCTGCGTTCTTCAGTTAAAGGCGGAACATTTATAATAATTAAGTCGCCATTATTCATAGGATTAAATCCTAAGTTGGCAATCATAATTGCTTTTTCAATTTCGTGTAGCATTTTCTTTTCCCAAGGCTGAACACTAATTGTTCTACCATCAGGAGTATTTACGTTTGCAACTTGACCTAATGGTGTTTGTGCTCCGTAATAATCTACCATTACACTACCAAGCATAGACGGACTTGCTTTACCAGCTCTAATGTTTACAAATTGTTTTTCAAGATGTCTAACGGCACCATCCATGGCTTCTTTTGTAGAATCTATAATAAATTGAATATCTTCATTCATGGTTTTAAAACTTTACTGTTATATTACTTAAAAAATCTAAATTAAACATTTACTTGTGTACCAATGTTTTCTCCAGAAACTACTTTTAATAAATTTCCTTTTGTGTTCATATCAAAAACAACAATTGGTAATTCGTTTTCTTGACTTAGTGTGAAAGCTGTAGTGTCCATTACTTTTAGACCTTTCTTTAATACATCGTCGAAAGATATGTTGTCAAATTTCACAGCACTACTATCTTTTTCAGGATCTGCTGTGTAAATACCATCTACACGTGTTCCTTTTAAAATAACATCTGCTTCAATTTCGATTGCTCTTAATACGGCAGCAGAATCTGTAGTAAAGTACGGATTTCCTGTACCTCCACCAAAGATTACAACACGTCCTTTTTCTAGGTGACGCATTGCTTTTCTGCGAATAAAAGGTTCTGCTACTTCGTTAATTTTTATGGCTGTTTGTAAGCGTGTTGGAATTCCAGCATCTTCTAAAGCACTTTGTAATGCTAAACCGTTTATTACAGTGGCTAACATTCCCATATGGTCTCCTTGTACACGATCCATACCGTTACTTGCACCAGAAACGCCTCTAAAAATATTTCCTCCTCCAATTACAATAGCAACTTCGACACCAGAATCTGTTATGGTTTTAATGTCTCTTGCGTATTCGGCTAATCGTTCTGGGTCTATTCCGTATTGACGTTCGCCCATTAATGCTTCGCCTGATAATTTTAAAAGGATGCGTTTAAATTTCATAGTCTATTTTATAGAAGTTGTGCAAAATTACATAAATTTTTTAAAATGACTGTCTAAAATTTAGTTTCCAAATGCTAATATTTTGCTTTAGTTTTTTTCTAAAAAAAAAGGTCATTAGCTCTAAATAGAGTAATGACCTTTAATATGTTTACTGAAAAATATCAGTATATTTTATGTTATCCTAAAGCAACACGTGTAAAAGCAGTTACAGTTACATTGTAAGACTCTACATATTTACTAACTTTCATTTTTTCATCTTTGATGAAATTTTGATCTAATAAACATTGTTCTTGGTCTAAAGTTGTGTTATCTGAAATATAACGCTCCATTTTTCCAGGAAGAATTTTATCCCAAATTTTTTCTGGTTTATTTTCAGCCTTAAGTTCTGCTTTAGCAGTTTCTTCTGCTTTAGCTAATACTTCAGGAGTTAATTGAGACATAGAGATAAATTCAGGTACGTTTTTAAGTGTTTTACCTAAACGTCCTAATTCGATATTATCTTTTTCGATAACAGCAATTCTAGCTTCAGTTTCAGATGCTACGAATGCAGGATCAAAATCTTTGTAAGATAATGAAGTCGCTCCCATAGATGCTACTTGCATTGCTATATCTTTAGCTAAAACATCACCTTTATCTACTATAGCAGAAAGACCTACTAAAGCAGCGATTTTGTTTATGTGTACATAAGAACCTACGTATGGAGCTTCTAATCTAGAGTAATCTTTAATCTCTAATTTTTCACCAATAACACCAGTTTGTTCAATTAATTTATCAGCAACAGTAAGACCATCTATATCGGCTGCTAAAAGCTCTTCTTTAGTGTTTACTGTCATTGCGATATCAGCAATTTTATTTGCTAAAGCAACGAAGTTTTCGTTTTTACCAACAAAGTCAGTTTCACAACCTAATACGATAGATACACCAACAGTGTTAGTATCGTTTACTTTTGCTACAGCAGCACCTTCACTAGAATCTCTATCTGCTCTATTTGCAGCAACTTTCTGACCTTTTTTACGTAAGACATCGATAGCTTTATCAAAATCTCCTTCAGCTTCAACTAAAGCTTTTTTACAGTCCATCATTCCTGCACCAGTAGCTTTTCTTAGTTTGTTTACCTCTGCGGCTGTTACTTTTACCATAATTTCTAAGTAATATAAGTTTAAAAAAAAAGTCGTTCAATTTTTTTTCTGCAAAGAAAAGAACTAAACGACTTATATTATGTTATGTAATGATTATTTGTTGTTTATTCTTCTTCTTCGGTAGCAGTTTCTGCTTTCTTAGAAGGTGCAGGTTTGTCAGCTTTAGCTGAATCTTTTTCTGCTTTACGCTCTGCTAAACCGTCTGCAATAGCACCAGTAACATGAGTTAAAACTTTATCGATAGATTTAGAAGCATCATCATTTGCAGGGATAACGAAATCAACTTGACGAGGGTCAGAGTTAGTATCTACCATTGCAAATATTGGAATGTTTAATTTTTGTGCTTCTTTAATCGCGATATGCTCACGTTTAATGTCTACTACAAATAAAGCTCCTGGTAAACGAGTCATGTCGCTAATAGAACCTAAGTTTTTTTCTAACTTAGCTCTTAAACGATCAACTTGTAAACGTTCTTTTTTAGAAAGTGTCATGAATGTACCATCTTTCTTCATTCTATCAATAGAAGCCATTTTTTTAACAGCTTTTCTAATAGTAACAAAGTTAGTTAACATTCCACCAGGCCATCTTTCAGTAATGTAAGGCATGTTAATTGCCCCAGCTTTTTCTGATACGATGTCTTTAGCTTGCTTTTTTGTTGCAACGAAAAGGATTTTACGTCCTGAAGCAGCGATTTTGCTTAATGCTTCACCAGCTTCGTCAATTTTTGCTGCAGTTTTATATAAGTTGATAATATGGATACCGTTACGTTCCATATATACGTAAGGAGCCATGTTTGGATCCCATTTACGAGTCAAGTGACCGAAGTGTACACCTGCTTCAAGTAAGTCTTTTACTTCTACTTTTGCCATTTTGTAATAGTTTACGTTCTGTTGAATTAGCAATGTTCCATTCCATTTTAAGTAAAATACTTTAAACGTTTTGGCTTCATTTAGATGCTAAACTAAATCCTGTTTTTCAACTAGGACAACAATAACTTGTTTTAAATTTTTTAAAAAACAACCAGATTGAGAGAGCCTATGAAGCAATTCCCAATCGAGTTGAGGATGATATTAACGTTTTGAGAATTGGAATTTCTTACGCGCTTTTTTCTGACCGAATTTCTTACGTTCAACCATTCTAGGGTCTCTAGTTAATAAACCTTCTGGCTTAAGAATTAATCTGTTTTCTGCATCGATTTCACACATAACGCGAGAAATAGCTAAACGGATTGCTTCTGCTTGTCCAGTAATACCACCTCCATATACATTTACTGTAATATCAAAGTTGCCATCATTGTTAGTCATGGTTAAAGGTTGGTTTACTTTGTACTGTAAAGTTGCAGTACTAAAATAATCCGCCATGTCTTTTTTGTTCACTGTAATCTTACCCTCACCTGGGGCAACATATACACGAGCAACAGCCGTCTTTCTACGGCCAATTTTGTGAATTACTTCCATTATTTGAATTCGTTTAAGTTGATTGTTTTAGGTTTTTGTGCTGCATAAGCATGCTCTGTACCAGAAACAACATTTAGATTACGGAATAAAGCGGCACCTAAAATATTTTTAGGTAACATTCCTTTTACTGATTTTTCTACTAACCTTGCTGGATCTTTTCCAAACAATTCTGTAGCAGTTAAACTTCTTTGACCACCTGGATAACCTGTGTGACGAATGTACGTTTTGTCATTCCACTTGTTTCCTGTTAAGTTGATTTTTTCGGCATTAATAACTATTACGTTATCTCCGCAATCAACGTGTGGTGTGAAATTAGGTTTGTGTTTACCTCTAATAAGTTTTGCAACTTTAGAAGCTAAACGACCTAAACTTTGACCTTCAGCATCAACTAAAACCCACTCTTTATTAACAGTAGCTTTGTTGGCTGAAATCGTTTTGTAGCTTAATGTATTCACACTAATTAATTTTATTTATTAAACATTCCTCTCTTAAAAAGAGTTTGCAAATTTACGATAATCTATTTGATTACCAAATTGTATGATGCTATTTTTTGATTTTTAATAATATAGCTCACCTTTTTTGCTTAATAAATCAGTTTCAGGAATTTAAAAGCATTCATTTCCCTTTTTTTTATTTTTTTCTGAATTTTAAATGATGTTCTTTTTTAAGTGTTTTTTAGAGACTTCAAAATCTTAAAATTCTAATTTAAACGCCTATAGAAATAATTATTTGCATTAATGAACAGTCTTTTAAATATTTATTTTTTAACTTACTATCATTAAAGTGAATTAATTAATAATTTAAAATTTTAAAACATGAGTGATCTAAAGTCAAAATTAGCTCAGCTAAAAGCTACTGCTGTTAAACAATTAACCGATTGTGGTGTAAGTAGTATAGACGATGAAAAATTAGACGGCTATGTAAATAGTTTAAAAACGATGGTAAATAATAAAGATGCTGTTTTAGTTTCTGGAACAGATGCTTCAGAATTAGAAACCGTACGTCGTAATTTTGTAGAGAAAAAATTAGGGGTAAAAGATAAAGATAAAGCTATGGCTGCAATTACAAGTGTAGTAGGAAAAATGTCTGCCATTAAAATGAAAAGTAGACCTGCATTTTATTATTTAGTATCTGAAGCATTACGTTAATATAGAAGCACTTTATTGATAATTAAAAAAGAGGTTACCAATTGGGTAGCCTCTTTTTGTGTATTAATTTTATTATGTTCTTAATCTATATTTGAAGATAAGAAGGGTTATGCTTTTTTAAGGAAACTTTCAATATTATGTATCACTTTGTCACTTAAGCGGTCGAAAGCCTGTTTTGTTCTTCCTACAGATATATTGACACAGTTTACATGCGGGTGATTTAATAGTGCTTTGTCTCCTAAAGCGCCAAGTGTGTCACAATACACACGGTTATCTTCTTTTAACCAAGCGTTAAAAGGTTGGTCGTCCCACGCAGGAGATAAGCCTGTGTTAAATAGTATTTTATGATTTCCGAAGGCATTAAATTCTTCATTATGCAAAAGAATGGTGTTTTTATTTAAACAGGTAATAATGACTTCGTTTTCCGAAAGTAATTTCTTTAAAGGTAAATATTGATAGCCTTTAATTTCTGCTTCAGGTTTTTTAGTTCTAGAATAATAAGAGACTTTAGCTCCAAAAAAGTGGATAGCATCTGCAATCATGCCTCCGGATTTTCCTAAACCTACAATACCTACTTTTAAGCCTGTAATTTCAGAAGGTAATCCGTTCCAAGGTGTTCTTGGGCTTCCGTCAGGATTTATGCCAAATCCGTGTAAAGCGTTTACTAATTCGCTAATTACATATTCTACAACGCCTTCGTCTCCGTAGTCACGAATTCCAGTAACGGTTATGTTTCGTGAGTTGGCATATTCAATATCTACATTAGCACTTTCTGGTGTATATAAAGAGCAACACATACCTATGTATACAATATTTGGGCATTGTGCTATTGCATCTTTACCTAGCGTGGTTGTATAACTTAAAAGTACAGCATCTGCATCTCCAATACGTTTTACGATCTCGTTTACAGAAGATGGCATATCTTCATATAAGATTACTTCTTCTGCAAGGGATTGTAATTTTTTCTCAGCCATCGGAATCAAACTTACGGGTTCTATGGCTACCAGTTTTTTAAACATATTTATTGATTTTTTACAGTCTTCAAAGTTATTATAAATATCTTAATTGCTTTTAGTATTCTGAATTAAAAGCGGCTGTGTTTTTTTACTATTATATTTTATAACTCAAGAGTACGTATAATCTATTGATTTTAGAATCAAATTGAGAAAAGACTCCTTTAGAAAATTTGTATCTTATATCTAATCCTATGTTTTGGTAGGTTATTCCTGTTCCTAGTGAAAATCCAAATTCAAAAGTACTTGAGTTTGGTGTTGCTTCAGCTTCTGTTATAATTACATTAGAGTAGTTGTGGCGTTCTGCTTTTAAATAGTTTTCATCACTTATTACAAAACCACTAGATATTCCACCGTTAAAAAATACAGATAATTTACCTAACGGTTGCGTGTAACGTAAAAGGTTATTTAATTCTATAAATGTATGTCCAATTTCAGAATTGTATGAGGAATACGTGTCTGTGGTATCGTAATCTATATAGGTGTTTTTCGTGCTGTAAGACGTGTATAATAATTCGTTATGGATAGACCATTTGTTATTGTTTTTAGGAAAGACAATATCTAGAAATAATCCTGCTGCCAAATTGGTAGATGAGTCATAATCTCCATTTAAATAGATACTGTGTTTTTTATTATTAAACTTTAGATTAGTGTTCGTAATTCCTGCAACAATACCAAATTCTAGCGCTGTTTTTTCCTTCGTACTTTTAAAGTTTATTTCTGAACCTATACATTTATAATATTTTTCAAAAACAGAGGTTAAGCTTTCTTGTGTGTAAGTTGCATTATTAATTTGTGATTGGATGTTTTTACAATCATTAAGATAAAAAATTAGTTGCCCTTTGTATTGGTTATTTTCTACAATATTAACAGTTTCCTTTAAGTAGGTTTTATGTGGTAGGAGTATAAATTTATCATTCTCCTTGATATAAAAATTAGTTTTATTGAGCTCATCTTTATAGTAATAAAGGCTCTTGTTCCCGTTTATTAAAACTTTTAGAAACACATCTCTTTTTTCTAATTTTAAATTTGCATCATTTTCTAAATTTTGAATATCTCTAGAGCTTATTTCTATATCTACAATTGCGCTTATATATGCATTGTCTTGCGCGTTAAAATATTTTATAGACGAAGTGTCGTATATAATTGGATTTTGATTTAATTCCTTTTTAAAGGTTATTTCTTTAGGGTTTGTTTTCCAATCTTTAATATCGATATAACCAGAAATCGTGTCTCCTGTAGTTGAAACGACGTAGCCAGATAAGAAATTTTCTTGAGCTGAAGATATATTAAAAAACAGAAAAAAGAACAGGGGTAAAAGGATGAATTTGAATATAGGTGTTTTCATTTTAAATTGGGGTTAGTTTGTCCCTAAAGATAATTATTTACGAGCTCATTATCTATATGAAATTTAGATTTATTTAACATATTATAGACTTACAATATGTTGTTTTTCGCTTCTACATTTAAAGCACTCTATATTGGTCTAGCTTACGGGTGTTTTTTTAATTTGTTAAGCTTATGTGTGTTTGTTTTAAATTCTAGTTTGTAAATTTTGCACCTTATTGCTTTCTGAATTTGTCTATATCTATAATTATTCTAACTTTTTCTATTTATGGATTGATAGATAATAGTTTGGTGTTATTGGTGTTATGGATTTTAATAAAGTATCTTTGTCATCTTATAATTTATCTGTTGATATTAATTGTTTTCTTTCGCACAACTGCAACGAAGTATATTGGCTTTCACTTAAAGTCTCTGTATTGATTAATTTAAACTCTAGCGGCCAATTTAATGCCTGATTGCTAGTAAGTAACTATGTTATAGTCATTTTAATCTTTCGCTTTGCGTTCCTCATTACTCTGCAATCCGTTTTTATTTAAATCAAACCATGAGTGCAGATCTACGTGTAAACAAACCCACGCCTTTCTTTCCGGAACAGCCTTTAATAGCTTTTAGCCGTGCTTCAAATGTAGCGCTTACTATTAAGTCTTTAGAAGCGGGTAAGCCCGTGTTAATTACAGCATTTTATAGCGATGGTTTAGATTTGCTTAAAGCGCTGCATCAGCATTTAAAAAAGCGTTTTCCTAATGGGACGTTTATTGAACAGCGTGCGTATCGTTTAGCCTATCAGAAGTTATCTAAGCTGATTTATATAGAAATTGTAAACCATAAATTAATTGTAAAAAAAGCCCCTGCTATTGGTTGGTTGGCTAAACTATATCCCGAAGAGATACGTTTTTTACTGCCATTTACTAAAGTGCAAGGTTTAAATAGCGCTTGGCAATGGTATAAAAACGGAATTGACTTGCCGGTGTTGCGAAGTAAAATTCATCCGTATTATGGGGTGTATTTCCCTACACGATTCGATCATTTAATACTTTTCGATAATTGGTTGAAGCGTTATAACGGACTAAAAAAATCGGCTATAGATGTCGGTATAGGAAGTGGCGTTTTAGCTTTTCAATTGGTGAAATTTGGTTTTCAGAAAGTCTTTGGAACCGATACCAATCCGAATGCTATTGTAGGACTCACGGAATCTATGGGCGCTACCAAACTCTCTAGAAAAATAGAATTAGATTTTGCACCGCTCTTTGGTAAATGGGAAAAGCAAACCGAACTCATTGTTTTTAATCCGCCTTGGTTGCCTGCAACTCATGATTTGGATACCAATGATGCAGCCATTTCTTATCCAGATACCTTATTTCCTGATTTCTTTGAGGCTGCTAAAAAACGTTTGTTACCCGAAGGAAAGTTGGTTCTTATATTTTCTAATTTAGCACAACTCACTCAGGTTACAGAAGCGCATCCTATAGCAGATGAGTTAGATGTAGGCGGGCGATTTAAATTAGAGCAATGCCTTAAGCGCACAGTGAAAGCAGCTTCAAACCACACTAAGCGCGATCAGCATTGGCGTGCAACCGAAGACGTTGAACTTTGGGTATTGGTTCATGCGTAAATAATAATAGTAGTCATCACATGTTAATATATAGAAAAAGTCATTCCATTGGGAGTGACTTTTTTATTTGCGTTCATTTTTCATGTATTCGTGTCAATAAGAGTGAGAGCTGTTTCTGAACTTTGTAACAGATAAAAACGGAGGAATTATAGGGGCGAGTCATTTGTTAGTACTCCCAACACGTAATTCATCTGTAAAGTATAATGCATATTAAAAATTATTAAAATGAAAGATTTAAAACATAAGACTGTTGCTATTTTAGCAACCAACGGATTTGAAGAAAGTGAATTAAAATCGCCTAAAGACGCTTTGTTAGAAGCAGGAGCCGAAGTGCACATAGTGTCTCTAGAGTCTGGAGAGATTAAAGCTTGGGCCGATGGAGATTGGGGAGATGCTTATAAAGTAGATAAAACTTTAGACCAAGTGTCTCAATCAGATTATAACGCGCTGGTACTTCCAGGAGGTGTTATAAACCCAGATTTATTAAGACGAGAAACTAAAGCTATAAGCTTTGTGAAGTCGTTTTTCGAAAACCATAAACCAGTAGCTGCTATTTGTCATGCACCTTGGTTATTGGCAGAAGCCGATGTGTTACAAGGAAGAAAAGTCACGTCTTTCCATTCTATTAAAACAGATATCATTAACGCTGGTGCAAAATGGGTAGATCAAGAGGTTGTTGTAGACCAAGGTTTAGTAACTAGCCGTTCTCCAGAAGATTTACCAGCATTTAATGCTAAGGTTATAGAAGAAATTAAGGAAGGTAAGCACGATATGCAAACCGCATAGGGTTTACGTAAACTTATTCAAAAAAAAGGGTTAGATGATCTAAAATCTAACCCTTTTTAATATGTAATCATTTAAATCTCCACATAAAAACATTAAATTACAATAGGTTTTAATGCATTATGACCTCATAAAAAGAATGGTATGAAAAAGCAACTACAACTAGTAAATGGAATTAGTTTTATAGGTATGGTTATCTTGAACTATGTTTCGAATACCGGCATATTAAATAATACAACTATTGGCGAAGTCTCTAAACAATACCATACTTTATTTACACCTGCAGGCTATGCCTTTTCCATTTGGGGATTAATTTATGTGCTGGTTTTAGGATTTGTAATATACCAAGGGCGAAGTCTTTTTGTTAAGGTAAGAGACGACGATTTTGTGTTGAAAACAAGCTGGTGGTTCGTGCTGTCT
This sequence comes from Formosa sp. L2A11, assembly GCF_009796865.1. Taxonomy (GTDB): domain Bacteria; phylum Bacteroidota; class Bacteroidia; order Flavobacteriales; family Flavobacteriaceae; genus Formosa. The sequence goes on along the minus strand of NZ_CP047028.1, from coordinate 877,596 downwards.
TGCGTTGCCAATTGCTTATGGATTCTAGCCTGGATCTATAACTATACAGCGTTATCGTCTGTGTTTATTTTTCTTTTGCTATTTTCTTTAATTCAGATCGTGCTAAAAAACAGCATGGAATTGTTCGATGCTCCAATTTCTGTGATTGCTTTTCTTTGGTGGCCTTTTGTAATTTATAGTGGTTGGGTTACCGTGGCAAGTATTGCCAACGTTTCTGCCGTATTAGTAAAATATAATTGGGATGGTTTTGGTCTGTCTCCCACATTTTGGGCCATTAGTCTTATAGGTATAGCCACAGCAATAAATCTAGTAGTAACTTGGAAAAGAAATATGAGAGAATTTGCCATGGTTGGTGCTTGGGCCTTAGTGGCTATTTATGTGGCGAATACTGATGCTAATGCCACTGTCGCTTATACCGCAATGGGAGCCGCTATACTTTTAGTGATGAGCAGTCTGTATCATGGGTTTATAAATAGAGCCACAAATCCTGGCGTGAAACTTAAGGCATATTTTAAGGAGAAGTAATTAGTGATTAGATTGAGTTTGAGAAGTAGAACTAACTTCAGGCGTGAGCAGTGCGTGAATCATTAGTATACTGCCGAATACGTTCAGAAATACATAGTGGTTCATAATTAATTATACTATTTTATAAATATTTTCGGCATAAGCTTTTCAATATTCAAGATTAAAAAATGATAGTAAAACTAGAGTGATTTAGGTTTTAATTTCTGATATAAATGATATGTTATAAGCATTGGCTATAATTTTTAAAAGCTATATTTTTGTTAGTATGAGAACACAAACATTAGCTATTGTAGGTTGTGGGAAACTTGCAAATATAGTAGTAGAAGCCCTTGATAAAGGGCTGTTATCCGATTATAAACTTATTGGTACGTATTCAAGAACTTTTGAAAAGGCACAACATATTGCCAATCATATTCAAGACTCAGGAGAGCACTGCACAGCGTGTAGCTCTTTGGAGCAACTGCTAGACTTAAAGCCAGATTACATTGTTGAAACGGCCTCTCCAGCGGCGTTAAAAGCATTGGCCATACCAGCATTAAAAAACGGATCTTCTATTGTAACACTGTCTATAGGCGCACTTGCTGATACTGCTTTTTATGAATTGGTTAAAAAAACAGCTTCAGAACACGGCACACGAGTTCATATTGCATCTGGCGCTATTGGAGGTTTCGATGTGTTAAGAACCGTATCGTTAATGGAAGAAAGTACCGTAACTTTCGATACTACGAAAGGACCAAGACCTTTGAGAAAGACTCCTGTTTACGACGGAATTATAGAAACTGAAGAACGACAAGTTTTTGAAGGGAATGCTATTGAAGCCATTGCCCTTTTTCCTACACAAGTTAATGTGTCGGTGGCTGCGGCATTAGCATCTACTGGACCAGAACACGTTAAAGTAACCATTACATCTGTTCCCGATTACGTAGGAGACGATCATCGTATTGAAATAAAAAGCAAGCAAATAAACGCTGTTATAGATGTGTATAGCCAGACCGCACAAATAGCAGGTTGGAGTGTTGTGAATACCTTGCGAAATATTACATCGCCTATCGCTTTTTAATAGTTATGACTAAAAGTGTTTACAATTTACTTTTAAGTACACAAAGGCTTGATTTGTTCTAGCATGTATTACTTATAATTTAGGTATGGCATCTCCATACTATAACCACGCTATAACCATAAGGTATCTATGGCTTTGGTATGGAGTAAGTATGGCGTATGATTTGTCCTGATCTCATTATGATGTTATGGTGTAGAGGAAAGTAATATGGTGATGGGAAAAGTATATGATTGGTGTATTGTTGAGTAGTCGCGTAGGGATTTGTTTGGGAAGTTGAAACACTTAATCTAACCGACAGAAAGTTTTGCCGCATCTTTCCATAAATAATGAGGCATAGGTTCTTTAAGGTCCCAATTAATATTCATTGGTTTCGAACCATGAAAATCTTTCAATTCGCCTTCACCAATAAAAACGTAACCTAAACTATTTCCAAATTCGTTTTTTGCTTTTTCTCGGATAAAAAGTAGTACCCTTTTTTCAGTTTCTTTGTGTTTTACATAGGATAAGCCTTTGCCTGAATCTGGTCTGGCCGAATTTTGTGTTTGCCAATGAAAGAGTAATTCATTTACAGCATAATCATCATACATCGTAGTTGGTGAAAAATTTTCTTCCGATTTTATAAGATTTATAAATAGTATTTCTGTGTTTAAATCTTTGTTTTCAGCTGTACCTTCTCGATTAGATGATTTTTTATTGAAGCTACTAAGATTAAATGCTGTTAAAATTTGGTCCCTAGTGTAACGACTATGTAATTTTAAAGGTTGTTGATAAGGGAGATGAATAGGTAGTTCTTTGAAATCAATATTTTCAATCAATATTTCTAGAACTTCTTTTATTTCTTCAACTAAAACAGTGTTTATTCCTATTGCATGTATACTCTTCTCTAATGAATCGAAACCGCCTTCCTTCTGCCAAACGTCATAATGTAGCATTAGAAGCATTGTTTTTTCATTTGAATTATAGTCTGAAATCTTTATGTTGAAATCTAGTTTTGCAATTTTTAAAATGAAACTAAAGTAGCTTAATGAATTTGTAGAAAGCCATTTATTTGAAATTGTTGAAACTATTGCTTTTTCATTTTTAGAATGAAAATCGTTTATTCTTCCTGCTACGTTTATTCTTCCTGCTAATTGACATAAGCGTTTCCAACTTCCTCTTTTGTAAATAGATTGTAATGGAATATTGTAAAATCGACTAAAATTACCAATCGTTAACGGTAGATGTGTGTCATGTTGAAACTGTTGAATTCTTTGAATTAACTTAGATTTATTTAATGATGTTGCTGCTGAAATATTTTTAAGAATTGTTTCTTTTGTCTTTTTTTCTAAGATAATGGAGCATCCTAATGGAAGGTGAGGAAAATCATCTTCAATTTCTTTAACAACGGTTGTGTTTGTTTTCCCTATTAATGCTCTAAATTTATTTTCAAAATTATATTCAGGTTTAGAATTCCCAACAAAGTCTAACACAGTTAAGCAATCTTTTTCTTCATAGAGCCTCAAGCCTCTTCCTAATTGTTGTAAAAAAATGGTTAAGCTTTCTGTCGGTCGTAAAAATAAAATAGTATCGATTTGAGGAATATCTACACCTTCGTTAAATATGTCGACAACAAAGAGGTAATTAATTTCCTTCTTTTCTAGTTTTTGACGAATATAAACACGGTCTTTAGTGTTTGCGCTTGTTAAATAATCGGCTTTAAATCCTGCTAAAGTGAATTTTTCTGCCATGTATTTTGCGTGTTCCATAGATACACAATACCCTAAAGCACGAACATCATTTATATCTTTTGTATACTTTTCTAAAGCATCAATAATTTCTCGAACTCTTCTATCGTTTTTAGTGTATAAATTGGTTAACTCGCTAGCAACATATTTCCCTCTAACCCAATTAATATGCGTTAAATCAATACTGTCTGTGATTCCGAAGTACTGAAAAGGGCATAGTAACTTTCTGTTCATGGCTTCCGGTAACCTTATTTCTGCTGCAATTTTGTTGTCAAAATCCTCCAAAATATCTCCACCATCCATTCGCTCAGGTGTTGCCGTAAGGCCAAGTAGTATTTTGGGTTTAAAATAATTAATTACTTCTCTATAGCTATTTGCAATTTGGTGATGGCATTCATCAATAATTATATAATCGTAATAGTCCTCTGATAAATTACTATTTTTTAGTTGATTGTTTACCGTTTGAACAGAAGCAAATACACATTCAAAATTATCAGGGACAAGTCCATCTACCCATAATTCTCCAATATTGTTATTTCTTAAAACACCTTGAAAAGTTGAAAGTGATTTTTGAAGTATCTCTTTTCTGTGAGCAAGAAAAAGAAGTTTTGATGATGTGTTTTCTTGCTTAAATCGTTTATAATCGAAAGCAGAAATGACTGTTTTTCCCGTTCCGGTGGCTGCAACTACAAGGTTGCGATATCTTTTATGTATAGTTCTTTCTACTTCTAGTTTCTCTAAAACTTCATTTTGATAAGGAAATGGTTTAATGTCAAAAAAAGCAGCTGTGTTCTCATAAGGTTTACTAAACTTATTCTGTTTTAGTGCCTCTTGAAGTTTTTCCTTGTGGATGGAATTATCAAATAATTCGAAGTCATCGCTTTGCCAATAGGCATCAAATGTCTTTTGGAATTTGTCTATTATATGGCTTACTTCTTTAGTAGTTACTTTTAAATTCCATTCTAAACCATCTGTTAAAGCCGATCTTGAAAAATTAGAAGAACCAATGTATGCTGTGTGAAAACCTGAATTTCTGTAGAATAAGTATGCTTTTGCATGTAACCTCTCATTTGAAGTGTTGTATGATATTTTAACCTCTGTATTTGGGAGTTTAGCAAGTAATTGAATTGCTTTATAATCGGTGGCCCCGATATAGGTCGTAGTAATAACTTTTAATTTTCCACCACGTTCTGTGAATTCTCTTAATTCTTTTTCAAGAATAATGATGCCTTTAAATTTTATGAAAGAGACTAATAGGTTTATTTGATTAGAAGAAAGTATTTCTTTTTTAAGTTCACTTTCTAATGATAATCCTCCGTTTCCACCAGTAAATAATTCACTTTGGGTTAATGTTGTATACGGAGTTATTTCTTTAAGGTGAAGATTTAGGTCTGAAAAATGAGCATCTGTTTTAGAAAAGACCGCTTTTAAAATTTTACCTTCAATATTTACTAAGTCTTCATCAAACTCTTGTTTGTTAAGTTCTTCTTTTAGTAAAATTATTATTTTGTTGGCTATTTTAATTTGTTCATCGACCTTGTTTTTACCAACGACATCAAAAGCTTGCTTTAATGTTCTAGCTAAGTGTTTAGATAGAATATTAGATGCTTCTTCTTTATCAATTAAGCTTTTCTTTAAAAAGAATTTATCTTTATCAAGTTCGCCTAGTTTTTCATTAATAAGTTGAGTAATTAATTCTTCATAAATGCCTTGATTCATAGTTCAATAAATTCTTTTAGAATAGGCAAATCAGCTTCAGCCCAATCTAAATTAAGCAATTCCTCTTCATTAGCAAGCAAGAAGTCAGAATGTTCTCTTAATTTTAATTCACCCGAAAGGTATTCCGAAACAAAAGGAATTAATTTAATTTTAAAATCTGAATATTGATGCGTAACAGGAGTCAGCCTTGCTTTGATATCAATTTGAATATTTAATTCTTCAAAAATTTCTCTTTTAATACAATCGACTTCAGATTCTCCTGCTTCAATTTTTCCTCCTGCAAATTCCCACTTTAAAGGAAGCTTCATAGTTTCGCTTCTTTGAACAGCTAGAATTTTAGTGTCAAATTTTATGATAGCACAAGTTACAAGAATGGTTTTCATTAATTAATGCGCCTCCAACCAGTTATCACCAGTATCAATTTCTACATCCAACGGAACATCCATTATAAAGGCGTTTTCCATTTCAGTTTTTACTAGTGTTTTTATGGTTTCTAATTCGGGTTTATAGACATCGAACACCAATTCATCATGTACTTGCAGTAGCATTTTTGTTTTAAACTCGCCAGCGACTAATTTCTCATGAATATTAATCATGGCCAGTTTTATAATATCGGCCGCACTTCCTTGTATAGGCGCGTTTACGGCATTTCGTTCGGCCGCACCACGAACCACAGCATTTCTGGAGTTGATGTCTTTTAAATAACGACGACGCCCTAAAACGGTTTGTACATAACCATTATCGCGAGCAAAATCTATTAACTCGCTCATGTAATTTCTAAGCTTCGGATAGGTTTTGTAATAGGTATCGATAAGCTCTTTAGATTCGTTTCTAGATAAATCGGTTTGGTTGCTTAATCCGAAAGCCGACACCCCATATATAATTCCGAAGTTCACGGTTTTCGCATTGCTACGTTGTTCTCTGGTCACCTCTTCTAAAGGCACATTAAACACTTTAGCCGCGGTGGAGGCATGAATATCTTCACCGTTTTTAAACGCTTCAATCATGGTTTCCTCTTGGCTTAAAGCCGCGATAATACGAAGTTCAATCTGCGAGTAATCGGCAGCAAGTAAGGTGTACTCTTCATTTCTCGGAATAAAGGCTTTTCTAACTTGGCGACCACGTTCGGTACGGATAGGAATGTTTTGTAAATTCGGGTTATTACTACTTAAACGCCCCGTTGCAGCAACGGTTTGCATGTAATCTGTATGCACACGTCCTGTTGTTGGCTCTACTTGTAGTGGTAAGGCATCTACATAGGTGCTTTTTAGTTTTGCGAGTCCGCGATAGTCTAAAATATGCTGAATAATCTCGTGGTCTTTCGCTAAATACGATAAAATGTCTTCTGAGGTTGCAAACTGCCCAGACTTGGTTTTTTTAGGTTTATCGACTAACTTGAGTTTATTGAATAAAATTTCACCCAATTGTTTAGGCGATGCAATATTGAATTCTTCGCCAGCTTCGGTAAATATTTTGTCTTGAAGTGAAGCGATATCGTCGTTTAAAGCAATGGCTAAATCGTTTAAAAACGGAATGTCTAAGTTAATTCCTTCCAATTCCATATCGGCAAGTACGCGAAGTAAAGGTACTTCGATATCGTCGAATAATTTTTGGGTATTGGCTTCTCCTAATTCGTTTTCAAAATGTTCTTTAAGTTGCAGTGTAATATCGGCATCTTCAACTGCATATTCGGTTTGTTTATCAATAGCAACTTGTCGCATTGATAACTGATTTTTCCCTTTCTTACCAATTAGATCTACAATAGGAATTGGCGTATAATTTAAATAGGTTTCGGCTAAGACTTCCATATTGTGACGCATATCGGGATTAATAAGATAATGCGCTAACATGGTGTCGAATAATTTACCTTTTACGGTGATGTTATATTTACGAAGGACTTTAATATCGTATTTTAAATTCTGACCAATTTTTTGAATGTCTTCCGACTCAAAAAACGGACGAAGTAATTCTATTAATTCTTGAGCTTCTGTTTTGTCTTCTGGAAAAGGTACGTAAAAGCCTTTGCCAACTTCCCAAGAAAAGGATATGCCAACTAATTCTGCAGTAAGGGGATCTAAACCTGTGGTTTCTGTATCGAAACATACACTGGTTTGTTTAATTAGATTTTTTAAGAATAATTTAGTAGCCATGCCTGTTGCTACACTTTGGTAGAGGTGACTTGTGTTTCCCGCTGTTTTTCTTTGGTTGGGATCTTCTGTTGCTGTTTCTGTATCTGAAGTTGGTGCAGGATCTCCGCCAAATAAAGAAAATTGTCCAGCGCCAGCAGATGATGCTGTTGGTGCTGCTTTAGTTGTGGTTTCTGTTGTTGGCGTTTCGGTTTCTACTGTAAATATTTTTTCAAAACTATCTACAAGGCGTCTAAATTCTAAATCCTGAAAAATGCCTTTTACGGCATCTACATCTGGATGAGACATTTCAAAATCGTCTGCATCAAAATCTACAGGCACATCAAGCATAATGGTTGCTAATTTCTTAGATAACAATCCAAGCTCTTTTGCGGCTTCAACTTTCTCTTTCATTTTTCCTTTTAGCTCGTGTGTATTGTCTAAAAGGTTTTCCATACTGCCGTATTGTGCTAAGAATTTCTTGGCTGTTTTTTCTCCAACACCAGGAAGTCCAGGAATGTTATCGGCAGAATCTCCCATCATTCCAAGAAAATCAATCACTTGTTCAGGGCGTTCAATTTCAAATTTTTTCAATACTTCTGGGATGCCCCAAGTTTCGTAACCACCACCAAACACAGGGCGGTACATAAAAATGTTTTCAGAAACCAATTGTGCGAAATCCTTGTCTGGCGTTACCATAAAGGTTTTATAACCTTCAATCTCTGCTTTTTTAGCAAGCGTTCCAATCACATCATCGGCCTCAAAACCTTCCTTAACCATAATAGGAATATGCATGGCTTTTAAGATGTCGTAAATGTAAGGCACAGCTAGTTTTATGGCTTCTGGTGTCGCATCTCGATTGGCTTTGTAAGCTTCAAACATTTCTACACGATCTGCACTTCCACCTTTGTCAAAACACACGGCTAAATGGTCTGGTCGCTCGCGTTTAATAACGTCTAAAAGGGAATTAGTAAATCCTAAAATAGCCGATGTATCTAAGCCTTTAGAGTTGATTCTTGGGTTTTTTATAAAAGCATAATAGCCACGAAAAATAAGGGCATAAGCATCAACTAAAAATAGACGTTTTTGTTCTGACATGGTTTTGATTTTGAAAGAATGTCAAAACTACAAAAAAAGGCTTGGTATTCAGAATTAAAATCAAGAACGGCAATATTTGAAAGGTCGTTTTGAATGATGTGCTAAAAAATAAGATGTAAAGGGTTAAAATTATAAGAATGTAGGATGCTTAGTCTGAATTATGTATTTTTATTTTCTCACATAAATTAGAGATTGCAATATGCAGACGAGTAGGCGAGAAAGGAATAAAATGGAAAAGCGTGAGCGTATTATAAAAGCTTCGCTTAATCTCTTTTCTGAAAAGGGATTAGAAAACACGTCTATTAGCGATATTGTAGAGCGGAGTAGCATTGGTCGCGGTACATTTTATAATTATTTTAATACACCTAAAGATGTGTTTTGTGAAATTCTAGACGAATTGAATTGCAAAATTAATTTTGAAGTGAAGCAAGCTCAAGTTGGTGTTAAAACGGCTTACGATTTTTTATATGCATCCTTTAAAGCCTATTTAGATTTGGTGAGTACCGAAGACATGATGCTGTTTCATAAAAATAATCAAAATCAAATTCGGAGTATTTCTTATGGTAGCGATAGTATATTAAGTCTTGTTATTAATATGCAAGAAGACTTAAAGCGATTTCCTGAAGTGGCTTTTGCCGATAATAAATATTTTAAAATGTTTAGTTTGGTTGCTATATCTTCGGCATCAGAATTGTTTGTGTGTTTGCATCATCATTATTTTGAATCTTCTAAGGATGAAATGGCACAATTTTTAGCAAACTTGTTTGTTAATGGTCTGAGTAATTACGGACTTTCTGGAGTAAAATAAATAATAAAGATGAATCGTTTTCAAAATATTTTCAATGCCCAAAAAGCAAATCAGTTTACCGTTGGTAACGCGACGTATAAAGAACGAATTAAGAAATTAAATGCTCTAAAACAGGCTATTGAAGTCGATTTTAAAGATCAGATTCGAGAGGCTCTATATGCCGATTTTAAGAAACCTTTTCTAGAAACAGATCTTACCGAAATTTATCCTATTCTAGGTGAAATTAAATATGTAAAATCGGAATTAAAAGGCTGGATGAAGCACCAAAAAGTAACTACGCCAATGGCTTTATTGGGGGCGTCTTCTTGGTATATTCACGAGCCTAAAGGTGTATGTTTAATAATTTCGCCTTGGAATTTCCCTTTAAATCTTACTTTCGGGCCATTAGTTTCTGCCATTGCAGCTGGAAATACCGTGATTTTAAAACCTTCGGAATTAACGCCTAATATTGCTCAAGTCATGAGCGATATAATTACAAAACTGTTTTCTGAAAACGAAATTGCTTTGGTTCAAGGCGAAGTAGAAGTGTCTACTGCTTTATTAGAATTGCCTTTTAATCATATTTTTTTTACCGGTTCTCCGCAAGTTGGTAAAGTAGTTATGAAAGCAGCTGCTAAACATTTAACCTCGGTAACTTTAGAGCTGGGAGGGAAGTCGCCAACAATTATAGATAAATCTGCCAATCTTAAAGCTGCGGCGACTCGAATTGCTTGGGGTAAGTTTGTAAATAATGGGCAAACCTGTATTGCGCCGGATTATGTTTTAATACATGAAGATGTAAAAGATGAATTTATACGCGTTTTTAAGGTTGTAATAGAATCTTATTTTGGAAACGATGCATCTACATCTAATGCGTATGCTAGAATTGTAAACGATAGACATTTTAAACGTTTGCAAAATCATATAGAAAATGCAAAAACGCATAATGCTAAAATAGAACTAGGCGGAGACGTTCAAGAATTAGATAATTTTATAGCGCCTACTATTATTTCTAATTTACCAGAAGATGCTTCTTTATTGCAAGAGGAAATCTTCGGACCTATTTTACCAATAAAAACATACACCAATATGCAGGAAGCTATAGATTATATTAACTCTAAAGAGAAGCCTTTAGCTTTGTATGTGTATAGTAAAAATAAAAAGCAAACCCAATTTGTAATAGATAATACGCGAGCCGGAAGCACATGCATTAATACAAATGTCTTACAATACAGTAATCATTATTTGCCATTTGGAGGGAGTAATAATAGCGGAATTGGAAAAGCTCATGGTATTTTTGGTTTTCAAGAATTCTCGAATATGCGTTCGGTATTAAAACAACATACTAAAGGAAGTATCGAGTTTTTGTTTCCGCCGTACACCAACTTGAAACAGAAATTAGTCGATTTTACTTTAAAGTGGTTTTAGGTTATTTCGCTGTTAACTTTATCTATTATTCCTAGACAATACAGCTTTAACGTTTTACTAGGAATCATTCAAACCATAATATTTAATTTTGTGTTTTAATTCATAATTATGTTACGTTGGATTCTGTTTTTTGCATTCTATATATTCCTAGATTGGTATTCTTTTCAGTCTTTTAAAACCATAACAAAACATCGTGTTATTTATTTTGTGTATTGGTTTTTAAGTGCTTTGGTTTTAGGGAATTTTATTTATCAAATACTTCTTAACCCTAGTCATTTAAAAGTGCTTACACATGCGAAAAGCTATGCGTTTGGATTTTTGTTGGTTGTTTTGGTTCCTAAATTAATTGTATTGATTGTTTTAGGGGTAGAAGACTTGGTGCGATTTCCAAAAGGGGTATATTGTTATTTTAGAAAAGAGAAAAAAGAGTCTGGTTATTTTCCAGAACGTAGAGCGTTTATTAGTAAAGTCGCTATAGGTTTAGCTGCTATTCCGTTCGCAAGTTTGTTATATGGAATTTTTAAAGGGAAATACGATTTTAGAGTTTTAAAATATACGTTACATTTTGAAGATTTACCTGCTGCTTTTGATGGGTATAGAATTACTCAAATTAGTGACATTCACAGCGGAAGTTTCGATAATAGAGAGAAGATTGAATACGCGGTAGATTTAATTAATGAACAGGAGTCAGACACGATTTTGTTTACTGGAGATATGGTGAATAATCTTGCTTCGGAAATGATTCCGTGGAAAGAAACCTTTGGAAGATTAAAAGCTAAAGATGGAAAGTTTTCTGTTTTAGGAAATCATGATTATGGCGATTATGTAGAATGGGATTCTAAAGCTGATAAAGCTAAGAATTTAGAAGATTTAAAGACCATACAAAAAGAGATTGGTTTCGTCCTTATTTTAAACGATAGCAGGTTTCTTGAAAAAGGCGGAGAACGTATTGCACTTGTTGGTGTAGAAAACTGGGGAAGAGGTCATTTTAAAAAAGCAGGTAATTTAAGACAAGCGGTTTCTAAGATTAATGCTAACGATTTTAAAATATTAATGAGCCACGATCCTTCACATTGGGAAGATAAAGTTCTGGACGATCCGTATCATTATCACTTAACGTTAAGCGGGCATACGCATGGTATGCAGTTTGGTATTGAAATTCCTGGTTGGGTAAAATGGAGTCCTATAAAATGGCGTTATAAATATTGGGCAGGTATTTATAAGGTGAAAGGGCAATTAATAAATGTAAATCGTGGTTTTGGTTTCTTAGGTTTTCCTGGTCGTGTTGGGATTTGGCCTGAAATTACGGTTATAGAGCTTAAAAAAGGTCCAGAAAATGCATAATTTAACATAAATGTAATTATTAAATTAGAAATGCTTATTTTTATGTTACAAAACATGAGCAAAGTCCTTGTTTTATTAATCTTTTAGGTTAAAAAATAAGAAATATAACGTAACAAAAAATGCTCTAAAATATTAAAATATGTCAAAATTCGGGGATTTAATAGATGTTAATATTCCGGTATTATTAAACTTCTTTACCGAGTGGAATGAACAATCTGCAGCCATGCATCCTGTTTTACGAGATGTAGCAGCTGCTCTTGGAGATAAAGCAAAGGTGATTAAAATTGATGTTGAAAAAAACAAAGAGTTGGCTGAAGCACTTCGTGTAAAAGGTTTGCCCACATTAATTGTTTATAAGAACGGTGAAATGAAATGGCGATATAGTGGCGAACAAGATGCTAATACACTTATTGGTATTGTACAAAAGTTTCTTTAAAAAGATAATGATTTAAAATCATATCCTTTTTTGCTAAAATACTCTAATACTTTTGGGAATACATATTGCATGTTTTTTGATGCTTTTACGCTATCATGAAACACAATTATGTGTCCGTCTTTAGTGTGCTTAATTACATTTTTTAGGCACGCTTCCGCTTTTAGATTTTTATCCCAATCAAAAGAAATAATACTCCACATAACAATGCGATAACCTTGTTGCATTAATAGTTTAGCTTGCTTGTTTTTTATCTTTCCGTAAGGAGGTCTAAGTAATTTTGAAGAAATTAATTCGGCTGCTTTTTCTACATTCTGTATATAAAAATCTGTATTTGTTTTCCATCCTTTTAAATGATTAAAAGTGTGGTTTCCTATAGCGTGACCGGCTGCTTTGGTATCCTTGTATACGTCTGGATATTTTCTAACATTATCTCCAATACAAAAAAAAGTGGCTTTTGCATTATAGGTGTTTAGTGTTTTAAGAACCCAAGGTGTAATCTCTGGATGCGGACCATCGTCGAATGTGATATAGATGGTTTTTTTATCTAATAAAGGCATATTCCAAACGTAGTTTGGAAATATGCCTTTTATAAAATTAGGTGTTTTAACAGGAATTAATCCCATAATAAATTTATAATTATTCTACTGGTACCACAGTGCTGTCAGAGTTAGACTGCGTGCCTAATTCTGTGGGCTGTTGAGGTGCTTCAGTTTGTTGTTGTCTGCTTCCGCCATAAAAGTGTTCGAATAACTTTAAGTGGCTGTTAAACGTTTGCATTTCGGTTTTTGCAAATTCATCATCGTGTTGTAATAAGACATCTACTAACGATTTGTAACGTTCTATGTTTGTCACAATTTCTTCAGCAATATCATACTGTTTTTCAATTCTTAAAGTGCTGTAATAATTTAAATTTTCTTGATACTTAGCAGCAACTTCTTTAAATAAATGTCTAGCCTTTTCTTTTGCGCCTACTTCATAATAGCCGGCAATATAAGGTTCTAGAAGAGTGTAATATCCAAAGTAGTCTACAGGCATGTTTTTCATTGCAATATCTGCTACATCTTCTGCTTTGTCAAATTTATTATCGTTGATTAACTGTTCCATTAATCTGGCTAAGTTTCCTCTGTAAGAAATAGAATTTTTACGGGTTTCTGGATCATGATAAATATCTGGACTTCCGCTATTACCCCAGTCCCATTCTTTAACTTTCTTATACATTAAATCTGAGTCTACACGACCCATATCAAACGGATTATTTTTGTTTACAGGTGTTTTAATAGGAACCAATTTATAGCACATACCGTCTAGCTGAAGGTAATCCTTCATCCATAAATAATCGTCGTCACCAAAACTACCTCCAGTAAAGTAAATAGGGCGTTTCCAATCGTTATTTGCAACGATATCTAACATCAATAATCGGTTTTTCATTAAAGCACTATTATTGATTTTTAAATTGATTTTATCTACAATTTTATCAGCATCTTTTTTAGCTACAATTCCATTATCTAACACTGCTTGCTTATCTACATTTATAGTTAAGTTTTCTACAGGGAAATAATTAGAATTTTGTAGTTGTGTAGGATAATAGCTTGGATCTTCTCCTTGCATTTCTAAGATGTACTTAAATTTAGTCTTAGGATTATCGCTACCCACAAAGTTCATAAAATCTTTAAGATCCATGGTGTCTTTAGAGACTACACGTTTCATAATATAATCGCGTGTACCATAACGATATTGTTTATGTGTAAGCTGAGAAGGGATAGGATCGCTCTCGTAAGCTCTACGTTTCATTTGATCTATATACCAGTCTGTTTGGAATAAACTTGTATTTACAATACGTACATCTGTACGGTAACCTTCAATTTCTTGGGCGTACCACAAAGCAAATGTGTCGTTATCTCCAATGGTAAATAGAATGGCATTTTCTGCACAAGAGTCTAAATACATTTTGGCCATAGCGCGTGCAGTGTATTTATCTGATCTGTCGTGGTCGTTCCAGTTGTTTGCAGCCATTATTGCCGGCACAAGTATTAGGCAAGCTAAAGTAACAGCAGGAGCTAATAAAGGTGTTTTGATGTGTTTTTTTAGAGCATCGAAAATGGCATAGACTCCAAAACCAATCCAAAGTGCAAATACATAAAAAGATCCTACAACCGAGTAATCACGTTCTCTAGGTTCAAAAGGCCTAACATTGGTGTATACTTGTATGGCAACTCCTGTAAAGAGAAAGAATACAAATAGTACCCAAAACATTTTTTTGTCTTTATTAAATAGGAAGAATAAACCAATAAGTCCTAAAAGTAGCGGTAAGAAATAATAGGTGTTTCGTCCTTTGTTGTTTTTAACATCGCTTGGTAAGTTAGTTTGTGGCATGTCTAAGTGCCATTCGTCTATAAAGTTTATACCACTTAACCAGTTTCCGTGATCGTCGTAGCGTCCTTGAATGTCATCTTGTTTTCCAACGTAGTTCCACATAAAATAACGCCAGTACATATAGCCTAACTGATATTGAAACATGTATACAATGTTGCTTGCTAAAGATGGTTTTTCTATATCTAAATACTGACCAAATTGTGTTAAGAAGCTATTATAGTCATCAAAGTCTACATTGCCCTGAGCAACATCGTTTTTAAAATTTGTAACCGATGTACGCAATTGGTTTTCCATTTGGTATTCAGGTTTCAAACTAAAATCTAAAAACCCAGTAAACATCATGTAATTTTTTGCGTGTTCCGAACTCCACATTCTAGGAAAAATAGAAGCATGCTTAGAATTATAATTTTGTTTAGCGCGTTTATAATCGTTTACAATAACATACTTTCCTTGAGCCTCATCCTTTTCGTAATTAGGTTTATCGTCTACATAAGGATTGTTTTCGTCTAAACCAGCATATTGGTCTGTAAATTGTGGTCCGTAAAATAAATGTGTTTCCGGATATTGTTCTAAGTTATAATAGGCTAATAATTCACGAGCATCAGACGGGTTGTTTTCATTTACAACAACATTTGCATTTGCACGAATAGGAAGCATCATCCAAGAAGAGAATCCTATAAAAATAAATAACAAACACAATGCTAAAGTATTTAAGTGTACATATCCTTTTTGGCGTGTGTATTTTAAGGCAAAGTAAAATGCTGCTATAAGTACAATTGCTGCTATAATGGTTCCTGAGTTAAAAGGAAGTCCAATAGAATTAATAAAGAATATTTCTGAAGTACTAAAGAATTTTAGCGCATTAGGAAGTAGTAATTTAAAGATGAATAATAAAATTGCTACCGCAGCTACATTTGCTATAATAAAGTTTTTAACTGTAATGGTTTTGTAGTTCTTAAAATAATACACAAGTACAATCCCTGGAATAGTTAATAATCCCATAAAGTGAACTCCAAACGATAATCCAATTACAAAGGCAATTAAAACTAACCAACGGTTTCCGCGAGGCGTGTCCATATCTTGCTCCCAACGTAAACCTAACCAAAACATGGCGGCCATCATTAATGTAGCCATGGCGTACACTTCTGTTTCTACTGCGTTAAACCAAAATGAATCTGTGTATGTAAAAGCTAAACTTCCAACTAAACCACTACCAAGAATAGCCATGGCTTTAGATTTTGAAAGCGGATCATGTCTGGAAATAATATTTTTTAATAATAAAGTTATTGTCCAAAACATAAATAAAATAGTGAATGCACTAGCTACAGCACTCATTAAGTTTATCATGATACCGATTTGTTCAGGTTTTAAAGCAAACATGGAGAAAAAGGCTCCAAGCATTTGAAATAAAGGAGCTCCTGGTGGGTGACCCACTTGAAGTTTGGCAGAAGTTAAAATATATTCTCCAGCATCCCAGTAGCTTACTGTAGGTTCTACAGTAAGTCCGTAGGTTACTAATGCAATGGCAAAAGCGACCCAGCCTAAGATGGTATTCCACTTTTTAAAGTTGAATTGTGTCATGAAATTCAGTGTTTATTCGGTAGGGCGAATTTAATAATAAATATGTAACAGTGAAGCGTTTTATGGAAACCTTAATATTTAGATGAAAAAAAAATTAAAAAATGTTTGGATATATTATAAAATGTCCTAAATTTGCACTCTCAAATTATTGATGGCCCATGGTGTAATTGGCAACACGTTGGTTTTTGGTACCGAAGAGTCTAGGTTCGAGCCCTAGTGGGCCAACAACAAACCCCAATCTTGAAAAAGGTTGGGGTTTTGTTATTTTTATAGGTTACGTAATTTTTTCTATTGTTTTATAATCTCTTCATTGTAATTCTATCTTTACTAAAAGGAATCTTTTTTTTTAATTTCCAGATCTTAGTTTATTGACAGAGAAAAGTAGGGGCGCTTTAAATTTCCTTTTCTTAGTATATGTGATGATTCTATCTGTTTAAATATTTAATTTATATCTAAATAGTTTTACATGTGTTCGAGATTTTAAGAAAGGCTTCAGTGTTGTTTGGTTTTTTAAGGAGAGGTGTTTTTTAAGTTTTTTTATAAAAAAAGGAATTACAATTATTGATAAAATTCAATAGTGTAATTCCTTTTTTCGTTTTACTTTTTATTCCTTTTGGGAGTAATTTAAATAAAATAGTCTCTAATATAGTCTATAGATAGTATTTGAATAATAAATATAGCTAAGCCTATTAGTGTAAGTTGCCAATTTAGTTTTCTTTTTATTTTTTCAAAAGTACTGTCTGTAATATTTGCTTTGGGTTTGTTTAATTCCTGTAGGTAATAGCCGCCATTTTTTTGAAACTCTAAACCTATATGTGTTATAGATAAGTTTCCATTTTCATCTTCTGTGATGTAGCCATCTTTTAAAAGCTTCTTTTTAAAAGCTTCTTTGGTTTGGCTCTTCCATTTGTTTTTTTGCAGTGCCTTTGCAATATGATCCATGTCTATTTTTCCTGGATTTGTTTTTTTAAAAATATCTTTAAAATCAGGATCTTCAAAAGACGACAGGAGTCCTAGTATGTTGTCTGAAATTTCATTTCTTATCGGAGGAGGGGATTGTGTCATGAGGAGTAGGAGTTTTGGGGTTTTGTTTAAGCTATTGTTTTTTAGTGTTTTAATGTGTTTAATATAAGTAGGTAATATCAAATATATATAATAACTTTTATTTTATATCCTCAAATTTGTGAATATCGATAAACGGTTTTGATTAGAATTTAAATCAATCTGTGTTTTGTTTATTTGTTGTTTCATTTTTTTAGTGTAGTAATTTACTTTCAAACCACGATAAAGAGAGAGTTAAACGTTTCGTTTTATTTATAAATAGATTGCTATTTTTATCAGGCAATTTGTTCTTGTGAATAACAAGGTGATTTTCTTGTTTTTTGAATTAGAGTTGCTAAGGTCTTTGTGTTTTAATTGGTAAAGATTAATCTGTAATTAAAAAAAAAGCAGTTAGATATAAATCTCATTTCAGTTCTGGTGTGTTTTTTAGATCTATTTCTTTAAAAGGAGAATGATGCTGTCCTTATATAGGTGCAAAAAAAAAGCTTCTAAATACAGTTGTATTTAGAAGCCTTAAAATTTTAAGTTTTAATGTGTTAGATTTTAAATGTAATAACAGGTCTTACTGCGTGGTTTACTATGTCTTCACTAATACTGCCATTAAAGAAATGAGCAATACCTTGTCTACCGTGTGTGCTTATTCCAATAATATCTGCATCAATTTCTTGAGCAAAGTTTAAAATACCTTTTTCAACAGTATCGTCGTTATGGATATTTATGGTAAAGTTAGGGTAGTCAGCGTTTGCTATAAATTTTTGTATTCTTTCTTCAGACTCTTTTGTTGTAGAAAAATTATTAGGTGTATTTACAAGTAATAAGTGAATTTTAGAATTAAATTTCTTAGCAAATTTTACAGCTTGTGTGTAAGTTGCCTTACTGTCTAGGTTGAAATCTGAAGCAAATATCATGTCGTCTGCTTTAAATTCGTTCTCAGTACTTTTTATTACTAAAACAGGAATGTGAGATGTACGCACTACTTTTTCAGTGTTAGAACCAATAAATATTTCTTTAAAACCAGTAGTTCCATGAGATCCCATGATAATTAAATCAATATTTAGCTCTTTTGCATTTTCGTTAATTCCTTGAAAAGTCGAGTTTGTTTTAATAACGTGATGCACTGTAATGCCTTGTAAAAAGTCTTTTTGTAAAAGCTCGTTAAAGTTTTTGGCAGCAAGTTTCATAAAAAACAGGGCTTCTGGAATTTCACTGTAAGAAGGAGTCATTTTGTCTAACTCTCCTACAGGTAGATCAATCATGTGTAATAAATAAATTTCACAATCAAATTTTTTGGCAAATTTAGCGGCAACTTTAGTAGCATATTCTGCTTCGCCTGAAAAATCTGTTGGGACCATTATTCTTTTCATAAGTATATTTGTTTTTGTTATACGGCTATATAAAAATACGTATAAAAATTGATATTTGAAAGCTTGTGTTAATCAATAAAAAAAATGTATATTTGCACCGTTGTAAGAAAAATGAATATGCGAGGGGACAGAGTCCTCTTTTTTTATACTGAAAAATGTTTAGAACAACTGTTGAAGATTTATTAGAAAGCGCCTTGCAAGAACGAAATGATTTGTTCTTGATAAGTTTAACTATTTCCGGAGAGAATGCCGTTAAGGTAATTATTGATGGAGACGAAGGTGTGAGTGTAGAAGATTGTATGTTTATAAGTAGGGCTATAGAGTCTGAAATAGACAGAGAAGAAGAAGATTTTTCTTTAGAAGTTATGTCTGCTGGAGCAGCGTCTCCTTTATTGCAAAGCAGACAATATGCTAAAAATATAGGCAGAACACTAGAAGTTAAAACAAAAACAGATACAATAGAAGCTGTTTTGGTCGATGCTAATGATGATGAAATAGTTTTAGAATGGAAAGCTAGAGAACCTAAACCCGTTGGGAAAGGTAAAGTTACCGTTCAAAAAGAAGCAAACATTTCTTATAACGATATTGTAGAAGCTAAAGTGATGATTAAATTTTAATTCAAAAGAGTTATGGAAAATCTTGCGTTAATTGATTCTTTTTCAGAATTTAAAGACGATAAATTAATAGATCGTGTAACGTTAATGGCGATTTTAGAAGATGTTTTTAGAAACGCCTTAAAGAAAAAATTTGGAGACGATGATAATTTTGATATTATTATTAATCCAGATAAGGGCGATTTAGAAATATGGAGAAATCGTGTTGTTGTTGCCGATGGAGAAGTCGAAGAACCAAATCAAGAGATTTCATTAACTGAAGCTCGTAAAATAGAGCCTGATTTTGAAGTAGGAGAAGATGTTTCTGAAGAAGTGAAATTAATAGATTTAGGTCGTCGTGCTATTTTAGCATTACGTCAGAATTTAATTTCTAAAATTCACGAACACGATAATACAAATATCTACAAACAATTTAAAGATTTAATTGGAGATATTTATACAGCAGAAGTGCACCATATTCGTCACAGAGCTGTGATTTTGTTAGATGATGAAGGCAACGAAATCATTTTACCAAAAGAAAAACAAATTCCTTCAGACTTTTTCCGAAAAGGAGATAATGTAAGAGGGGTAATCGAAAATGTAGAATTAAAAGGAAATAAACCGGCTATTATTATGTCGCGTACATCTCCTTTATTCTTAGAAAAATTATTCGAACAAGAAATACCAGAAGTTTTTGATGGATTAATATCTGTTAAAAACGTAGTAAGAATTCCTGGTGAAAAAGCAAAAGTAGCTGTAGATTCTTACGATGATCGTATAGATCCTGTTGGTGCCTGTGTAGGTATGAAAGGGTCTAGAATTCATGGCATAGTTCGTGAATTAGGTAACGAAAATATAGACGTTATCAATTTTACAAGTAACCTTCAATTGTACATTACTAGAGCGTTAAGTCCAGCGAAAGTAACATCAATTAAAATTGATGAAGAAAACAAACGTGCAGAAGTTATTTTAAAACCTGAAGAAGTAAGTAAAGCCATAGG
The DNA here is from genome assembly GCF_009796865.1 of Formosa sp. L2A11. GTDB lineage: Bacteria > Bacteroidota > Bacteroidia > Flavobacteriales > Flavobacteriaceae > Formosa. The sequence goes on along the minus strand of NZ_CP047028.1, from coordinate 857,375 downwards.
ACGTGGTGGTCACAACATTAGATTAGCTGGTCAATTAACCGGTTATGAAATAGATGTGTTTAGAGAAGGTGCAGAAGAAGATGTTGAATTAACAGAATTCTCTGATGAAATTGATAAGTGGATTATTGATGAGTTAAGCAAAGCTGGGCTTGATACAGCAAAAAGTGTTCTTGAGCAAGATGTAATAGATTTGGTGAAAAGAACCGATTTAGAAGAAGAAACAATTAACGAAGTTATTAGAATTCTTAGAGAAGAGTTTGAAGAATAACTTATATTTGGGGTATATTAAAGGCAATTTATGGCTGAAACAATAAGATTAAATAAAGTTTTACGTGAGTTAAACATCTCTATCGACCGTGCAGTAGATTTTTTAGAATCTAAAGGTATGGAAATCGATAAGCGTCCTACTACGAAAATTTCTCAAGAAGTATATAATGTACTTTCAGGAGAATTTCAAACAGACGCAAGCAAAAAGGTGGCATCTCAAGAAGTAAGTGAAGCGAAGCTGAAAGAAAAAGAAGCCTTACGTGAGCAACGTGAGCGCGAACTTGAAGCTAAACAAAAAGAAGAAGCTAAGAAGGAGCAAATAGTAAAAGCCAAATCTCATCTCTCAGGACCGAAACAAGTAGGTAAGATCGATTTAGATCCAAAATCTAAAGAAGTCGCTAAACCTGTAGAGAAAAAGGTAGAACCTGTTAAGCCAAAAGCAGAAGAGGTGAAGCCTAAAGAAGTTGTTCCGGAAATAGTAGAGGTTAAAGCAGAAGTTAAACAGGAACCAAAACCTGTTGTAAAAGAAGAGCCTAAAGTAGAGAAAAAGGTAGAAGTGCCTGTTAAAAAGGTAGAGCCTAAAGTTCAAAATACTCCAAAAGTAGAACATAAGCCAAAACCTGTTTCTCGCCCTTCAACACCACCTGCAAAACCAACTCCGTCTAAACCTGTTCAAGAGGTTAAGAAAACAGAACTTCCTAAAAAAACACAACCAGTTAAGAAATCAGAGCCAAAAGCTGAAGAAGAAAAACCGGTACAGGAAGAACACTTAAAAACGCAATATCAAAAACTTTCAGGTCCAAAAATTGCTGGTGAAAAAATAGACTTATCACAATTCAATAAGCCTAAAAAGAAACCAGTTGCTAAAGCTGGAGATAATGCATCTGCGAATAAAAGAAAACGTAGACGTATAAGTAAACCTGGAGATAATACTAATAAATCTGGAAACACTAGCGGACCAGGAAGAACTGTAAAACCAAGTACTTATAAAGGTAAAAGACAAGGTGGACCAGCTCATGCAAGACGTCCTATCGTTAAGGAAGAACCTAGTGAAGCAGAAGTTCAAAAACAAGTTAGAGAAACCTTAGAAAAACTTCAAGGAAAATCTAATAAAGGTAGAGGAGCTAAGCACCGTAGAGATAAAAGAGATCACCATAGAGAACAAAGTCAAAAAGACCTTGATCAACAAGAAGTAGAAAGCAAAATCTTAAAAGTAACAGAATTCGTTACTGCTAGTGAAGTTGCAACTATGATGGATGTTTCAGTAACACAAATTATCTCGGCTTGTATGTCGTTAGGTATGATGGTTACCATGAACCAACGTCTAGATGCAGAAACACTTTCTATTGTTGCAGACGAATTTGGATACCAAGTAGAGTTTGTAACTTCAGATCTTGAAGATAATATTGAAATAATTGAAGATAAACCGGAAGATTTAGTAGAACGCGCACCAATTATTACGGTAATGGGTCACGTAGATCACGGTAAAACATCTTTATTAGATTACATCCGTAAGGAAAATGTAATTGCAGGAGAATCTGGAGGAATTACACAGCATATTGGTGCCTATGGAGTAACTTTAGAAAGCGGACAAAAAATTGCTTTCTTAGATACACCAGGTCACGAGGCCTTTACAGCCATGCGTGCTCGTGGAGCTCAAGTAACAGATTTAGCTGTAATTGTTATTGCTGCAGATGATGATATTATGCCACAAACAAAAGAGGCTATTGCCCATGCACAAGCTGCGGGAGTACCTATTGTTTTTGCCATAAATAAAATAGATAGACCAGCTGCAAATCCTGAAAAGATTAAAGATGGTTTAGCACAAATGAATTTATTAGTAGAAGATTGGGGTGGTAAAATTCAATCTCATGATATCTCTGCTAAAAAAGGAACAGGTGTAAAAGAATTATTAGAAAAAATATTACTTGAAGCTGAATTATTAGAGCTTAAAGCAAATCCAAATAAACCGGCTTCTGGAACTGTTGTTGAAGCATTCTTAGATAAAGGTCGTGGATATGTCTCTACTATTTTAGTACAAGCTGGAACATTAAGAATTGGAGATTACGTATTAGCTGGTAAAAACAGTGGTAAGGTAAAAGCAATGCAAGATGAGCGTGGTAATGAAGTTAAAGTAGCAGGGCCAAGTACACCGGTTTCTATTTTAGGTTTAGATGGCGCACCACAGGCAGGTGATAAGTTTAATGTATTTGAAGACGAACGTGAAGCAAAACAAATTGCGACTAAACGTACTCAATTGCAACGTGAACAATCTGTACGTACACAACGTCATATTACATTAGATGAAATTGGACGTAGAATTGCGTTAGGAGACTTCCAAGAATTAAATATTATCCTTAAAGGTGATGTTGATGGTTCTGTAGAAGCATTAACAGATTCGTTCCAAAAACTATCAACTGAAGAAATTCAAGTTAATATTATTCATAAAGGTGTTGGAGCCATTACAGAAAGTGATGTATTACTAGCTTCTGCATCAGATGCAATTATTGTCGGATTTAATGTTCGTCCAATGGGTAATGCCAGAACAATTGCAGATAAAGAAGAAATAGACATCCGTACATATTCAATTATATACGATGCTATTAACGATCTTAAAGATGCAATGGAAGGTATGTTATCTCCAGAGCTTAAAGAAGAGATTACTGGTACAGCCGAAATTAGAGAAATATTTAAAGTATCTAAAATTGGTAGTATTGCTGGTTGTATGGTTACAAACGGTAAAATTATCAGAACTTCAGGAGTCCGTTTAATTAGAGATGGTGTAGTTGTTTATACAGGAGAATTAGCTTCTCTTAAACGATTTAAAGATGATGTTAAAGAAGTGTCTAAAGGATATGATTGTGGTATGCAAATTAAAAACTACAATGATATTAAAGAAGGCGATGTAATTGAATCATTCCACGAAGTAGAAGTTAAAAAGAAACTTAAATAAAGTTTTATATATTAAGTAATAAAAAAGGCAACCGTTAGGTTGCCTTTTTTTATGTCTTGTTTTTTAATTATTTGCTTTTGGCTTTAGTATAAAAGCATTTGGGTATTTCTCTTTTATTTCTACAAGAGCTCTGTCTGCTTCCAATTGTGTGCGGAAACTCCCAACCCAAATTTTGTAATTAGGTGTTTCAAACAATAACGTAGATTCCCATTGTTTAAACTCTGCATTGTATCTGCTAAGTGCTCTATTTGCTGCACTACGATCTGTGGTTACAGAGAAGATCTGAATTCTAAAACGATCTGTTGCGTTTTTATCTTGATTCATTTCTTTTTTTACTTCTAGTAGCTTATCAATCTTTTTGTCTTGAGTAAGATCTATGTTTGCTTGTTGTGCAATTGCTTTTGTTGAAAGCGAAAGAACACAAAAACCAGTTAGTGCAATAAGTTTTATTTTTAATGTTTTCATCTTTTATTTATTTGATGCTTTTTTTACAAATGTAAAGTAATTCAGATAAAGATTTAAATTACGTATTGTACATTATTATTAATTAGAAAAGAAGATTATTATATATTTGATAAATTGTAAATTGTTTAAGGTTTAAAAATTAAATAAGTGTCAACTAATGTTAATTTACTCGATTAAATGCATTATTTAAAACGTTTATAATTATATTAAAAAACGATTATTTTTTAGCTCTAAAATCCTTACATTTTTATTGCCTTTTCGGATAAAAATGTCTTAAAACCATTTAGAATATAGTTAATTACAGAGCATAGATGTGTGTTTTAAATAGTGATTTTACTAAGGTTAAATAGGTGTAGTAGCCTTTGTTCGTTTTTATTTAGACTTCTTCTAAATTATGATTAACAATACTATAACGTTTTATCAATCCACTTTAAATGTTATTTTTGTCCCATATTTTATGACTGATTTTTTATCTGCTAGAGATAAAATTTTTTTACCAAAGTTAAGAAGTTAATTCAACCAATAATATGAAACAGGTGATTCACCGTAAATTCAGCAAAAACATCTTTCGTTTAGCTATAGTTATTTTACTTGCGTTTACAACCTCTATTTCCGCTCAGGGAGACCCAGCAAAAGGAAAAGCATTGTTTAATTCTAATTGTGCAGCATGTCACCAATTAGATAAAAAAATGACTGGGCCTGCGTTGCGTGATATTGAAGCGCGATTAAGTGAAGAAGGTATAGACAAAGAATGGATTCATTCATGGGTGCGTAATAGTTCTGGGCTAATTAAGTCTGGAGACGAATATGCAAACAAAATCTTTAACGAGTTTAATAATGTTCCGATGACAGCTTTCCCTCAGTTGTCTGATGAAGATTTAGATAATATCTTAGCTTATACGGCTGAGAAAAAAGCAGAGCCAGCTCCGCAAGCAGCAACAGCTGTTGGTGCAGCAAAAGCAAGTGGTGAAGGTGACGGAATTTCTAATAAGATTATATTAGGAGCTTTAGTTGTTTTATTTGCTTTATTAGCAATGGCTTTAATATTAGTAAGACAAACATTAAATCGTTTTGCTGAAGCTAAAGGAGTAGAAGTAGAACAATCTTCAGGTTTACCTTTATGGAAAGCTTTTGTTCAAAATCAATTCTTAGTTTTAGTAACTGTTGTGTTTTTCTTATTAGTAGGAGCGTATTATGCATATGGCTTCATGATGCAGGTTGGCGTAGATCAAGGGTATCAACCAGTACAGCCAATACATTATTCTCATAAAATACATGCTGGTGATAACGGTATCGATTGTAAGTACTGTCACTCTTCAGCAAGAGTTAGTAAAACATCAGGTATTCCTTCGTTGAATGTTTGTATGAACTGTCATAAATCTATTTATGAAGTAGCAGAAACTACAGGTACTCCGGAGCACAGTAAAGAGTTTTACGATGGTGAAATTCAAAAACTATACAAAGCTGTTGGTTGGGATGATACAGAACAAAAATATACAGGAGAAAGTCAACCAGTAAAATGGGTTAGAATTCATAATCTTCCAGACTTCGTTTACTTTAATCACTCACAACACGTAACTGTTGCAGGTGTAGAATGTCAAACATGTCACGGTCCTGTAGAAGAAATGGAAGTAATGTACCAATATGCACCATTAACAATGGGTTGGTGTATTAACTGTCACAGAGAAACAAATGTAAAAGTTAAAGACAACGATTACTATACAAAAATCCACGAAGAATTATCTAAAAAGTACGGTGTTGACGAGCTTACGGCTGCGCAAATGGGTGCTTTAGAATGTGGTAAGTGTCATTATTAATTTATTTAAGAAGTAATTCAATTATACAATATGTCATCAAACAAGAAATACTGGAAAAGTGTTGAAGAGCTAAACGAAAATAGCTCTATTGTTGAGGCGCTAAAACAAAACGAATTTGTTGAAGAAATTCCTACAGACGAGTTTTTAGGTGATAAAGCAACGCTTGAATCATCTTCTACAACTCGAAGAGATTTCTTAAAATATGTTGGTTTTAGTACAGCAGCCGCATCGCTTGCAGCTTGTGAAGGACCAGTTATTAAATCGATTCCTTATGTAGTTCAGCCAGAACAAATTATTCCTGGTGTTGCAAATTATTATGCAACAACTATAGCAGACGGTTTTGATTTCGCTAGTGTTTTAGTGAAAACACGCGAAGGTCGTCCTATTAAAATTGAGAACAATTCCTTAGCTAAATCTAACGGAAACGCTAATGCAAGAGTGAATGCTTCTGTATTAGGTTTGTATGATAGCTTAAGAGTACAAGGTCCATTAAAAGGTGGTAGCCCGGTATCGTGGAATGATTTTAATACTGAAATAGCTTCTAAATTAACAAGTTTAAGTTCTGCAGGAAAAGAAATCGTTTTGTTGACTCAAACTTTTGCTAGTCCTTCTACAGAACGATTAATAAATACATTCAAAGAAAAATACGGTAAGGTTCGTCATGTTGTTTATGATGCAATATCAGAATCAGCAGCTCTAGATGCTTACCAAGCAAAATACGGCAGTCGTGCTTTAGCTAATTATGATTTTGCTCATGCAGAAACTATTGTTTCTTTTGGTGCAGATTTTATTGGTGATTGGCAAGGTGGTGGTTACGATGCTGGTTATTCTGCAGGACGTATACCTAAAGATGGTAAAATGTCTCGTCACTATCAGTTTGAGGCAAATATGTCTTTAGCTGGTGCAAATGCAGATAAACGTGTGGCTTCTACTCCTAGTCAACAAAAAGTAGCTTTAGCTAAATTATACGGTTATGTTGTAGGAAGTTCTGTTTCAGGAACTTTACCTAAGCATATCGATATCGCAGTTAAAAAAGCAGCTGCAGATCTTAAAAAATCTGGTAGAGGTGGTGTTGTTGTTACTGGTATTCAGGATGTAAACGCTCAGGCTTTAGTTTTAGAAATTAATGCAGCCTTACGTAGTAAAGCATTTATGCCTAGAGTTCCTGTCTTAACTAGACAAGGTAACGATAAAGACGTTATGCAATTAGTAGCAGATATGAAAGCTGGTCGTATTGGTGGAATTATTATGAGTGGAGTTAATCCATTATATAGTTTACCAAACGCAGCAGATTTTGCTGAAGGATTAAAGAAAACAGAATTAGCTGTAACATTCTCAATGAAATCAGATGAGACAGCTACTCAAACAGAATATATTGCTGCAGCTCCTCATTATTTAGAATCTTGGGGTGATGTAGAATTAAAACGCGGACATTTTGCGTTAACACAACCTACTATTCGTCCGTTATTTGATACAAAACAATTTCAAGAAGCTTTACTAACATGGACAGGAAACACGGTTTCTTATCATGATTACATTAAAGATACTTGGAATAGCAGTATTTTAGGTGGTGCTTCATTCAATCAAGCCATTCATGATGGTTCGTTTGTTGTTGGTTCAATAGGAACTTTAGTTAACGGTGTTTCTAACGAAACTATTGTAGATACTAAAACAACACTTAATGAAAAGAAAGACAGAACATGGGTTGGTGGTGTTATTCATGACACAGCAGTTGGTGTTGGAATAAAAGACGAAGACAAAGAAGGTTCTGTTACAACAACCTCTTCTAAAACGGTTTCTCATGGAAAGGTGTTTGGCGGAGCAGGTTTTACAGTAAACGAAATATCTGGAGCAGCATTAGCTTCAACATTAGTTGCTTCTGCTAAATCTGAAGGTTTAGAATTAGTATTATATACCAAAGTAGGTATGGGAGATGGTCAACAAGCCAATAACCCATGGTTACAAGAATTTCCAGATCCAATTACAAGAACATCTTGGGATAACTACTTAACCGTTTCTAAAGCAGATGCAGAAGCATTAGGCTTAATAAATAGAAATGTAGCTAACGGAGGATTAAATGGTAGTTATGCTAGTGTAACTGTTAATGGTGTTACATTAGAACGTGTACCAGTTATTATTCAACCGGGTCAAGCTAAAGGTTCTGTAGGATTATCATTTGGTTATGGTAGATTCGCAGGATTAAAAGATGAAATGAAAACAGGTGTTAATGCTTTTGGTTTATACCAAAACTTTGATACCGTTCAAAATGTATCTGTAAGTGCTGTAGAAGGTGATGAACATGAGTTTGCTTGTGTACAATTACATAATACATTAATGGGACGTGGAGATATCATTAAGGAGACTACTTTAGAAATCTTTAATACAAAAGATAAGAAAGAGTGGAATGCTATACCAATGGTAAGTTTAAACCACGTTGAAACTCCTGTAACTTCACCAGAAGTTGATTTATGGGATGAGTTTGATCGTTCAATAGGACATCATTTCAACTTATCTATAGACTTAAATGCTTGTACAGGATGTGGAGCATGTGTTATTGCATGTCATGCAGAAAACAATGTACCTGTTGTTGGTAAAAGTGAAATTCGTCGTAGCCGTGATATGCACTGGTTACGTATAGATAGATATTACTCATCTGAAGAATCTTTTGAAGGTGATGATACTAAAATGGAAGGTTTCTCTGGTTTATTTGGAGATAATGGTTCATTAGGAGGATTTGGAGAATTAGAACATCCTTCAGAAAATCCACAGGTTGCTTTTCAACCAGTAATGTGTCAACATTGTAATCACGCACCTTGTGAAACTGTTTGTCCAGTAGCGGCAACATCACACAGTCGACAAGGGCAAAATCATATGGCCTATAACCGTTGTGTAGGTACACGTTACTGTGCTAACAACTGTCCTTATAAAGTACGTCGCTTTAACTGGTTCTTATATAGTGGTAATGATGAGTTTGATTACCATATGAATGATGATTTAGGACGTATGGTATTAAATCCAGATGTTGTAGTACGTTCTCGTGGTGTTATGGAAAAATGTTCTATGTGTATTCAAATGACACAAAAAACAATTCTAGATGCTAAACGTGACGGACGTGTTATTAAAGATGGCGAATTCCAAACCGCTTGTTCTTCAGCTTGTAGCAGTGGAGCAATGGTCTTTGGAGATGTCAATGACAAAGAAAGTAAGGTAGCACACCTTAAAGAAGATAATCGTATGTATCACTTATTAGAGCATATTGGGACAAAACCTAATGTGATTTATCAAACTAAAGTGAGAAATACAACAGAAGCATAATTAACGAATTAAGAAATAATTAGATAAGGATATGGCGTCTCATTACGAAGCACCTATAAGAAGACCCTTAATTACAGGAGAAAAGTCTTACCACGACGTTACTGTCGATGTCGCAAGACCTGTAGAAGGAAAAGCAAATAAATTATGGTGGATAGTTTTTTCTATTTCATTAGTTGCTTTCCTTTGGGGAATAGGATGTATAATTTACACAGTATCAACAGGTATTGGAACTTGGGGTTTAAATAAAACCGTAGGTTGGGCCTGGGATATTACCAACTTTGTTTGGTGGGTAGGTATTGGTCACGCAGGAACATTAATTTCTGCAGTACTATTATTATTCCGTCAAAAATGGAGGATGGCAATTAACCGTTCTGCTGAAGCCATGACAATTTTCGCGGTGTTCCAAGCAGGTTTATTTCCAATTATTCACATGGGTCGTCCATGGCTTGCATACTGGGTGTTACCAATTCCAAACCAATTTGGTTCGTTATGGGTAAACTTTAACTCACCTTTACTTTGGGATGTATTTGCAATTTCAACATATTTATCTGTGTCACTAGTATTCTGGTGGACAGGTTTATTACCAGATTTTGCGATGTTAAGAGATCGTGCTGTGAAACCTTTTCAAAAGAAAATTTATTCTTTATTAAGTTTTGGTTGGTCTGGTAGAGCTAAAGACTGGCAACGTTTTGAAGAAGTATCTTTGGTACTTGCAGGTTTAGCAACACCACTTGTACTTTCTGTACACACGATTGTATCTTTTGATTTTGCAACCTCTGTAATTCCAGGATGGCATACTACCATTTTCCCTCCTTACTTCGTTGCAGGAGCAGTATTCTCTGGGTTTGCAATGGTAAACACACTTCTTATTATTATGAGAAAAGTGTGTAATTTAGAAGATTATATTACAGTGCAACATATCGAATTAATGAATATTGTAATCATGATTACAGGTTCTATAGTTGGTGTGGCTTATATTACAGAGTTGTTTATTGCTTGGTATTCTGGTGTAGAGTACGAACAATATGCATTTTTAAACAGAGCAACCGGTCCTTACTGGTGGGCATATTTATGTATGATGAGTTTTAACGTATTCTCTCCTCAATTTATGTGGTTCAAGAAATTAAGAACAAGTATTATGTTCTCTTTCTTTATCTCGATTGTGGTAAATGTAGGAATGTGGTTTGAGCGTTTTGTAATTATTGTTACATCGTTACACAGAGATTACTTACCATCATCATGGACAATGTTCTCACCTACATTTGTAGATATCGGGATATTTGTTGGAACTATTGGTTTCTTCTTTGTATTGTTTTTATTATATTCTAGAACATTCCCTGTAATTGCACAGGCAGAAGTGAAGACCATTTTAAAATCTTCAGGAGAATATTATAAAAATATTAGAGAAAGTGGAGATAGTTTAGTAGGTACAGGTGCGGATTCTAGAACATCAGGACCCTCAGTTAATAATTCAAAAAACTAAAAGTAGCATATGGAATCTTCAAAAGTTATTCACGCTATTTATACAGACGACGACGTTTTAATGGCTGCCGTTAAAGATGTTCGTGTAGCAAAATATCATATAGACGAGGTGTTTACACCTTTCCCGGTTCATGGACTAGATAAAGCAATGGGATTAGCTCCAACACGTTTGGCTATCACAGCTTTTATTTATGGATGTATTGGTATAACCTTCGCAGCTGCGATGATGAATTTTATCATGATCGAAGACTGGCCACAAGATATTGGTGGGAAACCAAGTTTTAGTTACTTAGAAAACTTACCAGCATTTGTACCAATTATGTTTGAACTTACTGTATTTTTTGCAGCTCACTTAATGGTGCTTACTTTTTACTTAAGAAGTAGAATTTACCCTTTTAAAGATGCTGAAAATCCAGATCCAAGAACTACCGATGATCACTTCTTAATGGAGATATCTGTAGGAAATCATAATGAAGAAGAAATCACCGAGTTTTTAAAAAATACAGGTGCAGTAGAAATTAACTTAGTAGATAAAGCCCATTAATAGAATTATGAAAAGCTTAATAAAAATATTTGCAATAGCCGTAGTTTTAATATCTGCAGTGTCGTGTAAAGAAAATGGCAGACCAAACTACCAGTATATGCCTAACATGTACCAATCTGTAGGATACGAAACTTATAGTGAAACAACAGCATTTAGAAATGGTGTTGAAGCTCAGTTACCAGCAGATGGTGCTATAGCAAGAGGACACATGCCTTTTACTATCCCTAATACATTAGAAGGATATGAAGATGCAAAACTGAACTTAATGAATCCTTTAGATTCTACTTTAATTGATTTTAGTAAAGGAAAAGAATTATTCGACATCTATTGTGGTATCTGTCATGGTACTAAAGGAGACGGACAAGGAACCTTAGTTAAGAGAGAGAAAATTTTAGGAGTTCCTAAATATGATGATGCAGGACGTAACATTTCAGTGGGAAGTATTTACCACACTATTTATTACGGAAAGAATGCAATGGGGTCTTACAAGAATCAATTGTTAGACGAAGAGCGTTGGCAAGTTGCTGCTTATGTTATGAAACTTAAAGCAGATTTAGAAAAGTAAGTCGATTAGATAAAGATTATATATAGATATGTACACACTTTCAAATAAATTAAGAACATTTTCTTTCGCTCTAATAATCTTAGGATTTATAGGGGTAGTTTATGGTTTTATGTCTTCTCATAAATCTTTAGATGAAGTAAAAACTATGTTAGCTGAAGACGCTGCACATCATGAAGTAAAAGAACATGATGATTCGCAAGCTATTCATATAACAGAAGCGCATGATACACATGCTGAAGCTTCAAAACATGCTGAAGAATCTCACGGTGAAGCTGCACATGCAGAAGGTGAAGATGCTCATCATGGAGATGCACATGCAGAACATGTACAACATCAAATAGCAAACAGACCTTGGTCTGCATTATATGTTGCGGCTTTCTTTTTTATGATGATTGCCTTAGGAGCATTAGCTTTTTATGCCATTCAAATTGCTGCACAAGCAGGTTGGTCTCCATTACTTTTTAGAATTATGGAAGGTGTAACAGCATATTTGTTACCTGGAGCTATAATTGTACTTTTAATTGCTGTTGCCTCTGGTACTATTGGACATTACAATATTTTTGTATGGATGGATCCAGAAGTTGTTGCAGACGATAAATTAATTCAAGGTAAATCTTCATGGTTAAACATTGGTTGGTTTGCTTTTAGAGGTTTAATATACATTGCAGGTTGGTGTACATACAGACACTTCTCTCGTAAATTTAGTTTGGCTCAGGATTTAGCTGATGATAACTCTAACTTTAAGAAAAACTTCCGTATTTCTGCTGCATTTTTAGTATTCTTTATTTATTCAGAATCTATTATGTCTTGGGATTGGATTATGAGTGTAGATCCACACTGGTACTCTACTCTTTTTGGATGGTATGTTTTTGCAAGTATGTTTGTAAGTGGTATTACAGTAATTGCATTAATAACAATCTACTTAAAATCTAAAGGTATGTTACCATCTGTAAACGATAGTCATATTCACGATTTAGCTAAATTTATGTTCGGACTTAGTGTATTCTGGACATACTTATGGTTCTCTCAATTTATGTTACTTTGGTATTCTAACATCCCAGAAGAAGTTACTTACTTTATAACACGAATTGAAGATTATAACTTACCATTCTTTGGAATGGTTGTCTTAAACTTCTTATTCCCATTATTAATATTAATGAACAGTGATTACAAACGTATTCCTTGGTTTGTTGTAATGGCAGGAGTTGTAATTTTATTCGGACATTACATGGATATTTTCAATATGATTATGCCTTCTACTGTAGGAGAACAATGGTTTATTGGAATTCCAGAGATAAGTTCAATATTATTATTTGCAGGATTGTTTATATTTGTAGTGTTTACAGCAATATCAAAAGCACCATTAGTACCAAAACGTAATCCTTTAATTAAAGAAAGTGAACATTTTCATTATTAATTCACTATCATTACAAAAAACATATAAAGACCAATAACAAACAGTATGACTGCTTTATTTATAATTTTAGTATTAGTATTTATATTAATAGCCATTTGGCAAATGGTAAAAATCTTCGACTTAGCTCAAGCAGGGCTTCCTGAAGATAACCAAGTTGCTACAGAAAAAGATAATACCATGAACGCCTATCTTATGATGGGGTTTTTGGCCTTTATTTATATCATTACAATTGTATGTATAGTTAAATGGGGAGATTTACCTTTATTATCTAATTCTGCTTCTGCTCATGGACCAGAGATTGATAATTTAATGATTATCTCTCTTGTGTTAATTTTTGTTGTACAGACTATTACACAGTTCTTACTGCATTTTTTCGCATTTAAATATAAAGGACAAAAAGGTCGTAAAGCCTTATTCTTTGCAGATAATAATACCTTAGAAGCGATTTGGACTATTATTCCGGTAATTACTTTAGCAGGTTTAATTATTTATGGTTTATTTACTTGGACTAGCATTATGAATGTTAGTGAAGACGATGATCCAACTGTTGTAGAACTTTATGCACAACAATTTAACTGGAAAGCAAGATACAGTGGAGCCGATAATACTCTAGGTAAAGCTAACGTAAGGTTAATTGATATTGACAGAGCTAACATTTTAGGTTTAGATGAATCTGATCCTAATGCACAAGACGATATTATTACTTCAGAATTACACTTAGTAGTTGGAAAACCTGTATTGTTTAAAATGCGTTCTCAAGATGTATTACACTCTGCTTACATGCCTCATTTTAGAGCACAAATGAACTGTGTTCCTGGTATGATTACCCAGTTTGGTTTTACACCAACTATTACTACAGCAGATATGCGTCAGAACCCTGATATGGTTGATAAAGTAAAACATATCAATGAAATTAGAGTAGAAAACAGTAAAGAATTAGTGGCTAAAGGTGAAGAAGCTTTAGATCCATATGAGTTTGATTATTTATTATTGTGTAATAAAATTTGTGGGAAATCACATTACAATATGCAAATGAAAATAATCGTGCAAACTCAAGAAGAATATGATGCTTGGATTAAAGAGCAAAAATTGTTCAAAGATTCCCTAGTAGAAAACTAATTCAATCAAAAAAGACTTAAAAAACCGAAAATAAGATTATGTCAGAACACGCAGATACTCACGCTCACGACGACGACCACGGACATCATCATAAATCAACTTTCATTACCAAATATGTTTTCAGTACAGATCATAAAATGATCTCTAAGCAATATTTGATTACTGGAGTATTTATGGGGATTGTTGGAATCCTTATGTCTATTATGTTCCGTATGCAAATTGCATGGCCAGAACAACCTAATGTTTTATTTGAAGCTTTATTAGGTAAATGGGCTCCAGACGGTGTTATGGATGCAGATATTTATTTAGCATTAGTAACAATTCATGGTACCATAATGGTATTCTTTGTATTAACAGCCGGATTAAGTGGTACATTTAGTAACTTATTAATTCCATTACAAATTGGTGCACGAGATATGGCCTCAGGATTCCTTAACATGGTTTCTTATTGGTTATTTTTTGTATCATGTCTAATTATGTTAGGCTCATTATTTGTTGAAGCTGGACCTGCGGCAGCAGGATGGACTATTTATCCGCCTTTATCTGCTTTGCCAATGGCATCTAGTGGTTCTGGTATGGGAATGACACTTTGGTTAGTTTCAATGGCTATATTTATAGCATCTCAATTAATTGGAGGTTTAAACTATGTTGTAACTGTACTTAATTTACGTACAAAAGGAATGTCTATGACTAGACTTCCTCTTACAATCTGGGCATTTTTTGTAACTGCTATTATTGGTATTGTATCTTTCCCTGTATTACTATCTGCATGTCTATTATTAATTATGGATAGAAGTTTTGGAACATCATTCTTCTTATCAGATATATTTATTCAAGGTGAAGTACTACATTACCAAGGAGGGTCTCCAGTTTTATTTGAACACTTATTTTGGTTCTTAGGTCACCCTGAGGTATATATTGTAATTTTACCTGCAATGGGATTAGTTTCTGAGATTATGGCAGCTAATTCACGTAAACCTATCTTTGGTTACCGTGCAATGATTGCTTCTATTTTAGCAATTGCTTTCCTTTCTACAATCGTTTGGGGTCACCACATGTTTGTATCAGGTATGAATCCTTTCTTAGGTTCTGTATTTACATTTACAACTTTATTAATTGCAATTCCTTCTGCTGTTAAAGCCTTTAACTGGATTACTACAATTTGGAAAGGTAATATCCAGATGAATACTTCGATGTTATTTTCTATAGGTTTCGTTTCTACTTTTATTACAGGTGGTTTAACAGGAATTATTTTAGGAGATAGTGCTTTAGATATTAACGTTCACGATACATATTTTGTAATTGCTCACTTTCACTTAGTAATGGGAATATCTGCCCTTTACGGTATGTTTGCTGGTATTTACCATTGGTATCCTAAAATGTTTGGACGTATGATGAATAAGAACTTAGGTTATATTCACTTCTGGGTTACTGCAGTATGTGCTTACGGTGTGTTTTTTCCAATGCACTTTATAGGTATGGCAGGTTTACCAAGACGTTATTATACAAACACTAATTTCCCATTATTTGATGATTTAGCCGATGTAAATAAGGTAATTACAATCTTTGCTATTATTGGTGGTATTTTTCAACTTATATTCTTATATAATTTCTTTGTAAGTATTTTCTACGGTAAGAAAGCAACAATGAATCCTTGGAGATCGACTACTTTAGAGTGGACAACTCCTGTAGAGCATATTCATGGTAACTGGCCAGGAGAACTTCCTGTAGTATACCGTTGGGCTTACGATTATAGTAAACCAGGTCAAGATGTAGATTTTGTACCTCAAAATATTCCATTACAAGAAGGAGAAGAAGAGTTACAACATTAAAACGTAATTCCTTAACATATTTAAAAGCCTTTTCATTTTATTGAAAAGGCTTTTTTTATATATTATACTCAGTTAAAAATATTATGAAGAAATTTTTATCCACTATAGGTATTGCTTTAATTATAGGTGTCTTTGTTTACGAACAATTTTTAAAAATAGAAGATTCTAATGCCTTAGAAGATAACTACCAAGTTTCAGATTCTCGTAATAAGAAAGAATACGCTTATTATTTACCAACTTCTACTACAGGTGAAGTGGTGTTTCATAATACATACACTTTATCTTATAATGAATATTATGAACAAGCAGAATGGGTAGCTTACGAATTAAAAAAATCTGATATTGTTTATAATAATAGAAAACGACCTTATTTTAATGAAGATAAGGCTGTGAAAACAAAATCTGCAGATTGGAGAAGTTATAAAAAGTCAGGATATGATAAAGGACACCTATGTCCCGCCGGAGATAGAAAGAAATCCTTAGCTTCTTATAATGAAACCTTTTTAACAAGTAATATTTCACCTCAACTTCACGATTTTAATGCTGGTATTTGGAACGATCTTGAGCAACAGGTACGAACATGGGCAAAATCTTATAACGCTGTTTATGTGGTTACAGGGGGAGTTTTAAATAAAAATTTAAAAACGATAGGAAAAGATCCAGTTGCAGTTCCTAACTATTTTTATAAGATAGTATTTAAAGACGATGCAAACGGTGGTAAAATGATTGGTTTTATAATCCCAAATAAAGCAAACGAACATAAACCTATTAAGAGCTATATGGTCTCTGTAGATCAAATTGAAGCTGAAACTGGCATTGATTTCTTTCCGAGATTAGACGATACTTTAGAAGAAAATTTGGAGCGCAATGCAAATTCCGATGGATGGAGCTTTAGATAATTCATCTATAAATTTTAATATAATCGAATAAAAAAGTCTCAAAAATATAATTATTCTGAGACTTTTAAATTTTAAACAGTTTATAGAATACTGTTAATTATCAATTTGAATTATTAAACTAATTCTATTTTTATAATTTGTACCTCACACTAAGTTGAAAATTTCTTGTTTCTCCAGGTAATGCTCCAGAATACATCGCTTTTACATAATATCTGGTATCAAAAATGTTATCAATATTTAATCTTACATTCCACTTATCTCCAATTTCATAAGCTAATGCACCATCAAATATCACATAGCTATCTACGTGTGCATCTACTAAACTATAACCGTTAATAGATCTTTCACTCTCATAACTTACTCCAAAATTAAAACTTAATGGGTTTTCTGTTTTACCTAGTAAATACTTGTACTGACTCCAAAAGCGAGCATATGTTTTAGGGACTCCTTTTGTTTGTTCTTCCGTGACATCTTCACCTTCTAATGTTTTAGGGTCTTGAAATGTTGCATTTGCATTTAAAGATAAGAAATTAGTTACCGCATAGTTTACATCTAATTCAATACCCTCAGTTCTGTTTTCTTGATCATAAAAATATCTATCTACATTTACATTGTAATTGTTAGAATTTGGATCGTCTTCATATTCATCATTATCGTATTGTAGATTAGTTCTAGCAGTTTGAAAGAATACAAGTGAGGCCAATAAATTATTGTCTTTGCTTTTAAAACGCATTCCTAAATCTATAGATTTCGATTCTGAGTCTGGACGATCATCGCCATCTAAAGAAGCTGTAACACTATAAACGGTTCTTCCAATAGAATAATTACCATATATAGATAATTGATTCATCGCTCTGTAATTTAAACCTAAATTGTAAGCAAAACCAGAATCATTAAAATCTACAAGTTGTCCATCATCATAAAGATCTTTATAATCTTGTTTAGTGCCTAAATATGCCCCACCTGCTCGTGCTGTAAATTTATTGTAATAGAATACTTCCTGAAACCCAAGACCATATCCTTGTACCGTTTTTTCATATTGAGATCTTAAAATCGGATCGTAATCCCAAATACTACCAGAAGCCCAATTAGGATTTCTAATATCTAAAATATAAGGAACAGGAGTAGTTGCTCTACTATCATCTGTATCCCAAGTAGAATATTGGCTATAATCAATACTTCTGTTTTCGTAATTTATGCTTAATAAATGCTCTCCATGTAATGCATTATTTGCGCCCCAAGTTTTTTGAAAATCCCCAAAGTATTGAAACATTTTTTCTTGAGCTTGTACAATTCTGTATTCTTGACGTCTTGCTGCGTAAGGGTAAATAACATTATCTATTATTAAGGGAGAACGAGTACCGTCATGAATTACACCATTATTTTGATAATAAGAATAATTTAAAGCTCCCGTTTGGCGTACATAATCTGAATTATAATTTCTATATAATACTTGATTTGTAGCTGTAAACGTTTCTGTAGGTCGCCATTCGTGACGTAATTTTACTCTAAATTCTTTTCCTTTATTTGGTGTTGCCAATGGCGATACTAAGGTTGCATCTCCAATATCAAAAGGTTCATATCCATCTGTGGTTTCTAAGGAGTTTGCTAAAACTTTTCTTTGATCATCTGTTAATTGTACTCCATAATATTCGCCGTCTTCATCTTCAGCTGTATCATTAACTAAATTTTCCCAATCATAACCTCCGTTTTCAGGATCGCCTAATAAACTTGTTGTTACTAATCTTACAGGATTACCTGTTGGATCTATCTGAATGGCGTCTTCTATATAGGCACTAGATAGTATTAATTCGTGTTTGTTTGTCTTAAACTTTAAGGCACCATAGTTTTCAAACCTTTCAGAAGATACATTTCTGTAACCATCTTCACTTTCGCTAGCACTTACCAAACGGTAACTTAATTTATCGGTTAGAGGCGCTGTCAAATCTACCATAGCCTTATAATGTCCCCATTTACCAAAGCGAGTTTCAACAATATATTGCTCATGATCTAATGGTTTTTTCTCAATTAAGTTTATAATTCCACCTGCAGCTCCCATTCCATAAAGTCCAGTAGATGGTCCTTTTAATACTTCTATACGTTCAATATTAGTTTGTGAACGTACAGGATTAAAAGTGTTTCCTAAACTACCACCACCATACATACCGTCGTAAGAATAACTAGATTCTAAACCTCTAATAAGTAAATTATCTCCAATATTGTAATTATTACCTGCTTGAGTAACACCACTTATATTTCTTATACTCTCTTGTATGGTACTATTTGCTTGTTGATCTAGTAAATAACTAGCTACAACAACAACAGGAGCAGGCGTATTCATTAACGTTATAGCCGTTTTTGTAGCAGACCGAGATACTGTTGGTATTTTTTCTTTATCAAGATGTGCTTCAATTAAAACTTCATCTAAGTCTTCAGATTTTTTTATAAATTTAAAATCAACATAATATATCTCACTAGAGTTCAGTACTATTGTTTTCTCAATGGTTTTATATCCCATGTAAGATGCAGATAATGTAATTTTACCAACAGGAGCGTTAAGGTTAAATGTTCCGTTATTATTAGTTGTAGTTCCTAAAACCGTTTCTTTTACTTGAATGGATACGTTAGAAAGGGCAGAACCTTCTTGGTTAGTAGCTGTTCCTGAAATTTCTCCTTTTGTATCTTGCGCACTTACACTTTTAAAGATTAAAGAACATAGTATGTAAAATACTATTTTTGTGAAGTTTATGGAACTTCTTGTACCTATTATATTATTCATTATATTTGATTTCGTGTTCTTTTAATTAGGTTAGAAAGGCATTAATCCAGTATGTAGTTTGGCGACGTCATACTGGTTTTTTTGTTTTTTAAATTTAGAAGCTTTTTTTTGTGTTAAAAAAAATTAGCCGCAAATGTAATTCTTTATTCTTATTTAATCTAAATAAAGCAATTTTTAAAATGTATAAATATGTTTTAAAGTATAAGCTATTGTAAAAATATTTTCAGTTGGCATTTTTACTATATTTGTTGAAAGCAGAACTTCCCTTAGTTTAGAATAACATTTTTTATGAACGAAAACTTGAATCCAGATAATGAACATTTTACTCCAGAAGAGGTAGATGTAGAGAAAGCGTTAAGACCCTTATCGTTTGATGATTTTGCGGGTCAAGATCAGGTTTTAGAGAATCTTAGTATTTTTGTTGAAGCGGCAAACCGTCGTGGAGATGCATTAGATCACACCTTGTTTCATGGCCCTCCAGGACTTGGTAAAACAACTTTAGCTCACATTCTGGCTAACGAGTTGGGTGTTGGTATAAAAGTAACTTCTGGTCCTGTTTTGGATAAGCCAGGAGATTTAGCTGGTTTACTTACCAATCTTGAAGAACGCGATGTGTTATTTATTGATGAAATACACAGACTTAGTCCTATTGTAGAAGAGTATTTATATTCTGCAATGGAAGATTATAAAATAGATATTATGATTGAATCTGGACCAAACGCAAGAACGGTTCAAATTCATTTAAACCCGTTTACACTTATTGGAGCAACTACACGTTCTGGTTTGTTAACGGCGCCTATGCGTGCGCGTTTCGGGATTAGTAGCCGACTTCAATATTATTCGACCGAATTGTTATCTACTATTGTACAGCGAAGTTCAGAAATATTAGAAGTTCCTATGGATATGGATGCAGCGATTGAAATTGCTGGTCGTAGTCGTGGTACTCCACGTATTGCAAATGCATTATTAAGACGTATTCGTGATTTTGCCGAGATTAAAGGTAATGGATCTATAGATTTAGCTATTGCTAAATTTGGACTAAAAGCATTGAATGTAGATGCGCATGGTTTAGATGAAATGGATAATAAGATCTTGACGACTATTATCGATAAATTTAAAGGAGGTCCGGTTGGTATTACAACTTTAGCAACTGCAGTAAGTGAAAGTGCAGAAACGATTGAAGAAGTTTACGAACCATTTTTAATCCAGCAAGGATTCATTATGCGTACGCCTCGTGGTCGTGAAGTTACAGAAGCAGCATATTTACATCTAGGAAGAACAAAAGGCGCTGTTCAGGGCGGTTTATTTTAAATTATATCATGAAATATATAATTATTTTTTTATTATTTGTATCTACAGTTTCTGCTCAAGAAAAAGTACAACAACGTCAATTTACATCTGTAAGTTCTATTCATATTAATGAATCGACTGTTATTTATGATTTTGATACAAAAGCATTAATAGAGCTGAAAGATTTAGGGCCTTTAATAGAAAAATATCCCAAGTCAGGTTTATTAGATAAGGATACCGATTTAAATGGTAATGCGACATCTTATTATTTTGTAAAAGATGCAAATGTGACTAATTCTACAAAAGAAAATCAAGATCAGGTTACAATTAAACAGAAAGACATTACCAATACAGTATTCGATTTAAGTGCTGTAGATAGTAAATACACAGTTGTAATTTTACAGTTAGATCTTGAATTTCCAAGAATTAATGTAGAAAGCATTAAAGACGTTGAAAAAGCTGCTTTAGGTAAAGGATTTACTTCTATTATTTTAACACAATCTAATGCGAATCAGGCAAAAACTTTTGCTAGTTCTCAAGGTTTAAAATCAACAGTTATTCCAAATGCATCCACAGTAATGAAATCTTTCAATACAAACAGTTATCCTTTCTTTGTAATATTAGATAAAAATAAATCTATTGTTTATTCTGGTGTTAAAGACTACGGAATTATAGATGAGTTGCTAACTCTTGAATAAAAAAGAATTACATACTAAACGTATTAAAACCGAAGCCAAACGCCTCGGTTTTTTATCTTGTGGTATTAGCAAAGCCGAGTTTTTAGAAGTAGAAGCACCTCGATTAGAACGGTATTTAAATAAGAATTTCCATGGAGAAATGCAATACTTGGAAAATCATTTTGATAAGCGCTTAGATCCAACCAAATTAGTTGAAGGTTCTAAATCTGTAGTGTCTTTATTACTTAATTATTATCCGCAAGATTTTCAAAAAGGCGATACATTTAAACTCTCTAAATATGCTTACGGCGCAGATTATCATTTTGTAATAAAAGAGAAGTTAAAAGAATTTCTTTATACCATTCAAACAGAAATAGGAGACGTTCAAGGTCGTGCTTTTGTAGATTCTGCTCCTGTTTTAGATAAAGCTTGGGCTGCAAAATCGGGTTTAGGTTGGATTGGTAAACACAGTAATTTGCTAACACAGCAGGTTGGTTCTTTTTATTTTATTGCTGAATTAATTATAGATTTAGAACTAGATTACGATGGTGTAACTACAGACCATTGTGGCACGTGTACAAAATGTATAGATGCTTGCCCGACAGCCGCTATTACAGAACCTTATGTTGTAGATGGCAGTAAATGCATCTCGTATTTTACTATAGAATTAAAAGATCAGCTTCCTGAATCTGAAAAAAGTAAGTTTGAAGATTGGATGTTTGGTTGCGACATTTGCCAAGATGTGTGTCCGTGGAATCGGTTTTCTAAACCACATAACGAACCCCTTTTTAATCCGCATCCAGATCTTTTAGAGATGACTAAAAACGATTGGGAAGAAATTACTGAAGACACATTTAAAAAAGTGTTTCAGAAATCTGCAGTGAAACGGACTAAGTTTACAGGATTAAAACGTAATATTAATTTTTTAAAATAAATTATACTTAGAATTATTTTATTGAAAGTTTAAGAATCTAATACGACTAAAAATAATTAAACTAAAGATATAATGAAAACATCATACTACCTTTTAGGTTTATGCTTAGCACTAAGTTTTGTGGCATGTAAAGAAACTCCTAAGAAAGCATCTACTATTAAAGAAGATATTGAAACAGTTCAATCAGAATATAATATTCCAGATTCATGGATTCAAAAAAGAGTTGCATCTGCAAATAAAAGACTTAACGCTACAGAAGCAGGTAAAGTGTTATGGAGTGCAATGGAGGCACATGGAGGATTAGAAAAATGGTACGCTAACGGATATTTTTCTATGCATTTCGATTACCAACCATTAAGCGGAAAAGGGATTAGAGATTCTTACCAAACTATAGATACTTGGAGTAATAAAGCAAAACATCATAGTATTTCAGATCCAGAAAATAGCTACGGATGGGACGGAAAACAGGCTTGGGTTGTAGCTAAAGACAGTACGTCGTTTACTTACGATACTCAGTTTTGGGCTTTAACACCATTATATTTTTCAGGACAACCATTTATATTAGATGGCCAAGGTGTAAACTTAGAATTATTACCAGAACAAGAGTTTAAAGGCGAATTGCAAAAAGTAATTAAAGTGACTTACGATGCCGGAATAGGATCTGCTCCAGACGATTATTATATTTTGTATATCAATTCAAAAACTAATTTGGTAGATGCTTTTAAATACATTGTTTCGTACCCTGAGTATTTTCCAAATGGAGGGCATGCGCCAGAAAAAATTACAGTAACTCAAGATACAACAACTGTAGATGGTATTGTTCTAGCTACAGGATTTAAAACGTATTGGTCTAAACCAGAAGCTAAAGATGGACTAGGAGAATACATTACTAATATTATTGTTACAGACATTAGTTTTTCTCCAACAGTAGAAGAAAATTTCTTTGCAGCACCAGAAGGCGCAGAGATACTTAACGATTAATTTTAAATATTGTCTAGTCCTGAATAAACGATACAGATTATTAAAGGATTAAAAATATTAATTAAAGCTGAACAATCTTAAGATTGTTCAGCTTTTTTGATTTATACTGTTTTCTTTTTAATTTTTGTTGTTTATGCATCATATCAGGTGTTCGCATATGATTAGAAAAATGTGGTCTTAAACTATTGTAAATATTGACTGCATCTTTGATTATTAATTTCTTTGTTTCTATATCGGTATCGTAAGTTGCTATTGCAAATTCTTGTTTCAAAATACCATTTACACGCTCTGCGATAGCATTTTCATAAGGATCATATTTCTCTGTCATACTTGTAATAATATTTTTGTCTTTTAGCAAGTTCTGATAATCATTAGAACAATACTGCAAACCTCTGTCTGAGTGATGTATTAAAGATTGGTCTTTATAACTTCTTTTTCTTAGAGCCATTTCAAGAGCTCTAAGAGAACCTCCAACTTCAAGACTATTTGATATGTCATAGCCCATTATTTTTTTTGAATATGCATCTGTAACTAAAGCAAGGTAAGACGGATTTTTTCTATTCCCAGTGTAGGTGATATCGCTTACCCAAACCTGTTCTGGACGATTAAATTCTATCTCATTAATTTTATTCTTATGCTTTCTAAATCTATGATGAGAGTCAGTTGTTATATGATAACTCTTTTTAGGTTTTATAACCATGTGGTTTGCTTTGAGTATTCTAAACAACTTATCTCTACCTACATGTACTTTGCTTAATTCATTTTTAAGTATATAATATAATTTTCTTGTGCCTAGCCTTGGCATTAAATTCCTAACAGAACGTACCATAGCTATAACTTGTTTTGCTAAGCTTTGCTTATGCTTTTTGGATTTTATAGCTCTGTAATAAACCTGTCTATTTACCCCGAGTAATTCACAGGAAGAGATTATGGTCTCTTTTTGGTCTTCTTTGAAGTTTTTGATAACTCGGGTTTGTAATTTTTTCTGATTTCGATATCATATTCCTTTTCAGCCATATCTACGAGCATATCAAAAATTATAACCTTCTTATCTGCACGTTCAGCAAGGTGTTCTGCTCTTGCCTTTTGCTTTTCTAGAAGTTTAACCTTAGCTTCTAATTCGAGTATTTTTTGTTCTGGAGTTTTTGACATCGTTTTTGGAGATTGGTGTTCCCAATCAAAGTTACCATATTTTTGCAACCATTTGGTTACTGTAGAATCTCCTTGGATGCCATATTTAAGCTTAGCTTGTGATTTTGTAAGAAGTCCAAGCTCTAATTCTTCAACTAATTTAAGTTTAAAAGAAAGAGAGTAGTCTTTTTGGGTACGCTTGGTGTGCCCTAAATGGTCTGATGTTTTCATTACACTAAATTTTAGTGTATCGCTATTTCAGGACGGGACATAGCTTATTTTTAAAAGGCTTAGTGTTTACACAGTAAATACTAAGCCTTTTTTTATTGCAATAAGTCCTGAAATTATGGATATAATAACGTGCTAGGTTTTCCTATATTAATGGATTGAAATCCAAAATCATCTGTTTCAAAAGAATTGGTTTTAAAAATATTATTTCCCTGTCCAGGTATTTTTGGGTAATAAGACAGAGATAATTGAAAGGAACTAAATACCAAATAATCATTTCTTACTATAAAACCAATCCCAAAAGAAGAATATACTTTACTCTTAGTTAGTGACGTTAACTTATCTGCAACCATGCCAGCCGTAAAATTCACATACGGATTTAGCCTGAAGCCTAAAATATTCCAGGGCGAATAAAATTGTGTTTGTGTTGCTAATAGCATTCTTTTAGTTCCATACATATTAGCATCGAAACCCGAAATTCCAGTGTTGTAATTATTTCGTAAATAATAATTTCGGTCGTATCCTAAGGGTTCTGCATTTTCATTTAAAGACACACGATCTGCTATTGTATTTAATCTATTAAACCCTAAATTAATTTGTGGTTTTATAAATTGTCTCATTTTCCATTTTGAACCTAAAGAAATTAAATTAGTAAAATAAGTAGAACTAATATTAATCGTAGATTGTTCTGTTTTAGAATGATTAAAGAATGTTTCACTACCAACAAAAGCACTTAAATATCCCCAATTAAAATACTCTCCAATAATAATATTAGAACCAATATAATAACGGTTGTTTTTGTTTTTTCGTTGATAACCGGATGTTAACGATGCGACTAAACCAATAGGAACATCTTCTGTAATTCCATCTCTAAAAATATAATTTTTTTTAATAAACTGTCTTGAGGCTATTGAAACACTTCCTAAATATAAATTTTCATTAGAAAAATAATTAATAGAATCATACGCTGCTGTTGGAGATTCTTTGTATTCAACATTAATATATCGTAAAGAGGTAATTAGTCTTGTGGTACGTTCTGTTATTGTTTTTCCTTTAAAAAGGCTAAAAGTACGTCCAGCCCAAAAATCACTAGCTCTGTATTTAAAGTTCTCATAACTTAAATTGTTCTGAGAATCTGGGAGTGAATCTTTAGTAAACTGTTCGTCTAAAAATATACCACCAGCCCATTTGGTAAGCGGTGAATAAAATGTTTTTTCAATATTTAAACTTTTCTCATAGAGACCTTCAACATCAATTTTGTATTTTAAATCTGTTTTAATAAAGGTGTTTTTTATATTAGGAATTACGTAATTAAACTTATAGCCCGTATTACTGTTATCGAATCTTTTTTCTATAGAGTTGTTAAACTGATGTCCAGATCCGAGAAAATTACGTTCTTTAATAATAAAATCTGTTTTAGTTGTAGAAATGGCACCGTTAACAATTAAACTCCAGGAATCTAAGACTCGTATTTTAACGTCAATAGAATCTGAAGTTTGATTTGATTTCTCGGCTTCAATTTTTACGCTTCTAATAAAACTCTGGGAACGTATAAGTCTTTCCGACTCAAGTAGTAATAGGGTGTCTAAGGGTGTGTTTTCTTTAAAAAGTAAGATGTTTTTAATGGCAAAATTCTTAGATTTAATATGAACCTTATTTCCGAATTTACCAATCCATTTTTTTGTTCTTTTAGTAGAGTCTTCAATAGAATATCCAAAAGGATCTAATGTTTCTATAGAGATGTTTCTTATAGGCTTGCCTTGTAATGATTGAAAATTATTTTCAGAACTGTTTTTGTTTTTTTTAGATTTCTTTTTATTGGTAGATTTAAAAATAAGTTTATGTATTGCTTTAGTAATTTTTTTGTCTTTAGAATACGTTTGTATTTTCTTATAAATTTGAGTGCTATCTTTTTTATTAACCTGTGCCCGAGCAGAAAAGCTTAGCGTAGACAGAAACATTATTAGATATAAACACTTTATATTCATTAGTTAGAAGACCTTTAATTCTAAAGTTATTTAAGATAATGGCATTACTTAAACATGGCCGCAAATTTAGTTACTTTTCTAATCTTATTTAATCTAAATTGAATTCATTTTTAACTCATTAAAGTTTATGTTATCTGTTTTATTTAAAAATAAATAGTTATTGTAACCCTTGAAGAGAAGCGGCTTAAGCAAGATTGTTCATGTGTATAATGCTTTTAATAATATTTAAGTATTTTGCATTTTTTGTTAAATAAATAGTACTATTCTTAAACATTGACTTGCATATTGTTAAATTACTAAAACATTATTGTTTTCCTATAAAATAGATTAGAGTTTAACGTTCAGGATTGTTACATTTGTTAACCTATAAGACTAGTAACTATGAGCAAACAAAGCAAGAGAAGAGAAGCATTAATTTACCATGCTAAACCAACACCAGGTAAAATAAAAGTTGTTCCAACTAAAAAGTATGCTACACAAAGAGATCTAGCTCTAGCGTATTCGCCTGGAGTTGCAGAGCCTTGCTTAGAAATAGCAAAAGATAAAGACAATATATATAAATATACCACTAAAGGAAATTTAGTAGCTGTAATAACTAATGGTACCGCTGTTTTAGGACTTGGTAATATTGGTCCAGAAGCTTCTAAACCTGTAATGGAAGGTAAGGGTTTATTATTTAAAATTTTTGCAGATATAGATGTATTCGATATTGAAGTTGATACAGAAAATATTGAAGAATTTATTCAGACCGTAAAAATGATTGCTCCAACGTTTGGAGGAATTAATCTAGAAGATATAAAAGCGCCAGAAGCGTTTGAAATTGAACGTCGTTTAAAAGCAGAGTTAGATATTCCTGTAATGCACGACGATCAGCATGGAACTGCAATAATTTCTGCGGCAGCTTTAATTAACTCTTTAGAAATTACTGAGAAGAAAATTGAAGACGCTAAAATTGTAATTAGCGGTGCTGGAGCTGCAGCCATTTCTTGTACCCGTTTGTATCAAGCTTTTGGAGCGCGACGCGAAAACATAGTGATGTGCGATAGTAAAGGTGTAATTCGTCAGGATCGTGATAATTTAACATCAGAAAAAGCCGAATTCGCTACAGATCGCGATATAGACACCTTAAAAGATGCGCTTAAAGATGCAGATGTTCTTATTGGTTTATCTATGGCAGATGTAGTAACTCCAGATATGTTATTAGTAATGGCCGCCAATCCTATTGTGTTTGCTATGGCTAATCCCGATCCAGAGATTGAATATCAATTAGCAATAGATACTCGAGACGATATTATAATGGCTACAGGACGTAGCGACCATCCTAATCAAGTAAATAATGTACTTGGTTTTCCTTTTATTTTTAGAGGCGCATTAGACGTTCGTGCAACTAAAATTAACGAAGCTATGAAAATGGCAGCTGTAGTTGCTATTGCAGAGTTAGCTAAAGAACCTGTTCCAGAACAAGTAAATATTGCTTACGGCGAAACACGTTTAACATTTGGTAAAGAATATATTATTCCAAAACCTTTCGATCCAAGATTACTTGTTAAAATTCCACCAGCAGTTGCAAAAGCAGCTATGGAAAGTGGGGTAGCAAAAGAACCTATTTTAAATTGGGAACATTACGAATCTGAATTAGAAGCACGTTTAGGGACAGATAATAAGCTTCTTAAATTATTATTTAATCGTGCTAAAATGCATCCGAAACGTGTTGTTTTTGCAGAAGCAGATAAAATTGAAGTTTTAAAAGCAGCTCAAATTGTATTAGAAGAAGGTATTGCAACACCTATTTTATTAGGACGTCGCGATACCATTATAGAATTAATGGAAGAGATTGAGTTTGATGCCGATCTTGAAATTATCGATCCAAAATCAGATGAAGAGCATGATCGTAAATCACGTTATGCAAAAGTATATTGGGAACAACGTAAACGTCGTGGCGTAACATATTATTCTGCAGAAAGTTTAATGCGCGAGCGTAATTATTTTGCAGCGATGATGGTTAGCGAAGGCGATGCAGATGCTTTAATTTCTGGATTCTCTAGAGCATATCCAAGAGTATTAAAACCAATGTTAGAAGTTATTGGTATGGCTAAAGGAGCAACACGAGTTGCAACAACTAACCTAATGATGACACAACGTGGTCCGATGTTTTTAAGTGATACAGCAATAAATATAGATCCGTCTGCTAAAGATTTAGCAACCATAACAACCATGACAGCACAAGCTGTAAAAATGTTTGGATTAGATCCTGTAATTGCTATGACGTCGTATTCTAACTTCGGGTCGTCTAATAATCCTGGAGCTTCAAAAATACGTGAAGCTGTTGCTTTTTTACATAGACAATATCCAAATTTAGTGGTAGACGGCGAAGTACAAACAGATTTCGCTTTAAATAATGAATTGCTTCAAGAGAAATTTCCTTTCTCTAAATTAGCAGGGAAAAAGGTAAATACTTTAATCTTTCCTAATTTAGATGCTGCAAATATCACGTATAAATTATTGAAGGCTTTAAATAACGCAGAGTCTGTCGGGCCAATAATGTTAGGTATGCGCAAACCCGTACATATTTTACAATTAGGTTCTAGTGTAGACGAAATTGTAAACATGACGGCAATCGCAGTTATAGATGCTCAGCAAAAGCGAAGACGTTAAGCTGTAATGATTGTACTACAGTGATTTAATATGTGAAAAAAAATGTTACATTTGAAGTTATAAGATAACTAACAAATGATTTCACATATTCATGGGAAATTGGTAGAAAAAAACCCAACTAATGTCGTAATAGACTGTAATGGTGTGGGCTATTTTCTAAACATTTCTCTACATACATATTCTCAAATTCCTGATCAGGAAAACATAAAATTATATACTCAACTTTTAGTAAAAGAAGACTCCCATACGCTGTATGGGTTTTCTTCTATTGCAGAACGCGATATGTTTAAGTTGCTAATTTCGGTAAGTGGTATTGGTGCAGGAACGGCACGTACCATGTTGTCTTCTTTGTCGCCTAAACAAGTACGTGAAGGTATAGCAAAGGAAGATGTTGCATTAATTCAATCTATAAAAGGAATTGGTGTTAAAACAGCCCAACGTGTTATTATCGATTTAAAAGATAAAGTTTTAAAAATTTACGATATAGACGAAGTTTCTTTATCTACAAACAATACCAACAAAGATGAAGCGTTATCTGCTTTAGAAGTTCTTGGTTTTGTTAAGAAACAAGCCGAACGTGCTGTCGATAAGATTTTAAAGGCAGAACCAGATGCTTCAGTCGAAACCATCATAAAACAAGCTTTAAAAAATTTATAATACATTTTGAATACAACTCACTTTAACGCTATTAATTTCACAATAAAAACGTGTCTCGTTTGTTTTGTTCTGTTTTTAATAAGTACCAGCACTATGGCTCAGGTTGCTCCGGCAGCAGAACAAGATAGTATTAAAACTGGTCATGCTTTAGGTCGTATAAAAATAGCAAACCCTTCAAGTATTGTTTCAAAATATACTTACGATGCTTTTACAGATCGTTATATTTATACAGAATCTGTTGGTGAGTTTAATATAAATTATCCTATTATTTTAACGCCAACCGAGTATCAGGAATTGGTGCAAGCAGCAAATTTAAGATCGTATTACAAGCAAAAAATAGATGCTTTTGATGGGAAAAAGGAAGGTTCTGAAGCTGCTAAGAAAAATTTACTTCCAGAATTTTATGTAAATTCTAGCTTTTTCGAATCTATTTTTGGAGGAAGTACCATAGAGGTTATTCCTCAGGGTTCTGTAGAAATGGATTTAGGAGTGCTGTTTTCTAAACAAGATAATCCCTCTTTTTCTCCAGAAAATAGAAGTAATTTTAGTTTCGATTTCGACCAGCGTATTAGTTTAAGTTTACTTGGTAAAGTTGGTACACGTTTACAGGTTACTGCAAATTACGATACAGAATCTACATTCGATTTTCAGAATTTAATAAAATTAGAATACACACCTACCGAAGACGATATTATTCAAAAAATAGAGGTTGGTAATATTAGTATGCCTTTAAATAGTTCGCTAATTACAGGTGCACAAAGCTTATTTGGGGTTAAAACGCAGTTAAAGTTTGGTAAAACAACAGTAACAGGCGTGTTTTCTCAACAAAAATCAGAAACCACTACGGTTATTTCTGAGGGTGGAGGAACATCTGAAGAGTTTGAGTTATATGCCAGAGATTACGACGAAAACCGTCACTTTTTCTTAGCACAATATTTTAGAGAAAAATATGATACTGCTTTAGCAAACTATCCATTTATTAACTCTAATGTTCAAATCACTAATATTGAAGTTTGGAAAACCAACAGAACTAACGAAACAGATAATGTTAGAAATATAGTAGCATTTCAAGATTTAGGAGAATCTAATCCTGAATTTATAAATTCTGCAGTTAATGTTTATAAAAGTTCTGGTGCGTATCCCGATAACGAAAATAACGGATATAATCCTACCGCTATAGGTGGTGCTAATTCTCAATTAACATCATTGGTAAGAGATGTTTCAACAGTGCAATCAAGTATTTTAGTTTCTGGAACAAGTGAAGGTTATGATTATTCTAAACTAGAAAGTGCCGATAAATTAATTAATGGAACAGATTATACTGTAAACACACAATTAGGATATATTTCATTAAGTCAGAGTTTAAGTAGTGACGATATTTTAGCAGTTGCTTTCCAATATACTGTTGGAGGAAAAGTCTATCAGGTTGGTGAATTTGCTAGTGATGGTGTAGATGCTACAGGAATAGACAATAGTGGAGACCAAACCATTGTTACAAATAACAATTTAGTTGTAAAAATGCTGAAGAGTTCTACAACTAGTGTAACTCAGCCTGTTTGGAAATTAATGATGAAAAACATTTACGACACTGGTGGGTATGAAATAAGTGAAGACGATTTTAAATTAAATATATATTATAAAGATGCTTCTGCTTTAAACTTTATAACTCCCGTGGGAGATAATTTTGGGACAACCTTTAATGGGCAATCTATAGAGGAGGTTGCTTTATTACGATTATTTAATTTTGATAAATTAGATTCTAACGGAGATTCTCAAGTCTCTGGAGATGGTTTTTTCGATTTTGAAGAAGGTATTACAATAATGTCTTCCGAAGGGAAAATTATATTCACTAAAGTAGAGCCTTTTGGAGAGTATTTATTCGATGTTTTAGATGTATCTACAAGTTCTGAAAATTATGATATACCAAGCACATATAATGAGAATCAGAAAAAATATGTATATAATGAGTTGTATTCCGTTACAAAAACAAACGCTTTAGATTATTCCGATAAGAATAAATTTCAATTAGTAGGTTCTTATAGTTCTTCAGGAAGTGATGGGATTTCTTTAGGAGCGTATAATGTAACGAGAGGGTCTGTTACAGTAACAGCAGGAGGCCGCCAGTTAATAGAAGGGGTAGATTATACGGTAGATTATCAAATGGGAACGGTAGAAATTTTAGATGAAGCTTTAAAAGCATCAGGCACACCTATACAGGTTTCTACAGAAAGTAATTCTGTTTATGGTCAGCAAACCAAAACGTTTATGGGTGTAAATGTTCAGCATCAATTTAACGATAAATTTGTGTTAGGTGCTACTATATTAAATTTAAATGAACAACCTCTTACTCAAAAAGCAAGTTACAGCTCAGAATCTATTAATAATACCATCTTTGGTATTAACGGAAACTACTCTACAGAATTACCTTTTTTAACACGTTTAGTTAATAAATTACCTAATATAGATACAGATGTGCCTTCTAATTTATCTGTGCAAGGAGAGTTTGCGTATTTAATTCCAGGAACATCTTCTGGGACAGATTTTGATGGAGAAGCAACTGTTTATGTAGACGATTTTGAAGGTTCGCAAAGTGATATTTCATTATTGTCTCAAAGCTCATGGGCTTTATCAAGTAGGCCTCTGAATTTAAAAGTTCCAGGCAATTCTAATGAAGATTCTAATGGAATTCAGAATGGATACCAACGTGCTATGCTAAACTGGTATTCTATCGATGCACTTTTCTATACAAGTGAACGACCTTCGGACGTGACAGACGATGATATGTCTAGTTTATACACTAGCCGTGTTTATATAGATGAGTTGTTTCCTGAACAAGATATTGCTTCTGGGCAATCTACAGTAATTAGTACATTAGATTTGGCATATTATCCAGAAGATCGAGGACCTTATAACTTCGATCCTAGCACAAAGGATGGTACAATTTCAGATCCACAATATAGTTGGGCAGGGATTACTAGAGCCTTAACTACAACAGATTTCGAACAGTCTAATGTAGAGTATATAGAATTTTGGTTGCAAGATCCATTTCAAGAAAACGAATCTAACCCTGGAGGAAAATTAGTCTTTAACTTAGGAAATGTTTCAGAAGACATTATTAAAGATGGTAAAAAACAATACGAAAATGGATTGCCAGACGATGGAGATATATCTATTTTACCAACCACGGCATGGGGGACAGTTGTTCCTCAAAATCAATCTTTAATCTATGCTTTCGATACAGAAGGCACAGAGCGTACAAATCAAGATGTTGGGTATGATGGGTATGATGATATAGATGAAGGAAATGTTTTTGGAACAGATTTTGGACCTGATCCAGCAAACGATAATTATGTGTATTATTTAAATACAACTGGTGGTATTTTCGATCGTTATAAATATTATAATGGTTTAGACGGGAACTCGCCAGATGTGTTTACAGACACGAATCGAGGATCTACAACATTACCAGATGTAGAAGATATTAATCGCGATAACACTATGAATACCATAGATAGTTATTACGAATACGAATTAGATTTAACACCACAAAACTTACCAGATAATGCGAGTGATGTTGGAAACATTCCAGATTCAAATCCATTAAGTGAATACATTAAAGATATTAAAGTTGAGTCTAGATCCTTGCCAAACGGACAAAGTGAAAGTGTAAGATGGTATCAATTTAGAATTCCTGTAGAAAGCTCTGAAGCAACTGCTGTAGGAGGTATTTCAGATTTAAAATCGGTGCGTTTTGCGCGTATATATCTTAAAGATTTTACAGAAGCTACAGTATTCCGTTTCGGAACTTTAGATTTAGTTAGAAGTGATTGGATTCGTTATTCTTTAGCCTTAGATGAAGATGATGTTACTCCAGACGATCCGGATACAGAGTTTTCTGTAGGTGTTATTAGTACATTAGAGAATGATGGTATTTACGAGTCTCCGCCAGATGTAGAAGCCGAAGAATTATATAGTAACAACACCGTAATAGAACAAGACGAACAGTCTTTAGTGTTAGATGTATGTGGTTTAGAGCCTGAAGATTCTAGAGGTGTATATAAAAGTATTAATTTAGATATGAGACAGTACAACAACATACAAATGTTTGTACATGCAGAAGATGTTGGTACTTATGGTTTAAGTGATTATCCTGTTGCATTTATTAGAATGGGTAGTGATTTAACAGAGAATTATTACCAGATAGAAATTCCTTTAGAAGTAAGCGAAGGGATAACTCGTGACGAACTTTGGCCAGAAGATAATGAAATAAACTTGTCTTTAGATCTGCTTCAGGAAGCAAAATCCCTAGGTCTTGCCAATGGAATACTTTCCAGTGAAGATCCTACCTTTTACGATGTTATAGATGGCGAGTTAAGTTTGGTAGAAGATCCATATTCTGGATATGTTGTAGGGCAACACCGTATAGGTATAAAAGGAAATCCTAGTTCTGGAGATGTAAGAACATTAATGTTAGGAATAAAAAATGGGTCTACTAACGAGCAATGTGGTTCGTTTTGGTTTAATGAATTGCGTTTGTCAGACATGGACAGCGAAGGTGGTTGGGCAGCCGTTGCAACCATAGATGCTAACGTTGCAGATTTTGCAAGTATAAGTGCTACAGGAAGTCAGAGTACATCTGGTTTTGGTACTATAGAGCAGAGTTCTAGCGAACGTAGTATGGAAGATGTTGTGCAGTATGATTTAGTTGCGAATGTAAACGTAGGGCAGTTGTTGCCAGAAAAATGGGGTGTGCAAATTCCATTTACTTATGGTGTAAGCGAAGAAACATCTACACCTAAATACGATGAATATTATCAAGATATAAAATTAGATGATATTTTGGCAACTACAAATAATAAAGATTCTGTTTTAAATGTCAATCAGGATTATACTAAGCGAAAAAGTATCAATTTTATAGGTGTTAGAAAAATTAGGACAACAGAAGCCAAACCTCATTTTTACGATGTCGAAAATTTCACTTTAAATTATTCTTATAACAAAGTAGATCATCATAGTTTTGATATTGAAAATTCTGTTGAAGAAACAATAAATTTAGGTGCCAATTACGCGTATAATTTTACACCAAAAACAATAGAACCTTTCAAGAATAACGATTCTATTTTTACAGGTAAATATTGGAAAATTTTAAAAGATTTCAATTTTAATTATCTCCCAACAACCTTTACCGTTAATTCTAATTTTTTAAGAGATTATAATAAACAAACCTATAGAGAGGTAGAGCTGGTAGAAGGAAATATTGGAGTAGAAGATTTGTATAGACGTAATTATACGTACGATTTTCAGTATGCGTTTAGTTTTAATCTTACCAAATCTTTACAGCTTAATTATACCACATCTAGAAGTAATATTGTGAAAAATTACTACACAGATGATGATAGCGAATTACAAGATGCCAGTTTAGATGTTTGGGATGGATTGTTTGATATGGGAGAACCCAATACACTCTATCAGCAACTCAGTATTAATTACGAGTTACCACTGTATAAAATTCCGTTCTTAAGTTTTTTACAAGCTAGTTATTCTTATACAGGAGATTTTCAATGGGAAAAAGGATCTGATTTATATGGTGATTTAGAAATAGATGGAGAAACTTACGATTTAGGAAATACCATACAGAATGCCAATGTTCATAATTTAAATACATCTATGAATATGGCTAAACTTTATAAATATGCTGGTTTAGTTAAAAAATCAACAGGGCGATCAAAACCATCACGATCAGGACCTAGAGGGGTGCCTAAAGATGATGTGATATCGGAGGTAGACACCAAGGCACTTTCAAGTAAAGAGAAGCGTGTGGCATTGTTAAATGCAGGTATAGATTTAGTGACCATGGTAAAACGTGTTCAGCTTAATTATCAAGAAAATAATGGAACATATATTCCTGGATATTTAGAAACACCAGGCTTTTTTGGAACAGTACAGCCTACTTTTGGTTATACAATAGGTAGCCAAAGCGATATTAGACAATTAGCAGCCAGTAATGGTTGGTTAACATTGTACGACGAATATAACGAGCAATATTTAGAAACACATAACAGACAATTAGATGTGTCTGCGAATTTAGAGCCTATAAGCGATTTAAAAATAGATTTATCTTTTAATCGTTTGTATTCAGAAAGTTTAACCGAGAACTATATTGTTAATGATTTAGGTGATAGTTATGAGTACCAATCATTAACGCCATATACGTATGGTAATTTTAATGTTTCGACTATAATGATTAAAAGTTTTGGAAAAAGTGATGAAAATGGGTCTAAAGCTTTCGACGATTTTAGAAATAACAGATTAACTGTATCTAGAAGATTAGCGCAACAGGCAGGTGTAGATATGACAAATCCAGATAATTTTGAAGATGGAGATGTAGATGGGTATGCTTTAGGTTTCGGAAAAACCAGTCAAGCTGTTTTATTACCATCATTCTTATCTGCTTATTTAGGAGAAGATGCAGGTGGTGTAAGTTTAAGTGCTTTTAGAAATATACCATTACCAAACTGGGATATAAAATATACAGGATTTATGAAAATGAATTGGTTTAAAAAGAATTTTAAAAGATTCTCTTTAAGTCATGGTTATCGTGCAACCTATACTATTAATCAATTTACGTCTAATTTAGATTATAACAAAGTAGATTATTCTGTAGATTATTTAGAGCAGGACAGCGATGTCTTGAATGAGTCTGGAGACTATAAAGCAGAAAATCTGTACAGTAATATCAATTTAACAGAAATGTTTAGTCCGCTAATTCGTATAGATTTAGAAATGAATAATTCAATAAAAGTGTTAGCCGAGATTCAA
The DNA here is from genome assembly GCF_009796865.1 of Formosa sp. L2A11. Classification (GTDB taxonomy): domain Bacteria; phylum Bacteroidota; class Bacteroidia; order Flavobacteriales; family Flavobacteriaceae; genus Formosa. The sequence continues at coordinate 820,561 of NZ_CP047028.1, read as the reverse complement.
AAAGATAGATTACTATCGTTAAGTTTCGATAATAATTTAATGACAGAGATTATCGGTAACGAGTATGTTTTAGGGTTAGGGTACAGAATTAAAGATGTACGTATGAAATCGAAACTAGCAGGGCCAAATCAAACCATAGTTAGTGATATTAATATGAAAGCAGACGTCTCTTTTAGAGACAATAAAACTATTATTAGGTATCTAGACCTCGATAACACTCAAATCACCTCAGGACAGACTATTTGGGCGTTAAAATACACTGCAGATTATACCTTTAGTAAAAACTTATCTGCTATATTCTATTTCGATTATAGCTTCTCTGAATATGCAATTTCCACATCGTATCCACAAACCACACTAAGTTCTGGTTTAACTTTACGTTATAATTTTGGAAATTAAAACATTTAAATTTGATATTCTAAATTGAATAAATACATTTGTTAAACCTAAATAAAATTTTATATGAATATTCCATCAGAATTAAAGTACACTAAAGACCACGAGTGGGTTAAAATAGAAGGTGATGTCGCTACAGTAGGTATTACAGATTTCGCACAAAGCGAATTAGGTGATATTGTTTATGTAGAAGTAGAAACAGTAGACGAAACATTGAATATTGAAGAGGTTTTTGGAACGGTTGAAGCAGTTAAAACAGTTTCAGACTTGTTTTTACCTTTGTCTGGTGAAATTATTGAATTTAACGAACGTTTAGAAGATGAGCCAGAAGTTGTAAATTCTGATCCATATAGAGACGGTTGGATGATTAAATTAAAGTTTAGTAATCCTGCAGAATTAGATACGTTATTGTCTGATGCAGATTATAAAGCATTAATTGGTGCTTAAAAAACGCATACTAATACCCGCAGCTTTTCTTTATACTTTTGCCTTAGCAACGGTGAGTTTAATTAATTTAAACAGCATTACAGCAGGGAGCCCGAAGAATAGTGATAAGGTATTTCATTTTTTGGCATACTGTTTGCTAGCATTAGTTTGGTATATCGTATTTCATTACGGTTATAAGTGGTCGCAAACAAAATCACTCTTTAGTTCTGGACTATTATCGATAAGTTTCGGAATATTAATAGAATACCTGCAAGGGAATTTTACAGAAACTAGAGAATTTGATGTGTTAGACATCTTAGCGAACAGTGCTGGTGTAATTATAATGCTCTTAATCTTAGTGATTAAGAATAAAATTGAATATAAATAAATATAAACGTTTGCTTTTTTGCCAAATAAATGGTTATTTTAGCAATCCTGAAAACAATATATTATGGAACCTAAGAAAAACCCTAAAGCAAATGTTTCCCGTAACAGTGCTTTGTACTTTGCAATTGGTTTAGCAATAATGTTAGCCTTAACTAATTTTGCTATCAATTTTAAAACCTACGATAAAGAAGCTATCGATATTGGTATGGTAAGTATGGATCAAGAAATGGACGAAGAAGTTCCAATTACTGAACAACTAAATACACCACCACCACCACCACCACCACCTGCTGCTCCAGAAGTTATTGAAGTTGTAGAAGATGAGGTTGAGGTTGAAGAAACTGTAATTGAGTCTACAGAAACTAGTCAGGAAGAAGAAATTGCTGAGGTAGAAGATATCGAAATCGAAGAAGTTGATGAAGATGTTGAGGTTCCTTTCTCTATTATTGAAAACGTACCTGTGTTTCCTGGTTGTGAAAAAGGAAACAACGCAGCAAAGAAAAAATGTATGTCAGAAAAAATATCAAAATTTGTTGGTAAAAATTTCGACACAGATTTAGCTGGAGAATTAGGATTAACGGGAAGACAACGTATTAACGTGATTTTCAAAATTGATAAAAGCGGAAATATTACAGGTGTACGTGCTAGAGCACCACACCCTAAATTAGAACAAGAGGCTGCACGTGTAATTAATAAATTACCAAAAATGAAGCCAGGTATGCAACGTGGTAAAGCAGTAATTGTGCCTTACTCACTTCCAATTGTATTCCAAGTACAGGATTAAAGTAAATATTGTTACTATATAGTAAATCCCGATACATTTTGTATCGGGATTTTTTTTGCCCTTTTTTAACATAACTTTTTAATTTTAGAGTCTTTAAAAAAATAGTACCTTTCGCCCTTTAATTATCAGCTGTTATTTTTATATGAAATCATTAATTGTATTGCTATTGATTACATTTCCTATGTTGCAGTATGCACAAACATCACAATTAGAACAAAATTTTAACCAGAAACCACCGGTTTTTAAAACCTGTGAAGCTTCTGCCTTCGAAGATCTTCAATCTTGTTTCGATAAAACGGTTTATAATTTTGTTTATAATACCTTTAAAATGCCTGAAGATGTTCTTAACGATAAGTATAAAGGAGATCTTGTGGTGCTTTTTGAAGTAGATAAAGCAGGTGTTTTTAAAGTGTTATATACAGATACTGTTTATCAATCACTTCAAACCGAAGCTAAACGTGTGTTTGCTTTGCTTCCTCAAGTACAAGCCGCGTTATATAATGGTAATCCCGTTTTTAAACAATATTCTGTTACAATATCAATTCCGTTAAAAGCTTATCAAGAGCAATCTAAATCTACAGCGGCCGTTTCTTCTATTAGCCCTATAGAAAATAGTGTTAAAAACGAATTAGATAGTATTAGTAAGTCGGTTAAGTTGCATACTAAAAAACAATTCAAAAGCACTTTAAATATTCCATTTAATCATAGTTATTACGCGAAGTTCGATCGTAGCATGAATCAAGTTGGAGCTAATAGTCATACCGGTTCTAAGCCGTTTATGTATACAGATGTAGAGAAATATTACGATTTTGAGGCTGAAGAGCTTAGTAATAAAAAAGACGTTTCAACATGGTTAGGGAGAAAAGTTTGGAATGAGCATTTGGTAGAAGTAGAAGGTAAAAACTATTGGTTTATCGCAGATCCTATATTCGATTTAGAATTAGGAAAAGATACTGAAGCAGATTTTAATTATACTTATAATAATACCAGAGGAGTTTCTTTTCAAGGTGGATTAGGAAAGAACTTTAGTTTCTCTACCTCATTTTACGAAAGTCAAGGTCGGTTTGCCCAGTATTATAATACTTATGCAGAAAGTTTAAAGGCTTGGGGACCTGATCCAGCAATAATACCAGGACGAGGTATTGCTAAAGCATATAATGACGATGCTTACGATTATCCGGTTGCAGAAGCTTATATGTCGTACTCTCCGAGTAAGTTTTTAAATGTTCAGTTCGGACATGGTAAAAACTTTATTGGAGATGGGTACCGTTCATTATTACTTAGTGATGTCGCTGCTCCTTCTCCTTTTTTAAAATTAAATGTATCTTTTTGGAAGTTAAAATACACAAGTACATGGTTATGGTTAAAGGATGTTAGGGACGATGTTGTAGAAGATAAAACCTATTTAACTAAATATATGTCTAATCATTATTTAAGTTTAAATGTAACTAAACGCTTAAATATTGGGTTATTCGAGTCTGTTGTTTGGAGAAATACAAACGATAGAGGGTTTGATGTTAATTATTTAAATCCCATAATATTTTTAAGAGCTGTAGAATTTGAAACAGGTCAGGGTGCAGGAAATGCACTTCTAGGATTAACTTTAAAATATAAATTGAACGATGATATGAATTTATATGGTCAGTTTATTTTAGACGAATTTTCTTTAGATGATGTTACTGGAGGAGATAAAAGTTGGAAAAACAAATATGGATTTCAGTTAGGATACAAATATTACAATGCCTTTAATGTAGATAATTTAATGCTTCAGGCAGAATATAATCAGGTACGTCCTTATACGTATTCTCATAATACCATAACTTTAAATTACGGAAACTATAACCAATCTATGGCGCATTTATGGGGTAGTAATTTTAAAGAATTAATTTTAATAGGACGCTATAATTATAAACGTTGGTCTGCAGATGCTAAATTAATATTAGGAATTAGAGGTTTAGATTACGATACAGACGAGGATAGTTACAGTTATGGAGGTAATATTTATAAAGATTATAACGATAGACCTTTTGATTCTAATGTTAAAATTGGTCAGGGTATAAAAACTAAATCTGTAAATGCAGACCTACAAGTAGGGTATTTAGTTAATCCATCTACCAATTTAAAATTATTTACAAGTATTAGTTATCGTAATTTTAGTCCAGAGGTAGAAACCACTTCTGTAACCAAAAGTAATACGGTTTGGTTTAATGTAGGTTTGCGCAGTGATCTATTTAATTGGTATTTTGATTTGTAGAATTAACTTTTCAAAGTATATTTGCGCACTTTAAATTAATTAAAGCGATAAGTAATCGACACCTTGAGTAGTACACAAACGTCTGTAAAGACACATTCATTAATATCAGATTTTAAAGAGATCACCAAAATGCGCTTATCTATAAGTGTGGTGTTTTCTTCATTAACTGGATATTTGCTTGGAATTGATACTGTAGATATAAAAACCTTAATTTTACTCGCTGTTGGTGGTTATTTTATGGTTGGAGCTTCTAATTCATTCAATCAAATTATCGAGAAGGATTTAGATGTTTTAATGGATCGCACTAAAGATAGACCTGTTCCAGCAGGTAGAATGTCTGTGAATACAGCATTTATAATCGCTTCAATATTTACTTTGCTAGGTGTTATTGTATTATATATAATAAATCCTAAAACAGCAATGTTTGGAGCTGTTTCTATATTTATTTACGCTTGTGTGTACACGCCCTTAAAAACTAAGACACCTTTGTCCGTTTTTGTAGGAGCCATTCCAGGAGCCATACCTTTTATGTTAGGTTGGGTTGCTGCAACTAATAGTTTTGGTATAGAGCCCGGAGTGCTATTTATGTGGCAGTTTTTTTGGCAATTTCCTCACTTTTGGGCGATAGGTTGGTTTTTATTCGACGATTATAAAAAAGGTGGGTTTTTTATGTTACCTACAGGTAAAAGAGATAAAGGTACAGCTGTACAGATTATAATGTACACCGTATGGACTATACTTGTTTCTATTATACCCGCATTTGGAGTTACAGGTAAATTATTTTTAACACCATTTGCAGCTGTATTAGTATTCCTTTTTGGATTAGTAATGTTATATTACGCTATTCTTCTTTTTAAGAAGATGACAGCCTTAGCAGCAAAACAATTAATGTTAGCCAGTGTATCTTACATTACGCTAATTCAAATAATATATGTGCTAGATAAATTTTTAAGATAACATGGATTTAACGCAAGGTACTTTACAAGAAAAAACATACAGAGCTAAAAAGCTTATGCTTTGGTTTGGAATTATTTCCTTAATCATGACTTTTGCTGGATGGACTAGTGCTTTTATTGTAAGTAGTAATAGACCAGATTGGTTAACAGATTTTCAGCTTCCTAATGCATTTTTAGTAAGTACTATTCTAATATTAATTAGTAGTGCGACCTTCTATTTTGCTAAAAAAGCATTACAAAAAGGAAACAGACAAGCAACAACCATACTTTTATTGGTAACTTTAGGATTGGGAATTGCATTTATTTTTAATCAATTTTCAGGCTTTAAAGCCATTATAGAATCGGGCTATTATTTTACTGGTCCTACAAGTAATATTACCATGTCTTATGTGTATGTTATTGCTATAATGCATATTTTGCACGTAATTGTTGGGTTAATTTGTTTAATCGTTGTAATTTATAATCATTTTAAACAAAAGTACAGTCCTGCGAAAATGCTTGGTTTTGAACTTGCCGCGACATTCTGGCATTTCGTAGATTTTCTATGGCTTTACCTCTTTTTGTTTTTATATTTCTTTAAATAAATAATTTGTATATTTTTGACTAATCATAAAACTGAATAATTAATATGAATAATACAGTTGTAAATACTGGAACCGAAGGAAAAGCTTGGGGTGGAGGTAAAGAACCTCTAGATGCAAGTTACGGAAAAATGATGATGTGGTTTTTCATCGTATCCGATGCCTTAACCTTTTCTGGCTTCTTAGCAGCCTATGGCTTTTCAAGATTTAAATTTATTGATTCATGGCCAATCGCAGATGAAGTGTTTACACACGTTCCATTCATGCATGGTCAGGATTTACCAATGATCTATGTTGCTTTCATGACATTTGTTTTAATTATGTCGTCTGTTACAATGGTACTTGCCGTAGATGCAGGACATCATTTAAACAAACAAAAAGTAACAATCTACATGTTTTTAACCATTATAGGTGGTCTTATTTTCGTAGGCTCTCAAGCTTGGGAATGGAATACATTTATTAAAGGTGAATATGGAGCTGTACAAACACGCTCGGGTAATTTACTTCAATTTGTAAATGCAGAAGGACATCGTGTAGCTATTAGTGATTTTGCTATTGCAGACCATTCAGATCGTGCTCAACACGAAAAGAAAAACGGACTTTGGTTTACAAGCGAAGGTTCTCTTCCTCCTTTTTCTGTTAATGAGGTTGTAAAAGGTTTTGAAGCTAATGAAAACATATTAATAAGAACAGAGGTATTGAACGAAAACGGACAAAAAACTCTTTTGTCTAGAGCCGAATCTATCAAGCAATTAAAATCTAACGGTCAATTAGTCGTTCAAGGTGCTAATCTTGAAGTAAACGAATATGGGAAACCTATTTTCGCAGATTTCTTTTTCTTTATTACAGGATTTCACGGTTTTCACGTATTATCTGGGATTGTTTTAAATATTATTATTTTCTTTAATGTTCTTGTAGGAACATACGAAAGAAGAAAAAGTTACGAAATGGTCGAAAAAGTTGGTCTTTACTGGCACTTTGTAGATTTAGTTTGGGTATTTGTATTTACATTCTTCTACCTTGTTTAATTTTAAGAAATAATTTTTAGAAAATGGCACACGCACAAAAATTAGAGATATTTAGAGGGACACTTAAATTTAAGTCCAATACAGATAAAATCTGGGGTGTATTAATTTTGTTATCTGTTATTACAGCTATTGAAGTTGTTTTAGGGATTTACAAACCAGATATTTTAATGGGTCACATAGCTGGAATGAAAGTTTTAAACTGGATTTTCATTATTTTAACTATTGTTAAGGCTTATTATATTACATGGGATTTCATGCACATGAGAGACGAGAAAGCGGGATTAAGAAATGCCGTTGTTTGGACTGCAATCTTTTTAATTAGTTATTTATCTTTTGTTTTATTAACAGAAGGAGGTTATATAGAAAGTGTATATTCATCAGGTTATATCACACACGATTTTTAATACACTATAAGTGTTAAAACAAAGTATTAAGGCGGTTTATTAAACCGTCTTTTTTATTTTTGCACCATATTTAAAATTTGATTTCAAGTTTTGCTCAAAAGCCTCATTTATGAATGCTAAATTAATAAAAAGATACGCCGTTTTAATTATCTTGTTTTTCCTTCCCGTTACCTTTTTATTGTTCTTATATCCGGCAAAACATAATTATAATACATTAGATATTTTAAGTCATAATGTTGCAGATATTAATGGGTTTTCCTCAGATACAGGCGATAATATTATTCTAGACAATCATCTTACTGTCGTTGGCTTTTTTGGAACGAGTCCTTTAGTTAAACAAACTGCAGCTTCAAACTTAAAAGAATTAATCTACGATAATTTTAAGGGGTTTAAAACATTTCAAATAGTTATACTTTTACCTATAGGTACAGAGGCAGTTGCTAAAGAGATGAAAGACGAATTAATGAAATATGATGAACTTAAATATTGGCATTTTGTTTTCGGACCTCCAAATGCTATTAAGGCCATTCATAAGAGTTTAAATGTCCCAGACCAATTAGATGTAACATTAGCAACAGATAATGTTTACATTGTAGATAAGGAATTAAATGTAAGAGGTAGATTGGATGATCGCACAGATAATGAATTGGCAAAGCAATCTGCAGTATATTCAAAATCGTCTTACGATGCTATTAAAGTAGCAGATTTAAAAAATAAAATGAGTGAAGATGTTAGAATTTTATTTACCGAATACCGTCAGAAACGTAAAGGTAATTTCGATTCAACATCAAGAAGAGCTAACGATTTAAAAGGAGCAAATGAGTAGTAAAACAAATTATTCGTACATAGGTATTGCCTTTATTATTTTAGTATTCGGAATTTTATTTGTTCCGAAAATTGTAGATCGTATTAAAAACGATGACGTTTCACGAAGTGATAGAATAAGCAATATGCCTGATAATAATTTTTCCAATAAAGACAAATTAATGTTTTTAGAAATTGATGGTGAAGCTAAAAAAGTACCAGAATTTAGTTTTACAAATCAGGATGGAAAAACAATTACAAATAAAGATTATTTAGGTAAAGTTTATATCGTAGAATTTTTCTTCACCACGTGTCCTACTATTTGTCCAATTATGAGTCAAAATTTAGTTCAAATTCAAGATCGTTTTAAATCTATAGATGGATTAGGAATGGCTTCATTCTCTATAAACCCAAGTCACGATACGCCAGAAGTTTTAAAAGCTTATGCTGAAAAATATGGTATTACTAATCCGAATTGGAATTTAATGACAGGAGATAGAGAAGCGATATATAGACTAGCAAATCTAGGTTTCAATTTATATGCTGCAGAAAATGATGCAGTGGCTGGTGGTTTCGAACATTCTGGAAACTTTGCTCTTATAGACAAGAATGGTTTTATTAGATCGCGTGCAGATCAATATGGTAACCCTAAAATTTATTATAGAGGTACTATTACTGAAGCAGAAAAGTATGACGATGATGGGGAAGAAGAAGAAATAAGCATGCTTAAAGAAGATATTAAAAAGCTTTTAAATGAATAATTCAGAATACGTAGTAAATACAGAAAAAGCAGCGAAATACAATAAATGGATTGTTGCTTTATCTATTATAATACCTATTGCAGTAGCCATTTTATTTGGTGTTAGAATTCCAAATGTAGAACCTTTAGGTTTTTTACCTCCAATTTATGCTGCTACAAATGCATTAACTGCCGTAGTTTTAATTTTAGCTTTCTTAGCGATTAAAAAGAAGAATGTAAAAAGACATGAGTTATTAATGAAAATAGCCATAACACTTTCTGTATTATTCTTGGTTATGTATGTCGCTTATCACATGACTAGTGATTCTACCAAATTTGGAGGAGAGGGTGCTATAAAATACATCTATTATTTTATATTAATTACACATATTATACTGTCTATTGTTGTTATTCCTTTTGTTTTAATAACTTACGTACGCGGAATAACAAACGACATTGTTCGTCATAGAAAAATTGCTAAAATTACATTTCCACTATGGTTATATGTCGCTATAACTGGTGTTGTTGTATATCTATTAATCTCTCCATATTATAATTTCTAATGAAAAAAGCATATCTTTTATTAGTTGTCTTAATCTTTGTTGTTAGTTTGCCTGCAGAGGCACAATGTGCGATGTGTCGTGCCGTCTTAGAAACAGAAGATGGGCAAGGTGCAGCAAAAGGTATTAACGACGGTATTGTGTATTTAATGGCTATTCCATATATTTTAGTTGGAGGTATTGCTTATGCGATTTATCTGAAATTCTTCAGAGAAACAAAATAATTTTATTTTTATTGTAACAATTTGTATATTAAGTAGTCTTAATATTAGTAGTTTATGCAAAAGGCTTAACAATTCTTTAGTATAACAACTAAGATTTTATAAAATTAGAACTATTAAGCTGCCTAATATGATTGAAATTAATGATTTACATAAATCTTACCACATGGGGGCAAATTCGCTTCATGTGCTTAAAGGAATTAATTTTAATGTAAAAGAAGGCGAGCTTGTTTCTATAATGGGATCGTCCGGATCTGGAAAATCTACATTGCTTAATATTTTAGGAATGTTAGACGAAGCAGATTCTGGTAGCTATACTCTAGATGGCTTTCCTATAAAAGATCTTAATGAAAAGATTGCAGCAAACTACCGTAATAAATTCTTAGGATTCATCTTTCAATCCTTCAACTTAATCAACTATAAATCGGCTCTAGATAATGTTGCTATGCCTTTATATTATCAAGGATTAAAGCGAAAAGAACGTATAGAAAAAGCAGCCCATTATTTAGAAAAAGTAGGATTAGCAGATTGGTCTCACCATTTGCCAAGCGAAATGTCTGGAGGGCAAAAACAACGTGTTGCCATTGCAAGAGCATTAGCAAGTGATCCTAAAGTACTTTTAGCCGATGAGCCTACCGGAGCACTAGATACTAAAACATCTTACGAAGTTATGGACCTTATTCAAGGCATTAATGAAGAAGGAAAAACCATTCTAATTGTAACACACGAGCCTGATATTGCACAAATGACAAAACGTATTGTGAATTTAAAAGATGGCTTAATTATAAACGACACCAAAGTTGAACAAGTTAGAGCTATAGCAAATGTTTGATATAGAACGCTGGCAAGAAATTTTTGAAACACTCAGAAAAAACAGGCTAAGAACATTTCTTACTGGACTTTCTGTGGCTTCGGGTATATTTATTTTAGTTATTTTATTAGGTTTCAGTAGAGGGATTCAAAACGGCGTAACGTCTCAATTTGAACGGGATGCTTCTAACCTAATTAGCATTTGGCCAGGAACTACAACTAAAGGCTATAAAGGCTTAAATCCGGGGCGAGATATTCAGTTTAAAAATAAAGATTTCAATATGCTTTCTAAAAAGTACGACAGTTATATTGAACATAAATCATCTTTTTATACCATTTGGGGCGGATTAGTAAATTATAAAAATGAATCAGGAAGTTATCGTATTCAAGGTATTCTACCAGGAAATCAGTTTATAGAAAACGCAGATATTGGTCAGGGACGGTTTATTAATCATTCAGATGTAGTGGGAGCAAAGAAAGTTGCTGTTATTGGAAATCGTGTAAAAAAGGATTTATTTAAAGATGAAGATCCTATTAATAAAGAAGTGACTATTTACGGCATTAGTTACAAAGTTGTAGGTGTGTTTTTCGATCCAGGAGGAGAGCGGGACGAGAGTAAAGTGTTTTTACCTTTATCTTCTGCTCAACGTTCTTTTAATGGAGCAGATTCAATAAGAAACATGATGTTTACTATCAAGATGTCGGACGATTATAATAAGGCAGCTTTGGAATCTGCAGCACTTGCCGGAGATATTTTAACCAATCTAAGAGAACAACAGATTGTCTCTCCAGACGATACAAGTGCAATTAGGGTGTACAATACTATGGAAGAGGCTAAAAAAATCTATTCACTAATTGCTACTATTTCTGCGGTATTTTGGTTTGTTGGTATTGGTACCATCATTGCAGGTGTTGTAGGAGTTGGAAACATTATGCTAATTATTGTAAAAGAACGGACTAAAGAAATAGGAATACGAAAAGCTTTAGGTGCACAGCCTATGTCTATTGTAGGAATGATTCTTCAGGAATCGGTTTTTGTAACCATGTTTTCTGGATTATTCGGATTAATTCTCGGGTTAGGTTTACTAGAAGTTGTTGGCCCTTTAATAGAAAGTGATTTTATAAAATATCCTCAAGTAGATTTTGCTACAGCCATAACAACCGTTTTTATTTTGGTGTTTGCAGGTGCTTTAGCAGGATTTTTTCCTGCGTATCGTGCAGCACAAATAAAACCAATAATAGCTTTAAGAGACGAATAATATGTTTAGTAAAGACAGATGGGACGAAATATTAGAAGCCTTAAGTGCAAACAAGTTTAGAACCTTGTTAACCGCTTTTGGTGTCTTTTGGGGAATTACAATTCTAGTGTTGTTATTGGCCTTAACAAACGGATTAAAAAACGGAGTCACTGCAGATTTTGGAAACTTTGCAACAAATTCTATGTTTATGTGGACTCAGCAAACCTCTATTTCTTATAAAGGTTTACCTAAAGGAAGACTCTTTAATTATAAATTAGGAGATGTAGAAGCTTTAAAACAAATTCCAGAACTTAAATATGTGTCGCCAAGAATGCAATTAGGAGGTTATAGCGGAGATAATAATGTAACTCGAGGTATGAAAACAGGTGCCTTTCAGGTAAATGGAGATTACCCAGAATATATAAAGCAACAACCTATGGATATTACCAGTGGTCGTTTTATAAGTTATTCCGATATAAATACCAACCGAAAATCTTGTGTTATTGGTACAGATGTGGTTAAGGGATTGTATGATAAAGGTGAAGATCCGTTAGGAACGTATATCAAGATTAGTGGTGTTAATTTTATGGTTATTGGTACGTTTAAAGCGAGTAATTCTCAAGGCGATCAAGAAGAAGATGCAAATACTATTTTTGTTCCATTTACCTCATTTGGGCAAGCATTTAATAGTGGCGATAATGTTGGTTGGATGGCTATTACTGGTCAAGACGGAATTAGTATTACAGATATAAAACCTAAAATTTTCGAAATTATAAAAGCCAGACATAAAATTCATCCGGATGATGATAGAGCTATTGGTAATTTCGATTTATCTGAAGCCTTTGGACGTGTAAATGGATTGTTTTCTATTTTAGGATTTGTCGGGTATTTTGTGGGGGCTTTAGTCTTAATGTCTGGTATTATAGGTATTAGTAACATCATGTTAATTGTAGTTAAGGAACGTACTAAAGAAATTGGTGTACGTCGTGCTTTAGGAGCAACCCCTTGGATGATTAAATCGCAAATATTACAAGAGAGTTTAATTTTAACAATAGCTTCTGGAATGGTAGGAATATCTTTCGCTGCAGGAATTATTTGGTTAATGAATTATATATTAGATAATAACGACGGACCCGTAGAAAACTTCGCTAATCCAAGTGTGAGTATGTCTGTTGTATTTATAGCCTTATTTATATTAGTAGTTTCAGGATTGTTAGCGGGGTTAATTCCTGCAAATAGTGCTACAAAAATGAAACCCGTAGACGCATTAAGAATTGATTAAAAAAGTAAAGAATTAATATACATGAAAAGATCATCAACCGTAATCGTATTAATCCTAATTGTTGTAATTTTTGGGGTATCTCTATTTTATTTATGGAAGAAAAATCAGGAAGATCCTATTACTTACACTACAGATGTGCCGGTAGAACAAACTATTGTTGTAAAAACAGTAGCGACTGGTAATATTGTCCCTAAGGAAGAAGTACTTATTAAACCAAACATTTCAGGTGTTATTGAAGCTATTTATATTGAAGCTGGAGAATATGTAAAGACAGGCGATTTAATTGCTAAAATTAGAGTTATCCCAAATGTATCTTCTTTATCGAGTGCAAAAAATGGTATTGCAACTAATCAAACTGCGTTACAAACGGCAAAAATAAATTTAGAAACGCAAGAAGCTAATTACCAAAGACAAAAGGCGTTGTTTGAAAAAGGAATCATTTCAGAAAATGATTTTGAAGGTATTAAAAACACGTATTTGCAAACAAAACAGGCTGTTGCTCAAGCAGAAATTAATGTAACATCTGCAAGACAAAATTTCGATATTATTAAAACAGGAACAACTTCTGGTTTAGGTAATATTGCACAAACTTTAATAAGATCTACAGTGTCTGGAATGGTGTTAGATGTGCCTGTTAAAGCTGGAAACCAAGTTATAGAAGCTAATAATTTTAATGAAGGAACATCTATAGCAACTTTAGCCGATGTAAATAAAATGATTTTTGAAGGAAAAGTTGATGAAAGTGAAGTTGGAAAAATAAAAGAAGGTTTACCTTTAGAAATAACAATTGGAGCTATAGAGGACAAGACTTTTGATGCCGTTTTAGATTATATAGCACCACAAGGTGTTGAAGAAAATGGAGCTATTCAATTTGAAATTAAAGGCACACTAAATAAAGTAGAAGAGATCTTTATACGTGCAGGTTTAAGTGCTAATGCATCTATTATTTTAGATAAAGCAGAAAATGTATTGGCTATAAAAGAGGCTTTAGTACAATACGACGAGAAAACACAATTACCATTTGTAGAAATTGAAGATAGCGATCAAGAATTTGTAAGAAAAGATGTGGAGTTAGGGATTAGCGATGGTATTTTTGTACAAGTAAAAAGCGGAATTTCGAAAGACGATAAAATTAAAGTTTGGAACCAAATAGAAGGAACTCCAAAATATGCTCAATAAATTAACCATTGAGTGTAACACTTTTAACTATTTTTAGACTGATAATGTAATTATGAAAAAAATAACACTTTTAGGCCTTTTCCTTTTTAGCGGAATAACCATTTACGCACAAGATGATAAACTATGGACGCTTGAAGCCTGCGTAGATTATGCATTAGAAAACAATATATCCATCAAACAATCTGAATTAGATTCTAAGTTGACGGATTTAGATAAATCGCAGGCTATAATGGATTTTATGCCTACGTTAAGCGCAAATTCATCATTTAGCATAAATACAGGTGCAAACATTAATCCAACAACAAACCAATTCGAAAATCAAACGTTTAGATCTGCGAGTGGAGGAATTAACACTGGAGTTAACTTGTTTTCAGGATTACAAAACTGGAAATCGTTACAACGTGCTAAAATTAATATTATCGCATCTCAATATCAATTAGATAAAATGAGAGACGATATTTCTATATATGTAGCGAATGCTTTTGTTGATATTTTATATAATAAAGAACAAATAAAAGTTTTAGAGTCACAGAATCAAATTACCAAAGAAAATTTAGAGCGTACTAAAGAATTGGTAGATGCAGGTGTATTGCCGCAAGGAGATTTGTTAGAAATTAAAGCTACAGATGCAACACAGATTCAACAAATTATAGCTGCAGAAAATGATTTATTTATCACAAAAATAGGTTTAGCTCAATTATTACAGATTGAAGATTATAAGAATTTTGATATTGCAGAAGAAGATTATGGACTGTTTCCAGATTCTATTCTCGAAGAAGATGCTTCAACAATCATAGCAAAAGCTAAAGAAGAAGTTTACGATGTTAAGGTTGCCGAAACAAATTTAGAGTTGGCAAAAAAAGATTTAGAACTTTCAAGAACATTATATTACCCTACCTTAAGTGCATATATGGGTTACAGTACATATTGGTCTAGTACAAATTTAGATTTTACTACCGGTAAAGAAATGGCATTTATGGATCAGTTATCAACGTTTGATGGGACTTCTTTAGGTTTACAACTTAGTGTGCCTATCTTTAATGGGTTTACAACTCGAAATAACGTAAAACGTAGCCAAGTAAATGTAGAGCGTTCAAAATATTTATTAGAACAAGCAAATTTAGATTTAGAGTCTAAAGTATATCAAGCATATAACGATGCTAAAAATGCTAAAAAATCTTACGAAGCAGCAATGCAAACTGCCGAAGCTAGAAAATTAGCTTTTGAATATGCACAAGAACGCTACACAGTAGGGTTATCTAACGCCTTCGATTTTAATCAGTCTTCTATTACTTACGAGAATGCACAGTCGGAAGTGGTTAGAACAAAGTATCAATATATTTTTAAAGTAAAAGTTTTAGAATTCTATTTTGGAATTCCTATCGACCAAATTAATGACAACTAAACCATGAAGAAGAAAAAGTTAATTCTTATTATTTCCATTATTATAGCACTTCTGGCATTGCTTGTCGTAGGCAAAAAAGCAGGTTGGTTTGGTAAGCAAAATAATTTTAAAGAAGTTGAAACACAGGAAATTTCAACTATAGATATTATTGAAACCGTTTCTGCAACAGGAAAAATTCAGCCAGAAATAGAGGTTAAACTATCTAGTGAAGTGTCTGGAGAAATTATTGCTTTACCAGTACGTGAAGGGCAAGAGATTAAGAAAGGTGATTTATTGGTAAAAATAAATCCAGATATTTATCAGTCTAGTTTAAATCGTTCTCAAGCAACACTTCAGAATGCTAAATCTGGTTTAGATCAAGCTGAGGCCTCTTTAAAAGAAGCAAAAGCGAGTTACCAAAGAAATAAAACCTTATTTGACAAAGGGATTATCTCAAAAGCAGATTGGGATAAAGCTATTTCTACTTACGAAGTTGCCGAAGCCTCTAAATCGTCTGCATATTATAATATGCAAAGTGCAGGAGCAACTGTAAATGAAGCTAACGATAATTTAAATAGAACGACTATTTTTGCACCTATGAGCGGAACTATTTCTAAATTAGACGCAGAATTAGGAGAACGTGTTGTTGGAACACAGCAAATGGCTGGAACCGAGATTATGCGTGTTGCAAATTTAAATAACATGGAAGTTGAAGTCGATGTTAATGAAAATGATATTGTTAAAGTAAACATTGGAGATTCTACAATTGTAGAGGTAGATGCGTATTTAAAGAAAGAATTTAAAGGGATTGTAACCGAGATTGCAAACTCTGCAGATGAAGCTTTAACTTCAGACCAAGTCACTAACTTTAAAGTAAAAGTTAGAATTTTAGAAGAGTCTTATAAAGATTTAATAGAAGGTAAACCAAAATCGTATTCACCTTTCCGTCCAGGAATGACGGCTACTGTAGATATTATTACAAAACAACGTAAAGGTATTATTGGAGTGCCAATTAGTGCAATTGTAATTAAAAACGATACAACAACGTCTAAGAGTACAACACCAAAGGAAACAAATTTAACAGAAAAATTTGAATGTGTTTTTGTAAAAGATGGAGAATTAGCTAAACTTCGTGTTGTTAAGACCGGAATTCAAGATAATTCTAATATTGAAATTCTTTCAGGATTAGAAGAAGGCGACCAAGTTATTACAGGGCCTTACAATATGGTAACCAAAACACTTAAGAGTGGAGATAAAGTTGGTTCTAAATCTGAAGAAGAAGAAGAAAAAACAGAAGAATAATTAATAAGTAAACATATACCGTGGCATTACTATTAAATGTAGAAACAGCGACAACAAACTGTTCGGTCTCACTATCTAAAGATGGTGAGACTTTTGCTTTAAAAGAAGATAACGATAAAGGCTATTCTCATGCAGAAAGACTTCACGTTTATATTAAAGCATTATTAGAAGAAAATAATATTGAAACCTCTCAATTAGATGCTATAGCCATTAGTAAAGGGCCAGGATCTTATACGGGTTTAAGAATTGGAGTATCTGCCGTTAAAGGGCTTTGCTATGCTTTAGAGAAGCCATTAATTTCGGTATCTACTTTAGAAGCTTTGGCACATCAAGTTAAAGCTACAGGTGGCGTAATTGTATCGATGTTAGATGCAAGACGAATGGAAGTGTATTCTGCAATTTATTCTGCAGATTATAAGGAAATAAGAGAGGTGCAAGCCGAAATTTTAGAGGCACATTCTTTTGAAAAGTATTTAGAGGAAGGTAAGGTGTATTTTGTAGGTAATGGAGTAGAAAAAACAAAGACAATTATTACACACCCTAATGCTGTATTTATTGACGATAAATTACCATCTGCTAGAGAGATGGGGTTTTTAGCAGATATGAAGTACAAAAAAAGCGACATCGAAGATGTCGCCTATTTTGAACCTTATTATTTAAAAGATTTTGTGGCTTTAAAGCCTAAATCTAAATAATTAAGCTTGTTTATGAATTTCAACTTGATGTGGAAAAGGAATTTCGATTCCAGCTGCATCAAGTGCTATTTTAGTGTTTTCAGTAACATCAAAAAATACTGTCCAATAATCTTCAACTTTACACCAAGGTCTTACAGCAAAGTTTACAGAACTATCTGCTAATTCCATAACGTTTACAGTAGGAGCTGGAGTTTGTATTACTTTAGGATGAGATGTTAATACGTTCATTAAAACATCTTTTGTTTGCTTAATGTCAGAATCATAGCTTACTCCGAATACTAAATCTACTCTACGAGTACCTTCTGTACTATAGTTTACAATGTTTCCGTTAGATAACGTACCATTAGGAATAATGATTTCTTTATTAGATAAGCCAGTTAATTTAGTTGTGAAAATTTCAATTTCTTTTACTACACCTATTTCTCCTTGAGCTTCAATTAATTCACCAACCTTAAACGGTTTAAAAATCATAATTAATACTCCTCCAGCAAAATTCCCTAAAGAACCTTGTAAAGCTAAACCAATAGCTAAACCTGCAGCAGCAATAATTGCAGCAAATGATGTTGTTGGTACACCTAATGTTCCTAAAAGTGTAATGATTAATAGTATTTTTAGCACCCAACCAATAAGGTTTGTTAAAAAACTTTGTAAACTTTTTTCATAACCCGCTTTATCCATTAGTTTACCAGAAGCTTTAAGTAATTTCTTAATGATCCAAGAACCAATAATCCAAATTAATATTGCTCCAATTATTTTTACTCCGTAATCTAATCCTAATTCAAGCCACTTTCCTGTGTCAATGTTTTCTAAATCCATATTTTATAATAATTAATTTTTATGATACAAATCTAAAAAAACGTATTTATAATAATGTTTTTTTGATGATAAAGAATTATTAAATAAGAAAAAACGCACAGTATTAGTTAATACTGTGCGTTTTTTCTTATTTAAATTAGATTGTAAGTCTCTGTGAATGAGTTTATCCGTTAACAGCCTCAACAATTTCTACTTTGTCTTTTAACATTTCTTTTAGCATATTTTCTATACCATTCTTTAAAGTAAATGTAGATGACGGGCAACCACTACAGGCACCTTGTAATATTACTTTTACTGTTTTTGTATCACTGTCATACGACTGAAATTGAATGTTTCCTCCGTCGCTAGCTACAGCAGGTTTTATGTATTCTTCTAAAATATTTATAATTTCTTTAGAGATATCGTCTAAATTATCGAAAGATTTATCTACTTGTGGTGTTGTTTTTTCCATAACTTCTGGTGCTTCTGGTAATACAACATCTTTACCTTGTTCTATAAATTCACGAATAAATTCACGTAATTCTAAAGTAATATCTTGCCATTCTGCAACGTCGTATTTTGTAATAGACACATAATTTTCGTCTATAAATACGCTTTTTACAAATGGGAAGTGAAATAATTCTGAAGCTAAAGGAGATAGTTTAGCTTCATCTATAGAGGTAAATTCAAATAATGCAGCAACTAGTTTTTTATTCGCAACAAATTTTTGCACTCCAGGATTGGGTGTGCTTTCTGCATATACAGTAACAGCGGTTTTCTTTGGAGCACTATCATCTAATACAACAACACCATCTTTATTTAAATAGTCTGCAATTTGTTGCGCAACTTCGTTTTGCACATCTTTCCATTCTACGATATTAAAGCGCTCTACAGCTATAAAATTAGCAGATATATACACTTTTTTTACAAAGGGTAAATAGAATAATTGTTGTGCTAATGGAGAGTTTTTAGCCTCATCTATATTGTTAAACTCGAAACTTTGATATTTGGTTATGAATTGATTTAATTCAAATTTTATAATTGCTGGATTGGTAGTTTCTTGTACAGAAACACTAAATGTCTTCATTTAAAAAATAATTTCCACAAAAATAATAAAACTAAATTTCAGTTATAGGTTTATAAGTCTTAAATTATGCATGTTAAATAGATGGTTCTATTTTAATGATATATCATTTTAAGTGTTCTCATGTTAAAATACATTCTAATTATAGCATTTTATTTTCTGTTTAATTTATTTTTAACGTTTTACATCGGGTATTAGTGCAGATTAACCGCTTAATTTATATATTTGAAACAATATTTATCTTTATCCCCAAAAATAACCCCCTCCAATTTAATACTAATAGCAAACGAATTTTTTACATGAATTTTAGGATTTATAGGTTAGTTATCTTTTTTTTATTGATTACTCCCTTATGTAATGCCCAGGAAGGCTTACCAATTTATACAGATTATTTAACTGATAATAATTATCTGATACACCCTTCTATGGCTGGTGTATCTACAGTTTCTTCAAAAATACGGTTAACAGCAAGACAACAATGGTTGGGGCAGGATGATGCGCCTAGTTTAATGACCGCAAGTATTAATGGCCGAGTAAATGAGTATTCTCCATCTGCAATTGGAGGAATTTTGTATTCAGATAAAAATGGTTACCATTCCCAGAAAGGAGCATATTTAACTTATGCACACCACTTGATGTTTTCAAGAAATCCAATCGATTTAAATATGTTATCTTTTGGTTTAAGTGCTGGTTTTATTCAATATAATTTAGATGAGTCTGAGTTTTTAAGTGCCGGTTTCGACCCGATTATATCTGGTATTAAACAAAGTTCTACTAATTTTAATATGGATTTAGGTATGTCTTATCAGTTTATTAGTACCTATATACATGCAACAATTAAAAACATCTTAAAAAACGATGGGATTAATAATGATATTGAAGTTACAAATAATTTAAGACGTTACTTATTTTCTGTTGGAAGTGTGTTTCATACAAAACGTATTGATACCGATATAGAACCTTCTGTAATGATTCAGTATAAAGAAGGAACCAAAGAGACTATTTTAGATTTTAATTTTAAAATGTATAAAGATTTTGAAAAGTCTAATATGTATTTTGGTTTGTCTTATAGAGTAAGTCTAGATGGTACACAATATTTAGATGGTTCAGGAGAAAGTAAGCAAAAGCTACAATACATTACACCAATTTTTGGTGTGTCTATCCATCAATTTGTATTCTCTTATGCTTATAATTATCAGGCTAACTCTGTTGTGTTTAACAATGGTGGTTTTCATCAGTTTTCTTTAGGTTATAATTTTAATATAAGAAGACCAAAATATGATGGTCGATTGCCTGCCAATAATTAACTTTGTTTAAAACTTAGATTATGATTATAAAAGCTGTTAATGGACACGCTCCACAGATCCCAGAAGATTGTTTTGTTGCCGAAAATGCAACTATTGTTGGAGAAGTAAGTATGGGTAAAGATTGTAGTATTTGGTATAATGCAGTGCTTCGTGGCGATGTACATTTTATTAAAATGGGCAACAAAGTAAATGTACAAGACGGTGCTATTATTCATGCAACATATCAAAAATCACCTACAACTATTGGTAACAATGTATCTATTGGGCATAATGCTTTAGTGCATGGCTGTACCATACACGATAATGTCTTAATTGGTATGGGAAGTATTGTTATGGATGATTGTATTATTGAAAGTAATTCTATTATTGCAGCAGGTGCTGTTGTAACTAAAAATACGATTGTTAAATCTGGAAGTATTTACGCCGGAGTTCCTGCTAAAAAAGTTAAGGATATTAGTCAAGAATTAATTTCTGGCGAAATCAATAGAATTGCAGATAATTATGTGAAGTATTCTAGCTGGTTTAAAGAAGAATAATATTAAAAATTTAGGAAATTTACTGAATACGCTTCATTTAAAAGTGTCTTCATAACTTTTGGATCTCCATTAGAATAAAACTGATGTTTAGCTGAAAGTGTTTCTGTATTCAGTAAATTTTGTTTTTCTAAGATCGTTTTAGTTTGTCTTGCAACTGCTTCTCCAGAGTCTATAATTTTTACTTCTTTAGGTAGTAACTCTAATAGTAACGGTAGGAGGTAAGGGTAGTGGGTGCATCCTAAAACTAAATAGTCTATGTTGGCCTTTATCATAGGTTCTAGATAGATTTTAAGTAAAGTTTTCATGTCTTCACTTAAGGTCTTTCCTGCTTCAATTAAAGGTACAATACCTTCTCCTTCTTGCTCAATAACTTGAACATCGTTTTTATATAAATTTGTGGTATCGTGAAAAAGCTTGCTAGTTAGTGTGCCTTTTGTGGCTAAAATTCCAATTGCTTTTGTTTTACTGTTTAAGGATGCTGGTTTAATAGCAGGCTCTATACCTATAAATGGTATATTATACGTTTCTCTAAGCACTTTAATAGCATTTGTGGTTGCTGTATTGCACGCAACTACAATAAGCTTGCAATTATAGTTTAAAAGATACTCTGTGTTTTTAATACTTAATTTAAGAATGTCTTCTGGCGATTTATTACCATAAGGAGCATTGGCACTATCTGCCAAATAAATGGTGTTTTCATGTGGCAATAAAGCTTCAATTTCTTTATAAATTGAGGTGCCTCCAACACCAGAATCAAATATACCAATTGGTTGTGTACTCATAATATCAAAAATAAAAAAAGCCACTTTAAAAAAAGCAGCTTTTAGAATATTGTTAACGTTATTAAATTAGAAACCTAATTCTTTTTTTACGTCTGCTAATAAGTTTTTACCATCTGCCATGATTACTCCACCACCTTGAGAAGCATCTAGTACATAATCAAAACCTTCTGCTCTTGCTACTTTTAAGATTGCAGCTTTTGCTTTTTCAGTAATAGGTTTTAATAAATCTACTTCTTTTTGTTGCATGTCTTTTTGAGCTTGTTGTTGGTACTGACGAATGTTTTGTTCCATTGTTTGTACTTCTTGAACACGCTTAGCATTTTCTTCTTGAGTTTTTGTAGCAGACTCAGCGTCATATTGCTTTACTTTAGTGTCAAGTTCTGAAGCCATGTTTTTAATATCAGTCTCATACGTTTTTCCTAATTTCTCCATTTGCGCTTGAGCAGTTTTCATTTCTGGCATAGAAGAAACTAATTCTTGAGTATTAATATGAGCAACTTTACTTTGTGCTTGTACAAAAGATGATGCGCCAATAAATAAAGCTGTTGCTATTAAAAGTGTTTTAAATTGTTTCATTTTTAAAGTATTAATTTGTGTTATAATTTGTGTTAATTACTCTTCTTTGTTATTATTATCACTGTTTTCTAGAACGTCACTGTTCTCTTCAGTTTCTTCGATTTTTTGTGTTTCTCCGTTTTCTTTAGCTTCTCGTTCTAATTTAGCCTTTTCACGTTCTTCAAGAATACGTTTTTTTCTCGCCTCTAATTCTAATTCTCTTGCTTCGCGATCTATAATTTTTTGTTGTTTACGTGCTTCAAGAATCTCTTCTTTAGTTTTTGGTTCTGATTTCGTTTCTGTCTCTTCCTCGGTTTCAGATTCAGAGATTGCTTCTATATCATATTCAGTAGGTGCCGATGCATTACTGTCTTCTGTGGTTTTTTCTTCGCTAGTTTCCTCAGAGGTCGCTAATGTATCATTATTTTCTGAATTTTCAGAAACTTTATTTCGTGCATCTAATTTTTCTTGTCTAGCTGTTTCCCGATCTTCAAGAAGTTTCTTTCTTCTTTCTATAGCTTCTTGTTTACTTGCGGCTCTAGCTTCTAAAATTTCTTTTCTGCGTTGCTCTTCTTGTTGTGTACGTTCTTCTAATCTATCTGCTTGAGCTTTTTCTCTAGCTTCTAGTTCTGGATTGTAATCTGGAACTATGTCTTCTTCTGAGGCAGCTTTACGTTGTGCTTTAGTTTGTGCTTGTTGTCTTTTAGATGTTCTATTTATACTTCTTAAAACAAGTTCGCTAATATCATAACGTTCTGCCGAATATAGCATAACTAAATCTTCAGATTTATCGAATATAAAATCATATTGTTTTGATGCAGCGATATCTTGTACAGCCGAAAATATTTGATCTTGTATTGGTTGAATTAATTGAGTTCTTTGAACCATTAAATCTCCTTTAGGGCCAAAACGTTTTTGTTGCTGATCTAGAATTTCTTTTTCTTCATAATCAATGTCTTCTTTACGTTCTTCATAAAGCTCTGTTGTTAACAGTGCTTTTTCATTGCTTAAGTCTTTTCGTTTTTGAGCAATATCGTTTAATTTTAAATCGATATCTGCCTTCCAACGTAATACTTTATCGTTTAATTGAGAAGAGGCATCTTGATATTCAGGAATGTGTTCTAAGATATATTCTGTATCAATATAACCAATTCTTACGCCACGTTGTGCTTGTGCTGTAAGACCACCTAGTAAACCAACTACAGTCATTAAAAAAAGAACGTTTATTTTCATCTGTTTCATCTTAATAAAATTATTAACTGCTAAACTTTACAAACGACAGATGAATTAAATTATTCTGTCACCTCCTGATTTAAAGTTTTCAAAATTAACAAATTTTAATCTTATAGCTTTTAAACAAGAAGTAAATCCTTAATCTATCTATAGAAAATATCATGCCAAATTAAAATTGTTGTCCAATGATAAAGTGAGTTTCCCAACCGTTTGGAGAAGTTTCTCCTGGAGTTGGATCGAATCCATAACCAAAATCAATACCTAATAAACCAAATGCTGGCATAAATACACGTAAACCTACACCGGCAGATCTTTTTAATTGGAATGGGTTATAATCTTTAAATGCATTAAATGCTGCACCTCCTTCTAAAAACGTAAGAGCATATATTTTTGCAGATGCTTTTAATGTAATTGGGTAACGTAACTCTAAAGAGAATTTATTATAAATAGACGCTCCATCTTCTGTTGTGTTACCATTTGTGTCTAATGGTTGTATAGATTGATTTGCATATCCACGTAATGCTACAGCTTCTCTACCATCTAAACTATAACTTCCTAAACCATCTCCTCCTAAGTAGAAACGTTCGAAAGGTATAACACCTCTATCTTGGTTATATGCACCTAAATATCCAAATTCAACGCTTTGTTTTAATACCAATTTCCCGATAATGTTTGAATACCATTCACCATTAAATTTAATCTTGTAAAATTCTAACCAGTTAAAACGTTCTTGATCAATTTCTCCCATTAAGTCGTAAGCATCGCTTCTTGCAACTGAAGATTGGTCTGAATCGTTATAAATATCTTCTGCGTCTTCACGTTCTTCAGCTAACTCTTCATAATCTACACCGTTAATTAAAGAGTATGGTAAAGATAGTTTTGCACTTACACTAAAGTTAGAACCTCCTAGAGGGAATACAGGGTCGTTCCATGTGTTGTTTCTTGTTAATCCTATGGTGTAAGATAAACTGTTTGAGTAACCGTCTGAGAATGTAAATAACCCAGTACTATAGTTTTTAAGGTTGTAATGTTGTAAACTAACAGATTGTGATAATGTAAAAAAGTCGTCTGGTACAGATAAACGTTTTGCTAAACCTACTGTAACACCAATAATATCAAATCGTCTGTCTTTGTCAGCTTCACCTGTACTAGAATCGTATAAAAATTGATTAGAGTAAGAAAGAGAAGTAGAAAATTGTACTGGTTTTACTCCACCCATCCAAGGTTCTGAGAAGGAGAAGCTATATGTTCTATAAAATTGACTGGCTTGTAAACGTAACGATAATTTTTGTCCGTCTCCCATTGGTAATGGTTTATAAGCTTCTTTATTAAAAATATTTTTTAAAGAGAAGTTATTAAATGAAAGTCCTAATGTACCAATGAAACCACCACCACCGTAACCACCTTGTAGTTCGATTTGGCTAGATCCAGTTTCAACAACATCATATTCCATATCGATAGTTCCTTCGTTTGGATTTGGATTGTTAAAATTTGGAGTGATTTGTTCTGCATCGAAAAATCCTAACTGACTTAATTCACGAACCGTTCTTACAACATTTTCTTTACTGTATAATTCTCCCGGTCTTGTACGAATTTCACGATAAATAACGTGGTCATTTGTTTTTTCGTTACCAACAACTGTTACTTCATTAAAGTGAACTGGTTTTCCTTCGGATACTCTAATTTCCATGTCTATTACATTTCCATCAGCATTTGTTTCTACTGCGTTAATGGTAGAGAATAAATACCCGTTGTTTTGGTATAAGTTGGTAATATCGTTTCCGTCAGGTCTGCTATCGTCTGCAATTCCTTTTTCTAATAAAATACCATTGTATGTATTTCCTTTACGAACTCTTAAAATAGCATTTAAATACTCGTCTGTATATACTGTATTCCCTATAAAATTAATTTCTCCAAAGGTGTATTTTGTTCCTTCTTCAAGATTTATATTAATAGAAATTGTTTTGTCATTGTTTACAAAAACACTGTCAGAAATAATACGTGCATCTCTGTATCCATTTTCTTTATAAGTGTCTATGATGCTAACTAAATCTGTTTTGTAATCTGCCTCAATAAATTTTGAACGTTTCCAAACACGTGCAAGCATTTTCTCTTTAGTATTTTTCATACTAGCAAGAAGTTTCTTATCTGCTAAAACAGTATTACCTTCAAAATTGATGTCTTTTACTTTTACCTTTTCTCCTTTATCAATAGAAACTAGCATGTTTACACGTGGCTTCGCTATTGAATCGTCTATTGGGTAAACTCTTATAATTACTTTAGAGTTGTAATAACCGTCTTTTTGATATTTAGACTCTAAATAATTTTTTGTAGTTGTTATTAAGTTTTCAGTAACCTTTACGCCTTCATTAAGGTTATTGTCTTTTATAATATCTTCTTTTTTCCCTTTTTTAATTCCATCTATTCTTAAATTCTTTAATTCAGGTAGATCAAATAAGTGTATTTCTAGGCTAGCTACATCGTCATGTACATCCTTAATGTAAATTTCTATATCGCTAAATAATCCAGATTTCCATAGTTTTTTTATAGATTCACTAATTTCTTCTCCAGGAATTGAAATTTGAGACCCTTTTCTAAGGCCAGAATAGGTTACAATAGTTTGTTCACTAAAACTAGAGTTTCCAGACACAGTAATTTCTGCAATGGTATATTTTTTTCCATTGGCACCGGCCTGAGCATTAACAGTTGATGTGTTTAATGCAAAAAATAAAATAAAAATGAATGGTAAGTATGTTTTCAATGATAATGAATTAGCTAAGTTGTTCACTTGTTTTTCCAAAACGGCGTTCTCTTTTTTGATAATCAGTAATAGCATCATATAAATGTTGCTTTGTAAAGTCTGGCCAAAGTATATCTGTGAAATATAATTCGGCATAGGCGATTTGCCAAAGTAAAAAATTACTTATACGTTGCTCTCCACTAGTACGGATAAGTAAGTCTACATCAGGTAAATTTTGCGTGTAAAGATGCTTATTTATAACTGATTCATCAATATTTTCTAAAGAAATTATATTATTTTTAACTTTATTACTTATTTCTTTTACAGCAGAAATTAATTCTTCTCTAGACCCATAACTTAAAGCAAGTGTTAGAGTCATCCTTGTATTATTTTCTGTTTTAGCAATAACTTCATGTAGTTCTTTAAATACTTTTTTAGGTAAAGAGTTTAAGTTTCCTATTGCATTTAGTTTAATATTATTGTCTTGAAGCGTTTTAATCTCTTTTTTTAAAGAGCTCACTAATAGCTTCATAAGTGTGTCTACTTCTAGTTTCGGGCGATTCCAGTTTTCTGTAGAAAAAGCATATAACGTTAGGTTTTCTATGCCTAATTCTGCACAGGTTTCTACAGTTTCTCTTACAGACTTCGTCCCGTTTTCGTGGCCAATGGCTCGAATAAATCCTTTTTGTTTAGCCCAACGCCCATTACCATCCATAATAATAGCAATGTGTTTGGGTAATCTATCTGTATTTATGTTTTCTTTCAAAATCTATTTTAATTAGTGCAATAACAAGGATTTCTTCCAAAAGTGTAAGTTAGTGTTAATCCTGTAAATACATACCAGTCGTTATTGTTTAAATTTCCAAAACTCATGTCAGGATTATCACTACCATCTAAATTGTCTGAAAATGTATATCGTGCTCCTACTTCTGTACCTATGTTAAACGAGTAACTAAGTCTAAATTTGTACCCTAATGTTAAGGGAATTCCTAAAGCTGTTTTTGTTTCTGATATTTTTTCAACTCCAGTAGTATAAGTGTTATTGTATCGTAAAGCGCTTAATCCTGAGTAAAAATACGGTGTGCTTTGCGGTCCAGAATCGTGTAAGTCAAATTCGAAAAAATTGAATTCTAATCCTGCAGAGATCTCTCCAACTGTTTTTGTATCTTGATTTTTAGATGTTTGAAGTTCCGTTAATATTCCAGAAACGCGCCATGAATGCCTAGAACTTTTGTTCCATTTATAGATTCCTCCAATAGCGAACTGATTTGGATTTATAAAATTAGGTTCTCCTACATCGCCTATTAAATTACTTCCACCTAAAAACAGCCCAAATTCATGTATTTGGGAATAACTAGATTGTAGAGAAAAAAGACTTATAATAAGTACAAGTGTATACTTCATAGGGTTTTTTAAAGTTTGCAAATATAGCAAATAAGATTAGCTCTTAACAAATTGAATTAATTTGTATTAGTTAAAAACTTAAATCTTGCAAAATTATTGTTTAATTGCGCTTGTCTTCTCCCCATAATAATTTTTTTCTTAGGGTGTTTAAAAAGCTTTCATCTAAAAGTTCTATCATTTTAATTTTAAAATCTGCTTTTTTTATCGTTAAGATTGTTTCGTTATTTATAGTTGCAATTCTAGAGTCTAAAGAAACTAAATATGTGTTTTCTCGTCCGCTAACTTTTAGTTTTATTTCTGTAGAGTCTGTTATAACTAAAGGTCTTGCGTTTAAGTTGTGAGGTGCAATTGGTGTTAGTGCTAAACTATTTGTATCTGGCGTTATAACCGGACCACCACAACTTAAGGAATACCCTGTAGATCCTGTTGGAGTAGCAATTATTAACCCGTCGCTCCAATACGATGTTAAATATTCGTCGTTTAAATAAGTTTCTACTGTAATCATAGACGTGGTATCTTTTCTGCTAACTGCAATTTCGTTTAAAGCGAAATTCATTTTAGAAATGTCTTTGTTTTCTGTAGATGTTGTTATGGCAAGTAAGCTACGTTCAGAAATTTTATAGTTTCCATTTAAAATATCGTCTATCGCTTTTTCTATATATTCTTTAGGAATAGTTGCAAGAAAACCTAATCTACCTGCATTTATACCTACAATAGGAATATTTAAATCTTTTACATAAGTTACGGCTCTTAATATGGTACCGTCTCCTCCAATACTAATTAATAAATCGTAAGTCTTATCTAAAACATCGAATGTATTGAATACATTATATTTTTCATCGTCTTTAATTTCATTGTGAATTAAGTCAAAAAAATTACGTTCAATAAAAATTTCAGCATTCTTTTTTAAAAGATGTCTTAGTAGTGTTTCTACAGGGACATCGGAGTTTTTATGATAAAATTGTCCAAAAATGGCGATTTTCATAATTACATGTTTAGGTATTTGTTTAAATAATCAGATCGTTCTTTTAGACTTTCAATATAACTATCATCTTCATGTCCAGATATAATACTGTAATCGTAACGTCTAAAAGTTTGTATAATATCGTTTAAACTAGAGTTTCCTATTTTTAAAGTTAATTGGGCCAATTCGTTTTCCATTTTAGAAATAAATGCGCCTAATAATTTTCCGTTGTTAGATTCTACTATCTGAGATATTTCACTAAAAGAAAAATCGTCTATTCCTTTTTCTACCACTAAAGTGCCTCCGTCTTCAGCAAAAAAAGGTGTTTGGTGAAATAAAGTAATAATATCATTAAGCTCATAATAGCCTAAATATCTATTATTCGCATCTAAAACAGGCATAATATTTGTCGAGTTTTGTGCAAAAACTTCTAGAGCATCTAACCAATTAGCATCATCTCTTACAAAAAAGCCTTCGGCCGCATAGCTATGGTCTGCAATTTTTTTCTCACCTTCAAAGCAATATACGTCGGTTTCAGAAAGGCAACCTATGTAAGTGTTTTCTTTGTTTAGTACGGGTATGTGTGTGTAAGTAAGCTGATTAAACAGTAGCTGCATGTCGCTAATCTTGTCGCTTGTGCTTAACGGTTTTATGTCGTTTATAATATATTGGGAAATATTCATTTTATCCTCATTTACTAATGCGCAAATTAATTAAAAAATAGTACAATAAGCCTCTTCTACTTTGTATTTTTGTGATATCAAAAATGGATTTATGACAAAGTTAAGTGTAAATATTAATAAAATAGCAACACTAAGAAATTCTCGCGGTGGCGATTTTCCTAATGTTGTTCAATTTGCTAAAGATGTTCAACGTTTTGGTGCAGAAGGTGTAACCATACATCCTAGACCAGACGAAAGACATATACGTTACCAAGACGCATTCGATTTAAAGTCTGAAGTTTATACAGAGTATAATATAGAAGGTAATCCTATAAAGAAATTTATGGATATGGTTTTAAAAATAAAGCCTACCCAAGTTACATTGGTTCCGGACGGAGACGATGCCATAACGTCTAATGCGGGTTGGGATACTATTAAGCATAAAGATTTTTTAGTCGATATTGTCGAAGAATGTAAACGAAACAATATACGTACATCTATTTTTGTAGATCCAGATTTAAAACAAATTGAAGGTGCAAAAGTTATAGGTACAGATCGTATAGAGTTGTATACAGAAGCATTTGCTTATCAATTTGGTTTAGGAAATTCAGACAGCATTATACCTTATACAGAGTGTGCCGTGTTGGCAAATAGTTTAGGTTTAGGTATAAATGCAGGACACGATTTATCTTTAGATAATATTAAGTTTTTTAAAGATAATATTCCTGGATTAATGGAAGTTTCAATTGGTCATGCTTTAATTTCAGAAAGCTTGTATTTAGGGATTGAAAATGTGGTAAATATGTATTTGAATAAACTGAAGTAGGATTTTTAAAAACAATAAGTAATGCAATTACATGCTAACGTATTAGGCGAAGGTGCGCCGTTTGTTATTCTTCATGGCTTTTTAGGTATGAGTGATAACTGGAAAACACTAGGTGTTCGTTTTAGTGAACAAAACTATCAAGTGCATCTTGTAGACCAACGTAACCACGGAAGAAGTTTTCATACAGACGATTTTAGTTACGAGCTTTTAGTTGAAGATTTAAAAAACTATTGCGATGCTAATAACTTAAAGCGTATTGTGCTTTTAGGGCATTCTATGGGTGGAAAAACGGCCATGTTATTTGCAACTAAATACCCAGAATATGTTTCTAAATTAATTGTCGCAGATATTTCTCCTCGTTTTTATCCTGTGCATCACGATGCCATTTTAAACGGATTAGGAACTTTAGATTTTTCTGAAATTAAAACAAGAGGTGCTGCAGATAAAGCGTTATCCCAATACGTAACAGATTTAGGAACACGTCAGTTTTTATTAAAGAATTTATACTGGGTAGAAAAAGGACAATTAGGATTACGTATAAATTTAAAATCACTAACAGAAAACGTAGCCGAAGTAGGAGAGGCCTTGCCTGTACATGCAGAGTTTGATGGCGATACGTTATTTCTTAGAGGCGATAAATCTGAATATATCTCAATGCAAGACGAAGGTGTTATAAAAAGACATTTTCCAACAGCTAAAATTGTTACTATAAAAGATGCAGGACACTGGTTGCATGCAGAAAATCCAGAAGATTTTTACAGCGAGGTGATGCTATTTATTTCGTAACTTAGTTATAGAAAAATTAAAACATATAGATTTATGAATCAAATTATTAAATTTATTTTAACAGCCTTAATCGTTATGTTTCTAGGTTGGTTTTTGTCAGGAATATATGTAGACGATATATTTACAGCCATTTCTGTAGCACTAGTTTTAGCAGTACTAAACATTTTAGTAAAACCAATTTTAACTATTTTAACCTTTCCAATTACTATTGTAACATTCGGATTATTCTTATTGGTAGTCAATGGAATGATTATCTTATTAGCCAGTTATTTAATAGGAGGTTTTCATGTAAATTCTATTTGGTCAGGGATGTTGTTTAGTATTTTGTTAACCATACTGCAATCAATAATATATGGTATTGTAGGAGAAGATAAAAAATAGTCTGAAATACAAGACGTTAAAAACTTTGTAGGGTTGTAAAAATGTTTTATTTTTGCAGCCCGTTTTTAATTAGAAAAATCAAGGAGAATCTGTGCTTTTACGCTAAGAAATTAGGACAGAAACTTATGTTAAATGCCCAAGCTGGGTTTTATATCATTTAAAATGAATATTACAAGAGAGAACATCGATGCATTAAATGCTGTAGTAAAAGTTGATATCGCAAAAGAAGATTATAGCGATAAAGTAGAGAAAATCTTAACAGATTACAGAAAAACAGCAAACATTCCTGGATTTAGAAAAGGACATGTACCAATGGGGATGGTAAAAAAACAGTATGGTAAGGCCGTTTTAGTTGATGAAGTAAATAAATTATTACAAGACGCTTTAAATAAATATTTAACTGAAGAAAAATTAGATGTTTTAGGTCAGCCACTTCCTAAAGCTCAAGACGGTATCGATTGGGATGCTGAAGCATTTTCTTTTGAATTTGAATTAGGTTTAACTCCTGAGTTCGATGTTGAATTAAAAGGTAAAGATTCAATCACTCAATATAACATTGTTGCAGACGATAAAATGATCGACGAACAAATTGAGAACATTCAAAAACAATACGGAAAATTAATTCCTCAAGACGTTGTAGAAGAAGACAGTGAAATTACTGGAGCTTTTAAAAACGAAGAAAAAGAAATAGAAAACACAGTAACTTTAACTTTAGACAAACTTAAAGGAAAAGCAAACGCAAAGAAATTTGTTGGTGCTAAAGTTGGTGATGTAATTACACTTAAATCTAAAGGACTTTACGAAGATGATCACGATTTAATGCATGCATTAAAAATATCTCACGAAGAAGTTCATGGTTTAGATATTGAATTAACTTTTACTATCTCTGAAGTAAACAAACGTGAAGCTGCAGATTTAGATCAAGAATTATTCGATAAATTATTCGGAGAAGGAACAGTAAAATCTGTAACAGAATTAAGAGATAAGATTAAAGAAGATGCTGAAAAGCAATTCGTGCAACAAGCAGATCAAAAACTTTTAAACGACGTTACTGAATATTTAGTAGACAATACTAAATTTGATTTACCATCAGAATTTTTACAAAAATGGATTCAAGCAGCTGGTGAAACACCTCTTGATGATGCAGCAGCTAAAGAAGAGTTTGAAAAGTCTGAAAAAAGCATGCGTTACCAATTAATCGAAGGTAAATTAATTACAGCTAATGACATCCAAATTACTATGGATGATATTAAAGGTCATGCTAAAACCATGATTAAAGCTCAAATGGCTCAATTTGGTCAAATGAATCCTTCAGATGAAGAATTAGACGGAATCGCTGCTCGTGTATTAGGAAACCAAGATGAAGCACGTCGTATCTCTGAACAAATCATTAGTCAAAGACTATTAGATGTGTATAAAGAGAAAGCAAATTTAAAAGTAAAAGAAGTGACTTACGAAAACTTTGTTAAAGAAGTTTACGGAGACAAATAAGTCAACTGTTTTAAAAGAATAATCATTATATTTAGGCGTTGAATATGTTTTATTCAACGCCTATTTTATTCATTATTTAATCAAAAATAACATTTATGAATTACGGAAAAGAATTCGAAAAATTCGCTATAAAAGATCAAGGGATAAGCAGTACGTACTACAACCAAATCATGGACAGTATGTACCCTACAAATTTAACCCCAAACATTATCGAAGAACGCCAGATGAATGCTGTGGCAATGGATGTGTTTTCGCGTTTAATGATGGATCGTATCATCTTTATGGGTACAGGAATTAACGACCAAGTGGCTAACATTATTCAGGCACAATTGTTGTTTTTAGAAAGTACAGATGCTAATAAAGACATTCAAATTTACATTAACTCTCCAGGAGGAAGTGTATATGCAGGTCTAGGTATTTACGATACTATGCAATTTATTAAGCCAGATGTTGCTACAATTTGTACAGGAATGGCTGCATCTATGGGCGCTGTATTATTATGTGCAGGTGCTAAAGGAAAACGTAGTGGTTTAACGCACTCTCGTGTTATGATTCACCAACCTTTAGGTGGTGCTCAAGGGCAAGCTAGTGATATTGAAATTACTGCTCGCGAAATTTTAATATTGAAAGAAGAATTATATAAGATTATTAGTAAGCATTCAGGTCAAGATTACGACAAAGTATATGCTGATAGTGATCGTGATTACTGGATGAAAGCTGATAAAGCTAAAGATTACGGTATGATTGATGAAATATTAGTGAGAAGCTAATACAAATCAAAAAAAAACAATAGCAATTTGCTACTGTTTAAAAGTGAAATTTAAAAAGATTTATGGCAAAGGAAGAATTAGAATGTTCGTTTTGTGGAAGAAAGAAACCTGAGACTAGTTTATTAATAGCAGGTTTAGATGCGCATATTTGCGATCGTTGTATCGAACAAGCACACGGTATTGTTTTAGAGGAATCTAAGCAATCAGATAATAGTGAATTATCTGCCGAGTTAATGTTGCGTAAACCACTTCAAATTAAAGAATTTTTAGACGAGTACATTATTGGTCAGGATATGACTAAAAAAGTAATGTCTGTTGCTGTCTATAATCATTATAAGCGTTTGTTGCAATCTCCATCTAAGGATGATATCGAGATTCAGAAAAGTAATATCATGATGGTAGGACAAACAGGTACAGGAAAAACATTAATGGCTAAAACCATTGCAAAAATGTTAAATGTGCCTTTAGCTATTGTAGATGCTACGGTATTAACAGAAGCTGGTTATGTTGGTGAAGATGTAGAAAGTATCTTAACGCGTTTGTTACAAGCTGCAGATTATAGTCTTGAGAAAGCTGAAAAAGGAATTGTTTTTATAGATGAGATTGATAAAATCGCACGCAAAAGTGATAACCCTTCAATTACAAGAGATGTTTCTGGAGAAGGTGTACAACAAGCGTTATTAAAACTTTTAGAAGGAACTACTGTAAACGTTCCGCCAAAAGGAGGACGTAAGCATCCAGACCAAAAGTTTATTGAAGTAAATACTGAAAACATCTTGTTTATCGCAGGTGGTGCGTTTGATGGTATTGAACGTAATATCTCTAAACGTTTAAATATGCAAGCCGTTGGGTATAGTGCTTCAAAATCTGATGACGTGATAGATCGTAATCATTTGTTGCAATATATTATTCCAAAAGATTTAAAAGATTTTGGATTAATTCCTGAGATTATCGGGCGTTTACCAGTATTAACTTACATGGATCCGTTAGATGCTAAAACCTTAAGAGCGATTCTTACAGAGCCTAAAAATGCAATTATTAAGCAATATGAGAAATTGTTCGAGATGGACGATATTACATTTCATATTACAGATGGTGCGTTAGATTTTATAGTTGAAAAAGCTGTAGAATATAAATTAGGTGCACGTGGATTGCGTTCGTTATGCGAAGAAGTTTTAACAGATGCTATGTTTGAGCTTCCTGGTACAGACGAAAAAGAATTGAAGGTTACTAAAGTATATGCCGAGAATAAATTGAATAAAACAACGATTAAAAAGTTGAAGGCAGTATCTTAAATAATTAAGATTTTATTATAAATAAAAAAACCACTCTACGAAGTGGTTTTTTTTTATTTTGGTTGCAGTAAAATGACTTGCAACATACTGTAATTAAACAGGTTTCGATTAATAGCATGGCAAATGTATACTGAATAAGAGTATTAAAAAAGTATATGTCTAAGTTTTAGACATATGTACGTAATTTGCCGATGAAGTGACTATTTATAGCTGTTCAAACGATTGTTTTGCATTTATAATGAGTAATTCGTCAATATATTCCCTTGAATTTGATAATCTAGGAATTTTATGTTGCCCTCCTAATTTATTGTGCATTTTTAGCCAATCGTAAAATAAATTTTGTTTTCCTATATGTATGGTTGGTCTGTTTAGTGTAAGGTTATTGTAACGTTTTGCTTCATAATCAGAATTTAAAGCCTTTAAAGCATTGTCAAACAATTCAATAAAGTAATTTAAATCTTCTGGTTTCTTTTTAAATTCTATAATCCATTCGTGGGCTCCTTTTTCTTTATCTTTCATAAAAATGGGTGCTCCGGTATAATCTACAATTTCAGACTTGGTTCGTTTGCAAACCTTTCTTAAAGCATCTTCAACGTTTTCTATAATTAGTTCTTCTCCAAATACATTTATATGGTGTTTTGTACGTCCAGATACTTTTATTCTATAAGGAGAAATAGATGTAAACCTAACGGTATCTCCAATTTTATAACGCCAAAGTCCTGCATTAGTGGTAATAACTATAGCATAGTTCTTTTTTAGTTCAACCTCGCTTAATGGAATTATTATCTGATTAATAGTGTTGTACGTTTCCATAGGGATAAACTCGTAAAAAATACCGTAATCTAGCATTAGTAAAAGTTCTTTGGTATCGTTATGGTCTTGTATGGCAAAGAATCCTTCAGAAGCATTATATGTTTCGTAATACTTAAAGTTGTTATTAGGTAATATTTTCTTGTATTGATCTGCGTATGGCGTAAAACTTACTCCACCATGAAAATACACCTCAAGATTTGGCCAAACATCATATAAGTTCCCTTTTCCTGTCGTTTCTAAAACATTATTAAGTAATACTAGCATCCAAGAAGGAACTCCCGCAAGACTCGTTACGTTTTCCATTATTGTTTCGTCTACAATAGCTTGCATCTTGGTCTCCCAATCGCTCATTAATGAAATTTTATTACTCGGCGTGCTACTAAATTCAGCCCAAAAAGGCATGTTTTCAATTAAAATAGCTGATAAATCCCCATAAACGGTGCCGTTTTCTTTGTAAAGTTTTTTGCTTCCTCCTAGTCTTAATCCTTTACCAGTAAAGAGTTGTGAGTTTTCATTATTATTTAAGTACATACAAAGCATGTCTTTTCCTGCTGCATAATGGCAATCTTCTAAAGACTCTGTACTCACAGGAATAAATTTACTTTTTGCATTTGTGGTTCCGCTAGATTTTGCAAACCATTTTATATGTGATGGCCAAAATATATTATCTTCTCCTGTACGAGAACGCTGAATTAAATCCTGATAATCTTCATAAGTAGACACAGGAACACGCTCTGCAAAAGTGCGATAGTTTTTTATAGTACTAAATTCATGCTGTTTACCAATTTTAGTGTCTTTAGCGGTCTGAATTAGATTTAAAAGTAACTCTTGTTGTACTTCGTTGGGGTATTTTAGAAATAAATCGATTTGATGAAATCGTTTTTTCAGGAACCAAGAGGCTATTGAGTTTACTATAGTAATTGGCATATTTACATTATCTTTAAGAACTAAAAATAATACTTTTTTTATGACTTACGAGGGTGTTCTAACAAAAATGGAAACCGAATATGCAAAACCTATTCAATATTATCTAGTTTTCGATTCAGACTTTTTAAATATGAATCAATTGCTAAATAAAACTTTAAATATTAATTTCATAAAATATCAATGTCTAAACTGTGGATTAGATAAAAAGATATACAGACAAGGTTTTTGTAAAAGTTGCTTTTTTGAAGTGCCGCAGGCTGCAGATTGGATTATGAAGCCAGAATTAAGTACCGCGCATTTAGATATTGAAGATCGTGATTTAGCATTCGAAAAGAAGGTACAATTACAACAACATATAGTGTATTTAGCAAATACAGGTACTGTAAAAGTAGGAGTGACTAGAAAAGGACAAGTGCCAACACGTTGGATAGATCAAGGTGCCCATGAAGCTATAGAAATTGTTGAGGTGCCTAATAGGTATTTGGCAGGAATTACAGAAGTTGCTTTAAAAGCATTTGTGTCTGATAAAACCAATTGGCGAACGATGCTTAAAAATGAAATTGCAGATGAGAATTTAGTAGCGTGGCGAGATAAGTTAAAAGGGTATATTCCTGAAGAAGCAAAACCTTATTTTATAGCGGATAATAAGGAGACCGAAATAGAATTTCCTGTACTTCAATATCCTGTTAAACCAAAATCTTTAAATATTGAAAAAATGCAACATTATACAGGTGTATTAAAAGGAATAAAAGGACAGTATTTAATTTTTGAAGATGATACTGTTTTTAATATACGTAGTAATGAAGGGATGTATGTCTCTATTGCAATAGACTAAAACAAAAAACACGCTTTAGAAACGAATCTAGAGCGTGTTTTTTTATTGTATATAAAGTCAACATTAAATATCTTCTTGATCTCTCAAGTTTTGGATATAAGCTGCTTTTTGATTTTCTCTTCTTCTTTTTACTGAAGGCTTAGTGAAAAATTGATTCTCTCTTAAAGTTTGCATAACTTTCACATTTCTGTGTTTTCTTTTGTAACGTTTAAGAGCGCGATCGATTTGCTCGCCTTCTTTTACTATAATTTTAAGCATCTAAATTCTGGTTTTAGTAATTAATTATTCTGGTTTTTAGGATTATCCTAAATAAGTTTTTAAAATTTTGTTTTTAGAGCTATGACGTAAACGTCTAATCCCTTTTTCTTTTATCTGTCTAACACGTTCACGTGTTAAATCGAAAGTTTCTCCAATTTCGTCTAAACTCATTGGTGCTTCATTGCTTAATCCAAAAAACAAACGTAATACATCACTTTCTCTTGGAGATAGTGTGTCTAGTGCTCTGTTTATTTCAAGATTTAAAGACTCATACATTAAATTGTTGTCAGGATTTGGTGATTCACCAGATTTTACAACATCGTATAAGCTTGAAGTTTCTCCTTCTTTTAATGGTGCATCCATTGAAAGATGACGACCAGAGTTTTTAAGAGACTGTTTTACTTCACTTACAGTCATATCCAATTCGTTTGCAATCTCGTCTGCACTTGGCGGACGTTCGTGAGATTGTTCTAAGAAAGAATATGCTTTATTAATTTTGTTAATCGAACCAATCTTATTTAAAGGTAATCTTACAATTCTAGATTGTTCTGCTAAAGCTTGTAAAATAGCTTGACGAATCCACCATACGGCATAAGAAATAAACTTAAACCCACGAGTTTCATCAAAACGTTTTGCAGCTTTTACTAAACCAGCATTACCTTCATTAATTAAATCAGGTAAAGTTAACCCTTGGTTTTGGTATTGTTTAGCAACTGAAACTACAAATCGTAAATTAGAGGTTGTTAATTTATCTAAAGCCACTTGGTCACCTTCTCGTATGCGTTGTGCTAATTCAACTTCTTCTTCAGCTGTAATTAGTGGCATCTTACTAATATCTTGTAAGTACTTGTCTAACGATTTCGATTCCCTGTTCGTTACTTGTTTTGTAATTTTTAATTGCCTCATCTATCTTTTTTTGTTTTGTGCGTATCTATCAATATAAACTAATTATTAACAAATCCTAATTTAATTTCATTTAATTCATTAAAAATGAATAATTAAGCTAGATTCATTTAAATACAAATAACAAGTACGCGTGTTAGGTACTAAATAAGCTGTATTTCTTCATTTACTTTTAGATTGAAACGTCTTCTAAATAGATAAACGCCTAAATATAAAAACGGAGTATCAAATAAGGCCATTAAGACTTTAAATAAAAATCCGCTGATTAATAACCCTGCAAATTTAGTCCATTCTATTTTACCAAAAAAACAAAGTAGCAATAAAACAGTCAATGTGTCGATAAATTGTGATAAAAAAGTGGAAAAATTGTTGCGTAACCACAAATGTTTCCCTTTGGTAACGATTTTCCAGTAGTGATAAATCTGAATATCTATAAATTGAGCAAATAAATATGCCATCATACTTGCCAAAACTGCAATTGCGGTGCTTCCAAAAACGCTAGTAAACTTAATATCGTTTACCGGCGACCAAGATGTTGCCGGAACAGCATTTGCAGTATAAATAATAGCCATTGAAAATAGCGAGGCGAAAATTCCGGTAACTACAATTTGGTTGGCTGCTTTTTTACCATAAATCTCACTAATTAAATCTGTAATTAAGAATGTAATGGGATAAGGAAGGATTCCAACCGAAACTTCGAATAGATTGGCTCCAAAAATGGTAATATTAAAAGGGTACCAGTAAAAGAATTTTTGAAAAATAAGATTAGAGACCACCAAAGATGTCATAAATAAAGCACCTAGTAATAGATAGATACGGTGTGCTAAAAAGAGATTCTTTTGATTCATAAATTTTAATTTCAAAAACAAACCTACATATTTAATTTTAAAAACACATTTTCACATCTAAAAGTCTTGTTTTTTGTTGTTAATATTTTATCGGTCTTTAATGGCTAAATTCAAGTTTAAGTAAATTACTTTTCTTTAATTTGCCCATATTTTAGTTCATGGCAAAACACGTTTACATATCTATAGGAAGCAATAAAGGAGACCGGTTGCAACATTTACAAAATGCAGTAAATTGTATTTTTGAAGTTGTAGGTTCTATAGAAAGCCTTTCTAAAGTGTATATGTCTCCTGCTTTTGGTTTCGAGAGCGATGATTTTTTAAATGCTTGTCTTATTTTGAAAACAGAACTTCACCCAGATGAAGTGATGCAACATTTACTTGATATTGAAACAGAATTAGGACGTACGCGTACTGAAGGAGCTGGTTACGAAGCCCGTGTTATTGATTTAGATATTATTTTTGTTGAAGACGAAATTATAGCAACGCAATTACTTCATGTTCCGCATCCTGAAATGCAGAGTCGTAGATTTGTGTTGCAACCTTTAGCAGATATTGCGTTAAAAGTTGAGCATCCCGTTTTAAAGCAATCTGTAAAGACCTTATTAGAAAATTGTTCAGATTCAAGTGAATTAACGCCGATTAATGAAGCTTTGAAAAATCCGATTACTGATTTTAATTTTTCTCACCGAAATTTTATTGCTATTGAAGGTAATATTGGTGCAGGAAAAACAAGTTTGGCAACAAAAATGTCTGAAGATTTTAATGCCAAGTTAGTCTTAGAGCGTTTTGCCGATAATCCGTTTTTACCAAAATTCTATGAAGATGGACTGCGTTATGCATTTCCGTTAGAGATGTCTTTTCTAGCCGATCGTTATCAGCAAATTTCAGACGATTTATCTCAGCTCGATTTGTTTAAAGATTTTATCGTGAGTGATTACGATGTGTTTAAATCTTTAATTTTCTCAAGAATTACGCTTCAAGAAGACGAGTTTAAACTGTATAGAAAGCTCTTCTATATTATGTATAAAGAGATCGCTAAGCCCGATTTATATGTGTATTTGTATCAGAACACCGAACGTTTACAACAAAATATAAAAAAACGAGGTCGCGATTACGAACAGCAAATCGAAGACGATTATCTTAATAAAATTAATTTAGGATATCTTGAGTTTTTAAAAAACCAAACCGAATTAAAAGTCAAAATTATCGATATTTCTGATATGGATTTTGTAGCTAATCGCGCTGATTATCTATGGATTTTAAAAGAAATTAATTCCTAGTTTAAAGCCTTCATTTTACTAAATACATCCCAAATTACGACTCCTGCACTAACCGAAATGTTCAAAGAATGTTTGGTTCCAAATTGGGGGATTTCAATCACCATATCACTTTTAGAAACCACGTCTTGAGCAACGCCTTTTACTTCATTTCCAAACACTAAAGCATAAGTGGTGTCTGCCTCTGGAGAAAATGTATCTAACATCGTGGCGTGTTCAGCTTGTTCAATACTTAACACTTTTACGTTTTCAGCTTGTAATTTTTCAACAACATCTAAAGTGTGTTCTGCATGTTCCCAAGCTACAGTTTCGGTGCTTCCTAAAGCGGTTTTATGTATGTCTTTATGTGGTGGCGTTGCTGTGATACCACAGAGGTAAATTTTTTCAATTAAAAAGGCATCACTCGTTCTAAATACCGAACCAATATTATTTAAACTTCTAATATTATCTAACACTATAATAAGAGGTGTCTTTTTGGTGTCTTTAAAATCTTCAACACTCAATCGGTCTAACTCGCTATTTTTTAACTTACGCATACTATTTAATTTCTGTATTCTTCAATTATATTGATTTTCTGAATAGGGTCGAACATATTTTCAAAAAAATCAAATTATGGTTACATTGCAACCTTTATTTAGAATGCAAAAATAACATTTAAAACGTCTTACCCTTGGCAAAAAAAACGAAAAAAGAAACGCCGTTAATGAAACAGTATAATGCGATTAAAGCAAAGTATCCAGATGCTCTGTTATTATTTCGTGTAGGCGATTTTTATGAAACCTTTGGGTCTGATGCTGTTAAGACAGCAGGAATTCTAGATATTACCTTGACAAAACGTGGTGCAGGAAGCGA
Source organism: Formosa sp. L2A11 (assembly GCF_009796865.1). GTDB lineage: Bacteria > Bacteroidota > Bacteroidia > Flavobacteriales > Flavobacteriaceae > Formosa. The sequence goes on along the minus strand of NZ_CP047028.1, from coordinate 778,807 downwards.
AAGTGAGATTGAATTGGCTGGGTTTCCGCATCATTCTATTAATACATACTTACCAAAATTAGTAAAAGCTGGCGAGCGTGTTGCGATTTGCGACCAGTTAGAAGACCCAAAACAGACTAAAACCATTGTAAAAAGAGGTGTTACCGAATTAATTACACCTGGAGTTTCGCTAAATGATGAGGTTTTAAAATCGAAATCGAATAACTTTTTATGTGCCGTTCATTTTGGGAAAACCAATATCGGAATTTCATTTTTAGATATTTCTACAGGTGAATTTTTAACGTCTCAAGGAAATCAAGAATATATAGATAAGTTACTTCAAAATTTTAATCCGAGTGAAATTTTAGTCTCTAAACAAAAACGGAAAACGTTTAGTGAAGCTTTTGGAGACGACCATCACGTATTTCATTTAGAAGATTGGGTCTATCAAACAGATTATACCAATGAAACTTTGTTGAAGCATTTTAATACGAAAACATTAAAAGGTTTTGGGGTTGAAAATTTAGAAGAAGGGATTATTGCATCGGGTTCTGTATTGCATTATTTGGGCGAAACACAGCATAATAAATTAGAGCATATTACATCTATTTCGCGTATTGCAGAAGATGATTACGTGTGGATGGACCGTTTTACTATGCGGAATTTAGAATTATATAATTCTACCAATAATAATGCGGTAACACTGCTGAATATTATAGATAAAACTATTTCGCCAATGGGCGGACGTTTATTAAAGCGTTGGTTGGCATTGCCTTTAAAAGATGCTAAAAAGATAAAACAACGTCATGAAGTGGTCGATTTCTTAACCAAAGAAAAGGAAACGCACCAAAAGACGCGTCAGCATATAAAACATATAGGCGATTTAGAACGTTTAATTTCCAAAGTCGCGACCGGAAAAGTGAGTCCGCGTGAGGTTATTCAGCTTAAAAATTCATTAGAAGCTATTGTGCCTATAAAAGCATTGGCGTCTCAATCTCCTAACGATGCTTTAAAAATTATAGGTGATAAATTGCAAAGTTGCGATGTGTTGCGAGAGAAAATCAAGCAAACATTAAACGAAGAAGCACCGGTAAATGTTTTAAAAGGACACACGATTGCTGAAGGATTTTCTGCTGAGTTAGATGAGCTTCGAGGTTTATCAACTTCAGGAAAGAATTATTTAGATGCCATGTTGGAGCGCGAAAGCGAGCGTACCGGGATTACATCTTTAAAAATTGCTTCTAATAATGTGTTTGGCTATTATATTGAAGTTCGAAATACACATAAAGATAAAGTCCCTGAAGAGTGGATTAGAAAGCAAACCTTAGTAAGTGCTGAACGTTATATTACGGAAGAATTAAAAGAATACGAAGCCAAAATTCTTGGTGCCGAAGAACGTATTTTAGCTATAGAGCAAAAGTTGTTTGGAGATTTAGTGGCTTGGATGAGTCAGTATATTAAACCCGTTCAGCAAAATGCCTTTTTAATAGGGCAGTTGGATTGTTTGTGTGGATTTGCACAATTGGCAACCGATAATAAGTATGTGTATCCTGTTCTAGACGATACATTCGATTTAGAAATTGTTGAAGGTCGCCATCCTGTTATCGAGAAGCAATTACCAATCGGCGAACCTTATATAGCTAATGATGTGTTTTTAGACCGTTCGTCTCAGCAAATCATCATGATTACGGGGCCAAACATGTCTGGTAAATCTGCTATTTTACGTCAGACGGCACTTATTGTGCTCTTGGCACAAATAGGAAGTTTCGTGCCTGCAAAATCCGCTAGAATTGGTGTTGTCGATAAGATCTTTACTAGAGTAGGTGCAAGCGATAATATTTCGATGGGAGAATCTACGTTTATGGTGGAGATGAATGAAACGGCTTCCATCCTTAATAATATGTCGGAGCGTAGTTTGGTGTTGTTAGATGAAATAGGAAGAGGAACCAGTACCTACGATGGAATTTCTATTGCTTGGGCTATAAGTGAATATTTACACGAACATCCTGCAAAGGCTAAAACGTTATTTGCAACGCATTACCATGAGTTAAATGAAATGTCTGAAACTTTCCCAAGAATTAAGAATTATAATGTCTCTGTAAAGGAATTAAAAGATAATGTGCTGTTTCTAAGAAAATTGGTAGAAGGTGGTAGTCAGCATAGTTTCGGGATACACGTGGCTAAAATGGCGGGAATGCCACAGCAAGTGCTACATCGCGCAAATGCTATTTTAAAGAAATTAGAAAAATCGCATTCTAGCGATGAGCTTACGGATAAAGTAAAAACACTGTCGGACGATTTACAATTAAGCTTCTTTAATTTAGACGATCCGTTATTAGAGAATATAAAAGAGGAGATTATAAATACAGATATCGATACGTTAACACCTGTTGAAGCCTTAATGAAACTGAATGAAATAAAGCGTATGCTTATTAAGCCAGGTAAAACAGTGAAAAGTTAAAATATTTGATATTGATTTTCAGTAGCTTAAAAATTATTTTGAATTATTTTTTGAAAAAGCTTTGAGATGCCAAGAAAAGTACTAAATTTGCATCCGCAATAGCAATGTTGCATACGTTCATTAAAACACTACGCGAAAGTAGCTCAGGGGTAGAGCATCACCTTGCCAAGGTGGGGGTCGCGGGTTCAAATCCCGTCTTTCGCTCTATACTGTTTTGATTTTCTGAAAATATACCAAATGCTGAAATGGTGGAATTGGTAGACACGTTGGACTTAAAATCCAATGGGTAGTAATGCCCGTGCGGGTTCAAGTCCCGCTTTCAGTACTAAAGCCTTTATCGTAAGATAGAGGCTTTTTTATTATTATTTTCAGTCTCTGTATTTATAGAGATTGTTATAATAAATTATATACCATGCAGAAATGGTGGAATTGGTAGACACGTTGGACTTAAAATCCAATGGGTAGTAATGCCCGTGCGGGTTCAAGTCCCGCTTTCTGTACTAAAGCCTTTATCGTAAGATAGAGGCTTTTTTTTTGTTTTATAACATGTCTTAGTTTTTAATACTTTTATTTTTCTTCTAGATTTCATTATTTGTTTTTCGAATGGTTAAGAGAAGCTTAAGTTGTCTTTATTATCCAGTGCTTTTTTTGTTAAAATAACAGGTTGTATTTCTGTAATTTGTTGTTTTTTAGTCTGTTTTTGTTTTTTAATTGTTAATTTGATATAGTATTTGAAAGCTGTTAAATACGAAACAAAATTGAGATTTTGTAATTCTCTTTTGCGTGTAACCACCATTGTCTAATTAAACTCCGCTATTATGAACAAAATTTTTACAGTATTCCTATTGTTAATTTCAAGCACAATGTTTTCGCAAGAAGCGCGTAATGTTATTGATTCGACACTTATAAATTCAGATTATTTTCACGACTATCCGCAAGAGAAAATATTTGTACACACCAATAAGACCTTGTATTTCTCTGGAGAAAAAATTTGGTGGAAAGCTTATGTGGTTAGCGATAGCGACGATAAACCAATACTTACCACATCTAACTTACATGTTAATTTTTACGATTCTCAGAAAAAACTAATATCTAGTCAGTTATTCGATTGTATAGATGGAAAGTCTTTCGGGGAAATAAAATTATCTAAGGATATTAAAACAGGAACATATTACATTCAGTTAGATACACAATGGAATAGGAATTTTAATAATGCATACGTTTCAAAAATTAATGTTGTAAATACTTTTGAGACTAGTGGAGAAGTAGCACTAGCAGATTCAGAGCCAAATACTGAAGGCATTAGTATTAATACAGATGCACCTTTACAAACTGTAGATGTTAATTTTTATCCAGAGAGTGGAACCTTGCTAAACAATGCAGCAAACGTAATTTACTTTACTGTAACTAATAACGATTTATATGTTGCAAATCAAGATGTAGAAATACAAGATAAAGCTTCAGGAAAAACAATTGCAAGTGTAAAAACCAATGCTTTTGGAGTAGGAGCGTTTAATGTGTTTAGTTTGCCTGATCACAATTATATTTTAAAGTTTAAACGCGATGCCAAGGATTATTCATTTAAGCTTAATGGAGCCGTAGATTCTGGTATTGTTATTAGTAAAGAGACCAGCGAACAGGATTCGGATAAAGCTCATTTTAAAATCACATTAAGTAACGATTTATCTAAAAAGTATAGCGATCAAAATCTGTTTGCAACGGTACATCGTAATCAGAAATTACTTTATATTTTACCTATAAAGATTGATAAAAAGCATATTAAATATAGTATTCCGGTTGCTAAAGCACATCTTTTTAATGGTGTAAATACAATAACTTTATTTAATGCGAATAACAAACCTGTAGCAGAACGCCATTTTTATGTAGAAACTAAAAATGAAATTAAAATTGATGTAAAACAGAAGGAAGTTGTTGGTGATTCTTTAGGGTTAGATTTTAATATTAAAGGCAGTGCTATAGCCTCAAATTTAAGTATTTCGGTATTGCCACAAGATACAAAATTAAACGCTGATGCATCAAATATAGTAGAAGGCTTTTTGTTAGATCCTTATGTCGATAAAAGTGTGCCTTCTGGTTTAAGTCTATCTAAAACAGATTTAGATGTGTTTTTACAAGTTAATAAGGGCGCTACAACGACCTATCAATTAAATAACGATAAGCCTATTTTTAATATAGAAAACGGATTGGAGGTAAAGGGTGTTGTAAACGCTAATATTAAGGAAGATTATAAAGTGATGCTCTCTTCTACTGTGAATGGTATTTTGGAAGTGACAAAAATAAATTCTGATAAATCATTTCAGTTTAAAAATCTGGTTTTAAAAGACAGTTCAGATTATAAGTTGTCTTTAATTAATAAAAAAGGAGGGTTGTTAGATGCTACTTTTTATGTTTATGATTCTAAAAGTAATTACAAACCAAACGATGTTCTTGCGTATTCTAAACCGGATTTAAAAACAACTTTAAAACAAGCAGAACCTGTAAATGATAGTTCTGAATTGATATATAGAGGCTCTGAAGTTTTAGAAACTGTTAATTTAGAGGGAAATAAAGCAGTTGATGATAAGAGAAAACCAAGGGTTTGGCAAGAAACAGCTTCAATAAGAGCATTAGAGTTTAGTGAAGTTCAGGAGTCTATGTATAATGTAATACAATATTTAAGAATTCAACCTACACTTTTTGTTTCTAAGGGGCAAGGGTCTATGGGACAGAAGTATGATATAGGGTTTAGAAGGAAAGGCGGAAATGCTTTGATTGTTTTAAATGGGGCGTTAACATACGCCGGAATGCTTGAAAATATTCAATTATCCGATGTGGCTTCTATTAGAGTTAGCCCAACAGCTTATGTTTATGGTTATCAAGGAGCAATGGGGGCAATATATGTAGACTTAAAAGAAGCTTACGAATATGATCGGGGTGAAGCTGGACATAAATATTTTGTAAGTAACGTAGATTTTGGTTTTACAAGACCTGCACTTGATTTTGAAAGACCTCTGTTTACATTTAATACTAAGTCATCTAAACAGTTTTATAACACTTTAGATTGGATTCCTAATTTTGATGTTTCACCAAACACTTCAAATAGTTTGCAAGTCTATAAAGGTGATCATGATAAAATTAAATTATTTATTAATGGTATGAATGAAAAAGGCGAAGTGTTTTCTGAAGTTGTAGACGTACCTGTTAAAGCGAGCTTATAGTATATTATTTTGAAGCCAATAATATACTACACTATTTTAACGTCCTAAAGGAATACCTATGCCAAAGAATAAACGGAATTTATCTGTGCTGTTAACCCAGGTAAAGTCTAAACTTACTGGTCCTATAATTGTATTGCAATCAAGTTTGGTACCTATAGAGACAAGGTTACTGGTGTCTAAGTTGTCTTTCCATTCTCCTTTTGGAGATAAGGCATCTTCAGCAAAGTCGGTGAAATTTCCAAACCCAACAGAAGCCATATTAAAATGGGGTGTAACATATAGTTTTTTTATAAATTGATATTGTAAAGCAATGTTTACACCCATAAATTGGCTTACTGGTAGTTCGTCTTCTAAGAGGCCGTAGAATATATAGTTGTCTCCGCGTGTTTGTTTTATATTTCCTCCTAATAAATAGTTGGCGCCATAACCTAAACCTTGAAAAGATGTGTCGCCATATTCTTCATCATCTAAAAGTGTGAAACCAATATTTGCTCCTACAACTAGGCTAAGCTTATTGTTAATTGTGTTTACGTTTTTAAAGTGTAATCTAAATTTTGTAAATCCGCTAAAGCGTCCAGATTCATTATTTCTTAAAGAGTTATCGTAAAAACTAGCTTCAATTTTATTAGTAATAGCTCGTCCTAATCGAGCTTCTATATTAATACCTTTTGTAGGAAAAAAGACTTTGTTTAGCGTGTTATAAACATACTGTCCATAAACCTCGGTTGTTCTAAACTTATAATTAACTAAATTAAATATGTTGTTAATTATGTCTGGGTCAGCATCTGGTTTTAGAGTCGTATTTTGGTAATTTATTCCTATTCCTGCGTAGCTTTTAAGAGTGTGTATGTTGTGGTTAATTTCGTTATCGAATTGCAGATATTTGTAATTCATTTCATCTGCAGATTCGCCACTTATAAGAATGTCTTGGTCAAGCTTTTCTCCAAAAACTTCAGATCTGAACCAAAAATCTTTATTTTTCCCAAATATTTTCTGATATTGAATCTTGAATTTTGGTTGTTCTGCGATATCTAGAGTGACAAGAAATCTAGAAGATGCCCCTATTATGTTTCTTCCTGTGTAGTTTGCTAATAATCCAACACCTCTGTAATCGTCAAAATGAACAGCAACCTTAACTTGATTGTGTGCTTTTTCTTTTGCAGTAATTTCAAGACCTGTTTTTCCTTTATTTAATATAGGATTGGTATATATTGATGAAAATAAATTTGTTCCTAGAATTCTATTAATATGTGTTTTTGCTTCATCTATAGTATATTCTTCTTTTTCCTTGAGTCCAGATCTAGTCGTTACTAGTCTTAAGTTGCTTTTGCTAATACCTTTGTAAACTATGGTGTCTAGTGTAACAAGATTACTTGTTATTGGTTTTTTATGAGATCTTTGTTTATAAGGTTCTAGCATTTTTGCAAGAGCTATAAACTTAGCTTCGTTGTCTTGTACTGCCTTTTTTCCTTCTTCATAAATAATTTCATTCTTATCGAAATCTCCCGGAGTATAGTTTAGATTAGGTACATTGTCTATTAAAATATCACAATCATTTTTGTTTTTTGCAGTCGTTAAATTGCTAGAAAGCATTCCTGTCTGAAAGAGTAAGTTTTCCAAACTACTCAACTCTTCTTTAGTTTGTAAGCCACCACTAACTTCGCTTCCTATAATAAAATCTGCTCCCATTTTTTTAGCAACATCTACAGGGAAATTATTTAAAACACCACCGTCAACAAGTAAGGTGTTTTCGTATTCAACAGGTTTAAAAACACCAGGAATAGACATACTAGCTCGCATAGCGGTTGTTAAGGAGCCTTTAGATAAAACAACTTGTTTCCCATTTACAATGTCTGTCGCCATGGCTCTAAAAGGAATCGGAAACTTGTCAAAATCTGTAATATTATAAACAGGATAGGTTAAAACTCTAAAGAATTCTCTTAAGTTCTGATCGTTTAAAATAGCAAGCACAGGTTTTGGTTTCTTATCTATAACCTCAAAACCTACAGTATAACGACCAAATTCACTTTTTTCTTCATTACTCACACTATTAATAGATACTTTTCCTCTAAACAATTTGTTCCAATCTGTTGTTTTAGAAAGTTCTGCAATTTCATCTCCAGTATAACCTATAGAATATAAAGCACCCACGATGCTTCCCATACTTGTACCAACTATTAAATCCGGAACAATGCCTAGGGAATCTAATTTTTGTAGTGTTGGGATATGAGCAATTCCTAACGCGCCTCCTCCGCTTAACACGAGTGCTACTTTTGGTTTTTCTTTATCTTGAGCTTGAGATAAAACAGGTAATAAAATACAGCTTAAAAGAATAAAAAGTTTGTTGAAATTATTCATTTTTGAGGAAGAAAATAGTAGGTTAATTGAAGATAAAATAAATCTTCAATACAAATGTAGCGTAAATTAAGTTAGACTGTTAAAATCTAAAATAGAAAGCTAAATTAATTGTGTTAAATTGTTATTTATTGCTTGTGTGTCTTAAATCAATTTAATTAAAACATATAAATAAATGCTGTTTTAGAATATCTTAGCCAATTATACGTTTTGTAATCAGTTAAATTTTGTTTGTAATTTCATTGTTCTTACATAATTTTACAGCACTTATAAAACAGATTTTAATTAGTAAAAACAATTTGTCTAATAAACACATTTTAAAACCTAAGTTTGAAAAATAATATACAAAATAAAAAGAGGAAGTGGTTACGTATTATCTTAAAACTATTTGTTTTAGGAGTCGTTTTAGTATTGCTTTTTATAGGAAGTATTTATGTGGGATTATGGGGGAGTTTACCTTCTAAAACAGATTTGTCCGATTTAAAACAAGCAGAAGCCAGTCTTATTCTCGATCATAATAATAAACTGCTTGGTAAATACTTTGTGTTCGATAGGAGTATTATTAATTTTAAAGACATACCCGACTATCTTGTAGATGGCTTAATTGCGACAGAAGATGCGCGCTTTTACGAGCATAATGGTATAGATTATCCAAGTTTTTTTAGAGTGTTTTTTAAAAGTTTGTTGCTTCAAGACAACTCTGCTGGTGGCGGAAGTACAATAACACAGCAATTAGCTAAAAATTTATACGGTAGAGAAAATCACGGATTACTATCTATGCCTGTAAATAAAATTTCAGAAATGATTATTGCATCTCGTATTGAAGCGATTTACGATAAGAAAGATATTATTGCCTTGTATTTAAATACAGTTCCTTTTAGCGAAAATACGTTTGGTATTGAAAGTGCATCGCAACGTTTCTTTAATAAAAAGACAAGAGAACTAACACTGTCCGAGGCATCAACTTTAGTAGGAACATTAAAGGCTAATCATAGTTATAATCCTAGATTATTTCCTGAGCGCAGCCAATTACGTCGCGATGTGGTGTTACAGCAAATGGAAAAATATGGTTATATAAATGAAGCTACGCGATTAAAAGAAAGTAATGTTCCTGTAGAAATAGATTATCATAAATTCACATACAACGAAGGTGTTGCTCCTTATTTTCGTGAACAGGTTAGAAAACAAGTAACACGTATTTTAGATAGTGTTAATGAGGCCAAAGGGAGTATTTATGATTTATATAAAGATGGTTTAAAAATAACAACGACGTTAGATTATACCATGCAAGACTATGCCGAAAAAGGGATGAATAAACACATGGAGCATTTACAGAATCAGTTTGAAAAAGCTTATGGTTCTAGTGCGCCTTGGATTAAAGATGAAACTTTAATTAAAGAAGTTATTCGTAAATTACCTGAATATACACGTTTAAAAAATAAGAACTTTACGGAAGCTCAAATTATGGATTCTTTAAGACAAAAAACAAAGATGCCATTATTTACCTATAAAGGAGATACTATAGTTTCACTATCAACTATAGATAGTTTAAAGCATTATTTAAAATTTTTAAATGCTGGTTTTGTGGCTTTAGAACCTAAAACAGGAGCAGTAAGAGCTTATGTAGGCGGTGTAAATTTTGAGCATTTTAAATACGACCATGTTTCTATGGGAAAACGTCAAGTAGGATCTACTTTTAAGCCCATTGTGTATACGGCAGCATTAGAATCTGGTATGAAACCCTGCAAGTATTTTTCTGTAAAGGAAGTAACATATACAGATAAAGAAGGTTGGACGCCGTCTAATGCGTCTAATGACGAGAAAGATCCATACATGAATTATTCATTAGAAAAAGCATTAAGTAGATCTATAAATACTATTGCTGTAAAAGTGTTAGAAGAAGTTGGAATAGATCCTGTAATTGCTCAAGCACGTAAAATGGGGATTACATCAGAGTTGCCAGAAGTGCCATCTTTAGCTTTAGGTACAGCAGAATTATCGCTTATGGAATTAACATCTGCATATACCAGTTATGTTAATGAAAGTGTGCCTTCAAAACCTTATTTTATTGAAAAAATAGAAGATAAAGATGGAACAGTTTTATATGAATATAAGCCTTCTAAATCTCTAGATAAAGCATTCTCTGAAGCGACTAGAGAAACCATGATAGCGTTTATGAAAGCGACCATAGATGAAGGTACAGCAAAACGTATGCGTTCTACGTATGGAATAACAAACGATATGGCGGGAAAAACAGGGACAACTCAAGATAATCGCGATGGTTGGTTTATGAGTATTACACCACATTTAGTAATGGGGTCTTGGGTCGGGAACGACGATCAGCGCATTGGTTTTAGTAATACAGGAATCGGTCAAGGCGCAAATTCGGCCTTGCCAATTGTTGCAAATTTTGTGTCTCAATTAAATAAAAACACTGATTTTAATAGTATTACTAAGGCAAAGTTTAATACGCCTTCAGATGCTGTTTTAGAGGCTTTGGACTGTGATCCTGATAAGCGCGATGGATTTTTTAAACGTCTATTAGGAAAAAAGAAAAAAGAAAAAGTATTTGGAGAATAAGAGCAGTGGTTTAATGCTTTCATAATTTAAATAGAAAATAATTATTTCATATTTTTGAGGTAACAGTTCACTTAATTATAAAAATAATGTATCAAGCAAACGAAGATAGATATAATAGCATGTCCTATAGAAGATGTGGGAAAAGCGGATTGGTATTGCCTCCTATTTCATTGGGGTTATGGCATAATTTTGGAGATGTAGATGTCCTTGATAACGGGAAACAAATGTTGCATACCGCTTTCGATAATGGTATTACTCATTTCGATTTAGCTAATAATTATGGTCCGCCTCCAGGAAGTGCTGAATCTAATTTTGGAAAAATTTTAAAATCTAGTTTTTTACCGTATCGCGACGAGCTTATTATTTCTACAAAAGCAGGATATGGCATGTGGTCTGGACCTTATGGAGATTGGGGATCAAAGAAATATCTGGTTTCTAGTTTAAATCAGAGTTTAAAACGCATGGGGTTAGAATATGTAGATATTTTTTATCACCATCGGCCAGATCCAGATACACCTTTAGAAGAAACGATGTCTGCTTTAGATTTAATTGTAAAACAAGGAAAAGCCTTGTATGTGGGATTGTCTAATTATAATGCTGAAGATACTTTAAAAGCAGTTAAAATTTTAAAAGCATTGGGAACGCCGTGTTTAATTCATCAGCCAAGATATAGTATGTTCGATCGTTGGGCAGAAGATGGCTTGTTGGATGTTTTGGAAACAGAAGGTGTTGGAGCAATTGCTTTTTCTCCTTTAGCACAAGGACTTTTAACTGATAAATATATTAAAGGAATTCCAGAGCATTCTAGAGCTGCAAAAGCAACAGGATTTCTTCAGAAAGAAACCGTTACTCAAGAGGTTATTCAAAAAGTAATTAAGTTAAATACTATTGCCAAAAAACGTAACCAAAGTTTAGCTCAAATGGCTGTGGCTTGGTTGTTAAAAGACGATAGAATTACATCTGTTCTGGTAGGTGTAAGTAGTGAAAAACAACTTATAGATAATTTAGGTGCTTTAAATAATTTAGAATTTTCAGCTTCAGAATTAGAAGTTATCGAATTGGTTTTAAAAGGATAATTATTATTTTAAGCATAAAAAATCCCTTGTATATATATTTATACAAGGGATTTTATTTATTATACTAGTATGTACTAATTATTTAGTTTTCATAGCGCTAGTTGCAGCATCAGTAGCAGCATCTTTTGCGTCTGTTGCAGCTTCTTTTGCAGTATCAGCAGCACCATCAATAGCTTCACTTGCAGCATCTTTAGCATCAGTAGCAGCACCTTCAACAGCATCTTTAGCCTCGTTCATTGCTCCTTTAGTTGCGTCAGTAGCACCATCTACAGCTTCTCCCGTTGCATCTACAGCATCGTTTACAGCATCTTTAGTTGTGTCTGCAGCATCATTTACAGCGTCTTTAGTTGCGTCAGCAGCTCCTTCTATAGCGTCTCCAGTTGCATCAGCAGCACCTTCAATTGCATCTCCAGCTCCTTCAGCTTTTTCTTTTACGTCTCTACAAGATGTTACAGTTGTACCTAAAGCAAAAACAAGAGCTGCACTTAAAATAATTTTTTTCATAATTTTGATTGTTATAGTTATTGTTAATTTTCAGGGACCAAGTTAATAACTTATCAGAAATCAGCATGTTAAAAATGTTAATTTTTTATAAATTTTAGCTAAAAATACGAATTTTTAATCTTTTTTGCTTAAACAGCTTTTAATTATATTGACAGCGCCAGTATTTTTAATAATATATGAAGTATTCTTCGATCCTGTTGCTATTCTGTAATTTGTGTCGTTAATTAACTTGTTAATGGTTTGATTTAGTTGTGTTTGGTTACTTATAGAGAACATGCCTTTGTTGTCTATCATTGCTTTTGCTTCTAAAAATTTATCGTAATGATCTCCAATTATTATGGGAGATCCAAATACAGCCGGCTCAAGCGTGTTATGTAATCCCGTTGTTCCAACTGCGCCTCCTACATAAGCAATGTCTGCATAATTGTAAATTTTGGTTAAAATACCAATAGTATCAATTATAAAAACGTTGGCTTTCGTGACATCTTTTGTTTCTTTTTCTGAAAATAATATAGTGTCTGTTTTAATATTATTTTGAAGTTGTTTAATTTGGTTAGGTTTTATGTTGTGAGGTGCGATAATAAATTTCACATCCTTAGGTGCTTCAGTGTTAATGTATTCTACTAACAGTTTTTCGTCTTCAGGCCAGGTACTTCCTGCTACAAAACATAATTTATCTTGTTTAAATTCAGCAATAAAATCTAACGTATTATTTATTTTTAATTGATTTGAAACTCTATCAAAACGGGTGTCTCCAGATACACTTACATTTTTATAATTTACAGTTTCTAGCAATGTCTTAGAGGCTTCATTTTGAGTAAAAATATGTTCGAAAGCAAATAAAGCTTGCTTCATAAATGTGCCATAATTTTTAAAATATACTTGATCTTTTCTAAATATGGCAGAAATTAAAATGGCTCTTCCTTGTCTGCGTTTTAATTCATTTAAAATATTAGGCCAAATGTCATACTTTACAAATACAGTGAGCTCTGGACGAATTAAATCTAAAAATGTAATCGCATTTTTTTTAGAATCTAGAGGTAAATACACAACACAATCTGCAATGGGGGAGTTTTTTCTAATTTCATATCCAGAAGGAGAGAAAAAAGAAAGTACTACTTTATGGTTTGGATACTGTTTTTTTATTTCAGAAAATACAGGAAGTCCTTGTTCATATTCACCCAAAGAGGCGCAATGAAACCAAAGGGTTTTGTCTTTACTAGCAATATGTTGCTTTAATTTGCTAAAGGTTTCTTGCCGGCCATTTACTCCCGATTTGATTTTTAAATTGAACAAACCAATAGCCTGAAGTAAATAATTCGCTAGGAATATGCCGATATTGTATATAATTCTCAAATTAAAATGCTTTGATGCAAAAATAGGATTTCTTTGGCATAATTTGATTGGTAAACATCTCTGATTTTTGTAATTTCGTTAGCTTAATGTCCTAAACGAATTTATTAATTATCATGGTTCATTTACATTGCTGTAAAGGACCTTAATTTCTTTTTTATGAGAAAAATTCAAATGGTTGACTTGAAGAGTCAATATGCTAGAATAAAGGATGTTGTAAATGAATCTATTCAAGAGGTTTTAGAAACTACAGCATTTGTTAACGGACCAAAGGTTCACGAATTTCAGAAAAACTTAGAACAATATTTAAATGTAAAACATGTTATTCCTTGTGCAAACGGGACAGATGCATTACAAATTGCTATGATGGGTCTAGGTTTAAAACCAGGAGACGAGGTTATTACTACCGATTTTACGTTTGCTGCAACGGTTGAGGTTATTGCTTTATTGCAATTAACACCAGTTTTGGTAGATGTAGAACCAGATACTTTTAATATAGATGTAGAAGCTATTAAAAAAGCAATTACGCCAAAAACAAAAGCGATTGTACCTGTACATTTATTTGGACAATGTGCAAATATGGAAGCGATAATGGAGATTGCAAAATCTAACAATTTGTTTGTAATTGAAGATAGTGCACAAGCTATTGGAGCCAATTATACATATAGCAATGGTACTAAAGTTAAAGCTGGAACTATTGGAGATGTTGCTGCAACGTCTTTCTTCCCTTCTAAAAATTTAGGATGTTATGGTGATGGTGGTGCTATTTTTACGAATAATGATGAATTAGCTCATACCATTCGTGGTATTGTAAATCATGGTATGTACGAGCGTTACCATCATGATGTTGTTGGAGTGAATTCTCGTTTAGATGCCATTCAAGCAGCTGTTTTAGGTGCGAAATTACCAAATTTAAATGCTTATAATAAAGCAAGAATTGAAGCTGCAAAGAAATACGATGCTGCTTTTAAAGATGAAAAACATATAGTTATACCATTTAGAAGTGGAGCAGAAGATAATCATGTTTTCCATCAATATACTTTAAGAGTTACTGGTGTAGATCGTGATGGATTAGCAAAATTCTTGAATGAAAATGATATTCCTTGTGGTGTGTATTATCCAATTCCATTACACAACCAAAAAGCGTATTTAGATGAGCGTTATAATGAAGCAGATTTTAAAGTCACAAACCAATTGGTAAAAGAAGTTATTTCGTTACCTATGCATACAGAATTAGATGACGATCAAATTGAATATATAACAACCAAAGTAAAAGAATTTATAAATGCGTAAAATATTAGTTACTGGAGGACTTGGATTTATTGGCTCTCACACGGTTGTAGAACTTCAAAAAGAAGGCTACGAGGTTGTAATTATAGATAATCTTTCAAATTCATCTCGTGATGTTTTAAAAGGAATTACTGGAATTACAGGAAAAGAACCTGCTTTTGTAGAACTCGATTTAAGAAACAAACAAGCCGTTCAGGACTTTTTTAAAACGCATAGCGATATAAATGGTGTTATTCATTTTGCAGCAAGTAAGGCTGTAGGAGAAAGTGTAGAGAATCCGCTTTTGTATTATGAAAACAACATTAATACCTTGGTTTATGTTTTGCAAGAACTAGATAAATTAAAAGATGCTAATTTTATATTTAGTTCATCTTGTACGGTCTATGGTCAAGCAGATGAATTGCCAATTACAGAAAATGCACCAGTAAAACCTGCAGAGTCTCCTTACGGAAATACAAAGCAAATTGGTGAAGAAATTATAAAAGATAGCTGTAAAGTTATTCCTAATTTAAATGCTATTGCTCTGCGTTATTTTAATCCAATTGGAGCGCATGAGTCTGCACTTATTGGAGAATTGCCTATTGGAGTTCCTTTAAATTTAGTGCCATTTATTACACAAACAGCAATAGGATTACGTGAACAATTATCTGTTTTTGGAGATGATTATCCAACAATAGATGGAACTTGCGTTCGTGATTACATTCATGTAGTAGATTTAGCTAAAGCTCATGTTATTGCTTTAAAACGTTTATTAGAGGCCAAAATTAAATCTAATTTTGAAGTCTTTAATTTAGGAACAGGAACAGGAAGTTCTGTTTTAGAAGCTATTAAGTCTTTTGAACATGTTTCTGGAGAAAAATTAAATTATAAAATTGCACCACGTCGAGAAGGTGATGTTGTATCTGCTTATGCAAATACAGAAAAAGCAAACTCGGAGTTAGGGTGGAAATCTCAATTAACTTTAGACGATGCAATGAGATCGGCTTGGAAATGGGAACAAAAAGTCAGAAATAAGTAAATTAATTAGTGTTAATTTAATAAAAGTCTTCTTTGCAAATTGCTGTAAAGAAGGCTTTTTTGCTTTAGGTCTGTTTGGATGAGATATATTTAAGTAAAATTGAATAGTGTTGATAAAATATAAAGGCCTCAAGAATAATTCTTGAGGCTTTTTTTTTATGCGTTTTGTTTTGCTTTTTTTGTGGTAATAAAATTGGAATAGAGTAGAAGTCCCATACCTAACATAACAGACATGTCTGCTACATTAAATACGCCTGTTTTAAAAATGCCTCCTAAATCTATATGAAAAAAATCGGTAACAGAACCGTACATAATGCGGTCGTAAACGTTAGCAATTCCTCCTCCTATAATACAAGAAAATCCAAAAATTGAATACTTATCTAGTCCTTTGTGTGTTAAAATGTAATACGTTATATATCCTAATACAGCTATAGGTAAAATAAGTAAAAAAATACTTTTTAATGTTGGATTTAAATCACTTCCTAAACTTAAAAAGGCTCCAGAATTTTCTACATTGGTTAATATAAATTTTATCACCAATTAACGCTGTAGTTTCATAAGGTGTAACATAGGCTCTAACCAAAAATTTTGAAATTTGATCCAGAGCAATGTTTAAGGCAATTAATCCAAAAATGAATTGAGTTTTAGAAAGCTTCATTAATTTGCAGACGTTTCAAAAGTTGCAGATGCTGTCTCAACTGTTTTGTCAATTTTTTTAACCAATCCTTGTAATACTTTTCCGGGACCAACTTCCGTAAAATGTGTAGCACCGTCAGCAATCATTTGCTGTACAGATTGTGTCCAACGTACAGGAGCAGTTAATTGAGAAATTAAATTTGCTTTTATTTCGTTTTCATCGGTTACGGCTGTAGCTGTAACATTTTGATAAATTGGGCAATTTGGTTTACTAAATGTTGTGTTTTCTATTGCTGCAGCTAATTCTTCGCGAGCAGGTTCCATCATAGGAGAATGAAAAGCACCACCAACAGGTAATAATAAAGCACGTCTTGCTCCAGCTTCTTTTAAGGCTTCACAAGCTTTTTCTACAGCTGTAGTTTCTCCAGAAATAACTAATTGTCCTGGGCAGTTATAATTTGCAGCAACAACAATACCGTCTATAGAAGCACATACATCTTCAACAATTTTGTCTTCTAATCCTAAAACAGCAGCCATAGTACTTGGTGCTAACTCACATGCTTTTTGCATGGCTTGGGCACGTTGAGATACTAATTTTAAGCCGTCTTTAAAAGTTAAAGCGCCAGCAGCAACTAAGGCAGAAAATTCACCTAAAGAGTGTCCTGCAACTAAATCTGGCTTAAAGCTATCGCCTAAAACTTTTGCTAAAATTACTGAATGTAAAAATATAGCAGGTTGTGTCACTTTTGTTTGTTTAAGGTCTTCTGCAGTCCCTTCAAACATAACATCTGTAATATGAAAACCTAAAATAGAATTAGCCTTTTCGAATAATTCTTGGGCTTCTTTAGAGTTTTCGTAAAGGTCAAGTCCCATTCCTGAAAATTGGGCACCTTGACCAGGAAATATATATGCGTTCATAGTTTTTATTTTAAAAATGTAAAAATAAGAATAATATTTAGACTTTTATTTTTTCGAGATCTTAACTGTTATCAATGGTCTTTATAATTTTTGCAGGATTACCTGCAATAACAACATTGTCTGGGAAACTTTTTGTGACCACAGAGCCTGCGCCAACAACAACATTGTTACCTAGAGTGATTCCAGGGCAAATGGTACTGTTTCCTCCAATCCAAACATTATTACCAATAGTAATAGGTTTTCCTAATTCCTGGCCACTGTTTCTTAAATTTGCATTTAGTGGGTGTGTTGCTGCGTATATTTGGACATTGGCAGCAAGCATAACATTGTCTCCTATGGTTACTAAAGCGACATCTAGTATGCAACAATTATAATTTATAAATAGATTTTTTCCTGCTTTAATGTTGGATCCGAAATCGCATTGAAAGGGAGGTTCTATGGTTAAATTTTCTCCTGCGTCTAAGAGTTCGTTGTAAATTGCATTTCGTTCTTTTCTAAAATTTTCATTTAGATTATTCGCTTTTTGAAAAAGTAATTTTGCTCGTAAACGTTCTTGTGCTAATTGAGGATCGGATGGTCTGTATAACTCGCCTGCTAGCATTTTCTCTCTTTCAGTCATTTAATAAATGTATTACTAATTATAAACCTATAATTGCAGCTTCTGCACAGCGTTCTCCATCCATGGCTGCAGACACAATACCTCCAGCATATCCGCCACCTTCTCCACAAGGAAATAAGCCTTCTATTTGTGGGTGTTCTAATTTTTCGTTTCTTGGAATACTTACAGGCGATGAGGTTCTGGATTCTACGCCAATAATATTAGCTTCTGCAGTATAATAACCTTTCATTTTTTGTCCGAAGGATTCAAAACCTTTTCTTAAACTTTTTCCTATTAATTTGGGTAATAACGAATGTAAAGGCACACTTTTTATACCTGGCTGATAGGAGGTTGAATTTAAATCTGAAGATAATCTACCTTCAACAAAATCTGTTAATCGTTGTGCTGGGGCAGCTTGGCTGCGTCCGCCAGAAGTAAAGGCTAATTTTTCTAAGTCTTTTTGGTATTCAAGTGCTTTAAGAGCTCCAAATTGTTCGTATTTGTATAAATCTTTATCGGCATTAATTTCAACTACAATTCCAGAGTTTGCAAATTCGTTATTACGTTTAGACGGCGACATACCGTTAACAACAACTTCTCCGTTTGCTGTTGCTGCAGGAACGATAAAGCCACCAGGACACATACAAAACGAATATACGCCACGACCATTTACTTGCTGAACTAAACCATAAGATGCAGCAGGTAATAATTCATTTCTTTCTCCACTACAATGATATTGAATAGAATCTATAATATGTTGTGGGTGCTCTACACGAACGCCCATTGCAAAAGATTTAGCTTCTATAGCAATTTTCTTTTTATCTAATAAATAAAAAATATCTCTAGCCGAATGTCCGGTAGCTAAAATAACACGATTTGCAGTTAATTCTTCTCCGTTTAATAATTGAATGGCTTGAATTTTATTATTTGTAATTGTAAAATCTGTAACACGTGTTTCAAAATGCACTTCGCCACCATATTTTAAAATGGTTTCACGAATACTAGTTACAACTTTAGGCAGTTTATTTGTTCCGATATGCGGATGTGCATCGACCAAAATCTGATCGGTAGCACCGTGATAAACTAGGTTTTCGAAAATACGACGAACATCTCCACGTTTTAAACTACGTGTATATAGCTTTCCGTCAGAATATGTTCCTGCACCACCTTCACCAAAGCAATAGTTAGAATCTTCATTTACAAAATGATCTTGATTTATCGCTTTTAAATCACGACGTCTATCCTTTACATTTTTACCACGTTCTAAAACAATAGGCTTAAAACCTAGTTCAATACAACGTAAAGCGGCGTACATTCCTGCAGGTCCAAATCCAATAATATGTACAGGTTTAGCTTTAGATACGTCTTTATAATCGAAGTTATAAGATGAGGTTTCTGGAAGCGGTTCATTTATATAAACAGCTACTTTATAATTGAAAATTATAGCAGGTTTTCGAGCATCAATAGATTTTCGAAGTACTTTAATACCTGAAATTTTTTCCTTTGGGATATCTAACGTTTTAGCAGATTTCCACAAGAGAGTGTCTTGAAATTTAGATTCCTCTACAAGGGAAACGCGAAGTTGGATTTCTTTTATCATGCTGCAAATTTACAGAATTTTGCATATAACCAACTTGTAAAGCTTACAATATCCTTTTTTTAGTTGCGAATATTAAATGTGCCAGATTATTATATACGTTCGTAGGTTAAAAAAGAGAACGCATGATCGTTTTCTTCATCTTTAGGATGATATATATTCTGAACTTCTTTCCAATCGCTAAGGTCTAATTCTGGAAAATGAGTATCTGCAACAAAAGTATCATGAACACGTGTTAATTCAATCTTTTCGGCAAAAGGAAGGGCTTGCTTATAAATTTGGCCACCACCAATAACATACGGATGTTCGTCTTTTAAGGCTGCATCTAAAGCATCTTCTATATTGTGCACAACAATTACACCATGAGGGACTTTATAGTCTTGCTGAGTTGTAATTACAATATGTGTACGATTAGGTAAGGGTTTAGGGAAGCTTTCAAAAGTTTTACGTCCCATAATTATACAATGTCCAGAAGTTAGCGATTTAAAACGTTGCAAATCGTCTCGCAAATGCCAAATTAATTGATTGTCTTTACCAATAGCATTATTTTCTGAAGCAGCAACAATAAGGGTTAGATTCTGCTTCTTATTCAATTTTTTTTTTTCGTCTATTACAGGAAAAACACTAGTTTTCTCTGCAACAGGAGGCAGTTTTGTTTTTAATTTTTCAATACCTTCTTTTTGCTTTGCAACCAATTTATCTAGCTGTTCTTGTTTCCAAGTCGCTCCCATAAATCTATTAATTACAAATACATTAAAGGCGTGGTAAATTAAAAATAAGAACCAAAAGCCTACAATGTATATAAACCAATCTTTACCTAATATTTTATAAGTTTCACCAATGTGAAGTCCTAGATTACCTACAATTAATGCAACAGATCCAATTAAAAATAATATAAAGTGCGTATATAAGCTCTTTTTTTGCTTAATACGTTTTTGAGCATTCTTAATAAGCTCTAACTGTTCTTTGTCTATTTGAGGTACTTTTTTCTTATTACCAAACATGGGGTTGAAAGTATTTAGTGAAGTAAAAATACTATTTCTACTTCAATTTTTGAAACTTTTGTAAAAATGATATTAAAATGAAGTAAAAAGTTTAATAATAAGTTGATAAACAGGGGCTATAATTTAGAAGATTAAGTCTAATCTAATTCTTTTTTAAGAAAAACATAATTATTTGTATGCTAGAGTATTATTCGTTTGATAGTGATTAATAGTTTCTTACTTTTATATTAATCAATAAAAATAATATTTATGGCAATTTCAAAACAGTATTTAAAAACGAAGCCAGTTTGTAAAGTCACTTTTACTGTCACTGCAGATGATGCAGAAAAAGTATCTGTAGTTGGATGTTTCAATGATTGGGATGTTAAAGCTGCGCCTCTTAGAAAGTTGAAAAACGGAACATTTAAAGGTGTTGTTAATCTGGATGTCGATTCGTCTTATGAGTTTAGATACTTTGTAGATGGTGTGTTTAAGAATGAACCTGAAGCAGACGATCACGTTTGGAATGAATTTGCAGATGCAGAAAATAGTGTGCTAAAATTATAATATAAAAAAAGGCATTCCTAATTATGAAATGCCTTTAAATTTATACTGATACAGTACCTTTTATATGTGGATGCGGATCGTAATTGACTAAACTGAAATCTTCGAATTTAAAATCGAAGATGTTTTTTACTTCAGGATCTATTATCATTTTTGGTAATGGTTTTGGGTCTCTGCTTAATTGTAGCTTGACTTGCTCAAAATGATTGCTATAAATGTGTGCGTCTCCAAATGTGTGTATAAACTCGCCTGCTTCGTAACCACAAACTTGAGCCATCATCATGGTGAATAGGGCATAAGAAGCAATGTTAAAAGGCACGCCTAAAAATATATCTGCACTACGTTGGTATAACTGACAAGATAATTTTCCGTTAGCGACATAAAATTGAAAAAAGGCATGACACGGTGGAAGTGCTGCTTTTCCATCTGCGACGTTTTCACTAAACGATTTAGAATTATCTGGTAAAACTGAAGGATTCCAAGCAGAAACAAGCATGCGTCTGCTATTAGGATTTGTTTTTAATGTTTCTACAATTTCTTTAATTTGGTCTACTTCATCACTATTCCAATTTCTCCATTGGTGACCGTAAACAGGACCTAAATCCCCATTTTCATCAGCCCATGCATTCCATATTTTTACACCATTATCTGTTAGATATTTAATGTTAGTATCTCCTTTTAAAAACCACAGTAATTCATGAATTATAGATTTTAAATGTAGTTTTTTAGTAGTAACCATCGGGAAACCCTCACTTAAATCAAATCGCATTTGGTAACCAAATACACTTTTTGTTCCCGTTCCTGTACGATCTCCTTTTTCGTTTCCTGTTTCTAAAACGTGTTTAACAAGGTCTAAATATTGTTTCATAATCATTTTCTGCGTAGGCAGGAATATGTTAAATGGTGAATATAGTCTGTAAAAATAATGGAGTGCAAATTTAGGAAAATGTAGGGGGTAAAAACAAATATTATCCAATAATCATTCCTGCAATTGTAGCAGATAATAGTGAAGCTACAGTACCACCAATAAGCGCACGAATTCCAAATTCTGAAAGTGTTTTTCTTTTTCCAGGAGCTAAAGAACCTATACCACCAATTTGTATTCCTATAGATGCAAAATTTGCAAAACCACATAACATATAAGTGGCCATAATTATAGATTTTTCAAAATGAAAATGTATCGGGTTTGCTACGTTTTTTAATTCTGCTAATTGCATATAACCTATAAATTCACTAGCGGCAAGTTTAATACCTAAGAGTTGTCCCATAAGCGCCATATCTTCTTTAGCAACACCAATAATCCACATTAAAGGTGAAAATAAATACCCTAAAATAAATTCTAAAGAGAACATTTTATAAGGCGTGTTTGCTGCAATCCAAGTATTAAAACCACCAATCATTCCCATTTTTCCAAAGCCGTAATTAATCATGGCTATAAATGCGACAAATACTAATAGCATAGCTCCAACATTTGCAGCTAGTTTTAGTCCTTCAGTGGTTCCGTTAGCAATGGCGTCTAATATATTAGATCCTATATTTTCTTGAGAAACTTTTAATTCTGAATTAATTTTTTCTTGTTGTGGGTATAGCATTTTAGAAATAACAATTGCTCCAGGAGCAGCCATTACAGATGCTGTTAATAAATGTTTGGCATAAAATATTTTTAAAGCCTGATCTTCACCTCCTAAAAACCCAATATAAGCTGCTAAAACGCCACCGGCAACGGTAGCCATTCCTCCAACCATAACTAGTAAGATTTCAGATTTTGTCATGCGTTCTAAATACGCCTTAATCATTAAAGGAGCTTCTGTTTGTCCTAAGAAAATATTACCAGCAACACTTAAGCTTTCTGCACCAGAAATACCAAGTAATTTTGTTAATACCCATGCCATTCCTTTTACTACGATTTGAATTACACCTAAGTAAAACAAAACAGATGTTAATGCAGAGAAGAATATAATAGTAGGTAAAATTTGAAATATAAATATAAAACCAAAGCTACTTACATCCATCATGCTTCCTAATAGAAAGACACTACCGGCTTGTGTGAATTCTAAAATTTTCACAAATATTTTTCCAACAAATTCAAATCCGTATTGTACAAATTCAATTTTT
This sequence comes from Formosa sp. L2A11, assembly GCF_009796865.1. GTDB lineage: Bacteria > Bacteroidota > Bacteroidia > Flavobacteriales > Flavobacteriaceae > Formosa. Next base: position 755,563 of record NZ_CP047028.1, on the reverse strand, counting down.
ATTACACCAATAGCTAGTATAGCTTGTGCACTTAAACCTACTCCAATTGTTTTCCAGTTAATTGCTTTTCTATTGCTACTAAGTAAATAGCAAATAAGTAGTAAAACTACCATTCCTAGAAGTCCGCGAAAAAAGCTTTTAGATGTAAATCCTTGACTAGGAATTATGGTGTCTTGTTTTGCAGTAGCGATAGCCGTTTGCAAAACAGTTGGCGAAGCTTTAAATTTATAAACGTTTTGTTTTTCAGAAAAGACTAGAGTTGTATCTGTTAATTCTGAAATTTTATAGTGTTGAATAGCGTCTGTTGGTGTGTTGTAATAAAAAACTAACAGATTGTTTTGTAGCATATAATCACCAGAAGCATCTAGTGTGTTTTCACCTTTAGAAGTTGTTTTGAATTCTCCGTTATCAAATGTAAGTGTTTCAAAAGTCGTCTTTGCTATTTCTGTGGAGTCTTCAGGCTTGGACTGAAGTTCTTCTAACTGCCATAGTTTTTCTATGGTTTGCGCGTGTGCGCTGTTAAAAAATCCGAAAGAAATAAGAGCAAGGGCGAATAAAAGGTGTTTCATACTTTTAGTTGGGCTTTAGCGTTTCGAGATTTCGTCTCGAATTTGGGCGGCTTTTTCGTAGTCTTCATCCATTACTGCGTTAGCGAGTAATTGATTTAATTCTTCTGTAGTTTTACCTTTATAACCTTCTTCTTTAGAAGGGGTTTCAAGTTCTTCGGAAATTAAATCGTCTGAAAGAAGGTCGGATTGTGAGTCGTCATTTTCTTTTTCAGGGTTTATTTTTAAATAAATTCCTGCTTTGTCTAATATGTTTTTATAAGTAAAAATAGGCGCCTGAAAACGTAAAGCTAAAGCAATAGCATCGCTTGTTCTAGCGTCTATAATTTCTTCAATTTTATCGCGCTCGCAAATTAAGCTAGAATAAAACACGCCATCTACCAATTTATGAATAATGACTTGCTTAACTGTGATGTCAAATCTATCAGAAAAATTTTTAAATAAATCGTGAGTTAAAGGGCGTGGAGGCCTAATCTCTTTTTCAAGAGCTATGGCAATAGATTGTGCTTCGAATGCGCCAATAACAATAGGCAGTTTTCGATCACCGTCTACCTCATTGAGTATTAAAGCGTAAGCGCCGTTTTGCGTTTGGCTGTAGGAAATTCCTTTTATATTAAGTCTAACTAAACTCATAATTTAAAAACACAAAAGACTGTTTAAATTAGGACTTTACCAAACCTATTCTGCATTTTTTGTTGAAAACAACATATAGAAAGAGATGAACTCCTTTAAAATTTAATGCAAATTTGGAGGGTAAGCGTCTTTTAAACAGTCTTTTTATTTATACAATTTTAAAATAATTAAGCATTTTGAGCTTTAAAAGCTTTTAGTTTTTCAATTAGTGCAGGGATAACTTCAAAAGCATCTCCAACTACCCCATAATCTGCAGCTTTAAAAAATGGTGCTTCAGGATCTGTATTGATTACCAATTTAACTTTAGAGGCATTAATACCTGCTAAATGCTGAATTGCTCCAGAAATACCAATTGCAATATATAAATTTGCAGCTACAGGTTTTCCGGTTTGCCCTACGTGTTCTCCGTGTGGTCTCCAACCTAAGTCTGAAACAGGTTTAGAACATGCTGTTGCAGCACCTAAAACGTCTGCTAATTCTTCAATCATGCCCCAGTTTTCAGGTCCTTTTAATCCGCGACCTCCAGAGACAACAATGTCTGCATCTGCAATAGTTACTTTATCTGTTACTTTGTCTACAGACTCTACATGTACGCCATTATCTGGAATAGAAGGCGAATAGTGTGTCACTTCTATTTCTGTTGTGTGTTCTTTTATTCCAAAAGAATTATTAGATAATCCAACTAATTTAGTGGAAGTACTAATGCTAGTTTCGTTAAAGGCCTTGTTTGTAAACGCCGTACGTTTTACGGTAAAAGGCGATAAGTTTGTAGGTAACGCAACAACGTTAGAAGCATAACCTGCTTTTAATTCTATGGCTAATAATGGTGCCAAATATTTACTATCTGCACTAGAGCTAACAATTACTACTTTAGAACCTTCTTCTGCTGCTGCTTGATTAATAACATGTGCATAAGATTTTGCGTTAAAAGCATCTAATTTTGTGTCTTTTACATTTAAGACTTTAGTAACACCGTAAGTTCCCAACATAGAAGGGTCTTCTGCGTTAATAGAAATTGCAGTAACCGATGTTCCTAATTGGTCGGCTACGGCTCTGGCATAAGATGCCACTTCGAAAGCTACTTTTTTAAATTTTCCTTGTTCTGATTCTGTATATACTAAAACTGACATAATGTTTTTAAGTTTTTAATTTCAATACAAACTAATTCTTGATATTGAAATGTGATTAAATGACTTTAGCTTCTGTATGAAGTAAATTAACTAACTCGTCTAAATTGTCTGGAGATACAAGTGTTACAGCTCCTTTAGGTGTTGGTTTTTCAAATTTCACTGAAACCGTTTCGGTAGAAGCCTCTATAGGTTCTAGTATTGTTAATGGTTTTTTACGAGCCATCATAATACCTCGCATATTTGGAATACGTAAATCGCTTTCTTCAACTAAGCCTTTTTGTGCGCCTATAACTAAAGGTAAAGTTGTATTAACGGTTTCTTTTCCGCCGTCAATTTCACGAACAGCTTTTACATTTGTGCCATCAATATCTAAGCTAATACATGTATTTATAAAGTTTGCATTGGTTAATCCTGCAAGCATGCCTGGTACCATACCGCCGTTATAATCTATAGACTCACGGCCAGCAATTACTAAATCGTAAGCGCCGTCTTTTACTACTTTAGCTAATTGTTCAGCCACAGCAAAACCGTCTAAAGCAGGGGTGTTAACACGTATAGCTCCATCTGCACCAAGTGCAAGCGCTTTACGTAATGTTGGTTCGGTTTCAGGGCCACCAACATTTACAACATCTACTGTAGCACCTTGTTTTTCCTTAAACCACATGGCACGTGTTAAGCCATATTCGTCGTTAGGGTTTATTATAAATTGCACACCATTGGTGTCAAATTTGGTATCGCCTTCTGAAAAATTTATTTTTGAAGTCGTATCTGGAACGTGACTAATACACACTAAAATTTTCATAATATTTGTTTGTTATAATAAGTATAGTTTTATCTGGATACGAAGTTATTGAATTTTATTTAAATTTTACTATGCATGCATAGTAAATAATCAAAAAAAGAGTTAAAAATTGCTAAATCCTGAATTTACTTCCAATAAGAATGTAACCGGAAAGGATTGAGCTTGTGCGTTCTTCGTAATAACTAGGCGAACTATTATTCTCTAAAATAGTGTTGTTGTCTAGGTTAAGAATATTATTCCCCGTTATATATAACTCCCACTTAGATTCCGCTTTTTTATATCTTAATCTTGGACTTAAATTATAAATATTCCGTTTTAAGTCGTTATTATTATAAGAGGTAATGTTAGACTCTAAATACCAAAACAAATGTGCCGAAATTTTTCCGTTAAGATTTATTGAAGGTTGTGAAATTTGAAGCGAACTCGTATTGTCTTGGTCGTTATACGTGGTTTTTGAAAATTTATAGCCCAGATCGAAATTAATTAAGGCATTTTTAAAATTACTTTTTAATTTAACAATGCTGGAGATGTTCTCGTTTTTATATTGGAAAGATGTACTCTCTTGGAAGTAATCTGTGTTCGTATTACTGTAAGACAAACTGCCAGAAAACGCAAGAGGCAACGTGTTTAAAGATTTTTCTAAAAACACAAATGTGCTAAACATATTATCTTTGTTAATAATCTTGTTTTTAGATACAGAGACGTTTTCTGTATTTATTATATTATTCCCGATAGACTTGTTTTTTATAGTGTAAGACGCATTAAAAATATAAGAGAGCTTAGCTTTTGGTTTAAATATAAAATGGCTTGCACTTATTTGATGAAAAGGAAGTAACGCGTTTGGTAAAACATCTTCGTTTATTATTAAAGTTCTATAATCTTTAATAATAAATGCATCGTTTAAAAAATGTATAGTTGGTGTTTTATTAGAATATGTATACGTTAAATCTGCAATATTGTTAGCGCTAAATTGAGCTTTTATAGCGGAATTTAAACCTAGAAAATTTTCGTGACTAACATTTGAATTATACGTATTCGCTAAATAATTATAATTAATTCCTATGGTGTATTTTAATGTTTTTGAAATTTTAAAATCAAAATCGATACCATTTTTTGTTGCGAGTTGGTTTAATGATAACTTGTTGTAAAAAGCATCAAGGTTGTTTGTGTTAGAGTATAATTTACTGTTTGTAAGTGTCGATTGGTTATATAATTCTATTGAAGCTTTTGCGTAGTTTAAAGTGTAGCTCAGGTTAAAATTTGTTTCGTTTAACGAGGTATTTAATTTTTGTTTCGCGGTGTAAAAATCAGTATCAAAATTAAGATCAAGAAATGTATCTGTAGCATTTATATCTTTTTTTGAATTGGTCTCTAAATATTTAAAAGATAAACCTGTGCTAAAAAGATTGGAGCTTATTGTTTTATTGAAACTAAGATTAGATTGAAAACTTGTTTTTTTAGGTTTTGTAAATTCGTTAACGTTATTTAGTTCTGAATTTGTGGTATTTTCTATGCGCTTTTCTTGGTCTGTGTTATCTATGTTTAATACGTTTAAAAAAGTAAACACACTTGTGTTAGAAGGTTTGTAAATAGATTTAAGTTGTAACGTACCAAAAAAGTTCTTCTCAAGAATGTTGTAGTTTTCTAAGATGTCTTGTTCTACTTGTGTGTCGTTAAACACTAATTTTCTATTGTATGTTTCTTCTTGTTTTACATGATTTATAATACCGTAAACATCTATTTTGGTTTTTTCTGAAGGATTTATAATGCTGCTTAATGCAATAAAATTATTTGTTTTAGAAGCGACGTTGGTACTAGAATTTAGAAACCGTGGCAAATCTTCTAATTTAGAAAAGACTACTTTGCTATTTCCTTTAGAGTTACTTATTGCATCTGTGTCTGTAAGCGTGTAATAATCTTGAATTGTCATTGTGGTTTCTCCTAAATTATTGGAGTTAGGCAGTAATGAGAATTTTACCTTTTTGCCAAAGTTAAAAAGAGCGCCTTTAATTTTATATTTATCTTCAATACCAACATGTGTTTCTACATGTCCTGTAAATTTGTTTTTAAACTCATCTTTTATATTAATATTTAACGCTGTTAATCCTGTTTTACTATTGGGAGTAATCGATTCAAAATCTTTGTAATTTCTAATTAATTCGGCATTCTTAACCATCTCAGAACTTATGTTTTCTGTGGCTAATTGATGCTGACTTTTATATAGATTTTCGCCATCTATTAACAATCTGTCAATTTCTTTACCATTGGCTGTAATTTTACCGCTTTCGTTAATGCCAAGTCCTGGTAATTTTGTTATAATATCTTTTAAGCTTTCTTCTGTGCCGTTTAAAAACTTATCAATTTTATATTGGGTAACATCTCCTTTTTGTACAATGCCATTGTTTTCGGCTTTCAGAATAATTTCTTCTAATTCGGTATTGTTTTCAACTAGAATAATAGTGTCTAGTTGTAACTCTGTGGTTGTAATATTTATATTTTGGTTAATTGTTTTGTAACCCAAATAACTTATTTTTAAAATATAAGAACCAGGCTTAGATAAAAGTTCGAACTCTCCAGTAGTATTAGATGTTGTATACGTTGAAATAAGACCGGTATCTGCTTTTTTTAAAATAATATTTGCACCAGAAATAACGTCCTGCTTACTGTCTTTAATACGACCAATAATTTTAGTTTGACAAAAGATAAAGTTTGGCAGAAATAAAAAAAAGCAGAACAACTGCTTTTTTAATACGGTATTATGTAATATTTTTTTTAGCATTACTATTTATTCATCATTTGTAATTGATAACCATTAATGCTTATTAATTCACTCTGGTTTTTAGGCGCTTCAATTTCTGTATTTGTATCTTTAAAGAATTTTAGTTTTTCAAATTTAATTAATACGTTATTATTTGTATTAACCTGTAAAATTAAGCCAGGAAGACCATTAAAATCTTTTGGTCCATCATTAATCGGGATATCTTCTGTGTACCATGCTGTAATGTGCTGTTTTCTAACTCCCATAATTCTTTCAGCTGTGGCTTTTTTGCACGTATACCCAAGGATAGTTTGTGTTTCGTTTTGTAAAACCCAATTAAAACTAGGAATGTGATCTTTTATACTTATATACTCGGTAACTAAATTTCGATTTTTCTGTGAAGCCTCTAGTCGAAACATATCATTGATATAGTCTTTGTAAATAATTAATTTATTTGCATTTATGTTTATTTCTGTGGTTTCCATTGTTAGCCCATCTACTTCAGGGTGTTCTACAATAATAGTATCTATAGTAGTTCCTTCGTTAGATATTAATTTTTGGATTGATTTGTTCTTAGAAAAGGAGTAACTGTGGTATTTTGGTTTTTTGTTTTTTTCAGATAATACAGTGTTGTCTCCAATCCCTCGTAATGGATTTATAGTTATAATGCCTTTTATGGTTTGAGAGTAGTTTAATGTAGTTGTAAAAAGAACTAGGATTAAAATATATTTCATTTTATTAATGTGTTTTTAGCATTATCGTTTATTCATCGTTTGTAATTGAAAACCATTAATACTTATTAATTCACTCTCGTTTTTAGGAGCTTCAATTTCTGTGTTTGTGTCTTTAAAGAATTTTAATTTTTCAAATTTAATTAAAGTAATTTTATTGTCTACTTGTAAAATTAAACCAGGAAGACCATTATAAATTTTTGGGCCATCACTAATAGGTATTTCTTCTGTGTACCAAGCTGTAATGTATTGTTTTCTGCCAAAGCTAATTTTTTCTGCTGTGGCTTTTTTGCACGTGTACCCAAGAATAGTTTGTGTTTCGTTTTGTAACGTCCAATTATGGGTTGGTATGTTGTCTTTTATACTTAAGTATTCTGTATTTAATTGTCTGTTTTTCTTTTCGCCTTCTAATCGAAAAACATCATTGATGTAATCCTTATAAATAATTAATTTATTTGATCTTATTATTGCTTTAGTAGTCTTCATTGTTAAGCCTTCTACGTCTGGGTGTTCTACAATAATTGTGTCTATAGAAGTGCCTTCGTTAGAGATTAATTTTTGTATAGATTTATTGTTTGAAAATGTATAACTAGTGTAAATTGGTTTTTTTCCTTTTTCAGACAACTCTGTTTCGTCTCCAAGACTATGTTGTGGATTTATAGTTATAACACCTTTAAGTGTTTGGGAATAAGAGAATGATGATAATAGAAAAATTAATATAAATTTTTTTTTCATTTTTCATTTTTTATAACTCAAGGGTAGAATAATTTCACCCTTGAGTTGTATTATTTTAAAATTCAGCTTTAGTACATACGTAAGTTGTAGTAGTTGATATAGATCCGTCCATTTCGTTTGTTTCTATATCTTCAGAGAATTTCACACACCAGTACCAATCTTCTTCGAGCTTGTTGTCTTCAATCGTCCTAACAGATTCAACTTTTAAATTTAAAGATTCTTTAATTTCATTTGTATTGGCGTTACTCATAAAAGAAAAGCAAACAATAGCAATAACATTTAAAATAATTTTTTTCATAATATATTGGTTTTTATGTTAATGCTAGCTAAAGAATAAAAAAAAACGATATACGAAATGTTTTACGTTATTAAGTTGTGTTTGTATTGTTAATTTGTTAAATAATTAAAAAAAAAGCGTTTTTTTTGCATTATCGTTTATTCATCATTTGTAATTGATATCCATTAATACTTATTAATTCACTCTCGTTTTTAGGTGCTTCAATTTCTGTGTTTGTGTCTTTAAAGAATTTTAGTTTTTCAAATTTAATTAATACGTTATTATTTGTATTAACCTGTAAAATTAAACCAGGAAGACCATTAAAATCTTTTGGCCCATCATTAATCGGGATATCTTCTGTGTACCATGCTGTAATGTGCTGTTTTCTAACTCCCATAATTCTTTCAGCTGTGGCTTTTTTGCACGTATACCCAAGGATAGTTTGTGTTTCGTTTTGTAAAACCCAATTAAAACTAGGAATGTGATCTTTTATACTTATATACTCGGTAACTAAATTTCGATTTTTCTGTGAAGCCTCTAGTCGAAACACATCATTGATATAGTCTTTGTAAATAATTAATTTATTTGCATTTATGTTTATTTCTGTGGTTTCCATTGTTAGACCATCTACTTCAGGGTGTTCTACAATAATAGTATCTATAGTAGTTCCTTCGTTAGATATTAATTTTTGGATTGATTTGTTCTTAGAAAAGGAGTAACTGTGGTATTTTGGTTTTTTGTTTTTTTCAGATAATACAGTGTTGTCTCCAATCCCTCGTAATGGGTTTATAGTTATAATGCCTTTAAGTGTTTGGGCATAATTTAATGTAGTTGTAAGTAATGCAATTAAAAATATTTTGTTCATGGATTTTTTTTTTCAGTTTAAAGATTATAAGCTAGCTTTTATGTGCGATAACCAATAATTTTATTTTCTATGATTTTGTGCGCCGTTTTTACAGGTTCAACTTTTAAATTTAAAGATTCCTTAATTTTATTTGTATTGGCGTAATCTTTAAAAGATTGATTTTTATATTGATGCTAACTAAGGAATGAAAAGAGTATGATATGTGAAATGTTTTAAGTCCTTACATTTTGTTTTGATTGTTAATTTGTTAAATCATCAAAAAAAGCATGTGTTTTTAGCGTTATCGTTTGTTAATTATTTGTAATTGATATCCATTAATGTTTATTAATTCTCTCTCATTTTTAGGGGCTTCAATTTCTGTATAACCAGTATGTTTTTTTTCCTTCTTTAAATAATTCTGTTTCGTCTCGATCACCATGTATGGATTTATAGTTATAATGCCATTAAGTGTTTGGATGTAACAAAAAGAAGATATTAATAAGCTTATAATTAAGATAGCTTTTAAGTTTTCGAGGTGTAAATTTTATTTTAGAGGTTTTGTTTAGTAACGATCATTAATTTTTAGCTTTTTTAGGGGCGTAGCGAGTGGTTTTAAAGTTATTTGTGATTTTAATGAATTAATAATAATTCTTTTATTGAAAGTTTTCTATTTATTGTTATTTTTGTATTCTTAAAATATGATACATGAGAACAATTCAATTCAGAGAAGCGATTTGTGAAGCCATGAGTGAGGAAATGCGCAGAGATGAAAGCATTTACTTAATGGGTGAAGAAGTTGCTGAATACAACGGTGCATACAAAGCATCAAAAGGAATGTTAGACGAGTTTGGTGCAAAACGTGTTATCGATACTCCAATTGCAGAATTAGGTTTTGCAGGTATAGCTGTAGGTTCAACAATGACTGGTAACAGGCCAATTGTAGAGTATATGACCTTCAACTTTTCGTTAGTAGGAATTGATCAAATTATAAATAACGCTGCAAAAATTAGACAAATGTCTGGTGGGCAGTTTAATTGTCCAATCGTATTTAGAGGGCCTACTGGTTCTGCGGGACAATTAGGAGCTACACACTCTCAAGCTTTCGAAAGCTGGTTTGCAAATACTCCTGGTTTAAAAGTTGTTGTTCCTTCTAATGTTTATGACGCTAAAGGACTTTTAAAAGCAGCTATTCGCGATAACGATCCAGTAATTTTTATGGAAAGTGAGCAAATGTACGGTGATAAAGGTGAAGTGCCAGATGGAGAATACGTTCTTCCTATTGGTGTTGCCGATATTAAACGTGAAGGTACAGATGTTACAATTGTATCTTTTGGTAAAATTATTAAAGAAGCTTACAAAGCTGCCGATGAGGTTGCTAAAGAAGGTATCTCTTGTGAAATTATCGATTTACGTACAGTTTGTCCATTAGATATAGACGCTGTTTTAAAATCAGTTAAGAAAACAAATAGATTGGTAATCTTAGAAGAAGCATGGCCATTTGGAAACGTATCTACAGAGATTACGTACCAAGTACAATCTCAAGCTTTCGATTATTTAGACGCACCAATTGTAAAAATTAATACAGCAGATACTCCTGCTCCTTATTCTCCAGTATTATTGGCAGAATGGTTACCTAATAGCGACGATGTTGTTAAAGCCATTAAAAAGGTAATGTACAAGTAAACTGCATTTATCACATATTTAAAACTTCATCAACATGATTTATTGCTGATGAAGTTTTTTTTTCATTATGAATTTAAGACTTAGCCTAGTATTATTTTTCTTCGGATTCCTATCCTTAATAGCTCAAACAAAAGTTAGTGGTTACGTCTATGATGAAAACAACGAATCTGTAGCTTATGCTAACGTTGTTTTTAAAGGATCTTCTCAAGGTACTATTACAAATGAAGAGGGTAAATTCTATATGGAATCAGATTCCAATTGGGATGCAATTATCGTTTCATTTATGGGGTATCATACTCAAGATATACCCTTAACAAAAAATATAAATTATAACTTAAAAGTTGTTTTAGAGGAAGAAGCTGCTCAATTAGACCAAGTGGTTATTGTTGCAGGTAAGCAACCTAAAAAGAATAATCCTGCGATTGATATTTTAAGAAAAATATGGGAACATAAACGAAGAAATGGTCTTCGTAAATTCGATCAGTATGAATATGATAAATACGAAAAAGTAGAATTCGATTTAAATACCATAGATAGTGCTTTAGTTAAAAGTAAAATTTTTAAAGGCATGGAATTTATTTTTGAATCTGTAGATACTTCTAATGTTACAGGAAAAACATATTTGCCAATTTTTATAAATGAATCTGCGAGCAAAGTATATGGTAATAATGAAACTAGTAATGAGAGAGAGGTTTTAAGCGGAAATAAAATGTCTGGCTTTAGTAATAATCAATTCATTTTAGATTTTATAAAAGATTTGTACTCTCAATACGATGTATACGATAATTATCTTAAGTTTTTCGATAAAAGTTTTGTGAGTCCCTTGTCTAAAACAGGAATTAATACCTATAATTATGTTTTGGCAGACAGTTCGTTTATAGACAATAAATGGTGTTATAATATTATTTATTATCCGCGTCGTAAAAACGAATTGACATTTAAAGGCGATTTTTGGGTGAATGACTCTACGTACGCTATCAAGAAAATTAATATGCAAGCGTCTAAAAGTGCAAATATAAATTGGGTAAAAGAAATTTATATAGAACAAGAGTTTGATGTGCTAAACGATTCTATTTTTCTTATAAAACGGGACTATTTTATGTCAGATTTTGCCTTTAACAAAAAAGAGAAGGCTAGAGGCGTTTATGGAAAACGAACTACACTTTACGATAATTACGTATTCGATAAACCTAAAGCAGATAATTTTTATAACGAGCAAGTTTTTGAATACAACGAAGATACTTATAACCGTGATGATGAATTCTGGGATACTAACAGATTAGAAACCTTAAGTAAGGACGAAAAAGGTGTTTATAAAATGTTAGACACACTGCAAACCGTTAAGAAATTTAAACGCTTGTATAATGCAGGAACCATTTTGGCTTCTGGATATGTGGAGTTAGATGAATTAAATATGGATTATGGTCCTATATTCTCTAGTTTTGGGTATAACGAGGTAGAAGGTTTACGTATTCGAGGTGGCGGACGTACATATTTTGGTCCGAACGATCCTTGGCGTGTAGAAGGTTTTGGAGCTTATGGTTTTAGAGATAAGAAAATTAAATATGGTATTTCAGGAAAATGGTTAATCGATAAAGAAAACCGTTTTATAATTTCTGGAGGACACCGTAAAGATATAGAGCAAATCGGGGCGAGTTTAACCACATCTACAGATGTTTTAGGGCGTAGCTTAGCATCATCATCATTATTCGCAAAAGGAACTAACGATAAGTTAACCAATATAGAGCTTACAAGTTTGGCTTTTGAAATGGAACCAATACAGAATGTAGTCTTTAGATTAGGTGCCGATTTTAGAACTTTAGGTTCTGCCTCAGAAGCTTTTAATTTAGATTATTATACAGACGATACGTTTTCAGAAGTTGCTTCAGAATTAAAACAATTTGAAACCGCACTTTCTGTAACCTATTTCCCTGGCAGACGTATGACGGGTTATGGTGTAGAGCGTTCTCGTGCTAATGATAATTTTGCGACTTTATTTGCACAGGTTAGTCATGGAGAAAAGAATGTGTTTAAAAGTGATTTTGATTACACTAAGGTTCAGTTCTCATACACGCAACCTTGGCAATTAGGTGGTTTTGGTAGGTTGTTAACCACTATTGAAGCAGGAAAAACATTTGGAGAAGTGCCTTTGGGGCTCTTAAGTGTTGTGCCTGGTAACCAAGCATACTTCTCTATATATAATACATTCTCGCAATTAGATTATTATGAGTTTATTACAGATACGTATGTGTCTGCACATTTAGAACACAACTTTAACGGACGTTTATTTTCGCGAATTCCGCTACTTCGTAAATTAAACCTAAGAGAAATTGTAGGGGTAAGAGGAGTTTGGGGAGAAATTTCAGATGAAAACATAGCTTTAAATGCTTCAAACGTAACTTATAGCGCGCCTACCGATAAGTTGTATTACGAATATAGTTTTGGTATTGGAAATATTTTTAAAGTATTTAGAATAGACTTTAACTTTAGAGGAAATTATTTAGAAAACCCTAATGCGCGTAATTTTGGTGTAACCGGTAGTTTTGGCTTTTATTTCTAATTTTTTAGTCATATATTTAATTATTATCAATTTACAACGTTATAATTCTTATTATAAGAAATCAATTCGTTTTTAGGTTGCCTATAATTATAGGGTTCAGTACATTTACCATTATAAACACAGTAAACATGAGTCACAAAAAACAAGAAACTTTTGATGTTTTAATAGAAATCCCTAAAGGGAGTAGAAATAAATACGAATACGATTTTAAATTACATAAAATCAGATTCGACAGAATGTTATTTTCTTCAATGATGTATCCTGGAGATTATGGTTTTATTCCTGAAACTTTAGCTTTGGATAAAGATCCTTTAGATGTTCTTGTATTAGGACACCAGCCAACATATCCTATGACGGTTATGGAAGTTAGACCAATTGGAGTCTTTCACATGACAGATGAAAAAGGGCCAGATGAAAAAATTATTTGTGTACCAGTTTCAGATCCAATTTGGAATAACAAAGCAGATATTGCAGATTTAAATCCACACCGTTTAAAAGAAATCGAACACTTTTTCCAAGTTTACAAAGATTTAGAGAAAAAGAAAGTAGATACAGGAGGATGGAGTGATGCAGAAGCAGCAGTGAAAGTTTACCACGAATGTGTCGATAGATACAATAATAGTGAGCACAAGGCAAAAGGAGATTTTAAAATCTAATTTTTCTTTAAAAAAGATAAAAAAACCACATTTGAAACATGACAAATGTGGTTTTTTTGTATTCCATATTTTGGTAATTTTAGACTAAACAAATTACTAACTTTTATAAATTATAACTGTAATATGGAATATTTAATAAAATTTCTGCCCCTTTTCGGAGTTCTAGCTCTAATCTTCGTTTTTCTAAAGAGCGGATGGGTTTCTAAACAAGACGTAGGTGACGAAAAAATGTCGCGTATCGCCAAAAATATAGCTACTGGTGCTATGGCTTTCTTAAAAGCCGAATACAAAGTGTTAGCTATTTTTGTAGCAGCTATTGCTACCTTATTATATTTTAAAGGTGTTTCTGAAGTAGGTTCTAGCGGAATTGTAGCTATTTCTTTTATTGTTGGAGCCATTTGTTCTGCATTAGCAGGTTTTATCGGGATGAAGGTTGCTACAAAAGCTAATGTAAGAACCACTCAAGCAGCAAGAACATCTTTAGGGAGAGCATTAGAAGTTGCTTTTGCTGGAGGTGCTGTAATGGGATTAGGTGTTGTTGGTTTAGGAATTCTAGGATTAAGTAGTTTATTCATGATATACCAAAATATTTGGCCAGGTGCAGAAAACTTAGCAATGGTGTTAAATGTGCTTTCTGGATTTTCTTTAGGAGCATCGTCTATTGCTTTATTTGCTCGTGTTGGTGGAGGTATTTATACCAAAGCGGCAGATGTTGGTGCAGATTTAGTAGGAAAGGTAGAAGCAGGTATTCCTGAAGATCACCCATTAAATCCTGCAACTATTGCAGATAATGTTGGAGATAATGTTGGTGATGTTGCTGGTATGGGAGCCGATTTATTCGAATCCTATGTAGGTTCTATTATTGGTACAATGGTGTTAGGTGCTTTTATCCTTACACCAGAATACGATGGTTTGGGAGCGGTGTACTTACCTTTAGTTCTTGGAGCTGTTGGGATTGTAATGTCTATATTAGGAACATTTTTTGTTAAAGTAAAAGATGGAGGAAACCCTCAAACTGCATTAAATATAGGCGAATTTGGGTCTGCTGGATTAATGGTTTTTGCTTCTTATTTTATAATTAAAACGTTAATTCCAGAAACGGTAGAAGGTTTACCTTTTGGTTCATGGGGTGTTTTTATGGCAACTGTTGCTGGTTTAATCGCTGGTTTAGGTGTTGGTAAAATCACTGAATATTATACGGCTACAGGTAAAAAACCAGTAATGTCTATTGTAAAACAATCAGATACAGGTGCGGCTACAAATATTATTGCAGGATTAGGTGTTGGAATGATGTCTACAATGATTCCTATTTTGTTAATTGCAGCAGCAATTATGGTGTCTCATTATTACGCAGGATTATACGGTATTGCTATTGCAGCAGTTGGTATGTTAGCAAATACAGGAATCCAGTTGGCTGTAGATGCTTATGGGCCAATTTGTGATAATGCTGGTGGTATTGCGGAAATGGCAGAATTACCTAGTGAAGTACGAGATCGTACAGATAAATTAGATGCTGTAGGAAATACAACAGCAGCAGTTGGTAAAGGATTTGCAATTGCTTCTGCAGCATTAACTGCTTTAGCACTTTTCGCAGCCTTTATGAAAACAGCTAATGTAACTGCTATAGACGTGTCTCATCCAGATATTATGGCTGGGCTTTTAGTAGGAGGTATGTTGCCATTTGTATTTTCTGCTTTGTCTATGAATGCGGTTGGTCGTGCTGCTATGGCTATGATTGAAGAAGTGCGTCGTCAGTTTAGAGATATTCCAGAATTAAAAGCAGCATTGGTTGTTATGCGTAAATATGATTCTGATATGACTAAAGCATCAGTAGAAGATCGTGCTATTTTCGATAAAGCAGATGGTGTTGCAGATTACGGAAAATGTATAGATATATCTACCAAAGCTTCTATTAGAGAAATGGTTTTACCAGGATTATTAGCTATCGCTGTTCCTGTTGCTGTTGGTTTTATTGGTGGTGCAGAAATGCTTGGAGGACTTCTTGCAGGTGTAACAACTTGTGGTGTTTTAATGGCTATTTTTCAATCTAACGCAGGTGGAGCTTGGGATAATGCTAAGAAAACCATTGAAGAACAAGGTAAGAAAGGTACAGACGCACATAAAGCTGCTGTTGTTGGAGATACTGTTGGAGATCCGTTTAAAGATACTTCAGGACCATCTTTAAATATATTATTAAAATTAATGTCTGTAGTGGCATTGGTAATTGCTCCAAGTATTGCTTTAAATGTAGATAATATTACAAGTTGTAATGAAGCCACTTTAAATAGCAATCCAACAGAACTAGTTCAAGAAGTTCAGGGAGAAGTTGAAATTCGAGTTAATGAAGATGGAGATAAAATTGCAGAAGTTACTACTGTAAAAATAGTAGATGGTAAAAAAGTGGTTCAAACTATAACTTACGAAGGTACAGACGTAAATCAGTTTATTCACAAATAAATAAATTTCGCTTTTAGCTTAATACATATAAAAACCATCTAAAATTTTATATTTAGATGGTTTTTTAGTGTCTTAAAGGCTATATTTTTGGGAATAATCAGGTATTTTTACATTAAGTTTTCTAAAATTAAAAATGTTTAAAAAAGATCCATTACAAATTATTGCGTTTCAGAGTTATGGCACAAGTTCACATTTTTATTTGCGTGGTCGTGCTTTAGAAGACGAAACTATAGACTTGGAACAAAAAGGGTTATTTAAGCTTTTAATAAACACCTATAAACGTTTTGAAAGTGACGAGGTTAAAAACGTAGAATTAAATTTACGTTTGCCAGACAATACTGTTGTAAAAGTAAAAACAGATAGTCGTGGCTATTTTAAGTCTGAAGAGCATTTAGAAAACTTAGACCATCTTACCAATAAAGAAGGATGGTTAGAGGTTGTTGCATCTTATAGCGATGTAAATATTAAGCGAAAAATTACCAACGAAAATCGTTTCCCTGCTCAGATTCTAATTCCGTCTAAAACAGCAAAATTTGGTGTAATTAGCGATATAGACGATACAATAATGCTTACCGGAGTTGCTTCTGTATTAAAGTGGCGCGTATTGGTAAATACTTTTTTTAAAGGTGCTTTTAAAAGAATTCCTTTAGAAGGCGCAGCAGAATTTTATAATATGTTGCATCAAGGTGTTTCAGGAAAAGAAGCCAATCCTATTTTTTATGTAAGTCATAGTCCGTGGAATTTATACAGATATTTAAAGTTCTTTTTAAAGACTAATAATTTTCCTAAAGGACCTATTTTGTTACGAAGTATGAATACGATTTTCAAGAAAAAGAAAGCGCATGAAAAACCTCAGAAACAAATGGAGATTATAAATATTCTTAATATGTATCCAGAATTATCTTTTATACTTATTGGAGATAATGGCGAACACGATGCAGATATTTATATTGAAATAGCAGAGTTATTCCCAAATCGTATTTTAGCTATTTACTTACGGTGTGTAGGCCATAAAGAAAAGATGATTCGAGTAAAAGGACTTTTTGATAGTTATAAAACAACTCCCGCGTTATTAGTAAAATCTAGTAAAGAAGCTATTAATCACGCGAGATTAAGTGGTTTTATAAAGTAAGGTCTTAGAATAAACCGTTAATTTCGGCATCTATTCTATTTATAATGTAACCTAAATCTTCTGGGTTATCTACAAAATCTAAATTATCTACATCAATAATTAGAAGTTTTCCTTTGTCGTAACCATGAATCCAAGCTTCGTAACGTTCATTTAATCGGCTTAAGTAATCTATACTAATAGAGTTTTCGTAATCTCTACCGCGTTTTTGTATTTGTCCTACTAAATTAGGAATAGAACTTCTTAAATAAATTAATAAGTCTGGACCTTGCACTACAGATTCCATTAAATCGAAAAGAGAACGGTAGTTCTCAAAATCACGATTTGTCATTAAGCCCATGGCATGTAAATTTGGTGCGAAAATATGGGCATCTTCATATATGGTACGGTCTTGAATAATGTCTTTTCCGCTTTCTCTAATTTGAAGAACTTGTCTGAAACGGCTGTTTAAAAAATACACTTGTAAATTAAAACTCCAACGTTCCATTTGGTTGTAAAAATCATCTAAATACGGATTATCTACAACGTCTTCAAGTTGAGCTTCCCATTTAAAATGTTTAGCAAGTAATTTGGTTAGCGTAGTTTTTCCTGCGCCAATATTTCCGGCAATTGCAACATGCATAGTTTATGGTGTTATTAAATGGAATTGATTCAAATTTTTCAGATCGTAAATATACAAGGTTTGATTCGTAAGCAGAAACTGTTTTATTAATAAATCTGGTAAGTTTAGTCTTATAAAGGCAGTTGTGCCTTTTTTTAAATAGAATAAGCTATTTTCTTTCTTAAGGATTAAGTTTTCATTGCTTTCGTCTAGTTTTGTAAAACCTTCATTTTTAATTTTCTGAACTAAAGACCCGACATAGTTAAACTGATAAATAAAATCTTTAGTAAGTAGCCAGCACCAATTATAATTACTAACCATATCTAAAACTTCAGAATTTATTGGTGTCGAAGCGGCTCTTAGTGTATTTGTTTTGTAATCGAATAACTCTAGTTGTTGTGTATTGTCGTTAAAAATCCAGAATGTATTGTCGTAACCTGTAGATATATACGACGGACTTCTATACGGTGTAATGGTGTTAAAATCTATTTTATAAATCTCAGATAATCTATTATCTAAAATCATAACCGTGTTAAAATTCTTATAGAATATATTTAAACGTAAAGGATTAAAAGTGTTTGCGCTACTTATGGCTCCCAATTGCAGATTGGTGTAGTGTAATGTTTGCGAATCTGTTTGTTTAGAAAACTCGTTATTATTAATAAAATATGTGGTTTCTGGAGCATCTGTATCTATAAAAGCAGAGACTTTAAGTGGTTTTGTTTGTGCTAAAGTCACTTCTATAGCTGTTTGGCTATGCATAAATAGTGAAGAAAAAAGGAAAACGTAAAGTGTAAATTTCATAATTGAAAAGTACAAAAAACACCTGGTTATTTTAATGAATACTTTAAGATGTACATGTTAATACTCGATTTTTTTAATAAAAATTGGAAACATAATTAAACGAATTCTAAAAAGGAGAGTCTTATGAAAACAAGTTAACCACGATTAAATTAATAATTCATATGAAATCACAACTATTTAAAACGTTTTTGGTGTGTTTATTCACTTCATTTTCATTCTCTGCTTTTGCGCAAGCAGATTTTCAAGGGAAAGCCTTTTACGAATCTAAAACCACTGCAGAGATGCCAGATTTTGGAGGAAGGCAAATTAGTGATGAACAGAAAAAGAGAATGGCAGAACGTATGAAATCTATGTTAGAGAAAACATATATTTTATCTTTTAATCGTTCAGAATCTATTTACAAAGAAGAAGAGAAGTTAGAGTCACCATCGTCTTCAGGCGGAAGAGGGTTTAGAGGAGCAGATCTAACTCCTGGACCACAATACAAAAACATAAAAACAAATCAGGTTATTGTAGATCAAGAATTTTTTGGAAAACAGTTTCTTATTAAAGACAGTTTACCAAAATTAGTTTGGAAAATGGAAAACGAAACTAAACAAATTGGTCAGTATACGTGTTTTAAAGCTACAGCGGTAAAGTTAGCAAGCCAAACGGATATTACTAGTTTTAGACCTGGGCTTAGAAGAGAAGAAGATGAGGGTAAAGAAAAGGAAGAAGCAAAAACAGAGCCTGTAGAAATTACAGTAACAGCATGGTATACACCTCAAATTCCAGTAAACCAAGGTCCTGGCGATTATTGGGGATTACCTGGTTTAATTTTAGAAGTAAATGCAGATAAAACTACAATATTATGTTCTAAAATAGTATTGAATGTAAAAGATGATACCGAAATTAAAGTGCCAACTAAAGGTAAAGAAGTTACACAAGAAGAGTATACAGCAATTGTAACTAAAAAAATGGCAGAATTACGCGAGAACTTTACTGGACGACGTGGACCTGGCGGAGGAGGAAGAAGATAAGTTTAGGAAGTTTAAAGATAATTCAGATATAAAATGAAAAAAGGAGTAATTATTCTTTTGCTTTTAGCTTTTAATATAAGTTTTGGGCAATTAAAATTAGAAGGCGTTGTTAAGGATAGCGTGGGTAGCCCGCTAGAGTTAGCTAATGTTATTGCAATTAACACAGAAACTCAAGCGCTAGAATCTTACGGAATTACAGATGCAGATGGGACTTATAAAATATCCATATCTAAAAATGCGAAGTATAATGTTCAGGTGAGTTATATTGGGATGAAAACTAAGCAAGTCGCTATAGAAACCACTGATAAGAATGTATATAAAACATTTACATTAAGTAGTGATAATACGTTAGATGAGGTAGAATTGGTTTACGAAATGCCAGTTACAGTTAAAGGAGATACGATTACATATAATGCAGATTCTTTTAAAAACGGTACAGAACGGAAGCTAGAAGATGTCCTTAAAAAACTACCCGGTGTAGAAATTAATGCTGACGGACAAATTGAAGTAGAAGGTAATGTGGTTACTAAAGTAATGGTAGATGGTAAAGATTTCTTTGATGGCGATTCTAAGTTGGCCACAGAAAACATTCCTTCCAATGCTATAGATAAAGTTGAGGTTTTAAAGAATTTTGCTGAAATAGGGCAATTAAGTGCGGTAACTAATAATCAGGATAACGTTGCCATAAATATTAAATTAAAAGAAGGTAAAAAGAACTTTTGGTTTGGAGATATTACTGCAGGTGGTGGCTTTGCCGATGAGAATAGTCTGTATGTGCTACAACCAAAATTATTTTATTATAGTCCTACATATAGTATTAATTTAATTGGAGATTTAAACAATATTGGTGAAATAGCATTCTCTAGAAAAGATTACTTCAACTTTACAGGGGGATTTAAAGCCCCAAGTAAAAGTAGTGGTACCAATATAGATTTAGGAAGTAATAGTCTTGGTTTTGCCTCACTTCAAAATGATAAAGCTCAAGATATAAATACAAAATTTGGGGCAGCGAACTTTAGTTGGTCTCCAAAAGAAACATTGACTTTTAGTGGTTTCGGAATTTTTGCTAGTAATAGAATTGGTATGCAAGAAAACAATAGTATTGTTTATACGAATACAGATTTAGGTGTGCCAGATGAAATTACTCAAAGTAAAACCAATCAAAGTAGTGATTTAGGTATGTTGAAACTTAGTGTTGGGTATAAGCCAAACGCTAATAATCAATTGGACTACGATGTTATTGGTAGAATTTCTAAAGAGAATCAAGATCAGATAGAGAATTCTTCAGTAATAGGGAATACGCTTCAAAACGAATCTTCAAGTCCTTATAGTATCAATCAGAATTTAAGTTACTATTACACGCTAAAGGATAAGCATATTTTTACTTTTGAAGGTCAGCATTTGTGGCAAGATGAAGATCCATTTTATAATGCTATAATTGAAGAGAAAGAAGCGTATGAAGATGCTGCTGTAGGATTAGGATTAGATAATCTGCAATTAGATTATAATGTGAATCAGGATAAACGTGTAAAATCTAATCAGTTAGATGCCAAAGTAGATTATTATAATATATTAAATGCTAAGAGTAATATAAACTTTACATTAGGAACAATATATAGTAAGCAAACTTTTAACTCTAATATCTTTCAGGTGTTAGACGATGGTTCTACTTTCGATCCAACTCCAACTATAAATGATGGTTTAGGTGTAAATAATATAGATTATACGTTTTCAGATGTGTATGTCGGTATACATTATACTTTAAAGTCTGGAATATTCACGGTTACTCCAGGAGCAACAATACATAGTTATGTTACAGATAATGTACAGTTTAGTGATAAGTATAAAGATAATTTATTTAAAATTCTTCCAGATTTAAACGTTAGGCTTCAGCTTAAGAAGAGCGAACAGTTAACGTTAAGCTATGGTATGGAAACTCAGTTTACAGATGTTTCGCAATTGGCGAAAGGTTTAGTGATGAACGATTATAACTCGTTTTTCTATGGAAATGAAGGTTTAGATAACGCCATTTCTCATGCATTACGTTTAAGGTATACTAGTTTTAACTTGTTTAACTATACTAATGTTTTTGGAACTGTTACATACAATAAAAGTATAGATAACATTAGAAACATAACAAACTTTGAAAGTGTAATACGTACAAATTCACCTTTCAACTCAGCTTATGCCGACGAAACAGTATCTGCTAGCGGACGTTTTCAAAAACAAATAGGAAAGTTTAAGGCTTCGGCAAGTGGATCGTTCAACTATTCTAAGTTTAATCAATTTATTCAGAGTGTAAGATCTGTTAACGAAAATTACACTCAAAATTATGGAGTAGAGTTAAGTTCTAATTTTAGAAACGCACCAAACTTCGAAATTGGTTATAATTATAGTATTCAGGATAACGATCAAGGAGATACGCGAACTAAGTATTATACAGCTTCTCCTAGTGCGGAATTTAATGCTTTAATTTGGAAAGTGTTAACCTTTAAAACAGATTATACTTATAATAATTTTAGCGATGAAGATGGAAGTATTAATAGCTATGAATTCTGGAATGCATCTTTAGCATATAGAAAAAATGCAGATAGTAAGTGGGAGTTTGAATTGAAAGCAACCAACTTATTAGATACAGAATCTCAAAGCCAAAGTAGTACAAGTGATATTTCTGTAAGTGCTACAGACTACTTTATTCAACCAAGATATGTAACATTAAGAGCTGTATACTCCCTATAATAGCGATTGAATTGGGGTAAGTATATTTTTTTTAGAGGCTTAATTGCTCACTTTCAGTGTGTAAAAAACGTAGAGATAAAAAAAGATGTTTTTTTGTTTGAAACTTTAAAAAAAGTGATATATTTGCCACCGGTTTTGGGGAGATACTCAAGCGGCCAACGAGGGCAGACTGTAAATCTGCTGACTACGTCTTCGTAGGTTCGAATCCTACTCTCCCCACAAAAAAGCAAGCTTTATAGCTTGCTTTTTTTATTTTATTACTTCTTATATTATTAAGGAATTAAAATAGTATAGACATCAAATTGACTGTCTTGTGTGTACTCTGCATTCTGTATTTCAAATTCATTATAAGTAGTGAAACTGCAATGGTCTTCAGACTTGCGTTCTGCATCTACATACAGGTTGAAAATGATTTCGTCTTTAATTCTTAATTCAAAATTTACAATTTCAGTTTCCCATCCAACAGAATTGATTTGGATGGTGTTGTAATTGTCTTCATCTATAAAAGTATATTCTACGTTAGAATTGTTGTCTAAGATATTGGTTAATGTGATGTCTTCAGAATTATATGTTCCGTTTGTAAATAGGTTTTCTCCGGTTGTATTATCTGTTAATTCAAATAAAAATGGAGAAGGCGGAGTGAAGCAGTCTATATTTTCGTCATCACTACAACTTTGAAATGTAGGTGAGATACATAATAGAATAAAAAATAATTTTTTCATAATTGAATTGGTTATAAGTGATTAATTTGGTTTTTAGTAGCTTGATTAAAAGTAAAAAAAAAAGCCACTCTCAATAAAGAAAGTGGCTTTAAATAAAAAAAATATTTTATTATAAGTTGAATGCAGCTTTTACTACATCTACATAATCTAATTTCTCCCAAGTAAATAACTCTACATCTAATGTTGTAGTCTCTCCGTTAGGTTGTGTAAATGTTTTTGTAACTGTTTCTGGTTGTCTTCCCATATGTCCGTATGCAGCAGTTTCGCTATACATTGGCTGGCGAAGTTTTAAACGCTTCTCTATTTCGTTAGGACGCATATCGAATATGCTAGACACTTTTTTTGCAATTTCACCATCAGTCATATTAAAAGGACATGTTCCGTATGTGTTTACGTAAATTCCCATTGGTTCTACAACACCAATTGCGTAAGAGACTTGTACAAGAATTTCTTCACAAACTCCAGCTGCTACTAGGTTTTTTGCAATATGTCGTGTTGCATAAGCAGCACTACGGTCTACTTTACTAGGATCTTTTCCAGAGAAAGCTCCACCACCATGAGCGCCTTTACCACCATATGTGTCAACAATAATTTTACGACCAGTTAATCCGGTGTCTCCGTGAGGTCCACCAATAACAAATTTCCCTGTTGGGTTAATGTGATACTTAATGTCGTCGTTAAATAAACTTTGAGTATGTTCTGGTAATTTAGCAATTACACGAGGAATTAATATCTTAACGATATCCTCACGAATTTTAGCTAACATCACATCGTCTGTAGCAAAATCGTCGTGCTGTGTAGAAACCACAATAGCATCAATACGCTGTGGTACGTTGTCGTCGCTATATTCTATAGTTACTTGACTTTTGGAATCTGGACGTAAATACGTAATGTCTTTATTTTCGCGTCTTAATTCGGCTAATTCTTTTAATAATGTGTGAGATAGGTCTAGAGCTAAAGGCATGTAGTTTTCAGTCTCGCTTGTAGCGTAACCAAACATCATTCCTTGATCTCCTGCACCTTGTTCTTCTTTTGTATCTCTGTCTACGCCTCGGCTAATATCGTCTGATTGTTCATGAATTGCAGAAAATACGCCGCACGAACTTCCGTCGAACATGTATTCGCCTTTGGTGTAACCAATTTTATTAATAGTGTCTCTTGCTATTTTCTGTACATCTAAATAAGTCTTAGATTTTACTTCACCGGCAAGAACAACTTGTCCTGTAGTTACTAAAGTTTCACATGCAACTTTAGAATCTTCATCGAATGCTAAAAAATTATCTATTAAAGCGTCGCTTATTTGATCAGCAACTTTGTCTGGGTGTCCTTCCGACACACTTTCGGAGGTAAATAAATATGCCATAATCTAATTTATAATTATTAAATATGGAGGGGATTTGACGAAAACGTCTCAGGAAGTATAAACTGTCCTTTAGCATTTTTTAGTGAGGTTGCAATCAGTCAAATCTTTCCTCGTTATTATGAAGCAAAAGTACGTATATTATTAGAAAATCAAAAAATAGCGCTGTTAATTAAGTCTAAAAAATAAAAAGCCTTTAGAAATAAATTCTAAAGGCTTTAATATAGGTGTTAAAACGTGAGTGTTTTTAATGTTCGTTTAGTCTAAAATCAGGATATGCATCCATACCGTGTTCGTGAGCGTCAAGACCTTCTAGTTCTTCTCTTTCGGAAACACGAATACCCATTGTTTTTTTCAATATAAAAATAATAATGAATGATGTTATAATACAGAATGCTGCATAGCAAGCTACACCAGTTAACTGACTTATAAATTGATCCATTCCTGCTAAATTACCAAATAATCCAACTGCTAAAGTCCCCCAAATTCCACAAATTAAGTGAACGGCAATAGCTCCAACAGGATCGTCTAATTTTATTTTATCAATAAAGCTTACGGCAAATACAATTAATGTACCAGCAATGGCTCCAATTATAATAGCGTCTGTAGGGCTCATTTGGTCTGCTCCGGCAGTAATACCAACTAATCCACCAAGAATACCATTTAAAAACATAGTTAAATCTAAGTTTTTATACATAGCTGTAGATACTAACATACAAACAACTCCTCCTGCTGCAGCTGCTAAACAGGTTGTAACTAATGTTAATGAAGTTAATTCTGGATCTGCAGATAATACAGAACCACCATTAAATCCAAACCATCCTAACCAAAGGATTAAAACACCTGCAGTAGCTAAAGGTATATTATGTCCAGGAATAGCCTGTGGTTTTCCGTCTTTAAATTTTCCAATACGTGGGCCTAATAAGCATACAGCTACAACGGCTGCCCATCCTCCAACAGAGTGTACCAAGGTAGAACCGGCGAAATCGTAGAATCCTAATTCGTCTAAGAATCCACCTCCCCATTTCCAAGAACCTGCAATTGGGTAAATAATTCCTACATATATAATAGCAAAGATCATGAACGGTACAATTTTCATACGTTCAGCAACGGCTCCAGATACAATTGTTGCGGCTGTTGCAGCAAACATACCTTGAAATAAGAAGTCTGTCCAATAGGTGTAACCACTATTATACGCTAAGTCTAATGTGCCTTCTGCTGTAAGTGGAGAATCTAAACCAAATCCTGCAAAACCGAAAAACCCATTAAATTCTCCAGGATACATTAAGTTAAATCCTACTAGACAATATAATAAGAGGCCTATTGTAACGATAAATATGTTTTTAAAAAGTATGTTTAATGTGTTTTTTTGTCTAGTTAGACCTATTTCTAAGAATGCAAAACCAAGGTGCATGAAGAAAACAAGTGCCGTACAGATCATCATCCATACATTGTTGATTGTTAATAATTCCATATTTTAATATTTTTTAGTGTTTATTTTAGTGTTTCTCCTCCTTTTTCGCCAGTTCTGATTCTGTAGCATTCTTTAATGTCTGATACGAATATTTTTCCATCTCCAACATCTCCTGTTCTGGCAGCTTCCATAAGTGTTTTTAGGGTTATTTCTTCAAAATCGTCATTTACAACTATAGAAAGGTATCTACGTTGAATATCGCTAGTGCTATAGCTAACGCCACGATATACGTGTCCTGTTTTTTCGTTTCCAAGACCGGTAACGTCCCAGTAAGAGAAAAAGTTTACACCAATTGCATGAAGTGATGTTTTCACTTCAGAAAATTTGGATTTTCTAATAATTGCTTCTATTTTCTTCATAATTGTTTGTAGTTTATTGTTTTAGTTGATTTTAATTTACAAAAATTTATCTGATTCATACAGAATCTTTATTACGTTAAAAAGATGCCATGTTGGTACATGGCATCTTTCTTATAGATTTATAAACTTATAAAAATTAGTTCATTTTATTCAAATTCTCTAACTCTTTTTCCGTGGTATGCGATAGAGCCATGTTCAGAAATATCAAGGCCAGCGATCTCTTCTTCTTCGGTAACTCTTAATCCGCCACATGTTTTCTTAATAATAGTAAGGAAAACATAAGATAATACAATTGCCCAGAATGCATATGCAACTACGCCTATAGCTTGAGCTGCTAGTTGTGCAAATCCACCACCATTGAATAATCCAATGCCAGTATCTCCGTTTACACCCCAAAGTCCAATAACTAAGGTTCCCCATACACCGGCAACACCGTGAACAGATATAGCGCCTACAACATCGTCAATTTTTAATTTCTTTTCAATAAAACCAATAGATAATACAACAAGAATACCTCCAATTAAACCTGTTAATACAGCACCACCTTCAGTAGTGTTACCACAACCAGCAGTTATGCTAACAAGACCAGCAAGTGCTCCGTTTAATGTCATTGCTAAGTTTGGTTTTCCGTTTTTAAACCAGGTAAATAATAAGGCACTACATGCTCCTGCAGAAGCGGCTAAATTGGTTACTAAAATAACTTGAGATGCAGCGACAGAATCGTCTCCTCCCCAAGCTAATTGGGATCCTCCGTTAAAACCAAACCATCCTAACCAAAGAATGAATACACCTAAAGTTGCGTACATTTGGTTGTGACCGTGAATTTCTACAGGTTTACCGTTGATATATTTTCCTATTCTAGGACCTACCATCCAGGCGGCAACTAAAGCTGCCCATCCTCCAACAGAGTGAACAATAGAAGATCCTGCAAAATCAATAAATTCTGCTGGCATCCATGCTGCATTTAGCCATCCACCGTTCCATTCCCATCCACCAGCGATAGGGTAGATAAAAGCAGTTAATACAATGCTGAATATAGCGTATGTTGTATATTTTGTACGTCCGGCAATTGCTCCAGATACAATAGTTGCGGCAGTTGCAGCAAATACAGTTTGAAAGAATAAATCTGCTGGTCCTGTTGTGAATATAAGTCCACCCCAGTGAAAGAATCCTTCACCAGAAATGTCTGGGCCGTACATTAAAGAGTATCCTATAAACCAAAAGGCTAAAGAGCCTACAGCAATATCCAGGAAGTTTTTCATGGCAATATTGACTGCGTTTTTAGAATCTGTCATTCCGGATTCAACTAAGAAAAATCCTGCTTGCATAAAGAAAACTAGAATACCGGAAACAACCATCCAAAGCATTCCCATATCGCCTTTAATCGCTTCAGCTAAAGCGGCAGTAGCAGCGTCTTCTACTGCAGGAATTGTGTTTAAAAAAAGCATCATATATATATTAATTATTAGGGTTAGTTGAGTTAGTGAAATTTAGACGTGGTCAATTCGTCCTTTTTGCTTAGAATGCGTAGATAGCAGCAACAGTAAAGGCAGCTAAATTATCTGTAGCCATACCATCGTTGTCTAGGTATCTATCTTCAGACCAAGAGTCTATTCTAAATTCAGGCTTAATAATTAAGCTTTCAACAGTATAACTTCCTGTAAGCGTAAACGCTAATACGTCTTCGTCGTCTATGTCGTCTCCATCATAATATAATCCGTAATATTCACCTCTTAGACCTATGCTAAAAGATTCGCTAGCTGCATATTGAGGGTAAAATGCTGCACCGTAAAATCCAGATCCATCATTGTCGTTGTAAGCTGCGTTTAGGCCTAAGTAAAAAGAATCTGTTAAATCGAAACCTCCTGTATAGTCTATTTCAAAACCTAATCCATCATTGTTTCCGCTGTCGTAGTATAAGTTTAGGTATTGTCCTTTGTATCCTAACTGAGCTCCGAAAGCATATTCTCCGCTTAAAGATGTGTCATTTGTATCCCAAGGATTTGTTACAGCTAACATTAAGCTTAAATCGTCAGAAAGAGCAAAGTCTGCTTTTAATCCCATATGTGAGAATGGTCCGCTAGAAAATAAATACGATGTACTATAATTAAAATTGGCAGCAGGTGCAATAACTTCATAACCTAAAAATGTATTCCATCTACCAAAAGTTAATGTTGTTTTTTCAGATACATTCCAGTAAACATATGCTTGATTAACTATACCGTTTACAATGTCACTATTAAAAGTTGCTTCTTCTCCTCTTGGTCCAACTACCAGATCAAGTACTGCTCCTGTTTTTGCGCCTTCATAAGAAACGATAAGGTTTCCCATTCCTAAGGCGAATCCAGATTTTTTAGCAAATGCAGTTCCGAAATATTGTTCTTGATCGTCAGGTGCTGTAAAATAAGTTTGATAATATGCATCTACGCTACCGCTAATGCTAAGTTTTGGTTTCTCCTCTGTGGTGTCTTGAGCATAAATGCCAATTGATGCAAATGCTAAAGCAAGGCTAAAGATTTTTTTCATATTTCTGTGTGGGTTATTTTGTTTATAGCTGATCAAATCTAAGTAAAAAGTTTTTATACCCATTAAAAAACAGGGGGTTATAGAATATTTTTATGATTTAATCAGTTTTACCCCTAAAAAAATGAGGGTATTTTAAATAAATATTGAAAAAACAGATTTTTGTAGAATTTTATTTTGAATTAAATTAAAGTAATTGTTAATTTTTTTGAATTAAATGCATGTAAAACAGCATATTGTTAGGTAGCCTTTTGTTAATTATTAAATTTGTTGCATTTTATTGTTTTAAAAATGGTACTGAATTCGTAATTTACAAGCCTAAATAGTTGTAATAAGAAAATGAATATTAAAGTATACCTATAATGTCATAAAAGTTTAATTACAATTATTACAGTAAAAAGGATACTGTTATATTAGTGCTTGCTAGTAGCAAAAAATAACTAAACAACTAATGATTATGTTGAAGAAACAAGGGCTGTATTTGCCAGAATTTGAACACGACAATTGTGGGGCTGGATTTATTTGTAGTTTAACAGGAAGTCGGTCTAACGATATTATCCATAAAGCACTAGAAATACTAGTGAAATTGGAGCATAGAGGGGCTGTGAGTTCAGATGGTAAAACAGGAGATGGAGCAGGGATTTTAATAGATATTCCTCATGATTTTTTTGTAAAATATTGTGATTTTGAATTGCCTGCTCGTGGTGAGTATGCAGTAAGTAATATGTTCTTGCCAAAAAGGCAAAACCAACGCGAATTTTGTGTTAATACTTTTGAAAAATGTATTGCCGAACAAGGGCTTAAATTAATTGGCTGGCGTACCGCTCCGGTTAATAATAATGTAATAGGTAAAATAGCAGCAGCTAGTGAGCCTTTTATTAGACAAGTTTTTATTGGAAAAAATAATCCCGAGCAAACAGATTTCGAGTTTAATTTAAAATTATTCTCTGCACGAAAGATTGCAGAACACGCAGTATATAATTCAAAATTATCTGAATCTTCATTCTTTTACTTCCCTAGTTTATCAACCAAAACTATAATCTATAAAGGGTTGTTAATGCCTGAGGATATTAAAGAATATTATTTAGATTTATTAAATCCGTTATTAGATGCAAAGCTAGCACTAGTGCATCAACGTTTTTCAACAAACACGTTTCCAACTTGGGATTTAGCACAACCTTTCCGTTATATGTGTCACAATGGTGAGATTAATACATTAAGAGGAAATGTATCTAGAATGTTTTCTCGTGAAGAAATCATGGAAAGTGATTGGTTTGGTGAAGATATTAAACGTGTTATTCCTACAATCTTAAAAGGAAAATCAGATTCAGCTTCTATGGATATGGTTGTCGAGCTGTTGTTAATGACAGGGCGTTCTTTACCAGAAGTCATGATGATGTTAGTTCCTGAAGCGTGGGAGAAAAACACAAATATGTCTGATGCTAAAAAAGCATTTTACGAATTTAACTCATGTTTAATGGAACCTTGGGATGGGCCAGCGTCTATACCTTTTACCGATGGAAGTTATATTGGAGCGGTATTAGATAGAAATGGTTTGCGTCCGTCTAGATATACGGTTACAAAAGATGATTTTGTAATCATGTCTTCAGAAACGGGAGTTGTAGAGGTTGAACCAGAGAACATTAAATTTCATGGCCGTTTAGAGCCAGGAAAAATGTTTTTAGTTAATATGGACGAAGGTCGTATTATTAACGACGAAGAAATTAAAGAAGCGATTGCAAATAAGCATCCTTATAGAAAGTGGTTAGATAAAAATTTAATTCACTTAAAAGATATTCCTTATAGTACAGATCCTGTTGTTTTTGAAGAAGAGGATTTAGGTATAAGACAAAGTGTTTTTGGGTATACTCAAGAAGATTTAAATACTATTATTAAGCCAATGGCTCAAGCAGGAAAAGAACCAATTGGTTCTATGGGTAGCGATACTCCAATTGCTGTATTGTCTGAGCGTCCGCAATTAATTTATAATTACTTTAAGCAGTTATTTGCACAAGTAACTAATCCGCCGTTAGATGGTATTCGTGAAGAATTAATTACAGACATTAGTTTAACTTTAGGAAGTGATACTAATATTTTTGAAATTAATGAATATCACTGTCGTAAATTAAAAATTCAGAATCCTGTAATTTCTAAGCAAGATTTAGATAAAATAAAGCATCACGATAAAAGTCCAGACTATCAGGTAACATCAATTTCAATTTTATACGATGTATCTAAAGGTGTTAATGGTCTTGAAGATCGTTTAGAAGTTATTGTTAATAAGGCTGAAAAATCTATCGATTCAGGAACAAATATTATTATTCTATCCGATAGAAATATTAGTAAAACAAAAGCACCTATTCCTGCATTATTAGCGTGTTCTTATGTAAATCATGCTTTGTATAAGAGAGGTAAGCGTTCTAAAATTAGTATCATTATAGAATCTGCAGAGCCAAGAGAAGTGCATCATTTTGCATTGTTATTTGGTTATGGAGCGAGTGCTATTAATCCTTATATGGTTAATGAAATTGTAGAGCAACAATTATTGTCTCAAGATTTAACAGGATTAGAGTTTGAAGATGCTATTCAGAATTACAATAAAGCCGTAGGTAAAGGTATTTTAAAGGTTATGAACAAGATTGGGATTTCTACTTTAAATTCTTATCGTGGTTCTCAACTTTTCGAATGTATTGGTATTAATACCAAAGTTGTAGAAAAGTATTTTCCAACAACAGCAACACGTATTCAAGGTATTGGTTTAAATGAAATAGAAAAAGAAATTTCTCTTCGTCATCAATGTGCTTATAAAGTGAGAGAGATTGATGCTAATTTAGATTTAGAAATTGGTGGGCAATACAGATGGAGACGTAACGGAGAAAAACATTTATTTAATCCGTTAACTATTTCGAAATTACAAGAGTCTGTTCGTACCAATAAAAAATCTACTTATAAAGAATATGCAGAACTTGTAAATAATCAATCTAAAGATTTAATGACAATTCGTGGATTGTTTGAATTTACAAACTACGATCCTATTTCTATAGAGGAAGTAGAGCCGTGGACAGAAATTGTAAAACGTTTTAAAACGGGAGCAATGTCTTATGGGTCTATTAGTAAAGAAGCCCACGAGAATTTAGCCATTGCGATGAATCGTATTGGAGGAAAAAGTAATTCTGGTGAAGGAGGAGAAGATCAAGAACGTTTTTATAAAGATCCTGATGGCGATTGGAAAAACAGTGCAATCAAGCAAGTGGCTTCAGGGCGTTTTGGAGTAACTTCTAATTACCTGACAAGTGCAAAAGAGATTCAGATTAAAATGGCGCAAGGTGCGAAGCCTGGTGAAGGCGGACAATTACCTGGACCAAAAGTGAATCCTTCGATCGCAAAAACACGAAATTCTACGCCTTATGTAGGATTAATTTCACCACCACCACATCACGATATTTATTCTATTGAAGATTTATCTCAATTAATTTACGATTTAAAATCTGCTAACAGAGAAGCGCGTATAAACGTTAAATTAGTATCAGAAGTTGGAGTGGGAACAGTAGCTGCCGGTGTTGCAAAAGCAAAAGCAGATGTTGTTTTAGTTTCAGGGTTTGATGGTGGTACAGGAGCATCTCCTTTAACATCTTTAAAACATTGTGGATTACCTTGGGAATTAGGAATTGCAGAAGCACAACAAACTTTAGTAATGAACGATTTAAGAAATCGTATTGTTTTAGAGTGTGACGGACAGTTAAAAACAGGACGTGATGTTGCTGTAGCGTGTTTATTAGGAGCAGAAGAATTTGGTTTTGCAACGGCGCCTTTAGTGGCTTCAGGTTGTATCATGATGCGTGTGTGTCATTTAAATACATGTCCAGTAGGTATTGCAACTCAGAATCCAGAACTACGTAAAAAATTCAAAGGGAAACCAGAACATGTTGTTAACTACATGTACTTTGTTGCTCAAGAGTTGCGTGAAATTATGGCGCAATTAGGATTTAGAACCATTAATGAAATGGTTGGACAATCGCAAAAATTAGATCGTAATCAAGCTATCGAGCATTATAAAGCTTCAGGGATAGATCTAACACCAATCTTACATAAGGTAAAAACAGAGCCTTACGTAAAATTATATAACACAGAAAAACAAGAACATCATTTAGAAAGTCATTTAGACTTCGAAATTATTAATAAAGCGCATCCAGCGTTATTCCGTAAGGAGAAAACATATTTAGATTTTCAAATAACAAACGTAGATCGTGCCGTTGGTGCAGTAGTGAGTAACGAAATATCTAAAATATATGGAGCGCATGGTTTACCGGAAAACACATTAAACTTAAACTTTACAGGATCTGCAGGACAAAGTTTTGGAGCATTTGCTACCAAAGGTTTAACGATGATTGTTAATGGAAACACGAACGATTATTTAGGAAAAGGACTGTCTGGAGCTAAAGTGATAATTAAAGTGCCAGAAAAAGCAACTATTGTTCCTGAAGAGAATGTTATTACAGGAAACGTAACCTTATATGGTGCAACTTCTGGAGAGGTTTATATTAATGGTAAAGCAGGAGAGCGTTTTTGTGTAAGAAATTCAGGAGCCCAAGCGGTTGTAGAAGGTATTGGAGATCACGGTTGTGAATATATGACTGGTGGTGTTGCTGTAGTACTTGGTGAAGTTGGAAGAAATTTTGGAGCTGGTATGAGCGGAGGTATTGCTTTTGTTTTAGATGAAAAAAATACATTTAAGGATCATTGTAATTCTGAAGCGCTTAACTTAGATCCTGTAGTTTTAGATGAAGATATTTTAACCTTAAAAACGTTAATTGAAAATCATTATAATGCAACTTTAAGTCCGTTAGCACAACGTATTTTAGAACAATGGGAAGCATACTTACCTAAGTTTGTCAAGGTTTTACCAGAAGAATATAAGCAAGCTTTAATTAAATTAGAACAAGAAAACCTTGTAACGCAATAGATATTATGGGAAAAATAACAGGATTTTTAGAATATAAACGCGAAATTGAAGGTTATGAACCTGTAGAAGAGCGTATAAAAGACTACAAAGAATTTACAATTCCATTATCTGAATCGCATCTAAAAAATCAAGGTGCGCGTTGTATGGATTGCGGAATTCCATTTTGCCACAGTGGTTGTCCGCTAGGTAATTTAATTCCAGATTTTAACGATAAAGTATATAAAGGAAAGTGGAAAGAAGCAGCAGCGATCTTGCACTCGACAAATAATTTTCCAGAATTTACAGGAAGACTTTGTCCTGCGCCTTGCGAAGAAGCATGTGTGTTAGGGATTAACGAAGATCCTGTGACTATAGAGAATATTGAAAAAAACATAGTAGAAACAGCCTTTAAAGAAGGTTGGATTGTAGCGCATCCTCCAAAACAACGTACGGGTAAAACGGTTGCTGTTATTGGTGGCGGACCTTCAGGTTTGGCAGCGGCACAACAATTAAACCGTGCAGGACATTTAGTAACTCTTTTTGAGAGAGATGATAAAGTTGGTGGGTTAATGCGTTATGGTATTCCAGATTTTAAATTAGAAAAGCAAATCATAGATCGTCGTGTTGAGGTTTTATCAGAAGAAGGTATTATATTTAAAACCAATGCACATGTTGGTGTAAATGTAGATGCAGATAAGCTTAAAGCAGATTTTGATGCAGTTGTGTTGTGTGGTGGTGCTACGGTAAGACGTGGTATGCCAATTCCAGGAGCAGAATTAAACGGAGTTGTTCAGGCTATGGATTTTTTAAAGCAAAATAATAAGCGTGTAAGCGGAACCAAAGCATTTGAAAAAGAGATTTTAGCAACCGATAAAAATGTTATTGTTATTGGAGGTGGAGATACTGGATCAGATTGTATTGGGACATCTAATCGTCATGGTGCAAAATCGGTTACCAATTTCGAGATTTTAGATAAACCGTCAGTAGGAAGACCTGCAAATCAGCCTTGGCCGTATTGGCCTATGAAATTGCGTACAAGTTCTTCGCATAAAGAAGGTGTAGAGCGTTTCTTTAGTATTTCAACAAAAGAGTTTTTAGGAGACGAAAACGGAAATTTAAAAGGGTTAGTTACAGCCGAAGTAGAATGGATTTTTAAAGAAGGTGAGCGCCCGCAATTAAAAGAGCTTCCTGGAACTGAAAAAACATGGGATTGCGATTTAGCGTTATTGGCTTTAGGTTTTACAGGGTCTGAAAAAACACTTCCAGAGCAGTTAGGCTTAGAAATGGATTTTAGAACCAATATTAAGGCAGATACTAATGATTATATGTCTAACGTGCCAGGCGTTTTTGTTGCGGGAGATATGCGTCGTGGGCAGTCTTTAATTGTATGGGCAATTTCCGAAGGTAGACAAGCTGCTTATCATGTAGATGCCTATTTAATGGGGGCGTCTAATTTACCTCTTAAAACAGGAATTGATTTACCTCGAGTTTAAATCATAATTAAAAAGTAAATATTTATAATTTTCATAGGTTCTTAATTTAAGAATTAAGATATTTGAAAGACATATGAAAAACATTCTAGTAAATATCATTTCTATTAGTGTCGTTGTGATTCGTTCGCGAGGGTAAAAAGGGAGTGTGTTTATTCTAATAATAAAATTAAAGCCTTCCATTTTTATGGAAGGCTTTTTTGTTTCAATATGGGATAGAAAACACTGTTGTTTTATAAGATTATTTAGAGTTAAAAACGTAAAATAACGATGGGTTTTTGTAATCGATTTTATAATAAAACCTGAATTCTGAAAAAAGCCGTTTTTTTTATAATAAAAAGAAGAAATTGAACGTCATATATAAATGGATTTAAAACACTTTAAATCAGTTGTTTAGATGTTTATTTTTGGTGGTGGATTTAGTCTATATGTGTTGATGTAAATTCGCTGAAAAATGACAAAAAATTAATTTAGTACTCTCAAAGGAATTAGAAGAGAGCAAAAGCTTTTAAAAACATATGAAAAACTTAAAAAAGTATAGTTACGCGGTCACTCAAGATGCTTCTTTGCCTGCTGCTCAAGCAATGTTGCATGCTATTGGGTTAACAGATGATGATTTGCAAAAACCATTTATTGGTATTGCTAGTACAGGTTACGAAGGGAATCCTTGTAATATGCATCTTAACGACTTAGCGACTCATGTTAAAAAAGGAACGCAGAATGCCGATATGGTTGGATTAATTTTTAATACAATTGGTGTTAGTGATGGTATATCTAATGGTACACCCGGAATGCGTTATTCATTAGTCTCTAGAGATATCATTGCAGATTCTGTAGAAACGGTTGTTGAAGGAATGAGTTACGATGGTGTTGTTACCGTTGTAGGTTGTGATAAAAATATGCCAGGTGCCTTAATGGGGATGCTTCGATTAAATAGGCCATCAATTTTGGTTTATGGAGGTACAATTGCTTCTGGTTGTCATAAAGGAGAAAAGCTTGATATTATTTCTGCTTTTGAAGCTTATGGAAAAAAAGTAGCAGGAACTATCGAAGATTCAGAGTTTAAAGAAGTAGTACATAAGGCATGTCCAGGAGCTGGAGCTTGTGGTGGTATGTATACTGCAAACACTATGGCATCTGCAATAGAAGCTTTAGGGATGTCGTTGCCTTTTAACTCTTCTACTCCTGCTGTTGGAGAAGATAAATTAAAAGAAAAGGAATGTGTTAAAGCAGGAGAAGCTTTACGCTATTTATTAGAAAATGATATAAAACCATCAGACATTGTATCTAAAAAGTCGTTAGAAAACGCGTTTAGATTAGTGACTGTTTTAGGAGGTTCTACAAATGCAGTACTTCACTTTTTAGCAATTGCTAAAGCTGCAAAAATAGATTTTACATTACAAGATTTTAAACGCATTAGTGATACAACTCCATTATTGGCAGATTTAAAGCCTAGTGGTAAATATTCTATGGAAGATTTACATGGTATTGGAGGTATTCCTGGTGTTTTAAAATACATGTTAGAAAACAATATGCTTCACGGAGACTGTTTAACGGTTACCGGAAAAACTATTGGAGAAAACTTAAAAGATGTCCCTAATTTAGTTGAAGGACAAAAAATTATAAAACCACTTGAAGCGCCTATTAAAGAAACAGGTCATATTAGAATATTATTCGGAAACCTAGCAACAGAAGGTGCTGTAGCAAAAATTACTGGTAAAGAAGGTTTATCTTTTAAAGGTATAGCTAATGTTTTTAATAGTGAAGCTGAGGTAAATGAAGGTATCGCTCATGGTAAAGTAAAGAAAGGTGATGTAATCATTATTCGTTACGAAGGTCCTAAGGGAGCACCAGGTATGCCAGAAATGTTAAAACCTACATCTTCTATTATGGGAGCTGGTTTAGGAAAAGATGTCGCTATGATTACCGACGGACGTTTCTCAGGAGGATCTCATGGTTTCGTGGTTGGCCACGTTGCCCCAGAAGCACAAGATGGAGGAAACATTGCTTTAGTAGAAAATGGTGATGTTATTTTTATTGATGCAGAAAACAATACTATAGATATTGAAATCTCTGAAGAGCTATTAGCTAAAAGAAGAGCGAATTGGGTTGCTCCAAAATTAAAAGCAGAACGAGGAGTATTATATAAATATGCGAAAACAGTATCGTCTGCATCTAAAGGATGTGTGACTGATGAATTCTAATTTTTTACTATGAACACAGAAACAGTAAAAACTACAAATACCGCTACAGAAAAGACCGTGCGTATTTCGGGGAGCGAGGCTATCATTAAATGTTTGTTAGCTGAAGGTGTTGAGATTCTTTATGGATATCCAGGAGGAGCTATAATGCCTGTTTACGATGAACTTTATAAATATAGAGACAAAATTCATCACGTCTTAGCACGTCATGAACAAGGTGCTGCACATGCAGCCCAAGGTTATGCACGTATTTCTGGAAAAGTAGGAGTCGCCATGGCAACTTCTGGTCCAGGTGCAACAAATCTAATAACGGGTATCGCAGATGCTCAAATAGATTCTACGCCTTTAGTCTGTATTACTGGTCAGGTATCTTCTCATTTATTAGGAAGTGATGCTTTTCAGGAAACAGATATTGTAGGTATTTCTACTCCGGTTACCAAATGGAATGTTCAAGTTACAAAAGCTTCAGATATTCCTGAAGTGATTGCTAAAGCATTCTATCTTGCTAAAAGCGGACGTCCGGGACCTGTGTTAATAGACATTACTAAAGATGCTCAGTTTGAAGAGTTCGATTTTAAATATGAAAAATGTACTTCGGTACGTAGTTATAAAGCAGTTTGTAAAACCAATCATGCGGCAGTAAAAGACGCTGCAGATTTAATTAATAGCGCTAAGAAACCAATGATAGTTTGGGGACAAGGTGTTATTTTAGGAAAAGCTGAAGAAGAATTAAAAACAGTTATTGAAAAGGCAGGAATCCCTGCGGCTTGGACAATCTTAGGAGCTTCGGCTGTGCCAACAGAACATCCTTTAAATATAGGAATGGTTGGTATGCATGGTAATTATGCGCCAAATATGTTAACTAACGAATGCGACGTTTTAATTGCTATTGGTATGCGTTTCGACGATCGTGTAACGGGTAATTTAGCAACTTATGCGAAACAAGCAAAAGTTATTCATTTTGAAATTGATCCTGCAGAAATAAATAAAATTGTAAAAACTGATGTTGCTGTTCTTGGAGATGCGAAATCTAGTTTAACAGCATTAATACCACTTTTAGAGGAAAAATCATATCCAGAGTGGCATCAAAAATTCAAAGATTTATATGCTATTGAATTTGAGAAAGTAATAAAAGGAGATATACACCCAACCAAAGGCGGTTTAACCATGGGGGAAGTATTAAATCAGATAAATATAGAATCTAAAGGAGATGCTGCTATTGTTTCAGATGTTGGTCAGCATCAAATGATTGCGTGTCGTTATGCAAAATTCAACAAAACCAAAAGTAATATTACGTCTGGAGGTTTAGGAACTATGGGGTTTGCATTGCCAGCTGCTATTGGAGCAAAAATGGCTGCACCGGAACGCGATGTTGTTGCTGTTATTGGAGATGGTGGTTTTCAAATGAATATTCAAGAGTTAGGAACCATTTTTCAGCAAAAAGTACCAGTTAAGATTGTAATTTTAAATAATGAATTCTTAGGTATGGTTCGCCAATGGCAACAATTGTTTTTCGATAAGCGTTACGCGTCTACCGAAATGACAAATCCTGATTTTGTAGCTATTGCTAAAGGGTATTATCTTGAGGCTAAAAAAATTACAAAACGTGAAGAATTAGCCGATGCTGTAGCCGAAATGATGGCTTGCGAAGGTGCATATTTATTAGAGGTTTGCGTAGAGAAGGAAGATAATGTTTTCCCGATGATACCAACAGGAGCTTCAGTTTCAGAAATTAGATTAAGTTAATTATGGAAGATACTATAAACACATATACCATATCTATTTATACCGAGAATAATATTGGTCTTTTAAATAGAATTTCAGCGATTTTTCAACGCAGACATATTAATATTGAAAGTATAAATACATCTATTTCCGAAATAGAAGGCGTGTCTAGGTTTACTATAGTGGTAAATCTTAAAGAAGAACGTATGAAGAAAATCATCGGTCAGATAGAAAAACAAGTAGAGGTTATTAAAGCTTACTATCATACAGATGAAGAAACGATTTATCAAGAATCTTGTATGTTTAAGTTAAAATCTGATTTATTATTTGAAGAACGCGAAATTCAAAATATAATAAGAGATAGTAACGCAAGAATTATACACGTTAATAAAGAGTTTTTTGTACTTGAAAAATCAGGTAAAAGAAATGAAATAGAACAATTATATCGCGATTTTAGTGCCTATGGCATTATGCAATTTGTGCGTTCTGGACGTATTGCAGTGACTAAACAAGAAATGAAAATATCACAAATGCTAGTAGCATTTAATTAATTAAAACAAAATGGCAAATTATTTTAACACCTTATCATTAAGACAAAAATTAGAACAATTATCAAAATGTCGTTTCATGGCATCTTCAGAATTTGAAGATGGTGTAAATGCATTAAAAGGTAAAAAAATCGTCATTGTAGGATGTGGCGCACAAGGATTAAACCAAGGATTAAACATGAGAGATTCTGGTTTAGATATTTCTTATACATTACGTGCGGCAGCTATTAAAGAAAAACGTGCATCTTACGTTAATGCTACTGAAAACAATTTTACTGTTGGAACTTACGAAGAATTAATTCCAACTGCAGATTTAGTATTAAACTTAACTCCAGATAAGCAACATACAAATGTTGTTAAAACGATTATGCCTTTAATGAAAAAAGGATCTACATTATCTTATTCTCATGGTTTTAATATAGTTGAAGAAGGAACTCAGGTTCGTGAAGACATTACAGTAATTATGGTTGCTCCAAAATGTCCAGGAACAGAGGTTCGTGAAGAATATAAGCGTGGTTTTGGTGTGCCTACATTAATTGCAGTACATCCTGAAAATGATCCTGAAGGAAAAGGTTTAGCATGGGCTAAAGCGTATGCTGTTGCTACAGGAGGACATAAAGCAGGAGTTTTACAATCGTCTTTTGTTGCAGAGGTTAAGAGTGATTTAATGGGAGAACAAACTATTTTATGTGGTGCGTTACAAACTGGATCTATCTTGTGTTTCGATAAAATGATTGAAGAAGGTATCGAGCCAGGTTATGCTGCTAAATTAATTCAATACGGTTGGGAAACTGTAACAGAAGCTTTAAAGCATGGTGGTATTACAACCATGATGGATCGTTTATCTAATCCAGCTAAAATTAAAGCGTTTAAATTATCTGAAGAATTAAAAGATATTTTACGTCCGTTATTTGAAAAACATATGGACGATATTATCTCTGGTCATTTCTCTAAAACAATGATGGAAGACTGGGCTAACGATGATGTTAACCTTTTAACTTGGAGAGCTGCTACAGGAGAAACTGCATTTGAAAAAACGCCGTTAACTTCAGAAAAAATATCTGAACAAGAATTTTTTGACAATGGAGTATTAATGATTGCTGTAGTTAAATCTGGTGTAGAATTAGCATTCGAAACTATGGTAAGTTCAGGAATTATTCAAGAATCTGCTTACTACGAGTCTCTTCACGAGTTACCATTAATTGCAAATACAATTGCAAGAAAGAAACTTTACGAAATGAACCGTGTAATTTCAGATACTGCAGAATACGGTTGTTACTTATTCGATCATGCAGCAAAACCAATGTTAGTAGATTTCATGAAAGGAATTAAAACTGATGTGATTGGTAAGCCTTACGGAACATCTAACGCCGTTGACAATATTGAATTAATTGCAGTAAACGATGCTATTAGGAATCATCCTATTGAGGCGATTGGAAAATCGTTAAGAACAGCCATGACTGCAATGAAAACAATAAAAACTGAAGCATAGTAAGACGCTTTAGTGTTAGCCAAATAAAATATGCAAACTGAAAATAAAATATATTTTCCAAGTTTAAAAGCAGTAGAAGCAGCAGCCGAACGTTTAAAGTCGGTTGCTGTTAAAACGCCTTTAAATAAAAATCTTCAATCTTCTAAACATTACGAAGCCAATGTCATGTTTAAGCGTGAAGATTTACAATTAGTACGTTCTTATAAAATAAGAGGTGCATATAACCGAATTTCTTCTTTAACAAAAGAACAAATGGAAAAAGGTATTGTATGTGCTAGTGCAGGAAACCATGCTCAAGGCGTGGCATTGTCTTGTAAATTATTAAAAATAAAGGGGACTATATTTATGCCTTCGCCAACACCTAATCAGAAAATTGAACAGGTAAAAATGTTTGGAGAAGAATACACAAATATTGTTTTGGTTGGCGATACTTTCGATGATGCTTTTCATGCGTCTATGTTAGAATGCGAACGTTTACATAAAACCTTTATTCATCCGTTTAACGACAAAGAAGTTATTGAAGGTCAGGCAACAATTGGTCTTGAAATATTAAATCAGACCGAAGTTCCTATAGATTATGTCTTTGTACCCGTAGGAGGTGGCGGATTAGCTTCAGGATTATCTACAGTCTTCAAACAATTATCTCCAAATACAAAAATTATTGGTGTAGAACCCGAAGGTGCGCCTTCTATGAAAACATCAATTAAAAATGGTTATAATACAGAGTTAAAACGTATCGAGAATTTTGTTGATGGCGCTGCTGTTAAGAAGGTAGGAGACAGAACGTTCGAAATTTGTAGACATAATTTAACCGAAATGATTACTGTTCCAGAAGGGAAAGTTTGCGAAACCATATTAGAATTATATAATAAAGACGCTATTGTTGTAGAGCCGGCAGGTGCTTTAAGTATTTCTGCTCTCGATTTTTATGCTGAAGAAATTAAAGGTAAAAATGTAGTTTGCGTAATTAGCGGAAGTAATAACGACATTACTAGAACAGAAGAAATTAAAGAACGCGCTTTATTATACACCAATTTAAAACACTACTTTATTGTTAAATTTCCACAGCGAGCAGGAGCATTAAAAGAGTTTGTTGCTGAAATTTTGGGACCGAATGACGATATTACATATTTTCAATACGCTAAGAAAACGAACCGTGTAAATGGATCTGCAGTTGTTGGTATTGAATTAAAGTCGTCTGAAGATTTAGCGCCTTTAATGGAAAAAATGAAGACTAGAAATTTTTACGGAGATTACTTAAACGATAACCCAGATTTATTTCAGTTTTTAGTATAAGCTTAACTTTTATGTAAACTGCTAAATGCAATTAAAAGGTTATATTTAGTACACGAACAGTTAATAAAAAAAATATATTATGCATACATCTTTTTTAGATATTCCGGATCAATATAAAATTACAACTGAAATTAATCAAAACACATATTTAGTAGGTGGTGAATTAAAGACATGGGCTGGAAAGACAGCTAATATTTATTCTTCAATTTCATCAACACCAGAGTATAAGCCAACATTACTTGGTAAAATTCCTCAATTAGGAAAAGAAGAAGCTTTAGATGCTCTAGATTCTGCTTGCGATGCTTATGGAAAAGGGCAAGGAGAGTGGCCTACAATGAAAGTTATAGATCGTGTGGCTTGCATGGAAAAGTTTGTAAAACAAATGAAAACCAAGCGCGACGAAATTGTAAAATTACTAATGTGGGAGATTGGTAAAAGTTTACCAGATTCTGAAAAGGAATTCGACAGAACAGTAGATTATGTTTACGATACTATTGAAGAATATAAACAATTAGATAGAGATAGTGCGAAATTTGAAAAACACGGTGGTGTAAATGCACATATTAGAAGAGGTTCTTTAGGTGTTGTATTGTGTTTAGGCCCTTATAACTATCCTTTAAATGAAACCTTTGCACTGTTAATTCCTGCTATTATTATGGGAAATACAGTTATTTTTAAACCTGCCAAACATGGGGTTTTATTAATAACTCCTTTATTAGAAGCGTTTCAAACTAGTTTTCCTAAGGGTGTTGTAAATATTATTTACGGACGTGGTCGTGTAGTTGCTACTCCAATTATGGAAAATGGACGTGTAGATGTACTTGCCTTAATAGGGAATAGTAAGTCTGCAAATGCACTTCAAGAAAGTCACCCAAGACAAAACAGATTACGATTGGTTTTAGGTTTAGAAGCTAAAAATCCAGCAATTGTTTTGCCGGATGCAGATT
Source organism: Formosa sp. L2A11 (assembly GCF_009796865.1). GTDB lineage: Bacteria > Bacteroidota > Bacteroidia > Flavobacteriales > Flavobacteriaceae > Formosa. Next base: position 712,360 of record NZ_CP047028.1, on the reverse strand, counting down.
TAGACTTAACTATAGATGAATGTATTGCAGGAACTTTGTCTTTTAATGGACAGCGTTGTACAGCTTTAAAAGTATTATACGTTCATGAAAATATTATTGAAGAATTTAATAAACGGTTTTCTGCGAGAGTAGATGCACTTCAATTTGGAAACCCATGGGATAAAGCGGTAAAATTAACACCATTACCAGAACCAGAGAAACCGGCTTATATACAAGAATTAATAGATGATGCTAAGGAAAAAGGTGCTGCTATTTTAAATGAAAAAGGAGGTAAAACAACCGAAAATTATATTTTTCCAGCAGTATTGTATCCTGTAAATAAAGACATGCGTGTTTTTAAAGAGGAGCAATTTGGACCCGTAATTCCAGTATTACCATTTAAAGATATACAAGAGCCGCTTCATGATATGGCGGAATCTAATTACGGACAACAAGTGAGTGTTTTTGGTCAGAATGTAAAAACATTAGCACCATTAATAGATACTTTGGTAAATTTAGTTTGTCGTGTTAATTTAAACAGTTCTTGTCAAAGAGGACCAGATGTGTATCCTTTTACAGGAAGAAAAGATTCTGCAGTAGGAACATTAAGTGTTCATGATGCGTTAAGATCTTTTTCTATAAGAACATTTGTGGCTTCTAAAGATAACACCTATAATAATGCTATATTAAATGAATTGCTTGATACAAAGGCCTCTAATTTTATAAGCACCGATTATATTTTATAAAAAATTGATAAATAGTTAATTGATATATTGAATTAATTTGTATATTTGGTTAATGATTCTTATTAAAAATAATATACGCCCATTTAGTCCCGCAATTGCATTGCGCCGACGTCGCAGTGCACACTAATCTTCTAGAGTTGTTCGCCTAATTTCATGTATTTATTTTTTTATTTTGATTACACCACTATATACATTTTATACACAATCTATAGTTACTTTAAATAGTAACCGTGTTACATCACGCCCTATTTTATTTCGCCGCCCGTTAGGGTGCTTTATATATTAGGAACTTTTAGGTGTGTCCAGTTCTACTTTCTAGAAATCAATACTTTTTTAACTTTTTAATTTTAAAATCAAAACAATGGAAATTGTTATTGCTGACAAGTCGCATACGGTTTATGCAGAAATTATTTGTGCTACTATAGCAGACTCTGCTAAGGTAAGAGGTACCGGTATCGCAAAAAGAACACCTGAGTATGTTATTCAAAGAATTATAAATGGAAATGCAGTTATTGCTTTAGAAGACGGTAAATTTGCCGGTTTCTGTTATATAGAAGCATGGGGACATGGTAAATTTGTTGCCAACTCAGGTTTAATTGTGCATCCGGATTTTAGAAAAAGAGGGTTAGCAAAAGATATTAAACATAAAATTTTCACTCATTCCAGAACAAAGTATCCCAAAGCAAAAGTATTTAGCATAACTACAGGATTACCGGTAATGAAAATGAATTCAGATTTAGGATATAAACCTGTGCCATTTTCAGAGCTAACAGACGATCAAACGTTTTGGAAAGGTTGCCAAACCTGCAAAAACTATGATGTCTTACAACGTACAGAACAAAAAATGTGTTTATGTACAGGTATGCTATACGATCCGGATAAGCAACCTCCAAAAGATCAGAAGCCTGTAAAATCCAGCGTATTTAATAGATTAAAAAGCATTAAGGAGCATTTGTTTCTAAAAAAATAATATACAAAATGAAAAAATTAGTAATAGCATACAGTGGTGGATTAGATACGTCTTACTGTGCAGTAAGTTTATCAAAGGAGTACGATGTTCATGCAGTAAGCGTAAATACCGGCGGTTTTACTAAAGAAGAAATTAGTCATATAGAAAGTAACGCTTATAAAATGGGCGTGTCTACTTATAAAAATATTGATGCGGTTGCTACATTTTATCAAAAGGTAGTGAAGTATTTAATTTTCGGAAATGTATTAAAAAACAATACATATCCGCTTTCTGTAAGTGCAGAACGTATTATTCAGGCCATTGAAATTGTAGAATACGCAAAAAGTATTAATGCAGAATATATTGCTCACGGAAGTACCGGTGCAGGAAACGATCAAGTACGTTTCGATATGATTTTTCAAATACTTGCTCCAGAAATAAAAATTATTACACCTATTAGAGATCAAAAATTAGCAAGACAAACAGAAATTGATTATTTGGTTGCTAATGGTATAGATATGTCTTGGGAAAAATCAAGATATTCAATTAACAAAGGATTATGGGGAACAAGTGTTGGTGGTGAAGAAACATTAACTTCAGAAAAACCATTACCAAGCGAGGCATATCCGTCTCAATTAGAAAAAACAGAGGAACAAAAAGTGACTTTAACCTTTAATAAAGGAGAGTTTGTTGCTTTAGATGGAAAAGAAGCTGCTCCAGAAAAAAATATTGAAGCTTTAAATACATTAGCTTCTAAATATGCAATAGGAAGAGATATTCATGTTGGAGATACTATTGTTGGTATTAAAGGCCGTGTTGGTTTCGAAGCTGCAGCCGCTTTAGTTATTGTAAAAGCACATCATTTATTAGAAAAACACACGCTTACAAAATGGCAAATGCAACATAAAGATTACTTATCTAGTTTTTATGGAATGCATTTACATGAAGGTCAGTTTTTAGATCCGGTAATGCGAGATATGGAAGCCTTTTTACAAAGTAGTCAAGAAAATGTAACAGGTGATGTTGTGGTGAGTTTAAAACCATATCATTTCTCTTTAGATGGAATTTCGTCTAAACACGATTTAATGAATTCTACTTTTGCTAGTTATGGTGAAGAAAATAAAGGATGGACAGCAGATGATGCCAAAGGATTTATAAAAATACTTGGAAATCAGAATAAGATTTATCAACTCGTAAATAATAAATCATGATACAAGCCGGAATTGTTGGAGGTGCAGGATATACTGCAGGAGAACTTATAAGAATCTTGATGTATCATCCTCAAGTAAAAGTCAATTTTATTTATAGTACATCTAACGCTGGAAATCCGGTGAGTAAAGTGCATCAAGATTTAATTGGATCTACAGATTTAAAATTCACAGATACTATTAATGCAGATGTAGATGTGTTATTCTTGTGTTTAGGACATGGGAATTCTACTGCGTTTTTAGAAAAAAACAGTTTTTCTAAAACGACTAAAATCATAGATTTAAGCAATGATTTTAGATTAGAAGCAGATTCTAATTTTAACGGAAAACAATTTGTTTACGGACTTCCTGAATTAAATAAAGAAGCAATTTCTAAAGCAAGTTATTTGGCAAATCCAGGTTGTTTCGCAACGGCTATTCAGTTAGCATTGTTGCCATTAGCGTCGGACGGAAAGTTTCAAGATGATGTTCATGTTAATGCTGTAACAGGAGCAACGGGAGCAGGAACATCATTATCTGCAACTACGCATTTTACGTGGAGAGATAATAATTTTTCATACTACAAACCCTTTACGCATCAGCATTTAGGAGAAATTAATCAATCGGTGAAGCAATTACAAGGTAGTTTTAATTCTGAAATTGTTTTTATGCCAAACCGTGGAGATTTTTCACGTGGTATTTTTGCAACAGCTTACACTAAATACGAAGGGACTTTAGAAGAAGCCAAAGCGTTATATAAATCTTTTTATAAGGATGCTAAATTTACAGTAGTTTCAGACGAAGATATTCATTTAAAACAAGTTGTAAATACTAACAAATGTATTCTTCATTTACATAAGCATAACGACAAATTATTAATATCTAGTGTAATTGATAATTTATTAAAAGGTGCTTCAGGACAAGCTGTACAAAACATGAATTTAATGTTTGGCTTTGAAGAAGCTGAAGGCGTACAACTTAAAGCGACTTACTTCTAAAACCATTAATTATGAAAATTGCTATCATAGGAACAGGAAATTTAGGACATTCTATCGCTAAAGGTTTAATTATAGATAATGCGTTTACAACTCTATATTTAACAAAAAGGAATGTTGAAGATTTAGAAGAATTCGACGGTTATAATAAGGTCTTTATTACGAGTGATAATGTTTTAGCTATTCAAAAATCTGATATTTTAATTTTTGCGGTTCAACCTGCACATTTTGAAAATATTTTAAAAGAAATAGCACCTCATTTAACAGAGAAACATGTGTTGATTTCTGCAGTTACAGGATATTTAATTCCACGAATAGAGAATATTGTTGGAGAAAATCAATTTATAATTCGTGCTATGCCTAACACCGCAATTGCTGTAGGGAAATCCATGACGTGTTTATGTAGTAATGAATTAGGTAAAAAACGTATTAAAATTGCTGAAGCTATTTTTAATCGTTTAGGGCATACATTATCTATTCCAGAAAGTCAGATGCAAGCCGCAACCGTAGTTTGTGCAAGTGGAGTTGCATTCTGGATGCGTTTAATTCGTGCAACTACTCAAGCAGCAATTCAATTAGGTTTCGATGCAGAAGTTGCTCAAGAATTATCTATGCATACTTGCGAGGGTGCAGCTAGTTTGCTTATCCAAACGGGCAATCATCCAGAAGAAGAAATAGATAGAGTTACAACGCCAAAAGGATGTACTATTGAAGGATTAAACGAAATGGAACATAAAGGTTTAAGTTCGTCTTTAATTCAAGGTATGATAGCATCTTACAATAAAATTAGTAACATTAAAAAAGAGCAAATATGAGTTTGTTTCCAGTATATCCGCTTTACGATATTACTCCAGTAAAAGCGAAAGACGTTTTTGTTTACGACGATAAAGATGTTAAGTATTTAGATCTTTATGGAGGTCATGCTGTCATTTCAATTGGGCATGCGCATCCAACTTATGTAGATCGTATTACAAATCAATTACATCATATTGCTTTTTATAGTAATGCGGTTCAAAACCCATTACAAGAACAATTAGCAACAGATTTAGCAGAGTTTTCAGGTTGTAAAGACTATCAATTATTTTTATGTAATTCGGGAGCAGAAGCCAACGAAAACGCATTAAAATTAGCTTCTTTTCATAATGGCAAGTCTAAAATTATAGCATTTAAAAATAGTTTTCACGGACGTACATCTGCAGCAGTAGCAGCAACCGATAATCCTAAAATCGTAGCACCATTAAACGCACAACAAGAGGTTGAGTTTTTTAAACTTGGCGATTTAAATGGTGTAGAACAATCATTAAAGAATAACGATGTTTGCGCCGTTATTATAGAATGTATTCAAGGTGTTGGAGGTTTAGACGAAAGTACAACCGAATTTTACCAAGGACTTGAAAAATTATGTAAAGCCAATAATGTGTGTTTCATTGCTGACGAAGTACAGTCTGGTTTTGGAAGAACAGGAGATTTCTTCGCTTTCCAAAAACATAATATTACACCAGATATTATTTCAATGGCTAAAGGAATGGGAAATGGTTTTCCTATTGGTGGAATTTTAATTCATCCAGATATTAAAGGATCTTTTGGATTATTAGGAACCACTTTTGGAGGTAATCATTTGGCTTGTGTAGCTTCATTAGCAGTTTTAGATGTCCTTAAAGCTGAAAAATTATTAGAGCATGTTAAAGCAATTTCAGCTTACTTTATAGAAAAAGCAGAACAAATATCACAATTAAAAACAATTAAAGGTCGTGGTTTAATGCTAGGTTTAGAATTCGATTTTCCAATTTCGGACCTTAGAAAAAAACTTATTTTCGATCATCACATATTTACCGGAAGTGCTAAGAACCCTAATTTATTAAGAATACTTCCGCCATTAACGATTCAAAAAGAGCATTTAGATATGTTTTTTGAAGCTTTAAAATCAGAACTAACATAGCATGAAAAAATACACTCAAATTTCAGATATTTCAAATCTTTCAGAAACTATAAAAGAAGCTATTCTTTTAAAAATGAATCCTTTCGGGTATAAACATTTAGGGTTAAATAAAACCTTAGTCATGTTGTTCTTTAATTCAAGTCTTCGGACTCGTTTAAGTACTGAAAAGGCTGCGAAAAATTTAGGAATGAATGTGATGAGTTTGAATGTTAATGATGCGTGGAATTTAGAGTTTGAAGACGGAACAGTCATGAATGCAGGTACTTCAGAGCATGTAAAAGAAGCTGCTAAAGTAATTTCTCAGTATGCAGATATTATTGCAGTACGTGCGTTTCCAAGCTTAATAGATCGAGATAAAGATTACACAGAAATGGTAATTAAAAGTTTTGAAAAATATGCAACTGTTCCCATTGTAAACATGGAAAGTGCAACGGCACATCCTTTGCAAGCCTTGGCAGATGCAATTACAATTTCAGAGTTATCAGAGAAATCAAAACCTAAAGTTGTAATGTCTTGGGCGCCACATCCTAAAGCTTTACCTCAAGCTGTGCCAAATTCTTTTGTAGAAATGATGCAGAAGATGGAAGTAGATTTAGTGATTACACATCCAGAAGGCTACGAGCTTAATCCTGAAATTACTAAAGACACGCCAATTAATCATAATCAAGAAGACGCGTTAAAAGATGCCGATTTTGTGTATGCTAAAAACTGGAGTAGTTATTCAGACTATGGGAAAATTTTAAATACAGATCCGAGCTGGATGATTACAAAGGAGAAATTGGGACAAGCTAAATTTATGCACTGTTTACCAGTTAGACGTAATGTAATTGTAGAAGATGCTGTGCTAGATAGCGATCAATCTATTGTTATGCATGAGGCCAATAATAGAACATATTCTGCACAAATTGTATTAAAAGAAATCTTAGAAAATCTGTAATATGGAAACACTAAAAGTTATAAAAATAGGTGGAAATATTATTGATGATGCTATTGCTTTGTCTAATTTTTTAAAACAATTTGCAACCATTCAAGGGCCGAAGTTATTAGTACACGGTGGAGGGAAACTAGCAACTAAAATGGCTAAATCCATGAATGTTGAGGTGCAAATGGTAGATGGGAGGCGTATTACAGATGCCGATACTTTAGATATTATTACGATGGTTTACGCCGGAAAAATCAATAAAAATATTATTGCACAATTACAAGCTAATAACTGTAATAGTGTTGGGTTTACAGGAGCAGACGGGAATGTTATTGTTTCAGAAAAACGTCCTGTAAAAACGATTGATTATGGGTTTGTAGGTGATGTAAAACAAGTAAATACAGCAGTACCAAAAGTACTTTTAGTAAACGGAATTACACCGGTATTTTGTGCGATAACGCATGATGAAAACGGGCAGTTATTAAATACAAATGCCGATACTGTAACGTCTGAATTAGCCATTGCTTTTGCAGATTTGTATCAGGTAGAACTGTATTATTGTTTCGAAAAAGACGGCGTATTATTAGATGTCGACGATCCCAATTCTGTAATAGAAGACATAAACACATCTAATTATAAGACTTTAAAAGCAGATGGTGTTATTACAGATGGTATGCTCCCCAAACTAGATAATTGTTTTTATGCCATATCTAATCACGTTTATAAAGTGTGTTTAGGAAAACCAGACATGTTATTTAATCAGAATACAAAACACACAACAATTCAAGCCTAATGATCACGACGCAACAATTAACAGAAGAGGCCATTTTATTACTGAAGAATCTGATAGAAACAGAATCGTTTTCTTCAGAAGAAGATAAAACAGCGCAACTTATAGAAGCTTGGTTTATACAAAAAAACATTCCGTATACCAGAACCAAAAATAATGTTTGGGCAACCAATGCCGATTTTACAGAAGGCAAGCCCACCATGCTTTTAAACTCACATCACGACACTGTAAAACCAAATAGCGCATATACTAAAGATCCGCTTAAAGCGATTGTAGAAGATGGTAAATTGTATGGTTTAGGAAGTAATGATGCAGGAGGATGCTTAGTGTCTTTAATTGCTACGTTTACTTATTTTTATAATAAACCGAATCTAAAATATAACTTAGTTATTGTCGCTTCTGCAGAAGAAGAAAGTAGTGGTCCAAATGGCTTAAATAGTATGTTGTCCATTATTCCTAAAATAGATGTTGCTATAGTAGGAGAACCAACATTAATGAATTTAGCTGTTGCAGAAAAAGGGCTTGTGGTTTTCGATGCGAAGGTGAAAGGAACTCCTAGTCATGCTGCACATCCTAATAACGATAATGCCATTTACAATACAATAGAAGTCTTAAATTGGTTTAAGGATTATAAATTTGATAGACCTTCTGAAGCTTTAGGCGATGTTAAAATGACAGTGTCTCAAATTCAAGCAGGGAAACAACATAATGCTATTCCAGCTGAGGTTGATTTGGTGATAGATGTTCGTGTAAACGACAAATATACCAATGCAGAAATTAATGCTATTTTAGTGAACGAATCGCCTTGTACAGAAATTAAAGCAAGAAGTTTACGTTTAAATTCGTCTTCTATTCCTAAAGATCACGAATTGGTAAAAGCAGGAATTGAAATAGGAAGAACAACGTATGGTTCTCCAACATTATCAGATCAAGCGGTGTTAACGTGTTCGTCTTTAAAATTAGGACCTGGAGATAGTACACGATCACATTCTGCAGACGAATTTATTTATTTAAATGAAATTGAAGAAGGTGTGGCGATTTACATTCAATTATTAGAAAAAATACTTTAATTATTCAAGAGCGAAGTTCGGCTTCAATCTAAAATATAAATTGATTGTTCGTAATAAGTCATAAAATTCGCGTCACCCTGAACTTGTTTCAGGGTCTCACTTTAATTTTTGTACATACAAAGATAATGAGATGCTGAAACTAGTTCAGCATGACGGTTTAATAAGACTATGATTAAAAACGGATATTCGTTAAATATAAAAACATACAGCTATGAAACTTTGGGACAAAGGTCTTACAATCGATAAAAAAATAGAACAATTTACTGTTGGTAACGACAGAGAAATAGATATACATATTGCTAAATACGACCTGATTGCTTCTAAAGCACATGCTAAAATGCTTGAAAGTATTGGTATTATTACTGCAGAAGAATTAAAACAATTATTAGGAGGATTAGAAGTTTTAGAAGCTCAGATAGAAGACGGCACTTTTGTTATTGAAGAAGAGTTTGAAGATGTACATTCTAAAATAGAATTCGAATTAACGAAAACGTTAGGCGATGTTGGAAAAAAAATACATACTGCACGTTCTAGAAACGACCAAGTTTTAGTTGCACTTCAGTTGTATTTTAAAGAAGAATTAAAGACTATTCAAACTAAAACAAAAACGTTTTTTGATACCCTTTTAGGATTAGCTGAAACGCATAAAGATAAATTATTACCAGGTTATACTCATTTACAAGTTGCTATGCCGTCTTCTTTTGGTTTGTGGTTTTCTGCTTATGCAGAGTTGTTAATCGATGATGTGTATATGGTGCAAGCTGCTCAAAAAGTAGCCGATCAGAATCCGTTAGGTTCTGCTGCAGGTTATGGTAGTTCATTCCCTATAGATCGTGAGTTAACGACTAAAGAAATGGGCTTTTCAACTTTAAAATATAATGTTGTTGCGGCGCAAATGAGCCGAGGAAAAAGTGAACGTACAATTGCAGCTTCATTAGGAAGTTTAGCAAATACGTTATCGCGTTTTGCAATGGATATTTGCTTGTATAACAGTCAGAATTTTGGGTTTATTGCCTTTCCTGACGAGTTAACAACAGGAAGTAGTATTATGCCACATAAGAAGAACCCAGATGTGTTTGAATTGATTCGTGGAAAAAGTAATAAGATTCAAGCGCTTCAAACAGAAATGGTTTTAATCACTAATAATTTACCTAGCGGATATCACCGCGATTATCAGTTATTAAAAGAAAACATGATTCAGGCTTTTGAAGATATGAAAGATATTTTAGATATCTTTAATTTCTCTATCGCTCAAGTCAAAGTGAAAGATATTGACTTACATGACGATAAATATAAGTTCCTTTTTACAGTAGATAATATTAATACGTTAGTTGTAGAAGGTATGTCGTTTAGAGATGCTTACAAGAAGATTGGTGGGGAAGTAGAAGCAGGTACTTACGTTCCTGACGATTCTAAAAAACACACCCATTTAGGAAGTATTCATAATTTAGGATTAGATAAAATAAGTGAAAAATTTCCTAAACTATAAGGGAATATACATAACATAAAAAAGCGTCTTAGTAATTAAACTAAGACGCTTTTTGTTTTATAATATATCGAAAATTAGATAATCGTAGATTGACCTAAGTGAATGTTCGAAAAGTTATGATTAGAATCTTTAGGATTACTAATAAAATCAGCAATAAAATCTCCAACCTTAGTTGTTGTAATATTGTCGTATTTCGTATTTAAATCTGGTGTTGTAATATGAAGTGCTAAAGATTTATCGACAGCAGTTTTAATTAAATCAGATTCATCATTTAAATCAAAATGCTCTAATAACATAGCTGCAGATAAAATTGAAGCAATTGGGTTTGCAATACCTTTGTTCGTTGCCTGTGGGTATGATCCGTGAATAGGCTCGAACATTGCGTATTTGTCTCCTACAGAAGCCGAAGCTAACAATCCTATAGAACCTCCAATAACACTAGCTTCGTCGCTAATAATATCTCCAAACATGTTTTCTGTTAGAATAACATCAAACTGTTTTGGGTTTAAAATCATTTGCATTGCTGCGTTATCTATAAATAAGAAATCTAATTCTACGTCTTTATAACTTTTAGCAATTTCTGTTACCACTCTACGCCATAAACGAGATGTTTCTAACACGTTTGCTTTATCAATTAAAGTCAGTTTTTTTCTTCTAGCTTGTGCCGCCTTAAATGCCAAATGTGCTAAACGTTCAATTTCTTCACGAGAATATTCACATAAATCTGATGCAGAATTTCCGTCTGCACTTGTTTCTTTTTTTCCGAAGTAAATACCTCCAGTAAGCTCACGATAAATGCTAATATCTGTGCCTTTAATAATATCCTTTTTTAAAGGCGATTTACTTAAAAGGGCATCGTATGCTTTAACAGGTCTTATATTTGCATATAATCCTAATTCTTTTCTTAATGCAAGCAACCCCTGTTCTGGGCGTACTTTTGCAGAGGGATCATTATCGTATTTCGGATCTCCAATGGCTCCGAACAATAAAGCATCACTTTTTTTACAAAGCTCAAGCGTTGCTTCTGGTAAAGGATTACCAGTTTCATCTATTGCTATGGCACCAACAGGTGCGTATTTAAAATTAAAGGTATGATTAAATTCTAAAGCAATGGCTTTAAGAACTTTTATGGATTGAGCAGTGACTTCTGGTCCTATCCCATCTCCTGCTAATACTGCTATGTTTAGTTTCATAAGAATTATTTTTTAGAGGCTGAAAATAGCACAACTACTTAAATGTGTATAAGGTTGTGTTTTCAGGATTTAGCTTCAAAAGCTAATATAGCATCTTTTTTGCTTAATAAATAATCAATGTCGTCATAACCATTTATAAGACATGTTTTTTTGTAAGGGTCAATATCAAAATGCTCTGATAAATCGGTGTCTTTAATAGAAATAGTTTGATCTTCTAAATTTACATTAATTATTGTTTCTGGGTCTGCTGTAATATGATTAAATAATTCTTTTAAATAAGCAGGAGTAACTTGTATTGGTAAAATTCCGTTGTTAAGTGCGTTTCCTTTAAAAATATCTGCAAAGAAACTAGAAACAACAACCTTAAATCCGTAATCGGCTATTGCCCAAGCGGCATGCTCTCTACTAGATCCGCAACCAAAGTTGTCTCCAGCGACAAGAATACTACCCATATAAGTCGTATTATTTAAAGGGAACTCTGCGTTTAAATCTCCGTTTTGATTAAATCTCCAATCTCTAAATACATTATCTCCAAAACCTTCTCTGTCTGTTGCTTTTAAGAAACGCGCAGGAATGATTTGGTCTGTATCTATATTTTCTATATCTAATGGAATGGCTCTAGAATGTAATGTTGTAAACTTTTCCATTTAGTTTAATTGTTTTGTAATGTCTATAATTTTTCCTTCTACCGCTGTTGCTGCTGCAACTAACGGACTTGCTAAAATGGTACGAGCACCTTGACCTTGTCGTCCTTCAAAATTTCTGTTTGAAGTAGATACACAATATTCGTCTTTCGGAATTTTATCATCATTCATCGCTAAACATGCAGAACATCCAGGTTGGCGGAGTTCGAAACCGGCATCTGTAAAAATGTCTTTAAGACCTTCTTCAATAATTTGTGTTTCTACCAATTTACTTCCAGGAACTAACCAGGCAGTAACGTTAGGGGCTTTTTGTTTGCCTTTAATATATTTAGCAGCTACTCTAAAATCTTCAATTCTAGAGTTGGTACAGCTACCAATAAAGACAAAATTAATTGGTTTGTTTATAAGAGATTCTCCTTTTTTAAAGTTCATATATTTCAATGATTTTTCAAAAGAAGCATCGTCAAGTGTAGGGATGTTTTCTGTTACTTTTATCCCCATACCAGGGTTGGTTCCGTAGGTAACCATAGGTTCGATATCTTCTGCGTCGAAGAAGTATTCTTTATCGAATTCGGCACCTTCATCTGTTGGTAATGTTTTCCAGTAGGCTACTTTCTTTTTGAAATCTTCACCTTTAGGTGCAAACTCACGACCTTCAACATAGTCAAAAGTAGTTTGGTCTGGTGCTATCATACCGCCACGGGCTCCCATTTCAATACTCATATTACAAACCGTCATGCGGCCTTCCATACTCATGTTTTGAAATACGTCTCCTGCATATTCACAGAAATAACCTGTACCTGCATTGGTTCCTAATTTAGCGATGATATATAAAATAACATCTTTAGGAAGTACACCGTTTTTTAGTTTTCCATTTACAGAAACACGTAAGCTTTTAGGCTTACTTAAAAGTAAACATTGACTAGCAAAAACCTGAGCAACTTGACTGGTACCGATTCCAAAAGCAATAGTTCCAAATGCACCATGTGTAGAGGTATGACTATCTCCACATACGATTGTCATCCCAGGTTGTGTGATACCTAATTCGGGAGACATAACGTGCACTATTCCATTGTATTTGTGACCTAATTCAAAAAGTGTGATTCCGTTGTCGGTACAGTTTTTTGATAGCTGCTCAAGCTGATGTCTAGATAACGTATCTTGTATTGGTAAATGTTGATTTGTTGTTGGCGTATTATGATCTGCTGTTGCCACAATTTGGTTGGGTCTAAATACAGGAATATCTCTGTCTTTTAACTCGTTAAAAGCTTGTGGGCTTGTTACTTCATGTATTAAATGTTTATCGATGTACAATACTTGTGGGCCATTATCTATGGCGTCAACTACATGTGCATCCCATACTTTATCAAATAATGTTTTTTTCATTTCATGTTGTTTTTGCTATTTCACTTCAAATTTAATTTATGAAATAGACTTTTAGCTTATTTTAAGCAGAAATAATTTGATTATAAACGCTACTAGTTTCAATAATTTGATGAATATCAGAATCGTTTATTTCTTTTTTAACATCTGCAAAATCTAAGAAATTAGCATAAACTACATCTAATTGCAATTTAGTTAATTCGTATCCTACATTTTTTGCTCTGTAAGCTAAAGCAGCTCTACCACTTCTCGCTGTTAATACAATAGCAGATTCTGTTACTCCAACATCTTTAGGGTCGATAATTTCGTAAGTTTCACGATTTTTAATCACACCATCTTGATGAATTCCAGAACTATGAGCAAATGCATTAGCTCCAACAATTGCTTTGTTTGGTTGCGTATAAATTCCCATATGTTCAGAAACCATTTGGCTTGTACTGTATAATAAAGAGGTGTTTATATTTGTATCTAAATTTAAGGTTGGGTGTTGTTTTAAAATCATAACAACTTCTTCTAAAGCTGTGTTTCCAGCACGTTCTCCAATACCATTAATTGTACACTCAATTTGTCTTGCACCATTAATAACACCTTCAATAGAATTTGCAGTAGCTAATCCTAAATCGTTGTGGCAGTGGCAAGATAAAATTGCTTTTTCAATACCCTTAACGTTCTCTTTTAAATACTTTATTTTAGCACCATATTCGTTAGGTAAACAGTATCCTGTTGTATCTGGAATATTTAAAACAGTTGCACCTGCTGCAATTACAGCTTCGCAAACTCTTGCTAAATAATCGTTATCTGTACGTCCTGCATCTTCTGCATAAAACTCTACATCTTCAGTAAAGGTTTTAGCATAACGCACAGCTCTTACGGCACGTTCTATGATGGCATCGCGATTAGATGCAAATTTAAATTTTATATGAGAATCAGATGTTCCAATTCCTGTGTGAATTCTTGCTTTTTTTGCATAACGTAATGCTTCACCAGCAACTTTAATATCATTTTCTACAGATCTTGTTAGTCCACAAACTGTAGCATTCTTTACGATTTTTGAAATGGCTTCAACCGAAGCGAAATCTCCAGGACTTGACACAGGAAAACCCGCTTCAATAACGTCAACTCCTAGCAGATCAAGTCTTTCAGCAATTATAATTTTTTGCTCTTTGTTTAACTTGCAACCTGGGACTTGTTCGCCATCGCGTAACGTTGTGTCAAATATTTGAATGTTAGAATGTGACATTTATATGAATTTATTTTCTTATTGTTCTACGAATTTATATTATACTTTTGTAAAGTAATATCTCATTATTGTACTTTTACGATGTTTAAAAGTATTTAAACGCACTTAACTATCTGTGTGTCTGTTAATTAAAACACTTTTTATTTGATGATAAAAGACCAAAAAGATAATTTGTTTTTGCTAGTAAAGTCCTTAACCAAGTCTGAAAAGAGACAGTTTAAACTGTATGTTGGAAGATTAGGTGTTAATAGCGATTCTAAGTTTTTAAATTTATTTAATATTTTAGATAAGTTATCGATTTATGATGAAGAATTTATATTAAAAAACGGTGATGTTAAAAAACAACAGCTAGCCAATGTTAAAGCACATTTATACAAACAAATTTTAATAAGTTTAAAATTAAACCCTTCACATCAAAATATAAGATCTCAAATACGAGAACAATTAGATTTTGCTTCAATTTTATACCATAAAGGTTTATATAAACAGAGTTTAAAGATTTTAGATAAATCGAAAGAATTAGCCATTCATAGTGAAGAAAAAAACTTGGCTTACGAAATTGTAGAATTCGAAAAATTAATAGAATCGCAATACATTACACGAAGTATTGGTGGTCGTGCAGACGAGTTGACTATCCAGGCAAAAGACCTGAGTGAGTTAAATGTTATAGCGAGTAAACTCTCTAATTTATCGCTTCAGTTGTATGGCGTTTTTCTAAAAACAGGTTATGTTAAAAATGAAGAAGAAGGCATTCAGGTTGCCGAATATTTTAATAACAGGCTTCCTAAATTTAATATTAAAAATTTAGGATTTAGAGAAAAGTTATGGCTTTATAATGCCTATTTATGGTATAGTTTTTTAACTCAAGATTTTAAAAATTGTTACCGTTATGCTTCTAAATGGGTGGATTTATTTTACGATAATCCAGATATGATTAATCTTAATCCTGTGTTCTTTTTAAAAGGGAAAAACTACTTACTCGAAGCTTTGTTTTTTGTGAGAAGTAAAACGAAGTTTGAAGAGGCTTTGGTGCGATTAGAAACCATTGTAAATGATAAAAAGTTTTTAAGAGATGAAAATGTAGAGTCTTTAGCCTTTTTATATTTTAATTTAAATAAAGTGAATTCTCATTTTATAGATGGATCGTTTGAGGAAGGTTTAAGTTTAGTGCCTAAAATAGAAACCGATTTAAAAAAATATTCGAATAGAATTGATGAGCATCATGCTATGATTTTCTATTACAAATTTGCAAGTTTATATTTTGGAGCAGGAGATAATAAAAAATGTATCTTTTATTTAGATAAAATTATTTCGAATAAAAGTCTGTCCATGCGCGAAGATTTATTGTGCTTTTCCCGAGTTTTAAATTTAGTAGCGCATTACGAAGCTGGTCTAGATTATC
Source organism: Formosa sp. L2A11 (assembly GCF_009796865.1). Taxonomy (GTDB): domain Bacteria; phylum Bacteroidota; class Bacteroidia; order Flavobacteriales; family Flavobacteriaceae; genus Formosa. The sequence continues at coordinate 696,432 of NZ_CP047028.1, read as the reverse complement.
ATATAGATATATTATTGCGTAGCACGTATAAGTTTTTAATTAAAATGAACGATTTACATGAGGTACAAAAAGAGATGATAAAATTTATAAAAGGCTTGCAAGATGTGTATCCGCAAGATATTAAGCATGCGTTTATGGATTTAAGAAATACGTTAAAAATGTACGAAAATCATCCTTACGAGAAACGTGCATTTTTATATTTAGATATTATTTCTTGGCTAGAAAGTAAGATTGAAAATAAGCCTGTCGGACAGATTATTAAGGATAAATATTTAGCAGAACACAAACGGTAAATAAATGTTTTTTTATAAAAATGTCTTAAATAATTTGGAAAATCGACTTTTCTAACTGAATATTTGCACTCACAAAGTTCAATAATGTATTGAAATGTTATCAAGAAAGGTGGAGGGATTAGACCCGCTGAAGCCTTAGCAACCCTTTAACTTATAAAGAAGGTGCTAAATTCTACTTAAAAACCGATTCATTTATCGGCGATTTAGATAGATAACTAAACGAAATTGCTCTTCAGAGTAATTTGTATTTTTTTTCTTTTTAACATTTTTCTATTTAGGTACACCTTAAAAAAGGTGCATTTGACTTTTAGTTTTAATTTATTAACTCAAAAAGAAAGAAAAATGAGTACACAAAAATTCGCAACACAAGCGTTGCACGCAGGACACGATGTTAAGAAAAATGGAGGCACACGAGCAGTGCCAATTTACCAAACATCGTCGTATGTTTTTAACGATTCAGACCATGCTGCAAATCTATTTGCTTTAGCCGAACCTGGTTACATTTACACAAGATTAAACAACCCTACAAACGATGTTTTAGAACAACGTTTAGCCGCTATTGAAGGCGGAATAGGAGCTGTAGTTACCGCATCTGGAACAGCAGCAATTTCTACAACTTTACTTACGCTTTTAAAAGCCGGAGACCATATTGTAGCGTCTAGCAGTTTATACGGTGGAACGTATAATTTATTGGCAGTAACTTTACCTAGGCATGGTGTTACAACCACATTTGTAGATCCTTCTAATGCCGAAAATTTTCAAGCAGCAGTTCAAGATAATACACGTGCTGTTTTTATAGAATCTTTAGGGAATCCGAAGTTAGATGTTTTAGATATTGAAGCCATTGCTAATGTGTCTAAAGCTAACGATATTCCTTTAATTGTAGATAATACCGTAGCTTCACCGGCGCTTTTAAATCCTATTGCTTATGGTGCAAATCTTGTAATTCATTCGTTAACGAAATACATTAACGGAAACGGAACAAGTCTTGGTGGTGCTATTATTGATGCAGGTACATTTAACTGGGCAAACGGAAAATTCCCCGAATTTACAGAGCCTTCTGCAGGATATCACGGTTTAGTATATAGTGAAGCTTTAAAAGAAGCTGCGTTTATAGCTAAAGTTAGAGTTGAAGGATTACGTGATTATGGTAGTGCTTTAAGTCCGTTTAACGCTTTTCAAATTATTCAAGGTTTAGAAACTTTAGAATTACGTATAAAAAAACATAGTGAAAATGCATTAGCGTTAGCACAATGGTTAGAAGTACAAGATGAGGTTGCTTGGGTAAATTATCCAGGATTAGAAAGTAGTAAATATAAAACTTTAGCCGATAAATATCTTCCAAAAGGACAAAGTGGTATGGTTACTTTTGGGCATAAAGGCGGATTTAAGGCTGCTAAAATTATAGCAGATAAAACAGAAATATTCTCATTATTAGCAAATATTGGAGATACAAAATCTTTAATTATTCACCCTTCAAGTACAACGCACCAACAGTTAGACGAAGCTGCTCAAGAAGCTTCGGGAGTTACAAAAGATTTGGTGCGTTTATCTGTTGGAATTGAGGATTTAGAAGATCTAAAATCTGATTTAACACAAGCATTCCAGGCTGTTAAAACTGCTTAATAGTATTTCAGTTTATTTTAAATTAAGCCCTTTTAATTCGCAGCTTTTATATATTGCAATATGAAAAATTTACAGTTTATAACCTTAGATTCTTATAAAACCATTAGTGGAGCAGAATTACCAATAAAACTTTCTTACGAAGTATTTGGTAGACCATTACACGAAGCCCCAATTGTTTTGGTTAATCACGCGTTAACGGGGAACAGTAATGTTGCCGGAGATGGTGGTTGGTGGAGCGATCTTATTGGAGACAATAAAATTATAGATACTAAGAAACTTACTGTAATCTCTTTTAATATTCCGGGTAATGGTTACGATGGTTTTGTAATAGAAAATTATAAAGATTTTGTAGCTCGCGATATAGCAAACATCTTTTTAAAAGGGCTTAAACTCTTGAAAATAGAGTTGGTTTTCGCCATGATTGGAGGTTCTTTAGGAGGTGGAATAGCATGGGAAATGGCTGTAATGCATCCTACTTTAGCCGAAAACTTAATTGTGGTGGCAACAGATTGGAAATCTACAGATTGGCTAATTGGTAATTGCCAAATTCAGGAGCAATTTTTAACCAATTCTAAAAATCCCGTTCACGATGCGCGTATGCATGCGATGTTGTGTTATAGAACACCAAAATCGTTTAAAGAACGTTTTCATAGAAGTAAAAATGAAGATCTAGAAATCTTTAATGTAGAGAGTTGGTTGTTGCATCACGGAAATAAGTTGCAAGAACGTTTTCAGCTTTCAGCATATAGATTAATGAATCAATTATTGCGTACTATCGATGTTACTAAAAACAGACCAGAAGACGTGAATGTGTTAGATGTTATTCAATCTAACATTTCTATAGTTGGTGTAGATTCTGATTTATTTTTTACTGCGGAAGAAAATCGTGAAACGCAAAAGAAATTAGCGCTTACACATCCAAATGTGACCTATAATGAAATTCATTCCGATCATGGTCACGATGCATTCTTAATAGAGTTTGAACAATTAGAAACCATAGTTGAAGGCATTTTTAAACCAGAATTGAAGAATAAACGCATGAAAGTGCTAAAGTTTGGAGGGAAATCGTTGGCTAATGGCGAAGGACTTGAAACGGTTCTTAATATTATTGAAAGTAAAGTAAATAACGACGAAAAAATAGCAGTTGTGCTTTCTGCTAGAGGAAGTTCTACAGATAAATTAGAGCTAATTTTAGAAAAAGCTAAAAACGATGAATCTTATAAAAAAGATTTAGAAGCTTTTAAAGCATATCAAAAAGAACCTTGCCCAGAAATTGATTTTACTGAAGAGTTTTCAGTGTTAGATAAAGTCTTTGGTGGTGTAAAATTATTAGGAGATTATAGTAAGAAAATTAAAGACGAAGTTTTAGCACAAGGCGAATTATTATCGGTTAAATTAGTTTCAGAATTACTTAACAAAAAAGGAATAAAAGCCCATGCAACAGATTCTCGATTGCTTATAAAAACAGACGATACATTTGGTAATGCACAACCAAATACAAAAGTGTCTAAAGAAAATGTAATAAAACATTTTAAAAAATATAATGGAGAGACTGTAAATATAGTAACAGGGTTTATTGCCTCTAACCAAGATAACAAAACAACTACTTTAGGTAGAAACGGAAGTAATTATTCTGCAGCACTTTTAGCTAATTTTTTAGATGCTGAAGAGTTGCAAAATTACACACATGTAAACGGAATTTATACGGCGAATCCAGATTTGGTTCCCGATGCTAAGAAAATTGAAGAATTATCGTTTGCAGAAGCGAATGAGTTAGCCAATTTTGGAGCGACGGTTTTACATGCCAAAACGATTATTCCGTTACTTGAAAAAAATATTTCACTACGTATTTTAAATACATTTAATAGCGGAGATCAGGGGACTTTAATTACAGCAAAAACAGCTTCTAAAGGGATTCGTTCATTATCTGTTTTAGATAATATGTCTTTAATTAATTTAGAAGGACGCGGATTGTTAGGGAAAGTAGGTGTAGATGCGCGTGTGTTTAAAACCTTAAGTGCTAACGATATTAGTGTAAGTATTATTTCGCAAGGTTCGTCTGAACGTGGTTTAGGTTTGGTTGTAGATGCTCATAAAGCATCGCAAGCCGTGATTGCTTTAGAGCGCGAATTTGAAACAGATTTTTATGTTCAAGATGTAAATAGAATTGGAATTATAGACAATGTTTCTGTCATTTCAATTGTTGGGCAAGATTTAAGTACGTTTCATAAACCATTCAATGCTTTAATAAAAAATCAGATTGTTCCATTACTTTTCAATAATACAATTACAGGTGAAAATGTAAGTTTGGTGGTTAGAAAATCTCAACTTCATAAAGCCTTAAATGTAATTCACGGAGAGATTTTTGGAATTTCTAAAAAAATAAACTTGGCCATTTTTGGTCACGGATTAGTTGGCGGAACGTTAATTAATCAAATTATAGCTTCAGCCAATGATATTGAAAAACGTAAAGGTATTAAACTGAATATTTTTGCGATTGCAAATTCAAAACAAGCCTTATTAAATAGAAAAGGAATAGATGAAAATTGGAAAGCAGAATTAGAAGAAAACGGCAAGCCATATACGTTTGATAGTTTAGTTTCTTATGCTAAAAAAAATCATTTAGAAAATTTAATTGCCATAGATAATACCGCGAGTGCAGCTTTTGTGTCTAATTATATTTCGTTGGTAGAACATGGTTTCGATTTAGTATCTTCTAACAAAATTGCAAATACAATAGATTTTAAATTCTATAGTGAATTACGTCAAGTATTAGCTAAAAACCAGAAAAACTATCTTTACGAAACCAATGTAGGTGCAGGTTTACCATTAATAGATACGATTAAACTCTTACATTTATCTGGAGAAAATATTACTAAAATTAGAGGTGTGTTTTCTGGATCGTTAAGTTATTTGTTTAATAATTATTCGCTAAAAAACGAGCCTTTTTCTAAGGTGTTACAGGAAGCTGTAGATAAAGGATTTACAGAGCCAGATCCAAGAGAAGATTTATGTGGGAACGATGTTGCTAGAAAATTGTTAATTTTAGCACGAGAACTCGACTTACATAACGAGATTACAGATGTAAATATTCAGAATTTAATTCCTGAAGAGTTGCGAAGTATAGATGCAAATACCTTTTTAAAGTCTTTTACAGCAATGGACGATTTGTATCAAGGTAAAAAAGATGAACAAAAACCAGGTCATGTTTTAAGATATATTGGTGATTTACACGGAGACTTAGCCGATGAAAAAGGAGCGAAGTTAGAAGTGAAATTAGTGTCGGTGCCAGAAAGTTCACCATTAGGATCTTTAAAAGGATCGGATTCAATTTTCGAAATTTACACCGAATCTTATGGCGATCAGCCAGTCGTGATTCAAGGCGCAGGTGCAGGAGCAGCAGTAACAGCCCGTGGTGTATTTGGAGATATTTTAAGATTAACAGAAAAAAACACGTATTAATACCATGAAAGATAATCATTTCGAAACAGAAGCTATTCGTACGCAAACAGAGCGTTCACAATTTTTAGAACATTCTACACCTTTATATTTAAGTTCAAGTTTTGTTTTTGAAGATGCTGAAGATATGCGAGCATCATTCACAGAAGAAAAAGAACGTAATATTTATAGCCGTTTTACAAATCCAAACACCTCAGAGTTTATAGATAAAGTCTGTAAAATGGAAGGTGCAGAAAGTGGTTATGCTTTTGCAACAGGAATGTCTGCTGTGTTTTCAACATTTGCAGGACTTTTAAGCAGTGGCGATCATATTGTGTCTGCAAGTTCTGTTTTTGGTTCTACACATGCTTTGTTTACTAAGTTTCTTCCAAAGTGGAATATAGAAACATCATACTTTAATATAAATGATGTAGATAAAATAGAAAGCTTAATAAAGCCAAGTACTAAAATTTTATATGCGGAGAGTCCAACAAATCCTGCTGTAGATATTATAGATTTAGAGTTGTTAGGAAAAATTGCTAAAAAGCATAATATTCTATTAGTAATAGATAACTGCTTTGCAACACCTTATTTACAAAACCCAATTAAATTTGGAGCAGATATTGTAATACATTCTGCTACAAAATTAATGGATGGTCAAGGGCGTGTTCTTGGAGGAGTTGCTGTAGGTCGAGCAGATTTAATTCGTGAGATTTATTTATTCTCAAGAAATACAGGTCCAGCATTATCACCTTTTAATGCTTGGGTGTTATCTAAAAGTTTAGAAACATTGGCCGTTCGTGTAGATAAACATTGCGAGAATGCACTAAAAGTGGCCGAGTTTTTAGAAGGACATGATAATGTTTCTTTAGTAAAATATCCGTTTTTAAAATCGCACCCGCAATACGAAATTGCTAAAAAACAAATGAAACTTGGTGGAAACATTATTGCTTTTGAGGTTAAAGGCGGCGTAGAAGGTGGACGTGCATTTTTAAATAAAATAAAATTATTATCGCTATCTGCTAATTTAGGAGATACTAGAACAATTGTAACACATCCAGCATCTACAACACACAGTAAATTGAGTAAAGAAGATAGAATGGAAACAGGAATTACAGACGGATTGGTACGTATATCTGTTGGTTTAGAGCATACTGACGATATTATAAACGATTTAAATCAGGCTTTAAATTAAATCTTAAAAAGCAGTATATTTGCACCATGCTTTCAAAGAAAACCAAATACGGCTTAAAGGCCCTTATATTTTTAGCGCGTCAGGAGAATAATACACCAGTTCAAATTAGTGTAATCTCTAAGAGCGAAAATATTTCACAAAAATTTTTAGAAAGTATTTTACTAACACTCCGAAAAATTGGAGTGTTAGGTTCTAAAAAAGGTAAAAATGGAGGTTATTATTTATTAAAAGAACCTCAAGATATTAAGATGTCTTTAGTGATGAGAACCCTAGAAGGTCCTATTGCTATGGTGCCTTGTGTCAGTTTAAATTTTTACGAAAAATGCGACGACTGCCCAGACGAAGCCCTTTGTGGTGTACATACTCTTATGGCAGAAGTTCGCGATCAAACGCTTGACATCTTCAATCACAAGTCGTTAGCAGATTTAGTTTAACTTTTTTTTTTGATTTAAAGTTTGCATATCTAAACTACATCATATACATTTGTCAAATAACCTACTATCCCGATAGGGGAATAGAAGTAGATGAAAAAGATGAGTTATGTTGGATAACACAATAGATATTTCATACTGGAATAAAGAATTAAGAGACAAAACACCCGAAGAAATTATTACTTGGGCTTTGGCTTTAACAGATAAGAAAATAGTTACTACAAGTTTTGGCGTGTATTCATCAGTGCTTTTAAGTAGTATTTCAAAACAAGATAATAATATAAAAGTAGTGTGGTGCGATACGTTGTATAATACACCAGAGACTTACGATCACGCTAAAAATTTAATAGACACATTCAATTTAAACATTGAAAAATATGAGCCTTTGTTGAGTAAATCGGTAATAGATTCAACAATAGGTATCCCAGAAGTAACCAGCCCAAAACATGCCGAATTTACGGAAGTTGTAAAGCTAGAGCCTTTTAGAAGAGCTTTAACAGAACAATCTCCAGAACTTTGGTTTACTAATATTCGTGTTAGACAAACAGAATACAGAAAATCTAAAGATATTTTAAGTTGGAGCAAGGATGATGTCTTAAAAGTTAGTCCTTTTTATTATTGGTCGGATGAAGATTTAGATGCATATATCGCAGAAGAAAAACTTCCGAAAAATAAATTTTATTTTGACCCGACCAAAGCCTTACAAAATCGAGAGTGTGGAATACACTTTCAATAAATGAAACAAAATCATGCAGAGTTTTAGATCAGAAATAGAGAACCCTTTAGTAGAACAGGACATCATTGAATTAGAGAAGAAAATTCGATTATTCAATGAAGGTAATATAACAGACGAGAGTTTTAGAAGCTTACGATTGGCACGTGGTATTTACGGTCAGCGTCAACCAGGCGTACAAATGATTCGTATTAAATTGCCTTATGGTAAAGTAACTTCTAATCAGTTATTAAGAATTTCTGATGTTTCAGATCGTTTTTCTACAGGACGATTACATATTACGACCCGTCAAGATGTTCAAATTCACTACGTAAGTATTGATGATACACCAGAATTATGGTCGCAATTAGAACAAGACGATATTACATTGCGTGAAGCTTGTGGTAATACCGTAAGAAATGTAACAGCTAGTGAAACAGCTGGGATAGATGTAGACGAGCCTTTCGACGTTACGCCGTATGCTCATGCTGTGTTTCAATTCTTTTTACGTAACCCAATTTGTCAAGAAATGGGGCGTAAATTCAAGATATCGTTCTCTTCTTCCGATGCTGATACAGCGTTAAGTTACATTCATGATTTAGGATTTATTCCGAAGATAAAAGATGGAGAACGCGGTTTTAGAGTTGTATTAGGAGGAGGTTTAGGATCTCAGCCAAGACATGCAGATTTAATCTATGAGTTTTTACCGACGTATAAGGTTATTCCTTTAATAGAGAGTGTATTGCGTATTTTCGATCGTCATGGTGAACGTGCCAGACGTATGAAAGCGCGTATGAAATTCTTAATTAAAGAATATGGTGCAGAGAAATTCTTAGAATTAGTTGAAGCTGAACAAAAAGCATTATCTAATCAAGAAGTACATATTGATGCAAATGATGAAGCCATAAATCTTGCAGATGTTGCTGTTCCGGAAGTAGAGATAGAAGATGAAAATGCTTATAACAGCTGGAGGGCTTTAAATGTACTTCCACAGAAACAAGATGGTCTATTTGCAATTGGAATTAAAATAAAGTTAGGTGATTTTTATACCGATAAAGCTAGAAAATTAGCTGCTTTAATAAAAGATTATGCTGCAGATGAATTGCGTTTTTCTTTAAGACAAAATATTTTAATCCGTCATGTAAAAGAAGACCTATTACCGTTTTTTTATCAGGAATTAAAAGCTTTAGATTTTGTTGAAACTGGCTTTAATGCGACTACAGATATTACAGCATGTCCAGGAACAGATACGTGTAATTTAGGTATTGCAAGTAGTACAGGAATGGCAGATGAGTTAGAGAAAGTATTATATTCTGAGTATCCACAGTACATCAATAATCAAAATATTGCAATCAAAATTAGTGGTTGTATGAATGCTTGTGGACAACACAATATGGCACACATTGGTTTTCAAGGGATGTCTATTCGTACTAAGGATAAATTAGTTGCGCCTGCAGTACAAGTATTATTAGGTGGTGGTGTTTTAGGAAATGGAGAAGGACGTTTTGCAGATAAAGTAATTAAATTACCATCTAAAAGAGGGCCACAAGCATTACGTTTAATCTTAGACGATTTTGAAGCTAATGGTAATCCTGGAGAATCGTTTTTAGAATATTACGACCGTCAAGACGGACAAAAATATTTTTATAATTTCTTAGTAACTTTATCAGATACAGAAAATTTACAACCAAGCGATTTTATAGATTGGGGAACAAATGAAGCATATAAGCAAGAAGTTGGTGTCGGGGAATGTGCTGGAGTTATTATAGATTTAGTAGCAACTTTATTATTTGAAGCTAAAGAAAAATTAGATAGAGCAGAAGATGTTTTCAAGACCACAGATAAATGGGCAGATGCTATTTATTTAGCATATACAGCAAATGTAAATGCTGCAAAAGCCTTATTGTTATCTGAAGATGTGAAAACAAATTCTCAAGCAAATATTATTAATTTGTTTGATGATACGTTTGTAGAAACTAATAAAATTACATTAGATACTAATACAAGTTTTTCAGATTTTGTTTACCAAATCAATAAAAACGAACCAAGCAAAGCATTTGCAACCACATATATTAACCAAACCAAAGCTTTCTTTAATACCATAGACGTTTTTAGATCACGTGAATTAGTCAATGCAGAAAACTAATAACATACCAAAATTAACGGTAGTAGGTGCTGGCCCGGGAGATCCAGATTTAATATCGCTTAAAGCAATTAAAGCTATAGAATCTGCAGATGTTATTTTGTACGATGCACTTATAAATGTTGACTTACTTAAATATGCTTCTTCGGCACAAGAGGTTATTTTTGTGGGGAAACGAAAAGGGTGTTACGCCTATCAACAAGAACAAATTAATGAACTTATTGTAGAACATGCAAAACGTTTTGGTCATGTGGTTCGTCTAAAAGGCGGAGATCCATTTGTTTTTGGAAGAGGTGCAGAAGAAATCGATTATGCAAAATCAAAAAACCTTAAAGTAAATGTTATTCCTGGTATGTCTTCGGCATTATCAGTGCCAACAAACCAAGGTATTCCGTTAACAAAACGCGGGGTTTCCGAAAGTTTTTGGGTGATTACAGGAACAACAAAAAACCACGTCATTTCTAGCGATATCGCTTTAGCAGCCAAATCATCGGCAACTATTGTTATTTTAATGGGAATGAGTAAATTATCGGAAATTGTGCAATTGTTTTCAAACGAAAATAAGCATGATCTTCCCATTGCAATCATACAAAACGGAACTTATGCTAACGAAAAGGTTGGTTTTGGGACTATAAATTCTATTCAAAATGTAGTTACAGAACAAGGGTTAAGTTCTCCAGCCATAATAGTTATTGGTGAAGTTGTTCGGGAGCGTACAAGTCTAGATAGAATTAAAACAGAATTACACGATTTAAAATCGGTGTTTTAGTAAAAAAAATCAAATCACATTTCAGTAAAATTATTTAAAATGATAAAAACAGATATATTAATAATAGGAGCAGGACCAACAGGATTATTCACTGTGTTTGAAGCAGGGTTATTAAAGTTGAAATGTCATTTAATTGATGCTTTACCACAAGCTGGTGGGCAATGTTCAGAACTTTATCCTAAAAAACCGATATATGATATTCCAGGATTTCCAGATGTTTTAGCAGGAGATTTAACGAAAAACTTATTAGAGCAAGGGAGACAGTTCGAGCCTGGATTTACTTTAGGAGAACGTGCTGAAACAATAGATAAACAAGAAGACGGATCGTTTATTGTAACAACAAATAAAGGAACACAACATCAAGCACCAATTGTTGCTATTGCTGGTGGTTTAGGTAGTTTTGAGCCTAGAAAACCCTTGATTGAAAATATTACTAAATATGAAGATCATGGTGTAGATTATTTTATTAAAGATCCAGAAAAATATAGAAATAAACGTGTTGTAATTTCTGGTGGTGGAGATTCTGCTCTAGATTGGAGTATCTTTTTAGCCGATATCGCTTCAGAAGTAACACTAATTCACAGACGTAACGAATTCCGTGGGGCTTTAGATTCTGTAGAAAAAGTTCAGGAATTAAAACTTTTAGGAAAAATTAATTTAGTAACACCTTCAGAAGTTGTAGGCGTTTCTGGAGAAGATCATATCGAAAGTGTAACAGTTAAGAAAGCAGATGAAGAGTTTCAAATAGAAACAGATTTCTTTATTCCATTATTCGGATTGTCTCCAAAATTAGGACCTATTGGAAACTGGGGATTAGATATTGAAAAAAATGCCATTAAAGTAGATAATGCCTTAGATTACCAAACTAACATTCCCGGAATTTATGCTATTGGAGATGTAAATACGTATCCTGGGAAATTAAAATTAATTCTTTGTGGTTTTCATGAAGCAACATTAATGTGTCAGTCTGCTTATAAACGTATTAATCCAGGTAAGAAGTATGTGCTTAAATATACAACTGTAAGTGGTATTGATGGTTTTGACGGTACACGTAAAGAAGCGCCAAAAGCAGTTGTAAAAGCTATTATATAAAATCTTATTTTTTAATTAGTCGTTTTGTAAAATAGACTGTAAATTAGTTGAAATTTTTCCGACTATTATTAAAAATAATAAGACGTTTTTTTATGATTGAAGACACGAAATTGCAAAATAAACTAGTTTCAAAAATATATAATGTCAGACTAAAAGAGTCGATTGCAACATTTACTAAAAATTTATTTTATGTAATGTTCGACGACGAGCCTGCTTCAGAATTACAAGAATTAGAGCACTTGTTCATGCATATGGGCGAGAAACTAGAGATAGAAGATGCTTTTAAAATTTGGGAAACGTTCAAGTTTAATTTACCAAATATAAGACGTCGTCTAGATTTAGATGCTGTAGCTATAGAACAGCACGATCCTGCTGCAAAAAGTTTAGAAGAAGTGTATTTGGCTTATCCTGGTTTTTATGCAATTGCTATTTATCGTTTAAGCCATGAATTACACCTATTAAATGTGCCAATAATACCAAGAATGATGAGTGAATATGCACACGGTATTACAGGTACAGATATTCATCCAGGAGCACATATTGGGGATTCTTTTTTTATAGATCACGCTACAGGAATTGTAATTGGTGAAACTTCTATAATAAAAAATAATGTGAAGATTTATCAAGGGGTAACTTTGGGAGGTGTTCAGGTTAAAAAAAGTTTATCGTCTACAAAACGTCACCCAACCATAGAAGATAATGTTATTATTTATGCAAACGCTACTATTTTAGGTGGCGATGTTGTTATAGGTGCAGATAGTATTATTGGAGCAAATGTTTGTGTAACAGTGTCTGTGCCCGAAAGATCTATTTTAACGTACCAAAAAGAATTTAATATTAGACCTAGAAGAAATGATAAAAACTAAAAGTATTTTAGATCAAATAGGTCATACGCCATTAATTGAAGCGAGTCATTTACAGTCTAATCCAAATGTAAAATTACTTCTTAAGTTAGAAGGAAATAATCCAGGAGGAAGTGTAAAAGATAGAGCTGCATTTAATATGATAAGCGAAGCTTTAAAACGTGGAGATATTAAAAAAGGAGATACTTTAGTTGAGGCAACAAGTGGTAACACCGGAATTGCTTTAGCGTTTATTGCGCCTTTATTAGGTGTAAATATGGTGCTTATAATGCCAGAAAACTCTACTGTAGAACGTATTAAAACCATGCGTGCTTATGGTGCAGAATTAATATTAACTTCTAAAGATGTTGGTATTGAAGGTGCTCGAGATTATGCTATAAAGTTGCATGAAGAGAAAGGATATTTTATGTTAAATCAATTCTCTAATCCAGACAACTGGAAAGCACATTATAAAACTACTGGACCAGAAATTTGGGAAGCCACTCAAGGTAAAATTACACATTTTGTGTCTGCAATGGGAACAACAGGAACTATAATGGGCGTGTCTACTTACCTTAAAGAACAAAATAAAAACATTACTATTGTAGGAGCGCAACCTGCAGATGGTGCTAAAATACCAGGTATTCGTAAATGGCCAGAAGCTTACCTTCCTGCAATTTTCGATAAATCTAAAGTCGACCAAGTTGTTGAAGTTACTGCAGAAGAAGCTAAAACTACAACACAACGATTGGCAAAAGAAGAAGGTGTTTTTGCAGGCATGAGTAGTGGAGGTTCTGTAGCAAGTGCCTTAAAAGTTATAAAAAATATAGATTCAGGTATTGTAGTTGCTATAATTTGCGATCGCGGAGATCGTTATTTATCTTCTCCTTTATTTGAGAATTAGTATAATAATTGCTACTTATATGCGGTAAATAAAAAATTATTACCTTAATTTGTAGCTTAGTTCATAATCATATTGATTTGTTATCACGAAAGGCAGAGGGATAGACCCGGTGAAGCCTTAGCAACCCTTTACCACACTTAAAGAAGGTGCTACATTCTACTCGATGAACCATTTTCAAAGGGGCAGATAACCCAAGAAATTCTTTTTCTTTCCTGATGACATACTGATATAAAACATCAAACATGTCAAATATTTATAAAGCCATACAACAACGTATTTTAGTCCTAGATGGAGCTATGGGTACGATGTTGCAACGTTATAATTTTTCTGAAGCAGATTTTAGAGGCGAACGTTTTAAAGATTATCCGTCTCCTTTAAAGGGAAATAACGATTTGTTGTCTTTAACACAGCCTCAGGCTATTGCAGATACGCATCGTAAATATTTTGAAGCTGGAGCAGATATTGTTGAAACCAATACATTCTCGGGGACAACAATTGCTATGGCAGATTATAATATGCAAGATTTGGTTTACGAACTTAATTTTGAGTCGGCTAAAATAGCAAAACAAGTTGCTGAAGAAGTTACCAAACAAAATCCAGATAAACCAAGATTCGTAGCCGGAAGTATAGGTCCAACAAACCGTACGGCAAGTTTATCTCCAGATGTTAACCGCCCAGAATATCGAGCAGTGACTTTTGAAGATTTACGAAAGGCATATAAACAACAAACAGAAGCCTTGCTTGATGGTGGTGTAGATATGCTTTTAGTTGAAACTATTTTTGATACTCTTAATGCCAAAGCGGCTTTATTTGCTATCGATCAAGTTCAAGAAGAACGCGGTATTAAGGTTCCTATAATGGTATCTGGAACGATTACAGATGCTTCAGGACGAACATTATCAGGACAAACAGTAGAAGCTTTTTTACTGTCTATTTCTCATATACCTTTATTAAGTGTTGGGTTTAATTGTGCTTTAGGTGCAGATCAATTACAACCTTATTTACAACGTTTATCAAACGAAACAGAGTTTTTTACATCTGCGCATCCTAATGCAGGATTGCCAAATGCATTTGGTGAATACGATCAAACAGCAAAGCAAATGCAAGACTTAATAGAAGGCTATTTAAAAGCAAATATTATTAATATTATAGGAGGTTGTTGCGGAACAACGCCAGAGCATATTAAACTTATTGCAGAAGTTGCTGCAAAATATAAACCAAGACAAGTCGTTGTTGGCGCTTAATTGAGGATTGAAAAGAAAAAACAGCATGTCAAAAAATACCAAACCAAAATATTTATCACTCTCTGGATTAGAGCCTTTAGTGGTTACTCCAGATAGTAATTTTATAAACGTAGGAGAACGAACCAATGTTACGGGTTCTAGAAAGTTCTTACGATTAATTAAAGAAGAAAAATTCGATGAAGCTCTAGATGTTGCCCGTGATCAGGTAGAAGGTGGCGCGCAAATTATCGATGTGAATATGGATGAAGGAATGTTAGATGGTGCAGAAGCCATGGTAAAATTCCTAAATTTAATAGCTTCAGAACCAGATATTGCTCGTGTGCCTATCATGATAGATAGTTCTAAATGGGATATTATTGAAGCAGGTCTTCAAGTAGTTCAAGGTAAATCTATAGTAAATTCTATTAGTTTAAAAGAAGGAGAAGAAGCCTTTGTACATCATGCTAAATTAGTAAAACGTTATGGAGCAGCGATGGTTGTTATGGCGTTCGATGAAAATGGTCAAGCAGATTCGTATCAACGAAGAATAGATATTTGTAAGCGTTCTTACGATATTTTAGTCGACAAAGTAGGCTTTCCTCCTCAAGATATTATTTTCGATCCTAATATTTTTCCAGTTGCAACAGGAATGGAAGAACACCGTTTAAATGCGTTAGATTTCTTTAATGCAACAAAATGGATTAGAGAAAATTTACCTTATGCTAATGTTTCTGGTGGTGTAAGTAATGTGTCGTTTTCTTTTAGAGGAAATAATGTTGTTAGAGAAGCTATAAATTCAGCATTTTTATATCATGCTATTAAACATGGTTTAAATATTGGTATTGTAAACCCTACAATGTTGGAGGTTTACGATGAAATTCCGAAAGATCTTTTAGAACATGTCGAAGATGTTTTATTCAACCGTAAGGAAGATGCTACAGAACGTTTATTAGACTTCGCTGAAACCGTAAAAGGCGATAAAAAAGTAGATGCAGCGAAGGTTTTAGAATGGCGTAGTTATGAGCTTCAAGATAGAATTACACATGCTTTAGTTAAAGGAGTAGATGCTTTTATTATTGAAGATGTAGAGCAAGCAAGACAAGAATCTAAACGACCAATAGAAGTTATTGAAGGACATTTAATGATTGGTATGAATGTGGTTGGGGATTTGTTTGGAAGCGGAAAAATGTTCTTACCTCAGGTAGTGAAATCTGCACGTGTAATGAAAAAAGCTGTAGCCTATTTACAGCCTTTTATTGAAGCAGAAAAAGACGGAAAACAAGAGTTTGCTGGTAAAATATTAATGGCAACTGTAAAAGGAGATGTACACGATATTGGTAAAAATATAGTAAGCGTTGTACTTGGTTGTAACAATTACGAGATTGTAGATCTTGGAGTTATGGTGCCGCCAGAAAAAATTATAGAAAGAGCAAAAGCTGAAAATGTAGATGTTATTGGTTTAAGTGGATTAATTACGCCTTCTTTAGATGAAATGGTATATCTGTCTAAAGAAATGGAACGACAAAAATTCACGATTCCGTTACTAATTGGAGGAGCAACAACATCTAGAGCACATTCTGCAGTAAAAATTGCACCAAATTATACGCATGCTGTAGTGCATGTACATGATGCTTCTAGAGCAGTTACTGTAGTTGGTAATTTATTAAATGCCGATAATAAAGTATATAAAGAACAGATTCGTGAGGAATACGACAAATTCCGTGAGCAGTTTTTAAAACGTGGTAAAAAGAAAAATTTTGTTACGATTGAAGATGCTAGAAAACGAAAATTTAAAATAGATTGGAAGACTTCAGAAATTGTAAAACCTAATAAATTAGGCGTACAGGTTATTCAGGATTTCGACCTTAAAAAATTAGAAGAATTTATAGATTGGAGTCCGTTTTTTAGAAGTTGGGATTTACATGGTAAATATCCAGATATTTTAAAAGATGAGGTTGTAGGTGAACAGGCTAAAGAATTATTTGCAGACGCAAAAGAATTATTAAAACGTGTGTTTGATGAGAAATTACTAGGAGCAAAAGCCATTTTTGGATTGTTTCCTGCAAATACCGTAAATGATGATGATGTTGAGATTTATGATGAAAATGGAAAAACTAAAGTAACATTCTTAACATTGCGTCAGCAATTAGATAAACGAGAAGGTGTTCCTAATTTTGCGTTAGCAGATTTTATTGCTCCAAAAGATTCAGGAATTGAAGATTATATGGGCTGTTTCTGTGTAAGTACAGGTTTTGGTACTGCAGAATTAGCAAAACAATTTGAAGCAGATCATGACGATTATAATTCAATTATGATTAAAGCACTTGCAGATCGTTTAGCTGAAGCGTTTGCAGAATATCTTCATAAAGAAATTAGAACACATTATTGGGGTTACGATTCTAACGAAACGCTTTCAAACGAAGATTTAATTAAAGAAACCTATAAAGGTGTACGTCCTGCTCCCGGATATCCTGCGTGTCCAGATCATTTAGAAAAGAAAACCATTTGGAAACTTTTAAATGTGAAAGAAGAAATTGGTGTAGAAATTACAGATAGTTTAGCCATGTGGCCAGCAGCAAGTGTAAGCGGATACTACTTTGCAAATAAAGAAGCGAAGTATTTTGGTTTAGGAAAAATTACGCAAGACCAATTAGTCGATTATGCAAAACGTCGCGGAATTAGTAATGAAGAAGCTGAAAAGTGGTTAAGTCCAACATTGGCAGATTAAATTTATAATATTATGAGTAAGAAATTTATAGAAATACATATGGGAGGCCACATTATTGTTCATGGTTTCGATGCTGATAATAAAGAAATAACAGAACGCGTAGAGGCTAGTGAATTCACTAAGAAAATAGTTGCTGTTTCACGAATTAAATCGGTTAGTGAAGATTTTATTTTAACAGATTATTCAAATGGGCGTCTTGTATATTGGGAGTATCAAGACGACTATAAAATGATAAAAAAGGTATTGACTAAATAATGAAAGTAACAGATCATATAAAACAGGCCAACGGGAAAACATTATTCTCTTTTGAAGTTATTCCGCCTCAGAAAGGTAAAAATATTCAAGATTTATATAATAATATAGATCCGCTAATGGAATTTAATCCACCATTTATAGATGTCACAACCTCTCGTGAAGAGTATGTGTATGTAGATAAAGGTAACGGACTTTTAGATAAACGTATTACCCGTATGCGTCCGGGAACTGTTGGTATTTGTGCTTCAATTATGCATAAATATAAGGTAGATGCTATTCCGCATTTACTTTGTGGTGGATTCACTAAAGAGGAAACCGAGTATGTTTTAGTCGATTGTCATTATTTAGGCTTAGATAATGTTGTGGCTTTACGAGGCGATGCACGTAAAGACGAATCGTATTTTACAGCGACTAAAGGAGGAAATCATTTTGCCAGTGAATTGGTAGAGCAAATTTCAAACTTAAATCAAGGGAAATACCTTCACGACGATATTAAAGTAGAGCATAATTACGATTTCTGTATTGGTGTTGCTGGATATCCTGAAAAACACATGGAAGCACCGTCTTTAAACACAGACTTAAAACGCTTAAAGGCTAAGGTAGATGCTGGAGCGGATTATGTGGTGACGCAAATGTTTTTCGATAATCAGAAATATTTCGATTTTGTAAAAAAAGCAAGAGCAATTGGTATTACTGTGCCTATTATTCCGGGAATTAAACCTTTGGCAGTAAAACGCCATTTACAAATTTTACCTCAAGTTTTTAAAATAGATTTACCCGAAGATTTAATAGATGCGGTAGAAGGGTGTAAAGACAATAAAGCAGTACGAGAAGTAGGAATCGAGTTTGCTATTCAACAATCTAAAGAATTAAAGGAGGTTGGAGTACCATTTTTACATTACTATTCCATGGGAAAAAGTGATAATATAAAACGCATAGCTTCTGCTATATTTTAAGAATTCTGTTACTTTTGCGGCTTATTTAAACTTATGAAGCAACTATTCTTTTTTTTATGTCTTGTCGTATCATCTGTAGTGTTTTCTCAAGAGACATTACATTCGTCTTACGTAGATGTAAATTATTTTCACGGTAATATTGCACTTCATAATAATTATATTTTACATTTAATTAAGGGGCATCCTGAAGGCGCAATTATAAGTTGGAATAAGAAAACGTTTGGAGACCAAGCATGGGAAGAACGTTATAACTATCCAGATTATGGTGTGTCTTTTTCGTATCAGAATTTAAAAAACGAAACCCTAGGTAATAACTACGCTTTATACGCGCATTATAATTTTTATTTCTTAAAACGTAATTTAATGCTGCGTATTGGTCAAGGTTTAGCTTACAATACCAATCCGTACGATAAATACGATAATTATAAAAATACCGCCTTCGGTTCTACCATTTTAAGTAGTACGTATCTAATGATTAATTATAAGCGCGAACGCATTTTTGACCGTTTCGGACTTCAAGCAGGTTTATCGCTTATTCATTATTCTAATGCCAATGTTGTGGCTCCAAATGGGAGTATAAATACAGTGGCTTTTAATGTTGGTGTAACTTATAATTTAGATGAAGAAGATCCGGAGTTTATACATTCAGACGTTAAAGAAAAATTTACAGAACCTATAAAATACAATATTGCACTTCGTGGTGGTTTTAATGAAAGCGATATTATTGGTATGGGGCAATCTGCTTTTTATGTTATTTCTGCTTATGCAGACAAGCGTTTGTCTAGAAAAAGTGCCGTACAATTTGGTACAGATTTTTTCTTTTCAAAATTTCTAGACGATTTAATAGCGTATAATGTAGTTGCATTTCCTGAAGAAAACATAGATCCCGATACAGATTACAGACGTATAGGTTTGTTTGCCGGGCACGAGTTATTTATAAATAAACTTTCTGTAGAAACCCAAGTCGGATATTATGTGTATTATCCTTACGATTTTGAAGGTCGAACGTATTTAAGAATTGGGTTAAAACGCTATTTTGGAGAAAAATGGTTTGGAGCGGTTACCTTAAAATCGCATGGAGCAAAAGCAGAATGTGTTGAATTTGGAGTAGGAATACGATTGTAAAAGATGAGAAAAATAATAACCTTACTAGTTGCACTTGTTGTGTGTGCTTGCGATAGTGAAAGTGCTAGCGACTGCTTTCAAACATCTGGAGAAACCATTTCTAAAACTATAGATATTGATGCTTTTGAAGATATTCTAGTCAATAGAAACATAGAATTAACCATAATACAGGGGGACAATCTAAAAGCATATGTCGAGACAGGCGAAAACTTAATGAACGATGTTGTAGTTGAGGTTGTAGATGGTGAATTACAGTTAACAGATAATAATACGTGTAATTTATTTAGAGATTACGATCCCACAAAAATTACAATTACAACGCCAAACCTTGTACAAATTAGAAGTTCTACTCAGTTTGAAGTAAAGTCTGAAGGTGTGCTAACTTTTGATAAATTAGAATTGCTTTCTGAAGATTTTAATGCTTCTGAAAGTTTTAATGTTGGCGATTTTAGATTAGAATTAGATGTAGAAACTTTAAACGTTGTGTCTAATAATATCTCTGTGTTTTACATTTCTGGAGAAGCTAATAATTTAAGCGTTGGTTTTTATGCTGGATCAGGTCGTTTTGAAGGTGCCAATTTAATAGCAAATACAGTAGATGTTTACCATAGAGGAAGCAACGATATTATTGTAAACCCGCAAGAATCCTTAACAGGAGAACTTGTAAGCACTGGAGATTTAATAGCTAAAAACAGACCTGAAATTGTAGATGTTAATGTACAATATAAAGGTGAATTACTATTTGAAGATTAATTAGTCTCGAAAAGGACTATTTGTATTCATCAAATTGAACTCCTTTCTGTATCTTATTATTTAGAATAGATGAGTTGTATATGTGACCCCTGAAATAAATTCAGGGTGACGGGAAAATGAAAGTACGTCATGCAGAACTTGTTTCTTTATCTCATTATTTAGAATAGATGAGTTGTATGTGTGACCCTGAAATAAATTCAGGGTGACGGGAAAATGAAAGTACGTCATACTGAACTTGTTTCTTTATCTCATAAGTTATCTTAATCGTGAGTTAACTCTCTAAATAACTCTTCTAAACTTTCGTTTTTCTTATTTAGTTGAAGAATTTTTAGTTCATTATCA
The DNA here is from genome assembly GCF_009796865.1 of Formosa sp. L2A11. GTDB lineage: Bacteria > Bacteroidota > Bacteroidia > Flavobacteriales > Flavobacteriaceae > Formosa. The sequence continues at coordinate 675,605 of NZ_CP047028.1, read as the reverse complement.
TGTGCAAAATCGAAGACTTTAGGGCGCATGTCTTCTGTTGTAGAGAATGTAATTTCATAAACAAAATCGTAAGTATTCTTTACCGCTGTAACATGTGGTAAGCGTAGTAAAAAGGTATCTTCTATACGGAAATCAAATTCAACCACAATAACTTGCGAATTTCCTGTATGTAAATCTTTCAAGGTTTTATCTGCAACAATCTGTCCTTTATTAATAATAATAACACGATCGCACATGGCCTCAACCTCTTGCATAATATGTGTAGAAAGAAATACCGTTTTTGTTTTTCCTATGTTTTTAATCAGTTCGCGAATAGCTACTAATTGATTTGGATCAAGTCCTGTTGTGGGTTCGTCTAAAATTAAAACTTCAGGATCGTGTAATAACGCATTTGCTAAACCTACGCGTTGGCGATATCCTTTAGATAGCTGACTGATTTTTTTATGTACTTCTGGAGTTAATCCGGTAAGTGCTATAACTTCTGCAATACGCTGTTTAGAAACTTTATAAATGTCTGCATTAAAGGCTAAATATTCTTTTACATACATGTCTAAATACAACGGGTTATGTTCAGGAAGGTATCCTACGCTTTGCTGAACTTGATTAGATTGTGTATGAATATTAAATCCATTTACTTCAGCCTCGCCAGAAGAAGCGTCTATATAAGTGGTTAGAATTTTCATCATTGTAGACTTTCCTGCACCATTTGGACCCAGAAAACCAACTATTTCGGGTTTTCCTACAGAAAAAGTAATATTATCTAAAGCTTTTTGTGTGCCGTACACTTTAGTTAGCTGTTCTACCTTTATTGACATTTTGTAATAGTTTGTTCAAAAGTAAACATTATATAATTTATTTTAAGATTTACCTTAAAATCTTTAAAACTATAACAAGAATTTAAAATAAATAAATGAAACGTTTTGTAATGTGAAATTATTAATTACTTTAGTGCCAACGAAAAGCAAAACATGCAAAATACAAGTTTCACATATTTTAATTTTTTCTATTTCTTTTTTAGCAGAAGGAACGAGACATTGTATGTGTAATTTATAAATATAAATTTTAATATAAAGTCTCGATGAAAATCGGGACTTTTTTTATATATGGCAAAAACAGTTTCAATTCAAGGTATAAAGGGATCATTCCATCATATTGTTGCAAAAACATATTTTGATAGCGATGTGGAGATCGATGAATGTATGTCTTTTGATAAGGTTGTAGATAATCTTATTACTAAAAAAAGTGATGTTGCCATTATGGCTTTAGAAAACTCTATTGCGGGTTCAATTTTACCTAATTATGCGTTAATAGATAAGTATAACCTACATATAATTGGAGAACATTATTTAGATATTCAGCATAATTTAATGGCTTTTCCTGGTCAGAATATAGAAGATATTAAAGAAGTTCATTCGCATCCAATGGCTTTGTTACAGTGTAAGGAGTTTTTTAAAAATTACCCACATATTACACTTATAGAAGATAAGGATACTGCAGAAACCGCAGACCGTATTAACAAAAATAAGTTACAAGGTGTTGCGGCTGTTGCTAGTAAAATTGCTGCCGAAATTTTTGATTTAGAAATTTTAGTAGCAAGTATACAAACCATAAAAGAGAATGAAACACGTTTTGTGATTGTAAAAACAAAGAACTCTGTTATAGATAAATGCGATATAACGAAAGCGTCTTTAAGGTTTGAATTAGATCATAAACGAGGAAGTTTAGCAAGTGTATTAAATGTATTAAGCGATTGCAGAATGAGTTTAACAAAAATTCAGTCGCTGCCAAAAATAGAAACGCCTTGGCAATATGCTTTTTTTGTAGATGTAACATTTTCGAAATATGAAAATTTTGAAAAGGCGAAAGCTATTTTAGACATTATGGCAAAAGAATTTAAAGTACTTGGCGAATATAAAAATGCAAAATTATGATAACTGTAGCAAACAGGTTACAAACGGTAGAAGAATATTACTTTTCTAAAAAATTAAGAGAAGTAAATGCTTTAAAAGCGAGTGGGAAACCGATTATAAATCTAGGAATAGGAAGTCCAGATTTAATGCCACCACAACGTGTAGTAAATGCTATTACGGAAAGTTTTAAACAACCAAATGTACACCAATATCAAAGTTATCAGGGATTGCCAGAATTGCGCGAAGCGATGTGTGGTTTTTATAAAACACAGTTTCATGTCGATGTAAATCCAGCTTCAGAAATTTTGCCTTTAATGGGAAGTAAAGAAGGGATTCTTCATATTTCTATGGCTTTTTTAAATCCAGGAGACGAAGTTTTAATTCCTAATCCAGGATATCCAACATACGCATCTGTTACAAAATTAGTAGAAGCGAAAGCGGTGACTTACGATTTGGACGAAGCCCATGGTTGGTTGCCAGATTTAGTAGCTTTAGAGCAAAAAGATTTAAGTAAAGTAAAACTAATGTGGATTAATTATCCGCATATGCCAACAGGAGCAAATGCCACAGAAACATTGTTTGAAGAGTTGGTTGCTTTTGCAAAACGAAATCATATTTTAATTGTAAACGATAATCCGTATAGTTTTGTTTTAAACAACAATCCTAAAAGTATTTTAAGTGTTCCTGGAGCAAAAGATGTATGTGTAGAACTAAATTCTTTAAGCAAAACCTTTAACATGGCAGGTTGGCGTGTAGGTATGGTTTTAGGAAATGCAGACCATATTAGTGCCATCCTAAAAGTGAAAAGTAATATGGATTCTGGGATGTTTTACGGTATTCAAAAAGGTGCAATTGAAGCTTTAAAAAGTACAGATAAATGGTTTAAAGATTTAAATGATGCCTACCAAAAACGCCGTGAATTAGTCTGGAAATTAGCAGATTTATTAGACTGTACTTACGATAAAAATACATCTGGATTGTTTGTGTGGTCTAAATTGCCAGAAGGCGTAGATGCAGAAGCATTTATAGATAAGATTTTATACGATAAATCTATTTTTATTACGCCAGGAATTATTTTTGGAACACAAGGGAAAGGATATATTAGATTTTCTTTATGTGCATCAGAAGAAGACTTACAAGAATCGATTAACCGAATTAAAAGCTAAATACTTATGAATAATATTGTAGTAATTGGTATTGGTTTAATAGGTGGTAGTATTGTGAAGGATCTTAAAAAGATTCATCCAGACACCAAAATAATAGGTGTAGATAAAAATGCAGATCACATTAATGAAGCTTTAGCAAGCGGACTTATTGATGAAAAGGGAGATTTAAATGCAGTAAAAGATGCAGATCTTGTTATTCTATCAATACCTGTAGATGTGTCTGTAGATTTACTTTCAGATGTTTTAGATTTAGTTTCAGACGATACATTGGTTATAGATGTAGGATCTACAAAATTAGATATCTGTAAAAAAAGTAGAACACCATGTTAATAGAAGAAATTATTTAGCATGTCACCCTATTGCAGGAACAGAATTTTCTGGACCAGAAGCAGCAATTAACGATTTGTTTAAGAATAAAACAAACATTATTTGCGAGGTAGAACAAACAGCATTTAAGCTACAAGAACGTGCTTTAACTGTGTTTTCAGATTTAGGAATGCGTATTCGTTATATGAATCCGGAATCTCACGACAAACACATTGCTTATGTGTCGCATTTATCGCATATTAGCTCTTTTATGTTGGGTAAAAACCGTAATAGATAAAGAACGTAATGAACGTGATATTTTTGATATGGCAGGAAGTGGATTTGCTTCTACAGTACGTTTAGCTAAGAGTTCTCCAAACATGTGGACAGCCATTTTTAAACAGAATAAAACAAACGTAATAGAAACGTTAGACGAGTATATAGAAAACCTTAATCAATTTAAAAATTTATTAGAACAGGATGACTTTGAGGCTATTTTTGATGAGATGAAAAATACAAATCGAATTAAAGATATTTTAAAAGGAATTGCTTAAACAGTAGTAACATTATGGAAAACAAGAAAGAATTAAGAACCTGGTTAGACGATTTACAATTAGATCACCCTTTAGTAATTGCAGGTCCTTGTAGTGCAGAAACAGAAGAACAAGTATTAAAAATTGCACACGAGTTAAAAGATACCGATGTAAGTTATTTTAGAGCGGGAATTTGGAAACCAAGAACTAGACCAGGGATGTTTGAAGGTGTTGGTGCTTTAGGCTTAAAATGGTTACAACGTGTTAAGGCTGAAACTGGAATGAAAATCGCTACAGAGGTTGCAAATGCAGCACACGTAAAGTTAGCTTTAGAACACGATGTAGATTTATTATGGATTGGAGCACGTTCTACAGTGAGCCCATTTATTGTACAAGAAATTGCAGATGCTTTAAAAGGTACAGATAAAGTTGTATTGATTAAAAACCCAGTGAACCCAGATTTAGCATTGTGGTTAGGTGCCGTAGAGCGTTTAGCAACTGCAGATATTAAAAAATTAGGAGTTATTCACAGAGGATTTTCTACTTACGAAAAAACAAAATATAGAAATACTCCAGAATGGCAATTAGCGATTGAATTACAATCTAAATTTCCAGATTTACCTATAATTAACGATCCTTCTCATATTACAGGGAAACGCGATATGATTTTTGATGTTTCTCAAAAAGCTTTAGATTTAAACTTTGACGGGTTAATGATTGAAACACATTACGATCCTGAAAATGCTTGGTCTGATGCTGCACAACAAGTAACACCTTCTGTTTTAGTTCAGATCATGAAAGATCTTAAAATTAGAAAAGAGACAGATGAAGAAGCAGAATATAATAATGCTTTAAATACGTTAAGAGCTAATATTGATGTTATTGATAATCAAATTATAGAGCTTTTAGGAAAACGTATGAATGTTGTAGATGGTATTGGGACTTTAAAACGTCAGAAAAATGTATCTATTTTACAAAGTAAACGTTGGAATGAGATTTTAGGAGCTATGGTTTTAGAAGGTCAAGATCACGGTTTAAGCGAAGAATTTATCTTAAAGATGTTCAAAGCTATTCACCAAGAATCTATCAACCACCAAGAAAAAATCATCAAAAAATAAAAAGATAATTTTTTAACAGATGCCATAAAAATGGATCAGATTAAAGCTTAAGTGAGTAATCATTTTTTAATCTTCTATTTTTGTGGCATCTTTGTATTTCATGACAGGAACAGTATATAAATCAACAGGAAGCTGGTACACCGTAAAATCACATTCGGGTGAGACTTACGATTGCCGAATAAAAGGTAAATTTAGACTTAAAGGTATAAAAAGTACCAACCCAATTGCTGTAGGAGATATAGTCGATTTTGAAGTAGAAACTTTAGATAGTGTAACTACAGGAGTAATACATCATATTCACGATAGGAAGAATTATATTGTTCGTAAATCTGTAAATTTATCTAAGCAAACGCATATTATTGCGGCTAATATAGATCAGGTTTTTCTGTTAATTACCATTAATAATCCGCCAACACTTACAAGTTTTATAGATCGTTTTCTAGTTACAGCAGAAGCGTATTCTATTAAAACAGTTTTACTTTTTAATAAGATTGATGTTTACGATGCCGATACTATTTTAGAGGTCCGTTATTTAGCTTCAATTTACAGAGCAATTGGTTATGAATGTATTGGTATTTCTGCCGAAACTGGTAAAAATATTGATAAAGTAAAAGACTTAATGCTAGGGAAAGTAAGCATGTTTGCTGGGCATTCTGGAGTAGGAAAATCTACTTTGGTAAACGCCTTAGAATCTACTTTAGATTTAAAAACAAAAGCCATTTCTACGCAACACATGCAAGGGCAACATACAACAACTTTTGCAGAAATGTTCGATCTAAGTTTCGATGCTAGAATTATAGACACACCAGGTATAAAAGGTTTTGGCGTAGTAGATATGGAAAAGGAAGAAGTAGGGGATTATTTTCCTGAATTTTTTGCATTAAAACAAGATTGTAAATTTAATAACTGTCTCCATATCGAAGAACCTAAATGTGCTGTAAAAGCAGCTTTAGATCGCGACGAAATTGCCTTTTCTCGTTACAGAAGTTACGTGCAAATTATAGAAGGAGAAGACGAGCATTACCGTACAGATATTTGGGATAAAGATTAAGACCAATTTTTAATGAAAGTAGTCATTCAACGTGTTTCAGAAGCAAGTGTTACCATTGAAGGAGAGGTTGTTGCTAATATACAACACGGACTCCTAGTTCTTGTTGGTATTGTAAATAACGATACTCAAGAAGATATTTTATGGTTATCTAAAAAAATAGCAAATCTCCGTATTTTTGAAGATGAAAATGGCGTTATGAATACCTCTGTAATCGATGCAAAAGGACAAGTTATTGTAGTCAGTCAATTTACTCTTCATGCAGCTACAAAAAAAGGAAACAGACCCAGTTATATAAAAGCTGCAAAACCAGATATCTCAATACCGTTGTATACATCTTTTATAAATCAATTAGAGAAGGATTTAGACAATAAAGTTCAAACAGGCAGGTTTGGTGCAGATATGAAAGTTAAGCTGTTAAACGACGGTCCAGTAACTATAATTATAGACAGTAAGAATAAAGAGTAAAAGTTAAGTTTTTTGTTTTTTTTAACATAAAATAATGTTAAATTTAGTGAGTCAACTTAACCTATCTATGTATTTAAAGTCCTCTTTGGGCATATTTTTGTTATGCCTAACAATGAACGTATTTGCCCAAACAAATTTCAGTTCAAACATTCTCGAAAAAGCAACTATTGGAAAAAATGCGAATGCATTAGTAAAAGCTAATGATGTAGAAATTCACATTCAAGCCTACAATAAAATGCTTGTAAAATCTCACCGTATAGTAACCATTTATAACGAAACAGGCGATTATAAAGGTCAAGCCTACGAATATTATGATGAGACTACAAAAATTAAAACTTTAGAAGCTACAGTTTATAACGCTGCAGGTGAAAAAATTAAACGTTATAAAGAAAAAGATTTTACAGATGTTGCAGCTGCAGATGGTATTTCTATTTATAATGATAATCGCGTAAAGTATTTAAAATATGCAGCGGTAGAGTATCCATATACTATAGATTATATATCGGAAGTAGAACATAAAATGACAGCTTTTGTTCCTAGTTGGTCTCCTCTAGAAGACCATTATACAGGTGTGATAGAATCTTCTTATCAAATTTTTAATGAAACAGATGTCCCGCTTGCAATTAAGGAAGAACATTTGGAAGATTATAATATCAAGAAAGTAGGAGATTATCATTATGTGGCAGAAAACTTATTAGCCATAAAACCAGAAACTTTAAGTCCAGATTTTTACACTTATGCTCCACGCGTGAAAGTGGCGATGCAGACCTTTGATATGAAAGGTGTAAAAGGCGTAAATACCAATTGGACCGATTTTGGAAAATGGATGTACAATACTTTATTAGTAGATACGAGAACACTACCAGAATCTGTAAAAACAGAAATATTAGGGCTTACTAAAGAGGCTCCTACAAATATTGAAAAAGCAAAAATTGTTTATCAATATCTTCAGCAAAACACAAGATATATTAGTGTGCAAGTTGGTATTGGCGGTTGGAAACCCATGTTGGCAGAAGACGTAGATCGATTAAGTTATGGCGATTGTAAAGGGCTTTCTAATTATACAAAAGCATTGTTAGATGTGGTTGGTGTACCATCATATTACGCTGTGATTTATGGCGGAAAAAATATTAGAAGTTTTGATCGTGACTTTTCTGCAACAGAAGGAAACCATGCCGTGTTAACCATTCCTAATGGAGACGATTATATTTGGTTAGAATGTACCAGCCAGGACACTCCATTTGGTTACATTGCTAATTTTACAGACGATAGAGATGCGTTAATAATTACACCCGAAGGTGGTAAAATTATACATACCACAGTTTACGATACCAAAGCGAATGTTTTAGCGACAACCGCAGATATTAATTTAAACTTAGAAGGAGGCTTTACAAGTCAGGTAGAAATGAAATCTTATGGTTCTCAATACAGAGGTAGCGATGGCTTAGAAGAAGAGACCGAAAAGAACCAAAAACTTAGATTTAAAAACATGTGGGATAATGTAAATGATTTGGTTGTAGAATCTATTCAGTTTACAAATAATAAAAATGAAGTTGTCTTTACAGAAAATGTAAAAGTATCTGCTAAGTCTTATGCTTCTAAAACAGGAAACAGACTCTTGCTTGTTCCTGATGTTTTTAATAAACTATCTCATATTCCGCCACGCTATTCTAAACGAACCATGTCTCTAGAGATAGATAGAGGGTTTTTAGACCAAGATGAATATGTGTTTCATTTAGAAGCTGGTTTAGACGTAGAAGCCTTGCAATCTCCAGTTGCAATTGAAACAAAATTTGGGTCTTATGCAATGTCTATAGAAGATTTGGGAGATGGAAAATTACGTTATAAACGAAAATTACAACTAGAAAAAGGCACATATCCTAAAGAAGATTATAAAGCCTATAGAGCCTTCTGGTCTTCTATTTCAAAACATGATAACTCTAAAATAGTTCTACTAACCAAATAACCTAATCAATGAAAAATGTATTCAGCCTACTATGTTTACTAATAATCTCCTACACATCTGCTCAAGATTATAAATTCGGAAAAATCTCTAAAGCAGAATTAAAAGAAACAGCAAACCCTAAAGCTCAGGAAGCACATGCGACTATCTTATATGTAAATGAAAATGTTTATTTTCAATATAATCCTAGCGAAGGTTTTATCGTAGTTAAAGAAGTTCAAAAACGAATAAAAATCTATGATAAAGAAGGTGTAGATTGGGCCACAGAAATTGTTCCTTTTTATGACAATGGCGGGTCTAATGTAGAAGAATTGTCTGAATTAAAAGGATATACTTATTATTTAAAAGATGGCAAGATTGAAAAAGATAAATTAGATAAAGACAATATATTTAAAGAAGAAACCAATCAGTATTGGGGACAACTTAAATTTACTATGCCAAATATTACAGACGGCTGTATTGTAGAGTTTAGATACAGAAAAGAATCTCCTTTTATAGCCTTAGACGATGTAGATTTACAATACGATATTCCTGTTAAAAAGTTAGAGTTTAATGCTCGTATTCCAGAATATTTTTACTTCAATAAGTATTTTAATCCAAAGGCAAAATACACAGCTAAGATAACCGAAACTGAAAGAAATAGAGTTGAAAATATAACTTCTAAACAGCGTTCTGGAGGGGGAGGTTTCAATAGTAGTACAACTAGTGTTGATAATTCTAAATGGGAATTTCATGAAACTGAATTTAAAGCAGATTTAGTAGATGTTCCTGCATTAAAAGAAGAACCTTATGTAGATAATATGGATGTATATCGTGCTAATGTAAAGTGGGAATATGCCATGTATAAAGGACAGGATAATTCAATTAAAAAGTATTCTACAGACTGGGAAAGCGTAATAAAAACTATTTATGATAATAGTAGTTTTGGAGGTCAGTTATCTAAAACTGGATATTTCGAGAAAGATCTAGATGCTCTTCTTGCTAACGTTACAAGCAGTACAGAACGTATTTCTTTAATTTACAATTTTGTAAAATCTAAAGTGGCTTGGAATGAATATTTAGGATATTACGCAGAAAATGGCGTTAAAAAAGCATATAAAGACGGTTCAGGAAATGTAGGAGACATCAACTTAATGTTAACTGCTATGTTGCGTTATGCAGGTTTAAATGCAAGTCCGGTTTTAATTAGTACAAAAAGTAATGGGATCCCGTTGTATCCAACACGAAATGGATTTAATTATGTTATTTCGGCTGTAGAAATGTTAGATAATATAATACTTCTAGATGCCACATATCGTTATGCGTTACCAAACGTGTTGCCTTCTCGTGCAATAAACTGGCAAGGTCGTATTGTTCGCGAACATGGTGGTTCTGCTTGGGTAGATTTAATGAGTCCTACATCTGGAGAAGAAAATTACACATTACAATATAAAATAAAACCAGATTTAGCAGTCCAAGGCCGCGTTTTTGTGAAATTAGAAAATTCATCTGCAATGAAATTCCGATCTAAATATAGTAATATGGGAGACGATGAGCGCTTGCGTAATTTAGAACAAGATAAAGGTGAAATAGAAATTTCTAATTATGTGGTAAAAAACGAAGACGATTTAAATAGTCCGAGTTTGCAATATTCTTTTTCTTACACTTTAGAAAATGCTGTCGAGTCTATAGGAGATAAACTTTATGTGTCTCCAATGTTATTTTACGCAACAACAGAGAATACATTTAAACAAGAAAAACGAAATTTTCCAATAGAGTTTACATATCCTAATGTGTATAATTACAATGTTTCTATTATGTTGCCAGAGGGTTATGTTGTAGAGTCTATGCCTGAAAGTGCAAAAGTGCAATTTAACGGAGGAGAAGGCATGTTTTCGTTTTTAACTTCAGGATCTTCTAATATGGTGGTTTTAAAAGTGAGTTTTCAAATTAATCGTTCCTTTATATTGGCTATTGATTACGACCAGTTTAAACAATATTTTGGTATGCTAGTTAAAAAAGAAACAGAGAAAATGGTATTAGCAAAAAGCTAATTTAAAAGACAGAATAAGTTTTTGTTTTTTTAAGTTTGAAAAAATAAAATAGTAGTTTTACATTATAAAGTAAACAAGTCGTCAGGTCTTTGTGCTTTTTTAGAAAGCTTAAACACTTGGCGATTTTATATAAAGGAGTTATACATGAATATTGAAGACGCACAATTAGCCGTAGATTCTTGGATTAAAGAACATGGTGTTCGCTATTTTAACGAGCTTACTAATATGGCACAACTTACAGAAGAAGTAGGGGAGGTAGCTAGAATTATAGCAAGACGTTATGGCGAACAAAGTGAAAAAGAAAGTGATAAAAATAAAGATTTGGGTGAAGAATTAGCCGATGTTGTTTTTGTTGTTTTATGTTTGGCAAACCAAACCGGAATTAATTTACAAGAGGCGTTCGATAAGAAATTAGATGTAAAAACAAAACGCGACCACGATAGGCATCACAATAATAAAAAATTAAAATAGTACATCATGAATATCACTTTAGAACAGTCTGAAATTATTCAAAAACCCTTAAATATTACCATTACAGGGTCTAAGAGTGAGTCGAATCGCTTATTAGTTTTACAAGCCTTATTTCCGAATATTTCTTTAGAGAATGTATCAAATTCAGACGATTCAGATGTTATGCAAATGGCTTTAAAATCTGAAGATGAGATTGTCGATATTCATCATGCAGGAACAACTATGCGATTCCTTACGGCTTATTTTTCTAGTCGCGAAGGGAAATCTGTAACCTTAACAGGTTCTAAGCGTATGAAAGAACGTCCGATTAAAATTCTAGTCGATGCCTTACGCGACCTTGGTGCAGATATTTCTTATGTAGAAAACGACGGTTATCCGCCAATAAAAATTTCAGGTAAAAAAATTACGCAAAACGAAGTGACGCTTAAAGCCAATGTAAGTAGTCAATATATATCAGCATTACTATTAATTGGATCGTCTTTAGAAAATGGTTTAAAGCTAACTTTAGACGGCGAAATAACTTCGGTGCCTTATATAAAAATGACATTGAATTTATTGCGTCAATTAGAGATTGAAGCAGAATTTAAAGGTCAAACTATTATTGTTCAACCCAAAAAAGAGATTGTTGCAAATCAAACGTTAACAGTAGAAAGCGATTGGTCTTCGGCGTCTTATTTTTTTAGTATTGTTGCTTTAAGTCCAATAGGAACAACTATTACATTATCTGCATACAAAGAAACGTCTTTACAAGGAGATTCTGTTTTAGCTTCAATTTATAAAGAATTTGGAGTAGAAACTACGTTCGAAAATAATACCATTACACTTAAAAAAGTAAAAGCAGTTTCTAAAGCGCACATTATTAAACTAGATTTAGTAAATGCACCAGATATTGCCCAAACTATAGCAGTAAGTTGTTTTGGTTTAGGTTTGTCTTGTGATTTATCTGGATTACATACTTTAAAAATTAAAGAAACAGATAGATTAGAAGCTTTAAAAACAGAACTTGGTAAGTTAGGAGGTCAAGTTCATGTTACCGATAAAACACTTGTTTTAGAAGCTTCAAATCACATAAATCAAGATGTCGCTATCGATACTTATAACGATCATAGAATGGCAATGGCATTTGCACCGTTAGCTTTATGTGCTAAAATGCGTGTAAATAATGCAGAAGTAGTCTCTAAATCATACCCGGAATTCTGGATAGATTTGGAAAAAATAGGATTTAAGGTCGTAGAAAACTAAAAAATATAGGAAATAAAGCCGATTCTCACTAGGATTTGTTAATTAAATGAATAATAAATAGCAATTTACTTGACAAGGCCTATTTTCAGGTCGTATATTTGCATTTCCTATTAATAGTATTGTGAAATTATTTGTATAGTAATTTTTGCAATATTTAAAATATAAATATCAGAACATGAAATTATCACATTTTAATTTTAACCTGCCAGAAGAGTTATTAGCAGAAGACCCATCAGAGAATAGAGATGAGGCTCGTCTAATGGTTTTGGATAGAAAAAATCAAACTATTGAACACAAATCGTTTAAAGATATCATTGATTATTTTGATGAGGATGATGTGATGATTCTTAATGATACTAAAGTATTTCCTGCACGTTTATTCGGAAACAAAGAAAAAACGGGAGCACGTATCGAAGTATTCTTATTAAGAGAATTAAACGAAGAACAACGTCTTTGGGATGTTTTGGTAGATCCTGCTCGTAAAATTAGAATTGGAAATAAATTATATTTCGGTGATGATGACACTTTAGTTGCAGAAGTTATAGATAATACAACCTCTAGAGGGCGTACATTACGTTTCTTATACGATGGGTCTTATACAGAATTTAGAAACAAACTTAAAATATTAGGAGAAACTCCGCTTCCAAAATATATTAAACGTGAAGTAAAACCAGAAGACGAAGAGCGTTACCAAACCATTTATGCTAAAAATGAAGGTGCTGTTGCTGCTCCAACTGCTGGATTACACTTCTCTAAACACTTACTTAAGCGTTTAGAAATTAAAGGTGTAAAATTTGCAGATGTTACTTTACATGTTGGATTAGGAACTTTTAATCCTGTAGAAGTAGAAGATTTGTCTAAACACAAAATGGATAGTGAAGAGGCTATTATCGAAGAAAAAGCGGTAAACATAATCAATACAGGAATTAAAGAAAAGAGACGTGTGTGTGCTGTTGGTACAACATCTATGCGTGCTATAGAAAGTTCTGTGTCGTCTCACGGTACCTTAAATGAATTTAACGGTTGGACAAATAAATTTATTTTCCCTCCTTACGAATTTAGTATCGCGAATTGTATGATTACAAACTTCCATACTCCAAAATCTACACTTTTAATGATGGTTTCTGCATTTGCAGGTCACGATTTTATTAAACGTGCTTACGAAGAAGCTGTAAAAGAAGGATATAAATTTTATAGCTATGGTGATGCCATGCTAATTATATAAGTATAACAACTTACAAAACACATTTTAAAAGCCTTGTTAATCAAGGCTTTTTTTATAGCTTTTAAAAGCTAAGAGAAGCAAAATTTGCTAATCACATTTTAATTACTTTTGCAGTATTATGGCAGACAAGAAAAAGGACATTCGGGCATTAACAAAAGATCAAATTAGAACTTTTTTTGAATCTCAAGGCGACAAAGCATTTCGTGGAAATCAAGTTTACGAATGGTTATGGAGCAAGGGTGCGCATCATTTCGACGATATGACAAATATTTCGAAAGAGACCCGACAAATGTTAGAAGACAATTTTGTTATTAATCACATTAAAGTCGATACCATGCAGCGTAGTAGCGATGGTACCGTTAAAAATGCTGTGCAATTGCACGATGGTTTGGTTGTCGAGTCTGTTTTAATTCCAACAAAAACAAGAACAACAGCTTGTGTGTCTAGCCAAGTAGGTTGTAGTTTAGATTGTCGTTTCTGTGCAACATCACGTTTAAAACGTATGCGTAACTTAAATCCGGACGAGATTTACGATCAGGTTGTTGCAATAGATAACCAAAGTCGTTTATATCAAGACAGACCACTAAGTAATATTGTATTCATGGGAATGGGAGAACCTCTTATGAATTATAATAACGTAGTTAAAGCCATTGATAAAATTACAGATGTAGAAGGTTTAGCGATGTCTCCAAGACGTATTACGGTGTCTACGTCTGGTGTGCCAAAAATGATTAGAAAAATGGCAGACGATGAAGTTAGATTTAAACTTGCAGTGTCTTTACACTCTGCTATAGATGAGGTAAGAACGTCTATTATGCCATTTAACGAAACATTTCCTTTAGCCGATTTAAGATCTGCTTTAGAATATTGGTTTAGTAAAACAAAAAGTAGAATTACTTACGAATATGTAGTGTGGAAAGGTATTAACGATAAACGTAAAGATGTAGATGCTTTGGTTCAGTTTTGCAAATTTGCGCCAAGTAAAGTTAATTTAATAGAATATAACCCTATTGATGATGGCGAATTTCAGCAAGCTCCAGACGATGCTCTAGATATGTACGTTAAAGTTTTAGAAGCAAATAATATTACTGTCACTATAAGACGCTCTAGAGGAAAGGATATAGATGCTGCCTGCGGACAATTAGCTAATAAAAGTTAATTTTGTCCTTTTTTAAATAGTATTCAGAACTATTAAATAGTTTATAACGTGCATTTTTATTAGGTTTGTATAGATAATAAATAGCATCTTCTTCTAGTTGAAAATTGTAGAACAAATAAAGCAACCTATAGCTTACGAGATGGAACTTTTTGAACAAAAGTTCTTACTTTCTATGTCTTCTAAAGTGGCTTTGCTTAATAGAATTACACATTATATTGTAAATAGAAAAGGAAAACAAATGCGACCAATGTTCGTGTTTTTAGTTTCTAAAATGGTGTCTAATGGCGAGGTTAGCGAGCGTACTTATCGTGGTGCTTCTGTAATCGAATTAATTCATACTGCAACTTTAGTACACGACGATGTTGTTGATGATAGTAACAGACGTCGCGGTTTTTTCTCTGTAAATGCACTTTGGAAAAATAAAATTGCGGTGCTTGTTGGTGATTATTTATTGTCTAAAGGATTATTATTATCTATCGATAATAACGATTTCGACTTACTTAAAATTATATCTATCGCTGTTCGTGAGATGAGCGAAGGTGAATTACTTCAAATAGAAAAAGCACGTCGGTTAGATATTACCGAAGACGTGTATTACGAAATCATTCGTCAGAAAACAGCAACCTTAATTGCAGCATGTTGTAGTTTAGGTGCAGCATCTGTTAAGCCAGAATCTACACATGTAGAAACTATGCGTAAATTTGGAGAGCTTATCGGGATGGCTTTTCAGATTAAAGATGACTTATTCGATTATGGCCAAGAAAAAATTGGTAAACCTACCGGAATCGATATTAAAGAACAAAAAATGACACTTCCACTAATTTACGTGCTTAATACGGTGTCTAAAAAAGATAATAAATGGTTAATTAATTCTATTAAAAACCATAACAAAGATGCCAAACGCGTTAAAGAAGTTGTTGCTTTTGTAAAAGATAATGGTGGTTTAGATTATGCCGTTACAAAAATGAAAGCATTTCAAGAAGAAGCTTTAAAAATGTTAGAGCCTTATCCTGAGTCTGCATTCAAAACATCATTAATTTTAATGGTGAATTATGTTATCGATAGAAAAAAATAAAATCTTCAGGCAACCTTTCTAAATGTTTTTGCGTCTTTATAAATAGAAGACCAAATGAAACCGTTTTTGAAAGTTATACAATTACATAAAAACCAAACTCAGCTTATAAAAAAGGCTATCCAAAACAACCGCGAAGCACAGCAAGCGTTGTACAATTGGCATGCGCCTAAAATGCTAAGTGTTTGCCGGTACTATATTAAAGATGTACAGCATGCAGAAGAGGCAATGCTAAATGGTTTCTTAAAAGTATTCACACAATTAAAAACGTTTGAAAATAAAGGTTCTTTTGAAGGCTGGATTCGTAGAATTATGGTCCGAGAATCTATTTCATTTTTAAGGCAGAAAAAACAAGTTGTTTTTGTAGAAGTTGATGATGATACTACCGAAGCTTCACCACTTTCTAGTGAAGGGAATTTAGCCGTAGACGATATTCAAAATCTAATAGATAATTTACCGGAAGGTTATAGAATGGTATTTGTAATGTCTGCTATCGAAGGTTATAAGCATCATGAAATAGCCAGCATACTTAAAATTTCTGAGGGAACTTCTAAATCGCAATTGTATAAAGCAAGACAGTTGCTTCAACAACAATTAAACGCACTAAATTCCGATAGTTATGGCATCCAATAATTTCGAAAATAACATAAAAAAAAATCTGGAAGAGCGTCGGTTACAACCTTCTGCCCAGTCATGGAATCAATTGCAATCACAATTAAATACTCAGGAAGATAAACAGTCTTCTAAACGGTATTGGTTTATAGGTATTGCGGCGAGTTTTATAGGTGTTTTATTATTGAGTACTTGGATGTTTACATCAAACTCTAATCCTGATTTACAAGTTGTAGATACCGAAACTACTATTAAAAACACAGAAGCTGTAATAGATTCTTCTGCTTCAAATTTAGAGGAGCTTGTAGCACTTCCAAAAGAAGAAGTGGTGGAAACTGTAAAAGAAGCTATTGCTTCTAAAGTTGTTTCTTCTGCTAAAATAAATAAATCTACTTCTGTAGTTGCATCCAGTTTAGATAAAAAGGAAGAGAAAAATACTTCTAAAGAATTAAATTCTATTATAGAAGATACGGTATTAAATTCTGCTTTAGTACATGAAGAGGAAGATGTTAGTGAAGATTATATTGAAGATTTGTTACAACAGGCAGAACAACAAATTGTTTCAGAAAAAGCATTAAAAGAAAGTCAGCAAACGGTAAACTCAAAAACGCTTCTAGAAAGTGTAGAAAATGACATCGAGTATAGTTTTAGGGAAAAGGTTTTCGACGCTGTAAAATCAGGCTTTGTGAAGGTTAAAACAGCAGTTGTAGAACGCAATAATTAAAATATTTCATCAAAATCAATCAATCAATCAATCAATCAATCAAAAAACGAAGAGTATGAACATTATTACTAAATTAACAATTACGCTCACCTTTATTTTAGCTTCACAAGTTAGTGTTGCTCAAGTTTCGGAGGTGAAAGATTCTCTTAATATAGAGACTATTCAGATTTTAAAAACGGAGAAAGAAGCCGTTAGAAGTGAAGAAAAAGAACTGTTAAGACAGGAAGTAGAATCTATTAACGAGAAAGTAGATGCTGGTTATATTACTTCGGCAGAAGGAGAAATATTAAAACAAGAAATTGCTAAAAAACGAGCATTAAACATTGAAAATCGTGTTGCCATAATCGATAATAAAATAGATTTAATGGAACGGAATACCGAATCGTATACTTTTGGAGATGAAAGACAGATTGTTATTAGAATAGGAAAAGATTACGATAGTGATGTCTCTGGCGATCAAACATCTATTTTTATAGGTAAAGAATCTAAACGTACTCCTATATTTGATAAACGTACCACAAGTGATTTAGTTTTTGCTATAGGCTTTAATAATGCAATAATTGAAGGTGAAAGCCTTAACGATTCTCCATATAAACTTGGTGGTTCTGGGTTTGTAGAGTTAGGTTGGGCATGGAAAACACGTGTATTTGAAAACTCTAATGCGTTACGTTTAAAATATGGATTCTCGTTACAGTGGAATAAACTGGATATCAAGAATAATATGTATTTTAAGGAAGATGGTAATCAGGTTGTTTTTGAAGAATTTCCATATAATGTGAGAAAATCAAAATTTAGAACCACAAATCTAGTTTTTCCTGTGCATTTTGAATTTGGACCTTCTAAGAAGATTGAACATGATGATTACTTTAGATATTCTACACATAAAAAATTTAAATTCGGAATTGGAGGATATGGTGGCTTCAATATTTCATCGCTTCAGAAAGTGAAATACAAAGAAGATGGAAGTAATCAGAAAAAGAAATATAAAGATTACGATGCAGTAAATAGCTTTGTATATGGGGTTAGTAGTTATGTGTCTTTAGGAAGCGTCGGGCTATATGTTAAGTACGATTTGTCTCCCATATTTAAAAATCAAGCCTTCGACCAAAATAATATATCTGTAGGTTTACGTTTCGATATGGATTAAATACAATAAAAAAGGCTTCAAAATTAATTGAAGCCTTTTTGTTATTAATGTATTGCTTTTTTTAAGAGATCTTCTCCACCAATAACGGGTAACTCTAAGGTTGTTCCGTCTAAATCTATGGTTAATTGTGTGCCAGGTTTTGGCAGTAAGGTGAATTGGTTGTCACTAGAAAAAATCATAAGTCCAATTTGTTGTCCTTTTTTAATAATTTGATCGTCAGGTTGTAAGTTAAAAGACAAGTTGTAAAATTGTCCAGGAATCAAAGGTTCACTTGTTCTAATAGATTTAGAATTCTGAGGATCTGCCCATCCACGCGTAATTATATTATCTGTAATAGGCGCTTCCATTGCTGGATTCCAAGGTAAAGATACCAACCAAACAGATAAGTTAGCGGCAGGCTTATTGCTTGCTAGTTTAATATTCGTTTTTGCCAATCCAGAGATGTGAATGTCTTTAGTTAATGGAGCCGTAACATATAATAAACGATGTTTAGATTCTGGTAACTTAGCTAAAGAATCTCCAGAAAATGAGGCATCATCTATAAGCGTTTCTTTAGTTTTAGTATTTGTAAAGCCTAACTTTCCTGCTTTTTGTCCTCCCGATTGTAATTGTAATGTAACCATTTTAGCTTCCGGATTAGGATAGTCATCATAAGGTGTCGGATTATCATGCTCATCGTTTTCTCTTACAATCCATGCTTTTTTATCTTTTTCGACACCATTATCTACGCCGTGTAAATAATGTGTAAACCAACGATTCATTAAAACCATTGGAGGTGGTCCGCCATGTCCGTCTTGGTGATAATAAATTTGTACATCTAATCCTTTTTCTTCAGCAGCTTTATAAATACGGTAACTGTGTTCAGGCATTACATTCCAATCGTTAAAACCATGAGACATTAATAAAGCGGCTTTCATAGGTTTCATGTCGTTTAAATAATCACGTCCAGCCCAAAAATCATTATAATCACCAGTTTCTCTATCTATACCGTTTTTCATTTCGGTATCGCGAATTGTTTTGTTACTATAAGCACGTTTAGATTCGTCTCCGCTATGTATATAATCGTATAACACATCAATATCTTCACCTAAATAACCACCGGGAGAACGGACTAATCCGTTAGATCTGTAATAATGATAATACGATGTATTTGGAGATACAGGAATAATCGCTTCTAAACCGTCTACTCCAGTTGTTGCTGCCGCTAAAGGAATGGTTCCGTTGTAAGATGTTCCAGTCATACCTGCTTTTCCGGTAGACCAATATGCGACTACAGTTTCTGTTCCGTAAGGGGTTGTATATCCTTTTGCCCGACCATTTAACCAATCTATAACCGCTTTAGGAGCTAAAGATTCGTTATCGCCTCCAACAGTTGGAGAACCTTGAGATAACCCGGTTCCTGGCGAAGAAGAATGTACTACAATATATCCACGAGGTACCCATTTTCTGATTTGAGAATTAGAAATTATAGGACCCTCGCCTGTGCGAATCACTTCTGGGTGTACACGTTCTTTTGCTTTTTCGCCAAGTTCATGGTTTACATCCCAAAACACTCCAGGAATATCTGCTGCAACACCTGCATAATACGGACTAGATTCGTAAACAACAGGTAGTTTTAAGCCTTCTGTATCTGTTTGGTTTGGTCGTGTCACATCTACATGCATACGGTCTAATTTTCCATCGCCATCGGTGTCAAATTCTGTTTCGACCCATAAATCATGTCTAACCCAATTTTCAGGATTGCTAAACGCTTTTACTATTTGAGCTTCACCGTTTTTAAAAACAGGAGTTGCTTTTGTTTGTGCAGAAATAAGGTTTGCCGAAATACAAAGGCATAAAATTAAAAGGTAGGACAATGTGTTATTTTTCATTCTTGAGGTTTAAAAATTATTTTGGATAAGAAGCTAAGTTAAGCATTTGGTACATACTGTGATGAGAAAATATTAGCTAGACTTAATATTTTATATGTAAAAATGGAGTTGTTTTAGAGCCTTTAGAGAAAATCTTTAAAGTATATTTGTATTGTAATTTATATCATTTAAAACCATATTTCATTGATTTCAAAATCTTCCATAGACACTGTTTTTGAAGCTTCACGATTAGAAGAAGTTATTGGCGATTTTGTTCAGCTTAAAAAAGCAGGGAGCAATTATAAGGGATTAAGTCCTTTTAGTGATGAACGTTCGCCAAGTTTTGTAGTTTCTCCTGTAAAGCAAATCTGGAAAGATTTCTCTAGTGGGAAAGGAGGAAATGTTGTGGCCTTTTTAATGGAGCACGAACATTTTACTTATCCAGAGGCTATAAAATATCTAGCTAAAAAGTATAGTATTGAAATTGAAGAAACCGAGCAAACAAACGAGGAAAAAGAAAAGCAAGATACTCGCGAAAGTTTGTATTTGGTAAGTGAATTTGCTAGTAAACATTTTCAGGAAATTATGCATAAAACCGATGCCGGGAAATCTATTGGTTTAAGCTATTTCAAGGAACGTGGATTTACACCAGAAACTATTAAGTCTTTTGATTTAGGATATGCTTTAGATGAGTGGCAAGGATTTTCTGATGCTGCTTTAAAGAAAGGTTATAAGTTAGAGTTTCTAGAAAAAACAGGACTTACTATTGTAAAAGGAGAGAAGTATTTCGACCGTTTTAAAGGACGTGTAATGTTTCCTATACAAAGTATGAGTGGTCGTGTTTTAGGTTTTGGAGGTCGTATTTTAACGAATGATAAGAAGGCTGCGAAATATATGAATTCTCCCGAAAGTGAGATTTATTATAAAAGTAAAGTGTTATATGGTATTTATCATGCCAAACAAGCGATTGCCAAAGAAGATAATTGTTTTTTAGTTGAAGGGTATACAGATGTGATTCAGTTTCATCAAACAGGAATTACAAATGTGGTGTCTTCTTCTGGAACGGCATTAACTCCAGATCAAATTCGTTTAATAAATAGGCTTACCAAAAACATTACAGTATTGTTTGATGGTGATGCTGCAGGAATGCGTGCTTCTATTCGTGGTATAGATTTAATTCTAGAACAAGGTATGAATGTGCGTGTATGTACATTTCCGCAAGGCGAAGATCCAGATAGTTTTGCAAAACAAAATACGGAAGAAGAATTACGTGCCTATTTAGAGTCTAATTCTAA
Source organism: Formosa sp. L2A11 (assembly GCF_009796865.1). Classification (GTDB taxonomy): domain Bacteria; phylum Bacteroidota; class Bacteroidia; order Flavobacteriales; family Flavobacteriaceae; genus Formosa. The sequence goes on along the minus strand of NZ_CP047028.1, from coordinate 654,263 downwards.
AGATTTTATTCAGTTTAAAGCAGGATTATTGGTTGAAGATGCTAATAACGATCCTATAAAAAAAGCAGAAACTATTCGCGATATTATTCAGAGTATCTCTAAAATTCCAGATCGTATTAAGCAAGAAGTCTATTTGCAAGAATGTGCTAGAATTATGGATATTAGCGAAGCTGTATTGTTTAGTTCTTTAGCGCAAATAAGTAGTAAGGAGGCTAATAAACCTTCTGGAGGTAATAGTAGTAAAAGTAGTAGTGGTAGTAGTTACGGAGGTGGTTATGGGAGTAGTCAAGAGCCACCACCAGATTTTTTTGAAGTAATAAGAAATGAAGAACAACCTAATAATAAAGTTGATGTTCAGTATCTTTTAGAGCGAAAAATTATTGAAATCTTATTGCTTTACGGAAATAGAGAAGAAGATTTTGAAGATTTAATTTTAAAAGAAAATGAGAAAGGAGATCTTGTTTTAGAACCCGTTGTGCAGCAAGCTAAAGTCTACGAAAAAATATTTTTAGACTTACAAGAAGACGAAATGCATTTTGGTAATGAGACTTTTAAAACCTTGTATTATATTATTATTGAAAAATTAAACCAGGATGCAAATTTTGTTTTAGAACAGTTTGTGAATACGGTAGATATGAAGTTGTCTCAAGAAATAACAAGTATTTTAATGGATGATGAACGCCATACGTTACACGATTGGGAACGAAATAATATTTTCCCAAAATCTAAAACAGAAGGTGTTGCTCAATTAGTTAGCGAAACTATTTTAAGTTTACGCTGTTTTTTAATTGACCAAAAAGTGCTTGAATTTCAACAAACAACTTTAGAACATAGAGACGAAACTAATAGAAGTATTCTTGAAGAAGTTAAAGATTACTATGGTCTAAAGATGTTATTGTCTAGAAAATTAACACGCGTGTTATGATTCTAATAATTTAGCTTGATTTAGTAATTCTACTAAGTTAGAAGCTTGTAATTTTTTCATTAATCGCGCTTTGTACGTGCTTACGGTTTTTTCATTAATATCTAATTCTTTAGCAATTTCCTTATTTTTCTTTCCAATAGAAAGTAATTTAAGGACTTCGACCTCGCGAGTAGATAGTTTTTTATAGAAAGAACCGGTTCTTTGTACGCGTTCTCCAAAGGCTAAACGATGCGTTAAATCGTTACTTAAGTAAATACCGCCTTGGTCTATTTTTAAAATAGCTTCTCTTAAAGTTAAAATATTTGCTGTTTTAGAAATGTATCCAGATGCTCCTGCTTTAATAGAACTCATAGCATAAACTTCTTCTGGATGTGTACTAAACATTAATACTTTAATGTGTGGATATTCTTTTTTTAAGCGTCTTAAGGCAGTTATACCATTAAGTTTTGGTAAATCGATTTCAGAAATCAAAATATCTACAGGGTTAGATTTTAAAAAATCAAATATTGATTCTCCATCATCTACACCGCCTTCTACCTTAATAACAGGCGATGTTAAGAACAATAACTCAAGTCCTTTCCGAATAATAGGGTGGTGATCCGCTACTAACAGTTTTATCATAATTTTATAGTTTGGTTTGTTTGTTTTTAAAAATAAAACGACTGTTGGGGCGCAGATTCTATTAAGAAACCAGTCTATGTAAATATAGAAAAAAACTATTTATTTATAAGCTAGTTTTTAGATAAAAAATTGTGAGGAATTTTGCACACGGGAATTGGGTCCATTTTATGCTTGTTAGTCTTGTTATAGCTGCTGTATATGGTAAAAACTTCTTTTTCTCTGTCGGAAAATTCTTCAACTTTTTTTCCGAGATTAGTCATTTTCATAGCCCATTCTAGTTCTGGATAAGAGGCTCCAATTTGGTCTTCATCACTTCTTGCATCGCCAAATAAACCATCACTAGGAGTTGCTTTAATAATGGAAGTTGGTACATTTAACACCTTGGCTAAAGCGTAAACTTCAGATTTCATTAAGTCGGCAATCGGACTTAAATCTACTCCTCCATCACCATATTTAGTAAAAAAACCAACACCAAAATCTTCCACTTTATTCCCTGTTCCTGCAACTAAAAGATCTTGTAACCCTGCATAATAATATAGTGCAGACATACGTAAACGTGCTCTAGTATTTGCTAAAGCCATAGCAACTGTGGCATCTTGTCCTTCTAAAGAGACTTCTGTTTTAAAAGACTCAAATACAGGGGTTAAGTCTACGCGAGTCTCTCTAATATTAGGAAATTTATTGCTAAGTTGTGTAATGTGTTCAACAGCTCTAGACACATGACTAGGAGCTTGATGTATTGGCATTTCTACACATAAAATATCTAAACCTGTAAGAGCACATAATGTAGAGGTTACTGCAGAATCAATTCCGCCAGAAATTCCAACAACAAAACCATTTACTTTAGCCTGTGTTGCATAATCTTTTAACCAATTAACAATATGATCTACAATTTTTTCTGTTTGCATTTTTATGAAGGATTTAAAACAAAGAATCTTACCTTTGCCGAACAAAAATAAAAGAATCGTTTAAGTAACAAAAATTAACAGCATTTAGTTTTCTATGAAATATTTAAGTTTTTTCCTTTTAATAATGGTCACTTTAGCTTCTTGTAAAAACGAGACTAAAGTTACTGATGAGATTTCGAAAATTAAGATGCCAGTGCATATTGAGCGTTTCGATAAGGAATTTTCTGCAGCAACTCCTGCAGATTTAGCCGGATTAAAAGCAAATTATCCGTTTATGTTTTCAAAAACGTATCCAGATGCATTTTGGATGAATAAAATTCAGGATACTTTACAACAGGATTTATCTAAGGCTGTTTTAAAAACATTTCCTAAAACAAATGATGTTGAAAAAGATATTACATCATTATTTCAGCATTTAATATATTATTATCCAGAATTTAATAAGCCACGTGTTATAGGTACGACATCTTATGTAGATTATCGCAACAAAGTTATTGTTACAGATTCTATAGATATTATTGCTTTAGATACTTATTTAGGGCCAGATCATGAGTTTTATTTAGGCGTTCAAGAATACATAAGAAATGGATTTACTAAAGGGTTAATTGTTGTCGATTTAGCAGGTGCTTATGCAGATAGTTATATTTTGCCAACTAAAAATAAAACGCTTTTAGATGAAATGATTTCTGCAGGGAAACGCTTATATTTTAAAGATCTTATGATTCCGTTTAAAACAGATGCAGAAAAAATAGAATATTCAACTGCACAATTAGAATGGGCTGCAGCAAACGAAACATATATTTGGAAGTATTTTGTAGAGCGCGAATTGTTATATAGTACCGACTCTAAATTACCTTCTCGTTTTATAAATCCAGCTCCATTTTCTAAATTTTATTTAGCAGAAATAGATAATGAGTCTCCAGGAAGAATTGGAGCGTATATGGGCTGGCAAATTGTAAGAGCGTATATGGAACATCATAAAGATGTATCTTTTAAAGACATGTTTAACATGAGTGCTGAAGATATTTTTAATCAATCAAAATTTAAACCTAAGAAATAATGGCAAACCTTAAATCAACTATACAATTAACCGTAGAATTAGACGATAATCGTGTTCCTGAAAATTTACATTGGACGGCAGAAGATGGTGGTATACAAAATGAAGAAGCTAAGGCCATGATGCTTTCGGTTTGGGACAGTAAAGCACAAGAATCTTTACGTATAGATCTATGGACAAAAGATATGCCTGTAGATGAAATGAAAGTGTTTTTTCATCAGACTTTAGTTGCCATGAGCGATACGTTTAATCGTGCAACTCAAGATGAAAAAATGACAGCAACAATGAAAGATTTCTGTGAATACTTTGCTGAAAAGTTAGAGATAAACAAAAAGTAAATCTTTACTAAAGAATACATAAAAAGGCTTCATAATATTATATTGTGAAGCCTTTTTAGTTTTTAATACTGAAATATCTTTAAAAAGATGATTGCGTTTAGAGTACATGCTTTTTATTAAATTATTTACTTTTGAGTTTAGACGTTAATAACAATATGACTCCCATCCAGAACCTAATACAATCCAAAATATACGAACCTTGTGCTCTTGTAATTACGAATTATAAAGTAGAAAAAGAAGGTGCTGCCTACGAAGCTTGTAGGTTTACATTAAATAATAGTTATGTTATTTGCCGGACAGCTAAAATAACACCTAAGAAAATTGGGCAGTTTGTAACGTTTTGGAAACGGAATACAGAGGGCGTTACAGAACCTTTTAGTGAGACTGATGCTTTCGATTTTTATGTCATTAACGTGAGTAAAGACGAACAGTTTGGTCAGTTTGTAATTCCTAAGGCTGTTGGTGTGGCAAAGGGATTAGTATCTACAGTAACTAAAGAAGGAAAACGCGGATTTCGGGTATATCCGCCTTGGGATTTACCAACTAATAATCAGGCAAAACGTACACAGTCTTGGCAGTTGGATTATTTTGTTTCTTTAGAAGGTACTATTAATTTTGACTGGGTTACAAAATTGTATGCAAATAATAATTAGTCACCGTTTTTTAATACATTTTGTGATATCTTATTTACATTAGAGCTTTGTTTTTTAGTCTCGTTCTGCTGAAAAACATAATATCTAACCATCATTCTGAATTCATCTTTAAGGTAAGATTTATCTGATAAATAGTTTTTAATGAAGAGGATTTGTAATGAGCTTAGATTAACGATTATCAAAATATTATAAATAGAAAACACTTAATTATTATTAATACCAATTATGAAAAAATATATTTTAACTTTAGTAATAAGTCTTATATCTATTGTCTTTTATGCTCAAGAAGATTATATGCAACAAATTGTAGACCAAGCTTGCTCTTGTGTTAAAGCTATTCCGGATGAGGAGTTTACAACAGAAAATGTTGGTATTTGTTTAATGAGTGAAGCCGTAAAATTTCCAGATGAAATATTAAGAGATTTTAATATAGATATGACACATATTGATGAGTATGGAGAAGAATTAGGGCGTATAATTGGTGTGAAAATGTTTGGGAATTGTCCGGAGACTTTAAAACGACTAGCCGCTTTAAACGATACGGAAGAAAAGGTTACTACTTTTAATGTTCAGGGTACAATAAAACAAATTTCTAATACAGATTTTGTAGTATTTATGTTAAAGAATAATGAAGGGAAAATAGCAAAGTTTTATTGGCTTTCTTTTATTTCTAATTCTATAGATAATTTACAATATGAGTATAAAAAATTAAAAGATAAGAGAGTTAGCCTTAGTTATATAGAACAAGAACTGTTTGATCCAAAATTGAATGAATATCGCATTTTTAACATTATTACTGAAATAAGTGTGTTAGATGAATAAAGTAGAAGTAAGCTTTGTTCTAGTATCTTTATAAGTCGCTTTTCTTTTAATAGTATAACTTATATCATATTTTGAGATAAATGTTTACGGTAATTTTGTGTTTAGTTTTTTAAAATTATGCAGATTACAGGTAAACGGTATTTAGATTATTCGTCGTACATAAAATCAACATTTGGCGAGCGAGTTCAAAAAGTATCTATAGATATTGGTTTTTCGTGTCCTAATAGAGATGGCTCTAAAGGGTATGGAGGTTGCACATACTGTAATAATAATTCTTTTAATCCTGATTACTGCGAACCCGAAAATAGTGTTACTAAACAGTTGGAGGAAGGAATTAGACGTTTTTCTGCCCGATATAAAACTCAAAAATATTTAGCCTATTTTCAGGCATATACCAATACGTATTCCGATTTTGAATCTTTAAAAAAAATGTACGACGAAGCACTTCGTGTGCCCAATGTAATAGGTTTAGTTATTGGAACTCGTCCGGATTGTATTAGCGATGTGATTATAAATTATTTGTCTCTCCTTTCTAAAACCCATTATGTCGCTCTCGAGTTTGGTATAGAAAGCACCTTAAACAAAACACTCGAACGTGTTAACCGTTGCCACACATTTGAAGATACCATTTCTGTTTTTGAAAGATGTAAAAATAAAGGGTTGCATTTAGGTGCACACCTTATTATGGGCTTGCCCGGAGAGTCTAAAGCAGAATTATTACAGCACGCTAGAACTGTTTCAAAATTACCGATAGATACCTTAAAACTACATCATTTACAAATTGTAAAAAAAACGGTAATGGCGCATCAATATAAACATGCACCAGAACAATTTAATTTGTTTAGTCAAGATAATTACATTGAGTTTATTGCTGAATTTATAGGTCTTTTAAGACCAAATCTTATTATAGAACGTTTTATAAGCCAAGCGCAACAAGATTTGCTTATCGCTCCGAAATGGGATGGACTTAAAAATTTTGAAATTGTAGATAAAATAGATCAAAAACTTACAGAATTAAATATTTGGCAGGGTAAATTCTATACTCCTGAAGCGGACTTGTAACAGACAATTTAAAACATAAAAAAAGCGCTTAAATTAAATTTAAGCGCTTTTAATTTATAAGTGAAAGAATAATCTATTCTTCATCTTTTACTTCTACAATTTCATACATGTCTTTGCCATCTACTTGTACAGGTTGGTAGTATGTGTCTCTAAATTGAACATAAGTCTGATCTCTAATTTTAATTTCTTCACTACCTTCTGGTAAGCTAGGAACAATAGTTCCGGCAGTAGCAGGGACAACAGTATATCCGTTAGCATCTTTTTCGTAGTATGCACCACCGTAGTAATAGTTATTCGTGGTTTCTGTTACGGCAACTGTTTCTGCCTCTTTAGGTAATGTTTGTACTGTAGCGCCAACTGGTGCTTGAACTACGGTATATCCATCATTTTCTGCTACATAATACACGCCATTGTCGTAGTGGTATTGTTTTTAGGTTCAGAATTATAAAAACATTTCATTAAAAGATATAATATTCTTGTTATGCTTTAATAGAATTTAATAACGGTATAAATTCATCGGGTTTACTTAAATAATGTATAGAACTAGAAATAGATTCAATACTTCCTGGTTCTTCAATATAACCAGAAACTATTATTGGTATGTTAAGCTCGTTAGTAATACTTGTTAATCTTTTTTGTATAGACTTTAAGGTGTGTGTGATAAACATAGTAACTAATACATCTGGTTTTGTAATTTCTGTAACCATTTTAATGTTTTCGTTAGGTACATTTTGTCCAAGGTAATACACGCGCCATCCTATTTTTTGAGCAATAAAAGACGCTAGTAATAATCCTATTTCATGATTTTCATTTTCTGGTAAAAATAAAACAGCTCTTGGTGCATCTGGTAAAGGTTTTGGCAAGAGTTCTATAGCTGTAAATATTTTTTGTCTAATTAAGTTAGATATAAAATGTTCTTGTGCAGGCATGACTTTGTTTACGCCCCAAAGTACTCCAACTTGTGCTAAAAATGGATAAATAAGGCCTGTAATGGTAGAGATTATACCTGTTTTAAGTATTTCTGCATTTACAGTTTTGTCAAACTCGTCTTCATTTAAAGTCATAATACTTAAAATTAAAGCGGTAATTTCATCTTCTGCAGATCCTTCTAATAATATATGAGATACCTGTTCATGTATCTCATTATCAGTCATGCCGTCAATTTTAGAGACCCTAAATCCATTACGTGTTAGTATCCCAATGTTTAGCAGTTTTTTTAGTTGTTTGTCTGTATAATATCTAATATTAGTATCTGTACGTAATGGCTCTAGGAAGTTATAACGACTTTCCCATTTCCTTAATGTATGTGATTTTATGCCTGTTAAAGACACAATTTGCGCCATTGTATAATTACTCATGTCTAAGTATTTGGTAGGCAAAGTTAAACAAAAAAAGGACTTTATAAGGTTTTAGTTAAAATACATTTGTCAAAGTATTTTTAAAATAAGTTGGACAAAGGAAAATAAAGTTATAGGTTTGTCAAACAATTACTATATAGAACATGGACATTAATTTGTTTTGAAATAGAATTCCTTGTCTGTGTATTAACCTTGTGGTTTTTTTGTAATTATAAAGAGATAGATATAGTTTCTAGTAAAAATATTATTTAACCAGCTCATAATAATTCATAGATCTAGTTCTTGAATTGTTTTTGTGATAATAAGATTGAGGATAATGTGCACACGACAAGTGTCGTGTGCTTTTGCTAAATTAATATTTAGAAGGTAAAAATATATTGTTATATTAGATTGATATACAAATAATTAGTTAGAGGTGTATATTTCTGAGGTTATATATGTAATCTCAGGAATATTTAAAAGATTAAAAAATGTATGCAAAATAAAAAAGTAGTTATTATTGGTTCTGGTTTTTCATCACTGTCTGCAAGTTGCTATTTAGCACAAGCAGGGTTTGACGTTACTATACTTGAAAAGAATGCTACCATTGGCGGTCGCGCTAGACAGTTTAAAAAGGATGGTTTTGTCTTTGATATTGGCCCAACCTTTTATTGGATGCCAGATGTTTTTGAATCTTTTTTTTATGATTTTAAATCGTCTACAGCAGATTTTTATAAGTTAGAAAAGTTAAATCCAGCTTATAAAATATACTTTAATGCTAATGAATCGATTGCTATAGAAGATGAATTTGAAAAAATTAAATCAATTTTTGAAGCTGTAGAACCAAATAGTGGTGAGGCATTGCAAAAATTTATAAATAAATCTGAAGATAATTATAACATTGCTATTAAAGATTTAGTTTATAAACCAGGAGAAAATGTATTCGAAATTGTTAATTGGGATACTATAACAAAATCGGGAGCCTTTTTAAAGACTATAAAAAAACAAGTAGCGAGTTACGTTAAAAACGAATCGCTTCAAAAAATATTAGAATTCCCAGTGTTGTTTTTAGGAGCAAAACCAAGTACAACGCCGTCATTTTATAATTTCATGAATTATGCCGATTTTAAATTAGGAACTTGGCATCCAATGGGAGGTATGTACGAAGTTGTAAGAGGAATTGAAAAATTAGCCTTAAGTTTAGGTGTTAAATTTGAAACAGATAGTGCTGTTTCTTCTATTAATTTAGAAAATAAAAAGGTAAAAAGTGTCTCTACAGCACAGCAAGATTATCCTTGCGATATATTGTTAAGCGGCGCAGATTATCATCACACAGAAACGTTATTACCAGAAACATTCAGACAGTATAAAGAATCGTATTGGGATAAGAAAACATTTGCACCTTCGGCCTTATTGTTTTTTGTAGGGTTCGATAAACCTATTGAAAATGTAACACATCACACTTTATTTTTCGATACAGATTTTGAAGCTCACGCAGAAACTATTTACGATACCAAAACATGGCCTGAGAAACCTTTGTTTTATGCAAGTTTCCCAAGTAAAACAGATACTGTTGCGGCTCCAGAAGGTAAAGAAGCGGGTATATTTTTAATGCCTATAGCACCAGATTTAGAAGATACACCAGAAATTAGAGAAAAGTATTTCGATACTTTAATTTCTAGATTAGAAAAAACGGCTGGTTGCGAAGTAAAATCTCATATTTTATTTAAAGAATCATATTGTGTAAACGATTTTAAAGACGATTACAATTCTTATAAAGGAAATGCTTACGGATTAGCAAATACATTATTACAAACCCATGTATTGCGTCCGAAATTAAAAAGTAAAAAAGTAGATAATTTATATTTCTGTGGACAATTAACTGTGCCTGGACCTGGAGTTCCTCCTTCTCTTATTTCGGGTAAGATTGTAAGCGAATTAATTTTTAAAATATTCTAAATAATGAAAGCACTTTTCGACACATCTAGTTTAAAATGTAGTAAAATAATTACTAAAGAATATAGTACCTCATTCTCATGGGGTATTCAATTATTTGCACCATCTATTCGTCCGCATATTTATGCTATTTATGGTTTTGTACGTTACGCAGATGAGATTGTAGATTCTTTTGAGGGTTACAATCAGGAGGAGTTATTTCATGAATTTGTCGCAGATTATCATAAAGCATTAGAGCGTAAAATAAGTTTAAACCCTATAATTAATGCATTTCAAGAAGTTGTAAGAAATTATAATTTACAAACGTATGTAGAAGATTTTTTAAAACGAATGGAATGTGATTTACAGGTTACAGATTACGAGACAGACGAAGCTTATAAAAATTACATTTATGGATCTGCAGATGTTGTAGGTTTAATGTGTTTGCGTGTTTTTGTTAATAATAACGAAGATCAGTTTAATGCTTTAAAAGGATCTGCAAAATACTTAGGGTCTGCATTTCAAAAAGTAAATTTTCTAAAGAGATATTAAAGACGATACTGAGATTTTAGGACGTTCATATTTTCCTAATGTAAATAAAAACGGTCTTACAAATTTGGTGAAAGAAGATATTATAAAAGATATTGAATTCGATTTTAACGAAGCTTATAAAGGAATTGTGCAATTGCCAATGGAAAGCAGGTTAGGTGTGTATTTAGCCTATAAATATTATTTAAAATTACTATTCAAATTAAAGAGGTTAGACTCTAAGCGCTTATTATATGAACGAATTCGTATCTCAAATCCGTTAAAATTGGTTATTTTAACCAAAGCATATATAAGGTATAAACTCAATGTTATTTAAATCTATTATCATACTATTCCTATTATCAATGAATCCAGCAACACACTGTAATGAAATGTCTACTGTAAGGTCAGACTTTCACGCCATAATCACCGAAAAAGAACTTGTTGTATTCTTAGAAGCTATAGAAAAAGTAGATTGCGATTTAAAAACACCTTATTGGGCTTCTGCTGTGATGAGACAAGCAGAATTTACAAGTTGGCCATTAAGAAAATTGAATTATTTTAAAGAGGGAAAAGAAATTTTAGATGATTTTATACTACAAAATCCCACTAATGTTGAGGCTCGATATATACGTTTACTTTGTCAGCTCAATGCGCCTAGTTTCTTGAATTATGATACTAAGGACGAAGATAGAATATATATAAATTCGCATTTACAGGCTGCAGACTTACCTGCAGATTTTAAGAAAATCATGTTGTTTAATATTAAAAAACATACAAACAAATAATGATGCAAATCATATTATACATAGCAGTTACTTTATCTACCTTTCTAATTATGGAAGGGATTACGTGGTTAACTCACAAATTTGTTATGCATGGTTTTTTATGGTATTTACATGCAGACCATCATCAACCAAAATACCCACATGTGTTTGAAAAGAACGATATATTTTTTGTCATTTTCGCTATTCCTAGTATAGCATTAATGTACTTTGGAATTAATCCAGAATTAAATGTTATGTTTTTTATTGGATTAGGAATTATGTTTTATGGTATGGCTTACTTTTTGGTGCATGATGTGTTAATACATCAGCGTTTTAAGTGGTTTAGTAAGACTAAAAATAAATATTTAATAGGATTACGAAAAGCACATAAAGTACACCATAAACATTTAGGGAAAGAAGAAGGTGAGTGTTTTGGTATGTTAAACGTGCCTAAAAAATATCATGAACAATACAAGAGATAAATGAAGCCATTCACATATTTAATAATAGACTTGGCTTGTGTGTTTGTACCTTTAATTGCTAGTTTTTATACAAAACATGCATTTTACAAACATTGGCTATCCTTTTTTAAAGCTAATGTAATAATAACTCTATTGTTTTTAATTTGGGATTATGCTTTTACTGCTATAGGCGTTTGGGGTTTTAATCCGGATTATTTAACAGGCATATTTATTGGTAATTTACCTTTAGAAGAAGCTTTGTTTTTTATATGTATTCCGTTTTGTTGCGTGTTTTCGTATTTTGCTTTTACGTATTTGGTAAAAAATAGTCCGTTTAAAAATAACCAGAATTATATTACTAGTGTCTTAATTATTCTATTAATAGGTCTTACTATTGTTTATTTTAATAGATGGTATACTGCAACAGCTTTCGGATTTACAGCTTTATATTTATTGTATTTAAAATTGAAAAAAGTAGATTTAAGTTACCATTATCTTACCTATTTATTCATTTTGCCATTCTTTTTTGCAAGTAATGGCTTGCTAACAGGTTCTTTTTTAGAAGCTCCCATAGTTTGGTATAATGATGCCGAAAATATGGGAGTTAGGTTGTTTACTATTCCTATTGAAGATAGCGTTTATGGATTGCTTCTTATCTTTTTAAATATTGAAGGTTATCGTTATTTTGAATCTAAACGAAACTAATTTCTAATACCAACTTTATAGGTTTCTAAGGCGCGTAATCTTGCTGTTTTATGGTCTACCATAGGTTCTGGATATGCATCGGTACCAAATTCTGGAATCCATGTTTTTACATACTCTAAATTTTTGTCGAATTTGTCTAATTGCGTAATCGGATTAAAAATTCTAAAATAAGGCGCAGCATCGCAACCTGTTCCTGCAGACCATTGCCAGTTTCCGTTGTTAGATGCTAATTCGTAATCTAATAAATGCTTTGCAAAATAAGCTTCTCCCCACGTCCAGTGAATTAGTAAATGTTTGCATAAAAATGCGGCTGTTACCATGCGTACTCGGTTATGCAGATAGCCTGTTTTGTTTAATTGTCTCATGCCGGCATCAACCATTGGGTATCCGGTTTTTCCTTCACACCATAATTTAAATTCAGCTTCATTATTTCGCCAAGCAATATCATCGTATTTGCTTCTAAAATTATGATGTACTACTTTCGGAAAATGAAATAAAATTTGGGTAAAGAATTCTCGCCAAATTAATTCACTTAAAAAGGTGCTGTCTTCAGGTTTTAATTCTGAAATAATTTTACGAATACTAACAGTTCCAAAACGTAAATGCGGCCCCAAATAACTACCAATATCTTTATTAGGATAATCTCGGAACTGAGCATATTGCCCTACGTGTTCTAATTGAAATGGTTTTATAGTTATTGAAGATGCTTTAAACCCGATAGCCTCTAAACTTGGAAAATCGAAGGTATGTTTATGTAAATTTTCAAACTGAGGAGTTGTAAGAAGAGAGACGCCTTTAAAATGTTCTAACCATTTATTTTTGAAAGGTGTGTAAACGGTATAAGGGTTTCCATCTTGTTTTAAAACTTCATGCGGTTCAAAAATAAGTTGATCCTTAAAACTGTGAAAAGAGATATTGTTTTCGGTTAATAAAGCTTCAACTTCTGCGTCTCGTGTTTTAGCATAAGGTTCGTAATCTGTATTGGTGTATACGGATTTAATAGTGTAATCTTTTATAAGCTGTTTCCAAATGTCTAAAGGTTTCCCTTTTAAGCATAAAACAGAAGAATTGAATGTGTTTAATTCAGAATTTATATGTTTTAAAGACTCATGAATAAATTGTAATCGGGCATCATCTGTCTCTAATTCATTTAAAATATGTTCATCAAAAATAAAAATAGGAAGTACATTTTTATTGTGCTTTAAAGCCTCAAAAAGGCCTGTATTGTCTGTTAATCTTAAATCGCGTCTAAACCAAAATATGGTATGTGTCATAAAAAATAAATTGTAATAATTGTGTATCTAAGCTGTAAGGTGTTTAAGCATGTTTTTAAAAATAAAACCATGAAAAGGTAATACGCTATACCAATATAATCGGCCAGATAGTCCAACAGGTCTAAAGGTTGCTGTTTGTACTAAGGTTTTATCTTTAACTTTAAACTCTAGCCAGGCATCTCCAGGTAGTTTCATTTCTGCAAACAAAAGTAATCTTCCTTCTTCTTTATTTGCATACAAAACGCGCCAAAAATCTAGGGCATCACCAGGATAAAGTTCGTCTAGATTTGTACGTCCACGACGTAGGCCAACACCACCATAAAGTTTGTCTACAAAACCTCTTAATTTCCATAAGCCATTGCCGTAATACCAACCCGTTTCTCCTCCAATACGCCAAATACGATCGATGCATTCTGCTTTGTTAGAAAATGTTTTTTCACGTTTGTCTATAAAGCAACCGTGTGTGGGTACTTGTATAAATTCGGACATGGTAATATTCATTTTACCACTACTTAATGCGTCTTTCCAACTCGAGACAATTTCATTAGTTTCTACTTTTTTAAAGGCTTTACTTAGTGCTTCTTTATAAGAAATAGGGGTAATGCATAAAATAGTATCAATTTTATTATCTCTGCAAATTACTTCAACTTTCATACTATTTACAAGTGCAATTGCGAGTTTGTAAGATGTTGATGTTACAAAATATAACCAATAAGACGATAGGCGAGGCGTCATAACAGGCACTATGTATATGTGTCGTTTTAGTCCGCGTGCTTCTGCAAATAGTAAAAGCATCTCCTTGTAAGACAAGACATCTGGACCTCCAATATCGAAATTTTTATCGAAGGTTTCTTTGTTGTTTAAAGCTTTGCTTAAAAAAGAAATAACATCTGTAATACCAATGGGTTGGCATTTAGTTTCCAACCATCTTGGTGTAACCATTACAGGAAGTTTTTCTACTAAATCGCGTATAATTTCAAAGGAAGCACTCCCAGAACCAATAATAATTCCTGCTCGCAATGTTGTTAAACTGTAAGTTCCTTTGTTTAATTCTTTTTCTACAGTTTGGCGTGAATTTAGATGTTCAGATAATTTATCGTCGTTTATAATACCACTTAGATAAATAACTTGTTTGGCCTGTGTATTATTAATGGCTTCCCTGAAAAGTATGGCAGATTGCTTTTCTAACTCCTGATAATGACTAGATGTAGACATGGAATGCACTAAATAGTAAGCAGCATCAATATCTTTTGGAATGTTTTTTAAGCTGTCCTTATCTAAAAGATCTATCGTAATTACACTAATTTTTGGTGCAATAGAGTCTGGCGGATTAAAGCGTTTAGGATCTCTTACTGCGCAAACAACCTGATGACCTTGAGCAACTAAAACGGGAAGTAAACGTTTGCCAATGTAGCCAGTGGCACCTGTTAAAAGTATTTTCATATAAATTTTAAAGAATAAGTTTTATGTGTAATGATATTGAAACTAACATAAAGATAAGAGAAAAATATCATCAATTTTAACTCTAACGCTTTAGAAAACGACTTTATTTGAAGCTCTAAAATTTTGCACTTAGTTTAGAGAATACTTGGGTTTTAGATGTCTGATTGTCAAGTGTAGGATCTGTCATTGTTCTAACGCCAGTTTCTAAAAGATATCCTTTTACTTGTGTTTTTATACCGGTACCAATTTCCGATTGCATAAAAAACGGATTCAGTCGTAAGTTTGCACTTTCAATACCTGAATTCTGGTTCATAGGCTTACTTAGATGTTGTGTGTAAATGTAAGGTTGCACATAATCTGATATTGCATAAGAAACTTCTGCGCGATAGTATAAATGAATATTTGGTGGCAGTACGCTAAAAAACGATTGTTGTTCTACCGGGCCGCCTTCTGCAGTTAGTTTTAAGTCTGCTATTGGCTCTAAAGTAAAGGCATTGCTAAATACTTTATAATGACCTAAAGCATAATACTCTTGGCTATTTGTTTTCTGTGAATATGTGAGATAATTTAAAGGATTATACGTTGAAATGCCTGTGGAGATATTGTATTCTTGTTCTTTTTCTGATTTAGAATCTGTGTTTTGAGCACATAAACTAGTGGAAATACATAAACAAATTAGGCCTAAATTAAATAATCTAGGAGTTTTAATACTGTTTTTAAATGAATAAAATTCTCCCATATTTACACTATACTGTTTATAAAATATAAAATTAAAACGAACAACAAGATAATGAAAACAATGCATTTAACTTGTTGGTTTTTAATATTTAACAGTGTAATTATAACTTGAGGTTAAAACAGACTAGATATGTTGGTCTATAAGGATTGGATTACCATCTGGATCCATGATTATAATGTTTCCAGGACCTTTAGTTGTTTCGTCTACTTCAGAAGACAATGTAATTCCTTTTGCTTTTAATTCGTTTTGAATGATTCTTACGTCTGTAAACTTATCAAGTGTTTTTGCATCTTGATCCCAACCAGGATTAAAGGTTAGAATATTTTTATCGAACATATCTTGAAATAACCCGATTAACGTTTGGTCGTTTTTCATGATGAGGTAATTTTTTTCGATATCTCCACCAAAAACGGTAAACCCTAAAGTTTCATAAAATAGTTTTGATACATTGATGTCTTTTACATTTAAACTGATAGAAAAAGCGCCTAGGGACATAGTTATGATTTTAAATTATATTGTAAAAATATAATAAAAAAACCCTGAATATATCAGGGTTTTGTAAGTGTTTTTATAAATTTAAGAAGTTATATAGCAACTTCGTTTTCTAATACATCTTTGTTTTCAAAGGCAGTAAGGTTACTTAAAGTAACTTCTGCAATTTTATTTAAAGCTTCTCGAGTTAAAAATCCTTGGTGAGAAGTAATTAGAACATTAGGGAACGAAATTAAACGTGAAATAACATCATCCATAATAATGTTTTCAGATAAATCACGGAAGAATAATTTTTCTTCTTGTTCGTAAACATCAATTCCAAAATATTCTAATGTTTGGTTTTTTAAAGCTTCAACAGCATCAACAGTGTTAATTAATGCACCACGACTGGTGTTAATTAACATGGCTCCTTTTTTCATCTTAGAAAAGGCTTCTTTATTAATTAAATGATGTGTATCGTCTGTTAAAGGGCAGTGTAATGAAATAATGTCTGAAGATTCTAGTAATTTATCTACAGAGACATAAGTAACGCCAAGTGCTTTTAAATCGGCATTTGGGTATAAATCGTAAGCAATAACTTTACAGCCAAAACCCATCATGATTTTGCTAAAATATTGGCCAATTTTACCTGTACCAATAACACCTACTGTTTTGCCATACATATCAAAACCAGTTAAACGTTCTAAAGAGAAGTTTCCATCACGTACACGATTATAGGCTTTATGTGTTTTTCTGTTTAAAGTCATAATTAAAGCAGAGGCATGTTCTGCAACAGCCATTGGGGAATAGGCAGGTACACGAACAACTTTAATGTTTGCAGCTTCAGCAGCTTTTAAATCTACGTTATTAAAACCAGCGCAACGCATTGCAATAAGCTTTACACCATATTCACTTAACAATTTTATCGTTCGCTCATGTAAATGATCATTTACAAAGGCACAAACGGCATCACAGCCTTGTGTTAATTTTGCGGTTTTTGTGTTTAATGTACTTTCGTAAAAGATAATCTCATGTGCACCTTTAATATTATGTTTTTCGAAGGAAGAAATATCATAAGATTTTGTGCTAAAAAAAGCTACTTTCATAGTGTGTGAATTTTTAAACTTTGTAGGAATAAAGGTAGTTTAAATACACCAATTTTTAAATGATTTTAAATGTAACTTAACGATTCAAATTAAGCTTTATGTCAGTGATATTGGTGGTTTTGCGAGACTGTTTTAACTAAAACGTTTGAATTTTAGAGGTTGTGATTATTCATTAAGACAACTCTCTATAAAATCGACAAAAGTTTGTTTTCCAATTGTTAATACACCACGAGGAATACGTTCATTTACGTTATGAATATGTTCTAAATAATGGCGATCTAATTCTATAGGTGTGAAACAATAAGAACTAATTCCTTTTTCTCTAAAGAAGGTTACATCATTATAATTCGGGACAGAAACACTTAATGTATTGGCTTCTGGATAATTCTTTTTGATGGCATTATCAATATTTACAAAAAACATAGATTTATCATCTGACGGAGGTACAATTGGAGACTCTTTTATAACTCTAATCTTAATGCGTTTATTTTTTAATTGCTTTTTTACAGAAGCAACAAATTCTTTATTAGTCTGGTGTGGAAGCAATCTGCAATCTAATAAGGCTGTAACTTCATCAGGAATTACGTTAATTACATTATTGTGACTATCTACACTGGTTAAGGTTATAGAGTTTGAAAATAAAGAGAATAATTCGGGCTTATGTCTAAGCACAGGAGCTAGTAGTATTTTAAATAATCTGGGGTGTTTAAGTACTAAGGCTTCTGCTCCGTTTTCTAACTCGCCTAACTGTTTTAATATATTAAGATTTGTTTCGTTGTAAACCGCTTTTTGCTTTTTATCTATAAGGTTGTCTAAAGCTCTTATCATGCCTTTGTTGGCATAGTTAATAGGTGTTATAGAGCCATGCGCAGAGGTTTTTACCTTAAGAGACAATTCTAGCCATAAAGGTCTTTTGTTTGTTACAGAGATTCCAAATAAATTCTGGTCAGGATTTGATTTTAAAATGCCGTTAAAACCCGGAGGACCTTCTCCTAAAACAACAGCAGGGTTTAATGCTTCGAAGTGATTTTTTATTACATATTCTGCACCACCACCATCACATTGTTTTTCTTCGCAAGAGACTGCAAGTAAAGTAACATTATAGGGCATTTGCTTTTTACCATATTTCTTTAAAATTTCGATTACACTAAAAAGATGCATAATACCATTACCTTTATTATCGAAAGCACCTCGACCCCAAATTTCGGTATCTGTAATGTCTCCGGAAAATGGTTCATGGTCCCATTTAGTTAGATCTCCTGCAGGAACAACATCAATATGATTTAATAAAATAATATTAGGAAGCTTACTGCTTAACGGATAAATAGATGCTGTGAAATTGTAGTTTCCATTGGTGTCTCCCATTTGCGAGACATATAAACCGTTTTGTTCGCATAGCGATTTTAACCAAATACCGGCTTCTTTTTCGTCCCCACTAATAGATTTGAATTGAATGTATTTGCTAAGCGCTTGATCAATATTTAATCTTCCTGATGGAGATTTTATTGTAATTTCCGAAGATAGATTTTGGCTCTGTGTCTGGAAAGTAATACATAAAAAGAATACAAAATATATAAGCTTCCTGTTCATAATAGCTCTTTTATAAAAGAATAATCCTGTTTGTAGGATGTCTTAAAATTAAGATATTGCTATTAACTAACAATTAAAAATTATTGTTTTTTTTAGCTCTTGTAATTTGTATTACCTAAAATTAGTGTTAAAACTTTAGAAATTAATAATCTACTACCATTCGTTAATTCTATTAGAATCTAATTTTATAAAAATAAAGAGTAAAATAGTAAAGCCCCACAGACCAGAACCACCATAACTAAAGAAGGGCAGCGGTATACCAATAGTAGGAATAAGTCCCATTACCATTCCAATATTAATCATGAAGTGAAAAAAGAGTATAGCTGCTACGGCGTAACCATAAATTCTGCTGAATTGCGATTTTTGTAATTCTGCCAGATGCAGTACACGTAACATAAGTAGTACAAATAAAATAATAACTAAAGAGCTACCTATAAATCCCCATTCTTCTCCAACAGTACTAAAAATATAATCTGTGTGTTGTTCAGGTACAAATTTACCAGTTGTTCTAGTCCCTTCCATAAAGCCTCTTCCTCTAAACCCTCCAGAGCTAATTGCTTTTTCAGACTCGTAAAGGTTATACAAGATATCGCGACGCATTTCAGCAATTTTAGTAGGGTCCTTTTCTAGTTTTAACCATAAGCTTATTCTGTCTTTTTGATGTGCTTGAAGTACATTGTCGTAGAAAAAATGGACACTAGCAGACATGGCAATAACTATAATTGTAATAAGTATTGGCTGAAAAATTATAGGCTTTTTCTTGCTTAAAAAATACCGAGTAAATATAATTATTACACCAATTATAGATGTAACTATAGGTCCGAATTTTAATGATAGTATGGCAATAGATACCACGCTTACGGCAAGTGTTAAATAGATTTGAGGAAGCCCTTCGCGATACAAAACAAAAAAGAATGCACCATAAACAATAGTACTTCCAGCATCGTTTTGTAATAAGATTAAAAAAGCAGGAACTAATATGATTATAAAGGTTCTAATCTGATCTGGAAACCTACGAATATCTGTTTGTAAATCACTTACATATTTAGCTATAGCTAGTGCTGTTGCTGCCTTAGCGAATTCACTAGGTTGAAACGTCATACCTCCAATTCCGTACCAAGATGTTGCTCCGTTTACGTTCTTTCCAAATATAAATAGTCCAACCAATGAGAGCATAGATATAATATAAATTACACTTGCAAAGCGCTCGTAAAACTTAGCTTCTATAGATAAGATTATAATAATTAACCCAATTGTTAATCCAATAAATATAAGTTGTTTTCCGTAAGGTTGCGAAAAATCAAGGTAGTCTAAAGTTTCTCCAACATGAGAAGACGATACAATGTTTAGCCAACCAAAACCTACCAACAACATAAATATGATGATGGTTATCCAATCGAAAGAAAAATGTCTGTTAGTTACTCTAATCATATTTAGGGTTTAGCAGGGAGTATTTGGTCGTGATTAATTATCGTTGGTTCTACTAATTCTAGAGTAGATCCTCTGTTTATTGAGAATGGATGACCAGAATACGGTTTTTCGTATTCATGCTCTAAGCTATGACTTAAAATCCATTTTTTCTAAATCGGTTCTTGTAATTGTACCGGTTAGATATTTTTCTATCATTAAGGTGGCAATTCTACCCGCAAATCTACTTCCCCAATAGCCGTTTTCTACAAATACAGCAATCGCTATTTTAGGGTTGTCTTTAGGAGCAAAAGCAACAAATATAGAGTGGTCTGTAAGTTGTGTTTTTACACCGTCAATTTTTGTAAAGTTTTCTGCAGTTCCTGTTTTTCCGCATATTTCTATACCTTTAACTTGTAAATTTGCAGCTGTACCTTTGTTGTAAACATCGAACATACCTTGAACAACAGGTTCAAAATTTTCTTTATCGATAGTGGTGTGTTTTGGTGTTGTAAAATTAGCGTCTATTTCTTGACCTTCAATAGATTTTATAATATGAGGTGTGTAAAAATAACCACGATTTGCAATAGCAGCTACCATATTTGCTAATTGTATAGGTGTTGCTTCAATTTCTCCTTGGCCAATAGCATTAGATAATGTAAAGGTTGTT
The DNA here is from genome assembly GCF_009796865.1 of Formosa sp. L2A11. GTDB lineage: Bacteria > Bacteroidota > Bacteroidia > Flavobacteriales > Flavobacteriaceae > Formosa. The sequence continues at coordinate 633,444 of NZ_CP047028.1, read as the reverse complement.
CTCCATCTGTTTTTACCATACCATTTGTCGTAAAAATCGCCACTAGGAATACGTCCGGGACTCCCGATTTTAAGATCGTAACCTAAGTAATTTCCTAATCCAAAACTAGAGACATGCTTATTCCAAACATTCATACCTTCGTAAGGTGTGTCGTATTTTTCTATAATACGTCTGTAAACATTTGCAAAATAAGAGTTACAAGATTCGTAAATACCCATATTCATAGATAGCGGACTTGGGTGACCGTGGCAGCCCATTTTTCTGTTTCCGTAACTATATCCGTGATTACATGTAAACTTGTCTTCTGTGGTCACTACACCTTCTTGTAATCCAATAAGTGCATTTAAAACTTTAAATGGAGACCCTGGAGGATATTGTGCCAGTAAACTTCTATCATATGTTGGTTTAGATATAGAATCGTTGTAAAGTTTTGTGAAATTTTGAGATCGTTTTCTTCCTACTAACGAATTGGGATCGTAAGTTGGTGCAGAAATCATAGCTAAAATTTCTCCAGTACTTGGTTCTATAGCAATAATACCACCGTGTTTATGCTGCATTAATTGTTCGCCATAAGCTTGTAGCTTGGCATCGATAGAAATTTTTATATCTTTTCCTGGTATTGGTAAAGTATCAAATTTACCTTCCTTATATGGACCAATATTTTTGTTGAATCTGTTTTTTTGAATAAACTTAATTCCTTTTTTTCCTCTTAGTACATCTTCATAAGATAATTCGACACCTTGTTTTCCAATTAAATCTCCCATTTTATAATAGGGATCTTTCTTAATATTGGCATTGTTTACTTCTCCAATATCTCCTAAAACATTTGCTCCAATAGAAGCTTCGTAATGGCGAAGTGAACGTTTTTGAATATAAAACCCTTCATATTTTCTCATTTTTTCTTGAAGTACAGCATAGTCTTCTTTAGATAAGTGAGATACAAATACGTAAGGCAATCTTGGGGAGTAATGGTATGCTTTTTTATATGTTTTTATGAATTGAGCTTTATCAATTTTTAATAAATTACAAAACTCAATTGTGTCTAAAGGTTTTACTTCACGAGGTATAACCATAACATCGTAAGACGATTGGTTAGATACTAAAAGAGTACCGTTTCTGTCGTAAACAAATCCACGTTTAGGGTAGTCATATACTTTACGAATGGCATTATCATCGTATAAATTATTTGCCGGCGAGCTATAAACTTGAAGGTAAAAAAGCCGAGAAATAAATACGAATCCAACCGTAATTATGGTAAAAAATAATAAAAATTGTCTCATTTAGAACGTTTGCTGAAAATAATAGTAACTATAACACATAGGAGAATGGTAAAGGTACTAGAAAATAACGTTTTTTGGAGTGTTAAAAGTGTTTCAGAAAAGTTAAATACTTCTAAAAAAAATAATACTAAATGATGTACTCCCGTTAGTATGCTTATATACATAAGTTTAGAGCCAAAATCTACATTGTTAAATTTTATAGTTTGGTGTTCGTAAACTGTTCCGAAAGACCATTTTAAGGCTAAAGGTCTCATGTAAGCTATTGTTACGCAGGCTGCTGCATGAATACCTCCTGAATCTGAAAAGATATCGATAATAATACCTAGCAGAAAACTTAACAAAAGAAATACTAAACGGTTATTTTTTATTGGGTAAAGTATAATGAATAGAATATATAGGTACGGATTAATATATCCTAAAAAATTAATATGATTTAGGATAAGTACTTGGACTAATATAAGTCCTATAAACTTAAGTATTTGAGATATAACGCTACTGTTCATTAGATAAGTTTAGTAGATTATTAATCTCTGGAGCATCCAAATGTTCTATAATATAGGCATGTTCAATATTCGTCATATCGTTAAATAGACTTACATTTATTTCAAAGTTATTTTCTGCAGCGTCTAGTTTAAAGCTTGCAATTGTTCCTATTTGTAGGCCTTTAGGGAATATTACAGAACGGCCAGAGGTTATAATTGTATCTCCAACTTCAATCGGTGCAATTTTAGGAATATCGAGTAACTGTACTGTGTTGGGAGATTTTCCGTTCCAAGTTAATGTTCCGAAATGATTTGTTTTTTTTAATTGAGCACTAATTTTACTTTTTGTATTTAATATAGAAATAACTGTAGCATAATTTTTACTTGTATGATCTACTATTCCAAGTATTCCTTTAGGTGTAATTAATCCAAAATCTTCCTGAATACTATCGTTACTACCTTTATTTATTGCTAATATGTTAGCAGAAGCGGAGTAGCTATTTTTTATTACACGAACGGGTCTAAATAAATAAGAACCTTTAAAGTTTGTGCTATCTATAAAGTTTTCTTCTCTAGAAACCTTGTAATTCTGAAGAAGATTACGAAGTCTAGTGTTTTCTTCAGATAGATTGTCATTCTGTACTTTTAAATCTAAATACTGTTCTATATTATTTAACCGCGTATAAAGTCCGCCGCTTAAAAAATTAGCAGAGTTTATAAATTTACTTTTATGGTAAGAATGTGTTTGTGTAGTAAAAAACATAGACAAAGCCATAAGCAGCAAATACAACAAAAAGTTTTTGTTGCGAATAATAAAATTTAAAATTTGCTGCATGCTTTAAGTCTATTTTATCAAGACACTTTTAAACTTAGGTAAGTTTTTTAGTGTAATTCCTGTTCCGCGAACTACGGCACGTAATGGGTCTTCTGCAATGTAAACAGGTAAGTCTGTTTTTTGAGAAAGACGTTTGTCTAAACCACGTAACATAGATCCACCACCTGCTAAATAAATACCTGTATTGTAAATATCTGCAGCTAATTCTGGAGGTGTTTGCGATAATGTTTCCATTACTGCATCTTCAATTCTAAGAATAGATTTGTCTAATGCTTTAGCAATTTCACGAAAAGAAATTTGTACTTGTTTAGGCTTACCAGTAAGTAAATCACGCCCTTGAACACTCATGTCGTCCGGCGGAAGTTCTAAATCTTCGGTAGCAGCACCAATCTGAATTTTAATTTTTTCAGCAGTACGTTCTCCAACATATAAGTTGTGTTGCGTACGCATGTAATATATAATATCGTTTGTAAAGACATCTCCTGCAATTTTTACAGATTTGTCGCAAACAATACCTCCTAAAGCAATTACTGCAATTTCGGTAGTACCACCACCTATATCTACAATCATGTTTCCTTTAGGTTGCATAATATCTACACCAATACCTATGGCCGCAGCCATAGGTTCGTGTATTAAATAAACTTCTTTTCCGTTAACACGCTCGCAAGATTCTTTAACAGCTCGCATTTCTACTTCTGTAATACCAGAAGGAATACAAACCACCATACGAAGTGCTGGAGTGAACATTTTTTTCTTTAAAGCGGGAATGTTTTTAATAAACAAACTTATCATTTGTTCAGACGCATCAAAATCTGCAATTACACCATCTTTTAATGGGCGAATTGTTTTTATGTTTTCGTGCGTTTTTCCTTGCATCATGCTGGCTTCTTTACCAACGGCAATGATTTTACCGCTAACGCGATCGCGAGCAACTATTGAAGGGCTATCCACCACAACTTTATCATTGTGAATAATAAGTGTATTGGCTGTTCCTAAGTCAATAGCTATTTCTTCTGTAAGGAAGTCAAAAAATCCCATGCGTTATATGTCTTTTTTTGCTTTAATTAAAATAAGTGTCGTAAAAGTAATGAAATTAATGCTTGAAATGACGAGTTCCTGTAAATACCATAGCAACATCGTTATCATTACAATAATCAATGCTTAACTGATCTTTAATAGAACCTCCTGGCTGAATAACAGCTGTAACTCCTGCATTTTTAGCAATCTCTACACAATCAGGGAAAGGGAAAAATGCATCACTTGCCATTACTGCTCCTTTTAAATCAAATTTAAAAGACTGTGCTTTATGTATAGCTTGGTTAAGTGCATCTACACGACTTGTTTGTCCTGTACCACTTGCACATAATTGATTGTTTTTAGCTAAAACGATAGTGTTAGATTTTGTATGCTTACAAATTTTAGAAGCAAAGATTAAATCATTTAACTCGTTATCTGTAGGTTTATTGTTTGTCTTATTTATTAAATCTTCCAAACGATCTGTAATATTGTTTTTATCTTGAACTAAAACACCGTTAAGACATGATCTTACATTTGTTTTAGGCAATTCTATATCGTGAAGTATTAAAAGAATTCTGTTTTTCTTTCCTTCTAAAAGTTCTAAAGCGTCTGCACTAAATGAAGGCGCAATAACTACTTCACAAAATAAAGAGTGAATTTTTTCTGCTGTAGCTAAATCTATTTCAGTATTACAAATTAATACACCACCAAAAGCAGAAACTGGATCTCCAGCAAGTGCATCTGTGTAAGCTTGCTCTAAAGTATCGCGTTGTGCAACACCACAAGCATTGTTATGTTTTAAAATGGCAAACGTAGGTTTGTCACCTTTAAATTCGTTTATTAAATTCACAGCAGCATCAACATCTAAAAGGTTGTTGTAGCTTAATTCTTTACCGTGAAGTTTTGTGAAGATATCATCAAAGTTTCCGAAGAAGAACCCTTTTTGGTGTGGGTTTTCTCCATAACGTAACACTTTTCCGTTTTGTTCGCTAATTTTTAAAACTGTTTCTTCGTTGTTTTTGTTGAAGTAATTAAAAATAGCAGAATCGTAATGAGACGATACATTGAAAGATTTTCTTGCAAAATCTCTTCTTTGTTCTAGTGTAAGTGTACCGTTTTGTTCAGAAATAATATCTAAAAACTCACCATACTCAGTTACAGAAGACACACAAACAACATCAGCATAATTTTTTGCTGCAGCACGAATTAACGAAATTCCACCTATGTCAATTTTTTCAATTATATCTTGTTCACTAGCTCCAGAAGCTACCGTTTTTTCAAAAGGATATAAATCAACAATAACTAAATCTATTTGAGGAATATCAAATTCTGCTAATTCAGCACGATCTTGCTCATTATCTTGACGGTTTAAAATTCCACCAAAAACTTTTGGATGCAATGTTTTTACACGTCCGCCTAAAATTGAAGGGTAAGATGTTACGTCTTCTACAGGGACAACATCTATTCCTAGATTGTTTATAAATGCCTGTGTACCACCTGTTGAATACATGGTTACGCCTAATTCATTTAGCTTTTTAATAATAGGTTCTAAACCATCCTTGCTAAATACAGAGATTAATGCAGATTTGATTGTTTTTTCGTTACTCATTAGTGTTGTGTTATATTAATGCGCAAAAGTAAGGATTTAGAATAAAATTTTTATAGTTTGTTTCGTGTTTTGTTTTAATTTTTTTTGTAACAAAACTATAATTAAAACGTCCTATCTTTAAATTGTCAATATTTTAATAAAAGCACTTCTAAATGATTTTGTATTTAAGACTTTTTAAAGAAAGTTTTTCGTTTGCCATAAATGCATTGCGAAATAATAAATTAAGAACATTTTTGTCCTTATTAGGAGTCACTATTGGTATATTTTCGATTATAGCAGTTTTGGCAGCCGTAGATTCTTTAGATCAAAGTATTAAAGGACAGTTGTCTGGGTTAGATAAAAACACAATTTACTTAACAAAGTATTCTTTTGGGCCTACAGAAATTCCAAGATGGCAACGCGATAACTTTCCGCAAACAGAAAATGATGATTACGAATTTGTAAATAGAAATATTCCAGATATTAAAACGAGTGCCTATATTATTTTTGGAAATTCTGAAACCATAAAATATCAGGATAATGCCATTAGTAATGTAGAAGTGTCTCCAGCATCTTTCGGAATTTATGAAATTGAAGATTTAAAAATAGGAGCGGGGCGGTTTTATACAGAATCTGAATCTTCTACAGGAGCACCAGTTGTTGTTATAGGTGCAGGTTTAGCAGAAAACCTTTTTGAAACAGAACAACCGCTTGGTAAGCAAGTGCGTATGTATGGAAGAAAAGTAACCGTTATTGGAGTGCTTAAAAAAGTAGGATCTACACTTTTCGATTCTCCAGACGAAAAAGCATTTGTGCCATCAAATTTTGTAAGACAATTTACTAATGGAGGCTCAGACGGTATTCCTGGTGCTATTGTAATTAAACCTGAAGCAGGTGTGGATATTGCCGCTTTTGAAGAAGTTTTAAGACAAAAATTTAGAATTCATAGAGGTTTAAAAGCCGATGAACCTGATAACTTTTTTGTGAATAAATTGTCTGGAATGACGGATGCTATAGATAATATAATAGGTGTAATGAATCTTGTTGGTTGGATTATTAGCGGATTTTCATTACTTGTTGGAGGCTTCGGGATTGCTAACATTATGTTTGTAAGTGTAAAAGAGCGTACAAATCTTATCGGAATTCAGAAATCTTTAGGAGCTAAGAATAAGTTTATATTATTTCAGTTTTTATTTGAAGCTATTATCCTTGCCGTTATTGGAGGATTAATAGGTCTTTTCTTTGTGTGGATTATTTCTGTAATAGCTTCGCAGTTTGTAGACGATTTTGAATTTGTATTATCGTTCTGGAATATGCTAATCGGATTTTCTCTATCTACATTAATCGGATTAATATCTGGTGTATTACCCGCGCTTTCTGCCTCTAAATTAGATCCGGTTGAAGCAATACGAACAGGAATGTAATATTTAAGTTTATAAGAAACATATAATACTTTAAGGGGTTTAGATCTCTTTGTATTAAATAAAAAATCTCGACGTCTTTCGTAAAAGAAAGCAATCGAGATTTTTTTTATTAAGTATCTTAATGTTTATGCTAGTAATTTTGCAACTTGCTCGCAAACATACTCTAAGAAACGTTCGTCTTCTTCTGTAAAGGGGTCTGGAGTATTCGAGTCTATATCTATTTGCCCAACATTTTCACCATTTACAAAAAGCGGAACAACAATCTCTGCTTTAACTGTTATGCTGCATGCAATATAATTGTCTTGTGCTGCTACATCCGGAACTATAAAGTTTTCATTACTTACAGCAACTTGTCCGCAAATTCCTTTTCCAAACGGAATAATAGTGTGGTCTGTTGGTTCACCTACGTAAGGTCCCAGTTTAAGTTCGTTTTTATCACCGTTTTTAAAGTAAAACCCAACCCAATTATAGTAAGAGACCTCTTGATCTAATAATTGGCAAACAGATAAAAGACGCTCGTCTAATGTTTTGTCAGAATTAGAAAGTATAGTTTCAACTTGAGGTTTTAAAGATGATAAAGACATATTTTATATTTTTTTTGTAAAAGTATTTAAAATGGAACGATAATGGAACTTCATTTTTATAAATTTATCAACTTAAACATTTACTACTATTGTCTACTTTATTTCAAACATATAAACCTGTAATTCGATTTATAGTTACGTTTCTAGCTGTATATTTTATAATGTCTTTAAGTTATAAATGGTATTTAGATTATTCTAAAACAACAACGTATCAGCCTGATTACATTACATATCACGTTGCAAAACAGGCTCAAGGTGTTTTAAATGTTGTTGGTTATAATTCTAATATTGTATTGCATGAGGGAGAGCAATGGGTAAGGTTGTATTTAAACAATACATATATTATTCGTGTTATTGAAGGGTGTAATGCCATAAATGTAATTGTGCTTTTTATGTCGTTTATTGTTGCATTTGCGTCAACTTTAAAAAAAACAGTGCTCTATATCTTAGGAGGAACACTTTTAATATACGTTGTTAATGTGTTGCGTATTGCAATAATATCTATTGCATTATATTATTATCCAGATTCCGAGCATATAATACATGGTGTTTTGTTTCCGTTAATTATTTATGGAATGGTGTTTTTGTTATGGGTAATTTGGATGAATTATTTTGTAAAAATTAAAAAGAAGGATGCAGAAAATTCAACGTTATAGTCTTATTGCCTTATTAGTTTTAGGATTGATTTTAATTCGTGCTTTTGAATCAAACTTGTTTTACGATCCGTTTTTAGAATTCTTTAAAAATGATTATTTGTTTCTTGATGCACCTGTTTTCAATACTTTTAAACTGATTGGATTTACTACTTTACGCTATGTTTTAAATACATTATTGTCTCTAGGGATTATATATTTTGTATTTAAAGACAGACAAGCATTAAAGTTTTCGGCTATATTTTTTGCTATTGCTTATTTTATTTTGATTCTTGTGTTTTTGTATTTAGTTTTAAACGCAAAACAAGACAGTTATTTTATGCTTTTTAATATTCGTCGTTTTTTAATTCAGCCACTATTATTGTTATTGCTTTTACCTGCTTTTTATTATCAGAGGCAAATTAAAAAATAATATTAATATACATTTTAAAGCATAAAAAAACCGAAGCCATAAGACTTCGGTTTTTAATTTTATAAGATGTGTTTAAAGATTACATCATACCTGGCATACCACCACCCATTGGAGGCATAGCAGGAGCGTCTTCTTTAATATCTATTAAAGCACATTCTGTTGTTAAGATCATTCCTGCAACAGATGCTGCATTTTCTAATGCAATACGAGTTACTTTTTTAGGATCTATAATTCCAGAAGCAAGCATGTCTACATATTGTTCTGTTTTTGCATCGTAACCAAAGTTTTCTTTTCCTTCTAAAACTTTAGAAACAACAACACTACCTTCTCCACCTGCGTTTTCAACAATTGTTCTTAAAGGAGATTCAATAGCACGAGCTACAATTTGAATACCTGTAGTTTCATCTATGTTTTCTGTTGTAATAGCTTCAAGTACAGCTTTTGCTCTTACTAAAGCAACACCACCACCGGCAACAATACCTTCTTCTACAGCAGCTCTTGTTGCATGTAAAGCATCATCTACACGGTCTTTTTTCTCTTTCATTTCAACTTCACTTGCAGCACCAACATAAAGTACAGCAACACCACCTGCTAATTTAGCAAGACGTTCTTGAAGTTTTTCTTTATCGTAGTCGCTAGTAGTCGCTTCTATTTGAGATTTAATTTGATTAACACGGTTTTTAATCATGTCTTTATCTCCAGCACCATTAACAACTGTTGTGTTGTCTTTGTCTATAGTGATACGTTCTGCAGTACCTAACATATCGATTGTAGTGTTCTCTAAAGTAAATCCTCTTTCTTCAGAAATTACAGTACCACCAGTTAAGATTGCGATATCTTCTAACATAGCTTTACGTCTGTCTCCAAATCCTGGAGCTTTTACAGCTGCAATTTTAAGAGATCCACGTAATTTGTTTACTACTAAAGTAGCAAGTGCTTCTCCGTCTACATCCTCAGCGATAATTAATAAAGGTTTACCTGATTGAGCAACAGGCTCAAGTACTGGTAATAAATCCTTCATTGTAGATACTTTTTTGTCGTATAATAAAATGTAAGGATTGTCTAAATCAGTGATCATTTTTTCGCTATCTGTAACGAAGTAAGGTGATAAATATCCTCTGTCAAACTGCATACCTTCAACAACATCTACATACGTATCTGTTCCTTTAGCTTCTTCAACAGTAATTACACCTTCTTTTCCAACTTTTCCAAATGCCATTGCAATTAAATCACCAATAACATCGTCGTTGTTAGCAGAAATAGCTGCAACTTGTTTGATTTTATCTGAAGAATCTCCTACAGTTTCTGTTTGTTTTGCAAGGTCTGCAACGATAGCTTCAACAGCTTTATCGATACCACGTTTTAAATCCATTGGATTAGCACCCGCAGCAACATTTCTAAGACCTTCTTTAACAATTGCTTGAGCTAAAACAGTAGCCGTAGTTGTACCATCTCCAGCTAAATCGTTGGTTTTAGATGCAACTTCTTTTACCATTTGAGCTCCCATATTTTCAAGAGGATCTTCTAATTCGATTTCTTTAGCTACAGAAACACCATCTTTAGTAACAACTGGTGCTCCGAAAGAACGTCCGATAATTACATTACGACCTTTAGGTCCTAAAGTTACTTTTACTGCATTTGCTAGAGCATCTACACCACGTTTTAAACCGTCGCGCGCTTCAATATCAAATTTTATATCTTTTGCCATTTTTATTGATTTTTACAATAAATTTTAAGCGGTTAGCTTTAAACTTATTCTTTTAATTTTTTATACGTTTTGTTTTAAAAATCTTAGTTAGTATAATCTAAAATTTAGATTATCGCCATAATGTCGTCTTCACGCATCATTAAGAAATCTGTACCTTCTAATTTTAATTCTGAACCAGAGTATTTTCCATAAAGAACTTTATCTCCAATTTTTACAGTAAGTGGTTCATCTTTTTTACCTGTACCTACAGCAACAACAATACCTTTATGTTGTTTTTCTTGAGCCGAATCCGGGATAAATAATCCTGATGCTGTTTGAGTTTCTGCAGGAAGTGGTTCAACCAGAACACGGTCTGCAAGTGGTGTGATGTTTACTTTACTCATGTTATTATATGTTTTAAATAGTTTATAATTTACGACATATTGTATTTCTAAAATTGTGCCAAGTCTATTAGACTGACAAACTTTCAGCAACAAAAAATGCCAACTGTATAAGTTGGCATTTTAATATTGTAAATATGAGTTGTTATGTTTACTCAGCAGCTCCTTCTGTTGGTGCAGCAGGTGTTGTAGTTGCTGGAGTTGGAACAGTTGTGTTTTGTAATGGTTGTGCTGTTGTATCAGAATCTAAAGCTTTAGATTCTAAAGTTCCAGTACCTCTATTAATAGCTACGTTAGATAATAAAATTAAGACTAACATTAACCCTGATAATGTCCATGTACTTTTATCTAAAAAGTCAGTGGTTTTCTTTACACCACCAATTTGTTGAGAACCGCCGCCTCCAAAAGATGAAGATAATCCTCCCCCTTTAGGGTTTTGCACCATGATTACTACGATTAATAAAAATGCTACTACAACGATTAGGAATAAAAATATTGTAAACGTACTCATTAGTTTTTCTTATTTTGTTCTTGTATTTGCTTTACCGCTTTAATTCGGTCAGCAAAGAAACCACTTTTTTCTGGATATTTCAAACTTAATATGTTATAAGATTGAATTGCCTTCTTGTAGTTTTTTTGTTCTACATAAATTCTAGCTAAAGTTTCTGTCATTAACGATTCAGGTTGTAGCAGATGAGATTCTGCTAAATTCTGAGAAACACCAGAAGATCTTTTAGGATCAATTTTAGGGTTTGTTGAAATAAACTTATCTATTAATGCAAACTTTTTAGCTTGTTCTGGAGAGGTAGCATTTACTATTTTTTCTTCTGTTTTAGGTAAAATATTCTCTGCTTCTAATTCCTCCTCTTCTTTTAATGAGGGAGTAGGTTTCGGAACAGATCTGTCTATTTGCTCGAAAGATGTTAGTTTTAGCCACTCGTTAAAAGAGTGTGTTTCATTACCGTTAAAGTCTAACGGTTTTCCTATTTCTAAAATAGTTTCTGGGCTAACAGCATCTGTATTGCTTTGGTTACTGTCCTGGCTGTCTTTAGTTGTGTTATTAGCTGCTTCTTTAGTGTCTTCTAGTGCTTCCGAAGGATCTTCTGTGAAATGAAATAATTTGGCAGGTGTTATTTTTGGCTGAACGAATTCGGCTGTATTTTCTGTTTCATTAATATTAGTATCGAATAGTTTGTCTGTTGTTTTTTTGCCAACAGATATATCGTCTACATTTACATTAATGTCTCTTAAGTGTGCTGTGTTTTGTTTTATAAATTGAGAAATTTCATTCTGTACAAATGCCTCTGATGTTATAAAATCGAATAAAATACTACGATCTGTCGTGTATGCTGCCGTCGTTTTTAATGCCTGGTTGTATTTAAAGCTTTCGCTAGTTTTAAGCGTTTTTAAATATAGCGCACGAGCAGGCTGAAAGTATGGAAATTCTTCTATAATACTTTTTAAATCCCTAGCTTGTTCAGAGACTAAAGCTTCTGGATATTGTAATATATTTGTAAAATCTGTAGGAGTCATCGTTACCATTGCGCTAAAGCCGCATTAAAAATATCTTGAGTTATTTGGTCGTATATTTCATCTATTGCAGTTGTTTTTAACGAACCAACAAGTTGTGCTGTCCCATCGTAATCATAGAAGAATGAAAAACGTTTTTCAAACTCAGCCTCTTCATCTTGCTTATTATAAAAACGAACATTAACCGAAATAGTTAATCGGTTTTGTGCTGCTGTATCGTCTGATGTGGCTGTAGTTGGAGAAATTCTGTATTCTACAATTTCACCCTCGAAAACCAAATCTCCGTTAGATTTTACATTATCTAAATTAGTCTGATTTATAAGTAAATCTGTTAACGCATTTGTGAAATCTAAATCTATTCCAGGTTCTATTAAAGCGGCATTATTCTGAAAATAATTAACCTGAAAAGATTTTGTGTCTGGATTAACTTTTGCTCCCGTAAAGGAGTAAGCGCCACATGCTGTTAAACTAATAGCAGCGAATAAAAGTATAATGTAGTGTTTTAAAGTCATGATCTATAAGTCGTACTGTTTAATTTTTCTGTACAATGTACGTTCGCTAATACCTAATTCTGCGGCGGCCAATTTACGTTTTCCTTGGTGACGTTCCAACGATTTTTTTATTAATTCTAATTCTTTGTCTTGTAAAGATAGTGTTTCTTCTTCCTGAATTTCTTCAGCAAAATGATATTTGTCTAAAGGATTATTTGTAGAAGCGTCTACAAGAGTTGTAGGACTAGATTCTGCAATAGAAAGTATTTCCAGATCGTCTTCATTGTCGTCATATTCCGCATCAGACTCGTCTCCGTAAATTTTCTGAATTAGACTTTCGTTGTTTTTCTGAACGTCTTTATCTGTGCCGTTTTTCATTAATTCGGCAGTTAGTTTTTTAAGATCGTTTAAATCTGCTTTCATATCGAATAGTACTTTGTAAAGTATTTCTCTTTCGCTACTAAAGTCTGAATCCGATTTTGTGTTCGATATTACTGCCGGTAAATTATGAGCTGTGTTTGGTAAGTAACCTCTAATTGTATGTCCGTTTATTGTTCTGTTTTCTTCTAACACAGAGATTTGTTCTGCAACGTTTCTTAACTGACGAATGTTACCATTCCATCTGAATTTTAATAATTCTAGTGTCGCATCGTCGGTTAGTTTTATGGTTGGCATTTTATATTTTAAAGCAAAATCGCTAGCAAATTTTCTAAACAATAAATGAATATCTTCTTTTCTTTCGCGTAAGGGTGGAAGGTTTATTTCTACAGTACTTAAACGGTAGTATAAATCTTCTCTAAACTTTCCTTTCTTAATGGCTTCAAACATATTAACGTTTGTAGCTGCCACGATACGAACATTTGTTTTTTGAACTTGACTAGATCCTACTTTTAAAAACTCCCCGTTTTCTAATACACGAAGTAAACGTACTTGTGTTGTTAGTGGTAATTCTCCAACTTCGTCTAAAAAGATGGTTCCTCCGTCTGAGACTTCAAAATATCCAGATCGTGTTTGTGTAGCTCCTGTAAAAGCCCCTTTTTCGTGACCAAAAAGTTCACTGTCTATGGTTCCTTCAGGAATAGCTCCACAGTTAACGGCAATATATTTACCGTGTTTTCTATGAGAAAGCTGGTGTATAATTTTAGGAATACTTTCCTTTCCAACTCCACTTTCTCCGGTAACTAAAACAGAAATATCTGTAGGCGAAACTTGTATTGCTTTTTCAATAGCACGATTAAGTTTTTGGTCGTTACCTATAATTCCGAAACGTTGTTTTATGGCTTGAACTGATTCCATATAATATTGTTTTTAGCTTTTAATTGTTGGTCTAAGTTTTGTCTGCTTGCTTAAAGGTTTGAAAGCGCAGTGGCTTCACCAATAAGAGTTGCACTTGTACAATCGTTTATTTTTATAGTAACAAAATCTCCTATTTTATAATCTCCTTTAGGAAATACGGCTACTACATTTTGAGATGTCCTTCCAGACCAATGTTGGTCAGATTTTTTAGATTCTCTTTCAATTAAGACTTCAACTTCTGTATTTACAAATGCTTTTGTTCTAAATTCACTGTGTTTACGTTGTAGTTGTACCACATCGTCCAGACGTTTTTTCTTAACATCTAAGGGGATATCGTCTTCCATTTTACGTTCTGCTAGTGTTCCTGGGCGTTCAGAATAATAAAACATATAACCAAAGTTGTATTTTACATATTCCATTAAGCTAAGCGTGTCCTGGTGGTCTTGTTCTGTTTCTGTAGGGAAACCAGTAATTATATCTTGACTTATAGAACATTCTGGAAGTATACGGCGAATGTTGTCTATTAATTCAAAATACTCTTCACGGGTATGTAAACGATTCATTTCTTTAAGTATGCGATTGCTTCCGCTTTGTACAGGTAAATGAATGTGATTACAAATGTTTTTGTATTTCGCCATAGTTTCAATAACATCTAAAGTTAAATCCTGAGGATTTGATGTTGAAAACCGAATACGCATTTTAGGATATGCTTTAGCACACATTTCTAAAAGTTTAGCAAAATTAACAGCGGTTGCAATTTGCATATCTGTTGCTTTGTCAAAATCTTTTTTCATGCCGCCACCATACCATAAATAGCTATCTACATTTTGGCCTAATAACGTAATTTCTTTAAAACCACGAGTCCATAAATCTTTAATTTCTTCTAAAACACTTTGTGGTTCGCGGCTACGTTCTCGTCCGCGAGTAAAAGGGACTACGCAAAACGTACACATATTATCGCATCCTCTGGTAATAGATACAAATGCACTTACGCCATTACTATTTAAACGTACAGGAGAAATGTCTCCGTAAGTTTCTTCTTTAGAAAGAATAACATTTATTGCATCTCGTCCATCTTCTACTTCTGCCAAAAGATTAGGTAAATCTTTATATGCATCTGGTCCTACAACAAGGTCTACAATTTTTTCTTCTTCTAAAAACTTGTTTTTAAGACGTTCTGCCATACAGCCTAAAACGCCAACTTTCATTCCTGGATTAATACGTTTTACCGCATTGTATTTTTCAAGACGTTTACGAATTGTTTGTTCTGCTTTGTCTCTAATAGAGCAGGTATTTACCAATACTAAATCTGCATCTTCTAGGTTCTGGGTGGTGTTATATCCTTGTTTATGTAATATTGATGCAACTATTTCACTGTCACTAAAATTCATAGCACAGCCATAGCTTTCTATGAAAAGTTTACGTGAATTTTCTTTTTTTTGTTCTAATACAAGGGATTCTCCTTGTTTGCTTTCGTCAATTGTCTTCTCCATAATGTTGCTGAAAATAATTATCAGTCAATAAGTTTGCAAAGATACAATTAAATTTACACTTATGACAAAGTGTCAGTTTGATTTTTCTTGTATTTTTGTTAAAAAATACGTCCTTTATCCAAAACTAAACCAATCAGGATGTTTATAAACGAATTTGAAGAAAAGGTAAATAACGCGAAGGAATTAGACTTCGGGACTATTTTTGGTCAATCTATGGCGCTTTTTAAAAAAGTATGGTTGCAAGGCTTAATAATATTGCTTCTAACCATGCTAATCATTATTCCTTTCTACCTTATTATATATGTACCCTTTTTAGCGTTTGGAATAGTTCCAGAAATGATTCGTGGAAATGAAAATGTTAGTTTTGGATTTATCTTTGGGGTGTTATTATTTTTTATTTGTTTTGGTATTATAGCTTCTGTAGTAAGCTTGAGTTTTAAATCTGCTTTTTATAGAATTTGCAAACAAAAGGATTATGGAGAAACGACTAAAGACGATTATTTCTTCTATTTTAAAAAACAATATTTAGGAAAGTTAATTGTATTGTCTGTAATAGTAATGGGTATTTCTATTGCAGCATCTTTATTGTTTTTGTTGCCTTTGTTTTATGTTATTATTCCTTTATCATTTGTTAATCTTGTTTTTGCTTTTAATCCGGAGCGTAGTGTTTCAGAAATACTTAAATTAAGTTTTAAAATAGGACATAAAAAATGGTTACTATCTTTTGGTTTACTTATTGTAAGTGGATTTTTAGCAGAAATGATAGGATTTTTAATGTGTTGTGTAGGTTTACTCGCAACGCTATCATTTACATACATACCTTTATATATAATTTATAAGGAAGTAATAGGCTTCGAAAATTCAGAAGACCAAACTGTTTCTGCGCAAACGTTAGTGTAATTGATAAAAAATTAATAATTAATTTGAAAATTTATAGGTTTAAAATCGACGATTTTAACCTTTCGTCGTACTGAATGCTTATAAAATTAGGAAGATGTTGCTTTTTTCATATACATTTGCAGCACCAAAAAAATAAAAATGGCGAAGAATTTAGTAATAGTGGAGTCACCTGCAAAGGCGAAAACGATCGAAAAATTTTTAGGTAAAGATTATAAAGTAGAGTCTAGTTTTGGTCATATTGCCGATCTTCCATCCAAAGAATTAGGAGTAGATGTTGAAGGTGATTTTAGTCCGAAATATGAAGTTTCCACCGATAAAAAAGCAGTTGTAAAAAAACTGAAAGACTTAGCAAAGAAAGCCGAAATGGTTTGGCTAGCAAGTGATGAGGACCGGGAGGGAGAAGCAATTGCTTGGCATTTAGCCGAAACTTTAAAACTAGATAAAGACAAAACAAAACGTATTGTTTTTCACGAGATTACTAAAACAGCCATTCAAAAAGCAATTGAAAACCCTCGTGGTATAGATTACAATTTGGTAGATGCGCAACAAGCGCGTCGTGTATTAGATAGAATTGTTGGTTACGAACTCTCTCCAGTATTGTGGCGTAAAGTAAAAGGTGGTTTATCTGCCGGACGTGTACAATCTGTTTCTGTAAGATTAATTGTAGAACGTGAAAGCGAAATTCAACAGTTTAAAGCAGAAGCATCTTATAGAATAGATGCAGAGTTTTCTAACGAGGCAGGACAATCTTTTAAAGCGAAGTTGCCAAAATCGTTTACTTCAAAAGCAGACGCTTTTAAATTTTTAGAAAGTAATGCTTCAGCTAATTTTAAAGTAGCCGATTTAGAAAAGAAACCCGCTAAAAAATCTCCAGCAGCACCATTTACAACGTCAACCCTTCAACAAGAAGCAGCACGTAAATTATATTTTTCAGTAAGTAAAACCATGACTATGGCGCAACGTTTGTACGAAGCCGGTCTAATTACTTATATGAGAACAGATAGTGTAAATTTATCCGACGAAGCAAGAAAAGGCGCGAAAGCAGAAATTGAAAACGCTTACGGGAAAAAATATGCTAAAGAACGCATGCATAAAGGAAAAGTTAAAGGAGCACAAGAAGCTCACGAAGCTATTCGTCCAACCAATTTTGCAGTACATTCTGTAGATATAGATCGTGATCAAGCCCGTTTATACGAGTTAATCTGGAAACGTGCCATTGCATCTCAAATGAGTGAAGCGTTATTAGAACGTACTAACGTTAAAATTTCTGCATCTACACATAAAGAAGTATTCTCTGCAAATGGAGAAGTTATTACATTCGACGGATTTTTAAAAGTGTACTTAGAAGGTACAGATGATGAAGATACTGAACAAGAAGGTATGTTGCCTGCAATGAAGGTAAGCGAAACACTTCTTAACGAATATATTACAGCAACACAACGTTACACAAGACCGCCTTATAGATATACTGAAGCTTCTTTAGTTAAGAAATTAGAAGAGTTAGGTATTGGTCGTCCGTCTACATATGCACCAACAATTTCTACAATTCAAAATAGAAACTATGTTGAAAAAGGAATGGTTGAAGGTGTAGAACGTGAGTATACACAAATTAGATTAGCCAAAGGCGAAGTAAAAGATACATTACTTACAGAAAAAGTAGGATCGGATAAAGGAAAATTAGTTCCAACAGATATTGGAATGATTGTAACTAACTTTTTGGTAAGTCACTTTGAAAGTATTTTAGATTACAATTTTACAGCAAAAGTTGAAGAAGACTTTGATGATATTGCTGAAGGAAAAGAGAATTGGACAGAAATGATGAAGGAATTTTATAAAAAATTCCATCCGCATGTAAAAGATGTTCAAGAAAATGCAGAACGCGAATCTGGAGAACGTATTCTTGGAACAGACCCTAAAACAGGGCGCCAAGTAAGTGTACGTTTAGGTAAATTTGGGCCAATGGCACAAATAGGAGCTGCAGAAGAAGAAGATAAAATATTTGCAAGTCTATCTCCAGACCAGCAATTAAATACCATTACGTTTGAAGAAGCTATAGATTTATTCAAACTACCTAAAGACCTAGGAACTTACGAAGATTTACCTGTTGTTGTAAATAATGGACGTTTCGGTCCTTATGTTAAATTTGGAGAAGCTTATGTGTCTTTACCTAAAGGCGTAGATGCGTTAAGTGTAGAATTAGAAGATGCTATTGTTTTAATAAAAGAGAAACAAGAAGCAGACGCACCTATATATATGTACGACGATTTACCTGTACAAAAAGGTAAAGGACGTTTTGGGCCATTTATTAAATGGAACAATATGTTTATTAACGTGAATAAAAAATACGATTGGGATAATTTATCTGATGATGATATTGTAACGTTAATAAAAGAGAAAATTCAGAAAGAGATTGATAAAGTCATTCACAATTGGGAAGATGAAGGTATTCGTGTAGAGAAAGCACGTTGGGGAAGACATAATGTTATCAAAGGAAAAATAAAGGTAGAATTAGATAAAACTGTCGATGCAACGAAGATTACTTTAGATAAAGCAAAAGCTTTAATTGAAGCAAAAACTCCGAAGCGAAAGACTGCAGCAAAAAAGAAAGCACCTGCTAAGAAAAAGGCTCCTGCTAAAAAAGCTACAGTAAAAAAGACAACCACAGCAAAAAAGAAATAATTCATGGCCGACCTTAATTTTTTGGCTCCAGTACCCGATGCTGTAGTAGCGTATACAGAGTTGTTATCGCAACAAGCTATCGGAAAGAAATTAAAAATACATTCTAAACAAGACGGCATTCCAGATCTAGAAGGTGTGGAAGTTGTCTTACTTGGTGTTTTAGAAAACCGAAATGATGTTAATTATATAGGTGAGGATTTCAATTTAAACGAAATCCGTAATGCCTTTTATAAATTATATCCTGGAAATTGGTGTACTACAATGGCCGATTTAGGAGATATATATAAAGGAGAAACCGTAGAAGATACTTACTATGCTTTAAAAGAAACGGTTTCCGAATTAGTAAAATTAAATATTATTCCTATTGTACTTGGCGGAAGTCAAGATCTTACCTATCCAATGTATCGTGCATTCGATTCGCTTATTCCAATGGTTAACATTGTGAATGTAGATAGTAATTTCGATTTAGGCGATTTAACACAGCCTATTAAGAATGATAGTTTTGTAGGAAAAATTATTTTAGAAGAACCTTATAATCTATTTAATTACGCAACAATTGGCTATCAAACCTATTTCAATTCTCAGGAACAAATAGATTTAATGGAAACCTTATACTTTGAAGCGTATCGTTTAGGGCAAGTCTCTAACGATATTACTTTGGTAGAGCCTGTTATGCGCGATGCAAATATTGTAACCGTAGATTTAGGATCTATTAAAGCTTCAGAAGTTAGTTTAAACCAAAAAGTCTCCCCAAATGGTTTAGATGGTAAAGAAATATGTGCAATCACGAGGTACGCTGGTATTAGTGATAAAGTAAATGCTTTAGGTATTTTCGAGTACAAACCGTCTCAAGACGATGAAATTACATGCATATTAATCTCTCAAATGATTTGGTACTTTATTGAAGGACTGAATAATAGAGTTGAAGATAGTGATTTTAAAGACGAGCATATTTACCAAAAATTTATTACCTTAGTCGACTCCCAAGAGCTCAATTTTTATAAAAGCATCAAAACAGGACGCTGGTGGATTGAGATTCCCTTTTTAAATGAGATTAATAATAAATTAAAAAGACACACGTTATTACCGTGTATGCATCAAGATTATTTAGATGCATGTAATAATCAAATTCCTCAACGTTGGTACAAAGCATATCAAAAAAATTGCGTTTAAATGACAAAAAAGTTGGATGAAACGTAGTGCTCATCGACTAAACGCATTTTTTTACGATGAAATGATGATTTTTTCTTCAAAAAAATTGTTTTTTCGAAAATATATAAATATGTTTACACTCTTAAAATTTAGGTACCAATTATAACCTCAAGTTTTCTATGGATATGAAAAAATTATTTTTATTAACAGTTGTTTTAACAGTAGTAATGAGTTGTGGCTCTGGAGACAGAGGTGAGCTTATTGGAGTTCAAGGTAAAAGATGGCACCCAGAAAAACCTTACGGGATGGCATTAGTTCCTGGAGGATCTTTTATTATGGGTAAGGCTGATGATGATTTAGCGAGCATTCAAGATGCACCGTCTAAAACAGTAACAGTTCGTGCTTTCTACATGGACGAAACAGAAATCACAAATGGTGAATACAGACAGTTTGTGAATTGGGTACGTGATTCTATTGTAAGAACGCGTTTAGCCACTTTAGCAGATGAAGTTGGAAAAACTCCAGAAGATGGAGGAATTGGTGAATTTGCATTCACTGATGCTGATACAGCTAGTATGACAGTATATGAAAAATATATGTTAGACAATTATAGCGGATTAGGACCAACAGGAAATGAAGGAAGAAAATTAAATAAGCGTGTAGACCTTATTTATTCTGAAGCAGATTACCCAGACGAGTATTATGCTGAGGTAATGGATTCTATGCATATTCCTTTAGAAGAATCTTACAACGGTCAACGTACTTGGGATGTAAATAAATTTAAATTCCAATACACGTATTTAGATATACAAAAAGCGGCTAAGAACAAAAATCTTAAACGTAGTGACGTTATTATGCAAGAAGAAATTCAAGTGTATCCAGATACCACAGCTTGGATTAGAGATTTTGCTTATTCTTATAACGAACCAATGCATAACGATTATTTCTGGCACGATGCTTATGGAGAATATCCTGTAGTTGGTGTAAGCTGGAAACAAGCAAACGCATTTTGCCAATGGAGAACATTATATAAAAACTCTTATCAAAAAGATAAAAGAAGACAATATGTTAACTCTTTCAGATTACCATCTGAAGCAGAGTGGGAGTATGCTGCTCGTGGAGGTCTTCAAGCTGCAACTTACCCTTGGGGTGGGCCTTATGCAAAAGACGATAGAGGTTGTTTCTTAGCAAACTTTAAACCTTTAAGAGGGGATTATGCTGCAGATCAAGCATTATATACTGTAGAAGCAAAATCTTACGAACCTAACGATTTTAACTTGTACAATATGGCAGGAAACGTATCAGAATGGGTATACTCATCTTACGATCCTTCATCTTACGATTATTCATCTTCAATTAACCCAATTGTTAACGACAATACTAACCAACGTAAAGTAGTTAGAGGTGGTTCTTGGAAAGATGTTGCTTATTTCTTAGAAGTAAGTTCAAGAGATTACGAATATGCTGATTCAGCAAGAAGTTACATTGGATTTAGAACTGTTCAAGATTATATGGGGACAGACATTACAAGTAACTCAGGACTTTAATTATTTTAAACTTAACCTAAATAAATCATTATTAATCAACTTATCAAGAGCGCGACTCTTGAGAGAAACAAAAATTAAAAATTATGGCACAATCAAAAGCAGGAAAAAGATTCATAAACATGGCTTATGGTCTTGGAGCATCAGTAGTAATTATTGGAGCACTTTTTAAGATTACTCACATTGAATTTGGTCCAATTACGGGTAACTTAATGTTAACTATTGGTCTTGTTGCAGAAGCAATTATTTTCGCAATATCTGCATTCGAACCAGTAGACGATGAATTAGACTGGTCTAAAGTATATCCTGAATTAGCTGGAGGAACTCCTAGTGCTATTAAAGGTAAAAAAGAAGAGCCTAAAGATGCTGAAGGTTTATTATCTAAAAAATTAGATAACTTATTAAAAGATGCAAAAATCGATGCTAACTTAATGACTAGTTTAGGTACAAGCATTAAAAACTTCGAAGGTGCAGCTAAAGGTATTAACCCAACAATAGACTCTATTGCTTCTACTAAAAAATATGGTGAAGAAATGTCTATCGCAGCGTCTCAAATGGAATCTTTAAATAGCCTTTACAAAGTACAATTAGAAAGTGCTAGTCGTCAAACTTCTATTAATAAAGAGTCTGTAGAAAACGCTCAAAAATTAAAAGATCAAATGCAATCATTAGCGTCTAACTTATCATCTTTAAACGGTGTATACGGTGGAATGCTTTCTGCAATGATTAAAAAATAATTACTAATTAGAATATATAGTTCTACATTATTAACTTAAAAACTAATTAGAAATGGCAGGAGGAAATTTATCCGCAAGGCAAAAAATGATTAACTTGATGTATTTAATCTTCATCGCGATGTTAGCGTTGAATATGTCAAAAGAAGTGCTATCGGCATTTGGAATTATGAATGAAAAATTGGTTGAATCTAACCAATTAGCAACGAGTCGTAACCAAGCATTACTATCTAATCTAGAAGTAAAAGCAGGTGAAAACCCAGAGAAATTTAAGCCACTTAAAGAAAAAGCAGACAAAATTGGAGCTTTAGGAAATGAGTTTAACGCATATCTTGAAGATTTAAAAACTCAAATGACTGCGAAGTTAGAAGATCCTCAAGACTATGAAACCATGGACAAAGGAGACTTTTTAGATAATCATTTCTTTCTAGGAGATCTTCACAAAGAAGAAGGGAAAAAGTTTTTAGCACAAATTGCTAAATTTAGAGATGGTACTGTTGCTATTTTAGAATCTGATAAAAAATTAGCACCAATGGCTGCTAATGTTAAAAAGAAATTTAGCACAGAAGATGTAAAAAACAGAGATGGTATTAAAGTAGACTGGTTAGAGTATAACTATAAAGGATACCCTTTAGTTGCTTCTTTAACAAAAATTACACAATTACAATCTGATCTTAAAAACACAGGTTCTGAAGTTTTGAATAATATGTTAGCAGGGTCTTTAGCAGCAGATGCTTCTATGACTAACTATACTACATTATTAGAAACATCTAAATCTGCTTACTTTAACGGTGAAACTTTTGATGGTAACATTGTATTAGGTCGTAAAGATGGATCTACTAAACCAAATAAAGTAGAATTAACTTTAGATGGTAGACCTTTAACCACAGATCAATATACTGTAGAAGATGGTAAAGTAAAATTAAACTTTGGTACAGGAAGTGCTGGAGAACATACTATTGAAGGGAAATTAACATTCTTACAAGATGGTGAGTCTGTAGAGGTTCCTGTGAAATCTACGTTCGCTACTATTTCTAAACCAACTTCTGCTACTATTTCTGCAGATAAAATGAATGTAGTATACAGAGGGGTTTCTAACCCAATGACTATTACTTTTGCAGGTATTGCAGATAATAAAGTTAATGCAAGTGGAGCTGGATTAAGAAAAGGTTCTGGAAGTGGTAAATACACAATGAATCCTGGATCAGGAAGAGAAGTTACTATTAAAGTAAACGGAACTTTACCTGATGGAAAACCAGTATCTGATAAAGCTACATTTAGAATTAAAGATATTCCAAGTCCTACAGGGACAATTCGTGGAGAAGATGGAAGTGTGAAAATGCAACGTAACAGTTTAACATCTGCTACTATCGGAGCTAAATTGCAAGATTTCGATTTCGATTTACCTTTAAAAGTGGTTTCTTTTAAAATTAAGATACCTGGACAACCAACAATTACTGTTGGAGGAACTAAGCTTAACAGTAGAGCAGCAGCTGCTTTACGTAAAGCTAAAAGAGGAGATGCTGTAACTATTTTCGATATTTCAGCTCAAATCAAAGGTAATTCATCTTATAAATTGAAAAAAGTATCTCCAATTTTAATAGAGTTATCTAACTAATTAAAGTACTAAGCATCTCAAAATAGATTTGCACAACATTTTAAAATTTTTTAAACAATGAATTATAAAAGTTTTTTATTAACCCTATGTAGCATTTTTGTAGCAACTGCATCTTTTGCACAAGCCAACATTTTAAATGCGAAAAGCCCAGACGAAATCGGTTTAAGAACTGATGCTCAAAAAGCATTAGATAATGACAAACCTTTAGAGTATGGTTATGTAGATGATCGTGACCTCTTGTTTTCTAAAATGGTTTGGGAAAAAGTTGTGTTAGACGAGCGTGTAAACTTTCCACTATATTACCCTGTAGATACAAATAATATAGGAAGTAACAGACGTTCTCTTTACGATGTTCTTTTAAAAGCTATTAAGCAAGGTAAAATCGAAAATATATATGACGATTCTTACTTTACAACAAAAAGAACATTAGGAGATATTCAAGATGCATTGGTTTTAGTTGATACAACAGATATGGGGTATGAGCAATATAACGCCGAAGGTGTTGTAGATCAGCAATACATTAACAAACAAGAAATTTCTGCTTACGATATTTCTGAATATTGGATTAAAGGTTTATGGTATTTCGATAAGCGTCAGTCTGAGTTAAAATACCGTTTATTAGGTATAGCACCAGTTGCACCAGATGTTAACTTCCTTAACGCAGATACTAAAGAATTAATTCCTTTATTTTGGATTTTCTATCCAGATGCAAGACAAGTATTACACGAAGCTAAAGCGTTTAACGACGACAATAGTGCCGTTCCTTTTACTTTCGATCATATTCTTAACTCTAGACGTTTTAATGGATATATCTTTAAAGAGGAAAATGTTTTCGGAGACAGAAAAGTTGAAGAATACATTGCAGATAATGCTTTAATGCAGTTATTAGAATCTGATAGAATTAAAGAAAACATCAGAAATTTTGAATTAGATATGTGGTCTTACTAGTATCATTATATATAATCTTATAAAAAAGGCTCGCAATTTGCGAGCCTTTTTTGTTTGCTCAGATTTTAACATCGTATCTTTGAAGCATGAAAGAAGTAGATTATTTAATTGTTGGCTGCGGTCTTGCTGGTATAGCTTTTACAGAATTGGTAAAGAAAAATAATGGATCTGTTATGGTTTTCGATAATCAATCTCAGAAATCCTCTACCGTAGCAGGAGGTGTTTATAATCCTGTAGTTTTAAAGCGATTTACAGCTGTATGGCGCGTTAAAGAACAGTTAGAAATTGCATTGCCTTTATATCGTCAATTAGAAGAAAAATTAGGGGTTAAGTTGGATTATAAAACGCCAGTGTATAGACGTTTTTTATCTTCTGAAGAACAAAACGATTGGTTTACAGCTTCAGATAAACCCAATTTAGGCGAGTTTATTTCAACCCAATTAATTAAAAATACAACTTCAGGTGTTGATGCTGATTTTGGATACGGGGAAGTCCTTGATTCTGGTAGAATAGACACTGCTCAATTAATTTCGGCTTATAAAAAAGATTTAAAATCTCATGAAGAGCTAGATGTAACCGATTTTAGCTACGATGCTTTAGAAGCCGTGGAGTCTGGTTTTGTCTATAAAAATATAAAAGCCCAACATATTATTTTTGCAGAAGGCTTTGGATTAAAAAACAATCCGTATTTTAATTATCTGCCTATGGTTGGAGCTAAAGGCGAGTTACTTGTTATTCATGCTCCCGATTTAAAGATGGAATTTCTTTTAAAAGCAAGTTTGTTTTTAATTCCGTTAGGAGACGATTTATATAAAGTTGGTGCAACTTACCAATGGACAGATAAAACGAATGCGGTTACCGAAGAAGGAAAAATAGAACTATTAACAAAGTTACAGACCTTTTTAAAGTGCGATTTTACTGTGGTAAATCATTTAGCTGGTATTCGTCCTACAATTAAGGACAGACGTCCGTTAGTTGGGCAACATCCGGAACATAAAAATATGTACGTTCTAAACGGTTTAGGAACACGAGGCGTTTTAATAGGGCCTTACGTATCTAAAGAGTTATATAATAATATAGAGCATGGTACAGATTTAAACCCGGAAATTAATATTACACGATTTCTAAAAAGAAAATAAGTTATTTTTTTACTAAGTTTTTGTCGTAACTCATAAACATGTTTATCCAAATATTACGAGCTAATCGCATTATTACTGGAGTAAACACAATTAAAGTACAAACAATAGCAATAAAAGCAGTGACTAATCCTGTGCCTATAAATAAATAACTAATAACAAAAGCGGCTACGGCAAAGGCAATACCAACAGCGTAGCTTACGTACATGGCGCCATAAAAGAATGAAGGTTCAATTCTGTATTTGGTGTCACAATGCGAACATTTCTCATGCATTTTTAAGGTGTCACTTAAAATATATGGATTTTTTGTAACGTACATAGATTCTTGGTGACATTTAGGACAAACTCCTGTTAACATACTATATACTTTCGATCCTTTTGTAAACATTTTATTTAATGTATTTTTACAACCTAATTTAAAATACAAACTTAAGATTTAATCTCTTAACGTTTGGTAACATTTGTAACAATTCTATGCTTAATATACATAACCTTTCTATTTCATTTCAGGGTGAATATTTATTTGAAGAAATAACTTTTAAATTAAGTCAAGGCGATCGCGTTGGTTTAATTGGTAAAAATGGTGCCGGTAAATCGACCATGCTGAAAATAATTTCAAAAGATTTAGAACCAGATTCTGGACAAATATCTGCAGATAAAGATTTAAAAATTGGGTTTTTAAGACAAGACATAGATTTTGTTTTAGGACGTACTGTTTTAGATGAAGCTTACCAGGCTTTTACAGAAATTAAAGATCTGGAAGCTAAAATGGAATATATAAATGAGCAATTTGTAACGCGTACAGATTACGAAAGTGAATCGTATCATCAATTAATGATAGATTTAAACGATATACAGCATCAATACGAAATAGTTGGTGGTTACAACTATCAAGGAAATACCGAACGTATATTACAAGGTTTAGGATTTCAGCGTGAAGATTTTGAGAAACTTACAGATACTTTTTCTGGAGGTTGGCGTATGCGTATTGAATTAGCAAAATTATTATTACAGAATAACGATATTTTATTACTCGATGAGCCTACCAACCACTTAGATATTGAATCTATAATTTGGTTAGAAGGCTTTTTAAAAAATTATCCAGGAGCAGTTGCTATTGTATCTCACGATAAGATGTTTTTAGATAATGTAACCAATAGAACCATAGAAATTTCTTTAGGACGAATTTACGATTATCCTAAAGCGTATTCTCAGTTCTTGGTATTACGTCAGGAAATTAGAGATCAGCAAATGGCTTCTCAGAAGAATCAACAAAAGCAAATTGAACAAACCGAAAAGCTTATTGAAAAATTCCGTGCCAAAGCTTCTAAAGCAACTATGGCGCAATCGCTTATTAAAAAATTAGATAGACTAGATCGTATAGAAGTAGATGAAGACGATAATAGTGTGATGACTTTAAACTTTCCTGTATCTGTTACGCCCGGAAAAGTGGTTGTAGAAGCTAATAATATTGTTAAAGAATATGGCGATAAGAAGGTGCTTAAAGGTGTTAGTTTACATATAGAGCGTAATAGTAAAACAGCCTTTGTTGGGCAAAACGGACAAGGTAAATCTACGTTAGCAAAAATTATTGTTGGAGAATTAGAATACGAAGGCGATTTAAAATTAGGACATAATGTACAGATTGGATATTTTGCTCAGAATCAAGCAGAATATTTAGACGGAAATAAAACTGTTCTAGATACTATGATTGATGCTGCTAACGAAAAAAATAGAAGTAAAGTAAGAGATATTTTAGGATCGTTTTTGTTTAGAGGAGAAGAAGCAGAAAAGTATGTACGTGTATTATCTGGGGGGGAAAGAAACCGTTTAGCATTAGCAAAATTAATGCTTCAGCCATTTAATGTATTGGTGATGGATGAACCTACGAATCACTTAGATATAAAATCTAAAAACGTATTAAAAGCGGCTTTAAAACGCTTTGAAGGTACTCTGCTATTAGTTTCTCACGATCGTGATTTCCTTCAAACTTTAACAGATAAAGTGGTCGAATTTAAAGATCATAAAATAAAAGAATATTTAGGAGATATCGATTTTTACTTAGAAGAACGTAATGTTGAAAATCTAAGAGAAGTCGAAAAAAGAAATGTTATTAAAGAAGATCCTAAAGAGAAAAATACATCATCTTACGAAGATCAGAAAAAATTAAAATCACTTAAGAATAGGTTAAGTAAGATTGAATCTCAAATTAATGAATTAGAAAGAGATATTAAAAAATCAGATTCTGATTTGGCTCTCAATTATGATGAATTGGCAGCCAAGCCCGACTTTTTTGATACTTATAATAATAAGAAAAAGAAGCTTAGTAAATTAATGTCTGATTGGGAAACTGTGCAAATGGATCTGGATACTTTAGAATGTTAACAAATAGTGTATTTCATCGAAAATATTTGAGTTTAAGCGTTAGTTTACTTAACATTGTATCTAATATTTTCCCAAATATTTTTTTTAATGAGAACAATTCAACTTACTCTAATTTGTTTATTTTCATCAATTTTTGCTTCCGCGGAAATCCCATTTATCGAGAAAAAAGCACTCGTAAATCTTTACTATGCAACCGAAGGTGAACATTGGAATGTCCCTTGGGATTTAGATGCCCCTGTAGAAACCTGGTACGGGGTAACCATTAGCGACGATCATGTTGTTTCTCTTAATTTACATAGTAATAATTTAACTGGCGAGTTACCTGCCAGTATTAGTGATTTGGCATACCTAAAAACATTAAATTTAGCGGTTAATAAACTAGGCGGTCCGCTTCCTAGATCAATTGGAGAATTACGAGATCTTACTAGTTTAGAATTGTTTTTAAATGAGTTTGTTGGCTTTTTACCTTCAGAAATAGGTAACCTAGATCAGTTAGAATTCTTAAGTGTATATTATAATAAATTTAGAGGGTCAATTCCTTCATCTTTTAGTAAGTTAGAAAAATTGGAAATTTTACAATTAGGTAGAAATCATTTTTCAGGTTTTTTTCCTGTTCAGCTTTGCAAATTAAAACACTTAGAGCATTTAAGTTTACATGATAATTTGTTTGAAGGAGAATTACCTACAGAAATAGGAGATTTAACAAGCTTAGAAGAACTAATTATTACAAATAATAAATTTACAGGTTACTTACCATTGTCTTTAGGCAACCTTAAGCATCTTACAACATTAATGTTAAATAAGAATAACTTTACAAAAGAGTATAAAAGTTTTACGGACCATATGCCCAAAAACTATTTATCTATAGAATCTGGAACAGTAATAACAGATTATTAATTAAATAATTTATTTATTTACCATCACGAAAGCTTAGAACAGCATGTTATGTTCTAAGCTTTCGTGGTATTTAAACCGGGTTCTTTTTAGTGTTTTATAAGTTAGTATATAAAAAAACATTTTTTTTCATCTTGTAACTTGCATGATTTTAGTTGTTTGTAAAATATTTTGAAAATTTATTTTAAAAACACTTGTTATATCGAAAAAGGGTCGTATATTTGCAGTCCGAAACAACAAGGTCAGTAGTTATGAACTGAGAGTTAAAAGCTAAGTTTTTTGTTTCAGAATTATATCGCGGGATAGAGCAGTAGGTAGCTCGTCGGGCTCATAACCCGAAGGTCACTGGTTCGAGTCCAGTTCCCGCTACTAAGTTTACAAAGGCTTCACAGAAATGTGAAGCCTTTTTTTATGCTTATAATTTACCTTTAATTTTAATCAATAAACTATAAACCAATTTTAAATGTTGAACAAAATCAAATTAGTAACACGTTACATTTTATTGTGTAGTGTTTCTTGTAACTGTTACGTCTTGTAAGCAGGAAGCAAGTAGGCCTGATACTGTAATAAACGATACTAAGGAGGTTGCTGAAGTTATAGAAGATCCTTTACTTTCATGGACAGATGGTGATGTGAAAAAATCAATTATGTCCTATATTGAAGATGTTACGGATAGTACAAATACAAGCTTTATTCCTGTACTAGATCGTATTGCTACTTTCGATAATGATGGAACATTATGGTCAGAACAACCAGTGTACTTTCAATTCTTTTTTGCAGTTTCTCGTGTAAAAGCAATGGCAGCAGATCATCCAGAGTGGAAAAATAAACAACCATTTAAGGCTGTTTTAGAAAACGACATGGAAGCTTTAATGGCTCAAGGAGAAAAAGGATTAATCACTCTTGTTATGGCTACACATGCAGGAACAACTACAGACGAGTTTGAAGCTTTAGTGTCTGATTGGATTGCTACAGCAGAACACCCAATAAAAAAGAAGAAATTTAAAGAATTGGTGTTTCAACCAATGTTAGAATTGTTAGACTATTTAAGAGCTAATAACTTTAAAACGTTTATCGTTTCTGGTGGTGGTATAGAATTTATGCGTCCTTGGACAGAAGAAGTATATAACATTCCTAAAGATCAAGTTGTAGGTAGTAGCATTCAAACAGAATACGAGTATAATGATGGTAAACCTTTTATTAAAAGATTAGCTAAGCTTGACTTGAATGATGATAAAGAAGGAAAACCTGTAGGAATAAATAGATATATTGGTAGAAAACCAGTATTCGCAGCAGGTAACTCAGACGGAGATTTACAAATGTTACGCTGGACAGATGCTAATAAATTCAAAACATTTAAATTATACGTTCACCATACAGATTCTATTAGAGAATGGGCTTACGATAGAGCTTCTCATGTAGGTAAATTTGATAAAGCTTTAGATGAAGCAGGAGAAAAAGGATGGACTATTGCAAGTATGAAAGACGATTGGAAAATTATTTATCCTTTCGAAAAAGAATAGAAAAGATAAATCTAAACCTGACTAAGGTTGAAGGTTTTTTTAGAGTGTTAAATGATAGTCGAGCGAAAGCTCGACTATTTTTTTTGTGGTAAAACAATGTCTGTTGTCTATCTGTAAGTTCGCTAACACCTATTTTTATTTCATTAATTCGATTAAATCTATTGATGAATTATTTAGCAGATTATCAATTTACGAATGGGATAATTCTACACTTTAATAAAATGTTTTAATCTTTTTAGTTTTTATTTCAACTAAATGTGTATAGTTGAAATAATTGAATGTATAAATGACAATAAAAGTTCAATTAATTCTTAAAGTACTTTCTAATTTTGAAAAAACAAAAATCACATGTTGTTTAAAAATTCCAAAATATCAATTTCAGAGAAAATAGGTTATGCCTTAGGTGATGGGGCTGCAAATATTGCTTGGAGAGGTGTTGCTACTTTTTTATTCATATTTTATACAGATGTGTTTGGCTTAAGTCCAGTAACAGTAGGTGTCTTGTTTCTGGTAGCACGTTTTAGCGATGGGATTAGCGATGTCTTAATGGGAATTATAGGGGATAGAACAACATCTAAATATGGTAAATTTCGTTCTTGGATTTTATGGACAGCCATTCCACTGGGTGTCATTTTATCGCTATTATTTACAACTCCCGATTTAAGTGATTCTGGCAAAATAGCATATGCATATATTACTTATATTCTTTTCACTTTAATTTACACAGCCAATAATATTCCTTATGGCGCGCTTATGGCGGTTATGACTGGCGATGATAAGGAGCGCACCTCGTTAGGATCTTATAGAATGGTAGGTGCTTTTGCTGGAGGTATGTTTGTACAAGGTGCGTTATTGTTTTTAGTGATGTATTTTGGGAATGTAAATCCAGATATTACACTCGAAAAATTAGAAGATAAGGCCTACCGTGTTTCGGTTTCTGTTCCTCGAAATGTAGAGAACGTAAATATTAAAACAGAACATGGTATTGCGAAGTTTTCTTGGGCAGATGGTCCTTCTAAAATTCAAGATTCTACAGTATCCGTTAAAAAAAGTTTCTCGGTACAAGCGAATAAGAATTATGAATTCCTTGTTACTGGAGAAAACGATTTAACAGCTGAATCTTTTTCAATTATAGACCAAAAACGGGGGTATAGTAATTCTATATACTTTATGTCTGTATTCCTGACCTTGTTTATGTTTATCACCTTCTACACGACTAAAGAACGGGTACATCCTCCCAAGGCCCAAGAGAATAACTTAAAACAAGACTTCAAAAACTTACTTAAAAATAAACCATGGTTAATTTTGTTAGGAGTTGGATTGCTGTTCAATATTTATAATTCCATTAAGCAAGGTATTGTGATTATCTATTTTTCACATTATTTGAATAATCAAATACTAGCAGCTTCATTTTTAATAGGACTCATGTTTGCATCTATTGCAGGTGCTATGATTACCGCGCCTTTGGGAAAACGATTCGGAAAAAAGAGCGTGTTTATAACCGCCTTACTATGTTCTGGAGGACTTAATGCTTTGCTGTTCTTTTGCGGACCAGGAGATATAGAAATTATTTTCTTTTTAGGGATGCTCTCAGAATTAGCATCAGCCATTTTTGCAACACTATTCTTTGTAATGCTGGCAGATGTTGCAGATTACTCCGAGTTTAAAAATACGAGACGCGCAACGGGACTTATATATTCGGCGGGATCATTTGCTACCAAATTTGGTGGTGGTATTGCGGGAGCCATTATAGGTTTTGTTTTAGGTGCTTTTAATTACAATGGGCAAGATGCTGTGTCTATTCAAGGCGCAATACCAGGTATCATTATGTTAATGAGTTGGATTCCATTAATTATCGCTTTAACTGCTGCTGGCTTGATGTTATTCTATCCATTAACTCAAAATAAAATTGACGAGATCACTCTAGAATTACAGTCTAGAAGACTAAAGGAGTAAATATTATAAATAAAATTTTCACTATATGAAATACGGACATTTTGATGATGAAAACAGAGAATATGTAATTACAAATCCAAAAACACCTTACCCTTGGATTAATTACCTTGGAAATGAAGATTTCTTCTCTTTAACATCAAATACTGCTGGTGGCTATACTTTTTATAAAGATGCCAAATTTAGACGATTAACACGTTATAGATATAATAATGTCCCTATTGATGATGGTGGTAAATATTTTTATATTAAAGACGAAGATACAACGTGGTGCCCAGGATGGAAACCTGTAAAAACCGAGTTAGATCGTTATGAGTGTCGTCATGGTATGAGCTACACCAAATTTAAAAGTTCTAAAAATGGGGTTCAAGCAGAAGTCCTTCAATTTATACCACTTGGTTTTTGGGGAGAAATTCAAAAAGTAAGTATCAAGAATACCTCTTCAAAAGTTAAAACACTAAAGTTATTCTCTTTTATTGAATGGTGTTTATGGAATGCCGAAGATGATATGACCAACTTTCAGCGTAACTTTAATACAGGAGAAGTAGAAATTGAAGATGCCGTAATTTACCATAAAACCGAATTTAAAGAAAGACGAAACCACTATGCTTTTTATTCGGTGAATTCAAAAATTAATGGTTTTGATACCGATAGGGAATCATTTCTAGGACTATACAACGGTTTTGATGCTCCAGATGTGGTTGCAGAAGGACAATCGAAAAATACGGAAGCGCACGGTTGGTCTCCAGTAGCCTCGCATTATATAGAAGTAGAACTTCAGCCCAACGAAGAGAAGGATTATATATTTATGCTTGGTTATGTTGAAGTAGAAGAAGATAACAAGTGGGAAAGCAAATCTGTAATCAATAAGAAGCCTGCAAAGGATATGATTGCAAAATTTGATACGGTTGATAAAGTCACTGATGCATTTAATGAATTAAGTGCGTATTGGGATAATTTATTAGGGAAAATTAATATTCAATCTGGAGAAGAAAAGCTAGATAGAATG
Source organism: Formosa sp. L2A11 (assembly GCF_009796865.1). GTDB lineage: Bacteria > Bacteroidota > Bacteroidia > Flavobacteriales > Flavobacteriaceae > Formosa. The sequence continues at coordinate 599,796 of NZ_CP047028.1, read as the reverse complement.
GTGAATATTTGGAATCAATACCAATGTATGGTGACGTTTAATATGTCGCGTTCGGCTTCATTTTTTGAATCTGGAATTGGTCGTGGTATGGGCTTTAGAGACTCCAATCAAGATTTAATTGGTTTTGTACATCAAATTCCTGAACGAGCCCGTGAACGTATAGTTGATATTGCTTCAACACAATTTGAAGATGGTTCTTGTTATCACCAATATCAGCCCTTAACGAAAAAAGGAAATGCTATTTTAGGAGGTAATTTTAATGATGATCCGCTATGGTTAATACTTTCAACAACAGAGTATATTAAAGAAACAGGTGATTTTTCTTTGTTAGATGAGCTTGTACCTTTTGATAATGATGTTACAAGAGCAAAACCACATTTCGATCATTTAAAAGCCTCTTTTTATCATGTTGTTCATAATTTAGGACCACATAACTTACCGTTAATAGGAAGAGCCGATTGGAATGATTGTTTGAATTTAAACTGTTTTTCTAAAGATCCTAATGAATCTTTTCAAACCACAGGAAACAAAAAAGATGGAAAAGCAGAAAGCTTAATGATTGCAGGACTTTTTGTAGTCTATGGAAAAGAATATGTAAAATTATGTCATCAAATAGGTAAAACTACAGAAGCTAATGAGGCACAAATTCATATAGACAATATGATTGAAGCTGTAAAAAAAGACGGTTGGGATGGCGATTGGTATTTACGTGCCTATGATTACTATGGAAATAAAGTAGGTACAAATGAGAGTGAGGAAGGTAAGATTTTTATAGAATCTCAGGGTTGGTGTACTATGGCCGAAATTGGCAAGGAAGATGGCATGGTTGAAAAATCTTTAAATGCAGTAAAAGAACATTTAGATTCAGATTATGGAATTGTTTTAAACAGTCCTGCATTTTCAAAATATTATATTGAATATGGAGAAATATCGACTTACCCAAAAGGATATAAAGAAAACGGAGGGGTGTTTTGCCATAATAACCCGTGGATTATGATTGGTGAAACCATGATTGGTCGTGGTGATGAAGCGTATGATTATTATTCTAAAATTGCACCTAGTTATTTAGAAGATATTTCTGAATTACATAAAGTAGAACCTTATGTGTATTGCCAAATGATTGCTGGTAAGGAAGCTTTTAAACCAGGTGAAGCTAAAAACTCGTGGTTATCGGGTACAGCATCATGGAATTTTTATGCCATTACGCAATATATTTTGGGGGTAAAACCAGACTATAATGGCCTTTCAATAAACCCGTGTATTCCAAAAAAATGGAATGGTTTTAAAATGGAAAGAGCATTTAGAGGTGCTACTTATAATATAGAAGTAAAAAATCCAAATCATGTAAGTAAAGGCATCAAACAAATTTTAGTAAATGGTAATGTTATACATACACCTATTGTCCCAATTCTAGAAAAAGGTAAAACCCATTTTGTAACAGTAGTTATGGGCTAAAATTATTTGTTTATGTTATTTAAAAGCTTCAATACTATGTATTGAAGCTTTTTTTATAGCAGTCTTTTTGTTCCTATAAATTCATTTCGAAATTCTTTGGGCGTACATTTTTTTGCTTTTTTGAACTGTCTATTAAAATTAGCAATATTATTAAAGCCACATTTATAGCTAATTTCTCCAATACTTTGGTCTGTTTCTAAAAGCCATCTACTAGCAAAACTAATTCGCGTGTCATTTATATAAGAAATAAAGGTTTTTCCTGTTCTCTTTTTTATAAACCTGTTGAATGAAACAGGACTCATGCTTACCAATTCAGAGATTTCTGCTAACGTAATGGTTCTGCTAAAATTTTGTTGAATGTATTCGTAAACCTTTTTAATTTTATCGCTGTTATGAAAATCAATATGTTCTGTACAATAATTAGAAAGTAATCTTTGTCCTTGAGATTTAGCCAATTCATCTAATATAGAAATAAACTCTAAGTAATATTTTATACCAATAATTTTAGGAAGCGTCATTAATCTAGGCATAATATTAACCGTGGTTTCTCTAGAAAATAAAATGCCATGTTTAGACCGATTAAACATGTCTTTTATGGGGTTAAAGATTTTACGTGATAGTGTTTTTTCATTTAATAAATCGTCATGAATGTGCATGGTGATTTCGTAAATTTCTTTGCATTTACAGTCATGCAGTTCCCAACCGTGTACGATATTAGGACCTACAAGTACTAATTCTAAATCGTCAATATTTTCTACGCTATCTCCAATAATTCTTCGAACGCCTTTCCCTCTATAGATAAAATTTAATTCGTATTCTGGATGAAAATGTATAGGGAAATCAAAATCATCTTTTATTCTTTCTTCAACCAAAAAACTATCCTCAGGTATTAATCGTGTAATTTCTCTATGAGCATTTTTTATCATGTTGAATTATTTTTAATTTAAATACTATGAATATAGTAATAGATGTCATAAATATACTAATAAATGATAATTTAATATTAACAACTATTTAACAAGTAATGTAGCTTTGTGAAAGGGCGTACCTATTTTAAAAAAAACAAACAAATTATTAACACTAACCAAACTAAATATTTATGAAAATTCTAATTCTAAGAAATATTTTTTTTCTTTTCTTTTTTTCTTTCTGCACCTATGTGCAAGCGCAAAAAATTACAGGAACAGTATCTGATGTAAATGGGCCATTGCCAGGTGCATCAATTCTTGTAAAGGGAACGAACAATGGTACAACCACAGATTTTGATGGTAAATTTACCTTAGAAGGATTAGCTACCGACGCTATACTTAAAGTCAGTTATGTCGGTTACGCAGCAAAAGAAGTGATGGTAAATAACCAGACCATCATTAACATTACTTTAGCCGAAGATACCAGTCTATTAGATGAAGTTATTGTTGTAGGATATGGTACTCAAAAGAAAAGCTTGGTAACCGGGGCTATTTCTAGTATAAAAGCAGATGATATTCAAAACAACGGATCCACACGTGTAGAACAAGCTATGCAAGGAAAAGTATCTGGTATCTCCGTTTTAAGTAATTCGGGGTCTCCAGGATCTGCATCAAAAATAAGAATTAGAGGTACAGGTTCGAACGGAAACTCAGATCCTATTTATATTGTAGATGGTATGAAAACAAGTAGTATTGATAACATTGATAGTGGAGATGTTCAATCTATAGAAATTTTAAAAGATGCAGCATCATCAGCAATTTATGGTACAGAAGGGGCTAACGGAGTTGTTCTTATAACCACAAAATCTGGTAATAATTACGATAAACCAGTATTATCTTACAATTCACAATTTGGTTTTCAGTCAGAGCGTACGCAAATAAAACTAATGGATGAATCGCAATACAGAACGTACTTAAATGAAGCAGGTGTTCAAAACATTCAATCAAATGGAGTTAATACAAATTGGTTAGATGAGGTGTTTGAAACGGCTTGGGTAGAAAAGCATCACTTAAGTTTTGCAGGAGGCACAGAAAAATCTAGTTATTTACTTTCAGGTTCTTATACCAATCAAGACGGTATTGTAGGAGGTGATCGCGCAAATTTCAAACGTTATACTGCCAGATTAAACTCTAAGCATAAAATTAACGACTGGTTAGAAGTTGGTAATAATCTTTCATATTCTAATACAAGTAGAGATGTGATTAGTGAAGATGATGAATACAGAAGTATTTTAAACAATGCGTTATTAATGGATCCTTTAACACCCGTTACTTATACAAATGGCGTTCCAACTAAAGTAACCGATTTGGTGGATAACGGTTATACCATCCTATCAGATAAAAATGGTGATTATTATGGTTTACCAGAGTATGTTACAGGAGAAATTGCAAACCCTGTAGCGATGTTAACTATTCAGAATAGAAATATTAAAACAGATAAAATATTAGGTACATTTTTCGCAAATGTAACGCCTTTTGAAGGTTTAGTATTAACTTCAAGATTAGGTATAGATGTAAGCTATTCTATCGAGCATAACTGGAACCCTATATATTACGTTTCAGCAGAAAGACAAAATACACTTGCAACCATTGATGATAATATTACTAAAACGAGTTCTTGGTTATGGGAGAATTTTGCAACATATACCAACGATTATAAAAAACACAACTATACCATATTATTAGGTACAACTGCAGAGAAATATCAATCTCCTAATTTCGATCTATTCTCTGGGCCTATGCCTAAAGAAGGTGATAATTATGCATATCACGATTTTTCTCAAGATGACGATTTGGATAAAACAGGAGGTAGTTATGTAGAAAGAAAGAAAAGATCAGTATTTGGACGATTCTCTTATTCTTACGATGATAGATACCTTTTAGAAGGAACCTTACGTTACGATGAGTCGAGTGCATTTTCAGATGCAAACAAAGGCGCTTATTTTCCTTCAATATCTGCAGGTTGGGTCATGTCTAATGAAAATTTTTGGAGTGAAGATTCTAAAATAAATTATATGAAATTTCGTGCAAGTTGGGGGCAAGTAGGTAGCGATCAAAATTTATATGGAAATGAAGATTTACAATTCTACACCAGTGAAGGTATTAAAATACCAGATGGTAATGGTGGGTTCTTATCTGGTTACGAGGCCGATGATCTTCCAAACCCAGACTTAACTTGGGAAACATCTGAACAATTAGATTTAGGTATAGATTTAAGAGCTTTTGATGGAAAACTTACGTTTACAACCGATTATTACGATAAAAAAACAAAAGACTTAATTGTAAGTGGTAATGGTTTAATACCATTGTCTGTAGGTCGTAATTTTGGTAGTTTTAATGGAGGTACCGTATCTAATAAAGGTTGGGAATTCGAATTGGGTTACAATAATAGCGTAGGTGATTTTTCTTATGGTGTAAACTTAAATTTATCGACACTTAAAAATGAAGTTACAGATTTAGCTGTAGATTCTCCAATAGACGGTGTGAATGTTAGAGGTTTTGATACAACACGTTTTGAAGAAGGCGAACCTATTTGGTATTACAGAGGTTATAAAACCAACGGTATAGATGATGCAACAGGAGAAGTTATTATTGTAGATGTAGATGGTAGTGGAGACATTACAGCTAATGATATTACAAATATTGGTGATCCTCACCCGGATCTTTTGTACGGTGGCCAAATTAATTTGGGATATAAAAGTTGGGATTTCAATTTAAATTTCCAAGGTGTACACGGTAATGAAATATATATGCTATGGAACAGAACAGATAGACCATATTCTAATAAACCTTCATTTTTATATAATGATAGATGGACTGGAGTAGGTAGCAATGCCTCTTACCCTAAAGCAGATGTTAGTAGTGACTTTTTATACAGAAGTGATTTAATGGTTGGAGATGGATCTTACATGAGAATTAAACAAATTCAATTAGGATATTCACTGCCTTCTATGATATTAGAAAAATTAAAAATAGATCGCTTACGTTTATCCTTATCAGTTGAAGACTATTTTACGATCACAAATTACAAAGGCTTAGATCCTGAAGCTGGAAGCACGAATAATTCAGGTCAAGGTATAGATCGAGGTGTGTACCCAATACCAGGGAAAATAATTTTCGGTTTATCTGTAAATCTATAATCTTAATTTAAATTATTAAAAAATGAAAACGTATATAAAAATAATAATACTAGGTATACTAATCCTTTTTAATTACAGCTCTTGTAGCAGTGATTTTACTGAAGTAGAACCTATAGGGAAGGTTAATGAAGTCGATTTTTTATCTACCGATGCAGAGGCAGAATCTGTAATATATGGTATTTACGACCTTATGGCATGGAATTATAATAGAGACTGGAATAGTGCCTTCTTTATAAAAATATTACCAGGAGATATTGCAAATGCAGGAAGTACTATCGGAGATCAACCCGCATTACAACAACTTGATGATTTTGAGTATGTTGCCGATAATCCAGTAATTACAGGTGTTTGGGAAGGGTATTATAAAACAATAGGTTTAGCAAATGTCTTAATTGAAAAATTAGAAATTTCTGAACTAACTACAAAAGATAAATTTATTGCTGAAGCTAAATTTTTACGAGCGTATAGCTATTTAGAATTAGTCACTCTATATGGTGGAGTACCTTTAAGAATTTCAACACCAACATCTATTGATGAATTTGCATTAGCTAGATCTACTAAAAGTGAAGTTTATGCACAGATCGAAAACGATTTAGCTGATGCTATTAATGGCTTACCAGAAAGATATGCCATAGCACAACCTTTCAGAATTTCAAAAGAAGCTGCCGAAGCTGTATTAGGTAAAGTTTATTTATTTCAAGAAAAATATGATTTAGCGGCTAATGAATTTGAAAAAGTGATTTCATCTCAAGCTTTTGATTTGGAACCAAATTTTGCGGACGTATGGAGCTCTAGTTCTGAAAACGGTATGGAGTCTTTAATAGAATTAACATATGTAAGTACAGAGGCTTATAGCTGGGACGATTTCCCTTGGGGAGGGCGTCCAGAAAGTAATATTCATGCAGAATTAATGGGACCTAGAGACGGCATTTTTGATGTTGCGGCTATTGGAGTAGCTAACGGATGGGGATTCAATTTACCTACATCTAAAATAGGTACAGCATTTGAAGAAGCAGGCGACGTTACTCGTAAGAATGCTACATTAATATCGGAAGCAGATTTAATAGCCGCAGGTGGTAATGTTTATCCTCCAGATACAGGAATTCATGACTATGAAGGTTATTTGAGATTAAAATATACTACAAGACCTGAAGATACTGCTGGACCAACAACGGAGTTGAATTTCGGTATTAATTGGAGACTTTTAAGATATGCAGACGTATTATTAATGGCTGCTGAATCTTATCATAAAAATAATGAAGACTCTAAAGCTTTAATAGAATTAAATAAAGTTAGAAACAGAGCTAACCTTCCCGATGTTACAGCTACTGGAACAGCTCTTTTTGATGCTATTGTAAAGGAAAGAGAATTAGAATTAGCTTTTGAAGGACAACGTTTTTGGGATTTAGTACGTTGGGGATTAGCAGAAAGTGAATTGTCAAGTTTAGGTTACACCTCTAAAAATGAAGTTTTCCCTATTCCATCTAATGAAATAAGTAGAAATACGTTAATTAATCAAGAAGATCAAAACCCTGGATATTAATAAAAAAGTTAGTAATTAGTTTTGTTTGGAGAAAGGGCGGTATTCTATTGGTAATACTGCCTTTTGTCTTCTTTTTAAGAATCAAATCATTAATGATATGTGTTGTATTAAAAAAAATATTCTCTTAAGTGTCTTTGTAATCTTTTGCAGTATAACGATGCTAAATGCTCAGAAAGTAAGTGATGAAAACATAGAAATAAAAATAGATAGTATTATAACCTTATTAACATTAGAAGAAAAAGTGGCCATGTGCCATGCGCAATCTAAATTTAGTACGCCTGGTGTAGAACGTATAGGGATTCCTGAATTATGGATGTCCGATGGTCCGCATGGTGTAAGAAGTGAACTTAATTGGGATAATTGGGAGTATGCAAATTGGACAAATGATTCTATCACTGCATTCCCTGCATTAACATGTTTAGCGGCAACATTTAATCCAAAGCTATCTAAAGATTATGGTATTAACGTTGGAGAAGAAGCGCGTTACCGAAAAAAAGATGTGTTGCTAGGTCCTGGAGTAAATATTTACCGGACGCCTTTAAACGGTAGAAATTTTGAGTACATGGGAGAAGATCCGTATTTAGCCTCAATAATGGTAGTGCCATATATTCAGGGTGTACAAGAAAATGGAGTCGCTGCTTGTGTAAAACATTTTGCTTTAAATAATCAAGAATTATGGAGAGATCATATAAATGTTGAAGTGAGTGATCGCGCTTTATATGAGATTTATTTACCTGCTTTTAAAGCTGCCGTTGAAAAAGGAAATGTATGGTCTATTATGGGAGCATACAATCAATTTAGAGGACAATATTGTTGTCATAATCAATTACTTCTCAATAAAATTTTAAAAGAAGATTGGCAATTTGATGGCGCTGTAATTACAGATTGGGGAGGTGCTCACAATACAAAAGAAGCCATTTTTAATGGTTTAGATATTGAAATGGGAACAGGAACCAATGGTTTAACAACAAGTACAAAAAATGCTTACGATAGTTATTATTTAGCTAATCCGTTTTTAAAACTTTTAAAAAACAAAGAAGTTAGTGAAGACTATTTAAATGATAAAGTTAAACGGATTTTGCGTTTAATGCTTAGAACAAGTATGAATCCAAATAAATCATTTGGACGTATAAATAATATAGAACATTTAGATGTAGCAAGAGAAGTCGCTACAGAAGGTATTGTGTTATTAAAAAACGACAATAATTTTTTCCCTATCAGTCCAAGTAAAAAATTAACAATAGCTGTTATAGGTGAAAATGCTACCAAAAGTATGACGCTTGGTGGGGGCTCTTCAGAATTAAAAGCAAAATCAGAGATAAGTCCGCTTCAAGGCATTAAAGCTCGTTTTAAAAACGCGACTATAATTCATGCGTTAGGTTATGCATCTGGTCCTTCTGCATACGGGCGTGTAATTCCTTCAGATTTAGATGCAAAAAAACTTGAACAAGAAGCAATTGAAGCTGCTTCAAAAGCAGATGTTGTTTTGTTTGTTGGTGGTTTAAATAAAAATCATTTTCAAGATTGTGAAGGAGCAGATAGACAAAGTTATGGATTGCCTTTCAATCAAAATGAGCTGTTAAATAGCATTTTAAAAGTGAATTCTAACCTTGGTGTTATTTTAATTAGTGGTAATGCTGTAGAAATGCCGTGGTTACCAAAAGTAAAAGGGCTTATGCAGGCTTGGTATTTAGGTAGTGAAGCTGGACATGCTATTGCAGATGTTGTTAGTGGAGATGTAAATCCGTCGGGTAAATTACCGTTTTCTTTTCCTAAAAAGTTAGAAGATAATGCAGCTCATGCTTTTGGCGAACTTTCTTATCCGGGAGATAGTATAAACCAATACTATAAAGAAGATATATTAGTGGGTTACCGCTGGCACGATACTAAAAAAATTGAACCTCAATTTGCCTTTGGTGAAGGACTGTCTTATACCTCGTTTAAAATTAGCAATGTAAAAACCGATAAAAAAAAGTATGCTAAAACTGATGAGATTATAGTGTCAGGAAAGGTTTCTAATACAGGAAATGTAGATGGTAAAGAAGTTGTGCAAGTTTATGTAGGTAAACCAGAATCTAAAGTTAAACGGGCTTTAAAAGAGTTGAAAGGATTTCAGAAAATTAATATTGAAAGCGGAGCTAATAAAGACTTTTCTATCATAATACATCCAAACGATTTGGCCTTTTACGATGAAACAATTGCTGATTGGAATCTAGAAAAAGGAGATTATATTATTTATGTTGGAAATGGATCAAATAGTATGTCTTCAACTATTAAAATAGGAGTAAACTAAGCTATTGTACATTACAATTTAAAAGAAAAAAGTAAACCCGAATTGAGTGACTTAAAACAGATGTTTTGTTTAATAGCCGAATTGAGGGGAGTTGGATATATTATCAGCAATGATTTTAAACAACTCCCTAAAATTCATAATGTATTTTATTAATTAGTTTAGAGAACTAAAATAGTTTTTTACTGTTAATATATGTTTTTCTTTATCTTCAGGACTCAACCAACTGGCTTCAAAACCATTAATGGCTAATTGCTTTAATTGATTTGTATTTAAATTTAAGACTTTAGCTGTTTCATAATAATTCTCATTCATATATCCTCCAAAATAGGCAGGATCGTCAGAATTAATTGTTGCCATAATACCTCTATCTAGTATCTCTGCAATATTATGATCTTCTAATTTCTGGATCACTTTAAGTTCTAGATTACTCAATGGGCATAAGGTTAAAGCTATCTTGTCTTTAATTAATTTTTGCACCAATTTATCATCATCCAAACAACGGTTTCCGTGATCTATTCTGTCTATTTTTAAATGGTCTAGAGCTTCCCAGATATATTCTACAGGACCTTCTTCTCCAGCATGTGCGACCAATTTAAAGCCGTGTTTAGCAGAAGCTTCAAAGACATTAATAAATTTACTTGGTGGGTTTCCAACTTCAGAAGAATCTAAGCCAACACCATCAATCCAATGTTTAAAAGGAATAGCTTCCTCTAATGTTTTAAACGCATCTTCTTCGCTTAAATGGCGTAAATAAGACATGATAAGCTTGTAAGAGATGTTTAATTCATCTTTACCTTTTTCAAGGGCTCTTTTAATTCCGTTTATAACAACATCAAAAGGAACGCCTCTGTCTGTATGTGTTTGCGGATCGAAAAATACTTCAACATGCACGACGTTCTGGCTGTGTACTTTTGTTAAGTATGCCCACGTTAAATCGAAAAAATCTTGTTCATGAAGCAATACCTTTGCACCTAAGTAATAAATATCTAAAAATTCTTGAAGGTTATTAAATTTGTATGCTTTCTTTAGAGATTCAACAGAGTCATAATCTAAAGTAATGTTGTTTCTTTTTGCTATTTCGAACATTAATTCTGGCTCAAAACTTCCTTCAATATGTAAGTGTAATTCTGTTTTAGGAATGCCTTGTATGATGCTTTTTAGTTCAGATGATTTCATATAATGTATTATTTCGAAGTTTAATATACGATTTGTGCGTATTATTCAGGTTAATTTAATGTTGTTTAATCTTACGTTTTGTTCCGCTGTTCAGTTTATTATCTTTCTATTTTTTCTGAAGATTTTTTTAAGCTTATAGAACAACGCTTTAACTTCTGGCAAATTTAGAGACAAAAATCAGTGCTAAATAGGTATATTTCTTTTATAAAACTGTACTTTTCAATTATGATTAAAGATCCGAAATATGAAGCGGTAGAAGCCTATTATCTTAAAACAGAGAAATGGGAAGTGAAAAAATATTTAAACTTTTTTCAGTTTGTTTATGTTATTTCAGGAAACGGCGTTCATAATTACAGTGGCAATTCTATTCCTTTTCAAGAAGATTATTTGGTGCTTTTAACTCCGGATAAGGAAAATTATTTTGAGTTAAATGGAGAAACTGAGTTTTTAATAATGAAAGTGCATTTATCTTATGTTAGGGATTACAGATGGAAAACCATAGATTATCTCGAGGAGTTGCTATTTTCTTCTAGTCAGATTTCTGGTACTATAATTACTAATAGTTCAGATAAAGTACTTATTAAACATCTTGCAGATTCCTTAATTATAAGTTTAGAAGAAAAAAAATTATACCATCAAGATTTAAACTTGCATTACATTAATGCTTTAACCGTAATTGCTGCGCGAAATATTTCTGAGAAAAAACCACACGGATTTACAGAAAAGGTAGATAATAAATTTGAGAGTATCCTGACCTATGTCGAACATAATATATATAACCCTGTATTATTAAGAACTCAGGTGGTTAGTGAAGCTTTTGGTATTTCTCCAAATTATTTTAGCAGCTATTTTAAACATCAATCTGGTGAAAACTATAAAAACTATCTGGCTAATTATAAAATAAAACTTATTGAGCATAGATTAACATATAGTGATAAAAGGATTACAGAATTGGTAGACGAATTTGGTTTTATAGACGAAAGTCATATCAATAAATTTTATAAAAGACACAAGGGAACAACAATTAAGGCTTTTAGAAAAGCACAGAAAACGTAGTCTTAAGAAGTGTTTACCGTTGCATATTGAAAGCTATAAAATTTTAGGGAAATTTTATAGATTAATTGAAAGTAAACCTGATTTAATTACGACAGTATAGAAGTGTTTTAAGAGCTATTTTAATTTTATACTAAATAATTTTCTATTAATTCGGACTGGTTTTATAGATTTACGTTAATAGTTTTCTAAGAATTGAATGATTTTTTAATAGGCAACGTATATTTGTAAGATGTTGAAAAACTAAAACTAATTATTTTAAGAATAATAAATCAATCCCATATAATTTTCATTTGCTATGAAGCATATTCTTTTTGCCCTTTTATTTACAATAAGTCTATCTGGGTTTTCTCAAATTTTAGACCCCGTAAAATGGTCTACTTCCGTAGAAAAAATATCAGATACAGAATATAAGTTAATTTCAACTGCAGACATAGATACAAGTTGGCATTTATACGCGCAATTTGTACCCGAAAACGGCCCAATTCCAACAACCTTTATTTACGATAATTCTGAAGAAACATTTTCTTTAGAAGGTAATACTTTAGAAGGAAAAGGACGTACCATATTCGATCCTGTTTTCGAAATGCAGATTAAGTTTTTTGAAGGTCAAGCACAATTTGAGCAACTTATAAAAGTATCTTCTGCAATAAATAAGGTTGAAGGCTTTGTAGAATACATGGTTTGTGATGATACGCAATGTATGCCGCCAACAGAAGTTGAATTAGAATTTATTTTAGAAGAAAATAATGCGGTAACATCAGCCAGTACAACAACAGCTGTTGCAGGAAATGCAAAAGAAACACCAGTAAAAATTTCAGAAAAACATATTGAAAAAGAAGAATCATCGGCAACTAATAAAGGACTTTGGTCTATCTTTTTTATCGCATTCTTATCAGGGTTTGCAGCCTTGTTAACGCCATGCGTGTTCCCTATGATTCCTATGACGGTGAGCTTCTTTACCAAGCAAAGTAAAAACAAAGCTGCTGGAATTAAAAATGCGATTATTTACGGGGTTAGTATTATAGTTATTTATGTATTGTTAGGAAGTGCGGTAACTGGAATTTTTGGTGCAAGTGCTTTAAATGCATTGTCTACAAATGTATGGTTTAACGTTATTTTCTTTATCTTATTAGTTGTATTTGCAGTCTCTTTTTTAGGTGCTTTCGAAATTGTATTGCCAAATTCTTGGGCAAATAAAGTAGATTCTCAAGCCGATCGTGGTGGTTTAGTAGGGATTTTCTTTATGGCTTTAGCTTTAGCAATAGTCTCTTTTTCTTGTACAGGACCTATTGTAGGCACACTTTTAGTAGAATCTGCTTCTAAAGGAGGAATTGCTCCAATTATTGGAATGTTCGGATTTTCGTTAGCTATTGCTTTACCATTTGCATTGTTTGCAGCATTTCCGGGTTGGTTAAATTCTTTACCAAAATCTGGAGGTTGGTTAAATACAGTAAAAGTTGTTTTAGGATTTTTAGAACTGGCTTTAGCTTTTAAATTTTTATCGAATGCAGATTTAGTACTGCAACTTCATATTTTAGAACGAGAAGTGTTTATTGCGATTTGGATTGCTGTGTTTGGAACATTAGTATTTTATTTATTCGGAAAAATACAATTACCACACGATTCTCCTTTGCCTCATATTTCTGTAGGAAGATTAAGTTTAGGTCTTATCGTGTTATCCTTTACAATTTATATGATTCCTGGACTTTGGGGCGCACCTTTAAACATTATTAGTGCATTCCCGCCACCACAAGAATATAGCGAATCTCCTTATGGTGTTGGTTTTTCTAAAGTAGGAGGCTTTGCAAGTACAGATACTCATGGCGAGTTACCTGAAGGTGCACATTTATTAGCGCCACACGATATTATGGCATTTAACGATTATGATAAAGGTGTTGCTTATGCTAAAAAAGTAGGAAAGCCTATTATGCTAGATTTTACAGGTTGGGCTTGTGTAAATTGTAGAAAGATGGAACAAAACGTTTGGCCAGAACCAAGTGTTTTAAGCATCTTGAAAAACGATGTGGTTTTAATCTCTTTATATGTAGATGATAAACGACCGTTAGCAGAAGGAGATGTTGTAGATTCTCAATTAAAACCGGGAAAAAAACTGAAATACATTGGGCAAAAATGGAGTGAGATGCAAACCATTAAGTACAAATCTAATTCGCAACCTTTTTATGTGATTATAGATCATGACGAAGAAAAATTAGTAGAGCCTGTGGCTTATCTTCCAGATGCTACATTATATAAAAACTGGTTAAAAGAAGGTGTTCTTAAATTTAAAAAATAGAAAATTTTCTATGCAAGATTTCTTTTAAATATAAAAAGCCTCCGTTATTATTATAATAACGGAGGCTTTTATTTTATTAGTAAAATAGAGTTTAGAGATTTAAAATACGATTTAAATCTGTTTCCGAAACGGTTAAAAGCCCTGGTTTTGTTAAACGTTTTGTCATGGTTCTCCAGTTGTTATCTTTTTCAAAAATAGATTTAAATATAGGTAACGCTTCATCTAACTGTCCTGAATTAGCCATTGCAATTGCTGTCCAGTATTTCATTTCTAAATTTTTAGGAAACATACTTTGTGCAGTTCCATAAGCTTTCATTGCTTTATCCATATCGCCATGCTCTACAGCCAAATCGCCTTCATTCATAAAATTATAAGCATTATGTAGCTTTAGTAAGCGGTCTAATTCTTCTATAGGTTCGTCGCTATCTTCAACATTTAAGTCTACTAATTTATCTTCCCAAGAGTTTTCTATCAATTCAGGGCCAACAACAATAAGTGCAGCCGATTGTCTGCCACGAATATCTCCTCCAGCAGCCTGTGCAGCTTGTAAAACTTTAATAACACGTTCTGCTAAAGGTAAATTACTATTTGTCTTAAAAGCCTTTTCCATGGCAGGTACGACATTGTCGTTTAACATCATATTTGCCTGAACAGAAAAATTATCACCTATAATTTGATGTGCAGATTCTACACAATTAGCTCCCGTAAATGCATCTACATTTCCATTAACATCTAACATCGCTACTTGTCTAAAATCTCGACCTTCATCTTTTTCAACTAAAGTTTTTAAAGCCGCTTTAGCAGTTGTTCCGTTTTGTATTAATTCTAATCCTTCTGGTCCATAAGAAGGATTAACAAACGATTGTGTGGCAACCACACCAACTCCAGATTTTCCCCAAGCCACAATACTGCCTACATTAAACCAATGACTCTGTACACCAACGGCCATTTCTCCTGTTTTTACATCTCGTGCTACAATAGAAAATGTGTGTGCAAATTGATCTTTGTAAACTTGAGAATACGATAGTTGTGTTAGTAGTAATACGGCTATGATTAATGCTGACTTTGATTTGAATAGTTTCATGTTATAGGGATTAATTGACTTTAAAGAATGAATGTTTTTAGTTCTGAATTAATAATTAATTATACCACAATATTTAGAAGTGAAATTTAATAATGATATTAGTTTTTCTTTCATATAATTTTCTTTTAAAGACGTTTCTACAAGAGAAAAATCAAGACCATTACAATCTAAAATATTTATGTTTTGTATTGTATTCGTAATATTTTTTAGAAGATATGTTTTTTTAATTACAAAAAAACTATAATTCATAACAATGTATGTGTAAATTTCGTAATTTTTAAGCATATTTTTTGAGATTATCTTTAAAATATATAATTTATATCTAGGTATTATTAAATTATAGCGCTATTTAAAGGTGAATTGATAAAATTTGAGAATAGAATTAATACTAAAACAAACTAACCCATGGAAGAAAGTACAGTAACAATTAAAGATAGTTCAGCAAATCCAGGTCCTTTGGGGCTTTTGGCTTTTGGAATGACAACCGTATTATTAAATCTACACAACGCCGGATTTTACGACATGAATTCTATGATTCTAGCAATGGGATTTTTTTATGGCGGAGCAGCACAAATTGTAGCAGGCATTTTAGAATCTAAAAAGAATAATAGCTTTGGAATGACTGCTTTTATTTCTTATGGATTTTTCTGGATGACACTTGTGGGATTAATTTTAATGCCTAAAATGAATCTGTTCGAAGGGCCATCTGTAGGCGGAATGGTTGCATATTTAATTATGTGGGGCATTTTTACGGCTTTACTTTTTATAGGGACTTTAAAAATTAATAAAGCATTACAATTTGTTTTTGCAAGTTTGGCCGTGTTGTTTTTCTTGTTGGCTTTAGGCGATTATACAGGAAATGAAACCATTAAAACCATTACAGGAATAGAAGGTGTTATTTGTGGTGCTTCTGCAATTTATGCAGGCGTAGCAACCTTGTTAAACGAAATTTATGGAAGAACACTTATGCCTATAGGTACTGTTAAATAGAGTCCTTAAGTTAAGTTTAAGGAGCGGTTCGTGTCTTTTAAAAATCTAAACTTAAGTAAGTCTACATTTTGTGGATAACCAATTCTAAATTTAAATTGTAGGTTTAAACAGAGTAGGTTACATTTGACTAATTAAATATTAGGTGCAATTATGAAATGGCAAGGCAGAAGACAAAGTTCTAACGTAGAGGATAGAAGAGGGCAAAGTAGCTCAGGATCGGGAAGTGGTTTTGGAGGCATTAGTCCGATGTTATTAATTCCTTTAGTGAAAATGTTATTCACCAAAAAAGGACTAATTGTCGCTGGAATTGTAATTTTGTTATCTGTAGTTACGGGATATAATCCACTTAATTTAGTGAGTCAGTTTTTAGGCGGCGGACAAATTCAAACAGAATCTTCAACATATCAAGCGACAGCCAAAGATCAGGAGCTTGCAGAATTTAGTAAAACAATTCTTGCCAGTACAGAAGATGTTTGGAATTCATTATTAACCAATTATCGCGAGCCAACACTTGTACTTTTTACAGGATCTGTAACTTCTGCTTGTGGTACTGCATCTAGTGCTACGGGACCTTTTTATTGCCCTGGTGATGAAAAATTATATTTAGACCTTAGTTTTTTTGATGATATGGAACGCCAGATGAATGCACCTGGAGATTTTGCTCAAGCCTATGTAATTGCACATGAAGTTGGGCATCATATTCAGAAAATTATGGGAATTTCAGATAAAATGAATCAATTAAGGGCGCAGTTAAGCGAAACAGAGTATAATAAATATTCTGTACGTGTAGAGCTTCAAGCCGATTTCTTTGCTGGAGTTTGGGCATATCATTCTCAAGCCATGACCCAGATGATGGAAAGCGGAGATTTAGAAGAGGCTTTAAATGCTGCGAATGCTATTGGAGACGATCGTTTACAAAAAGAAGCAACTGGACGTGTAGTTCCAGATTCTTTTACACATGGTACGTCTGCACAACGTATGCGTTGGTTTAAAAAAGGATTTGAGTCTGGAGATATCTCTCAAGGCGATACGTTTAATGCAAATCCGCTTTAGATTAGTTGAATTGTATTTTTTTTAGATGATTAAATTGAATTAAAATGAGTAAATATTCTATAGATAGAAGCAGTTTGTCTAAGCTAATTCTTGACAGATTAATAGCAGAAAAGGAGTCTTTAAAGCTTCAGTTTGCTAAAACAAAACATGAAATAGGATATTTTTATATAGACGATGTTTTACCTGTTGAAATTGCAGAAGAAATACATAATCATTTTCCTTCGGCAGAAGACATGGTGCTTAAAAAAAGCCTACGTGAATATAAACATGTGGCGGCCCAGATGAATAAGTATAGTCCCATTTTAGAGGATGCCATTTATGCGTTTCAGGAAGATGCTATTGTAAAATTGATTTGTGAAATTTGTGATATTAAGGATTTATATCCAGACGAAAAATTATATGCAGGTGGTATTTCTTCCATGCAAAATGGTCAGTTTTTAAATCCGCATTTAGATAATTCTCACGATAAAGATAGAAGCCGCTGGCGTGTTTTAAATTTACTGTATTATGTAGCTCCAGATTGGAAAGATGAAAATGGAGGACATTTAGAACTTTGGCCAAACGGACTTGATGAACAGCAAATAGTTGTGCATTCAAAATTTAACAGACTTGCTGTTATGGCAACACATCAATCTTCGTGGCATTCTGTAAGTCCGGTTACTGCAGATGCTTCACGGCAATGTGTGTCTAATTACTATTTTTCAGATAAACCACTTCAAACCACAGATACGTTTCACGTCACTACATTTAGAGGGCGACCAGAACAGAAACTAAGAAATCAGGTTTTAAAAATAGATTCGTTTTTAAGAATGAATATCAGAAAAATATTCAAAAAAGGAATTGTAGAAAATCCTCATGTCTATAAAAAAGAGGAGTAATCTATTCTTTTAATTAAAATCTACTTTAGACTTTTTTTGCTTTAATGCTAATAACCCTAGAATAGGACCTACAGCCAAAGCGATATAAATATATGTTGGGTTAATAAATGTTTGTAGAAAGCCTAATGTTTGAATGCTAATAATGGTTATAGCGTATCCAATACAATTAACTATAATAAGTGCGCTTCCTTTGGTCTTAGATGCTGTATTATTAGCCACTAATGTTGAAAACAAAGGTGAATCTGCAACGACAACCATACCCCAAAACATTAAAAACAGAATAAAAAATAGACTGGAGTTTAATAAGAAGCTAAAAGGCGATATTAGACAACATATAGTAGAAGCCAGAAGTATAACAAAAGCGGTAGGTTTTAAACCTTTAAATATAGATATCCAACCACTGATAATACAACCTAAACTTCCCATTCCTATAATTAAAAAAGAATATAAAGCAATGTTTAATTCTGCTTCAGGATGTAAATTATTATACGTTTTTATCATAATTGGTGTAAATGCCCAAAAGGCATAAAGTTCCCACATGTGCCCAAAATATCCTAATGCAGCAGATTTAAAATTTGTGTTCTTAAAGAGTTTAGAGAGTACAGAAAGATCCATTTTTGTACTGTGTTTTCTAAATGGACCATTAGGTACAAAAGCGACAATAATAAGACCTCCAAAGAGCGATAAAAAAGACGTGGCATAAATAACTGTTTGCCATGGTAAGTGTTGTGTAATGTTACTTAAAAGATGCGGGAAGGCTGTTCCTAACACTAAAGCACCTACTAGAAATCCCAGCGCTTTGCCTAGGCCTTTATCGTAATAATCTGCAGCGATTTTCATGCCTACAGGATAAATCCCTGCAAGGAAAAAACCTGTAAAAAAACGTAAAATTAATAGCCATGTTAGAGATTGTCCTTCAATAATTAATCCGCAGTTAAAAAGAGCTGCTAAAACAGCACTTATCATAAAAACTTTAGAAGGTGAATTACGATCTGCAATAGTAAATAATGCAAAAATAAAAGTACCTATTATAAAGCCAAACTGTACGGCAGAAGTAAGGAAACTTAATACTGAAGGATCTAATTTATAGACTAAAATTAGATCGTCCATTACGCCATTTCCTGCAAACCAAAGCGAAGTACAACAGAATTGAGAAATTATAATAAGCGGTAAAATATGCTTTGGAATACGTCTTGTTGTACTTGGGTTTGCTGTTATCATTTACATGTTATACTAACTACTTGGTGTTATTACTTTTCCGATAGAACCATGTTCTGTACGTTCTAATTGAAAAATGAATGTTGGTTTTAATTCAGGTTCTGTTTTATGTGATACATATAAAATAGATGTATTACTTTCTTTAGCTATTTTTTGAACTAAATTTATAAATACATGTGCGCCTTTATCGTCTAAACCTACTGTTGGCTCGTCTAAAATAATTAATGGCGGATGCTTAATCATGGCTCTACAAATTAAAATTAAGCGTTTATTGGTTTCAGATAGATAAAAATAATTTGTGTTTGTAATGGTGTCTAATCCTATTACTTCTAACCATTGTTTGGCTAAATTCACTTCTAAATCTGTAGGTTTTGTATATAAACCAATACTGTCTTTAAGTCCAGAAATTACCATATTAACGGCAGAGTGCTGTCCTTTAAATAAATGCATCATACTTGGTGTAAAATATCCAATATGTTGTTTTATATCCCAAACCGTTTCTCCAGAACCTCTTTTATTTCCAAATAAAAAAATATCTTGACCATAAGCTTTTGGATTGTCTCCAATCATCATTGTTACAAGTGTAGATTTACCAGCGCCATTATGCCCTTTTAATTCCCAAAATTCACCTTGATTAATAGACCAAGTAATGTTATTTAAAATGGTTTTGTCGTTATAGGTTACACTAACTTTCTTTAAGCCTATTAATTCTGTAGGAATATTGTTTTTTTGTTCAGGATATGGTTTAGGAAGCGGATGTTTAAAATTGATGTTAGATATGTCTGTGTCCTGATTTAGATATTCTGTGATAGGTTGGGTTAAACATGTTGTATCGTCTTCAAGTTTTAGAAAGTATTGTACATAAGGCATGATTTCGTCTGTTCTACTAAAAAATTGAATGATAGGAATAGTTTCAGAAAGCGTTATTAAACGTGCCTTTAATTCTGCTACATTTTTTACGTCTAAAGAATCAAACGGATTTACAACAACTAAAAACTCAGGATTACTTTTTAATAAATGATCAAATAATAATTTTCTGCGTTCACCACTAGACAACGATAATAGTTTACGTTTAGAGTCTTTAGTTAGGGTGTAATCGTCGTGTTGTAATTCTGCTTGCACAAAAGTGTCTAAAGTCGTATTCGATAATATGGTACCTTGTTTGTCTTTGAATTCAGCTAAAAGTGGATTGGTAGAGGTTTTGATATGATCTATATACGCTTCTGGAGTAGGTGTTTTTGTGTATCTTATTGCAATGTGTATGTTTTTCATTTTATTTTATAATTTCGGTTTCAAAGCCGTCTATACTTTTTGTGTTTTTATCTTTCCAGTATTGTTTAATACCATCTTGTCCTTTTTGTTCTGCCCATTCGTCTAGAGTGCTACGTTCTTCTTTGTAGTTCATAAAGGGTACGCCAAAACCACAAGAAGTTTGTACTAAATCTACATCCATTTCAATAATTTGTCTAGAACCTACAGCTTTAGGGAAGTGTGCACTGTATGTTTTAAAAGCTTTATCTCTAGGATGAAAAATGGTAGCATTTCCGTATAATCTTAAAATAAGAGGTTTGCCTTCAAAGGCACAGAACATAATTGTCATCCGGTTATTTTGTAAAAGATGTGCGGCAGTTTCATTACCACTTCCAGTTAAATTAAGCCAAATAATTTTATTCTTATTAATGACTCTAAAGCTATCTGTGCCTTTTGGAGATAGATTTACGCGGCCTTCGTTAGCAGCTGTACCAACAAAAAAAAGATGCTGATTTTTAATAAACTCAGCGATGTGTGGTGCAATATGATCTGTTTTTTTACCCATGTTTACCGTTTTGGAAAGAAAAGAATGGTATAAAAATAAAGAATCTACTTTTTAACCAACGCTTTGTGAGTTAAAAAGTAGATTCTTTTATAAAAAAAATAAAAATTTAAGCTTCTTTTTCTGGTGAAATACACTAGATCAAGGTTGTTAAATACAGGTAATATTAAATTTAATTATTGGTATGCTCTACCCAAATAAGGTCTTGGGTTTTATAACCAATGGCTTTAGCTTTATTTAAAAAATCTTGTTTTACGTTTTCAGGAATAGTTGTTTCTCGAGACAAAATCCATAAATAATCTAAATTTTTACCAGCCACTAAAGCGTATTTGTAATCATTGGCTAGTGAGATTACATTATATCCTGAGTAAAACGGACCGAAAAAGGATACTTTTAATTTTGCAATCGTATCGCTATCTATAAACTTAGCTTTTCCGTTTGCTTCTGTCCATTCCTTTGTTACATAATTATAACCTTTGTTTACAACTTTTATAGAGCTGTCAGGATTTATGGTATAGTTTGCAGTGGTGTTGTTTAGATCTTTTTCATATTTAAAATCTAAACGCGCAATCTCGTACCATTTTCCTAAATATTTTTTTTTGTTAAACGGACTAACAGCTTCTGCTTTTTCCGGTATTGTAGCACAAGATGTGAATACAAACGCAGTTAAAAGAATGAGAGTTGTTGGTATTATGAATGTTGAATATTTCATTTTAAATTTTTTAGAATTTAACTTGAGTTAATGATTTTGTCATTAAAAAAATCGTGTAATTTTATTGAATAAATCAGAGTTTCAATACTCTAAATAAATGTGTTTTTAACGTAAATGATAGGTTAGTTAAATTACAAAATATAATGTCTTGTTGTTTAATATGATGATACTCTTTTTGTTAATTTTTGACTTATACTTAAACAGAAAAAGGGAAGCATTTGCTTCCCTTTTTTGTGAATGATTTAAATATTATGTGTATTTAAGCTTGTTTTCTTTTAAGTATAAGACTCGTTACTAATAAACAAATCCCGCCACCAAATGTAAGACCCTTAAAAAAGTCAAAAACATCATTTTGAAGGTAATAAACTAAAAATATTCCTGTACTAATAAGTAACATTCCTGAAATAAAAGTCATTTTCGTTTTCATAAAAAAGAATTTAAAACATTAAGTTACAAAATAAAATTTAAATTCTAAAATATTTTCTAACACACACGGACTTAAATAGTCATTGAAAACAGTTTAGTTTCTGGTTTGTTTTCGTGCAGTTTTAAATCGAAAGCCATGCAAATGTTTCTAATAAACATACGGCCTTCTTCCTTTACAACTAAATGATTTTCATAAATATCTAGAATACCATCTGCTTCCATTTCCTTTAAATGCAATAAAATTTCAGGTAACGCTTGTAATTGCATATCTGGGTTTTTCCAAGATGTTTCAAGGTTACACATTATATTAAGGATGTGTTGTCTCACTACTAAGTCTTCCTCAGTTAATAGATGACCTTTAATAATAGGTAATTCATCAGCTTCCAAACGTGCATAATAAGCGTCTATACTTTTTTCATTCTGTGCAAAACTGTACCAAGAATCACTAATAGACGATACGCCTAAACCAATCATCAGTTTTGTTTTTCCCGAAGTGTATCCCATAAAATTTCGGTGCAGACTTTTGTTTTTCATAGCAACGTACATACTATCTGTAGGTAATGCAAAATGATCCATGCCAATTTCTACATAGCCAGCCTCGAAAAAGAGTTGTTTTCCTAATTCGTATAAAGCGCGCTTTTCATTGTCATGAGGTAAATCTGTGTCTTTAAAACCACGTTGTCCGTTACCTTTTATCCATGGCACATGCGCGTAACTGTAATAGGCGATACGGTCGGGTTTTAATGCTACAGTTTTTTTTATGGTTTCACGAATACTGTCTTCGTTTTGAAATGGTAACCCGAAAATTAAATCATGACTTACAGAGTTGTAACCAATAGCACGAGAATCGTCTGTTACACGTTTTACAGCTTCAAAAGATTGTATGCGGTGAATGGCTTTTTGTACTTTAGGGTCGTAATCCTGAATACCAAAACTATTACGTGTAAAACCTAAATTAAATAAGGTTTGTAATTGTTCTTTTGTGGTGAAATTAGGATGCCCTTCAAAACTATACTCAAAACCATCAGCTTTCGTTGCTGTTTTAAAAATACCGTGTATGAGTTTAGATAAATTTTCCGAAGAAAAAAAAGTGGGTGTTCCGCCTCCTAAATGTATTTCTTTAATGTTAGGTTTATCTTCTAGAATATCGCAATACATATTCCATTCTTTTAAAACCATATCTATATAAGGTACTTCTACGCCATGTTGTTTGGTTATACGCTTATTACAAGCACAAAAGGTGCATAAACTTTCGCAAAACGGCAAGTGAATGTAAAGACTAATACCTTCCGTGGTGTTAGATTCTTTAAAAGATTTTTTAAGCGTATCTATCCAGTTTTCTTTAGAAATACCAGCTTCGTCCCAATACGGAACAGTTGGGTAGCTTGTGTAACGAGGTCCTGGAATATTATATTTCTGAATTAAATTATGCATTGTATTATAAATTTTACTTCAGAAAAACTGTTTTTCTAAAGCTGATAAACGGTGTGTAAAAATACGATTTATTTTAGGTGTTATTTTATTCTTTTACAATTATTGTAAAGCTTCTATTTTTAATAGATATTCCTCCTGTTTATAAGGAGGCATTACTATACATGGCTTATAACTATTTTTGGCGTCTATATAGAAGTGTTAAAGGGTTAGATAAATTATTTGTTAAATAGGAAGAAGATAAAATAGCCTATTAAAAACAGAAAAATTGCTAAAAACAAGCAGGTTATGGTTTGGTTTTAAGCGTGATTTGTAACTCTAATTTTGGTAACTCTTCTTAAAATGATATTTTTCATGAAAAATTAAGTGTACTTTTGCAACTTCATAAAGAATGACATTAATAATATAGTATGTCATTTTCTACAATAATAATGTATGTCATTTAATTCACTAGGCCTATCTGATGCCTTATTGAAAGCAATCAATAAAAAAGGATACGACAAGCCATCTCCAATACAAGAAAAAGCAATCCCACCCATTTTAGAAGGGAAGGATGTATTGGCATCGGCACAAACTGGTACAGGTAAAACAGCAGGTTTTACATTACCATTACTTCAAATTTTAAGTGAAGGAACAATAAAAAGACAGCGTCCCGTACGCGCTTTAATACTTACGCCAACACGAGAACTAGCGGCGCAAATTTTTGAAAATGTAAAAGAATATAGCGAGTTTTTAGATATAAGATCTGCTGTAATTTTTGGAGGTGTTAATCAACGTCCGCAAGTCGCTCAACTTAGACGCGGTGTAGATGTTTTAGTTGCAACTCCGGGGAGATTGTTAGACTTATGTAACCAAAACGTATTGTCTTTATCTAATGTAGAGATTTTTGTTTTAGACGAAGCAGACCGTATGTTAGACATGGGATTTGTAAGAGATATAGAACGTATAATTAAGTTAATCCCTAAGAAACGTCAGAATTTAATGTTTTCTGCAACGTTCTCTAAGGATATTAAAAGATTAGCAACAGGTATTTTAACACATCCTGTTTCTGTAGAAGCAACTCCAGAAAATACAACGGTAGAGGTTATTAAGCAAAAAGTATTTCGTGTTGCTAAAGCCAAAAAAACAGGATTGATTATTAAAATGATTTCCGAAGGCAATTGGCAACAAGTTTTAGTTTTTACAAGAACAAAACACGGTGCTAATAACCTGACTAAAAAAATGATTTCTGCAGGTATAACTGCCGCAGCTATTCATGGAAATAAAAGTCAAGGTGCTAGAACAAAAGCTTTGGCTGGTTTTAAAGATGGAAGTATTCGTGTTATGGTTGCAACAGATATTGCAGCACGTGGTTTAGATATTCCATTATTACCACATGTTATTAACTTCGAGATTCCAAATATTCCTGAAGATTACGTTCACCGTATTGGTAGAACAGGTAGAGCAGGAGCAAGTGGAATTGCCATTTCTTTAGTAAGTGCAGATGAAACTTCGTTTTTAACAGATATTCAGAAATTAATAGGAATGAAAATTCCTGTAGAAATTATTGAAGGTTTCGAGCCTGACCCTAATGCATCTACAGAACCTGTTAAGCAAGGTGGTGGTAGAAGAGCTCCAAGAGGAGGGGGAAATAATAATTCAGGTAGAAAATCAACAAAAAGTAGTAATACTTCAAATTCTGGGCGCAGATCTAGAGATAGACGAAATTAATTTTATGGAAAGTCAGCCAAATAATTCTTTACACGGTGTAAAATTAGAACAGATTTTAGTAGATCTAGAAGCGCATTATGGATGGGAATATATGGGTTACAACATAAAAATTCGTTGTTTTACAGAAGACCCATCTATAAAATCTAGTTTAAAGTTTTTAAGACGTACACCATGGGCAAGAACCAAGGTAGAACAGATGTATTTAAAGATGCTT
Organism: Formosa sp. L2A11; assembly: GCF_009796865.1. GTDB lineage: Bacteria > Bacteroidota > Bacteroidia > Flavobacteriales > Flavobacteriaceae > Formosa. Next base: position 574,343 of record NZ_CP047028.1, on the reverse strand, counting down.
AAAAATAAATAAAAGTAAAATTCATTTAAAACAATAATTATGAAAAAATCAGTAGTAGTATTGGCATTAGCCTTAAGCTTTACAGCGTTTTATAGCTGTGATTCAACAAAATCAACAACAAGTAGTACTGAAAGTTCAAGTTCTTCAACGAGTTCATTAATTTCAGGTATGGCAATAGATCAAATGCAGTCTTACTTTTTAAATAGCTCTGAAACACAAACTAAAGTAAAAGATGCTATAGTTTCAAATCCTAGTTCTTCATTAAGTACACAAGTTACAGATTATTTAACATCAAGTTCTGATACTAAAACTCAGGTTGCAAATTATTTATCAGGTTCTGGTACCAAAGCTAAATTATTACAGTACGCTATGAGTAACCCTGGATTAACAACTAAAGTAATGAGTTGGATTTCTAGTAACCCAGACATTTTAAAACAAGCATTGAGCTTAGTTGGAATGTAATAAACGTATTAAAACTAAATATTTAAAGCGATTAATATATTCTTAGTCGCTTTTTTTAGTTAAAAATGAAGTATTATTCGTGTAAAAGCGGATTTAATAAACCAAGGTTGTAACTTTGCAACTACTAAAATGCAGTAAAAGATGAATCATAAGGCAGGTTTTGTAAATATTATTGGAAATCCAAACGTTGGGAAATCAACATTAATGAATGCGTTTGTGGGTGAGAAATTATCCATAATTACGTCTAAAGCACAAACCACGCGTCATCGTATTTTAGGTATTGTAAACGGAGACGATTTTCAGGTGATTTTATCAGACACACCAGGAATTATTAAACCGGCTTACGAGTTGCAGTCGTCTATGATGGATTTTGTAAAATCAGCCTTCGAAGATGCAGATGTTTTAGTGTACATGGTTGAAATTGGTGAAACAGAGTTGAAAGACGAAGCCTTTTTTAATAAAATAACAAGTGCTAAAATTCCTGTTTTATTGTTATTAAATAAAATTGATAAATCAGATCAGGAGCAACTTGAAGCACAAGTGGGATTGTGGAGTAGTAAAGTGCCAAATGCTGAAATATTTCCTATTTCTGCTTTAGAAGGCTTTAATGTGTCTGAAGTTTTTAATCGTATTATCGAGTTGCTTCCAGATTCGCCACCATTTTATCCAAAAGATCAATTAACAGATAAGCCAGAACGTTTCTTTATTAATGAGACCATTCGTGAAAAGATTTTATTACACTACAAAAAGGAAATTCCTTATGCTGTAGAAGTAGATACGGAAGAGTTTTTTGAAGAAGAAAAAATTATTCGTGTACGTTCTGTAATTATGGTAGAACGCGAAACACAAAAAGGAATTATCATTGGTCATAAAGGATCTGCCTTAAAACGTGTTGGAGTAGAAGCAAGAAAAGATTTAGAGAAATTCTTCGGAAAACAAATTCACTTAGAATTATACGTAAAAGTGAATAAAAATTGGCGTTCAAACTCTAATCAATTACGTCGTTTTGGATATAATCAGAAGTAAAACTTTATAATTTTAGATTTTGTTTCATAAAATGATGCAATAAAATCATATCGTTTTTACCTTTTGCACGACCAGCACGACCAATAAAATATAGTGCAAACCAAAGTATGATCATAGTTATGCACACCCCCAATTGCATGCCGTATGTTATATTAAGCGCCCAATTAGAATACCCCCAAATACAAAAACCAATAAATAGCATAGCAACAACAAAGTGTAGAAACATAAAAAGCGTCCAGACAGTTGGATTTGGCCCGAAAAGACCATGAATACTGGATGTTTTGTCTTCAAGTTCGTTAATCTCAAGGTGTAGTTGAGGTGACCAAAAGTGCTGTTTTTGTTTCGGAATTCGAATAAAAACATGGTCGTCTACACGAGATACAATAAATTCAGTTTGAGTATTTTTTAAATTTTCAAAAACAGACAAAAACAACTTCATTGCGTTCATGTAAGTTTAAGTTAAATCTAGGCCGAAGCACAATGTCATTATCTAATATCATGTTTTTTATGATGTTTAAAATAGAATGCGTTAAAATACAGTTTTTTCTTAAATATCTAAACACTACCTTTGCAGACAATTAAAAGTGTATGAGTAATATAGTAGCCATAGTAGGAAGACCAAATGTTGGAAAGTCAACATTTTTTAATCGTTTAATACAACGACGTGAAGCCATTGTAGATGCAGTTAGCGGGGTAACTCGAGATAGACATTACGGAAAAAGCGATTGGAACGGGAAGGAGTTTTCTTTAATAGATACAGGTGGATATGTAAAAGGGAGCGATGATGTATTTGAAGCTGAGATCGATAAACAAGTGGTTTTAGCTATTGAAGAAGCAGATGCCATTATTTTTATGGTTGATGTTGAGACTGGAGTCACAGGAATGGATGAAGACGTAGCAAAGTTGTTACGTAAAGTTTCTAAGCCTGTATTTTTAGTCGTTAATAAAGTAGATAACGGAAAACGTGCCGAAGATGCTGTAGAATTTTATTCTTTAGGTTTAGGCGAATATTTTACAATTGCAAGTATTAACGGTAGTGGAACAGGAGATTTATTAGATGCTCTTGTTGAAGCTTTACCAGAACAAGAAGAAGAGGAGGAAGAAGATGCTTTACCTCGTTTTGCGGTAGTTGGTCGCCCTAATGCTGGGAAATCTTCTTTTATAAATGCATTAATAGGTCAAGAGCGTTACATTGTTACAGACATAGCTGGAACGACTCGTGATTCTATCGATACAAAATATAATCGTTTCGGATTTGAATTTAATTTAGTCGATACGGCAGGAATTCGTCGTAAGTCTAAAGTAAAAGAAGATTTAGAATTTTATTCTGTAATGCGTAGTGTGCGTGCCATAGAGCATAGTGATGTATGTATTATTGTGTTAGATGCTACTAGAGGTTTTGACGGACAAGTTCAGAATATTTTTTGGTTAGCAGAACGCAACAGAAAAGGTATTGTTATTCTTGTAAATAAATGGGATTTGGTTGAAAAGGAAACCAATTCGGCTAAAGAATTCGAAAGACAAATTCGTCGCGAGATGGAACCTTTTACAGATGTGCCAATCGTGTTTATTTCTGTATTAAATAAGCAACGTATTTTTAAAGCAATAGAAACAGCTGTAGAAGTTTATAAAAACAGATCTAAGAAAATTAAAACAAGTGTTTTAAACGAAGTGATGTTGCCAATTATAGAGAGCTATCCGCCACCAGCGTATAAAGCAAAATTTGTAAAAATTAAGTTTATTACACAGTTGCCAACACCGCAACCACAATTTGCTTTTTTCTGTAATTTACCACAGTATATAAAAGATCCATATAGACGATTTTTAGAAAATAAATTACGTGAGCGTTTCGATTTTAACGGCGTACCTGTAAGCGTATATATGCGTAAGAAATAATAAAAATTTTATTTAATTAAGAAAGCCCGTTCTATACAGAACGGGCTTTATCTTTTTATAAGAGGAAGTCTAAATTTATTTTTGTTCCATAACAATTCGTGTTCTAGGTAAACTATCTGGGTAATTTTTTTGAATGTATGCTATCATTTTTTCTCTAATATAAACACGTAAATCCCAAGCCATAGGAGAGTTTTTTGCACTCACAAGTATTCTAGACTCTACAGTGGTTTCTTTAGATTCTGTGACTTGTAATACATTTACTTTTCCATCCCACAACTCACTTCCTTCTAGTAAACGTGTTAATTCTGTTCGTAAATCATCAAAAGGGATGTTGTAATCTGTGTATAGAAATATGGTTCCCATAATGTCTGCATTATTTCTAGTCCAATTTTGAAATGGTTTTTCTAAGAAATATGAAGACGGTAATACTAATCGTCTTTTGTCCCAAACACGAACAACAACATAGGTTAAGTTAATTTCTTCAATCCAACCCCATTCGCCTTCTACAACAACAGCATCATCAATTCTAAAAGGTTGTGTAATGGCAATCTGTATTCCTGCAAGTAAAGCTCCTACAACTTTTTGTGCAGACAGACCTAATATAATTCCGGCCACTCCTGCAGAAGCAAAAAGACCAACTCCAAATTTTCGAATACTATCAAACGATAACAATATCAGTCCTATTGCCCCAATAATAATGATGAAAATAATGACTTTTTCAAGGATATTAAATTGCGTGTATATTTTTCTAGAGTGTAAATTATCCTCTTTAGAAATGTCGTAGTGTTTTAAAAATCTAACCTTTAGTTTGCGCAATACCTCTATACTTACCCACGCGGCAGCTGCGACTATTAGGTTTTGTTTTTGAATTACTAAAAACGAAAAATCTAAGCTTGTAATACGTGTTAATAATTGGGATATAGGTTGTAAAAGTGATACTAGAATTAATATAATAACACTTATTATAAGTTTTGAAGGTGCTTTCATAGGACGTATATTTTCTAGAAACAGAGGCATGTCTCGTTTATATCTTAGCTATGGAAAACAATATTTACACCAATAAATTGCAGGGTGTAATAAGAATAGCATAGCTTTTGTTTTCAAGTTAGTTAAAAAAGGATGAAACTAAAAAGCATAACACCATGAACTGATAAGAAATCAGATTAATAAAAAATAAGAGAATTAAATTGAAGATTTGATAATGTAAGTTTACCAGCTTCCGCCAGCACCACCACCGCTAAAGCCTCCGCCTCCGAAGCCACCACCGAAACCGCCTCCTCCGCCAAAGCCTCCGCTTCCAGAAGAAGATCCTCCGAAACCGCCGCCGTAACTTCCGCGTCCCATGTTGCTTAAAATAATAGCATCTAGTATGCTTGTAGGTCTACGGTTATTTCCGTTTCCACCGCCGCCTCCGCGTTTGTTTTTAGATATGGTGATTACGAAAAAAATAAAGATTACAATCATGAAGATAATTTTCTCAATAGGAAAATCATTTGTTTTATTTGCTTGTCTTGTGCCTTGGTATTCTCCCATAAGGAGTTGAAAAACAGCATCTGCTCCTTTGTCTAGACCGCTGTAGAAATTTCCCGTTTTAAATTCCGGAATAATAACATTTCTTGTAATTTCTCCTACAACGCCGGCTGTAAGTCTATTCTCTACGCCGTAACCTGGAGAGATCCAAATTTTACGGTCGTCTTTAGCTAATAATATAAATACACCATTATCTTCTTTTGCTTGACCAACGCCCCATTTCTGAGCCCATTTTGGCGCTAATAAACCAATGTTTTCGCCTTTAGTTGTCGCGATAATAGCCACAACAATTTGTGTAGATGTGGTGTCGGAATATTTTACAAGTTTATTTTCTAGAGCACTCTTCTCTGTCGGGGATAATAAGTTAATATAATCGTAAACACTGGTTTGGAATTCGGGTTTTGTAGGAATATCAAATTGTGCTGTAACTAATTGTGAGAAACAAAAAATAATACAGTAACATGAAAATAAACAAGTGTTTTTTAATTTTTGCACGATCTATCCGTTTGAAATTTCGTTAGGTAATTCATTTATATCTGAAGCGTCCCAAGGGAAATTAGCCTGAAGCTCTTTTCCTGCTCTTAAAACACCTTCAACAAGGCCTTCTTTAAATTTACCTTGTTTAAAATAGGATTGAATAACATCTTTAGTAGAGTTCCAGAAATCATCATCAACTAAATCGTTTATGCCTTTGTCCCCGTAAATAACAAAGGTTTTATCTTCTACAGCAACATAAATAAGGACACCGTTTTGAAGTTTAGTGTTATTCATTTTAAGCATATAAAAAACTTCCATAGCGCGTTCGTAAACGTCTATGGAAGTTGTTTTTTCTATATGAATACGGATTTCGCCAGAAGTTTCTTTCTCGGCAACGCGAATTGCTTCTACAATCTCAGTTTCTTCGTCTTGACTTAGAAATCTTTCTACTTTAGAATCCATTGTTTTTTATTTGAAATCAAAATCGACATCTACAGGTTTTTCAGCCCCTGCTTCAGCATCGAAATATGGTTTAGCATCAAAATTAAACAGTCCAGCTAATAATGAATTAGGGAATGTTTTTACATGATTGTTATAAGGCTTAATGTTTTCGTTGTAACGCACACGAGCCGTTTGTATGGTGTTTTCTGTACTTGTTAATTCGTCTTGAAGTTTCAAGAAGTTTTGATTAGATTTTAAGTCAGGGTAACGCTCTACAGAAACTAATAATCTAGATAATGCACTACTTAAACCACCTTGAGCTTCATTAAATTGTTTTAATTGCTCTGGTGTAATGTTTTCAGGGTTTATTGTTGTAGAGGTTGCTTTTGCACGCGCTTCTATAACATCTGTTAATGTAGATCTTTCAAAATCTGCCGCACCTTGTACTGTTTTTACAAGATTACCAATAAGGTCGTTTCTACGTTGGTAAGAGGTTTGTACATTACCCCAAGCTTCGCCTACGTTCTCATTTAATTTTACAGCGGTATTGTTGAATCCTACGCTCCAATTATAGCCTATCATTGCAATAACCGCAATGATTATTACTGGAATTAACCATTTTTTCATGATTGATTGATTTTTTTAAAGTTGATTTTTAATTCGAATAAGTTGACTTTTTATGTCTTCTAATTTCTCAATAATATCAAAGTTAGTTAAAGTTTTTTTCTTTTCTTCCTTTAAGTGAACTTTTGCGCCGTCTAGCGTAAATCCTCGTTCTTTGACTAAATGATAAATTAGCTTCAGGTTTTTTATATCTTCTGGAGTGAATTTTCTATTCCCTTTAGCATTTTTTTTAGGCTTAAGTACATCAAATTCTTTTTCCCAAAATCGGATTAAAGAGGCATTAACATCGAATGCTTTGGCTACTTCGCCAATACCGTAGTATCGTTTTTCGGGTAAATCTATATGCATTAATCTAGCGATTGGTTTTCTAAAGAAGCTTTTTCTAAAAGACTATTATATTCTTCTGGAGTTAAACTTCCGTAATAGAAGTTAGTTGGGTTTATACGTTCTCCATCTTTAAAAATTTCATAGTGTAAATGCGGACCTTCAGAACGACCTGTGCTTCCTACAAAGCCTATAAGGTCTCCACGTTCTACTTTCTGGTTTTTCTTAACATTATACTTATAAAGGTGAGCATATAAACTTACATATCCGTAACCATGATCTATTCTAATGTGGTTTCCATAACCTGTGGAATGATTGTCTGCACGTACTACAACACCATCTCCAGTTGCGTAAACAGGTGTCCCTCTTGGTGCTGTAAAGTCCATACCGTAATGAAATTTACGTGCTTTTGTAAAGGGATCTGTTCTGTAACCATATCCTGAAGCAATACGTGTTAAATCTACATTGTTTACCGGCTGAATGGCAGGAATAGCTGCTAATAATTTTTCTTTGTCTTCTGCTAATTTTGCAACTTCATCTAAAGATTTAGATTGTACTACTATTTGTTTTTGAAGAATATCTAGCTTTTTACTGCTTTCAATTATAAGTTTAGAGTTATCGTAACCTTCCAAGCCTTTGTAACGGTTTATACCTCCAAAACCAGCTTTACGTTGTTCTTCGGGAATAGGGTTTGCTTCAAAATATATTCTATATATATTGTTATCTCTATCTTCTACACTTGCTAATACTTCAGAAGCTTCATCCATCTTCTTGTTAAGCATATCGTAGTGCAACTGCATATTTACTAATTCGCGTTTTAAAGCTTTCTCTTTAGGAGATTCTACAAACTGGCTGCTTATAGAAACTGTTAAAAAACCAAATAAAGCGGCAGCCATTAAAAACGCTAAGACAAACTTAAACGTATTACGTTTTTTACGCTCGATTTTACGATAAGAAAGCGTCTCAGAATCATAATAATATTTTACCTTACTCATTATCTAATTTATACTATTTTTGCAATTATATTGTGTAACACATGCTGTTAAATTACATGTTGTGTGGTAAACCTACAAAAAATATTTTCGTTGCAAATTTAACAAACAAATGACAATATTTTGCGTCTAGCTTTAGACAAAACTTAATTTAACAATATATTTGCACTTTAAAACCCTAAAACCACTTTTTAAAAGTAGTCAATTTAATAACAGTTTGTTACATATTATATGAAATCTCAAGACATTCGCTCTAAATATTTAGAATTTTTCAAAAGTAAAGGTCATACCATAGTGCCTTCTGCACCAATGGTTTTAAAGAACGATCCTACGTTAATGTTTGTTAATTCTGGAATGGCGCCTTTTAAAGAATACTTTTTAGGTCAAGCCAAACCACCAAATAGTCGTTTAACAGATTCTCAAAAATGTTTACGTGTTTCCGGTAAGCATAACGATTTAGAAGAAGTAGGGTACGATACATATCACCATACTTTATTTGAAATGCTAGGAAACTGGAGTTTTGGAGATTATTTTAAAAAAGAAGCCATTGCTTGGTGTTGGGAGTTACTAACCGAAGTGTATGGTATAGATAAAGATATTTTATACGTAACTATTTTTGAAGGTGATGAAGCCGATGGTACATCAATAGATCAAGAAGCTTACGATTTCTGGAAAGCCATTGTGCCTGAAGACAGAATACTTAAAGGAAATAAAAAAGATAACTTCTGGGAAATGGGAGACCAAGGACCATGTGGACCTTGTAGTGAAATTCATGTAGATATTCGTTCTGCAGAAGAAAAAGCTAAAATAGATGGTAAATCTTTAGTGAACGCAGATCATCCTCAGGTTGTAGAAATTTGGAACTTGGTATTCATGCAATACAACCGTAAAGCGAATGGAAGTTTAGAAGCTCTTCCTAATAAACATATCGATACAGGTATGGGCTTTGAACGTTTGTGTATGGTAATGCAAGGTGTGCAGTCTAATTATGATACCGATGTGTTTACTCCAATTATTCGTGAAATTGAAACGATTTCTAAAACCACTTATGGTAAAGATGAACAAATAGATGTTGCAATTCGTGTAATTTCTGATCACGTTCGTGCCGTAGCATTTTCTATAGCAGATGGTCAATTGCCAAGTAACACGGGAGCAGGTTATGTTATTCGTCGTATTTTACGTCGTGCCGTACGTTATAGTTTTACATTCTTAGATCAAAAGGAACCATTTATTTACCGTTTGGTAAATGTGCTTAGTAGTAAAATGGGAGATGCGTTTCCAGAATTAAAAGCTCAGAAACAACTTATTCAAAATGTTATAAAAGAAGAAGAAGTATCTTTTTTAAGAACTTTAGACCAAGGTTTAGTGTTGTTAAATGGTATTATAGAGAATGCATCAGAATCTGTTATTTCTGGAGAAAAAGCATTCGAATTATACGATACTTATGGTTTTCCTATCGATTTAACCTCTTTAATTCTTCGCGAAAAAGGATTAAAATTAGACGAAGCAGGTTTTCATACTGCTATGGAAAAACAAAAAAGGAGATCTCGTTCTGCTAGTGAAATGTCTACAGACGATTGGACTATTTTAATTGAAGACGCTGTTCAAGAATTTGTAGGCTACGATCTTTTAGAAGCTCAAGTAAGAATAACGCGATATAGAAAGGTGGTTTCTAAAAAAGATGGCGCTATGTACCAATTAGTATTTAATCTTACGCCATTTTATCCAGAAGGAGGAGGGCAAGTAGGAGATAAAGGTTATATAGAATCTCCTAATGGAAACATTACATATATTCTAGATACTAAGAAGGAAAATAATGTAGTTTATCATCTAGTAAAAGAACTTCCAGAAGATTTAAATACAATATTTAAAGCTGGAGTAGATGCTAAGCAACGTAATAGAACATCTAGCAATCACACAGCAACGCACTTATTACATCAAGCATTACGCGAAATTTTAGGAACACATGTAGAGCAAAAAGGATCTGCGGTGCATTCTAAAAATTTACGTTTCGATTTTTCACATTTTTCAAAAGTGACTAACGAGCAATTACAAGATGTAGAGGATTTTGTAAATGCACGTATAGAAGGTAAATTACCATTACAAGAACAACGTAATATACCAATGAAAAAAGCGATAGAGGAAGGTGCTATGGCATTGTTTGGCGAAAAATACGGAGATACAGTTAGAGCCATTCGCTTTGGTAAATCTATAGAACTTTGTGGAGGAACTCACGTACAAAATACAGCCGATCTTTGGCATTTTAAAATTACATCTGAAAGTGCAGTTGCATCAGGAATTCGTAGAATTGAAGCGATTACTGGAGATGCAGTTAAAGATTTTTATACAGATAATAGTACTATTTATTTTGAAATGAAAGAACTGCTTAATAACGCTCAAGAGCCTATTAAAGCTTTAGTTCATTTACAAGAAGAAAATTCAAGTCTTAAAAAACAAGTAGAAGTGCTTTTAAAAGAGAAAGCTCAGAATGTAAAAGGCGAATTGAAGCAAGAGGTTGAAACGGTAAACGGCATTCAATTCTTAGCTAAGCAAGTCGATTTAGATGCTGCAGGAATAAAAGATTTATCCTTTGAGTTGGGAGGTACTTTAGAGAACGCATTTTTAGTATTCGGAACAGAACAAAACGGAAAAGCGTTGTTATCGTGCTACATTTCTAAAGGATTAGTAGAGAGCAATAAACTAAATGCCGGACAAGTGGTTCGTGAATTAGGAAAATATATTCAAGGAGGCGGTGGTGGTCAGCCATTTTTTGCTACAGCTGGAGGTAAAAAACCAGAAGGTATTGCAGAAGCTTTAGAGGCTGCTAAAAAATATGTTGTAAACCCATAACACATGAAACTTTATACCGAGATCCCAATAGTACACCAAACTGAGAATCAAATAGATTATCAGTCTAAAATGTTACTATTGGGATCTTGTTTTGTAGAAAACATGGGTAAAAAGTTCGATTATTTTAAATTTAAAAATCTTCAAAATCCGTTTGGTGTTTTGTTTCAGCCTAAGGCCATAGAACAGTTAATAGATTATGCTTTAAACGGAAAAATTTATACTGAAAAAGACGTATTTAAGCAATATGATGTTTGGCATTGTTACGATGCACATTCTAAATTAAGCAGATTAGATAAAGGTGAGGTGTTAGATGAATTAAATTCTGCTTTAAAACACACCAAACAATTTTTAGAAACAGCAACACATATTGTTATTACGCTAGGAACTGCCTGGGTGTATAGACATCAGGATTCTAGTAAGATTGTAGCAAATTGCCATAAAGTACCTCAAAAAACATTCAAAAAAGAATTATTAAGCACAACTGAGGTTTTGCAATCTTTACTACGTATACAAAGCCTAATTACTTCTGTTAATCCTAATGCAACTCTAATTTTTACGGTATCTCCAATTCGTCATACCAAGGATGGATTTGTAGAAAACACAAGAAGTAAATCTCATTTAATTACAGCCATTCATCAGCTTATAGATGAATCTAAAATTAATAGATTACAGTACTTTCCATCGTACGAAATTATGATGGACGAACTTCGTGATTATCGTTTTTATACTTCAGATTTAGTACATCCCAATCAAATGGCTATTGATTATATTTGGGAAAAATTTACAGCATCTTGGTTTGCTTCTTCAACCACATCAATAATGAAAGAGGTGCAGATTATTCAAAGCGGATTACAACATAAACCTTTTAATGAAGCTTCCGAAGCGCATCAGAAATTTCTTTCTAATTTAGATAAGAGAATTATAGCAATTCAAGATAAGATAGAAGATGTTAGCTTTTGTTAGTAAGTAAAATAATGTTAAATACTTATTATCAGTGTTTTGTGGCTGTTATTTGAGTTGTTTGTCTAAAAAAAATGTTTAATTTTTAAATAAATTATAATTTAGAAGTGCTATTAATCAATCTGTTAAGAGCATCAGCCTTTATAATGCGTAGTGCAAATATGCGTAAAGAGTTGATGCTTTTTTTATGTCTAAAAATGTAATGTTCAAGATCATATTTTATACCTTTAATTAAAAAATCAGATTAATGCGAAATATAATTTTTGGAGTTGGTATTGCTATAGTGTTATTTTTTTCGCTTAGGTATTACAATTCAAAGAAAGCAGATGAAGCTAAGCTTGTAGAAAACTCTATGTTAATACAGGAACAGATTAAAAATGTAGGTAAGTTAGTGGTTACCGAAGGTCATTTTAGTGAAGTGTTTTCATACAAAGATTCTAGAGACGTATTTCCATATTTGGTAACTGCAGAAAAGAAAGCTTTGGTTGTAGTGAATGCAGATGTTACTATTGCTTACGATTTAAGTAAGATTGTTTATGATATAGATGAGGTAAACAAGGTTTTAAATATTACATATATACCTAAAGAAGAAGTAAAGATTAGTCCAGAATTTGAGTATTATGATATTCAAGCCGATTTTTTAAATCAGTTTGAAGCTAAAGATTATAATAAGATTAAAAATAAAGTAAAAGCATCTTTGTTAAAAAAAGTAGAGGCTTCAGAATTTAAGAAAAATTCTAAAAACAGATTGATAAGTGAGTTGGCTAAATTTTATGTTTTAACCAATTCTTTAGGGTGGACATTGCAATATAATGATACGCCAATTACAGCCGAGAAGAATTTAGACGATTTAAAATTATAGTTTATTTATAGTGTTAACGCGTTGTGAATTCAATGCTTTTTAGAATGTTTTATAGCTGAGTTTAAAAACATTTAATAGTTAGTTTCTTGAGTAAAGAATTGAACAACCTCATCCTTCTTTTTTTCTAGAGGCACGAGTTTTATAAAGAAACATAATGGATTTTTATAGTCAACCTAAAAAATCAGTATCTTCGATTTTCAATATTTATACGATAAAAATATGGACAAACCTTTTGTAAAACAAGTCGTTTTAGACGGCGTAAGCACAATTACTTTTTCTAATCCATCTCATAATGCGTTACCTAGTTTATTACTTTCTAAATTAGAAACAGAGATTGTTTTAGCAGCAAATAATACAGCTGTTCGGGTTGTGGTTTTACAAAGCGGAGGAGATAGAACATTTTGTGCCGGTGCTAGTTTTAATGAATTAATTGCTATTGAAACAGAAACCCAAGGGGAAATGTTTTTCTCTGGTTTTGCTAAGGTTATTAATGCCATGCGTAAATGCCCTAAATTTATAGTGTGTAAGGTGCAAGGTAAAGCTGTTGGTGGCGGTTTGGGTATTTCAGCAGCAGCAGATTATTGTTTGGCGACACAGTATGCTTCAATAAAATTAAGTGAATTAAGTATTGGTATTGGCCCTTTTGTTATAGAACCAGCTGTAAGTCGAAAAATAGGAGTTGCTGCAATGTCTGAAATGGCAATAAATGCAGAACAATTTTACAATGCAGAATGGGCAAAACAAAAAGGATTATATGCTGAGGTGTTTGAGACTAAAGCAGACATGCAAGATGCAGCTGAAGCATTAGCACAGAAACTTAAAACGTATAATCCGGAAGCTGTAAAAGCAATGAAAACTGTTATGTGGGATAATACGAGTCACTGGGATAGTTTACTTGCCGAGCGTGCTAAAATTAGCGGAACTCTAGTGCTAAGTCGTTTTACTAAGGACGTATTGCAAAAGTATAAAACAACTTAATTTAAATAATGAAACTTATTTTTTAGTGTCTTACTAGATATATAGAAATAAAAAAGAACCTATTTCTAGGTTCTTAGCACTGTTTTTCTTTTTCAAGGAAAATATTATTTTTTTACTTCTGGCGGATAGTTTGATAAAATTTTAGAAACAAATTCTTGAATGCGTTCTTCTTTCTTGTTTATATTGTCATTTAATACTCCAGATCCTAATCCCTGCCAAACAAGTTCTTTTTTCTTAGCATCTATAAGATCTATATATAACGCACCTTCTGTAGATCGAGATACAGACATGCTGTTGAAATTATTATAGTACGGACTCCATCCCCAACCATAGCCATAACGACCAAATCCCATGGTATTGTTGTTGTATACATTTACTTGCTCTCTTGCTTTTGTGAAAATACTTATTAATAAATCTGGATTTTCAGATTTCACAAAGCCTTTCGCTGTTAGTTCGGCCTCGATAGCGTGTAAAATACGACGTTTGTCTATATCATTAATCTCGGCTTTATCAATGCCTGTTTTGTAAAAGGCATATGTTTTGTATTGGTCGAAAGTTGTTGTTTTATCGTAGTCTGAGGCTACTTTTATAGAATTACATGAGCTTGCAACAATAAGCAATACAAATATGGGTACAAATTTTAGTAGTCTTTTCATATGTTTTGATTTAAGATCTATATTGATTAAATGATTGTTTTAAGTGTAAAAAGATATTCATTAATAATAATTACTATTTTTTTAATATCAAATAGAATTAACTATTAAATTATTTACACCTGTAGTGTTGCCTTTTGTAAAATATTCGCAACTATTTTCTTAATATCAAGAATCATACCATTTTATCCGATAATAATCTGTGTTAGTTATACTTTATAAGTTGTACTTAATATTTAAGATTTAAAACGATCTGTTTTTTTGTCATATCCATACGGGCAATGTCTGCAACCACTTTTACAACAATAGCCTCTTTTAAGGTGATATTGTTCTGTAAAACAGCGGTAGCCTTCAGGAGTAAGATAGTAATCGCCTTCTTCTACGGGAATTGTTTTTTTCATAATCTTCAAATGTAATGTAATTTGGATTGATTTTTGAAAGTGATACCTTATGATTTTAATTTCAAAATACATCACGCCAAAAGGCTTTCAAGGGATTACCTTATACCCGTTTGTAATTTTAAGGGATTCTAATCTTAAATCTGATCGTGTTTTAGTGAATCACGAGCGTATTCATTTAAAGCAACAATTAGAGCTTTTGGTATTGCCTTTTTATATTTGGTATGTTGTAGAATTTTTAATCCGTTTTATAAAACATAGAGATTGGCATCTGGCTTATAGATCTATTTCTTTTGAGCGTGAAGCATATACAAATGAAAAAGACCTTAACTATTTAGAGTTAAGGTCTTGGTTTTCTTTTTTGAAGTATTTGTAATCTTTACATTAATATATCAATTTTTGAGTTTTTGTTGTTCCGTTTGTTAAAGTTGCTCTTACAATTAATGGACTATATGTTGGAGCTAACTGATCTAATTTTACTTCAGAATCATTCAGTTTATTAGCTTGGTATAACACACGTCCTATAATGTCGTAAACAACAATTTTGTTTATAGTACTTGTTGTGCTGCTTGCTTTAATGAAGTTTTTAGTCGCAATAATTTTAAAACTTGCATCTACAATAGCGTCTTCAACACCTAAGGTGCTGCTTTGATAACGTAATATAAAACGATCGTTAAATGTTCCTGCTTCTGATGAAAAAGAGTATGCAGAGTCTTTTAAATTATGTATTTTATCTTCATAAAGATCTTCTAGATAAATATCTTGATCATTTTCAAACACGCCATCTAATTTGTTAATTCCAATGGTAAATACATCTTTTTTTGTGCTAATTATTCCTAAAGATACTTGGTCTGTTTCTAAAAACGGATTGGCTTTACCTTGAATAACAAAGGCTTCGTTATCTATAAGAGAATAAATAGATGTGGAGCTAGTATTCATAATTAGTGCATCGTATAACGGATCTTTGGCATTTACGGCACCATCAAAGTAACCTAAAAGCATACTTTGAGCTGTGTCGTCACTATCGATTAAATTTAACCAAATTCGATTTTTTTCACTAGTAGTTCTATAAAAGTCTGAGTTTGTATATTCTGAAGAATACGTTCTCATTGCGTTAGTAAATGTTGCTGTGTTTGGCGTGGAGGCAGCATGTTCCATTAACACAAAGAACCCTTGTCCAGATGCAATATACCCATCGAAACCAGAAGGGGCAGAACCCGCTAATGTATAGGTAATATAATCATCTATATTATAACTCTCTATTTCATTGGCATAAAAGGGCGTGTCATTTGCAGCACTAATTTCGGTTCCATGAGACCAAATGCGTACTCCGCCTTCAATAGTTCCTCCACTTACAGAACCACCAGCATCTAAATCGTCACTGTTTTTAGTCAAGAATTCATCTGCATTAATAGCTGATGGGTATGGATTTCCTATTAAGTTCCAGTTATCGTCTATTTTAGTCACAGCAGTGCTTGAAATATCGGTATAATCACTTCCGTTATAAGTACCTCTAGTGATGGTTGTGTTTATTGTTCCATTATTAGGTTTGTCGTCTTGGAAAGAGGCGGTATAGTTGTTACCTCTTATAATGTACCCTTTTCCAACAGTCATATTTGTATTTGATACTTTAGACCAGTTTCCGTATTCATCATTTATGGTAGGCAACCATTCATAACGATATGAAGTTGTTGATATGTTATCTATATTAAAGCTTTGAACAGGAGAAGACCAATAGGTATAGTCAGTATTACGTGATGTTGTAGAGGTTCTATTTACCGTAAATGTACCAGTAGATGAATTAGTATCGTCGTTGGTTTGTACTAAACTCGCATCATTATTAAGTGTTACATCTCCGTCTAGGGTTAACGTTTCATCAATTACTAGCACAGAAGTATCGTTAATATCCCATGAAGCATCGGTAGATGTTACTGAGAAATTTTTAACTGTAAAGAGGCTATTATCTTCAATAGTACCATTGGCACTAGATTCTAAATATCCATCTTCCATAATTAATGAGCTACCATCTGTAATATAAATTGGAGAATTGGAAACAATAAAATCGGTTACCTGTAATTCTGCCTGATTAGATAATGTTAATTGAGACGCATCACCTAAAATGGTAATAGATTTAGCGTAGGCTATACCGTTTTCATTATTATCACTATCGATTCCTTTTACTTTTGGATTCTTGTTCCCGTCTATAGTATTTATAATAATACAATCGTCTGCTGTAGGTATACCTTTAGGCTCCCAATTACCTGGAACAAACCAACCAATACCATTATCTCCAACCCAAGTTTTACAACTCACTTCTTCTCCAATTGATACTCTTTTGGCGTCATTTTGGGCATCTATACCACCATCTGCAGTATTAGTATTGTTATTAGCTTTGTCACCTCTACCAGTACCACCAGATCCCCAAACTTCAATATCAATTTTAGTAACGCCACATGGTATTTCGTAAATTCTTGAACCAGTAGTGCTTGGGTTGACTACTGTGTGTCCAAAGCCATTCAGACTTAAAAGTCCGAATAACAATAAACAAAGCGTATATTTAAAAAAGGTTGTATCAAAAAAATGTATTCCATAAGGAGTACGATGAGTAGAATTACTAATCATAAATATGTATTTTTATTTTCAAAGTGCAAAATTAACATTTTTACTGGTTTAATCTTGTTTTATTTAAAATAAAACCCTTAAAATTAGATACATAGGTCGGTTTTGTTTAATTTTTCGAGAAATAATAAGGCGTTATTTATTTTTGATTAATTCTTTTTTATTAATAATATAGGTGCTCAACCTTTAATTTCCCTTATTTTTGTGAGTCAATGTTTTAACTTAATTGACGTCCTATGCTTTTCTCGTCTACAACCCCAAATATTAAAAATGAGGTCGTCATTTTAGACCCCGATTATAATATTAGTCTTTCTATTAAGCGGGAAGATCAAATTCATCCGTTTGTTAGTGGTAACAAATATAGGAAATTGCATTACAATATTTTAAAAGCAAAAGAGGAGGAGCATACCACTTTGTTAACTTTTGGAGGTGCATTTTCTAATCATATTGCAGCTGTGGCTTATGCAGGACAAGTTTCTGGATTTAAAACCATTGGTGTTATTAGAGGAGAAGAGTTGGCTTTACAAACCGATTTAAACCCGACACTAAAATTTGCAGCTTCTTGTGGTATGACTTTTAAATATATTACTAGAAGTGACTTTAGACTTAAGGATACCAACGATTTTATTAGAGATTTACACGATGCCTTTGGAGACTTTTATTTAATTCCAGAAGGCGGAACCAATACGTTGGCTGTAAAGGGATGTGAAGATATTTTAACTCCTCAAGATTCAGAATTCGATTATATATGTTGTGCAGTGGGAACAGGAGGTACAATTTCTGGACTTATTAATAGTAGTAAATCACACCAAACCATTTTAGGATTTCCTGCGTTAAAAGGTGATTTTTTACAAAACAATATTAGTAAATTTGTAACCAAAACCAATTGGAAGTTAATAACAGATTATCATTTTGGTGGTTACGCGAAAATTAATGCTAATCTAATAGAATTTATAAACAATTTTAAACAGCAATATCATATTCCTTTAGACCCAGTGTATACAGGGAAAGTAGTGTTTGGAGTTTTAGATTTAATTAAGAATGGGTGTTTTCCTGCGAACTCTAAAATTTTAGTAATTCATACAGGAGGTTTACAAGGTATTTCAGGCATGAATACACAATTGAAGAAAAAGAAAATGCCACAAATTTTATAGAAACATACATGAAGCAAATAGTTGTCCTTTTATTAGTAATGAGTGTGTTGGTTAGTTGTGGTTCCCGAAAACGAAAAACATCAACATCATCTAAAGCACATGCAGAATATTTACAGAGTAGAAAATTTCGTCATCAGAAAAACGAAAGTAAAACAGTAAATACTCCTGAGGAAACTCAAGGTGAAGTTGTTACTAAAGTCATAACCAATACTTCAGATTATATTCAGGTATTTGGTCCTGTTGCTGTAGAAGAAATGAAGTTTTATCATATTCCGGCAAGTATTACTTTAGCTCAGGGGATTTTAGAATCTGGTTCTGGAAAAGGAAGATTGGCTGTAGAAGCGAATAACCATTTTGGTATAAAATGTCATGATTGGACAGGTGCAAGTATACATCACGACGATGATGAAGATCAGGAATGTTTCCGGAAGTATAAAGATGCCAAGTATTCGTACCGCGATCATTCTTTATTTTTAAGCGAAAGAAAACGTTATTCAGGTTTATTCGAATTGGATATAGACGATTATAAAGGGTGGGCAAAAGGACTGCGTGCGGCAGGTTATGCAACAGATAGAAAATACCCTGACAAATTAATAGCACTTATAGAACGTTACGAGCTGTATAATTACGATAGTGAAGTTACAGGACATACATCTAAACGAGCTAAATCAAAATCAAGAAAACATGTACATTATGTTGTAAAGGGAGATACCTTATATTCTATCTCTAAACGTTATAATATTTCTATACATGAACTTCAAAAAATAAACGGATTAAGGGATACTAACCTTTCTATTGGACAAGAATTATTAGTGAAGTCCTAAATACAAAATTAATATAATGAAATATACAAGAAGTAGTGCATTATTTGCTGATGCAGAACAGGTGATTCCTGGTGGAGTGAATTCTCCCGTTCGTGCATTTAAAGCCGTAGGAGGAACACCTATTTTTATAAAAGAGGCTAAAGGTGCGTATTTAACAGATGAGGATAACAATACATTTATAGATTATATAAATTCTTGGGGTCCTATGATTTTGGGACATGCTTATCAGCCTGTTGTAGATGCTATTATTGAAAAAGCAAAATTAGGAACGTCGTTTGGTGCGCCTACAGAAATAGAAACTGAGATTGCTGCTTTGGCAGTATCTATGGTGCCTAATATTGATAAAATACGATTTGTAAACTCGGGTACAGAAGCTTGTATGAGTGCTGTGCGTTTAGCGAGAGGATATACAGGAAAAGAAAAAATAATAAAATTTGCAGGTTGTTATCATGGACATAGCGATTCGTTTTTAATACAAGCGGGTAGTGGTGCCATGACTTTTGGTAGCCCGAATAGTCCTGGTGTTACTGCAGGTACAGCTCAAGACACATTATTAGCAAGGTATAACGATATTAATCATGTAAAATCTATTATTGAAGCTAATCAAGATGATATTGCATGTATTATTTTAGAGCCAGTTGCAGGTAATATGGGATGTGTGCCACCACAAGCTCATTTTCTTGAGGAATTAAGAACAGTATGTGATGCTAATAATATTCTTTTGGTGTTTGATGAGGTTATGTCTGGCTTTAGATTGGCCAGAGGTGGAGCTCAAGAATTATTTGGTATAAAAGCAGATATTGTTTGTTTTGGAAAAGTAATAGGTGGCGGATTGCCAGTTGGTGCTTTTGCGGCGAATGAAGAAATTATGAATTATCTAGCACCTTTAGGTCCAGTATATCAAGCAGGAACTTTAAGCGGAAACCCGTTAGCCATGGCTGCAGGTTTGGCCATGTTAAAAGCTTTAGAAAAGGATACTGAAATTTATAACCGTTTAGCAGAAAAGACTGAATATTTACACAAAGGAATTACTAAGGTTTTAAGCGATCATAAAATTGCACACACTATTAACCGTGTAGGCTCTATGATTTCTGTACATTTCTCTGCAACTCCCGTTGTAGATTTTGAAACATCTGCTTTAGGAAACAACAAGAATTTTAAAACATTTTTTAATGGGATGTTAGAACAAGGTATTTATATTGCACCAAGTGCTTTTGAAACGTGGTTTATTACAGATGCTTTGTCTTATGCAGATTTAGATGCAACCATAAATGCAGTTCATAAAGTAGCAACAACCTTAGAAAAATAATTATAACTGTATACTTTTAATAATTCAATTGGATTATTAATACAAAGGTATAAAAGTAAAAAACGGCAAATCTGTTAAGATTTGCCGTTTTTGTTATTAAGAATAAGAGGTGTATTATCCGCGTCTTTCATTGTCAGAACGGTTTTCTCCTTTTTTACCTTTTCTACCTTTAGAGCGATTTGCCATACTTTCTTCCCAGATTGTATATTGTTCGCTTTTTAAAATACTTTTCATTTTAGTTTTTATGTAGATTTGATTGTCTAATCTGGCAACCATATTGTCGTATCGTTCTTGACTTGTAGGTTTTTGTCCAGCTTTTTTCGCTTTTTTAAACGCTTCACGATTAGCTTTTCTTTCTTGAGCTTGAGTAAGGTTTAAAGTATATACTTCTTTTTGTTGAGACTGAGAAAGATCTAAACTTAATGTCATTTTTTTAGTTTGTAATGTCGCTTGTTGTTCTGGTGTAAAATCAGAACCTTGCATGCGCATTTCTTTTCTGTCTTGTTTTTTATTATCTCCTCTTTTTTCCTGTGCAATAGCGTTTAATGATATGAATGCTAAAGCTAAAATCATTATTTTTTTCATGATATATAGTATTTTGAATTATACCTTTAAGACTAGAAGATTTAAAAAGGGTTTAATCTCCAAATTGTTTTTAACAGCGTATTAACGCTTCATGAAAATGTCTAGTAAGTGAAATTAATGTTTAATTTGGAAGGTTCCAATCAATACACCGTGGTCGGAACTGTTATTAAATTCTTTGTGTAAAATTAAGGGTTTCCATGTTTTTGAAACCCAAATATGATCGATTTCTAATACAGGAAAAACGCTAGGCCACGTTGCCGTAAAACCATTATTGTATTTATGAAAACTCTCAAAATCTGTTTTTAAAGCGTTAAAAAAGTAGCTCTCGTAAGGCGTATTAAAATCACCTACTATAAAGTCTATTTTTTCAGATTTTACAGAAGATTCTATACTTTTAAATTCAGATTTTTTAGATAATGCTGGATTTGCAAATAAATCGTTTATAAGAATTTTATAATGTTTTCCTTCAATGGTTACTGCTACTAAATTGTTTTTAGAGCCTCTTGTAATTTTATTGAATTTTATATCATCGATTTCTCCCTTTACCGCAATCATCATTTCTCCTTCTAATTGCTGTATATTATATAAAGGATAGTGTGTCTTAAAAGTTGAAATATCTTTGTCTGAAATATTTTTAGCTTCAACAAAAACCAAAATTTCAGGATGATAAGCCTTCATTTTTTTTAATATATCTTCTAAAGGCAAATTTGTTGGTCGGGAAATATTCCAAAATAAAATGGAATGTGTGTCTTTAGAAGCATTAGTAATTGTAATATCTTCAGTATTATAATGGTAATTATTGTACCAATACACACCCAATACACAATTAATAACTAACATAGATATAAGCAGTGCTTTATGTTTATATAAACACAAGGCAACTATAATACCATATACAATTATAAAAAGTAATGAAACGGCATTAAAAATAAATACAAAAACCTGATATCTATCTTTTACTACAAAATGTATGAGTAATAAAAAAGCATACCAAAGAAGTAGGTATGCTTTTGTTTTGTATTTAAAAAGGAGTTTAATCATGCTTTTTATTCATTTAACGTGACAAGCAAACCATCGTCTGTTTTGTCTACTTTAGCAAGGCCTAATTTTGTTAATCCTTTTATTGTTTTATCCCATTTTTTATTACTTAACTGAGATTCTGTTTTTAATGTGTTTAAATCTACAGGTGAATTTGATTTCAGAATATTGAAAACAGTTTTTTCATCTTCAGACATGTCTATTTGTTTTTTCTCAGGTCTCATTTGTGGGAAAAATAAAACTTCTTGAATAGATTGATTGTTGGTTAAGAACATAATTAAACGGTCCATTCCAATTCCCATTCCAGATGTTGGAGGCATACCATATTCTAGAGCACGTAAAAAGTCGTGATCTATAAATTCGGTTGCTTCGTCATCTCCTTTTTGTGCTAATTTTAACTGATCCTCGAAACGTTCGCGTTGGTCTATTGGGTCGTTTAACTCAGAATATGCGTTAGCAATTTCTTTTCCGCAAACCATTAACTCAAAACGTTCTGTTAATTCTGGATTATCTCTGTGTTCTTTACAAAGCGGACTCATTTCTTTAGGGTAGTCTGTAATGTAAGTTGGTTGGATGTAGTTTCCTTCACATTTTTCACCAAAAATCTCATCAATTAATTTTCCTTTACCCATAGAATCGTCTACCTGAATGCCTAAACCTTTGGCAGCTTCACGAATTTCAGTTTCTGTTTTTCCTGTAATATCAAATCCTGTAAAGTGTTTTATAGAATCTGCCATTGTTACACGAGCGTAAGGCGCTTTAAAGTCTATCTCGTGTTCTCCAAATTTAGCTTTTGTAGTTCCGTTTACAGCGATTGCACAATGTTCTAATAATTTTTCACAGAAATTCATCATCCAATTGTAATCTTTGTAAGATACATAGATTTCCATAGCGGTAAATTCTGGATTGTGCGTTCTGTCCATTCCTTCGTTACGGAAGTTTTTAGAAAACTCGTAAACCCCATCAAAACCACCAACAATTAAACGTTTTAGGTATAGCTCGTTAGCAATTCTCATGTATAACGGAATGTCTAAACTATTGTGGTGTGTAATAAAAGGACGTGCAGCAGCACCTCCAGGAATAGGTTGTAATACTGGTGTTTCTACTTCAAAATAACCTGCATCGTTAAAGAAACCACGCATGGCATTAAATAATTTTGTGCGTTTTACAAAGACTTCTTTTACATGTGGGTTTACAACTAAATCTGCATAACGTTGTCTGTAACGTTGTTCAGGATCTGTAAAAGCATCGTGCACTTTCCCATCAGTATCTACACGAGGTTGAGGTAGTGGGCGTAACGATTTACTTAAAATGGTAAAGTCTCTTACCATTATAGTTTTTTCGCCTACTTTAGTAGTGAATAATTCACCTTCAATACCTACAAAATCTCCTATATCTAATAATTTCTTATAGATTGTATTGTACTTGGTTTTATCTTCTCCAGAACAAATTTCATCACGATTAAAATATACTTGTATACGACCTTCACTGTCTTGTACTTCAGCAAAACTTGCATTTCCTTGTATTCTTCTAGACATTAATCGTCCGGCAACTATCACTTTCTTACCTTCTTCAAAATCTGCTTTAACCTGCTTACTCGTGTGAGTTAACGGATAAAGATTTGCTGGATAAGGATTAATTCCTAACTCACGAAGTTTGCTAAGCTTTTCTCTTCTTACGATTTCTTGCTCTGATAATTGCGACATACTATATTGTTCTATTTAATATATTAACTGACAAAGATAATTACTATTGGGTATTATATCAATATATATTATCGAAAAACGAAATAGATTTTTAAAGGTGTAACAATTGCTATATTATGACGTCTTAGTTATACATTAATAATTATAATTAAATCAATCATAATGAGTATCTGGAGAGTAATCCTTTCAATTATTTGTCCGCCATTAGCCGTTATTGGTAAAGGCTGCGGTTCTGTTCTTATTGTATTTTTACTTTGGCTTTGTGGTTGGGTACCAGGTGTAATTGCTGCTTTAGTGATTTTAAACAACCCTAAACGTTAATTTAAGTTGAATTTTATGTGCCTAACTGATTTCCGTGATTTTACGTTCTAGTAAAGCCTTAAGATTAAAATGAATCTGCTTTTTACATATAAGTAAGTATATTTGCGGCTATTAATAAACGAATCCAACTTATGAAAAAAATCTATGTATTAAGCGCCTGTGTCATGCTACTTTTATTGAGTAGTTGTAAGTTTACTGAAACTATTGATATTAAAGACGACAGAAGCGGAAGCATGTCTTTTTCTTTTGATGGATCTCAATTTATGCAAATGGGAGGAGATAGTGTAGGCGAAACTGAAGGTAAGGTTTTAGATTCTACAATTGTGTTTAAAGATTTTTTAGAAGCTAAAAAAGATAGTATTTCAAAGTTACCAAAAGAAGAGCAAGAGCAACTTAAATCTTTAGAAAATTTCAAGATGCACATGTTAATGGATCCAAATACAAAAAAAATGGTAATTGATGTTAATACCGATTTTAAAGATGTTAATGAACTTGAAGATATGTTTAAAGTGCTTAATAAAGCAAATAAATTAAAGGAAACACCGGAAGCACAACAAACCAGTCCCTTAGCACAAATGGGACCCACAGAATCTAGTGAGGTGCATTATACTTATAAAGGAAATGTATTTAAGCGTATTGTAAAAGTTACAGATCCTGAACTTTTAGAAGCTACAAAAGATAGTTTAGCAGATGCAGAAATGATATTGGCAGCATCTACATATACTTTGAATTATCATTTTCCAAAGAAAATTAAATCAGTATCTTTAGAGAATGCAATGTTTAGTGACGATCGCAAGAGTTTTTCTGCAGAACTTAGCTTTAAGGACTACCTAACAGATCCTGAAAGTTTGAATGTTGAAGTCATATTAGAAGATTAAAAACATTTTTTATAATTTGTCTGTCTTAATATAAATTTAAGCTCGTAGTCTTTTTATAATTGCATTTTATTTATGAGACTTCTTTATGCGTTCTCAAATCTCCCGAACAGATAAAGTTGTATCTTTGCACGGATAATAATTTTTTATAATACATTATAAATGCCTCGTTTTCTTTTAGTACTTATTTGCCTTTCAGCTTTTATGTTTACTAGTTGTAATTATACCGAAGAAATTACGTTTCATCCGGATGGTTCTGGAGAGTTCCTCATGAATTACGATATGAGTGAAGCTATGATTACAATCAAAAAAATAGGAGACAATGAAGAAGCTTACAAGAAGGAAGAAAAGGTAGATAGTATTATATATTTTAAAGACCTTTTAAAGGAGAAGTCCGATAGTATTTCGAAGTTGTCGCAGGAGGAACAAGACGACTTAAAGTCTTTAGAATCTATGATGATGCGTGTGCAATCTAATTACGAAACAGATGTTTTTAATCTTGGTTTTGGTTCTGTTTTTAAATCTATAAATGAGTTTCCAGAAATCTTAGAAAATATAGATAAAGCAAAATCGTTCCATACTAAAGGGAGTCCTCAGTTTTCTAAAATGGATGGTAGCGCTGTGGCTAATTCGGTTAACGATATGCTTAAACATATCGATTTTTCTTTTGATGGCAAGCAGTTTCATAGAACGCTTAGAGCTGGTTATGAACCATCGGAAGAAGCTATAGCTAAATTAGATAAAGAGATGACTATGATGGGAGAAGGTGAAGAAACCATGAAAGCCATGACTTATACCTTTGTTTATCATTTCCCAAAAAAAATAAAATCGGTTTCCAATAAGGATGCTTTAATTAGTGAGGATAAGAAAACCGTGACGCTTACGCAGAACTATATAGAAATGATTAAAAATTCGGAATTAATGAATTTTAACGTCGTTTTAAAAAATTAAATATTTACCCATTGAATAAAACAGTCCAATTACAAGATTTAGGTTTACGCGATTATAAGGACACTTGGGATTACCAAGAGAAATTATTTAAAGAAATAGTAGATCTAAAAATTCAAAACAGAAGAGAGAATACAACTATTCCAACGCCTAATTACTTTCTGTTTGTAGAGCATCCTCATGTGTATACATTAGGAAAAAGTGGGCATATGTCTAATATGTTGTTAAGCGAAGCGCAGTTAAAAGAAAAAGGTGCAACGTTTTACAAAATTAATCGTGGAGGAGATATTACTTATCATGGGCCAGGACAAATCGTAGGATATCCTATTTTAGATTTAGATAATTTCTTTACAGATATACATAAGTATCTTCGTTTTTTAGAAGAAGTTATTATTCTTACTTTAAAAGAATACGGTTTAAAAGCAGAACGTAGTCCAGGAGAAACCGGAGTTTGGTTAGATGTTGGAACACCGTTTGCAAGAAAAATTTGTGCTATGGGTGTACGCGCTAGTCGTTGGGTCACTATGCATGGTTTTGCTTTAAACGTGAATGCCAATTTAGGATATTTTGATAATATAATTCCTTGTGGAATTCGTGGTAAAGCTGTTGCTTCTCTTAATGTAGAATTGGGAGTAAAAGAAGTAGATGAAGCAGAAGTAAGAGTGAAACTTCAGAAACATTTTTGTGAATGCTTCGAGGCGGAATTTGTTTTAGAATAGATTAATAAAAAACATATTAATCTCTTTTTTAAGAGTTGAAAAAAAACTCATTCTAATTTTAAAATTAGAATGAGTTTTTTGCTTTTATCTAGCCAATAATTTTTTAGAGACTTTATACGTTGCAGCATATTGCAAACCTGCTTGTTCGTGCTTTAAGTGACTAAATTCTCTTTTATACCAGTTTGGATCTGTTGCTTTTTTCCTGAACGAATCGTGGTTTATTGTTTTATGAACTTCACCTTCTAAAGTGGTTCTTATATCGTAAATGGCAATTCCAAAATGCTCACATTGTTTTAAAACTTCAGAAAAATCTTCTTCAGAGAAATAACAATCATCGTTTACTTCATTTTTTTGTAATCCTGTAAATACACTTTTTTCTAAAAATTCTTCTTGTGTCATTTCTTTTGGCTTTTAGTCTTCTTATTCTAAGACTATAATTAGTATTAAATATAGATAAAATCAATTTTATTAATTACTCTATACTTTGTTTTTTTTGTAATTCAATCATTTAAAAAAACAATGTGCAAGTTTACTACTTTAATTATAGTTTAACCTACACTCTTGTTTTATCTTTTAAATGTGTTATCCTTCGGTATTAAAGAATACTTTATAATAGTACATTTTTTTTTCTTCGTCGAAACCACGTTCTAAATATTCGCTAGCTGCATCTGGAGCATCAATATCTAGTTTAATCTGAATTTGTGTATCGAGTTTAATTTCTGTTTTAATTTTTTGTTTCTGTTTTTTTACAACAGGTTCTGCAACATCAAATTGATTTAGTATTAAAAGATCTTGTTCGCCTTCAAAAGATTTTTTATAATCGTCGAAAAGTGTTTTGTGTTTGTCGTCTTCAAAGACTTCTTCTTTAAAATTTTCGATATTTACAAATTCGTGTTCTTTAAAGTAATCCACAGTTTTGGCTAAAAATATGTTTTGCTCTTGGTTTCCAAAACTGGTTTTTAAAATTTCAGTAGAAAATTCTTTACATAATTCGATATAATTCTGGGTGTGAGAATTAAAATCGTTTGCATATTTAATATTTAAAAAATGATTAATCCAATATTGTGCATCGTAATTATTATTGTCTACCGTTAAAACAATAGGCCCTTCTGCATCAGTTTGGTTTAAAATTAGGCATCCTTTATCTACTTTTTTTGTGTTTATACCTTGTTGTACGGCGACATCGTAACTGTTGCCTTCTAAATAGGTTTGAAAGAAATTAGATTTACTTTCAATTTTAAAGATCCCGATGGCATTGGTTACAATTTCATTAAATTCTATACCTTCAAAAATTGCAACAATAACATCTCCTGTTTTAATTTGTACAGAATTAGATTGCTCGTATAAATGTTTTACAATGTTTTTAGAAACGTCTATAAACTTAGTTTCGTCTGCAAAAATTTCTTCAGTATATGTATTTATTTCATTTAGTTTAATATTAGCGTGGTGATTAAAACGATGACTTTGTACAACGCTACCAAAAGGTCTTAATAAAAAAGGTAGCATTAGGTCGTAGCTCGCTTCGTCAAACTGTACTTCGCTTTCTGAAAAGGCATTTTTAGTATCGTTAAATTTGTTTCCAACTTTATGAATTATAAATTTAGAAATCGTGGCGATGTTACGTTTTATCATGGTCTTTTTATCTTAAAAATAAGGCCTGCAAAATTACTAAATTAGCTTCAGCTTTAATAATAAAAAGAAGGTCTTAATGGGGTCTCTTTTTAATTTATCTGATAAATAATTATAGAATTATTACCTCCTTTAGTTACAGCCTCTATAAGGTTGTCTTTGTCTGAGTTACCTAAATCTATAGTGCTTGTTCCGTACACAGGAAAATTAGAAATAGTTTTACCTTGACTATCAAACACATAAACTTTTTGGGCTTGTATATCTGTAGTCGTTATGTATATTTTATCGTTTATATAAAACATTTTTACAGGAGTATATGTGCCATAGTCTAGCTCTAAAACTTTCTTTTTAATGGTTAATTTGTTTTTAGATTGTGTTACCAAAGTACGGCTTGTGGCGTATAAATGATGATCCTCTCCTAGATTTAAATTCTCACTAGAAACTCTTCCTCTGGTATCTATAAGTATTAAATCGCCTTCATCTGTTGTGGTTACAAAATTATTATTATATATGTAAACCCCTTCTTTAGAGTAAGAATAAGAAGATTTAGGTGTTACACGTATTTGGCCTGTTCTATTTAAAATATAAATTTGATCGCTTGTTTTAAAGACCAAATAATCTTTACGGTTTATTCTAAAATGTTGTGGTGTATGAATTATAGATTGATTCGCTTCTTTATAAGTAAAACCTTGTATTTTATTTCCTTGAGCATTGTACATGAGTACACCTTTGTTTTGAACAACAACTAAACGGTATTTTTTGTTATTGTCGTAATCGAAAACAGCTAAAGGCTGAGTGACTTTATCTCTAAATTTTTTAGGATAAGATTTAGCCGATTTTCCATTACGATCTAATACGTATAAATGATGAGCTGTAGTAAATGCCAATTGCAAACGACCATTTCTGTACATATCTATCTGAGAAATTTCGCCTAGAATAGCACCGTCTAATTCTTTTTTCCAAAGCACTTTCCCTTTGTTCGAAATTAAATATAGGTTGTTATCTACATCCTGAACAACAATTTCCTTTTCACCAGAACTATGATTGGTTACAAACTGTGGGGTGTTTAAAAGTTTAGCATCTAATTTTATATTTAAATCTTCGCTAACCGCATTCTCTGTAACTCTTGTTTTGTTCTTTTGAATTACCGCATTAACGTGTGCAAAATTATTATCGTATATATATTGTATGGCCGAAATTTTAAAAGCACTTGTATTTGTTTTTGCTGTAGTTTTAAAGTTGGCTTGTAACACACCATTAAGTAGTGTAGCGTTTCCTACTAACATTAGCGAAGATGCATCGCTTAAATTATCGGTCATGTTCTTGTAAAAATCGCGATTACTTAAAGTTGATTTATTTTGGTGCGCTGCAATTATATTTTGTAGTAATTCCAAATCGTCAGAAAAAACAAAGAAAGAATCTATATTGGCGTAATAAGAAGCTGTTTTAATTTTAATTAATGGCTGAAAATTAATAGCAAACCATTCTGGGTGTGCAAAATGTTTAATATCTATCTGTCTAAAGGTGTCTAAAATTTCTTGAGAATCTAATAAAGCTTCATTTGTGGCAATGTCGTCTAGACTGTGTAACGCTATAGCGCGATGCTCCTTATTATATACTACACCAATTTCGTCTGTATTATCAAATAGTGTGGTTTCTGGTGGTTCTTGGCCATTTAAAACAACTAAATTAGCTTGTAGGCTGCTAAACTCTTGATAGGTAAAACTCATAAATCCGTCACTGTCTTCTGGTGTTATTTGTGCCGTTTTATTTTCCTGCGGAATTGTATTTTTAAAGATGTTGATTATATGATTTGTAGAATCTTCTGCTTTAGTAATACCGTTTAAAGTAATCTGGTTTTGAGTAATGTCTGTATCCAGGGCAAGATATTTTGTGAATTTTTGAAGCGGAATTGAATCTGAACTAAAAAACAGGGTAGATGCATTAATATCTTCAGTATCTAATATAACAGCAAATGTTTTTTCTGTAGCAGTTGTATTGTATATTTTTTGTAGTTCTGCACTTATCGGTTTTGCTTTTAAACTGTGCTCTACAATAGATTGGGAAGTCGATCCTATAAATACACTATCAATTATTGCACTATAAAACGTTTCTGTTTTAAGTTCTGTTTTTGTAATAATTGTATTTTTAAATTTAATTTCTTCTTGTTTTGGTGTTGAAAGCGAATCAAACTGAAAAAAATCTGGAGTGTATTTTGTAATTAAAGTAACTTGTGTGCTGTCTGTTTCATCTTTAGAAAAGCAAAATAAAGTTTCGTGCTTGGGCTTGAATGCCGATGTGTTTTTAAAAACAGCATCTAAAGCTTTATAAAATTTAGCTGTTTTAAACTCCTGAACCAAATCGTTGTTTTTTAAACTGCTTTTTAAGTCTTCAATATTATTCGTTTTAATTAAAGTTGAAGTGTGCTCAGGAACAAATTCAATTAAACTTTGGTTTGTTCTAGTCGAAGTATTACAACTTATTAAGAATACACTAAAAACTATAGCTAAGAAAAGCGCTCTCATAAAAGGAATTTTTTTTACAAATATAGGAAGTTATATATCTAATTTTAATTGATCGGGTAGTAATCTAAAGGTTAAGCGGTGGTATTTTGTTGGACCATATTTTTTTATAGCTGCTCGATGTTCTTTAGTTGGGTACCCTTTGTTCTGTTTCCAGTTGTACATTGGGTATTCTTCGTGTATAAAATTCATATAAGCATCTCTATATGTTTTAGCAAGAATAGATGCTGCAGCAATATTTAAATATTTTCCGTCACCTTTTATAATGGTTTCATAAGGCACCTTTAAATATGGTTTAAATCGGTTTCCGTCTACACTAATAAATTCTGGTTCCGGATCTAATTTGGCAATGGCCAATTGCATAGCTTGTATAGACGCGTTTAAAATATTTATCTCGTCTATTTTTTTAGGAAAAACATGTGCCACTCCATAAGAAACAGCTTCCAGTTCTACTATGGGTTTTAAAAGATCTCGTTTTTTTTCAGATAACTGTTTCGAGTCGTTTAATATGGCGTTTTTAAATGTTTTTGGTAAAATTACAGCAGCAGCAGTTACGGGGCCTGCTAAACAACCACGGCCAGCTTCATCTGTACCGCATTCAAATTCGTATTCTGAATAGTTAAGGGCAAGCATTTAAATTATAGTTTTGTTATGTATGGATATCATATTTTGTATTTACATTTGCAAGATCTAAAAAATAATTATGAAGCAAATCATTCTGTTGTTCTTTTTAATGAGTTTTACTCATCTAGCATTTTCGCAAGTTGTGCCAAAACTAGATAAGAAAATTGAAAGTGATAGTGCTACAACTGAAAAAGGATTTACCCAAAAATCATCAGATACTACTAAATCTAATCCAGATGATAAAGAAGTAGCTAAGATAGAACAATATCTTATAGTCTCTCATTTAAATGATACCACTTATGTAGATACTACAATATCTATTCAAAAGGAATATAAATTTAATGCGATGAGAAAAGATGAGTTTGGTTTAATTGCCTTTTCTAATATGGGGCAAACCTATAATACATTAAGCTACGATTTTAAAACGCAACGTTTAATGCCTAATTTAGGAGCGCGATCAAAGTTTTTTGCTTTTAAACAAATAGAAGATGTAAGTTACTATCATGTGCCAACACCTTTAACCGAGTTATTCTATAAAACAGGATTCGAACAAGGGCAAGTTGCTCGAGGTTTTTTTACTGTGAATACATCAGATCAGTTTAATTTCGCTATTTCCTATAAAGGATTAAGATCTTTAGGAAACTATCAACATATTCTTTCAAGTATTGGAAACTTTGAGTTTTCTGCCAATTACAAAACAAAAGACGAACGTTATATCGCTAAAGTGCATTTTGTAGGACAAGATGTTAATAATGAAGAAAATGGAGGTTTGTCTGATGATAATACTGAATATTTTGAATCTGGAGATCCCGATTTTTCAGATCGTGGTGTTTTCGATGTGAATTTTGAAGATGCAGATAATACATTAAAAGGGAAGCGTTTTCATCTAGATCATCGTTACTACATTGTTAAACCTAAAGATTCTTTGGCAAAGCATAGTTTGAATGTGAATCATATTATGACTTTCGACGATCAGTACTATCAATTCAATCAAGACGATCAAAATGATTATTTTGGAGAAGCCTTTGTGTCTAGCGATATTGAAGATAGAAGTACTATCGAAAATTTTTACAATCAATTTCAGCTTAACTATAGTAACTCGCTTTTAGGAGATTTACAATTTAATGTAAGTCACGATAATTACAATTACGGTTACGATCAAATCGTTATTATAGATGGCGAACAAATTACGAATAGATTAAAAGGTAATATTGTTGCTGTAGGAGGGAAGTATCATAATAAATTTGGAGGCTTCGATATTTATGGAGACGCAGGTTTAAATGTTACTGGAGACTTTAGTGGTAATTACATTACAGGTAAAGCGTCTTATAAGTTTACAGACGATATCTTAATGAGCGCAGAGATCAATCACAATGCATCGCAACCTAATTACAACTTCTTGCTCTATCAAAGTAATTATCTAAACTATAACTGGCAAACTAACTTTAGTACAGAAAAGACACAACAATTAAGTTTTAAGTTAGAATCTAAAAAGCTTGCAAACATAACTGTAGATTATTCCTCTATTAGCGATTATGCATACTTTAAAAAAGATGAAGATGCTGGCGGAATAAAACCGTTTCAAAATAGCGAGACCATTACATATTTAAGAGTACGCTTAGATAAAGAAATTAAGTTTGGGCACTTTGCTCTAGACAATAGTATAATGTATCAAAACGTACAGGATGAGAATCAAGTATTTAATGTGCCTGAGTTTGTAACCCGTAATACCTTATATTATAGAAACGAATTTTTTAAGAAAGCATTACTGTTAGAAACAGGTATTACATTTAATTACTTTACAGATTATTATATGAATGCCTACGATCCGCTATTAGCAGAGTTCTATGTGCAAACAGATCGTGAATACGGAAGCTTTCCGAGATTAGACTTCTTTCTGAATGCTAAAATTCAACAAACACGTATCTATTTTAAAGTAGAACACTTTAATTCGTCATTTACAGGCTACGATTACTATTCTGCACCTAACTATCCATACCGTGACTTATCACTACGCTTTGGTATTGTATGGAATTTCTTTATGTAGTAAGACTGTGTTTAGGTCTTAATTTAAAGATTCATATTCTTTATTGCTGAAGTAAATAAACCAGTATACTTGTAAACTGTGAAGACTTATAAAAAAGATTACACTCAACTACTTGATAGGTTATTGTTTAAGTTTTTTTTTGAAAATAATTACAGAAAAACTTTGCTCAGTTAGAATAAAAGAGTGTATATTTGCACCCGCTTAGCGAGGCAACTATGGTTGTTTAGTGAAGCAAAACGTTCATAAACAAGGCAATACTTTATCGGATTTAATTAATTTAAAAAAGAAAAATAAAAGCTTGTTATTAAACTAAAAGGTTGTATGTTTGCAGCCGCTAAAAAACGGTAACGTTTTTAGAAAAAAAAAAGTTCTTTAATTAGTGTTTGTTTGGAGTTGGAAAGGTTGCGAAACTGGACTAAAAAAAACTTCAAAAAAACATTGTGAGGAATAAAAAAGGGTTTTATATTTGCACCCGCTTAACGAGGCAACGAGTTAAGAAACACAGAGAAATAAGTTCATTAACATATTGAATTGACAGCGTAGATATTAACTGGAAACGGTTAATGTCAACAAAAAAAAGAATAGACCATTTTGAGTACCAAATTAATTCCATTAGTTGTTAAAAGTAATAGTGGAAACACTTAAAAATTTAACGATGAAGAGTTTGATCCTGGCTCAGGATGAACGCTAGCGGCAGGCCTAACACATGCAAGTCGAGGGGTAACATTGTGCTTGCACAGATGACGACCGGCGCACGGGTGCGTAACGCGTATGCAATCTACCTTTTACAGAGGAATAGCCCAGAGAAATTTGGATTAATGCCTTATAGTATATTTGAATGGCATCATTTAAATATTAAAGATTTATCGGTAAAAGATGAGCATGCGTTCTATTAGTTAGTTGGTGAGGTAACGGCTTACCAAGACAGCGATAGATAGGGGCCCTGAGAGGGGGATCCCCCACACTGGTACTGAGACACGGACCAGACTCCTACGGGAGGCAGCAGTGAGGAATATTGGACAATGGGCGAGAGCCTGATCCAGCCATGCCGCGTGCAGGAAGACTGCCCTATGGGTTGTAAACTGCTTTTATACAGGAAGAAACACTGCTACGTGTAGCAGCTTGACGGTACTGTAAGAATAAGGATCGGCTAACTCCGTGCCAGCAGCCGCGGTAATACGGAGGATCCAAGCGTTATCCGGAATCATTGGGTTTAAAGGGTCCGTAGGTGGATAATTAAGTCAGGGGTGAAATCTTGCAGCTCAACTGTAAAATTGCCTTTGATACTGGTTATCTTGAGTTATTATGAAGTAGTTAGAATATGTAGTGTAGCGGTGAAATGCATAGATATTACATAGAATACCAATTGCGAAGGCAGATTACTAATAATCAACTGACACTGATGGACGAAAGCGTGGGTAGCGAACAGGATTAGATACCCTGGTAGTCCACGCCGTAAACGATGGTTACTAGCTGTTCGGACTTCGGTCTGAGTGGCTAAGCGAAAGTGATAAGTAACCCACCTGGGGAGTACGTTCGCAAGAATGAAACTCAAAGGAATTGACGGGG
This sequence comes from Formosa sp. L2A11, assembly GCF_009796865.1. Lineage (GTDB taxonomy): Bacteria > Bacteroidota > Bacteroidia > Flavobacteriales > Flavobacteriaceae > Formosa. The sequence continues at coordinate 539,381 of NZ_CP047028.1, read as the reverse complement.
GCCCGCACAAGCGGTGGAGCATGTGGTTTAATTCGATGATACGCGAGGAACCTTACCAGGGCTTAAATGTAGATTGACAGGACTAGAGATAGTTTTTTCTTCGGACAATTTACAAGGTGCTGCATGGTTGTCGTCAGCTCGTGCCGTGAGGTGTCAGGTTAAGTCCTATAACGAGCGCAACCCCTGTTGTTAGTTGCCAGCGAGTCATGTCGGGAACTCTAACAAGACTGCCAGTGCAAACTGTGAGGAAGGTGGGGATGACGTCAAATCATCACGGCCCTTACGTCCTGGGCTACACACGTGCTACAATGGTAGGGACAGAGAGCAGCCACTGGGCGACCAGGAGCGAATCTATAAACCCTATCACAGTTCGGATCGGAGTCTGCAACTCGACTCCGTGAAGCTGGAATCGCTAGTAATCGCATATCAGCCATGATGCGGTGAATACGTTCCCGGGCCTTGTACACACCGCCCGTCAAGCCATGGAAGCTGGAAGTGCCTGAAGTCCGTCACCGCAAGGAGCGGCCTAGGGTAAAGTCGGTAACTAGGGCTAAGTCGTAACAAGGTAGCCGTACCGGAAGGTGCGGCTGGAACACCTCCTTTCTAGAGAAAGACGACTATTGGATTTGAAAAAAAAGGAAAAGAGATTGTTTATTCTTAGCTGTTAATTTAAAATATAATTTATTATAGTTAGAGTCTCATAGCTCAGCTGGTTAGAGCGCTACACTGATAATGTAGAGGTCGGCAGTTCGAGTCTGCCTGAGACTACTAAATATAATAAAGAGGAAATTCTAGAAGCTAGATAATTACAGATTAGGAGTTAGTAATTGCTAATAACTAAAAACTAATTACTAGACACTAGTAATGGGGGATTAGCTCAGCTGGCTAGAGCGCCTGCCTTGCACGCAGGAGGTCATCGGTTCGACTCCGATATTCTCCACGATTCTATATTCTAAATATAGAAAAAAGTTCATTGACATATTGAAAAAGATACATAAAAATACATTTAAATAACGAATGTTTAGTATGCACGTATTAAACAGGAATTATTTAAAATAATAATAATTCGTTGTTAGTTAAAGTTTACGAGCTTTTAACTAATAACAAACTCATTAAAAAAGCAAAAAGTACAATAAGCTAAATAAGGGCGTATGGGGAATGCCTAGGCTCTCAGAGGCGATGAAGGACGTGATAAGCTGCGAAAAGCTGCGGGGATTGGCACATACAATTTGATCCGCAGATATCCGAATGGGGCAACCCACTATATTGAAGATATAGTATCCTTAGGGAAGCAAACCCGGAGAACTGAAACATCTAAGTACCCGGAGGAGAAGAAAACAAAAGTGATTCCGTAAGTAGCGGCGAGCGAACGCGGATTAGTCCAAACCAATGATGTTACGGCATTATTGGGGTTGTAGGACCACGACATTTGAACCATGATGAATTAGAACTGTTTGGAAAGACAGACCAAAGAGGGTGATAGTCCCGTATAGGTAAAGATTGGCAAGATAGTGGTATCCTGAGTAGTGCGGGGCACGTGAAACCCTGTGTGAATTTGGCGGGACCATCCGTTAAGACTAAATACTCCTGAGAGACCGATAGTGAACTAGTACCGTGAGGGAAAGGTGAAAAGAACCCTGAATAAGGGAGTGAAATAGATCCTGAAACCATACGCTTACAAGCGGTCGGAGCAACTTCGTGTTGTGACGGCGTGCCTTTTGCATAATGAGCCTACGAGTTACCGTTGCTAGCAAGGTTAAGTGATTAAGTCACGGATCCGTAGCGAAAGCGAGTCTGAATAGGGCGCTTTAGTTAGTAGTGGTAGACGCGAAACCGTGTGATCTACCCATGGGCAGGTTGAAGCTGTAGTAACATACAGTGGAGGACCGAACCGGTTGACGTTGAAAAGTCTTCGGATGACCTGTGGGTAGGGGTGAAAGGCCAATCAAACTCGGAAATAGCTCGTACTCCCCGAAATGCATTTAGGTGCAGCGTTGATTTATAGTTTTATAGAGGTAGAGCTACTGATTGGATGCGGGGGCTTCACCGCCTACCAATTCCTGACAAACTCCGAATGCTATAAAATGTTGATCAGCAGTGAGGGCATGGGTGCTAAGGTCCATGTCCGAGAGGGAAAGAACCCAGACCATCAGCTAAGGTCCCCAAATATATGTTAAGTTGAAAAAACGCGGTTGAATTGCTTTGACAGCTAGGATGTTGGCTTGGAAGCAGCCATTCATTTAAAGAGTGCGTAACAGCTCACTAGTCGAGCGATTCGGCATGGATAATAATCGGGCATAAACATATTACCGAAGCTATGGATTTATAATTTATTATAACTGGTAGGGGAGCATTCTATTTGTGTAGAAGGTGTACTGTGAGGTATGCTGGAACGGATAGAAAAGAAAATGTAGGCATAAGTAACGATAATGCGGGCGAGAAACCCGCACTCCGAAAGACTAAGGTTTCCTCAGCTATGCTAATCAGCTGAGGGTTAGTCGGGACCTAACGCGAACCCGAAAGGGGTAGTGGATGGACAACAGGTTAATATTCCTGTACCTGCTCTTACTAAAAGTGACGGAGGCGTAAATTTGGTGCGAACTGACGGAATAGTTCGTTGAAGGATGTGGTAACACTCCGATAGTACACTGAGACTACGGTCAAGGTGATAATCCAGAAAAGCGACTTCCAAGAAAAGCGAAAGAAGCAGCCCGTACCCTAAACCGACACATGTAGTTGGGATGAGAATTCTAAGGAGCTCGAGAGATTCATGGTTAAGGAACTAGGCAAAATAGACCCGTAACTTCGGGAGAAGGGTCGCCCCACTTCGGTGGGGCCGCAGTGAAAAGGTCCAGGCGACTGTTTATCAAAAACACAGGGCTATGCTAAATTGAAAGATGACGTATATGGCCTGACACCTGCCCGGTGCTGGAAGGTTAAATGGTGGGCTTAGAGGTTTACCTCGACGGTCTAAAATGAAGCCCCAGTAAACGGCGGCCGTAACTATAACGGTCCTAAGGTAGCGAAATTCCTTGTCGGGTAAGTTCCGACCTGCACGAATGGTGCAACGATCTGGACACTGTCTCAACCATGAGCTCGGTGAAATTGTAGTATCGGTGAAGATGCCGATTACCCGCAGTGGGACGAAAAGACCCCGTGCACCTTTACTATAGCTTAGTATTGGTTTTGGATAAGTAATGTGTAGGATAGGTGGGAGACTTTGAAGCGGCATCGCTAGGTGTTGTGGAGTCATTGTTGAAATACCACCCTTTGCTTATCTAGAGCCTAACCTTCAACGAAGGGACAGTGCTTGGTGGGTAGTTTGACTGGGGTGGTCGCCTCCAAAAGAGTAACGGAGGCTTCTAAAGGTTCCCTCAGCACGGTTGGTAATCGTGCGTAGAGTGCAATGGCATAAGGGAGCTTGACTGAGAGACCTACAAGTCGATCAGGTACGAAAGTAGAGCATAGTGATCCGGTGGTTCCGTATGGAAGGGCCATCGCTCAAAGGATAAAAGGTACGCCGGGGATAACAGGCTGATCTCCCCCAAGAGCTCATATCGACGGGGGGGTTTGGCACCTCGATGTCGGCTCGTCACATCCTGGGGCTGGAGAAGGTCCCAAGGGTTGGGCTGTTCGCCCATTAAAGTGGCACGCGAGCTGGGTTCAGAACGTCGTGAGACAGTTCGGTCTCTATCTACTGTGGGCGTTAGAAATTTGAGTGGATCTGTTCCTAGTACGAGAGGACCGGAATGGACAAACCTCTGGTGTATCTGTTGTTCCGCCAGGAGCATTGCAGAGTAGCTACGTTTGGAAGGGATAAGCGCTGAAAGCATATAAGCGCGAAACCCACCACAAGATGAGATTTCTTTAAAGGGTCGTGGGAGATGACCACGTTGATAGGCTATAGGTGTAAAGACAGTAATGTCATAGCCGAGTAGTACTAATAACCCATAGGCTTATTGTATAAAAGCCCCCTCTGACTTTATAGTAATATAGAGGACAGGTATTTGAAAAGATACTGAGGGGCGCATTGTTTTTTTACAGAGTATAACAGAATTATTATAAGTAGTATTTTTAAAATAAAGACGATTATCGTCCTTTTTCAATATGTTAAGATATTTGCGCAAGAGCGCGGTTGATTAGATTGTATATGATACAACTAACGATCAACAATTTAAGGTGATTATTGCGATGGGGCTCACCTCTTACCATTCCGAACAGAGAAGTTAAGCCCATTAGCGCCGATGGTACTGCATTGTGGGAGAGTAGGACGTTGCCTTTTTTAATTAAATCCTGAACATGAATTTGTTCAGGATTTTTTTTGTTTATACCCCAAATAATTTAACTCCTGGATTATTACCTTTAATACTTCTGATTACTCCTTATTATCTTTTTTATAGCACTCCCTCTAGAACCTCTTTGATTCTTCATTTATTATCTAAAGATCAATTAATCTTTCTGAATGTTCTTTATGCTTAGTCAAACATGAAGGTCATACATAGAGTAATTACTCTATCTTATTAGAATTAATTACTAATACTTCAAATGACATCATTCTCTAGTGTGTTGAGTTGTTACACAGATTTTTTACTATCATTATTAGTTATAGTATCACCTTATTGTAAACCTTTTCTGCTTAATTAATTTTAGAGCTTTTAATCATGTTTCATTTAATTTTAATAAGAATAGACATCATTTATTTAAGACAGCTTTAACCGCTATCTATATTGCTATATATTAAATTATGATTGGTTATTATAAACTTGTTTTAATATACTAATCCTATTCTGTATTTTTTTATTCTACACCCTTTAAATAATGTAATGATGCTGAACAATATTAATGGATGAGATTCCTTTCTGTTTACTTTTAATAACATTATACATCATTTATATGAGATTGATTTAATGTGTGTTTTTATGGCTATATATTAGATTATGATAGGTGGTTATAAAACTATTATAATCAGCTTTACTAAGTAATTCTGGGTATGAAAGTAAATTTAATGAAATTGATTTTGTAGATTCTTGTAATGCTGGTTGTACATATTTATAGGCATTCATTTTAAAACCTATTTGTATTATAAAAATGAGATACGTCTTTTTTGAATATTCGTAATTGAAGGTTCTACTTCCAGGAGTGTTGGTTTAGATTGGTCTTGGTTTAGAAAATGATTTATTATAATATTTCCTAACCCTTTATTTTGTAATTCAGGAACTATTGCAATATGTTCTATATATCTTAATGTTTCAAAATTCCACCAGAATAGAATACCTATATGTTTATTTTCTATATAAATACTTTCACAATGGTATGCTTTAAGTTTAAGAATATGAATTTGCCCGTTAAGGTTTCGTCTTTCGTTTTCAGGAAATGCATTATTATACAATTGCCAAGCTTTTTCAAAAAATGGATTTGTAATTGTTTTTAGCTGCTTGTAATTTATCATTGTTATTTTATGACTTTGTTTTTATAATGTATTACCTGTATATTCTATTATAAAAATAACTAATTACTTTATTAATCAATTCCGATTCTAAAATTAACTTTATTTAATTAATAAAAATTAGGCACTTAAATTTTTATGTTTTACTTATTAGATTGATAATTTAAACTTGATTAAGTTTACAGTTTAAAAAACACAAATTAATTACAGATATATGGAGCTAATATATAGACAACTTCAGAAGCATGAATTATCAGAAATAATTCCATTAATGCAAAAATTCACAAATAATAAACATTCGGATGCACTTTTAATTGAACGTTTTTCAGAAATGTTTGAGCAAAATTATGAATGTATAGGTGTTTTTAGTGACAATGTTTTGATAGGAATTTGTGGTTTATGGTTTTCAACACGTCATTATAGTGGGCGTAGCGTAGAGATTGATCACGTTTATATTGATGATAATTATAGAAGTAAAGGTGTTGGTAAACAGTTTTTTAGTTGGATTTACGAGTATACTAAGGGAAAAGGATGTGAAGCAGCAGAGTTAAATACTTATGTACAGAACCATCCTTCGCACAAATTTTATTACAATGAAGGCTTCAATATATTGGGGTATCACTTTTTGAAAAAAATGTAAATTTTTCTTGGATACTAATATATGATTTATGTATATTTGCACCCGGTAATGCGAGAGTAGCTCAGTTGGTAGAGCGTCAGCCTTCCAAGCTGAATGTCGCCGGTTCGAACCCGGTCTCTCGCTCAAAAGGCTTCATCTTTAGATGAAGCCTTTTTTTTATACCCTAAAATGAATGATTTACTTTTATAAAGTTCTCTTTATTGTTTACAATCAAATAAAAGTATATAAATAGGTTAACAATAAACTTGTGTTTTGATTGTGTATCTTTCAATTTATACTCTAAAATTCATTCATAAAAAAAGGGACTATAAAAGTCCCCTCTGTAATACATATTTGATATAAGTATATATTTCTAATTTAATTTATTTAAATCATTTCCAGGCTCTAATTCATAAGGCGCAAGACTATGCTTAAATATTCTGGCAGATAATGTCCCTTTTAAAATAATATGATCTCCTTTTACGTCTAACCAGCTACCTTCTCTTAATCCTACAACGGGTTGTGTATTATAACACATGAATTCTTTAATTCTTGTTTCCCTAGTTTCTCCCATATGTTTGCTACCATTATCAGGATCTAAGTAATGCGGATTAATATTAAACGGAACTAACCCCAAGGTTTTGAAACTTGGCGGATATACTATAGGCATATCGTTTGTTGTATTCATTGTTAAACCACAAATATTACTACCGGCACTTGTTCCTAAATAAGGCGTCCCATTATTAACAGCATGTGTTATAGCTTGCATAGCTCCAACTTTATATAATTGACTTACTAATACAAAAGTATTTCCTCCTCCAACAAAAATAGCTTCTGCTTTTGTAATTGCTTCACTAGGAGTTTTAAAAGTATGTAAGCCAACAATATTAATATTAATTTTTGCGAAAGCTTCTTTAGCTTTTTCAGTGTAATCATCGTGAGTTATTCCTCCTGGTCTAGCATAAGGAACAAATAATATAGTTTTTACAGTACTAAAATGAGACTGTAATTCTTCTAAAAGATAGTCTAAGTACGAACTACCAAAAACTGTAGATGTACTGGCAATAATCATATTTTTCATGGTCGTTAATTTAGTGTAAATTTAGGTAATACGTAGTTTTAACAAAAATTTAAATGGCATGAATAAATTAATAGGGTGTTATGTTATTAACTTTATTGAAAATATACCTAATGAAAAAACAGTTGCTTATTTTATTTACGTTGCTTTCAGTAGGAGCTTTAACAGCTCAGAATATTGATCGTGTAAAAATTTCTGGACGTATAGTTGTAACTGATTCAGATGATGTTGAGGGTGTTACCGTATACAACTCATCTACCAATAAAGGAACCGTTACAAATAAAGATGGTGACTTTATAATTGAAGCTGGTGCATTAGATGCTATAGAAATCTCTTCATTACAGTTTGACGATATACATCTTAAGATAGACGATCAGGTTCTAAAGTCTAAACAATTAACTGTTTTCCTTGTAGAACACGTTAACCGACTAAACGAGGTGGTTATATTTCCGTTTGGTTTAACGGGAGTTTTATATGAAGATCTTAAAAAAATAAAAACATTTAGTGCAGACTTAGAAGGTATTAATTTTGGTATTGGAGATATTACGGCGTATGTGTTTCCTGATGATTATCATTCTGCAGCAGATATGAGTCTTTTAAAGCAAGGAGAGTATTATAATGGTATGAATATAGTTGCTATTGCAGATACCTTTTTAAAACCATTATTTAAGAAGAAAGAAACTAAAACAGATAAAGTGATTAAAAAGACCGAAGAAAACTTAGGGCTTCGTGGTATATATTCTCATAATTTTATTGTTGAAAATTTTGAAATTCCAGCTTCTAAGGTTGAAGATTTTATAAACTATGTCGATTTAAACATCGATCCAGTTCTGTTGCAATCCGGACAAGAAATGAAGCTAATAGAATATCTTTCTAAAGCAAGTAAGGCATTCTTAGCTCAATAAAATGAAGAATTATACATTTTTTATTGTCGGATTGTCGGTTTTATTGGTTGTTTTTTAGTACAAATTCTTATTCTCAAATGGTTTCCATAGTTGGAGAAGTTAGAGGAGCAGATGATGTCGAAAATATACATGTTATTAATAAAACATCTAAAACATACACCATAACAGACAAGAATGGAGGGTTTACAATTCCTGTTAAACTTAATGATACATTACAATTTTCTTCAATACAATATAATCATTTAGAAGTAATAATAGATAAATATGCTATTTCTAATAAAGCAATAAGAGTAGATCTAGAAGAATTGATTAATGCTTTAGACGAAGTTATTGTAGGTAATATTTTAACAGGAAATTTAATGTTAGATATGGAAAACGCGACAGATGCAGATGGATATAATTTTTATACTGTTGGTATTGCTGGGCTTACAGGTAAAATGAGAACAAAAGAAGAAGAACGTTATTATCAATCCAAACAATTTAAGCCTTCAATAGCTCTAGGAGGAGCAGGAGCTTCTTTTCCTGTTAATTCGGTAATAAATGGACTTACTGGAAAAACAAAAATGCTAAAAAAGTATGTTAGAATGCAGCATAATGATAATCTTGTTTCAGAAATAAGAGACCAAATATCTGTTGTGTTTTTTAGTGAACATCCTTTAGATGAAGATTATAGAATGGATTTTTGGTATTTCTGTGCAGACGATCCTAGCTTTCAAACGCACTGTAAGGGCAAAATGGATGATGAAACTATCGTCTTTTTAAATAATAAATATATTGAATACCTAAGGAATATAAATTCAACTTCAAATTAAATAATGAAAGTACCATTCTTGTTATGTTGTTTTTTAGGAAGTGTTTCTTTTGTTAATGCTCAAAGTTTAGAAACTATTTCTGGAACTGTAACAGGAGATGATGATATTGAAAATATACATGTTATCAATAAAACATCTAAACGTTTTACAACTACAAATGCTAAAGGTGCTTTTTTTATAGCTGCTAAACTTCACGATACAATTGTGTTTTCTGCCATTCAATACACGACACAAGAAATTATAATAGATGCTTCTATCCTTACAAGTAAAAGTATGCATGTGAACCTTAATGAAGAAGTTAATCAATTAAGGGAAGTTATTGTTGGGAAGATCTTAACTGGTAATTTAATGCTTGATATAGGAAACGCGACAGAAAAACCAGACATTAATTTTTACGATGTAGGTATTCCTGGTTACATGGGAAAACGTAAAACGCAACAAGAAAGATTGTTACAAGAAGCGGGGGAGTTTAAACCCAAAATGTTATTAGGTGTAATTGGAGGGGCTATTCCTATAAATCCCATAATAAATGGATTAACAGGCAGGACTAAAATGTTAAAAGAGCATGTTGCCATGGAACGTAGTAGCGATCTTATAACAAAAATAAGACAACGTCTTTCTCTTGTTTTTTTTAGTGAGCATCCGTTAGATGAAAATAATAGGATGGATTTTTGGTATTTCTGTTCCAAAGATTCAAATTTCCTCACACGATGTAAAGGAAAAAGAGATGTTGAAATTTTAGCGTATATTAACGCTAAATATATTCAGTACATTAATAACCTGAATTCAACTTCCAATTAAATAATGAAAGTACCATTCTTGTTATGTTGTTTTTTAGGAAGTATGTCTTTAGTTAATGCTCAAAGTTTAGAAACAATTTCTGGAACAGTAACAGGAGAAGATGATATTGAAAATATTCATGTTATAAACAAAACCTCTAAGCGTTTTACAACAACAAATGCTAATGGCGCTTTTTTTATAGCAGCCAAACTTCACGATACAATTGTATTTTCTGCTATTCAATACACCACACAAGAAATTATAATAGATGTTCCTATTCTTACAAGTAAAAGTATGCATGTGAACCTTAATGAAGAAGTTAATCAATTAAACGAAGTTATTGTTGGGAAAATCTTAACTGGTAATTTAATGCTTGATATAGGAAACGCTACAGGAGAGCCTGAAATTAATTTTTACGATGTAGGTATTCCTGGTTATATGGGAAAAAGAGCCACAAAAGCCGAACGGCAGTTAAGCCAGGCAAAATCAGGGATTTTACATACTGTAGCTAACGGAATATCCGGGCGAACAAAAATGCTTAAAGCACACGTAGCTTTAGAAAAAAACGATAAACTTATAACTCAAATAAGGCAACGATTATCAGACGATTTCTTTAGTGAGCATCCTTTAAGTGAATTTAAACAGATGGATTTCTGGTATTTCTGTTCAGAGTCTCCAGATTTTATAACCAGGTGTAAGACACGTAAGGATATAGAAATTTTACAATACTTAAATGAAAAGTACGCTGTATACATTAAGAATATTAAATCAGAATAAATCAATAGAACGTTAAGAACCTTGGTAAATTAGTTACATTTATAATCAAAAAAACACAAATGAAAGCCTTTAACTATTATCTTTTATTATTTTTAGTGCCCTTATTGGCATTTACAACCGCACATAAATACTATGTAAGTATTACTGAAGTGCATTACGTTAAAGAGAAACAATCGGTACAAATTATTACTAGAATTTTTATAGATGATTTAGAAAAATTGGTCCGCGAACGTTTTGATGAATCTATCACTTTAGCAGGAAAAAACGAATCGGATAAGGTAGATTATTATTTAGAAAAATATCTTACAGAGAAAATTCAAATAAAAATTAATGGCAAACCTGCTGTTTTACAATTTATAGGGAAGGAGTATGATAACGATATTGCAATATGCTATATCGAAATTCCTAAAATAGATCATATTTCAGAAATAGAAGTAAAAAACAAAGTGTTGTACGATATTTTCGAAGAGCAGCAAAATGTTGTTCGCCTAGATATAAATGGTAAGAAAAAAAGTTTTATTCTAATAAAAGAGAATGATAAAGGATTGTTAAAATTAGATTAAACTTCTGTATCACACATAAAAGTACTATTTTTCCAATCCAATTATTTCCAAACAAAAAAAATATGAAAAGACTAAAGTACCTAATTCTTTCTGCCGTTTTTATTTCGGCAAGCGTCATGGCGCAAGAGCAAAGTCAGCCCGAACGTGAGCAAGGGCACACAAACACTAACAAATTTAAGCAATTATACGACGAGTTTTCAACTCCTAATATGTTCCGTTCTGCATCTGGTGCACCAGGTCCAGCTTATTATCAGCAACAAGCTGATTATAATATGGATATTAAGTTAGACGATAAAAATGCTAAAATTTCAGGTTTCGAAACTATTACGTACACAAATAACTCTCCAGACGTTTTAAAATATTTATGGGTGCAGTTAGATCAAAATATGCGTGCAAAAGATTCTAAAACACCACTTATTGAAGGCGGAGGAGTCGCTGCGGCACAACAACCTGCAGGATTTGTATCTAATTATATGAAAGAGCCTTTTGATGGAGGTTTTAACATTCAAGGCGTTAAAGATACATCAGGTAAAGATTTACAACACATGATTAATAGAACGATGATGCGTGTAGAATTACCTGAACCATTAAAGTCTGGCGAAAAATATTCTTTTACAATAAAATGGTGGTATAATATTAATAACCATGTAGATGGTCGTGGCCGTTCAGGATACGAGTATTTCCCTGAAGATGGAAACAGAGCTTATGTTATCGCGCAATTCTATCCAAGAATGGCTGTATATAGTGATGTAGAAGGATGGCAAAACTCTCAATTCTGGGGGCGTGATGAATTCGCTTTACCTTTCGGAAATTTTGAAGTTAACATTACTGTTCCTGCAGATCATATTTTAGATGGAACAGGAAAATTAATGAATAGAAAAGAAGTCTTTTCTAAAACCATGATGAAACGTTACAATAAAGCTCAGAAATCTTATAAAGAGCCTGTTGTAATTGTAACTCAAGAGGAAGCAGAAGCTGCAGAAAAGCAGTTTAGTAATAAAACAAAAACATGGAAGTTATATGCAGAAAATGTACGTGACTTTGGTTTTGCTACTTCAAGAAAATTTATTTGGGACATGATGGCTGTTAAAATTGGTGGTAAAAACATCATGGCAGTATCTATGTATCCTAAAGAAGGAAACCCATTATGGGAAGAATGGTCTACTAAAGCTGTTGCAAGTACGTTAAAATCGTATTCTAAAATGACTTTCGATTATCCTTACAATAAAGCAATATCTGTACACGCTAAAAATCAAGGTATGGAATACCCAATGATTTGTTGGAATTACGGGCGTCCAGATAAAGAAGGTAAATACACAGATAGAATTAAATTTGGAATGATAAGTGTGATTATTCACGAAGTAGGACACAACTTCTTTCCTATGATTGTAAATAGTGACGAGCGCCAATGGACATGGATGGACGAAGGTTTAAATACGTTTACACAATATATTGCAGAGCAAGATTTTGGTAAAGCATATCCAAGTGCATTATCTCCAGGACAAACAGCTTACCCTTCAAGAAGAGGTCCTGCTGCTAAAATAGTACCTTACATGGGAGGCGATCAAGATTTTATTGCTCCAATCATGACAAAAGGTTTAAATACTTACCAATTTGGTAACAATGCTTATGCTAAACCAGCAACAGCCTTAAATATATTAAGAGAAACAGTAATGGGACATGAGTTATTTGACTATGCGTATAGTGAATATGCTCACCGTTGGATGTTTAAACACCCAACACCAGAAGATTTCTTTAGAACAATGGAAGATGCTTCAGCTATCGATTTAGATTGGTTCTGGAGAGGCTGGTTCTACACTACAGATTATGTAGACATAGGAATAAAAGGTGTTAAGAAATACTATGTATCTTCAGAAGTTAATGAAGAAACTAAAGCACAAGCTAAACGCTACGGTATGGAAGTTAGCGATTTACCACCTTTAGTATTTATGGTTGAAGAAGATAGTCCAGAGTACAAAGCGACTCTTAAAGACGGAAGTGCTGTAGATAACTCTACGACATTAAAAGAATTTATTATGGATAATTTTACGCCAGAAGAACGTAAAAGTTTAAAAGAGCCCAAATATTTCTATAACGTAACTTTCGAAAAACCAGGCGGATTAGTAATGCCAATTATTGTAGAGTATACATACGCAGATGGAACATCTAAAACAGAAACCTATCCAGCACAAATATGGAGACTTAACGATAAAGAAGTTAGTAAATCAATAGGTTCAGATAAAGAAATCGTAAGTATTAAGGCAGATCCAAATCTTGAAACTGCCGATGTAGATACTTCAAATAACTCTTGGCCAAAAGAAACTAAACCAAGTGAATTTGACGCTTTTAAAGCAAAAACAAAAAATTAAATAAAAACATTATGTTAAAGCCAACTTTTTTAAGTTGGCTTTTTTTATTTTTGTATTCAAACACTTAGTATATTTACATCGTGATACAACAACCTATATTTTTATTTATCAGTGGCGCAGAAATAATGTTCGTATTATTTATTGTTGTCATGGTCTTCGGTGCCGATAAGGTGCCTGAAATTGCACGTGGTTTAGGAAAAGGCATGAAAGAAATTAAAAATGCCACTAGCGACATTAAGCAAGAAATAACAAAAACGGCCAATAAAAGCGGTTTAGACACTTCTGTGACTAAAGATGTTCAAGACCAATTAAAGAAAGTAAAAGACGATTTAGAAGACTTTACAGGGTCTGTTCGTCGTAATATGTAATTACTTTTTTCTGCTAATTGTTAATCCATCGCGAACAGACAGTAATACTGTTTCAATTCTAGGATCCTCTTTTAAAAGTGTATTATACTCTAAAACAGCTTTTGTAGATTTATCTTTATGATTTAAAGGCTCTATTACTTTTCCACTCCAAAGTACATTATCAGACAAAATTACACCACCAGATTTTAATCTGTCCACAATTAAATTAAAGTAATTAGGGTAATTTTCCTTGTCTGCATCAATAAAAACCAAATCAAACGTTTCTTTAAATTCAGGAATAATATCTATAGCACTTCCTAAATACTGGTGTATTTGAGGTCCAAATTCAGAAGCATCAAAATATTTTTTCTGAAAATCGTAAAGCTCCTCATTCACATCTATAGTATGTAAACTACCACCTTTTTGTAAACCTTCAGCCAAACACAAAGCAGAATAGCCTGTGTATGTACCTATTTCTAGAATATTTTTAGGATGTATTAATTTAGAAATCATACTTAAAATACGTCCTTGGTAATGCCCACTAAGCATACGTGGCTGCAATATTTTCTGGTAGGTTTCTCGCGTTAATTGCTTTAATAATTCAGGCTCGTCTTCTGTATGTTTAACCACATAATCGTCCAGTTCTTGAGGTATAAAATGCATGTTTTAAAATTATAAGCGTTACTTCTATTTTGTATTTGAGCGTTACTGGTGTTTATTAAAAAACATAAACACCAGTCGGGCTTTACGCTATATCTTTTTTAATTCCAAAATATTAAAAAAGGATGCCGCTGCAATCCCTAACGCAAAACACCTAGGATGTTAATAATAAACGGAATCTTTAAAAACTATAACCCCTTTGTTGTATAATCACGAATCTCGATCTTTTTTCCGCGTCTTAAAAATAAATCTAAAATCTCGTAAGGCGATTTTTTCATATCTATAGTTACATAAATTTGATATGCAGGTTTTAAACCCTTTTTACGTTCTTTATAAATAGTACGTTCATACCAAACTATAGTAGATTCGTCTTCTATTTTAGATGTACTTTGTTTAGAAACTTCACTTCTAGGGTACTTCATAGAAAGCGATGTAGATTCAATATTTAAGTATATTTTATCAATCATTTCATCATTAAAAATATTTGCAATTACAGCATCAGGTTGTCCGTAATTAATCCAGTTTACAACTTGTTCTATTGTACGGAGTTCATCAATTCCTGCATTTGTAACATTCTTAATTTGATATTGAGCGTGAATCTGAAGTGTCATTAAAAAGATAAAACCACTTAAAAAATATTTCATATTATAAACTTTTAATACGTCCACCATCAACCGGAAGATTAATACCATTAATATAACTAGCTTGCTCGCTGGCAAGAAAGACAATGGCATTTGCAATTTCTTCTGGTTTAGCAAAACGATGAACAGGAATAGATTTTGCAGAAGATTTTATAATTTCGTCTACGGGTTCTCCTGTTATTTTTGATGTATTTTTAAGAAGGTCGAATAAGCGATTTGTTGCTGTAGATCCTGGAAGTACATTGTTAACCGTAATTCCAAAACATCCTAATTCGTTAGATAGTGTTTTACTCCAACTAGCTACAGCACCACGAATGGTATTACTAACACCAAGCTCGTCTATAGGTTGTTTTACAGAAGTAGAAATTATATTTATAATTCTACCATATCCAGCTTTCTTCATAAAAGGGACTACAGTTTGTGCAAGTACATGATTACATTTTAAGTGTTGTGTAAAAGCAATTTCAAACGCATCTAATGTAGCAGTAAAGACAGGTCCTGCAGTTGGTCCTCCTGTATTATTTACCAAAATATGGAATCCGTGTTGTTTAGTACAAAAAGTTTCTAATTTTTCTTTTAAAGCCGTTGGGTCAGAAAAATCTGCAACAATATAGTTGTGTAATTCTGGGTTTGGTAATTCAGAACAAACTTGTTTTAGTTTGTTTTCGTTTCGTGCTACTAGTGTAACATTTGCTCCTTCTTCAGCTAAAAGTTTAGCTGTTGCTTTTCCTATACCAGATGTGCTTCCGCAAACCAAAGCATATTTATTTTTTAAATTGAAATTCATATTAAAATATAGTTTTTAAACACTACAAAAATAAGCATTAAAACCTCAAGTTCTTAAAAGTTGGCATGAGTTTAAGTCTATAAAAAAAAGCGCTTCAATAGTCAATTACTATTGAAGCGCTTATCATATATATAGACGCGTTACGCGGAATGGTTATACTTTATATACGTTTGTTTTCCCGATTTAGACGTCGTTATAGTATATAAAAGGTTAATATATTAGTGTTTAGCTATTTTATTTTAATAATTGAGGGAATTTAGCTTTAAAAGCATTAAGTCTTGGAATAGATACATTTTGTATATATCCATTGTCTGGATGATGCTTTTTGTAATCTTGATGATAAGCTTCTGCTTTCCAAAATTTTTGAAATGGATATATTTCGGCATCAACTTTTTTTATTTAATACCTTTTCTAGTTCCGATTTCTTTTTAAGAATAATTTGCTTTTGTGCTTCATTCTGATAAAATATAATAGAACGGTATTGAGACCCATGATCTGGCCCTTGCCCATTAACCTGAGTTGGATCTTAACCAAAATACACATCGACTAAGCTGTCAAAGGTTATTTTTGTAGGATCGTAAATAACTTCAACAGACTCTGCATGCCCTGTTCTACCAGTATTACTTGCCTTGTAAGTTGGGTTTTTTGTATGTCCGCCAGAATATCCAGAAACAACTTCTTTTACACCCTTAACACTTTCGTAAATAGACTCTACACACCAAAAACATCCGCTAGCAAAATAGGCACGTGCTTCATGTTTAGTCATTTTAACTTCTACAGGTTGTGCATTTTTAATAGCATCCTGTTCTGGATTAGTTTGGGCTTCGTTTTTACAGCTAAAAGCTAAAATAGCTGTAAGTGTAAGTATAGATAATTTTATAGATTGCATATTTGTTTTTTTGAGTAAGTCGAATTTATTTTAGTTACATAACTAATAAAGCATAAAAAAACTCTAACCTTTAGATTAGAGTTTTTAAAAGGTTAGATTATAATTAATTATTCAGCATCTATAATACTTCTAGAAATCACTATTTTCTGAATTTCTGAAGTTCCTTCATAAATCTGAGTAATTTTCGCATCACGCATTAAACGCTCTACATGGTAGTCTTTAACAAAACCGTTTCCGCCATGAATTTGTACAGCTTCTACAGTGGTATCCATTGCTACTTGCGAAGCATATAATTTAGCCATGGCTCCAGAAATGGTATAATCTTTTTTATTGTCTTTGTCCCAAGCCGCTTTTAAGCATAAATAACGTGCAGCTTCAATTTGTGTAGCCATATCTGCCAGTTTAAATGCAATTGCTTGATGGTTACAGATTTCTGTGCCAAATGTTTTACGTTGTTTAGAATATTTTAAAGCTAATTCGTAAGCACCAGAAGCAATCCCTAATGCTTGGCAAGCAATACCAATACGGCCACCTGCAAGTGTTTTCATTGCGAATTTAAATCCGAAACCATCTTCGCCAATTCTATTCTCTTTAGGGATTTTTACGTCGTTAAATAATAAAGAGTGTGTATCGCTTCCTCGAATACCAAGTTTGTCTTCTTTAGGACCAACATCAAAACCTTCCCATCCTTTTTCAATTATAAAACCATTTATACCTTTATGTTTCTTGTCTAAATGTGTTTGAGCAATAACAATATAAAAATCGGCAGTACCACCATTTGTAATCCAATTTTTTGTACCATTTAATAGGTAATACTCATCATGCTCTATGGCTGTTGTTTTTTGAGATGTTGCATCGCTTCCTGCTTCAGGTTCACTTAAACAGAAGGCGCCTAAAGCAGTCCCTCTAGCTAATTTTGTTAAATATTTTTGTTTTAGGTCTTCGCTTGCATAATGTTCCAGTCCCCAGCATACCAGAGAATTATTTACAGACATTACAACAGAAGCAGAAGCATCTATTTTAGATATTTCTTCCATTGCTAACAAATAAGAAATAGTATCTAGGCCACTTCCTCCGTATTTAGGATCTACCATCATTCCTAAAAAACCGAGTTCGCCCATTTTTTTTATTTGTGCGTTAGGGAATTCTTGTTTATTATCGCGTTCAATTACTCCTGGTAATAATTCTGTTTGGGCAAAATTACGAGCAGCATCGCGAATCATAATGTGTTCTTCAGTTAGGTTGAAATTCATGATAATTTACAATTAGTTGTTTATTTGTTAATATGATTTCTAAAATATGTATTATTTTTAATAATTACTCAATTAAAGCTATTTAAATTTTAAAATATGATAAAAGACGAGCTTAAGGTTATTGGTGTTATGTCAGGAACATCTTTAGATGGGATAGATATTATTTATGCACATTTTAAATATTCAAATGTTTGGAGTTTTTCTATTGAAGAGGCAGAAACAATTCCATACACCTCTAAATGGTTAGATTGTTTAAGGCATTTAGTAACATATTCTAAAAAAGAATTAAAAGCAATAGATAATGATTACACGGTTTATTTAGCAAACTTAATTCAGGAATTTATTGCAAAGCATAATATTACAGATTTGGATGCTATTTGTTCACATGGTCATACTGCATTACACGATCCAGAACAAGGCTTTACATACCAAATAGGAAATTTGCCTAAACTTGCCGAAATTTTACAAAAAGATGTGGTTTGCGATTTTAGAATGCAAGATGTTGCATTAGGAGGGCAGGGAGCACCTTTGGTTCCTATTGGAGATGCTTTGTTGTTTTCTGATTATGATTATTGTTTAAACTTGGGCGGATTTGCAAATGTATCTACAGAAATTAAAGGAGAGCGTATTGCTTTCGATGTTTGTCCGGTTAATATTGTACTAAATCATTATGTTCAATCTTTAGGTTTTAATTATGATGATGGCGGACAGTTGGCTGCAACAGGGAGAATTAATCCAGAATTACTTCATCAATTAAATGCATTACCTTTTTATAAAGCAGATTATCCTAAATCTTTAGGATTAGAATGGGTTGTACAACATATTTTTCCTTTAATAAATGCCCAAAAATTAGAGGTTCACGATGTGTTAAGAACCTTTGTAGAGCATATTGCTATACAGATAGCGAAAATTTTACCAGTTTCTAAACCAGCATCTTTATTAATAACAGGAGGCGGTGCTTATAATTCATTTTTAATAGAGCGTTTAAAAACATTATCTATTTGCGATATTATAATCCCTAACGATGCTGTTGTAGAGTATAAAGAAGCATTAATATTTGGATTACTAGGAATATTAAAATTAAGAGGAGAAGTTAATTGTTTAAAAAGCGTTACTGGAGCAAGTAAAAACCATTCTACAGGCGTAATTTATTCGTATTCAAAATAATGATATAATTAGTTTTTTCAGGTGTTTAGTTTTTTATATTTGTTATCAGATTGAATGATTAAATATATCTGGATAAATTTTAAATAGAAATGGTATTAGGTTTAACTATTTTTATACAAATAAGAACCTACTTTAGATATACTTAAAATAGAGAATACACGTTAATAATTATTTAGTAAACTATTTAAACACTTATGTTATACGCCCTTTTTCAAGACCCTACAGCGGGAGTAGAAGTCTTAACAGACGAAGAACCTGTTAAAAAAACACTTTCAATAATTGAGTTAATTAGCAGCGGAGGACTTGCTGGTCAGATTATTATTGGTATTTTATTTATTCTTTTAGTTGCTGCCCTTTATATTTATTTTGAGCGCTTATTTGCAATTAAAGCAGCCTCTCATATCGATGCTAATTTCATGAATCAAATTAAAGATCACGTTAGTGAAGGTAAGATAGATTCTGCTCAATTATTATGCTCACAACAAGATACACCTGTTTCTAGATTAATTGGAAAAGGAATTTCTAGAATAGGAAAACCTTTAGAAGATATAAATACGGCTATTGAGAATGCCGCGAGACTAGAGGTTTATGGTTTAGAAAAGAATGTTAGTGTTTTAGCGACCATTTCTGGAGCAGCACCTATGATTGGTTTCTTGGGAACTGTAATCGGGATGATTCTTTCTATTTTCGAAATTGCCAATTCTGGAGGACAAATAGATATTAAATTATTAGCAGACGGACTTTATACAGCAATGACTACTACTGTTGCTGGATTAATTGTTGGTATTGTAGCCTATATTACTTACAACCATTTGGTTGTTAAGACAGATAAAGTTGTGTATCAAATGGAATCTAATTCATTAGAGTTTTTAGATCACTTAAACGAGCCTATTTAATATGAATATTAGAGGAAGAAATAAAGTAACTCCAGAATTCAATATGTCTTCTATGACAGATATTGTATTCTTACTACTTATCTTTTTTATGTTGGCTTCAACTTTGGTTACTACAAGTGCGATAGATGTTTTGCTTCCAAAAGCAAGTGGTAAAACAGAAAATAAACAAACCATAGCTGTTAGTATAAAAAAAGATTTAACATATTATATCGATCAAAAACGTGTAGGAGAAAGCGTTTTAGAAAGCGAAATAAAAAATGCATTAGCTAACGAAACTAATCCAACTATTGTTTTAAGAGCAGAACAATCTGTACCTGTAGAACATGTAGTAAAGGTTATGGATATAGCAAATAGAAATAAATTTAAAGTGATTTTGGCAGTAAGACCAAATTAATTAATATGAAATATCTTCAAACAAAACATGAACGCAATTCTGCAAAAATTACACTATTAATTAGTGTGATTATATTGTTATTAATGTTTGTTGTTGGTCCTCCTTATATGGATCCGCCAGAGGAATATGGTGTTGCTGTAAATTTTGGAACTACCGATTTTGGAAGCGGAAATGTGCAACCTAATGAACCTATTAAATCGGAACCTGTTAATGTAAATAAAGTTCCAGAAGAGGTTACAGAACCAGAGCCTGTAAAACCGGCACCAGCAGAAGCTTCTCAAGTAAAAGAAAATGTCCTAACAGAAGATAATTCTGAAGCGGTAGCAATAAAAAAGCAAAAGGCTGCTGAAGCTAAAGCAAAGCAAGATGCCGAAAATAAGGCAAAAGCAGAGGCCGATGCTAAAGCTAAGGCTGAAGCCGAACGAGTAGCTAAAGAGCAACGTGAAAAAGAAGAAAAGAAAAAGAAATTAGATGCCTTAATGGGAGGTATTAATAAATCTGAAGGAACAGCAACAGGTAGTGAAGGCGACGATAATAAAGTTGGAGATAAAGGGCAATTAGATGGAAACCCCTATGCTGCAAGTTATTTTGGAGGCTCAGGATCGGGTAGTGGTGGCGTTGGTTATGGTTTAAACGGACGAGGAAAAGCATCATTTAATACTGTAAAACAAAATTGTAACGAATCCGGTTTAGTTGTGGTTCGTATAGAAGTTAATAAACAAGGCCAAGTTATTAAGGCAGAACCTGGAGTTAAAGGCACAGAAAATAATAGTCCGTGTTTATTAGAACCAGCAAAAAAAATAGCCATGTCTCATAAATGGCGCCCAGATGCTAATGCTCCGGCTAGGCAAATAGGTTTTGTTACTATCGATTTTAGTTTAGGTCAATAAATATTATGACATATCAAGACACTGTACAGTGGATGTTTTCTCAGCTTCCTATGTACCAAAGACAAGGGCAATCGGCATTTAAAAAAGACCTTAATAATACAATTGTATTAGCCAAACATTTAAACCATCCAGAAAACACGTTTAAATCTATTCATGTCGCAGGAACTAATGGAAAAGGTTCTACGAGCCACATGTTAGCTTCTGTTTTGCAAGAAGCAGGTTATAAGGTTGGTTTGTATACATCTCCTCATTTAAAAGATTTTCGAGAGCGTATTCGTATTAATGGCTCTGAGATTTCAGAAGATTTTGTAGTTAAATTTATAGCCTTAAATAAACCCTTTTTTCAAGAACACGATTTATCTTTTTTTGAGATGACAGTAGGCTTGGCTTTCGATTATTTTAAAGCGGAACAAGTAGATATTGCTGTTATTGAAGTTGGGTTAGGAGGGCGTTTAGATTCTACAAATATTATTACACCAGAACTTTCTGTAATTACAAACATAGGTCTAGATCATACACAGTTTCTAGGAACAACTTTATCTGAAATTGCAGGAGAAAAAGGAGGTATTATAAAAGCTAATATTCCTGTTGTTATAGGGGAAACACAATTAGAAACCCAAGATGTTTTTAAAACAATAGCAGAAAAAAAACACGCAAAAATAGTATTTGCAGATCAAATAATCTCTGATATATATGAGAGTGACTTAAAAGGGATATATCAAATAAAGAATATAAAAACAGTATTACAATCTATTAAAGAATTACAACTGTTAGGATATAATATCTCTGAAAATCATATTAAAACAGGGCTTTTAAACGTGATGGAAAACACAGGTTTAAAAGGGCGTTGGCAAGTATTACATGAATTACCAAAAGTTGTTTGTGATACAGGGCATAATAAAGAAGGTTTATCTGAAGTTGTTAAGCAGTTACAATTAGAATCTTTTGAAGCGTTGCATATTGTTTTTGGTGTTGTAAATGATAAAGATGTTTCATCTATTTTACCGTTATTACCCAAAAATGCGACATATTATTTCTGTAAACCGGATGTGCCAAGAGGTATGTCTGCAACTGTTTTACAGTCTTATTTTTTACAATCAGGCTTTAAAGGAGACGTTTATGGCTCTGTAAATGAAGCGTATAAAAAGGCATTGCAAGTAGCTAAGCAAAACGATTTTATTTATATAGGAGGAAGTACTTTTGTTGTTGCTGAAATAATTTAAAAAAAAATACGTAAAAAGTTTTTGTAGTATTAAAAACAGACGTATATTTGCAATCCAATTGAAAAGGGCGCATAGCTCAGTTGGTTCAGAGCACTTGGTTTACACCCAAGGGGTCGGGGGTTCGAATCCCTCTGCGCCCACAAAGCTTCTCAAATAAAGAAGCTTTTTTTATGGTTTTTTAAGTCCTTATTCGATTAAAAATAAAACACACTTTTTTAGTGTTAATTTAAAAAACTAGTTTATATTTGCAGCCTATTAAATTAGGGCGCATAGCTCAGTTGGTTCAGAGCACTTGGTTTACACCCAAGGGGTCGGGGGTTCGAATCCCTCTGCGCCCACAAGCAAATAAAAAAGCTTCTCAGAATATGAGAAGCTTTTTTCATTTATAAACATTACTTAAATCAAGTCTAGAATACGTTCTAGTTTCATCCCTCGAGATGCTTTTATTAATAGCGTAGCGTTTGTTATATTTAAATCCTTTAGTACTGCTTTAAAGGATTCAAAAGTGTCCAAAGATGTAATCTTATTGGATGTGCTTTTTGTTGCTTTAAATAGGTTTCCTATTACGTATACTTTATCGATATCTAAAGACAAAGCAAGATCAATAATGTTTTGATGTTCTTTTTGTGCTTCATGCCCCAGTTCAAACATGTCTCCAATAATTGCTATTTTATTATTGTCTTTTAATAAGTGAAAACTCTCTAGTGCAGCTTTCATGCTTGTTGGGTTTGCGTTGTAGGCGTCTAATATAATTTTATTACTGCCTTTTGTAATGATTTGAGAACGGTTGTTTGTTGGAGTGTAGCTTTCAATAGCCATTTTAATGTCTGTATTGTTTACTTCAAAATAGGTTCCAATAGCAATTGCAGCTGAAATATTTGTGAAATTATACGCGCCAATCAACTGACTTTTTATTTGTTGATTGTGATATTCTGATACCACAAAAGGATTAGCTTCTTTTAGGTTTATAATAGTTTTTGCCTCTACAGATTTATCTCCAAAAGCAATTGTCTTTATGTCTGAAGTTAATTCTATTTGTTTTGTGTCTTTTGCATTTATAAAGGCTAAGCCTTTTGTTTTTTTAAGGAATGTATATAATTCTGATTTTCCTTTAATAACGCCTTCAGTGCTTCCAAAACCTTCTAAATGTGCTTTTCCAAAGTTTGTGATGTATCCAAAATTAGGTTTAGCAATCTCACATAAAAATTCAATCTCTTTTAAGTGATTTGCACCCATTTCAACAATACCAATTTCAGTATTAGTATTCATTGAAAGTAGTGTAAGTGGTACGCCAATGTGGTTATTTAAATTTCCTATTGTTGCTTTGGTAGTGTATTTCTTAGATAAAACAGCGTTAATTAACTCTTTGGTTGTTGTTTTACCGTTACTACCTGTTAGTCCAATTATGGGTATGTTTAAATAATCTCGGTGATATGCTGCAAGACTTTGAAGTGTTTCTAAAACATCTTTAACAACAAATGTTTTATGTTCTATATGGTATTCTGGATCGTCTATTATGGCATATTTTGCCCCTGCTTGTAATGCTTTTTCTGCAAATAAATTTCCGTTGAAATTATCTCCCTTTAAAGCAAAAAAAATGTCGTTTTCTTTAACAGATCTGGTGTCTGTACAAACGGTATTACAGTTTAAGTATAGGCTGTGTAAGTCTGATGTTTTCATAATATAAATGTATAAAAAAAGTCCTAACGCAAGGTTAGGACTTTTTTATTATTATAATAAATGTTTTTACTAATGTCTCATTTTAGCACTAGACTTTGTTTTAGATCCAACTCTAGACATTGCACATCTAAACCCGATGTAGTCTGTTGCCATATCTTGAGGGAAATAACGTCTTTGTGCTGGGTCTAACCAGTATTCTCTATCTTTCCAAGAACCACCTTTGTATACACGAACTTCGTCGCTAATCATAGATGTTTTGTTGTTAGATTTGTCGTATTCTCTAATGATTTTACCAGAAGAATCTCTAGTGATTGTGTTCTTAGGAGAGTGGTACATTTTTTCTGTTTGCTCATCCTCAGATTCATCTTCATCAAAACTATCAGCATAGTAACGAGAAGAACGTTTATCTCCATCTCTAAAGTCACGGTTGTCACTAGCATCAAAATTAGATCTTAAGTAAGTTTCATTTTCATCAATAGGTACTTGAAGAATATCTCCAGGTAAGTTTCTAGCGACTACTCTACCATTACTTAATGTATCGTAAACAATATCATCTGTAGTTACAATTTTAACTGTACCATCTTCGTTAATTGCGTTTTTAGTATAAACGTTACCACGGTAGTAGTTAAAGTCGTTAAAATCATCATCTACAATAGGACGATATACATCGGCAACCCATTCTGCAACGTTTCCAGCCATATCGTAAAGACCGAAATCGTTTGGTCTGTAAGATTTTACTTTAGCGGTAATATCTGCGTTATCATCAGACCATCCTGCGATTCCACCGTAATCACCTTTTCCTTGTTTAAAGTTTGCCATTTGGTCTCCTAAAGATCTACGTTTTTCAGAACGTGTATATTTACCATCCCAAGGGTATTTTTTTCTACCTCTGTAAGCATTGTATTCTCTTAATTCAGACATACCAAGAGCAGCGTATTCCCATTCTGTTTCTGTAGGTAATCTGTAAGCAGGAGATAATATACCTGTTTCACGAGTTGCGTAAATGTTGGTTTCATTACCATCAGCATCTGTTCTTACAGCGCCTTTTCTTCCTGTCTTTTTAATTTCTTCATTACCAGCAAATGTTTGCTCTGGAGCATTAATATATGCATCTGTACTGAAGTTTGAAGAAGCCGTTACTTCTGAGCGTAAAGCCTTTTTGTCTAAATAACCAGCTTCTGCAAGGTTATGTTCGTTAACACGGTCTGTTCTCCATTTAGCGAATTCAGTAGCCTGAATCCAGCTAACTCCTACTACAGGATAATCTGCATATGCTGGGTGACGTAAGTAATTGTCTGTCATTACTTCGTTAAAACCTAAACGGTTTCTCCAAACTAATGTATCTGGAAGCGCTCCATTATAAATCGCTCTAAATCCATCTTCTGATGGTGGGAAAATACGTTTTATGTAATCTAAATATTCAAGATACATGATGTTTGTTACTTCCGTTTCATCCATGTAAAATGATTGAACGTGTTGCTGAGTTGGTGTATTATTCCAGTCATGCATAACATCATCTTGAACTTGACCTTTTGTATAGGTCCCTCCTTCAATAAAGACTAAGCCTGGAGCGGTTTCTTGTTCTTTATATTGTGTGTTGTATTGGAAACCTCCTTCTTTTGAATTAATTTCCCATCCTGTGGCCTTCGAACTATTCGAACTTGAATTTTTACAGCTAATAGCGGCTAAAGCGATTGTTACTACTAACAGCCCCTTTACGGTTACTATGTTTTTCATATCCATACTTTTAAGTAAGCAAATGTTATTTTTTGGAGTCGCAATATAAGAATTTAACCTTACACTGCAAGCAATTTTGACTAATTTGAGTGAAAAAATATGTATTTCGTCCTATTTTTTATTCATTATACCGATGATTTGTGCATTTTTACTCGTGTTTTTGTGTCTGTAATAACGTTTAAACTCATGAAATATTATTGTACTTTTGGCTATATTTTTAAAATAATTAAGGTTTTATACTAATATCTTGTGCTAAACGTTATTAAAATAATGAAAAAAACAGCTGTACTTCTTCTAATGTTAGTCTCAATTGTAGGCTATTCTCAGCAAAAACAATTTCAATTAGACTGGGATGGGTATACTACAATTTCTACAGGAAGTTTTTCTGTTCAGGTGCCGAGTTTTAATCCGGATAACTTTGATTATAGTGTAGAAGATGGATTAAAATTTGTTTCTAAGTGGGAATTAAGTTCATCTTTTAATGAAAGTTCGGCGAGATTAGAGAATGTTACCTATACGTCAATCTCTAAAACGGAATTAAAAGGTTTAGATGTTTCAACTATTCCTAATGCATTACAATTTGAACTTCATAAATCAATTGCACGTTATAAATCTTATGGGTTTTTAGAAGTTTCTCCTATTATAAAGGATGGCAAAAATTCATATAAAAAAATCACTTCATTTAATTTAGTTTATAATTCTTCAGCGACAAGCAGAAGTAGTTTAGAGTATTCTTCTACTCCAAGTGTGTCTAGTTCTGTATTAAAAAGCGGAGAATGGTTTCAGTTTTATGTCGATACCACAGGCGTTTATAAATTGTCTAAATCGTTTTTACAACAATTAGGAGTTAGTGTAAATAGTATTAATCCTAAACAGCTTAAAATTTATGGTAACGGTGGGGCAATGATTCCTTATGAAAATTCTGAAACGCAATATTTTGATGTCACTGAAAATGCTATAAAAGTAATTGGAGAAGACGATGGTTCTTTTGACGACGACGATTATATTTTGTTTTATGCCATTGGTCCGAATGCGTATAATGAGGAAAGTAATACCAATATAAATAGTTATACTACTAAAACGTCTTATTTTTTAAAAACCGATGGTGTTGAAGGGAAACGAATACAGTCTTTTCAGAGCTCTAGTAATACCGCAGATTACGTTGTAAATACACATCAGACTTATTTGTTCCATGAAACAGACGATTATAATCTTGCTCAAGTTGGGAGACGTTGGTTTGGAGATCGCTTTGATGTTACGTTGCAAAAATCATTTTCGTTCGAAGTTCCTGATTTGGTAACTTCAGAAGAAATAACCTTTAAAGCGTATGTGGCGTCTACCTCAGAAAGTACTTCTAGTTTTCAGGTCGCTATTAATGGTGCTTCGGTAGGAACATTAAGTATTAATGGTGCAAGTGATCCAACACTAGCGAACGAGTCGTCTATGAACAAATCTGTGGCTGTGAGTAGTGACGATATTACAGTGAGTTTAACTTATAATAAGCAATCAAACCCAAGTGCCTTAGGGTATTTAGATTATATTTCTATAGAAGCGACTCGGGCTTTAACGTTTTATGGAGAACAGTTTGGGTTTTATAATACAGAGGTGGCTTTACGTAGTGGTTATGTAGAATATCAGTTAGCAAATGCAGCGAGTATTTCCGAAATTTGGAATGTTACAGATCCGTTTTCGGTTGCATCACTTTCAAATTCAGAATCAGCATCTACATTAAGTTTTGTTAGACAGTCCGGACGTTTAGAAACATTTGTAGCGGTTACAGCATCAGATTATTATTCTCCAACGAAAGCATCAAATTCGAGAATTGAAAATCAAGATTTAAAAGGAACTGTTTTTTTAGATGACGATGGTCAATTTTTAGATGTAGATTATATTATTGTAGCGCCTTCAAGTTTTTATGCACAAGCAGTACGATTAGCAGAAATTGATAAAGCACAATATGGGCTTAATGTTAAGGTAGCAACTTTAGATGCTATATATAATGAGTTTAGTACAGGAAATCAAGATATTTCTGCCATACGTAATTTTGTAAAATATGTTTACGATAATGCAAGCACATCAGATAAAGCTGTAAAATATTTATGTATGTTCGGAGATAGTTCTTACGATTATAAAGGCCGATTATCTACAAACTCTAATTATGTCCCGTCATGGCATGAGTATAATAGTTTTAGTTTAACGAGCTCTTATGTGTCTGACGATTTTTATGGTATGATGGATGCTAATGAAGGAAGTATGAGTACTTCAGATCAATTAGATTTAGCTTTAGGGCGTGTTTTGGCAGACGATGTCTCTCAGGCTAAAGAAATGGTAGATAAGATTGAGCGCTATTACCAAGAAGGTGCTTACGGAAGCTGGAGAAATACAGTTGTTATGGTGTCTGATGATGTAGATGATTCTTGGGAATATATTTTAGAAGAAACCACAGATGAAATTGCCGACGAAATTTCTGAGCAAAAACCATTTATAAACATAACTAAAATTCATTCAGATGCTTATAATCAGGAATCGTCTTCTGGAGGAGATCGTTATCCAGAGGTAAAAGAAGCCATGATTAATGCCATGCAAAATGGTGCATTATTAGTTAATTATTTTGGGCATGGAGGAGAAGATGGTTTAGCTGCCGAGCGTATTTTTATGGCTACAGATGCTGCAGATTTATCTAACGAGTATAAAATGAATTGCTTTATCACGGTAACATGTGAGTTTACACGTTTCGATAATCCGTTACGCGAAACAGCAGGAGAGGTTACTTATTGGAATGCAGAAGGTGGCGCTGTAGGTTTGTTAACTACTACGCGCGAGATATTTGTTAGTGTTGGTATTTCTTTTAATACCATTTTAAGTGAATATTTATTTTCCTACAACACAGAAGATAGTTATAGTGATGATGAATATCCGTCTATGGCAGAGGCTTTGCGTTTAACTAAAACAAATTCGGCAATATCTAATTCTAGTCAAAGGCATTTGGTCTTTTTTATTGGAGATCCAGCAATGAAACTGGCTATTCCAGAACCAAATATTAAACTTACAAAAGTTAACGGAAAATCAATTACGGGAGAAATAGATCAGTTAAAAGCTTTAGACAAGGTTAGTTTTTCTGGAGAAGTTACAGATACAGCAGGGAATTTATTAACAGATTATAATGGTATTTTATCGTCAACAGTTTACGATAAAGATATTAGCAGAACCACATTGGGTAATGATGGTACTGTGGTTGGGGACGATGTCTATATAATGGATTATACAACGTTAGGAGAAATTATTTTTAGAGGTCAAGCCTCTGTTGTTGCTGGACAATTTAGTTTCGATTTTGTAGTGCCTAAAGATATTGGTGTACCTGTTGGTGCTGGTCGTGTTAGTTTTTATGCAAAAACAGACGAAACATTAGAAGATCAAGCAGGGGCAGGTGTAAATGTTATTCAAGTAGGAGGGATTAATGAAGATGCGGAAGAAGATGATATTGGACCGGTAATTAACTTATATATGAATGACGAAAGTTTTGTGTCTGGAGGAATTACTAACGAATCGCCTTCTTTATTAGTGAAACTTGAAGACGAAAATGGGATTAATACATCAAGTGGAATAGGTCATGATTTAGTTGCTATTATAGATGGTGATGAGGTGAATCCTTATGTCTTAAATGATTATTATCAGACAGATGTAGATGATTATCAAAACGGAGTTGCCACATATCCGTTTAGAGATCTAGAGACAGGTTTGCACACGTTAACCGTTAAGGCTTGGGATGTGTATAATAACTCGTCTACTGCAGAAATTCAGTTTATGGTTTATAATGAAAATGAAAGTTTGGTGATTACAAATGTGCTTAATTATCCTAATCCGTTTGTTAATTACACAGAATTTTGGTTTAACCACAATAGTTCGGGTACTTTAGACGTTTCTATACAAATCTTTACCGTCTCCGGGAAATTGGTAAGAACACTAAATGGACAAACAAATACTGCAGATTGTTGTAGTAGTGGGAATTCATCATTGTCTAGAGATATTGTTTGGGACGGAAGAGATGATTTTGGTGATAAAATAGGAAAGGGCGTTTATGTGTATAAGCTTAAAGTCCGTTCAGAATCTCTCAATAAAACAGTTGAAAAAATTGAGAAACTTGTAATCCTATAATAAACATATATATTTGTAACATAAATTAACTAAATGAAAACAATATTTTTAGCAATACTTTTTGTTTTAGTCGCTTCTAATTTACAAGCGCAAACAACAATTATTCCGAACGATCAAGACTCTAGGGTTATTACAACAGGAATGCCATTTTTACTTATCGCTTCAGATGCTAGAGCAGGAGCTATGGGGGACATGGGGGTTGCGACCTCTGTAGATGGATTTTCTCAACAATGGAATCCTTCAAAATATGCGTTTTCCGAAACAAAACAAGGGGTAGCTATTAGTTATACGCCCTATTTAAGTACGTTAGTAAACGACATCTTTTTAGGAGGTGTTACTTATTTTAATCGTATAAATGAAAGAAGTGCTGTAGCAGCAAGTTTTAGATATTTTTCTTTAGGTGATATTGAATTTACTGAAGATGAATTTTCAGAGCCATTAATACAGCGTCCATACGAGTTAGCTATGGATTTATCTTATTCATTAAGACTTAGTGATCAGTTTTCTATGGCCGTTGCTGGACGATATATTCGATCAGATTTAAGATTAAATACAGGGACAGGTGATGCTTCTGCAGCGAGTACTTTTGGAGTGGATGTTGCAGGGTTTTATCAAAGTGAAGAAGAAGCGTATAACGATTTTAATGGACGTTGGAGAGCGGGTTTTGCAATTCAAAATATTGGACCAAAATTTAAGTATGATGAAGATGGTGCAGAAAACTTTCAGCCAACAACATTACGTTTAGGAGGAGGTTTCGATTTTATATTAGATGAGTATAATACTATATCTGTAACAGGAGAGGTTACTAAATTATTAGTGCCAACACCTCCAATTTATGGAACAGAATATGAGTATAGCGATGAAAATGGAAACGGAGAGTATGATGAAGGTATAGATCTTATTGGCGATGAAGTTGCTAGTGATGTGATCTATCAAGGGCAAGATAATGATGTGGATTTTTTACAAGGTATGTTTCAGTCGTTTGGGGATGCACCAGGAGGATTTAAAGAAGAAATGCAAGAGTTTACATGGGCGTTGGGAGCAGAGTATATGTATCAAGACTCTTTTGGCTTTAGAGCAGGGTATTTCCATGAAGCTGAAGAAAAGGGTGCAAGACAGTTTTTTGCTTTAGGAGCAGGCTTTAAATACAATGTTATTAATATGGATTTATCATATTTGTTTTCAACATCAAAAATACAAAGTCCTTTAGAAAATACGTTACGTTTTTCTTTAACGTTTAATTTAGGAACAGGAACATATACAGAGTACTAAAAAAAAGTATTTTTAAATATAAATTATAAAAACTATTGCCTTTTTGGCAATAGTTTTTTGTTTTAAATAGTTTTATATCTTTAGAAACAACAATTTAAGATTTTTTTTAATGAAGAAAATAAAAATAGACTCAGAATTTGAGGTTTACGAGTCTTTAAGCGAGACGCCTAGTCAAGTTTCAGAATTAATGGAACACGCCGTTAAAGCACGTCTAAGAGCTTATGCGCCCTATTCTAAGTTTTTAGTTGGCGCTGCAATTTTGTTAGATAATGGAGAAATCATTACAGGTAACAATCAAGAGAACGCTTGTTACCCTTCTGGCTTATGTGCAGAACGTACAGCAATTTATTATGCGGGATCTAAATATCCAGATGCAAAAAAATAGTACTTATGGCACTAGTTGCAGGGTCTACAAAACATAAAACAACAACACCAGTACCGCCGTGTGGTGCATGTAGACAGGCAATAGCAGAATATGAAGTAAAACAAGATTTGCCTATAGATATTTATTTTATGGGAGAGTCAGGAGAGGTAATTAGGTCTAAATCGTTAGCTAATTTATTACCGTTTGTTTTCGAAAAGGCGATAATATAAAAAAAATATTTAATTTTTACTAGAATCGGTTTTTCTTTAAAGCGTAAAGTGTTACTTTTGTTTCTCGTTTTTAAAATAGCGCAACTCATGCAAAAAATCACAAAGGAAACATACATTAAATGGTATGAAGACATGTTGTTTTGGAGAAAGTTTGAAGACAAACTTGCTGCAGTATACATTCAACAAAAAGTAAGAGGATTTCTACATTTATACAATGGTCAAGAGGCTGTATTAGCAGGTGCTTTACATGCAATGGACTTGAGTAAGGATAAAATGATAACCGCATATCGAAATCACGTACAACCCATCGGGATGGGCGTGGATCCAAAACGTGTTATGGCAGAATTATATGGTAAAGCTACTGGTACATCCCATGGATTAGGTGGTTCTATGCATATCTTTTCTAAAGAACACCGTTTTTTTGGAGGTCATGGTATTGTGGGAGGTCAAATCCCTTTAGGAGCAGGTATAGCTTTTGGTGATAAATTTCACGGAAGCGACGCTGTAACTCTTTGTTGTTTTGGTGATGGTGCTGCTCGTCAAGGGTCACTTCATGAATCATTCAATTTAGCAATGCTTTGGAATTTACCAGTTGTTTTCGTTTGTGAAAACAATGGTTACGCAATGGGAACTTCAGTTAAACGTACTGCTTCTCATGAAGATATTTGGAAATTAGGTTTAGGTTATGAAATGCCATGTGGACCAGTAGATGGAATGAATCCTGTAAAAGTTGCTGAAGCTTTTGACGAAGCTATTCAAAGAGCACGTAAAGGAGGAGGACCAACATTCTTAGAATTAAAAACATATCGTTATAGAGGGCACTCAATGAGTGATGCTCAACACTACCGTACTAAAGCGGAAGTAAACGAATACAAAAAAATTGATCCTATTACTCAAATGAAAGATATTATTTTATCTGAAAAATATTTGAGTGAAGATGAAATTAAAGCTATAGATAAAGGCGTTAAAGAAAGAGTTCTTGAATGTGAAAAATTCGCAGACGAATCTCCTTATCCAGAAAAAAGCGTAATGTACGATGTAGTTTACGATCAAGAAGATTACCCATTTTTACAACATAAATTATAAGCTATGGCTGAAATTATTAACATGCCACGTTTAAGCGATACCATGGAAGAAGGTACTGTTGCTACGTGGTTGAAAAAAGTTGGAGATAAAATATCGGAAGGTGATATCCTTGCTGAAATCGAAACAGATAAAGCAACAATGGAATTTGAATCTTTCCATGAAGGAACTTTACTTTATATTGGTGTCCAAGAAGGAGAAACAACTAAAGTAGATGAATTATTAGCTATTATTGGTGAAGAAGGAGAAGATATCTCTGCACTAATAGGTGGTGCTAGCGCACCTGCTGCTGAAGAAGCTACTGCCGAGGCACCTGTTGCCGAAGCACCTGCTCAAGCTTCAGAAAGTGCTGCTATTCCAGAAGGTGTTATCGTGGTTACTATGCCGCGTTTAAGCGATACTATGGAAGAAGGTACTGTCGCTACTTGGTTGAAAAAAGTTGGTGATAATGTTGAAGAAGGTGATATTCTTGCTGAGATTGAAACGGATAAAGCCACTATGGAATTCGAATCTTTCAATACAGGAACTTTATTATATATTGGATTACAAGAAGGGGAGTCTGCTAAAGTAGATTCTTTATTAGCAATTATTGGCCCTGCAGGAACAGATGTATCTGCTGTAGCTAGTAATTTTGGTTCTGCACCTGCTGCCGCTCCTGCTCCAAAAGCAGAAGCACCTAAGGCTGCTGCACCAAAAGCAGAGGCTCCAAAAGCTGCTGCACCTGTTGCTAAAAAAGCTGCACCAGCACCTTCAGAAACTCCAAAAGTAACTAAAGATGGTGGACGTTTATTTGTGTCTCCATTAGCTAAGAAAATTGCAGACGAAAAAGGATTTAACATCGCAGATATACCAGGATCAGGAGAAAGTGGACGTATCATTAAACGTGACGTTGAAAACTTTACACCTAAAGCTGTAGCACCAGCTGCTGCTGCCGGAACTTCTGCTCCAGTATCAGAAGAGAGTTTTGAAGAAATTAAAAACTCTAACATGCGTAAGGCTATTGCTAAAAATTTAGCGAAATCTAAATTTACTGCACCTCACTATTATTTAAATGTAGAGTTTGATATGGACAATGCAATTGCATTCCGTAAGGAAGTAAATGCAGTTCCTGATACTAAAATATCATTTAACGATATCGTGGTTAAAGCCTGTGCAATGGCATTAAAACAACATCCTCAAGTTAATTCTCAATGGTTTGACGACAAAATGAGATTAAACCACCATGTACATATTGGTGTAGCAGTTGCTGTTGAAGATGGTCTTCTTGTACCAGTTGTTAAATTTGCAGATCAACGTAAGTTGACTGAAATTGGAGCAGCTGTAAAAGAATATGCAATTAAAGCTAAAACTAAGAAATTAACTCTTGAGGAAATGGATGGTAGTACGTTTACTATCTCTAACTTAGGTATGTTTGGTATAGAAACATTTACATCTATTATCAATCAACCTAACTCAGCAATTCTTTCTGTTGGAGCAATTGTTCAGAAACCAGTTGTTAAAGACGGTGCAATTGTAGTAGGTAATACTATGAAACTTTGTTTAGCTGCCGATCACAGAACGATCGATGGTGCTACAGGAGCTCAATTCCTTCAAACATTAAAAGGATTTATTGAAAACCCAATTTCGATGTTATTATAATCGAAGTTAACATATATTTAAAAAAGCCATCCTCGAGATGGCTTTTTTTATGCCTAAATATTCAAAAAAAACACAAATAGATAAAGTCTTATTAAAAGCTATGTCATTTCGTTGTGGGAAAGTATCTTTGTTTTCGAAATAAGTTTGAAGATTTAATTAACGTATTACTATATGAAAAATGTTATTATAACAGGAACAAGCCGTGGTATTGGTTTAGAATTAGTGAAATATTTTTCTGAAGCTGGACACCAAGTGCTGGCTCTGTCTAGAAACGATAAGCCTGTTTCTAAATTGAATTTAAAAAATGTAACTACATTTTGTTTTAATTTAAAGGAAGCATCAGATTTCGAAAAAGTGAATGCTTATGTTGCTACGAATTGGAAACAAGTAGATGTTTTAATTCATAATGCAGGAGCATTAATAAATAAACCATTTTCAGAATTAACCACTTCAGATTTTCAGCAGGTATACGCTACTAATGTTTTTGGAGTGGCAGAGTTAACCAGAACACTACTTCCGTATATGGTAAAAGGAAGTCATATGGTAACTGTAAGTTCTATGGGAGGCATTCAAGGCAGTATGAAGTTCCCTGGTTTAGCAGCATATAGTTCAAGTAAAGGAGCTGTTATTACGCTTTCAGAATTATTAGCAGAAGAATATAAAGAATCAGGAATTGCTTTTAATGTATTGGCTCTAGGAGCTGTGCAGACAGAAATGTTAGAAGAAGCTTTTCCTGGCTATATTGCACCAATAAGTGCAACATCTATGGCACAATATATATTTAATTTTTCATTAACAGGAAACACATTCTATAACGGTAAAGTATTAGAAGTTTCATCTACAACTCCATGATTATGAGTAAATATAAGTGTATAATTTTTGATTGCGATGGTGTACTTGTAGATAGTGAAGCTATAAGTAATGGTATTTTGGCAGATATGGCCAATAAATATGGTGCAGATTTAGATTTAAATGCAGCTCTTAAAATATTTAAAGGGTGTTCTATGGCAACCTGTCTTGATAAAATTAGAGCCTTAGTAACTAAACCCATACCTGAAGATTTTGAAGCAGAATATAGAAGATTGAGCGTTGCAGCTTTTAAGAAACAGATTAAACCTATAGAAGGCGTAAAAGAGGTTGTTAAAGAATTAAAACAATTAAATATTCCTTTCTGTGTAGCATCTAGCGGACTAGAATCTAAAATGCGTTTAAATTTAGAATTAACTGGTTTGTTGGCGTATTTTGAAGTGCACTTGTTTAGCTGCTTTACCATAGGAAAATGGAAGCCAGATCCTGGGGTGTTTTTATGGGCCGCAGAAACAATGGGCTTTAAGCCAGAAGAATGCTTGGTTATAGAAGATAGTTTTTCTGGTGTTACAGCTGCTAAGGCTGGTGGATTTGATGTTTTTGGATTTACTGCACACGATATTCATGGGCAATTAAAAGGGCATGCTACATTAGAATTCGATAACATGAATCAATTAATTTCTTTAATTAATCAGGCTGAATAAAACACGTCTTTTATATCATAAAAAAGACTAATTTTACGCGAAATTTTACACAAACATGCAACATACCACAAATACCATTTTGATGATTCGCCCTATAAATTTTAGGATGAATGAACAAACAGCAGTTAATAATTATTATCAAACAGCTATGGAAGGTGTTTTGCCAGAAACGGTAAACGTAAGAGCGCAACAAGAGTTTGATGCTTTTGTTGAGAAATTACGAGCTATTGGTTTACGTGTTATTGTTGTTAGTGATACAGATGAATCTGATACTCCAGATTCTATTTTTCCTAATAACTGGATCTCTTTTCATGAAAACGGAACTGTTGGTTTATATCCTATGTTTGCTGAAAATAGACGTTTTGAGCGTCGTGAAGATATTTTAGATACATTAGAGAAGGAAGGTTTTGTTATTAACGATATTATAGACTTTACAAGTGCAGAAGATGAAGATTTATTTTTAGAAGGTACTGGAAGTTTATTGTTAGATCGTGTAAACGGAAAGGCCTATTGTGCATTGTCTCCAAGAGCAGACGAAGATTTATTTATAGAGTTTTGTGAAGATTTCGATTATTTCCCTGTTGTTTTTACAGCGAACCAGACAGTAGAAGGGAAAAGAAAACCAATATACCATACTAATGTTATGATGTGTTTAGCTGAAAATTTTGCTGTTATTTGTTTAGAATCTATAGATGATAAGAAGGAACGTAAACTCGTACTTCAGCACTTAAAAGAAACAGGTAAGGAAGTAATTGCTATTACAGAATCTCAAGTGCATCATTTTGCAGGGAATATGCTTCAAGTTAGAGGAACTAATAACGAGTTGTTTTTAGTTATGAGCAGTTCTGCTTACAAATCTTTAACACAATCTCAAATTAGTAAAATCACTAAACATTGTAAAATTATACACAGTTCTTTAGATACTATTGAAGCTTGTGGAGGTGGAAGTGCACGTTGTATGATGGCTGAGGTGTTTTTACCCCAAGCTTAATTCTGGACTTTCTTGTTGTGTTTTTGGTAATTCTACAAAGAATGTACTACCAGAATTTACAATACTTTCAACCCAAATTTTACCTTTATTTAAATCTATTAACTCTTTACATATAGAAAGTCCTAAGCCTGTTCCTTTTTCATTCTTAGTTCCTCTAGTAGAGAAGGTGTTACATTTAAATAGTTTTTGAATATTAGATTGAGAGATTCCAATACCGGTGTCTTCAATACTAATTATAGATTTACCATTGTTTATTTGGTTTGAAATCGTGATGCTGTCTCCTGCTTTTGTGAATTTTACAGCATTAGTTAGTAGGTTTTGTATCACAATTTCTACCATACTATAATCTGCATATACAAAATCACGTAGTGTATTATCTACAAGTTCAATATCCTTATCTACAAGTTTGTGTTCTATTAATTTTATTTTATCTAATATAACTTCTCTAATATCGAATAAAGTCGCATTAGGTTCTAGAACCTGCATCTGAGATTTAGACCAGTTTAAAAGATTAAACAACAATAAAGAAGCGTTGTTTGCATTTTCACTTAGTTCTGGAATTAATCTATCAAATTCCTGACGCGTTAAAGAGCCGTCTTTTAGTAAATCTATAAATCCATTAATAGAGGTTAAAGAATCCTTTAAATCATGAGATACTATAGAGAATAAACGATCTTTAATATTGTTTATATTTTCTAAATGAGCAGATTGTTCTAGTATCGCTTTATTCTGAATTTCAATTTTTTCGTTTTTAGCTTCAAGATCTATTGCTTGTTTAATTCTTCTATCTCTGTTTAGATAAATAAGAACTAAGAATGTAGAAACAATAACAAAGGCAGCTAATAAGGCATAAGTAATAATTTGTAGTCTATCAAACTTTCTCTTAGTATCTCCATGAAGCGTTGTGTTAACTGAAGATGCTTGGGAATTTACTTCTGTCTGTAAAGAGTCAAAGTTTTCCATACCTTGTATTTCCCCTTCTTTATTTACAGATAATGCGGTTGCAGCTACTTTTAAACTATCTTTTAAATTATGATATTTAGTTTGCCAAGTAAAAGCACGTTGGTAATCGTGTTGTATAGAATCTACTATTTTTAAAAGCCAATAGTTTTTAAGTTCTTCAGCTTTATCGTCATTTGTCTTTAAAAGAGAATTTGCTTCAACTAATCTTAATTTTGCTAAACCAGATTTACCGCGTTTGTAGTTTAATTCTCCACAATTATTTAAGGTTTCAATTAAACCCGGTATGTTTTTTAATTTTCTATTTAAATCTATACTTTCAGAGAGATATAATCCTGCTTTGTCATAATCTCTATACTGTACATATTCATGTCCTAATTTTGGTAATATGTCAGAGCGTATAGAGTCGTTATTATTATGGTCTAACATTAAAATACGTTCGTAGTATTCAATAGATTTTCGGTGTTCTTTTTTTAAGGAATATAATCCTGCTAGATTTTTAATAACCTCAGTAACAGAGTTTTTGTCTCCGTTTAAATCTTCTATTTCTAAACGTTTAAGGTTGAATTCTATAGCTTTATCGTATTTTTCATTATTAAAATACGCTGTAGCCAATCCTTTATAGGTGTCTTTTAATTCTCTTTCTAAATGTCTTTTTTCAAGTTCATTGATTGCAGAAAGGGTGTGTTCTAAACCTTCTTTATAGTAACCACGAGAAATTTCTATAAGACCAACTTGATTATTTATACGAGCAATAGCAAGTGTGTCGTCTAAACTTTCATAAAGTGTTTTTGCTTCAGAAAAATGATTTATAGCATTTAAATAATCTTCTTTCTTATTATATATTAAAGCTTTTAAATAGGCGATCTTACTAAGACCTGGAATAAAGTTTAGTTTAGTAGCTAGCTTATCGGCTTCAAGAACGTATTTTAGAGCAAGATTATAGTCTTTATGATCGTATAACTGTTCTACTAGTTCTATAGACGTTGCTATCTTTGAAGCATCTGTCTGTTGGAAAGCCAAAGCAACGGTCAAGCTATCTATATTTTTAGTTTGTGCGTAACTAAAAGATACAAATAAAAGAATAATTAGATAAATTATCTTTTTCATACATGTGTAGACGTAACCTTATTGTATGGACTATTTATAGCCGTATAATAAGATATATGTTACTTAAATTTTATAGTAAATACTTCTCCCTCACAAAGAAGATTTAATAGATTAATAGCAAATAATGAGCAAAGTTATGAAATGTCTTCTAAAATCATAATTTAAGCGGTTTAATACCAATTTATTAGTTGAAATGTAATCGTGGTATTTACCTACATACAAGTATTCGACCAACTACCAAAAACATAGAAAAACAACCTACTTTCTCTTTCTTAGGGTATTTATTTAAAAACTGAACAAGTCTTATTATATTGTGTTTTTTAGTCCTTTTAATTAATGAAATTTTAAATGAAGTCGTTTTTTTATATCGATATCCTTAATTATATGATAACTACTATTTTTAAGTGGTGTTTTCCATATTGTAAACCTTATTATTAATATGAGAAAAATAGTATCTTTGCCATCTTAATAAAATCAATTGTAATGAGTATACAAGAGTCTTTGTCGCAACACGTCAAACAAGCAGTGAAATCCATTTATAATGCAGAATTGGAATCTGTAGAATTTCAATCAACTCGCAAAGAGTTTGAAGGTGATATCACTGTAGTGGTTTTCCCAATGTTACGCGTTGTAAAAGGTAATCCTGTAAAAATTGGTGAAGCTATAGGAGAATATTTACTTAAAGAAGTAGAAGATGTTACGGGCTATAATGTTGTAAAAGGCTTCCTTAATATTGTAATTGCAGATGCTTATTACCAAAATTGGTTTAATAGTATTAAGTCTGATAATACGTTTGGATATGTTAAACTAAATGAAAATGAGAAAGCTGTTATGGTTGAATATTCTTCGCCAAACACAAACAAACCATTACACCTTGGACACATTAGAAATAATTTATTAGGATACAGTGTAGCCGAAATTTTAAAAGCTTCTGGTAAAAATGTTTATAAAACTCAGATTATAAACGATCGTGGTATTCATATTTGTAAAAGTATGTTGGCTTGGAAACGTTTTGGTAATGGAGAAACACCAGAAAGTACAGGTTTAAAAGGAGATAAGTTAGTCGGGAATTACTATGTAAAATTCGACCAAGAATATAAAAAAGAAATTGCAGCTTTATTAGAAGACGGACTTTCTGTAGACGATGCTAAAAAACAAGCGCCTATTTTATTAGAAGCACAAGCTATGTTGTTAAAGTGGGAAGCTGGAGATGATGAAGTTGTATCGCTTTGGAAAACCATGAATCAATGGGTTTATGATGGTTTTGAAGTATCTTATAAAAATTTAGGAGTAGATTTTGATTGTTATTATTACGAAAGTAATACCTATTTATTAGGAAAAGAATTTGTTGCCGAAGGTTTAAAGACCGGCGTGTTCTTTAAAAAGGAAGACGGATCTGTATGGTGCGATTTAACAGAAGAAGGTTTAGACGAGAAAATTGTATTACGTTCAGACGGAACTGCGGTTTACATGACGCAAGATATAGGAACAGCAATACAGCGTATAAAAGATTATCCTAATGTTGGCGGACTTGTTTATACTGTAGGTAACGAGCAAGATTATCACTTTAAAGTCTTATTCTTAATTTTACAAAAATTAGGTTTCGAATGGTCTAAAAACTTGTTTCATTTAAGTTATGGAATGGTAGATTTACCTAGCGGAAAAATGAAAAGTAGAGAAGGAACTGTTGTAGATGCCGATGATTTAATTTCTGAAATGGCGGATACTGCAGGAGAAATTTCTGAAGAATTAGGGAAATTAGATGGTTATTCTCAAGACGAAAAAAATGAATTGTATAGTACTATTGGTCTTGGCGCATTAAAGTATTACATATTAAAAGTAGATCCTAAAAAACGTATTTTATTCGACCCTAAAGAGTCTATCGATTTTCAAGGAAACACAGGACCTTTTATTCAGTACACTTACGCTAGAATTCAGTCTATAATTAGAAAAGCAGATTTCGATTATAGTGTGGCAACACCAAAGCTTGAATTACACGACAAAGAAAAATCGTTGTTAAAACAATTACAGTTGTTTCCTGAAACTATTCAATTAGCAGCAGCACAATATAGTCCTGCTATTATAGCAAATTACACTTACGATTTAGTAAAAGAATTTAATTCATTCTACCAAAATGTATCTATTTTAGGTGCAGACGATTTAAATGAAAAAATATTTAGAGTACAGTTAGCGCAAGCAGTATCTGCAACTATTAAAAATGCATTTAGTTTATTAGGAATTCAGGTTCCTGAGCGTATGTAGTTTTTAATAGGTAAATGATTTAAAGAAATATGAGAGAAAAATTAAGATCTATTGTAGAAGATAATACGAGTAAAAGTGGAAAGTTATTTGATTATCTAATACAAGTTTTAATCTTATTTTCTCTTATTGCTTTTTCTGTAGAAACGTTACCAAATATTTCTAATGATGTAAAATATTATTTAGATCTTTTTGAAACATTTTGTGTCGTTATATTTTCTGTTGAATATATAATTCGTGTTTATGTTGCAGAAAAACCCTTAAAGTATATTTTTAGCTTTTACGGTATAATAGATTTTATGGCTATTTTACCATTCTATTTAAAAGGGACATTAGATTTTAGAGCTCTACGAGCATTTAGAGTGTTTAGAATATTTAGAGCTTTAAAACTTATTAGATATAATAAAGCATTGCATAGGTTTCATTTGGCTGCTAAAATAGTTAGAGAAGAAATTATTCTATTCTTAATTGTTACTGCAATATTTGTATTTCTAGCATCCGCGGGAATTTATTATTTTGAAAATGAAGCACAGCCTGAAGTTTTTGCATCTATTTTTCATAGTGCTTGGTGGGCGGTAGTTACACTTACAACTGTGGGTTACGGAGATGTTTATCCAATTACTACCGGAGGAAAAATCTTTACATTTTGCATACTTATAATAGGAGTAGGAATAGTAACAATACCAGCAGGGTTAGTAGCAACGTCATTGTCTAAAGCTCGTGAAATAGAAGAGCAAGAAAATAAAGAGCTCAATTAATTTACTATAACGGTTATACTTGATATAAAAAAAGACGTGTTAGATAATAAAATCTGACACGTCTTTTTTACACCATAAATTTAACATCACAATAACAGTTTGGCTTGTTTACATTTTCTATTTTTAAAAACTAGTATGCCTAACAGAAAACTACATATTAACATCGGTCAATTTTTTAAGATTTTCACTCTTGGAATGCTCTTGTTATTGTCTCCGTGTTCGGTTAGAAATAGTCTACAATCCGTTCTAGATATTGAACAAACAGAGGTTACTAGTAAGAGCAAAGTTGCTCAATTAAATAGTAACTGTGTCTCTCTTATTGCTTCAGAAATAAGTGCTTCAAGTCACAATAAAAAACAAAGTAAGCCTAACGATTTAGTTCTTTTAAACTCGGATTATATAGGTTTAAAGTTTGTTTCATTTTCGGAAAAGCAAATTCCTTTTCAAACAGTAAATCAATATGTAACACCTTTAAAAGTGCCGCTTTATATTTTGTATAAAAACAAGAAAGATTTCATTTTAGCGTAAGACTTAATACGTTTAAATAAATTTTTATTATACAAAATATACATTCATGAATTCAAAAATATCGCAGTCATATACTATGGCTGGCATGTTCACACTCAGCTTAAGATTAGTTGTAGGGTGGACTTATTTTTCTGCCTTCTGGCGCAGATTAATATTAGCAAACAAATTAGATCCGGAAACTGCAGGTTATATCGGAGAAAAATTCAATCACTTTTTGCCTAATGCTTTAGGTATAAAACCTATAATTCTTCATTTAGTAGAGAATCCAGAAGCGCTTTGGTGGGCCATGGCGAGTTTTACAATTATTGAAGGTATTGTAGGATTATTAATTATGTTAGGTTTTTTTACACGCTTAATGAGTATTGGCGTTTTTGGATTGGCAATGGGTATATTACTTGGTTCTGGTTGGCTAGGAACAACGTGTTTAGACGAGTGGCAAATAGGTGTTTTGGGTATTGCTACTGGATTTACGCTATTTTTAACAGGAAGCGGAAGATACTCTTTAGACTATTATATGCAGAAAAAGAAGTTTGCAATTACAAAAAAAGGAGTGTTTAGTTGGCTAGGTTCTGGTGCGATTCCTTTATCTACAAAACTGTTATCCAAATTGGCCTTAGTTGGTGCTTTAGGAATTTTATTTTTAACCTTATTTACCAACCAATATTTTCATGGTGGTCTTTGGGGACCTTTACATAACAAATCTGTTAAACCTATTGTTGAAATTTCTAATGCAAATATTAAAAAAGGAGTTTTAAATTTTGAAGTCTTTCGTGTAGAAGGTGTAGATGCTTATGGTTCTTTTTTGATTGGTATAGCTATTTTAGATGAAGATAATACATCTGTTTTGTCGTTTTCAGGAGCAGAGTTATCTCAGTTTAAACCAGAAATGATTGATAATGCATATGTAGCAAAAGTAAAACCAGGAGCTCATAGTTTAATTATTCCCTTAGGAGCTCGTGCCAAATTAACTATAAAAAATGATAGACTTAAGTCTTTAAAGCATAATAACTATACTTTAAAGTTAACGGATATTAGTGGAATTACTTGGGAGCAGAATATTGTTTTAAAGTAGATTAACTAAATTATGTTCATAAAAAAAACGTGTTAGACATATAATCTAGCACGTTTTTTTATAAATAAATATAAAATGTATTTTAATCTAATTCTCGGTATAATGTTATTTAAAACATTACTAATTAATGTACATTACTCATGTCTACTTTTCCGGCTCCTTTTTTTATAAGTAATACAAAAGGAACACAGATTAAGAATAGTATACCTAGATATAAAAAGATATCCATATACGAGAGCACAATAGCTTGTTTAGATACAGACAAGTCTAATAGTTCATAAGCTTTATTTAAAGATTCGTTAAACGAGAATCCTTTACCCATAAACATATATTGTAAGTTCTGAACGCGTTCTTGCACATTAAATTTTGTAGGGTCTAGATTCGCTATTAGATCTACGCGATGTTGTTGTGCCCAACGCGAAATCATAGTTGTAATAATAGCAATCCCGAAAGATCCACCTAATTGTCTTGTCATTCCTGTAAAAGCAGCACCATCTCCAATATCTTTTCCCATTAA
This sequence comes from Formosa sp. L2A11, assembly GCF_009796865.1. Taxonomy (GTDB): domain Bacteria; phylum Bacteroidota; class Bacteroidia; order Flavobacteriales; family Flavobacteriaceae; genus Formosa. The sequence goes on along the minus strand of NZ_CP047028.1, from coordinate 495,020 downwards.
TGTAGAAAGTGATAAGGTGGTAATAGGTACAAATAATAATCCTAAACCAACTCCTCTAACAACAAGTGGCCAGAAAAAGTGTTCTACTCCTGTGTCTGGAGTCATTTCTAAATACATCCATAAACTATAAATAAAGAAAATGGAGAATCCTGCAGTTACAAGGTATTTCTGAGGGACTCCTTTTTGAATAAGTTTTCCTATTATAGGCATCATAATACCTGTGGTAATTGAACTCGGAATTAATAATAGTCCGGCATCTGTGGCTGTAAAACCTAATACAGATTGTGTGTAAATTGGAATAATAAATGTAGAGCCGTACAATCCGAAACCTAAAATAAAGGTCATTATCGTTCCTACTCTTAAGTTACTATCTTTTAAAACACGTAAATTCACTATAGGATTTTCGTAAACTAATTCTCTCCAGATAAAAAGTATTAATCCAAAAAATGAAGCTATACTTAACGATATAATTAAAGAATTATCAAACCAATCGTCTTGTTGTCCATGTTCTAATACAAATTGAAGCGAGCCTATAAATGTGGCTAAGAACACAATGCCCCACCAATCTACTTGACTTGCTTTTAGTTTTTCTCCGTATTTCGGACTTCTAACATACATAATAGTTAAGAACGTAGCGATTATCCCTAGCGGAATATTGATATAAAAAATATAAGGCCAAGAATAATTATCTACAATATAACCCCCAAGAGGAGGACCAAGCGTTGGCCCAACAATAACTCCCATACCGTAAATAGCTTGCGCCATTCCACGTTTTGCCATCGGGTAACTTTCTGTAATAATGGTTTGTGCAGTTACTAATAATGCACCACCACCAAGACCTTGAATAAACCTAAAAGCTACAAGTTCCCATATGTTTGTTGCGTTACCGCATAGAAAGGATGCTGTTGTAAAAATTATAATAGACGTAGCAAAATAATTTCGACGTCCAAATTGTTTAGACAACCAACTGGTCATAGGTATTACAATAACATTTGCAATGGCATAGGCGGTAATTACCCAAGCCACATCTGTTAAAGTGGCACCAAGACTACCTTTCATGTCGTTTAGTGCTACGTTTACAATGGTCGTATCTACAATTTCTAAAAGCGCACATAACACTGCGGTTATGGTAATAATTACCCTTCTGAAACCATATTCAACTAAACTGTTTTCGTCTTCCATCTCTTGCATAATTTATTTTAAATGCACATCTATATTTACATTCATTCCAGAACGTAATTTTTTAAATGCTTCTGCATCATTGTTGTCTGTAAAATCAATTTTTACAGGTAAACGTTGAATGGTTTTTACAAAGTTTCCAGTAGCATTATCTGGAGGTAATAAAGAGAATTTAGATCCTGTTGCCGGAGAGAAGTTTGAAACCACACCTTCAAATTCATAATCTGGGTAAGCATCTACACTAATCCCTACTTTTTGGCCAATAGTCATTTTTTCTAATTGTGTTTCTTTAAAATTAGCAACAACCCATTTTTCATGAGTATTAACTAGGTAGAATAAAGATTGACCTGGTTGTACAAATTGACCTGATTGTATTCTAACACTAGATAATTGTCCATCTATAGGCGCAGTAACAAACGTGTAATTTATATTCTGAATCGCTGCATTTAATTGCGCTTCTGCTAATTTTATTCTAGATTCTGCAACAGTAACTTGCTTTTTAGAAATTGTAGTCTGGTGAGATGCCGCATTACTTTGGCTAGCACTCGCTTTTTGCTGACTTTGTAAAATTTCTAATTGTTTTTCTGCTTCTTGTTTTCCTGCTAAAGCTTGTTCGTATTGTTGTGCAGTAATAGAATGGTTTTCGTATAAGTTTTCATAACGTTTAAAATCGTTTTGAGCACGCCATAATTTTATTTTTGCTGTTTCTATAGTTAAACTAGCAGAATTTGCTTGAGAATATGCGGCTTGAGAGTTCGCAGCAAATGTTCCAATACTAGCTTGAGAAACTGCTAATCCACTTTTTGCAGCAGAAACATTTGCTTCGGCTTGAGATAACTGAATCATATAGTCTGTATTGTCTATAATTAGTAGTGTATCTCCTTTTTTTACTAAAGCATTGTCTGATACCAAAACATCTTGAATATAACCACCTACGTGAGGAATAATAGGCGTCATGTTTGCTTCAATTTGTGCATCGTCTGTTTCTTCGTGAGATAACGAGTGCATAAATTTATATCCACCATAAATAATTCCGATAATAAGTATAACAGAAATTATGAGTACGAATTTCTTATTAGTCTTTTGTTTTTGCTCCTGTTCCATTTTATTATTTCGTTACTAGTTGTTTATTAATGTTGTTAATTGCCCTTGTGCTGTTAATAGCTCGTAATATTTTTGAGAGATATTTGCTTTAGCAAAAGCCATGTTTATTTTTGCCTGAAGTTGTCCTAAATCTGCTTCAAGTGTATCGTTCGTATCTGCAAGTCCGTTATCGAATTTGTCTTTTACAATACGGTAGTTTTCTATAGCTTGTTCTTCAGACTTTGCATAAAGTTCTAATTTCTTAAATGCTAATTGATATTCCTGATTCGCATTTTCTATTTCTACTTTAATATCATCTGTAGCTTTATCTATAGTATATTTTAGTTCATCTGCTTTACTTTTAGCTACAGCAACTTCACTTTTGTTTTTAAAAATATCTGAGATATTATAAGAGATGCCTACACCAATATTCATAGCATTTGTTAGTGTAAATGCATTTGGAATATCTACCGCCATATATCCGCCAACAATACCTATAGTTGGATAATAATTACCCTCGGCAATTTTAATTTGATTTTCTGTTGCAAGCTCTTGATATTTTAAAGCTTCTAAATCGTTTCTATAAATAGAATCTGTTTCTACAGTTGTAGGTGAAATTCCGAAGTTGTCTGAAATTGTTTCTAAAATTGTCCCTTCTGGAAGTTTAAGAAGCGTGACTAAACGATAGTTTAAAATGTTTTTTGTTTTCTTAGCATCTGCTAAAGAAATTTCTACTTGAGACACTTGAAGTTGTGCTTTCAATAAATCGTTACGTGCTAAAATGCCATTTTTTTCCATGTTGGTAAAATCTGTAACACGTTGTTTTGCACTAACTAGGTTTTCTTCAAACAAAAGAACAGACTGTTCTGCTTTATATAAACTGATATAAAGATTTATGGTTTGAAGCGCTAACTTTTCATTCGTGTTTTTAGCCTGATAGGTTGTTGCTGTATGTAAGTTTTTACTAGCTTCAATTGTGTTTTTAATTTTGAAACCAGAAAATAAAGGCATAGTGATATCTAAATTCCCTACCATGAATTGATTTATATCCGGAATTGTTGTACTTCCTGATGTTTCATCTGTTAGTAGGTCTGAAGAAAAATCTACATTTGTTAATTGTCTGTACTGCCCTCCAACGGTAACATCTGGATATTGCAATGCTTTAGCTGTTTGTACTTCATATTCTGAAGTTGCGATTTTTGCATTACTAATTTTAGAACCATCACTGTTTTCTAAAACTAAATACACTGCTTCGGGAATAGAAAGCGGTTTTGTTTGTTGTGCCTGACTTTGCAAAGTGTACAAGATGCCAAGAACAGCAAATACTAGAAATCTACTTTTCATAAGTTAATAAAGCTTTTATGATTTGTTTAATATGTAGGGTTAATTGATTATGTACATAATTGTCTACTTCTACTTGATCTTTAAAATTTAATAGGTTTTTATAGAATTGTTTATTGTAGTAAAAATGAAAATAGGTTCCTAAAATGGTAGGAATAATCATCTCGATGTTAACATCTTTATTAAAAACACCTTCTTCTTGACCACTTTTTACAAACTTTTCAAGTAAAATAAAGTTCTCTTTTTTGTAGTTTTCGTAAGCATCAAAATTAATTTTCCTAAAAGGATTAGAATATTCAAAATTTACGATTTTGTGTGTCCGTCTGTTTTTATGAATGCGCTTTACTACCATTTCTATAAAAGCATCAACCTTTTCAATATGATTGCCTTTACTGGTTATAATAGAATCAAATTCTGTCCCGAAATCTGAAATACGATAAATTAAAAGAGCTTCTAAAAGTTTTTCTTTAGAACCAAAGTAGTAAGATACCATGGCGATGTTAATTTTAGCCTCTCTAGATATTTTTCTTATGGTTGTCCCATCAAAACCATTTTCTGCAAATAGCTTTTCTGCGGTAAGTAAAATTTTAATCTTCTTTTCGTTTAACTTCATACTCCTGTTCTTGTAATAAAACGAGCACAAAATTAAACAACCGTTTAAATTAAACAACTGTTTAACTGTTAAAAAATAAATTTTACTTTATTAAGCTTTTAAAACAGGTGAAAAAAAAAGCATCATATAAAATATTTATATGATGCTTAAGTATGTTGATATTTTCTTTAGAATTATTTTTTACGTAACTCGAAAATATCTTTTCGTCTATCTCTTAGGTTTTTTACGCTTCCAAATTGATTAAGATTTCTAAGTAAGTCGATATCTACATCTGCAATTAAAATCATTTCCGTATTTGGTGTAGCTTCCGCTTTAATTCCGTTTGCAGGAAATGCGAAATCGCAAGGTGTAAATACCATAGATTGCGCGAATTGAATATCCATGTTATGTACTTTTGGTAAGTTACCTACACTTCCAGCGATAGCGACATAGCATTCGTTTTCAATTGCACGAGCCTGAGCACAATGTCTTACACGAGAATATCCGTTTTGTGTATCTGTTAAGAAAGGAACGAATAAAATATCCATGCCTTGATCTGCTAATAATCTACTCAATTCTGGAAACTCAGAATCGTAACAAATTAAGATTCCTATTTTACCACAATCTGTATCGAAAGCTTCCAGTTTGTAACCGCCTTCCATACCCCAAACTTTAGCTTCGTCTGGTGTAACATGAAGTTTTTCGTAACGTTCTGTAGTTCCATCACGGCGGCATAAATAGCCAACATTATATAAGTGGCCATCTTCCGCAATTTCGGGCATGCTTCCTGTAATAATGTTGATGTTGTAAGAAATAGCTAATTTAGAGAAACGTTGTACGATCTCTGCAGTGTGCTTTGCTAAGTTTCTAATGGCATCTGGTTCTGCTAAATTATTGTCTTTAGCCATTAAGGGGGCGTTAAAAAATTCAGGAAATAAAGCGAAATCGCTTCTGTAACCAGAAACGGCATCGACAAAATATTCTGCTTGTTGCATTAATTCATCCAAATCATTATACGGACGCATTTGCCATTGTATTAACCCTAAGCGTACAATTTTTTTAGTCGTTGCAGCTTTGATTTCTTTCTTCTCGTAATAGATATTATCCCACTCTAGAAGCACAGCATAATCTTCAGAATTACTGTCACCTTCCAGGTAGTTTTTAAGCACACGAGTAGGATGGAAGTCGTTAGAAATCTGAAAGTTTAAAACGGGATCATGAATTTCTTTACGCTTTACTTTATCAATGTATTCTTTAGGCGACAATTCGCTAGAAAATTTGTGATAATTAGGTATACGTCCGCCAAATGCTAAACCTCTTAAATTAAGGCGTTCGCATAATTCTTTACGGTAGTCGTAAAGACGTCTACCTAATCTTAAGCCTCTAAACTCTGGTTTTACAAAAACTTCTACACCATAAATAACATCTCCGTTCTTGTTATGTGTGTTAAATGTATAGTCTCCAGTAATATCTTTGTAAGTATGAGCATCGTCTAGCTTGTTATAATCTACAATTATAGAGAGTGCACAACCTGCAATTTGGTTATTTATTTTTATAACAACTTGCCCTTCGGGGAACTGTTTTAGTAAGGTTTCAATTTGATGTTCACGCCAGTAAGAGTCTGGCATGCTGCTGTATGACTCAATCATCGCCGCTTTAAGTTCTTGATAATCGTCAAGACTTAAATACGCTAATTCAATATTTTCAATATCTTCCATGAAAATCTGTTTGCTAGAAATTTATGGGTGAAATGTACAAATTAAATTATCAGCTTTTTAAAATAAATTGCAGTCCTAACTTAATTTTTTTAAGCCTTCGTAAACGACTATACTTACCGCATTTGCAAGGTTTAAACTGCGAATATGTTCACTGAAAAGAGGGATTTTAAACAGCTCATTTTTATGTGCTTCTAAAAGATCTTTAGGTAAGCCTACAGATTCCTTTCCGAAGATGAGAAACATATCATCTTCAAAGTCGATATCCCAATGTGATTTTTCACCATGACTAGATAGGAAAGCCATTTTTTTGTCTGCGTTTATACTGAAGAATTCAGCTATAGAATCGTAATAGGTAATATTTAAATGTTTCCAGTAATCTAGACCTGCACGTTTTAAGCGTTTGTCGTCTATTTCGAAACCAAAAGGTTTTACTAAATGTAAATGAGATCCAGAAGCTAAACTTAACCGACCAATGTTTCCTGTGTTGTTAGGTATTTCTGGTTCAAAAAGGACAATGTTTAATGGCATAAGTAATTATTTTAGTAATGCAAAAAAAAGGCTCTTCATTAAGAAAAGCCTCGTTTTAAGTTTGATTTTATAGGAGGATAGCTTTTAGAGCGTGTTTTTAAGGTTTAATTTTTGAAGTAAAAGCTCCAATATTATCAATTCCATTTTCAGTAATATACTTAATAAAGGCACTTCCTATAATGGCTCCTTTTGTATATTTTGCTGCTTGGTTAAACGTTTCTTCACTATTAATTCCGAAACCAATAATTTGTGGGCTCTTTAAATGCATATCAGAAATGCGTTTAAAGTATTTTGTTTGCTCGTCTCCAAATCCTGACTGACTTCCTGTAACACTTGCACTACTTACCATGTAAATAAATCCGTTAGACATATTATCGATAAACGCAATACGTTCGTTAGAGGTTTGTGGCGTAATTAAAAACACATTAATTAATCCGTATTTTTCAAAGGTTTCTTTATAATGTAATTTGTATTCGTCTGCAGGTAAATCAGGAATAATTAGTCCGTCGATACCAATTTCTTGACATCTTGCACAGAACGCATCTACACCGTATTGTAACATCGGATTAAAATATCCCATAATTACTAAAGGAATAGATACTGTTTTTCTAATGTCTTTTAATTGCTCGAATAATTTAGCAGTCGTCATTCCGTTTTTTAAAGCCTGAGAAGAACTTTTTTGTATTGTAGGACCATCGGCTAAAGGATCGCTAAATGGCAACCCGATTTCAATCATATCTACACCATTTTTTTCAAGGTCTTCAATGATGTCTACTGTATCGTTTAAACTAGGATATCCAGCAGTAAAATATATAGACAATAATTTTTTGTCTTCTTGGAGTTTTTTGTTTATTCTGTTCATAACAGTTTTGTTTATATGCTCTTGTGTGATACTGAAACGAGTTCAGCATGACGTTAGGATTTTATAATTTATTTTGATTCATCTACGTCAACCTGAATTTATTTCAGGTTCTAACTAGCGAATTACGATGTTAGATTTCTTCTCATGTGTGATACTGAAACAAGTTCAGCATGACGTTATGGTTTTACAATTTATTTTGATTCATCTACGTCAACCTGAATTTATTTCAGGTTCTAACTAGCGAATTACGATATTAGATTTCTTCTCATGTGTGATGCTGAAACGCGTTCAGCATGACGAAATTTTCATCTTACCGTCACCCTGAATTTATTTCAGGTTCTCATCATTAAAGAGTTAAAGTTACAAGTGTTGGGTTTTTCTGTTTTATTAGATTTATTTTCCATTCCCTTTTCCAATTCTTTAATTGTTTCTCTCTAGCTATAGCTTGATTAATATCGCTAAATTCTTCAAAATATAAAAGATCTTTTATATTATACTTTTTTGTAAAAACGGAACCTATTCCATTTTGATGATCTGTAATTCGATTAATCAAATTTGCGGTTACACCAATATATAGAGTTGTTCTATGTGTATTGGTTAATATGTAAATGAAACTTAATTTCATATTTCTACTCATGTGTGATGCTGAAATAAATTCAGCATGACGTTACGGTTTTATAATTTATTTAGGTTCATCTACGTCAACCTGAATTTATTTCAGGTTCTCACTAGCGAATTATAATATTGATTTCTTCTCATGTGTGATACTGAAACGCGTTCAGCATGACGTTACGGTTTTATAATTTATTTTGATTCATCTACGTCAACCTGAATTTATTTCAGGTTCCCATTAGAGAATTACAATGTTAGATTTCTTCTCATGTGTGATGCTGAAACGAGTTCAGCATGACGTTACGGTTTTACAATTTATTTTGGTTCATCTACGTCAACCTGAATTTATTTCAGGTTCTCACTAGAGGATGACTATCTTATATTTTAAAGTAATCAATATAATTCTGTAAATCTTTATCACCACGACCAGACAAACTTAAAACCACTACATCTTCTGGTTTAAACTTTCTGTTTTTAAATATGGCTAAGGCATGAGAACTTTCAATAGCCGGAATAATACCTTCTAATTTACAAAGTTCCATTCCTGCGTTCATAGCTTCATCATCTGTTATTGAAATAAACTCTGCGCGTCCAGTGGTAAATAAATTCGCATGCATTGGGCCAACTCCAGGGTAATCTAAACCAGCAGAAATTGAATAAGGCTCGGTAATTTGTCCGTCGTCTGTTTGCATTAATAAGGTTTTACTTCCGTGAATAATACCTTCTTTTCCTAATGCTGAGGTTGCTGCACTTTCTCCAGAATTCACTCCTAAACCAGCAGCTTCTACAGCAATAAGATTAACATCTGTATCATCTAAATATTGATAAAAAGCACCAGCAGCATTACTACCACCACCAACACATGCAACAATATGGTCTGGTTTTGTACGGCCTTCTTTTTCTTGTAATTGCCATTCTATTTCTTGAGAAACCACAGATTGAAAACGAGCTACCATATCTGGATAAGGATGTGGTCCTACAACACTACCAATAATATAATGTGTGTTTACAGGATTATTAATCCAATCGCGAATGGCTTCGTTTGTAGCATCTTTTAAGGTACGACTTCCTGATAATGCAGGGATAACAGTAGCTCCTAACATTTTCATACGCGCCACGTTTGGTGCTTGCCGAGCAATATCAATTTCGCCCATATATACAATACACTCTAAACCCATAAGTGCACAAACTGTTGCTGTAGCTACACCATGTTGTCCTGCTCCAGTTTCAGCAATTATACGTTTTTTGCCTAGGCGTTGGGCCATTAAAATCTGACCAATAGTATTGTTTATTTTATGTGCGCCTGTATGATTTAAATCTTCACGTTTAAGATAGATTTTTGTATTATATTTTTCGCTTAATCGCTTAGCGAAATACAACGGAGATGGACGACCAACATAATCTTTTAATAATTGGTTGAACTCTTCTTGAAACGAAGGTTCTGCCATAATTTTTAAATAGTTTTGGCGTAATTCCTCTACGTTAGGATATAGCATTTCTGGGATGTATGCACCACCAAATTCGCCATAATAACCTTTCTCATTTACATTGTAACTCATGGTATGTTGTTTTGCAGCTCTATTGCTAAATAATTGCTTTTTAAATTCTTTTATACGTTCAAAATCTTTTAAACCAGGGTTGGTTTCAAATTTACTGTTTACATCAATTGCATAACAGTATTTTGAAGCGTTACTTTTAGAAAACTGAATTAAATCTTCAGTTTCATTTATGCCAATACCTCCACTTAAAAAATAGGATTTTGTTGAAGGGTAATTTTCTAAAATATTCCAATTGAAAGTATATCCGTTTCCTCCTGGTAATTTTCCTTTGGTGTCGAATAGGAAGAAATCGCAAACAGATTCAAAAGGAGCTAAAACATCAAAATTGAATTCGTCTTTAATTGAAAATACTTTTACAATTTTAATATTAGGAAGTTGTGTTTTTATGTATTTACAATAGGCTACAGATTCTTCGCCGTGAAGCTGAACTGCATGTAAATTGTTTGACAAAACGGTTGTAATTACAGTGTCTTCTGGAGCATTAACAAACACACCAACTTTCTTAATTGTTTTTGGTAGATTAGGAATTTTAGATGAAATAAACCGAGCAGATTTATCGTAAAAAATAAACCCAAGATAATCTGGCTCTAGACTAGCTATAGCTTCAATATTTTCTGGGAATTTCATGCCGCAAACTTTTAGTTTCATAACTATGGGTTTAAGGCGTTTATAAATGATGTTGCACTTGCTCCAGCATTGTCTGTTTTCATAAAGTTTTCACCAATTAAAAATCCCTTGTAACCATAAGGTTGAAGTGTTTTAATGGCTTCAATATTACTAATTCCACTTTCTGAAACTTTTACAAAATCGTTTGGAATTAATGTGCTTAATTCTTTACTAATGTCTAGTGACACTTCAAAGGTTTTTAAGTTTCTATTGTTCACGCCAAGCATATCTAAACTTGGCATTAGAGATTTATGAAGCTCTGCTTCGTTATGCACTTCTAAAAGGACATCTAGATTTAAACTTTTTGCTAATTCTGAAAATGTCTTAATTTCTTCTCGTGTTAAAATCGCAGCGATTAGTAAAATAACATCTGCACCGTAGGCTTTGGCTTCAATAATTTGATATGTATCTATAATGAACTCCTTTCTTAATAAAGGCAAGTTACAACTTGCACGCGCAGTAAGTAAATCGTCTAAACTACCACCAAAATATTTACCATCGGTTAAAACAGACATGCCGCAAACTCCAGCAGCTTCATAACCTTTCGCAACATCAAACACATTTAAATTATGATTAATGACAGATTTAGAAGGAGAACGACGTTTATGTTCAGCAATAATTCCGCTAGTACTTGCTATCAATGCTGAAGCTAAAGAATTTGTGTCTCTAGAAAAAAGTATAGATTGCTCTAACTGTTTTACAGGAATTAATTTTTTTCTTAAGGTTACTTCTATGCGTTTATCTGCTACTATTTTATCTAAAATATTCATATAACTATGCGCTTAAATCTACTAAAGTTTTAAATCTTTTTAAGGCTTCTCCAGATTGTAAAGATTCCTTTGCTGCAGCAAAACTATCTGTTAGCGATGTGTTTTTTACTGTTTTTATTGCCATTGCAGCATTTGCACAAACAACATTATTTTGGGCTTCAGTACCTTGACCTTGTAAAATATTCACAAAAATATCTGATGCTTCTTTAATGGTGTCTCCTCCAAAAATATCTGATTGCTGAATTAATTGTACTCCAAAATCTTCTGGAGTTAACATGGTTTCAGAATAATTAGAAATTACTTTTGTTTCACTTGTTAATGAAATTTCATCATAGCCATCAAGCGCATGTAAAATCGTAAAGTTCTTATCTGTATTCTGGTATAAATACCCGTATAATCTTGCCAATTCTAAATTAAAAACACCAACTAATTGATTTTTTGGAAATGCAGGATTTACCATTGGCCCTAACATATTAAAGAATGTTTTTACACCTAATTCTCTACGAATAGGAGCAACATTTTTCATTGCTGGGTGAAACAGCGGTGCGTGTAATACACAAATTCCTGCTTTTTCTAAACAGTTTTCTAAGAAGCCAGCATCGTTAGTAAATTTAATTCCCAAATGTTCCATAACATTACTAGAACCAGATATAGAAGATACACCGTAATTTCCGTGTTTAGTTACATGTACACCTGCGCCTGCAGTAATGAATGATGCTAAGGTTGAAATGTTGAATGTGTTTTTTCCGTCACCACCAGTTCCGCATAAATCTATGGTGTTATAACCAGATAAATCTATTGCTACACACAATTCTAGAAGGGCATCTCTAAATCCTTCTAATTCGTCTGTAGTAATGCTACGCATCATATACACTGTTAAAAATGAAGCAATCTGACTCTGATTATAATCGCCTTTAGAGATGTTTACCAATACACGTTTTGCTTCTTCTTTAGAGATGTGTTCGTGATTAATAAGTCTGTTAAGTATTTGTTTCATAATTAACTATTTATCCAATTTTTAAGCATTTGTTTTCCGTTAGGTGTTAACACAGATTCCGGATGATATTGTACACCACGAACGTCGTATGTTTTATGTCTTAACGACATTATTTGTCCGTTAGCATCAAAAGAAGTGACTTCTAAAACATCTGGTAATTTATTAGAAACGACCCAAGAATGATAACGACCTACAGGAAATGTGTTGTCGAAACCATCAAATAAATGTTCGTCTTTTACACATAAAGTCACATCTGTAGCAACACCGTGATACACATTGTCTAAGTTTTCAATGCTTCCACCAAATACTTCGGCAATGGCTTGTTGACCTAAACACACACCTAAAATGCTTTTTGTAGGGGCGTAGGTTTTTATGATATCTTTTAATAATCCGGCTTCATCTGGAATTCCAGGACCTGGAGATAATACAATTTTATCGAAGGCTTCAACGTCTTCTAAATTTAGTTTATCGTTACGTTTTACGGTAACTTGGCATCCTAAATCTTCTAAATAGTGCACTAAATTGTAAGTGAAACTATCGTAATTATCTATAACTAATATGTTTTTCATAGTGAGTTTCTGTATTTGCACTATTAAATGTTTTTTGCTAAATCTATGGCTTTGGTTAAAGCGCCAAGTTTGTTGTAAACTTCTTGTAATTCGTCTTCTGGTTTCGATTTAGAAACGATTCCAGCTCCAGCTTGCCAATGTAGTTTGTGGTCTTTACTTAAGAACGTTCTAATCATAATGGCATGATTAAAATTTCCTTTAAAATCCATAAAACCAATAGCTCCACCGTAAAACTCTCGACTTGTTTTTTCGTATTTTTCAATAAGTTGCATGGCTTTGTGTTTAGGCGCACCACTTAGTGTTCCTGCAGGAAAAGTATCTGCAACCACTTGCATAGTTATCGTATCTGCATGTTTTTTCCCAACTACTTTACTTACTAAGTGAATAACATGAGAGAAGAATTGTACTTCTCGATAGGTTTCTACAGTAACTTGGCTTCCGTGACGACTTAAATCGTTTCTAGCCAAATCTACAAGCATAACGTGTTCTGCATTTTCTTTATCGTCTTTTGCTAGTTTTTTAGCAAGTTCGGCGTCTTTTTCATCGTTACCTGTACGTTTAAACGTTCCTGCAATTGGGTGAATTTCTGCATTACCATCTTGAACAACTAATTGGGCTTCTGGCGAACTTCCAAATATTTTAAAAGTCCCATAATCGAAATAGAATAGGTAAGGAGATGGGTTAATACTTCTTAAAGCACGATATACATTAAAATCGTCGCCTTTAAATTCTTGAGAGAATTTTTTAGACAATACCAATTGAAATACATCACCTCTGGCGCAATGTTGTTTTGCTAAGGCTACATTGTTTTTATATTCATCGTCTGTTAAGTTTGATGTAATATCGTCTTCAGGAGTAAATTGATAGGTAGCAAATTGATTTGATTTAATTAACTGATTTAAATCATCAATATTACTTTCGGCATCGTAACAATGTGCAAAAATATACGCCTGATTATTAAAATGGTTTATCGCAATAATATTTTGATAAACGGCATAATAAATATCTGGAATATCTAAGACGTCTTCCTTTTTAGTGATTTCTATATCTTCAAAATAACGCACAGCATCATAGCCAATATATCCAAAAACCCCATTGTTTATAAATTTAAACTCTTCACTATCATCTGTTTTAAAACGTTTTGTAAAGTTGTGAATTTCTTCAGTAACCATACAGCGTTCTGTAATAGCTTGAGAGATTATTTCGCCATTGGGAAACTCTTGTGTAATGGTTTCGTTTTGCACTTTTATAGATGCAATAGGATTACAACAAATGTAAGAGAAACTGTTTTTATTAGCGTGGTAGTCACTACTTTCTAACAAGATACTGTTAGGGAATTTATCTCTAATTTTTAAGTAAACACTTACCGGTGTAATAGTATCGGCTAATATTTTTTTGTAGTGTGTTGTGAGTTTAAATTGTTTCATTTTTTTGTAATAAAAAAGGCTTGTCGTGAATGACAAGCCTTGTTATTTTGAGTTTAAAATATACAATAGGTTTAGTTCACGAAGTTTACATTTCGAGAGTTCCACCACCAAGTATGAGTTAAATTTGTGTTCAATTTTAATATTATATTTCTCAAATATAGGAATGAAAATTTAGTTATCAAATTTTTTTTGAATAAATTATAAAAGAGAATTCCTGAAGGTCAGTATAATAATACTAAACACTACAGGAATTGCACTTAATCACACATTTTTACTAACATCTGAATTAGGTAATGTTAGAACTTTAAAGACACATTTATGTCGAATTCGTTATAAATGGCTTTGTCTTGTAGGTTGTCGAAGAAACTCGCCGAACCGTATTTTATATCATATAATGTTCTGTCTATTTTAAGGGCTGCTTTAGCTGTGTCTTCTGTGACATTCATTTTAAACGTTACTGGTTTAGTAATACCTTTTATAGTTAAATCTCCTGTTACTGCATAATCAGAACCTAAAGCTTCTACTTTAGTAAATTTTAAAGTCGCTGTCGGGAATTTGTCAGTTCCAAAAAAATCGTCTGCTTTTAAGTGACCATCTAATTTTGTTTTAGATTCGCCTTCAAGATCTGTTGTATTTATAGACGTCATATCCATTGTAAATGCACCTCCTGTTAATGTTTGTCCGTTAAACTCTAAAGTACCTTCTTTAAGTGTAATTGTACCGTCGTGTTGTCCTGTAACTTTATGTCCGGTCCAGTTTACTTGACTTTCTTTTACATCTACTTTTTTTGTTTTTAATGTAGAGAACGATGCAAATGTTATAGCTAAGACTAATATCATTGCGCTTTTTACTGTGTTTTTCATGTTTGTTTCTGGTATTTAATTATATAAATGATTATTATTTCTTTTCGGATTTTTTTTCAATTATTGTCTAACAGTAGCCTGTTTGTAATAAGATTAAGATCTTAATTTAGTCAATAAAAGATTTAAAGTTTCTAACTCTTTTGTAGTTAGGTTTGCGGTAATTTCAGATTCTGTTTTATCTACTATAGGATCTATTTCTTTTAAAATATTTAATCCTTTTTTTGTGATAAAAATTTCAACTTTTCGTCTGTTTTTTTTACAAGTAAAACGTTCAACATAATCTTTTGCAATCAGTTTATCTACTAATCGTGTTGTGTTACTCATTTTATTTATCATGCGGTCTTGAATATCCTGTAAGTTTGCAGGTTTTCCCTTCTTTCCTCTTAAAATGCGTAATACATTAAACTGTTCGTTAGAAATATCAAAAGATTTTAAAACCGCATTTACTACATCTTTTGTCCAAATACTTGAGTACGTAATGTTAAGTACCGTTTTTTTATTTAAAGGAATAGGTGTATTTGTTTTTAATATATCTTCTAACTGTTTCATGTACAATAATTGTATATACAAATGTATCTTAAAGACTGTAATGATTCTAACTGTTTTGTATAATGTTTTGTTAAAGTTATTTTAAGGGTTTGAGCGTTGACTATTTTTATAACATGAAAAACATTATTTTATTAGTATGCTTATGTTGTTTTGCATGTAAAAATGATACTAAAAAAGATTCCGTAAAGGAAGATGTAAATACCGTAGCACAGAACGAAAAAACGGTAAGCAATGTAGATTTAATAGTTTATAATTTTGAGGAGTTAGAACCTTTACTGCATGTAGAAGATGATAATGTGCATGTAATTAATTTCTGGGCAACTTGGTGTGCACCTTGTGTTAAAGAATTACCTCATTTTGAAAAATTGAGAACAGAGTATGCTTCAAAACATGTAGAATTAGTGTTAGTGAGTTTAGATTTTCCGAATGTTTACGATTCTAAATTGAAACCATTTATTACAAACCATAATATACAATCTAAAGTTATTGCTTTAAACGATCAAGATTCTGAAACATGGATTCCTAAAGTAAATCGTAATTGGTCGGGAACCATTCCTGTTACCATTATATATAATAAAGACAGACGACAGTTTTACGAAACGCCATTTACTTACGAAGCTTTAGAGGCTGAGGTTAAAACATTCTTAAAATAATATATTAGGTATATTTAATTGTAACGCTATTAAATATAGGGTGTTATGTCTGTTTGTTATGTTTTAAAATTATAATATAGCTCCATTTTAAAAATAATAAAATCCGAAATTGTAAGACTTCGGATTTTTTTTCGTTTATATATTAAAGATATTATAAATTTGTAATTAAAATATTCAAACAATTATGGCAGATTTAACACAAGAAGAATGGGTAGAGCAATTAGCTAGCGATAGTAATGCTGTTATTTTAGACGTTCGTACAGATGATGAAGTAGACCAAGGATTTATACCAAACTCTAAACATATCGATTTTTATTTAGGACAGGAATTTGTTAATCAAGTAGATAAATTAGATAAATCTAAAAACTACTATGTGTATTGTCGTTCTGGAGCAAGAAGCGGTAAGTCTTGCGAAATCATGAATCAATTAGGAATTGAAAACACGTATAACTTATTAGGAGGATTTAACGACTGGGCCGGTGAGGTAGAAGAGCGGTAATATAAACTAGATGAAAAAAATAAATATACTTTATTGTTTTATAATTTTATTATGCTCGTCATGTAATAACAATGAGGCAGGTGTTATTGAAGTGGTTTCAGCAGAAGAAATGCAATCGCTTCTTAGTTTAGATGATGTGCAATTGGTAGACTTAAGATCTGAAGAAGATCGCTTTAAACAAGGTTATATTATAAATTCACAGCATGTAGATTATAATTCGGCTACTTTTGAGCAGGATATAAAAGATTTAGATAAGACTAAGCCTGTGGCCTTATATTGTAACTCAGGCAAAAGAAGTGCAGAATGTGCTCAGAAACTTAAAGATGCAGGTTTTGTAAAGATTTTCGATTTGCGAGGTGGGATTTCAGAATGGAAACATAAAGGAAAAGACATTGTAAAAGATTAAAATCTTAAATCATGAAAATTAAAAAGTCGGATTAAATTATTTCTAATTTAATCCGACTTTTTAATTTAAAAATTTCAATAAAATTCCGGTTACTTAAAATTTATATTATTTAGTATATGCTATAGAATCTCCTTCTTTAAGTTGCCAAATATCTGCTAAGCCCGCATTTACTTCTAACACATACATTGCCGGTTTGTAAGATAGTAATGAGGTTTCGTCCATGGGTTTAGCATTTTTAGAGATGCTTACAATGGTTTTATTTTTTCCAATGTAAATAAGGTCTAGTGCAATTTGAGTGTTTTTCATGTAAAAAGCTCGAGGCTCTTCATTAGGAAATACAAATAACATTCCGTTATCATTTTTCATAGAAGTTCTGTACATTAATCCTGTTTCGCGGTCATATCCATTATCTGCTATTTCAATATCTAATGCTTTAATTATTGTGTCTGTTTTTGCTTTATAAAGCGTTAACTCACCTTCTTTTTTAAATGAAATTTCTGTAGGTGTAATGTTTTCTTTTTCTTCATTCTTACACGCTAAAGTTAAAGTGGCTATTCCTAATAAAATAATAGAACCTATAAGTTTCGAGACTTTCATAATAACTTGATTTTAAGCTTTTTTAGAAGAGCCTTTATATAAAAACATAAAGTAAAATCCAACTAATATAAAAGGAATACTTAGCCATTGGCCGGTGTTTAATGCCCATGTTGCACGATCGTTTACTTGTGCTACTTTTACAAATTCTACAAAGAATCTAATAGTCCAAAGTAAAACTAAAAATAAACCGAATAAAAATCCAGGATTGTCTTTTTTGTTTGTTTTTGTATAGATAACCCATAAAATTATGAATACAAATACATAACAAGCAGATTCGTATAACTGTGCAGCATGTCTATAAGGTACAGCGTCTAATAAGTTCTGAAATTGCGGATTGTTTGCAATGGCATTATAAGCTTCTTTATAATTTTTAATACCTGTAAGTTGCATTGCTTCACGTTTACTATATTCATCTTGAATAAAACGAACACCCAAACTAGAATCTGTAACTTTTCCTATAATTTCTGAATTGATAAAGTTTCCAATTCTTATAAAAATTGCACCTAGGGATACTGGAATTACAATACGATCTAAAATCCACATTAAAGATTTGTAGTTGTATTTTCTTCTGTATAAATACATTCCTATAATAATACCAATTGCAGCACCGTGACTGGCTAAACCTTGAAATCCAGTAAATTCAAGTTCTGGTTTGGTTCTAATTGGTAAAAAGATACTAAGAAAATCTTGTTGAAATAATTCTGGTTGGTAAAAAATAACATGTCCTAAACGTGCACCAATCATAGTGGCTAAAACAGTATAAATAAATAACGGATCTAGATACTCTAAAGAAACATGCTCTTTTTCGTAGATACGTTTCATAACATACCAACCTAATAAAAAGGCTGTAACCCACATAAGGCTATAAAAATGAAGTTGGAAATTACCAATAATATCAATTCCAGAAGTAGGGTTCCAATCGAATTTTAAAAAGTGCATAGTGTTTAGTTTTCAATGAGTAAATATATACATTTGCTCAAGTATTAAAAAAGAATAGCTTGTTATCGACTATTAAAGTTTTGTTATTTATATGAATATATTAAGGTACAGGATCGTAACCGGAGCCTCCCCAAGGGGTGCAACTAAAAATACGTTTAATTGCTAACCAGCCGCCTTTTAGTAATCCATGTTTTACAAGTGCTTCTTTTGTGTATTGAGAACATGTGGGATGGTATCTACACGAAGGAGGTCTTAATGGAGATATAAACAATTGGTATATCTTTATTAAGAATAGGAAAGGAGCGATTAAAAAACGTTTCATTAAGTATGTAAAAAAACGGACAAGTGTAAAGGCTTGTCCGTGTTATGTTTTTAATTGGTAGAAAATGTTGTGCCTTCCTTACCGTCGTTAAGTTGAATGCCAACAGCTGCAAGTTCATCTCTAATTTTATCTGATAAAGCAAAATCTTTATTCGCTCTTGCTTCTTGTCTTAACTTAATTAATAAATCGACAGCTCCAGATAATTTATCTTCGCCAGCTTCTATGTCAGATCCGTTTACTAAACCTAAAACATCAAATGTAAAGGTGTGCATGGTATCTTTTAATTCTTGTAAATCTGTTTCAGAAAGTGTTGTTTTTCCTTCTTTTATTTGATTTATAATTTTTACACCTTCAAATAAATTAGCAATTAAAATTGGTGTATTAAAGTCATCATTCATGGCATCATAACATTTCTGTTTCCATTCTGAAATGTTTATAGATGAGGTTGCTCCAGATTTAAGTGTATCTAATTCTGAAATAGCATCCATTAATCTATTAAACCCTTTTTCACTTGCTAATAAACCATTATTTGTAAAATCAAGAATGCTACGGTAATGTGCTTGTAACATGAAAAAACGAGCAACACTAGCACTATAGGCTTGCGTGATATGCTCATTATCTCCAGTAAATATTTCTTCAGGAAGAATAAAATTCCCTGTAGATTTAGCCATTTTTTTACCGTTCATGATTAACATATTGGCGTGCATCCAGTAGTTAACAGGCGATTGATGATTACAGGCTTCTGCTTGTGCAATTTCGCATTCGTGATGTGGGAATTTTAAATCCATTCCGCCACCGTGAATATCAAAATGCTCGCCTAGATATTTTGTGCTCATTGCTGTACACTCTAAGTGCCAACCCGGAAAACCGTCGCTCCAAGGCGATGGCCAACGCATAATGTGTTGGGGTTCTGCTTTTTTCCAAAGTGCAAAATCTTGCGGATTTTTCTTATCACTTTGTCCGTCTAACTCACGTGTGTTGTGAATTAAATCTTCAACCTTACGTTTGCTTAATTTTCCGTAATCGTTGGTTTCGTTATACTTTAAAACATCAAAATATACAGATCCATTTATTTCGTAACCAAACCCATTATCTATAATCGTTTTTATTAATTCGATTTGTTCAATAATATGTCCAGTTGCTGTGGGTTCTATACTTGGAGGTAAAAAGTTGAATTTATTTAAAATATTATGAAAATCTACAGTATAACGCTGCACGACTTCCATAGGTTCTATTTGTTCTAAACGCGCTTTTTTTGCAATTCTATCTTCACCTTCATCAGCATCATTTTCTAAATGCCCAGCATCTGTAATGTTACGAACGTAGCGTACTTTAAAACCTAAATGTTTTAAGTAACGAAAAATAGTATCGAAAGACATAAAGGTTCTTACATTACCTAAATGCACGTTGCTGTAAACCGTAGGTCCGCAAACATACATGCCAACGTAGCCGTCATTTATAGGTGTAAAAACTTCTTTCTGTCCAGAAAGTGTATTGTAAACTTTAATATTTTGTTGCTTGTATAATTGAGGCATAATAATCTTGGTAATTTAAAATTGCGTCTCTAATTTAATGTACTCAATGAATTCTCTGCGAGTGTCCTTTTCTTTAAATTTCCCTCCAAATTCTGCTGTTACGGTACTGCTTTCTATATCTCTAATACCTCTAGAATTTACACATAAATGTTTAGCATCTATAATACATGCAACATCTTCTGTTCCTAATACAACTTGTAATTCTTTTACAATCTGAATTGTTAATCGTTCTTGTACTTGAGGTCGTTTTGCATAATAATCTACAATACGATTCATTTTTGATAAGCCAACAACATTACCTTTAGAGATGTAGGCAACATGTGCTCTTCCTACTATTGGTAAAAAATGATGCTCGCAAGTGGAGTATAAGGTGATGTTTTTTTCAACTAACATTTCACCGTACTTATATTTATTATCGAAGGTAGAAGCTGTTGGTTTTTTATCAGGATTTAATCCGCTAAAAATCTCTTTCACAAACATTTTAGCAACACGATTAGGTGTGCCTTTTAAACTATCGTCTGTTAAGTCTAAGCCTAATGTTTCCATAATATGGCGAACATCTTCTTTTATGGATTCTACTTTTTTATCGTCCGAAAGTTTAAAAGCATCGGGAAGCATTGGTGAATCTGTAGCACTTCCAATATGGTTATCGCCCATAGCATCAAACTCTTCTGTATTGTCGTCAAATTTCATTTATCTAAAAAATAAAGCTGTTTTAATGCACAAAGATAAGTAATTCAGTTTTCTTTAAGTTTGAATTATGAAACAATTAATAATTGAAGAAAAAGCAAAAAGAAACGGGTCTGATTTTTAATTAAAATCAGACCCGTTTAATATGTATTAAAGTATGTTTTTACAAGGCAAAACTTAAGGTGAATGTAACGTTAGAAACTCTTGTGTCTAAAGATGCAGCATCTGTTAAGCCAACATTGTAAAGTTGGTATTCTGAATCGCGATGATATTGATCGAAAGTAACATCAATATTTGTTAATCCAAAACTATAACCTAACCCAACAGAGTATCCTGTTAAGTCGCCTACCGTTTTTCCGTTTTTATAAGGGCTTTCTTCAAAACGATATCCGCCTCTTAAACTAAATTGTTTTAATCTGTATTCTCCACCAATAGCAAGCGAAGACGCTCCTTTTAGTTGGTTACTAATAATGTTGTTCTGTTCACTAAAATAAGAATCGTTATTTTGTTTAAATTTAGTATTTCCGTAATCTTTATAATTATAGTCTAAACTAATTAGTCCTTTAGCTCCAAAAACATAGGCTAAACTTCCTGTGATTTTTCCAGGTGTTTGCAATTTGTAATCAGGAAAAACATTAGTAATTCTTGGATTAACAACTTGTCTTATTGTTCCAGAATCGTCAACTCTTATTGTAGAGATAGATTGTGTTGTTTCTTCTTCAATAGTGTACCATACTGGCGAGTTGTATGTTAATCCTAATCTTAAACTTTGTGTCGCTTTATAAATTGTTCCTAATTGAAAAGAGAATCCGCTACCAATGGTAGATAATCTGTTTTCAAAATCTACATCTCTCACCAAAGAACCTGTGTTAGAATTAGACTCTGTTAAGTAAGTTGTACGGTCGTAATTTAAAAAATGAGAGTTTAAATTAATTCCTATGTATAATTTGTCGTTTACTTGAGAGGCTAAGTTTACTGCAATTTTACCATTGTAACCTGTTGCAGAATAGATGTAGTTTTGTTCGAATTCTCCAGGCGCTATGTTCGCATTATATTCTGTGTTCTCATCAGAGCTATTTACAGGATCTATAATGTAAGATTCATACCCTAAAAAAGCTTGTTGATTATCTGAGCCATAGATTTGTCCGATTTCTGAATATGCATCAGAAAAGGATTCATTTTGTAAAGCCGAAATTTCATTTAAAGGTAAGCCTTGTGCGTAATCTAAAAAGTAGTTTGCAATAGAGTTCGCTCCAATACCATGTGCTGTCCAATCGTCTTTGTAATCATGAGTTTTATCGTAAGTAAAACCGAAGGTGAATCTTTTAAAAGAACTATTTGGGTTCTGACTATTAAAAACAAAAGCCGTTCCTATTTGAGAGAACTCTGTATACGAATCTGAATTAGAGTCGTTCCCGTTATAGTATTCTGTATTGTTTTTTATGTTTAAATTGATTAA
Organism: Formosa sp. L2A11; assembly: GCF_009796865.1. Lineage (GTDB taxonomy): Bacteria > Bacteroidota > Bacteroidia > Flavobacteriales > Flavobacteriaceae > Formosa. The sequence goes on along the minus strand of NZ_CP047028.1, from coordinate 472,605 downwards.
TGTAAAAGACATAAAGCTATTTGTAAACACTGCCGAACCTGCAGGGTTTAAACTCGCTGCAGATAAGTCTCCTCCTAGTGCTCCGAAAGCACCACTTAACGCTCTATATCTTGCCGTTCCTACAATGTTATCTTGAGAATATCTTAATGCGTCTGTAATGTCTTGAGCATAAAAAGCAGGCACTGTAAAAATGCCTGCAATTATAAAAACTATCGTTTTAAAATTCATTATAAATAATTCTGTTTTTTGTTATTATCTACCTCTAGAAGATCTGCTACCGCTACTTCTACTAGAAGATCCTGTACTGCTAGAAGGTGAAGAGCTTCTTGAAGGAGAAGAATAGCTTCTGCTAGAAGAAGATGAGCTTCGAGTAGGGCTTGAGTAACTTCTGTTTGATGAAGACGAAGAACGTGTTGTAGACCTTGTACTTCTTGATGTACTTGTTCTGTTTGTTGTTGGTCTTTGTCTGCTGTAGTTTGATGTGTTTCTAGTTGTAGTATAATTTCTACGTGTTGTATTATTGTTTCTAGTACTTGTTTTGCTATTTCTACTCAGGTTTTGATATCTACTAGAGTTCGTATTTGTTTTAGCATAACGATTACTATTTAAGTATCTGTTATTGGAATTGTAAGAGAGACCGCCTCTGTTATAATGTGAATAGCTTCTATGGTATCGATTATTATAATATCCGTATCTGTAACCAGGACGTCCCCAGTAACCACTAGGGTAACCCCAACCAAAGGCCCAGCCTCCGCCGTAACCCCATCCACCAAAATTAGGAGGGTAGTATCTGCCGCCACCCCAGCCGTAGTAAGGTCTGTACCAACCAGCATAACCCCAGCTATATCCAAAATAAGGGAAACCATGACCATAACCGCCATACATATAAGGATCGTTATAAATTGTTACAGTTACTCCGTCGGTTTCTTGACCCCAACCGCCATTACCATTGTAATTATTTTGGTATGCATAAGAATCATCATCTGTATAATTGTCTTCTACATACGTGTTACTTTGGTAACTATCTACATCTGTGAAAACAGAATCTTGTTCCGCATTATACTCGTCTATTTCTTGAGTTTTCTCTTTGAAATAGTTTTTATAGTACACATTTTCTGCTGTATCGTAATTTTGATAGACAACTTCGCTCTTTGGAGTCCCGTAAATACCGTCGGTACTTTGCTGACTATAGTATGCTGAACTTCCACAAGATGAGAGTACAAGCAAGCTAGAAAGCATTATAAAAAAGAGTGGTTTTTGTTTTAGAATATCTTTATATCTCATATCTAGATTAAATTTATTGTTGAACATAACAAAAATAGTTAGTTTTGTGTAACTATTTAATGTATTTAACATAGTGGCAATATTTATGCCAAATTTAACAATATGAGCAAAAAACTTACAAGCAGAGCGGAAGACTACTCTAAGTGGTATAACGAATTAGTAGTAAAAGCGGATCTAGCTGAAAATTCGGCAGTTAGAGGATGTATGGTTATAAAACCATATGGATATGCTATTTGGGAAAAGATGCAAGCAGAATTAGACCGTATGTTTAAAGAAACAGGTCATCAAAACGCATACTTTCCTTTATTTGTACCTAAAAGTCTATTTGAAGCCGAAGAGAAGAATGCAGAAGGCTTTGCTAAAGAATGTGCTGTGGTTACACATTATAGATTGCAAAATGACCCTGATAGACCAGGGAAGTTACGTGTAGATCCAGAAGCAAAATTAGAAGAAGAATTAGTTGTAAGACCAACAAGTGAGGCTATAATTTGGAACACCTTTAAAGGTTGGGTACAATCTTATAGAGATTTACCTTTATTAATAAACCAATGGGCTAATGTGGTACGTTGGGAAATGCGTACGCGTTTATTTTTACGTACAGCAGAATTTTTATGGCAAGAAGGGCATACGGCGCACGAAACAAAAGCTGAAGCTTTGTCAGAAGCACAGTTAATGAATAATGTATATGCTACTTTTGTTGAGAAATTTATGGCTATACCTGTTATTAAAGGTCTTAAAACAGAAAGTGAACGTTTTGCAGGCGCAGACGATACGTATTGTATTGAAGCTTTAATGCAAGACGGAAAAGCGTTGCAAGCAGGAACTTCTCATTTTTTAGGGCAAAACTTTGCAAAGGCATTCGATGTTAAGTTTACTTCTAAAGAAGGGAAGCAAGATTATGTTTGGGCAACCTCTTGGGGGGTGTCTACGCGTTTAATGGGAGCATTAATTATGACGCATAGTGACGATCATGGTTTAGTATTGCCTCCAAACTTAGCCCCAAATCAAGTTGTTATTGTTCCTATATATAAGACAGAAGAACAATTTGAAGAGGTTTCTAAAATTGCAAATTTAATTATTAGTGATTTAAGAGCTAAAAATATTTCTGTAAAGTATGATAACCGTACAACATATAGACCTGGAGCTAAATTTGCACAACACGAGTTACAAGGTGTGCCTTTACGAATAGCAATAGGACCTAAAGACATTGAGAACGGAACTGTAGAGCTGGCTAGAAGAGATACGTTAACTAAAGAAGTTGTATCCTTAGATTTACTTACAGGTATTGTAGAAGGATTAATGACAGAAATACAAGATACCTTATATAAGAAGGCTTTTGATTTTAGAGCAACTCATACTACAGAAGTAAATACTTTTGATGAATTTAAAGAAACTTTAGAAAAAACTGGAGGATTCATTTCTGCGCATTGGGACGGTACTACAGAGACTGAAAACAAGATAAAAGACATTACTAAGGCTACAATACGTTGTATTCCAGAGAACTCGGTAGAGGAGGAAGGTGTTTGTGTGTTTAGCGGAAAGCCGTCTACACGTCGCGTGTTATTCGCAAAAGCATATTAATTATAATTTTTTTTAAAAAACTTTCAATTATTGTTGTGATATTCAAAAAAGGTTGTATATTTGCACCCGCAATGAGATAATTAGTAACAACAAAAAATCACATTGAAAGTTTTTTGAAAAAATGTTTTGCAAATCGAAAATAAGTTTCTATATTTGCACACTCAAAAAAATAACAATGGCCCGTTCGTCTATCGGCTAGGACGCCAGGTTTTCATCCTGGTAAGAGGGGTTCGACTCCCCTACGGGCTACAATCATTTAATAAGAAGAAATCAAATGGCAAATCATAAGTCATCGTTAAAAAGAATTAGAAGTAACGAAGCTAAACGTTTAAGAAATAAATATCAGCATAAAACGACTCGTAATGCTATTAAAAAGTTACGTGACGCTGAAACTAAAGAAGAAGCGCAAGCGTTGTATTCTAATGTAGTTTCAATGATTGATAAACTAGCTAAGAAAAATGTAATTCACGCTAATAAAGCTGCAAACATTAAATCTGGTTTGACTAAGCATATAGCTGCTTTATAAGAATTATTAAAGTTATATAATAACAAAAAGCTCTACAGTAATGTAGAGCTTTTTTGTGTTTTAACCTTTCTGCTTGGAGTATTCTTTTATCTTGAGATGAGATCCCTTCTTTAGGTTATATTTAAATGTTTGGACGTTTTTTTTCTACAGGTTAAGGGAGTCTTGAAACTTGTTTTTAAGTAAAATAAGGGCCTTTATAAAGACTTCATCTTGTGCTTGGACTTGCCTTGTTACTTTTAAATAATGTCTTGTATTGCAATAAAAATAGAATAGTTTGTTTTAACTTATGTAGTTTAACTTCAATTTTATTTATAACGACTAGATTGTCTTGATGTCAGCTTAAAAACAATAATCCTCGATAAAAAAACACTTTAATACGATAAAGTGTGTTTTTCCTTTCCTTTTCGTCTTTACTTTTAATATCTTAGCTGAATATTCTATTTAGAACTATAACTTATGAAAAATATAATTTTTGCATTTACTCTTATTTTTAGCCTTAATGTTTGTGCTCAAAATACATTCGAAAACACGAAGATTTTTGTTCGTGTGTACGGTTTACAAGGAAATAAAATTAATAAAGGAAGAATATTAGCTATAACGGAAACAGCACTTCAGTTAGATAAAAAAGAAGGCGTTATAGATGTACCGGTAAGCGAGATTGGTTCTGTTAAAACTAAATATTCTGGAGGGAATAATGTACTTATAGGAACTTTGGCTGGAACAGGAGCAGGTTTCTTTTCTGGAGATCCCGTTATTATTGCAGCAGGAGCAGGAGTCGGAGCAGCCGTAGGAGGACTTAGTGTATTATTTAAGAAGTCGGAAACATTCGAAATTGAAGGTGATATAACAAATTTAAAAGCACTTGAAGGTTTATTAGTGGAATAGTTTTATTTCAATTTTAGTCTTTTTTTAATAAAGCGTTTCATGTTTGAATGTATAGTTAACATGAAACGCTTTATTATTTTGTATTATATAGGTTGTAAATAGAATAAATTTTTAAGTTTTATTAAAAACACACACATACTATTACTTTGATTTATATTTATTCTTTCTAAGAACTGCAGTCTCTAATGTAATAAGATTGTTCTTTAATAAGTAATTAAATGCTTTAATTTACTAAATGGGGAGTCGAATTATTTTTAAAAAACGTAATTGTAAATTATTTAAAGATAGAATTAGAACAAAAAAAATCCCAGATTAGAATTAATCTGGGATTTTTAAGTGTTTAAGACCTCTTATTTATAAATATAAAGACCTTGTTAAAGTATCTATTCTTATTTTTCAGTTTTTAAAGCCTTTATATCTGTAATTAATTGTGCCATCGATGCTCTGTTTAATCCGTTATAGATGCCTCTAATATGTTTGTCTTTATCAATTAACAAGAAGTTTTCTGTATGTAGAAAATCGTCAATACTTTTTGGTTCTCCTAAATCATTTTCAATAAAATATTGCTCTCTACCTAAGGTATAAATCTCTTTTTTATCGCCTGTTACCAAATGCCATTTGTTATTAATAACACCATGAGTCTTTGCATATTCTTTTAAAACGGGAACAGAATCTTTAGTAGGCATTACTGAATGTGAAAGCAAAAGGATTTCAGAATCGTTTTTAAATTCGTCCTGAATCTTTAACATGCTTTCTGCTAACTTCGGACAAATTCCAGGGCAAACGGTGAAAAAGAAATCTGTTATATAAATTTTATTTTCAAAAGTTTTCTGAGAAATGGTATCGCCTAACTGATTGATTAATTTAAAATCAGGAATCTTATGAAAATCTTTTTCTTCTTGAGATCCTGGAGTAATCCAATGCGGTGTAAATGATTCGTCTTCGTAATACGGCAGATAATCTACTCTGCTACTTTCAATAACTTTAATATCTTCTTTTTTTTGCTCATTTTTACAACTTGTACTTAGTAGTACTAGCATGATGATTAATAATGGGCTATATTTTTTTATCTCTATTAATAATTTCATTTTCTAGTTTATAACATGAATTAGCTCTTTTCATACCAAAGATACGTCCGTTTTTGGCTTCATAATTAACATATAAAGTTCCGTTTTTCAACCAAGCCTTTTGTAAACCATTTTCTTTTCCGTTAACAAGTTGCCTTTGTTTAGATAGTTGCCCCGTTGGGTACCATTCTTCTTCTATACCTTGTTTTATACCATCTTTATAGTTAGATTGAGAAGACAATACTCTATTTTCCCACCATGTTTTGTATACACTATCTAAGCGATTATGTTTATAATAAGACTCTGTACGCAGCACACCTTTCTCTGACCATTTTCTAGCAATACCTTCTCTTTTTCCATTTACAAAACCAAGTCGTTCTGCGATGGAATCGTTTGGGTAGCGTTTAATAGAATAGCCTGAGAAAGGTTTGTTATTATAATACCATTTTCCTTCAATCTGGTTTAAAATTAAATCTTCTTTTAGGACTTCAATATCCTTAATAACTAAGGTTTCCTCAACAACAACATCTGTCCGCTTAGTTACCGTTTTATTACAACTGGTAACTAAGAGTAAGACAAATGATATAAAATATAATGCTTTCATATTATGAAATTAATATCCTTGAAAAGGACCAGCAAATGCTAAATACGATCCTGTAGTAGAGTATATTTCGTTTATAATGTGGTAATGGTATTCTTCTTCACCATCTGTATATTGTGTTACAGATGTATGCCCTCCAGATTCGTCTAAATCTGTAGGATGTGTGCCTGTAGAGTAACATTGTCTTCCATATAAAAACACACCATCAAGTAAAATACCCGCTAAGTTATCATCGTCATCCGTGAACGCTTTGGGCTCCAAATGGTAGTGATATACACCTGGGCCAATGTGAGCTCCTGTCCAATCTAAAGATGCAGCAGCTTCGTCTAAATCGCCAGCACCTTCTTGATCGTTAAATATTGAAGCACCACTAACAGCAATACCTATAGTGTTTAATTCTGTAGACACCGTGTTTCCTGTCAAATCTGGTGTAGCATCTACTGTTATGGTTACTGCATTATTATTACTAGACATAATAGATGGGGTTAACTGCACATCTGGTTCTTCTATATATAGTGTATTTCCTACTCCCCAGTATACCGTTTCGTGATCTGGCAAGCCTGTAGTTTCTATAACCACATCAGATCCATCTAAATAAATAGTGGTTGCATCTGTATTAAAGGCCGCAAAAGCGGCATGTAATTCTGTTACGGTGTCATCATCGTTATCGTCTTGAGTGGTTGTGTCGTCTGTTGTAGTCGAAGAATCATCTGTAGAACAAGCCATAAATAACGAAACAGTAACTGTTGTTAATATAAAAGATTTGCAAGTGTTTTTCATTTTTCTGTTTTAAATTGTTTTAGTTATGTTGAATATCTTTAATTCATGGTCTAAAAAAGGAAACTGACCTTCAATGGTATTGTTAATTTTGATTTAAAGAGTAGATGAATATAAAGTTTTTCTTGATGTAAAAATGAAGGAATCAACTTAATCCACTTGCTTTTAAGTGTATGGTGATTCTTATTCAGTAAATAGAAATTTATAAACTGATAAAAGTCATATTTAATTAAGAATAAATATTGTAATTATAAATGCTTCCAGAAGGAAAACTGTATTGTTTTATTCTATCTTCTAGATTTCAAAACTTACGAGAACGTACTCTTTTTAGAATTTAATACTATTAATTTAAAGTAAGACAGCTTGTTTAATCTTGTTGTAAAGTTGATGAATGCCATTTTTTTATAGCCAAAATTAATAATACAAATAATAGTGGACTTAAAAAAAAAGGAAGCATTTTGAGGGAAATAAATTGAAGGTTAAGTAAGGAAGTAGAATTATTGTTGATTTACTTAGACTATTAAAGGCTTCTTTTTTGAGTTGTTAAAGTGTTTATTTTTAATATTTTAAATAGTTTTGTTAATTGCATATAACATCGCTGTGTGTTTGTTTATTAAGATGCTTTAAAACAAGTTTGCAATAAGCAAAAGCTTAATAGTTTGTCGTTTAATACTAATTTATCTGTTGTTGTTATATACTGTGTTGAACGAATCCTCCCTATCGGTCGGAAGCCCTCCTGACTGATTCAGAATAAGTTATTCTTTTGTAAAAGTAATAGATTTATTAACTTATGGGTAAATTTTAAATCTATTATTATGTTTAAAAAAAAGTAAAACCATTGCTGAACGCGCCTTTTCAGATGTAAAGGATTTCAGTCATCTTCAAACCAAACTCGAACAGAGTTTCTCTATTAATGGCAAAGCCAAAAGCACTTTAAACAACTATCTCCGGTGCTTGGCACACTTAGCTTTGCATTACAACCGAAGTCCTGAAAAACTATCGGTAGAACACGTTCAGAACTATCTTTACCATGCCAAAAACTTCACAAAACACCTTCCGAGAGTTTCTTTAAACACACCATTTTCGGACTCAGAGCAGCCTACAAAGTGATGGGCATGGAAGCCAAACGTGTAGCGCTTCCTCAAATTAAAAGAGATATTAAACTACCATGTGTTCTAAATAAAGAGGAAGTTAAGCGCCTTTTAAAAGCGCCTAAATATCTTAAGCATCGTTTGATAATAGGTATGCTTTACGGTGTGGACTGCGTAGCTACGAACTCTGCGCTGTTAAATTATCTGATCTCGATTTTGAGCGTAAAACCGTGTTTATTCCTAAGAAAAAAGGAAAAATAGATCGCTATGTGCCTTTGAGTCCGCTTCTGATTAGGGGATTAAAAAAATACATCACAACAGAAAACCCTCAGGGACATCTTTTTAATAGCCAAGTTTCTAAAGCTGGAGAATCACGCGGATTAACCACCAACGGTATACGCTGGATTATTAAAGAAAACAGAAGTAAAATAGGGAGTTCTAAACAGATAACTGCCCATACTTTACGGCACACGTTTGCTACACATTTATTAGAGTATGGTGTTGATATCGTCAGTTTAAAGGAACTTCTTGGACATGCACATATCGAGATGACACTCACGTATCTTCATGTTGCCAATTTGCCTAGTGGTTCCAAATTTTCTCCCTTGGATAAACTTTACGATTAATGTTTTGTAAACATAAAGTAGCTGACATTTTAGAAATGGAACAGCTACAGCTCAAAACATTGAGTCTGACCTCTTGGCATTACCGTGGGTTACAAGCCATAAGAAGGTGTCGCACCAAAGCTATGGGTGGCCATATTGATAAATGCGATTGTTGCCAAGCCTTACACATTAGTTATAACAGTTGCAGAAATAGACATTGCCCAACATGCCAGGGACACAAACGTGAACAGTGGATAAAAGCCAGAGAAGGCGAACTATTAAATGTGCCTTATTTTCATATCGTTTTTACGCTTCCAAGTGAGTTTAATACCTACGCCTGAGTCATGGTAAAGTAATTTATAGCAGTTTGTTTAGAACCGCATGGCAAACCCTGCAACAGTTTGGAGACAACCCCAAACACTTGGGCGCTAAACTGGGTATGATTGCTATACTTCATACCTGGGGACAAAACATGAGCCTACATCCGCACTTGCATTGTATTGTTCCTGGCGGTGGATGGCGTAAATCAGGGACATGGAAAAGTGCAAAAAATAAAGGTAAATATCTATTCAATGTAAAATCTATGAGCAAGGTGTTTAAGGCTAAATTTATCTCTGAACTTAGGAAAAGTGAAGTAAAAATCCCAAAGAAAGTTTATAATACAGTGTACAGTAAAAAATGGGTGATCTATGCGAAACAATCTTTTAGAAGTCCAAAATATGTTATTGAATATCTAGGCAGATACACGCATAAAATTGCAATAAGTAACCATCGTATTATTGCTGTAGATCGTGAAAATAAAACGGTGACTTTTACCGCGAAAGATTACCGGCACCAAGCTAAAAAGATAAAGTTGACTTTGTCCAGTGAAGAATTTGTTAGACGCTTTGCTTTGCATATTTTACCCAAGGCTTTACACGCATACGGCATTACGGTATTTTAAGCAGCAGCTGGAAAAAAGAGAAATTACCGAGACTACAAGCCGAACTGGCTTGTAAAAAGATAGTGGTTATTAAAACAGTCGAACCTGTTTTACACCGTCGTTGTCCTGTTTGTAAAAAAGGAAAACTGCATACCGTACTGTTATTTAACGAACGTGGTCCACCCGAAAATTGGAGACTATTATTAAGGGATAAAAAATTAAATAGGGTCAATTAAAAAAATTAATCTGCTAACGCGGACAGACCTCTCAATGCCTAAACTTAAAATTTAAGCCATTATGAAGTGAAATTATATTAAGTAGTACCGAAAAAAGGAACAATCTCTTCCAAATAAAGATCGACAAGCGTCGTTTAAATACATAAATTACAAGCCATTACCAAGACATCCTTCCCTAAACATATCGTTTTCCCCATAAGAGACATCTTCTGCCGACTTCGTCAACACAATATTCAGCTCTGGCCTATCGGCGAGCCGAATACTTAGTTATTCTGGTAACTTGTTTTTACATTCTACTTTTAATCCCACGCGGAAGCATTTTTATATAAGTATTGCAACCAGACGCCAACGTCTAGATACATATCCTATATTTTTTTTCTTCTTGATTAGATTATAAATTTGTATCCCCGCTTCTTCCTTTGTTGCAGCCCAAAACAATCTTTTACCTTCTGTTAGTGGTGTAATAACAAAACCAGGTCTTACATCTGTAGTGTATATTGGTAATCCAGACTTTCTGTCTTTTGTTGCTTTCTGGCTTAAAGCTTCTAAATAACTTACTTGATACGCTTTTGCAGCGTGATAAGCAGGAGCTACTCGGCTTCCAAAAAGTCCCGAGATTGAACTCACGGAAACAAAATGACCATGGCCCTGTTTTTTAAAGAATCTATAACTCCAATCAGCAACTTCGGTAAATGCGAGTACATTTAATTTGTTTGCATTATTTTCTACTTTATACCCTAAATCCTTATTTAAATTTCCAATACCAGCACTAAAAATTAATATATCTAGTCCGCCTAACCAATTAACCAACTCGGTGATGGTTTCAGAAGTATTGCTGTTTATACAATCTAAATATTCTGCTTTAAAATTTTCTTTTTTCGAATTTTCTAGTTCTTCAATTGTAGCCTTTTCAATACCAGTTATACCAACTTTAAATTTATTACTAACAAGTACATCTGTAATACCTTGACCTATTCCTGAAGTCCCTCCAATTATAATTGCTTTTTTCATTTTTTTTCAGCCTGAGGCTAATGTTTTGGCTATTATTTTTTGCAGAAAGCGTGCATAATTCTTTTCGCCGAGCGTAAAGATAGCCAAAGTAAGAGAATTTTGAAGCAAAATTAAAAACTTGTAAACGGTAATATATGTTTGGTTAGACTCTAATTAGTCTGATTTTTAGAGTATCTGAGGTTAAAATATTTTTATTCCTTTACGTAAGTTTGGTTAAATATTTTTACGCGCTTTTGGTCTTCTTTATTTAAAATATTGTAAATAGATACTGGAATTAATAATCCGCTAGCAATTATATAGATTCCCACTACCGTTTCCATTTTGTAAATCATTTGCACTACAAAGTATAATGCAATTAAAGTGCCTACTAAAAATACAATTCCGGAAATCATCGAAATTAATTTAGATTGTTTAGTGTATAATTTATTTGCAGATAGCCTTGTGTGCCGACTACAATTTACACACTTGTACTTTCTTTTGGGATTTTTCATTTCAAATTCAACACGAGTTCCTGCATCTGTATTTAATTGGTTTTCGTGTTTGCAAGCCAGACATTTAAAATATACTCTCAATATTAATAACTGTTTTTATTTTATTTCAATTTCTTTTAACATTGATTTTATTGGAATAGCTGTGATTTTATCCTTCTTTTTAAGAAACAATATTTCACTTGTTTTTCCAATTAGGGTTCCTGTTTTTACTTCTCCATCAATAAATTTGACTTGTATTTCAGGTTGTTTTTCAATTTCATTTTTTACTGTGTTGCCGTAAAATATAGATGCTGTATAAAGGTAGCCTAAAGTTAAACTTGTATAGAATATAAACATTACAGGTTCAAACCATTTTTTTTTGTCTAATCCCATATTTACTTTCGAATAGAATTTAGGTTTATTCCTTTTTATATAAACATCAATTTTAATAATAATAAGGCTTAATATAAGTGATATGATAGAAAAACCTAAAACTTTAAAATCTGAAAATGGTGTGATTAAAAAATCAAAAATATCAGAATATTCAAAAATATTTATTCCAAAAGGTCTGTATTTTTGAAAAGAAAATAACATGCCAATTCCTACTGTTAAGATATAGGCTATTGTTATTATGGTTTGTAATTCTCCAATAATATTTTCGTATGAATTTTTAATTAGTCCTTCGTCGGTTTTCTTCATAGAGTTACGAATGTATTTGCATGGAGTAGGTTTATTAAGTATCTAATTTAGTAAATATAAATATAAATAGAATAGAGGGTTTGTTGGTTTTTTTTAGATCTCTGTAGTTAGTAATAATTCTATCTTTTGATTAAATAATAGTTGTTCTCTTTTTTGATAAAATGTTTTAGAGCGTTTATGTGTCTGATATTTATTCAATTATATTAACAATTTGTCAAGTACTGTTAGTATGTGCAATCCTCTCTAAACCCCTGTATAAATTATGCTTTCTGTTAAAAACAACTTTGATATAAAATATAGAATTGTTTTTTAAGATTTAATTTTCTTCTTTATATTCAATTTATTGTTTGTCAATCATTTATATTTATTGAATTAAACTTTTAAGCTAAATATGTTAGAATATGAAAAATAGAATTCTACTAATTACTCTTTTGTTGTTATCATTCTCGTGTATAAGTCAAACAAAGTTGTTTTACGACGAATTAGGCGACTTTAGCAACGGTTATGCTATTGTTAAGAATGGTTCTAAAGTTAGTTTTATAGATTCTCTTGGTCAAAATATAGACATAGGGGATTTTAAGTTAAAAAAAGAATCAGGGTCAAGGTATGTGAAAATGCAAAAAAATGGTTTCTATGTAATTCAAGAAGATTATAAGAATGAAGGGGTGAAAAATGTTGCAGGTGAAGTTGTAATAGAGCCGAAAGACAATAAAATAATAGTTAAAAATGATCTTTTTTTGAAGTTAGATTCTAGAGATTCCTGGGCTTTAAAAAAGGGTGAGAAATTAGAGACCGAGGTTATAAATGAGAAAGGAGAAGCTGTTTTTACATTACCTGGTAATTATAAATTTGCTATTAACCCTATCTCTAATAATATTATGGCTATTTCTAATCTAAAATCACCTGTGCTTTATAAGTTAGTGTTTCTAGATACAAAAGAAGAAACAGAATATATTTATAATGAAGTTGTAAAGCCTGACGACGATGGATTAATTAGAGCAACTAAATTTATAGAAAGCGAAGGGAAGAATAAATGGGGTTTTATTGATGAGAAAGGAAAAATTGTAATCGATTTTAATTATACCAATGCTCCTGGTCCATTTAATAATGGTCTAGCTGTAGTGCAAAGTACAGATAAAAAATTTGGGTATATAGACAAGGCTAACAATGTTGCAATTGATGTTGAGTATATCAATGCATATAATTTTGAGAACAATAGGGCTGTAGTAAGAATTTATGTTATTAAAAGTGTTGATGGAAAAATTAATAATGGATATAGAGTAATTGATAATACAGGGAAAATATTGTATGATCTGGGTGCTTTTAAGCCCTATTCAGTACCATCGGATTATTATAACCATAGCTTGATTGAAGGTGGAACAATTATGGTGTTAACTAGTCCAAACTCTCTTAATAAATCTATTTTAAATTTAGATACAGGCGAAATAACAAAAACAGACTTTACTTATATTGGCAAATTTAATTCAGGTTTAGCACGTGTTAGATTACGTGATGAGAATAAAAAATATATTTATGGTTACATAAATACGAAAGGAGAACTTGTTATGGTGCAAGCTAAAAAGAGTCAATTTTAATAATTAGGGACATATATAAATTGATTTAGTAAGTTATTAATATTTAATTTTCTGAAAGCGTTCAAATAGCGAGAATAAAAGGCATAAAAAAAGGGTTTCAAGAAATTGAAACCCTTTTTAATACTATGTGACCTCGACTGGATTCAAACCAGTAACCTCTTGAGCCGTAATCAAGTGCGCTATTCAGTTGCGCCACGAGGCCCTTTTTTGTGGGTGCAAATATATGAGCTTTATTGGTGTTAACCAAACATTTTTAAACTTTTTTTAAACTTAAATAATAGTCTTAAAGAGATAAATTAATTAAAGTGAAAACAAACGTATTTTAACGGTTTGAAAATCAGTTTAATTCAATGTTGTGTTATACAATCTCTGCACTTAAACCGGCTTCTAATAATTTAGAACATTGTGGCTCTAAATCTTTATAAGCTCCTGTTTTAACAGTGCATTTTCCTTTGTAGTGTACAATTATAGAACATTGTTCTGCTTGTTCAGATGTGTGCCCGCAAACAGCAATTAAGGTCTCTATAACATGATCGAAGGAATTTACATCGTCATTATACAGTACAATTTCATTTTCATTTTTAGATTCGGTTTCAACGAGAACCTCTTCTAATACTTCTTCCTTAGTGCTCATTTTTTTTTACTTTTTTGCTAATTTAAAAATTTTAGAGCAACCCATTTATTTCGTTCTATTTTTTCGCTTAGTTTTAACATATGTTTAGAACATTCTTCTTCTATTATAGGAATATCGTCATTATAAAATCCGCTTAAAAATAATGCCCCATTTGCATTTAAACAAGATGCGTAGGTTTTTATATCGTTTAATAATATGTTTCTGTTAATGTTAGCAATAATAATATCGTAGGTTTTTCCTGCTAATAAACTCGCGTCACCTTCGTAAACGGTTATGTTTTTACAGTGATTGCGCTCTACGTTTTCAATACTATTTAGGTAGCACCAATTATCTATATCTATAGCATCTAAAGTTTTTGCACCTCTCATTTCTGCTAGAATAGCTAAAACTCCAGTTCCGCAGCCCATATCTAAAACAGATTTACCTTTAAAATCGGTTTTTAAGATATGCTGAATCATCATGTGTGTTGTTTCATGATGTCCGGTTCCAAAACTCATTTTTGGTTCTATAATAATGTCGTATTCTGTATCGAATTTATCATGAAATGGTGCTCGTACAGCACAAACATCATCTACAACAATAGGATTAAAGTTCTTTTCCCATTCTTCATTCCAGTTGGTTTGTTTAATTTCTTCGAAGGTATAAGAGATTTCAAATTCATCAGACTCAAGAATTTGTATGTCTTCAAGAATGTTTTCGTTCCATTCTTCTTTTTGTACATATGCTGTTGCTCCTGTTTCTGTTTCTACAAAACTCTCGAATCCAGCATAACCAAGTTCAGCAATTAATATTTCTACTCCTGGTTGTAAAGGGGTTACTTTAAAATCGTATCCTATATATATTTCTGCCATTTATTTTTTTTGTCAAATTTACTAAGTATTACGCATATAGTATGGTTTTAGTTGTAAAATTAGAGTGCTTAAATAAAATTAGTGTGTACTTGTATTGTTCACGTTGGGGCTTGCTTCTAAAAATAAATATAGACAATGTGTTTTTAGGCTTGCTACGTTGTTATATTGGTGTTTTGGTAATGGTATAGCGAAGTTTTGTTTGGAAGTTGTATTTAAGCGTGCTGTATGTCTTAGAGCGGAATACTTATACTTAGAATAGGGTTGTAATTATTGATAGGAATTTAAAATAGAAAAGGCTGTCTTAATTATTAAGGCAGCCTTTTGTTGTAATGTATTTTGTTTTTTAGAACGCATTTACAATGGCAAAGAAATCGTCTGCGTTTAATGCAGCTCCTCCAATTAAACCACCGTCTACATCTGGTTTAGAGAAAATTTCTTGAGCGTTTGCTGGTTTTACACTTCCTCCGTATAAAATAGAAACGTTGTCTGCAACTTCTGCTCCGTATTTATCTGCTAATGTTTTTCTAATAAAAGCATGCATGTCTTGTGCTTGTTCTGGACTAGCTGTTTCTCCGGTTCCAATAGCCCAAATAGGTTCGTAAGCTAAAACAATGTTTTTAAAAGCAGCTGCGTCTAAATGAAATAATGCATTTTTAATTTGACTACCAACAACTGTTTCGTGGTTTTTAGATTTTCTGTCTGCTAATTCTTCTCCAAAACAGAAAATAATACGCATATCGTTAGCTAATGCTGCATCTACTTTTTTAGCTAAAGATGCGTCTGTTTCGTTAAAATAAGCACGACGTTCACTATGGCCTAAAATTACAGTTTTAATACCTACACTTTTTAACATACTCGCGCTAATTTCTCCAGTATAAGCTCCATTTTCTGCAAAATGCATGTTTTGAGCAACAACTTCAATAACATTATCTTTTAACGAATTATAAGCAGACCATAGGTTTGTAAAAGTAGGTGCTACCATAACCTCTGCATTAGATGTTATTGTTTTGTTTTTTAGTGCGGTTAACAATGTTTCAGTTTGTGATAAATCATTGTTCATTTTCCAATTTCCTGCAACGATGTTCTTTCTCATAGTTTTGTTTGTATTAATAAATTATTGAAGTTTTACCTTGGGGTCTAACCAAGCGTAAATGATATCTACAAAAATATTGATTATTATGAATAAAAGCGCTATAATTAACACAGAACCCATAATAACGGGCAAATCTAACGTGTTTAACGCGTTTACAATTTCTTTTCCTAAACCATTCCATCCGAAGACGTATTCTACAAACACCGCTCCAGCAAGCATAGAGGCGAACCAACCCGAAATTGCAGTTACAACGGGGTTTAATGCATTCTTTACGGCGTGTTTTTTTATAATCTGAAATTCTGTTAATCCTTTTGCTCTTGCGGTTCTAATAAAATCTTGATTAAAGACTTCTAACAACGAGTTTCGCATAAGCTGAATAACAACTGCTAAAGGGCGAATTCCTAAAACCAAAGCAGGAAGTATTAAGTTTTTCCATTTAATATGCATCGCTTCTCCAAAATCGTCTAGCTCATATAAACTCCCTGTCATTTCTAAATGGGTGTATTTATGAAGCAGATAACCAAAAATCCAAGCAAATAAAATAGCACTAAAAAAAGAAGGGACACTCATACCAATAGTGCTTAAAAATTGTATGCTTTTATCTAAAAAGGTATCTTTATATAAGGCTGAAACAATACCCAGAATTACGCCAATAATAATAGCAATAATAATAGCAGAGACTGCTAAAACAAAAGTGTTTGGTAAGGTTTCTGCTAAAACACTACTTACTTTTTTACCTTGTTTAGTGAAGGATTCTCGTAAATATGGCAGTTTTAATACCACTTGAGTTTCGCCTATTTTAAATAATGAAGCGGCGTTATATTTTCCTTGTCTTAAAAAAGTATAATCTTTTGGATTTGTAGAGTGAAAAGAGAATGGAGATAAATCGTTTACATAATAGCCAAACTGAACAGTAAGTGGTTTGTCGAAGCCATATTTTTGTTTAATAATGGCTAATTGTGCACTGTCTTCATTTTGCCCCAACATCATTTGTGCGGGATCTCCAGGTAAAACATTGAATAAAAAAAAGATAACTGTAACTACCCCAAACAATGTGAGTAATGCATAAAATAATTTATTTAAAATGTAGTTTAACACAGCGTCTAGATTAATTCACTTTAATTAGGTTTAAATCGTCCACATCGTTCCAATGTACTTTTTGTATTACCGTACCTTTTTCTAAGATTAGAATTCCGGGGTTGGAGCGTACTATGGTTTTTAAAGCAGTTTCGTCTGAGAAGTAAAAGTCGAAGTTAAAATGAAATTCTTTTTTTAGTTTCTCTTGTATGTCGTGCCCAGACGCTGTTAATCCAATAACTCTATAGCCGTTTTTAATGGCTTTGTCTGATGCGTTTTTTATAGCTTGTAATCCTGGTTTTTCAGATTTTTCTAAGTTGTAAGCAACTAATAAAACCACGTGGTCGTCGTGTAAAACATCTTCAGTAATATCTTCACCATTACGTTCCATAGAGAAATCGTGTATTGGTGCAACATAACCGGGATCTATAATATCTGTGTCTACGCTAATAAAAGTACCATCTACAGTTGGGTAGGCGCCTTTTGTAGTTATAATTTCTTCTTTGCCGTTAACATTAAATTTCCACATATAATCTATGTCGGCTTTTGGAGCGTTTTCAGGAACATTCATATTATCCCATAAATTAGCACCAACATTATAAGGTCTAAAATCTACTACAGGTAAGTGCATAAGCACTTGGTAGCCAAAGCTTAAGCAGCCTATAAATCCAAATAAAGCAAATATTGTAGTTTGAAAATTACTAAATACAGGTTTTATAAAACGGATTCCGGAAAATATAATTAAGATTAATATTGAGAGCACAACATCTTTAGAGAACGTTTGCCAAGGCGTAAGCTTTATAGCGTCTCCAAAACAACCACAGTCGGTTACTTTGTTAAAATAAGCAGAGTAGAAGGTTAGGAACGTAAAAAACACAATCATGAGGAGTAAGCTCCAAACGGTAAATTTAGGTTTGTAGCCTATAAGTAAAAAGATTCCTAGAAGAACTTCAAAAACAACAACTAAAATAGAAATAACTAAAGCGTAAGGCTCTAAAAAGGTAAGATTAAGCACAGCTGCGCTAAAATATTCTTCTAATTTTATTGAAAATCCAATGGGATCGTTCAGTTTAATTAAACCTGAAATGATGAATAATACACCAACTAAAATTCTGCTTACACTTACTATTTTTTTCATGAATTAGGGATGTTCTTTTTTGTACGCTTAATTGTTTTTATTTATTCTGCATTTAAATGAATTAATGCAAATACAGAATAGTTAATCATGTCTTGGTAATTTGCATCTATACCTTCGCTTACTAAGGTTTTTCCTTTATTGTCTTCTATTTGTTTAACACGAAGTAATTTTTGAAGAATTAAATCTGTTAAAGAACTTACACGCATATCTCGCCAAGCTTCTCCATAATCATGGTTTTTATCCATCATTAACTGCTTGGTTTTTTCAATAATATTATCGTAAAGTTCTGAAGCTTCAACAGTGCTTAAATCCGGTTGTGTGGCTACTCCTTTTTCTAATTGAATTAAAGCCATAATGCAGTAATTAATAATGCCAATAAATTCTGAAACTTCACCTTCATCAATTTTTCTAACTTCATTTTCCTGTAAACCTCGTATACGTTGTGCTTTTATAAAAACCTGATCTGTTAACGATGGAAGTCTTAAAATACGCCAAGCGCAACCGTAATCTTGCATCTTGTTGACAAACAAGTTTCTACAAATGTTTATTACAGCGTCGTATTGTTTTGAGGTATCTTGCATAAATTGAATCGAATTTTCCGTAAATTTCGCATAATTTAATGGAATAACAAACTTTAAACATTTCTATATCTGTTTTGAATAAAACAATAAATTGTAAAGGTCAACTTATCGATATATCTTCTCCAAGTGTGATGGGGATTTTAAACCTAACACCAGACTCTTTTTACGATGGCGGAAGCTATAAAAACGAAAGTGATATTATAACGTGGGTCCAATCTATGCTGCACGCAGGAGCCTCTTTTATAGATGTTGGTGCTTATAGTTCTAGACCCAATGCAGATCATGTTAGTGCGTCTGAAGAGTTGGCTCGTATTTTGCCTGTTGTAACCTTGCTTATTAAAACGTTTCCAGATTTAATATTATCTGTAGATACGTTTAGAAGCAATGTCGCTAAATCTTGTATTGAAGCTGGAGCAGCGATTATTAACGATATTTCTGCAGGGCAATTAGATCCGTTAATGTTAGAAACTGTTGGTAAATTAAAAGTGCCATATATTATGATGCATATGTTGGGAACGCCACAAACCATGCAGCAGCACACCAATTATTCCGATTTAATAAAAGATATGTTGTTTTATTTTTCCGAACGGATTGCTTTGGCAAGACAGCACGGAATAATAGACATTATTGTAGATCCTGGTTTTGGATTTTCTAAAACATTGCAGCAAAATTTTGAGTTATTAAATAAATTAGAACTTTTAAATATTACAGATTTACCAGTATTAGTTGGGGCTTCAAGAAAATCTATGATTTATAAAACCTTAGATAATACACCACAAGAGGCTTTAAATGGTACAACAGTAATTAATACCATTTGCCTTGAAAAAGGAGCTTCTATTTTAAGAGTGCACGATGTTAAAGAAGCTATGGAATGTATTACACTTATAAACGCTTTAAAAAAATAGTATGAAACAATTGTCTTTAATAATGCTTTTGCTGCTGTGTTTGTCTTGCAGTAACGATAAAGAATTAAAATTACCAGAAATAGAACATTCTAAAATCACAGAAGTTTTAGATGTGTCTCCGGCGTATATATTTTACAATACAAAAGCAGAAGATAGTGTAGAGTTAAATAAACAAAATTTAATTAGCACAACCAATTGGCTGGTAAATGTAGATAATAGATTAACCTTAAAACAGGCTATTCCCGTTTTAATGGCGTTACAGAAGAAAAAACGAAATGCATCGCATAAGAAAAAAGGTGTAGAGAACTATTTTACAGCCTTTAATCCGGAGGTGAAATCATTATGTTTTGTTGAATTTACACACGTAAATTACGACTTAAAAACTAAGGTTAATGCGTATTTAAAAACATTAGAAGATCAAGCAGAAGTATTAATATTTAGTAAGACAGGAGTCTCGTTTTTAGGAGCTACTTATACTATTGAAGACTTTGTTGCGCATTTAAATAGTATGCCAAACGAGCGTCATGTATTTGTTTTGAATTTTGAAAATCAATTAACTTTTCAAGAGTATTTACACATAAAAGATTTACTTTTAACGGTTAAAAATCCGCAGGTGTTAATTCATACAACCGAATTTATATATTAGTCACAGATTGTTACATTTATAAAAAAAATAGTCCTTTGGAAATCTTTAGAGACCTTTTAAAATTTACATTAATAGACATTATCGATGTCTTTTTAGTAGCCTTATTACTTTACTATGTTTACAAATTAGTAAAAGGAACGGTGGCTATTAATATTTTTATAGGTATTGTTATTATTTACATTATTTGGAAGGTTACAGAAGCCTTGCACATGCAATTGTTAAGTAACATTCTAGGTGGTTTTATAAGCGTAGGTATGTTTGCTTTAATTGTTGTTTTTCAGCAAGAACTCCGTAAGTTTTTATTAATGATTGGATCTACAAACTTTAGTAAAAGTGCACATTTATTTAAGCAGTTAAAATTTCTTCAAACAGAGAGTAGCAATAATACAAATATAGATGCTATTCTTTCGGCATGTACAAAAATGGCGTCTACAAATACAGGTGCTTTAATTGTTTTTGAACGTAATAATAATCTAGATTTCTTGGGGCAAACAGGAGACGAAATGAATATTACAGTAACAGAACCTATTATAGAAAGTATCTTCTTTAAAAATAGTCCGTTGCACGATGGTGCTATCATTATTGCTAACAATATTATAAAAGCAACCCGTGTCATTCTTCCTGTTAATAATGAAAAAAACTTGCCTCAGCGTTTCGGTTTAAGACATAGAGCTGCAGTTGGTGTTTGCGAAAAAACAGATGCTTTAGCACTTGTTGTTAGTGAAGAAACAGGACAGATTTCTTATTTTAAAAGTGGCGAATTTATAATGTTTGAATCTATTGTAGAGCTTAAAGAATTAATTAAAAACGATCTTGTTTAAGACGAAACTTCTTTTATAAATTGTACTTCGTATAGGTTTTTGTAATACCCATTTTCATTTTCTAGAAGTTCGCTGTGTGTGCCTTGTTCTACAATTTCTCCAGCATCCATTACTATAATTTTATCGGCTTTAATTATGGTTGCTAAACGGTGTGCAATTACTATAGATGTTCTACCTTTTGTAATCTTATCTGTTGCATTTTGTATGAGTTGTTCTGAATACGAATCTACAGAAGAAGTTGCTTCATCTAACACTAAAATACTTGGATTGGTAACATAAGCCCGTAAAAAAGAAATTAACTGTCGCTGACCGGAAGATAACATCACACCGCGTTCTTTAACGTTGTAATTGTAGCCTTCTGGTAAACTTGAAATAAAATCGTGTACACCAATATCTTTTGCTGCTTGTATAACTTGAGCTTCTGTAATATTAGGATTGCTAAGGGTAATATTGTTTAAAATAGTATCTGCAAACAAAAACACATCCTGAAGTACAACCGCAATTTGAGATCGTAAAGATTCTAAAGTAAAGTTGTTAATGTTTGTAGAATCTATCGCAATTTCACCTTTATCAATTTCATAAAAACGATTTAATAAATTAATAATTGTCGATTTTCCTGCTCCGGTAGCTCCAACAATAGCAACCGTTTGCCCTGCTTTTACTTCAAGAGAAATATCCTTTAAAACCACTTCGTCTTCAATATAACTAAAACGTACATTTTTAAATGAAATATTACCTTTAAATTGATTGGCTATTAAAGTCCCAGAATCGTCTATTTGAGATTTAGTATCTATAACTTTAAATACTCTAGTCGCGGCAACCATTCCCATCTGGAAGGTGTTAAACTTATCTGCAATTTGTCTTAAAGGTCTAAAAAGCATCGGAATCATCATGACAAATGCCGTTAAATCTCCTAAAGACGATGAGTGTTGCATTACAGCATCTAATCCGCCATACCAAGCGACAAGTCCAATGGTTATAGAACCTGAAAGTTCTGCGATAGGGAAGAAGATGGAGTTGTACCACACTGTTTTTAACCACCCTTTTTTATGGCGCTCGTTAATGGCTTTAAAATGTTTGTATTCTGTATCTTCTCGTGTAAATAGTTGAAGAATTTTCATTCCTGTAACGCGCTCTTGTACAAACGAGTTTAGGTTAGAGATTTCTGTACGTACTTCCTCGAAAGCTTTCTTCATGTATTTCTGAAAAATACGTGTTGCGTATAAAACTAGCGGAAGCATTAAAAATACAATTATACTTAGCCTCCAATTTATAAACACCATAACGCCGGCTACAACAACCATGGTTAGCGAGTCTCTAAAAATCATAAATAAACCTTCGCCAAAAATATCGGCAATACGTTCCATGTCTGTTACAGATCGGGTAATAAGTACTCCAACAGAAGAATTATCGTAATACTTCATTTTAAAACGAAGCATGTGATTAAATAATTTAACCCGAATATCTTTAACAACACTTTGTCCCAACCAACCCGAATAATATATAAATATAAGCTGAAAAACGACTTCGGAAACCAAAAGCGCTAACATGATTAAAATGTACGGGAAGAAGCCTTCTAGTGTTTTAGTTGCAATATTATTATCTATAGCTTGCTGAAGAATGTATGGTCTTAGCGCGCTAAAAAAAGCTAATAAAATAACAGATATAAAAACCCCAATAAACACTTTATTGTACGGTTTTATATACTCTAAAAGACGTTTAAATAAACTAAGATTAAAATTATTTTTTTTTGTGGTATCCATTTATAATACTATCGATTCTGGGTAAATTATTTTGGTTAAATACAGTCCTCTTGCAGGGACTGAATATCCTGCTTCGCTTCTGTTTTTAGACGAAATTATACGGTGAATATCGTCTATTTCAAGTTTTCCTAAACCTACATTTATTAACGTGCCAACTATAGCGCGAACCATATTTCTTAAAAATCTATCGGCTGTAATTGTAAAGTGTAATTCCGTATCTACAATCTCTAAATTTACGGCCATAATATTACAATTAAACGTTTTTACGTCGGTATTCGTTTTAGAAAAGCACTGAAAATCTTTATAGTTCAATAACAAATTAGCTGCCGCAGTCATGTTTTCAATATTTAATTTAGGTTTCACCCAATAAGCTTCTGTAAAATTAAAAACATTTTTTTGTAATGCTATACGATAAAGATACGTTCTGCTTTCTGCATGAAAACGGGTATGTGCATCTGGTTTTACTTTAAAAATACGGTGTAACGCCACGTCTTTAGGTAAAAACGAATTTAACTTGTACAGCAATTCTGTGTCATTAAATTGGCCTTCAAAATCAAAGTGCGCAAACATTTGTTTTGCATGTACACCGGTGTCTGTTCTTCCGGCTCCCATTATCCCAATTTTCTCTTTTAAAATTACAGATAAAGCGGTTTCTATAACCTCTTGCACAGAAATGGCATTGGGCTGATTTTGCCAACCGTGATAAGCTGTTCCGTTGTAAGAAAGTTCTAAAAAATATCTCAAGAATAATCGTATTTTTGTTATTGAATCTACAAAGATAATTAGTTTTACTAGTTTCAACTCACAATATTCTCTTAATGACAAAAATCCTTTTACTCTCTGATACGCATAGTTATATTGATGACGATGTATTGAAATATGTTAAACAAGCCGATGAGGTTTGGCATGCCGGTGATATTGGCGATTTAAAAGTAACAGATGCTATTGAAGCATTAAAGCCACTTCGTGCTGTGTATGGTAATATAGACGATGCTAAAGTGCGCCAAGTATTTCCCGAAAACAACCGTTTTATGTGCGAAGGTGTAGATGTTTGGATGACGCATATTGGTGGATATCCGAACAGATATAATGTATTAATTAGAGATGAAATATATAAGAATCCGCCAAAACTTTTTATTTGCGGGCATTCTCATATTTTAAAAGTAATGCCAGATAAGAAATTGAAACTACTGCACATGAATCCTGGAGCTATTGGTAAATACGGATTTCATAAAGTGCGAACGATGTTGCGATTTGTAATAGAAGGAACCAATATAAAAGACTTAGAGGTTATAGAATTTAAAAAATAAAACCCGAAGCACAACCTCCGGGTTTTTACACGCACTAATACTACTAAGATATAAGGCTTAACGTAATCTATCTACAGATTTTACAAGATCTTCATCCTTCTTAATGGCCTTATTAGCTAACACTAATAACACGATAGAAATAATAGGAAGGAACATCCCAATACCTTTCTCTGAAACGTTAGTTTCTCCAGATATGTTTAGAGATTGATAAACGAAAAACACTATTAAAAAAAAGTTTGATATAATGTTTAGGCGCCCCAATACAAATTGAAGCTTTCTGTTAGAATACAAGAATATAGATACTAAAGCAAGCAGTGCAGATCCTAAAAATACGGCTAAGCACATAATATTGTCTTTTGCAAAAACTAAATGGCCTTCTGTATCTGCCCATAAATTGAAGACAAATATAAGTCCGCCACTAACAATGGCAGTTAAAAGAAGATAAATAGTTTGTATGCGTTGTATCATTCGTTATTCTAAACTAGACTGCAAAAATAGCAGTTTCTTTGAGATTATTTATATAAAAAATTAAAATAAAAGTCGTATAATTGCAATAACAATGTACAACACTCTTTGTTTTAGATTGTTAATTCTTCAGAATAAGATCAAATTTTCTTCAGAATAATTCAATATTTAAATTCTAATCAAATATTCAATTGAACATCAATGTTTGAAATCACTCAATTAAAAGAAATGAAACTTCCTGAATTGCAGGAAATTGCCAAAAAATTAAATATCCCAAAGTTTCGTACTCTTAAAAAACTCGATTTAGTATATCAAGTATTAGATCATCAGGCTACAAACCCTAAAGCGGTTATAGAAGCTAAAACAGATACAAAAGATACCGTAGCTCCTGCAGAAGAAGCTTCAAAACCTGTACGTGAACGTGTAAAAAAACGTGTTCCTGTTAAAAAGGCGGTAAAACCAAATACAAATACAATTCCTGAACCAATTGCAGAGGTTACTCCAGAAGCAGCAGCTACTCCTGAAGTAAAGGACGAACCAAAAGCGGCTCCTGTAAAAAGACAGCCTATAAAAAGAAAGCCTAATCCGAGGCCTGTAGTAGCTAAAGCACCTCAAGCAAAAGAGGATAAGCCAGCTGTTGCACATAAAGATGATAAAGCGCCAAATGCTCCTAAAAAGGAAAATCAGCCTAATCGTCCAAAAAGAGAAAATCCAAATCAAAAGAAAGATGGTCCAAACCCTAGACAAAATAATAAGTCTAACGGTAACCAACATCCTTCTAATAACGGAAATAAAGATACTAGAAACCGTTACAAAGAACCAGAATATGAGTTCGATGCCATTATTGAAAGTGAAGGTGTTTTAGATATCATGCAAGATGGTTACGGGTTTTTAAGATCGTCTGACTATAATTATTTATCTTCTCCTGACGATATTTATGTATCGCAATCTCAAATTCGTTTATTCGGATTAAAAACGGGAGATACTGTTCTAGGACAGGTAAGACCTCCTAAAGAAGGAGAAAAATATTTCCCTTTAATAAAAGTAAATAAAATTAATGGTCAGCATCCTAGTGTAGTTAGAGACCGTGTTTCTTTCGAACATTTAACGCCATTATTTCCTGAAGAGAAATTTATTTTAGCTGAAAAACAAAGCACAATTTCTACACGTATCATGGATTTATTTTGCCCAATAGGTAAAGGACAACGTGGTATGATTGTTTCGCAACCTAAAACAGGTAAAACGATGTTGTTAAAAGACATCGCGAATGCTATTGCAGCGAATCACCCAGAAGTATATCAAATTATTTTATTAATAGATGAACGTCCTGAAGAGGTTACAGACATGCAACGTAATGTGCGTGGTGAAGTTGTAGCATCTACATTTGATAAAGAAGCTCACGAGCACGTAAAAATTGCTAATATTGTTTTAGAAAAAGCAAAACGATTAGTAGAATGTGGTCACGATGTGGTTATTTTATTAGATTCTATTACACGTTTAGCTCGTGCCTATAACACGGTACAACCAGCCTCTGGTAAAATATTAAGTGGTGGTGTAGATGCCAATGCATTACATAAACCAAAACGTTTCTTTGGTGCTGCGCGTAACATTGAAAATGGAGGATCGTTATCTATTATTGCAACCGCTCTTACGGATACAGGTTCTAAAATGGACGAAGTTATTTTTGAAGAATTTAAAGGAACAGGTAACATGGAGCTGCAATTAGACAGACGTATTGCTAACCGTAGAATTTTCCCTGCTATCGATTTAATCTCTTCGAGTACACGTCGTGACGATATTTTATTAGACGAAACAACGGTACAACGTATGTGGATTATGCGTAAATATCTTGCAGATATGAATCCTGTTGAAGCAATGGAATTTATTAACGATCGCTTTAAGAAAACAAAAAATAATGAAGAGTTTTTAATTTCTATGAACAGTTAGAAATACTTTTCAATATGTCTAGTCCTGAATAAACGATACAGATTATTAAAGGATTAAAAATATTAATTAAAGCTGAACAATCTTAAGATTGTTCAGCTTTTTTGATTTATACTGTTTTCTTTTTAATTTTTGTTGTTTATGCATCATATCAGGTGTTCGCATATGATTAGAAAAATGTGGTCTTAAACTATTGTAAATATTGACTGCATCTTTGATTATTAATTTCTTTGTTTCTATATCGGTATCGTAAGTTGCTATTGCAAATTCTTGTTTCAAAATACCATTTACACGCTCTGCGATAGCATTTTCATAAGGATCATATTTCTCTGTCATACTTGTAATAATATTTTTGTCTTTTAGCAAGTTCTGATAATCATTAGAACAATACTGCAAACCTCTGTCTGAGTGATGTATTAAAGATTGGTCTTTATAACTTCTTTTTCTTAGAGCCATTTCAAGAGCTCTAAGAGAACCTCCAACTTCAAGACTATTTGATATGTCATAGCCCATTATTTTTTTTGAATATGCATCTGTAACTAAAGCAAGGTAAGACGGATTTTTTCTATTCCCAGTGTAGGTGATATCGCTTACCCAAACCTGTTCTGGACGATTAAATTCTATCTCATTAATTTTATTCTTATGCTTTCTAAATCTATGATGAGAGTCAGTTGTTATATGATAACTCTTTTTAGGTTTTATAACCATGTGGTTTGCTTTGAGTATTCTAAACAACTTATCTCTACCTACATGTACTTTGCTTAATTCATTTTTAAGTATATAATATAATTTTCTTGTGCCTAGCCTTGGCATTAAATTCCTAACAGAACGTACCATAGCTATAACTTGTTTTGCTAAGCTTTGCTTATGCTTTTTGGATTTTATAGCTCTGTAATAAACCTGTCTATTTACCCCGAGTAATTCACAGGAAGAGATTATGGTCTCTTTTTGGTCTTCTTTGAAGTTTTTGATAACTCGGGTTTGTAATTTTTTCTGATTTCGATATCATATTCCTTTTCAGCCATATCTACGAGCATATCAAAAATTATAACCTTCTTATCTGCACGTTCAGCAAGGTGTTCTGCTCTTGCCTTTTGCTTTTCTAGAAGTTTAACCTTAGCTTCTAATTCGAGTATTTTTTGTTCTGGAGTTTTTGACATCGTTTTTGGAGATTGGTGTTCCCAATCAAAGTTACCATATTTTTGCAACCATTTGGTTACTGTAGAATCTCCTTGGATGCCATATTTAAGCTTAGCTTGTGATTTTGTAAGAAGTCCAAGCTCTAATTCTTCAACTAATTTAAGTTTAAAAGAAAGAGAGTGGTCTTTTTGGGTACGCTTGGTGTGCCCTAAATGGTCTGATGTTTTCATTACACTAAATTTTAGTGTATCGCTATTTCAGGACGGGACAATACTATACTAAAAGCGGTCATCTTATACAGATGACCGCTTTTTTTTGTAATATATAATGAGATTTGTTTTAAACTTGTAAAACACAAAATCGCCCATGTAATTAATTACATGGGCGATTTATATATATAAGTTATGCTGTTGCAGCTAACGAATTTTGATTATCCTGATATTGTTTAGGACTACAATTATATTTTTCTTTAAATATTTTAGAGAAATAACTTCTGCTTGTTAAACCTACAGTGTATACAATTTCAGAGATATTTAAATCTGTTGTTTTTATAAGGTTTTCAGCCGTTTCTACACGTACATTTCTAATAAAATCTGTTACCGTTCTGTTGTGTAGTAACTTAAATCCTTCTTGTAATTTTGAAGGCGTTAATCCCGATTTTGTACTTAAATACTTTAAAGTGTATTGCTTTTCTGGATAATTAGAAATAAACAAGGATATATCTTTTACCATCTCCATTTCCTCTTTATTTAAAGATCCAAATTTGTTTTTTGCAAACTCAACATCGTCTGTATGTTGTTGTATTTCTAATGCTAGAATAGTTTGTACAGTACTTTCTACCAATAAACTTCTTACTACACCTTGCTGACTAATAGCTTCTAATTGCTTAATCTTTTCAGATATTTTAAGGTTGTAAGATCCAAAATATGTAAAATGATCTGTATGCTTATTACTTGTAAAGATCTGATTCAACTTCGCGTTTAAATCACTATTTGCTATAGATACATCGTCTGTGCTCACTACAATTGTAGAGAAATTGAATAACGTATCTTTTTTAAAATGATAAACATTGTTTACCGTTTCTCCGCTTCTTAAAATTGCTGTTTGAAAAGCATCTAAAGTATTTGTTTCTCCGGTTAAAGAAAAACTATGTTCTACATGGCCTTCAGAACAATATGTAAAATATATAGGAGAAGATTTTAAAATAGTATTCACTAATTTAAAATCTTTTTTAAACTCAATATTGAAAGCAATATATGTAATGCTTTTCTTAACACTTACAGCGCTAATTGTACCTAAAGCTAAGTCATTATCTACCGTTAAAACATATTCTTTATTTATTGAAGATGTCTCTCCTCCAAGGTGAACTTGAAGATCGTTAATCATTTTACGGGCAGTTGTTGATTTTATATGTAGTGTTTTCATGATTTTTTTTGAGTTTAAAAGGTGATGTATAATTGCTGGTTACATTGTATATCTTGAGTTACTTGACCTTAAATCCTGTAACAAGTGTGTTAGAGTTGTCTATTCTGTTAAGAATTCCGTGTAGGTTAAATACTTTAACATGTGATGGCTTCATTACTTTCCCTATACGCGCATTTTGATTTGAAGTCTGTTTCATATTTTGAAATAGTTTTTGTTATTGTATACCACAAATCTCTTAAAATACTAAGCCGTAAGTGTTACATAATTTTCATAATCTGTTATATAATTTTATTATTTTAATTTTATGTTGTTGGTTTTTAGTTATTTGTGTTTTATGTGTAAAAACAGAAAAAGCCCAAAAGTTAACAGTAATTAACATTTTGAGCTTTTATTTACGTATAAAAAGGAGTCTTTATTAAGTGATTAAAGGCGCATTATAAAATTTTCTTTGTTGAAGTTAGACGTGTTGTATTGCCAATTAATTTGAAGCACTTTTTCTATAACAGATTTTAATTTTCCAAAATCGTTTGGCTTATTAATGTAAATATTAGCGCCATTAATAAAGGTTTCGTCAATATCATTTTCTGATGATGATGTAGAGTAAATAGCAACAGATAAATCTTTAAGATGATTTGTATTGCGTATTTCTTGCAAACATTCTAGTCCGTTTTTAACAGGCATGTTTAAATCTAAAAATACCACTTGTGGTAAAATAATTTCGGGCTGTAGTAAAAAATCCATGAATTTTTGCCCATTTTCAAACAAGGACAATTCTGTTTTAATATGAATTTGGTCTATTGCTTCTTTAAATAGAAAACGATCGTCTTCATCGTCGTCTACTAATGCGACTTTTAGTTTTTGTAAGTTCATAAAAACAATTAAATTTATAACAACATTTTGATGTTTAGTATGTTATAAATTGCTTTAAGTTAAATTCTTATTAATCAAAATTGAGCAAAATGTAAAACGTAAATTTACGAATTAATTCTCTTTAATTTCAAAAATAAATCCTAAACTAAAGCAGTGTTTATAGGAATATAAATGTTGAAGGTTACGCCTTTGTTTTCTTCACCTTGAGCAAAAATATATCCATTATGGTTTTCAACAATCTTTTTAACTATGGCTAGGCCAATTCCTGTGCCTTCGTAGGCTGTTCTGGTATGTAAACGTTCAAACACATCGAATATTTGTTCGCTGTATTGCGGATCGAATCCTATACCATTATCACTCACTTTAATATGGCAATATTCACCATCTGCAACCAATTGTTCTATTTTAAAAGCAGATCCTTTGTCTATAACGCTGTCTATTTTTATAATAGGAGGGACGCCTTCTCGAGCAAATTTTATAGAGTTGTTTATTAAGTTATTCATAAGCTGAATAAATTGAAATGGAATAATGTAAACGGTACATAAATTTCCAACTTCTATGGTAACCTGATGTTCTTTTATAAGTTCTTTTAAATCTATTTTAACTTCGTCTAGAATAATGTTTAAATCTGTTTTTTCGAAAGTACGCGTAGAGGTATTTGTTCTAGAATACGTTAGTAAATCTTTAATTAAGACTTGCATTCTGTGTGCTGCATTTTGCATGCGATTAAAATAACCTGCTCCCGTTTCTGAAAGATTGTCTTTCTCTAGGTCTAAAATTCGAGATGAGAAAATTTGAATTTTACGAAGTGGTTCTTGTAAATCGTGACTAGAAATATATGCAAAAGATTGTAGCTCTTCGTTCATGCGCTGTAATTCTTCAACAGAATTTTCTAATTTAGAATTTGCTTCTGCTAATAACTTAGTTCTGTCTTTTACTTGGCGTTCAAGTTCCTGTAAAAACATTTTCTGATCCTGAATATCTGTACTTGTTCCTACCCAACGTTGTATTTTTCCGTTGTTGTCACGTTGCGGAATGGCACGACTTAACTGCCATCTGTATTGGCCGTCGTGTCTTATAAAACGATGCTCGAACAAGAAATCTTCTCCAGTTTCTATAGATTTATTCCATAAAAAAGCATTCTCTTCACGATCGTCTGGGTGTACTATTGTTAACCAGTTAGACGGATTTAAAGTTTTTGGTGTGTGTCCTGTAAATTCGTAAACCGTACGATTGTAATAATCTAACAGGCCTTCTGTATTTGCTGTCCATATTTTTTGAGGCATAGAATCTGCTAGCAGTCTAAATTTTTGTTCGTTTTCTATAAGTTGCTGTTCGTTGCGTTTTTCTATTGTTATTTCTCTAAGTGTTCCAAATAACTTTACGGGGACGCCTGCTTCGTCGTAAAAAACTTTTCCATGTGTACGAATCCAGATTACAGTATCGTCTTTTTTTCGTGTTCTAACTTCGTAAAAATAGGTCCCTGTTTTTAAAGCCCGATCAAAAGCGGGGAGTAATATGGTTTCTAAATCTTCAGGAACGGTTCTGCTTCTTATAAATTCTTTAGTTAAAATATAATCTTCTGGATATCCTAAAATACTAGGTAAACGCTTACTGTATGTAATGTCTCTGTTGTGTAAATCTAATTCCCAAGTTGCTAAATCTGCAGCTTCAGTGGCAATACGTAAACGGGTTTCTGTTTTTTCAATCTTTTTTCTAGACGTTACTTTTTCTGTAACATCTACAGCTGTCACTATAATTCCGGTAACAGCATCTTTGTTTTCTATAATGGGAGAATAATCTAAGTCGAAATAAAAATCTTTAGTACCGTCATTTCCTTCTACAGAGGCGTGCGCTTCTTTTTCGCTATAAGATATTCCTGTGTTATACACATTATTTAATAATTTTGGGAATCTTTGATCCTTAAGCTCAGGAAAAACGTCTATTAAAGGTTTGTCTATACAATCTTCTAAATCTTTCCTCCAAATATCGTTAAGCATGGTCTGATTTGTAATTTTAATCACATGATTTGGACCATGAAATACGGCAATAGGAATTGGACTTTGTAAGATTACTTTCTTGAATTTATTTTCACTCTCTAAAACACTGTGTTTAGCAATAACAGATTCTGTAACCTCTGTCGTGGCAAGAATTAACTCAGAAATGTTATCGTTATCATCTTTTATGGCTTCACCTAAAAAATTAAAATAATGTGTTTTATTTGTGCCGTCTTTACATATGGGAATCGGAATTTCTATTAACTGAAAATTTTCGCCAGTTTCTAAAGCTGTAATAATTTCCTGTTTTAAATTTAAAGATGTTTTAGGAATGGCATTTTCAAAAGCATCTCCAATAAGAAATGGATTTGTATCGTTAAATAATTCTCGATATTTTTTATTAACGGTATCTACAGTTTGCGTTTTTGCAGATACAATTAATACGCCTATCGGTGCTTGTTTTACAATATTAAGAAACCGAGTGGTTAATTTGTTTACTTTTTTATTTGCCTTAATAAGTAAGGTGTCGTCTTGGCAATGTACCAATACGCATAGAGCTGTATTGCTTTGTGTTTGTAGCGCAGTGAAATTGAAACTCCAATAGGTTTTATTCTGATTTGATTTTTTGTATTCAATACCAGTTAGTGCTTCTGTATTTATTAAGTCTAGGCTGCTTTTTATACTTGGAATTAATATGTTGAATAGATCTAGATGTAAAGAATTAAGAGGTTTTCCTAGATAACTGTGTACTTTGTTTTTTTGTATAAAGTTCTTGTAAAATGCATCGTTATAAAAGAAAAGCAAATCTGTTCCCCAACATAAAAACTGAGGTTGTTTGCTGTTAAGTATAATGTTTAGTGTGAAAATTAAATACGGTGGCCAAGTCTCTGTAGGTCCTAAAACGCTAGAGATGTTTTGGTTGTAATTTAATACTGTTCCAGTCTCAGACGGCGTAAATAATTTGTTTTGTGCTGTATCCATGTTTTAAAATTACTGCTAAAACATATTGAAACGTAAAGCCTCAAAACTTAACGAGAAGGTTTTATAATGCAGATTTATTTTAGGTTCAAGTTAATAAAATTTCTCGTGTTGCATTTGCGAGTTTACTATTATTAATTCGCTGCTTTTAATTTAGATTCTAAGGCTTCAGATGTTTTTTTAATGGCCAATTCTATAGACCTTTCTTCGGCAATAGCATATATGGGCATTTCTATGGTGTTCAGTTTTATTTTGCATACATTATCTAAATCGCTTGATTTGTTTTTGACTTTAAAAAACACACTTGCCCCAAGAACAAATGGGAATTTTTTAGCAAGCGGATTTAAGTGCTCTTCAACTAAATATTCGAAATAATTATTTTTAGGTATGTTCACATATTCAAATTGTAGTTCCATGACCTTGCTTCTTTTTTTTGATTAAAATTTAGTGTAATCTAAAAACCTTATCTTTTGTTTTACAAGATGTTATTTTAGACCATTCAACTTAACAAAAGTAGACGAAGTACTTTAATTGCTTTGACTTTAATGCATTTTAGATGTGCTCAAATCGTAAATGTTTGTTAATTTTTATTTGCGTTAACATCTAAATTTTAGAGTACATTATAATCTCTATTTTTAAACTTCTAAAGTTGCCTGTACATTATGAGTCATAAATTTCAAAATACATTTAAATTAAAAGATGTCCCTTTTCTGTTTAAAGAAACCTTTAATAGATGGTTGGACAGTGACCCGTGGCGCTTAAGTGCGATTATAGCATATTATTCTATTTTATCGCTTCCAGGACTTCTCGTAATTATAATTAATGTAATTGGTTCGGTTTGGGGAACAGAAATTGTTGAGGGTGAGTTAACAGGGCAAATTGCTGATGTTTTAGGTCGTGATACAGCATCTTCAATACAAACTATGATTGCCGAAACTCAGAATTCTGAAAACAATATATGGTCTACAATTATAGGGATTGGAACGTTGCTCTTCGGAACTACAGGAGTATTTTATCAATTGCAATTATCTTTAAACGATGTTTGGGGTATTGAAATGAAACCTGGGTCTAATTTTTATCAAATCATAATAAGTAGAGCTCGTAGTTTTGCTTTTATTTTGGTAGTTGGTTTTTTGCTATTGGTGAGTCTTATGGTGTCTGCGAGTATTTCAATCTTAAATAATTATATTCAGAATTTTTTCCCAGATGTTGTTTTGTATGCTGCCTATATTACAGATTTTAGTTTGTCTATAATTATAATATCTGCATTGTTTTCGCTAATGTTTAAATACTTGCCTAATGCAATAATTCCTTGGAAAAGCGTGTGGTCTGGAGGTTTTTTAACAGCAGTTTTATTTGTTGTGGGGCAATCTTTATTGGGGTATTATTTTGCTAAAGCAAATCCAGGATCTACTTATGGTGCAGCAGGAACCGTTGTTTTGCTGTTGCTTTGGGTATCTTATTCTTGTCTTATTTTGTTTTTTGGGGCTCAGTTTACTTGGGTATATGCTAAACATTATACTATAGATATTACGCCAACAGATCACGCTAGATTAAAAACGAAGAACTAAACCACAAATCTCCTATACATTAAAAGCCTCGTTTAATATATAATTAAACGAGGCTCACTTTTTAAAAATTAACTAACAAAAATTTTACCAATTACTTATTTCATCTTGAATTTCTTCTTTGGTTTTACCCGTTTTTTCTTGAAGTTTTCCAACCATTTCGTCAAACTTTCCTTCAGAGTATGTTAAATCATCTTCAGTAAGTTCACCATATTTTTGTTTAAACTGACCTTTTACTTGTTTCCATTTTCCTTCTAATTGATCTTTGTTCATGACTTTGTTTTTATGGTTAATACTGATGTAAAATTACCTTAAATCTAAGGGTGTGATTATCTGTTTTGCTTTATTTTTTAACGCAATCACTAAATGTATTTAGTGATTTGTTACAGCTAATATTTAATGTTTTAGAATCAATCTGTTTAGTGCGTTCTCCTGAAATTTGTATGCTTTACTATTAGTCATGCGGTTAAAGTAAAATGAATATTTAAAACAGGCAGAATAGAATGCTTTAAGAAATACGGTTATAAGAGTAATGACTTTCTATTCATGAAAAAGGTGAGTAGAAGTTAACTTTTCTGAATGCTTAGAAAAACTTAAAATAATATTGTTAAGCCAAGTATTTAGATGTTTCAGCTTTATTTATATTGAAGAAAAAGGAATATATTTCTGCATTGTGCAATCATTAAATTAATTACATTTATATAGCTACTAATTATTATCACCAAAACATATGGATAACAAAATCTCTACAAGTATTATTAGACAAATTTTTATTTTGTTACTTATTTGTTCTTTTGCACTTATGATATTTCTGGAATTAGTTCCGTATTTATCTGGTATTTTAGGCGCAATTACATTTTTCGTTTTATTACAAAAACCGATGAGTTTTTTGTTAAAAAGAGGTTGGAGACCATCCTTAGCAGCAACATTATTATTGTTTTTGTCTTTTATAGGAATTCTTATTCCTATAACAATTACGCTTCTGTTATTAGGAAGTCGTGTAGAGCGAGCGATATCTAAATCTGAAGATTTTGTAAAAATAATTAAATCGCAAGTGTTTACCTGGGAGCATGAATTAGGATATCAATTTACTTCAAAAATCGATGGCTCATCAATTTCTAATTGGCTGTCTAATAACGTTCCGGATTTTCTTGGTAGCACATTTAATATGGTTATCGGGATTGCTATTATGTATGTAATGTTGTATTTTATGCTTAGTAACCGTAAGGCATTGCAAAAAGCGATGTTAGACTATATTCCTATTGGTAACGATAATTTACGTATCATTGGTCGCGATAGTTTAACCATGGTAAAATCTAATGCCATTGGTATTCCTTTAGTCGCTTTTGCACAAGGAATTGTTGCTTTAATAGGCTTTCTTATTTTTAAAATTGAAGACCCCTTTTTCTGGGCAGTTATTGTTTTTGTAGGATCTATGATCCCGTTTGTAGGTACTTTAATTGGGACTTTACCTGTTTTTGCTCTATCTCTTTTAAGCGGAAATGATACACAAGCCTGGGGCATTTTAATTTATGGTCTAGTTGTTATTAGCTCTACAGATAATTTACTTCGATTATTTATTTTGAAACGTTTAGACGATGTTCATCCCTTAATAACACTTTTTGGAGTGCTTGTAGGTGTCCCTTTATTTGGTTTTATAGGACTTGTTTTTGGTCCATTATTAATTAGTTTATTTTTACTTGTTTTACGTATTTATAAACAGAAGTATGGCCAGGAGAATCCAAATACAGATGGAATGAGGCTCTAGTTGTTTTTGTGTAAAATATTTTTTTAAATAATATATAAAAGTCTAAACTGAGATGTAAATTTTGGTTTAGACTTTTTACATATATACTAAATAACATAGGTGTATTCTATATTAAAAACAGGTATTTGTATGTAAGTAACTGTTAATGTGTGGTTTGTTTGCGTTAAGTTTAGAATTGATACAGTTAAGTGGTCTTTAGCTTCTGCTATACCTTTACAGTAACGAAATAATATAACAGTTATTTCAAATTAATATTAACCATTTAAAACCATATACTATGCTACGTTGGACAGTAACATTTATAATTTTAGCAATAGTCGCCGGTATTTTCGGATTCGGTGGAATCGCAGCAGGAGCTGCTGGAATTGCAAAAATCTTATTTTTTATATTTTTAGTACTATTTGTAATCTCGCTATTTACAGGTAGAAATCCCATAAAATAATCAATAACTTTTTAAAACCACAACAATGAGAAAATCAGCTTATATTTTTTTTATGGCTATTGCCATGATGGTATCTCTATCGGCTTTTACTAGTTGTAGAGAACAAAAAACAACAGGAGATAAAATTGAAGACGCAGCAGATGCTGTTGGTGATGACATTGAAAATACTGCAGATGATGTAGGAGATGGCATTGAAGATGCAGCCGATGATGTTGAAGACGCTGTAGATTAAGAAAGAAAAAGATTTACTTTCTAATATTATGTAACAAGGTGTGTTCTTCGGAATGCACCTTTTTTTATTAATTTATTAAAAGAATAATTATGACAGAATTAAACCAATACGCTAAACATGAAAGTGATTTTATAAAACAATATCAAGAGAAAGGATATTGTGCGAGTTATCAGGTTCGGGATGGACTTTTGGTAGACTTAGACACTAAAGAAACCTTTAACGCAGACCATGTAAAAGTGGTTGCAGAACACCGGTATGAAGGTATGAGTAATCCGTCTGACATGTCTATTTTATATGTTTTAGAAACGCCAACAGCATCTAAAGGAACGTTTTTAACAGGATTTGGACCTTCTGCAAATTTAGACGATGCAGCGTTTTTTAAGGGCATCCCAGATGCAAATTATTCAGATAAGGCAAATGTCTTGTCTAAAGATTAAGGATAAAAACGGAATTAGTCTTATTGATTTTATCAGAAATAAAATTCAAAATTTAAATCATTATTATGGTTAAGATATTTGTATTTTGCTGAAGTTAATTATATAAGGCTTTTATGAAATTATTCGTTAAATTCGATTACCAAGTGGTTTGTAAACGTGTGTTAGAAGCGCAGTTAAATGAGCTAGATATTCCGTATAAATTAAACGGAATTGGAGAGGTTGAATTATCTTCTAGTTTGCAAGCAGATAAAAAAGAGGCGCTTATTTCTGGTTTAGAATTTTACGGAATTGAAATTATTCAGGACGAAAAAGATGTTCTGGTACAACGTATTAAAGATCTTGTTTCAGACATGATTTATAATTCTCAAGAAGATCAAGACTATAATACATCTACATTGCTTACAGCTCATCTTAATTATTCTTATAATTATTTGTCGGGTGTGTTTTCTGAAGTAACGTATTCTTCAATAGAGAATTTTGTCATCTTAAAAAAGATAGATTACGCAAAAGAGTTAATGTCTAGTAATACCAGTTTAACATTAACAGAAATTGCGCATCGTTTACAATACAGTAGTGTTGCACATTTATCGGGGCAGTTTAAAAAAATAACAGGATTAACACCGTCTAGTTTTCAGAAGATTATAGCTAAGCGTAGAGAACGTATTTAAAGTTAATGTTTTTGAAATAATGTAATATAAAAAAGGTTCGAAGTTTATAATTTCGAACCTTTTTCTATTACAGAATAGGTCTTAATTATTCGAATGCTTTATAACTAAATTTTTGACCTCCAACAGAGGCTTCATCCATTAATCCTGCTTTAGAGTGTGTAAACACAGCAACTCCATTTTTATATTTCGCATCTAAACTTTCTCCAGATTTTAAAGCTACAGCAGAAACACCTGCGTCGAATTCGAAATTTCCTTCTTTAAATTTTTCAACATCTTCTAAAGCTTCAAAAAGATAACTTCAATTAAATCTTGTCCTCCAGCTTGTAAACCTACGCTAAGCTCTTTTAAACTTGCCATACTTTTTTTATGTCCATATTGGTATAAAACACCATTTCCCGAAGCACCTCCATTAATAAAACCTCCTTTACCAACATTAGGAAATATTACACAGCCTGCAGAGTTGTTGAAATTTTTTTTTAAAGCCGGATTAACTTCTAAAAGTGTTGTTACTGCTGTTTCAGATTCCTTTATCACTTTTGTGTCTTTCTTACTTTGTGCATTTAAGGTCGCAGAGATACTACATACAAGAAGTAAAAGGAATATGTTTTTTAAGGATTTCATTAGTTTATTTTTTTGAATTAATAAAAATCAAAATACTATATTTTTTTGTAGTGCAGTGCATTTATACTATTATTAGATAAACATCTGTTTCTGTGTAATGTACTGTTATTTAGTAATTTTATATATGTGTTTCTATATAATATTTTCGTGAATACTTTGTTTCTTTTTAAGAGATCAGATTCGTGTTTCTTAAATATCTCATTTTTTTAATCATTAAACTTAATCCATTATAAATGCGAAAAACGGTCTATATTTTGCTCTAATTATTGTATCTATAATGTTGCTCTTTAATTTTGAAAATTCAACCGATACGAGCATATTTGCAGTCTGTTTTCTTTTTTTAGTTTAGTGTTTAATTATATTGATAAAAAAAGAGATATTGAAAATAGTTATTACCAATAGTTGTTTTTAATGTTACAGTTTTAAAATGAATATTTTTCAGAATGCTATTTAATTCTTTTGAGTTTTTAATTTTTTTTCCACTTGTTTTTGTGGCCTATTGGTTACTAAATAACAATCTGAAGAAACAAAATATATTATTGCTAATCTGTAGCTATGTTTTTTATGCATGGTGGGATTGGAGGTTTCTTTCTTTAATTATTGTAAGCTCCTTAATAGATTTTACTGCCGGTTTACAAATATTTAAAGCACAAACACAGCGCTTAAGAAAACGCTGGCTCATGGTAAGTTTAGTAGCCAATTTGGGAATGCTTTGTATGTTTAAATACTACAATTTTTTTGCAGAATCATTCTCAGATTTAATGCATGCTTTTGGATGGCAACCTAACGATCTTACATTAAATATAATTCTTCCTGTAGGAATTAGTTTTTATACGTTTCAGACGTTAAGTTATTCTATAGATATTTATAGAAAAGAATTTAAGCCTACTAAAGACTGGGTTTCTTTTTTTACATACATCGCATTTTTTCCGCAATTGGTTGCTGGCCCTATAGAAAGAGCCTCTAATTTATTGCCGCAAATGGAGAAACGCAGAGCCTTTAAAAAAGAATGGTTTAATGCAGGTGTTATTCAAATATTGGTTGGGTTATTTCGTAAAATAGTTATCGCAGATACTATTGGGACTTACGTAGATTTGGTATACGGAGATGTGAGCCTTTATAATACTACCACCATAATTATTGCAACATTTTTCTATGCGTTTCAAATCTATTACGATTTTTCGGGATATTCAGATATTGCTATAGGAACAGCGAAATTACTTGGTTTTAAATTTTATCAGAATTTTAATATTCCTTACTTCTCAAAATCACTTACAGAATTTTGGAGAAAATGGCACATGTCTTTGTCTTACTGGCTTAGAGATTACTTATATATAGCGTTAGGAGGAAGTAGAAAAAGAATAAGAATTACATATCGTAATTTAATGTTAACGATGTTATTGGGCGGATTGTGGCATGGTAGTTCTTGGAATTTTATTATTTGGGGAGGTATTCACGGAACTGTATTAAGTCTAGAGAAGTATTTAAAAACCACGGGAATTATAAATAAATTTAAAAGATTTGGATTTTTAGGGTATCCAATTACATTTATAATAGTGCTTTTTTCGTGGGTGTTTTTTAGAGCACAAGATTTACAATCGGCAGGTTTAGCGATTAAAAAGATTTTTCAATTAGACTTATCTATGCCGTATATAGGAGACTTAAATGTTATGGCTTCTTCTGTTTTTGTTCTAACTATAGGTGTGCTTTTTGATTTGTATTTGTTTAATAAAAAGATAGATTTAGAAGATTTTGGTGCAAATTTTAGCGG
This sequence comes from Formosa sp. L2A11, assembly GCF_009796865.1. Classification (GTDB taxonomy): domain Bacteria; phylum Bacteroidota; class Bacteroidia; order Flavobacteriales; family Flavobacteriaceae; genus Formosa. The sequence goes on along the minus strand of NZ_CP047028.1, from coordinate 432,110 downwards.
TGTTAAAATGGCTGTAATTGCCACGGTTATAATTACCTTAATTAATTTGTTTTATTCCTCTTCTAACAACTTTATTTATTTCCAATTTTAAATATGAATAAAGAACATTTAAAATATCTAGTCAAGATTACGCTATTGGTTATTGTGGTTTCCTTTATTGTAGATAAAGTTGTTTTTCTAGCCCTTAATACCATTAGCGATAACGTATATTCTGGACAAAGTATTGGTAAGCTTAACCAGTATTTAAAGGTTAAAGATAGTGTGGATTTTGTTGTTTTTGGAAGCTCAAGAGCGAATCATAATATAGATCCTCGTATCATCTCAAAAAAAAGTTTTAATATGGGAATGGATGGTGTTAAAATTGCCTATTCGGCAGTGTTAATACAATTACTTCCTAAAGACAAGCAGCAAACTATTTTATTGCATATAGATTCTAATTATGCGTTTAATGAGTCGTACGATGGCGAAGATGTTATGGCTTTAGCTTCAAAATACAATAGAAATAAGGATATAAAAATTGGAATAGATAAGTTGAATAAAAATAATAACCTTCAGAAATTTTATTGGAGTTTAGGCTATAATGGAAAAGTACTTGGGATTTTAAAAAACTATTTAGATCCTAAAAACGATTATACAGAACGCTTAGGGTACGAGCCTATTTATGTAAGTGAAATACAACATAACATATTCGAAAATATTATACATAGAAACGAAGTTATAGATCTCGATACTTTTTGCGGAACCCATTATAATATCAATGCAACTTATAGTCAGACACTATCAGACATAAAAGCGTTTTGCGATGCTAATAACAAGAAATTGATACTGTTTACATCTCCTAAATACCAATATCCTTGCAAGAAGGCTAATGCTGAATTTAAGGCCTTACTAACCGCTAAAGGATTAACGTATTATGATTTTACCGACTTTTTTAAAGATGATAATCAGTTAAAATACTGGAAAGATAAAACACATTTATCTCATTTGGGAGCAGAAAAACTGTCTGAAGCAGTCAAAGAAATTGTTCTAAAAGCAAATTAAATAGTAGTTGTAGCTTGTATACATTCTTAATTTAGAAGTTTGTTCTTTTTATCTTATGTTTTTCAATTTTTCATTTATTTAAAATGATTAGGTTTTATTACCTTCAGCCTTTAAAATCATTAAAAAGAGGTCTGTTTTTATGAAAAGTTATAAGTTAATTTTAAGATATGTAATTACAGGAACGCTCTTTGTTGTGCTCCCGATTCTTATTTTATTAATTTTATTTGGAAAAGCTTTAACCATTTTAATGCCGTTAGGTCATGCTTTAACGCATAGGTTTAATTTAACCTCTGTTCTTGGGCCAGGAGCAGTCTTGCTAGTTAGTTCTCTAATAATTTTTATCATAAGCTTTTTGTCTCAGAATACTGTTACGTATTCAACTTAATTTTCTATAATTTATGTCTGTATTTCCTGTTATTACATCTACACTTTCTGCATCTGCATTAGGTCAGTTTTTAATTAAAACATATCGTTTTAGTGAGGCAAGTACTTGCACATTGTATAGAACCGGAATGAATCACACCTATTTTGTAACCAATAAAAACAAGAAGTATGTGTTTAGGGTGTATAGTTACCAATGGCGGACTAAAAACCAAATAAAAGAAGAGCTTCGTCTTTTAGACATGCTTAAAGACAATGCGATTAGTATTTCGTATTCTATACCCGATTGTGAAGGAAAATTAATTCAAGATATTGAAGCGCCAGAAGGACTTAGATATGGGGTTTTATTTTCGTTTGCAGAAGGGGAAAAGCTGCGTTTTATGAATGAAGATACTTGTTTTTCTATTGGTAAATTAATGGCAAAATTTCATAATGTTACCACAAGCAAATCTATAGAACGTATGACGTACACGACAGAAACGTTGTTAGATTTACCTTTCGAATATGCCAATGCTTATTTTAAAGAGACGCTTCCTGAAATGCAATTTATTAAGGCACAATCTGAAGCTATTAAGGCACAATTTTTAAACATAAATAAGAAAAACGTAAGATCTGGAATTATACATTTAGATATTTGGTACGATAATATGAGCGTGAAAAATAGTGAAGAAATGACTGTTTTCGATTTCGATTTCTGCGGAAACGGTTCTTGTATTCTAGACGTTGGCTACTTCTGTAAACAGTTATTTCATATTGAAGCAGATAAATCTATTTACGAATTAAAGAAAGCTAAATTTTTAGAAGGTTACCAAAGTGTTTTAAAATTATCTGAAGACGAATTACAATTAATTCCAGCAGCAGGCATGTCTGTTTGGATTTTCTATTTAGGAGTGCAATCTCGCCGTTTCGATTGGTCTAATATTTTTCTAACCGAAAATTATTTAAAAATGTATATTGGTAAAATGCAGTCTTGGCAAGTGTATTCTGAAAAAAAATATCTTGTAAAAAAAAAGTAATTAATTAATAACAGCTTAAGGTCTTAAAATAGCATGTAAGATTAATATTTAGTACCTTAGAGTTACTAAAACATTTGCTGTTTATTTTAAAGTATTAATTATGAAAAATATTTTAGTTACTATAGATTTTAATGGTAAAGAAAGAATTTTACTTAAACAAGCATACGAGTTAGCATCTGCTTTTCATTCTAAATTATGGATTATGCACATTGCTGCTCCAGATCCAGATTTTGTAGGTTATGATGCTGGTCCGATAGAAGTTCGTAATTCTAGAGCTAAAGAATTAAAGGACGAACATGCTAAGCTACGTGAATATGCTTTTGAAATGAATGAACGTCATGTAGAAACCGAAGGCTTGTTAGTAGAGGGCGTAACAATTTCAACAATATTAAAAGAAGCAGAACGCCTAAATGCCGATTTAATAATTTCCGGGCGAGAAAAACATGGATTCTTTTACAAAGCCATTATAGGAAGCACTTCTAGTCAGCTTATAGGCGAATCTAAAATTCCTATATTAATTGTGCTATTGGGAGATTAGTCTTTTTGCAGAGTCTATCTTGTAGAAGAATCTCGAATTTTTAATTTAGGAGCAAGAATTACGTTTTTTTCAACCTTTAATAACTCCGGATTATTAATTTGATCTAGGAATACCTTTGCAGCAAGTTTTCCCATTTTTAGTGGACATTGATCTACAGAGGAAATTGGGTTTTCCATAAATTTTGTAAATGGTTCGTTACTAAATCCAACCACAGCAATATCTTGAGGGATAGCTACAGCATTTGCTTTAAGTTCCTTAATTGCACCTAATAACATAAAGTCACTCGATGAAAAGATGCCATCTGGTCTGGTCTTCAATTTAAAAATATTTTGAGCCGCTCTTTTTCCGCCACTTAAATCGTTTTTAGTTTCTAAAACCAGAGCTTCATCAAAAGAAATATTATTGTCTTCTAAGGCTTGTTTGTAGCCTTTCAATCGCTTTTTGTAAATATCTACAGCTTGGTAATTTAATACGGTAAGATGTACAATGCGTGTGCAACCTTGCTCTATTAAATGTTGTGTTGCTAAATATGCACCTTTAAAATCGTCTAAAGTAACAGAGCTAGCGCCTTTTAAGTCTAGCTTTCTATCTACAAAAATTAAGGGAGTATTTTTGTTTAATATCCTCTCGAATACAGATACATCTTGAGTGTTTTTTGTAATAGATGTTATAATACCATCTACTTGAGCATTTAAAAGCGCATTAATATTTTGAATTTCTTTCTCTTCATTATCATGCGTTTGGCAAATAATAATATGGTATCCTTTCGGGTATAATTCATCTTCTATACCACGAATAATAGATCCAAAAAAATTAATATCTATTCTAGGTACAATAACGCCAATGTTATTACTTCTCCCGCTTTTTAAGGCTAACGCTAATCTGTTTTGTTCGTAACCTAGTTCTAAAGCTATTTCCTGAACACGTTTTTTTGTTTTAGCGCTCGTTTTTGGATGATCGTTTAAAGCTCTCGATACAGTGGCTGCAGAAATATTTAATTTTTTAGCAATGTCATAAATCGTTGCTTTATCGCTCATTTTATGAATTTTAATAGGGGTGCAAAATAGTGAAAAAACCACATAAGAATGGTCGCTAAATATGTTATTTTCATTTAAAATCAGGTTGTTAATGTTAATATTGGTAAGCGTAATGTGTTTGCTAAATTATAATTAATGGTGTTTTAGTAAATCTATGCTCTATGTAAGTACTGTTTTTAATTTGTAAAGATGAGTACGCATTGTATCTTTAAAGGCGTAAAAAATATAAACATGACAGTTGAAGATTTAGTGGGGACATTTTCTGTTAGCGGAACAAACCAGGAAGACGGAGGACATGAATATAGAGGAACGCTTAAATTGTGGTTAGATAAAGACTATAGAGTAGGCGCTAAATGGCTTATTAATAACGAACAAGAACAATTTGGAACAGGTTTTTTTAAAGATAATATTCTAGTAATTAATTTTTATTATTTAGGAGAAAACAATGAAAAATTTAAAGGTGTTGTTGTGTATCGTGCTTTAACAGCAAATCTTTTAGATGGTTTCTGGTCGGAGAAACACGGAGATCCTTTGTATTTGGGAGAAGAGCGTTGTTTTAGAGTTACTACAGAACAGGAGTTATTAAATTAAAACAGGCTTAATCTTTTTTAAGACTAAACCTGTTTTAGTTAACGATAATAATTTATGCAATATTTTCTATTTTTCTAAGCTTCTTAAGTATTCTACAATGGCTCTGGCGTTGTCCTCGCTTACAGGAGCAGTTATCATTACAGCTTTGTTATACTCTTCGTAAATGCCTTTAGCTAGAGGATCTTTTTTTGTCATTTCTGCTGTATTCATAACCATATTCATAATCCATTCAGGACTTCTTTTAGTGGTAACATCGCCTAAAGCAGGACCAATAAATTTTTTGTCGGTTTTATGGCAAGCCACACAAGTTGTATTAAAAAAAGTTTCTCCTTTTTTAGCTAAATCCATATCTACAGTATCTCCTATTTCAACAGATTTTATAGGGCCAATACCTTTGTTTTCTAAATCTACTAAAGTTTCATATGCAATAGCTGCTTCCGTTTTTGTAGTGGTTTCTACGGGTGTTGTCGCTTTAGGTGCGCTGTATTCAAATTTCTTTTTTTCAGCTTTATCTCCACAGCTAAAAATAAGAAGTGCTAATGCAATAAATAATACGTTTTTCATATAGATTATGTTTTTAGATGTCACAATTTAAGTTTTATAAAATTACAAATTGTTATAATTTCATAAAATGACAATTCTCATGTATTTCTACGTGTCAATTTTATTTAATTAGAGACTCGTTTTTATATCTATTTAGAACAGTGTGTAATTAAAAGTAAGTAGTTGGTTGTCTTGGTGTTTTGTCTCTTTTCTGTATAACAGTTTTTAATGAATAGATTATATTTTTATTTGGTAATATATAAAGGACTTTAAATTTTATTATAATATACTACCTTTAAAACATCACTAATTGTAAAATGGCTATAGATGTATTTCCGAAAAATTAAAACTTCAATTCAAATGAGATTTACTTTTATTCTTTTTTTTTTAGCTTTTACAGTAACAGCTCAAAACATAACAGGTAAAATTTTAGATAGGGAAACCAATACACCTTTAGAAGATGTAAATATTTATTTTGAAGGCAATAAAAATAATGGAACAGTGTCTGATGCCAGCGGTATGTTCGAGTTAGAACTAAATAAAGAGAGTCGTTCTAGCGATGTTATTTTGTTCTCAATGTTAGGATATACCACTTTAGAATATAGTGTAGAAGATGTAAAATCACGGAATTGTATATTGTTTTTAGTTAAAAAAGAAGAAGTCTTAGATGAGGTTATTGTAATGTCTGATTTGGAATTACATCCGGAATTAAAATATAATAAGGTAGCAGATTTAGATTTTGGTGTCGCGTATTTTGCTTCTGTTTTAGTTCATAATAAGATTTATGTTTTTGGAGGAGATAGAACGATTATAGACGGAAACGAAAAACGCGCTATGGAAACTGCACTAGATTTTTCTGAGTTTTTAAAAATGTTGAAATTAAACATGACTTGGGAAAACTATAGCGATAAATTACAGGTGTACGATGTTATTAAAGATTCTGTTTACGTTTCAGATTTAGAGTTTAAAAAACGAGCTTATCACGAAGCAGTTACTGTAAACGATACGGTTTATGTTTTAGGAGGGAAAACACTGTCTAAAAATCAGAAAAAAGAATATTTAGAAAATAATATTGAAGTTCTTGATTTGGGGACTAACCAACTAAAGTTAGATCAGACGTATCCGCATCAAGCCATAAATTTTGCAGCAGTTTCTTATCAAGATAACCTTGTTGTAATGGGCGGTTCTACAGAGCGAAGCAGGACTAACGAAAAAACATATAGCGATAAATCATACATTTATAATATAACGTCTGGATATTGGTACGAATTAGCAAACATGACTCAGCCTAAAGAGGTAAAAGGTGTACTTGTAAATAAGAAGATTTATCTTATTGGCGGATTTAATGAGATGGCTTTAAAAACCATAGAATATTACGATTTAGAACAAGGAATTTGGCATAACGAAGGCGAGTTGTTTAAAGGTATTGATAATCCTGCATTAACGCAGCACGATAATATTATTTATATATTTAATGATGATAGGTTGTTAACTTATAATACCTTAACTAAGGTTTTAAATGCTTATAAAACCGATCTAGATTTATATAATGCTTCACTTTTTTATGCTGAAAATAAACTGTTTTTAGTTGGGGGGAATACAACTTACAACTATGCCATAGAGCCTGTTTCAGATATTTATTCTATTGACATTAGAGAATTACCAAGAACAAAAATTATAGAAACTAAAACCTTAAATTAATTACGAGTACTTTGTCCTTTTGGGAGATTTATTAAGACAATATTTTAAACATTTTATATTTTAATACGCTTCGTTTTTAATTGATTTAAATTAGATTTTCTTTCAAAATATAAAAGACTATATAGCAGTGTTTTAGTTCCTGTTCTGGAGTAGGTGGTAAAAATGAAAAAGTAGCCTTATCTTACTGTATGTTTAATATTGTACAGTTTTTAATTCCTTTTTTTGTCAAATTCATTAATATATTCCTTTTAACTTTTGTAATCATAAAAAAATTCCTATTTTTGGTAAACCAGTGTGGTAAACCAATTTTACAATCCCACATAAACAAACAAATAACTATGCAATATCACTCTAAAAGGATATTTATAAATACATGTCTACTTTTCTTTATAGTAGGAGGTGTGTTATTTACTTTATGGAGTGCTAAATCTAAGTCGCAAAATACAGTGCTTACTGTACAGACTTATAATACTGCTGTAATAAATGCACAGCTTAGCAATGTTATTATATTGGTTACAGGCGTTTGGAAAAACACCGAACTTGTTTTTAAAGATTACAACTTAGCAAACCATATTGCTACACGTATTGGAGAAGATAAGACACGCGTAATTCCTGAAAACTATTCAAACTTTAGAATAGCAGGAAAATCTATGGTACATATCGTAACCAATACTTTAAATAAAGTTGGTATAACAAGTGTATCTAAAAATCAAGAAAACACAGTTAAAAATAGTATGTCTGTCCATTTTAAATTAGCAACTAATACTGCTTTTGTTTTGGCTAATAACTCATCTTTAAAAGGGAGAGTGCAGATGGTAAGGATTTAGGAATCATAAAGTAAATTAAGAGAGTATGTTGTATTTAAAAAGAATCGTTTTAATTTGTTGTGTGCTTATGGCGCAGAGCGGATTTTCTCAGGAACATCCGAATTTAATCTTAACTAAGCAAGGGGTTAAAGATATAAAATCGCAATTGGGTAATATACCTTTGTTTGATGCAACTTTGGCGCAAGTTAAAGCTAAAGTAGATGCTCAGATAAAAATAGGAATAGAAGTTCCTGTGCCTAAAGATATGGCCGGAGGTTATACTCACGAACGTCATAAATTAAATTACATTACAATGCAAGAAGCAGGTGTTTTGTATCAAATTTTAGGAGACGAAACGTATGCTATTTATGTACGAGATATGTTAATGGCATATGCAGAATTATATCCTGGGTTGCCAAGACACCCGCAAGAACGTTCTTATGCTAGAGGTAAATTATTCTGGCAATGTTTAAACGATTCTAACTGGTTAGTATATACAGCTCAGGCTTACGATTGTATTTACGATTACTTATCTAAAAAAGAAGTAAAACACTTAGAGAAGAAATTGTTTAGACCTATGGCAGATTTCTTATCTATAGATACACCTCAATTTTTCAACAGAATTCATAACCACAGTACTTGGGGTAATGTCGCAGTTGGTATGATTGCTTTAGTAATGGATGATGATAAGTTAATAGATAGAGCGCTTTACGGAATTAAAGATTTAAAATTAGACGCTGGTAAAGATAACGACGGTGGCGATATTTTTGTTAAAGGCCAAAAAGCAGGGTTCTTAGCAAATTTAGAACAGCCTTTCTCTCCAGATGGTTATTATACAGAAGGTGCATATTACCAACGTTACGCGATGTATCCTTTCATGATTTTTGCAGAAGCTTTACATAATGTAAAACCTGAAACTAAACCATTCGAATATAAAGATGGTGTGTTATTAAAAGGTGTAGATGCTTTATTGAATTTAACAGATAAAGATGGTGAGTTTTTTGCTTTGAATGATTCGCAAAAAGGAATGTCTTACTTTACAGAGTCTTTAGTCTCTGCTGTAGATATTGCATATTATTACGGTTCTAAAGACGCAAGCTTATTGTCTATCGCTAAAGAACAAGGCCGTGTACAATTAGATCAAACAGGTTTAGCTGTAGCAGTAGCTGTTCGTGATGGAAAAGAAAAACCATTCGTGAAAAAATCTAAATTATTAAGAGATGGCTCTAAAGGCGACGAAGGTGCTATAGGAATTTTACGCTCTACAAAAAACGATACGTATACTTTAGTAATGAAGAATGCTGCACAAGGTTTAAGCCATGGACATTACGATAAATTATCTTTCTCATTATTCCATGAAGGACATGAAATGTTACAAGATTATGGTTTAGCTCGTTTTGTAAACATTGAACAAAAAAATGGTGGTGGTTATTTAAAGGAAAATAAAACATGGGCAAAACAAACTATTGCACATAACACTATTATTCAAGACGAAACATCTCAGTTTAACGGAGATTACGAAACAGGAAGTAAGCATCACTCAGACATGTATGTTTTTGATGTAGAAAATCCAGATATTCAAATTGTAAGTGCTAAAGAAAAGAATGCATATCCAGGCACGTTATTACAACGTACAATGGTAATGTTAAATCATGAAGATTTTGAACAACCTGTTGTTTTAGATTTAATGCAAGTAAACTCTGAAGCGAAGCACCAATTCGATTTACCTTTCTATTATTTTGGTCAGATTATTTCAACAAATTTTGATTATAAAAAATACGAAACGTTAAGTCCTTTAGGTAAGGCTTTTGGTTACCAGCATTTATGGAAAGAAGGACAAGGATCTTCTGCTAAAGGCGATGCTTCTTTAACATGGAGACACGACAGTGTGTTTTATACAATAACAACGACGACTTCAGACGATGATAAATTAATTTTTGGACGTATTGGAGCACATGATCCTGAATATAACTTAAGACCAGATCCTGTATTTATGGTAAGAAAAAATACAGATAATGCATTATTTGCTTCCGTAATAGAAACTCATGGTACTTATAGTACAGTAAGTGAATTGGCGAAAAATGCATTTTCAAGTGTTAAAAAATTAACAGTGTTAAAAAGCTCTGTAGATTATTCTGCAGTTGAAATTAACATGGAAAATGGAGATGCTTTTGTATTTATTATGGCAAACTCAAACGACTCTAAAACAGAAAAACATACTTTAACAGTAGGCGATAAAACGTATAGCTGGACAGGAGTTTATTCTTTTTCAAAACAATAAAAATTGAAATTATAGAAAGATTCGGATCAAATAAATAAATTTTAATAGTATTCGAAATAAAATTAGAAACAGTTGGTCAGTGGTTTAGAAATAAAAATAGATAGTGATTATAATATTAGAGCTATTTATATGAGTTTTGAAACAAGAAAATGTCTTGATGTTTTCGGTCTAATTCAGGGAGATTTTAGGAAATAATATTTCTTATATAAAATACAGTATTTGTCTATAATTGATAAATACGCTTTTAATAAAAGCGCTTTTTAATATTTAACATTAAAAGGCGCTTTTTTTTGCGGAATGATTTTTTTTTAACAAATAATTAATATATATTTGGATTACCAAACTGGGTAACCAATCTGGTTTACCAAACAAATAAAAAATTGGTTAGTTCTTATTCATTTTAAAATAAAAAAATTAGAAAAAGAAAGGTGTTTCTTTTTTTTACAAATGCTTTAAAGAAAAAGAGAAGTGTTTGTTTCGCCTAATTAAGCGTGTAAAACATGGCAAAAGGAAAATTAAATATTCTATGCTTTGTTTAACTAATTAATGATAAAGGCTATTTTTTTTGAATAAAATGGATATGGTTTTAAGAAAACATACTAATCAAAGCTAAACTATTATTTATTATTAAAACAACAACAAATGAATTTGAAAAAACAATTAGTATTGTATGTATTTCTGTTGCTAAACGCAGTTGCGTTTGCACAGGAGGATGTGGTTACAGGTGTCGTTTCAGACGCTCAAGGCGCTCCAATACCTGGCGCTAATGTTCTGGTAGCAGGAACAACAAGAGGTGCGTCAACAGATTTTGATGGAAATTTTTCTTTAGAAGTAGAGAAAGGAGAAGTTTTACATTTCTCTTACATAGGTTTTGTTACTAAGCTAATAACCGTTGGTGATGAGAAAACTTTAAACGTAATATTACAAGAAGATTTAAGTGAATTAGATGAGGTCGTTGTGATTGGTTATGGTACTCAAAAAAAATCAAACCTAACAGGAGCTATTTCTAAAGTAGTAAATGATGATCTTGATCAAATTGCAGTATCTAGGGTAGATGATGCATTGGTAGGTCAAGTATCTGGTGTAAATATTCAATCTACAGATGGTGAAGCTGGTGCAGCGCCAACCATTACTATTAGAGGTGTTGGTTCTATGGCAGGAGATTCTACTCCATTAATTGTTGTAGATGGTGTTATTGTAGATTCAAGTTTCTTAGGATCTTTAAATATGAATGATGTAGAATCTTTTGAGATTTTAAAAGATGCAGCATCTTCTTCTATTTATGGTTCTAAAGGATCTAATGGTATTATCATGATTAGTATGAAATCTGGTGTTGCAGGAAAAACAAGAGTTAACTACAGCACATTTACAGGTATGAAAACTGCTAGAAAAAGTGATGCTTACGGATTTACTACACAAGGTTGGGCAGATATGCAAATGAAAGAAAACGGTGTAATATCTGAATATACTAAAGCTCAATTGCAAATTGGAACAGACCGTTCTTGGCAAGATGTGTTTTTTGAAGCTGGTACTATTAGTAATCACTCTTTATCTATTAGAGGAGGTAACGAAAAAACTAAATTTACTGTCAGTATGAACTATTCAGAAGATGAAGGTGTAATGCTAGTAGATAATTACAAAAAAATTGGTACAAGATTAAAAGTAGATAGTGAATTAAACGATAAGATTAAAATTGGAGCAAGTTTTAGTCCATCTTACACTAATAGAAGAAGATTTTCTGAAAACATACATAACGTAGCTAGACACCAACCATGGTTGCCTATTTATCAAGATGAACAATCTATTCTACATGTAGATCCTAATGGAGCTTATAAAGATATTCAAGTTGGAGATTACGCAAGACAAGATCACTTTACTATATTCGATTTAGATGATGATGGTGAAATTGATGACATTCTTACTAATATAGGTAACAGTAATAACGCAAACCCTTATGCAAGAATTGTAGAGCGTAATAGAACAGATAAAAAGTTTCAATTATATGGAAGTTTTTATGCACAATATGAAGTTATAGAAGGTCTTAATTTTAAAACATCTTTATCAGGATCTTATAACGATACTAAAAGAACAGATTATATGGGAACTCAAGCTAGAGAAAGTGTTACAGACGCTTACATGCAAGAGATTTCTCAAAAAGATAATTACTTAATTTTTGATAACTTCTTTAACTATAACAAATCTTTCGGAAAACACGATTTAGGTGTTACTGCAGGTATGTCTGTTGAAAGTAGAAATTATTTCTACTCAGGTTTTAAAGGAACAGGATATGCTAACGATGTTGTAATGCAAATTACAAATGCAACTGCAATTTCTGAGTTTGACGGTTTTGAGTGGCAAAAACGTGGTATTTCTTACGTGTCTAGACTTACATATGCTTACGATAATAAATATTTAGCGTCTTTAAGTATGAGACGTGATGGTAGTTCAATCTTCGGATCTGATTATAAATATGGTAACTTCCCAGCAGCATCTGTAGGATGGAATATTGCTAAAGAAGATTTTATGTCTGAAAGCGATGTTATTAATAGCTTGAAATTTAGAGTTAGTTATGGTGTTACAGGTAACGACCGTTTAAATACTGGTGCAGTAGATCCAGATGCAAATGGAAGTACTTCAAATTTAAGTACAGGTAATATCTTAGTAGATTATTATCCTTACTTATCTTTATTAGGAGCATCAGGAAATAGTTATACTGTAGATGGAACAGTAACTGCAGGATTTTCTCCTGTAAATATTGCTAATCCACAATTAAAATGGGAACGTTTAGTTGAAATTAATCCTGGTATTGACTTCGGATTATTAAACAACAGAATTACAGGTTCTATAGATTGGTATAGAAGAACAAGTGATCAATTATTACTAGATAATCCAGTTTCTGTAACAACAGGATTTGATTCTGCCTTAGTTAATCTTGGTGAAGTAAGAAATGAAGGTTGGGAATTCGAATTAAGAACAAAAAACATTTCTACAGAGAAATTTAGATGGAGCTCTACAATTATAGCAACAACTAACAAAAATACATTAGTAGATTTTGCAGATTCTGATGGACAAATTACAAGTTTAGATCCAAGTAGACCAGCAGAATGGATTAACTTAGAAGGGCAACCAATTTCTCAGTTCTATGGTTATGTTGTAGATAAAGAAGTCGAGATAGAATACAGAGATAGACCTTACAGACATGTAGGAGCACAATCAGGTTTAGTATATGTTAAAGATTTAAATGGTGATGGTGTTTTAGATGAAGAAGATAAAACAGAATTGGGAAATCCTTATCCAGAATTAATTTGGAGTTTTACTAACGAATTTAGTTATGGAGATTTCGATTTCTCTTTCATGTTCCAAGGTTCTCATGGAGCAGAAGTAAGAAATATTGGAGATTACTACATGTTTAGTCATAGTAATAACAGAACGGTATTAGAAAATACTCCAAATCAAGAATTCTTAGCAGATAAATATTTTACAAATAGTATTGTGCAAGATGCGTCTTACATCGCTTTAAGAAACGTAAATATTGGGTATAACTTTCCAAGTGATACTTTAGATAAACTTAAACTTTCAGGATTAAGAGTTTATGCTACGGGTCAGAATCTAATTTACAAAACTGCAGATGATTATACAGGATGGAATCCTGAAGCACTTGATAAAACAAGTCCTACTCAAGCAGGTTACCAAAGAGGAGGTTCTCCAATATATAGAACGATATCTTTAGGTTTAAATTTAGATTTTTAATAATTTTTTTAACGATTTAATAAATAATATTATGAAATATTTTAAATATATCGCTTTAATATTAATGGGGAATACCTTCATTTCTTGTAGCGACTTTTTAGAGCCAACACCAAGTTCTTCTATTACTACAGATAATTATTATACTACAGCAGATGAGTTAGAAACAGCTTTAATTGGAGCTTACGCTGGTATTAAAGGAGTTAATAGTAATGATAAGAAAGACAATCACGGTGTACAGTGGGAGTATTACTTAACAGAAATGCGTACAGATAATACAAGTACTAAAAGTCCAGATTCTGAAGATGCATCAGATGCAGGACAAATGGAAAGTTTTGATGTACTTCCTACAAACAACTTTATTTTAAACTACTATACAAGTTCTTTTGAAGTAATCTATAGATCTAATGTTATATTAGAACATATAGATGTTGTAGAAGATGAAGCTACTAAAGCTGCTATTGAAGGTGAAGCTAAGTTTTTAAGAGCATACTCTTATTTTAATTTAGTACGTTTATTTGGAGATTTACCTTATGTAGATCATATTTTAGATCCTGCAGATACTGAAGCTCAATTTACAAGAGTAGATACAAGTGTTATTTACGACCTAATAGTTTCAGATTTACTAACCGCTATAGATGGAATAGAAGATCATGGTTATAAAACTAGAGCTTCTAAAGATGCCGCAAAAGCCTTGTTAGCAAAAGTATATTTAAGTTTAGAAACTCCAGAATATACAAAAGCACAACTTTTATGTGAGGAAATTATAAACAGCGGAGAATACAAATTATTAAGTGATTTTTATGATGTTTTCTATACAGAATTAAATGATGAAGTTATTTTTGCTATAGGATATAATAGTGGTATTCAAGATAACAGTCAGATATTTTCTGCAGATTGGATGAATGCTGTTGGTAATACAAGTGGTGTTAACTATGCAACTACAGATGCTAAAGCAGCTATTGATGCAAATGGAGGAAATAGAACAGAAGTATCTTACAGAGAAGATCCTCTTACATTATTTGGAGGAACAATTAGATACCAAGTAGGTAAATATTTTCCTGACGGTGAAACAGGAGGAAGCGACGGACAAACATTTACAGGCTTACCTCAATTAGCAGGTAACGATTGGATCGTGTTACGTTATGCAGATGTGTTATTAATGCATTCTGAAGCTATTTTAGCAGGATCATCAAGTACATCTAGTTCTAGCGCTATAAACTCTTATATGGAAGTTCGTGAAAGAGCAGGATTCGATGCTGTTACAGATCGTCCTTCTAGCCTTTCTAAAGATGCTCTATTACTAGAAAGACGTGTAGAGTTAGCGTTCGAAAATCAGAGATTATTTGATTTACTTCGTTTTAATGAAGCACAATCTAAGCTTTCTGCATTCGCTACAGCAAATGGTTTCACGTTTACTTCTACAGATTTATTATTGCCAATTCCGCAAAATGAAATAAATCTAAGTAACGGTGTTATGGAACAAAACCCAGGTTACTAATTAAAATAAATTAATTAACTATTTAAAACATGAAAACAATGATTAATTTAAAAAAATACGTATTTGGAATCGGACTAGGAGTTTTTACTCTTGCAGTTGGTCTTTCACTTACAGCATGCGACCCTTCAATTGATGCTTTAGAATTTGACTTACCAGATGCAAATTCTCAAGAAGATTTAACGCCTCCTACTGCAGGCTTTACAGAAACAGAATCTTCTTCAGATTATTTAACTTACAATTTTGCTAATACATCTTCTAGTTCTACAGAATATGTATGGGATTATGGAGATGGTAACACAGGAACCACTGTAGATGGTGAAAATACGTATCCTGTAGAAGGAACTTATACGGTTACTTTAACAGCTTCAGATAATAATGGATTAACAAATTCATTTTCTATGGATATTGAAGTTGTAGAGCCAGAAGTTCCGCCATCAATCTATCCAGATGTTATCAATGGAGATTTTGAAGACGGAACAAGTGGATGGAAACCTTCAGAATGTACAGGATGTTCAAAAAATGCATTTAATGCTAGTTCAGACGGATCTTCTCTTCTATATGATGGATCAGATTCAGGATTAAGCAAAACAGCAGGAGCTAAATATACAAGTTCTACATCTGCAGGACCTTCATTAAGTAGTGATACAAGATATGGTTACCAAACATTAATTGTATCTCCAAATACTAACTATATTTTAGAATATGAGTATGCAATTAAAACAGATAAAGACGATATCGAAGGAGGTGATCGTGCTGTTATTAGTATTTTAGATGGTGCTTATGAAGATGCAGCAGATGCAGCAGCAAGTACACCTATACTTACTTTAGAAGGCGCTACAGCATCAGGTAAAGGTAACTTTACATCAGCTATGAAAGTATTCTCTTCTAATGCAACTGGAGAAATATCTATATTAATGTATGCCATTACTAATGACGAATTATTTATAGATAACGTTAAGGTTTATCCAGTAGAATAAATTAATTAAATATGAAAAACTTCAGTAAAGAAATATTAGCATTATTGGTAATCGTTTTTCTATCTGTTAACGCTACTTGTCAAGAAAAGGCAAGTAGCGCTACAGATTCTTCTTCTAAGGTTGAAAAAAAAGACAAAAAGAAAAAGAAGAAGAAAAAGTATAAATTACCCAAGATTGATTTAAGTCATTGGAGTGTTACAACACCAGAACTTAACAAGAAGGGAGGCGCTATGAATGTTGAGCCACCAGAAATTTTGAATTATGCTACAGACGATAGGTTAATACCTTACATGTATAACGATTCTGTTAACGGAGCTTTAGTTTTTTATTCGTTTCCAAGTAATGCAACAACTGCAAATACTAAATACACCAGATGTGAATTAAGAGAACAAATGGTGCCAGGAGATAATGATAAGAACTGGACGTTTGCAGATGGTGCATATATGAAAGGAAAATTAGCCATGGAAGATATCTCGAAAGATTCTGATGGTAAATATCATAAAGCCATTATCATGCAAATTCATGGTCGGTTAACAGATGAGCAACGCGATTTAATTGGTCAGAAAGATAATAATGCACCACCCATTTTAAAAATTTATTGGCAAAATGGAAAAGTACGTGTTAAGACAAAAAAACTTAAAAATATAAGTGCTACAGATGAAGAGTTGTTAGATAAACATGCTTGGGATGACGATGATGGATTTACATTTAAGCAAGAAGTAGGATTTAGCAAATTTATTTTAGAAGTAAAAATTTCAGAAGGAAAAATGGTAGTTATTCTAAATAAAAATGAATATGCCGTTTATGAAGATGTTAACATGAGAAGATGGGGCATTTTTGAAAATTACTTTAAAGCAGGAAACTACTTTCAGTCTAGGGACGAAGGTTCTTACGCAAAAGTAAAATATTACGAATTAGAAGTTAAACATTAACGACAATTATAATTATTAGTGTTTTATTAACGTTTATATGGGAATGTAGTGCAGCAAATTTTTTTTATTTTTTTGTAATTTGCGACTTCTAATCTGGTAAACCAATTTATGAAATAAATGAAAGTAGGAGTTCTATCTAAAAACGATAACGAAGAGATTCATAATAAAATTATAGTTCAAATTACTGAGCTAATTAATTTAAAAAACTTAGAGCCTGGAGATAAATTGCCTTCAGAACGTATGTTGTCTGAGAAATTAGAGGTTAGCAGAAGTGCAGTAAGAGAAGCGATTAATAAACTGGAATTTTACGGGATATTAAAATCAATTCCTCAAAGCGGAACTTTCGTTGCAGATATAGGCGTAACCGCTATGAATGGTATGATTGATTACATTCTAGGTTTAGAAGATCCGGATTTTAAATCGTTAGTAGAAACTCGAATTCTTTTAGAATTAAAAATTGTAAAATTAGCTTCGTTAAGACGAACTGATGAAGATTTAGTTAATATAAAAGCTGCTTTAGATGCTTTTGAAGAGAAAGTTTTAAATGGTGAAAACGCAGTTCAAGAAGATCTGTTATTTCATTTGGCAATAGCCAATACTTGTGGTAATAGTACACTTAATGGGTTTATGTTAAAAATAACACCAGAGATTATTACCAATTTTAAAAAGTATCATGTTTGCGGAGACGAATTATCGGTAGTCGCAATTCAAGAACATAAAGCAATATATGAGGCTATTAAAAACCAAGAAACTCAGAAGGCAAGACAAATAATGAAGGTTCACTTTAAAACATTATATCAATATTGTTATAACATAGAATAATTATTAATGATTAAAAGGAAGGTATAGAATTGTAAACTAAATTTACTTATCACGTTTATTTACCTCGTGATGTATGTTTAATAGTTTATGTTTTTTTCTTCCAATAAACTAAAGAAGTATTATGAAAGTAAAAGGATTAAGGTGGTTTATTATTGGGCTAATATTTTTAGCTTCGGTAATTAACTACATCGACAGAAGTGCATTAGCAGTAATGTGGGGAAATGAAAACCTTCCAGGTTCTATTTCTTATGATTTAGGTTTAACCAAAATACACTATGGTTATATTCTTAACATTTTTATGGTGGCTTACGCCTTAGGACAATTGTTTTCAGGTAAGTTATTTGACAAAGTAGGAACACGTTTAGGTTATGTTATAAGTATTGGTGTTTGGGGACTTTCTTCTTTCTTACATTCTACAGTAAGAGGATTTATTGGCCTTGCATTTTTTAGAAGTACATTAGGTTTGTCTGAGGCAGGAAACTGGCCAGGTGGAGTTAAAAGTAATGCCGAATGGTTCCCGATTAAAGAGCGTGCTATTGCACAAGGATTGTTTAATGCAGGAGCCTCTATAGGTTCTGTAATTGCACCACCATTTATTGCAATGATTTTCGTAGCATACGGATGGAGAACAACCTTTATGGTCGTTGGTTCTTTTGGTTTGATGTGGATTATTCCTTGGTTCCTTATTAACAAAGCAGGACCAAAGAAACACCCTTGGATTACTGAAGATGAGCAAAAATATATATTAGATGGTCAAAGTCAAGCAGATCGTGATGCGAAAGAAGATGATAAAGGTTTATCATTATCAGAAATTTTATCTCACAAAGAAGCTTGGGCTATCGTAGTTGGTCGTTTTTTCTTAGAACCAATCTGGTGGTTATTTGTAGGTTGGATGCCAATTTACTTATTCGATATTTATGGTTTCGATGTAAAAGAAGTAGGTATGTTTGCTTGGGTACCTTACGTTGGTGCTGCTATTGGTAGTATCGCAGGAGGATATGTATCTGGACAAATTATTTCTAAAACAAACTCTATAGATAAAGGTAGAAAAATCACAATTTTAATTGGAGGTATTATAATGTTCTTAGGTTTAGTTGCTACTGTATTATTTGGTAACACTCCATTACGTTTTGTAGGTATTGTATTCGTAGTATTATTCGGATTCCAATTTGCTATTGGTAACGTACAAACTTTACCTAGTGATTTATTCAATGGTAAAAACGTTGGATCGTTAGCAGGATTAGGTGGAATGGTTGGTGTATTCTCTGTAATTATTATGAACTTTTTAGTTCCTATTGTTGCCGAAGTATCATACACACCAATATTTATTGCAATTGCAATATTTGTTCCGCTAGGTGTTGGAGCGATCTATTATTTCGCAAAAGATATCAAGAACGTAGAACAATAAAAAAATAAAATTAAGTTAAATATTAAATATAATAAGATGAGTAATTCAAAAAAAGTAGCTGTTATTACAGGTGCTACAGGTGGAATTGGTTTCGCTGTAGCTCAAAGATTAGGTAAAGATGGTTATACTGTAGTTTTAAACGGTATAGAAGATGAAATTGGTGCTGAAAGAGTTAAAGAACTAGAAGCTGAAGGTATTACTGCTGAATATGTTGGATTTGACATGACTAAAGATGAAGCTGTAACTGAAAACATTACTAAAATTGGTGAAAAATACGGTAAAATCGATGTGCTTGTAAATAATACAGGTGGTATTGGTGTTAGAGCTAGATTTGAAGAAATGACAACTGAACAATACAGATTTGTTATGGCTTTAAACTTGGATTCAGTATTTTTTGCTTCAAGAGCAGCTATTCCTTTCCTTAAAAAAGGAGAAAATCCGTCAATTATAAACTATACTTCAAATGCAGCTTGGAATGGTGCAGGACCAGGAGCTGGAATTTATTCAGTATCTAAAGGTGGTGTGCAATCTATAACTAGAGCCTTAGCTAAAGATTTAGCAGAATACGGAATTAGAGTAAACGCAGTATCTCCTGGTACTATCGATACACCTTTCCATGCACAAATTAAAGCAACTAAACCAGAAGTTTTTGCTTCTTGGGCTAATAGTGTTTTATTAGGAAGATTAGGTCAGCCAGAAGAAGTTGCTGGTGTAGTTTCTTTCTTAGCTAGTAAAGATGCATCTTTCATGACAGCTGAAACTGTTCAGATTGGTGGTGGTCAAGCTTTAGGTATCTAATAAGATTAAATATATAATGCTGCCTTTCTTTTTGTAGCATTTATACATAATTAGAAGGTCGTTTAACGGCCTTCTAAATTTTAAAGTACATGTTTTATTAATAGTTAACCAACGGTGATGTTCGTTCTCTATTATAATACTGTTTGTTTGTTGCCCCTAATGTTAGGGTTATTCAATTTTCTAAACTTTAGTATTTATTTTAGTCAGAGTATAGAAGTTAAATTAGTTTACTGTGTTTTATTTCTTAATTTAACTTCTTCATTTTGTGTTTTTTTTAAGATTCTCAAAAGACTATTTTAAATACTAAAGTTTTTTATTGGATATAATTATACAAATACTTTCTCCATACAAATTAAGTTTTTAGAGTTCTTCAAAAAACATTTGGTTTAAAATATTAGAAATTTCATTTCCTAGTGTGCATCGCTTAATTACAATTTAATGTATAAAAGTGACTTCAATCTATATTGGGTTTCCTTGTGTTTATGCTGTAGTGAATCGTGTAATATTGTAAAAAGGCTTAATTTTATTTACTTAAATATTCAGTTGTATTATGACTAGAATTACAAAAAATAAAGTCTTCTGTTTTATTGCTTTTATGGTAATGTTCTATATTTTTTATAGTCTTTTAAACTATTTTTTTTATGCTTTAGAAGCTGTATATCGCGCTATGATTTCTGGTGTACTTACGGCTATTTTTGCTCCTAGAGTGCAGAAAAAGGGTGTAGATACTCAGCTAATCTGGATTTTTCTAAAAAAGCCAATTTCAATAGCTTAAGAGTAGGTCTAGTTTGTTAGATTTGCTTTTATAGTTTAGTAGTTAATTCTTAATAAAAAAAGCATGTATTTAATCGCTCAAATATTAACAGCCTTAGTCGCTGTAGAACATTTATATATTTTATGGATAGAGATGTTTGCTTGGGAAACTGCAGGAAAGAAGACTTTCGATACGTTACCAAAAGACTTATTTAAGTCTACCACTGTATTGGCTGCAAATCAAGGTTTGTATAATGGGTTTTTATCTGCAGGATTAATCTGGTCGTTCTTTATCTCAGATCCAAATTGGATAAAAAATATTCGTATATTTTTTCTTTGCTGTGTTATACTAGCAGGAATCTATGGAGCAAAAACAATTGCTAAAAAGATATTTGTGGTTCAAGCTGTACCAGCCATTCTAGCATTAATTTTTGTGCTGCTCTCATAATATATCATTTTTGTTTAAAATGCATAAAAAAGGCGAGGATGTACATCCTCACCTTTTTATTTATATCTTTTACTTCAAAAGGAGTTATTCTGCTTTAGAGATTCCTTTTCCTTTAAACTTATAAGTCACACCAAAATTAAGTCCGAAAGAAGAGTATGGTACTTTTACAGCCAATTCTTTAGACGTATCTGTATTTGTATGTTCGATATCATCTTCGTACGTTGTTTTTATTACGTAACCATCAGGTAAGTTGTCTAAAGTATAATACCCTTCTACAGCCACTGTTCCGTCAGGTAATACAATGTTTGTATTGAAACTTTGAAGTTCAGAATCTTTACGTTTTAAACTAATTCCATAATATTCAGCTTCAACAAATAAGCTAAATTTTTCATTTAAGTCATACTTGTATCCAATAGCGGCAACAAAGCCTAAAGGAAATACACCGTGAAAATCTTCAACATAATCAGTATCTGAATACGTTCCTGAAGGAAGTCCTAAAGCAGTCGCTTCAGCATCAGAGAATACAGTTTGACTATTTACAACAGCTTCTGTTTTTCCACCTAATTTTATTAAAGCCCCAAAACGTCCGTAAACATTATTTGTAAACTTATATACTAAAGATGCAGCAGCTCCAAAAGCACGCGCTCTAGCTATAGCATCTACTTGTTGGCTATCAAGATCTACGTTAGAGACTGTTTGATCTGAACCATGTAAATATCCTAAGCTTAAATCTGCTCCGAATGTATCGTTAAAAAAATAGGTTCCTCTTAATTGAACATTTATACCTTCACCATAACTACCGTAAGTGTTGCTTGTTTTAGTAGAATTTATTTCTTCTCCCAATTTCATTCCTGCGCTTCCAATAGCATACCCTGTACTTGCCGAAATTTCGAATTGTGCATAAGACATCGTACTTATTAGTAAGACTCCTAAAAATAGTATCCTTTTTATCATAAAAATTGAATTTAATTTAAGCAAAAATAGAAAATAAATCATATTAAGCAACATTCTTTGAATAATATTTAATTTAAAAGGGTATATTTTATTATATATGCATAATACTTTAGTAAGTGTCACTTTTGTTAAATACTTGTAAAAAGAGATAACAAATTGTTTAAAATGATAAATGAAGTGAAAGTTTATTTATTTTTGAATAAATGCTTATTTATGCCAAATACTATTTTTAGAACCTTGATTAAAAGTGTGTTTACAAAACCGATACAGGTTTTAGCTCCTGAAATTAATACAAAAAATTATGTACCTTTAGATTTGTCTCCTTCTAATTTAGATTTGAAGAAAGTTGATGTTTCTTCGTCTAAAAAGTTAGCTTCCTATATAAATTCTCATTTAAAAGAACATCATGAGAAATTAGCTTATGGTGGTTATCTAGAAGTGCGAGATATTTATAAACGTAGTACTTATTTTAATTCTGAAGATAATTTGTCTGAGCGTAACATTCATATAGGAATGGATTTGTGGTGCGAAGCTGGTTCTTTTGTCCTTGCTGCTTTAGATGGTACTGTGCATAGTTTTAATAATAATACAAATCATGGAGATTACGGGCCTACCATAATTTTGAAACATACTTATCCTAATTTTGAGTTTTACACACTCTACGGGCATTTAAGCTTAGATTCTATTGCATCCTTAGAAATTGGGCAAACTGTTAATCAAGGTGAAAAGATTGCTGAATTAGGAGCTTCTGATGTGAATGGAGATTATCCACCTCATTTACATTTTCAAATTATAAAAGATATCCAAGAGTATTCTGGCGATTATCCTGGAGTTTGTTGTCAGTTAGATTTAGACTTTTATTCAGAAAATTGTCCAGACCCTAATATTTTATTGAATATTTAAAATATACCGTTTAGATATTGATCTTAAAAAGCCAGAATAAAAATGAATTGCAATTCATTTTTATTCTGGCTTTAATAATTATTTACGAGTGTATAGCATTCTACTTCATTTTTTTAAATTCGAAAGGAATTTCCATATCTTCTCCTGAAACCATGGCATGTAAAGTGTTTCCGTTTATCCAGTACTTTATCTGATTCGGAAATTCTATTTCGGTGTTTTTACATGTGAAATTTTTAGAGTTATGATCAGTACCTTTAAACGTAATCCAGTCTTGTTCGTCTGGAGTTTTTACCTTTAAATTCCACGATTTTTTTACTTTTATTAATTGTATGCGTTCTTGCTTAATGGTATCTCCATTTTGCATTGTAAATCCTATTCCCGAATATTCAGTTGCGCTTATCTTTTTCCAATGTTCAAACGTGTCTTTACCTGCTTCTTCATTTAGGCGTTTCCAAGATCCTAATAACCAATCCATGTTTTCCGCTTGTTCTGTTGTAGTAGTAACGGGTGATTCTTCAACTTTAGGCATTTCTTTTTTATTCTGATTACAAGCACACAGCAATAATCCTACACATATAATTAACAGTTTCCTCATAAGGTTTCGGTGTTTTGTACTTCTATTTTATATTAAAAATATGATGATCTCCAGGTTTTAATGTGATTTTACTATTAGAATTATTGTTTACTGTAATAGTCGTTTCTTTGTCTCCAAGGACATTTACATGTAAGGTCCCATTTTCTGCTTCCATATATAAATCTGTTTCTACAGAAGCTTCAAGCGTAATACTTTTTTGCACCATTTTTTTCACTCCAAAGGCATAACATTTATCTCTATTAGCAATTACAGTGGTGTTACTGCCGTTTGTTCCCCAAGCAAGCGTGTTTACAGTCCAATCTTTTAATTTTAATGTTTTCTGATCTTTATCTATTCCGTTATTATAACCTTGGTAAGGTAAAATTACAGTTATAAAGTTGAATTCATTTTCGCCTTTTTTAGAAACTACAGTCCAGTTTTTTCCGTTAGCTCCAGAAGTTTCAACAGTATCTGTTGCATTTAATTGAAAAATATCTGTTCCCGCTGCATCAGGAAAAGAGGCACGAATAAGATCCGATCCTAATTCTGTAGTATAATGACCTTGCCAAACTTGTTTGTAATTGTGAGCTGTTGGTGCTTTAAAATTATCTTTTACAATCCAGAAATCATTTTTTAAATAAATTACCTGACGCGAATAGGTTACATCTATATTTTCAAAACCATCATGACTTCCTATAAAAAGATCGAACTTGTCATTCGTATTCCAAGTAATAACAGTTGGAGTAGGTAGGTTTTTAAATTTTCCGAAACCACTTCCTCCTTTGTTAGACGTCCATTCTTTTCCTATTAATTCATCATCTACAAGCGCTACATTTTTCACCATAGAATTCTTGAATAGATCAAAATCTTTAAGTGAATAACGCACTTGGTAATTTGGTAAAATAACGTGTCCGTTTGCCATGGCTTGAATTCCTAACACATCGCCATGTTGGTGGTCTGGTTTGTCTGCATCTACTCCAGCACTAATAATCATCATATCATCATTGGCCTCCCAACCTTGTCTCATTATGTAGTATTTGGTGTCTTTAAAAGCTAAAGAACCATATTCAGGTGTTTTCTTTTCTATATTGTTAAGTTGTGCCACTTGTTTGTTGCTTAAAAACCAATACATGCCAGCATCTACTTTATTAGTCGCAAAATATCCAAAACTAGGATCGTCGTATAATAAATAGCCTAGAGTTAGTGCTCCAGAAATGTCATTTGTTTCTGCCCACGGATTATCTGTATCGTCTTGAAGTACGGGAGCATTTTTGTCTGGATAAGCAATTTTAGGAAGTGTTGTAAATAAAGAATGTAATTTATCCTCCCAAGCTTGATCTACTTTTATATTATTAATTTTTGTTAACTGATATGCATAAAAATAGTTGTTAATGTCTGCCATGTGATAATGTACAGAACGTTCAAACTGAAAGCCATCAGGATTAATTTCTTTTTCTAAATGTTCGCTTAATCTAGACATGGCTCTGTCGTACCATTTATCTGTGCCTTCAAAATCACGAAATAAAATAGAGATTGCAGCTAAAGCCGACATTCCTTTTGTTTGATGATTTCCAGCATGAAACTTCGCATTGTTTTCGTATAAACTTTGTCCGTGTTGCAATAAAGTCGCAATGGTTCGTAGCTGATCTGCATCTGTATAAGCCTTGTCACTTAAAAACATATTATGAATCCAAAGCCAATTGGTTATTCTATATCCAGCTCTGTAAACCTCATAAACACCATTTCCATCTTTAATGGTTTCATATCTATTCGCTTTAAGTGCTTTATTTAAAGACTCCATCTGGTCTACAAAATATCTAATATATTCTGGGTTCTTTCCTTCGTTAAAATAGAGTAGGGCAATATCTACCATTTTATGTTGTCTGGCCAAATGTCTAAGCGCATATGCATCTACTGGATCTCCGTTTTTATAATAAGACGGGAGTTTCCATTGGGTGTCAGCATAGAATTTGTTTAGATGATCTAAAGCTCTAGTTTTATGTTCGGCTTCATTATCATATATAGCATTATAAGTGGTTAAACGTTCGTTAAAGGTTTTGTAATCGTAATAAAAACGTTCAGAAAATTTCTCTCTAAAATATTCTGCTATGCCTGCTTCTGTTAGCTTGCCTTCAGCCTTTAATTGCGAGCTGACTTCTGTTTTTAAATATTTATGTAAATTTTTAATGTTTACAACTTCTTTACTCGATAGGGATTGTGCGGAAAGATTAGAAGTAAAAAGCATTAAAAGAATGCAGGTTAAACTTAAGTTTTTAAGGTGAGTGAGTTGATGAAAAAAAGGATAGGTTGAGGTACTAAAAAGTCTTGTCATGTAGTTGTTTTTTCTGAGGTAATCTTGTAAGCTTGTTTAATTTGTTTAGTTATTCCAAATATAAAAAATTAGAAGCAGATTTGTAGGAAAATAACTGTGCTATAATTTATTAACACAAAAAAAAAGTGCTGTTTTTTTGTAGAATTTATCTGATAATTTTAAAAGTATATCACCTTATTTATTTAGAAGAAAAAGTAGACTTGTATTGATGTCTTTTTCCTATTTGAGAAGAATTGAAAATAGAAGTATTTAGTAGAGTTAAAAAAATTCCTCTGCCATTTATAAAATAAACAACAGAGGAATTAAAATATATTAAACGTTAGGTGATTTATTCCCAGGTATTAATTTTTATGTCTTTTGCCTTTAAATCAAACATTAAATTATAAAGTCCGAAGAAGGTACGATTCATGTAAATAAAGTGTTTAGAACCACGATTTGCATTCAATTTTCTTAATTGCGTGTCTTTAGAGTATTTTTCACCTAAATCTGCTATTTTACCAAAGAATCCTGCATCAGAGAAATCAAAAACTTCTTTGTGTAAAGGTTGTGTAAATAAGCTTAGCATTTCGTGAAACATAGCGGTAAAGAAGGTAATCTCTTCTTTACTATCGTCTGTTCTTAATATTTCTAATTCGTACAATTTCGCCTGAAATAATTCAGGATTATTCATGTTTCCTTCTTCAGCCAATTCAAAATATGGAATATAAAAATCGTTCGGGATTTGTTTTATACAACCAAAATCTAAAGCAATTAAATCGCCTGCTTTAGAGACTAAGAAATTCCCAGGATGCGGGTCTGCATGTACTTTTTTCAAGATATGAATTTGATACATGTAAAAATCCCAAAGTGCTTGCCCTAATTGGTTAGATAAGTCTTGGCTGGTGTTATGTGCTGTAAATTCAGATAAATGTTCGCCAACCATATAATCCATAGTAATGATACGTTCAGACGACCATTCACTGTAATATTTAGGGAATTTTAAATGCGGAATATGTGCACAAGCTTCAGAGACTTCTTTACTTTGCTTAACCTCTAAAATATAATCTGTTTCTTCAATAAGTTTATTTTCAACCTCCTTGAAATATTGGTCAGAACCTTCTCCCTTAATATTAAACATACTCATTGCAATAGGTTTTACCATTGCTAAATCAGACGCAATACTATCTGCAACTCCTGGATATTGAATTTTAACGGCTAGTTTTTTACCTTCTTTTTCGGCAATATGTACTTGCCCAATACTCGCTGCATTTACAGAATTCACATCGAAAGCATCAAACATCTCTTCTGGCATTTTTCCAAAGTATTTTTTAAATGTTTTTAATACTAAAGGCGGAGATAAAGGCGGAACAGAAAATTGTGCTAAAGAAAATTTTTCTACATAAGCTTGAGGCATAATACTTTTGTCCATGCTTAACATTTGTGCCACTTTAAGCGCACTTCCTTTAAGTTGTTTTAAACCATCGTAAATGTCTGAAGCATTATTTTCGTTTAATCTATCTTTTGCTTCTACTTCTGTTTTAGTTATTTTATCGCCGTAATATTTAATGTAATTCACACCAATTTTAGCTCCTGTAGATACTAATTTTGATGCCCTCTCTATTTTAGAGGTCGGAATTTTATTTATTGCTTTCATATCGTCGTCCTATTGCATTTGCATTTTTTCTTTAAATAAAAATTTACCTAAATCTAATAAGCTTTTAAGTGGTGCTACATCTAAAAACTCGAAACTAGTATTTATAGATTTCTCTATAAAAATATCTGTTTTTTCAAAACCAGTAGAGTCGTCTTCCATCCAGAATTTTAAAGTCACTAAAAGTTGTACCCAAGCACTTTCTTGTAATCCTCTCTCTTGAAATTTATCTATGTGTTGTTGTTTAGTTTCAATAACTTCAATATTTAAACTAGAAATGTAGCGTATAAATTCTTGTCGTAATTTTACTAAACATTTTAAATTCTTTAATTTGTTTTCATACTGATTTAAAGCAAACATAACATAACTTCTGTTGGCTGTTAAGTTTTCGAAAAACGTAAAATAGAAGCTTAATAATTTACTTCTAGAATCGAAAGATTCATAACTATCACTTTCGTGAAGGACCGTTAATGTATTGTCAAAAAACGCTTTAAAAATATGAGATTCTATAGCCTGAAATGACGCGAAAAATTCATAAAATTTCGATTCATCAAAGGCATTTTCTTTAGCGAAAGCGTATACTGTTTTTGGTTGTTGGTTATGTTCTAAAACATAATCCATATATAAATCTATAATCTGTTCTTGTGTAAGAGTTTTCTTTTTTGTCATAATAAAATGATGTGTTTTAAAACGGGTTGTTTATAAAATTACAACCTAAATATTTAGAAATAGAATAGTTTGTAAGGTTTTATATTGAATTTAACGCTTTCGTTAAAGTCGGTTAACTTTGGTGTTTGCTTTTTTTATTAATGTTAGACAAAAGTAAACAGTCACAGGTGTTTATAATCTTAATATGTATATGTGTTAAGGTGATTTTGCCTTTTTTTTATGTCGCGTTTGATCTCGTTTTTTCCTACACAATAAATTTTGGTTCTTAGATAGATCTAAAAAAAAATCGTCCATAAAATAATTTTATGAACGATTTTAAGTAATTAATTAGTGTTATTTTTTTTCTCTTTATTAAGCTATTTCTCTGTTTCCTTTTTCAGATTTATTTTCTAAATACGTATAAGCCAGATAGCCCAATTGTAAGGCAACAAATACTATTTTTAATTTCTTACTCTTCATTATTGCAGAAGCAGCTCCTAATAAAATAGATGGTTTCATGTCTTAGAGTTTTAGATGTTATTAATACGTTTTCATTTTTTCTTTACGTTTACGTAATTGGCGTTCTAAATCGTTTATAGATTCAGATACCGAATCTGTAAAATTGTCGTGACTAGCTTCTGCGAATAAACGAGGTCCAGGTAAACTTAATCTGATGTTACAAATTTTACCAGTTTGGTCTGACGTTGTGTTCTCTGTTTTAAAGAACACATCTGCACGGATAACCATGTCGTATTTTAATCCTAATTTTTCAAGTTTTTCCGTTGTTAATTGTTCTAAGGAATCGCTAGATGTTACGTCGTGATATTCAAATATTATTTGCATAGTTGTAGCTTGTTTTAAAGGTTATTTCTCACTGTTTATCATCCAATTAATACCGTATTCGTCTGAGCATCTTCCAAAGTAACCCCACTCGCGTTCTCTAAAATCGTGGTGTACTTGTCCGTTTTCAGAAAGCGTTTCAAAAATATGTTCAGCTTCTTCTTTAGAATCTAAACTAACACTCATATGTATTTGATTTCCGTGATTTATAGGTGTATCTGGAGAAGCATCATAAGCCATAATATGTATGCCTTTACCTTTTAATTCTGCATGTTGCAATTTTTGGCGATAGCTTGAAGGAACATCAATTTTACTATCCTTATAGGTTTGTTTATTTTTTATTTGAGCATTAAATGTGTCACCATAAAAGTTGAGTGCTTCATTACAGTTGCCTTGAAAAGCAAGATAAGCTTGTATGTTCATGATTTTTGTTTTTATTGTTCACGAACTAAGATATAAGCTTTCTAAGGCTTTGGTTGACTTAAAAACTTTCATTTTTACCTCAAATCAATACTATTAGAGGTGTAGTGATTTTATAGGAAGATGTAAATAAGATTAACTGTGTTTAAAATCAGTTTTAAACTAAATCAGGTATTTATGTTAAGAAGAAAAGGATAAACGTATTTATTAGTGCATACAACCAACATAAATATTTGCCTTTAACACGTATGCTTTATTTTCTATTTTTTTTATTGTAACCAATTGTTGTTCTGCTTCTGTCTGACTACTAAAAAGACCTGTAATTATTCCCATAGTTTTTTTGTCGAATTTTGGATCGTAGAACCCTAAATATTCAATACTCAGGGTTGCAGAAGGATCTCTTCTTGGAAAATAGCTGCCTGCATACATGTCGTCTTCTGCATCTTCAGGAAGACAGATTAAGTCTTTTGCTGGATTGTATTCTCGATCCATCATATCAATCTTAAGACCTGTTTTCTTGTGTATACTCCTCATTTCTAGCTTTAAATCTTGGTATACATTAGATGTATCTGCAATTACAATATATACATCTGCATAATCATTATTTATCTGGTTTTGGGAGAATAAAAATGAAGGTATTAAAATAGCGAGCAAGATGACTATCTTTTTCATTACAAGAAATTTTTTAAGTTACTGTCTTTGCTTGATTTGTTTTTAGTTTTAAGACTAAACCGTTTTTAAAGAAGCTTCTGCTTCGTTTTTAGCAATTTCTGCTCTCATTTGTTTTACTGTTAATGTACTTCCATCGTGGCTCCAACCTGGAGGTGCAAATACATACATAAATTTATGATACCAGTTTTTTGATTTTTTCATGTCCTCCCAAATATTTTTATATTCATGAGTTAGAATGATATATAAATTATAAGAATCTGGCGGACTTGTTACACCGTATTCAATGTCTATTGTTTCGTCTAATTCTTTCCATGTTCCAAAAACGCGATCGAAAATGTTTAAAATTCCTCCATGATTTTTGTCCATATACTCCAAGTTTCTTGCGTGGTGTACTTGGTGCATAGTGTGTGTATTTAGGAACTTGTCTAAAATCCCTAGTTTTTTAACATACTGAGTGTGTAGTTGAAATTGCCATAGCGATTCAAACCCTAAACAAACCATTAACATCTCTGGCGGGAAACCTATAATTATAATCCAAACGTAAAAGAAGGGTTTGTAAAAAAGAGTAAACCAACCGTTTCGTACAGCAGTACCAAAATTAAAATTGTCTGAAGAATGGTGTACAATATGTGCTGCCCATAAAAAACGAACCATGTGGTTTTGTCTGTGAAACCAATAATAAGTATAATCGTCTAAAAGCATACATATTGCCCAAAAATACCAAGCATAGCCAAAAGATTCCCATCCCATAATATTAGTACGAACTCCATCTACAATAGGATTAAACAAGTCGTAAGCAAATCTAAATACCAATAATACAGAGACTGTTTTTACAAGTGCAGCAATTACTGCAGATCCGATACCAAGCGATAAACTGGATATTAAATCTCTTTTATTATATAGTTCTTTATTATTGTCAAATACTTTACTATAAGTAAGCTCCAAGGCAATAAAGCCTAAAAAGCAAGGAACTCCGTATACTAAAGGGTTCGTGAAATCCATAAAAATATCTTTTGTCGCAATGTAAGATTTATTTTTCTTTAAACTAAACCTGTGGTAAATAGTGTTAGATTTTGAAAGCTTTATTAATAATAATATTAGTATTTATAAGGCATTAGGCTGTATATATTTATATTTTTTATGTACAATTTTAATTAGTAATAAAACAGAAAGTCCTTATCGCTAAGTTTAGTGATTTCTATCTCAGTGCTGAGAATTTAATTGTTTTTATTTATAGATAATTTTTGTTTTAATGTGTGTAATTTTTTGTATTACAGGTGTTTAATAAAGTGTAGGTGGTTGCTGGGGTAATCTGAAATCGTATCTATGAAAATGAAAAGCTATTTTAATATTATGTAGGTCTTTTTTTACATTTTGTGATTGTTTTATTGATAAAAAAACAGTTTAATTTATATTAAAAATGTAAATTTATGCTGTTCAAACTACAATAAACTAAATTATTAACTTAAAAGTGATTTTACCAATGAAAAAAATCACACTATTTTTTCTATTACTGTGTTCTATATCAGCAATAGCACAAACTACACATTATATTGACGACCCTGAGGATCTTAGTGATTTGTCTGAGAGCCTTGCCGCAGGTGACACTGTTATTTTAGCAGATGGCGAATATGATTCAGACGAAAGAATTAAATTTTCACCAACTACAGGTACAGCTGCTTTACCTATTACTTTTAGACCAGAGACTCCAGGAGGCGTTACGTTTACAGGAGGTTTAAAAATGAGTATTGGTGGTGACTATGTTATTATAGATGGTTTCTACTGGAAAGGGGGTTATGGAGCTAGTAATTTTATTGAATTTAGAGATGGTTACAATTATGCTAACCATAGTACAATTCAAAATTGTGCAATCGATGGACTAGAAATAGAACCAGACGATAAAGCAGACGATCTAGCCGATAATTCTATAACAAAACACAGATGGGTTGTGTTATACGGAACATATAATACCGTAATTAACTGTACTTTTATGAATAAAGAAAGTGCAGGAGCCTTAGTGTTGGTAGAGTTAGAATATAATGCTTCGCCCGACGATGGAACAAATACACGTTGCGATGTTGTGGGGCACACAATTAGTAATAACTATTTTTATAAATATTCTAAAATAGATTCAAGCTTAAGTAATTCTGGAGATAGTGAAACAATACGTGTAGGAACTAGCGAATATCAAAATGTAAATAGTAATACTACGGTAACTAACAACTATTTTGTTGAAGCCGATGGTGAAAATGAAATCATTACTAACAAAAGTAAAAATAACATTTACACAAATAATACATTTAGAAAAAGTCGTGGGTCTTTAGTGCTTCGTCATGGCTCTAATGCAACAGTAGATGGTAACTTCTTTTTAGGTGAAAATGTTGAAGGTACAGGAGGAATTAGAATTGTAGATAGCGACCATACAATTACTAATAATTATATTCAAGATTGTATTAATATTGATGAGCAAGCAAAGTGGAATAACGGAATAACCTTTTTAGGAGGAGGCGATAGCTCAGCGGTTGATTGTTCGTCTACAAGTGTGTCAAACGGATATCAAAAAGCGCAAAATATTACACTCGCCAATAACACGATTGTTAATACAAATGCCCCTTTGTTTTATAACACAGATAAAGGAAAAAATAAAGTAACAGGAGCTGTTTCTAATAACTTAATTTATTTTACTGCAGGGAATTCAAATATTACAGATGTTATTACTGGTGATACAGACGATTCTTATAGTGATTTAGGGACAGCTTTAGATTATATAGGAAACGTTTATACAGGAACGGTTTTAGGTGTAACAAATACAGGTTTTTCTGAAGAGTCTGAGATAACAGCTACTGCAGATGGCGAAATTTTTACATTTTCTGGAGCAGATGGTAAAGGTGCCAATTTAGGGAGTAATACACCAATTACAGACGATATGGTAGGTTCAGGAATAGGTGCTTGTTTTTTAAATAATATAGGAACTAAAATCACAGGTACAGATTGTACTATTGCAATTGGAGAAACATTAACTGTTAGTAGCTTGGAAACACTTGCAAAAGATGCTGGTAGTTACAATGTAACAGTTAATGCTAATGTAAGCTGGACTGCAGCGTCTAACGATGATTGGATTTCTATAGATGTAACTTCTGGAGATGGCGATCAAACGGTATTAGTAACTGTTACAGAAAATACAAATACAATGGGTAGAACAGGTTCTGTAACTTTTACACAAGTTCCAGGAGGAGATAATATTGTAAAAGAATTAATTGTAACTCAAGAAGCTGCACCTCGTACAAATTTAATTAATACTGGAGACGATGCAGATCCTGTTGTTATAAATTCAATCTCAAGTGAAAATGTTACAGATTCAAAAAATGAGGCTGCAATTAATACCTTAGATAAAGATGTAACATCAATTTGGTCAGCTCAAGATGGAAGTGTTTTGTCTGGAGATTACAAAGGCGATGGAGAATATATTATTTATGATTTAGGAAGTGAATATACTTTAGATTTTATTCAATTTAATACCACAAATAAATCAGATGCTTTCGGAATTCAAATTTTAGTATCTACTACAGGAACAGATGATTCTGATTTTTCTGTCATCTTACCAACTTCAGGAGATTTATTATTTCCAGCGACAGGAACTACAGATTTTAATGAATATGAAGTTGAAGCTAAAGCACGTTATGTAAAATTAATGGGATATGGTAGATTTAATGCTGAAGGAAATAACAGAGAAAGTGCTTGGACTTCGATTGGAGAAATTGAATTTTATGGAATATCATCTACATTATCTATAGATGATGTGGCTACAACAGACATAAAATTATACCCAAATCCAGTAACCAAAGGAGTTTTATACTTAAGTAAACAATCTAATAATTTTGATAATTTGGTTATTTACGATGTTTCCGGAAAAGTGGTTTTAACTAAGAATTTAAGTGCTTCAGTAAGCAAAGAATCTGTAGATGTATCTGCAATTTCTGAAGGATTATATTTTGTTGAAGTTACAAAAGGAAGCAGCAGATCTGTAACAAAAATTGTTATTTCAAAATAATTAATATTTTAAATTTTCAATTATATAAAACCCCAGAACAATTAATGTTCTGGGGTTTGTTTTTTAAGCAGTCTATTTTTATATTACTAAACTTTATTCTTACAAAGGTTAGACGCTAATGTTTTTAAAAAGTCATTCATTTTATAAGGTTTTACAATAGCATCGTCAAATTGTGCATCTTCAAAACGATTTTCTTCTTCGTCTTGTGTAACTGCTGTAAGTGCAATAATGGTAACAGGCTTATTTAGTTTGCGAATTTTGTTAGTTGCTTCAATACCATTCATTATTGGCATATTAACATCCATAAGTATAATGTCGTAATCTGTATGTTTTACTTGTTCTAAACTCTCTAAACCGTTAGTTGCAATATCTACAAGTATACCATGGGTTTCTAATGTTTTCTTGGTTACTAAAAGATTAATATGATTGTCATCTACTACCAATATTTTCTTTCCTTGAAGTTTTTCAATAGAGTTTTTGTTGCAAATATCATCTTTAGATATTTTCTTTTTAGCGATACCAAATGTCATTTCAAAATAGAAATTAGATCCTTTTTCTACAACACTTTCCAGTTGTATTTTAGAGCCCATATCTAAAAGTAGTTTTTGAACAATAGTAAGTCCTAATCCAGAGCCTTGAAAATAACCTTGGTGTTTTAGTTGTTTAAATTCTTTAAATATTTTTTCTTGATCACTTTCTGAAATTCCTTTACCATTGTCTTTAACTTCAAATTTTAAGGTTACCTTATTTTCTGCATTTTGTAATAAGGTAACAATAAGTTGTACTTGCCCATGCTCTGTGAATTTTAATGCATTTCCCAGTAAATTAATAAGGATTTGCGAGAGTTTAGTTTGGTCTCCTTTTATCCAATCAGGAATGTTAGGAGCTAAGGAAATAATAAAATCATTATTAGTTTGTCCAGTAATATATTCTAGGGACTCTTTAATGTTATTAAGAAAATCTTTTAGAAGAAAGGCTTTAGATTCTGCTTTATTTTTTTCTTTAGAGTCCATTTTATTTAAAGTCAGGACATCATTTACAAGATTAAGTAAATAGTCTGCTGAAAATTTTAAATTTTGCAACTCAGTTTTATGAGATTTTAGTTTATCATCATTATTAAGAACCGTACTTAATCCTATAATACCGTAAAGTGGCGTGCGTAATTCGTGACTCATTGTAGATAAAAAACGTGATTTAGCTTGAGCTAGTTTTTCAGATTCTAATTTGGCTTCCAGATATTCTTGATTCTTTTGCTTTAACTTAATATTTAATTTTCTTCTGTTTTTAGTCACTCTTAGAAGGTAAAATAGGAGACTTAAAAGCAGTAATGAAACCAAGGAGCTAATAATTAAAAGTTTTTTTTGAGCTTCTGCTTGTTCTGTTATAAGCTTGTGTCTTAATTCTTTTTTTTCAAGTTCGTCCTGTATTCTTGCGTTTTTAAGTCCGGTAGTTAATATTTTCGCAGACTTCTCGATTTCATCTTTACTTCTTGCAAGGGAAAGACTGTCTTCTATTTTTCCAATTTCGTACGCCTCTTTGTAATTTCCCTCTTTAACAAGACAATTAA
Organism: Formosa sp. L2A11; assembly: GCF_009796865.1. Taxonomy (GTDB): domain Bacteria; phylum Bacteroidota; class Bacteroidia; order Flavobacteriales; family Flavobacteriaceae; genus Formosa. The sequence goes on along the minus strand of NZ_CP047028.1, from coordinate 396,198 downwards.
TGTAGCCTACATAACTTTCTCTTAAGACTTGTATATAGTTTATTTCTTTAGCCATATTAATAGTCTGTTGGTATAAACGAGATGCTAAATCATAATTTTTAGTGTAAAACGCATAATGTGCTTTAAATAAGTTAAGTCCTGTAAGCCCAAACTTAGACCCTTCTGGTATATTTTTATCTGCATTATCTAGATATGGTTTTGCGCCTTCTGGATCTTTAAAATGATTAATAAAAATATCGGTGATATTATAGTGTATAATAAAAAGAGCCATATGGTTGTTTTGCGCTGTAGCAAGTGGTATAGCGTTTTTAAACGCATTTAATGCTTTGTTAGCTGCTCCTGTGCCAATGTAAATGTTACCCATGTCAATTCGTGCACCTATTAGCGCAGTTGTGTCTTGTGTCTGTTTGGACAATTCAATGTTCTTTCTTGCATACGCAATAGATTTTATGGAATCACTTATCTGTAAATAAGAATTAGCTAAATAACTATTGATATTAATAATTTCTAGAGGAAGCTTATTGTCTTGCGCAATTTTTAAAATTTTGTTGGCAGTAATTATTACAGAGTTATAATCTTCCTTATAATAATTGGTTGTCATTATTTTTTTAATGGAATCAAGATGATTTATAATTTCAGATTCAGGAGTGTTTTCTAAAACGTCATGTTTGTCCTCGTTTTTTTGAGCATAGAGGCTGCTTTGTAAGAATAAGAATATTATGGCTAGTAGTTGTATTCTCATTTAAATCTAATTAAATGTTTAAAATATTTTTAAAATACTAAAATATTATGATAAGACTATCTTTTTTAGTTCAGATTTATACAAGATGCTATTATTTTTTACTGTTTTTGTTGATTTTTATAAAGTTAAAATATAATACGCTTACTACAATTATGTGTTTACTTGTTCTTACCATATTGGTATTTGTTTTAAATATTGGTTTCTGTTTTTTTTAGTTTAAGTATAACAATAAGAGTGTTTTGTCTTTTTTTAGATGATTATATCGAGGTTAACAATAAAAATTAGAACTATACAATAGGAGTGTTTAAAGCTAATAGCGATGGACAAAAAAAATATGTGCCATATTATATCAATTAATCTACTAACACTATGTCTTAATTTTCTTTTACCTTTAATCTGTAATTAGAGGTTGCTATAAGTAGGAATAAGAGTTTATTTATGGTAACATTTTATCTGGTGTTTTAATCTAAAACATATAAGTAGCATAGCAGAATGATAAAACGTTTAATAATTTTAACTATACTTTTTTATAGTATGTTTCTTTCTACAGGACATGCGCAGTTTTCTCCTAGTATTCAAGATTATACTTTAGCCGAATATAAAGCAGGTAACCAAAATTGGGATGTCTCACCAGCTAAAAACGGTAAAGTGTATGTGGCTAATAGTAGTGGCTTATTGCAGTATGACGCTATGATTTGGAAACTTTTTCAATTACCTAATAAAACAACAGTTAGGTCTGTTTTAGCGGTAGATGATATTGTTTACACCGGATCTTACGAAGAATTTGGGTATTGGAAAAAAGACGATTTTGGGAGACTAAAATATCACTCTTTAAGCGACACTATACTGGATAAAATTTCTCCTAATGAAGAAATATGGGGGATAGTAAAGTTTAAGGATAAAATAATTTTCCGCTCTTTTTTAAATATTTACATCTACGATTATAATAGTATTGTGCAGTTAAAGTCCAATTCAATACTTATATCTTTTAGTATTGTTCAAGATAATTTATATGTAAGTACGTTAACAGAAGGTGTTTTTTTACTAAAAGAGAACACACTCGTGCCTTTTTATTTTAACGATTTACTTGTAGATACTAAAATTATATCTATAGATAAATATGATGATAAGCTTTTGGTAATGACGTCTCTAAAAGGAAGCTTCTTCTTGAGCCATGGAAAATTAATACCTACACGTTTTCCTGTAAATGAAAAAATAAAATTACATCAGCTAAATGATTTTTCTATTTTAAGAAACGGACAAATGGTTTTCGGAACCATAAAAGATGGTGTGTTCTTAACAGATAATAAGGGTAATATAAAATTTCATATTAGTAAAGAAAATGGTTTATTAAACAATACTGTTTTAGGACAATCTTTAGACCTATTCGATAATCTTTGGTTAGGCTTAGATAATGGTATTGCTAGTATTAAGCTAAATAGTAGTAATTATTTTTTTAATGATGTTTCTGGAAAATTAGGTGCCGTTTATGATGTTATAAAGTATAAAGGTGTTATTTATATTGGAACTAATACCGGTCTTTTTAGGCTAGATGCTAACGATAAGTTAGAATTTGTAGAAGGATCTCAAGGTCAAGTCTGGGATTTAACAATAATAGGAGACGTGCTTTTTTGCGGACATAATGAGGGCACTTTTTTAGTAGATAACAATAGCTTTACCAAGATTTCTAGTTTTACCGGAGGATGGACTATAAAAAAAGTTCCTGAACGTAATAATACATACATTCAAGGGACGTATTCTGGATTAGTTAAGTTTGAAAAGATAGATGGAGTCTGGACTACAAAACACTTTGATAAAGCCATAATGCCAACTCGTTTTTTAGTGTTCGAAGATCCTTACACCGCCTGGGTTGCTCATGAAACTAAAGGCGTTTATAAGATTAGTTTCGATAAAGATTATGAAACCATACAGCGTGTAGAAAATTATCAAAATAAGGGCCTAAACTCTAACTATAATATAAGAGTTTATAATATTAAGAATAATATTAGTTTTAAAACTAGTGAAGGATGGCAGAAATATGAGCCTATTCTAGATTCTATTATTCCTTATAAATTGCTCAACAAAAAATTAGGAAAGGATAGCTATATTATTTCTGAAGATCACACTAATCTTTTTGCTTTAAAAAATAAATCAGGTTTTATTAATTTCAAATCACTTTCTAATGATGATGAGCAACTTGTTTTAAGTGACGATTTTTTGAAAAACAGATATATTGTTGGTTATGAAAATGTGTCTAAAATAAATGATTCTGTTTCGGCTTTAAATTTAGATAATGGTTTTATGATAATTAATAACACCACGTCTTCTAATAATGGTTTACAAAAGCCTAAAATAGAAGTTGTATCTGTAGGAGGTGTTCCTATTAAATTATCTAAAATTACGAATGATGAGGTGTCTTTTAATTTTAATGAAAATATTACTGTAGAGTTGTCTTCTGCAAAATCTTTAAATCATTATTTCGAATACAAAATTTCTAATACAGATAATTTATGGTACAAAGTAGATGGTAATAAAGCAGAGTTTTCTAGTCTTAAAGATGGCGATTATACTATTTCTTTTAGAGCAAGAGGGAATTCTGGAAATGTGTCTCCTACTCGGGATTTACATATAGATGTACTTCCGCCTTGGTATAGAGATACTTTTGGTTTTTTACTCTATGCGTTTATTATTATTTTAATTGTGGTGTTGTTTTTTGTTATGCAGAATAAGAAAATTGCAGAAGAACAACGTCTTATTAAAATTAAATATCAGAAAGAACAGGAAAAATTATTGCGAGAAAAAACGTTAGAAAACGAAAAAGAAATTATCGAGCTTAAAAATGAATCTTTACAAAGAGAAATTAAACTTAAAAGTAAACAGCTAGCAAATAATGCTATGGCTTTGGTGAAAAAGAATGAAACACTTCAGGAAATTAAGAAAGATCTTATGGTTAATAAAGAAGGTTTTAATAGTCATTATTCTTTCAAAAAACTCTTAAAAAAGCTAGACAATTCTATTGTACTTAAAGATGAATGGGAAGTTTTCGAAAACAATTTTAGTCAAGTTCACGATGAGTTTTTCGAAACATTAAAAGCAAAACATTCTAAGCTTACACCTAAAGATTTAAAGATTTGTGCATACATCAAAATGAATTTGTCTTCAAAAGAGATTGCTCCTTTAATGAATATCTCTTCTAGAGGGGTAGAAACGCATAGATATAGATTAAAAAAGAAATTAGATTTGGAAAATGATATTTCTGTAGCCGACTACTTGTTAAATCTTAAATAAGAATAGCCTTTTTTTATCTAATTCATAATTTAGCACTACGTCAATACTACGTCATTAGTCTAATTAATATTCAACTACAACGTTTTTTTAGAAAGTTTAACGTACGTCAAACGAGTTTTTTGATGCTTTTTAACATTGTACGTCGCTAATGGCGTATTTAAAATGTAAAGAGAATTTAACTTTATTTAACAATAGGTTATAATTTAGTAGCACAAACAAACTGAGTATTTAATTATTAATTAAACTAATATGAAAACAAAGATTAGTCTATTATTGATGCTGTTTTTTTCATTTTCTGCTTTTGCACAAGACATGGAAATTAATGGTGTGGTAACAAGTAAAAGTGATGGTATTCCTTTACCAGGAGTAAATATTGTTGTAGAAGGCACCAGCAATGGTGCGTCAACAGATTTTGATGGAAAGTATTCACTTACCGTTAATAAGGGAGACGAAGTAGAGTTTAGTTACATTGGCTTTAAAACAATTACAGTGACTGTGGGAGACCAAGACGTTGTTAATATTGTGTTAGTAGAAGATGTAGAAGCTTTAAATGAAGTTGTTGTTATTGGTTATGGTACACAAAAAAGATCAGATCTTACAGGTGCCGTTTCTAGTATTAAAACAGAGGAACTTTTAAAACAACCTGCTGTAAATGCAACACAATCTATTCAAGGAAAATTATCTGGGGTTAGTATTATTAATACTAACGATCCTAGTAGTGATCCTGTAGTAATGATTAGAGGTTTAGGTACTGCAGCGTCAGGAACAACACCTCTTTATATTGTAGATGGTATTCAAGTAAGCGGTATTAGCAACATTAACTCTGCAGATATTGAAACTATGGATGTTATGAAAGATGCTGCTTCTGCTGCTATTTATGGTATGGATGCTGCAAATGGTGTTATCTTTATTACAACAAAAAAAGGTAAACAAGGAAAAGCAAAAATATCTTTAAGTTCTTATTATGGAGCAACAAGTATGCTTAACCCTGTAAAAATGGCAAATGCTTCAGAGTATGTTACTTATTATAACGAAGTTCAGACAGCATTAGGATCTACAGGTTTACTTTCAGCAGATCAACCATATAACACAGATTGGTATGATGAGTTGGCACAAGTTGGTTTATCTAACAGTAATAATGTGTCTATTTCTGGAGCGAATGATCATGTTAATTACTTCTTCAGTTTAAATAATTATAATGAAGATGGTATTTTAGAAGGTCAAAATTTAACTAGAAATACATTAAGATCTAACACAACTTTTAATCTTTTTAACGATAAAGTAAAATTCACACAAAGTCTTAGTGCGGCGTTATCAAAAGAAACTCCAAAGCCTTCTTCTGCATTTGACCAAGCGTATAAACAAGCTCCAATAGTGCCAGCATATTATAGTAATGGTGGTTTTGGTCAGTCAGATTGGGACCCAACTACAGGTCTTGTTGCATACCAAGGAAGTAATAGTTTAAACTCTATTGGTAACCCTTTAGCTACAGTTTATTATTACAATCAAAAAGACCAAACAACAGATTTACAAGGTTCTTTTGATTTAGAAGTTAAATTAACAGACTACTTAAAGGCGAATTCTCGTTTTGGTGCAACAAAATCGTATTATAAATCTAGAACGTTTAACGATATTAAAGGTCAATATTTAACCTCAAACACCGGACTAGATGAAGCTGATTTTGAAGCTTTAAAAGAAGCAAATCCAACAACTACAGGATATGCAGACAACAGTTTGTCTTATACAACTTCAGAAAGTTATAGATATAACTGGGATAACTATTTAACTTTCGATAAAAAAATAGGAGAACACTCTATTAATGTTGTTGCTGGTCTTACTAAAGGAAGTAAAAACGATATATTTAATACGTATCAATTAGCTTACGATGTTCCAGAGAAAGAACAATATTGGAATATAAACTTTGCTTCAGAAGATTACGATCAGACTTCAGAACAATATTTCTCAACACCTACACATCAATTATCTTATTACGGAAGATTACAATATAACTTTAGCGAAAAATATTTTGTACAAGCCAATATTCGTAGAGATGGAATAAGCACATTTAATAATGATAACAATACAGAGTATTTTGGAAACTTTCCTTCTTTTAGTGCGGGTTGGGTGTTAACTAAAGAACCTTTCTTAAGTAATATAGAAAATTTAAACTTCTTAAAAGTAAGAGTAGGTTGGGGTAAATTAGGAAACTCAGACGTGCCTTTTAACGTTTCTACATATACAACGTCTACAGGAAGTAGTAATGTAAATTATGTATTCGGAGCAAATCAAGATTTAGTTTATGGAGCTGCTTTAGGAGCTTCTATCTATCCTATTTCTTGGGAAATTACAAAAGAAACAAACGTAGGTTTAGATTTTCAAGCATATAACTCTAGATTCTCAGGTAGTTTTAATTACTACAACAGAAATACAGAAAATGCAATTTTAAATGTAACACCAGTATATACTTCAGGAGAAGGATCTAATTATTACGATCATGGTGCAGAAGTATTAAATAAAGGTTTCGAATTAGAATTTAATTGGAAAGACGATATTTCTAAAGATTTATCATACAGCGTAGGTTTTGTATTATCTAACAATAAAAATAATGTAGAGAATGTAAAATCTGCTTACGACGGACAAACCGGAGGTAGTTTATCGAATGGTCAAGTAACTAAGAGATTAGAAGAAGGTCAGCCTATTTATGCATGGTGGATGTGGGAAGCAGACGGTGTTTGGCAAAACCAAGACGAAATAGACAACAATGCGCACTACGGTACACCATCTGCAGGACAGTTACGTTATAAAGATCAAAATGATGATGGCGTTATAGATGATGACGATAAAAAATTCTTCGATTCTTATATCCCAACATACAATTTCGGATTTAATCTAGCTGTAAACTATAAAGATTTCGATTTCTCTCTTGATGCTTTTGGAGCAGGAGGAAATAAAGTATATAATGGCTTAAAAGGAACAAGTATAGATGGAGGTGAAAATATTGCTCAAGATACTTTTGCTAACAGATGGACTGGAGAAGGATCTACAAATGTAAATCCTGGAGCGAACAAAGATTCTTACGCTTCAAGTTATTATTTAGAAGATGGAGATTATTTAAGAATTAATAATATTACAGTAGGATATACTTTACCTAAAGTAATAAATCAAGTTTCTAGAATTAGAATTTATGCTTCTGCTAAAAACCCATTTATGTTTACCAAATATTCAGGTTTCACTCCTGAAATTGTTGGTTCAAGCGGGTCTACTGGAGCAAGCGGAACTTCTGGTATAGAGCTTTCTGCATATCCAAATACAAAAACATTCTTATTTGGTGTAAACATCGATTTATAAAACTTTAAAAAACAATTATCATGAAAATTAATATTAAATATATACAAGGTCTACTTTTTCTTGGATTGCTTTTCTTTACGATATCTTGTAGTGAAGATTATTTAGATGTAGATAGTAAAGACGCCTTAGAACAAGACGATTCTGAAACCGTAACACCCGAAGAAATGGTAAACGGTGTTTATGGTATGTTAACAGAATGGGCTTATGCATTTTCTTATCTTGGAATAACAGAAATCATATCAGACAATGCAGATAAAGGAAGTTCTACAACAGATACCGGATCAGATAAAGATGTACTAGATGCATTAACATTTACAAGTAGTGCTGGTTCTATTCTAGACATGTGGGATAATTGGTATAAATCTGTAAACAGAGCATCTACTGCTATAGAATATGCAGAAGATTATGGCTTATCAGACACCGATTATAAAGATAGATTAGTTGGAGAAGCTGAGTTTTTAAGAGCTTTAAATTATTTCTGGTTGGTAAGATCTTTTGGAGCTGTACCATTACAAGATATAGATTTAGTAGAAAGACAACCTGTAGCAGATGTTTATGCTTATATAGAAGCAGATTTATTAGATGCTATAGATAAACTACCACTTAAAAGTGAATACGATTCAGACGATTTAGGTCGTGTTACAAAAGGAGCTGCTCAATCTCTTTTATCTAAAGTTTACCTTTATGAAGAAGAATGGCAAAAAGCATACGATATGGCAAACAATGTTGTTAATTCTGGAGAGTATGGATTACACCCTAATTATGAAGAATTATGGAGAGCTTCAACAGAAAATGGTATCGAATCTATTTTTGAAGTTCAAGCAAGAGGAGAAGCCGTAGCTCATGGTGTTCAACAATATTCACAAACTCAAGGTGCTAGAGGTGCCGACGGTTGGGGATGGGGGTATAACGTGCCATCTGAAACACTTGTAGAGGCTTACGAAGCAGAAGGAGATACAGTTAGAATGAATGCATCTATTATTTTTCAAGGAGAAACATTATGGGATGGTCGTGAAGTCTTTGATGTTGAAAACCCTAGATATAATGAAAAAGCATATTCTAGTGCTTCTGCAGGAGCAGACGATGGAGATAAAAACATAAGAATATTACGTTACGCAGAAATATTATTAATTAAATCTGAAGCAGCAAAACACCTTGGAGGAGATGCTGCTACACCTTTAAATTTAGTAAGAAGTAGAGTTGGTTTAGCTCCAATTAGCGATCCTACATTAGAGCAAATTTGGAATGAAAGACATTTAGAATTAGCTATGGAACACGATCGTTGGTTTGATCTTATTAGAACCGGACAAGCAGAAGAAGCAATGGCTGCAGATGGTAAAACATTTATAGTAGGTAAACACGAATTGTTGCCAATTCCTTACAATCAATTAGTGCAAACCCCAGAAATGGAACAAAATCCAGGATGGGAGTAATATAAATTTTCAGCTACACTTAATCTTTAGGTGTAGCTGAAATTTAATTTATTATTTATGACGATACTATGTGCTCGAAATTTTTTTATAATAAGTATTTTCTCGTTAGTTCTATTTGGTTGTAACAATCAAAAAGAAGAAAATCTACAAACTACAGAAGACACCGTTGTAGAAGATGTTCCTTCTAGCGATGCCCTTTTAGATCGTATTCAAGAACAAACCATAAATTATTTTTGGGATGGTGCAGAACCTAATTCTGGTTTAGCACGCGAGAGAATTCATATGGATAATGTGTATCTAGAATCGCCAATAAATACTGTAACTACCGGTGGAAGCGGATTCGGATTAATGGCTATTTTAGTAGGTGTTGAAAGAGGTTTTATATCTAAAGAAGTTGCTCTTTTAAGATTTGGAAGAATAGTAGAATTTTTAGATAAAGCAGATCGTTTTCATGGCGCTTGGCCACACTGGATTAATGGAGAAACGGGGAAAGTATATCCTTTTAGTGAAAAAGATAATGGAGGAGATCTTGTAGAAACAGCCTTTCTTATTCAAGGCTTATTAACAGTTTCCGAATATTTTGATGGCGATACAGAAGAAGAAAAAGAATTGGTTTCTAAAATCGATGCACTTTGGAGAGCTGTAGAGTGGGACTGGTATACTAAAGACGGAGAAGATGTTTTGTATTGGCATTGGTCGCCAGATTATGGTTGGGATATGAATATGCCTGTTCAAGGCTATAATGAATGCCTAATTATGTATGTGCTTGCAGCAGCATCACCCACGCATCCAATAAGTAAATCTGTTTACGAACAAGGTTGGGCAAGAAATGGAGGTATTGTTTCTAGTAAAACTTATTATGATGAAAATTTAGTTTTAAACTATTTTTATAATGATAAGGATCTCGTTGGACCATTATTTTGGGCACACTATTCTTACTTAGGTTTAGATCCTCGAAACTTATCAGATCAATATGCAAATTATTGGACACTAACACAAAACCAAGCTATAATTCATTATAAATATGCAGTAGATAATCCGCTTAATTTTAAAGGGTATGGAGATAGCCTTTGGGGATTAACGTCAAGCTATTCTATAAATGGTTATTATGCTCATAGACCCGGAAACGATATAGGTGTTATTTCTCCAACCGCAGCATTATCGTCTTTTCCATACACTCCAACAGAGAGTATGAATGTTTTAGAAAATATTTATAAAAATCACGATAGTCTTGTTGGAAAATACGGCCCGTATGATGCTTTTAGTTTTGAAGATAATTGGTACACAAAAAGATATTTAGCCATAGATCAAGGTCCAATTCCTGTAATGATAGAAAATTATAGATCAGGTTTATTGTGGCAATTATTTATGGAGAATAGCGATGTACAAAATGGGTTAGATGCCCTTGGATTTAGTTATTAATAATTTTGAAATAATTTAAAAGATGAAGTCTTTCGTAATAGTACTATATCTTGTGTTTGTAACACCTTTTTTAATGCGCGCACAGCAATTAAAAAAGTCTGAAGATTTGTTTCTAAATAAAACACATATTGTAAATACAGATACGCTTAAATATAGAGTGTTATTCCCTAAAAATTTTTCTGAAGATAAAACATATCCATTGGTTTTATTTCTTCATGGAGCGGGAGAACGTGGTAACGATAATAAAACACAGCTAGTAAATGGAGGTGATTTGTTTTTAAATGAAACCACTAGAGATTCATTTCCTGCAATAGTTATTTTCCCGCAGTGTCCTAAAAACGAGTATTGGGCAAAAGTAGATGCAGACCGCTCTACTAGACCCATTACATTTAATTATAAATACAAAGAAGCTCCTACTAAACCAATGGCTTTAGTCATGGATTTAATGGATGAACTGGTTGAAAAACCATTTGTAAAAACCAATCAAGTTTATGTTATGGGCTTGTCTATGGGAGGTATGGGAACATTCGAAATTATCTATAGAAAACCAGAGCTATTCGCAGCTGCTATTCCTATTTGTGGTGGTGCAAATCCGGAATCTGCATTGGCATACGCTAAAACTATTCCGTTATGGGTTTTTCATGGAGCAAAAGACGATGTAGTAGATCCAAACTTATCTATAAATATGGTCTCTAAAATTCTTAATAATGGCGGATTTCCAAGATTTACATTATACGACTTTGCAAACCATAATAGTTGGGATCCTGCTTTAGCAGAACCTGAATTGTTAACATGGCTTTTCTCTAAATCAAAATAAAATATAATGACAAAACAATTTATTTTAAAAATAACAAGCATTCTAGTTATAGCAATAACATGTTTTAGCTGTAATTCTAAAAGTAATGTAGATGCGAGTTCTAAAACAACAGCGGCTACAGAAAATCCATTCGCGTCCAAAGTAGATTCAATTTTAAAATTGATGACTTTAGACGAGAAAATAGGGCAACTTAATTTACCAACTTCTGGAGATATTACAACCGGAGCCGCAAAAGGTTCTGATGTTGGAGAACGTATTAAAGCAGGTAAAGTTGGAGGTTTATTCAATATTAAAACAGCAGAAAAAATTTATGAAGTTCAGAAAATTGCTGTAGAACAAAGTAGATTAGGTATTCCATTAATTTTTGGAATGGACGTGATTCATGGATACAAAACAACATTCCCAATTCCTTTAGGACTATCTAGTTCTTGGGATATGGACATGATTGAAAAAACAGCGCGAGTAGCAGCTGTAGAAGCGAGTGCAGATGGTATTAACTGGACGTTCTCGCCAATGGTAGATATTTCTAGAGACCCGCGTTGGGGGCGCGTTTCTGAAGGTAATGGAGAAGATCCTTTTTTAGGAAGTGCTATTGCTAGAGCCATGGTAACCGGATATCAGTCAGACGATTTATCTGCAAACAATACATTGATGTCTTGTGTAAAACACTTTGCACTTTATGGCGCTGTAGAAGCGGGTCGAGATTACAACACGGTAGATATGAGCCGCATTAGAATGTATAATGAATACTTAGCGCCTTATAAAGCCGCTATAGATGCTGGAGTAGGATCTGTAATGGCTTCTTTTAATGAAGTAGATGGTATTCCTGCAACAGGAAATAAGTGGTTGCTTACAGATTTGTTAAGAGACGATTGGGGTTTTAATGGATTTGTAGTAACAGATTATACTGCAATTTATGAAATGATAGCGCACGGTGTAGGCGATAAATATGCAGTTTCAGAGCAAGCTTTAAAAGCAGGTGTAGATATGGATATGGCTGGAGATTCGCCTTCAATTCCAGCCGCTTTTGTAAAAACATTAAAAGAGTCTTACGAAAATGGTAAGGTTTCTATGGATGATATTGATACTGCTGTAAAACGTATATTAACTGCAAAATATCAACTAGGATTGTTTGACGATCCTTATAAATATTGCGATGTTAATCGTGCTAAAACAGAAATATTCACACCAGAAAATAAAGCATTTGCACGTAAGGTTTCTGCAGAATCTATGGTGTTACTTAAAAACGAAAATCAATTACTTCCGCTTAAAAAATCGGGAACTATTGCTTTAATTGGTCCGCTAGCAAAAGCAACTAATAATATGGCTGGAACTTGGAGTGTCGCTACAGATCAGGAAAATTCTAATTCTGTTTTCGATGGTTTAAAAGAAGTTATAGGAGATAAAGCAAAGATGTTATACGCTAAGGGAAGTAATATCTCTTACGATTTAGGCCTAGAGCAACGCGGAACAATGTTTGGTAAAGATATCCCAAGAGACGGACGTACAGATAAGCAGTTGTTAGACGAGGCGCTTCAGGTTGCTTCAAAATCAGATGTTATTGTCGCTACTATTGGAGAGTCTGCAGAGTTAAGTGGAGAATGTAGTAGTAGAACAGATTTAGAAATACCACAAGTTCAAAAAGATTTATTAAACGCGTTATTAAAAACAGGAAAGCCTGTTGTTTTAGTGTTGTTTACAGGAAGACCTTTGGTTTTAGTTGAAGAAAACGAAAATGTACCGGCAATACTTAATGCCTGGTTTCCGGGTAGTGAAGCTGGTTTAGCAATTTCAGATGTGTTGTTTGGAGATGTAAATCCTTCTGGTAAATTAACGGCTACGTTTCCACGTAATGTAGGTCAGGTGCCATTGTTTTACAATCATAAAAATACAGGAAGACCACTTGGAAATTCAGAAGGGAAATTCGAAAAATTTAAAAGTAATTATATCGATGTTCGTAATGAACCTCTATATCCTTTTGGATATGGTTTAAGTTACACCACATTCGATTATAGTAACCTAGATTTAGATAAATCTACCATGAATATGGCTGGCGAAATTAATGTTTCTGTAGATGTTACTAATTCTGGTGATTACGACGGAAAAGAAGTTGTTCAGTTGTATATAAGAGATCTTGTAGGATCTGTAACGAGACCTGTAAAAGAACTAAAAGGCTTTCAAAAAGTACTAATTAAGAAAGGTGAAACACAAACCATAACATTCAAAATTTCTGTTGAAGATTTAAAATTTTATAATTCTAATTTAGATTTTGTTGCAGAACCAGGCGAATTTGAAGTATTTGTAGGAACAAATTCAGATACCAAAATGATGAAAGCCTTTGATTTGATTAAATAAAAAACATCATAATTAACAAATAATAATTTTATGCCACACATATTTTTTAAGTTACAATTTCTATTCTTATTATTTTGTGTGGCTTTTACTTGTTAGATTACAATACCATTTTATGTTCGCAATTTGGAGTGGAGTTTTCTAAAGTGAACATTAATTAAAAAACTAATACTTAAAGATCTTTAATAAGGCATGTCTTGTAATTCGTTAATCGAAAAAGATACTAAATTATATATCATGAGAAATTTACTTTTTTTATTCACTATAGTATTTCTTTTTTCTTGTAATAAAGAAAAGAATGAGAATGCAGAACAGCCTTCTAATTCAAAAGAAAAAGCAGAAATAAAAAAAAGGTCTGATACGTATATTAATCCTCTGGATATCGATTATACCTATATGGTTTATAATTCAAGCCAGAATAAATCGTACCGTTCTGGTGCGGATCCTGCAGTTATAGAATTTAAAGGCGAGTATTATATGTTCGTTACTCGTTCTTTTGGCTATTGGCATTCTACAGACTTGGTTAATTGGAATTTTATTAAACCACAACAATGGTTTTTTGAAGGTAGTAATGCACCAACAGCTTTTAATTACAAAGATTCGTTAGTATATTTTGCAGGTAATCCTGCTGGTTACGGAAGTATTCTTTACACCGACGATCCAAAAAGTGGAAAATGGGAACCGACAGCATCGATATCTACAGATATTCAAGATTCAGAATTATTTATAGATGATGATGGAAAAACCTATTTGTATTGGGGCTCTTCTAATGTGAATCCGCTTCATGTAAAAATGCTGAATAAAGACGATCGTTTTTTAGAAATAGGTGTGCGTAAAGAATTGTTTAATCTCGACGAAGAAAAACACGGATGGGAACGTTTTGGCGAAAATAACTTTCACCCAACTTTAAAAGAAGGCTATATGGAAGGCGCTTCTATGACAAAGCACAACGGAAAATATTATTTACAATATGCCGCGCCAGGGACGCAATTTAATGTGTATGCAGATGGTGTTTATATTGGAGACACGCCATTAGGTCCTTTTAAATATATGAAAAACAATCCGATGAGTTTCAAGCCAGGCGGATTTACAAATGGTGCAGGACACGGAATAACGGTGAAGCAAACCAATGGGCAATATTGGCACTTTGCCACGATGGCGCTTGCTTCTAATTCGCAATGGGAACGTCGTTTATGTATGTTTCCTGCTTATTTTGACGACGACGGATTAATGTACACCAATACCGCTTATGGAGATTATCCGCGTTTTGGAGCCAATCATCCTACAAAGGCAGGGCAACATAATGGTTGGATGTTATTGTCGTATAAAGGCGATGTTACAGTCTCTTCTTCGTTAATGCAGGTAAAGAAATTTACGTCTGATGATGATGCTGTAGAAGTCACAAAATTACCTTTAGAAAAAAAAAATGAAGGTCAAATAATATCTAAAGTATTAACAGATGAGAATCCTAAAACATTTTGGGTTGCAGATGCTAATGATGATAAACAATGGGTAACTATTGAAATGCTGAAGCCAGGAAACATCAATGCCTTTCAATTAAATTTTCACGACTATGAATCAGGGATTTATACACGTACCGAAGGATTAAAACATCAATTTACTATTGAAACTTCTGAAGATGGCGTTAACTGGAAAACAGTTGTAGATAGAAGTAAAAGCGGAAAAGATACACCAAACGCTTACATTGTATTAGATGAAGCCATAAAAGCAAAATATGTACGTTATAACAATATAAAAGTACCTGGAGCAAACTTTGCAATGTCTGAGTTTAGAGTTTTTGGATTAGGATTTGAAGATAAACCAGAGAAGGTTACAGGATTTAAAGTAAAAAGAGAAGAAGATCGCAGAGATGTATTATTTTCGTGGAATCCTGTTAAAGGCGCTCAAGGGTATAATATCCGTTGGGGAATCGCAAAAGATAAATTATACCAGTCATGGCAAGTTTACGATACAAATAAACATTTTATGAGATGTTTAGATCGAGATACGCCATATTATTTCACGATTGAAGCATATAGTGAAAACGGAATTTCTGAAAAAAGTGAGATTATTTTTGCAGAATAAATTATATTAAACCTCATAATTTTAGGCACTCTAAAACATTATAAAAACGGGATAATTTTAGATGTTGCTTTTAATTTTTATTCAAACAGACAAATAAACTAAAACTAAAAAAAAATGAAAAAAAGTCTTTTCTTGTTATTAATCGCAGCAGTTTCCGCTTTAGGAGGCTTGCTCTTTGGTTATGATACTGGAGTTATTAACGGCGCGCAATTTTATCTTACTGAGTATTTTCATTTAAGCGACATGTTAAAAGGATGGGTTGTAGGAAGCGCTCTATTAGGGTGTTTTGTAGGAGCCATTATTGCAGGACCTTTAAGTATTAAAATTGGTAGGAAAAAATCTTTAATTATATCGGCTATATTTTTCACACTTTCTGCTTATGGATCAGGTTTGCCAGAATTGTTTCCGCAAACGGTAAGTATGTTAGTTGTTTTTAGAATTATTGGAGGTTTAGGGATTGGTGTTGCATCTATGAATGCACCTATGTATATCGCCGAAATTGCACCCTCAAATATTCGTGGGCGTATGGTTACATATTATCAATTAGCCATTGTTATTGGTTTCTTTGTTGTGTTTTTAGCAACTTATTTTATTGGTAGTGATTTAAGCGTTGCAGAGAATATAGAATTTGGATGGCGCCGTATGTTTTGGTCAGAATTAATTCCAAGTATTTTATTCTTAGTACTCTTATTTATTGTGCCTAAAAGTCCGAGATGGTTAGCTTTAAAAGGAAAAGATAAAGACGCTTTAGAGGTGTTACAAAAAATTAATGGATATGAAGTCGCTTCAAAAGAAATGATTAACATTAAGGCCTCTTTAAATGAAGTTAACAACGGGGTTAAGGTGAGTTATTTCTCTAAAGCCATACTCGGAATTATTGCAATTGGTACCATTCTTTCGGTATTGCAACAGTTTACAGGAATTAATGCCGTGTTATATTATGGTGCAGATATTTTTGAAAAAGCACTTGGATTTGGAAAAGAAGATGTGCTTTTACAACAAATATTATTAGCCTTTGTAAATTTAGTATTCACTTTTGTGGCTATGTTTACTGTAGATAAATTTGGTAGAAAACCATTACTTTACATAGGTTCTGTTGGGATGATTGTTGGTTTCCTTCTTTTAGGAATTACATTACAACAACAAAATGTTGGCGTGTTATCTTTAATAGGCGTGTTAGTATTTATAGCTTCTTTTGCATTGTCTATGGGGCCAGTTGTGTGGGTTTTATTAGCCGAAATGTTCCCCAATAAAATAAGAAGTGTTGCCATGTCTGTAGCTGTAGCTGCACAATGGGCAGCAAATTACGTTGTTTCACAATCGTTTCCTGTAGTTATGGGAAGTGAAACTAATAATAGCGCACCTTGGAATGGTTCTTTGCCCTATTATATATTTATAGCATTTATTTTAATAATTGTATTCATAACATATAAATTTATCCCCGAAACAAAAGGAAAATCTCTTGAAGAGATTGAAGGTTTCTGGAAAAAATAATTTATAGTTTTTTTTCTTCTAAATTATTAAAAACAAAAAGCTCTAAAACAAATAATTCGTTTTAGGGCTTTTTTTGTGGAGTCGGAGAGAACGACCTAAAAACGAGAAATTGAGTGTTTACAGGGTATAAAAGCTTGCTTATATTTATAGGTAACCGAATTGGTCACTTTTTAACACTTTTTAATCAAATTTGTAGGGTATTTCTCTTTTTTATATGATTTGAGGTCGAATGAGCTTAAATCATATTAAATTTTATTAGCTGTGATAGTTTATCGTAAGGAGAAGATTGACAAGACCAATATGAACAGATAATTTGAGTTGATTAATTTTTAACCTGAGATTTTAAAACTTACACAGTTTATGAGATACTGCCACTTAAGTGAAAAGTTAATGCGTTTTTACTTGTTTTTTACCACAGTACTTTGTTGTACCTAGTTTTTATATTATTCTAGCCATCAATCATATTTTAATTATTTGCTTTGTGTATAATCATAAAATATTTGTTCTAGCTCTTCCCTTGGATGGAAACCTGTTTCTACTTTTGAATGAACAAATAAATTATCTTCATAAGTTACTTCAGTAAGTGCATGAGGTAAATCCTTAATAGATACTTTTTCTTGAAGTTTGGAAATTGGAACAGCATTGTGTTCTCCATCCTTATTCTCTCTATAAACATAATCAGCCCTTGTTAATATATAAATAGATTGACTGTCTTTAGAAAATCCACTGTTCACAACTACATATTCACCATTGTGGTTTCGAAAAAAAATCTCACCTTCTTTTAAATTCTCATAGTATGTTTTTAAGGGATTAGCATCAATAACTTCTGGAGTACAAGGGAATTCGTTTGGTTTATCATTATAGAAAATTATCCGTTGTGCTGCATTAGGAGTTTTAGATACTATGTAATTGATTGTTGGAGTAGATGGTTCTTGATAAATACCTTGCCTAAATATCCATTCTCCTAATTGACCTCCTTTTGGGATTTTACCCTCTTTAGCCCAATTTTCTAAATTCTTTCTGGTGTTGTCCGATTCTTCTTTTGTAACCGTTCTCATCCATTCAAAATTTTGTTCAAGTTCTCCGTCAATTGGTTTGGATGGATTTGCAAGGAAATTGTCAACACTTCCGTACTTGAAAATTATTCTTGATAAAGTTATCGGATTAAGTAAAATGTTTTCCAATCTAGTAATCCATCTTAAATTTTCAGGTCTATTATTTTTTTTGTTAGTGTCAATATGGTCGACAATATGCTTTTCAGAAGGTTGGTTTCCATGAAAAGCAGTTGCCACAATTCTATGAACTGTTTCTGATGAGAAGTTCATGTAACCTTTATGTTTCCATGGTTTACCGAAAGTCCATGTTTCATCTAATGGTCTTTTTCTTTTGTTTGGTTTACTATATCTGAAAATGGAACCATTGTCTCTGACTAAATATTTTTCACTTTTATAAATGCATTGACATTGTTTGTTAAAGGAATCTATATTGACCATAATTTAAGATTTTTTATGTTCAACGATATTCAATTCTATTTTTGCACCAAGTGCTAGTGCGATATTCGATAGTACATCTAGACCAACAGAATAGCGCCCTTGTTCTATTCGACTAAGGTTTGCGGCATCAATATTAGCTATTTGAGCAAGTTTCTTTGCTTCAATATTTTTTTCTTTTCTTAATTCACGTATTTTTTCTCCAATTCTTACCCTTTGTTCTTTTTGAAAAATTTTTTGATCATCTCGATCTCCCTTGCCACCATAGATTCCTAAACCTTCGTCATAATTCATTCTTATCCAAACCCAATATGCCATTCCCATTCCAGTATTATGTCCAATATTTTCTTTGATATATTTTTCATAATAATATTGTAACTTTTCAGTATAGTATTTTTGGCGTTGTTTAGAAGTTGGGAAAAATGTTTTCCAAATGAATTTTTCTCCGTTTGAGGCAACGACCTCAATAGAATTGTCGTCTACAAATGTTACTCTTATCATAATTAAATTGCCGTGTTTTACGTGTTGCTCGTCACTTTAAAAGTTATGAAACAAATATAGGAAATCTAATATGAATTGGCAAATACGCCAATTACTGAGTTGTTGAGTGAGAAATTAGGTGCAACGTTGATGTGTATGAGCCGTTGTGTGTCTCGGCACAAACCATTAAAAGCACAAAACTACGCTGGGAAATCCGATAGGATTTTTCAGATAAGCGATGACCAAGCAATTAATTATACACGGCTTAAGTTAGCATTTTAATAAAAACACTAAATTAAGACCTATAAATTAGAAGGAACAAAAGAGAGGAATAAGGTTATTATATACGGAGAGACTACAGATCTCGTCAACATTGAAAATCCCTTCTCTTTTTCTACACAGATTTCGTACAGTTCTATGAGGCTTTTAGACCTCGATTTTAAGTCGTTGAAACTCGAGTAGTCGTCCTTTCAAAAATCATTTTCTTATGAATAAAGATATTAAATATTTTGGAATAGACATTAGCCATTTGGTTTTTGATGTTACAGATTCAGATGGTAATTATTACCAATTTAAAAACTCGATATTAGGCTTTAAAAAGTTTATTAAACTCTTAGGTCTAGATAATCATTGTGTTATGGAAGCTACGGGATACTACCACTATCAATTGGCCTATTATTTACTTGAATCTGGGATACAAGTTTCTGTATAAAATCCATTTACTCCTGATCTGTTTTTTAGAAAATAAATATGCGTTGGTAAAGATTTTAGTACATCATTTTTGATCTCAATCTGTATTAAGATGCAATTATTGGTAAAATAGGAATTAATTTATTATAGTTTATTAATCAAAACTTGGCTAAATAATAATTATTTGTCGAATTTTAAAGTGTCCTAAAAAAGGGAAGCCTATCATTAGGGGAAAGTCTGCAAAAACACAAACATGGAATACAGTACAGATTACGCTTGGAATAGTCTAGATATTGCCAAGACCTTAATCTTAATTGCAACTCCCGTAATTGGAGGTATAATTGCTTTTAGATTATCTAAAATAGAAAAGAAAAAATGGACAAGTCAACGAATAATTGAAAAAAGACTAGAGTTTTATGATCTCGTTGTACCTGATTTAAATGACTTGTATTGTTATTATCGTTGTTTTGGGAATTGGAAGGAGCTGACTCCAATTGATATCATTCAAAAAAAAAGAAAATTAGATAAATCATTTAATATATATTTATACATATTTAAGGACTCAGAGGGGTTAAGTGACACGTATTATAGTTTTATTCATTATTGCTTTAATACAGGTACAGGGGGTGATAATAAAGGGAAGATAAAAATGAATCTCTCAAAACGCAAAATATTACCTAATTGGGACTCAAATTGGGATAATTTATTTTCATGGGATCAAGAGGATGGTGATCAAGATAAATTTCATGAATTATATGAAGACTTAATGAATTTAATAAAAAACGAGTTAGATGTCGATCAGTCTATTGCTCTCAAAAAGAAAAAAATAATAAAACAACATGAGGAGAAAAAAAATAGAAGATCTTCAAAATAAGGCTTTTAAATAAATAGATTGAAAATAGAATTACATGCCGAAATTTTTTCGGAAGAATTCGATTATATGTACGATAGTAGATTAGATGCTGCAGATAGAAGCAATGGCGTTAGTCCAATGTCTGAGGAATATACTGCTAAAATAAATTTTAAAAGAGAAAAATTAGGCATGTCTAATCTTAATTCTAGCGGTTTACCTATGGATAATTCATCAGAGGTTTATATCGAAAATTTAATTTTGAATCATGTTCTTAGAACAACTAAGGAGTTTAGCAATGAAACTAAGTTGAAGAATCAAATGAATATTTCGTCATTCTTTAAAAACAATTCTAAATAATAAAACATGGAATCCGAAGCAAAAAATTATAGCGATGAAGAGGCGCTATTGGAACAGGAATATTTAGTAAATAATATATATGTAGGACTTAAAAATTTAAATAACGGCTTTGATGTGGAGTACATATATTATTTTTCTGAATCCGATTTTGAAATTTTACTGGATAGGGTAGAAGAAAATAACATTTCTATATTTGGAATTGAACCTTGGCTAGATGGAGCGTATTATGATGTTACAACTTACGAAGAGTATAATACTGCTGGAAACGACCCAAAATGGTATAAAAAAGCATTTAGTGAATTTAGAGCAAAAGAAAAAAACTTAATGTATGCCGCAAGTTATAAAGTGCCGAAATCATTATTTAAATAAAATAAAGAAGTAATGAAAAAAGTATTATATGTAGATATGGATAATGTTTTGGTTGATTTTAAATCTGGAATAGATAAACTTGATGAAAGTCAATTAAACGAATATGAAGGTCGTTTAGATGAAGTTCCAGGTATTTTTAGTCTTATGGAGCCAATGAAAGATGCTATAAAATCTTACGAAGAGTTAGCCAAACATTATGACACCTACTTATTATCGACTTCACCATGGGAAAATGAAACAGCGGGTCCAGACAAATTAAACTGGGTAAAAAAATATCTTGGAAAAGTTGCTTATAAAAGGTTGATTCTATCTCATCATAAAAATCTGAATGTCGGAGATTATTTGATTGATGATAGATTAAAAAACGGTGTAAATAAATTTACAGGAGAACATATTCATTTTGGAACAGATAAGTTTCCGGATTGGGTAACTGTAACAGAGTATCTGCTTAAAAATGCTGTTAGTAACTAATCGTTTATGTTGTAGTAGATAAACTCCCATTTCCATTAGATTGCGAGAAAAGCTTCATTTCGGAAAAAGGGCATCCTTATAAAGCCTTGAAAATAACGTTAAGGCTTCCAATTTCTTTTGTACTTATTTGCCAATACCTGATTTTTTCGTGAAGCGACTAGACGGCATTACAAATACAACCCTTAAATTCAGGTCCACTGTTTATTTAATCGAAAATTAAATAAGTTAACTATTATCCTAGTAAACTTATAGCTTCTGATCTATATGTTAAGCAAAATAAACGTGGGTTAAAGATAATGATCTCACTCTGTGTTTAGACGCAATTATAGGTAAAATAGGAATTAACTTATCATTGTATATTAATAAAATCTGATCTTAATAATAATTTGTCGAATTTTAAGGTGTCCTAATTAAGTGAAGTATACAAGATGACCTGATTGTACATTGTAGGAGTCATGAGGAAGCTGTCCATACTCTTACAGCTATAAAAAACTTCTAACAGAATGCGGCCTGACCGCACACCCTGAAAAGTCCAAAATAGTGTACTGAAAGAAAGATGGCAGAGAACTCAAAGGCTACCCTACAAAGTTTGATTTCCTAGGTTTCAGTTTTCAGCCAATGCGGTTCAGATTGAAAAGGGGAGGAAGTTTCCTTCAGTTTGATTGTAAAATGGGCAGAAAGTCTAAAGTTCGAAACACGGGAGAACTCCGAAAACTTGCTTTCCATAACAAAACTCAACGCGGGATACAGGATTTAGCAAATCTTCTGAACCCAAAAATTCGTGATTGGATCTAGTATTACGGAAAGATAAGTCGTAGGAGTTTGCAACCAGTATTCTATTACCTGCACAATCGTATAATTAGATGGATATTGAACAAGTATAAAAGCTTCAAAGGAAGCAAGATCAAAGCTGTAAAATGGCTAAGGTCTATTGCAAAGCCATATCCAAACCTGTTTTACCATTGGGAATTGATATACAAACTGGTCTAAATTTATTTAGACTTTATCGACAGTATAACAAGAGCCGTATGAATCGAGAGGTTCACGTACGGTTCTGTGAGAGGTTTAGGGGTGAAATTCCCCTCTTCCTACTCGACTAGCTGTTTTTTTATCCTTCTAAAATTTCTAATTGTTGTATGATTTCTTTTTCTGTTACTGTATAGGGTTTTTCTTCTCTAATTGTGTTATAAACATCATCAAATACACGCATGTAGGAAGATTTTGGAGATATTATTTTTTCATGGATTTTTAATCCATCATTAGATAATGAAGTAAAAACACCATGTTTACTTGGCTCTTCTATGCCGTATAGAGAACTCGAAGGAGTTGTGCCTTCCAATAGTTGTTGTTCTTGAACATCCGCACGTTGTTTGACATAAGAGCCTTTTGTGCCGTGAAGAATAAATGCTGGTTGTGATTCGGCAACTAACATGCTCATTGTAATAAATACCTGAAGCCCTTCGGGGTACAACAAATGAAAGTGAGCATAATCATCTACCTGAGTCTTTGGACGAAAATGACCCAGGTTTTTTCTCCATTCTAGTGGTTTTCCAAAAACAGAAATTACTGCATCTAACAAGTGTGGGCCTAAATCGTAGGCTAAACCACTGCCAGGAACGGGTGTTTCCTTCGAAGCTTTAGTTCCAATAGTATATTTATATCTATCATACCGAAGATGAAACTCCACTAATTTTCCTAATTTTCCAGAGTCCAGTACACTTTTAACAGAAAGAAAGTCACTATCGTAACGTCTGTTTTGATAGGGAAGAATACAACAATTAAATTTCTTAGCTTCTTTAAATAGTTGTCTTGCTTCTGAAGAGTTTACTGTGAAAGGTTTTTCCATTAAGACGTGCTTTTCCGCTTTAATTGCTTTTAATGCAAAATCAAAATGAGTGGCATTGGGAGTATTAACTATTACTAGTTCAATATCCGGATCTGCTAAAAGCTCCCCAATCGAATTGTAACTCTTTATATTAGGATAAATAAGATGTGCCTTCTTTTCAGTCCTCTCTACAACTGCATGTAATTCGAAATTTTTATGTTCGTTTAGAAAAGGGGAATGAAATACTTTTCCCGACATCCCAAAAGACAAAATACCTGTTTTTATCGCTTTCTTAATCATTTGTAATAGTATCCTTTTAAATTACAGCTAACGTGATTGTGTATGGTTAGTTGCGTGGTTCAGCAACTAAGTTAGCAAACTTTTACGAACCCGTGAATATTCCGCAGGAATATTCGCAAGTAGGGAAGAACCCAGCAATTAATTATACACGGTGTGTGTGCCCAGCATGGGCATCTTTTGATTTACCGAAAGGTAAATAATTAATCTATAGGGTGCAAGTCCCTTATGCGCAGGAGTAACGTTCTGAAGCATTAGTAAGTCGCAAGGGTGAAAACCGTGAGGTTTTATCTGAAGGAAGCGGAACTACAAAACTCGGTACTGACGAACAGAAATCGTATACAGAGGCATATTTACTCGGGTAAGCAACCACATCATTGTAACGCCCCAAGATTAACAAAAGGGTAAGTATGTAGATACGGCAGGAATTGAGGGAAAGAAGATGGCATTACCTGGGGAGGTCTCCAAAACTACGAGTTGGTTATTTGGAGAAGTCAGCAGAGGTCATAGTACTTACAGGAAACGAGCAGAGGCAATACCTCCGATGGACTCACAAGTAGGGAAGGACTGAACGTAATTCTCTTCAAAATTCGCATAGGAGCCCTAGTGGTAGCCTATGCTTAAACTAGAAGATAGTGCCAAGGGTGAAAAGAGCTTTGGTGTGATGATTTACGAACCGCCGTATACGAGACCCGTACGTACGGTGGTGTGAGGGGTGCACTCCGTCATTTGATGGCGGAGCCATCCACTCGATTGTAAGTAGTTTTTTATTTTTTAAAAACATATATATCAACAATTATTATTCCTAATCCCAAAAGTATAAATAGTATATCTTTTGAATTGACATTGTACTTTTTTTTGAATGGTTTAGCAAAATGTAATACACCAACTAATAATAACAGAATTGTTGTTCCAATAGCAATTACTGTTGAGTTACCTGGATTATGAAAATCACTTTCAGGATTTAACCAGTTACGCAATAGAATACTGATTGGGAATCCAATGAACACAATTGCTGATAAAAGCCAACCATTTTTTTTACTCTTTAAAAGTAATATTCCAGAAATTATAGATAGTAATGCGAAAATCACGACGAGATGAAAATCTCTAAAATACCCATAATAGTAGTGAGATAAACCAGAATATGAATTGTCATTACTTCTTACAACAATATCCAATTTGTCAAGTAATAAATCCAATGAGAGCCATAAAATAAATATTCCAGATACAATTAAAACTATGCTTATCGTCTTTTCTATAATATTATAGGTTTTTCTCATAATTTATTTAAACATAGTGTTGTAAGTAGTTTTTCTTTGTTTTACTAATTCTGTTAATTTATTCAGTTTTAATTGGTCAATTTTTTTCCAATCAGCTTTGTCAAATTCCAACGTATTGAACTTTTTCAAACTCCGATACATTGGTAAAATCACAGACTCAAAATCTCCAGTCAGTTTATAAATCAGATTACGATTTTTTGTTATTCCTCCACTTTTTGAAATATTCAGCTCAATTTCTTTTCCGCTTTGTTTTAGTTCAAAGAAATAACATTCAGGTTCCAAATTCCAGCATATTTCCGTTTCAATTCCGTTGATTGCTAAAAGCAAAGATTCGCAAAGTTTGTCAGTCGGATTTTCAGGAATATTTGACGCATTAAATTCCAATTCAAATTCCGCGGATTTTAATTCAATCGGTAGCCATCCATTTTTCGGATTTCTTAAATTCAGTTCTATTTTTATTGGTTTCGTCAAATGTCTAGTCCTGAAATATGGCTACAGGTTAAAATTGAATTTAGGCTGATAATTGATATATCATATTAGGTGTTTTATAATCTAAAGATAAATGTAATCTTATTTCGTTGTATAGATTAATTGCATTTTTTGTAGCTCTTTTAGCGTGTTGCACGTCAGTAAAGGTCTGGTCTAGGTAAAACTCATCTTTTAATATGCCATTTACACGTTCGGCCATAGCATTTTCGTAACAATGATTTTCTTGAGTCATGCTAATATCTATCTTTTTTCTCTTTAATATTTGTGTATACACATTACTACAGTATTGTATTCCTCTATCAGAGTGATGTATTAGTCCAGTCACGTTTTTAGCTTTATAAATAGCCTTATTAAGAGCTCTCACGCATCCTTTTAATTCTAGACTATCACTTAGATCGTAACCCACTATTTTTCTAGAATACATATCCGTAATGAGAGCTAGATAGCAAAAGCCTTTTACGGTTCTGATATATGTAATATCTGATGCCCAGACCTGATTAGGTTTTGTGATTTCTAGATCTTTTATGATGTTGTTATATTTATAAAAACGATGATGCGAGTTGGTTGTTCTAGAACTATATTTCTTTCTTAAAGTGAGCATATTTTGAGACCTTAACACCTTGAATAGCGTATCTCTACCGACTCTTAGGTTAATCTTTGTAAACTCATCATTTAATGATTTTATAAGTTTACGAACACCTTCTCTAGGAAGCGATTTGCGTCTTTTCTTGACTATATTAATAATCTGTTGTTCTCGTTTTAAACGTTTATCAGCTCTGTTTTTAAACTTATAATAGGCATCTCGTTTTAGTCCAAAACAACTGGATATAGTTGATAAAGAAGCAAATCCCTTAGCTTTATCTTTTGCTTTTATTAAGGCTAGATATTGAGTTTTTTTTTGAGTTGTTGGACATTTTTGTATCCTAATTTTTCAGCCGCTACTTCCAGGTAAGATTCTTCTACCATAGCATCGAGATCCTTTTTAAGAAGTAGTTTTTTAAGCTGTTCTACTTCTTTTTGCAACGTTTTGATTCTTGTAATTTCGTCTTTTGTTTCCACTTTTACTCTGGTGTTCATTAAGTCTTTACGTTCGTACTTTTTAATCCACTCATTAACCGTTGTAGGAGCGATTGAGTAGAGTTTACATAGATCACTCTTGGTGTATTTTCCTGTTGTAAGTTCGGCTAAAATTTTCAGTTTGAAAGGTTCTGAATACCTTCTAATTACTTTGTCATTTTTGTACATAATGTTTAAAATTATGTAGCCTTATTTCAGGACGGGTCATAATTATGTACAACGTTGATGTATAAGAATAGTTGCGGGTTTGTATGCGAGGATTTTCCGAAGGAAAATCAGACGTTACAAACACGCAACGCCCTTTGATTAAGCACTAAACCGCAATTATTTTTATACGGTGTGTGTGCCCAGCATGGGCATCTTTTGATTTACCGAAAGGTAAATAATTAATCTATAGGGTGCAAGTCCCTTATGCGCAGGAGTAACGTTCTGAAGCATTAGTAAGTCGCAAGGGTGAAAATCGTGAGGTTTTATCTGAAGGAAGCGGAACTACAAAACTCGGTACTGACGAACAGAAATCGTATACAGAGGCATATTTACTCGGGTAAGCAACCACATCATTGTAACGCCCCAAGATTAACAAAAGGGTAAGTATGTAGATACGGCAGGAATTGAGGGAAAGAAGATGTCATTACCTGGGGAGGTCTCCAAAACTACGAGTTGGTTATTTGGAGAAGTCAGCAGAGGTCATAGTACTTACAGGAAACGAGCAGAGGCAATACCTCCGATGGACTCACAAGTAGGGAAGGACTGAACGTAATTCTCTTCAAAATTCGCATAGGAGCCCTAGTGGTAGCCTATGCTTAAACTAGAAGATAGTGCCAAGGGTGAAAAGAGCTTTGGTGTGATGATTTACGAACCGCCGTATACGAGACCCGTACGTACGGTGGTGTGAGGGGTGCACTCCGTCATTTGATGGCGGAGCCATCCACTCGATTGCCATTTCGTTGTTTTTTCAGAGTTCAAATTATCCGATTAAATTCCGTTTTCCACTTTTCAGCGATTGAGTAAATTCAGTCAGCGTTTTACTCCGCAATATTTTTCAATTCCGATTGAGTGCGCAATTCCGAAACTTGCTAAATTCAGCATTCAATTAGGTTTTTGATTATTTATTCTTTTCCTCACTTTCACGGACTATTACAAAATAGATAACATAAAGCCAGCCCAAAATTCCGTGTAATAATGCATAAAGAATTGATTTATTTCTGTCCCAAGAAACCACAATAGCAATTGCGCTTCCAATTCCAATTCCGTTTTTAACAGCAGTTTGTGTTATTCCATTATTCCCGGTTTGTTGGCTAAAACATTCTAAAGAGAATAATAGCAAAAAAATTGAAGTCAGTTTTATTTTATTCATTTGTTTTTTTAGTTTTAGTTCGTTTCGCCAATGAATGGCAACGTGATTGTGTATCTTAAGTTAGCCTTATCAAATATAAGTTATAAATTAAGTGTCAAATCAGAAAGAATAAAAAGAGAGGATTAAGGTTATTTTGTGTATTGAGACTGCGATCTCGTTTTTCATGACAATCCCCTCTCTTTTCTACTATTATTTCGAACAGTTCTGTGAGACTTTAGATCTCGTTTTTAAGATGCAGAAAAGCTAGTAGACTACTTCTTTCGTAAATTTCATATACATGATTAAAAATACAAATTATTTCGGAATAGATATCAGTAAGGATGTCTTTGATGTTAGTGGAGCAGATGGTAATCATCATCAATTTAAGAATGACTTATCAGGCTTTAAAAAGTTATTGCGTTTAACTAATGAGTTTTCTCATTGTGTAATGGAATCTACGGGAGTTTATCATTTACGTTTGTGCTATTATTTAGAAGAAAAAGGAATAGCTGTAAGTGTAGAGAATCCTTTGTCCATAAAACGCTTTATACAAATGCGATTAACAAAAATAAAAACAGACAAAAGAGACTCTCAAATGATTTATGAGTATGCTGTAAACTCTGGGGTTGAACTTCGTTTATGGAAAGGCCAAAGTGAAACTCAAATAGCTTGTTATCAAATAATAAGCCTAACCAACTTGTATACTAAACAAACAACAGCACTTAAAAATAAGTTACAAACAGAGGAGTCAATGGGATCTCCATGTTCAAAAGTGATACGGTCCTTAAAAAGAAGTTTAAAACACTTGAAAAATGAAATAGATAAGCTCGAAGACTCATTACTAGAGCTAGTAAAACTAGATAATCAAGATTTACTTACTAGGGTTGAGAGTATTCCTGGAATAGGGAGAAAGTCAAGTGTGTTATTGATCGTTTTAACCGGAGGATTTGAACGTTTTAATAAATCCTCAGAGCTTTGTTCTTTTGCGGGTTTAACACCTATGATTAGACAATCAGGAAGTAGTATAAGATCTAGATCAAGGATAAGTAAAATGGGAAATAGACGATTGAGGAAAACCTTATTTATGTGTAGTCTATCCGCTAAGAAATATAATAAAGCGTGTAAAGAAATATTCGATAGAATTGTAGCAAAAGGGAAAAGTAAAAAAGTGGCATTAATAGCTGTCTGTAATAAGCTTTTAAAACAGGCATTTGCCTTGGCAAAATCAGGGTTGATATATGATAAGAATTATAGAAGTGTTTTAGTGAAATTAAACTAATAAATACTTGTTTATTAACACAGTTCTTGGTTAGTTGCGTGGTTAAGCAACTAATTTAGTAAACAAAAACTAACGCGAGAAAATTCCGAAGGAATTTTCCAGATAAGCACTTGCCCAAGCAATTAATTATACACGGTGTTGAACGAATCCTCCCTATCGGTCGGAAGCCCTCCTGACTGATTCAGAATAAGTTATTCTTTTGTAAAAGTAATAGATTTATTAACTTATGGGTAAATTTTAAATCTATTATTATGTTTAAAAAAAAGTAAAACCATTGCTGAACGCGCCTTTTCAGATGTAAAGGATTTCAGTCATCTTCAAACCAAACTCGAACAGAGTTTCTCTATTAATGGCAAAGCCAAAAGCACTTTAAACAACTATCTCCGGTGCTTGGCACACTTAGCTTTGCATTACAACCGAAGTCCTGAAAAACTATCGGTAGAACACGTTCAGAACTATCTTTACCACTGCCAAAAACTTCACAAAACACCTTCCGAGAGTTTCTTTAAACACACCATTTTCGGACTCAGAGCAGCCTACAAAGTGATGGGCATGGAAGCCAAACGTGTGCTGCTTCCTCAAATTAAAAGAGATATTAAACTACCATGTGTTCTAAATAAAGAGGAAGTTAAGCGCCTTTTAAAAGCGCCTAAATATCTTAAGCATCGTTTGATAATAGGTATGCTTTACGGTTGTGGACTGCGTAGCTACGAACTCTGCGCTGTTAAATTATCTGATCTCGATTTTGAGCGTAAAACCGTGTTTATTCCTAAGAAAAAAGGAAAATAGATCGCTATGTGCCTTTGAGTCCGCTTCTGATTAGGGGATTAAAAAATACATCACAACAGAAAACCCTCAGGGACATCTTTTTAATAGCCAAGTCTCTAAATCTGGAGAATCACTCGGATTAACCACCAACGGTATACGCTGGATTATTAAAGAAAACAGAAGTAAAATAGGGAGTTCTAAACAGATAACTGCCCATACTTTACGGCACACGTTTGCTACACATTTATTAGAGTATGGTGTTGATATCGTCAGTTTAAAGGAACTTCTTGGACATGCACATATCGAGATGACACTCACGTATCTTCATGTTGCCAATTTGCCTAGTGGTTCCAAATTTTCTCCCTTGGATAAACTTTACGATTAATGTTTTGTAAACATAAAGTAGCTGACATTTTAGAAATGGAACAGCTACAGCTCAAAACATTGAGTCTGACCTCTTGGCATTACCGTGGGTTACAAGCCATAAGAAGGTGTCGCACCAAAGCTATGGGTGGCCATATTGATAAATGCGATTGTTGCCAAGCCTTACACATTAGTTATAACAGTTGCAGAAATAGACATTGCCCAACATGCCAGGGACACAAACGTGAACAGTGGATAAAAGCCAGAGAAGGCGAACTATTAAATGTGCCTTATTTTCATATCGTTTTTACGCTTCCAAGTGAGTTTAATACCTACGCTCTGAGTCATGGTAAAGTAATTTATAGCAGTTTATTTAGAACCGCATGGCAAACCCTGCAACAGTTTGGAGACAACCCCAAACACTTGGGCGCTAAACTGGGTATGATTGCTATACTTCATACCTGGGGACAAAACATGAGCCTACATCCGCACTTGCATTGTATTGTTCCTGGCGGTGGATGGCGTAAATCAGGGACATGGAAAAGTGCAAAAAATAAAGGTAAATATCTATTCAATGTAAAATCTATGAGCAAGGTGTTTAAGGCTAAATTTATCTCTGAACTTAGGAAAAGTGAAGTAAAAATCCCAAAGAAAGTTTATAATACAGTGTACAGTAAAAAATGGGTGATCTATGCGAAACAATCTTTTAGAAGTCCAAAATATGTTATTGAATATCTAGGCAGATACACGCATAAAATTGCAATAAGTAACCATCGTATTATTGCTGTAGATCGTGAAAATAAAACGGTGACTTTTACCGCGAAAGATTACCGGCACCAAGCTAAAAAGATAAAGTTGACTTTGTCCAGTGAAGAATTTGTTAGACGCTTTGCTTTGCATATTTTACCCAAGGCTTTACACGCATACGGCATTACGGTATTTTAAGCAGCAGCTGGAAAAAAGAGATTACCGAGACTACAAGCCGAACTGGCTTGTAAAAAGATAGTGAGTATTAAAACAGTCGAACCTGTTTTACACCGTCGTTGTCCCGTTTGTAAAAAAGGAAAACTACATACCATACTACTATTTAACGATCGTGGTCCTCCCGAAAATTGGAGGGTATTATTAAGAGATAAAAAATTAAATAAGGTCAATTAAAAAAAACAATCTGCAAGCGCGGACAGACCTCTCAATGGCTAAACTTAAAATTTAAGCCATTATAAAGTGAAATTATATTAAGTGTTACCGAAAAAAGAAACAATCTCTTCCAAATAAAGACTGATCAGCGTAGTTTAAACATGTAAACTACAATCGATTACCAAAGCATCCTTCCCTAAACACATCGTTTTCCCCATAAGAGACATCTTCTGCCGACTTCGTCAACACAATATTCAGCTCTGGCCTATCGGCGAGCCGAATACTTAGTTATTGTGTGCAGTTATTTTAGAATGGTAATAATTTATCTGTTCGGCTTATTATTCTGTTTTTTAATTGACTCGATGATGTAAATATTTTTTTGATTTCTGGGAATTTCATCATAAAATCATAAATTTCACTTTCTTTTTTTCTTAAATCGTAACTGGTAAGGTCAAGTTTATTTGTGCTTGCATATTTTTCAATCCACCAATCTACAATTTCATCCATATCACTTTCACTTACAGTTGTCCCATTGCCATTTTCAGCTGTATTCTTTAAATATCTCAAAATATTCAAGGACTCTTCCATCAATTCTTTTTCAGTTCTAATTTCAGGTTCATTTTCGCTTTCAGGAACTGATTTTAATTTTCCCTCAAATTCAGGCCATAAAGATTCAAATATATTTTCAATTTGTTTTTCTTTTAAAGATTTTGCACCAGTTTTTCCTATCTGGTTATTTATCTGCTTTAATAATGTCAGCATTTCCTCTTTTTCTAGTCTAGTCGCTTGAAATTGTGAAAGTGCTGAAGAAACGTCAGTTGTATGAACTTTATATAAAAGTGTACAAACATAGGCGTCTTGAG
The DNA here is from genome assembly GCF_009796865.1 of Formosa sp. L2A11. Taxonomy (GTDB): domain Bacteria; phylum Bacteroidota; class Bacteroidia; order Flavobacteriales; family Flavobacteriaceae; genus Formosa. The sequence continues at coordinate 363,793 of NZ_CP047028.1, read as the reverse complement.
TTTTTGATATAGCACCAGCCTCAAAATGAACCCATTCAGAAGATAAATTTGATGGTGTCATTATAAAAATTCCAACTTTTGACTCTTCAAGTTTTCCTGCAATTTCAGCATTCCACCTTTTACCTTTCTCTATGTCGGTTGAAATCCAAGGTTCTGCTACTTGGATAACTTGTTCAATCCATTCACTTAATAGTTTGGCTATAAATCTACTTTGTTCTCCTGACCAACTTATAAATATTTTCATTTTTTATCTCGATTTTTTTTAATGTCTCGTCCTAAAATACGTCTACAGGTTATTGATTAAAATTAAGCTGCATTTTGGTGCACGTTATTAGGTGTTTTATAGTCTAAAGATAAATGTAATCTTTTAGAGTTATATAATTTGATTGCATTTTTAGTTGCTCTTTTTGCATCTTCTACGCTGGCAAAGGTCTGGTCTAGGTAAAATTCATCTTTTAAAATTCATCTTTTAAAATTCCATTTACCCGCTCTGCTAGGGCATTTTCATAACAATGATTTTCTTCTGTCATGCTTATTGCTATCTTTTTTCGCTTTAACTCGTTGGTGTATACATTGCTGCAATATTGTATTCCTCTGTCTGAGTGGTGGGTTAGATTCTTGAGTCCTTTGTTATGATAGATTGCCTTTTTAAGTGCCCTAACACAACCGGTTAGCTCTAAGCTGTCACTTAGGTCATATCCTACGATTTTACGTGAATACATATCTGTTAAGAGTGCTAGATAACAAAATCCTTTAATAGTTCTGATGTAAGTTATATCTGCAGCCCACACTTGGTTGCATCTAACTATTTCTACATCTTTAATGCTATTATCGTATTTGTAAAATCTATGATGTGAGTTTGTTGTTCTGGACGAATATTTCTTTCTCCGTATCAAGAGATTATTATCTCTAAGGACACGTAACAATTGATCTCTACCAATTTTGATGTTGTGTTTTTTAAAGTCCGTTTTTAGGGACCGCATCAACTTTCGAGCGCCTTCTCTTGGTAAAGTCCTTCTTCTTTTATGAACGATTTCCAACACCTGGTTTTCAATATTTATTCGCTTGACGTATCGCTTTTTGTATTTATAAAACGCATCACGAGTTAGAAAATATCCCTTACAGATTGTTGCTATACTATAAGGTCTTTCTTTTGGATTATTGTCTAAAGTCTCCATTAGTGCTAGATGTTTAGTTTTTTTTTGAGTTCTAAAGCATCTTTATAGCCTAGTTTCTTAGCAGCCACAGTGAGGTAACTATCATCAATAAGCTTATCGAGGTCTTTCTTTATGAGAAGTTCCTTTAGCTGTTTAAGCTCTTTTTGGAGGGCTTTTATTTTGGTAAGTTCATCATCTGTTTGCACGATTACACGGGTGTTCATTAAATCTTTACGATTGTACTTTTTTATCCATTCGTTAATGGTACTGGATTGGACGCCATAGAGCAGTCCTACTTGTCTTTTAGAGTGGTTTCCCTTAGCAAGTTCATCAAGAACTTTGAGTTTAAAGCTTTCGCTGTAACGTCTTACATATCCATCATTTTTATACATATACATTTGGTTTAGTGTATACATATTTCAGGACGGGTCATAATTGCACACAACGTTGAGGCTATGGTTAGTACGGGAATTAAAAGTAGTGAACTTTCGATTAAGCACTTAGCCAAATTTTTTTATTTTGTTTTATCTTTTTTCTTTTAAAGCCAAATTAAAAAGATTTGGCAGACTTAGTTAAAAAGCACTACACTTTTGGTTAAGCACCAAAACCCGTATTAATTATAGCCATTGTTAGCTGTAGTACTTTTCTTTTTAAGATATTTATCAACTATCGCATTCAGATTAACTCCAAGACCAAAAAAGTTCGGTTGTAATTGTACTATTGAATTTGCTTTCTCAAGTAAAGATTCTGTATTGTCTAATTTACTAGCAACTTTTTCTAATAAGTTCATTAGTTCCTTTTCTGCTGAATTTTGGTTGATTACTGAGCCTAATAATTCTTTTACATTGTATTCTTTAATTGCTCCGTCTGGAAAATATTTTGTTATACCCATTTCTTCTAATTTATAAAGATGATTTAGACTAATACTTAAATCTGAATTGTCAGGGAGCGGTATTTTTTCAATTGCTGTTAACTTTTCAAAATTTGCATTTATACTTCTTAAGAAATGTAAGATAACAGAAAGGTAATCTCTTTTATTATTTCCAAATGTTTGAACCGTAATGATGTTAGATTCATAGTCAGCCTTGACAATTGCACTTGAGTTAAATCTATTGTCATATAGAACAACTCCAGTTCTCCATCTTTTACCATCTTTAATGTCCATATGAAGATTAACAATAAGTCTAGGTAGTATTGACTTAGGAAGGAAGTCGTATTCGATTATTACCTTTATTTGATTATCTAAATCAAGATTGAAATCAGGTTCTTGAACTGGTAATAAATCTGGAATTAGAATTTTTTGGTTTTCAATTTCATAGCATAATTGAAATTTTTTCATTAGTTCTACAAGATATTTGAATTTTGACTTAGGATAAATAAATTTGTCATCATCCTTTTTTTTCAAAATTTTCTCTAAATCTGAAAATCCAATAATACCACCTTGGTCATTAAGAAGTTTTGAATTAATTATTCTATAAACTCCACCTGTTACCCATAGTGGGTCTAATACGTGAGTATCATTTAAACTATAATCTTTAAAATGTAGAATAATTCCTAAATCATTTAAAAATTCTAAAACTATTTGTTGGTCAGATTGCTCGTTGATTCCTTCTTTTTTGCATTTAGTGATGTATTCATCATAAGATATATAAGGTGCTGAAATATTTTCTAAGGAGTTCTTAAGATTAAACCAATTATTTGACCAGACATTAGAAATATGAGGAACATTATTTATAGATTCAACAAGGGATTTTGAAAATTCTTGAACTCCCTCATTAGTTGAACACGATATCCTATAAAAATTAAGAATACTTGGGTATTTTTCTAAAAGAAATTTTCTGTTTAAATCAAAAGAAGGGTTTTCATCAATCTTGTTTACCACTACTAATATTGGCGATTTCCCTCCATAACTTTCAATACTTTTTAACCAATATTCAGGATTTGGCTCTTCTCTTGCATTTAAGACAAGAATGTATATACTCCTTTTGGACATGAAAAATTGATGAGTAGCATGCATTATCTCTTGACCGCCAAAATCCCAAAAGTTAAATTTAATTATATCTTCAGTTCCGGTAGGCTCGCTAACCCAAGAGTTTATTTTAATTCCATGTGTTTGTGGTTCTCTAGAATTATATCTTTTGTTTATAAGCCTATTTACAAGTGAAGTTTTACCTGTAGCTCCGTCTCCAACAAGTATTACTTTAACTTCATTGAAAGGTTTACTATCTTCTCCAATTGAATTTAAATAGGTGATAATTTTTGTAGGTGTCCCTCTTTTTAGAAATTCAGGAGGTATGTTTAAGGGGTTTTTACTTAAATCAAATAGTTCTAATTTACAAAGTTCTAATTCTTCTTTCGAAATAGATTCAATGTTGTTTTCTTGGATATATAAATTTTTAATTGATTTTATTGACAGTAATTGGTAAGGAAACTTTTTTATCTGATTGTCATATATACCTATTGTTTTCAATTTATCTAATTCTGAAAATGAGAATTCAACATTTTCAATGTTATTTATACCAATATTAAGTTGAGTTAGATTGGTTAGTTTGAATAAATTTGAAGGTATTTCTGTTAATTCTAACCTGCAAAGGTTCAATCCAGTAATAAGTCCTTTATTATTAATGAAATACCCTGCTCTTGAATTACCTACATTTTTTAGTTTGATAATTGGTAATTGTTTACCAATTTCTTTTTCTAATTGTTTTATTATTTGTTTGTCGTTCATTTTTCGGGTATTATGCACAACGTGCTTGTATAAGATTAGGTGCGTGTTTTAAGCACTAAAGTTAGCAAATAAATCACAGATAGAAAGTGCGAGGACTTTCGTAAGTAGGCTATAACTAGCAATGAATTATACACATTGTGCCTGTTGCACAAGTTAAGAAAAAAGTAGTAATGCAATTGCTTAAAAAACGAACGTTTCTTATCTTTATGTATGCAGGGAAAAAAGACGTATCAAGAGAAGCTATTCAATCAATTTAGACTTAGCGAACGTGTGCCAGAAGCCAATTTCTACCGTCGGCTTCATACCGCTATAGATCTTAATTTTCTTTATAAAACTACCAAAAAATTCTATGGATCAAGCGGACAAAAAAGCATCGATCCCATTGTGTTTTTTAAACTTTGTTTAGTGGGCTATTTAGAAAATATAACTAGCCATCGCAAGCTTATTGCACATTGTAGCATGCGTTTGGATATATTGTATTTTTTAGGGTATGATATAGACGAAGAATTACCGTGGCATTCTACCATTAGCCGTACACGACAATTATTTCCAGAAGACGTTTTTGAATCTGTTTTTATAAAGGTTTTTGAACGCTGTGTATCCGCAGGTATGGTCGCTGGACACACGCAAACAATAGATTCTGCTCCTGTAAAAGCCAATGCTTCCATGGATACTTTAGAACTTAAAATTCCTGAAGCAGATTTAGAAGATCACCTACGTCAAATTCGTAACATTAGCAATCGAGACAAAAACAAACCTTTAAGGCAATCTAAAGAAAATAAAGCAGATAAAGACCAACAAACATTATCTGCATCTCACAAGGAATTACAAGCTATAAAAAGCCGTAATACCAAATGGGCAAAAGATCAAGATGCTCGCCCAGGAGCCGGTGCTAAAGGCAGTCGTTATACGAGTAACAAAACACATTATAGTCCCACAGATCCTGACGCACGTATTAGTGTAAAACCCGGTAAAGCAAGAAAACTTAATTACCTTAGTCAGCTTACTGTAGATACAGCAAACCATGTTATAAGCGATATAAAAGCGTACCATGCAGACGGTAAAGACAGTCAGCACTTACCAGATATTGTTAAGCGTGTAAAACAACGACTGTGGAAATCACAGCTGGTTTGGGAAAATTGTGTAGCCGACACAGGCTATAGTAGCGGTGAGAATTATGCGTTTCTAGAAGCTATAGGTTTAAAAAGTTTTATACCCGCTCATGGCACTTATAAAGGTGGGCCAGATGGATTTACTTATGATAAGGACAAGGATCATTACACCTGTCCAGAAGGTAAAACCATACCGTTTAAAAAGGTGTTTGTTGAAAAAAAGAACAATACCAAAAAGAAGGAATATCGCGGATCAAAACAGCTGTGCATAGACTGTCCAATCCGCACAGCATGTTTAGGAAAATCAGCTCAAGAAAAGAAATTTACAGTTACGTATTATCGAGAGGAATACGAGCGGAATATAGCCCGAGTAGAAAGTAATCAAGGACGCTATATGAAAGGAAAACGGCAAAGTACCGTAGAACCCGTATTTGGCACTCTGACTCAGTTTATGGGGTTAAACAAGGTTAATACTATTGGTATCAAGCAAGCTAATAAATGTATGCAACTCTCCGCTATTGCTTACAATCTCAAAAAATATATGAAATTTATTGAAAAACGTACTAAAAGCGATGCAAGAGTACTTGCGCTTTATTTTAGCCTCAAAAACACCCTCTATAAAGCTATTAATACGCTTTTAAGACCTTGTAAATCAACTATAATATTAACTGTATAAAAACAGAAACCGTCTCTAAAGACGGTTTTTTATTATAGTTGAACTATGTATTATAGACTTGTGCAACGATTACCATTGTTGGTAACAGTTTTTAAAAGCTATACTTATTTTCGATTGATTTGCTTATTCCGGATAAATCAGGATAGATATCTCTTTCTGATATACCTAACAATTCAAGTTCTTTTCTGATTTTTATTTTTGAGTTTTTATCGATTATAATCTTTGTCAAGAATTTGTGATTGTCTTTAAAGTCTAATATTCCATTAACTTCATTTCCGAAAATAGTAAAACATGATTTTTGATTTCTCATTCGTTCGTCTAAAAGATATGGGTAAATGGCAAGTGGATAAAATTCTTTTTCATAAGATTTATGATTATGTTCAAAATCCAAGTTTAAATACATCCGAAACAATTCGTCACGATTAAATTCCCCGTTTTTATCTATTAACTCTATTTTGTTAGCTTTTTGTGGGAAGTAAATACTTCCTGTTTGAATTGTTCCATTTGATAATTTACTTAGCACAGACTTGTTATAGCTATGTGGAGATAATAACCAAACAACAGAATCGTCTTCTTTAAAATGACTGTCAGAAATTGAAAAGTATAATGAGATTAATGCGCTTTCAGTCCAATCTAATAACCTTGTCTGCATGCCATAATGTTGCATAAGAAAGTACTTATTCCATTCATTATTGTTAATTCCTTTTTTATTTAAAAACATTTCAGCTTCACGAAAAAATGAAGACTTTAAGTTGCTTTCAATATTTATGACATCTTCATAAGCAGTCTTTTTTGTAAAAGTATCATTTAATGAACCTCCTCTTTGTCTAAATGCTTTTGGAACGAGTGGTGTCGAGATATTATTACTTCCTTCTCCTCTAAACCAAATATTCTTAATTTCACTTGGAGTTGAAATAGTCGCAATTTTTTCGTGCATTAAATCAATAAATTCTGAAACTGTTTTAGCTGATTTTTCTTTATTCATTAATTTTATTTTAATGTCTAGTCCTGAAATATGGCTACAGGTTAAAATTGAATTTAGGCTGATAATTGATATACCATATTAGGTGTTTTATAATCTAAAGATAAATGTAATCTTATTTCGTTGTATAGATTAATTGCATTTTTTGTAGCTCTTTTTGCGTGTTGCACGTCAGTAAAGGTCTGGTCAAGGTAAAACTCATCTTTTAAGATTCCGTTTACACGTTCAGCCATAGCATTTTCGTAACAATGATTTTCTTGAGTCATGCTAATATCTATCTTTTTTCTCTTTAATATTTGTGTATACACATTACTACAGTATTGTATTCCTCTATCAGAGTGATGTATTAGTCCAGTCACGTTTTTAGCTTTATAAATAGCCTTATTAAGAGCTCTCACGCATCCTTTTAATTCTAGACTATCACTTAGATCGTAACCCACTATTTTTCTAGAATACATATCCGTAATGAGAGCCAGATAGCAAAAGCCTTTTACTGTTCTGATATATGTAATATCTGATGCCCAGACCTGATTAGGTTTTGTGATTTCTAGATCTTTTATGATGTTGTTATATTTATAAAAACGATGATGCGAGTTGGTTGTTCTAGAACTATATTTCTTTCTTAAAGTGAGCATATTTTGAGACCTTAACACCTTGAATAGCGTATCTCTACCGACTCTTAGGTTAATCTTTGTAAACTCATCATTTAATGATTTTATAAGTTTACGAACACCTTCTCTAGGAAGCGATTTGCGTCTTTTCTTGACTATATTAATAATCTGTTGTTCTCGTTTTAAACGTTTATCAGCTCTGTTTTTAAACTTATAATAGGCATCTCGTTTTAGTCCAAAACAACTGGATATAGTTGATAAAGAAGCAAATCCCTTAGCTTTATCTTTTGCTTTTATTAAGGCTAGATATTGAGTTTTTTTTTGAGTTGTTGGACATTTTTGTATCCTAATTTTTCAGCCGCTACTTCCAGGTAAGATTCTTCTACCATAGCATCGAGATCCTTTTTAAGAAGTAGTTTTTTAAGCTGTTCTACTTCTTTTTGCAACGTTTTGATTCTTGTAATTTCGTCTTTTGTTTCCACTTTTACTCTGGTGTTCATTAAGTCTTTACGTTCGTACTTTTTAATCCACTCATTAACCGTTGTAGGAGCGATTGAGTAGAGTTTACATAGATCACTCTTGGTGTATTTTCCTGTTGTAAGTTCGGCTAAAATTTTCAGTTTGAAAGGTTCTGAATACCTTCTAATTACTTTGTCATTTTTGTACATAATGTTTAAAATTATGTAGCCTTATTTCAGGACGGGTCATAATTGTTGCTAACGTTGTTGTATATGGTTTGTTGCGTGTTTTAAGCAACTAATTTAGTAAATAATTACGGACAAAGAAAGTCCGCGAGGACTTTCGTAAGTAGGCAGTAAACCAGCAATAAATTATATACGGTGTGTGTGCCCAGCATGGGCATCTTTTGATTTACCGAAAGGTAAATAATTAATCTATAGGGTGCAAGTCCCTTATGCGCAGGAGTAACGTTCTGAAGCATTAGTAAGTCGCAAGGGTGAAAACCGTGAGGTTTTATCTGAAGGAAGCGGAACTACAAAACTCGGTACTGACGAACAGAAATCGTATACAGAGGCATATTTACTCGGGTAAGCAACCACATCATTGTAACGCCCCAAGATTAACAAAAGGGTAAGTATGTAGATACGGCAGGAATTGAGGGAAAGAAGATGTCATTACCTGGGGAGGTCTCTACAACTACGAGTTGGTTATGTAGAGAAGTCAGCAGAAGTCATAGTACTTACAGGAAACGAGGTGCAACAAGAATTGTACAGGTCTCACGGGTAAGGAAGGACAGAACATTAAATTACGTTGGAATTCGATTAGGATGCTTAGCTAGCCTAGTTTTAAACCAACAGGAGTACACGAATTATTGAATCTATGATTGAACAGGTATTATCAGCAACAAATCTTTATAAAGCAACACGCCAAGTGGAGCGCAATAAAGGTGCGAGCGGCGTAGATGGTATGAAAACAACGGCACTTTCGGCATACATATTAGAAAATCGTTCGCTTATATTATCTACAATTCGCACAAATAGCTATGTGCCAAATTCAATTTTAGGAGTAAACATTCCAAAAGGACAGGGTAAAACCCGACTATTAGGAATACCAACGGTAGTAGATAGGTGGCTACAACAGGCGGTAAGCCAACAATTAATGGTTCATTTTGAATATGATTTTGAGCCCGTTAGTTATGGATTTCGCCCACAAAAGAACATCCAAAAAGCAGTATTACAAGCTCAAGGGTATATCAATTCTGGTTACCAAGATATTGTAGATATTGATTTGCAAGGATTCTTTGATGAAGTAGACCACTGTATTTTACTTCAACTTATCTACCGCAAAGTAAAATGTCCAACCACCTTGCGATTAATCCGAAAATGGTTAAGAGCTCCCATCTTAATAGATGGAACACTCAAAAAGCGCAGAAAAGGTATCCCGCAAGGCAGCCCCATTAGTCCCTTATTATCTAACATTATGTTAGATGTTTTGGATAAAGAAATGAAAAGCATGGGCTTGCTTTATGTACGCTACAGACGACTTTAGCGTTTACGCAAAAAGTAAAAGCGAGGCAAAAACTATAGGAAATAAACTATTTGTCTTTTTAAGAGACAGATTGAAACTCCCTATAAATAAAGCCAAAAGTGGCATCCGTAGACCAGTAAACTTTGAATTACTTGGGCATAGTTTTGTACCTGTCTATAAAAAGGGTCTAAAAGGACAATATGCACTAGTGGTAGCCAAGAAAAGTTGGGAAAAGTTTAAACGTAACCTGAAAAGTATCACCAAGAAAACCAAACCCATGTCGTTGTTAGAACGTCTGGAACGGCTTAATCAAGTCTGTCGAGGCTGGATGAATAATTACCGCTTAACTAACATCTATGCAAAAGTTAAAAAGCTAGATGAGTGGTTAAGAAATCGGTTACGCTATTGTATTTGGCACGATTGGAAAAAGCTAGAGCGGAAACGTAAAAACCTCATTCAATTAGGTATAGAAATCGGACAAGCCTATGCTTGGAGTAGAACAAGAATGGGAGGCTGGGCAGTCGCTCAAAGTCCTATTTTAAAGACTACTATTACAGTTTCTAGGCTTAAACGAAAAGGGTATAAACCTTTGTTAGATTACATTAATAATACGCAAACTTCAATTTGGTGAACCGCCGTATACGAGACCCGTACGTACGGTGGTGTGAGGGGTGCACTCCGTCATTTGATGGCGGAGCCATCCACTCGATTGAACGAATCCTCCCTATCGGTCGGAAGCCCTCCTGACTGATTCAGAATAAGTTGTTCTTTTGTAAAAGTAATAGATTTATTAACTTATGGGTAAATTTTAAATCTATTATTATGTTTAAAAAAAAGTAAAACCATTGCTGAACGCGCCTTTTCAGATGTAAAGGATTTCAGTCATCTTCAAACCAAAACTCGAACAGAGTTTCTCTATTAATGGCAAAGCCAAAAGCACTTTAAACAACTATCTCCGGTGCTTGGCACACTTAGCTTTGCATTACAACCGAAGTCCTGAAAAACTATCGGTAGAACACGTTCAGAACTATCTTTACCATTGCCAGAAACTGCACAAAACACCTTCCGAGAGCTTCTTTAAACACACCATTTTCGGACTCAGAGCAGCCTACAAAGTGATGGGTATGGAAGCCAAACGTGTAGCGCTTCCTCAAATTAAAAGAGATATTAAACTACCATGTGTTCTAAATAAAGAGGAAGTTAAGCGCCTTTTAAAAGCGCCTAAATATCTTAAGCATCGTTTGATAATAGGTATGCTTTACGGTTGTGGATTGCGTAGCTACGAACTCTGCGCTGTTAAATTATCTGATCTCGATTTTGAGCGTAAAACCGTGTTTATTCCTAAGAAAAAAGGAAAAATAGATCGCTATGTGCCTTTGAGTCCGCTTCTGATTAGGGGATTAAAAAAATACATCACAACAGAAAACCCTCAGGGACATCTTTTTAATAGCCAAGTTTCTAAAGCTGGAGAATCACGCGGATTAACCACCAACGGTATACGCTGGATTATTAAAGAAAACAGAAGTAAAATAGGGAGTTCTAAACAGATAACTGCCCATACTTTACGGCACACGTTTGCTACACATTTATTAGAGTATGGTGTTGATATCGTCAGTTTAAAGGAACTTCTTGGACATGCACATATCGAGATGACACTCACGTATCTTCATGTTGCCAATTTGCCTAGTGGTTCCAAATTTTCTCCCTTGGATAAACTTTACGATTAATGTTTTGTAAACATAAAGTAGCTGACATTTTAGAAATGGAACAGCTACAGCTCAAAACATTGAGTCTGACCTCTTGGCATTACCGTGGGTTACAAGCCATAAGAAGGTGTCGCACCAAAGCTATGGGTGGCCATATTGATAAATGCGATTGTTGCCAAGCCTTACACATTAGTTATAACAGTTGCAGAAATAGACATTGCCCAACATGCCAGGGACACAAACGTGAACAGTGGATAAAAGCCAGAGAAGGCGAACTATTAAATGTGCCTTATTTTCATATCGTTTTTACGCTTCCAAGTGAGTTTAATACCTACGCTCTGAGTCATGGTAAAGTAATTTATAGCAGTTTGTTTAGAACCGCATGGCAAACCCTGCAACAGTTTGGAGACAACCCCAAACACTTGGGAGCTAAACTGGGTATGATTGCTATACTTCATACCTGGGGACAAAACATGAGCCTACATCCGCACTTGCATTGTATTGTTCCTGGCGGTGGATGGCGTAAATCAGGGACATGGAAAAGTGCAAAAAATAAAGGTAAATATCTATTCAATGTAAAATCTATGAGCAAGGTGTTTAAGGCTAAATTTATCTCTGAACTTAGGAAAAGTGAAGTAAAAATCCCAAAGAAAGTTTATAATACAGTGTACAGTAAAAAATGGGTGATCTATGCGAAACAATCTTTTAGAAGTCCAAAATATGTTATTGAATATCTAGGCAGATACACGCATAAAATTGCAATAAGTAACCATCGTATTATTGCTGTAGATCGTGAAAATAAAACGGTGACTTTTACCGCGAAAGATTACCGGCACCAAGCTAAAAAGATAAAGTTGACTTTGTCCAGTGAAGAATTTGTTAGACGCTTTGCTTTGCATATTTTACCCAAAGGCTTTACACGCATACGGCATTACGGTATTTTAAGCAGCAGCTGGAAAAAAGAGAAATTACCGAGACTACAAGCCGAACTGGCTTGTAAAAAGATAGTGAGTATTAAAACAGTCGAACCTGTTTTACACCGTCGTTGTCCCGTTTGTAAAAAAGGAAAACTACATACCATACTACTATTTAACGATCGTGGTCCTCCCGAAAATTGGAGGGTATTATTAAGAGATAAAAAATTAAATAGGGTCAATTAAAAAAAACAATCTGCAAGCGCGGACAGACCTCTCAATGGCTAAACTTAAAATTTAAGCCATTATAAAGTGAAATTATATTAAGTGTTACCGAAAAAAGAAACAATCTCTTCCAAATAAAGACTAATCAGCGTAGTTTAAACATGTAAACTACAATCGATTACCAAAGCATCCTTCCCTAAACACATCGTTTTCCCCATAAGAGACATCTTCTGCCGACTTCGTCAACACAATATTCAGCTCTGGCCTATCGGCGAGCCGAATACTTAGTTATTACCCACAGTTTATTTTTTCGTTTAATTTCCAATTATCACTAACGATTTTAAATGGACAAGCATTTACTCTCATCCATTGATTCTCAAAGCAATGTTCATCTGTTATATCTTCTTCAGCTCTTTGGCATTGAGCATAAAGAGAACAAATTGTATCATTATTATAATCTAATACTCTTTCAATAACAATACTTTGTCCCAAAAGGTCAAGGAATTCTAAAGCAGGATTGTCCTCATTTCCTTCTTTAGAACCTAAAGGATAAAATTCGTAACCTGAAATCGTTTTTATATGAGGAATACCATAGAAATCAATCAAATTTTTTAATTTTTCGTTGTTATCTATTTCTGAATATAACAATTCAAGTAGAGGTGAAGTGTTTGCTTTAACTGACTGAATTATATTTTCAAACATTTTCTCAAAATGATGTAATTCTGCATAAATTGAACCAGTAAGAGTTTCTTTAAATTCATTAATAGTGGAAAGTAAAAAGTCTTGAATAGATATTTTTTTTTCTTTGTGAACAATCCATCGTTCAACTAAATATTTTTGGTAAATTTCTAACCCATTCAATTCGGGCTCTGTTCTTACTTCTATTAATAATTCGTAAAGTGTTAATGCACAGTTTTGCGAGTTTAATGCTAGGATACATAATGCTATTAATTTTCTTTTATCCTCTAGCAATTCTGGATTAAGAATTTCACAAAGTAATTCTACACTTTTATATGGAAAAGTAGGATGATTAACTTCATCGTCATAATTTAGTTGGCATAATCTAGCCATTCCTTCCTTTACACATAAATTCCCTAATTCAATAGTTTCTATTACTTTCCCTCCTTTGACCAATTCGAAAAGAACCATTTTATATGGTCTGTCATTCTCAATATTTTCTTTGAGGTAGACAGTTATTTTGTCGTATTCTGGACTATAGGACTTTTTTGTGCCATAATATCTATCAAAAACAGCTTTTCCGTCTAAAATCCCATTGCTAAATGGTATATTCTCAATCGGAACGGTTAGCTGTTTAGATTCGTTTATATGCTTTTTAACTTCATAGAGATAATGGAAGTAGAAAATGCTGTTTTTTAATCCAAATATGGTTGTTATGTTTTGAAGATAATGAGTGTATTCGTGAACAAATGTACCCAAATCATTTTTCTGCAAATTTTGAAATTCAATATCAAATTCTCCATTTAGGAAAATAGAAAAGAAATGAGGTTTATAAAATCCTCTTAATTCGTATTCGTTATTGTTCATTTCTCAAATTGTGGGTAACGTTGTTGTATATGGTTTGTTGCGTGTTTTAAGCAACTAATTTAGTAAATAATTACGTACAAAGAAAGTCCGTGAGGACTTTCGCAAGTAGGCAAGAAGCCAGCAATAAATTATATACGGTGTTACCACACGTTATTTTTCTACGAACAAGCCCAACCAAAGCCTAATTCATTTTCATTATCAGGACTTTGTGTTAAATGACCAATTCCAGCATCTCCAAACATATATGGTAAATTATCTTCGGAATCAAATTGAAATAGTAATTCCATTTGTTTTTCTGTTTTTCGGTCAAACGGATATTCAACAGATTGTATCCAATATGGCCAACCATATAATTTGTCTTTTTCTATAGGTAATCCAATTCCTCTTTCTTCCATTAATTCATAAACATCATCATCTAAATCCAGTTCAATTCCTAATTGGTCATATTCTTCTGGATGCGGATAGTCATCTTTAAAAGTCCATTCGGTAATTAGTTTTTCATTAAATAATTCGTCTATCTGTGGTTTGATAGAAGCAGATTCTCCATTGATTTCAATTTTTCTACATTCTACAGATTTGGAAAAAGGGAAAAACGCTTCTAAATCAGATTCGCACAAAGGTTCACTTGTAGTGCAATAAAATAGCTGAATTAAACCTTGTTTTTTATCTTCTGGTAATTCCTGAAGGTTTAATTGAAGAAATAGTTGCATATTCTTTTTGCAATTCGGACATTTTGGCCAATCATTTTCGTTCCTCAAATAAGGAAATCCACCTATTTTTGATTTCTCAGAAAATGTATTCCCACTTTCTTTAGTAGTTGGCAAGAAAGCTTTTTTCTTGAATTTGTCAAGTAATTTTATAGTGCTTTCATATTCCTTTTCAATATCAATAGAATCTGAATAATTCTCAACCTCAATCTTTGGTTTGTCAGTTTTTCCAAATAGTTTTTTAAATATATTCATCTGTTATTGAGTTCAGTTTTTAATGTGTGGTAACGTTTATGTATAAGAATAGTTGCGGGTTTGTATGCGAGGATTTTCCGAAGGAAAATCAGACGTTACAAACACGCAACGACCTTTGGTTAAGCACTAAACCGCAATTATTTTTATACGGTGTGTGTGCCCAGCATGGGCATCTTTTATTTACCGAAAGGTAAATAATTAATCTAGAGGGTGCAAGTCCCTTGTGCGCAGGAGTAACGTTCTGAAGCATTAGTAAGTCGCAAGGGTGAAAACCGTGAGGTTTTATCTGAAGGAAGCGGAACTACAAAACTCGGTACTGACGAACAGAAATCGTATACAGAGGCATATTTACTCGGGTAAGCAACCACATCATTGTAACGCCCTAAGATTAACAAAAGGGTAAGTATGTAGATACGGCAGGAATTGAGGGAAAGAAGATGCCATTACCTGGGGAGGTCTCTACAACTACGAGTTGGTTATGTAGAGAAGTCAGCAAAAGTCATAGTACTTACAGGAAACGAGGTGCAACAAGAATTGTACAGGTCTCACGGGTAAGGAAGGACAGAACATTAAATTACGTTGGAATTCGATTAGGATGCTTAGCTAGCCTAGTTTTAAACCAACAGGAGTACACGAATTATTGAATCTATGATTGAACAGGTATTAGAAGCAACAAATCTTTATAAAGCAACACGCCAAGTGGAGCGCAATAAAGGTGCGAGCGGCGTAGATGGTATGAAAACAACGGCACTTTCGGCATACATATTAGAAAACCGTTCGCTTATATTATCTGCTATTCGCACAAATAGCTATGTTCCAAATTCAATTTTAGGAGTAAAGATTCCAAAAGGACAGGGTAAAACCCGACTATTAGGAATACCAACGGTAGTAGATAGGTGGCTACAACAGGCGGTAAGCCAACAATTAATGGTTCATTTTGAATATGATTTTGAGCCCGTTAGTTATGGATTTCGCCCACAAAAGAACATCCAAAAAGCAGTATTACAAGCTCAAGGGTATATCAATTCTGGTTACCAAGATATTGTAGATATTGATTTGCAAGGATTCTTTGATGAAGTAGACCACTGTATTTTACTTCAACTTATCTACCGCAAAGTAAAATGTCCAACCACCTTGCGATTAATCCGAAAATGGTTAAGAGCTCCCATCTTAATAGATGGAACACTCAAAAAGCGCAGAAAAGGTATCCCGCAAGGTAGCCCCATTAGTCCCTTATTATCTAACATTATTTTAGATGTTTTGGATAAAGAAATGAAAAGTATGGGCTTGCGCTATGTGCGCTACGCAGACGACTTTAGCGTTTACGCAAAAAGTAAAAGCGAGGCAAAAACTATAGGAAATAAACTGTTTGTCTTTTTAAGAGATAGGCTTAAACTACCTATAAATAAAGCCAAAAGTGGCATCTGCAGACCTGTAAACTTTGAGTTACTCGGACATGGTTTTGTACCTGTTTATAAAAAGGGAGTCAAAGGACAATATGTACTTGTGGTAGCCAAGAAAGGTTGGGCAAAGTTTAAACGTAACCTGAAAAGTATCACCAAGAAAACCAAACCCATGTCGTTGTTAGAACGTCTGGAACGGCTTAATCAAGTCTGTCGAGGCTGGATGAATAATTACCGCTTAACGAACATCTATGCAAAAGTTAAAAAGCTAGATGAGTGGCTAAGAAATCGGTTGCGCTATTGTATTTGGCATGATTGGAAAAAGCTAGAGCGGAAACGTAAAAACCTCATTCAATTAGGTATAGAAATCGGACAAGCCTATGCTTGGAGTCGCACCAGAATGGGAGGCTGGGCAGTTGCTCAAAGTCCTATTTTAAAGACGACTATTACAGTTTCTAGACTTAAACGAAAAGGGTATAAACCTTTGTTAGATTACATTAATAATACGCAAACTTCAATTTGGTGAACCGCCGTATACGAGACCCGTACGTACGGTGGTGTGAGAGGCGCAGTGACGACTTTTAAGTTGTCACCCGTCTACTCGATTGTAAAACGTTTTTATTTCACTTTCTAAATTCCGCTCAAGATAATTCCGATAATTATAATAATCAGCGAAGTTATCAGAAACGGTTTTTTACTTTTATAAATATCCGAAATTAAATTCCAACAATACAAATAAATGAAAATTGGAATCATAAATCCCAAATACGCAAAGTCTTTTTCAATTGTCAAATCGACACCAGCAATAAACCAAAACATTCGTAATAGAAAAAGTAATGTTCCAAATAAAATCCAAATCGGATTAATTTGAGCCATTCTTAATTTCAATGTTTTTCTTCTGTTTGTTGCAAATGGTTTACTCATCCACAAATAAGTCGTAAAGCAAAAAGAAAATCCAACAGAAGCAATTCCGATTAAAGTCAAATAATAAGCCGAAAACTCATAGTTTATGATATTCAACCAATTCATTGCTTCTATATTGTCTCCAATATTACAAAGCCTTAAAGTTATTCGCAGTAGAGTGTTAAAAATTAAACAATATCCGATTCCAACAATAATTCCGCTATAGAATCTTAATGTTCCAATTTCGTTTATTGAGAAGTCAGATTTGAGTTTTTTCAATTCAGCGTAATGTTTGTCTTAAATGTTTTACAACGTTTATGTATAAGAATAGTTGCGGGTTTGTATGCGAGGATTTTCCGAAGGAAAATCAGACGTTACAAACACGCAACGACCTTTGATTAAGCACTAAACCGCAATTATTTTTATACGGTGTTGAACGAATCCTCCCTATCGGTCGGAAGCCCTCCTGACTGATTCAGAATAAGTTGTTCTTTTGTAAAAGTAATAGATTTATTAACTTATGGGTAAATTTTAAATCTATTATTATGTTTAAAAAAAAGTAAAACCATTGCTGAACGCGCCTTTTCAGATGTAAAGGATTTCAGTCATCTTCAAACCAAACTCGAACAGAGTTTCTCTATTAATGGCAAAGCCAAAAGCACTTTAAACAACTATCTCCGGTGCTTGGCACACTTAGCTTTGCATTACAACCGAAGTCCTGAAAAACTATCGGTAGAACACGTTCAGAACTATCTTTACCATGCCAAAACTTCACAAAACACCTTCCGAGAGTTTCTTTAAACACACCATTTTCGGACTCAGAGCAGCCTACAAAGTGATGGGCATGGAAGCCAAACGTGTAGCGCTTCCTCAAATTAAAAGAGATATTAAACTACCATGTGTTCTAAATAAAGAGGAAGTTAAGCGCCTTTTAAAAGCGCCTAAATATCTTAAGCATCGTTTGATAATAGGTATGCTTTACGGTTGTGGACTGCGTAGCTACGAACTCTGCGCTGTTAAATTATCTGATCTCGATTTTGAGCGTAAAACCGTGTTTATTCCTAAGAAAAAAAAAAATAGATCGCTATGTGCCTTTGAGTCCGCTTCTGATTAGGGGATTAAAAAAATACATCACAACAGAAAACCCTCAGGGACATCTTTTTAATAGCCAAGTTTCTAAAGCTGGAGAATCACGCGGATTAACCACCAACGGTATACGCTGGATTATTAAAGAAAACAGAAGTAAAATAGGGAGTTCTAAACAGATAACTGCCCATACTTTACGGCACACGTTTGCTACACATTTATTAGAGTATGGTGTTGATATCGTCAGTTTAAAGGAACTTCTTGGACATGCACATATCGAGATGACACTCACGTATCTTCATGTTGCCAATTTGCCTAGTGGTTCCAAATTTTCTCCCTTGGATAAACTTTACGATTAATGTTTTGTAAACATAAAGTAGCTGACATTTTAGAAATGGAACAGCTACAGCTCAAAACATTGAGTCTGACCTCTTGGCATTACCGTGGGTTACAAGCCATAAGAAGGTGTCGCACCAAAGCTATGGGTGGCCATATTGATAAATGCGATTGTTGCCAAGCCTTACACATTAGTTATAACAGTTGCAGAAATAGACATTGCCCAACATGCCAGGGACACAAACGTGAACAGTGGATAAAAGCCAGAGAAGGCGAACTATTAAATGTGCCTTATTTTCATATCGTTTTTACGCTTCCAAGTGAGTTTAATACCTACGCCTGAGTCATGGTAAAGTAATTTATAGCAGTTTTTTAGAACCGCATGGCAAACCCTGCAACAGTTTGGAGACAACCCCAAACACTTGGGCGCTAAACTGGGTATGATTGCTATACTTCATACCTGGGGACAAAACATGAGCCTACATCCGCACTTGCATTGTATTGTTCCTGGCGGTGGATGGCGTAAATCAGGGACATGGAAAAGTGCAAAAAATAAAGGTAAATATCTATTCAATGTAAAATCTATGAGCAAGGTGTTTAAGGCTAAATTTATCTCTGAACTTAGGAAAAGTGAAGTAAAAATCCCAAAGAAAGTTTATAATACAGTGTACAGTAAAAAATGGGTGATCTATGCGAAACAATCTTTTAGAAGTCCAAAATATGTTATTGAATATCTAGGCAGATACACGCATAAAATTGCAATAAGTAACCATCGTATTATTGCTGTAGATCGTGAAAATAAAACGGTGACTTTTACCGCGAAAGATTACCGGCACCAAGCTAAAAAGATAAAGTTGACTTTGTCCAGTGAAGAATTTGTTAGACGCTTTGCTTTGCATATTTTACCCAAGGCTTTACACGCATACGGCATTACGGTATTTTAAGCAGCAGCTGGAAAAAAGAGAAATTACCGAGACTACAAGCCGAACTGGCTTGTAAAAAGATAGTGAGTATTAAAACAGTCGAACCTGTTTTACACCGTCGTTGTCCCGTTTGTAAAAAAGGAAAACTACATACCATACTACTATTTAACGATCGTGGTCCTCCCGAAAATTGGAGGGTATTATTAAGAGATAAAAAATTAAATAGGGTCAATTAAAAAAAACAATCTGCAAGCGCGGACAGACCTCTCAATGGCTAAACTTAAAATTTAAGCCATTATAAAGTGAAATTATATTAAGTGTTACCGAAAAAAGAAACAATCTCTTCCAAATAAAGACTGATCAGCGTAGTTTAAACATGTAAACTACAATCGATTACCAAAGCATCCTTCCCTAAACACATCGTTTTCCCCATAAGAGACATCTTCTGCCGACTTCGTCAACACAATATTCAGCTCTGGCCTATCGGCGAGCCGAATACTTAGTTATTGGCATTTCGTTGTTTATATTCAGACTTTTAATTATTCGGCTTAATTTTTTTTTCCAGCGTTTGAGTGAATTCGTTCAGCGATTTATTCCGCAAATGTTTTCAATTCCGATTTGGTTGGCAATTCCGAATCTGGCTAAATTCCACATTCAGTTAAGTTCTTTGTTTATTAATTCAATTTCCGATTCCTCAACTTGCTGAAAATCTGTTTAGTTTTTACTATTCAGAAATCTTTTTATTGTTTTTATTTTCGTTTATAAACATTAATATTATCGAAGCAATAATAATTATTGAAGCACCTAAAAACAACCAAGTTTTTTTTGATTCAAGATTGAAATTTGAAAAATTAAAATTCAATATATTTAAAGTCATTGCTATTATTATCAAGATTGATGAGATGTTTCTTTTTATCATATTTTTTGTTTTTATGTTCGTTTTTCAATGAATGCCAACGTTTATGTATAAGAATAGTTGCGGGTTTGTATGCGAGGATTTTCCGAAGGAAAATCAGACGTAACAAACACGCAACAACCTTTGATTAAGCACTAAACCGCAATTATTTTTATACGGTGTGCCTGTTGCACAAGTTAAGAAAAAAGTAGTAATGCAATTGCTTAAAAAACGAACGTTTCTTATCTTTATGTATGCAGGGAAAAAAGACGTATCAAGAGAAGCTATTCAATCAATTTAGACTTAGCGAACGTGTGCCAGAAGCCAATTTCTACCGTCGGCTTCATACCGCTATAGATCTTAATTTTCTTTATAAAACTACCAAAAAATTCTATGGATCAAGCGGACAAAAAAGCATCGATCCCATTGTGTTTTTTAAACTTTGTTTAGTGGGCTATTTAGAAAATATAACTAGCCATCGCAAGCTTATTGCACATTGTAGCATGCGTTTGGATATATTGTATTTTTTAGGGTATGATATAGACGAAGAATTACCGTGGCATTCTACCATTAGCCGTACACGACAATTATTTCCAGAAGACGTTTTTGAATCTGTTTTTATAAAGGTTTTTGAACTCTGTGTATCCGCAGGTATGGTCGCTGGACACACGCAAACAATAGATTCTGCTCCTGTAAAAGCCAATGCTTCCATGGATACTTTAGAACTTAAAATTCCTGAAGCAGATTTAGAAGATCACCTACGTCAAATTCGTAACATTAGCAATCGAGACAAAAACAAACCTTTAAGGCAATCTAAAGAAAATAAAGCAGATAAAGACCAACAAACATTATCTGCATCTCACAAGGAATTACAAGCTATAAAAAGCCGTAATACCAAATGGGCAAAAGATCAAGATGCTCGCCCAGGAGCCGGTGCTAAAGGCAGTCGTTATACGAGTAACAAAACACATTATAGTCCCACAGATCCTGACGCACGTATTAGTGTAAAACCCGGTAAAGCAAGAAAACTTAATTACCTTAGTCAGCTTACTGTAGATACAGCAAACCATGTTATAAGCGATATAAAAGCGTACCATGCAGACGGTAAAGACAGTCAGCACTTACCAGATATTGTTAAGCGTGTAAAACAACGACTGTGGAAATCACAGCTGGTTTGGGAAAATTGTGTAGCCGACACAGGCTATAGTAGCGGTGAGAATTATGCGTTTCTAGAAGCTATAGGTTTAAAAAGTTTTATACCCGCTCATGGCACTTATAAAGGTGGGCCAGATGGATTTACTTATGATAAGGACAAGGATCATTACACCTGTCCAGAAGGTAAAACCATACCGTTTAAAAAGGTGTTGTTGAAAAAAAGAACAATACCAAAAAGAAGGAATATCGCGGATCAAAACAGCTGTGCATAGACTGTCCAATCCGCACAGCATGTTTAGGAAAATCAGCTCAAGAAAAGAAATTTACAGTTACGTATTATCGAGAGGAATACGAGCGGAATATAGCCCGAGTAGAAAGTAATCAAGGACGCTATATGAAAGGAAAACGGCAAAGTACCGTAGAACCCGTATTTGGCACTCTGACTCAGTTTATGGGGTTAAACAAGGTTAATACTATTGGTATCAAGCAAGCTAATAAATGTATGCAACTCTCCGCTATTGCTTACAATCTCAAAAAATATATGAAATTTATTGAAAAACGTACTAAAAGCGATGCAAGAGTACTTGCGCTTTATTTTAGCCTCAAAAACACCCTCTATAAAGCTATTAATACGCTTTTAAGACCTTGTAAATCAACTATAATATTAACTGTATAAAAACAGAAACCGTCTCTAAAGACGGTTTTTTATTATAGTTGAACTATGTATTATAGACTTGTGCAACGATTACCGGTGTTGTAGTGCGTTTTTTCTTTTCAGACGTTCTTTAGTTTTTCGTCATACCAAACGTCTTCGTAATTATCTTTTCCAATTAAAAATCTAAATCCGACATCAAGTCCGAGATATTTAATTAATTCAGGTTTTTCTTGTAATAAATGCTCTGCGCAGATTGGTTTAAAAAAATCCGCATTATCCGACCATTCTCCGCTCCAAATATACCAACCTGTTGTAATAATTCCTTCTTTGGGATGACGAAGTCCGTTTAATGGGTCAGATAATAAGTCAGTTGAGCAACCTACCATTAATCTCTTATTTATCGGATTCCATTTTGACTTATACTTTTCGCAAATTGCTTTTTGTCGGTCAATATGCACATTCCATAAATTATAATCCGCTAATAAATTTTCTTCCGTTTCTAATTGGTGCTTCCACAATTCGATATTCTTTTTATTTATCGGGAAATTGATTTCTTGACTATCCCATTGAAATATAATGTCTGAAATAATTTCGTCGTCCCAATCGAAGAAATCTTTTCCAATTAAATCCGATGCGTAATTTTCCAAATCAGACTTTTTAAGTTCTCCATTCAGATATTGGTCGCATTTTGCAATTAAATCAGTTCTTGATATTTTGGTTTCGGTATTCATTTCTCAAATGCACTACAACGTGTTTATATATGGTTTGTTGCGTGTTTAAGCACCTAATTTAGTAAATAATTATTGACCAAGAAAATCCGCGAGGATTTTCGCAAGTAGGCAAGAAGCCAGCAATAAATTATATATGGTGTTAGGCAAAGGATTTGATTTTTAGTTCATAATATTTTTCCAATTCTAAAATTAATTCAAAGTATTCAAACATATAATTTTCAAAGACTTTAAAGTTTGTATTTGTTCGGGCAAGAAATATTCCATTGTCCAAGTTTATAAATTTACTATCTCTAATTTTATTGAGAATTTCAATATTCTCATCTTCAAGATAAGGTAGAAAAGTATATATTTTTTCCAAATGTTCTTTTACAGATTTAATACATTGAATGTGTAAACTCTCAACTTTAGAATTTTTCTTTAATTTTAGTTGGTCAATTTGTTCAGTGAAACGAGATAGCGAGTTTGGATTTATTGTTTCACAAAGTTTTTTATATTCAGATTCAGTTATTGTTTTTCGTTTTTTATGAATAGTATATCTATCATTTTTCTCATTTTCAGTTAATACATCTAAAATGTAATAACCATTGAATAGAAGTTTTTTCGTTAATGGATTTACAGACTTATTAACTGTTTTCTTAATTTCTTTTTCTCTTTCAACGACTACAATTCTATAAAAAATAAAACTTGCAATATATGCTAAACTTAAATTTGAAAAAATTTCTCCAATTTCATTTCCGTATTTAAAAATTTCATTGATTTCTGCAAATATAAAATTAACCAACAATACAATTAAGATTGATAAATATAATCCAATTATGATTTTAGTTTTCGTCTTCATTTTATCTTTTGCCTAACGTGTTTGTGTATGGTTAGTTGCGTGGTTCAGCAACTAAATTAGTAAACTTTTACGAACCCGTGAATATTCCGCAGGAATATTCGCAAGTAAGCTCAATAAAGCAATTAATTATACACGGTGTTAGGCATCTGGCTTTTTATTCCAAAAGTGCTTTTATTTTCGACCAAAAACTGTCTTCTTTAAGTTTTCTTTTATCTTCTTCTTTTCCGATTTTTTCAAGAAATTCGATTGGGTCAGAAAAGAATTTCACAGCATTTGAGTTTTTTATATCTTCAAAAATCAATTCAGTTTGTGGTTCGAATAGAATTCCCTCTGTATTTAGAACCATTAAATCATTTTGACTGCATACATTCAACATACCATTTAAAAATTTCATTGCATTTTCTTTATTTCGCAAATCAGTTCTAAATTGAAATTCAGAAATTATATTTGTTTTCTTGTCGTAAGCAATATGTGCGTCATTATCTTCTTCTTTTTCTGAATTTCCTTTCCAACCGATAAATCCTCTTTCTCCATCATCATTCCAATCTCCACGTGTAACGTATTGGTCAATTTGTTCCGAAGTTTTTTTAATATCGAGTTTAATATTGTTCCACCATTTTATTGTTCTTGCATCCTCAAAATTTGGTTCTGGATAACCATTGTCATAAGTTACATTTTCCCAATAAATTTTCCAATTAATAAAATCGATAAAAAGAGTATCTGGTATTTCTCCATACTTTTTAAGTATAGCTTTTTTTGGTATTATGTTCAATTGGTATTGCCAAATTGCCATTTTATTCGCGATTTTTTTAGCTTGTGCCTAACGTTGTTGTATATGGTTTGTTGCGTGTTTCAAGCAACTAATTTAGTAAATAATTACGGACAAAGAAAGTCCGCGAGGACTTTCATAAGTAGGCTAGAACTAGCAATAAATTATATACGGTGTGTGTGCCCAGCATGGGCATCTTTTATTTACCGAAAGGTAAATAATTAATCTAGAGGGTGCAAGTCCCTTGTGCGCAGGAGTAACGTTCTGAAGCATTAGTAAGTCGCAAGGGTGAAAACCGTGAGGTTTTATCTGAAGGAAGCGGAACTACAAAACTCGGTACTGACGAACAGAAATCGTATACAGAGGCATATTTACTCGGGTAAGCAACCACATCATTGTAACGCCCTAAGATTAACAAAAGGGTAAGTATGTAGATACGGCAGGAATTGAGGGAAAGAAGATGCCATTACCTGGGGAGGTCTCTACAACTACGAGTTGGTTATGTAGAGAAGTCAGCAGAAGTCATAGTACTTACAGGAAACGAGGTGCAACAAGAATTGTACAGGTCTCACGGGTAAGGAAGGACAGAACATTAAATTACGTTGGAATTCGATTAGGATGCTTAGCTAGCCTAGTTTTAAACCAACAGGAGTACACGAATTATTGAATCTATGATTGAACAGGTATTAGAAGCAACAAATCTTTATAAAGCAACACGCCAAGTGGAGCGCAATAAAGGTGCGAGCGGCGTAGATGGTATGAAAACAACGGCACTTTCGGCATACATATTAGAAAACCGTTCGCTTATATTATCTGCTATTCGCACAAATAGCTATGTTCCAAATTCAATTTTAGGAGTAAAGATTCCAAAAGGACAGGGTAAAACCCGACTATTAGGAATACCAACGGTAGTAGATAGGTGGCTACAACAGGCGGTAAGCCAACAATTAATGGTTCATTTTGAATATGATTTTGAGCCCGTTAGTTATGGATTTCGCCCACAAAAGAACATCCAAAAAGCAGTATTACAAGCTCAAGGGTATATCAATTCTGGTTACCAAGATATTGTAGATATTGATTTGCAAGGATTCTTTGATGAAGTAGACCACTGTATTTTACTTCAACTTATCTACCGCAAAGTAAAATGTCCAACCACCTTGCGATTAATCCGAAAATGGTTAAGAGCTCCCATCTTAATAGATGGAACACTCAAAAAGCGCAGAAAAGGTATCCCGCAAGGTAGCCCCATTAGTCCCTTATTATCTAACATTATGTTAGATGTTTTGGATAAAGAAATGAAAAGCATGGGCTTGCTTTATGTACGCTATGCAGACGACTTTAGCGTTTACGCAAAAAGTAAAAGCGAGGCAAAAACTATAGGAAATAAACTGTTTATCTTTTTAAGAGATAAACTTAAATTACCTATAAATAAAGCCAAAAGTGGCATCCGCAGACCTGTAAATTTTGAGTTACTCGGACATGGTTTGTACCTGTTTATAAAAAGGGAGTCAAAGGACAATATGTACTTGTGGTAGCCAAGAAAAGTTGGGCAAAGTTTAAACGTAACCTGAAAAGTATCACCAAGAAAACCAAACCCATGTCGTTGTTAGAACGTCTGGATCGGCTTAATCAAGTCTGTCGAGGCTGGATGAATAATTACCGCTTAACATCTATGCAAAAGTTAAAAAGCTAGATGAGTGGCTAAGAAATCGGTTGCGCTATTGTATTTGGCATGATTGGAAAAAGCTAGAGCGGAAACGTAAAAACCTCATTCAATTAGGTATAGAAATCGGACAAGCCTATGCTTGGAGTAGAACAAGAATGGGAGGCTGGGCAGTTGCTCAAAGTCCTATTTTAAAGACGACTATTACAGTTTCTAGACTTAAACGAAAAGGGTATAAACCTTTGTTAGATTACATTAATAATACGCAAACTTCAATTTGGTGAACCGCCGTATACGAGACCCGTACGTACGGTGGTGTGAGAGGCGCAGTGACGACTTTTAAGTTGTCACCCGTCTACTCGATTACCTGCTGGCTTTATTCATTATTCCGTTTTCTAAATTAAATTCATAAGCTTTTTTTGCCTTTTCATTTAATAATTTTTTTGCAATTTTATTACATTTTTCAGAATGATATAACCCTTCATAAATTCCTACAACCAATAAATTATCAATTTCTTTATCGTTTTTATCACTTAAATAATTAATGAACCTAAAAGAATTCGTAATTAAATCAGTCAGATTTTCGTTTTTAATAATTTCGTTTGCAAGAACAATACTTAAATCTCCAAAGACAGAATATAAATGTTCATCACTTGAATGGTCAGCAATTTTTTCAAATTCAGGTATATATTCATACAGTTCAGAATTCAGTTGGTGAATATTATATTCAATTTCCAATGTTTCAGAGTTCAATTTGACTTTTTCACCATAGCTTGTATTATTCTCAAATATTAGATTTGGAATTTTAGAGCCTTTAAAGTCAATTGCTTCCATTAAACTTTCTCTAATTTCGGCATTTGAAAAGTCACAATTAGTAAAATTCGTTGATTTCATATTGCACTCAATAAATTTCGCATTTTTAAAATTTGAATTATTGAATTCAACTCCAAAATAGCAGTATTCAAATATTGCGTTTTCAAAATTCGAGTTTTCAAAACACTCTCCAAAATCAAAATCAATATTCCTGAAGAATCTTTTTCCACTTAAATAATATTGTTCAATTTCAGTTCTTGATTTCATTTTGAGTTCTGATTTTCAGCTTGCAGGTAACGTTTATGTATATGGAAAGTTGCGTGTTTGAGTGCGAGGATTTTCCGAAGGAAAATCGGATGCAAGCAAACAAAGCAACTTACATTGGTTAAGCACTAATTAAGCAATTTTTTATATACGGTGTTGCCATTTCGTTGTTTTTTTCTTACAGTTTTTCGTTAGTCGTAAATCCATTTTTTTGTGCGTTTCGCTAATCAGTCCGTCGCAACAGTTGCGCACTGCTTTGGTCAGTCAGATGTTTGTTGAGTTTTTATTCCGCAAACAAGCTAAAATTCAGATTCTGCTTTAGGATTTCTTTTTCGATTTAATCTGTCCAGTTATGAGTAGTCCAATTCCACCACCAGCTAAAAGTCCTGTAAGGAAATCTGTTCCGTCATTTTCAAAATAAAATTGTAAAACAATTCCAATTATCAACATAATTAAACCAATAATTCTTATTCTATTCATAATTTATTTTTTCGATTTTGAGTGCGTTTTTTAATGAATGGCAACAATTGTATATAGCACATATGTGCTATATATCTCAAATATAAGATATATGTAACATATGTTCTATATATCTTTTATGTAATTGTTAATTATCAAGAGGGTTTTTTATTTTCTTAAAAGTAGTTGTCGCGACATGAGTATATATTTCCGTAGTTTTAGTAGAACTATGACCTAATAGTACCTGGATCTGTCTTAGATCTACACCATCTTCTAAAAGATGAGTTGCAAAACTATGTCTAAGCATATGTGGTGTTACTTTGTGCCTAATCCCTGCTTTTTCTGCTGCATTTACAACAATCTTACCTATACTTTGTCCTGAATATTGTTTTCCGTACAATCCTTCAATGATATATTTTTCAGGTTTCCATTCTTTATAATAGGCTCTTAAATCTTTTAATATGGAATATGAAAGGATAGTGTAGCGATCTTTATTTCCTTTTGCTGATTCAATACGAATTAACATTCTTTTACTATCTATATCTGAAATTTTTAAATTTATTAATTCACTTCTGCGTATGCCTGCGGAATATAGTAGGCTAACAATACACTTATGTTTGAGGTTGTTAGTATTGGCAATAATCTTTAAAATATCTGATTTTGATAAAACCTTAGGTAATTTTTGTGTTTTTCTAGGCCTTTCTATTTGATAGAATCGATTAGGCATACCAAGTACAGATTCATAGTAAAACTTAATACTGTTAATAGTTACGTTTATATAAGAATCGGATTTATTTTCTTGAATCAGCTTTAGAATGTAATGTCTAATATCATTTTCATTAATCTGTATTAACTCCTTGGTTTTATAATGATTTATAAAGGTTTCGAAAGCCGTTACATAAGCTTTGACGGTATTATTAGCATATTTCTTTAATTCTAATTTATCTAAATAGGTTGTGGGACATTGACGGAATGTTTTAGGTTTTTCCCGTTTACGAAACCAGGTTATATCTATTGGAGCATTATTTTCATTTATAGTTTTTTGATCGAAAAAATAGTTACAGTTAACCCACGCCACTCCACTGAAAATTTTAAAAATTGAACTCAAGTTCTGTTTTGTATTCACCACATATGCCATGCTAAACTCATTACTCCATTTTACATCTGGTAATTGTTTAACTAATGCATGGATTATCTTGTCGGTATTAAATTGTAAACCGATATACCTTTTTTCTTTAATTAAAAGATGTTTTAAAGTAACATTTCTTCCCTTCTCCATAATACATCATTTTATTGCAATTTACTGTATGTAAATGATTTAGTGGTGTTTTATTCGGATAGGATGCGTATATTATACGTTTAAATTGATTAATGTATGAGATTTCAAAAAACATGTCTGTATTGTGAAAATGAATTAATAGGAAGAACTGATAAAAAGTTTTGTGATCCGCAATGTAAAAGTGCTTATCAATATCAACAATCAAAAAAACATCCTGAACGCTTTTATAATACGGTAGATAATCAGCTTAAACTTAACCGTAAACTATTAAAAGAATTTAATAAAGGAGGGAAGGTAATTGTAAGGGCAGAACTATTAAAAGAGAAGGGGTTTAATCCAAACTTCTTTACTCATTATTGGAAAAATTCAAAAGGATCTGTCTATTTGTTTGTGTATGAATTTGGGTTTCTTAAACTTAAAGAGCATAATGTTGATAAGTATGTTCTAATAAAATGGCAAGATTATATGAGTAAATCTTAAAATTATTATCTAATTATAAGAGTCTTTCTTTTTTGAAAAACTAATTTGTGGTAAGTAGTTTATAGAGAAATTGGAGGTAGAGATTACATATACAATAGCCACGCAAGTTAAACTCGTAAAATACTCCCATAAAAAGACTACGGCATAAAGCCACCACTAGCTCCATTACTCATTTATTCCGTTTCCTTTTGAGCTGAGATTTTAGCTTCCGTTTGGATTAAGCGCATTATTGTTTAATCTGCCTATCGTAAGATGGGTTTAAAATCAAAAGTTATGTATTTAAGTAATTTACAACAGGATGACATTTTTGTGCCATCGCAAATGACTAGTTTAGAAAGTCTGATCCAAATGCCTTCTCGTAGAGGGCTAGAAAACGTTATCATCTCGAATGGTAAGGTCGTGAATGTTGTGTCCAACAGTTACGGACATATTCCAAATGAATTGTTTTTTAAGAAAGCAGAAACGATGCTTGAAGAATCCGATCTGAAATTTCATAAACGAAGTATCAATAGAAATGATAGATCGTTTATTACAGATTTTATAATTGAAGATGAAAATCAGTTTCAAGTGAAAAATGATGATGATTTAATACTACCGATGCTACGATTTAAAAACTCCTATGATGGTAGTGAAAAGACATCAGGACATTTTGGTTTCTATAGAAAAGTATGTTCTAACGGATTACATGTGTCTCAAGCTGAAATAGCTTTTTCCATAAAACATAATCGGAATAATACAGAACTGATTATGCCGAGATTATATCAGCTGTTTGAAAAGTTTCTAGATAATGAATTTTATACCATCATTCATAAATTTAATAGTATGAAGGATATTAAAATTATCGATACTGAAGCGTTTGTGAAATCTATTCTTGAACGTTCTAAATTGTTTCGATATGAATGCAGTGATAAGAATGAAAATCCGTCTAAGAAATCAAGAGAAGTGATAGAAGTTCTTAACTATGAAGCGATGTTGCTAAACGAAGAACCGAATTTATGGTTAGGGTACAACGCGTTCAATGCAGTATTACATCGTACACTTAAAAAGACATTTTCTCAACAGGAAAAATGGGATAAGACCTTGTTTAATTCCATTTATGAAATGATTTCATAAGATAATTAAGGTTTCTCTAGTACCTTAAAACTGGAGTTTTTTAACAGTACTTATCTTTTAAGTAGAAACATATAAACTAAAAACCCAGTTAGACCTTCTACATAATATTCCGTAAAAACTCCATATCAGTAAAAGGACTTACTTCTAAAATGATCTTGAACATCTCTTTTGTGGTTTAAATAGAGATCATGTCTTTCAGAATTTTTATAGGTTAAATGAAGTGTAGCGTTTTCAATAATAAAAAGAGAAGTTCGCTTTGTGCATCGGTGAATCCAAAATTCGAGTTTTAATCCCATCATGCACATTTCTATTCCATTCCGTAAGGACTTCATTACATAAAAAAGAGCATGATTACCAGAATCTTAGACACAACCCTAAAGTTTTCGATTTCCATTTCACGTGTTCGCTAGATCCCGAGAAAATACGGGAAGCGATCACACTCCATTCCAATTTACAGCCTTAGGGATAAGTCCGCTAGGCATCCTACTTTAATAAGATGATTTCGTTTTAAAAACAGGTAAGCCCATTCCTTCTACATTCCGCAAAAGCTTCATTTCGGAAAAAGAGCTTACCTACATAAGTCTTGAACACAATCCCCAATTTTAGCTTTTCATTGCGTTACCCTTCCTGCTACGCCAGGAAGGACTCTTCATTCCAGAGCGAAAATGGTGAATAGCGTTCGCTTAATCAGAATTCCATTCTTCATTTGGTACAGCTTCCGATGTGTTTGTACTTCACCATAGTCTTTAGTTTTACATCCGTGACCCTCACTATGACTTCCCTTTTTTCGATAGCAAAATACCAACATTTAGAAGTTGAACAGACTGCATAACCATTGCGCTGTGCTTCATTTTTATAAGTCTTTATCAATTCGAAATATTGAAACGGTATAAGCAACAAAAAAAGGTAACAGTGAGGGCACTATGGGAAGTAAATCTAAAATGAATCTTATGAAATCAGGCAAAAACATACAAAAGGAAGCGGCACCAAAACAAACAAAAAAGGAAAACGCTCAGGATATAATAAGTAAATCATTAAAAAAAATATAGACACAAGCCGTCTGAATGGTTCGGATGGTAATTTAATTAATCTTTAAATCTTTTATTATGAGTAGTATCAAAAATCACGTACAGTTAATTGGAAACATTGGACATGATCCAACAATCACCAATCTTGAAAACGGTAAAAAAGTAGCCCGATTTTCATTAGCAACGAATGAGCATTTTAAAAATGCTAAAGGCGAAAAACAAACTGAAACTTCTTGGCATGCCATAGTTGCTTGGGGAAGTATTGTAGACATTGTAGAAAAGTATACGGAAAAAGGTAAGGAAGTTGGCATTACGGGCAAACTGAAAACTAGAAGTTATACAGATAAAGACAATCAAACGCATTACATCACTGAAGTAGTTGCCGACGAGATTCTATTGTTGGGTTCTAAACCTGATAAAGCCTAAAATTTGAAATCAAAAAAAAGAGGGTGAACCTTGGACAGTAAAACCCTCTTTTAATTTTTTAACCTTTAATTAATTTGAAAATGAACACGAAAGTTAACACATTAGAAGCAGGATTACAACAATTTCATGGATCGATGGAATGTTTTAAAATCCCGTTAATTAATACGAACTACACAGAAGGTATTCAATACCTAGCTGAACACGGGCAATGTCATTGGCTGATAACAGACGCATCAATTATAGGAAAACAATTGATGAAAAAATCATATTTTATAACCATCGATTTTAAGCGGTTGTCTGAAGAAGATCAAAGACGGCAAGGCTACGAAGCACACGTTATTTACTCTGATGGTAATGATACTATTTTAGAGACACAGACGTATAGAGTAACGGATTTTCCGCTTCAAAAATTACGGTTGTATTTTGTAGATAATATGCTGATGTTACCGGGCGAATATTAAATCTAGATGATATTAATTTTAAAATTTAAATGAATCACCTCTAAAATTTTGGAGGTTTTTTTTTTTGAGTTTAATTTTCAATTGATAAAAATAGTGTATCTTTAAAAGACTGAATTTCAGTATAAAAATAGTGTACGGATATCTCAATTCTACTTTCGCCGGGATCCGTTTTCATCAGAAATAATAATGTATTGGAAATTTATTTTCCTAAAAGGGCAATTGGCTTCTTAGCCAGATTGTAAGAAATTTTGTTCGCCTGGGGCGAACGAAAAGGAGTAGCAAGAGGGTAACACGCAGAGCGATGTTTCAGACTCCTTTTCTATTTTAAAACACTGTAAATCAGTTGTTTGTAAAATATTTAATTTCTTGACTCTCAGCAATTTGCGACAAATAGCTTGTGAAGGCCCAGTTTTAGGGAAGAATTTGCGACAAACCGGCGAATTATGGACTCATTTATTGGTATTAGATTCAAAAAAGAAACAGCTAATCGTTTTCAAGAATTTTCAAGAACGCATTTTAAATCGCATACTGAGGCAATGTCTTCTATGCTTGATTTTTTCTTCTATAATGAAATCTCTCCAAAGGAAACATTTGGACCTACAGGGCGTACTATTGAAGCTTCCCTGAAGAAACGTATTAATGCGGTAATTGCCATTATGCGTGATATGGAAAAGACGCAAACCAAACCCACTGTTGCCATGATGGAATTGTTATTTCAAAATGATGAAATATCTCAAACTACATCGCATTCAGGTCGGCTATTAAAGGAAGAAAAAAAGGAAATACGTTTTAAAGAAAAGCTTAATCTAAGCAAAGAATCTTAAAATTTAAAGCGATGTATATAACCATTACACCCCAAAAATTAGGAGGCACGTATTCACAGAGTTCGGCAGATTTTGTAGGCTATTTAGAGAAAGAAAATGAAGGCCTAGAGCAGGAAGATTTGGAACACTTTTTTAATCAGTATGGAGATGAAATTTCAGCAGAGGATGTTATCAAAGATATTGATGGGAATGGGGCAAAACTAAAGAAAACGGAACCAAAATTTTATTCTATTACTGTGAGTCCTTCAAAATATGAATTGAAACGGATAGAACAAAGTACAATTGATTTAAAAACGTATACGAGGGAGCTCATGAAAGATTATGTGAGGTCTTTTAATCGAGAAATCAATGGAAAACCGATTACAATTTATGATCTAAAATATTATGCTAAAGTCGAGCATCAAAGAACTTTTAAAGGCACGGATAAAGTGGTAAAAGAAAATCAACCCTATGCATCTAAAATACTAGATCTCAAGACCGCTATTCGAAACATAAAAGAGGGGCGGTTAGAAGGGAATATATCCAAAATGAAAGCGGAGATTCTAAAATTAGAACAAGCAGCGCCACATCAATTAGATGGTAAACGTATTGTTCAAGGTATGGCAAAAGGTGGAGATCAAACGCATATTCATATTATCGTGAGTCGTAAAGATGCTTCGAATACATTTAGTCTTTCACCAGGAAGTAAGTATAAAACTTCAGAAGCAGAGATGCATGGTAGAACAGTAAAACGTGGTTTCGATAGGGATGGATTCTTTAAGAATGCAGAAAAACGATTTGATACTTTATACGGGTATCAACGGAATTTTGCAGAAACCTATACCGCTAGGAATAATTTTATAAAGCATCCGAAACTGTATTTCACGGCGCTTATGAAACTGCCAACAAACGAAAAGGCAATAGCCTTAAAAATAATGAGGGCAGGAGATATTCCTATGCTACCAAGCATTCCAGTTACGCCAAATAAATTGGCTATAAAACTATTTAATAAACTACGGAAAGGGGTAGAGGTCGCTATAAAATCGAGCTCTATCGGAATTTAAAATTAAAATGATGTTGCAGGAAAATCAAATCATATGGGGGGTAATTACAGGTTTGGTTTGCGTGGTCTTTTATATTATGTATCGGATCAGTAGGTATGCTTTTATAATCAATTTTCTGATGCTAGGTGCATATGTATTTGCATTAAGTTCAACAATGCATTGGGTTTTTATAATGCTTTATATTAGTTGTCCGCTTATATTATTGAATGTGGTGATGTATGTGTTTTTGCATAACACGGAGCAGCCAAAGAATCAAAACATAAGATATCAAATCAATTTTGATACGACTAGAGGGAATTTTAAACTAGATAACATTAAACGTGGTGCTTCGGTAATAGGATCTGCAGGAAGTGGTAAGACAGAAAGTGTAGTCTATGGTATTTTAAAACATTTCAGTCAAGCAAAGTTTTGTGGTATTATCCATGATTATAAGGATTTTGAACTAACAGAAATGGCTTATCCGCTTTTTAAGGACAGTGGGATACCTTTTAAAATTATTTCATTTGATAAGATTGTACACCGTGTAAATCCAATAGCACCTCGATATTTGGAGAACGAAGAAAGTGTCAATGAAATCTCTAGGGTTTTAATTGAAAATCTATTGGAACAACGTGAATCTGGAGCTTCAGGAACCACAAAGTTCTTTAATGATGCTGCTGAAGGCTTGATTGGAGGCTTGATTTGGAAATTAAAAACGGATTATCCAAAATACTGTACACTACCGCATTTAATTGCGATCTATCAGCATATCGATACCGATAGTCTTATTGCGTTTTTAGAAACGAATACCACTTCTAGAGCGATGGCAGATGCATTTATTAGTGGAAAGGATTCGGAACGCCAAACGGCAGGTGTGAAAAGCACCTTGGCCAATGCCCTAAAACGAATTAGTACGCAACGTATTTTTATGACGTTATCGGCAGATGAAGTACCCCTGAATATTAATAGTTCAGAAAACCCCTGTGTGATTTCAGTGGTGAATAATCCCAAATTTGAAACCTCGTATTCACCAGTTATTGCAGCTATTGTGCATACCATTACCAAGCAAATGAGTGTTCGGAACTCAGAGCCTTCTTTTTTGTTGATGGAGGAAGCACCAACCATCCGCTTATTGAATATGCACCGCATTCCTGCGACTTTGAGGAGTTATAACATCTCAACAATTTATGTGATGCAGGACAAGATCCAAAACGATATGATGTATGGTGATAAGGCTAGCAAAGCCATATTGAGCAATCTATCGTATCAATTCTTCGGCAAAGTGAATGACCCCGACACCGCTAAATATTACGAACGTTTTTTTGAAATTATTAAGGACCCAACCAAAAGTGTAAGTAGAGGACATAACCTTGATTTTGATACGCGAGTCACCACAGGAGAAAAGGAGATTCCCAAAATTAGGGCTGATGTGTTTTTTAGATTGAAGCAAGGTGAGTTTATAACCTATGCAGATGGGAAGGATAAAAAAGTACAGTTCACATTACAGCAAATTAAAAAGGAACTTCCCCGGGATTTAAAAGTGTATTCAGATGAAGAAATCGCGGCTAACTTTGAAAGCATTTATGAAGATGTTCGGTTTTTGTTTCAGGGATGAGGAATTGTAAATATTAGATAGAGATGTTATTTTTATTACTATAATATACTCTTAGTTTTTTGTTTTAAATTTAGGGCTGTTAATATCTTGAAAGAAAGTTATAGTTCTAATGCTTAGATTCATGATGTTTTTTTGTATAAACGTTTTATAGTTAGAAGGTTGATCGCAATAAAATTTCTAACTTTTCTTGATAAAAAAATACTTAATAACACCTATACTATGAAGTCAAAATTTATCACTTTAATTTTTGTACTTTTTACAACAATTTCGTTTAGTCAAAGTACATCGGAAGTTCCTGTACAAAATATTTCTACAGATAGTAATGTTGCTTATAGGCTTTTCTCTACACGAAATATGTACACCTTTATTAAATTAGATACAAGAAATGGACGAATGTGGCAAGTTCAATGGAATACTAAAGGAAGCGATTATAGGTTCGAGACTACTCTGTCAGATATTCCCCTTGTGAATGAAGAAAAAGAGATAAATGGTAGGTTTTTTCTTTATCCAACAACTAATATGTATAATTTCATTTTGCTCGACCAAATAGACGGTAGAGCGTGGCAAGTACAATGGTCAACGAAAGAAAAAAATAGAGTATTTTTTAGAATTTATTAAAATACTTCAAATTACAGTATTCATGTTTATGAGAAAATATATAACATTTTTCTAAACTAAACCTTCAAACAAGTTTAAAAATCCCTACTCAGAAATTATATTATTTAGACCTCTCTAAGGTGATGTATTGGTTATCTTACCACATAAAGTTTTCAATAAATAAACTATTAATTAAACTTATCAACACTGCTACATTTTTACATATCTATTGTTTAATTTTGTAGCATGCAAATTAGAAAGTTATATCAAATAAAACCACTTACGTTTTTTATACCCGAATACAATTCGGCTATAGAACTCCCTTTTGTTAATGGTATTAGTGCAGGATTCCCATCGCCTGCAGACGACTTTCTAGATATTAATATAGACCTCAATAAGCACCTCATTAAAAACCCTAGTACGACTTTTTATGGAAAAGTTAGTGGGAATTCAATGATAGATGCAGGAATAAATGATGGAGATTTACTAATTATTGATAAAGGTCTAGAAGTAAAAGATAATAAAATTGTTGTGTGTTTTATCGATGGTGAATTTACTGTAAAACGAATTAAAATTGAAAAGGACTGCATATGGCTAATTGCCGAAAACAAAGCTTACAAACCGATACTTGTAACAGAAAATAATGAATTTGTCATTTGGGGCATCGTCATTAATGTTATAAAATACTTCTAATGTTTGCCCTGGTCGACTGTAATAATTTCTACGCCTCTTGTGAGCGCGTGTTTAACCCAGCTCTAAATGGTAAGCCTATAGCGGTACTATCAAATAACGATGGCTGTGTTATTGCACGGTCTAACGAAGCTAAAGCTTTGGGTATTCCTATGGGGGCACCGGCATTCGAATACAAACACCTATTTATAAAACACAATATTCACGTTTTTTCATCCAACTATGCCTTGTACGGAGATATGAGCAGTCGTGTAATGAGCTTGCTTGCCAACTTCTCTCCAGATATCGAAATCTACAGTATAGACGAAGCCTTTCTAAAGTTTGACGGATTCCAATATTTCAATATTCAGGAAATAGGGGAGACCATGAGAAAACAAGTAACTAGAGGTACAGGTATTCCTATTAGCATTGGTTTTGCTCCTACAAAAGCATTAACCAAAGTGGCCAATAAAATAGCTAAGAAGTTCTCAGAGCGCACTAAAGGTGTCTATATCATAGATACTGAAGAAAAGCGCGTAAAAGCACTTAAATGGACCGCTATAGAAGATGTTTGGGGCATTGGTAGAAAACACGCCAAACGCTTAAGAGCATTAAACATAAATAATGCCTATCAATTCACATTACAATCAGATGATTGGGTACGTAAAAATATGTCTGTTATCGGACTTCGGTTAAAACACGACTTAGAAGGGAAACCAACATTAGATTTAGAAAGCCCAAACACAAAAAAATCAATTGCCACTACGCGGTCATTC
Source organism: Formosa sp. L2A11 (assembly GCF_009796865.1). GTDB lineage: Bacteria > Bacteroidota > Bacteroidia > Flavobacteriales > Flavobacteriaceae > Formosa. Next base: position 326,006 of record NZ_CP047028.1, on the reverse strand, counting down.
GAAGGGATGATTACAGATTATGCAGATCTCCAAGAACGTGTGGCAACATTCGCCATTTCTTGTGCCGAAAAATTACGTCACCAAAACTCTCATACTAATGCGGTCATGGTCTTTTTGCATACCAACGGGTTCCGTAAAGACCTACCACAATACTATCGTAATGTGGTCATCAAAACAGAAAACCCAACAAATTCAAGTTTCGACCTTATAAAGACCGCCCATAAAGCGCTTGAGTCTATTTATAAAAAAGGCCTACACTATAAAAAAGCCGGAGTAATTGTAATGAACCTCACTCCAGAAGACCAAAAACAATTTAGTCTATTCTCTCACGAGAATCCAAAGCACCAACCCCTAATGGTTATAGTCGATAGGTTAAATATGTCTTACGGAAACAATAAAGTAAAGTTTGGCTCTCAATCCCTCGGCCGCCAGTGGAAAATGAAGCAAGAACGCTTATCTCCAAGATATTCTACGCATATCAATGATATTATTCGAGTAAAGGTGTGATTATTAGTGGAGGTAGAGAAACCCGCAATTTTAGCTAAAAGGAACATTAAATGTATAGTAATTAAAATAACTGTGGTTTTTGATTATAGTTGATATTTGATTAATATAGAGCTATCAAGCACTAAAAAAAGATGAGAATAACATCATTAGCAATATTTTTAATGCTATTTATTTCTTGTAAAGAAAATAAAGGCACCATCAGTATAGAGAACGAGCAATTAGGAAATAAGAATATATTAATACCTGAATTTCAGTCAATCATAGATTCTTCTAATGTTGTAGGCTCAATATTAATTTATGACTTAGATGAGAATCTATATTATTCTAATAACTTTGAGTGGTCAAATAAGAGTAATTTACCAGCTTCTACCTTTAAAATTGTAAACTCCATAATAGGACTTGAAACTGGTGTGATTAAAAGTGATACTACTATATTTAAATGGGATGGAGAAAAGAAGTGGTTGAAAGAATGGGAACAGGATTTAGTATTGAAAGATGCCTTCCAGTATTCTTGCGTACCCTGCTATCAGGAAGTTGCCAGAAAAATAGGAGTGAAAAGAATGAATGAATACGTTCAAAAATTAAACTATGGTGACTTAAAAATTGATTCAGTTAATGTCGACAATTTCTGGTTAAGGGGAGAGTCTCGAATTAGTCAAATGCAAAAAATTGACTTTTTGAAGAGGTTCTATAATTCTGAACTACCCATTTCTGAAAGAACTGAAAAAATTGTGAAGAAAATCATGGTCATGGAAGAAACAGATCAATATAAACTACGTGGAAAAACAGGTTTGTCAACCGACAAGGGAAGGTATAATGGTTGGTTTGTTGGGTATTTAGAGTTAAAAAATAAGACCTATGTGTTTGCAACAAATTTGGAGCCTAAAAAAGCATTCGATTTGGATGAGTTTATAAAGAAAAGGATAGGTTTAACACGTTTGGCTTTTCAAAAATTGAATATCCTAAAATAAATGCATCTAACACATGCCAAAGGCAACAATAAAGTAAAGTTCGATTCTCAACCTCTAGGGAGCCAATAGAAGCTGAAGCAAGAACGTTTATCTACAAGCGTATTCTAAGCATACTAATGATATTATTCAGTTTAAGATGAAGTTATATTCATTTAAAATAAAATGTTACCCTTATACGGTTTTCCGTAATATTCTGCTAATAGAAAGTAATACATTTAGTGCTGAAACTAACGATATTTCCTTTCTTCTTACAGAAAAATCAGAAGAAAGCTCATTTTTTTTAGTTAGTCTAAACAACCAATTGGTTCGCTATACTAAAAGAAATGTAAACACTTTATTGGAAAAACACTATATGTTAACATGAAAAAATATTATTTTTTTGCCTGATTTCAGTCCTTATGTCCTGTTCAAGTGATGATGAAAACCAGGAATGTTTGGAAATTAACGAACTATATGTAAAAGCTTTAGAATATGCTGGAGGAAATCCAGATGCTATAAATGAAATTAAACGTGAATATGAGGAAATGAAATCAAAAGCGGGTTGTAATTAAATAAAACAATATTTCACGCGCTCAAGTAGTGTTACTATAACCGGTAATTCTTACAATCAGATAAACCAAGCTATAAAAGAATTGCAAGCGCATCTAAAGTAGGTGCTTATATGTATCCAGAAAAATACATCATTTACGATTCAAGGGTAGCGTATGCTTTAAACTGGATTATCCTTTCAAGAAATGCAGGAGCTCATTTTTTCCCTATTCCTAGTGGCCGAAATTCAAAAATGATAGCATTTGATATGAATGTGTTAATACGCTTAAAAAACACGGAACACTATGCGCCACAAAGCATTAGCGACATGGATAAAAAACGGTTCATTAGCCCAAAAGATAAGTCCTTATACATACCAGAACAAGAAGCTTATATGGAGTTAAATAAGTTAATCAAAGACATCAGCATTAAACTCTGGGATAGCGACAAAGCCAAAATGTTATATTATACAGAGATGCTACTGTTTTCAATAGCAGACAGAGAAGTTTTTGCAGATATCACTAAAAGACTATCTATAAATATAGGTTAATTTAATATTAAAACAGTTCAGGATCGCAATCACTTGGCCTCCAATGAAAAAAGAAACAAGAATGTTTATCCTAACGCGCTTCTCCCGCAGTAGATAAGATAATTGCAATAAACGCATAAGTTTTACGGGTATCTTTAATATAGATTGACTCAAAAACAATATATTTAATGGCTATTAATATTGAAATTAGAAATACCAATTTTGTGTTTTTTAAGGTTAAACCTAAATCTTTTAAAATCAGAATTAAGAGCCAAATACCAAAGATTAACAAATGAATATCTTAAAAGAATCAGATATAGAATATGGACTTGTAGGAAAACTACAAGACTTAAAATACACCTATCGTAAAGATATTAGAACTAAAAGTGCTTTAGAATTAAATTTCAGAGAGAAGTTTGAAGCATTGAACAGGGTTAAGTTAACTGATGCTGAATTTGATAAATTACTGACTGAAATAATAAATCCAGATGTATTTAAAGCCTCTAATCATTTAAGAAAAAGAAATACATTTATTAGAGAAGATGATACACCATTGCATTATACGCTGGTAAATATAAAAGATTGGTGTAAAAATGATTTTGAAGTTATCAATCAGCTTCGTATGAATACAGAAAATAGTAATCATAGATATGATGTTATTTTATTGATAAACGGATTACCACTTGTACAGATTGAGTTAAAAACTTTAGAGATTAGTCCTAATCGTGCAATGCAACAAATAGTAGACTATAAAAATGATGCAGGAAACGGATATACCAGTTCGTTAATGTGTTTTATGCAATTATTTATAGTAAGTAATCAATCAAGAACCTTTTACTTTTCTAATAATAACAACAAACATTTTGCTTTTAATGCAGACGAGCAGTTTTTACCTGTGTACACCTTAGCAAAAGAAGATAATTCTAAAATCAATAATCTATTCGATTTTACCGATAAGTTTTTAGCAAAGTGTACCCTAGGCGAAATGATAAGTCGCTATATGGTTTTAGTTGAAACCGAACAGAAAATATTGGTAATGCGACCGTATCAAATTTATGCAGTAAAGGCTATCGTAGATTGTATTGAACAAGACAGAGGTAACGGATATATCTGGCATACTACAGGAAGTGGAAAAACACTAACTTCTTTTAAGGCTTCTACACTTTTAAAAGATAATGATGATATTGAAAAATGTTTGTTTGTAGTCGATAGAAAAGATTTAGATAGGCAGACAAGAGAAGAATTTAATAAATTTCAAGAAGGTAGTGTAGAGGAAAATACCAATACAAAAACATTGGTCAAAAGAATGTTGTCTACAGATTATGCAGATAAGGTAATTGTAACAACGATTCAAAAATTAGGTTTAGCGTTAGATACTAACAATGATAAAAATTATATAGAACATTTAGAACCTCTAAAAGATAAACGTGTAGTATTTATTTTTGACGAGTGTCATCGTTCACAATTTGGAGAAAACCATAAAGCAATTGTAGAGTTCTTTCCTAAAGCACAACTATTCGGTTTTACAGGAACACCTATTTTTGAGGAAAATGCAACTTATAAAACTATTGAAGGAGAAACAGCATCCTACAAAACTACAGAAGATGTATTTCAAAAAGAATTACACGCATATACTATTACCAATGCAATAGAAGATAAAAATGTACTACGTTTTCATATCGACTATTTTAAACCAGAAGAAAAAGTAACGGTAGGTGATGATTTACATAAGTTAGCGGTAACAAAAGCAATACTAGAGAAACACGATAAAGCAACACATTACAAACGTTTCAATGCGGTATTTGCTACTGCTTCTATAAATGATGCTATTCAGTATTACCAAACCTTTAAAAAACTACAAGCAGAGAAAGTAAAGGAGAATGAAGATTATAAACCTTTACAAATAGCGTGTGTGTTTTCACCACCAGCAGAAGGCAATAAAGATGTTCAGCAATTACAAGAGGATTTACCTCAAGAAAAAGCAGATAATACAGTAGAACCTAATAAAAAGAAAGAAGCTTTAAATACTATTATAGCAGATTACAATAAGCAATACAATACAAACCATAGAATAGCAGATTTCGATTTATACTATCAAGATGTTCAGCAACGTATAAAAGACCAAAAATATACAAATGCAGACTATGCTCACAAAAACAAAATTGATGTGATGATAGTGGTAGATATGTTATTAACTGGTTTTGATTCTAAGTATTTAAATACATTATATGTAGATAAAAATTTAAAATATCACGGTTTAATACAAGCCTATTCTCGTACCAATAGAGTAATAAACGATACAAAGCCTTATGGTAATATTTTAGTGTTTAGAGACCAGGAAGAAGAAGTAAATAAAGCAATGATTCGTTTCTCTGGAGCTAAAATAGAAAAAGCAAAAGAAATTTGGCTAGTAGATGCAGCACCTAAAGTAATAGAAAAATATAAAGAGGCTGTAGAACAATTAAACCAATTTATGCAGGCAAAAGGTTTAGACTGCTCACCTTCAGAAGTGGGCAATTTAAAAGGAGATGAGGCTCGTGCAGGTTTTATAAATGCGTTTAAAGAAATACAACGTTATAAAACACAATTAGACCAATATACGGACTTAGGAGTAGAACAAGCTGAAACAATTGAAGCATTATTACCTACAGATGATTTGCGTTCTTTTAAATCGGTGTATTTAGATACCGCTAAACGTTTACAGGCAGAACAAAAGAAAAAGGGAGACCAAGCTCCAGATGATGTACAACAATTAGATTTTGAATTTGTACTCTTTTCTTCTGCAGTAATAGATTACGATTATATCATTGGTTTAATAGCCAAATACACGCAAAACAAACCATCTAAACATAAAATGACACGTGAAGAACTAATAAACCTATTAGGTTCTAGTGCCAATTTAATGGACGAACGTGAAGATATTATTGCCTATATAAACAGCTTAAAGGTTGGTGTGAGTTTAGATGAAAAAGACATACGTGAGGGATATCAAAAATTTAAAGATGAAAAATCAGCAAAAGAAATACAAACTATTGCAAATAAACACGGTTTAACAGCCGAAAGCCTAAATGCTTTTATAAAGGAAATACTAAATCGTATAATTTTTGATGGCGAAAAACTAACCGATTTATTAGAACCTTTAGAGTTAGGTTGGAAAGACCGAAGCCTAAAAGAACAAGCCATAATGGAAGACTTAATTCCTTTATTAAATAAACTAGCCCAAGGGCGGGAAATAGCTGGATTAAATGCTTATGAATAAAGAAAAACAAAAACTAGTTCCTGAATTGCGTTTTCCTGAGTTTAAAAATGATGGGGATTGGACAATTGAACCTTTTAATGAAGTGTATTCTTTTAAAATCACTAATTCATTTTCTAGAGATAAATTAAACTACGAAAATGGAACAGTAAAAAACATTCATTATGGTGATATACATACTAAGTTTTCAACACATTTTGATATTACAAAAGAAAACGTACCATATATTAATCCAGATATATCTATTGAAAGAATAGATAAAGAAAATTATTGTGAAGAAGGAGATTTAGTAATTGCCGATGCTTCTGAAGATATAGATGATATTGGTAAAAGTATTGAAATAATAAATTTAAATAAAGAAAAGCTACTTGCAGGTTTACATACCTTTCTCGCAAGACCAATTAATTCTAAAATTACAATTAGTTTCGGCGGTCATTTGTTTAAATCCGAAGGTATTATAATTCAAATAAAAAAAGAAGCACAAGGAGCTAAAGTATTGGGCATATCGAAAGGGAGGCTTGCTAATTTGGATATTTATTATCCTGAAAACGAAAAAGAACAACAAAAAATAGCCAATTGTCTATCTTCATTAGACAATCTAATAACAGCAGAAACCGAAAAACTAGACTGTTTGAAAGACCATAAAAAAGGGTTATTACAACAGCTATTTCCTGCAATTGGTGAAACAAAACCGCAATTTCGTTTTTCAGAGTTTGAGAATGATGAAGATTGGGAAGAGAAATGTGTAAATGATTTTTTTGAAGTTGGCTCGAGTAAGCGCGTTTTACAGAAAGACTGGATAAAAGAAGGGGTTCCATTTTATAGAACCAGAGAGTTGGTTTCGTTGAGTAAAAATGAACCGTTTGGTAGTGAAATCTACATATCTGAAGAATTATTTTTAGAGCTTTCTAAAAAATATGGTATTCCAAAAGCTGGTGATTTTTTAGTTAGTGGTGTTGGTACACTTGGCATATTATATCAAGTAAAAGAAAATGACAAATTTTACTTTAAAGATGGTAATGTTATATGGTTTAAACTTATGAGTGGCATTGTATCAGATTATTTCAAACATTGTTTTCATACCAAATTTTTCCAAAAGCAAATCTTTGGACAATCCTCTGCTTCAACAGTTGGCACTTACACAATAAGTAATGCAAGAAAAACAAAATTTTGGAAACCAATCAGAAAAGAAGAACAACAAAAAATAGCCAATTGTTTATCTAGTGCAGACGATTTAATAGAAGCACAAAAAAATAAAATAGAAACTTTATATGCTCACAAAAAAGGTTTAATGCAGCAGATGTTTCCTAAAACAACAAACATTTAAATTATGACATTACAAGAAGTTACAGATAATTTCATAAGTGCAAAAGAAAATATATATTTAGTATATGCTTTTAATGGTACTGGTAAAACTCGATTGTCAGTAAACTTAAAGGATTCATTAAAACTTAAAGATGGTTCCCATCAAGGTGTTTATTTCAATGCTTATAGTGAAGATTTATTTGTTTGGGATAATGATAAAATTGAATTAAATATAATTCAAAGTTCGATAAGTGACTATCATCAATATATGGGTACTGAGGTTGATGTTCATAATAAACTTAAATATTATGATATAAGCTTTGATTTCAGATTCAATCTTGTACAGGATGATAATCCAGAATTGGGATGGAAGTCAGTTTCATTTTTTAGACCTGATGACGAAGAAGCGAATATTAAAATTTCAAGAGGTGAAGAAAAAATATTTATTTGGTGTTGGTTTTTAACTTTATTTGAAGTCAATGAATTAGTTGAAAGTCAAGATAAATATATTTTTATAGATGATCCTGTATCTAGTTTAGATGACAATAACATTTTTAATACTGCTCGTTTATTATTAGACCTTTTTAAAGAAAAAGTTGATGGCACTAAAATAGTACTAACTACTCATCACGCAGGTTTATTTTCTATATTGACAAGTTGGTTAAGGAAGGGGGACAATGCTGCAATCTTTAAAACTAAAGATGAAAAAGGTAACGAAATCAATAAATTTATAGCAAGAATACTTGAGAAAAAAGATGAAGATTATAAACTTAAATCAACAAAAAAAGGAAGCTTCTTTTACCATTTGGTTTTGGTTGACATTCTTAAAGAAGCTGTAGCATCAGATGATTTAGATTTTCAGCATTTTGCTTTTTTAAGGCAGTTGTTAGAAACAATAAGTTCTTTTTTAGGTAAGCCTAGATTCAGTTATGCATTAGAAAAGTTAGAAGTTTCAGAACCTAGTACAAAAACAGATATTATAAATGCTAGGTCTCACGAGTTTTATAATCAAAAAGCATCTTTCTTAGATGGACCAGACAAGCAAGTAATTATAGATGTAATGGATGCAATTGATAGCAAATTTAAATTTGCTTAAAAATATTAATTATGACAGCAAAACAAAAACAAGCAGAATTAGGTAAAGCACTTTGGGATATAGCTAACGATTTAAGAGGTGCAATGAATGCAGATGATTTTCGTGATTATATGCTTTCATTTTTATTTTTACGGTATTTATCTGATAATTATGAAGGTTCAGTAAAAAAAGAATTAGGTTCAGATTATCCAAACTTGGTTGAGGATGATAAACGTACACCGCTATCAGTTTGGTATGAAAATAATCCAAGTGATATAGAGCCTTTCGAAAAACAAATGCGTAGAAAAGTGCATTATGTTATAGAGCCTAAATATTTATGGCATAGTATTTCTGAATTAGCACGCACTCAAAATGAAGATTTATTAAGGGACTTACAAAAAGGATTTAAACACATCGAAAATGATTCGTTTGAGAGTTCTTTTAAAGGCTTATTCTCAGAAATTAATTTAGATTCAGAAAAACTAGGAAAAACTTACGAAGAAAGAAATAAGAAGCTGTGTAAAATCATTCAAAAAATATCAGAAGGTATCGCCGATTTTTCAACAGATAGCGATACACTTGGTGATGCTTACGAGTATTTAATTGGTGAGTTTGCAGCAGGTTCTGGTAAAAAGGCAGGTGAATTTTATACACCGCAACAAATCTCTACAATCCTATCCGAAATAGTAACATTAGATAGTCAAAATCCAAAAGCAGGTAAAAAGAAAAAACTGAATAGAGTACTAGATTTTGCTTGTGGTTCAGGTTCTTTACTTTTAAATGTAAAAGACAAAATAGAAAAAGGAGGCGGTACAATTAGTAGAATTTACGGTCAAGAAAAAAACATAACAACATACAACTTAGCACGTATGAATATGTTATTGCACGGTGTAAAAGATTCAGAATTTGAAATATTTCACGGTGATACCTTAAAAAACGAATGGGATTTATTAAATGAAATGAATCCAGCTAAAAAAACAACCTTTGATGCTATTGTAGCAAATCCACCATTTAGTTTACGTTGGGATGCATCTGAAGCAATGGGTGAAAATTTCCGTTTTAAGAATTATGGTTTAGCACCTAAATCAGCAGCAGATTTTGCTTTCTTATTGCACGGTTTACACTTTTTAAGTGATGAAGGTACAATGGCTATTATTTTACCACACGGTGTTTTATTTAGAGGTGGTGCAGAACAACGTATAAGAGAAAAACTACTGAAAGATGGAAATATAGATACAGTAATTGGTTTACCTTCAAATCTATTCTTTTCAACTGGTATTCCTGTATGTATATTAGTGTTGAAGAAATGTAAAAAAGATGATGATGTATTATTTATAAATGCGAGTGAACATTATAAAAAAGAAAAGCGTCAAAATATTTTACGTGATGGTACGGTAGATGGTGCAATAGACCCAAAAGAGCCTAATGATATTCAAGAAATAGTAGACACCTATAAAAACAGGCCAGAGAAAATAGAACGCTATGCACGTAGAGTATCAATGGAAGAAATCGAAAAAAACGATTTTAATCTTAATATATCTAGGTATGTTAGTACAGCAAAACCAGAGTCAATCATTAACTTAAAAGAAGTGAATGAGAAACTTGCTGATATAGAAAAGAAAGCAGCAAAAGCTTTGAATGAACATAATGAGTATTTAAAGGAGTTGGGATTGGAGAAGATTTAATTTTACGATTCAGCATTGCTCAGTAAATAGAAATTAGGTTTAAAACTGACCGTCAATATACACCTTGATTCCAAATAAGAATTAAAAGGACTTAGAGTATTTAAAAACCGATTTGGAATAAAATTATAATGGAAAATATTTTAGTAAATAACATAATAGAAAAAGCAAAACGATTAAATAAGCTTAAAGTTAATGAGGCTAGTCTTTTCGAGTATGTAAATAAAAATCATGATAATTTAGAAGAGGTAATAGAGCAGTATACGCCAGTATCCGAGTTTAGACCTGTTAAAACCTTACGGTTTTTAATAGCTAACGAGTTAAGACAAGGAAAGACCATTGGTAAAACAGAGATTGATGATTTAAAACAAGCTATCGAAAATAGAGATATCTCTGCTTATTACCATTTTAACGAAACCCTTCAACAAAGTTTAACCAATTATAAAAATAGTAAATCGGGTATGTTTCCTAATTGGAAAGATGCTTTCAAAATACTATTTCCTTTTGTTTACAGCATCTCCGATAATGTCCAAATAAAGGAGCAGTTGGAAGTAATGGCTAATGAGATTGTTGAAGCTAACAATCTACAAAATATTCAAAAACATAAAGTAAGTTTTCAAGGTTCAAATAACTATGGTTCAGATAGTGTGTGGGTAGCCATTATACCCGAGTCTTCACCAAGTGTGCAATATGCGTATCAGTTGTTTTTTTCCATAACTAAAAATGGTATTGTTGGTGGGGTGCATAAAGGGCATAACCTAACAAAGCAGGAATTTTTAAATCAAGATGAAAAATTTACATCCTGGACTGATTTTATAAAACATACACAGCAAAACAAAACACTTTGGGAAGAAAGTAATGAAGGCGTTAATTTTATATTTATAAACGATGAGAATATTTTTAAAAAGGTATTAAAGAACATCAATACCATAGCATTAGGGCAATACTATGCTGTGATAGATAAATTTAAATCAGATTTAGAATTACAGGACCAGGAGAATTTGGTATTTAGTACGGCTCAGAAAAGGTTGAGTTTTCAGGTAGGAAAACGCTATTGCTTAAATGTGAAAAAAGAGGTGTTCGATTTTATTTCGAACGAGGTTATAGAAGAGGACCAGGGGAAAAAAGAAATATTTACGAGTAATACAGGGAGCGATTATTTGTATAAAGAGCGAAAAATTGACATGGTGCTTAGTAATTATGACGATATTAAAAGAGCCGTAGAAAATGAAATAGAAAGAGATAAGCATACAGATGCTAAAGAATATGATAATAGTGCTTTTAGAAAATCTGTTTTCGATAAAGAGTATCGTATGAAAATATTCACTCAATTAGGAATTTCGTATGCTGAAAATATCGATATGCAAAACATAATGAAAGACCACAATTCTAACAAGATAAGTGTAGAGCCTAGAGAAACCTATAAAGCGCCCTTAAACCAAATTTTTTACGGGCCTCCAGGAACAGGTAAAACCTATAATACGATTTTAGAAGCGGCTAAAATAATTAAGGAAGAAGCATCAATAAATTATATTGAAGCTTTACAAGTCTTTAATGATAATTTAGGTGATAAAATAGAGTTCATAACTTTTCATCAAAACTATAGCTACGAAGATTTTATTCAAGGATTGAGACCAGATGTTGAAATTGGGGGTGAATTATCATTTTTTAAAAGTGATGGTGTTTTTAAGAAAATAGCAGATAGAGCATTAAAAAATGCTAAAGATTCTGAAAATCCTGATTCAGCCAAAAAAGATTTTTTAGAGGTTTTTATGGAGTTAATAAAACCACTTCAAGAAGGTGACACTAATGAAGTAGAGGTTAAGATGAAACAGACTTCATTTTACATTACAGAAGTTGGAGAAAAATCTATAGAATTTAGAAAAAATCAAGGAGAATCTAAACATTCGCTTAGTATTGCTACTTTAAAAAAAATGTATGACGCAGGTGAAAATAAAATTATTTTAGGAGGGCTTCAGCCCTATTATAATCCCATTTTAAATGAACTGTTACAGCAAGGAAAAAGAAATGTAGAACAAGTTATAAAGCAGAACTACGTCATTATAATAGATGAAATAAACAGAGCCAATATTTCAAGGGTGTTTGGCGAATTAATAACGCTTATTGAAAAAGACAAACGCTCTGAAGGTAAAATACCACTTATGGCAACCTTGCCATCTGGCGATAAGTTTATTGTACCTTCTAATTTATATATTATTGGTACTATGAATACGGCAGATAAGTCTATTGCGCTTTTAGATATAGCACTAAGAAGACGTTTCGAATTTGTGCCTATGTATCCGAACTCTCAATCTACACCAGATAAAATAGTATATGATGTAACAATCCTTGATGCCATAAATAAAGAAGTTATATCCAGAAAAGGGTATGATTTTACCATTGGTCATTCTTATTTTATGGGAGAGGATTATAATTTAGAAAATACCATAAATAATAAGGTAGTGCCTTTACTCTTAGAGTATTTTATGAATGATGTTGAAGAGGTTAAAAAAATATTGCAGCTAGCTAAGATTATTGTAGATGGATGGCCAATGAGATACGTGAGTAATGATTAACCTCTTCGAATATAAAAATAAATCAGATTTTCCCCATCAGTATTTCGATGATTTGGAAGTATTCTTGGACGATATTTGGGCTAAACGTGAAAAGTCAAACTATTATAATACTGAAGAAGATAATAGAGTAGAACAACAACGATTTATACAATTCTTACACAAAACAAAAACCTTAAAGTCTAATAAATATGTTGGTGTAATTCATTTTAAAGAGCAAACCATTAATCTATTACCAAAGATTTTTTATAAAGGAGAAGAGCCGACAGAGAATGATGTTAAAACTATAAATAAACATATTCTGTGGTGGTTAAGTTATTGCAGGAAATTAAAGTTTCCTAATTATGTCTCTAGCTTAAATAAAGAAAAGGCCGATTTCTTCGAAATCCTTGTGTATTTGTTTAGTAAATATACCAGAGAATTACTAAACTCTGCGATATATCAAAACTACTCAGATGTTAATGAGGAGCTTTCTTATGTAAAAGGACGTATTGATTTTCCGGCATATATTAAGAATAATCTATCTCGGGCTAGAAACCATAAAGTATCCTGCGCTTTTGATGCGTTTATAATGGATAATGAATTTAATAGAGGTGTTAAATATGTGTCTAAACTGTTATTGTCGTTAACAAAAGAAGACCAAAGCAGGCGATTTTTAAATGATATAATATTTATTCTAAATGAGGTAAAAGGTGAGCCCGTGTCTTCAGACCAAATGAAAAGAATGTCCTTTAATCCAATGTTTTCAAGTTTTGAAACTATTCGCGATTATTGCATATTGTTTTTAGAGAATAGTGTGTCGTTTAATTATAAAAGCGATTTAAAATTATTCGCTTTTCTGTTACCAATGGAATATGTGTTCGAAGACTTTATATTTGGTTTTATCGATAAGGAAATTGAAGACATAAAGGCAAAAGCTCAAGTAAGCAAGAACTATCTAGATGTAGACGAAAACTTTAAACTGAAACCCGATTTATTTTTGCAAATAGGAGATCGCAAATGCATTGCCGATACCAAATATAAAATTGTATATACTGATGAAACAGATCCCAAGAAAGGGATATCTCAAAACGATCTATATCAAATGTTAGCTTATGCTGTTAGAAACAATGTAGATGAGGTATTGTTATATTATCCGAATACGATAACTAGATATCAAGAAAAAGTATCCGAAATTAAAATTGTAGATGAATTGGCAGGAAGTAAAACCATTGAAATTAGATCGCATCAATTGCCTATAATTAATGTAAATCTTTTTAACCAAGAATTTCAAGGTACAGCAACACTTACCACTGATTTTTTACAAACCAAATTAGAACTCATTAAAGCCATTAAAATAACTCTACAGTTATAAATAAGCTTTGGTTAAATATCATTTGTGGGCAGGTAATAAGGTGTTCGGCTGTCGCTCTATTTTGCTCCATAAAACATATTTGCAAGCCCATTTTTGTATGCCGTTGTCATCTCGAGCGCAGTCAAGAGATCTCATAACCTAGAAACCTATAGTAAACAAAGGCTTGCATATACCATAACCAAAACCACTGCGGTGACACATCCTCGTTGGCTCTGGTTATTTGTTTTATTTCACACATGCCACAACAACCTCACCCGTAGCTACTTTTGTACCCCAAACCCCAAAAGGTAGGCGTACTGCATAATTTAAATACCATTCAGCCCTATACAAGGTATCAAATTAAGACATACTGTAAAGCAAATATGTAATGCAGTACGTGTAATATATAATTGGGGTACAACCGCTACTTCTTGCTATGCGAGCCTGCGGGGCACAATGGGCGCCACCCAAAACACAATCATTCAAACTCCGTATAATCCTTAAGTGTATATAATCTGGATTAAAAATTGACTAAAATTGGAACAAAGGTTTTGGGCGTACAGCTGTCACAGTTTTTGCTATTATAATCATGATAACGTGTCTACATAATGGGCTTTAGTACAATGGCATAAATAAAGCATAATGTACAATGAATAATGTTGCGATGCCATCAACCTAAACCCCTAGTAAGTAAGAGCCTGTATTTATAAGATGCGTTGCCGTCCCGGACAACACGTTATGCCAATACAGGCACTTATCTTGAACATCAAATGAAAGGTAAAAAAATAAAAGCAAAAACGGCGCCAGCCCGTGTAAACATAGCTATGGGGCGCACTTATGCTTAAGGCAACGTGCTTACTCCCCAAATCACCCAAGTGCCGCTCGCAGTCGGCTCGAGCCTTCTGGATTACCTGCTTTGTTTAAATAAAATTCAGTATTTTTTAACTTATAATCACATTAATATGTTAGTTAAAATATTGTTTTTCAGTGAATTGTATTTGTTTGATTGAAATAATAGTTTTATTTTTAAGCGATGCCAACTATAGATAACATACCACCTACTGATGTTCAAAAAAATATTGAACTATTAAAAGATGACCTGGATAATAAAATCCCTTCAAAGAAGTTAGACGAAAATTTACTAATTGCAAGTTGGAATATAAGAGCCTTTGGCAATTTAACACGAAAATGGGTAAGCGATGATGATGATAGCCCCAAACGCGACTTACATGCCATATTATGCATCGCAGAAATCATAAAAAGGTTTGACGTTATTGCTATACAAGAAGTAAAAGCAAATATCAGAGCCCTTCGAGACACTTTAAAAATTTTAGGAAACAATTGGTCCTTAATATTATCAGATGTAAATAAAGGAGACTCTGGTAATGGGGAACGCATGGCGTATTTATTCGATACAAGAAGGGTGCAAATGTCGGGACTTGCGGGAGAATTAGTAGTGCCAAATGAATGGGTGAAAACAGCATCACAGGAGGCATTAACAGAACAGTTTGTAAGAACTCCTTATGCTGTAAGTTTTAAATCTAACCATCAAACCTTCATCTTAATTACACTTCATATTTTATATGGCAAAAAATCAAGTGATAGAGTAAACGAATTAAAAGGAATTGCAAAATGGTTAGCAGATTGGGCTAAAGACATTAATGCATATCATCAAAACCTAATTGCGTTAGGGGATTTTAATATTGATAAAAGAGGTGATATTTTAGATCAAACCTTTTTCTCAGAAGGCCTTTATGTGCCGCCACAACTACAAAATGAAAATGTTACGAGATCCATTTTTAATGAAACAAAATATTACGACCAAATTGCTTGGTTTAATGGTCTTGAAAATCAACCTAAATTATCAATGGAATTTATAAAGGGGGGTAACTACGATTTTGTGGGCAAGGCTTTGGTAAATAGGGATTTGTCTAAACTTAGTTTGTCCTACCATATTTCAGACCATTATCCTTTATGGGCAGAATTTGAATTATAAGCTTCAATAAGAAAAATCTAACTTTACCAATAACCAACCATGTGTTTCCACACCTCACAAACTAAAAAAGTTAAGACCTTAGAAAAAAGATTTGGTGTTAAAATAAGTGATGCAGCTTTAGTAGATCATTTCGATAAACCACAATATCATTTAAATGGTTTTGCACATCCAAATATGTTAGTGATTCCTCAACAAAAATCAGAGGTATTGGCCCCAGGTGTGTGGGGTATCGTCCCTGAAAATAAGAATAAAGACGAGATTACAAGTTATTATAAAGAAGCAGTAAAATTTGGAGGCGGTTTAAATGCACGTTCCGAAAAAGCGTTTCAGCATTTCGTCTATAAAAACGCGATATTGGAAAAACGTTGCATAATTCCAGTATCAGGTTTTTTTGAACCACATGAATATAAAGGGAAAAAGTATCCGTATCATTTTAAAAATGAAGATGATTCTCCCATGGCCCTTGCTGGATTATATAGTGTAATAGATACCTTTATAACATTTACAATCTTAACAAAGGAAGCTTCTCCTTTATTTGCTAAAATTCATAACAAAAAAAATAGACAACCTTTATTATTAGATGAAGAACAGTCAGGGTATTGGTTGGCAAATGACACTCATGAAAATCACGTAAAAGATATCCTCAAATTTAGTTACCCAGAATCTTTATTAGAAACATATCCAGTTAGTAAGGCATTATTCAGCCCTAAAGAAGATAGTAATATTTCAAGTATTATAGAGCGTGTGTATTACCCAGAGTTTAATGCGTTGTTTTGATGATTAAAAAGGCCCCCGCTTATGAGGTCCCTCCATATCAACTTTCCACTGATTATCCTCTTGAATTAATTTAAAAACTCCTGGAGTAGGATCGTAATCCGTACTGTATTTTATCCAAGTAACATCGCCATCTACAGCCTCGTCGATAATCTTAAAATTCATTTTGGAAGAGTCACTTTCTAGAAATAGAGCTTGTATGTTAAGCAAATTTGAATAACCTGCAGCCGTGGTGTGTTTTTTCATTGTTGGTGCATCGTCATGATAAAAACTTGTGGCCACAAGTTTTGCGGTTTCAGCTGGGGAATATGTTTTGGTTTCAGAACAAGATAAAAACATAAGGACGGAAATGATAAAGATGAGATGTTTCATAATGTTGTTAATTTGGATGATTAATAAATCGGTGCGATATTTTTAATTCTACGTTGCGTTCTCCTTGTTTTTCATTTAGCTCTAATACGGCTCTCCGGTCATCGGATAACGAAAACTTGGGTAATACATACACGAGTTTGGTCGTTTTATATCGGGCAATTTTTGACGGCATATTCTCTATGTAAATAGGCTCGAGGTATAGGCGTTGTAAGGATTTTTGTTTTCCTTTTTGTCGGGTTTCAACTGAAAGCTTCAAGAAATTCAAATCGTAATCTAAGCTTGATTTATTTTTAACCTGAATCACGAAATACAATTCTTCAGTATCAAAAACTATGTTTTCAACATTGAGTTCTATCCCTTGATATTGTTTTTTAATCTTACCAATACGTTGTTGCCTTTTAAAAAGGTAACGACAGAACCTTTGGTAGTAATAATCTCTACTATTAATTTTAGGTTCAACAGAATCAATAGGTTTTGGATTAAGCGTTTCAGGTCTTTCATTTCCAATGCTATTAGACAATGGAATAAAGTAATTGAATTGCGATAACTCTCTTTTATACTTTACAATATACGAAAAAATTGAACCGTCTTGATTGATTATCAGTAAATTACTGTCAATTCCTGGTTTGGCTTGTAGTAAACCTAAATAGTTTTGAGTTTCACGGTTAAAGGTAAAAACAAAATGATCGGCACCAGTTATGCCTTGACGAATAGGCTCAGGAAAAAAGAGCGCTACATTTTTAGTGTCATTGGCATAAATAGTATCCAGAGGTATAGGTTTATGTATGGAGCTTTGTGCTAAACTCGTCATTGAAAGAAGTAAAGCGAGTATTAGTATTGGTGTTAAAATATAAGTTCTCATAACGTTGTTGGTTTTAGAATGAGTTTATAATTGTTTAAAACCGTCACTTTTATGTTCCGGTTATTGCGTTTTAGAACCTTAGTAATACTTTCTACTTGAGGCACACTGGGAATATTGATATCACCAAGTACATCATCTATAACTTCAGTAGAAACTTCACCTCTAAAATTATTTTCAATGTAAATACCCTCACTGCCATCCTGAACATCGAATGCCTTTAGGTCTGTTTGGTGATGATTAATGGTCTTAATTTTAATTAAAGCACGATTCGTCTGAAAGGTTATAAATCCGAAGACAAGCATGTTTTTAGGCATAATTTTGTTATTAATTAAAGCCGCTTCAGTTAACCGCATCCGTAATCTGCTGTTCGCTTTAACTACCTGATCTCCATCCACAACAACATAAATAGATGTATCGGTATTTGCGGTTATATAATTATCGTTTGATTTTGGAGAAGCTGCAAAAAATAATTGATGTTCTAAACCTAGTTCCTTGGCTGCAATCTGTTGGTTCTTTTTTATAGCTATAGAATCTACGACCTGAACTATTTTAGGTTTGAAGTGCTTCTGACCTAAATTTTGATAGCTTACTTTTGAATATTTAATTTTTTCTGAAGCATAAATACTATCTACTATGCGTTCTTTTTCACGTTCTGGTAATTCAGGATCGAAAAAGCCTAAGGAGTCAATAAGTTTTTCATCGTAAATACTGGGTGCATTAGTTTCACGAACTTCTTTAAGATCGTTAATAGCGTCTAACTTAGAATTATATTCTTTTTGATTAGCTTCCAATTCAGGTACTTCGGTTTGCTGAAGACTTCCAGTTTCATTGTCGTCTTCTCCCATAATCATGACAGCGTATGATATGAGGAAAATGACGATTACGGCCAAAACCGTAGCAAACACGATTTTATTTTTTTCTATTTTCATCATTTAGTTTTTTAAGAGTGTTTTCAAAATAATCTGTTATCAATAATCCGTGTGGGTTGTTAGGAAAGTTTCTGTTCACGACCATAAGATGACCTGTAGAAACCAGTTCATAAGTGTCAATTATAGATCCTCTATTAATTTCAAAAATGGTAGTGGTGGTAAATTGGTATGTGCCATCAGTTTCAACAATATTAGAATTTATACTTAAAACTTTTTGTACCAAAGAGTATTGAAGTAGGCGGTTATATACGCCATCCGCTTTCTTTTGTCGGTATAAATTATCTACAGCACTGTTGCCTAACCACAGTGCTTTCTCTAAATTACGCTCATAATTGCTAGCATCAATATTATAGAAATAGGTGTGAAATAATTCTAAATGTGCTAAAGCTTCAATCTTGAAATTTTCTTTTTGAGTCACAAGTTTTAGCGGAATGATACTACCATCGGTATTGATGGCAAATGCACTATTAAGCGCTTTTTTGTTGGTGGAAAACGCAATCCAAACTGAAAAAGTACAGGTTAGAAATGTGCAGATTATGACAGCTAAAACTATAAGTCTATTGAGTTTTAAAATGGTATAAATGTTTTTATAAGGTGTTTTCATTTCGACTAGAATTAGTTGGTAAATAATCTAAGCGTAAAGGAGGTTGCTCGTCTGTATAGTTTAAATTTTAGAAATACAATAAAACCCACAGATCCCAATTGTACCACGGGAGCAAAGAAGCCTTGGCCGACATCTGTACCAAATAAATTGGTCCAAAATGAAGTATTGATTTCGGTATAAATGGCATTTATAAACACGTTGACCAAGAAAAAAGCAGGTACTAACATATAGACTGCAGCATATAATTTGAAAAAAGTGTATGCCAAAGACCGAAAGGCTGTGAAAACAGATAAACTGATTACAAGTGGAAAAAATGCCTGCATGATCCCTAATAGGAAATACCGCTCGGCTAAGAACAGCGGATAAATAAACAGGTCTAAAATCCAAAGAAAGAGACTGACAATAAATGCGAAAATCTTGAAGCCATACAAAGGTGTTACTAAGGCTTCATAAAGTAAGGTCATACCTTTTTTAGCGGCATCCATCAAGTTGATGTCTTCCTCTATCGGAAGGTCTTGCATTTGTAAAGGAAGCAGGGCGGGAGCCGTTCCACGATACTGTGCTTCTATAGAAACGAGGATAGCATCAAAAAAGCCTAGTAGTTGAGTTGAAAAGATCACCAACAGAACAACGGCGAAATTTTTCATCAAATCTCCAGGACTTAATCCCCAAGTGTACCCCTCTTTATTCGCGACGCCTTGATTATATTTATCCAAAATATTAACTAGAAAGAACATAACAGCAAGTGTTTTCATCCCGGCAATCGTGTATTGCGAGAAACTACTGCTTTGTATGGTTTGAAACACCGAATCGATGTATTCTAGCCCGATTCCTAATAGTATAGTTGTTGTCATTTTTAATACTGGGTGTCTCGGTTATTGATTTTATCCTGCATTTTTCTGAATGAAATAATATCTTGGTATCGCCTAGTTTTAGTACTCACACTGGCAACCATTTCTTTTGATTCCTCTTCTTTTTGATTTAGAATTTCTGTGCGTTCGGCATCACTCATTTTTAGGTAATCACTAGATAGAATTTGGTCTATAAAATCCATGACATCTAAAGAGTTTTCGACTATGGCCGTAAAGGAGTTCGAGACTCGAGCGACTTCATCGGGTTTTATATAAGGACTGTCCAAAATATCTTTTAAATCGCCTTGAAGTGCCGTAATCAGGTGCTGATTATTTTGTCCAATTTCACGTACAGCTTTTAGCTGCTTTACCACATCGTTTACCTTCTCGATGTTCTCTTTTTGAGTTTTTAGAAATTCGACCGTCTTTATTATGTTTGCCGTTTGTTTTCCGGATTCTATAAGTTGTTTTACAAGACTTACAAAATTGGTGTTGTCGTAGGTAGGCATACCTTGAGCTTCCATTCTTGTACAGTATAGAAGGGCAAGGGTGAGTATAAAAAAAATTGAAGTACGTTTAAAATGTTTCATAATATTAGGTTTTAGAGGTGAATACTTTGATGGCTTTTTCCATATCATGAGTCTGCTCATAAAGCGTCATAATTTCTTCATTTTCTTTACCATCAGTGAGGTAAGCAGCGTAAACTTCTTTAGGAACTTCTAGCCTGAAAATGTTGCTTTCCTTTCCGATTTTGATAAACATCTCGGTGTATTTTCGAGGACCAGAAAGATTGTTCTTAATAGATTTTAGTTGATTTAAATCGTGACTAGATAAGTGAAGTCTCTTAACGAGTTCATCGTATCCTTTTTCATTGTTCAAACTATAGATAACCTGTGTGTTTTCAAGTATACTAGCCGACGTTGAATTGTCTGGAAGCTGATTAATGGACTGTAGAATAATACCAATAGCTCCATTTTGTTTACGAATAGCTTGATAGTAAAATTCAACACTTTCCAAAACATTGTCAAACTTGAGTTGTTTAGCAAATTCATCAAAAAGAATGATGCCTTTCTCTGCACGGTTTTTCCAAATGGTACGCTGTATAGCCGATTTAATAAGTTTCAGCATTACAGATAGAATTTCCTTATTATCCTTTACTTCATCTAATTCAAAAACTATTAATCGCTTGTCTTCAATTTTATAGGTCTGGTCTTCGCTGAGCTCAAAGAGGAAACTATATAGACCATCTCCAACGTATTCCGACATTATGTGCAAAAAGTTTGTAATGTTGAAATAATCGGGATGGATTTTTAGGGTTTTCAAAAGGTCTTTTTGATCCCCTTCTATAAAGCTGTAAAAATCATCTAGGGAGTGATTGTCTAGGGTGTTATCATAATAATGGCGCAATATTTTCTTGATAGATACAGATTGTGCTTTAGTTACTTTTAAATCTGAAGCAAATAATTCAAATAAAAACACAGATAAATCCTCAAGGCGTTCAGGTGTAAGGTCGTTCTCACTACTAATGTAAAATGGGTTAATACCGAGGTTTTTTCCACTTTCGTAACGCAGTACCGTATACTTTTCAGGATACAGTTTTGCGAATTTGGTATACGAACCACCGAGATCTATTATAACTAGTCGTACACCACTTTCAAAATACTGGCGTAAAATGTTATTGGCTAAAAAGGATTTACCTTCTCCCGTGGGGGCGAAAATGGCAAAGTTTCTAGCTTTAATTCTTTTTTTATGTTCGTCCCAGACATCTTTTAAAACAGGGATGTTATGTTCTCGGTCATTAAAAATGATGCCTTGCTTATCCGATTTGTAATTGGTGTTATTTATAAATAAACATAAGGCGTGTTTTAAATCGGTAACATATACATCTGCATTCGAAAAATTAGAGGAGAAGCAACAGAAACTATTTAAAATATAATTCTTACGCTCTTCCCCACGCGGATAGTAAGGCATGATATCCAGTTCCTTAAATTCAGTTTTAACTTTAGAGGTTATTTTTTCTAATTCAGAAGGATTTTTATGCCAATAGATGATGTTTAGATGACCACGAATTATTCTGGCATTATCATCTGCATTAATCTGCTGGAGTATATGCTGAATTTTTCCAAGTATAACCTTGTTTTGAGATCCAAAGTTTGAACTTTTGTTAAGCTCCTCTACTTTTTTGTCAAGTTGCTTTCGCCATTTTTGTTTGTCATCTAAATATAGAATTTGGTTGACAATGTGGTTTTCCTTTAGCGTAAGTCCTAAACCATCAACAAACCCTTGATGAAATACAAAATCGTCAGACGTGAATTTCTCATTGGTTTTGCTACTTTGTACACTTTCGCCAAAGCACAGTTCGCTATTGATGGCTAGGACATCAAAATGGTTTTCACCTATATTGACACTTTTTTTATCTAAAATTATGTCTGTATCAAATCCCTCATTAAATCCATTAAAATACACTGTAGTGAGCTCATGGATATCTTGAGGTTTAAGCGGGTAATACGTTGTTTTTCGACTATTATTTATAAAGGAAATCGCATCTCTAACAGCATTCTCAAAGCTTTTGGTGTTTTCATCCAATTCCCGCACTATCTTTTTAGAAATATTTTTAAAAGGGTTGACATATTTAGGACTGTTAAGTGCTTTATTCTTGGTTAAAACAAAAAATAAATAGCTTTTGTGTTCTATCTGCTCCCGACCTTTAAAATGTGCATGTGTTGCCTTTTCTAAGAACGTATCATTAGGGAGTTGACTCGCGGTAAAGGCTGTTTTTAAGTACACGTCTTGTTTGTGAACAACGGTTCCAACAGGTAGCGATTTAAAAGTCTGAAACCAGGTGCCATGTAAATCTTCAAAATCCCTTTCTGAAAGCGAGTAGATTTCAGGTAAATATCCTTCATAGCAGAAGATCACATTACCATTATTGGCAAAAATGATGTGATCCTGAATATCGGATATGGGATGATGTGCTGAAAGGTTAATCTTGTTCATAATCGTAGTCAACATGTTTTTTGTTACTAATAATTTTAGGAAATGCTTTGCTAAATTGAAATAAGCTCGGGTTAGTGCTAATTCGAGTAAGCACTACATAAAGTGTAGCATTTAAAAGTAGTACAGTTATAATCATTTTAAAACTCAACGAGAAAATGATTATCAGTAAGGAACCTAGAATAGATACCATCATTAACGCAAAAAGGGTAATGGGTAAACCAAAAATAACGGCTCGTTTTCTAATGTTTTTATACACTTCAAATTGTTTCATGCTACACGACGATTCCGATTAGGTAAGTGAAAATTCCAACAACAGCACCGGCTATTAAAACAAAGACCAGTACTCTGGTAATTCCTTTTTTTAAATCGGCGTTTTCTCCAAAAAAATGACCAGCATTAAATAAGAATCCAACTAGAAAAATAACCCCTAGAATGATTGGGAAAATGGTTCGAATGGTATTCGATACATCATCCACTGAAGCTTCAATGCCTCCAATTTGTGCGAAAAGCGTTGTGGATAATAGCGAAAGCACTGCGGTAAAATAGATTGATTTTTTCATCACGTTTGGTTTTAAAATTTGTATTTATTTTGATATCAGTAAATTACATATATTTGCCTTTAAAATACTGTTAATCAGTATATTAAATAAATAATTTTGTTTGAATTAGCTTGGTTTTATTTCATCTCAAATGATATCAAAATTTATGATTTCAGACCAGGCACTAGTGAGAAACTCGAAATTTAAAAATGAAAAAAGGGCTTAAAAACGTCAGTTTTATGATTTTACTCTTCCAAATGTGCATCTGTTTTGGTCAAGACCTAGGTGCTCAAAAACGCATTGTAATTGATGCAGGTCATGGAGGAATAGATTCAGGAGCTCTAGCTAGAAATGGAGCTCAGGAAAAAGACATTGTTTTGAATGTGGCTCAAGAGGTCTTGCGATTAAATTCTAGCCTAAAAGAACCCCATCTCATTTTTTTAACCCGATACTCTGATACTTTGATTTCGCTTGGTGATAGAACCCGATTGGCTATGGCGCTAGATGCCGATTTGTTTTTGTCTTTGCATTGTAATCATGCTAAAAACCATAGGGCTAGGGGAGTTGAAGTGTTTGCTTATAGATATCCATTCAAGTATTCCAAGACTGCCGTTTGGATGGCCTACCAGTTGCAAAACCAATTTAAAAAACAATTAGGCTTTGAGAGTCGAGGTGTGAAGTTTGCAAATTTTCAGGTGTTACGAGACACTGCAAAACAGTGTCCTGCGCTACTCTTGGAATTGGGGTTTTTATCTAATGCAGATGAAAATAGCTTTCTGTCTTCTAAAGAAAATGCCACAAGAATCGCTTTAATTATCCTAAACATTCTAGAAACCTACTAAAATAAAAGATCATGAAAGACCTGGGATTAGAAATTGTAAATTGCTTAAAAGCCATAGCCAAAGCTTTGATCTTAGAATTTTTAAAATGGAAAAACTCTAATAAAAATCCCTAGGAGCGTTTGTCTTTTGAGTTTTTATCAAAAGCAATTAAATTAAATAATTCACGCATTCGACTTCGAACTCGGTTCCCGTAGCGTTCTTCCAGCTCTTCAGCATTGAGGTTGGTGGTGGCATGGGTTTTAATCTTGTGTTTGGTTTGTAGATAAAGCTCGTAGCGTGATAAAAGCACTTCCCCCATAACATTTAAATCCTTGCCATAGTACCTGCCTGAAGGCTCAATGCCGAGGTCATCAAAACAGAAAAACTTTGTGTTGCCGTAATCTTCAATGGTTTTAAATCCCAGGTGATTAAAGCTGAAAGCGATATTGCGACAGGGAATGATTTCATAAGGCCGTTGCAAGGGGGTGAGATGTCGGATGAGTTTCATTAGGCTCGTTTTGCCACAGCCTACTGGTCCCGATAGCAGTAGGCCTTTGTCTGGATCGATGTTATCTTTTTTGCAATTTTGGTGATCCTTGATCAGGTAATAGCACAGCTTACGAATAATAACATGGTCGTGATTATATATTTTAAAATGCTCACCAAAAAGTAATTTTCCTTTGGCGTTCAAGTAAATCAAAATTAGATCAAAATCGTAGATTACGTTTTTGCCATCAAATTTTCCTAGGGCATATTCTATGCCACCTTCTGTAATTTTAGAGGGGTTGTCCATAGTCTTTGTCTTTAGTGGTTCGTAAGTTGTCCTTAATATGGGATACTTGTTTTTTGATTGATTGTTTTCCTAGGCTGAATAGCTCAGTTCTGTCCATCCAATTTATGGCTATAGATTTCCAATCTCGAATGTCATTTCCATCGCTAGTTTTCCAGTCTCGGTTTTTGTAATACTCGAAGAATTTTTTTCCTTCATCAGCATTAAAATCTTTTTCAATAAAAAATAATTTTACCTCCTGCCAGCCCTTTGGCTGTTTTATATTGTTTACTTGTTTAGTAATGTTTATAGTAGATACCAGTGCTTGTCCATTAATGGGACGGTTGTGTACCAATGCTTGTCCTCTCATGGGACTGTAGTGTACCGGAGCTTGTCCATTATTGGGATTGTTGTGTACTTCTACTTGTCCAGATGTGGGACACTCTTGCTCGGAATTAATGGAGTCATTTGAATCTAAAACAGTCATTTTTACCATGCTTCCTTTGTATGGATTATGAGATGGAAAATAGCTTAAATATCCCCAAGAATTTAGGTCGGAAATGCATCTGTGATATGTGGATTTTGAGCCGATTTTTGATGCTTGCATCAAATCGCCTCGATTAATGAAGAATACTTCTACAAAACGATTACTATTCCATTCCAGAAACATGGCCATATAAAGGCTGATATGAGTTGGATTCAATCTTGTATCAAGATGGAATTTTTCGAAAGCTGCATGAAGTAACTTTATGTAATTCATAATCTACATATTTTTGTCAATATCTACTTTGTTTTCTATCATAACAGCTTGTATTTCTTCGGCAGAATAGTAGATTATACCACCAATACGTGTGTATGGAATAGTTCCATTAAGGCGTAAATTTTGTAAAGTTCCGGAGCTTATTTTAAGCAAACTCATAACCTCTGTTGATTTGAGATAGGTTTTTAATTGTCTTTTAGATTGTTCTGCAAACAATCGCTTGATGTCGTCGATTAATTCTAGTTTGAATTCATGAAGATCGTCGGTGGTGATGATACTTGTTGGCATAATGAATGATTTTTAATTAAACATATAAGCTTCAATACTTAAGAGTGATGTGCTTTGGAGTGAATTGAGCTTCTTTTGACAAATTTGGGTTAGTTTAGGGTAATTTTTACTCTATCACAGCTCTACTAATGCCATAATTTAACATTTATCAAAATGGAGGGTTTTGTAAGCTTTTCGACCGTTAATTAAGATGAAAATGCAGAAAAATGAATGGTTTTATGGGGATTTAGGTGCGGAAGGCTTATACACAAGAAAAACACCCTATAAGGTAGTAATAGGGAGGTAATTGAACTATAGAAAACTATTGGTCATTAGGGTTTAATTCATCTTTTTTACTCAGTTCATTTAAATATGCGATTAACATAGCATCTGTAAATTGAGTTGGTCCTTTTGACCTTGTAGCATTTTCATTACGAGTATTATAAAAACCTTTCATTTCAATATCAATTATTTCCTGAAATTTTCGTGCTAAATCTATAATAGTTATATTGTTTTTGGTGTGAAGTCCTGATGCACTAAGTAAAGAGATAAGTTCAACAAAAGCAGAAAAACCAAACGGCCATATTAGTTTAGTGTTTTCTTTTGGGTCTTTCACGAGTGTGGGATTTTCAATATGGAATAGTCTCTTTTGTAGATAGCCAACAAAGGCAGAGCAAGCCTTGAATTCTGCAAGAAGCGTGCTTTTTGGAGTATTAAAAAGTAAATCTTCATTATATAATTTTGAAATTGCCAAACGGGTATCCGAATTGTGTTTTCTCGTAAAATAATGCTCGTCAAAGTGAGTATTCTCTAATTCTAAATATTGACCGAAATCTATGTGGCGCAAAAAGAAACGGTTAAACCGTTGCAGTTTAAATTCAATTAACTGGCGTTGTGATTCTTTGTCGCTTTTAGGTAACTCTTGTTCGAAATTAATTACTTTTAAGAAGTAAATAAGTTCTTTTTGAGGAATAATTTTGGTGTATTTGAAAAAGTCAATTTCATGTTGAGTAGATTTAAACCCATAGGAAATGACATCTCTTCTAAGAAGCCGTAATACACGTCTTGATAATTCAATAGACTGCATTGCTCGTGGTTTAATTCCATGGGAAGAATTTTCAATATATAATAGTTTCTCTTTAAATTCAGTTAGTAGTTTCTGCTTCATATTATTGGTTTTAGGTTGTTAATATGAATGCGTAATGCATTTTAAAAAAGTAATGTTAACAGATAATTTTCTAGGTATTTTAGTTTGTTTGAGAAATAAGTATGCCCTTGAACTGTGTAATTGCCTGATAATTATAAATATAAGTGTTTTTCTCGTTTACGAGAAAAATAAATATTGTTCAACTATAGAATTGAGGAAAGCTAAATAATTAGGGTTCATTTTGAGAATTAAATATATTTAACTCGTAAATAATGATAATTTAATTAAAATAGTTCTTAAATTATATGGTTTTTTAGTTAAAGATTTGTTTTGCTAGTCTAGTAAAGGGATTATAATTACTTTTATGGAACGAATATTTTCTACTGCCTCCTGTGTAATCTACCTCAATTTAAACTGCTTTATCTCTTGGTTTTAATTTTTCAATACGATAAACGCAATGACAAAAAAATATCAAGGGCTTGTTAATGATAAAGAACGTTCAAAACAAAGGCTAATTAATGCAGTTGGTAAGGTGCTAGAACGTGAAGGATATACAGGTCTGACAGCTACTAAAATAGCTAAGGAAGCTGATTTGAATAGACGGCTTATTTCTCTTTACTTTGATTCTGTAGATAATTTGGTGGAAACCTATATTAAACAAAAAAATTATTGGCCTGATGCTTTGGGAACGGTAAAGCAATTGCTAGAAGGGAAACAAGGCTTATCTACTAATGAGATCGCAGATATCTTGCTTAAAAATCAATTGGAATACTTTCAAAATAATTCAGAATTACAAAAGCTCACGCTATGGGAACTCAGTCAGAACTCCGATTTATTAGAAAGTGTAAGTAAGGAAAGAGAAGAACTTCTTTTAGAGATATTTCAATTAACTGACAAAAGGGTAGAATCTGAAAAAATTGATTTACGTGATATATTAGCTCTACTACTTGCAGGATCCTACTATCTGGTGCTTCATGGAAAATCTACAAACTCTCTTTTTTGCGGCATAGATGTTAATATGGAGCAAGGAATGAACGGTATAAAAGATACTATGAGTTTTATTTTGGATAAAACTTTATGTAATTAATTTTGTTTATTTCTGTTTTTTGATTGACTTATTATTTAATTTTTCTCTCAAGACACTCATGTCTTCACTGACTTTACGATCAACAATTTTTGCATAGTGCTGAGTTGTTCTAAGAGATTTATGACCTAACATTTTACTAACAGACTCAATAGGAACGCCGTTGGTTAAAGTTATGGTAGTAGCAAAAGTATGGCGGGCCAGATGCGTTGTCAATGGTTTTTCGATGCCGCACATTATGGCGATTTCTTTTAGAAATGCATTCGATTTTTGGTTACTGAGCACAGGTATAATATGATTATTAATCTTTACTTCTGGATGATCTGAATAGCGTTCTATAATTTCTTCCGCGATTGGTAAAAGAGGAATACTACTTAATGTATTGGTTTTGGTACGTTTTATACGAATCCATTTTCCACCATCCAAGCCAATTACAATGTCAGATTTTGTTAACTTGGCAACATCAGAGTAGGCTAGACCTGTATAGCATGAAAATATAAACATATCTCTTACTAATCGTAGCCGATCTACATGCAACTCTTTATAATATAGGGCATCGACCTCTTCTGTGTTTAGAAACTCGCGTTCTACAGTTTCATACTGAACCTTATAATTATAGAAAGGATCAATATCCATCCATTGATTGGCTAGGGCTATCCGTATTATTTTCTTTAAATTATTGATATATTTTAATGCTGAATTATGGTTGCATTTTCTTACCGTTTTTAGGAAAAACTCAAATTTTACAATAAATCGATTATCAATATCTCTTAATCTCAGATCCTCTTGTTTGTATTCTTCTTCAATAAATTGTTTTACATGATCATAGCATGTCCAATATCGTTTTGCTGTACTAAGAGATATATCTTTTCCTGCTAAGGTGTCTGTTCTGTTATTGTGATCTAAAAAGATTTCAAGGAGATATTTGGATTTTTTACCTCCACCTTTTAAAGCGTTCATTAATGAAATTGCGGTTATACGATCATCTTCATCAATTTTCTGTTGATGAATTTTATATAATTTATGTTTTAGGTTATTGATATGATTATTTATTTCAATAGCATCTCTATCCTTGCCAATAACTTTTTGTTGTTTAGAGTTCCATCGTTTCGGATCGATTCTCCGGGTTATACTATACTCTAGACGTTTTTTTGCAACAGTAAGTCGCATATAAATTGGAGCTAATCCTTTGCTATTTGTTTTCGATGTTAATAAGTGAAACAGGGTGTGAAAATCTGTATTCATAACGTTTAATTTTAGAAGTTTTTTTCTTTTACTTTCTAAGTTACATTATTTTTTACAAACTTTAAAATTGGTTGTCTTACGTAAGAAGCATTATGTCAATAGGTTAGGTGTGTTTCGGTGACCCATTTTTAGAAATTGAAATAGGTCACCGAAAAGGTCACCCGAGGATGAGGATTATTCTTTGTTTCTTTCAATTAAGCTTTAGGTGTTTTAAATTGGTTTTTTAATTAATGAAAATCAAATTTTATATAAAAAAATAGAAGAATTATAGTCTATAATAAGGAATGAAATGAAAAAATATAACAATAATGTAAATGTTAAAAAATATCTGTAACATTTTGGTTGTCAATTTTTTGGGTGTGATTGGGTGACCTGTTTTTATTTAGTTGTGATAGGTCACCGAATAGGTCACCTTTTAATTGATATCATTTGGCTTCAAATTATATCAATACTAATAAAAAACCCCAAAATCAAAGAGATTTTGGGGTTTATGAGGCTTTTTAATAGGCCTTTAGTGGAGTCGGAGAGAATCGAACTCTCGTCCAAACAAGTCATCAAAGGGGTTTCTACACGCTTATTCTTTTCTTGGGTTTTCGTTTGTAAGCTGGTTAAAGACAACCCACTTACAACTTATCTTCTTTAGTTTCAAAAGCGAGTCAAAGCGCCTCACTTTCTATATTGACATTTACGATATCTCAAAATGGAACGCCGTCAATCAAGGCTTTCCGGAGACATAAAGCTTGTACACCTGGTGTACCTAGGCCAATCCTACTATAATTCGGATTAAGCAGCTAAAGCGTAGTTATTCTCGCCGTTTAAAAGTGTGATCTAGCCTTTTACGTGTATCAAAATCATTACACGACGTGCTTACCGTTCAATAAATCTCGCTGTCAAAACCAGTCGACCCCATTGTAGTAAGTATTTTGGGCGTTCCCCTCCGGGTCAGGTCTTCCGCTATATCTTTTTAATTAAAAAAAATTAAAAAGGATGCCGCTTCAACCCTTAACGCAACTAAAATTCATCTTAATAGAATAAGAAAAAAATTAGGATTGCAAATTTATAAAAAAAAATGTTTAAACTCGCAATTCTATCTAATTTAGTGCAAAAGTTATGCCAATACAATATCGTGTCAGTGTCTTTAAATCTGTTATTATCAATTTCACGATTATAAAAGCACTCTTGTTTTACTTTTTTGTGTTTTTATTGTAGAATTATGCTTTTGGTTTTTGCTTCAATTTAAAATATACATAGAATGTAATTGCAGATAATACAATCCAAAATGCATCGATAAAAAAGATCTGGAATTGTTGATTTTTAAAACTAGACCAAATCCAATTATTTGTCATAACTCCATTTGTAATCGGAATTAAAAAACCGAAAATAGAACCTAATAATAATGTGTTTTTATTCGTAAAATAGTTGTCCTTTCTCAGAACATAAAACACGGTAAATATTAACCATCCTATAAAATAGAACTTATAAATAAACGACATACTTGCTGGTGCATTTATTTTTACAGCTATAAAAGATAAAGCTGTAATAGGGTACATGCTTAAACAAACAGCAAGATAAATGCGGACTAACCATTCGTTAAAACGTCTTTTCTTTTCAGAAGTGGTTTTCTTGTTTCTAGCAACGCCCCAAATCATAACCCCAGAAAGTATAACGAAACACGAAATTATTCCGAGTAAGAAACTGACCAACTTTAAAGCAATGCCTCCGTAATCTCCATAGTGTAATCTAAACATTACGTTTTTTACACCATCTAAATAGGTGGCAGTTTGATAAGGATTTTTTTCGTGTATCAGTTCATTTGTGTCTACTTTGTAAATAGCTTCACCAATGGCAGTGTATTTGTTTTCGTACTTTAAATGTCCTTCAATCATAACATGCATATTGGCATCATTATAATTAAAAATATGTATTTGTGTCACATCAAAGTCAGGCCATAAATCTTCTGTCTTATTTACATAATAATTTAGACTAAATTCTTTGTTTAAAGGTGTATTTGTGTATTCGTATTCTGGATGTGAATATCCTAAATCTTTATAAAAACGGGCATCATCTCCATGAAAAAGTAACATGACTGTAGGCGCAATAATAATGGCTTTTATCATAAAAAAAGCTCCCGTAACGGCATAAACAAACTGAAACGGTAAACCTATAACACCTAAAGCAGTGTGTGCATCTGTCCATAAAGTTTTCAGCTTTGCTAAAGGTCTAAACGTATAAAAGTTAGAGACAATTTTACTCCAATGTACAATGACTCCTGTAATAATAGCAAAGAGAAAAAAGAAGGATACAAAGCCAGCAAGAATATAGCCAATGGGTTGCATTTGGGCAAAAAAGTGGAGTCTGTAAAGAAATTCACCTAAGGTATATTGTTCTGCATAAGTCTTCTCGGAATAGTCTTTGGTGTCTAAAGTAAAATAGTCAGGAGTTTCAATATTAGCTAGATTTAGCGTGTCTTTAGGCGCAGACATTGTTATACCTATACGTTGCTCGATAAAATGTTTAGAGAGTTCAAGATCCCTACTATTTAAATTATAAGATGTATTTAGAGAGTCTAAAGCTACATCAAAATCCATTTGAAGTGCTTCTGTATTATTAACGGTGTTATTGCGTTCCCAATTAATAATTTCGTCTCTAAAAAAAGAGAAAGATCCTGCGAAAAAAATCACGTATAATAATACACTTATTACAATACCACTAATAGTATGTGTATGAAATAGAATGTTATAAATTCTTTTGTCGTTCATAATATTAAACTATTGGGTTATATAAATCTCCTAAATACATTAGTGTTGAAAATACCGCAGTAAGCGCAATGTAAATACTCCAAATTTTCCATCCGCTTTTGGCTAAAAAGGCAAGCATTAAAAGTATAGCCCATAATATAAATGCTGAAAAAGCTGAGGTTATAATAACAGTAGTAGAATCTGTCCAGGCGGTTAATGCCAAGTGTAAAGACATGGTTACAAAATAACCACCAAAAAATCCAGCTGTTATTTTGGCAAAACGTTGCCAAGAAGATGTAGAAAGATATTTTTTGTTTGCAGGCATAATAATCAGATTTAAGGAACAAGTACTATAAACTCAATAACAAAACAGACTACAAGAAATACACTAAGCGATTTGTAATTGAAAATTTTTAATGGCGCTAACAATACAATCAGACTTCCAAAAGTCATGAGATAGATAAAAAAAGAAAAAATTCCAGCACCTAAACCAAAGACTTTAATGGTAAGGATGCATGAAATAGCTAACACTATAAAACTTATAATTTTACACAGATTCTTATGCTGAATTAGTAGGTGTTCGAAACCTAATAATTCCTGAGACTCCATTTTTTTTGAAGTCGTATAGTGCAAATAGAATGCTAAAATGACTAATAAAATTGATAGCGTAATCATATATTATATAAATTAAAACAACTCTAAAAGGGATATTTTAGAGTTGTTTTTAAGATTGTTTTATTGAATACAATAGGTTGCGCAATGCCAAATAAATTGGTAATCTTTACCTTTAAATTTGCCAGGAACATCTTCCTGTTTTGTAGTTTCAATAATGTATTTTGTCTTCCAAGGTCTTTTAAAAGACACGTACCCATTGGTGTCTGTTGTTAATGTCTTAGACCAATTATCGGCTACAAAGATATCAACTTCTTGTACTGCTAAAGGCTGTCCTTTAAATAAAACCTGTAGTTTAACGTCGTCACTATCATTAGCAACTTCAACCACAGAGATTCCTGTTTCATTTATGTTTGATGTATTAGTTGCTTTTTTACCAACTTGTACAATTGCAGAGCCATTATAATGCGTTTTAAAAATACCAAAATCATATTCTGTATAATCAATCACTTCAATATTATCGTTATCTAAAACAATAGTATATGTTTCGTTTGTAGACGGTGTAAATGAAGCGACATAACGATCTGTTTTTGCTGTAACCTGTAATTGCGTTTTCTTTCCGTTAGCATCTACAACCCAAAGCGTAAAATCTTTCACATTTGGAAAATTTTCACCTTCCACATCTTCAATAACGCTATAGGTATATTCTCCGTAAAATACATGTACCTCTTGTGCTGTTCCTACTTTACCTTCGGCACTGGTTTCTATCCATAAATAGTGTGCGAAACTTGGTGTAGCAACACATACTAAAAGAGCGAGTGTTAGAATTATTTTCTTCATAAAAATAATTAGAATTTAAATGTGAAATTAGCTAATACAGATCTTGGTTGTTGTGGTGTTAACGTAGACCAACCTGAGTAATACTCTTCGTTAAACATGTTGTTTAATTTTAAACCTACACGGTATTTATCTGCAGAATAGTAAACAGAAGCATTTGCAACAATATAACTTGGTACACTAAATACACCAGACGTATATCCTGAAGCATTTATAATATCGCGTTCGCTTGCTCCGTTAAATCCAGCTCCAATTCCGAAACCTTCTAAAGTTCCTGTTTCAAAAATATAATCTGCCCATAAATTGTAAACAATATCAGAACCTGCATCTACTGGACGTTCTCCTATAGTAGATTCGGTGCTTGCTTTTTCAATTTCACTATCGTTATAGCTATATCCAGCTCTAATATTTAAACCATCTATAGGATTTGCATTAATTTCTAATTCGAACCCTTTACTAGATACTTCTCCATCTTGTATTTGGTTAAAAGCATCGTTAGGATCTGTCATTAATCTGTTACTTACTAAAATGCTGTAGTAGTTTACTGTCGCGTTTAAACGGTTGTTGAAGAAGTTTGTTTTAACTCCAAATTCAATTTGGTTAGCTTCTTCTGGTTCAAAGTTTTTAAGGGTTTGACCTTCTGTAGAACTCGCATCACCTACTAATTGTGGGCCAATGTTTGTAAATCCGTTTTGCCAGTTTGCAAATACAGATAATCTGTCTTCAATAGGTTGGTATAATAACCCAAATTTAGGAGATATAGCAAACTGATCGTAATCGTCTGTGTTTGTTGTAATATCACCTTCATTGTCAAATTGATCGAAACGAACACTTGCCA
The DNA here is from genome assembly GCF_009796865.1 of Formosa sp. L2A11. Lineage (GTDB taxonomy): Bacteria > Bacteroidota > Bacteroidia > Flavobacteriales > Flavobacteriaceae > Formosa. The sequence goes on along the minus strand of NZ_CP047028.1, from coordinate 291,205 downwards.
TTGCAGATAATTTAGATGTAATATCTAATACATCAGAAACATAAGCACTATAAACATTTGTACGTGTTTTGTAGTTGTTTATTGACGATCCTGCTAAAGCGGCATCTACACCAGCTGTTGTTAAAGGATAGCCATCTGCTTCCTCACCTGTACTTGGTGTTACAGATCCGTAATAGGCATAACTACTTCCGTTGTCAATGCTTGTTACGCTGTAATAATCTAAACCAGCAACAATTCTGTTTCTTAAATTTCCGATTTTAAAATCGCCATTAAAATTTTGTTGAATATCTGTAGTTCTGCTTAAAGCATCTTGTTTGTTTAAGTAACGAGAGAATGTTCCTGCACCTGTTAAATCGTATAAATAGGTGTAATAGCCTTTAGTAGATGTTACACTTCTAGATACTATAGTTTGTGAGTTCCAAGCATCAGATAATTTGTAATCCATTTCTACACGGTAGTTTTGTGTCGGATTTTCTAAAGTTAGTGCATTACTTGTGTACGATTTCTTATAATCGTATCCTAAATCATCTAAGTCTTCATATTGCAGTGCTCCGGCACGACTTAAGAATAAAAAGGTTGGATTTGTTTTTTCTGACTGAGAAATTTCTCCGTAGAACGAGAATGATAATCTGTTATTTACTTGGTAAGATAAAGAAGGCGCAACAAAGAATGATTTTTTAAAACCAGCATCTTGGAAACTATCTTCTGTATGGTAAGAAGTATTTAATCTGAAGTATAGATTTTCATCTTTATCTAAAGCGGTATTAAAATCTCCTGTAATTATATTTAATCCATATGATCCTGCTGTATAAGATACTTGTCCGCCAGATCCTTTATAAGGCTTTTTAGTCACCACATTTATTAATCCACCGTAAGAGGTTACTGAAGATCCAAACAATGTAGCCGATGGGCCTTTAATGACTTCAATACGTTCTATATTGGCAGCGTTAATCGTTCCGTTAGTTAATCCAGGAACACCATTTACTAATTGTGGTTGTACACTAAATCCGCGTAGTGAATAATATCCTGCACCATCACCACCACGTCCTGTAGAGGTCCATAGTTGTTGTATACCCGTAGCATTATCTAATGCATCTTCAAAATTAGTTGCAATTTGAGATTCTAAGATATCTGTAGTTATTGTAGAATAAACTTGTGTGTTTTCTAAATCTTTTAATGGTAATTTAGACACGTAAGCTGTTTGCTTTCTCGCAAACATATTACGGCGTTTTCCATCTATAACAACCTCAGATAGGATTTCTTGGCCTTCGTAAAGTGTAATGTTTGATAACGTCAGGTTACTGTTAGATACGGTAAAAGCGACTTCTTTGGTTTTGTAACCTAAATAGGATACTACCGCTGTGTAATCTCCAGATCCAAGGTTTTTAATTTCAAATTGTCCGTCTATATCTGTTTGACTTCCGTTAGTTGAGTTTTTTAATGAAATATTTGCACCTGCAATTGGTGTGTTTTCTGCATCTGTAACTGTACCGTTTACAATTATTTGTTGTGCATTAATAACAAAAGATGTTAGTAATAGCACAGCAAAACTGAATAATGTTTTCATTGTTTTTATTTAGACTTATTATTAATTGTGTAAATTTTTTCGACAAATGTATATTAGAGTGTTATATTATCAAAGCTTATTTATAATTAATTTAAATAAAAATATAATAAACTTTATCAGGCCTTGATTTTTAGTGGTTAATGTTATATTGAAACCTAAAATTATATTGTAAAACAGATGAAACCTGCAGAAGAACATATATTAAATCAGCCAGAACCGTATCAATCTATCATGCTGTATGTGCGGAGTGTTATAATGAAAACCTTAGCGGTTGAAGAAAAATACAGTTATAAAATGCCGTTTTATTATTATAAGAAAAAGCCTTTTGTGTTTCTTAATGTTTTAAAAGGTACCAATTATGTAGATGTGGTTTTTATGGATGGTGCTCTTCTAGAAACTAAATTTCCCGAATTACAAGACTGTAATAAACGGAAACGTGTGCGATCTATTCCTGTTAAACGTTTAGAAGATTTAGATGAATTACGGTTTGTTGAATTGTTGCAGTATGCTGCTGAGGTGAAAAGTAATGATGTTACATAAAATATTATGATTTTCACATAATGCTTAACCACTACAACCCATAACTATTTGTTAACTATTCCTTGTTAATAAAAATGTAAATCATTGTTTTTCAGATTGTTGATTTAAGTTGTCGACAATTGAGAGGTTTTGCTTGTATCGATTGTTTCAAATTCTTGCTTATCTTTACAATGTTAAATAATTTAACAACTTACATAAAAAAAACTCGAAGGTCGTAACTTCGAGTTATGTGAGGTAACCCCCTAAAAATATAATTCTATGTTCGAATTAATTATTTTACTACAGAGTCTTATTATTATGAGACTGACTTTTAAAAGTTAAAATTTTTTATTTGGCTCTGGAGATATTCTTCAGAGCTTTTAAATTTAATACAAATATATAACTTTATTGTTTTTAACAATGGATGAAATATTACTTTCTAAAGTATTTTCTTCACAATATAATTCTCGAATACTAAACCTTTAAAAGACTTTTTCTGCTTTTTTACGATGTCGTAATACTTGTTTTCAAAAAAAGGTAAAGCTGTTTTACTAACATCCGAACGGATTTCAGGAAACTCTTCTGCAATAACTTGCGATTCAATTGTGCGTAATAGGGAAGAGGCTATGCCTTGTCTTTGGTAGTCTTTATGTACAAATAAACCGTCTAAATAATAACCTTTCTTTAAATACGCAAAGCCGACAATTACAGCATCAATTTCTGCTACAATAAAATATAAATCGGATATGCGTTCCAACCAAGTTTCAGTTTCGTCTGATCCAGAAGCCCAAACTGTAATTTGTTTTGCGTTGTAATGTTTGGTATTAATTGTGGAAACTGTATCTCGAAAAAGTGAGGTTATGTCTGCTAAATCTTTCGCAGTAGCTTGTCTGATGTCAATATTCATAATTAATCTACTTTTTTTAACGTCAGTGTATTTCCGTCGGGATTAGATAAATATAAGCGGTTGTTTTCAATTTTAAATTGCGTGCTACGTTCTAAGGCTTTTATAAATTTAGTTTCGTTATCTAAAGTAGGACACATTTTTTTAGTAGTCACAATTTTGGTGAACCTGATTTTAGATTGTTCAGAAAAAATAGAGCCATTTATAGTATTACATCCAGCATAACCTAAGAAAGCATTCGCTTTGGCGTTAATTTCAATATTAGGTAATTCTTTAGTGAACTGTTTTGCATTTACAACGTCATTAGCAATTGTTTCTAAAACCCAAATGTCGTGTAAACGATAGTCTGTAATGTATTCGCCACAACCTTGATATGCGGTGAAATTTGTTTCAGAATTCTGCTTAAAATCTATTGAAACCGTATACGGATGTGTATTGTTTTCTAAATCTTTGCAAGCTTGCATCGCAATTTTAACTCGAATATGAGAGGTTTTGGTTAGCGCACTGTATATTTTAATATTAGAGTCTGCAGCCTGATTAAAATGGGATAAAGGGAAGTTAAATGTTTCTGCACCCAAAGAAAATTGAATTTCATTTTCTCTTAACAGAAGTTTCCAATTAGGTGATGTACCTGAACTTTTAAAAAACACTTTAGCAGTGTTTTCTTGTGTTTTTATTAAAGCCGAATTTGTAACAGTATCGCTTATTTTATTTACAGTTTCTTCTTTGGATTGTCCGCAACTAAAAACTGTAATTAAAATAATAATTACGATACTGTTTTTTAATATATTCAGCATTAATAATGTGAATTATATTCTGAAAATACTACCAATTTTAATAATGGTTTCTCCAAAGAAAAAATGTTGAGAAGCACGATCTGAAGGATTTTCTGTTGTTCTAATATCGGGCATGTTTATAAAACCACCTTTTAAATCACCTTGAATAAAAAAATGTTTAAAGAAGGTTAAGTTTAAACCAGCACTTGCAGATACGCCGTAACCTGAAATATGAAAATCGTCGTTACGGTTGTAAGCTAGTAACTTGGCGTTTGTTTTAGGATATAAAACACCACCACCAACAGCTTCGGTTAATTTAATTTGAAATACATCTGTATTATTAATACCAAAAAGCTGAGAAATATCGTCGAATCTCGCAATCTCTGTATGTATGTAATTTAAACCATCTGTATGCTCGAAGGTTAAAAAGCCTTTACTTAAATAAACAGGATCGTCTTGGAAACTGTTATTGTAAAGCGAACTTTCTTGGTCTTCAGGAATATCTATATATCCGTTAGCTCGTACGGTTTGCTCTTGGGTCATTACATATTTCATGTGATCTAAACTTACTGTCACTGCATAATGATCGTTAATAAAATACCCCAATCTAAAATTAGTTTGTGGTATAGTCATGCTTGCAGGGTTAATATAATCTACATGCCATCCTTTGGGTTTGTCATGCGCTTCTACATCGTAAAGTGTAAAATTGTAATCGTCTCCGGTAAAGGTAATATCAGATTCAGAAAATTTATCCCTGTTTCCTCCCCAACTCACAAAGAATTTTCCTTTGTTAGAATCGGTATATTTTAGGGTTTCTGTATCTTGGGCAGTTGCATTTAATAGGGGAAATACGGTACTTCCTATTAAAAATATAATAGTTTGAATTTTCATTTAAAAAGGAATCTAAATTTAAAACGCAGTTATGGTTTTTCTAATAGCAACAAGGTGTTTTAATAACCCTTCTAGGTGATCTAAGTGTAACATATTTGCACCATCGCTTTTTGCATTAGCCGGATCGAAATGTGTTTCAATAAATAATCCGTCTACATTATTTACAATACCAGCTCTTGCAATAGTTTCAATCATGTCTGGTCTTCCTCCAGTAACACCACTTGTTTGGTTTGGCTGTTGTAAAGAATGTGTAACATCTAAAACGGTAGGAGCAAATTCGCGCATGGTAGGAATACCTCTAAAGTCTACAATCATATCTTGGTAACCAAACATAGTACCACGATCTGTAACCCAAGCTTTATTATTTCCTGAATCTTTTACTTTTTGTACGGCATGTTTCATGCTTTCAGGACTCATAAATTGTCCTTTTTTCAAGTTTACAACTTTCCCAGTTTCTGCAGCAGCAACTACTAAATCTGTTTGGCGCACTAAAAAAGCTGGAATTTGAAGGACATCTACATATTCTGCAGCCATAGCAGCATCAGACACTTCATGAATATCTGTTACTGTTGGAATATGAAATGTATCTGAAACCTTCTTTAAAATTTTAAGCGCTTTTTCATCACCAATACCTGTAAAACTATCAATTCTACTACGGTTAGCTTTTTTAAAACTACCTTTAAATACGTATGGTATTTGTAAAGCATCTGTAATCGTTACAATTTTTTCTGCGATACGTAACGCCATATCTTCCCCTTCTATGGCACAAGGTCCAGAAAGTAAGAAAAAATTATTAGCATCTATATGTTTTAATTGAGGAACATCTGAAAGGTTCATATGTAATTAAATTTTTTTAAGGGACAAAGTTACGCAAAATTAATACGGTTTTATAAATGTATATTAAGGAGTTTATTACTGTTTTTTTTAAAGGTTTTTAATAGTCATCGCGATATCATTAAGTTTAAAAGGAATCCAACAATAGTAAATTAAAAAGGATATGCAACTTGGTAAATTATACTAACAATGTGTACTAAAAAGACAAATAGTAAAGATGAAGACAGACAAATAATAGTAATTGTTATTTAGAATTAATTGCCATATAAAAAGAACTCTAAAGAGTAAAATTAAGGTGTGGAGTTAGTCTGCTATACCTATTTATTAAGGAAACTAGGCATATTGTTAGACTTATAAAAAGCTAATAAGGGATAGATTTGGCATAGGTAGAAAATGTGTTTTTTATTTTAACATTTTGATATACAATTAAAAAGGCGTAAAAACGGAGGTGATTTGCTGTTTTTACAACAAAATTAAACATGAAGGTAGAGATTAAAATTAAGTTAAGGTTAATTAATAACAATTAATTAACTAATCTATAAAAATATAATGTACCTTTGCGCGCTTAAATAAGGCATCAATTATGGCTAATATTAAAAACATTGCAATTATTGCACACGTAGATCACGGGAAAACGACGTTGGTTGACAAAATTATGTACCACTGTCATTTATTTCGTGATAACGAAAATACAGGAGACTTAATCCTTGATAGTAATGATTTAGAACGTGAAAGAGGAATTACTATTACTTCTAAAAACGTTTCAGTTATTTATAAAGATACTAAAATCAATATCATTGATACCCCTGGTCACGCCGATTTTGGTGGTGAAGTAGAGCGTGTTTTAAACATGGCCGATGGTGTATTATTATTGGTAGATGCTTTTGAAGGCCCTATGCCTCAAACGCGTTTTGTATTACAAAAAGCAATTGACTTAGGTTTAAAACCTTGTGTTGTTGTAAATAAAGTAGACAAAGAAAACTGTACGCCAGAAGAAGTACATGAAAAAGTATTCGATTTAATGTTCGAATTAGGTGCAGAAGAATGGCAATTAGATTTCCCTACAGTATACGGTTCTGCAAAGAACAACTGGATGAGTGATGATTGGAGAAATGAAACGGATAACATCGAGCCATTATTAGATATGGTTATCGAACATATTCCTGCTCCAAAAATAGTTGAAGGAACGACACAAATGTTAATTACATCTTTAGACTTTTCTTCTTTTACAGGACGAATTGCTATTGGACGTTTAACAAGAGGAGAATTAAAAGTGGGACAAAACATATCTTTAGTTAGACGTGATGGTTCTGTTGTTAAAAATAAAATTAAAGAACTACACGTTTTCGAAGGTGTAGGACGTAAAAAAGTTGACGAAATTCAAACAGGAGATATCTGTGCGATTGTTGGTCTTGAAGGTTTTGAAATTGGTGATACTGTTGCAGATTTTGAAAACCCTGAAGGTTTAAAAACAATTGCTATTGATGAGCCTACTATGAGTATGTTGTTTACAATTAACGATTCGCCTTTCTTTGGTAAAGACGGTAAGTTTGTAACATCTAGACATATTAAAGATCGTTTAGCTAAAGAATTAGAAAAAAACTTAGCACTTCGTTTAGGTGAAACAGGTAGTGCAGATAAATTCATGGTATTTGGTCGTGGAGTATTACACTTATCTGTATTAATTGAAACAATGCGTCGTGAAGGCTACGAATTACAAATTGGACAACCACAAGTAATCATTAAAGAAATTGATGGTGTTAAATGTGAGCCAATGGAAGAATTAACAATCGACCTTCCTGAAACTGTATCTGGTAAAGCTGTAGAGTTCGTATCATTACGTAAAGGAGAATTGTTATCTATGGAAGCAAAAGGAGAGCGTATGATTTGCGAATTCTTAATTCCTTCTCGTGGTATTATTGGTTTACGTAACCAATTATTGACAGCAACAGCTGGTGAAGCTATTATGTCTCACCGTTATAAAGAATACCAACCTGTAAAAGGGCCAATTCCTGGACGTGTTTCTGGATCTTTAGTATCTATGGAAAACGGAAAAGCTATTCCTTATTCTATTGATAAATTACAAGATAGAGGTAAGTTTTTCGTTGAACCTGGAGAAGATATTTACGAAGGACAAGTTATTGGTGAAAACTCTCGTCAAGACGATATGACTGTTAACATTACTAAAGCTAAAAAGCAAAGTAACGTACGTTCGTCTGGTGCAGATGATAAAGCTAAAATTGTACCTGCAATTAAATTCTCTTTAGAAGAAGCTTTAGAATATATTCAAAAAGATGAGTATGTTGAAGTTACACCTCATTTCTTACGTATTCGTAAAATTTACTTAACAGAATCAGATCGTAAACGTAATAAAATTATATAATAGTTACAGACTAGTAATAGTTATTGTAAGATAATCTATATATTTAAAGAGGAATCCATACGGATTCCTCTTTTTAATTTTCTACTATTTACTTTAAAAGTGAACTTATGGATGTGTTAGGAGTTTCTGTGACAGAATGGGTAGGGTATTTAGCATCGTTTTTGTTGCTAATAGCGTTTACAATGAAAGATGTTAAAAAGCTAAGAATAGTTAACTCTGTTGGGTGTGTACTCTTTGTTGTTTATGGCTTTATGCTTGATATATCTTGGCCTCTAGTGATTACTAATGGCTCTATCTTTTTTATAAATATTTATTATTTGTTTTTTAAAAAGAAGTAATAATTTTAATTTAATGATTGTTTTTTAGTCCGAGTATACTGAAAAAAAGACTAAATAAAATAACCTGAATACCAAGTAAAATAGTAAACACAGCTGGAATAACGATACGTAATGTATTGGTCGGATTTAAGTTTCCAAAATCTTTACTCTTCCAAATAAATAGGCCGTAATAACTGAGTCCGCAGCCTACAATTAGAATTAAAAAACCAAGTACTAAACCGCGCTCCAAATTAATGTATTTAAACATTTTGTTGTAGCGTTTACTTTTTGGTAACAAATCGTTTTCTACCGCATAAATTTTGGTTAAACAGTAAAAAACCAAAAATTGAAATCCGATTAAAACAAAGCTAGACGTGTATAATAAGGTATGAATATCTAAAATGATATTTTTAATTTGTATCGGGTTTATAATAAGAAGTGTCGAGCTTATTAAACCCAATACCATAAGGCATATTGCGGGGTATAAAAATAACCAATTGGGACTGTAAAGCGATAGAAAGCGTAAATGTCTCCAGCCATCTTGCCAGGTATTTAAATGTGGTTTTCGCGTTCTACCATCTGGATATAAAACCGTAGGAACTTCTGTTATTTTTAAATTTTTAAGTTTAGACTTTACAATCATTTCAGATGCAAATTCCATTCCCGAAGTTTTTAAATTCATTTTCAAGAATGCCTCTTTAGAGAAGCCTCTCAGTCCGCAATGGAAATCGCCAATTTCAATTTTATAAAATAACTTTCCTATAAAAGACAATACAGGGTTTCCTAAATACTTGTGAAGAAAAGGCATCGCATCTTTTTCTATGCCGCCTTTAAACCGGTTTCCTACAACCAAATCATAGCCCGCACGTAATTGGGTTAAGAAAGGTAATAATGCAGAAAAATCATAACTATTGTCTGCATCTGCCATAATTACGTATTTGCCTTTAGCAGCTTCAATACCGCCTTTTAAAGCGCTTCCGTATCCTTTTTCTGTAACATGTACAAGTGTAGCGTTAAGTTGCTCTGCAATCTGTATAGAACCATCTTTACTGCCATTGTCTGCAATAATAATTTCGCCATTAACAGCGTGTGTTTTAAAAAATGCTTGTGCTTTTTTTATGCAGATTGCTAAAGTTTCAGCTTCGTTTAAACAGGGCATAACAACCGTTAATTCAATACTCATAATTTTGATTTGTTTACACTGTTTTCAGAGCTGATTAAAATAAAGACAATAAGAAAAAGTACCCAGTCGTTATAAAAAGTAAACCGTTTTAATGTATGCATACCTATAGAAATTAGAGCAACATTTAAGAGGCTTAATAATGAAACAAATAGAATAAGTTTATAGGCTATTTGTTTTGTTTTGATGCTTTTTATAAAACTGAAAATTAAAATTATAAACAGGAGCAAGGTGTATTTTGCATTTCCAAAAGCGTATGTAAAATTTTTAATGTAGAGTTTTAACCAAGGTTTAAAATTATTAAGAACCAAAGGAATACTCATGCTCTTAGTGAGTTGGTCTACTGCTATTAATTTTTCATCATTAGTTTTCAATGTATCTACAAGTTGTAAACCTGTAGGTAAAATGGTGTAATTTGCTATGTCTGGATAATGCTCTACGTAAATAGCAAGTGCGTCTGTGTGGTTAGATTCTGTATTAAATTCATGAATATTTAAATGTTTTTCAGCTAAACTTAAATAGGTCTTTTTGTAAAATTCTTGTTCGATTTTAGAATCGTAAATGGTATAATCTTCAGCATCTGCAACAAAAAAAGCAGGTGTTAATAAATGAATCCCCGTCCAAGGTGTAGATACAAAATGATGGTGTGCCAGTTTATGGTATGTTTTATCTGTAACCGTACTAATTATAGGAAATAAAATAAGCAAAACCAAGACCCATTTGTGATCTAGTTTCTTCTTCTCGAACCAAAACCATAATAGTATACCAATGGCAATAGGAATTAAAAATAAAAATTGACTCCGTGTCTGTATCAAGACTAAAAGCACAGGAAGCGCAATGACGATAGGTTTTACTTTAGATAAAAATATACTTTTTAAAAACAGACTAACCGTTATTAAATACAACGGATAAGCGAGTGCTTCAGATAAAAATACGTTTGCTAATTTATGATTGTAAAGATAAGGAATAAGCAAAATAACATTGAGAAGTAGTAGCCAAACAGTTTCTAATTTAGAATGCTTTTTTAAGGTTGAAATACAATAATAAATTGCACTTATGCCTAGTAAATATTGAATAGTTATGGTGGCAATATTAAATAAAGAACCAAAAAGTGAGCGCATAATATCTAAGAAAATAGGATAACTAGCCGATCGTGTGATAACCATATTTAAATAGCCTTCAGAATCATTAGATAACGTAATGGGGCGGTTTAATACAATACCAAAACCTATTAAGAATGTACAAAGAATACTAATTAAAAATGATTTTTCAGATAGTTTATAAGTCACGTTTAGTTTTGGTTTATGTTATTGTAAATATAAGTGAAAAGTAAAACCTGCAATAGAAAAACAAATGATTGTTCTTGTTTTTTGTGGTTTTTAAAACTGAATTATTGTAAAAAGATTAGACTTTAAAAGCGGCATACAAAATTTAACAAGACATAGAAATCTTCTCTTTTAAATTATGAAATGCTTAAGTAAATAAAGTAAAACTCATTGCTAAATAATTATATTCGTGATTAAATAAATATTCACAATTTAAGTTATAATTTTTAACCTTATTTACAGATGCCTTATTTGTAAGTCTAACGGTTAATGCAGACGATTACTATTTATGCTATTCAACTCTTTAGATTTTGCAGTCTTTTTACCCATAGTTTTTATACTTTATTGGTTTGTCTGTAATCGTAATTTAGGGTTGCAAAATGTACTAATCGTTACTGCAAGTTATTTTTTTTATGGTTGGTGGGACTGGCGTTTTCTATCTCTTATCTTTTTTAGTACGTCTGTAGATTATATTATAGGCCTAGCTATTTCTAGGCAGCAAGATGTTTTTAAAAGAAAAGTATTATTATGGATTAGTATTGCTGTGAATATAGGTTTGCTTGGCGTTTTTAAATACTATAATTTCTTTCTCGAAAATTTTGTGAATGCGTTTTCTTTATTCGGAAGTGATTTACGTTATAATTCGTTAAACATTATTCTGCCAGTAGGAATCAGTTTTTACACCTTTCAGACATTAAGTTATACTATAGATATTTATAGAAAGCAGCTCGAACCAACTAAGAATTTTGTCAGTTTTATGGCTTTTGTCAGTTTCTTTCCTCAGTTGGTTGCTGGTCCGATAGAGCGTGCTAAAAAATTATTACCTCAGTTTGAAGCTAAACGGACTTTTAATTTCGATAAAGCTGTAGATGGGTTAAAACAGGTGCTTTGGGGATTGTTTAAAAAAATGGTGATTGCAGATAATTGTGCCTTTTACGTCGATACGTTTTTCGGTAATCATGAGGCATATTCAGGAAGTACGTTGTTAATAGGTGCGTTTTTCTTCACTATTCAAATTTATTGCGATTTTTCAGGGTATTCAGACATTGCCATTGGAGTGTCAAGATTATTCGGATTTAACTTATCTAAGAATTTTGCCTTTCCGTACTTTGCTAAAAATATAGGCGAGTTTTGGCGTCGTTGGCATATTTCTTTAACCACTTGGTTTAGAGATTATGTATATATTCCGTTAGGAGGAAATCAAGGATCTAAAATGTTTCACGTTAGAAATGTTATCATACTTTTTATTTTAATAGGATTTTGGCATGGTGCAGCTTGGAAATTTATTGTTTATGGATTTATAAATGCATTATATTTTTTGCCTTTAATTCTATGGAGACGAAAACGAACAGACAAAAAAAAGGAGAAAACAAATCATCTTATTCCTAGTAAAGCAGAGCTAATAGGTATTTTAAAAACATTTAGTTTTTTGGTTTTGGTGCGTGTGTTTTTTAGAGCAGACAATTTGCAAACGGCCATAAGTTATCTAGGTAAAATATTTTCAGCATCATTATTTTCTATTCCGCAGTTTGCAAATAGAACAGGTGCGATTCTTGTCTTTCTTTGTATTCTTGTTTTTCTAGCTATAGAATGGGTGGGAAAAACAAATGAATATGCCATAGAAAAAATAGGAGGGCGTTGGAAGCGCCACTACAGATGGGCATTCTATTACGTACTTGTATTTTGTATCTTTTACTTTTACGCCAAACCACAACAGTTTATTTATTTTCAATTTTAAATGAAAAAATTCTTAAATCTATTCTTGTTATTCGCTCTGCCTATTTTAGTGGTTGGTTGCACTATGGAATTTTTATTACGGCATATTCCCAACCAATATCAAGTAAAATCAGATTACCTAAATACACATCAGACAAGTATAAAAACACTTTTAGTGGGAAGTTCTCATATTTTGTATGGTGTTAATCCCGATTTTTTAACAGAAGAAGCACTAAATTATGGGAATGTATCTCAGACAATAGATATAGATTACAATATTATACATCAGAATATAACTAAATTAGACAGTTTAGATACTGTTGTATTACGTCTGTCTTATACAACACTTTTTGAGCAGTTAAAAGCAGGAGACGAAAGTTGGAGAATTAAAAATTACACGATGTATACAGATGTAAACCTGGATTCTAAAATGAAACATCATTTTGAAATTTTTAGTGTTAAGCTGAAGTATAATTTAGAACAGATTTATAATTTTTATATTTTAAATGAAACCCCCGAGTTTGTAAATGCATCGGGTTGGGCAACTAACAATTCGCATTATAACCTTGAAAAATTAGAAGCATTAAGTACATTAATTGCCAAGAAACACACCGCAAAAACGGATGATTTATATGCAGATAATTGTAGATATCTGGATAAAATTATACAAGAATGCGACGATAAAGGCATTAAAATTGTGCTAATTACTACGCCCGCTTATCGTGATTATGTCGATAAACTGGATAGTTTACAACTAGAAAAAACAATTTCTGTAGGAGTTTTAATGCAAAATAATTACAGTAATTGTTTGTATTTTAATTTTTTAAAAGATAAACGTTTTGGAAGACAGGATTTTATAGACGTAGATCATCTAAATGAACAAGGTGCGGAAAAATTTTCAAAAGTAATTGATAGTATACTTACCCAATAAAATGTATTTTTAGGTAATGAATCAATTTAGAATAAAGCGTTACCAAGCGCAAGATTTCGAGCTATGGAATGCTTTTGTGTCTAAAGCAAAAAATGCCACCTTTCTATTCTATAGAGATTTTATGGAATATCATAAAGACAGGTTCGACGATTATTCTTTATTAATTTTTAAAAACGATAAATTAATAGCACTTTTACCCGCAAATTATAAAGACAAGGTATTGTATTCTCATCAAGGTTTAACCTATGGTGGTTTGTTAGTAGAGCCTAAAACAAAGTTTGAAGTTGTTTTCAATATTTTTAAGGCATTACTTGAATGGTTGTCTTTTGAAGGAATTTCTACTTTAAATATAAAGCTGTTACCAACAATTTATACTGCTTTGCCAAACGACGAAGTGTTGTATTTAATGTTTTTGCTGCATGCAGATTTATACCGTCGCGATGCTTTGTCTGTTATTAATTTAAAATCGCCCATTACATTCTCGAAAAGTAGAGTAGAAGGATGTAAACGCGCTAAAAAACATGAGTTAATTATTAAAGAAGTCGATACTTTTGATGCCTTTTGGAATATTATTTTAATTCCTAATTTATCTGAAAAGCACCACGCTTCTCCTGTGCATAGTTTAGAAGAAATTACCTTACTTAAATCTAAATTTCCTCAAAATATTCGTCAGTTTAATGTGTATCAAGGTCAAAATCTTGTTGCAGGAACTACAGTGTTTGTAACAGATCATGTTGCTCACTCTCAATACATTTCGGGAAATGTTTTAAAAAATGAAATAGGAAGTTTAGATGTTTTACACGCACACTTAATAGAAACTGTGTTTAAAGATAAATTGTATTTCGATTTCGGAACTTCTAATGAAAATGTAGGGAAACACATTAATAAAGGACTCCAGTTTTGGAAAGAAGGTTTTGGTGCGCGTACAATTATTCAAGACTTTTATACGTTAGAAACAAAAACTTTTAAAGCTTTAGAAGATGTTTTTATATGATTAAATTTTTAGACCTACATAAAATTAACGAACGCTTTCATCCGGAATTTCAATTAAAATTTCAAGAGTTTTTAGATTCAGGATATTACATTCTAGGGCAAGGTGTTCAAACTTTTGAAACCGAGTTTGCTAAATTTTGTGGTACAACCCAAGCTATTGGTGTTGGTAATGGTTTAGATGCGATTACACTTATTTTAAAAGGATATATCGCTTTAGGTAAGTTACACGAACAAGACGAGGTTTTGGTACCCGCAAACACATATATCGCGAGTATTTTAGGAATTATTCAAGCAGGTTTAAAACCTGTATTTGTAGAGCCGGATCTTGCTAGTTATAATATGTCTGTTTCCGATTTAGAACAAAAAATCACTTCGAAAACAAAAGCTATTTTAGTGGTTCATTTATATGGACAATTGGCAGAAATGGACGCCATTAATAATTTAGCAAATCAAAACAACTTATTAATTATAGAAGATGCCGCACAAGCACATGGAGCCATTTATCATGATGGTAGAAAGGCTGGTAATTTAGGAGATGCTGCAGCTTTTAGTTTTTATCCGAGTAAAAATTTAGGCGCATTAGGAGATGGAGGAGCTGTAACCACTAACGATGAAGATCTTGCTAGTACCGTTAAAAAACTCCGAAATTATGGAACAACTTCAAAGTATGTAAATGCATTAGTTGGCTGTAATTCTAGGTTAGACGAAATTCAGGCCTTGTTTTTAAGTGTAAAATTAAATTTATTAGCGTCTGATAATAATAAGCGCCGAAGAATTGCAAATAGATACCTTGCAAATGTTAAAAATAATAAAATAATTTTACCTTTATACCCTGGTTCTTTATCGCATGTATTTCATTTATTTGTAGTTAGAGTTGCCCAAAGGGAAGATTTTGTGTCTTATGTTAAAAAACACAAGATAGAGACCTTAAATCATTATCCAATTCCACCTCACAAACAAGTGGCTTTAAGTGATTTTAATCATTTAAAACTTCCAATAACAGAGCAAATTCATAATACAATTGTAAGTTTGCCCATAAGTCCAGTCATGGAAGATCATGATGTGGATTATTTAATAAATGTATTAAACGCATATTAATTGAAGAAATTAATAGATTATATAAATAATAATGTTTTAGTTAAAGTTGCCTCTTTAAATTCGGCATCTGTAATTATAAAAATCGTGACAGGTTTTTTAACTTCAAAAGCGATCGCTATTTTTATTGGCGCAGAAGGTCTAGCTTTAATAGGGAATTTAAGAAACTTTGTAAGCTCTATGCAATCCTTTGCTATTTTAGGAATGTATAACGGTATGGTAAAGTATATTGCCGAGTTTAAAAACGATACCGTCCAGCTTAGTAAAACATTATCTACATCGTTTTACATTGGGTTTATCTCGACCATAATTGTTTCTTTTGTGTGTTATTTTAATGCAGAATTTATAAACACACTTATATTTCCTACGTATAACGATTATGCTTATGTAATTCGTATTATGGCCGTTGCACTACCGTTTTATTCTATGAATATGTTTGCGTATTCTATAATGAATGGTTTTTCAAAGTATAGAATGCTTTTGGTTATTAATATTATAGGTCAGATTTTAGGATCTTCAATCACTTTAATTCTTATTTATCAAAATAAAATAGATGGTGCATTAATTTCTATAGTTATTGCAGAATCTATTATCTTCTTAATCACTTTAGTGGGGGTTGTTAATCAGCGAAGTTTAATACCGCTTATTCGCTCTAGTCAGGTTAGTTTTACAAGTATAAAAAACCTGAGTTCTTATTCTGTAATGGCTTTATTTACAGCCATTGTATTGCCACTTGTAGCCATTTCTATACGAACATATATTATTGATAATGTTGGTTTTAAAGATGCTGGTTTTTGGGAAGCAATGACCAGGATTTCTAAATACTATTTAATGTTTGTTAGCTCGTTAATGTCGCTTTATATTTTGCCTCGTTTTTCTGAAATTGACAATAATAAAGAGTTTAGAGATGAAGTCTTTGGGTTCTATAAAACCATTATTCCTGTGTTTGGATTAGGGTTGTTAGTTATCTTTTTATTAAGACGTTTTATTGTTGCTATTGTGTTTACAGACGAGTTTAAACCTGTTGAAGACTTATTCTTATGGCAACTTTTAGGAGATTTTGTAAAAGTACTTTCTATTGTAATATCGTATCAATTTTTAGCAAAAAAGATGTTTTGGCATTACATTATTACAGAAGCATTTTCTGTAATGACGTTGTATTTAACAAGTGTTTATTTTATAGATCTGTATGGCGTTAAAGGAGCTACAATAGCTCACTTTGTAACTTATGTTATGTATTACGGGATTATCTTACTTATTTTTAGTTCATCATTATTTGGTGTAATACCAGATGACGGAATTCTTCATCAGGGCGATGATGATCATGAGGATAAAGAAGAAGATTAATCTTCTAACTGGCTATTCCATAAGTTTAAATATAACTTCGCAGCGTTTATATAATAATGTTTGTCTACAATAAAATGGCGCGCATTTTTAGAAATAGATTCAATTTTATTCGGATTCAGAATTAGCCATTCTAAAGTATTTATTAAATAGTTTACATCTGGTAATGCATTTATAGCAACAGTGTTTTCTTTTAAGTTATAATACTCTAACCACTCTTGTTCTGCTCCTGTAAAGACTACTTTTCCTTTAGCCATAGCTTCAAGTGCATTAAAACCTTGGTCGTAAGCATAAACCTGATCTAAGACAATGTGTGCTTTATTAAACGCTTCAATATATTCGGTGTAAGGCAGATCTGTAACCGTTAAAATTTCAACTTTATCTTTATATTTTTTCTGAATTTCTTCTAAAGCCTCCGAGAAGAAATTGTTTCCTTTTTTATAGTATTTAGATGCGTTAATTCCGTGAAATATTACAATTTTTTTAGACGTAGAAACTTGTGTAAACTCTAAAACATCTGTGTTTATTGGGTTAGGAGCAAGGCCTAAATATTTAGATTCATTTTTTAAAGGAATATGATAGTCTAAATCTGAGGCAATGACACCTTTAATATTTTTATAAATATATTGATGTAAGTTTTTATAAGATTCTGAAGTAAATTTTAAAGCATAATAAAAAGATTTCTTAGATTCTTTTTCTTCAAAATATGGTGTTAAAATAGAATATTTAAAACCGTTATTGTAAGCGAAATTTACACTGCTGTAATCTGTTCCGCAGGATAGTAAAAATACATTTTTGTTATTCCTGAAGATGTATTCTAGCAGCTTTTTTTCTGTTTTAGGAATCGTGTTAAACGCATTTTCATTTATTAACTGAACAACATCATAGCCTTTAAGTTTATCTTTTATGGCGTAAAATTGTTTTTCAATATCGTGAGAAACTAAATCAAACTTAAAAAGTTTATAGATAACATGTTTTATGAACTTAACCCAAGGTGTTTGGTAATTTTCATAGAGTTTTATGTCTACCGGATAGTCTTTAAAATCGTCTCCAAAACCAATAATAGTAACCTCGTGACCTAATTTCTCTAAACCTTCTTTTAAAGAATTATGAAGTCGGCTGTATTCTCCTATTAATAAGATTTTCATTTAGTATATTTGATCGTTTTAAACCCTTAATCATTGCAAAGTAACAATAAAAAGATATGTATTGTAGCATCCTCTTTAGGAAAAGGAGGAGCAGAACGCTCGGCTGCGCAATTATCTGTAATGTTACACCGTTTAAATTACGATGTGCATATTGTAATTGTACTAAATCATATCGATTTTGAATACAAAGGCACGCTCTTAAATTTAGGAGCTTTAAAAGATAAGGATAATACTGTTTTAGGACGATTTAAGCGTTTGCAACATTTTAAAACGTATTTAAAAACACATGATTTTGATGTCGTTATAGATGGAAGATCTCGAGTGCAAGCCTATCGGGAATTTTTAATTTCTAAATGGATTTATGCTGATATTCCTGTAATTTATGTACTTCATTGTTATAATGTTTCTATTGCGTTTACGCCTTATAAGTGGTTAAATTCTTATTTATATAAAAATGAAAAGATGGTTGCTGTTTCTAAAACAGCTGCTCAGCATTTTAAAAGCACATTACATTTAAATCAGGTTGAATGTATTTATAATGGCTTCGATTTTGAGATGCTAAATGTGAAAGCAGATGCAATAAAAGTAGAAGATCTAGATATTGAAAATTATATTATTTTCTTTGGAAGAATTCACGACGAACCTAAAAATTTAAAACTGTTGTTAGACGCGTATAAACGGTCTAATTTACCAGAACAAAACATAAAATTATTGATTGTTGGCGATGGAACAGATTTAAAAATGATTCAAGATTACGTGCTAAAATTAAATTTAGATGCTAAAGTTGTATTTAAAGGATTTACATTAAATCCGTATCCTTATGTTAAGCATGCGCGTTTTGCTGTGTTAAGCAGTAGGCATGAAGGTTTTCCTATGGTTATACCTGAAACATTAGGTTTAGGAACTCCTATGGTTTCTGTAAATTGTAATTCTGGCCCCAGCGAAGTAATTACATCTGGATATAATGGGATATTGGTAGAAAATTTTAATGCTCAAGCGCTATCCCAAGCCATGAATAGTTTTATATTAGACAATACCTTATATCAAACTTGTAAATCTAATGCGAAAAAAAGTGTGCAACGATTTGCGGTTAAAAACATAACAAACGATTGGAAACTACTATTAGACAAAATATGACTTCAAAAGTAACCGATTTACAGCGTATTGAAATTCCGAAGATTAAAGATGTTCGCGGGAATTTAGCGGTGATAGAAAAGGATTGTATTCCGTTTGAAATTAAACGCGTATATTTTTTGTACGATGTTCCTAGCGATGCCTCTCGTGGTGGTCATGCACATAAAACCTTGTCTCAGTTTTTAATCCCGGTAAGCGGTAGTTTTCAGGTTCGTGTAAAGGACGGAGAAGGAGAGCGTTTAATTACTTTAAATAAACCGGATATTGGTTTGTTAATTGTGCCTGGAATTTGGCGTGAAATCGAAAATTTTTCTTCTGGATCTGTCTGTTTAGTTTTAGCTTCAGCAGAATTTAATGAAGACGATTATATAAGAGATTACGAAGATTACGTGTTATTTAAAAGAACTTAAAAACAAATTAGATTGTTGTAAAAAGACTTGAATATTTTTTGCAGTAATTAACAACGTACGGTTACATTTTAGTATTAATTTTTGTTTCCAATTTAAATTTTTGAAATCTATTTTACTCTGGTGTTCTTTAAATTTAAGCTCATTTCTGTCTACTTTATACTTTAAAGCTAAAGCAAATCGATTTAAATCTATATATTTTTTAAGCGATTTATTGTCTCTGGCAGCAGCTTCATAATTATCTAAGTTTATAAAATTCCGAAGACTTGTACTGCTATTAGAAATTCTGTTTTCTGCATATAAATTATGAGTTGCTGTTACGGTATTTGTAAAAGCGACAGGGTAATTAATGGCTAATTTTATCCAGAGGTCTGTATCTTCTCCTGCACCTAAAGTAATACTTTCATCGAAACCATGTACAGCAATAAACGCCCGTTTTGGAATAGAAACGGCAGAAGTCCATGCAATACAATTTATAAAACTGGCTTCAAAAAAATCAGGAATAATACCACTCCAATCTGTGATTTTAGGAATACTATTATAGGTTGATGGGATAATCTTATGTTTTATTTTTTTCTGATATGCGGTACAGTATAAACCACAACTAGGATATTCTTGATATAAATTAAAAAGAGTTTCTAAGTGATTTGTTTCCCAAGAATCGTCTGCATCTAAAAATACAATACGATCTGAAGTTGTTTTTTTTACTCCAAAATTACGAGCAAAACTAACACCCTGATTTTTTATGGTAAATATTGAAATTCGAGACTCATTAATGTTGCTTACAATGTCTTGACTTTTATCTGTAGATCCATCGTTTACAACAATAATTTCAAAATCTTTAAAACTTTGATTAATTACAGTGTTAATCGTGTGTTTTATATGATTCTGCTTATTGTAAAGGGGTATAATTATAGAAAAGTAAGGCTTCATTTAGTCTTTTTATCTACATAACACATATATGCAATTCTATAAAATTGAAATAGTGAAATTGATGGGTTTTCACTTGTTAACTGTTTTTTTATTGCAGGATGTGATGTTTTGTAAATATAAGAAAAGAGATGATTTAGATGCGTTTTTTTTAATAATTGAAACAAACACAAGATCTTATTGTCTTTGTTTTTAATAAGATTCTCCCGAATTAACTTTAAAAGTGTTTGTGTTGCTTCTTCCTTTTTTAGTAAGTATACGTTATTACTTTCTAGTCCTAAATGGTAAACCGGATTATTTATGTGTAAGATTTTAGCCTTATTTTCTTTTAGTTTAGACCCAAAATAATTGTCTAACCCATAAGCGTTGTAAGTAATATTAGTATTTATGGCATTAAACACGTGTTTTCTCATGCACATGTTTGCAGAAACAATGTTTTTAAACGGTAAAGGTTTTCTTGTTTCGGCTGTTTGAGATTCGTATTTTATACCGTATTTCCAACGTAAAAGAAATTCAGGTTTCGGAGGCGTGTCTTTGTATGTAATTCCTCCAAAAATGGCATCGATATCTGTATTTAAATGAGAAATATAATTTGCTATAAATGTATTGTTTTTAGGAAGTGTATCTGAGTCTAAAAAGAGTAACCAATCAAATTTTGAAGCATAGGAAAGGCGTTGTCTTGTTTCTGTTCTACCCTTATTTTCTTCAGATTTAAAAAAAGAAGTATGGATAAGAGATTCAATAACCTTGTTTTTTAAAACATATTCTTTGTCAGAGCCATCGTCTAAACAAAGAATTTCAAAAGGGATATTGCAAGCAGTAAGTTGTTTGTGAAGTGTTGTAACTAAATGCACAACACTATAATTATATATAGGAACTAATACTGATAACATTTTAAATTGGGTGAGCTGTAATACATGTAAAACAGTGCTTTTTAATTAAAAGGAGACATGTTTTTTTTGTGTAAATATTACTGTTTCATTATTCTGTTTTACGCTGTACCACTTCGAATAACTGATTGTTATCGCACTTTAATGTTTTACTTGGGTATTTTAAAAGCAGTGCATAATCGTGAGTTGCCATTAAAATGGTATTTCCGTTTTTATTAATATCTAGAAGTACTTTCATAACTTCTATACTGGTTTGCGGGTCTAGGTTTCCAGTTGGCTCATCTGCAAGAATAAGTTCTGGGTCGTTAAGTAAAGCACGGGCAATGGCAACACGTTGTTGTTCGCCTCCAGAAAGCTCATGAGGAAATTTAAAGCCTTTTGTTTTCATTCCTACTTTTTCTAAAACTTCGTCTATACGTCCTTGCATAGCTGCTTTATCTTTCCAACCGGTAGCTTTTAGTACAAAACGTAAATTTTCATTAATATTTCTATCAATTAAAAGTTTAAAATCTTGAAAAACGACACCTAATTTTCGTCTTAAAAACGGAATTTCTTTTTCCTTTAAAGCTCTTAAGTCAAAGTCTACAATGCTACCTTCACCTTGTGTAAGAGGTAAATCTGCATAAAGGGTTTTCATGAAACTACTTTTTCCTGTTCCCGTTTTCCCAATTAAGTACACAAAATCTCCTTTGAAAACTTCAACATTTACATTAGAAAGTACAAGACTATCGCCTTGAAATATAGAAACATCTTTTAATTGGAGAACAGTTTGTGGCATAATAATAGATTGTTTTTTAAGTGTTGTAAATGTATCATTTTATAATAACTTATAAAATAGAGATAGATTGCTTTTTATTAAAAAAAAATATTTTTCAATTTTGTATTTTTAATGAATAATATTTTCGTAAATTTTCGTTAAAGGATGTAATTAAATTATCTTTGATTTAAATAAAACTTAAGGTTAATGACTAGAAGTAACATTATACTATTTTTATTTGCAATTGTTATGAGCGGCCATATGCTGGCACAACAAACTGCAATATATACGAATGATCAGGCAGATTACTTAAAAGCACTGTCTTTATATAATAGTAAACAATATTTGGCTGCTCAGAATATATTTACAAGTATACAGAAGAAGACCAATGAAGAAGTAATGAAATCGGAATGTGCATATTACATTGCGAGTGCTGCCATTCGATTAAATCAAATTAAAGCAGACGATTTGGTTGAAGAGTTTGTTACTGAATATCCAACAAGCCCAAAACGAAACTCTGCTTATATAGATGTTGCAGATTTTTATTTTAAAAGCGGAAAATATGCGCGTGCTAAAAAATGGTACGATCGTGTAGACGAACGTGCTTTAACTGTTTTAGAAAAGGATAGATATATAATTTTAATAAAGGTTATACCGCATTTGTAACTAAGAATTATAAAAACGCTAGAAAATATTTAGCTAAAGTAGAAAACTCTAGTACTTACGGTGCACAAGCCAAATATTATATTGGTTATATGGCATACGATAGTGACGATGCTAAGGAAGCAAATCAGTATTTCGATCAAGTAAAAGATCAAGCGAAATACAAAGAGAAAATGTCTTATTATAAAGCCGATTTAAATTTTAAATTAGGGAATTTTCAGCAAGCGATTGCATTATCAAAAGAACAAATACCATATAGTAGCAGAGAAGAAGAATCTGAATTAAATAAAATAGTAGGAGAGAGCTATTTTAATTTAGGTAATTACAGTGAAGCCATTCCATATTTAAACTTATACGAAGGTAAAAGAGGAAAATGGAGTAATACAGATTATTATTTATTAGGATATGCTTACTACAAACAAGGAGATTACGAAAGTGCAATTTCTGAGTTTAGTAAAATTATTAGTGGTTCAAATAGTGTTGCACAAAATGCATACTATCATTTAGGAGAAAGTTATATTCATTTAGGTAAAAAGACAGAAGCTTTAAATGCTTTTAGAAATGCTTCTCAAATGGATTTTGTAGCACAAATTCAAGAAGATGCTACGTATAATTATGCTAAAATTAGTTACGAAACAGGAAACCCATACGAATCTGTTCCTTCTGTGTTATCAGGTTATTTAACAGCGTATCCAGAAACGGCTCACCGTGCAGAAATAGAAGGCTTGTTAGTAGATTCTTATATCACATCTAAAAATTACACAGCCGCATTAAAAATATTAAAAGATAAAAAAGATACAGCAAGTAAAGAAGCTTACCAAAAGGTAGCTTTTTATAGAGGACAAGAATTACTTAGGGAAGAAAAATATGAAGATGCATTAAGTTTCTTCGATAAAGCTTTAAAAGAACCAATAAATCCAGAGTATACTGCTCGTGCTAGTTTTTGGAGAGGAGAATGTAATTATAGCTTAAATAATTATGACGATGCTGTTTTAGATTTTAAAACATTCTTACAATTTACAGGAACAACTAACCAAGAAAGTAAAACAGTAGATTACAGTTTAGGTTATGCTTACTTTAAACAAAAAGAATACTCTCAAGCTGCAACGCATTTTAAAACCTTTACTCAAAATTACAACGAAGATCAGGTTAAATTAAACGATGCTTATTTACGTTTAGGAGATAGTTACTTTGTGTCTAGTAATTATGATAGTGCAACAAAAGCGTATAATTCTGCTATTAATTTAGATCAAATAGAACCAGATTATGCAGCGTTTCAAAAAGCGATGAGTTATGGATATATCGGGAATTCTAAAACCAAAGTTTCAGATTTAGAAAATTTCATAGATACTTATCCTAAATCTAAATTAAGAGACGATGCGATGTATGAGTTGGGAAATTCATACACAAAATCAAATGAGATAGACAAGGCTGTAAAAATGTATAACAGGTTGAGTTCTGAATATAGAATGAGTTCGTTAACACCTAAAGCAATGCTTCGAGAAGGATTAATTTTTTATAACGATGGTAAAAACGAAGGTGCTTTAGCTCGTTTTGAAACTGTTGCAACAAATTATCCAGGTACACCAGAAGCCATTCAAGCAGTTGCTACAGCGCGTTTAATTTATATTGATATGGGTGAAGTAGATACCTATGCGGCTTGGGTAAGCACTTTAGCTTATGTAAGCGTATCAGACGCAGATTTAGATAACTCTACTTACGAGGCTGCCGAGAAAAAATATTTAGACAACAATACAAACGAAGCAATAAAACAGTTTAATGGCTATTTAAGTCAATTTGAAAACGGATTACACGCCAGAGAAGCTCACTTTTATTTAGCACAATTATATTATAAAAAAGGGTTAAAAGTAAATGCTGCACCACATTATAAATATGTTGTAGATGCTCCAAGAAGTGAGTTTACAGAAGAATCATTAATGCATTTGGCTCAAAGCTATCTTGATGGGAAAAGTTGGATAGATGCTATTCCAGTGTTAGAGCGCTTAGAAGCAGAAGCAGATTTTCCTCAGAATGTTATTTTTGCGCAATCAAACTTAATGAAAGCAAATTATCAATTAAGTAAATACAAGAGTGCAGTAAGTTATGCAAATAAAGTATTAGCAAATAAAACCATCGATAATAAAATTAAGAGTGATGCTCATATTATTATTGCAAGATCTGCGTTTAACTCTAACGACTTAGAGCTTGCAAAAGAAGCTTACGAAGAAGTTAGTAAAGTTGCAACGGGAGAAACTGCTGCAGAAGCTTTATTTTACAATGCGTATTTTAAACATAAAGATGGCGATTACGAAGGATCTAATGTTGCTGTTCAGCGTTTAGCTAAAGACTATTCTAGCTATAAATATTTTAGTGCAAAAGGCTTAATTATTATGGCTATGAATTATAAAGAATTAGGAGATGCCTTTCAGGCCACTTATATTCTTGAAAGTGTAATTGAAAATTTCAAAATGTATAGCGATGTTTATTCAGAAGCGAATAAACAACTTACAGAAATTAAAAAAGAGCAGGCTAAAACCAATTCTTCAGTACAAACCCAAAATTAAACTTGTAATAAATCTACTTATATCATGTATAAGACATTTCAATATATATTAACGCCTTTAATATTTCTCTTTAGTGTTACTCTAATGTATTCACAGGAGAAAGATACCATCCAAACAGATGTTATTAATGTGGTTAAACCATACACACCAACTATTTCAGACGCTTTTAAAATTAAGACAACACCTGATTTAGACGATAATGCTACAACAGCAAAAAAAGATGTAGATTATAACATTCTTTCTGTGCCAGTGGCTTCTACTTTTATTCCTACAAAAGGAAAAGCAGCTAAGGTTGAAAGAGAAAAGCCTGAGTTATTTTACGAAAATTATTTTACTCTAGGTTACGGATCTTATGGTGATTTAATTTCCGAATTATATGTAACTAAAGAATTTAATCGTATCGGGTCTTTTGGAGCTAGATTAACTCAAGAGATGTCTAATGGAGGTATTGATGATAAGATTTTAGATAATTCTTTCACAAATACAAATGTAGAATTAGAATACATTAAACGACAAAGAGATATTACTTGGAGTATTAAAGGAGGATTAGAACGTCAGAAATATAATTGGTATGGTATCGAGGATCGCTACGAAAATGCGACTAACCAAAATGCCTCAGACGATAATACGTCTGTAAGTCATAATTTTTATGATTTATATGCCATTGGTGATGTCGCTTTCGATTATACGTATGTGAAATCTGGAAGTGTTACATTAAGACGTTTTTACGATGAATTTGAATCGGGAGAAACTCTTTTAAAATTTAAGGGTAAAGTAGATTTGCCTATTATGGACGAAGAAATTACTACCGATGTAAGACTAGAATATCTTAGCGGTCATGCAGGAGAAGCATATGTTCGTACAGAAAATCCAGCAGAATATGGAGGCTTATTATTTGGGGTATCTCCATCATATCAATTGCGTCGAGACGATTTAACTTTAAATATTGGAGCTTCTGCATATTATATGATTGGAAAGAATGATACAGAGAGTAACCTTTATGTGTTTCCTAATATTACAGGATCTTTTAGAATTGTAGATGATGTTGTTATTGCTTATGGAGGATTAACTGGTGATGTTATACAGAATACATATCGTGATTTTGCTCAGACTAACCAATTTCTATCACCTACTATAAGTGTGAGACCTACAGATAACAGTTTTAACGCGTATGCAGGTATGTTAGGGAAATTTACAAACGATATTGGATACAACGTTAAAATAGGATATTCTTCAGAAAAAGATAAGGCTTTATTTAGAAAGAATACTTTTCAGGCAAGTGGAACAACTATGGGAACCACAGATTCTTTTAAATACGGAAATTCATTTATGGTAGTTTACGATAATATTAAAACCATACAGGCTTTGGTTGAGGTAAACGTAGATATGAACAGAAATTTAAAAATGGGATTACGCGCAGAGTATATGAACTACAATACAGAGTTTGAAGAAGAAGCGTGGAATTTACCTAATATTAAAGCGTCTGTTTTTGCAGATTATATGTCTGATGATAGTTGGTTTGCTGGAGCAAAAATTTTCTATGTAGGAGAACGTAAAGACCTAAATGTGTTAACAGGAGATAATGTTATAACTCCAGATGCCGTTATTAGTTTAGATGGTTATGTAGACATTAATTTTAATGCAGGTTATAATTTTAGTAATAGATTTACAGTATTTCTAAACCTAAATAATGTTGCCGGAGATAGTTACGAACGTTGGAGTAATTATAACGTACAAGGCTTTCAGATATTAGGAGGAGCAACTTATAAATTCGATTTTTAAGACGGAAAACAAAATACGATTAACAAAAAAAGCATCCTTATGGATGCTTTTTTTGTTTTTATATATTAAAGATTCTAACATATTATTTAAAAGTCAAGTTTGTGGTTTTTTACTATATTTATTTCGTTAAAAAACTAACCCTAATTAAATTCAATCCCTATGAAATTAATGCTAACTTTTTGTATTAGCTTACTGTGTTCTATCTCTGTTTTTTCGCAAACAGAAGCCTACTCAGAAGCGGCAACACTATGTCTTAAAAGTAACGGTACTTATGCGTACTATGAAACCATTTACGAATCTTGTTTTAAACAAATGCAAGATCAATACACTAAATTAGATATCCCAGCAGAAACTTGGGCTGAATTAAAAACAGTAAAACCCGAAGCTATGCAAGCTGTAAATGCTAGATTAGTTTCTGCATATTCAGATTTTTTTACACTTGAAGATGTTCAAAATATGAATACATTATATACATCTCATGCAGGACAAACTATGATTAGTAATCCGAATGCATTAACTAAAAAAGACAAAAAAGAAATCGATAAGTTTTATAAAACAGCAACAGGAAAAAAGATTGTAAGTTCTCAATCTGGTATGAAAAAAAAAATGCAAGTGATTTCAGATTTCTGGTGTGGCGATATGTATAAATCTGTGAACGAGAAATTAGAAGCTAAAGGCTTTTCTATTCGATAATAGTTAGTTTTGCTAAATAATCAAAATGGTCGCCTTCTTGTATGTTTTCGCAATCTAAACTTACAGTAAGGCAGGCTGTTTTTAAGGTTTCAAAATCTAAATATAACCACGTTAAAGGTTCTTCTTTTTTACCTTTATAACTTAAATAGTAATGAAGTTCGCCATAGTAATTGGCATTGGTGTCAATCCAGAACCCGCCGTCTTCATCTTCATACATGTATTGAATATCCGACGAATCTAACAATATTTGTCCGTCGGGTTTTAAAAGCGATTTTAAATGCGTTAAGTATTTAGTAACATAACTTAATTTCTGAAAAATTCCAGTACCATTCATTAGTAGTAAAATAGTATCAAATTGTTCGGTTTCATCTAAAATAGAAGCCACTTTTGCATGGTTTAAGCCACGGCTTTTACATACAGAAATTGCACCTTCAGAAATATCAATAGATTTAAGAGTGAATCCTTTATCTTGAAGATATAAACTATGTCCGCCAGCACCACAACCTACATCTAAAACATGACCTTTAGCCAGTTTAAGCGCTTTTTTTTCTAATAGTGGCATATCTTTATATTCTCGAAACAAATAAGGAATAGGCAGTGTGTCTTCGTCCGAAATATTTGTTGAGGTGATTATATCTTCGGTATAATTACCATTCTGGTAATCTAAAAGTGCTTGTCCTAAAAGGTCTTTCATAATAAATTGTATCGATTTTATTCGTGGTCTAAAAATGATTTATTTTAATTAAATCGTATTTTTGTTACATGCAAGACATATTAAAAAATCTGCCTAAAGAGGCCAAAGATAAGCATAACGAAAATACTAGCTTTTTTAAAAAACTAAAAAAGAAGCCGCCAAAGCAGTTAGATTATATTATGCAGGAATTGCATGATGCAGAATTTAAACGAACAGATTGTTTAGAGTGTGCAAATTGTTGCAAAACTACAGGACCATTATTTACAGATAAGGATGTAGAGCGTATTTCTAAACATTTTAAAATGAAACCCCAACGGTTTATCGCACAGTTTTTACGCGTAGATGAAGATAAAGATTATGTGTTGCAAAGTGTACCGTGTACATTTCTAGGAGCAGATAATTATTGTTCTATTTACGAGGTTAGACCAAAAGCTTGTCGTGAGTTTCCGCATACAGACAGAAAAAAGTTTCAGCAAATTTCTAATCTTACCTTAAAAAATGTGACTATTTGTCCTGCAGCTTTTAATATTGTAGAAGAAATGAAAAAACGTATTAAGTAAATTATGAACAGATTTTTACTCTTTATTTTATTAAGTTTTTCATTTGGTATAAGTTCTGCCCAAGAATGGATGACAAATTTGGAAGTTGCAGAACGTTTAGCTTTAACACAAAACAAATTATTAGTTGTGGTTTGGGAAGATGCCTATAATAAAGGTATCCCTATCTATGTAAACGATAGTGTTGGACAAGAAGTCTTAGTAGACAATATGTTTGAAGAGCCTGTTATAGATAGTTTACTTTGGGACCGTTTTGTGCCTGTAATACTAAGTGAGGATAACTATTCTAAGCTTTATGAAAAAATAAAAAATAAAAAATCTGAGAGTTATATTGAAAAGTTTAATGATGACAGCTTAAAGGTGTTAGATGCTAATGGCAATATTTTAAATATTTACGATACCAAGTTTGTTTTAAATCTTCAAGAATTTATTCGTAATTATAGTTTAGATATGACTTTTCTAAATTCCTCGTTAGAAAATTATAAGCGTAATCCAGATTTTTATTCTACTATTTTTTTATCGGCTAAATATATGGATTTTGCATTTTTTACAAAGTCTAATATAAGACCAGAATTTGTTGGTTTAGCTTCTATATATCTAGATGAAGCTATTCAGCTTTTAGATGTAGAAAGTCTGGAAAATAAAGCTGTTTTAAAACAAAGAATAGATTTGTTAAAAGCACAAGAGGATTTGTTGTTACAGCATCCTAAAAAAGTGCTTAGAAAATTACATAGAATTAAAACTTTAGAAATTACTAATGTTAATACAGGTCTGCGGTCGTTTTTATATTTAGCATCTTATACCTTGTTGCAAGACGAACCAAATGGTGCTATTTGGGAAGAGCAAGTGTCTTCTTGGGATAAGAAAAAATTGATTAGTATGATTAATAATGGATTGAATTAAATTTATAAAAGACGCATAGTTGTACTAATAATTGTTAGAATTCTTTTTTTTTTTTTTACATTTAAAACCTAACCACATTTTTAATGAAATATCTTAACCTTCTTTTTTTATTGAGCTTCTTTACGTCCTTTTCACAAACGAATTGGGTCGAAGGACAAATTACTACAAATAATAATGAATCTTTAAATGGATTTATAAATGATAAACAATGGAAAAGTACGCCTTCTAAAATAGAGTTTAAACAAGGAGATCAGAATAGTGTTTATACGCCAAATGATATTTTGGGGTTTCAAATTGAAAACGATCGTTTTATTACCGAAACTGTTAATTTAGATGTAACAAACCAAACTTTAAACCAAATGAAAATTGGAGATGAAGCTAAGTTTGAAAATAAACGTATCTTCTTAAATACGCTTGTAGAAGGTCATGCAGGACTGTATGAGTATCGAGATTATAGACCTCATTTCTTTATAAAAATTGGAGATGAATTTCAAGAGCTAATCAATAGAGATATTTTAAGAAAAGAGACCATAAATGGGAATTCTAAAACGATTAAATCTGAATATAAAAAATATCTTGGTCAGCTTAGATTATATTTTTCAGATTGTAAAACTGTGACTATAAAAGATTTTGATTATAATAATAAACAACTTCAGAAATATTTTAATGAATATAATGCGTGTGTTTCTACAGGTAGTGAATATATAAGAGATATTAAACATGATAAAATTGATTTATATGTAACAGGAGGTTTGCTGTTTACTAATTTCAAGGTAGAAGATCAAGAAGGAGCTTTAAGAGGATTTCCTGATCAAAGCTTTACCGTTCCCGTATTTGGATTAGCTGCAGATTTTAATTTTAAAGAAGATATAAAAAAGTGGTCTTTATATACCGAGTTAACTTATAGATCAATGAAAAGCGATATTAATTATTCGCAATCCTTCTCTGAGACAAATAATAGTTTAACTAACGATTTAAATATGGAGTTTCAGACTACAACTTTACAATTTATTACAATGTTGCGCCATAAGTTCGAACTAAAAAACAGCAGTTTAATGCCTTTTGTAAATTTAGGTATTGGTTTAAGTTTAGATTTAAATAGCAAATCAGATTTAGTAGAGGTAAGAGCAGGAACAGGACAGGTTGTAGAATATAAAGATGCATTGTATTTTAAATCGGCATATTTTAATTTCCCAATGGGTATAGGTGTTATTTATAAAAGCTTTGCTTGCGAGTTAAGATACGATTTAAGTAGTAATATGTCTTCTAATGAAGCTGGAGCCACTTCCAAAATTAATGGTTTTGGAATTTTAGCGAGTTACAAAATATTCTAAGTTTAAATAAAAGATAATTCCCATATAATATAGGTAATGCTGTAAAATTCAATATTTGTTTTTTACAGCATTTAAATTATTTATACAATAGGTAATGTTTGCGCATTTTCTTGTAAGTGTCTAGTCCTGTTTTCCAAGATTGTTTAATTTCAGTAACGCTTAAATTACCTTCAATTTGTTTCTGAAGTTTTTTAGATCCCGCTAACTTGGTGAAAAATGAATTAAAAAATTTCGACTTATTATCTGTCGCCTGATACGCTTTAATAACGTAAGCTAAGTTAATCTGATTCTGTTCTTTTTCTGATGTTAAATCTACACCATAACATACTTTGTTTTCATGTTTAGGATGTTTAGCACCTGCATTAGACTCAGGAGTGTAACTAAAAGATTGGTTTTTTAAAAATGGAGATCCATACACTTGAAACTGTGTTTCTGTACCGCGACCCGCATTAACGTTTGTTCCTTCAAAAAAGCATAAACTAGGGTATAAGTTTATAGACTGATCGTTTGGTAAATTAGGAGATGGTTTTATTGGTAAATGGTATAAGGCATCGTGTGTGTAATCTTTCATTTTAATTACAGTAATATCACATTGTACTCCGTTTTTTAACCATTTTTGTCCATTAATCATTTGCGCATACTCACCAATTGTCATACCATGAACGATAGGAATTGGATGCATACCAACAAAACTTTTGTATTCCATTTCTAAAATAGGACCATCAATATAACGACCATTCGGGTTTGGACGATCTAATATTAATACCGGAATATTGTTTTCTGCACAAGCTTCCATTACATAATGTAATGTAGAAATATAAGTATAGAAACGTGCGCCTACATCTTGAATGTCGAAAATTAGTAGGTCTATATTTTTAAGTTGTTCTGCTGTAGGTTTTTTGTTAGAACCATAAAGCGAAACTATAGGCAATTTTGTTTTAGTATCAATACCATCTTTAACAACTTCTCCTGCATCAGCAGTGCCACGAAAACCATGTTCTGGAGAAAAAACTTTGGTTACATTAACATCTAATTGTAAAAGTGAATCTACCAAATGCGTATACGAGTCATTAACTTTAAAAATAACTGAAGTCTGATTCGCTACAACACCAATCTTTTTCCCTTCTAAAAGCGGAAGGTAAGCTTCGGTTCTATTAGCTCCAATAATAATTGTACTGTCATTTTTAATGACTAAATTTTCTTGATTTAGATTTCCGGTAGAAGAGATTGCACGACAACCAAAAGAAATCATGATGAAAACCGATAATAAAACTGTATTTTTGAGGACATTTAAATGCATACCAATAATTTGAATTACGAATTTTTTTTAGCTAAACGCATAATAGGCAGTAAAGCGTATAAAAGTAGTGTTTCGGCACCAATAATAAAAATTGGAATCGCAGCAATTGCAATTGGTATTGTGGTCATGATGATTGCCATTGCAACAGGAATTGGTTTACAACAAAAAATTAGAGATAAGGTTGTTGCTTTTAACGGACACATTATAATTTCTAACTTCGATAGTAACAATTCTCAAGAAAGTGTTGTTCCTATTTCTACCCAACAAGATTTTTATCCAGAGTTTAATAGTATAGATGGTATTAATCACATTCAAGCCGTAGCAACCAAATTTGGTGTGATTAGAACCGCTACAGATTTTGAAGGAGTTATTTTAAAAGGTGTTGGTAAAGATTTTACTTGGAAATATTTTAAAGACTTTTTAATAGAAGGTCGACTCCCAGATTATACAAAAGATAGAAATGAAGATGTATTAATGTCGCAGTTTATTGCTAATAAAATGGGGTTTAAATTAGGCGATAAATTTAATACCTATTTTATTAAAGACGATACCAATAAACCACCAAGTATTATTACATATACCATTGTAGGGATTTATAATTCGGGATTTCAAGAATTCGATGCGTCTTATATTATTGGAGATATTAGACACATACAACGATTAAATAAATGGGAAGCCACACAAGTTGGCGATTTTGAAGTGTTTATAGATGATTTTGATCGCGTTCAAGAGATTGGAACCGAAGTTTATAAAAACACACCACCTACGTTAAATACTCAAACTATAGTTGATAAATTTTATTCTATTTTCGAGTGGATTAAGATTTTCGATAATAATATTTATGCCATTATCGGGATCATGATTTTGGTTGCAGGAATTAATATGATTACGGCTTTACTGGTCCTTATTTTAGAACGCACCCAAATGATTGGTGTTTTAAAAGCCTTAGGAAGTAATAATTGGAGTATTAGAAAATTGTTTTTATTTAATGCCTCTTACTTAATTATTTTAGGATTGTTTTGGGGAAATGTTATCGGACTTGGATTGCTCTTTGCTCAGAAATATTTAAAACTTTTTCCATTAGACCCGAGTATTTATTATGTTACTGAAGCTCCCGTCTACATTAATCTTAATTATATTATCGCGTTAAATATTGGGACATTTGTACTGTGTTTAGTGATGCTTTTAGTGCCATCTTATATAATTACCAAAATATCTCCGGTAAAAGCGATGCGTTTCGAGTAGGTTTTCAGTGTAATACTATTCATTTTTAAATTTTCAAAGCCTTAGGTTTCTAAGAGCTTTATAAAGGCTATTGCGGTTTTCCCGTAAAGCAAAACTATAATTACTTCTATTTTCTGAAAAATTCACATTTTTTTAACAAAAATGAACATGCTATTTATTTAAATTTAAACGATTATAGGTAAAATCTTAGGTTGTAAAGAGACTTAGTGCAGTGTTTTGCTTATATCTTCAAACGTTTAAATAGTATGAAACATCTATTTTTAATACTAACTGTCTTATGGGGTTCAAATAGTATATCGCAAAATGGACTAGTAACTTATGGGCACAAGCAAAGTATGGGGATGGGAGCGCCTATAGGGATAGATTATAATGCGGCGTTACAATTTAATACAACCTGTTCGCTATATATATTCGCGCAAGATGCTTTAGAAGGCGGATCTGTAAATAAAACAGAAACTATCCGTAAGAATAAAAATAAAGTGTTCGTTAAACAAAAATTTAGCTTGCCCGAAGGATTTCAATATTATATAGATCGAAAGACCAAAACCTTAATGTCTAGAGATTTGGGGCTTGTCTATATTAAAGAACCCATCCCAGAGATGCATTGGAAAATTTCTGAAGACACTAAATCCATAGGTAATTTTAATTGTATAAAAGCTACGGCTGCGTTTCGAGGTAGAGCGTATACGGCTTGGTTTACAACCGAAATACCTTTGCCTTATGGGCCATGGAAATTACAAGGTTTGCCAGGTTTAATTTTGGAAGCTTACGACACAGATAAAGAAGTATATTTTTACTTTAAGTCTATTAAATATCCATTAGAAACTAAAACAACCATACTAGCTCTAGACCCAACCACAGAACAAAAAGATTGGATATCATTTGCAGAGTACAAACAAGGATTAATTGAAGCTCATAACAGAGCAATTGAGAATGGTAGGATGTTTATGGAAGACTTCGATGCAGAAGAAAGTACAGGAAAAAAATCTATGGCAGGTTCTTATATAGAAGTGTTTGATGAAAATTAAAGCCAAATCCTAAATGGGTAAATATTTGGTATTATGTTTTCTTATAATTTGGTGTAGCCATATAACAGCACAAACCATAAAAGTTGAAGGTGTTTTACGGTCTGAAACAAATGTAGCAATCCCCAATGCAACAGTAATTATATATAAAAATGAAAAAATTGTTGCTTTTGGGTATTCTAATGAAATCGGAGCATACCAAATCCAATTTCAGTTTAAAAACTCAGAGTCGGATACATTAAAACTAGTTGCAAACGGTTTAGGATTCGAGCAACAAGAAAAAACAATTGGATTAGGGAAGGATACCGAATTTACAGTCGATTTTATTTTAAAAGAGAAATTAGAAGACCTTAACGAAGTGGTTTTAGAGGCTTGGGAGAAAATTTCCGTAAAAACAGATACCATTATTTATAAAGTTTCAGCGTTCCAAGATGGTTCGGAACAAGTTCTAGAAGATTTACTTAAAAACATTCCCGGAATTGAAATTGCATCAGATGGGAATATAAAAGTAAATGGTAAAAATATTGATAAATTACTTATTGAGGCTGATGATTTGTTTGATGATAAATATAAGTTACTTACTAAAAACTTAGATGCCAATGTTATTAATGAAGTGGAGGTTCTTAATAATTTTGAAGATAATCCGGTTCTGAAAAAATTTCAAGATTCTGAAAAAGTCGCACTCAACCTAAAGTTAAAAGCGGAGAAGAAAAACGTATGGTTTGGAAATGTAGATGTGGGACTTGGTGTAGAAAATCATTTTAATAGTAGTGCAAGTGTAGGATTACTTAAAAAGAAAGTTAAAGTTCTTAATTTAACTAATGGTAATACTATTGGTACTACAGCAACCTCTCAAGTTAAATCTAGCGAAACTATTAATATATCTAGTGCCAACATAGACAAAAAAATAGAAAAGCGTAATAATGAAATTGTTAACGTAGATAATGTGTCCGATACGAACTTCTCTAATAATGAAGATGTATTTAATACCTCGTTTTTAAATTCACTTAGTTTTGTCACCAGTTTATCAGATCATACAAAATTAAGGAGTCATACATATTTTACTTTTGATGAAATAGAGAAACAAAATTTAAATCTTACCGAATATTTCATTTCACCAGAATCTATTACATTTTCAGAACAAAATAATATTAAGATTAAAGATATATCTTTTGCGACAGAATTAGAATTGAAGCATTTCTCTAAAAATGAAACGTATTATACGTACGATTTCGCTTTTGAAAATAACCCAACACAAACTAGAAATCATGTATTGTTTAATACAGAACGGATTTCTCAAGTTCAGGACGATGAAAAGTATAATCTGTTCAATCATTTAAAGGTCACTAAAAAAATATCAGACCAAATACTATGGCTAAACTATGTGTATTTTGGCATAAATAAAACCAAACAAACCTTAAGTGTTTTACCAAATGTTTTAAGTGATGTTTTTAACAATGAAGACAACGCTCAAATCAATCAAAAAAGCGAAACACCTTTGAAGTATTATGGTTTAATTTCTGAATTAAAAGGAAAACACAATAAGTCTGAATATGGCGTAGAGTTCTCTGCAACTGTTGATATAGATGATGTTGAAAGCGCATTTAGGTTTGATAATGCGCCTATAATAGATAGTTTAAGTAATAATACAAGCTATAGAAATACAAAATTTGAAGCCACTTTAAAATATAATTACACCATTTCTAGGCTGTTAAAGTTGAGTAGCTCATTACGGTTTTCTCAAAATTATTTAGAGCTGAATACTGCTAAACAACAATTCTTTTTTGTGAACCCTAGAATTAGGTTACACACTAAAAAAACAAAAATCGGGAATTTTGGAGTGAGTTATAATTATAAAAGTGATTTGCCAAATTCCAGATATTTAACCGAAGATTATATATTAAAAAACTACAGAATATTTACTAAAGGTACAGCTGAAATTCAGCAAATAAACAACCATAATTTTGGATTTTATTACACGTTTAATAATTATAAAAAACAGTTTTTAATTAATTCAATGGTTATGCATAGTTTTTCTGATAGGGGATATGGTTTAAACAGTCAGGTTACAGAACAAAGTAATTTTAGTGCCTATACGGTTATAGATGGAGGAAGATTTACAAATTATAATTTAAGCATAACAAAATATCTTTCGCCGCTTTCTAGTACTTTAAAAATAATTACAAATCACAATTGGACAAATAATCCAATTATTATTAATACTATACCAAGCCCAACTATTAATTATTCTGCGAACTATAGGTTACAAGGGACAACCTATTTTAAATTACCAATCAATTTTAAATTCGGATTCCAATATAATTATGCTAAAGGTGAATTCGATTCACAAATAACTACAAATCATTATTACGAAAGCAATGTAGATGCTACTTTTAGATTTTCAGATGTATGGTTATGTAAATTCGAGAATACCTATTATTCAATTAATCATAACACCTATTGGTTCTCTAATTTCAATGTGAATTATACGCCAGAAAATAGCCGGTGGTCATATCGTTTGTCTGCTAATAATCTATTAAATGTTAAGGCGTTTAATAATGTTTATGTTTCAGAATTTCAAAGAAATGAAACGCGTATTAACACCTTACCTTTGTATGTACTTCTAAATGTAAAGTATCGGTTTTAATAGAATTGGTATTTATGGAATTAACTATTCTCAATATCGCTAATATGGAGTTCTAAAGCTTTTACAGAAATTTGTATTTCCATAATTAATAAAGTTAAAGACACAATTAATAATATTAAGGCTATTCCAAATACCCAAACGGCTATAAATTGCTGATTAATGTAAATTAAAAACATAGTCACTACACAAAGTAATAAACTAGAAATTCCTGCAATTTGCATAGAACGTGTTAAGTACAGGCGTTTTTTTATATTCTTTATTTGTACAATATAACGCTCATCTTTTTTTTCTAAATATTTTGCATGTAAATCACGTACTACTGCTGCGTAGGCCAAAAACCTATTGGTATAGGCTAACATTATTAATGATATTGCAGAGAATAATAGGGCAGGAGTTGTTAGCGTAAGTTCGTTCATGTTAAGATGTTTTCTTCAAATTTAATAAGTTTAGATGTCTTTATAGAATTAGTATTCAAAATTTGGTGTTTTTATATTGTAATTCTATCTTTAGCTATGCAAGAAGATTTTTTACATTATTTATGGAAATATAAAAAGTTCGATACTAATAAGTTACAGACTGTTCTTGGTGAGGCTGTGCAACTTCTTAATGTTGGTCAGCACAACTTTAATTCTGGTCCAGACTTCTTTAATGCCCAACTTAAAATTAACAATCAGCTTTGGGCCGGGAATGTAGAAATTCATATAAAGACATCAGATTGGTATGTGCACCATCACGAAATAGATCCCGCTTACGATAATGTGATTCTTCATGTAGTTTGGGAACATGATGTAGATATCTTCAGAAAAGATAATTCTGTAATTCCAACGTTAGTTTTAAAGGATGTGGTTTCTAAATCGGCTTTAAATGGCTATCATCAATTATTTTCGAAAGCACAAAAATGGATTAATTGTGAGTCTGATTTTGCTTCGGTAGACGATTTTGTACTTCAGAATTGGTTAGAACGTTTGTTTTTTGAGCGTTTAGAACGTAAATCCAGTCAGATTGAAATGCTTCTGTCTACATCTAAAAATGATTGGGAAGCCGTACTTTTTAAATTATTGGCTAAGAATTTTGGTTTAAAAGTGAATGGCGAAGCTTTTTTTAGTTTGGCAAATTCTATAGATTTTGGGATTATTAGAAAAACACAGAGTAAACCAGATGTTTTAGAAGCTTTATTATTTGGACAAAGTGGCTTGTTAGAAGCAGATATTGAAGATGAATATTACATTACACTTCAAAAAGAATATCAGTTTTTAAAACAAAAATTTAGTGTAACGGAAGACCACGTGTCGCCTCTTCAGTTTTTTAGGCTGCGTCCGCCCAATTTTCCTACCATTAGATTGTCCCAATTAGCTCAAATTTATGTTAAAAATCAAAATTTTTTATCAAAAATTATTGAAGCAAATACGAAGCAAGAATTTTACGACATGTTCACTGTTTCTACTTCAAAATATTGGGAAACACATTATACATTTCAGAAAACATCAAACTTTTCGAAGAAGTCGACTTCTAAGAATTTTATCGATCTGTTAATTATAAATACAATTATCCCTATCAAATTTAGTTATTCTAAAATTTTAGGTAAAATTAATACTGAAGATTTAATTGTGTTAATTAACGAGCTCGATCCTGAGAATAATTCAATTATTAAAAAATTTGAAAGTTTAAAGTCGTTTTCTAAATCCGCATTGCAAACGCAAGGACTAATTCAGTTAAAAAATGAATACTGTAATTCTAAAAAATGCTTGCATTGTGCTGTAGGAAATACCATTTTAAACCGATTTTAGCTATATTGCAACATGAAATTTTTGTATAAGATTTTACTTTATTTTCAAAAACGTGGTTTTTACGTTTGTCAGCGTATCGCAGATCGCATAGGATTAAGAGCAAAAGTGGTAAGAACATCTTTTATATATCTCACTTTTGTAACCGTTGGCTTTGGCTTTGCATTATATTTATTTTTAGCTTTTTGGATCCGCATTAAAGATATGTTGTATACAAAACGTACATCTGTGTTTGATTTGTAATTAATTATTAATTTCATGAATGAAAATTTATTTTTTTAAGATAAATTTTTTTATCAACTTGAGACACTTAACGAGGCTCCCTCCTCAAATATTAACTAACATTAAAAACAATTATGAAGAAGTATCTTCTTTCTATTTTTACACTTATTCTACCTATTTTAACATTTGCGCAACAAACAACATCAGAAAAGATTGACATAGTCTTTAAAGATTACACAGGATGGTTTGTTGACGCAATTTTTTATGAAATTCCTTTTACAGACACTTTTCAGTTACCTTGGGTGTTAATCGTATTAGTTGGAGGAGCATTGTACTTTACATTTTATTTTAAATTTATAAACTTTACAGGCTTTAGAACTGCTATAGATGTTGTTCAGGATAAATATCATGATATTGAGAAGCACGGAGCAGAAAATTTATATGGTGAATCTTCTTCAGATGAGGATGAAGATATTATTGAAACATTAAATGATGATGAAACTGGTGCAGATGGAGAGGTGTCTCACTTTCAGGCATTAACTGCAGCTTTATCTGCGACAGTAGGTTTAGGAAATATTGCAGGTGTTGCAGTGGCCTTATCTATTGGTGGTCCAGGAGCAACATTTTGGATGATTGTAGCAGGATTTTTAGGAATGGCTTCTAAATTTGCAG
Source organism: Formosa sp. L2A11 (assembly GCF_009796865.1). Taxonomy (GTDB): domain Bacteria; phylum Bacteroidota; class Bacteroidia; order Flavobacteriales; family Flavobacteriaceae; genus Formosa. The sequence continues at coordinate 251,079 of NZ_CP047028.1, read as the reverse complement.
AATGTACATTAGGTGTTAAATATCGTGATGTAGGTGAAGATGGAACTGTTTACGGAGGACCAATGTACTATTTGAAAAAAGGTCTTGCTGAAAAGGGGTATAGCAGATTAGGAAAAGTACTAGCTGTTGTATTTGCTGTTTTTGTTATTGGTGGTTCTTTTGGAGGTGGTAACATGTTCCAAGCCAATCAAGCAGCTGCACAGTTTGTAAAACTAGCAGGTATTGAAGGATCTAACGGAGGTATGTATTTCGGATTAGTAATGGCAGCTATAGTTGCTGTAGTTATTATTGGAGGTATTAAGCGTATTGCTTCTGTAACAGAAAAAATTGTACCGTTTATGGCTGGTATATATGTGTTGGCATCTTTAATTATTTTAGGAGCTAATTACACACATATTGGAGATGCTTTTATGTTAATATACGAAGGTGCTTTCTCTGGTTTAGGAATTGCTGGAGGTTTAGTAGGAGTTATGATTCAGGGGATTCGTCGTGGAGCATTCTCTAACGAAGCTGGTGTAGGTTCTGCCGCTATTGCGCATTCTGCAGTAAGAACAATTTATCCTGCAAGTGAAGGTATTGTTGCTTTATTAGAACCTTTTGTAGATACAGTTGTAATTTGTACAATGACAGCCTTAGTAATTATTATTACAAATTTTGATGGTCAGTTTATGGAATACGGAGTGCCAATTTCAGAAGGTGTAGAGTTAACTGCTACGGCCTTCGATAGTGTGATTCCTCACTTCTCAATTGTATTGACAATAGCTGTAATTTTATTTGCATTCTCTACCATGATTTCTTGGTCTTATTACGGAATGCAAGGTTGGATTTACCTTTTTGGAAAAGGAAAAATTACAGATTTAGTTTATAAAATATTATTCTTATTTTTCGTAGTTGTTGGTGCTTCTATTAGTTTAGGTGCGGTTATCGATTTCTCTGATGCCATGATCTTTGCTATGGTGGTACCAAATATTATTGGTGTGGTTTTATTAACACCAGTGGTTAAACGCGAATTAGATAAGTATATGAATGCAATTTCTAAGAAGGATGACGCTATTGAAGATGGTGCTACAGATTTTACAGAACATATGTAATATAGAAATATGAAAATATTTAAATCCCATATCGTGTTTTCAAAACAACAGCGATATGGGATTTTTTTATTGCTATTAATTATTATAATCCTTCAATGTGTGTATTTCTTTTGGAATACATCTTCTAATGTTCCTGAGGTTACTAAAGAAGATTTAAAAGTGTTTCAAAAAGAAATCGATTCGCTTAAAGCTATAGAAATTGAAAAAGCGAAACCAAAATTATTCCCATTTAATCCAAATTATATAACAGATTTTAAAGGTTATAGTTTAGGGATGACAAATGAAGAAATCGATAAATTACATACATATCGAGATCAGAATAAATGGGTGAATTCTACAGAAGAGTTTCAGAAGGTTACTGGAGTTTCAGATTCTTTACTTCAAAATTTATCACCCTTTTTTAAGTTCCCAGAATGGGTAACTAAGAATACTTCTCAAAAAAAATCATTTCAGAAAGACAGCAACAGACCTCTCACATTTAAAGAGAAATTAGACTTAAATACAGCCACAGCGTCTCAATTGCAATCGGTTTATGGCATAGGAGAAAAGCTGTCTTTACGTATTATAAAATTTAGAAATTCTTTTGAAGGAGGCTTTATCGCAGATGTGCAATTAGAAGATGTGTACGGATTGACTCCTGAAGTTATCGAAAACATTAAAAATAAATTTACAGTAAAAACACCAAGAGCAGTTGTAAAGTTTAATTTAAATACGGTTAATACAAACGATTTAGTTAAAATACAACATATTGATTATCCGTTAGCTAAAGAAATTTTAGACTATAGAACACTACACGAAGGCTTTAATGATTTAGATGAATTGTTGAAAGTAAAGGGTTTTCCGTCTCAGAAATTAGAGATAATTAAGCTATATTTGGCGATCAATTAATCCTGTACTTTAGGATTAAAACATAACTTATATATGTATACAATGTACTTCACCGAGGAGCATGAACTGTTTAGAAAAAGTCTTCAAGATTTTTTAAAAAAAGAAGTCGTTCCTCATATTGATAAATGGGAAGAAACGGGAACTATAGAACGCTTTATTTGGAAAAAATTTGGCGATATGGGTTACTTCGGAATTAACTATCCTGAAGCTTATGGTGGATTAAATTTAGACCTTTTTTATACAGTAATCTTTTTAGAAGAATTACAAAAAATAGACTCTTGTGGTTTTGCTGCTGCAATGTGGGCACATGCTTATTTAGCAATGACGCATCTTGAAAAAGAAGGAGACGAAACTATAAAACAAAACTATTTAGCGCCTAGTATTGCAGGAGATAAAATAGGATGCTTGTGTATAAGCGAACCTTTTGCAGGGAGCGATGTGGCAGGAATGCGAACTACGGCCGTAAAAGATGGAGATACTTATGTCATTAACGGATCTAAAACGTTTATTACAAATGGTGTATATAGCGATTATTTAGTAGTGTCTGCTAAAACGGGTCAAGAAGAAGCGCATAAATCTATTAGTATTTTTGTTATCGATAGAAATACACCTGGGATTTCTGCAACTAAATTAAATAAATTAGGTTGGAGAGCTTCAGATACGGCAGAGATTGCTTTCGATAATGTTGTTATTCCTGCGTCTCAATTAATGGGAGAAGAAGGGAAAGGGTTTCCATATATTATGCAACATTTTGCTTTAGAACGTTTAATTATGGGAGTTAATGCACATGCAAGAGCAGAATATGCTTTAGAGTATGCACAGAAATACATGAGCGAGCGTATGGCCTTTGGAAAAACAATAGATAAATTTCAAGCGTTACGTCATAGTTTTGCCGATTTATATTCCGAGATGACTATTTGTAAAACGTTTAACTACGCGGTAACTTATCAATTAAATAAAGGGGAATATGTAGTAAAAGAAGCTACTATTTCTAAATTGAAATCGACTAAAATGGCAGATGATGTGATTTACCAATGTCTGCAGTTTTTAGGTGGTTATGGTTATATAGAAGATTATCCGTTAGCACGTTTATTAAGAGATAGTCGTTTAGGGCCAATAGGAGGAGGAACTTCTGAAATTTTAAAAGAAATTATTGCAAAAATGGTTTTAGATAAAAAAGATTATAAACCTGCAACCTAATCTAGGTTAAACATTCTTAATGTTGATTATTGAACTTTTTCTCAAAATGCAACATAAATATTAATATCTTAATGGTTAAATTATAAAGTATTGAACATGAATATCATCAACAAAACATATAGTTTAACCATTTTAGTTTGTCTGTTTTTTATTTCAGCATATTCGCAAACAGAACTTAAAAATAAGATAGTCGACTTTTCGACTATGATTCCTATAGAAAGTGCCAGTATTTATATTCAGAATACAACTACAGGTACAATTAGTAATGCAGATGGTAAGTTTGTGTTGCTTGTTCCAAATACTATGGAGAACGATACACTTGTTATTTCTTCTATTGGATATAAAAGCTTTAAAATATTAGTTAAAGATTTCGATAATACAGAAGAGGTTTTTCTAGAAGAAGATATTGCTTCGTTAGATGAGGTATTGCTTGTTGGAGAACCACGCCCGAAAACAGCAAACGAGATTGTGCTAAAAATGATTAGTAAACTTCCAGACAATCTTCCTGAATTGCCTTATTTAGAAAAAGGATTTCTTCGTCATAAAGAACAAAACAAGAAAGAATTTAAATGGTTAATAGAAAGTGCAATCACGCTTTACGATTCTAGTGCGCAATCTCCAGCTTATAAAAATTTAAAAATTAATGTAGACGAGATGCGTAAAAGTTACGATTTACGCGATGTAGATAGTTTGCTTGCCTACACAGCATATTTAAAACAAAACGGGAATAAAAGCCTTCGAGCTAAAAACTTAAAACGCGATACTATACAAACTGCATCTTTGGTTAAGGCTATTAAGTGGAATGATATAAGAACCAACGGACTTAAAAATTTATTTATAGGAAAATTAAATTTACTTAGAAATACAAAATCACCAAGAGCTTTATTTGGCGAGCATATTTTAGATTATCATCAATTCGAGTTAGATACTGTTTTAGTAGATAATGAACGAAAAATATATAAAATTAAAATTTCTGCAGGTAAAGATTATATAGATCTTGAAACTAAAGGCATTTTCGATGCGGGTTATATTGCCAATGGGTGGCTTTATGTGTATTGGGATACTTATGCGGTAAAGAAAATAGAGTATGAATTAATTGCAGCTTCAGAAGCTCAGAAAAATAGAAGTAAAATACTGTTTGATACTCAGGTTAATCATAAATTAACAGTTACCTATATGGAGTACGATGGTAAGATGTATACAAACTACATATCTTACGAAACGCCTAAATTGGTTAATGTAGGCTCTAATACATCAAAATCTAAAGATAAAGAAGCAGAACAGCGCGCTAAAGACGAACGCTACTATAAAACAACACAAGAAATTTTATTTACAGAAGTTATATTAGATCCAGAGAAAGTGGAGACTACCTTGCATAGTGATTGGGATTCTAATATATTTTCAATCAAACCATATAATAAAGACTTTTGGGATAATTATAATACACTTTTAGAAAGTGAAGAAGATGAAAAATTAATTCAAGATCTAACTAAAAGATCATCTCTATTTAAGGATTAAAACACCTGTTAGAAAGATTTTATTTTTTTTAATAGGATAATTTAAATTAATTTTTAATTTTGCAGCCCGAATGCTAAAAGAGAGGAGGTTAAGGACTATGTTAATAATACCAATTAAAGAAGGAGAAAATATAGATAGAGCGCTAAAGCGTTACAAACGTAAGTTTGATAAGACAGGTACTAGACGTCAGTTACAAGCGCGTAAGCAGTTTGTTAAACCCTCTGTAGAGAATAGAGTACTAAATCAAAAAGCACAATACGTACAAGGATTAAGAGATCTAGAACAAGCTTAATCTTTATATCTAATTAATACATTAAAATCCTGCATTAGCAGGATTTTTTTTGCACTTTATTTAACAACTTCTCGATCTAAACTTACTATATTAGCAATAATACAGAAGCTAATTATATGACTTTTTCTTCCTTTTTAGATTATTTACTGTTAGAGAAAAATTACTCTGCTTTAACGGTTAATGCATACCAGAAAGATTTGCATGATTTTCAGGAATTTATAATTTCAGAATATAAGCAGGAAACAATTCATGATGTAAATTATCCGCAAATAAGACGTTGGATTGTTAGCTTGGTAGAGGGCGGTTTGTCTAACAGAAGTGTAAATAGAAAAATTTCAGCATTAAATACATATTATAAATTTTTAATGAAGGTTGGAGATCTAGATCTAAATCCATTAGCCAAACACAGAGCATTAAAGGTTAAGAAGAATATTCAGATTCCGTTTTCAGAAAAAGAAGTGAAATCTGTGTTAGATCATTTTCCACACGAAAATGATTTTGAAGGTTTACGAGACCGGTTAATTATCGAATTATTCTATTCTACAGGGATTCGGCGTATAGAACTTGTGCAATTACAGTTAGAAGACTTTAATCTTACAGGTGAAACCTTAAAGGTGCTGGGTAAGCGTAATAAAGAGCGTTTAGTGCCTTTATTGCCGTCAGTAATAATAGTTATTCAGGAGTATCTAAAAGTGCGAGATACGTTAGATAACATCACAGATAAAAGTTATATGTTTTTAACCCAAAAAGGAGTTAAAATTTATGAAACACTTGTTTACAGAATAATAAATAACTATTTTAGTTTAGCATCTTCAAAAGTAAAAAAGAGCCCGCATATATTAAGGCATTCATTTGCAACTCATTTACTCAATCAAGGTGCAGATTTGAATGCTGTTAAAGAACTTCTAGGGCATTCTAGTCTGGCGTCGACACAAGTTTACACGCATAATAGTATAGCAGAATTAAAGAAAGTGTATTTAAATACACATCCAAGAAATAAGAAATAGTACGCAAGGACCTATTGTTTAATATTAAAAGTAATAAATATGAAAGTAAACATTCAATCAGTTAATTTTAACGCAGACCAATCATTGATAGACTTTGTTCAAAAGCGTATGGATAAATTAGATCAGTTTTATGATAAGGTAATAAGTTCCGATGTTTATTTAAAAGTTGAGAACACCAGCGATAAGGAAAACAAAATTTTTGAAGCTCGAGTTAATGTTCCTGGGGATAGCTTTGTTGTTAAAAAACAATGTAAGTCTTTTGAAGAAGGTGCAGATTCGGCCGCTTCTTCCTTAGAAAGACAGCTAAAAAAGCGTAAAGAAAAATTAAAATCACATTTATAATAAAATTAATTGCAAAAATGTTTTGATTAAAAGAATAAATATATACATTTGCAGTCCGTTAGAAATAGCGGACTTTTTTTGTGATTAAAAAAAAGGTTTAAAAAGCCGATGTAGCTCAGCTGGCTAGAGCAGCTGATTTGTAATCAGCAGGTCGTGGGTTCGAGTCCCTCCATCGGCTCAAGTTCTTTTAAAGAGTGAAAAATTTATAATTGGGGAGATACTCAAGCGGCCAACGAGGGCAGACTGTAAATCTGCTGACTACGTCTTCGCAGGTTCGAATCCTGCTCTCCCCACATTATTTTTATAATAGTAAAATATTATAAAAGTGATTATAATTATAAATACAGGAATTAAAATAATGCGAGAGTAGCTCAGTTGGTAGAGCGTCAGCCTTCCAAGCTGAATGTCGCCGGTTCGAACCCGGTCTCTCGCTCAATTTTAAGCCGGTGTAGCTCAGGGGTAGAGCGTTTCCTTGGTAAGGAAGAGGTCACGGGTTCAATTCCCGTCATTGGCTCAAGAAAGACATAAAATAGAATACACTAATATTATTATATAACTAAGATTAAATTTTAAAACATGGCAAAGGCAACTTTTGATCGTTCCAAACCACACTTAAATATAGGTACAATTGGACACGTAGATCACGGTAAAACAACTTTAACTGCTGCTATTACTACTGTACTAGCTGCTGCAGGACTTTCAGAAGTAAAGAACTTCGATCAGATTGATAACGCTCCAGAAGAAAAAGAAAGAGGTATTACAATTAATACATCTCACGTTGAGTATTCTACAGCTAATCGTCATTACGCTCACGTTGACTGTCCTGGTCACGCGGATTACGTAAAGAACATGGTTACTGGTGCTGCCCAAATGGACGGTGCTATTTTAGTAGTTGCGGCTACTGATGGACCAATGCCACAAACTAGAGAGCATATCTTATTAGGAAAACAAGTTGGTATTCCAAGTATTGTTGTTTTCATGAACAAGGTAGATTTAGTTGATGATGAAGAATTATTAGAATTAGTTGAGATGGAAGTAAGAGACTTACTTTCTTTCTATGACTATGATGGTGATAACGGACCTGTAATTGCTGGATCTGCTTTAGGTGGATTAAACGGTGATGCAAAATGGTCTGAGAAGATTATGGAATTAATGGATGCTTGTGATACTTGGATCAAAGAACCAGTAAGAGAAGTAGATAAGCCTTTCTTAATGCCTATCGAAGATGTATTCTCTATTACAGGTCGTGGTACAGTAGCAACTGGACGTATCGAAACTGGAGTAGCAAATACTGGAGATTCTGTAGATATTATTGGTATGGGAGCTGAGAAATTAACTTCTACTATTACTGGTATTGAAATGTTCCGTCAAATCCTTGATAGAGGTGAAGCTGGAGATAATGCAGGTATCTTATTAAGAGGTATTGCTAAAGAAGATATTAAAAGAGGTATGGTAATCTGTAAGCCAGGTTCTGTAACTCCTCACGCTAACTTCAAAGCAGAAGTTTACGTTTTGAAAAAAGAAGAAGGTGGACGTCATACTCCATTCCATAACAACTACCGTCCTCAGTTTTACGTACGTACAACTGATGTAACAGGAACTATTACTTTACCAGAAGGTGTTGAGATGGTTATGCCTGGAGATAACTTAACTATTACAGTTGAATTACACCAAGCAATTGCAATGAATGTAGGTTTACGTTTTGCAATCCGTGAAGGAGGTAGAACTGTAGGTGCAGGACAAGTAACTGAAATTTTATAATAAATTTAAGTTTAATACTATAAAAAGTCAAGGTATTTCAAATTAGAAACACCTTGACTTTTATACGGGCGTAGCTCAGTTGGTAGAGCACTGGTCTCCAAAACCAGGTGTCGGGAGTTCGAGTCTCTCCGCCCGTGCTAATAAAGTTTTGAAAAATAATGGCTGGATTTGTAAATTACATAAAGGAATCGTTCGGAGAGTTAAAGCATGATGTGTCTTGGCCAACTATGGCAGAAGCTCAAAGCTTAACTATTTTGGTAGCTGTATTTTCTACAGTGTTCTCTATAGCTATATGGGGAGTAGATACAGTATTCAGCAAAGTTATCTCGTACTATTTTCATTTAATCAACTAAAAAAAATATTTTTATGTCTGAAGTAAGTGCTAAAAAATGGTATGTTGTTAGAGCTGTAAGTGGTCAAGAAAATAAGATTAAAGCTTATATCGAGAGTGAAATCTCCCGTTTAGGTATGCAAGATTATGTAGACCAAGTACTAGTTCCTATGGAAAAAGTAATGCAAATCCGTAATGGAAAGAAAGTAGCTAAGGAAAAAGTTTTTTTTCCTGGTTACATTATGGTTCAAGCTAATTTAACAGGAGAAGTACCTCACATTATTAGATCAGTAACTAACGTTATTGGTTTTTTAGGTGAAACAAAAGGAGGAGATCCTGTACCGTTAAGACAATCTGAAGTAAACAGAATGTTAGGTAAAGTTGATGAATTAACTGTAGATACAGAAACTACTGTAGCAATACCTTACAATATTGGTGAAACAGTAAAAGTTATAGACGGACCATTCAATGGATTTGATGGTACGATTGAAAAAATTAACGAAGAAAAGCGTAAACTTGAAGTAATGGTTAAGATTTTTGGAAGAAAAACACCATTAGAATTAAGTTATATGCAAGTTGAAAAAGTATAATATTGTTACAAGTATACCCGATGTGTCATACCGCTTCCAACAGTAGAAGCACATCAAAATTAAATTATTAAAAATGGCAAAAGAATTAGGTAAAGTAGTTAAGTTACAAGTTCGGGGAGGTGCAGCGAATCCGTCGCCACCGGTTGGACCCGCTTTAGGAGCCGCAGGTGTAAATATCATGGAGTTCTGTAAGCAATTCAATGCTAGAACCCAAGATAAACAAGGTAAAGTATTACCGGTTGTGATCTCTGTTTACAAAGACAAATCATTTGATTTTGTAATCAAGACACCTCCAGCAGCAGTCCAATTATTGGAAGCAGCTAAGTTGAAAAAGGGGTCTGGTGAGCCAAACCGTAAAAAAGTAGCTAAAGTTTCTTGGGATCAAATTAAACTTATTGCAGAAGATAAAATGCAAGATTTAAATGCATTTGAAATCGGATCAGCAATGAGAATGATCGCAGGTACCGCAAGGTCTATGGGAATTACCGTAACCGGAAACGCGCCAAATTAATCTAGAAAAAGACATTTAAAATGGCAAGATTAGGAAAAAAGCAAAAAGAAGCTTTAGCAAAAATAGAAAAAGGTAAACTTTATTCTGTTACTGAAGCATCAGCATTAGTAAAAGACATAACAAATGCAAAATTTGATGCATCTGTAGACTTAGCAGTTCGTTTAGGAGTAGATCCTAGAAAAGCTAACCAAATGGTAAGAGGAGTAGTATCTCTTCCTCATGGTACAGGTAAAGATGTAAAAGTTTTAGTATTAGTAACTCCAGACAAAGAAGCAGAAGCTAAAGAAGCTGGAGCAGATTACGTAGGTTTAGATGAATTTCTTGACAAAATCAAGAGTGGATGGACAGACGTAGATGTAATTATCACTATGCCAAGTGTAATGGGTAAATTAGGACCATTAGGACGTATATTAGGACCTAGAGGATTAATGCCTAACCCAAAAACTGGTACAGTAACTATGGATGTTGCAAAAGCAGTAACTGAAGTGAAAGCTGGTAAAATTGACTTTAAAGTTGATAAAACTGGAATCGTTCACGCAGCTATTGGTAAAGCATCTTTTAGTGCAGAACAAATTGCTGGTAACGCAAACGAATTATTACAAACATTAATGAAATTAAAGCCAACTTCGTCTAAGGGAACTTACGTAAAAAGCATATTTATGTCTTCTACAATGAGCCCAAGTATTGCTGTTGAGCCTAAAATTGGTTAATTAGTTAAAAACTTTTATTATGACAAGAGAAGAAAAATCACAAGTAATTGAAGAACTAACTGCACAATTAGCCGATAACGCAAATATCTATTTAGCAGATATTTCAGGTTTAAACGCAGTAACTACGTCAGACTTACGTCGTGCTTGTTTTAAAGCTAACATTAAATTAGCTATAGTAAAAAATACATTACTTGCAAAAGCAATGGAAGCTTCAGATAGAGAATTTGGAGATTTACCAACTGTTTTAAAAGGTAACACTTCAGTAATGTATTCTGAAACTGGAAACGCTCCAGCTAAAGTAATTAAAGCTTTCAGAAAAAAATCTGAAAAACCTTTATTAAAAGGTGCTTTTATTGAAGAAGCTGTTTATATTGGTGACAACCAATTAGATGCCTTAGTAGATATCAAATCTCGTGAAGAGTTACTTGGAGATATCATTGGATTATTACAATCGCCTGCTAAGAACGTTATATCTGCACTTAAATCAAGTGGAGGAAAACTTGCTGGCATCTTAAAAACATTATCTGAGAAAGAAGGATAATCTTAAATAGTACGCATTATTACACACACATATTATATTAAAATTTTATTAAAACGATAGAAAATGGCAGATTTAAAAGATTTCGCAGAACAATTAGTTAACTTAACTGTAAAAGAAGTTAACGAATTAGCAATTATATTAAAAGATGAGTACGGTATTGAGCCTGCTGCTGCTGCTGCAGTTGCTGTTGCTGGACCTGCTGCAGGTGAAGCTGCTGAAGAAAAAACTGAATTTGATGTTATTCTTAAAGCTGCAGGTGGTTCTAAATTAGCTGTTGTAAAGTTAGTTAAAGAATTAACTGGATTAGGTTTAAAAGAAGCTAAAGGTTTAGTTGATGATGCACCAAGCCCAATTAAAGAAGCAATCTCTAAAGATGAAGCAGAAGCTTTAAAAGCACAATTAGAGGAAGCAGGAGCTGAGGTTGAGCTTAAGTAAGCTTACTTACCAAAGAACATAAAGGTTTAGGTCTGGAGTAGTACTTCAAGACCTAAACCATTTTGCGTATATATAACTTACATGCGCACACACTATTATTTTTAATCAAAATTTCGTCCATTGATGTTAGTAACACAAGCTGAAAGATTAAATTTCTCGTCTATTGTTAATAGAACAGAGTATCCAGACTTCTTGGATATTCAGATAAAATCCTTCCAGGATTTTTTCCAACTAGAGACCAAATCTGAAGAAAGAGGTAATGAAGGTTTATATAACACCTTCATGGAGAATTTTCCAATAACAGACACGCGTAATCAATTCGTACTAGAATTTTTAGATTACTTTGTTGATCCACCAAGATATTCTTTAGAAGAATGTATTGAGAGAGGGCTTACTTATAGCGTTCCTCTTAAAGCAAGGTTAAAGCTGTACTGTACAGATCCAGAACATGAGGATTTCGAAACTATTGTTCAAGATGTGTATTTAGGTACTATACCTTATATGACACCTAGTGGTACATTCTGTATTAACGGTGCAGAACGTGTTGTTGTTTCTCAATTACACCGTTCTCCTGGAGTATTCTTTGGTCAATCATTCCATGCAAATGGAACGAAGTTGTATTCAGCTAGAGTTATACCATTTAAAGGTTCTTGGATTGAATTTGCTACAGACATTAACAGTGTTATGTATGCTTATATAGACCGTAAGAAAAAATTACCTGTAACTACTTTATTTAGAGCTATTGGTTTTGAACGTGATAAAGATATTCTTGAAATCTTCGATCTTGCTGAAGAAATTAAAGTGTCTAAATCTGGTTTAAAAAAATACCAAGGACGTAAATTAGCTGCACGTGTACTAAACACTTGGCACGAAGATTTTGTAGATGAAGATACTGGAGAAGTAGTTTCTATTGAGCGTAATGAAATTGTATTAGATCGAGATACTGTTTTAGATAAAGATAATATTGAAGAAATTCTTGAAGCTAATGTAAAGACTGTCCTTTTACATAAAGAAAGTGCTGAACAAGGAGATTACGCTATTATTCATAATACGCTTCAAAAAGATCCAACAAACTCTGAAAAAGAAGCTGTAGAGCACATCTACCGTCAATTACGTAATGCTGAGCCGCCAGATGAGGAAACTGCAAGAGGAATTATTGATAAATTATTCTTCTCAGACCAACGTTACTCTTTAGGTGAAGTAGGGCGTTACAGAATGAACAAGAAATTACAGTTAGATATCGGTATGGATAAGCAAGTGCTTACCAAAGAAGATATTATAACTATTATAAAATATTTAATTGAGCTTATCAATTCTAAAGCAGAGATTGATGATATTGACCACTTATCTAACCGTCGTGTTCGTACAGTTGGTGAACAATTATCTTCTCAATTTGGTGTTGGTTTAGCACGTATGGCACGTACTATTCGTGAACGTATGAATGTACGTGACAACGAAGTATTTACTCCAATAGATTTAATTAATGCGAAGACATTATCTTCAGTAATTAATTCATTCTTTGGAACAAACCAATTATCTCAATTTATGGATCAAACGAATCCTCTTGCAGAGATTACGCACAAGCGTCGTCTTTCAGCATTAGGACCAGGTGGTTTATCAAGAGAAAGAGCTGGTTTCGAAGTACGTGATGTTCACTATACTCACTATGGTCGTCTTTGTCCGATTGAAACTCCTGAAGGACCAAATATTGGTTTAATTTCTTCACTTTCTGTATTCGCAAAAGTGAATTCAATGGGATTCATCGAAACACCATATAGACCCGTAACAAATGGTGTTGTAGACATTATTAACCCTCCAGTATATTTAAGTGCTGAAGAGGAAGAAGAAAAATTAATTGCACAGGCAACTGTACAAATTGATGAAAATGCTAAAATTATTCATGATAAGGTAATTGCCCGAATGGAAGGTGATTTCCCTGTAATTGAACCAACAGCACTTCATTATACAGATGTTGCACCAAACCAAATTTCGTCAATCTCGGCTTCATTAATTCCGTTCTTAGAACATGATGATGCCAACCGTGCATTGATGGGATCTAACATGATGCGTCAAGCAGTACCATTATTAAGAGTAGATGCACCAATTGTAGGTACAGGATTAGAACGCCAAGTGGCTAAAGATTCTCGTGTACTTATTAATGCAGAAGGCTCTGGTGTTGTAGAATATGTAGATGCTAACGAAATTACTATCCGTTACGATAGAACAGAAGATGAAGCTTCTGTAAGTTTCGATGCTGAAACAAAAACATATCCTTTAGTTAAGTTTAGAAAAACCAACCAAGGTACATCTATTAACCTTAAACCAATAGTTCGTAAAGGCGATGTTATTGAAAAAGGTCAGGTACTTTGTCAAGGTTATGCAACTGAAAATGGAGAATTAGCTTTAGGTAGAAATATGAAAGTAGCCTTTATGCCTTGGAAAGGGTATAACTTTGAGGATGCGATTGTGATTTCAGAAAAAGTTGTACGTGAAGATATCTTTACATCTATACATATTGATGAGTATTCTTTAGAAGTTCGTGATACAAAATTAGGTAACGAAGAGTTAACTAATGATATCCCTAACGTTTCTGAAGAAGCTACTAAAGACTTAGATGAAAACGGTATGATCCGTATTGGAGCAGAAGTTAAACCTGGTGATATTCTTATTGGAAAAATTACTCCAAAAGGTGAATCAGACCCAACTCCAGAAGAAAAATTATTACGTGCTATTTTTGGTGATAAAGCAGGAGATGTAAAAGATGCATCTTTAAAAGCTTCTCCATCATTAAATGGTGTTGTAATTGAGAAAAAATTATTTGCTCGTGCGGTTAAAGATAAACGTAAAAGAGCTAAAGATAAAGAAGATATTTCGCAATTAGAAGCGATTTATTATGCTAAGTTCGAAGAACTTAAAGCCATATTAATCGATAAGTTATTTGCTTTAGTAGGTGGTAGAACAGCTCAAGGTATTTTTAACGATTTAGGTGAAGAAGTATTACCAAAAGGTAAGAAATATACACTTAAAATGTTAAACTCTGTTGAGGACTATACTCACTTAACATCTGGTGTATGGACAACAGACGACCATATTAATAAATTAGTTGCAGATTTAATTCACAACTATAAGATTAAAGAAAACGACTTACAAGGTTCTTTAAGACGTGAGAAGTTTACTATTTCTGTAGGAGATGAATTACCAGCAGGTATTATTAAATTGGCTAAAGTTTACATCGCTAAAAAACGTAAACTAAAAGTAGGGGATAAAATGGCAGGACGTCACGGTAACAAAGGTATTGTTGCACGTATCGTTCGTCAAGAAGATATGCCTTTCTTGGAAGACGGAACACCTGTAGATATTGTATTGAATCCACTTGGGGTACCTTCTCGTATGAACATTGGTCAGATTTATGAAACTGTTCTTGGTTGGGCAGGTCAGAAATTAGGTCAGAAGTATGCAACACCAATTTTTGATGGTGCTACTATTGATCAGATTACTGAATTAACAAATAAAGCTGGAGTTCCTGAATTTGGACATACGTATTTATATGATGGTGGAACAGGTCAACGATTTGACCAGAAAGCAACCGTTGGAGTTATTTATATGATTAAGTTAGGTCATATGATTGACGATAAAATGCACGCACGTTCTATCGGACCATACTCTTTAATTACACAACAACCATTAGGTGGTAAAGCACAATTTGGTGGTCAGCGTTTTGGAGAGATGGAAGTATGGGCACTTGAAGCATATGGTGCATCTGCAACCCTAAGAGAAATATTGACAGTGAAATCTGATGATGTAATTGGTAGAGCTAAAACTTACGAAGCAATCGTAAAAGGAGAGCAAATGCCAGAACCTGGATTACCAGAATCTTTCAACGTACTTATGCACGAATTGAAAGGTTTAGGACTAGACATTAGATTAGAGGAATAATATATTGACCATCAGGTTTGTTTTAAACCTGATGGTCTAAGTTTACAAATAATTCGATATCACCATATATTATGGCAAGAAAACAAGATAAGAATACAGTAAAGAGGTTTAATAAAATCTCAATTGGGTTAGCATCTCCTGAGTCTATTTTAGCTGAGTCTAAAGGGGAAGTGTTAAAGCCAGAAACTATCAATTATCGAACTCATAAACCAGAACGAGATGGTTTATTTTGTGAGCGTATTTTTGGTCCTGTAAAGGATTACGAATGTGCTTGTGGAAAATATAAGCGTATCCGCTACAAAGGTATTGTATGTGACCGTTGTGGTGTTGAAGTAACAGAGAAAAAAGTACGTCGTGATAGAGTAGGACACATTAATCTTGTTGTTCCTGTTGCTCACATTTGGTATTTCCGTTCTTTACCTAACAAAATAGGATATTTATTAGGATTACCTTCTAAGAAATTAGATATGATTATTTACTACGAACGTTATGTAGTAATTCAAGCAGGTAATGCTAAAAATGAAGAAGGAGAACCATTACAAAAAATGGATTTCTTAACTGAAGAAGAATATCTAAATGTTTTAGAAACACTTCCTCAGGATAACCAATATTTAGAAGATACAGACCCAAATAAATTCTTAGCGAAGATGGGTGCTGAATGTTTAATTGACCTTTTAGCTCGTATAGATTTAGATGAATTATCTTATCAATTACGTCATAAAGCGAATACAGAAACTTCTAAACAACGTAAAACTGAAGCGTTAAAACGTTTACAAGTTGTAGAAGCATTACGTGAATCTAACTTGAATAGAGAGAATCGTCCAGAATGGATGATTATGAAAGTTATACCTGTAATTCCACCAGAATTACGTCCGTTAGTGCCTTTAGATGGTGGTCGTTTTGCTACTTCAGATTTAAATGATTTATACCGTCGTGTAATTATTCGTAACAACCGTTTAAAACGTCTTGTTGAGATTAAAGCACCAGAAGTTATCTTACGTAACGAAAAACGTATGCTACAGGAATCTGTAGATTCGTTATTCGATAACACTAGAAAAGCTTCAGCAGTAAAAACAGATTCTAACAGACCTTTAAAATCTTTATCAGATTCATTAAAAGGTAAGCAAGGTCGTTTCCGTCAAAACTTATTAGGGAAACGTGTAGATTATTCAGCACGTTCTGTAATTGTTGTTGGACCAGAAATGAGATTGTTTGAATGTGGATTGCCAAAAGGAATGGCAGCAGAGCTTTACAAACCTTTTATTATTAGAAAATTAATAGAAAGAGGAATTGTAAAAACTGTAAAATCTGCAAAGAAAATTATAGACAAAAAAGAGCCAGTAGTTTGGGATATCTTGGAAAACGTTCTTAAAGGACATCCAATATTACTAAACCGTGCTCCTACATTACACAGACTTGGTATACAAGCATTCCAACCAAAATTAATTGAAGGTAAAGCGATACAATTACACCCATTAGTGTGTACTGCATTTAATGCCGATTTTGATGGTGACCAGATGGCTGTGCATTTACCTTTAGGACCAGAAGCTATTCTTGAAGCGCAAATGTTAATGTTAGCGTCTCATAACATATTAAACCCAGCAAACGGTTCTCCAGTAACTGTACCTTCTCAGGATATGGTACTTGGTCTTTATTATATGACTAAGCCTCGTAAATCGACTCCAGAAGTACATATCAAAGGTGAAGGGTTAACATTTTATTCTCCAGAAGAAGTAGAAATTGCTTTCAACGAGAAAAGTGTAGACTTAAATGCTAGTATTAAAGTAAGAACTTACGATTTTAACGCAGAAGGAGAAATTGTATTACAAATTATAGAAACTACTGTAGGTCGTGTTTTATTTAACAATAATGTACCTCATGCAGCTGGATATATTAACCAAGTGTTAACTAAAAAATCGTTAAGAGATATTATTGGTAATATCTTAAGATTAACTTCTGTTCCTGAAACAGCAGATTTCCTTGACGCGATTAAAACATTAGGTTATAAATTTGCATTCCAAGGTGGATTATCTTTTAGTTTAGGAGATATTATTATCCCACCAGAAAAACAAAGTATGATTGATAAAGCTAATGGCTTAGTCGATGGTATTATGGGTAACTATAACATGGGACTTATAACAAACAACGAACGTTATAACCAAGTTATTGATATCTGGACGTCTACCAATGCTGAATTGACTGAATTGTCAATGAAACGTATTCGTGAAGACCAACAAGGATTTAACTCAGTGTACATGATGCTTGATTCTGGAGCCCGTGGATCTAAAGAACAGATTCGTCAGCTTACAGGTATGCGTGGATTGATGGCTAAACCTAAAAAATCGAATGCAGGTGGTGGAGAAATTATTGAAAACCCGATTCTTTCTAACTTTAAGGAAGGACTTTCAATTTTAGAATACTTTATCTCTACTCACGGTGCGCGTAAAGGTCTTGCCGATACCGCTCTTAAAACTGCCGATGCAGGGTATTTAACTCGTCGTTTGGTAGATGTATCTCAAGATGTTATTATTAACAGTGAAGATTGTGGTACTTTAAGAGGTGTAGAAGTTACAGCATTAAAGAAAAATGATGAAGTTGTGGAATCATTAGGAGAACGCGTAATTGGACGTGTATCTTTACATGATGTTTTCGACCCATTAACAGAAGAATTATTAGTTTCTGAAGGACAATTAATTGATGATGCAATTGCAGATAAAATTAACCAATCTCCTTTAGATGCTGTAGAAGTTCGTTCTGCATTAACTTGTGAAGCTAAAAAAGGTATTTGTGCTAAATGTTACGGTCGTAACCTATCTACCAATAAAATGGTTCAATTAGGTGAAGCTGTTGGTGTTGTTGCTGCTCAATCTATTGGGGAACCAGGAACACAGTTAACATTACGTACATTCCACGTAGGTGGTATTGCAGGTAACATTTCTGAAGACAATAAACTTATTGTTAAGTTTGATGGAGTTGCAGAAATTGAAGAACTTAAAACGGTTAAAGGTGTAGATGGAGAAGGTAAAGCAATTGATATTGTAATATCTCGTACTTCTGAACTTAAACTTATTGATAAGAAAACTGGAATCACTTTAAGTACAAACAATATTCCTTACGGTTCTACTGTCTATGTAGGTAACGGAGCTGAACTTAAAAAAGGAGATGTAGTTTGTCAATGGGATCCATATAACGGTGTAATTATTTCAGAATTTGCTGGTAAAGTACGTTACGAAAACATCGAACAAGGTATTACTTATCAAGTAGAGATTGATGAACAAACAGGATTCCAAGAAAAAGTAATTTCTGAATCTAGAAATAAAAAATTAATTCCAACACTTCATGTAGATGATGCTAAAGGGAACCCTATACGTTCTTACAACTTACCAGTTGGAGCTCACTTAATGATAGATGATGGTGAAAAGATTGGAGTTGGTAAAATTTTAGTAAAAATTCCTCGTAAATCTGCAAAAGCAGGGGATATTACAGGAGGTCTACCTCGAGTTACCGAATTATTCGAAGCACGTAACCCTTCTAACCCAGCAGTTGTTAGTGCTATTGATGGTGTTGTTACTTTTGGTAAAATTAAGCGTGGTAATCGTGAAATTATTGTAGAATCTAAATTAGGAGATATTAAGAAATACCTAGTTAAATTATCTAATCAGATCTTAGTACAAGAGAATGATTTCGTAAAAGCGGGTATGCCTCTTTCTGATGGTTCTATTACACCAAACGATATCTTAAATATTAAAGGCCCTTCAGCTGTACAACAATACTTAGTGAACGAAGTTCAAGAAGTATACCGTTTACAAGGGGTGAAAATTAACGATAAGCACTTCGAAGTTGTTGTAAGACAAATGATGCGTAAAGTTAGAATTATTGATTCTGGTGATACAATCTTCTTAGAAGATCAATTGGCTCATAAAGCTGACTTTATTGAAGAAAATGATAAAATTTTCGGATTAAAAATAGTTGAAAGTGCTGGTGAATCTACTAACTTAAAAGAAGGTCAATTAATTACACCTTTTACTTTAAGAGATGAAAATTCATTCTTACGTCGTGAAGATAAAGAACTTGTAACTGCAAGAGATGCACAGCCAGCAACGGCTACGCCAATCTTACAAGGTATTACAAGAGCGTCACTTCAAACAAAATCGTTTATCTCTGCCGCATCGTTCCAGGAAACTACTAAAGTTCTTAACGAAGCAGCCGTAGCAGGTAAAATTGATTACTTAGAAGGTCTTAAAGAAAATGTAATTGTAGGACACAAAATTCCAGCTGGTACTGGTATGCGTAAATACGATCATATTATCGTAGGATCTAAAGAAGAGTTTGACGAAATGATGCAAGCTAAAAAACAAGAAGTTAATTTTAATTAATATAAATAATCCCGTGTAAGCGGGACTGTTTTTCCCCAACGCAGGTTGGGTTTTCTTAAAAATTTTTAAATCCTGCCCAATGTAATTGAGCAGGATTTTTTATATAAAAAATAATAGATATGGCAGACGAAAAGGATCCTAGTAAACAGGGACAAATAAATATAGAATTAGACGAGAAAATTGCAGAAGGGATATATTCTAACTTGGCGATTATTAATCATTCCGTTTCAGAATTTGTAGTAGATTTTGTTAGCATTATGCCAGGGACTCCTAAGAGTAAAGTAAAATCTAGAATTATACTAACACCACAACACGCTAAACGTTTATTAAAAGCTCTTGCTGATAACGTAAACAGATTTGAAAATGCTCACGGTGAAATTAAAGATTACGAGCAACCTCCAATACCATTAAATTTTGGTCCAACAGGTGAAGCTTAAAAAAATAAAAAATCCCATTGAATATTTCAATGGGATTTTTTTATTTAAAAAGTACTTTTTCTATTTGCCGTGCCCCATTGTTTTCAATAGAAATAAAATGAATACCAGTAGATGTATTATCTAATCTGAGCTCATTTCCGTTAAAGTTTTCTGTATTGTATAGTAATTGCCCTAAAGCATTATATATACTAATTTGGACATTAGTTAAGACCTTATAAAATTGAATGGTATTGTTTTCTATAGGGTTTGTAAATGCGATTTTATTAACGGTCTCTTCTTCATAAATAGACAATGTATTACAAGCATCAGAAAGGGTATTAATATTTTCTAGTGTATTACCAGGAGTGAGATCTCGCTCTGTAAAAGCAGCATAGTTTTTAGGATATTTTTCGCCTCTAAAAATACTATTTGCTAGAAACATTTCTATGTCTGTTATGTATTGATCATAAACTGTAGTACCTACTGGATTTCTATAAACCCAAGCAATCTCGCCATTTTGTGTGATTTCGGTAAGTCGTCCTGCTGTAGTTTCACATAATAAGAGATTCCCATTTTCTAAAGCTTGAACACCACCTTTTTTAATTTCATAAACAGTTTCTCCAAGTATTTCTCCCTGCCAGGACCAAAAGTAATCTGTTGGTAAAAAGGCATCATCTTCTAAAATGTAATTGTTATCTTCATCTAAATAGGGCGATATAATATGTATAGAACTAAAAGCGTTCGTTCCATCTGTATTATTGTTATTAAACACCGTTATTTTATGTTCGTTTGTATAATTTTCAGGAATCCATTTTGCATCATGTTGGCCATTTAATTTCTGGTCGTTTGCAGTACCTTGTCTATACACTTGTGGATTTCCCCATCGCCATAAAAAATCACCGCCTTTGTTTTGGTTTCCTCCGCTATGGCTTGCTGCTTCACTAGTCGTTGTGCTATGATCTATAATGAATATTTCACTAAGTGTTCTTGAAGAAAATAGAATTTGATCTAATAACGGGTTATAATCAATACTATTTAGATGTAACCAGTCAGAGTGATCTACGCTAGAATCTGTATAATTAAAGTCGGCTAGTTGCGGATTAGCATCAACAACTCCAAAGTTTTGTATTGTAGTGTTGTAGTCCTGGATTAAATGATCTATAAACTGCCATTCCCAGACAATGTTTATGTTATTAGTTCCTACAGGTTCAATTTCAATAATCCGTTCAGAGGTTAATGGACCGTTTAAGAGAGCAGGATCTTTTCCTAAAGCCAGTTGGTCTGCCTCCGAAACAGATTTGTTTACTAAACATAATATATTCCCATTTGGCAATGGTTCAATATCATGATGTTGATATATCCCTTTATTAACCGCTAAATTATAATTCCAGATCAAATTATTATCCCAATCTCGGATTTCAATGACATCGATGCCTGCTCTTAATAAATTCCCGTTTTCCAGTAAGTAACAGGTGTATTTAGGATTATCACTAAATGTCCATGTGTTTATGCTATGACCGCAATTGTCTACTAAATACACTGAATTACTTTGTTCTGGTGTAAAGAGGGTATAGCCATCGTAGGCTTGATCTGTATTACTTAGTAGTCCAATAGTGTTCTGGCTGAAGGAGAATTTGAAAAATAGCAGTATTAATAATAGAATGGTGTAATTTCTTTTCATTCTTTTTATTTCAAAAATAGAATTATATAGCGGAATGAAGATGGTTTTATAAGTTTTAACAAAATTTACAAATTAAAAAGCCCTTTGATATTTCAAAGGGCTTTTTTATATGCTAAGTTGTGTTTAATTGAATTCTGAAACCGAATGGAATTTAATATTCGGATATTTTTGTTCCGTCATTTGTAAAGAGAACTGAGAATCTGCTAAGAATACCAATTGGTTTCTTTTATCCTTAGCTAAGAAACGTTGTTTTACACGTAAGAATTCTTTGAATTCATCACTTTTCTTATCTGCAGGTTCTACCCAACACGCTTTAAAAACATTTAAGTTTTCATACGTACATTTTGCACCATATTCGTGTTCTAAACGGTACTGAATAACTTCGTATTGTAATGCTCCAACAGTACCTATTACTTTTCTTCCGTTAAGTTCTAGTGTAAATAATTGGGCAACACCTTCATCCATTAATTGATCTATACCTTTATTTAGTTGTTTAGATTTTAAAGGATCTGCGTTATTTATATATCTAAAGTGTTCTGGAGAGAAACTAGGTACACCTTTATAATTTATAATTTCGCCTTCTGTAAATGTATCTCCAATTTTAAAACTTCCGGTGTCTTGTAAACCTACAATATCTCCAGGATACGAAATATCTACAATCTCTTTCTTTTCAGCAAAGAATGCATTTGGACTAGAAAATTTTACTTTTTTATTACTTCTTACATGTAAGTAAGGCGCATTACGTTTAAATTCTCCAGAAACTATTTTAACAAAAGCTAAACGGTTTCTATGGTTAGGATCCATGTTGGCATGAATTTTAAATACAAACCCACTAAATTTATTCTCATCTGGTTGTACTAAACGTTCTTCACTTTGTTTTGCTCTTGGTTTTGGTGCAATGTCTACGAAACAATCTAATAATTCGCGAACACCAAAATTATTTAAGGCAGAACCAAAAAAGACAGGTTGTATTTGTCCGTCTAAGTATGCTGCTTTATCAAATTTAGGGTATATACCATCTACCAATTCAATTTCTTCTCTTAGTGTAGTTGCTGCTTTTTCTCCAATAATTTTATCTAGTTCGGGAGACGCTAAATCAGATATTTCTATAGTTTCTTCAATATCTTTTCTACTATCTCCGCTAAAAAGATTTACGTTCTTTTCCCAAATGTTGTAAATCCCCTTAAAGTCGTAACCCATTCCTATAGGAAAACTTAATGGCACGACCTTTAAACCTAATTTTTGTTCAACTTCATCTAACAAATCGAAAGCATCTTTACCTTCACGGTCCATTTTGTTTATAAAAACAATCATAGGAATGTTTCTCATACGGCAAACTTCAACTAATTTCTCAGTTTGTTCCTCGACCCCTTTTGCAACATCAATTACAACAATTACACTATCTACAGCAGTAAGTGTTCTAAAGGTATCTTCAGCAAAATCCTTGTGTCCTGGTGTATCAAGAATATTAATTTTTATGCCATTGTATTCAAAAGCTAATACAGAAGTTGCTACAGAAATTCCACGCTGACGTTCAATTTCCATAAAGTCACTCGTAGCTCCTTTTTTAATTTTATTACTTTTTACGGCTCCAGCTTCTTGAATTGCTCCACCAAAAAGAAGTAATTTTTCTGTTAATGTCGTTTTTCCGGCATCGGGATGCGATATAATTCCGAAGGTACGACGTCTGTTTATTTCACTTTTAAAACTCATAATAATTCTTGAAAATAGGTCGCAAAGATACTATTATTAGTAAGAAATGTAATAAATGATGCCGTGCCTTTTCATTTTTATCTTCACATTAACGTATTTTATAATTTTACTTGGTACTTTTACATTATGACAGAAGAACACGTAATATTAGTTAACGAAAAAGATGAACAAATAGGGCTTATGCCTAAATTAGAAGCACACGAAAAAGGTGTATTACATAGAGCCTTTTCTGTTTTTGTTTTTAATAATGATAATGAATTAATGTTGCAACAACGTGCCTTAGATAAATATCATACACCTGGATTATGGACCAACACCTGTTGTAGTCACCAACGTGAAGGAGAATCTAATGTTGAAGCAGGAAGAAGACGTTTACAAGAAGAAATGGGATTTGTTACAGCAATAGAAGAATCGACTTCTTTTGTCTATAAATCGCCTTTTGAAAACGGATTAACAGAACACGAATACGATCATATTTTAATTGGATATTTTAGCGGAGAGCCCGATATAAACCCTGAAGAAGTTGCAGATTGGAAATGGATGTCTTTAGATGCAGTAAAAGCAGATATTAAATTACATCCAGAACTTTATACGTCTTGGTTTAAAATTATTTTTGATAAGTTTTATGATTATATAAATATCTCGTAATACAATGATAGCAAAAGTTAGTAGACAAGGGTATTTTAATGCAGCCCACAGGTTATACAGAAAAGATTGGACCGATGAAAAAAATCAGTTAATTTTTGGTAGATGTAACAATGCAAATTACCACGGGCATAACTACGATGTTATTGTAAGTGTCTCTGGAGAAATCGATAAAGAAACTGGTTTTGTGATTGATTTAAAGATCTTGAAACAGCTTATAAAAGATGAAATAGAAGAGGCTTTTGACCATAAAAACCTTAACTTAGATGTACCAGAATTTAAGGATCTTAATCCTACTGCAGAGAACATTGCAGTTGTAATTTACAATAAATTACATCCTAAATTAGAGCCACATCTACAGTTGGAAATTACTCTTTACGAAACACCGAGAAACTTTGTAAGTTACTCAGGTAAATAAATATATTATGGACAATTTAGTTTACCCAATTAAATTCTCACCGATTTTAAAAGAAAAAATTTGGGGCGGTGAAAAATTAAAATCTTTATTAAATAAGAAAAGTGATTCCACAGATGTTGGAGAAAGTTGGGAAATTAGCGATGTAGAAGGTGAGCCTTCAATAGTTGCTAATGGAGCATTAAAAGGAAAATCTTTAAAAAGCCTTTTAGAAACTTATAAGCAAGATCTTATAGGTGTTCAGAACTATAGAATTTTTAAAAATAAATTTCCTTTACTAATTAAATTTATTGATGCTAAAGAAGATTTATCTATTCAATTGCATCCAAATGATGAATTGGCAGCAAAACGTCATAATTCTTTCGGAAAAACAGAAATGTGGTATGTGATGCAAGCCGATGAAAATTCTAAATTAATTATTGGTTTTAAAGATAAAGTCAATCCAGGTAACTATTTAGAACATTTAGAAAGCAAAACACTTCCCGAAATTTTAAATACTGAACGCGTTAAATCAGGAGATACTTTTTTTATAGAAGTTGGTCGTGTACATGCCATTGGAGCAGGAGTGATGCTTGCAGAAATACAGCAAACAAGCGATATTACCTATCGTGTTTACGATTGGAAACGTGTAGATGCAGAAGGAAATGAAAGAGAATTGCATACAGAATTAGCTTTAGATGCCATAGATTTTGATATGGAAGATAACTTTAAAGTGTCTTACGAAAAGACTAAGAATGAGTCTAACGAAATGGTTAGTTGTCCTTATTTTACAACTCAATTTCTAGAGGTTACAGAAACGATATCTAAAAGTAATATTCATGATTCGTTTTTAATATATATGTGTGTTGAAGGGGAAGCAGCAATTACAGCAAATGGAATTTCAGAAACCTTAAAAACAGGAGAAACCGTTTTACTTCCTGCAGCTACAGAAGACTACCAAATTACAGCAAAACAAGCTAAGCTTTTAGAAGTTTATGTATAAAATAAAAAAATCCCGGGTGTAACACTCGGGAATTTTATTTAACAAGCTGTTTTTGTTTCTTTCAAGTATTCCTTATCTAAAGAAAAGCCAAATAGCGCACTACAAATCGTTTCATGATGATTATTGCTTTCTGGTTTAGGTTTGGTTACAATGACGTTAACTAAATAATTATTATCTGTTTTTTTTATCAATTGTGCTTGAATTATTAGTTCATCATTCACAAATGCATTTTTATGCATTTTAAATTTAAAATCCTCAAGATCAGGGACATCTTGTAAATAAAATTCTTTAATCGGGTAAGTTGCAACAATTTTAACTTTGCTATAAAGATTATGCGGTAATAAAAAACCGTTTGCGTTACTTACATTTTTTGTTACAGTAAAAGGTACGTTGGTGTTTATATGTGTGTTCATAATTGGTTGTATTTAAGGATATATTAAAGTGGGACTCAAGTAATAGTTGTTATACGTGTGGAACATGACGTTAATACGATTGCACCAACTAATAAACTTCTGGGAATTTCCTTTAATTGCTTTTAAGTTTTTCATGATTTTAAAATTTATATTAGTAATTGATTAAAAATAAAAAAGGTGCCTTTAAAAAAGCACCTTTATTGATTATCGTTATATTATATAATAGTTAACTCAGTTCAAGATGCACGGGATGCTTATGTTTAAGCATAAAAATGACAATCGACTTCCACTGTAGTGAAATACGATTACACGTTCTGTTAATATGCATTTTGTTTATATTCATGTTATAAAAATAGGAATTATATTTCAATCAAACAATAATTAAAATGTATTTATAACAAATTATATTTAGGATTAACGTAATTTTGTGCTCAAATAAATACAATATTATATTATGGCAAATGTTAGAGATCTTAAAAAGGACATTAATTTCGTTTTAGGAGATATTATTGAAGCTGTTTATGTTTGGCAATATACCAACACAGACAAAGATACTAAGCAAAGTGAAGCAATTATAGATGAAGCAATCGTTACTTTTGATGAATTAATTACAAAAATTAATGATAAGACAGCTGAAAACAAAAAAGCTCATTTTAAGGCAATTAACCAAGAATTAGAAACTAAAGGTCTTGCGTTAATTGATAAAATTAATAATTTAAGCTAAATTTTTTTGAAAAAGATTTGCAGATATGAGAAAAGTCCTTATATTTGCACTCGATTTTCAGGCCGATGTAGCTCAGCTGGCTAGAGCAGCTGATTTGTAATCAGCAGGTCGTGGGTTCGAGTCCCTCCATCGGCTCTTTAAAAGTTCAATGTTTTACACATTGAACTTTTTTTTTGCTCTAATATTTTTTCATCCCTTTTTCTTCATTTAAAAATATCTTTAAAACCATTTTATATCATTCAAAATTTAATACATGGATATTGATGGTTTGTGCAATGTGCTTTTAATACAAGCTTCAGTTTAGACTATTAAAAAAAGTATAATTAGAATATTCAAGATTTATTTATAACAAATAGGAGTATATTATTTGTAAACCTAGTATTAAGGCTATTTTAGCTCTTTATTATTGCAATATCTGGCGGATTTGAGAAACAAGATACATCTAAACCTTAAAGAGCCGTTAAAGTGCTTAAAATTGATTCTTTTACTAAAAAAAAGCTAAGTAAACTAGCTGCTGTAGAAACAAAAAAATTAAGAATAAAATATAAAAAGAAACCCACACTATACTTGTAGTGTGGGTTTGTTATTTTAAAAAAAAAGTTTGAATTTTTTATAAAACACTTTTAATGGCTTCTACCATTTTTGAAGCTCTGAGTTTTACTTCTTCATCTGTCCAAGATAGTTTAATTAAGCAAGAGATGTTTCTTGCTATAAAATAATCCGATTTTTCAAATGTTTTAGAGCTTAACGAGCTTAATACTTCTTTTGTATTTGCTGGCATAGGAAATAATGTTTTAGCATGCTTTAAATGCTCCCATTTTCTAACATAATGCCAATTGTTATTGTAGTAGTGAAAACAACCATCTATTCCTGCTTCTTTTAAAGCGGTCATAGCAGCAGTAGTCGTTTCTAAATCTGTTAAAAAGAAATTTAAGAACGAATAGTTTTCTACACCTTCTTCAGGAATCGTTCTAAACGTAAGTTCAGGTATTGCACTTAAAGCTTCTTTTAAAACGGTGTAATGTTTTTTCTGAATGGCTATAAAATCATTTAAACGTTTAACCTGAGCCAAACCAACAGCAGCATGAAGCTCTGATATTCTGAAATTATATCCTAAAAATGGATGTGTTTCTGCACCACGATCAGAACCTTCATGATCGTGACCATGATCGCTGTAATGATCTGCCCATGTTGCATAATCGTCATTATTTGTAATTATTGCACCACCTTCTCCAGTTGTAATTGTTTTAACAAAATCGAAAGAAAAGCAACCAACATCTCCGTAGCTTCCTAAAGGTTTACCTTCGTAAGTTCCTCCAATAGCCTGACAAGCATCTTCAATTAATTTCAGGTTATGAGTCTTACAAATTTCTTTAAGTTCCTTTAAATGCGCCATACCACCGCACATATGTACAGGCATGATCGCTTTTGTTTTTGGAGTAATTGCATTTTTAACAGCAGTAATGTCTAATGTTAATGTACTATCTATATCTACAAGTACAGGAACGGCTCCTAACATTAAAACGGCTTCAAAACTTGCTACAAATGTAAAGGTTGGTAAAATAACTTCGTCTCCAGCACCTACACCAGCAATAGCTAATGCTACAGAAACTGCAGCTGTACCACTAGATACCAATTGCGCATGCTTTACTTGCATTTGCGTTTGTAATTCTGTTTCTAATTCTTTGGCTTTCCAATGTCCGTTTCTCATGGCATCAAAGCCATAACGCATTAAAATTCCACTATCAAGTACATCGTGTACTTCTTTTTGTTCTGCACTTCCAAAAAGTTCAAATCCAGGCATGAGGTCTATTTAAAATTGATTTCAAATTTACGATTAAAGCAAGTAATAAAAAAGTTGAGCAAAAGATTCTTAATCTTTAAAACTTACATATGAATGATGCTGTCTGAAATAGGTTTTCTTACCTTTTTCAAATCAGAAAAAATATCATCTTCTGCACGATACCCAATAGGAAGTACTAAAACAGATTTTAACCCTTTGTCTTCAAGGTGTAATAATTTATCGTATTCTGTGGGGATAAAACCTTCCATAGGGCAGGAGTCAATTTCTTCTATTGCGCAAACAGTAAGTAAGTTTCCTAGTGCCAAATAAGCTTGTTTTTTAGCCCAAGCTTCAATCTCTAATTGTTCTTTAGTTTCAAAATCGTTTATTAAAAATGATTTAAAGGGTGTTAACACTGCATCAGGTGTGTTGCGCAATGCTTTTACTCTTGAGAAATAATTTTCAATAAATATTTTATTAATAGTCGTTTCTATACAAATAACCAGAACGTGAGACGCTTGTCTTATTTGTTCCTGATTCATAGAAGCCGGCACAAGTTGATCTTGTAATGTTTTATTTTTTATAACAACTAATTTTATAGGCTGTAAACCATAAGAGGTTGCTGTTAAATTAAAAGATTCTAAAAGAATATTGATTTTTTGGTCGTCGATAATTTTAGTGTTATCGAATTTTTTCGTTGCATACCGCCATTGCAACTGTTTAATAATATCCATACATTGATTTAATAGATGTCAAAAATAGGATTTGAAACCGACTTTCTTTCATATAAGTATGAATTATTATCCGGAATCCGAATAAAAGTGAATTGAATGTATTAAAATATGATTTTACAACTATTTGAAATTTAATTTATTAGAGTAGTGTTTGTAAAATATTTTGATTTTTATTCTTTTTTGTTTGAATAAACCGAAAAAGCGTCTTATATTTGCACCCGCATTCAGGGAATATCTGATAAGGCACTCAGGAGAATTGGCAGAGTGGTCGAATGCGGCAGTCTTGAAAACTGTTGAGGGTTACACCTCCGGGGGTTCGAATCCCTCATTCTCCGCAACAACCCCGTAACAGTAATGTTATGGGGTTTTGTATTTTATATATCTTACTTAATACAATATTTACACTTCTTAAAAATGTAACTATTTTGGCATATTTTTACTTTTAAAAAAAAATATTATTTATCCTTTTTAACATGAGCAACGTCAGTAAAATCAAGCATAAGTACTCTTGATTTTACTATGAATGCCGTAGTTGTAGCGCTTACCATGATAAGAAAACGACTTTTCTTTCGTTTGAATTAATATAAAAACACGAATTTGTTTATTAATTTCATAAAAATGTAACCTTATTGTATCTTTCTCTATGAGTATGACTCATTCTATTCGCTAATTAAATATATATTAGTGTAAAATTAACGTTTAGTTAAACTTCAAAATCGGGTTTATAATAATTTTTTCTAAACTATACTTAATATAATTTATGTTCAATTCCGATATAGAGATTTTACAAGGTTTAAAAGGCGACGATAAAAGAGCCTTAACCATGTTGTATAATACGTATTGGAAAGTGCTTTTTATTTCGTCTTATAACCTTTTAAAAGATAAAGAAGTTTGCGAAGAAATTATTCAGGACGTATTTATAGATTTATGGAATAAGCGAAAAGATCTAGAAATAAAGGTTTCGCTGCAAAGTTATCTTTACGCTTGTGTTAGATATAAGGTGTTTGCCGAATTTAGGTCTAATAAAATAATGCGAGTAGAACTCTTCGAAGAACTGGATAAGCGTATGCAATATGCCACACCGGAAACAAAAATTATGCATAAAGAACTTAAACAACATATTAAATTTGTTGTTGAAAGTTTACCTGAAAAATGCCAAAGAGTTTATAAGCTAAGCCGAAACGAACAACTAAGCCATAAAGAAATTGCCAAGCAATTAAATATTTCTATTAAAACCGTAGAAAACCATATCACTAATGCACTTCGTGTTTTAAGAGCTTCTCTAGGACAGGTTTTATTTATCCTACTTTTCTTCAATTATTAATGTCCTAATCTTACTTTTTTTTAATTTTTTACTCTGAATTTTTAATATGTTTTACCTGTAATTTGTGTGTATAATGTAGTGTTTTGCTGTGTTTTGGTTAATTATTTTTAATAAAATTATAAAATAATTGAATTTTGTTTAGGGGGTATTCCGTTTTTTAGACACTTACCTTATATAACACAAAAGTTTCTCGCATACATTTTATGGAATACCAGCAAAATACAAATCAAGATTTTCAAGACTTAATAGAAAAATACCTCGATGGTAAAATTAAAATCGAGGAAGTAAAAAAGCTTGTGAATTATTATGAAAGTTTTCAAGAAAATCATGATTGGGTTGAAGAACTTGGTGCAGAACATGCTATAAAAAATAAAGTTCTTATTAATATTCTAGAATCGATTCAATCTGAAGAATCTACAAAACCTATTCCTTTTTATAAAAAAGCGGTATTTAAATATGCTGTGGCAGCATCTGTCTTATTACTTGTTTCTCTTGGTTTTCTGTTTAAACAAAATGAGAGTACAGAAGTGCCTATTCGTGTTGTAGATACTCCAATTATTATAGGGTCTGATAAGGCCACATTAACTTTAGAAGATGGGACAAATGTTGTTTTAGATAAGGAAGGCACGTATCAATCTAAAAAACTAACGAGTGACGGCAAGTCGTTGATTTATAATAAATCTGATAAACAAAACATAGGATTAGAGTATAATTATTTAACCATCCCTAGAGGAGGTCAGTTTTTTGTAACACTATCAGACGGTACAAAAGTGTGGTTAAATTCAGAATCTAAATTAAAATATCCGGTGAATTTTATTGCTGGACAATCTAGAGAAATAGAATTGGTGTATGGCGAAGCGTATTTAGAAGTTTCTAAAAGTTATAAGCACAATGGCGATGCATTTATTTTAAAAACTAACGAACAAAACATCAAAGTATTAGGTACAATCTTTAATGTTAAAGCGTATAAAGATGAAACAGATATTCTAACCACTTTGGTTGAAGGTAGCGTTTCTGTTAGTAATGGAATTAGTAAAAACATCTTAAAACCAGGACAACAATCAAAATTATCTCAAACTAAAAACGATTTTAAAATTTACAATGTAGATGTAGATGAGCATATTTCTTGGCGTAATGGCGAATTTAGTTTTACTAATAAATCTTTAGAAGATATTATGAAAGTGCTTTCTAGATGGTACGATGTAGATATTGAAATTGAAAACACACACATGAAAACCGTTGGGTTTACAGGTGTAATTAGTAAGCGTCAGTCTATAGAATATATATTAGATATTATAAAAAACACGAACAATATGACCTACAAAATAGAAGGTAATAAAATAGTTATAGAATAAAAAAAATAGGGATAAAACGTAACATCTCACAGCCAGTTATATCCCCTATGTAATTGATTAATTAACCAATATGTAAATTTATGAAAAAAAACATTACTAATCCGCTTCTCTTTGCGAAGAGGAGGTTTTTAACGCTCATCATGAAAACATTTATTTTTCTTTTTTCGATGTCTGTTTTTAGTTTATCTCCTAAAAATGGATTTTCACAAAATACTAAAATTGAAATAGCAGACAATCAATTGCTTTCAGTAGATGAGGTGTTTAAAATGATTAAGAACCAGACAGATTACACCTTTATTTATAGAGCAGATTTGTTTGAAAACTATCCAAAAGTCAGTTTAAAAAAAGGAAGTATTAAAGCCGGAGATTTATTAGAGAAAACATTGTCTAATGGCAATTTTATCTACGAATTTTCACAAGAAAAAACTATTGTAATTAAGGACAAGGTCATTGTAAGTAACGTCCAGAAATTACTAATTAAAGGTAGTGTTGTAGACAAAACAGGGATGCCTTTGCCTGGAGCTTCTGTTATTGAAAAAGGTACAAGCAATGGTGTGACCACAGATTTTGATGGAGATTTCAAAATTAACGTCAGTAAAGAAAACACCATATTAGTGGTTAGTTTTTTAGGGTATTTGCCACAAGAAGTTACAGTAACTTCTACTAGTGATCTTAAAATAGTTTTAAAAGAAAATGCTGAAAATTTAGATGAAGTTCTTGTTGTAGCTTATGGCGAGCAAAGTAAAAGTTCATTCACAGGTTCGGCTGTAGGTGTAGACCTTGCAAAGGTTGAAGAAATGCCAACATCTTCTTTTCAAGAGACTTTACAAGGTAATGTATCGGGAGTGCAAATGTCGTCTGCTAGTGGGCAACCCGGATATTCGCAAGATATTTTAATTAGAGGTGTAGGATCTATAAATGCAGATTCTAATCCGTTATACGTGGTAGATGGAATTCCTATTGTTTCTGGAGATATCTCTACAATAGCAACGAGTTCTAATACCATTGCAGGAATTAATTCTAAAGATATTGAAACTATTACAGTATTAAAAGATGCATCTGCAACATCTATTTACGGATCTAGAGGTGCAAATGGTGTAATTTTAATCACAACTAAAAAAGGAAAATCAGGGAAAACTAAATTCGATTTTAGTACACAATATGGTGTAAGCGAAATGATTTTTTCTGATAGAAACAAATTATTGAATACCGCAGAAAGTATTGAGTTATTAATAGAAAGTCGTGTAAATAATGGTGAGAGTTTTGAAGATGCAGAAGATTACATTTATGATAATGTAGACGAAACTGTAGACACAGACTGGAAAGATGTGATTACAAGAACGGGACAGTATAAACAATACGGATTTAGTGCTAGTGGTGGAAATGAAAATACGGTATTTTATTCTTCAGTAGGAATTTACGATCAAGAGTCGGTTATTATTGGTGTAGATTATAAAAAGTTGAATGCAAAACTGAATGTGAATCATAAAGCCAACGATAAATTATCTATGAATTTTGGTGTCTCTGCGAGCAATCAAGTACTACATACAATTAGTGAAGCCGGAAGTGCATATAATCCAGTTAGAGCCATGTACAGAGAAGTGCCTTGGCAACCGGTTTATAATGATGATGGATCTTATAATACAGATATTTTACTAACCTACAACCCTGTGGGATTAGTCGAAGAAAACGAAAGAGAATCTAAGTTATATGGTATTTTAGGGAATGTTGGTGTGAATTATGACTTTACAGAGAATCTGTCTTTTGAAACGAAAGCAAATATTGATTTCAATTTAGCTGATGAATTTCAGTACGATAATCCTTATTTTGGAGCCGGTAGAAATGATGGTGGTCGTGGTCAATCTTCAAACAATATTGTTTTAAACTGGAATGTAACAAACTTATTGAAGTATAAATTAGACTTAAATGAAGATAATAGCTTTAACTTCTTATTAGGTCAGGAAGCACAAAAAATAACAAGTAATTCTGTGTATGCTTATGCTAGCAATTATGGCGCAGAAGGATTAACCACACTTGATAATGCTTCGGTATATCAAGATGCATCTAGTACAGAAACAGCATCTTCATTATCGTCTTTGTTCTTTAATGTAAGTTATGCGTTTAAGGATAAATACTATTTAAATGTAACAGCAAGACGCGATGGATCTTCAAGATTTGGGGCTGATGTTAGATATGCAAATTTTGGTTCTGTAGGAGCTGGTTGGAATATTGATCAAGAAGCGTTTATGGAAGATGTTTCATTCATTAATAAATTAAGATTAAGATCTAGTTATGGTATAAATGGAAATCAAGAAATTGGCAATTTTGCTTCAAGAGGATTGTATAGTACGGGAGACGATTATAATGGTGAACCAGGATATTCTTACAGTCAGCAATCTAATCCGTCTTTAACATGGGAAAAGAATAAACCTTTTAATGTTGGTTTAGACTTTGGGATCTTTAACAGTTTGTCTGGTACAGTAGAATATTACACCAGAAAAACATCTAATTTATTGTTTGAAGTGCCAATATCTTCAACTAATGGTCTTACTAGCTACCTAGATAATGTAGGTGAAATGAAAAATAGTGGTGTAGAGGTGTCTTTATCTGCTAGAATATTCGATAATCCTAATGGATTTTCATGGAAATCAGATTTTAATATTACAACAAATACCAATGAAATCACGAAACTAACTAATGACGAATCTATAGTTGGTGATAATTATATTCGTGAAGTAGGTAGCGATTTCTATACCTTTTATATGCCTGGTTATGCCGGAGTAGATAGTGCAAATGGTAACGCATTGTGGTATACAGATGGTACTGAAACAGCAACAACAAGTGAATATAGCGAAGCAGAATCTTATGAGCAAGGAAGTGCTTTACCTAACTTTTATGCAGGATTTACAAATACCTTTAGCTATAAAAACTTTAGTTTATCTGTTATGGTATTCTTAAACGAAGGAAATAAAGTATACGATACTTGGGGAAGATATGTATCCACTGATGGAAGTGCCGAATTAAATGATCGTGGTAATATGACACGTAAAATTTACGAGAACAGATGGCAACAACCAGGAGATGTTACCGATGTGCCAAAAGTAGTTTGGGGAAATACACAATCGGGTTTATCTAATCAACATTCAACACGCTTTTTATACGATGGGACATATCTTAGATTAAGAGATATTACACTAGCATATCAATTCCCGAGTGAATTGGTTGAAAAATTGAACGTCAGTAACATTAGATTCTATGTTAAAGGAACTAATACGTTAACATGGGTAAAAGACAAAGGATTAGAAATAGATCCAGAAGTTGGTATTGATGGTACAGCAGACTTAAGAATCCCAATTTCTAGACAATTCTTAATGGGATTAGATTTTTCATTTTAAAAACAAAAACACATGATCGTAAAATTTAAATATATATTAATTCTTGCTACAGCGCTATTCACCGTGTCTTGTAGTGAATCTTTTTTAGATATAGATCCGGAACAAAGTATTGCAGCAGAAAATGCTATTGTAGATCTATCTAGTTTACAAACCTCTATATATGGTGTATATAGTAAATTACAGAGTACTGATTATTATGGAAGAACCATGTATGTGGTTCCGGAATTAATGGCAGACAACCTGTATCTGAGTTCAAGAAATACTGGACGTTATTTAGAATTCGAAAACTTTGTAGTCTCAGAAAGAAATACAGAGGTAGAAGGTTTATGGGATGCAAGTTACGAAGTTATTGTAAATGCAAACCGTGCTATAGATGGCGGAGAAAAAATAGAAACGTCTAATGCTTTAGAACAAAGTGCTATTAATCAATTGGTAGGAGAAGCTTATGCTATTAGAGCATTAACGTATTTTGACTTAGTAAGAATGTTTGCGCAACCGTATAATTATACTGCAGATGCTAGCCATTTGGCTGTTCCTGTAATTACGGAAGTCAATATCGATGTTACTTCTCCATCACGAAATACAGTGAACGAAGTGTACACACAAGTTAAAGCCGATTTACTTTCAGCTTTAGATTTATTAGAAGATGATAAAGGTGAAGGTACGTTTTCTAAAGGTGCAGTAAACGGATTAATGGCTAGAGTTGCTTTATATGAAGAAGATAATGTAAATGCTATTAAATATAGTTCTGAAGTTATCGATACTGGTGGATATACTTTAATTTCTAATACAGATTATACAACACTTTGGAGTTCAGATTTTAATTCTGAAACGCTTTTTGAAATTGTAAATACAGTTTCAGATAACGAAGGAAGTAACAGTCTTGGTCACTTTTTTAGTGTAGATGGTTATGCAGATGCTTTAGTGACTACAGATTTATATAATCTTTACGGAGATCAGGATGTTAGGGCAGAGGCAGTGCTTTCTGGAGCAAAACCAAGTGCAGAAACAGACGCACTTTTTGTAAATAAATTTCCTAATGGAACTACTGGAGACGATAATATTAAGATCTTACGCTTAGCAGAACAGTATTTAATAAGAGCAGAGGCTTATCTTAAAGAAGGGCAAACAACTTTAGCTCAGGATGATTTAAATGTTATTGTAAAAAGAGCGAATCCAGATGCTTTAGACATTACAGAAACAGGAACGAATTTATTAAATCGTATTCTTGTAGAACGAAGAAAAGAATTGGCTTTCGAGGGACACAGACTATTTGATTTAAATAGAAATAAAATGGATGTTACAATTATTCAATCAGATAAAGAGTTGGTAGTTAGTTATCCAAACGATAAATTTATACTTCCAATTCCATTATCAGAAATTAATTCAAATCCAAATATTGAACCACAAAACCCTGGATATTAAATGATTTCAATTGAAGTTAAACCGTACTTATTACTTAAAAAGCACGTGTTTAGAATAGCAGGAGGAGCTCGCACGAGCACTCCTGTTGTATTAGTCAGATTAAAATATAACAATTTTGAAGGTTATGGGGAGGCATCTATGCCTCCTCTTTATGGTGAAACTATAGCGTCGGCAGAAGGGTTTATTAAAACATTAGATTTTAGTAATATTTCTTATCCGTTTGATTTAGAACATATTTCGGTGTATTTAGATCGTCATGCAAAAGGAAATACTGCGGCTAAAGCGGCTATAGATATGGCATTGCATGATCTTATTGGTAAAATAGAACAGCTGCCTTTATATCAGTATTTTAATTTGCCAAAAGCAGAATTAAAGACCAGTAAAACAATAGGTATAGATAGTGCTAAAGTTATTGAAGAACGGGTAGCTGAGGCTGATGAATTTCAGTTTCTAAAAATTAAACTTGGGGGCGATAATGATGCCGAAATTATAAAAGCCGTAAGAAATGTAACCGATAAACCTTTGTTTGTAGATGCCAATCAGGGCTGGAAAAATAAAGAAGAAGCACTTGATAAAATAGAATGGCTAAAGGAAGAAAACATAGTGTTTATCGAGCAACCTATGCCCAAAAAAGCCTTTTCGGATATGGAATGGTTGGTCTCTAGAAGTCCGTTGCCATTAATTGGAGATGAAGGGATACAACGGTTAGACGATGTAAAAACGGCGAGTCAATTTTATCATGGTATTAATATCAAATTAATGAAATCTACTGGATTACATGAAGCTTTTAAAATGGCTAAAATGGCAAAATCATTAGACTTAAAAATAATGTTGGGATGTATGTCCGAAACCTCGTGTGCAATAGGTGCTGCAGTACATTTGGGAGCGATGGCAGATTGGATCGATTTAGATGGTAATTTAGGAGTAACTAACGACCCTTATCAAGGACATGAAGTGAAAAACGGAATTATTCACCTTAATGATAACAGCGGAATTGGATTAATTAATCCCGATTGGGACAAGATTTAAATTTATGTGTAAACTACGTCAGATTGCTTTTTTTTTATGCTTAACACTTATATTCAGTAATTGTAAAGAACAACAAGAGCCGATTGATAAAATTAATGATACGGTACAAAACGATACTTTAGATCAGTATTTTACAAAATTATATGAAGCCAAAATGTTTAACGGTGCAGTAGCTGTAAAACGAAAGGGCAAATTAATTTTTAAAAAAGGATATGGAACTGCAAACTTAGAAGAGCAGTCCCTTTTTTTACCAAATACGTCTTTAGAAATAGCTTCGGTTTCTAAACAATTTACTGCAGCAGCAATCTTGTTATTACAGCAAGACCACAAATTAAAAGTTACAGATTTTGCATATAAATATTTAGGTGATGATTTTCCGTATAAAAGCATCACAATTTCTCAACTGTTATCTCACACTTCAGGATTAGCAGATTATTCTACTTATTTTAAGGCACATTGGGATCCGTCAAAAATTGCGTATAATAAAGATATTCTTCAGTATTATAAAACAAGTAAACCAGAGCTTTTAAGTATTCCAGGAGAAAAATATAAATATTCAAATACAGGTTACATCTTTTTAGCAGAAATAGTAAATGCAACAAGCGGAATGACTTTAGCAGATTATTTATCTGAAAAAGTATTTACTCCAATGCACATGGAAGAGACCTTCTTTATTGGGCGAGACAGTATTTGGGATAAAGACAATTATGCACCAGGTTATATGTTTAATATCGTGAACTGTGAGTATGTAATTCCTGAAACACTACCAAATAAAGGCTATTACCGTTTTTTAAGCGGACGTTTAGGATCTGGAAGATTATCGTCTAGTGTAGACGATTTAATAAAATGGGATCAGTTTTTATATAGTGATTCTATTTTTAACGCAGATTCAAAGGCATTGGCTTTTACACCGCATCCGCCAACAAAAGCAGATTCAGATTATGGTTACGGTTGGCATATTAAAAATGATAGTTTACATGGCAAAACGGTGTTCCATACAGGAAGTTGGGCAGGAAATTTAACGTATATCAGCAGATCTTTAGACACAAAAGACCTCGTAATTATTGTAAACAACACTCATAATAGTGGGTATTTAAAAGAAATAAGAGCCAGCATTAATGGCTTTTTAAATAATGAACCGTTGCAATTACCTCAAGTAAAAGCTAGTGAATTATTTAAATTAAGTTCTTGTGATATGGAAGTCGAGACTCTAGATCAATGGTACAAGGATCATAAGGATATAGATTGGGATTTAAAAAACTTACTAAAACTTCAGAATGATTATTTAAAAGTTGGGGAAACAGACAGAAGCGACATGTTAAATGTACTTATTAGAATTGTTCAAGCAGATAAAAACCTATTGTAAACATTTTATTCTCTTCATTTTAATTAAAAATTTTAAAATCAATTATGATAGAAAAACCTACTGCCTTAATAACTAATGATGCTGTTGTATTGGGAATACTAATCACTGTGCTTGGCGTTATTTTTATAACATCTTCAAGCCAAAAACCTTTCTTTAAAAAATTCTACGGTATTGTTCCTTCAGTGTTATTGTGCTATTTTATTCCTGCGCTGTTTAATACATTCAATATTATATCTGGAGAAACTTCAAATTTGTATGCTATAGCTTCACGGTATTTATTGCCTTCTAGTTTAGTGTTATTAACGTTGAGTATTAATTTTGTAGCATTAAAAAAATTAGGAAGTAAAGCCCTAATTATGTTTTTAGCAGGAACATTGGGAATTATTATTGGTGGGCCAATAGCGTTATATACAGTAGGGAGTTTGTTTCCGGAAATCGTATCAACCAATGGTGACGAAATTTGGAAAGGCTTGGCAACCATTGCAGGAAGTTGGATTGGAGGCGGAGCAAATCAAACAGCGATGCTAGAAGTTTTTGGAGCAAGTAAAACGATGTTTGCACAAATGATAGCGGTAGATGTGCTAGTTGCTAATTTATGGATGGGCTTTTTATTATATGGTGCTCAGAAATCGGATAAAATAGATAAATGGCTTAAAGCTGATAATACACAAATTAGAGCTTTAGAAAGTAAATTAGAAGAAGAACAATCTGGAAAAAGAGAATCGCTAACTGCTAATCATTTAATGATTATTTTAATGGTTGCTTTTGGTGTTACTGGTATCGGACATTTTTTTGCAGATATTTTAGCGCCGTTTTTTAAAGCAAATTATCCCGAATTAGAGAAATATTCTTTTACTAATACGTTCTTTTGGTTGGTTATCATTACCACAACAATAGGTGTTGCATTATCTTTTACTAAAGTGAGAAAAATAGAACGTTATGGCGCTTCTAAAGTAGGTGTTGTCTTTTTGTACATCTTAGTGGCAACGATTGGTACGCATATGAATTTAACGGCTATTTTTGACAATCCGTTATTATTCTTAGTTGGAATAATCTGGATTACAGTACATATTCTTGTTATGATTATTGTGGCAAAAATTATAAAAGCACCGTTCTTTTATGTTGCTGTTGGTAGTCAGGCAAATATTGGAGGCGCAGCATCTGCACCTATTGTCGCTGCTGCATTTAGTCCGTTTTTAGCTCCTGTGGGTGTGCTTTTAGCTGTTCTGGG
This sequence comes from Formosa sp. L2A11, assembly GCF_009796865.1. Taxonomy (GTDB): domain Bacteria; phylum Bacteroidota; class Bacteroidia; order Flavobacteriales; family Flavobacteriaceae; genus Formosa. The sequence goes on along the minus strand of NZ_CP047028.1, from coordinate 210,919 downwards.
ATATGCTGTTGGTACTTATGGGTCTTATGTCTGTGGATTATTGTTGTATGAGATATTTATGATTATTAGTTAGTTTATAAATTTAACCGTATCAGGATAAAAATAAAGCCTCGTAACAATATAGTTACGAGGCTTTGGTTTTAGTTTTGAGGGTATAACTAATACAAGTTATGTTTTAATTTTGCCAACCACCACCTAGTGCGTGGTATAGTTGTACAACTGATTGTAATTCTTGTAATTTATCACTAACACCATCTAATTGTGCAGATAATAAACTGTTTTTGGTTGTAAGTACATCTGTATAATTGGTAGACGATGAATATTCTAAAAGTGCTTGAGTGAAATCTACAGATTTTTCTAATGCCGAAATTTGATGCATTCTAGATTCTTGTTTTTCTTTAGATTTTTTATAAAGAAATAAAGCATTAGAAATTTCACTTCCAGCCGTTAACCAAGCAAGCTTATAATTGTAAAAAGCCTGTTGTTGTACTGATTTATTAATTTTTAATAGGGCTTTATTTTTACCTTTAGAAAAAATAGGTTGTGTTAAACCGCCTATTAAATTATAAAAGATAGAATTATCAAAGAAATCGGTTAGGCTTAATGAAGAAACTCCGGCGTTGGCAGTAATGGTTAATGATGGATAAAAATAAGTTTTAGCCACATTAACATCTTCAAAAGCACCTCTAAAAGTCATTTCTGCCTCCTGGATGTCTGGTCTGTTTCTTAATAGAGTGGTAGGAATTCCTATTTTTAAATCGGAATATACTGTTTGGTTTTCTAAAGACGTTCTTTCTACATGTCCAGGAGCTCGTCCTAATAGTATAGAGAGCGCATTTTCTTGTTCTAGAATATTCGTTTCAATATCAGGAATAGATGTTTCTATTTCATATCTACTTGCTTCACTTTGTACAACAGCAGCACCATCTACAACCGCAGATTCCTTAAGATACTTCATGGTTTCTTGATCGCCTATACGGTTTTCAAGTGTTTCTTTTGTAATCTTTAATTGTGCGTCTAGAGCCAATAGGTTGTAATATCCTACAGCAATATCCGATATTAATTGCGTTTGTACAGCTCTAGTTGCAGCTTGTGTTTTTAGGAATGAAGCCAATACAGAGCGTTTATTACTACGTAATTTTCCCCATACATCAAGTTCCCAGCTACTAGTAAATTGCCCTAAATACGATGTGGTATTTAAATTTATACCAGTTACACCTCCTAAATTTAAGGATGCTTGAGAGGTTTTAGATCGTGTTATTTGAGCAGAACCTTCCAAGCTAGGTAAAAAAGCTAGTTTTGCTTGAACTAAACTTGATTGTGCCTGATTTATATTTTCTAAAGCAGATTTTAAATTAAGATTGTTTTGTAACCCTTCTTCTATTAATGCTTGTAATGTACTGTCAGATATTATTTCTTTCCAAGGTAAGGTTGCAATAGATGTCGAATCTTGAACTAAAGTATCTCTGTAGTGTTCTGCAAATTCATCATCTGGTGTTTCATACTTCTTGGTTACAACGCCACAAGAATTCATGATTAAAACAATGACAGTAATTGGAATGATATAAGATTTAAATTTCATGTCTATGTTTTTTATTTCTTTAAAGGTAATTTATTGTCTTCATCATCTCCCCAATCATGGTCGGTGTTACCAACAATACGTTCTTGTAAGCTTTGGAAAATCACAAAAAGAACAGGAATAATTAATACGCCTAATAAGGTTCCTATAAGCATACCACCAATAGCACCTGTACCAATGGCTCTGTTTCCCGTTGCTCCAGCTCCGGTTGCTATCATTAAAGGAAGTAGTCCGAAAATAAAAGCAAAAGAGGTCATTAAAATGGGTCTAAACCGCGCTATGGCACCATCTATAGCAGACTGTACAATGGTTTCTCCCTGTCGTCTTCTTTGTATGGCAAATTCTATAATTAAAATCGCATTTTTGGCAAGTAATCCAATAAGCATTACCAATGTAATTTGTATGTAAATGTTATTACTAATTCCGAATAGATTTGCAAAAATTAAGACTCCAGATAAACCTGCCGGAACAGATAATAAAACGGCTATTGGTAAAATGAAACTTTCATATTGCGCACATAATAGGAAGTACACAAAAATAAAACACAACATAAAAATATAAACGGTTTGGCTACCTGCCGAAATCTCTTCACGCGTCATTCCAGAAAATTCATAACCATAACCTGTTGGTAATGTTGCTGCAGCTACTTCTTTAACCGCCGTAATAGCATCTCCAGAACTATATCCTGGATTAGGAGTCCCCGTTATACTAGCTGCTGTAAATAAATTAAAACGCGTAAGACTTTGTGGTCCGTACACCCGTTTAAGCGTTACAAACTCTGTAATTGGCGCCATTACACCATTACTTTTTTTCACTTTAATGGCATTTAAACTTTCTGGATTGTCTCTAAAATTAGCTTCCGCTTGATAAATAACACGGTATTGTTTTCCGAATTTATTAAAGTTAGAAGCATACACACCACTAAAATACCCTTGCATTACAGTTAACACACCTTCTACATCTAAACCTGCTAACTTAGTTTTAGCAACATCTACCACCACTTCATACTGTGGAAAAGTAGGATCGAATGTGGTATTGGCATATTGTATTTCTGGTCGTTTACTTAATTCGGAAATAAGATCTTGACTCACCTTATAAAGTTCGTCTACCGTTCCACCACTTTGATCTTGTAATTGCATCTGAAATCCATTACTCATTCCAAATCCCGTTATAGTTGGCGGAGCAAAAAAGATGATTCTGGCATCTTTAAAATCGGCTGTTTTGGCAAATAAGCGTTTAATAATAGATTGTACATCTTGCCCATCATCTGTTCTTTCACTCCAGTCTTTCAGCTTTAAAATAACCATTCCGTAATTAGAGCCTTCTCCACTAAGCATTCCACGACCTGTAGTACGCAATACATTATTTACTTCCGGCATATCTTGTACCAATTCTTGTACTTGCTGAACTACTTCTGCTGTTCTTTCTAAGGACGTACCTGCTGGCAAACTAATATCAGCCATAATCGTTCCCTGATCTTCATCTGGTACAAAACCAGTTGCAGTAGTATTCATTAGATACACAAACAAACCAATAAATACACAAAGTATTCCAATAGCAATAGCCTTTTTTCTGATAAGGAAAGACACTGATTTTTTATATTTTGAAGTCGTTTTTTCAAATCCAACATTAAATGCGATATAAAAACGATCTATAAAGCTCTTTTTAGCATGTTCATCATGTGGTTTTAATAATAAGGCACATAAAGCAGGACTCAGCGTTAAAGCGTTTATGGCCGATAATATAATGGCTATCGCTAAGGTGATTCCGAATTGTTGATAAAACACGCCCGAAGAACCACTAATAAATGTTACCGGAATAAATACCGCAGACATGACTAAGGTTATCGAAATAATGGCTCCAGATATTTCACTCATCGCATCTAAACTGGCTTTTCGTGAAGACGTATAACCAGAATCTAGCTTGGCATGTACGGCTTCTACCACCACAATAGCATCATCTACCACAATACCAATGGCCAGCATTAAAGCAAAAAGCGTTAATAAGTTAATTGTAAAACCAAAGACGCTTAAGAAAAAGAAGGTTCCAATAATGGCGACCGGTACTGATATTGCCGGAATTAAAGTAGAACGCCAATCTTGTAAGAAAATAAAAACAACCAAAAACACCAATAGAAAAGCTTCAATAAGCGTATGAATTACTTTTTCAATAGAAGCATCTAAGAAATTATTGGCGTTTACCAATTCGACATATTTAATACCTTCTGGAAAATTAACAGAAGCTGCTTTTAAAGTTGCAATAGAATTCTCTACCACTTCTTGTGCATTAGATCCTGAAGATTGCGCAATGGCAACACCAATTCCTGGATGTCCATTAATCATTGTAGAGGTACTGTAAGATTGAGAACCTAATTCTACTCTAGCCACATCTTTTAATCTTAATATTCTACCATCATCTGTAGTTTTAATAATGATATCTTCAAACTCTGATGCATTTGCCAGTTTTCCTTTATACTTTAAAGTATATTGATAGGCTTGATCGCCTTGTAATCCTAATTCTCCTGGTGCTGCTTCTAAATTTTGATCGGCAAGCGCTGTACTAATATCTGAAGGTTCTAAACCATAATTTGCCATAATATTGGCTTTTAACCAAATACGCATACTATAATCTCTCGATCCAAATGCTTCAGCACTACCAACACCGTCTATTCTCTTTAAGATTGGAATAATGTTAATATTAGCATAATTCTGTACAAATTCTTCATCGTAATCGGCATTCTCACTATACAAACCAATAATAAGTACATTACTACTTTGTGACTTTTCTGTTGTTACCCCAGCTTGTGTGACTTCTGAAGGTAATACACTAGTTGCTGTAGACACACTATTCTGAACATTTACGGCTGCAATATCCGGATCTGTACCTAAGGCAAAATACACAGAAATACTTGCAGATCCACTACTTGCGGTAGACGTCATATAGGTCATGCCTTCTACACCATTAATAGCTTCTTCTAAAGGAACAATAACACTATTTAATACAGCTTCTGCGTTTGCACCATCATAAGAGGCAGAAACTTGTACGGTTGGTGGTGCAATGTCTGGGTATTGAGACATTGGTAAACTTGTAATTCCTATAACGCCCAAAATCAGAATGATGATGGAAACTACCGAAGAAAGTACCGGTTTTTTTATGAATTTTTTAAACATAATTATTTAGTTTCAGATGAATTTTTAGCCGCTGATGTTTCTGTTTGTAAAGCGGTTATCTCGGAAGCATTTACAGCAACAGGCTTAATTTTCTTTCCTGTAGAAAGTGTGTTTATCCCTTCTATTATCACTTGGTCGTTTGCTTTAATTCCGCTAGTTACTATATAGGCTTTACCAGACGTTGTAGGTATTACTTCTATTTTTGTAGATTTTGCTTGAGATTGGTCATCTACTATATAGGTGTAAACATCACCCTGAATTTCGTAAGTTGCAGATTGAGGTATAAGTAATGCGTCTTTTATAATTCTAGGAAGTTGTATTGTGGCGCTATTTCCTGTTCTTAATAAGTCTTCTGGGTTATCGAAAATGGCACGCACATTAAAAGAACCTGTATCTTCGTCTACTTGTCCGCTAACGGTTTGTATTTTACCTTTTTGATTAAATAAGGTGTAGTCAGGAAGTAAAAGTGTAACGTCAGACATATTTTTTAGTAGGCCATCCTTTAAATATTCTAAATATGTTTTTTCATTAATAGAAAAATAGGCATATACTTTTTTAATGTTTGATACTGTTGTTAAAGGATCTGTTGTGCTACTGCTAACTAAACTCCCTAATTTATACGGAAGCGAACCAATATAACCAGAAACCGGAGCAGTAATACGTGTATAATTAAGGTTACTTCTTGCGTTTGATAAATTAGCTTCGGCTTGCTCTAAAGCGGCTTTTTTTGCGGTAACTACATTTTGTGCAGCGGTTAATTCAAAACTACTTATAATCTCTCTTTCTACTAGAGGTTTTGCTTTTTCTACATCTAATTGTGCAGTGCTTACTTCTGCCTTAGCACTACTTATAGCTGCTTTGGTGCTTAGCACTTCTTGTTCGTATTCTGGTGCATTAAGTGTAAAAAGTAATTGTCCTTTTTTTACTAATTCTCCTTCATCTACCCAAACCTTTTCTATAAAACCTTCTATTTTTGGTCTGATTTCAATGTTCTCAATACCTTCAATAGTTACAGGGAATTCTTTATAAAGTTCTATTGTTTTAGGAGATACTTTTAAAACGTTGTATTCGGAAACTTCTTCTGTGTTTTTGTCTTTATTTGTATTGCACGAAATTGATATTAAGCCTATACATAATCCAATACACAAGATGTGTAAGTTAATAGCTCTAGTCTTCATTGATTTGTTGTTATTTCTTATTAATTTAATTTGAAAAATCAGAAGTAGAATTTCTATTCCGAGTTTATAATTCTAATCTATTTACGTCTTTTAAAGCATTAAAATTTCAGTTTTTATCACATTCTACCTAATTAGATATATAAACCATTACATTTTATCTTAGTATGGGAGTATTTTATAGATTAAATTATTTTGAATATCTGTAAATACATGTGGTTTATTTATTTGTAATTAAGTTTTGATTTTATTTTTCTAACCTTTTTTATTGTAGGTATTCCTGTTTTTCTGACGCCGTGCTTTATATGTACACAAATGTATAGGTGAAATAGTTTTTACTGTATATTACTATTTAGGTGAAATAGATTAATATTTAGGTTTTAGTGTGCTATTTATTCAATAAAGAGCAATATGTCTTGTATAGTAAGAGAGATATGTTTTTTTTTATACTGTAGTCTAAGAAGTGTTTATGTGAAACAAAACGGTAAAAAAGATAAAGATTTAGCGTGTCTTTATTTTTAAATAGGACATTCTTTTGCGAAAAAAAAAGCCCTTTACTTTTATTAAGTAAAGGGCTTTTTAAATTAAAACGAAGTAATAAATTTACTTATGTTTATTCTATAGTTACACTAAAAGTTGCTTCTGCATCTGTTTCTCCATCAGCATCGCTTAAACCTGTGTTTGGTTTTGTTGGTTGGTGTATTAATGTGAAAGTTAAGTTACCTGAACCTGCTTCTCCAGTAGTAAGTGTAAACTCAGTTCCAAGAGGGTTACCATCATCATCATAGTTAATGTATTCTGTTGTAATGTCTAAACCAGTACCAACAGTATAGAAAAATTGGTGATCTGTGTTTTCTTCTTTAACTTCTTCAGTAACGTCTTCTGCAGGATCTACTGTTTCGTTTAAAAGTACAATACTACCAGTGTAAGTTGTGTTAGCAGATAAATTTTCTACAGTGTATACAGGAACTTCAGGTCCATCTCCGTCTAAATCTTGCATTTGTAATGTAACAACATCATCTGAATCTTCACTATTTGTTAAAGTTACAGTTACTGTAGAAATTACTTCTTCTTCGTTTACTATTTCTGGTGTGTCGTCGTCACTAGAACATGATGTGAATAATACAGTTGCAAATAAGGCTGCTGTAAATAATTTTGCTGTTTTCATTTTGTTTAAGTTTAATAAATTTCCTTTTTTCATTGTTGTTGTTTTTAATAATTAATAATTAATAATTGAATTTAATGTTTAGTAAAAAGTTTCTACCTACATCATCGGCATAATAACGCATGCTATTTAGATAATTTCTGTAGGATGTATTTAATAGATTTGTAACTCCAAATCCTAAAGTAAGTCTTGATTTATCGTTGACATTTAAGTCTATGCTCGAATTAAAATTAAGCAAATGGTAAGCATCTGGCGGTGTACTAATCTCTACAACTTCTGTAGATTCTGTTTCGGGAATATAGACTTCAAAATTATTGTCTGGATATTCGTTTTGGCGAAATACATATTCACTTTGTAATGCTAATCTTAAATTATGTATTTCCGGATTCTGATATACAATTTCATTTTTCATGTTTGCAGGCGGCATACTTATTAATGGTTCGTCTTGAGAACGATCGTAACCTTTAACTAATGAAAACTGATAGTTGTAACGAAAATTATTTGTAAAAGCATAAGATGCATCTATATCTACACCAAAAAGCTGAGCATTGGTTTGTCTGTATTCCCAAACCTGATAACTACCTCTAACTGTAGTTTCTATAGATGTAGGTTCTATAACTATAAAGTCTTTAATTGTATTTATAAACGGACTTACAGAAAAGTTGAAATTTTTATTATTACGTTGAAGTGTTAATATGAATTTATGTCCGATTTCCGAATCAAAACTCAAGTCTCCATATTCAATTCTAGAAGCAGAATGGTGCAAGCCTTCACTAAATAGTTCTGAAGCATTTGGTGCTCTAGAAGATAAAGAGTAATTAAAAAATAATTGATAATCTTTCCCGAAAGAATATGTAGATCCTACGGTAAACGACGGGTTATAAAAATTTAATTGTGGGTGTGTTAAGATCTGATTATCGAATTCTTCAATTACTATATCTGGATACAATTCGTCATAATTTCTAGATTCCCAGAACGATGTTTTATAGTATTTATAAGCATCCACGTAAGTGTAGTCAAAACGCCCTCCAGCTTCGACCACTAAATCGTTATTAATAGGGTAATCTAATACAGCATATGCACCTAAATCATATTTGTCGTAATCAGGAATTAAGCGTCGTACACCGGTATTTGGATCGGCAAAATTATCTTGATAACTGGCTTTAATTCCTGTTTTTAGTTTTAGTCCATTTTTTAAATGAGAATCTAAATCAAGTGCTAAAGTATGTGTTGTAAGTTCTAGATCTACAGAAGCTTTACCTTTATCAGACCCTGTTCTAATATCATATTCTAGTCTGTTATTTTTCTGAAAATCATATTGTAAACTCAGTTTTCCAAGATTGTCAAACTTTTTAAATGCTTTTATACGCGCTAAATTGTGGGTAATATCTTGTCGTGGTTCTGTAATATCATAAGTAAAATCATTAATAATTAGAGGGACATCACTATTTATAGCACTAACTAAATCTGAGGCGCCACCAATATGAGATGCACTTAAAATACCGAGTTCATTTTTAAAATAAGAATAATAGGCTTCTACGCCATAATCAAATTTATTGAACCCAATGTTAAGAGAGGCATTACGTTCAGATGTTCCTGTGTTGCTTAATACATAATCTGGTGCTTCAAAATCACCAAAACGTTTCCATGTTCCTTGTAAAGTTCCGTACCATCCATTTTTATAACTCTTGGTTAATTGTGATGTTACAGAGCCACCACGCCCGTTAGATGCTCCTGAAATTATTGTTTTTCCGTAAAGCGTGTCTTTTACAGGTACTTTATCTGCTTCTGCAACAATTACACCTCCAACTGCATCTCCGCTATATTGTAATGCTCCTGCACCTTTTATAAGGGTTAGGTTACCAACAGAATTAACATCTATATTTGGAGCATGTTCCACGCCCCATTCTTGGTCTTCCATGCGTACGCCGTTGTTAATTAAAATAACTCGACTACTATGTAACCCATTAACTATGGGTTTTACAACTGCATTTCCTGCGTTTAGGGAAGATACTCCGCTTAAACTATTTAAAGCATCGCCTAGTGTAGCTCCATTAAATTGTTCTAGCTTTTCTTTAGAAATGGTGTTCTCTACAAGTGTTTTAGATTTATCGCTAAAAGCTTTTCCTTGAACAATAACTTCGTTAAGTTCTTCTAAATGATGTTCTAACTTAAATGTTTTTTCTGTGTTTCCAGACACCTTAAATGTAAAGCCTTGTGTTGCACAAAATGGATGAGATATTTGTATAGAGTATGTGCCATCACACATATTGGTAAACAAAAACTTACCATCTAAATCTGTTTGTACTGCTTTTTCCGAACCCGCAACAATTACTGTTGCGCCTACAAGTAAAGAGCCGTCATGAAGATCTTTTACTGTACCCGAAAAGGTATTATCACAATTTTGTGATATCGATGTCATACTACAAAGTAGCAGTATGAATAGTGCATAAATACGCATATGTAATTTAATTAAAATTAGGGTGCTAATGAATAAAAACAGAAGAGTAAGACTCTGATAAATAATAGTATTAACAGAGTGTAATTTGTACTTGTTGTTTTGGTTAGCTTAAGAAATACTGATTATAAATTAATAAGAAAGCAGTAATATAGGGGCGTATGTCATTATAAAGCAGACGTAGTAACCTCTGGGAGCTCTCTAAGAATTAATAAATAATTACAGTTTGTTAATTAAGATAATGTGGGTGGTGCCCGAAGTTGAGTGTTGGTAATCTTAAAAGAATGTAACTGAAGGGCAGAAAAGTCTGCTACAGTTTTTTGTAATGTTTCTGAAACCAGTAAGTCTGGATATTCAAAAATATCATATTTAAATGATGTTAAATGAAAACTACAAATTTCGCATCTAGAAACTGTTTTGTGTAAATGTGTTCTAGTTTCTGTACATGTAAAGTGCTCGTGTCCTTCAAAAATATGAACAAACTTCACGGCAGTAGGCAACATTAAAGCTATAAAAAGCAATAATGAGGCTATGTTTTTGCCGAGTTGTTTTTTCTGATCCATCCTTTTGTTTGAACAATAATGCGGCCAAATTAATGAAATATTGTGGTACTTGTATTGCAATTTGTTTTTTAAATTAAATTTTAACTTTTAATTATGTTTAATTTCAAATTCACACGTAATCTTAAAATTGAAGCTTTTTTAAGCCTTTAGTGTTGCGTATAAGTATAGCTGTTTTGGTGTTAAATTTAACCTTACTTTATAAAAATTATCATAAATAAATGGATAGAGATAGTTGTGTTTATTGTTTAAGTTTTTCCACGTTAAATAAAGGTTAATTGCTTCTGTTTTTTAGGTTTTTGTTTGCTTTTTTAATTCTCAAAAATCTGTTTTTAAATGGTTTAAGTTTTATTCGTGAGCTAAAAAACGACTAACTTTGTATTATAATTTAAGTTAAAAATTAATCAGATTTCATGCTCTCATTTTTCTGTTTAATAGCAAAAAATAAGTTTTGATTTCTATTGGTTTTTAAAAAAAAATATAACTGATTTAAATACTAAACATTTAGATTATGAAAATTCAAAAAATTCATGCAATCGAAATCCTCGATTCCAGAGGAAATCCAACAGTAGAAGTAGATTTACAATTAGAAGACGGAACCGTTTCTAGAGCCATGGTTCCTAGTGGTGCATCGACCGGAGAGCGTGAAGCTACAGAGTTAAGAGATGGCGATAAAAAACGTTACGGAGGTAAAGGTGTTTTAAAAGCTGTAAATAACGTAAACACCATTATCGCAAAAGCGGTTGTTAATACCTATTTTGCCAATCAGCGCGAGTTAGATTATTTTTTAATTGAGTTAGATGGTACAAGCAACAAGTCTAAGTTAGGTGCCAACGCCATACTTGGTGTGTCTATGGCTTTTGCTCGTGCTAAAGCATTAAGTTCTAACATGCCTTTGTATCAATATTTAGGAGGAAGTAATGCTTATGTTATGCCTGTTCCTTGTATGAATGTTATTAACGGAGGAAGACATGCCGATAATACGGTAGATTTTCAAGAATTTATGATTGCACCTCATAATGCAGCATCTTTTAAAGAATCTATTAGAATGGGAGAAGAAGTTTTTCATTCATTAAAAGCCGTGTTAAAAGCTAAAAATTTTAGTACAGGTGTCGGAGATGAAGGTGGATTTGCTCCAGATTTAAAATCTAATGAACAAGCTGTTGAAATGATTTTAGAAGGTATCACTAAAGCTGGTTATACACCAGGAAAAGATGTAAGTATTTGTGTAGATCCTGCAAGTAGTGAAATGTGGGAAGATGGTAAGTATAAGTTTTTTAAAAGTTCTCAGAAATTAGTTTCAAGTGACGATATGATTAAAATGTGGGAAAGTTGGGTAGACCAATATCCTATTGTTTTATTAGAAGATGGTTTAGCAGAAAATGATTGGGAAGGTTGGAAAAACATGACACAGTCTATTGGTAATAAAATTGAAGTTGTTGGAGACGATTTATTTTGTACAAATAAAGCAATTCTAACAGAAGGGATAAATAAAGGTGTTGCAAATTCTATTCTAATTAAATTAAACCAAATTGGAACAGTAACCGAAACACTAGAAACCATGGAGCTTGCTAATAAAAATGCATATAACTGTTTTGTCTCTCACAGAAGTGGAGAAACTGTAGATACTTTTATAGCCGATTTAACAGTCGGACTTAATGCAGGTCATTTAAAAACAGGTAGTGGTTGTCGTGGAGAACGTATTGAAAAATTCAATCAGCTTATGCGTATTGAAAACGAATTGGGAAAAGCATCTCGTTTTGCAGGTCTTAAAGCTTTTAAAAATGCAGGGTTGTAAAATATAGCGATAACATTATATAATAATTTTATAATGAAAAAAGCCCTGTTAAGGGCTTTTTAGTTGTGTACAGTTTGTAATCTCTTTTGTTGTAAATACAAAATAGAAGTTTGTGTGCTGTAGAATAATAAAAGTCCCTTTCTAATTAATAATTTAAAGAGAAAGGGACTTTTTAATATTTAAGAATTTACTTTATGATTTTAAAATAAACTAACCGCTAATTGTACTCTTGCAATTTTTAGTGAAGGATTCCACATTGTTGTTGCAGATACAGGGAAAGCTAAATCTGAAAATCTAAGCGTTTTTGAAGCTGTTAAACCTACGTTTACTAAATCGAAATTTTGTTCGCCATCTCCGTATAAATGAGTATCTCCATTTAGAGAAAAACCAGCGCCTACATAACCATTTAAATTCACTTTAGAGTCTTTAATAATAGGGTACGATGCTTCTACATAAGTAGAGTAACGTTGTTCGTAATCGCCATTATCATCTCTTTGAGAATCTCCACTACCATATAGTAAAATATCTGCTTCTAAACGTAGAGGAAAATTCTCGTTAAAAGTATAAGATGTTCTTAGGTCTAATAGGTGAGTGGTGGTTTCTTTGTCATAGTTCCAGACGTCTGGGTTTTCAACACTACGGGTATTAAATAAATCCCAAATTCCTATAGAGAATCCATTTTTTGCATATTGGGCATAGTAGTTTATTTCTTTATACGACGTGCCGTCACTTTCATTAGAGAAGGACATTCCACCCCAAAATCCAGCTGTAAAACTACCTGTTTTTTCCAAATTTACTTTTGAGAAAACGGCAACCATTGGTTTGTCTGTAATTACCAAACCTCTCCATAAGTGGTTTGTTTTCACATCTACATTAAAGTCTATTGGGCTGTCTTTAAGTTCTGTTTCTTGGGCATTGCTAATTTGCATAGCTAGCAGTGTTACGAATATTATGAGTATTTTTTTCATGGTGTTTTTCTTAAAGGAATATTTACATTACGGCCATATATAAGAATGCTGCAATAGCACAACCTATAATTGGACCTACTACAGGAATCCAAGCGTATCCCCAATCACTTCCACCTTTTACAGGTAGTATAGCGTGCATGATTCTTGGTCCTAAATCTCGAGCAGGATTAATTGCATATCCTGTTGTACCTCCTAAAGATAAACCGATTACCCATACAAGGAAAGCTACTGGTATTGCTCCAATAGAACCTAAACCTATAGGTGTTAATGGATCTCCTTCTATTCCTAAATTAACATTTGCACCTGTGATGTAAAATATTACAAAAATTAAGACAAACGTTCCTATAATTTCACTTGTTAAGTTTGATAAAGGATTTCGAATAGCGGGTCCTGTACAGAAACAATCTAACATACCTCTTTCGTCATCGGTTGCTTTGAATTGGTCTTTGTAAAATAACCATACAAAGAAGGCTCCTAACATAGCACCTATCATTTCTCCTGCAAGATATTCGGGAACTAAAGCCCAAGAGACTTTTCCGGCTATTGCTAAACCTATGGTTACTGCGGGGTTTAAATGTGCGCCACTGTATGGGCCTGCAACAATTACACCTACGAATACGGCTAAGGCCCATGCTGTTGTGATTTCAATCCATCCTGCTCCAGCTGCTTTTGTCCCTTTTAAAACGACATTAGCGACTACACCGTTACCTAATAGAATCATTAACATGGTACCTAATATTTCAGCTACTAAAATTGACATAATTTCAAGTTTTATGGTTGTTGATTATAGTTTATTCTTCGATCCAATTTTGTGTACATTTAACGGCTTTATGCCAATAGTGTAACATATTGTCTACTTTCTCCTTAGGAGCTTCTGGAAAGAATTCCTTATCAACAATCCATTGCGATTGTATGTCGTCTATGTTGTCCCAGTAACCAACGGCTAGTCCTGCTAAATATGCAGCACCCATTGCGGTAGTTTCAAGAGTTTTAGGTCTTATAATTTTAAATCCAAATAAATCAGATTGTATTTGCATTAATAAGTTACTAGCAGTTGCACCACCATCAACTCTAAGTTCAATGCTTTTTTCTCCAGCATCTGCTTCCATTGCTTTTACAATGTCATACACTTGAAAAGCGATACCTTCTAATGTAGCTCGTGCAATATGTGCATCTGTAGTTCCTCTAGTAATTCCAAGAATAGCACCTCTTGCATATTGATCCCAATAAGGCGCACCTAAACCGGTTAATGCAGGTACAAAATACACACCACCATTATCTTCAGCCATTTCTGCTAAATGATTTATTCCGGGAGCCGTTCTTACCATTCTTAGACCGTCACGTATCCATTGAATTGCTGCTCCTCCTACAAAGACACTACCTTCTAAGGCGTATGTTGTTTCTCCGTTAATTTTCCAAGCTACAGTTGTTAATAGATTGTTTTTAGAATACACCGCTTTATTACCTGTATTCATTAATAGGAAACAACCTGTTCCATATGTGTTTTTAACCATTCCTGGTTTAGTACACATTTGTCCAAATAAAGCTGCTTGTTGGTCTCCGGCAATACCTGCAATTGGAATTTTTGTTGAGAATAGTGTAGTTGCAGTAGTACCGTAAACTTCGCTACTTTGTTTTACTTCTGGTAGCATAGATTCTGGAATATTAAATAACTCCATTAACTCTTTGTCCCAAGACATGGTGTGAATGTTGAATAACATGGTTCTACTTGCGTTAGAAACATCTGTAATAAACATTTTTCCTCTGGTTAGTTTCCAGATTAACCAACAATCTACCGTTCCAAAACATAGTTTTCCAGCTTCTGCTTTTTCTCTAGCGCCTTTTACGTTATCTAAAATCCATTTTAATTTTGTTGCAGAAAAATAGGCGTCAATAACTAAACCTGTTTTTTCTTTAATAAGATCTGTGTGTCCAGCATCTTTTAGCTCGTCACAGTATCTAGATGTTCTTCTGTCTTGCCAAACGATTGCGTTATAAATAGGTTCGCTGGTTTCGCGATCCCATACTACAACGGTTTCTCTTTGATTGGTAATACCAATTGCGGCAATGTCTGTTCCGTTAATACCTTGTTGCGCTACAACTTCGGCGGCTACAGATATTTGTGAAGACCAAATGTCGTTAGGGTTATGTTCTACCCAACCTGGTTTAGGGAAAATTTGTTCGAATGGTTTTTGAGACACTCTTACGATTTCTCCATCATGGTTAAATAAAATAGCTCGAGACGATGTAGTCCCCTGGTCAAAGGCTAAAATTAATTTACTTTTCATGTCAATGTAGTTGTTTGATTTGTTGAACTTATAATACGTAATTTGAGGTAACCTCTATGTAATTTGCTACTTGTTTGGTTTGCCAAGCATCATCTTTACCTAATTCTTTTGCCATTATTTTTGCAACTTTAGGAGCCATTTTAATACTCTCTTTTGCATCTAATAATTGACAACGCACTCTTCTGGCTAGAAAATCTTCTATGTTTAAAGCCATTTCTTTTCTTACTGCCCAAATAACTTGAGCTTCTATTACACCCATAGAATCACTAATAGATGTATCCCATCCGTTTTGTTTAGATAATTCTAAAATGTTAGCTTCATCACTTCCGTAAACATGTAACGGATTGTTATAATCTGGGTTGATTTTATAACCGTGAATTTTTAAATGTCTTGTTTTTGAAGGGATATGTTTCCAGCTGTGGTTTTCTTCAGCTTTATCTACAAGGTCTTGTCCCATTCTTCTGAAAGTTGTCCATTTACCTCCTACAATGGTTAATAGTCCAGATGCTGCAGTGTAAATTTTATGACTACGAGAGATTTCTTTTGTTTTACTTCCTTCTTTTTTTGGAGCAGCTAACGGACGTAAACCTGCGTATACACTTAAGACATCGCTTCTTTTAGGTGCTTTTGTTAAATATCTACCAGCAGTTGCTAAAATAAATCCTATTTCTTCTTCTAAAGCAACAGGTTCTAGAGATTCTTTTTCTAATGGAGTATCTGTTGTTCCTACAATAACTCTGTTATGCCAAGGGACTAAAAATAATACTCTACCATCGTCTGTTTTAGGAATGGTAATGGCATCGTCTCCTGGTAAGAAGGATTTATCTAATATTAAGTGAACACCTTGACTAGGTGCAATTGTTTTTTCTGCTCCAGGAGAATCCATTTGTAGTATATCATCTGCAAAGACACCTGTAGCATTTACTACTTGCTTTCCTTTTATTTCGAATTGTGTTCCATCTATTTCATCGTGAGCTTTAACACCTATGGTTTTTCCGTTTGCGTCTTTTATTAAATTATCTACAGCACAATAATTGACAACTTCAGCTCCCATTTCTACTGCAGACTGTAATACATTGATAGCCATACGTGAATCGTCAAACTGACCATCGTAATAAACTACACCTGCAGAAATTTTATCTGGATTTATAAGTGAAATACGTTTTAGAGTTTTGGCTTTCGAAATACGTCTGGATCTTCCAAGACTAAGTTTTCCTGCTAATAAATCGTAAAAGGTTAATCCAATAGTATATAATATTTCATCGTACAAACCATGTGTTGGGATTATAAACGACTGTGTTTTAGTAATGTGTGGTGCGTTTTTTAGTGCTAAACCACGTTCTACAGCGGCTTCACGAACTAGAGCAATATCACCTTGTGCTAAATATCTAACTCCACCGTGCATTAATTTAGTAGATTTACTTGATGTTGATTTTGTGAAATCTGATTTTTCTAGTAAAGCAACAGAGTAACCTCTTGCAGAGGCTTCAAGCGCAATACCAATACCGGTAGCTCCGCCTCCTATTATTACGAAATCGTAAGTTTTAGAATTACTTCTTAACTTATCTATCATTATTTTTCTGTTCATGATTCCTTAGTTTATATTCTTAGTGCCTTTTTAATTTTGAATAAATTTACAACAAAACGAAACAAAACAAAAGTTTTTATTTGTTATTTTTTTATTTGTTATGTTTTTTTAACTTATTTTAATAAAAATGAGGGTCTTTGGTTATCATATTTTTGTTTTTATGGTGCTTTTTGTTTGAAATATGAAATTGTAGTTTCGTTTTGAAATTGATAATTTATTAAAAAATGTACTTTTCGTATTCGTAATGATATTAGTAATCTTTATTTTTGTATAAAACGAAACCAGATGCCACTAAATATTATAGACCGCCACAAATTTATATTAGAGAAACTCGAAGCAGAGGGATTTGTTAGCGTTAACGAGCTAAGTGATGAGTTTAAAGTGTCGTTAGTCACTATTAGAAAGGATCTTAAACTTCTTGAAGAAAAGAAATTGTTATTTAGGTCGCATGGAAAAGCAATTTCTGTAAATCCATATATTACAGAAAATCCTGTAAATATTAAGGAGAAGATACATGCTAAAGAAAAAAAGAAAATAGGGATGGCTGCTGTAGAACTATTGGAAGCAAACGATAGTGTTATCATTGCTTCTGGGACTTCTGTTATTGAATTTGCCAGACATATTAAACCTTTAGAAGGGTTAACGGTATTGACCGCATCGTTAAATACTGCTGTAATATTGGCAGCGATTAAAGATATTGATGTTATGCAACTAGGTGGTATGGTAAGGTCGAGTTCTGCATCTGTAATAGGGCCTATTGGAGAACGTATGTTGTCAGAATTTACTTTTACCAAATTGTTTTTGGGGGTAGACGGTATCGATCTTGATTAT
Organism: Formosa sp. L2A11; assembly: GCF_009796865.1. Lineage (GTDB taxonomy): Bacteria > Bacteroidota > Bacteroidia > Flavobacteriales > Flavobacteriaceae > Formosa. The sequence continues at coordinate 193,339 of NZ_CP047028.1, read as the reverse complement.
GGGCTTACAACTACAAATTTAATGGAAGCGTCTTTAAATAAAGAAATGATTAAAGCGGCGCAAAAAATTATAGTGTTAGCAGATTCTTCAAAATTCAATAAAAAAGGATTTGGTAGAATTTGTGGACTTGATGATGTTGATCAAATTATAACAGATTCAGGTATTGATGAACGCACTAAAAATAAATTGATTGATATGGGCATGGAATTGATTATTGTATAAATGAATCCAAAAAATATTTTATAGCATATAAAAAAAGAAGCTTACAATTTCAATCTCTTGAACCTGTAAGCTTCTTTTTATTTGAATATTTTACTTTAAAGCGCCTATTGTTAAAGTTGTCTAATCGGTTATTTTTATATCGATAGATGTTCTGGCTTGCCATCCTGTTTCATCGGTAACGGAATACGCACAATGGTAATCTCCGGCATCTATATCGTTAGGAATAGTTACCGAAACATTAATTTCATAACTAGTTAATCCGTTCTCTATTGTATAGTTTTCCATTAAAATAAATGGATTTACAGCATCTTTTATCTCTTCTAAATCACATTCTGTGACTTGATCGTCATGTGTGTGGTGATCAAAATTATTATGAATATCTATGCTATAAGATGCCAATGCTTTATTGTCTGTAACCTGAGCTCTGAAATTGTAAGTTTCTCCTTTTGTAAGTACTGAGCAGCCCTGCGGAAATCCATCTGTATAATTAACGGTAATCGTTGGTTTTTCTTCATCTTTATCAATACTATCGTCACTAGAACATGACGCTATTAGAAGCATAGATAAAATAAAGTAATAATATTTTAAGGTAAATTGCATTTTATAAGGGTATAAGAACCGCATAATATAAAGTTATATTATGCGGTGTAAATTTTTAATTAAGCTGTAACATCTATATGTGTTTCATACTCTTTTGTATTACCATCTTCATCTTCAACTGTAAAAATGATATGATATTCTCCAGCAGGAGCAGTTAAAGGAACATCAATATGCTCATGGAATTCTACTTCTGTTTCTTCATGGTAACCTTCTAAAAATTCTTCTTCGTAATCCCATTCAACTTCACCATCAGCTAAAGTAAGTCCGTGTGCATGCGCATCTACAGTTATAGAATGTATTCCATTAAACGCATTAATCATAAATTCGGTATGAAAATCTTCTCCTCGAACTACAGTTTCATCTATAGAAATATCGCTTAACGTAATAAGATCTAAAATCTGGATGTAACCTTCTACTTCTGTACTATTTCCAATTTCGTCTGTAATTAATAATTCAACATGATATTCTCCTGCAGGAATATCTGTAGGGACATCTATATGTTCATGAAACGTAGGGTTTATGGCTAAATATTTACTATCTGTAAATACTTGTTCGAAATCCCAATCTACCTCACCATCTGCAAGTTCTAAGTCGTGTGCATGAATAGACACAGTAATACTACTCACTGTAGCTTCTGCATAAATTTCTGCTTCTAAATGAATATTAGATCCTTTATAAGCCACTTGATCTGTAGAGTGGTCACTACCTGCGCCATATTCAAAACCTGAAACTTCGGGAGCACTTGTTACAGCGTTGTCATCGTCACTGCTACATGATTGTAAAAATAATCCTAGAGAAAGGACAATGGCTAAAAATTTAAAATTTGTTTTCATAATTCTTGTTTTCATTGTTGTTGATTTAAATTGATTGTTAATATTTATAATGGTATTGTTAATGATAAGGATAGGTTTCTTCCGGCTTCTGGCACATCTATTAAGCGATAGAAACTGGTATGATCGAAATATTTTGTATTGAATACATTGTTTAATTTTACACGCATTTCTACAGGCGAATTATTTTTGAATAGATTTAATTCTGCTAGAAAAGACATGTTGAATAATTGATAACCATCTGTAACTTCTTCTGGCGGAACAATCTCCTCTTGAGAAGCTGTAATTCTATAGTCTGCTATAAGCTGAGGTTTACTTAAAAACAATAGGTCTTTAAATTGATATCTAGCAGAAAGCAAACCTGATAACGGTGGAGAAAACGGAATAGTAAACCCTTCTTTTGCACCACTAGTTTGTCTAGAATACACATACTCTGCAGAAGCGTCTAATTTTAGGTTTTCAAAAACCGTAGTACTGGCTCTAATTTCTCCTCCAATTCTAAAAACTTTACTTTGGGTGTATTCGTAAATTTGTAGCGTTTCGTAATAACCAGATGTGGGATTTAGGTAAATAAAGTTTTCAAAAAAGTTAACAAAAGGACTCACGCCAATACTAAAAGCACTGGTTGTATGGTCGATATCTAAATCTATTTGGTAGGATGCTTCTGGATCTAAATCTAAATTTCCTTTTTCGTAACGATACATGTGGTAATTCACTCCGTCTGAAGCCAACTCGTTTGCTAAAGGCATTCTAAAACTTTTTCCAACATTAATTTTAAATGTGGTATGATTTAAAATGTAACTCAAGCCTACAGAGCCACTAAAGTTTCCGAAGTCTAAAGATTTATCTTGTGCTCTTTGCAAATACACATAAGATGTCGATCCGTCTTCATTATTGATTGTAGACGGAAACCAATCGTAATACGCCTTAGTATCTACACGTCCAAAATCGTAACGAATACCTGCTAGAAGGTGTAAGTCTGAATTAATTTTAAACGTATCAAACGCGAAAGCGCCAAAAGTAAAACGGTTATATTCTGGAATTAAAAAGCCCCAGCCGCCAATGTTATTATCCTGAAACTCCATGTTTACGCCCAAAACAATGTCGTGAGCATTATTAGGTTTAAAAGCATCTCTAACATTTAAGGCGTATGTGTTTTTATTAAATACTCGCTCTTTTGTGTTGGCTGGTTTTGGCATATAGCCATGAGGTACAGCTTCTGAATGTTCTGCTCTTAGATTGTTTTGATAACCTAAATCGAAATAAAACGTATGGTCTTCACTAAAAATAGTTATGTTATTAGTAATTTTAAAATGATTTACTTTATGGTAAGGCAAATCAATATCTCTATTAGAACTATCATAGTCAATATCTGAAGTTCTTACTTCTAAACCATGTGCATTGGCAAAAAAACCGTTTTTAGCATTTACATTACTAAAAGTAGTTTCAGACTGTATATTATCATTAATATAACCTAGACTAAAACTTGCATCTGCTTCTTTTCCAGCTGTGTTTCTTAAATTATTGTCGTGTAAATTGAATATGTAATTTTCGTAACTAATTTGATCTGTTGGTACTTTATAATCGCCATAATCTCTATAGGTAAGTCGACCGCGATAAAACCAATTATGAGTTCTAGCTTGTACACCAGCAGATACGCCTAACAAATCATTATTTGTTTCTCCTAAAAGATTTATATCTCCTGAAAACGAATGTATATCAGGAATCGCATTGGGTTGAATATCTACAACACCAGCAATAGCATCTGAGCCATAGACTAAAGATGCGGGGCCTTTTATAATTTGGATGTTCTCGATACCGTATTGATCTATTTCTAAACCATGATCATTTCCCCATTGTTGTGCTTCGTGTTTTATTCCATTTTGTACAACAGCAACACGATTAAATCCTAAACCTCGAATGACAGGTTTGGATTGTCCAGATCCAATATTTATGGTGCTAACTCCTGGTATTTTACTTAGGGTTTGCATTAAACTATTTTCTCTGTTTTCTTCTAAAAAAGTTTCAGAAACATTATAAGAAACGACAGGAGTTTCCATGCGTTCTCTTTTTTTAGACTTTCCGAGTACTTCAATTTCGTCCAGATTTGTAGCTGATTCTTCTAGGTAAATAATGACATCTTTTAGCTTAGAATCTACCTGAATAGTGATGGTTTTTGATGTAAATCCCATGCTAGACACAACAAGATCATAACTACCTTGTTTAACGTTTTTCAGTGTAAATTCGCCTGTATCAGATGATATAGAGAATAAATTCCCTCTACTTATTGAAGCCCCATCTATAGGCTGTAACGTGTTGGCATTTAACACAACACCCTTAATTAACCAAGAGTCTTGCGCAAACGCAATAGTGCATAGGCTAAAGCATAGCCACACACTAAGTGTTTTTTTAAGCATATTAAAATACTATAAGATTAGAAAAAAATGTTCTGGAAATAAGAACTATTCACTGTGCCTACACATATAACGATGATAGATTTATAAAATCACCACAACTAGTTAATATTTATAATAATGACACACAAGTATGTATCATCGTTTAACAAACTAACACAGCACCATTAGATAATGTGTTGTTGCTAAATAATTATAATTAAATGTATAGAAATAGTTATATAAGAGATGGTGGAGGACGCGAAAAAAGCTGATGTATATCTAGAGAGTTAGAGATACTGAAACTATAATTTTTAGTCAACTCTTTTTCTACAATAAACACAGGAACTTCTAAGTCGTAATTATGTAAATCTGGAGCTAATACTGGTGTTAAATTCTGAGTAGCTGTGTGCTGACAAATCACACAATGTAAATCATGATCGTCATCATCAATATGAGACAAAGCATGAAGCCCAACCAATTTCATTGAAATAAAAAGGACTAGGAAAAGATATGTGACGCTATTTTTAATGCAACTGAGTTTCATTAGTGAGCGAAAATATCAATTTTCATTAAATAAAAATTAAATAAAATGTTAAAGAAATGTTAATAGATAAAAGGAGCTAGAAGTGCTCGTTGTGTAATGTGCTCTTGGTTAGATTGGTGTTGATAAAATTATCGCCTAAAAGACTTAAAAAGGTAGCTCTTAGGCGATAATTAATATTTATATTATTGTCTTAATGGAAGCGCAATATCTGGATAATCGGTAATAATACCATCTACACCCATTTTTAGAACATTAATCATGTCGTCTTTTGTATTAACGGTCCAAGGAAATACTTTCATGTTTTTGGCGTGAATATTTTTTACCTCCTGATTATTTAATAATATGTAATACGGACTGTAAATTTCAGGTACAAAACTTAAGATATTCATATTGGTTTCAAAATCGTTTTCATACGTTAAAAAGGATAGCGTATAATCTGGATATGTTTTATGTAGATATTCTAAAACGCGAGGATCAAAACTTTGTATTACAACCCTATTTAATGGTAAGTTTGCCTTCTTTATTTCTGTAATTAATAAATCAGAGAATTCATTTACACTTGGTTGAAATCCGTTAGCTTCATCTGTAGGTGTGCTTTTTATTTCAATATTATATAGAATTTCAGAATTTATTCCTTCAGCATAAGTTATGACCTCAGATAATAAAGGTTTGTGTGCTGCAATTTTTTCTTGCTTAATAAACTTAGGGTTTCCTAGAGATCCAACATCGTATTGTTTTAATTTTTTATATTTATTTTTATAGATGTTGAATGCTAAAGCATCTTCTTTTGTAATGTTATTTCCTTTAGCGTCTAAGGTTACTTCGTAGTTTAACCAAGGTTCATGAGAAACTACAACTTTTTTATCTTTAGTAATAACAACGTCTAATTCTAGGGTATTTACTTTTAAGTCTAAAGCTTTTTTAAAGGCAAGAATGGTGTTTTCAGGTTCTAAACCTCTTGCGCCTCTGTGTCCTTGTAATTCGAAATTATAAAGACGTTCTTTTTCTAAAATAACAGTGTCTATAAAGTCTACTGTTTTATTGTAAACATTCATGTAATCTTTAGATCTTAAATCGCAAGCAATAACATGATTTCCTGCTTCAGGAAAAGCAACTTTCTCTTTCTTGTCTTTAGGAGTTCCTAAGTTGTCATACATATTTAATATTGCAGGAACAGAAACAACTTGATCTTGTTCTTTCTCGTTTTTATAATAATAACCAACAAAAACGGGAGCTTTTACTTTTTTAAAGGTCTCTACAGTTGCAGTGCTATTAAGCATTTTAATTAAGGCTTCGTACCCATCAATATGGTAAGATGTAGACCAATATTTACTTTCGGCTTCGCCTCTGTTTTGTTTCATAATTTCTCCTCCATTCATTTGTGTAAAACCAGCTTTTCCTTCTGGAGTAAGAATGGCATTGAAGGCCGGATTTTTAAGACCAATAAAAGGAGAATACATAACAAGACCAGCAATAGAAGCATCTTCTGAAGCTAATTTTAAGCTTAAGGTACCACCTGTAGATGTGCTTACTAATATGATTTGCTTTCCTAATAATTTACCAATTTCTAAAGCTTCTTTAGTGGTAGCAATATAGTTCTCTGGAGTTAAATTTTTGTAATTATCTGCTCTATTTAGGCCGTGTTCTTTTAAACGAGACAGATATACATTGGCATTATATTGCTTAGAGAGCATAGACATAATAGGTTCTCCTTCTCTGTTACTAGCTCCAAAACCATGTAAGTAAACAAATGCAATAGGCGATTGTTTTGCCTTGTAATCTTTAGCCCAAATAATTCGAGCTTCATTATCTGTTTTTATGTTTTCTGTATGTTGCTCTGCTGTTTTTATGGCTGCTTCAACATTTAAAAGCGTTGTTTGCGGAGTCAGTATCTGTGAGAAAGCTGTCGTTACACACAAACATGCAACGATAAGGATTAAAAAGAAATATGTTTTTTTCATAATGATATAAATTTAAAAAACTACGCTCTTATTAGTAGCGTAGTTTTCAATTGATTTGTATTCTGTTTTAGAAATTTGCTTTAAGTTGTATTCCGTATAATCTTGGAGCACCACCAATGTAAGTAGGTATACCAAAAGCTTCTCCTGTATTTCCTGCATCAATAATGTATTCTTCGTCTAATACGTTATTCATAAAGAATGTGATTTCGTATTTTTTATACAAATGTAAACCGGTTCTGAAGTTTAATAAACCGTAACCATCTTGAGATATTTCTGGTAAGTTGGTTTCTTCAAAAAATACTTTCGATTTATAAGTGTACGATGGTCTAAAAAATACATCTAAGTTTTTGTTTACTGTAGGATTAATATTAAATCCTAACGAGAATGAGTTTTTAGGAGTTAATCTAAAGGTGTTTCCTGCTAGTTCTTGCTCATTTCCGTCTGAATCTTTATCATCAAAACTTGCATCTATATAACTATAGTTTGCAAAGAAACTACTGTTTTTAGTGAATGCAAATTGTGTTGCGACTTCAAAACCAAATGTGCTTGCGTTACCACTATCTTTAGTTGTTGCAGTAAGTGTACCGTTTTCAAATTCTGTTACACTAGTTTGGAAGTTTGAATAGTCGTAAATATATGCGTTTACATCAAACTGTAATCTGTTATTTAAAAATAACGATTTAGCTCCAATTTCGTAAGATAATACTGTTTCATCAGACAATACGTTTGTTTCTGTAGCAGTAATATTAATTACATTAGGTCTTCTTCCTTTAGATGCTGTACCAAACAATGTAATGTTATCATTAATGTCGTAATTTAAAGCAAAACGTCCCACAGCAGATAAAAAGTTTTCACTAGCTTCTATTTTTTCGCCATTTGTAGATGCGTATAATACATTAGGATAATTTCCTGTTAAGAAGCCAAGGTTAGAAGGTGTTTCTGCATCTGTAACTTCATATGCAGCATTAATGTTTTCCCATGTCGCTCTTAAACCAACGGTTAAGGATAATTTGTCTGTAACATCGTAAGAGGCATCAGCAAAAATATCTCCAGAATAATTTTTTCCGTAGTTTGTATATGTTTCTGTATTGTATTCGTTTAAAGGTGCTCCGGCTAATGGTCCGTAAGCAGGATCGTTAGGGATACTTGGTATTAATGTAGGGACTCCATTTATGACAAAGAATTCTGGACTCGCTAATAATACAGCAAAACTTTGTTCATTATATTCCCATGGTACACTTTGAGAACCGTCTTCGAAGAAGAAATTAGCTCCAAAAAAACCTCTAAATTTATTATCAGTATCAAAATTGAATCTTAATTCTTGGCTAAATTGTTTTCCTTCAGATATTTCATTAAAAAATAGGGCAGGAGCAGCAGTTCCGTCAGCATCAAAAGCTTCATTAGAGTCAAATTCTCTGTAAGCAGTAGTAGATGTTAAATCCCAAGTAGCGTTAAAATTATGTTTTAAAATTCCTGTAACACCCCAAACCGTTCTATCTACTCCTAGGTCTTCACCACGTTCTAAATCGGCAAAAGTATTCGGACTTAAATCTCCGCCTGCTGGTTCGAAAGTTCCACTTTTAAAAGCTGTTCCAGGAGGTGTGTCTTGTTGCCAGTTAGCAATAACGTCTAAAGATGTGTTATTACTTATTAAATATTTTAAAGATGTTCTAAAAGCTAACGTTTCTTTACCATTTAAATCTCCTCCAGAAAGGTTTTCTATATAACCATCTCTTTTATTGTAAATTCCTGCTACACGTAAAAATAATTTGTCTTTAGCTAGAATAGTATTCGCATCTCCAGTAGCTAAAAGCTGATTAAAGTTTCCGTATCCTACTTTTAAAGATCCAGAATTTTCGTTTTTAGCTTTATTTTGAATAATATGCATGGCACCAATTTGTGCACCACGACCAAATAATGTTCCTTGAGGTCCTTTTAATATTTCTACACGTTCTATATCGTAAAGTTCTACTACAGAACCTCTAGATTTACTAATAGATACACCGTCTTGAAAAATAGATACTCTAGGTTCTACTCTAGAATCTCCGCTATCACTTGTTATTCCTCTAACTACAATTCCAGGGTTGTTTACACTTTGAATTTGAACTTGAAAGCCAGGAACATATTCCGATAAAGCATCATATTCTAAAGTACCTTGGTTTTCTATAAATTCTGTACCATAAGATGTAATGGCAATGGGCACATCTTTATTCTTTTGTTCTCTTTTTTGAGAGGTTACTAAAACGCCTTCTAACATATAAGAGCTTTCTGATAATGTGAAATCGTGCGTTGTTTTTCCTGAAGTAATTGTTACTGTTTTATTAATGGTGTTGTAACCAATGTATGAAATCTCTATACTATAAGATTTTCCTTCTGTTAATTTTATAGCATAATAACCATCAAAATTTGTTGTGGTTCCTGTGTTTATGCTTTTAATTGAAATATTAGCACCAATTACAGGCTCTCCTTGCTCTGTTTTAATTGTTCCGTTTAATTCTCCTTTGTTTTGCCCATTAACAATAAGCATTAAGGATGTGGTTAAAATTGTTAGTATAACTTTAAGCTTCATTTAGTTTAAATTAATTGTTGATTGATTCGTTGCAAAACTATTAATGAGACATTATGTTGGTGTGAATTCAAGATTATTCTATGATTACTATTTGAAGTGAATACAGACTGATTTTCACAAATAATTAACAATTAGATAAAATGATTTGTTAGTCTGTCTTTTAGGTTGATGTTTAATGTTTTTAAAGAAAATGTATGTGCTTATAACTAAAGGACTTGTTTTTTTTTGTTGAAATAGGAGCGTGTTTTTTACTTAAACTACTATTATATAATAGGGAGATGTTTAAAAAATTAATCATTAAAAAAGCTTACAATTTCAATCTCTTGAATTTGTAAGCTTAATATAAATGGTGTACTATTAAAACCGTATGCTATTTGTTTATTTCTGCTTGTTTCTGTTTAAAAAAGGCGATTTCCGATTCTTGTAATTTTGATTTAGGTATGGAGATTGCAAATGGTCTAGTCTGATTTAAAGTTAGCCAAATTCTATCTTTTTTTAAATCTATAACGCTTATCCAATTCCAGTTTTTAGTTTCAATCTCGTCTTTATTATTGTGATTTATTATAATATCTTCTTCATTGAACTCTACCAAGGCATCAAAATTAATTTTTTTACCAAGGGTTTTAGCACTAAAATATTGTAAAGGTAAAAGTATAAGCATAACACCTAGAAAATACAGTGCCGCTGTTGCAAAAGGCCCCATATTTGGCATGGGATTTACGTATCCCATAATTCCAGTTAAAATTAAATATTTCCAAACTGATTTTTTTAGAAAGAAATACATTTTTCCTCTAATTATATTACTAAAATTAGAGACTATTTGTTGTTTTACCATTGTAATTTAAAGTGTATCTATTGAGTACGAGTTGTTTGCTGGTCTTCTTTTAGAACGTATTTTAATGCTTAAAACTAGTAATTAATTTTATACTTTATTGTAGAACATTTAGTCTTCTTCAAACATTTTATTTAAAGCATTTAGACACGGACTTACATCAAAATATAAGCCCTCTATATTTGATTTATTTTCTGCAACGGTTAAATAATCGTAGTGTTCAATTAAGCTTTGGCTACCTGCAAATTGAAATCCAATTACACCCAATAAATCGTATTCGTGAGAGGTGTAAATAACATAAAAAGCATCTTCTTTACTTGCGCCATTTCCAGAACTCATTAAGGCGTCTAATGTAGTTCGGAATTGAATAACTCTATTTTGATAAGTAGTTGTATTTCCTGTTTTTTTTAGTGCATACATCTGATAGTCCATAGCTCTTAAATCGAAGGGATTGTTTGTAAGCATAGAGTCTGTAAACGTAATTACATTTTTAAAATCGATAGGTTCTAATTTCTTTTTTTGTAATACAACGCTTAAACTATCACTGTAGTTTGAACTAGAATAAGGGGCATAGTTTTCGTTAAAAGAGTACCCATAATACAAGTGTCTTTTTTCTTGTAATGTCATGGTAGAATCTGCTTCCTGATACCTTTGCATTAAAGATTTGTAAAATAGATTTGAGTCGTTAATTTGAATATTTTTTTCAATAGTTTCGTAATCAGGTTTTTCAAAACTCCATTCTTGGGAGAACGATAAGAAACTAATTAGTAAACATGTGACTAAGGTTATGTTTTTCATTTTATATATGCGTTTAAGTTAAAACTGTTGAGGTTTTTTAAGACTGAATATTGTTTTATTCGATTATTAAATTTCTGCTTTTAGGATATTTAACCGAATATTTTAAATCGATATTTTTAGTTTTATTAGGTTCTAAATTAAACTGCCATTGTATCTCTCCGGTTTCTAAATTATGTTTTCCTTTAGATAATTCTGATAGTTCTACTTTTATTTCATCTAATGTAGAAACAGGAATCTGATCCATAATTAGCATGTTTATGGTTTCAGATTTATTGTTCTTAACAGAAATGGTCCAATCTCTATTTTCTTCTTTTTTACTTCCAATTAATTTTTTAGAAGAAAAATCTGAGACCTTTTGTCTGTCTACAACAACATTTTTATCGCGTCCAAGAGAAATTTCTAAACTGTCTGAAGCATATTTTACATCTAAAATGGTTTTTCCAACATAAGTACCTTCAAAAAATATATTTGCTTCTCCTTCTAATAAATTGTATTGTTCCCAATCTTTTATACTCGCGATAAGAAAAGCTTCTTTTTCTATTTTAGGCACACTAAAGTATTGGTATTCTGCAGGTAAATTATAGCTTACCATATTTACTGCATAACTTTTATTATCAGACGCAATGGTGTAAGGTAATTCTATTTTAAAATTAACTGTAGTTTGATTTTCTACTTGTACAAGCGGAATTGATGTACTACTTGCGCCACGAATGTTAACACCTGTAACGCGCCCTTGTAATTGGTCTGATACAGATCTTTTTTTACTGGCTCCATAACCTACAACAACGACTTCTTCTAGTTCTAAGATGTCTTCATTTAAACGAATATTATGAATCGGTTTTTTTGTATTTAAAACCTGAGATTCGAATCCTAAATAGGTAAATTCTAATTGGCTAGACGTTTCGGGAATGGTAATGGCGTAATTACCATCAAAATCTGTGGTTGTGCCTATAGTTGTTCCTTTTACTATAACATTAACACCGGGCAGTGGTTGTGAATCATTATCGAGAACCTTTCCTGTGACTTGATTTATGGATCGGTTGTAACTTGGTGGTGCTGTATTATAATTTAAGTAATACGTTTTTAATTCTGGTGCAACTCCAGATAAATTTGGATCTGCAGACGATAAACTTAACTTAACATTTTTCCAATCTATTTTAGTGTCCTGTTTTATGTTTGCTTTGTAAACAAGCTCTACTGGTTCGTTTACATTTTTTGCTCTAATATCGTACGTTGGTAACCAGCCAGCATTTCCAACAACATAAGAAATTTCAAAATTAGATTTCGAAGCATTTTTACTTTCTACCTTAACCAAAATTTCTCCATTAGCATACGCTTTTTTGCTAGTCATGGTTTTTATCTGGTTTTGAATCTCAAATTCTTTTTTTCTTAGGCTTGCTAAGTTTTTATTTCTATCTATTTCTTTCAGTTTTAAGGCGGTGAGTTTAGAACTGTAAAATACAGAAGCTTCTTTAAGATTTGTCACGCTTAGTTCTTCATTTTTACCACCAATATTTCTGTTTTCTTGTAAAAAGGATAACTCTTCTTTTAAAATTTCTAAATAGGTTTCTTCTAATTTTAAATCGTCTTTTGTTTTTTCTAGGTCTGTTTCTAATTTAACAAGTGCATCTTGTTTTTCTAATTTGTCAATAAAATTTTGTTGATGATTTACAGACAGCACCGTTACATTTCCGTTAACTTTTACTTGTATGCTTTTTGAATTAATGAAGGGAGAAAGATTGCTGAATTTTAATATAGTCTTCCCTTTTTTTAATTCGACAGTTTTTTTTCTGATTATTTGAGCCCCCTTAATAAATACGGTGACTTCACTTATTTCAGAATTGATGATTTTTTGGTCTATCTCTTGAGAGAAGGAAATGTGGAAGGATAGACATAGAATGATGAGTGCAATTTTTTTCATAGTACTTTTAAGATGAAGCTTATGTGTAGGGTAAGCGTTCGGTTTTTGTGAGTGTATTTTTTACAATAAAATTTAAAACAAGTAAAAAAAAGAACTCAAGTTGGTTAAACTAAAAATAGCGAGTTATATATAAAGAATTGTGTTCTTGTTTTAAACAATGTTTACATTAAATAGATGTCCAACTAGAGCCGTTAATCCCATGGCTACAGTTCCCCAAAATGTAATTCTAATTATTGCTTTTTTTATACTAGAACCTCCTGCTTTTGCTGCTAAGGCTCCTAAAATAATAAGAAAAAATAAAGCAGAACCATAAAGGGAATATTCCATGCTTTCTAATGGTAGAAATAAAGAAACCAAAAAAGGAAGTAGGCCACCAACAGTAAAGGAAGCTGCAGAGGCAGATGCTGCTTGAAAGGGTTTTGCCTGAGTAATTTCATTAATACCTAATTCGTCTCTAATATGTGTGCCTAATGCATCAAACGCTGTTAACTCTTTAGCTACAATTAGTGCAGTCTCTTTTTTTAAGCCTCTTTTTTCGTAAATCTCTGAAAGACGTTGTAATTCTAGTTTGGGTGTCTCTTTTAATTCAATTTTTTCACGCTCTATATCTGCTTGTTCTATGTCTGTTTGCGAACTTACAGAAACGTATTCTCCAGCTGCCATAGATAATGCTCCCGCAACAAGACCAGCAAGTGTTGCTAAAATAATTGGTTCTCGCATATTACTTGCTGCAGCAACTCCAATAGCAATACTTGTTGTAGATAAAATACCGTCGTTAGCGCCAAGCACAGCTGCTCTTAACCAATTACTTCTGTGTATATAATGATTGTCTAAATAATTATCTAACTCTTCTTCTTTTTCAGTCATTTAGTCTGTTTGTGTAACTAATAATAGTTTATCGGTCTGTCTTATTTGTTCGTGTTTTCTAAAAATAAGTCTAGATTAAATACGTAAAGTCACTTACATTGGTTAGACTAAAAATAGTGATTTTTATACAGAGTTTTGCATAGGTTTTTTATAATTCTATGTTTTTCTAACTCCACGAATCTATTTTGTTTTCTACTAGATGAGGTAAAAAAATAAAGGTTATTGATATTTGTAATAAAGTTTTACAAATATCAATAACCTTTTAATCGTGTTTTAAAAAAAAGAGCAATAACGTTACTCTTTAAAAGTATTTATTTATCAGAATACATTTTGTCAATAAGTGCTTTATATTTTTCCTGAATTACTTTTCGTTTTAGTTTTAATGTCGCAGTAATTTCTCCTGCTTCTATACTAAATTCTTTAGGTAGTAGGGTGAATCTTTTTACTTTTTCAAATTTCGAAAATTCTTTTTGAAGTTCTTCAATTCGTTTTTCAAACAGCGCTATAATCTGATTATTAGTAATTAAATCTTCTACGTCTTTAAAGTTAATTTTATGTTCTAAAGCGTATTTTTTTAGATTATCAAAACTAGGAACAGCTAATGCGGTTACATATTTTTGTTGATCCCCAATAACTGCAATTTGCTCAATAAATGAATCGGTAATTAAGGCTGTTTCTAATTTTTGAGGTGCAATATATTTTCCTCCAGAAGTTTTCATTAGATCCTTAATTCTATCTGTAATAATTAAGTTTCCTTTGTCGTCTATTTTACCAGCATCTCCAGTTTTAAACCATCCATTTTCAAAAACTTCGGCAGTAGCTTCAGGTTTTTTGTAATAGCCTTTCATTACTCCAGGTCCTTTTATTAAAATTTCGTTGTTCTTACTAATTTTAATTTCTGTGCCTTCTATAGGTTTTCCTGCAGAATTAAATTCGAAATTAGTATCTCCAAAAAGAGTAGCTGTAGCAGTCGTTTCTGTTAATCCATATCCGCATTTAATATTTAAACCAAATGAATGAAAAAATGAAACCATATCTGGAGCCAAAGGTGCGCCTCCGCAAGGCATAAATTTTATGCGTCCACCAAATACGTCTCGTAATTTGCTTAATACCAATTTATCGGCTATTTTATATTTTAAATTTAAACCGAATGGCACTTCTTTTTCTAGTCGTTTGTGCTTGTTGTAGTAATTGTTACCTACACCCAAAGCCCAACTTGCCATCTTCATTTTAGTAGGAGATGCTTCTTTTCTTTTGTCTTGAATTGCCGCAAAAATTTTCTCAAATATTCTAGGCACTGTACACATTAAGGTTGGTTTAACTTCTTTTATAACATCTACAATCTTTTTAGGATCTTGATTAAAGTATACTTCAATTCCTTTTTTCAAACAAAAGAATACCCAACTACGCTCGTAAATATGACTTAATGGTAAAAAACTTAACGATACATCCTGATCAGAAACAGCTAATTCATAATCATGAGCAACTAAAGAGCCCCCAAAATTAGTGTAATCTAACATCACTCCTTTAGGTTCTCCAGTGGTTCCAGAAGTGTAAATAATACTTGCAGTGTCTTCAAAATCACATTCGTAATATCTTTTTTGAAGTTCTGTTTCTATTTTATCATTAGGTTCGAATGCTATAAAATCTTCTAAATAAACAGAATTATTTGTGGCATGAAGTTTAATTGTTTTTGTTAACGCTACAATTAATTTTAAATATTTGGACGTGTCTAGAAGTTCGTAAGCTTTATCGTATTCGTTCTGGTCGCCAACAAAAAGTAAACTTACTTCAGCATCATCTACCACATATTCAACTTCTTTTTTAGAATTTGTTGCATAAATGGGTATAGTTACAGCTCTAACACGCATAATTGCGATGTCTGCAATAATCCAATTTGGCATGTTTTCAGAAAAAATGGCAACGTTTTGTTGTACAGATATGCCATAGTTTAAAAGTGCCTTAGAAAGTGTTTCTATTCTAGACTCGAAATCTAACCAAGAAATACCTTCCCATGTGTTAAGCTTATTATTTTTATAATAGATTGCGTTCTTGTTTTTAAAACGCAGACTATTTTCTTTTATCTCTTCTACTAAATGTTTGTAATTCATGACCCTATTATTGTAGTTCTAAATTAAAAGAGGACTTTGCCTAAATTAATGGCTACAAAGTTACGAATAATTGTTTTCTTATTGCTTAAAATGAATGTTTGAGATTTTTATAGACTATTAAAATAATTATTTTGATAATCATTTCTTATCGTTTATAGGGGAAAAGGTGTGTTTTATTTTAGAATACAGATCATTTTATTTATAAGAAACCATACTTAGTAGGTTTTATTTTAAATCAACTAATTCTACATTATTTGTTGTTCTGAGCCTTAATTATTCTTTTTTCCATTTGATCGATTCTTTTCTTGTTTTTTCCATCAGACCTTGATGCTACAGCCCAAATGTCAGCAGGTAACCAGCCAATAATTGTTATTTGAAGAATTAAACAGACTATTCCTGAAATTATTTTCCCTCTTAAAAAGAAAGATAACTAAGGAAGTAAAATTGCAATTAATATCATTTTTTAGTTTTTTATAATTAGTTAGAGATTCTATTTGTACTACGTTTTATAGCTTTTACAGATTAATTAGATTGTGTTTAATCTAGTAATACTACGCATTTTGTTTAAGCTTTATTTAAAATATAGCGCTAAAAACTTCATTGGGAATATGCTCTAAACGTATTAGATTAATTTCTGAATTTTCATTTTTATTGAAATTTGAATTTAACCATTTCTCAACTTTGTTTTTTACAATAATACATAACATACACATACTACATTTCTCAAATATAAGCCATCTGTAATAGATGTTCTTTGTGTTGGTGTTGAATGTGTTGTTTAATAAATATTAAGATTTTGTAGTAACTACAGGTTTGTACTTATCTATTAGACTTCTGATTTTTTTATAAATTAATAAGTAAGCAGTTGCTGTTCCAAAAGACAATAATGTGCCCCAATATATACCGTATAACGGGTATACTATTGAAATGGTTAAGGAATAAATAATTAAAGAAAACATACCTATTGGCACATTCTTAATAACTGTATGCACGTGTTCTTTAGAGTATGTAAGATGAATAATTAATAGTAAAGGGAAAAGGGTAGTTGGAAATGCAGAAAATAATCCGGCCCAAGTCGGCCCAACAAATTTGGGAACACTTGTAATAACTAAAATAATTAATGCAGCCAAAAAGGCTCTTACAAAAAGTGTTTTATAACTTAGTTTTGCTTTTGTTTTTATATTAATTTCTTTAATATTTTTGAAGAGATAGAGATACAGAAACGAAAATACAATAGGGATTAATATAGCAATATAGGTGTTAACTTCTAAATGATGTAATAACCAAACTATTATAAAATAACTTAATATAGCCGACAAAGACGATAAGATAACATTGTATTTATTAAAGTACCGAGATGCCATGTAATATGTGTACACAAAGGTTAAGGTTGCTGCGAGTCCTACCATGTTAAAAACGGCACTTTTTGCTGCATATTCTGGATTTACTTCTAACCCAAAGAAAAATAGTGTAATTGCAGATCCTGTTGGATATCCGGATAATATTCCTGCAACTTTAGGACTTACATTTTCTGCAAGAATAGATAAGCCAATAACAAAACCAATAGCTACAATTAGTTTAATTAAGAATATTAATTCTATCATTTTTTTTATTGATTCATGTTTTAATGCTTTTAATGAATTCTTCCGAAAAAATTAAAATCTAATTTTGCTGAATTAAAGACTTTACATAAAGTCTATGTATAATTCTTAGCTTTTTAAGTTCTATACGTAGTAGTTTTATAAAATCGGAGCTGTTTGTTTTATTGGTATCTAAATATTTCGTGTTCGTGTATAATCTGTCTATAAAGAAACGTAAAGATTTTGCATGTTTTAATTTCTGAATATGATTTGTTTCATTCTCCGTCTCAATAATTTTAGGAACTAACTCTAAAGCATCAATTACAAGTTTGTCTGCATATTTGTCTAAATGATTTTTAGATGTATGCATGGCTATAATATCTTTATCGTGAGTAACGTAAGATGCAATATGTCTTGATAGTTTAAAAATTTCTAAAGACTTTTGGTAGATTGTTAAGTCTTTAATGTTTGTTTTGTGTGACTCGGCCATTTTCTTTTCAGTTAGTACAAAAATAAACACTAAACCGGAACGATGTATTTAAAATTTGAATTTAATATTATAAATCCTATCAAGTAAAATGAAGTACATTTTTTAAGCTAATAAAAGATTAGTAGAGTGCTTGATATAGAATGCTAATTTTAGAAATAATTTTCAAAGAAACGCATCGATTAGACTTGTTTATAAACGGGGTAAATCTATGCCAAAAACTAAAAACACAAAAAGAAAAGGCTAATACTATCAAAAATAACCTATTACTTAAAGATAGTACCGTAAAGTCTCTTTAAAAGTGGCAAAAATTTAAGAATTAATAAATTTATACGCTTTTTAGTTCCAAAAATTTATTATAATTTTAGCTCTTGTATAATTTGCCAGATTATTAAAAACACGAATTCAAACTAATAGCCATTTTCATGAAAAAAACCACCCTTAAAGATATAGCAAAAGCATTAAATGTATCGGTTTCCACAGTATCTAAAGCGCTTCATGATATTCCTGAAATTAGCGAAGAAACGCGTATTTTAATTCAGAATTATGCAAAAGAAAAAAATTACAGACCTAATTATAATGCTTTAAGTTTAAAGAATAAAAGAACGAAAAGTATTGGTGTAATTATTCCTAATATGCTTAACTATTTTTACATGCAAGTCTTGCAAGGTATAGAGAAGGAGGCTGCAAGCCATGGTTATAGAATAATGACTTGTATTTCTAACGAATCTTACCAGAAAGAAGTAGAAATTATAGATATGTTATCTACAGGAAGTATTGATGGGTTTTTACTAGCTATTTCTAAAGAAACGGAAGAGAATGGTGAGTATAGCCATTTTACAGATAGTGTAAAGTTTGGGTTTCCAATTGTTATGTTCGATCGTGTTTCTGAACATGTAGAGTGTGATAAAATTATTACAGACGATTTAAATGCTTCTGCAGACGCTGTAAGTTATTTGGTAAAACAAGGGTGTAAACGTATTGCATTTGTATCTCCTCTTAAAAATTTAAGTATTGGGCGTTTACGTTTTGAAGGTTATAAAAAAGGATTAGAGCAAAATAATATTGCTTTAGATTCTAATTTAGTTATAAATACGAGCAATGTAAATTACAAAGATTACGATGCAATGATTAGTCCGTTGTTTGATCATAAAATTGATGGAATAATTTCTACGAACGAATCTTCTGCGCTTTCAGCAATGAAATTAGCAAAAGAAGATGGTTATAAATTGCCAGAAGATTTGGCTGTCATTTCTTTTGCTAACGGAATATTGGCTCGTAATTCTAATCCTAGATTAACATGTGTTAGTCAGCATGGTGAAATTATGGGAGCTGTAGCTGCTAAAAAGCTAATCGATAAATTAGAGAAAAAAGAAGATGCAAAATCTTATACTACAGAATTTATAGAAACAGATATTGTTGTACGTGATTCTACACGTTAATTAAAACTGTTATTGCTTATCTTTTTGTCTAATCATTCTCCATTTTAAATAGTATAAAATACTAATACATAGAAGCATTATCACGGTTGTGGTGTGCCATGTTACTTGGTATCCCAATTTTGCAATTAAGTGCATGCCAGAATTATGTGCTATAATATGAGCAATAGAAAAGGAGATGCTATACAACGCCATATATTCGCCTTGATTTCCTTTTTTTGCGCGTTCTAAGGCAAAGGCATTAGAAAACGGAAAAGCAATCATTTCTCCAATAGTCATAAATAACATGCCTATTACTAATACGCCTGCCCAGCCGCTTACATTTAAAAAGATAAAGCTTATGGCCGTTAATATGGCTCCGAAAACAACTAATCCTGTTTTAGAATACATCGATTTTTCTAAAGATTTAACAAGTGGCATTTCTAATACAAAAATTAAAAATCCATTCATTCCCATTAATAGTCCAATCTCAAATTCTGATAAACTATATACTTCTTTGTAGAATAATGGTACGGTAGAGAAGTATTGTAAAAAAGCAATTCCAAACAATAACATGGCAAATAAGAAGATAATATAATTTACATCCTTATATGCAGATTTTGGATTTTCAACACTAATTTCATCAGCAATTTTAACCTTTTTTGGGTGCAATACGTTTAGTAATAATATACCCGCCAAAAAGCAAGTAATACCATCTACCCAAAATAAGCCACCATAACTTAGAGTTACAATTATTAATCCTCCAATTGCGGGGCCTGCAGAAAAACCAAGGTTAATTGCTAAACGAATTAATGTTACAGATCTTACCTTATTTTCCTGTTTACTGTAAGCACTTAAGGCTACAAACATGGCAGGTCTAAACATATCTGCAATCATTAATAACACAAAAACACCAATACTTATACCTACAAAAGTTGTTAGGAACTGCAAGGCAATAAATAAAAATCCAGAAGTAATTAAACTAAAAACCATGACTTTGTAGTACCCAATTTTGTCGGTTAATTTTCCGCCTAACCAAGATCCAACCACAGATCCTGCACCAAAAGCACTCATAATCCAACCTACTTCTATAAGTGTAAAATGTAAGTTTTTAGTTAGGTATAAAGATAAGAACGGGATAACCATGGTGCCAGCCCTGTTTACTAATGTAATAAATGCCAACCACCAAACTTCGTTAGATAGACCTTTAAAGGTGTTTATGTAATTTTTAAAAATAGTTTTCATTGGTTTTTGTTTTGGTTGGTGTAATAAAAAAAACGTCCAACTTAATAAATTAGGTTGGACGTTTTTTATATACTATTTAGAAAGTGTTATATATAGCATGTCCAGTATCTTGAATAAGATACGCGGGTAAGTTTATAAGAGACTTTTCTATTTAACACGATTATATATATTTTCTGATTCAAATCTAGATAAAAAAACGATAAGTTGTATTTTTGAATTTCAAATTTATTTAAAATGAAGTCATTCTTATATATCGCCTTATTTTTTTGTTTGTGTTCATGTTTTCAAAACAAAGAACCTTTAATAGGAGATACACCTTTTCAAAAAGCATTAAATGCTAGTTTTAAAGACGCTAGCGAATCTCCGTTAAAAAAGAAAGATAGAAAAGTATTTAAAAGTTTAGATTTTTTTGAAGTAGATTCTACATACATTGTTCAGGCGCGGTTAGAGCATACGCCGGATAGTACATTTTTTGAAATGCCAACAACAACAGAACGCATGTCTAAAGAACGTGTTTTTGGGATTGTTAATTTTAAAATTAAGGGTGAAGATTTTAAACTTAAAATTTACGAAAGTCAAGATTTATTAGATCAAGAAGGAGACGAAGATTACTTGTTTTTACCTTTTCTAGACTTAACAAACGGAGATTCTTCTTATGGAGGCGGTCGTTATATAGAAGTGCTTGTAAATAATAAAGAAAAGGATACGGTAATTACTATAGATTTTAACACGGCTTATAATCCGTATTGTGCATACAATGAAAAATTCTCGTGCCCAATTGTACCTAGAAGTAATTTTTTAAATACAGAAATTAAAGCAGGAGTGAAGGTTTTTAAAAAACACTAGATATATTTTACAAGATGCACTCCCGAAAATACAGCTAGAAAACCAAGTACAAAACTGGCACAGGTGTAAATTGTAAAGTTTAAAAAATCACCTGTTTTTAAGAAGGTATGATTTTCAAAAGCAAAAGTAGAAAAGGTTGTTAAGCCACCACAAAAACCGGTTGCCAATAATAATGTGTGATTTTGGGTTATATAATGATTTTTAGCAGCCAATCCCAATACAAGTCCAATAAGTAAACTTCCAGTAACATTTACTAACATGGTTCCGTAAGGGATGCCTGTATTCGCATCGTTTAAATATTTGCTCACTATAAACCGTAGTACACTACCAAAGCCACCACCAATAAAAATCAAAATTAATTGCTTCATCTGTTGTGTCTAAGAAATTTAGTTTTCTTCTGTAGGAGGTATAACAGTTTCTAAATTTTCTGTAATAGGAATAGAATCCGACTCTCTATGAATGGCAACATATATTTCTGTTACCCAATTTGCTGGATTAATTTTGTGTTTCGGACTTGTTACATAGCTTTCTAACATAATGTTATTTTCTGCTTTTTCTAAGTCGTTTGTAATCATGTATTCCGAAGTTGTATTCCAAGCGTTGTCTAAATAATTATAATTCCCTTTTAAAGTTGTTTTAAGTGTTTTAAAAGCAGGTAATAAACCTGTTAATATTTTACTGTCTGTAGTTGTAATTTCTGTAGTTGTAGGTATACAACAAGAAAACGTTACGCTGTTGTGCTCTTTATCCCATTTATTGAATAAAATAAAAGGAAAACCAGCTATAGGAATTTGGTTCTCTGTTACGTATTTGGTAATTTCAGACATCATAATCTCTGCCTTATCTTTGTAATTATCTATACGTGCAGACGTTTTTGTGTATAAGTAATAACCGCCACTATGGTTAGTAATACCATTTATTGTAACGCTATACACCTTCATACTTTCTGTAATGGCAGAATCTAATTTTGTAAGTCCTTTTTCAAATTTAGGAGCAAGATCTACTTCTGGTGTGCCAAAAATAGCATAATAAGCTTTCTTTCTTAACGGAATATTTTTACTCGTCATGCTTAAGGTTACAGACGATGTGTTTTCTGAAATAGAATCAATTTTCCAATCTAACTGAGATTTCGGGTATTCGTGAAAAATTAGTTCTTGATGTATACGTGTAGGTTTGTAGGATTCTGTAGTCGTAATTCTTCCTATAGAATTATCTTGTAACCAAGTATATTCTTTGCTGTTTTGGTTATTGTCTGTTGTGCTTATTTTTTTCCAAGGCACCCAAGATTCCCAATGGTTTAAATTATTAAGATAATCGTATACCACTTCTTGTGGAGCTTCTATTGTTTTTGTTCTTGAGAAGCTTATTTCGTTTGGTTGAACAGCAATATAAATTGAAGATCCAATGAACGCTATAAGTAGCAAAAACAAGATATATTTTGTTGATTTCATTGATGTAAAAATTGTGATAACATCAAAGGTAATCAATTTTACATCAATTTTTTAAAAAGCCTAATCCTTCTTTATACATGTATACTTTTTAATCATTTTATCTATAAATAGGAACTTTTAAACCGATATATACATCTGCAGATTTTGATGTATTTGCAATTAAGTTTGAAATAATAGAACTAGATCCTAATGTTACCGGTCCAGCTCGTAATCCAAACCCGCTTGCAAAACCTGCATATTCTCTAAAACCAAGCGGTAAATACAAGCTAAATCTTTTAATTTCAAATCGAGGCGTAAATATAACAGAGTTTAAACTGTTAGAAGTTTGAGCTTGATCTGATTCTGCAATAGAAAAATCTGCTTGTGCAGCGATATAAAAACGCTCAGCAATATTATAATCTGCTTGTAAGTGAACGGCTGTAGGTAATTTTATTTTTGCATTTTTAATAACCGAAGTATAATCGTATAAATCATCAAGATTATCAATATCAAATTCGTCTGGATTTATGGTTTCGTTTAAATCGTAATTAGATATTTCTGTGTCTTTATAATTTATAGAACCAATGTCTGTAACAGAAAGACCTATTTTAAATTTGTAGCCCGCCGGAATATTGTCTAAAGAGTTGTTTTGGCTCCATTCGTAAGTAAATCCAATATCTGCACCAAAACCAGTGCCTAAATTTTCATATTTAAGATTTTCAATATCAAAATCTCCAGTTATACCGTAAGCTAAATTTCCTTTTGTTTCAAGTGTGTTAGCAGATGCATCGTAGTTTCCTTGCATACGATCTGTACTCATAAACGCAGATCCTATACCTTGTAAATATTTTAAGGTTATTCCACCTTTTATTTTATGATTATTAGTATTTAGAAGAACACGACCATAAGAAATACCAAGTTCTGTCCATGCATGTATTGAGCCTGTAAATTCGTCGTTTTCAAAATTAAAATCTTCCGTTTCATCGAAGTCATTTTTAATTTTATCAAACAATTCGCCATTAATTTTATTAATATTTACAAAAGATCTTACTCGGGAAATTAAAGCAACACTGTTGTTTTTATCAATATTAAACATAACAGAAGGTCCCATAACGTTTAAATTCACAAAGAAGTTGTTCTTGCTTTTTGGAAATGTTTCAGTGTCTTGGTCGGAGCCCAAAAGATTTTCGGAATTTACTAAATCATTTAAAGTAATTCCATAATAATCGCTTGCAGCAAAAGAACTAAAAGATAGTATATTAATGTCTAATTTTATTTTAGAATCTACACTCGTAGCAGGATTGTAAATAACGCTGTGAATTCCTGCATAATTGTCTATTGTATGTCCAATGTAATTTTGTGCTTTTAGTGTATTACATGCACAAATAAGAATAGCTAGGATTATAAGGGAGGAGTAGGGTTTCATATCCGTTATTTTTTTTGATTAAGAACGGAAAATAAATGTAGGCTATCTAAAAAAAGTGATGTTTTTTAAGATAGAGATAGGTTTTTTATGATTTAAAATATGAAAAATCAGTAAAACAGTTTGTTTTTTGTGTAAAAGGCAAAGATTGTTAGCCTTTAAATATTAATTTTATACTGATAATAAATAACAAGAATGCAATAAAAGCAACAAGCACCCAGATACTACCATTGTAATATTTTTTATGAAGTGCGAAATCTTTTTTATACGTGTAAAATATAGAGATAACAAAAACGATAAAAAATATGACTCCAAAAATCAATTGACCTTTTGTAAACATGGGGTACTCTGAGAATTAATTAAAAATATGATGCTAAAATTTAAAAAACGTGATAAGTTGCGTAAATATTAGAATCTAATTGCAAAATTATCAAGTCTGTAAATGTAATCAAAATTATAACATTTTAATAATATGAAGAATAAAATAGAAGCTGTTAAAGCATTTCATACCGCATATAAATTGGGGTATAGTGAAACACCGCTAGCCAATTTAGGAACGGATAAAAATATGCTGCGTTTTAATTTAATGAAAGAAGAAAACGAAGAGTATTTAGAGGCTGCCAATAATAAAGATCTTGTAGAGATTGCAGATGCTTTAGGAGATATGTTATATATTTTATGTGGGACTATAATAGAGCATGGTTTACAGCATAAAATTGAAGATGTATTTAATGAGATACAACGCAGTAATATGAGTAAGCTAGGTGCAGATGGAGAACCTATTTATAGAGCAGACGGAAAGGTGTTAAAAGGCCCAAATTATTTTAAACCAGATATTGCATCTATTTTAGATAAGTAAAAAAAAGAGCGACTTAAAATAGTCGCTCTTTTTAGTTTTATATACTTTGTCTCCAACCGTAAGGGTCTTCAGATTTGTTGTATTGAATATTTAATAATTTCTCTTTAAATATATCAGAGAAGTTTTTATCTATTTTCGGAACTTCAAAAACATCCCCTTTATAAGAGAATGCAGAAATAGGGCTCACTACAGCAGCTGTACCAGAACCAAAAATTTCTTTTAAAGAACCATTTTTACTAGCTTCTATTAGCTCGCTTACTTTAATCGGTCTTACATCTACAGCAATGTTAGAATCTTTAGCGATTTGAATAATACTTCTACGCGTAATTCCATCTAAAATTCTTTCGCTTGTAGGCGCAGTAACTAAAGTGTCGTTAATTCTAAAAAAGACGTTCATTGTACCCGCTTCTTCTAAGAACTCATGAGTGTCTGCGTCTGTCCAAATAATTTGTTGAAAACCTTCTTGGTTAGCTAAACTTGTTGGGTAAAATTGTGCAGCATAATTTCCTGCAGCTTTTGCGTAACCAACACCACCGTTAGCAGATCTACTAAATTGTTCAGCTATTAAAACGCGTACATCTCCAGAGTAATAAGACTGTGCAGGAGAGCAAATAATTAAGAACTTGTATTCTAACGCAGGCGATGCTGCAATAGCAGGTTCTGTTGCGATAACAAAAGGTCTTATGTATAGCGAGTTTCCAAAGCCAGGTTGTACCCAGTCTTTGTCTAAATTTACCAAAGCTTTTAAGCCTTCCATAAAGACTTCTTTTGGAAATGCAGGTATAGCCAAACGTTCTGAAGATTTGTTAATACGTTCCAGATTGTCTTCAGGTCTAAATAACCAGACATTTTCAGCTTCGTCTTTAAATGCTTTCATGCCTTCGAAAACAGCTTGGCCGTAATGAAAAACACGAGCAGAAGGATCTAAAGTTAAAGGTGCATAAGGCGTAATTTCTGGCTTCTGCCATTCGCCGTTTTTAAAATCACATACAAACATGTGATCAGAGAAAACTTTACCAAAAGACAAATTATCAAAATCCACATCATGTATCTTGCTTGTTTTTGCTTTTGTAATTTCAATCGTATTTGTCAAAATATTATAATTTACTAGATTAAACAGTATTTATTATAGCATAAAAGTAGTATAAAATTTTTAAAAATCGCGTATATTTACGTTTCGAATTAATTGATTATCTAAATTAGTAAATCCTTCTTTTTGAGATTTTAATATTTTAATTAATCTTTCGCAAACTTCATTATTTTGGAACGCAAATATATTACAACAGCAGATGGTTCTTCAACCATTTATTTACCAGATTTAGACGAAACGTATCACTCTAGACATGGTGCTATTCAAGAAGCCTTACACGTCTTTATTAAGGAAGGATTAAAATATACTTTAGACCAAAAACCTGATTTAAACCCAATATCTATTTTAGAAATTGGTTTTGGTACAGGTCTTAATGCGTTCTTAACATGTTTACAAGCTAAAGATTTAAATTGCAAAATAGATTATACAGGTGTAGAAGCATATCCTGTAACTGCAGACGATTTACTTCATATTAATTATTCGAAATCTATAAACGAAGGCGCTAACGAATCGGTTTTTAATACCCTTCATAAGGTTGCTTGGGAGTCAAAACAAGACATTTCAGAATATTTTTCTTTATTAAAACAACAAAAATCTTTTAATGATATCACAGACAATGCGTTGTATGATATTATTTATTTCGATGCTTTTGGCCCGCGAGTACAACCTGATTTATGGGGAGAAGCTGTTTTTAAAATTATGTTTAATGCCTTAAAACCAGGCGGGATATTAGTAACGTATTCTGCACAAGGTAATGCTAGAAGAGCAATGCAAGCCGTTGGGTTTACAGTAGCTCGTATTCCTGGACCTCCAGGAAAAAGAGAGATGTTGAGAGCAAGTAAAATTTAACAAATTGACGATATGACTACAAATGTTGAAGACCTATTATTTAAAAATGAAGACTATAAAACTAACCCTTTGCCTTTAGGCGATTACGATGGCTGCTCTTTCGAGCAATGCGATTTGTCTAATAGCGATCTTTCTGGGTTTGTCTTTACCGAATGTGAGTTTATAGATTGTAACTTAAGCAATACTAAACTAAAAAAAACCTCTTTTAACGATGTTGTTTTTTCAGATTGTAAATTACTAGGATTAGACTTTAAGTCTATTAGTACGTTTTTAATGCGTATAAAATTTAGTAATTGTAATCTCCAAATGGCACAATTCGATTTTTTAAAACTTAAACGCAGTGTGTTTATAAATTGTGAATTGCAACAAGCTTCTTTTCAAGGCTGTGATTTAACAGGTGCAGATTTTGAAAAATGTAATTTGCTAAATACTCAATTTATAGATTCTAATCTGGAAAGAGTAACTTTTTTAACTGCATATAATTTTAATATCGATCCTGAACTTAATAGAATGAAAGGGGCTAAGTTTTCTAAGAATGATTTAGAAGGGTTGCTACAAAAATATCATCTTGAAATTAGTTAATACGTATTAGGCTGTTTTACAGATTAGTGTTAAACCTTACTTAATGTGAGTTATAAGTATTTATGTATTTGTACTTTTGTTAAAAAATTAAGAGATGGGTGTTTTAATAACTGGCGCTACAGGACTTTTGGGTACTAAAATTGTGGAACGTTGTCTCCGCAAGGATGTTAGTGTTAAATATTTAACAACCAGGAAAGAAAAGATTGTAAGTGAGAAGAACTATCAAGGGTATTATTGGAATCCAGAAACCAAAGAAATAGATACAGATTGTTTCGAGGGCGTGCAAGTTATTATTCACTTGGCCGGAGGTACTGTTTCTAAACGTTGGACATCTTCTAATAAAAAAGAAATTATAGATAGTAGGGTGCAATCTGCACGATTATTACATAGCGCATTAAAATCGTTACCTAAACATAGTGTCGCTCAAATAATATCTGCAAGTGGTATTAGTGTTTATCCAGATTCGTTAACTAAATACTATAACGAGAAGGATACTCAAATAGATCATTCATTTTTAGGCGAAGTCGTTAAAGCTTGGGAAGCCGAGGTCGATACTTTTTTTGGATTAAACATTAAAGTTGCTAAAGTTCGTATTGGCCTTGTATTGTCTACAGAAGGTGGTGTTTTACCAGAATTTAAAAAACCTATAGATTTAGGCTTAGGTGCTGTTTTTGGTACAGGAGAACAATGGCAATCTTGGGTGCATATAGACGATGTTGTTCGTGTATTTATATTCCTTTTAAAATATTGTGGCGAAGGAACCTTTAATGCTGTTGCTCCTAATCCGGTAACACAAAGCGAGCTTATAAAAGCGATCGCTAAAGTTGTAGATAAACCTATGTTTTTACCCGGAATTCCTAAAGGAGTAATGAGACTTGTTTTAGGCGAAATGCATAATTTAATGTATGCAAGTCAGCGTGTAAGTAGTAAAAAATTAGAAGATCAAGGTTTTGAGTTTAAATACCCGAACCTGCAACCCGCATTATTAGAATTATTAAAATAAAAAAAAGACTATCTTTTTACAGATAGTCTTTTATATTTAAAAGCGTATTTAAGAGATTTAAATTTAAGCTTTTGTTGCTTTAACTTTTATAGTTAATGTAATATCGTCGTTAATAAATTTGTCTCCAAGATTATCAAACACAGATTTAGAACCAAAGTTTATTTTCCATTGTGTTCTATCTATTACAAAAGTTTCACATACTAAACTTAGCGAATCTCCTTCAGAAGTTACTGTAACAGGAAACGATACATTTTTTTCAATACCTTTCATTTTTAAATTTCCAGAAAGTATTGTTTTACCAGCTTCATTAGTAGCAACTCCTGTTATCTTAAATGTAGCAGTAGGAAATTCGTTTACATTAAAAAAGTCGCCTTCTTTACCTGCAACTGTACCTTTTAAATGTGCTTCTAAGTTTAACTTTTTATCACCTTCAAGATCTAAAGCTGTAATGCTATTCATATCTATAACAATAGTTCCGCTTTCTATTGCACCGTCTTCAGTATTAAGTTCTCCTGTTTTAATACCAATTGTTCCAAAGTGTTCACCTGTAGGTTTGGCACCTTTCCATTCAATTGTAGAGTTACTTACATCTACATTGTATTTTTTTGCAGTTATAACTGTTTCTGCAACAGGTTCTGCAGCTGTAGCTTCTGCAGCTTCTTTCGTTTTTTCTTTACAAGATATTGCAGTTGCTCCAAGAGCTAATGCAACGCATAAGGTTAAAATCTTATTTTTCATGATTATTGTTTTTTATGTTTATATTCAAAAATAATTAAAATTGAATGCTTCAAGAAAAAAACAAGAATTTTATTTGTGACATTTTGGCAAATATTGAAAGATGGCAGTACTTTTGCCTTAAATGGATAGTGTTTATTTTTAAATTAGAAGACATGAGTAAAGAAGAGAACCAAAAAGACGTTGAAGTCGAAAATATAGAAGAGCAAGTAGAAGAGCAAGTTATTGAAAATCAAGAAGTATCTGTAGAGGAAGAATTACAGGTTAAATTGAAGGAAGAAAAAGATAAATTTTTAAGATTGTTCGCTGAGTTTGAAAATTATAAAAAACGAACTTCTAAAGAACGTATCGATTTGTTTAAAACTGCCAATAAAGATGTCATGGTAGCCATGTTACCAGTGTTAGATGATTTTGATCGCGCATATAGTGAAATTGCTAAAACTAAAGAAAAAGACCTTTTAAAAGGTGTAGAATTAATTAGTAATAAACTAAAAAATCTATTAGAATCTAAAGGTTTAGAATTAATAGAAGTTAAAGCTGGAGATGTATTTAATGCAGATCATCATGAAGCAATTACTCAAATTCCTTCACCAGTACCAGAATTAAAAGGTAAAATTATAGATGTTATTGAAAAAGGATACAAATTAGGAGAAACAGTAATTCGTTTTCCTAAAGTTGTAATTGGGCAATAACAGACACACTGTATACTAGTGTAAAAAATATTAACGGTCGAAAGTGACACATACACCATGAAGAGAGATTATTACGAAATATTAGGAGTTGATAAAAATGCTACTGGAGCTGAAATAAAAAAAGCATACAGGAAGAAAGCTATAGAATTTCACCCAGATAAAAATCCAGATAACAAAGACGCTGAAAATAAATTTAAGGAGGCTGCAGAAGCTTACGAAATTTTAAGCGACCAAGATAAAAAAGCACGTTATGACCAATTTGGTCACCAAGCATTCGAAGCTGGTGGCGGTGGTAATTACGGTGGCGGACATATGAATATGGACGACATCTTTAGCCAATTTGGAGATATCTTTGGCGGCGGCGGCTTCGGCGGCGGTGGCTTTTCAGGATTTGGCGGCGGTGGCGGTCAACGTCGAGTAAAAGGTAGTAACCTTAGAATTCGTGTAAAGTTAACTCTAGAAGAAATTGCTAACGGTGTAGAAAAGAAAGTAAAAGTAAGACGTAAAGTACAAGCGCCAGGAACATCTTATAAAACATGTCCTACATGTCAAGGTTCAGGTCAAGTAACACGTATTGCTAATACTATTTTAGGGCGTATGCAAACAGCTTCGCCTTGTACATCTTGTGGTGGATCTGGTCAGATTATAGATAAAAAACCTAACGATGCAGATGCACAAGGGTTAGTTGTAAAAGAAGAGACTGTATCTATTAAAATACCAGCAGGAGTTGTAGACGGTATGCAACTTAAGGTTACAGGAAAAGGAAACGAAGCACCAGGAGCAATGGGTGTTTCTGGAGATTTACTTGTCGCAATAGAAGAAGAAAATCACAGCAGCTTACAACGTGAAGGCGATAATCTTCATTTCGATTTATACGTAAGTATTCCAGATGCTGTTTTAGGAACCTCTAAAGAGATTGAAACTGTAACAGGAAAAGTGCGTATTAAAATTGAAGCAGGTACACAATCTGGCAAAATATTACGCTTACGCGGAAAAGGAATTCCAAACATTAATGGTTACGCCAAAGGAGATTTATTGGTGCACGTAAATGTATGGACACCTAAAACGTTAAATAAACAACAAAAAGAATTTTTTGAAGAGATGCGAGAAAATGAACATTTCGCACCAAAACCAGAAAGTACAGATAAATCATTTTTCGAGAAAGTAAAAGATATGTTTTCTTAAAAGTGAACTTAAAAATACTTATAAAACATCCGCTTTTTTAAGGCGGATGTTTTTGTTTTTATGCTTTTCGTAAATTTTATCTAAAATAATTACAGTATTTTTAATATAAAGTGCTATATTTGAGACATTACTAATTGAACTTAGTAAGTTTTTCTTTTTCATAGCAATTTTTTTCCCATCCTTAGTTTTTTTAAGGATGGGTTTTGTGATTTTAGGAATAACTTCTTTTTAGCATTTTATATTAAGCTTCTTGTCTTACATTTAATATATTTACACCTTATAATTAACTAAATTCGCGAATGCATAATATTTTAGAGGCGCATACTATTTCTAAAAAATTTGGAGATTTTACAGCGCTCAATCAAGTTTCTATAGAAGTTCCCAAGGGAAGTATTTTTGGGTTATTAGGTCCCAACGGTGCCGGGAAAACTACGTTAATCAGAATCATAAATCAAATTACAATGCCAGATTCAGGGCATGTTATTTTAGATGGAGAACCATTAAAAAATCATCATGTAAAAGATATTGGATATTTGCCAGAAGAACGCGGTTTGTATAAATCTATGAAAGTTGGCGAGCAAGCATTATATTTAGCACAATTAAAAGGGTTAAGTAAAGCCGAAGCTAAAGAACGTCTTCATTATTGGTTTGAGCGATTGGAAATTGGAGATTGGTGGAATAAAAAAATTCAGGAGCTATCTAAAGGTATGGCACAGAAAATTCAATTTGTGGTTACCGTATTACACGAACCTAAATTGTTAATTTTCGATGAACCTTTTTCAGGATTCGACCCTATAAATGCAAATTTAATTAAAGACGAGATTTTACGTTTAAGAGATAATGGCTCTACCATTATTTTTTCTACACACCGTATGGAATCTGTCGAAGAGTTGTGCGATCACATTGCGTTAATTAATAAATCTAATAAAATATTAGACGGAAAACTAACAGAGGTAAAACGCCAGTTTAAAAATAATGCTTACGAGGTTGGTGTAAAAACAGATAATATAGCAGCACTGCATAAAGAATTAACCGAAAAGTTTGAAGTGTCTCCTGCACAATTTAAAACCATAGACGATCAATTAAAGTTAAATGTAAAATTAGGAGCTACAGAAAAGCCAAACGATTTTTTACAGTATTTAACCACAAGAGGTGAGGTCTCTCATTTTGTAGAATTGTTGCCAAGCACAAACGATATTTTTATTAAAGCCATTCAGAATAATAGCTAATCATGAATCATTTACCACTCATTATAAGAAGAGAGTATTTAACGAAAGTTAAAAATAAGGCATTTATTGTAATGACTATTATTAGTCCTATTGTGCTAATTGCTCTTATTGCTACTGTGGCCTATTTGTCGCAAATAAGCAGTAATAAAGTTAGAACTATAGCCATTTTAGACGAATCGGGTTTAATTAAAAATACCTTTAAAGATACAGAAACAACGAAGTATAAATTCTTAACCAATATAGATTTAGAAGCTGCAAAAGCATTGGTTGAAGCTCAGGGCGAATATGGGTTATTACATGTTGAAAAAAGTCTTGATGTAAATTATTTAGAAAATCACGTTAAGTTTTATTCAGAAGACTCACCTTCGTTATCTGTAGTTTCAGGTTTAGAAAGTAAGGTTGAAAAATCTTTAACCGATGTAAAGTTGGTTCAGGTTGGAGTAGATTTAGACAAAATAGAATCTGCTAAGATCGATGTTAGTATTATACAAGAGAACTTCTCTGGAGAGAAAACATCTAAAATAGAAAGTATAATAAAACTTGCTTTTGGTGGTGCTGCAGGATATTTACTATTCATGTTTATTATTATTTATGGTAACATGATTATGCGAAGTGTAATTGAAGAAAAAACGAGTCGTGTTATCGAGGTTATTATTTCGTCTGTAAAGCCTATGCAACTTATGTTAGGTAAAATTATAGGAACATCTTTAGCAGGGATCACGCAAATAATTATTTGGATTATTTTAGGAGGCGTTTTAACTGGGTTAGTAGGATTTGTTTTCGGAATAGATATGAGCCAAACACCGCAGCAACAGGTGATACAGCAATCTATATTCGATCAGCAATTAAATGGACAAATAGAAACCGTTTTAGCAGGGTTCTACCATTTACCACTAACCAATTTAATTATTGCTTTTGTATTCTTTTTTATCGCAGGATATTTATTATATAGTTCTATGTATGCTGCAATTGGTGCTGCTGTAGATAATGAAACAGATACACAACAATTTGTGTTTCCAATTTTAATGCCTTTAATTTTATCGGTTTATATCGGATTTTTCACTGTTATAGAAGATCCACACGGTACAGTTTCTACTATATTTTCGTTTTTTCCATTAACATCTCCAGTCGTTATGTTAATGCGTATTCCGTTTGGAGTCCCTATTTGGCAACAGCTATTGTCGTTATTGCTTTTAATAGGTTCGTTTTTGTTAACCGTTTGGTTTGCTGCAAAAATTTATCGTGTCGGAATTTTAATGTACGGAAAGAAACCTACATACAAGGAATTACTTAAATGGATTAAATATTAAAATGAAACAGCTTTCAGAATTTCTAAATTTTACATTCCATTTGGGAGACGATATTTCGGTGTCTGTAAAGGCTGTTTTTGTTATAATAATAGTGATTTTAGTAACTTCTAGATTACTTAAATTATTGAGTAAACTGCTTACAAGAAATTTACCTAAAGAAAATAAGATTAAATTTGAAATGTTATTTTCTTATGGAAGCTGGGGTGTTTATCTGGTTATTCTATTAATTACTTTCGATTCTATTGGTATAAATGTTACGGCTGTTTTTGCAGCTTCAGCAGCCTTATTAATAGGTGTTGGTTTGGCGCTTCAAACCTTAATTCAGGATATTATTTCTGGTGTTTTTATAATTGTAGATCAATCTGTTCATGTTGGAGATATTATAGAAATTGATAATAAAATTGGTCGTGTTGAAGAAATTAAACTAAGAACAACAAGAGCTGTGACTTTAAATAATAGAGTCTTTATTATTCCAAACCATATTTTCTTAACCAGTAGTTTATATAACTGGACACTAAACGGAAATGAAACCAAAGACACTGTAACCGTAGGAGTCGCTTATGGAAGTAATGTAGAATTGGTTGAAAAATTATTATTACAATCTGTAAAAAATCATCCCGATATTTTAAAGACACCAACTCCACGTGTGTTGTTTATGGATTTTGGAGATAGTGCTTTAATGTTTCGTGTTGTATTTACCGTACGAGAAAGTTTTTTAGGAGAAGGACCACGAAGCGATGTACGTTTTAAAATAGAAAAATTGTTTAGAGAACATCAGATCTCTATACCATTTCCACAGCGCGATTTACATGTCGTTACGGCTCCTGGTTTAGAAAAACCAAACACAAAAAATTAAAAAGTTATATTATATTGATGTGTAATCAATACCAAAAATAAAGTATATGCCAAAAATTTTAATTATTGAAGATGAAGCAGCCATTCGTAGAGTTTTGGTTAAAATCTTAGCAGAAGAAAATGAAACATATCATTTAGAAGAAGCAGAAGATGGTTTAGTAGGCATAGATAAGATTAAAAATAACGATTACGATTTAGTGTTATGCGACATTAAAATGCCTAAAATGGATGGTGTAGAGGTTTTAGAGGCTACAAAACTTATTAAACCAGAAATTCCAATGGTAATGATTTCTGGACATGGCGATTTAGATACCGCTGTACATACTATGCGTTTAGGAGCTTTCGATTATATTTCTAAACCGCCAGATTTAAATAGATTATTAAATACGGTAAGAAATGCTTTAGACAGAAAAGAATTAGTTGTGCAAAACAAAATTCTTAAAACTAAAGTGAGTAAGAATTACCAAATGATTGGTGAAAGTCCTGCTATTGCAAGCATTAAAGAGATTATAGAAAAAGTGGCACCAACAGATGCTCGTGTGTTAATTACGGGAGCAAACGGAACAGGAAAAGAACTTGTTGCACATTGGTTACATGATAAAAGTGAACGCGCAAAAGGAGCCTTGATCGAGGTTAATTGTGCTGCAATTCCTAGCGAATTAATAGAAAGCGAACTGTTTGGTCATGTTAAAGGGGCTTTTACTAGTGCCAATAAAGATCGTGCTGGAAAGTTTGAGGCTGCCAATGGCGGAACCATTTTTCTTGATGAAATAGGAGATATGAGTTTGTCTGCACAAGCTAAAGTTTTACGAGCTCTTCAAGAAAGTCGTGTACAACGTGTAGGAAGCGATAAAGATATTAAGGTAGATGTTCGTGTAGTTGCTGCAACAAATAAAGACCTAAAGAAAGAAATAGAAGCAGGGCGTTTTAGAGAAGATTTATATCACAGACTAGCCGTTATTTTAATTCAGGTACCTACTTTAAACGATAGAAGAGAAGATATACCGTTGTTAGTAGATTTCTTTTCAGACAAGATTGCAAAAGAGCATGGAAACGCTAAAAAAGAGTTTTCTAAATCTGCTTTAAAGTTGTTGCAGTCTTACGATTGGACAGGAAATATTCGTGAGTTAAGAAACGTTGTTGAACGCTTAATTATTTTAAGTGATAATACGGTAGAAGAAAGCGACGTAAAATTATACGCGACTAAATAAAAATATTTATTTCATTAAAAAGAGGTTCTAAGCTTTAAGTTTAGAACCTCTTTTTTTGTGTTATAAAAGTGTATTTAAATTATAGATTTTAGTTTTTAATAAACTTATAAGTGATGCTTTCTATGTTTAAGAAGTAAAGTCCGGATTGTAAATCTTCTATTGTAATGGCATTATTATCAATTATACCTTCGCTTGAAAGTTGTCCTATATTGTTATAAATTTTAAAAGTCTTACCATTCAATTTTATGTTATTGGAAATATTAAGTCTGTTTTTAGCTGGATTTGGATAAATGTTTAGCTTTTTGGTTTCTAAAGATGTGTCTTGTACCGATAATACCTTTTCAAAGTAAGTGTCTAAATAAGTCAATCTGTTTTCTAACCAAGTTAAGGTATAAGATAAATCGTCTTCACTAAAGTTGTAGTTAGAATAGACTAAGGCTTCTCTTTCATAAATATTATTAGACTTTAAAAAATTATACCGATCAGAAATAGATTGTAATAAAGTTTCATTACTAAGTAAATCTTGTCTTAAAGTAAACCATCTATTTGAAATATCATCGGCAATATTATCTGGATTTAACTCTAAAACTCGGCTCATAAAACCATTCGTTAAGATGTCGTTGGTAATATTTTCATTTGATCCATCCCATATGGTTCCAAAACAACCATCTAAATCCCAAGGCACATAAAAATAAGGTTCATCTGTGGTGTATTTGGCTATGTAAATATTTTTTCCGGTGTTGTCTGTGGCTCTAATTAGATTCAAAAAAATAAAATAATCAATATAATTATCGTTGTTAAAGCTGTTCCAAATATTTGTTTTAAAGTCGGCTTCTGTGCTATTCATTACAAAATCTGTAAAACCATATATGTTACTCCAATCTATAATGTCGTCTGCTTTTGGGTATTTTACTTCATAACCACTCCAAAGGTCTGTGGAATTGTCGTAATTGGGTAAGTCTGTGAATGTAGATGCACCTCTACCTACACCTTTAAAAAGTTCACCTCTAAGATTATCTTTATAACTTTTAAGTTCTAATTGTTTTTTATCTACTTGTTCAGACAGATTGTAAACGCCGTTATAGCTTCCGTTTAAAAACACTTCTACATAGTTTACGTCTGCTCCAGATTTAGCATCGGGTTCTTCATCTAAATAGGTCGGTGTATGTATTTCTAGCCATAATTTATTAGCCGTATAACTTCGTAATCTTAATGGCTCATTGTACAATGCGTCTATTATCCAATCATCATCAGATCTTAAATCTCCAAAGTAAACGTTGTGAGTCTCTTCACCCAATTCATCTTCCCAGAACTCTAGATCGTATGTTTTTTTAGGATAATATTGAGAGATTCCACCACGTATTTCTATACCTATTTTAGATGTTAGAACTTGCTCATCATCTGCATAATAAAAATTGGCATAAACTTTAGGTTCGTCTACAATTGTGTTTTCCGAAGTTATAGCTATAAGTGGTAAGGCCGTAAAATATAAGGTGTAATTAGTAGCGGTTTCAGGATCTGTAACGGTGTACGAATTTGTGTATGTTAATTGCTCTGGTAAGGCTGTAAAAAGATAGTCTTTTTTATTTAGTGTAATACTAATTGCATTGTATGCAGAGGTTATGTTGGTATAATTTTCAATATGTTCTATTTGTGAAATAATTAAAGCTTCATTTTTATCTATATTAAATTTATGTGCTTCAATGTTAATATTTAAAACTTGCGAAAAGCAAATTATAGAATGTAATAACACTGATATAAATAGTAGTTTTTTCTTCATTTTTAGGCTTAAAAAATATTCATATTTATCATGAAAAGTATTAAAAATTAAAGATATAGATTATAGAGTTCTCGAGAAAGAATAAAAGATAAATACAATTGCAATCCGATAATTTTTTAAAGATTGTTTAGTTAAAAAATCTAAAAAAATGAACAAACGTGCTATTAATAAGAAGCATTTTCGTTTTTTAGTAGAACTAAAGGTTAAAACCGTTTTTATATTATGAAAGATATTCACGTTAAAGATTTCAAGATAGATTCAAAAATCTCAATAAAAGACTTAGAAACTAAAGTTAATGTATCTGCTTCAGATAAAAAGATCGAGAAGGAATTAGAGAAAATTAGGGTGAAATTAGGTGACTTACAGAACACGATGTATGCACATGGTAAATATTCTGTTTTAGTATGTTTTCAAGGTATGGATACGGCAGGTAAAGATAGCTTAATTCGTGAAGTCTTTAAAGATTTTAATGTTAGAGGTATAGATTGCCATAGTTTTAAGTCTCCAACAGAGTTAGAGTTAAAACACGATTATTTATGGCGCCATTATACACGTTTGCCCGCTCGTGGTAAATTTGGAATTTTTAATAGAACGCATTACGAGAACGTCTTGGTAACTCGAGTGCATCCAGAATATATTTTAGGTGAAAATATTCCTACTGTAAACGAGGTGTCTGATGTTAATGAGGATTTTTGGAATAAACGTTTTGAAGAAATTATAAATTTTGAAAAACATATTTCTGCTAGCGGAACCATTATTTTTAAATTCTTCTTAAACCTTTCTAAAGACGAACAGCGCGATAGATTAATTCGCAGATTAGATAAAAAGAATAAAAATTGGAAATTCTCTCCAGACGATTTAAAAGAGCGTGCCTTGTGGGACGAGTATCAGGTGTGTTATGAAGATGCTATTAACAGAACATCTAAACCTGAGGCGCCTTGGTATAATATTCCTGCAGACGATAAGCCTGTTGCGCGATTAATTGTTGCAAAAATTATTTACGATACACTTAAAAAATATAAGGATATTAAAGAACCTGAATTAGATCAGGAAACACATTCTAATATTAAATTATATAAAACACAATTAGAGAACGAGTAAAAATGTAAACTCTAATTAGTCTTATACATACAATTATCAACCCCCTT
Organism: Formosa sp. L2A11; assembly: GCF_009796865.1. GTDB lineage: Bacteria > Bacteroidota > Bacteroidia > Flavobacteriales > Flavobacteriaceae > Formosa. Next base: position 154,731 of record NZ_CP047028.1, on the reverse strand, counting down.
TTTTAATTATGAAAAAAATAATAGTCTTAATAGCTTTGAGTTTGAGCTGTCATGTTTTCGGACAAACAGATGCCGAAATGGTAAAAGAAATCTATAAATCGGCTTTACTTGAAGGTAAAAGTTACAATTGGTTAGAAACATTATCTCTAGATATTGGTGGTCGTTTATCAGGATCTTTAAATGCAGAACGCGCTGTAGATTGGGGTAAAGAAGAGTTAGATGAATTAGGCCTAGATAAAGTGTGGTTACAGCCAGTAATGGTCCCAAAATGGGTAAGAGGCGCAAAAGAGTTTGCCTATATAAGAGCAGGTAGTGGCAAAACTACAGATGTTAATATTTGTGCATTAGGAGGTTCTGTTGCTACAAATCCATTAGGAGTAACAGCAGCTGTTGTTGAGGTTAAGAACTTTGATGATTTAAAAGCTTTGGGTGAAGCAGGAATAAAAGGTAAAATAGTATTTTATAACAGACCAATGCAAGCCGATTTAATTAATACATTCGATGCTTATGGTGGTTGTGTAGACCAACGTTATATGGGAGCTGTAGAGGCTGCTAAATATGGTGCGGGTGGGGTTATTGTACGTTCTATGACTTTAAATATAGACGATTTACCTCATGCAGGAAGTATGACTTATGGAGACTTACCGGTGTCTGAACGTATTCCTTCTGCAGCCATAAGTACTAAAGGCGCAAACCTTTTAAGTAGCATGTTAAAGTTAGATAAAACACTTACATTTTACTTTAAGCAAAACTGTAAACAATTCGCAGATGTGAAAACATACAATGTAATAGGAGAAATTACAGGATCTCAATATCCAGATGAATATATTATTGTGGGAGGACATTTAGACTCTTGGGATTTAGGAGACGGTTCTCATGATGATGGTGCAGGAATTGTACAATCTATGGAAGTGCTTAGATTATTTAAAACATTAAAAATTAAGCCAAAACATAGTATTCGTGTGGTTATGTTTATGAATGAAGAAAATGGTTTAAGAGGCGCGACAGAATATGCTAAAGTGGCAACGGCTAAAGGCGAAAAACATGTGGTGTCTTTAGAGAGTGATTCTGGCGGATTTACACCAAGAGGATTTTCTTTTGATTGTAGCGATGCTACTTTTAATAAAGTATTAAGTTGGAAACCCATTTTTAAACCGTATTTAATTCACTATTTCGAGCAAGGCGGAACAGGAGCAGATGTTGGCCCATTAAAAACGGCAGATAATGTAACTGTTGGGCTAAGACCAGATTCTCAGCGTTATTTCGATCATCATCATGCAGCTAACGATACCTTTGATGCTGTAAATAAACGTGAATTAGAATTGGGAGCAGCATCTATGGCTTCTCTTGTGTATTTATTCGATATTCATGGAATTTAATCAACGATTAGTCTAAATGAAAATTTTATTATTTCTAACATTATTCTTTTTTAGTATGTCAACTTTTGCTCAAAGCACAACCGAATTACCTTTTCATGAAGTTCCTAAGCATGCCGAAACATATACGGCAGGAACTGTTGTTTCCCGAATGATTGATGGTTTAGGCTTCCGGTTTTATTGGGCAACAGAAGGCTTAACACCAACCGATTTAGATTTTAAATTAAAAGCAGATGGACGTCCCATTTTAGATTTAATGACTCATGTGTACAGCATGTCTTGTATCATTAGGGATGCTGCTTTAAAAGTGCCACATATAAGAGAAACATTTAAAAAGTCTTTGTCTTATACAGAATTAAGAACGCTTACATTAAATAACTATAAAACGGCTTCAGATATTTTTAAAGAAGCAGACGATTTAGAATCATTTAATATTGTATTTAAAGGTGTTGAAAAAAATCGTATAGTGCCGTTTTGGAATGCAATAAATGGTCCTATAGAAGACTCCGTTTGGCATTGCGGACAAATAGCAGCGTCTAGACGTGCTTCTGGAAACCCGATTAATCCAAACATAAATCACTTTACAGGAACAGTGAAAGATTAAATTTAATTTGTGATTAGAGTTTTTTGTATTGTACTAAATTCATTTTCAATATAATACATAAAGTAGAAAACTATTTATATAAAGAAAGTGCTCTTGATACCTATTCAAGAGCGCTTTCTTTATTTTTTAAGAGATCTACTTGTCCGGGATTTTGATAGCCGGTTACTGTCGGAAAAGAAAATCCCGATTTACAAAAATCTTATCTATAATTAAACGGGATGATTTAAACGATGAGTATACTAAATATTATAAACTGTTGTAAACTCTTTTCTACACTTTAAAATTTGTTTTTAAAACGGTTAGTATTTTTCGTTAAAGTAAAATACTGTAATAAAACATTAAATAAACATTATAAAAATCATTAATTTTACCATTCATTTAACAACAAATATGGATTCTGTAAAAGAAAGTATAAAGGAACTGGGGTATATTCCAGTGTCGGAAGACTCAAGGAATATTGATTATATCTCAGAGATTAAAAGGCTTAAAAAAGAGAAGAATGCTGTTATTTTAGCGCATTATTATCAAGAACCAGCCATTCAAGATCTAGCAGATTATGTAGGAGATAGTTTAGGATTATCTTATAAAGCAGCAGAAACCGATGCCGATTTAATAGTGTTTGCAGGTGTGCATTTTATGGCCGAAACCGCAAAGATTTTAAATCCGACTAAGAAAGTAGTTTTACCAGATTTAAATGCCGGTTGTTCTTTAGCAGATTCTTGTTCTGCAGAAGATTTAGCAACATTTAAGAAAAAATACCCAGACCATATTGTCATTACATACGTAAATACTTCTGCAGAAGTAAAAGCCATTAGTGATTTATGTTGTACATCGTCTAATGCGAAAAAAATAGTAGATTCTGTACCGTTAGATCAGCCTATAATTTTTGCTCCAGATAGAAATTTAGGAGCTTGGATAAAAAAAGAAACAGGTCGTGATATGGTGTTATGGGATGGGGCATGTGTTGTGCATGAAGCCTTTTCTATGGATAAAATATTGGCGGTTCATAAAGAACATCCAAAAGCGAAGATTATTGCACATCCAGAATCTGAAGCACATTTATTGAAAATTGCAGAATACGTTGGGTCTACAGCTGGACTTATAGATTACGTGAAAAATAGTCCTGCAGACGAGTTTATTGTAGCTACAGAAGTTGGTATTTTACACGAAATGCATAAAGAAGTCCCTAATAAGCTTTTAATTCCTGCGCCAGCAAAAGAGAATAATACGTGTGCATGTAGTGAGTGTGCTTATATGAAGATGAATACGCTTGAAAAATTATACACGTGTATGAAATATGAATTACCAGAAGTAAAGGTTGATGCTGCTATTCAGAAAAAAGCTTTAGTTCCTATTCAACGTATGTTAGAAATTTCTTAAAAATAATAATGAGTCAATATAATACAGATTACCTAATATTAGGATCAGGTGTTGCTGGTCTTACTACAGCCATTCGTTTGGCTAAATCTTTACCAAATAAAGAAATTTTAGTCGTTACTAAAGCGAATAAAAGCGAATCGAATACAAAATATGCTCAAGGCGGAATTGCAGTAGTTTGGGATAAATTAGATTCGTTCGAAGATCACATTAAAGACACCATGATTGCAGGAGAATATCATAACGATCTTGAGGTTGTAAAAATGGTTATTGAAGAAGCTCCAGATTGTATGCGACAGCTTATGTCTTGGGGAGCCGATTTTGATTCTGATGGAACAGGAGAATTTGATTTAGGAAAAGAAGGCGGACATTCTGCAAATCGTATTATACACCATAAAGATATTACAGGTTTCGAAATTGAGCGTACGCTTTTAGAACAGGTAGCAAGTTTAGATAATATTAAAGTATTGCCTTATCATTTTGCAATAGATTTAATTACAGATCATCAATTAAAAGAGTCTGAATCTGGTAACGATACTATTAGATGTTATGGTGCATATATTATGAACCAGAAAACAAATGCTATCGAGCCTTATATTGCAAGTAAGACTATTTTATGTGCAGGAGGAATTGGTCAGGTTTATGCCTCGACAACCAATCCATTAATAGCAACAGGAGATGGTATTGCAATGGCGTATCGTGCTTTAGCTAATATTAGAGGTATGGAATTTGTTCAATTTCATCCTACAGCTTTATTTGAGCCAGAGCAAAGTCCTGCATTTTTAATTTCTGAAGCTGTACGTGGATTTGGTGCTTATCTTAAAAATAAAAAAGGAGAGCGATTTATGCTTGCTATTGACGATCGCGCAGAATTAGCGCCTCGAGATATTGTTGCTAGAGCCATAGATAACGAAATACATACCACTGGTGAACGCCACGTGTATTTAGATTGTACGCATATAGATTATGATGCTTTTCTAAAACATTTTCCTAATATTAATGAAAAGTGTTTAGGCTTAGGAATAGATATAAGAAAACATATGATTCCTGTGGTTCCTGCTTGCCATTATGCATGTGGAGGCGTAGAGGTTAATACAGAAGGAGAAACAACGATTGAAGATTTATACGCCGCAGGCGAGTGTACAAGTACGGGGTTACATGGTGCAAATCGTTTAGCTTCAAACTCATTATTAGAAGCATTGGTATATGCAAATCATATTGCAGACCATATTATAGAACATGTAGATGAGGTTAAACCTGTTAATGTAAGTGCTCCCGATTGGAATGACGACGGAACATCTACACCAAAGGAATTAATTTTAATTACACATTATAGAAACACGATTCAGCATATTATGTCTGATTTAGTGGCTATAGTTAGAACCAATAGTAAACTAAAGGAAGCTGCTAAACATTTACATTATGTAGAAGATTCTACACGAGATTTATATGTGGGATCTAAATTATCTGTTCAGATTTGCGAACTCCGTAATTTAAATACTATTGCAAATTTAATTGTAGAGCAGTCTGAAAGTCGTAAAACAAATATGGGAGGTTTTTATAATTCCGATTTAGTTAAAACGGAATAATTCCTTATAGATTCAATAAAAAATAAATCCTGCTAAAAAACAAAGTTGTACTTACAGCTGTTTTTCTAGCAGGATATTTTATTTTAAATAAAGATGTAAAAAAAGCGTTAACTGTTTAGGTTAACGCTTTATAAGTTATAAAGTCACTTCGACTTGATTTTTTATAATATCTTCAAAGGTTTCTCGCGCTCTAATAAGTAACGCTTTATCTTTATGCCAAAGTACTTCGGCAGGACGGAAACGCGAATTATAGTTAGAAGCCATAGAGTAACAATAAGCTCCTGCATTTTGGAATCCAAGAATATCTCCTTCGTTAATTTCGTTAATTCTACGGTTGTTTGCAAAGGTATCTGTTTCGCAAATATAACCTACAACAGAGTAAAAACGTTCGCGCCCTTTTGGGTTAGAAATATTAGTAATTACATGTTGCGACCCGTAAAACATTGGTCTAATTAAGTGATTAAATCCAGAATCTATTTGTGCAAACACAGTAGAAGTTGTTTGTTTAACCGCATTTACTTTTGCTAAAAACACTCCAGATTCACTCACTAAAAATTTACCAGGTTCGAAACCTAAAGTTAATTCTTTACCGTATTCTTTACAAAATTCGTTGAAACGTTTAGATAATTTAGTTCCAAATTCTTCAATATTAGTTTCAATATCACCTTTAGAATAAGGGACTTTAAAACCAGAACCGAAATCTAAGAAATCTAAGTCTTTAAAGTGCTTAGCAGTATCAAATAAAATTTCACTAGCATATAAAAAGACGTCGATATCTAAAATATCACTTCCTGTATGCATATGAATTCCGTTAATGTGCATACCTGTATTTTCTACAATTCTTAAAATATGAGGAATCTGATGTACAGAAATACCAAATTTAGAATCTATATGTCCTACAGAAATATTAGCATTACCACCAGCCATAACATGTGGGTTAATACGAATACAAACAGGAACTTCAGGATGCTTAGTTCCAAATTGCTCTAAAATAGAAAGGTTGTCTATGTTAATTTGTACACCTAATTTAGACGCTTCTTCAATTTCTTCAAGAGATACACCGTTTGGCGTAAATATAATTTGATCTGCAGAAAAACCAGCTTTTAATCCCAATTGAACTTCTTGAATAGATACAGTATCAAGTCCTGCACCAAGGTTTTTCATCAATTTAAGGATCGTTAGGTTAGATAATGCTTTTACAGCATAATTTACCTTTACCTGTTTCACCTTATTAAATGCAGATGTTAAACGTTTATACTGAGACACTATTTTTTCAGAGTCGTACACATACACCGGACTTCCAAAGTCGCTTGCAATTTTTAATAAAGTGTTATTATTCATTTTATGATAAATTAAATTCGCCGCAATTTATAAAGTTTTTATCAGTTTAGGACTTATTATTTGTCAAAAAATCAAAGAAAAGAATGTAGTTTTAATAATATATGTATTAGATGATAAAAAATATTGGTTAAAACATATTGGTTGTTTACATTTGTGAGGCAATAAATTAAAAACGAATGAACTTACACGAATATCAAGGAAAAGAAATTTTAAATAGTTTTGGCGTACGCATACAACGCGGGAAAGTCGCACAAAATGCTCAAGCCGCTGTTGAAGCTGCAAAAGAATTGACAACAGAGACAGGAACTAGCTGGTTTGTTGTTAAGGCTCAAGTTCACGCTGGTGGACGTGGTAAAGGTGGAGGAGTAAAATTAGCCAAAAACCTAGAAGAAGTAGAAAGAATTTCTGGTGAAATTATAGGAATGGATTTAGTTACACCACAAACATCTGCTGAAGGAAAAAGAGTACATCAAGTTTTAGTCGCAGAAGATGTGTACTACCCTGGAGAAACAGAAACAGAAGAATATTATATGTCTGTGTTGTTAAATCGTGGTACTGGACGTAACATGATTATGTATTCTACAGAAGGTGGAATGGATATCGAAACTGTTGCAGAAGAAACTCCGCATTTAATATTTACTGAAGAAATAGATCCTGCTGTAGGTGTATTACCTTTTCAAGCAAGACGCGTCGCTTTTAACTTAGGGTTATCTGGAAACGCATTTAAAGAAATGACAAAATTCGTTACTAATCTGTATACAGCTTATGTAAAGTCTGACTCTTCTTTATTTGAAATTAATCCAGTTTTAAAAACTAGCGATAATAAAATACTTGCTGTAGATGCTAAAGTTACTATTGATGATAACGCATTATACAGACATAAAGATTATTTAGCTTTACGTGATATACGTGAAGAAAGTGCAATTGAAGTTGAAGCAGGAGAACTAGGATTAAACTATGTAGATCTTGACGGAAACGTAGGTTGTATGGTTAATGGTGCTGGTTTAGCAATGGCAACAATGGATTTAATTAAGCAAGCAGGTGGTGAGCCAGCTAACTTTTTAGATGTTGGAGGTACTGCTGATGCTGCTCGTGTAGAGGCTGCTTTTAAAATTATTTTAAAAGACCCTAACGTAAAAGCGATCCTTATTAATATATTTGGTGGTATTGTACGTTGCGACAGAGTTGCTCAAGGTGTTATCGATGCTTATAAAAACATGGGTAATATTTCTGTGCCAATTATTGTTCGTTTACAAGGAACAAACGCAGATATCGCTAAAGAATTAATTGATAATTCTGGATTGGATGTAATGAGTGCTACTCAATTCCAAGAAGCTGCAGATAAAGTACAACAAGTTTTAGGATAGTCTAAAATAAAGTAAGTACTATTATATAAAACTAAAGCGTCTAACTTAATTGTTAGACGCTTTTTTCTTTGATGATGTTTTGTTGGAATCAGATTTTCTTGAAGACGTTTTTTTAGCCTCATTTTTTTTATCTGATGTTTTAGCGTTTTCATTATCCTTAGGCGCTATTTTTTTAGGCAATGGCCCACGTAAATGAATAACTAATCCGTTTAAGAAATTTCTTAAAATCTGGTCACCACATTCCATGTATTTTGGATGATCTTCCTTCCTGAAAAAGGCTCCCAATTCACTTTTGCTGATTCTAAAATCTACTAATTCTAAAATCTTCACGATATCATCATCTCTTAACTTAAGAGCGACACGTAATTTTTTAAGAACATCATTATTTGTCATATTACTATGTTTTAGTTTTTATTTATTTTTTTCAAAAAAAGGATTTTAAATTTTGTAAATCTACGTTTCATAGCTTTTTCATTATAATTCCAATTTTTCAGTGTTTTTATTCGTTTATATATTTCATTTTTACAAAAACGAAATAATTCTAATTAGCTGGTAATTAATGTGTTGTGTTTGTTTTCTTGTTGCTAATTACACTAAGATACGTTAATTAAAATAATCTAACTATCATGTTTTAAGAACTTTGAGATAGATAAAGGTTCATAAAATTCGATTAAATACATTTAATTTTTCGACAAGTTACATTATATCCACGATTATAAAATATCTATTATAATTAACTTTATAATATTAATAAAAAGACGCCCTCCATTATGATAAATCGTGTTGAAAAATTGAGTTTACTGTCTGAAATGATCGCATTTGCAAAAACGGATACCAAGATAAAATCTATAGAATATAATTTTCTATTAGGTGTATCTCAGCAATTAGATATCTCTCGAGAGGATTTCGAATACTTAATGAAACATCCTATCGCTTACAAACATATAGCGTCTTATAGTGAACGTATTGTACAGTTTCATCGTTTAGTATTGTTAATGAACTTAGATCGTGAACGTACAAAAAAAGATGTTATAAAACTGTTTAACTTTGGATTGCGCATGGGATTAAGTCATGAATGCATAAATAAGGTGTTGTATTTAATGGACGGTTTTCCAAATAAAATTGTTCCGCCAGATGTTTTAATCGATATTTTTAAGGTTCAGTATAATTAAAATCACGTTATAAAATAGATTTGATTACTAAGAGGCGTCTCTCTAAATCAAAATTATTTTATATACGTTTAAAACGTAACTGTTATTTTAATTTGTCGAGTTTATCTTGATAGTGTTTTATCTCGTCACGAATTTTAGCAGCTAGCATAAAGTCTAAATCTTTAGCAGCAGCTTCCATTAATTTTCGTCTATCTCTTATATTTTGTTCTAGTTGTGGTTTAGTTAAATATTCACTTTCAGGTTCTGCAGCTTTTAGAGCTTCTAATTCGTAACTATACGTACTTACCGAGTTTTTTGCCAATGCACTGTCTAAACTTTTGTTTAGTGCTGTTGGAACTTTGTTATGTTTTGTATTGTAATTAATTTGTTTTTCTCGTCTGTAATTTGTCTCATCTATTGTTTTTTGCATGCTTTTCGTCATCTTATCTGCATACATTATAGCTTTTCCATTTAAGTTTCTAGCGGCTCGACCTACCGTTTGTGTTAATGATCTTGCCGAACGTAAAAATCCTTCCTTATCTGCATCTAAAATAGCTACTAAAGAGACTTCTGGTAAATCTAGACCTTCACGTAATAAGTTTACACCCACTAAAACATCAAACAAGCCTTTACGTAAATCTTGCATAATTTCTACACGCTCTAAAGTATCTACATCACTATGTATATAACGGCAACGAATTTGAATACGGTCTAGGTATTTTGTTAATTCTTCTGCCATACGTTTGGTAAGTGTGGTAACTAAAGTACGTTCGTCTTTTTCTATGCGAAGCTGTATTTCTTCAATTAAATCATCTATTTGGTTTAAACTTGGTCGTACTTCAATAATAGGATCTAAAAGTCCTGTAGGTCTAATAATTTGCTCTACAAAAATACCATCACTTTTTTCTAATTCATAATCTGCAGGAGTTGCACTCACATAAATAACTTGATTTTGCAGTGCCTCAAATTCTTCAAACTTAAGCGGACGGTTATCCATAGCTGCAGGCAGTCTAAAACCGTAATCTACCAAGTTTTCTTTTCTACTTCTATCGCCTCCGTACATGGCATGCACTTGAGAAATAGTTACGTGACTTTCGTCTATGACCATTAAAAAATCTTCTGGAAAATAATCTAATAAACAGAAAGGGCGTGTGCCTGGTTGTCTTCCATCTAAATATCTTGAATAGTTTTCTATACCAGAACAATATCCCAATTCTCGAATCATTTCTAAATCGAATTCTGTACGTTCTTTTAAACGTTTCGCTTCTAAATGTTTTCCTATCTCTTTAAAATAATCGTATTGTTTTACTAAATCGTCTTGAATATCTTTAATGGCTCCCTGAAGTACATCTGGAGAGGTTACAAACATGTTTGCAGGGTAAATGGTTAGGCGATCGTACTTTTCAATAACTTCGTTGGTCTGTACATTAAAGGCTTCAATCTCTTCAATTTCATCTCCAAAGAAGTGAATACGGAAAGCATCGTCTGCATAACTTGGAAAAACATCTACAGTATCTCCTTTTATTCTAAAACTTCCGTGACTAAACTCGGCTTCTGTTCTAGAGTACAAACTCTGTACTAAACGGTGTAATAATTTGGTTCTAGAAATAACTTGGTCTCGCTCTAAAGAAATCACGTTTTTCTGAAATTCTACAGGGTTTCCAATACCATATAAACACGATACTGAAGCAACAACTAATACATCTCGCCGTCCAGAAAGTAGGGATGAGGTTGTACTTAAACGTAGTTTTTCAATTTCTTCGTTAATAGATAAATCTTTTTCTATATACGTTCCTGATACCGGTATGTAAGCTTCTGGCTGATAATAATCGTAGTAAGAAACAAAATACTCTACAGCATTATCTGGGAAAAATTGCTTGAATTCTGAATACAACTGTGCCGCCAGAGTCTTGTTGTGTGCTAAAACTAGGGTAGGACGTTGCACTTCTTTAATAACATTAGCAACGGTAAAGGTTTTACCAGAACCAGTAACACCTAAAAGTGTTTGGTATTTCTCGTCGGAGTTTATACCTTGAGTTAATTGCTTAATCGCAGAAGGTTGATCTCCCGTAGGTTCGAATTCAGATTTTATTTTAAATTGCATAGTACAAATTTAAACAATTTGAGTGTAGTAAAAATAAAAGAAGCCGGACTGTTTTACTAGCGTTTTAAGCTAAAATGTGAATTAAATGTGGTTCCTGTTTTTAATGTTAAAGTAAACCAATAATCGTCGGTAGGTAAAGGTGTGCCATTCATGGTTCCGTCCCATTCTTCTGCTGTGGTTTTTAATTCTTTCACTAATTTACCGTAGCGGTTAAATATTAAGATAGTAGATTGTAATTCTAGTGTATTAGATTCATTATTAATTTTCCAAGTGTCATGATAGCCGTCTCCGTTTGGTGTGAAAAATTTAGGGAAGCCTAGAATATCAAGATCCATTTCTGCATTTCCGCAATTGTTTTTTACATCTTTAACTTTTACGGTATAATGTCCCGGATAAACGTCTGTAAAATAATTACTGCTTTGGTAAGAGGTATATTTAATATTATCTTTAAATAAAGCATATTCATAAGTACCTAATCCCGTAACGCTAACTGTTACTGTACTTATGTCTGTAAGATCTTTTACTGCAATGTTGGTTATGGTTGCAGGACTAGATTCTTCTATGTTAAACGTTGTTAATGCCACACAAGTAGTGGCTTTATCTGTAATAACAACCTCGTAATCTCCTATAGTATTTGTTGTGTATTGATTACTTGTTTCTCCAGAAATTATCACGTTATTATTAACCCATTGGTAGGTGTAATTATTTATTTCGGAAGTAGATATTCCTGCATCTAAAGTTATTAAAGTATCTGTGCAATAATATATTGTTTGTAGTGTTGTGGGTGCATCTGTAGAAATTAATAGAAACGATTGGTCTGTGTAACATCCCGTTTTACTGTTTAGAGCACGAGCATAAATGGTTTCATTTTTAACGGTATTTGTATAAGCATTAGGAGTTGCTATAGCGATAGGGCTAGATGTTGTTTCTGGGTTGGTATTATAAAACGAGATCTCTGCACTCGTTTCTATTATGCTATTTGTTAAATTAAATACTGTTATTCCATCATTATAAGGAGAAAGCATATCACATGCTGTGATGTCTTGTGTTTGTAGTTCTGGAGATGCTATTAATTTAATAGAAAATGTAGTAATTGCGTAACAATTGGTGTTATTTAAATTCTCTACTCTTGCATAAATATCTTGCTCATTAAAAAGGTTTTCATAATTAGAAGGTGTCGAAATTACATTTGTATTAGCTTCTGCATCTGCTCGTGTTTCATAGTATTCTACTTGATAATTTTCCGGATCTTGATCGCCTAAAATAGCGTCGTCTTTAATGGTTAAATCTATTTGTTCTAAACCATCATTACCAAAATCACAAATATTTTCTAAGCTTGTGGTTAAGTTTGCTACAGGAATATCGTAATACGTTACATAAGCTTCGCCTTCCATTAATTCGCAAATTGTTGCGTTTTTAGGTGTAATAAGTACTTTGTAAAGTCCATCTTCACTCACTTCTAATAACCAAGGTTCCGATGTGTTTGTTAATGCTGTTCCGTTTAAAGACCATACGTAACTGGCGCCTGTAATTTCTTCTGCTTGTAGTGTATAAGTGTCTCCGGTACATAAAGGTAAAATACTTGTTTCTACACCGTCGCTAGCGTGAATAATATCTATTTTTTGGTTGAAAAAGGATTGAATAAACGGTGGCAAACCTTGTGTAGAATTATTGCCGTTTAAATCTATAGCATTGTGTTTGTAATTGGCAGCTGTTCCTGCCGCGTTAGGTGTTTCTATCACACCTAAATATGGTAAGCCAACAAGATAAGATGCTGCAAGTGCTCTGTAAATTTTTCCATCAGGACCTAATTGTAAAGCGCCTCTAAATAGGCTTCTATTATCTAGAGTGACTTGCGATTCTGAAATATTTTCAGCTTCCAAGTCGTATTGAATTAAAGAAGATCTGTGGTTTGATGCAGTATTAGAATCTGATAAATTATAATCGTTTGAAGAATTTACGTATAAGTATTTATTGTTTGATGAAAACTCTACACCATAAGATTTATTACTTGATGTGGTGTTTATAGTGAGTACTTGCTGGTTAGTGACTAAACCAGTGTCTGAATTAAAATCGTATAAAAATAAACCATCATCCATGTTTGCACTTACCATTTTTGTACCATCTGGTGATAATTTTAATGCGCCACGAGGATCGGATATGTTCGCAGGAATTGTAGATTTTACGGGTATTGTATTTATAGATTTGTCTGTAATAGCATAGGCGTAAAAGGTGTTAAATACAGATCCGCTAGTTCCGTTGGCAGTAGACAAGGTAATTACCCAGATAGATTGTGTTTCGCAATCTTTAACTACGGCACTTATTTTTTCTGAACTATAAGCGAGTAGTTTCTGGTTTTTTAAAGTGACTTTTCCTAAGCCCCCATTTTCGGTAATATCTACAATAGAATAATTAAACCCATCATTAGAGCTTACTCCATTTACACTAGATCCAACAGTGAATACATAATAAATAGTATCGTCGTTAGGTTTAGGAACCACAATTGCAGATTGAGTACTTGAAGAGTTTCCATACAGTCCAGTTCCATTATCCATAACATTATGATTTTTGTTATAGATAATGGAACCATCTGTATAAAATAAAAGATTTCCATCTTTGTCTGAAATAGAAGAGGAACCTTCTAAAGTGTTTAATTTACCATCTAATAAAGAAGAAACGTCTCCTGTATTAGAATCAAAATGTATTCCTGCATTCTCACCAAAATACCAATTGGCAGCTTCGTATTGAGCAAAAAGAAGTCCATGCATTAAGAATGCAACAACAATAAAAGTGTATTTCATAAATTAGAGGAAGCTTGGCTATTAGTATTCCTCTAATATATTATAAATCTCTTTTCATTAATAATTTATGAGATAAAAATATAAAAATTGCAGTCCAAACTAAAACAATAAGAATATCTGTACTATGTACCGCATAGTCGTAAACCATTTCTGTTTTATCAGGGAATTTAGTCATCATTACACGTTGGAAAGGTTGTTTTATAAGATTGTACATAGATTTTAAAGGGAAAAAACCTTGAATCTTTTCTGCAACATCAGTACCGGCTTGCCATGCTATAATTCCGAAACCAATCCATTCTGTTATATATAAAACAAAAAGAGCTCCTAAAGCAAAAGCAGAACGCTTAACCAACATGGCTAAAAATAAACACAAACTAAAAAAGCCTACAAGTTTTACAAAGTAAGCAAGTAAAAAGCTGGTCTCTCTAAATATGATACTTAATTCGGTGTAGCTTGAATAATATAAGCCAATGCATAATGTAGCAACGCCAATTAATACGGTTGCTATAAGTGAGAAAAATACAATGGTATAGAACTTAGATAAGATAAATTCTTTTTTACTTAACCCATCAATTAGGTTTTGTTTTATGGTTTTGTTACTGTATTCGTTTCCTATCATACTTACCACAACAATGGCAAAGAAAAATTTAAATTGTGAAGCAAAGAAGGTGGTGATGTGCCAAATAATAGGAAAATTAAAGATGCCTAATTCGCCTAATTCTAAAGTAAATAAGCCGAAGAAGTTTATTTTTATAGATGATAATATTAATACGGTAAAAGGTAAAATAAATGAAATAAAAATCAATACTTTACTGGCGCGATTAAGTAGAAGTTTTTGTAATTCTAAATTTAAAAGTCTTAACATGATTTTGATTTTTGGCTTATTGGTTATCTGTTAATTGTAAAAATTGTTCTTCTAAACTTTGTTTACGTTTAACTAAATGTGATAGAAAAATTCCTTTTTCAAACAAAATTTTATTTAATTCTAAGGCTTCTAAAGGTTCATTTAAAAGGACTTTTAAAACACCATGCTCTTCTGTAATTGTTCCGAAGGCATCATTTGTTTCTAAAAATGTTTTTAAAGCTGTTTCGTTATCAGATTTTAATTCAAAAAAACCATGACTAGCAATCATTTCATCTACACGGCCAGCATATAGTTTTACGCCTTTACGCAGTACAACGACATGAGAACACACTTTTTCAACTTCATCTAATAAATGCGAAGCCAATAAAATTGTTGTTCCATTGTGTGCAATTTGTCTTATAATTTCTCTAATTTGATGAATTCCTTGCGGATCTAATCCGTTAGTAGGTTCGTCTAAAATTAATATTTCAGGATCGTTTAATAATGCCGAAGCAATAGCTAAACGTTGTTTCATACCTAAAGAAAAGGTTTGGAATTTGCTGTGTTTTCTATCTAACAGACCAACAACTTCTAATTTTTCTTCAATTTTACTAAAATCTATCCCTTTAATTTTACAAACTAATTTTAAGTTTTGGTAGGCAGTCATGTACGGATAGAAATTGGGACGCTCTATAATCGCTCCAACTTTTTTTAATGCCTCGTGTGTAGAAATAGTACCACCAAACCAGCTAAACTCGCCTGATGTTTTATTTACAACATTTAAAACAATACCTAAAGTTGTAGATTTTCCACTTCCGTTAGGTCCTAGAATGCCATAAACATTACCTTTTTCTATGGTAAAGGAAAGATTATTTACAGCGGTAAGTGGACCAAATTTTTTTGTAAGATTCTGAATTGTGAGTATGCCTGCCAAAATGGATCGTTTTGTGGTTATATTAGTAAGACGAATATCTATTAAATTTGTTACAAGCTACTATAATAAAGCGTAAAATTGATTAATTTTGTATTTATGGACGATTTAAAAATATCAAAAAAGAAACCTTCATTTCCTATTACTAAAAAGTTAGATCATTATCTGTCTGAATATAATAGAAATTTTGAGTTGCCTATTTTTTACGATGATTTATTGCGTTTTCAAGGTGCTATTACAGTCTATGATAAAGACGATGAGGATACGCTTTGGCTTCGTGTGTATTATAACGATCATGAACGTGCAGAAATAGATTTAGCTTTAAAACGGGTATATTCTAATTTGGTGTCTGATGGTAATGAAAAGATTTTTCAGTTTTTAAGTGTAGATACTATAGACTTCTGCACTTTTGGAAACTCGCAACCATTTCGTATTAAAGTCCGTAATATTTTAAATGATAACTATACTCATTTTTATATAAAAAAGGCAGATGCTTCTCGTGTTTATGGTTTAGAGCTAGAGCACATGCTATCTCCAAATAGTCTTAACTTTTTAGTTTATAAAGACACTTTAATTGAAGAGCATATTGCAGGAATACCTGGAGACGTATTTATAAAAGATATGTTGCCAGATTGTACGCCAACAGAAAAATCACAAATTGCAAAAGAGTTTGTAAAGTTTAATGAGCGTTGTATGATTCGTTTATTAGGCGATATGCGTTCTTATAATTATGTAGTAATTCCCACCCACGATTTCGATCAGATTGTATATAAAGTACGTGCTATAGATTTCGATCAGCAATGTTACGAAGGAAAGTTTAATATTTATCGCCCTCAGTTTTTTAAAGAAAACCATGATATGGTTAAATTGGTGAAGGAAAAAATTAGTGACGCCTCTATAGATCAATACAAAATTGAAGAGCGCTCTATTATAGCAAAACGTGTTATAAGTTATAATAAGCGCCTTAAAAAATTGATTTATTGTATGATGAATGATACCTTATCTACAAAAGAAAATCTTGAGCAGTTACGCTCTGTGATTTACAACTATACGTTAGATATGAATTTTAGACATAGCGAAACAATGGGAGAACTTTTAAAGCATAGTTTAGACTTCATAAAACGTAATTATGAAGATGTAAATATGAAAAAGTTAATGTAATTAGTTCCAGTTTTCGTCGAAATCTAAATTGTCGTAATCCTCTAAATCAAGATCATCTTCAAATTCATCGAACTCATCAAGGTCATCTTCTGCTTCAAAGTTTCTTTCAGGAACTTCGTCTGGGATTTGACCATGAACAAACATTAAGTTTGGGTAATCTACGCCTTCGTCTATTTCTGCAATTTCAGCAAGCTCAACAAAGAATGTCCACATGTTGAAGAAATCGTAAACATAAATTAATTTAGTTTCGGTACTATTTAAAATACTATCTAGAGTAATTTTATTCATTAAACTAACAGAGTCTTGTCCGTCGCTTAAATCGAATAAAGAAAATTCTTCACCTTGATTCCACTCGTCATCACTTTTATAAAAAGAGGCCATTTCATTACCGTCAAAACCAAAAGCTTGAGTAATAATGTTATGTAAATCTTCTAAGGTGTCATCTTTTCGAATTTCTAAATCGCGAAAAACATCCTCTTCTGTGTCGTTGTCTAAGACTACTCTAAATCTATAAATCATACTGAAAAATTAATGGGCAAATATACTATTTTTATGATTACTTGCTAAAACGATGTAGCATAAATGTCATGGCTGTTAATAAGAAAAAAGCACCTACTTGATGCATAACTCCTAGCCATACGGGAACGTATAAAATAAGTGTAAAAACACCTAAACAAAACTGAAAGCATACTAAAATAAGTAATGCATTTACAGCCTTTTTCTGATTACTAGTTAATTGTAATTTTTTAGATTTATACCATAAGGCTACAATTAAAGAGACTACTACAATAGCCATTATACGATGTACAAATTGAATGCCACTAGGGTTTTCTAGAATGTTGCCAAGAAACGAATTATAAGCATATACACTTGGATGTATAAATTTACCATCGTTCATTAGAGGCCAGTGATTGTGTAGTAATCCAGCTTTTAAGCCAGCTATAAAAGCACCATAGATTATCTGAATTAATAATGCAATATAAGTACCAATAATAAGATTTCTATATTTAGTATTTACTACTTTTTTCTCTGTAAATATTAAATCTAAGGCAACCCAAAGTGTTGCTGCAAAAGTTAAAAATGCAGCTGTTAAATGTGCTGCTAGTCTAAAGTGACTTACATCTGGCATGTCTACCAATCCGCTTTTAACCATATACCAACCTAAAAAACCTTGAAAAGCACCCAAACAAAGTAGTACAATACATTTTTTTATAGTCGACTTTTTGAGTTGTTTTGTAATTAAAAAGTACATAAAAGGGAAGAAAAAGACTAAGCCAATTACGCGCCCAATAAGACGGTGTAGCCATTCCCAAAAGTAAATACTTTTAAAATCGCTTATTGTAAAGTGCGAATTGTATTGTTTAAATTCGGGGTGTTGTTGGTATAATTTAAAAGCCTCTTTCCATTCTAGATCTCCAATAGGAGGAATGGTTCCTGTAATAAGTTTGTAATTAGAAATTGAAAGTCCGGAGTCTGTTAGGCGTGTAATACCACCAACAATAACCATAATAAAAATTAAAAAGCACCCGGTAAATAACCAGTATATTACATTTTTGTTGTCTTTAGTCTTCATGCCCAAAAGGTTATAATTATGCTTACTGTGTTTGTTTTTATGTTCTAGAAACTTATTCTTTTGAAACTTTTAACCCTAATTTTTCACCTTTTTTCAGCATTAATTGAAAAGCAGCTTCGTATTCGTTAGGTATTTCGCCTTCTAAAATGGCTTCTTTAATAACATCTTTAATGATACCTATTTCTTTAGACGGTTTTAAATTGAACGTTTCCATAATTTCTTCACCTGAAATTGGTGGCTGAAAATTACGTACATGATCGCGAGCTTCAACTTCAACAATTTTATCTCTTACGATTTTAAAATTATTGTGATATTTTTTAAATTTCTTCGGGTTCTTGGTTGTAATATCTGCTTCGCATAATGTCATTAAATCTTCAACAGCATTTCCTGCATCAAAAATTAAGCGTCTTACAGCAGAATCTGTTACAATATCTTGAGCTAAGACAATGGGTCTGGAACTCATAAATATCATTTTTTGAACAAACTTCATCTTATCATTTAAAGGCATTTTTAAACGCTTAAATAAATGAAAAGCCATTTTAGAACCTTCAAATTCATGTCCGTGAAATGTCCAACCTACTTTTTTACTAAACTTTTTTGTTGGTGCTTTTCCTATGTCATGCAGTAATGCTGCCCAACGTAACCAAAGATTATCTGTGTTCTCAGAAATATTATCTACCACTTCTAAAGTGTGATAAAAGTTGTCTTTGTGTTTTTGTCCTTCAACTTCGTCTATTCCTTTTAAGGCCGTAATTTCAGGAAGAATATAGTAAAGTAGTTTGGTTTGTTCTAAAAGTAAAAAACCTATAGATGGCACTCTACTTTCTAAAATTTTATTTAACTCTACAACAATTCGTTCTTTAGTAATAATTTTTAAACGATCGCTATTTCTTGTAATGGCATTTAAAGATTCGGTTTCAATTATAAAATTTAATTGTGTTGCAAATCTTATGGCACGCATCATTCGTAAAGGATCGTCGCTGTATGTAATATCTGGATTAAGCGGTGTACGAATTATTTTATGTTCTAAATCGTGAATTCCATTAAACGGATCTAAAAGATTTCCGAAACGGTCTTGGTCTAAATCTAGAGCTAAAGCATTTATTGTGAAATCACGACGGTTTTGGTCGTCTTCAAGTGTTCCATCTTCAACAATAGGATTTCTGCTATCTTCGTTATAAGATTCTTTTCTAGCACCAACAAATTCTATTTCAACATCGTTATAACGTAACATGGCTGTGCCATACGTTTTAAAAACTTGAACTTTAGGTTTGTTAGGTAAGTTTTTTGCGACTTGCCTGGCTAACTCGATTCCGCTACCAATGGCAACAATATCGATGTCTTTAGCTGTACCACGATCTAATATAAAGTCGCGTACAAAACCACCAATAACGTAGCTGTCTAAATGCAATTCTTTAGCCGATTGCGAAATTATTTTAAATATGGGGTTCTGTAATGCTGCTTTGTAATTCATGTATTCAATTCCAATTTTCAAATCCAAAATTCTAACATATAATAGTTAGAGGCTTGGTGTCTGAAATTTTAGACGTTACTCTCGTATAACTTTTACAATACCACTGTTGCTTAACTTAATAATAGACGATGGTTTTGTGTTCTTTTTTTCGTGGTGCAAATTTACGACATAGTCTACACCTTTTAAAATATCGGGAGCGATTTCTTTAAATGATTTTGGTGTAAAGTAACCGCTTATATTTGCTGAGGTAGAGACAATAGCACCGTTTAATTTTCGTGAGAGTTGAAAACAGAACTCGTCGTCTGGAATTCGAATAGCTATAGTATTGTCTTCTGCAATTAAATTAGGAGCCAAATTTTGAGGTTGGTCGTATATAATTGTAATAGGTTCTTCATGAATATCGAAAATACTAAAAGCGGCTTCAGGTATTTCTTTTACGTATTTTTTTAGCATTCTATCGTCTGCAACCAAGCAAATTAGTGCTTTACTGTCTTGACGTTTTTTTAGTTTAAATATTCTATCTACAGCTTCTGCATTAGTGGCGTCGCAACCAATTCCCCAAACGGTATCTGTTGGGTATAGAATAAGGCCTCCTTCTTTAAGAACGGCTACTGCATTTTTTATTTCTGTGTTCATGACTTTAATTACAAGTAATTTTTATAATACAAAGTAACCAAAACAATTTTAAATAAGAATCAATTGTTGTTAAAAGCAAAAAAGTAATTGTAATTTTGCGCTATGAAATATGTAGTAAATAAGAACTATTTAAACTCTCAAGAATTTTTAACAGATTGTATCGTGAATTTTGATACAAAAGGGGAGGACTTTGGTAACCAAAAAAGAAACTCTTTAAAATTATTTAAGTTAGAAGCAGAGACTTTTAATATTAAGTCTTTTAAAGTTCCCAATATAGTTAATCAAATTGCTTACAAATTTTTCAGAGAAAGTAAAGCACAACGTTCTTACGAGTATGCGTCTAAGCTTAAAAGTTTAGGAATTAATACTCCAGAACCTATTGCTTATTACGAGTTTTCTACTCCTTTTTTGTTTAAAAAGAGTTACTATATAAGTGCTCAATTAGATTGTGATTTAACGTATAGAGAACTTACACGCGATTTAAATTATCCAGATCATGAAGCTGTTTTACGAGCTTTTACACGATTTACTTACAAACTTCATGAGAGTAATGTTAAGTTTTTAGATCATTCTCCCGGAAATACATTGATTAAAAAAGAAGGTGCTGATTATACTTTTTATTTAGTCGATTTAAATAGAATGGAATTTAAACCCATGTCTTTTGAAGAGCGCATTAAAAACTTTTCGAGATTAACGGTTCATAAATCTATAGTAGAAACCATGAGCGATGAATATGCTAAAGTTTCTGGTGAAGATTTTAATGCGATCTTTTCTTTAATGTGGACAGAAACGGAAGCATTTCAAGATAAATCTAAACAGAAGAAAGCCTTGAAAAAGAAACTAAGATTCTGGAAAAACTAAGTCTATTCTCTTCCTTTTCTTAATAACCATACTTTTAAATAACGCATAAAAATAACGTAAGCTTGTAGATTACTAATGGTAAAACCTACTAGACCATCTCTAAACCCTGCTTGTATAATATAGTGTTTAAAGAACCCCCAAAACGGTTTTATTACAAAATGATAGGGCGTTAATTTTCCTGTTTTCTTGTCGTAATCTTTAGCTTGCCACCACGCATAACGATTCATTTTTTCTAAATACTTATCGAAGGTGATATAGGTATTGTGGTAAAATTTATGATCTAATTTTCCTATAGATCCGTTTACTTTTATCTCTGCATGTACATGTTTGTCTTCATATTTACATAAATCGCGTTTAAATAAACGAATTACTTTATCGTTTTTCCAGCCACTATAATGTACACGTTCTCCCATAAAGTGGTTCATTCTACCAATCCAATAGGCAACATGTTCTGGAGATTTTAGCGTCTCAAGAATTTCTGTTTTTAATTCGGGAGTTACACGTTCGTCTGCATCTACTAATAAAATCCATTCGTGTTTTGCTTGCGGAATGGCCCAGTTTTTTTGAGACGCAGAATATTCGTATTCGCGACGGATAACTTTAGTTGCAAGTTCTTGTGCTTTTTCAAAAGTACCGTCGGTACTTAAACTATCAACGATTAATATTTCATCTGCAAAATCTACAGATTTAATAACAGCATCTATATTATGAATTTCATTTCCTGTGGGGATAATAGCTGTGATTTTAGTCATTTTTTGTAGGTATAGTGTAATGAGTGTTGAAACTTTTTAGGGTAAAATAACCTAAACGTTTTCTTATTTTATATTTCCTTATTAGGTTTAGGGGCTTGTTTTTTAAGTAACTCTTGTCTTTATGTAAGAAAGAAATACTAGCATCAATAATACGCATACTCGATTTGCCATCAAAATAAGGGTGTATATTATTAACGAGTGTATTAATATTATCTATTAATGTTTTAGGTTTTGTTAATGCTGAATTAATGCTTGGTTCTATAGCTTCGGCATCTGTAATGTTAATTAAATAATTATGATTAAAAGTATGGTTAAATGTAACAACAGGTTTCTTTTGAATTAAAAATTCTTGAATTGCAGATGTTGTGTCCGAAAACATTATATCAGAAATTTTAAAAAGCGGAATTAAATCTGTGGTGTCATGATATGTAAAATATTCTCCATTCAGCTTTTTCCATTTCTTTTTAATAGCATCTGGTAATTTTGGATGTAATACCATTATAAAATTAAAAATGCCATGTGTCGAGAGTCTTTCAATTTCATTATAAACAGCATCGTTATAGGCTAAACTTAAACGTTCTGTAAATGTTGTTGCAATCATAACCACTGGAGGAGTACTTTGTGCCATTTGGGATAATGGAAATATAGGATCTACTTTACTCCATCCTGTTTCAATGACTTCAAAATGGTTGTTTTTTTTCTGTTGCTCTAAAAAGCCTTTGGTAGTTGTTGGTCCTTGTGTGCAGTATAAATCGAAAAATCCACGAATTCTAAAGTGTGTAAATGTATTTTTCTTTTCAGGTCTTTTTTCAGCATTAAATCCATGAAATATTTGAACTTTTAACCCTGAAATAAAATCAGGAACATCATTTGTAGCCGTTAATACAATATCTGGTTTATATTTTACAACATCTTTTATATCTATAAAAAGATTATTCTTTTCTTTTAGTGCTTTTTTTCCGTCTTCTAAATCACTATACCAGAATACTGTATGGCCACGTCTGTTAATTTCTTTTTCTAAAGGCTTACCAATAGGAACAGCGTAGCTATATGATATATATATTAAAAAATTATATGACATCTATGTACTGATTAAGTGCTTTAAAATTTATAATTAAAAGTTTATAGATCTTCTGTAAACCAAGATGCAACGATGTTTTTTGTTTCTTCATCATAATACTCCTTGTAATGATTTGGTTTAGTCGAATTAAGATGTGGTAAATCTGGGTTTATCCCAATGGTATTTGCAACGGCCTTAAATTCTTCATTTAAATTCTCAAAATGCAGAATACGATCTAAATCTATGTCTTCTTTATTATTTTTAAGCCAAAATACTTGCGGAGCAAATAATAAAGGTCTTTTTCCATAATAAAATGCGTCTTGTTCTACAAAAACTTTTGTTACCCAATCTTTAAAGGATATTGGGGTATCTTTCATATTAGATTTATTAGTTTTTGTTCTGAATTTATATTGAGATACAACCTTAGCCCAAGGATTTCTTACAACTGCAAATTTATAAACACGATCCCATTTTTTTTGTCCAATGTATTTAATAACCTCCTTTACTGTTAAATGCTTGCGGTGTGCCTTCCCTGTAATACTAATAATACTAGTACTTCCAGTTTTTGCAATATGTATAAAAACAAATTTTTTATGTTCTCCACTTTTTACAGGAGAGTTGAAAAATAAACCAATACGGTTATTAATTCTTTTATAAAGTTTTGCCTTCATGTTAATAACATTGTTACGCAAAGATAACAAATTGTTTAAGCTTATTTTTTTAGAATACGGTGTTCTTTATATAATTTGATTTTGGATTAGTGTTTAACTTAAAGAAATTGTTTATGCCCGAAATGTCAGTAATAATAAGTACTTACAATGCAGAAGCTTGGTTAGAAAAAGTGTTATGGGGTTATAATCTTCAATCGTTTAAAGATTTTGAAATTGTAATTGCCGATGATGGTTCTAAATCAAGTACCAAAGATTTAATAAACAGGTTTAAAAAGACTACGAGTTTACAATTAATTCATATTTGGCAAGAAGATGATGGATTCCAGAAATCTAAAATATTAAATAAAGCCATACTTGCTTGTGATGCCGAATATATTGTAATGAGTGATGGCGATTGCATTCCTAGATTAGACTTTCTAGAAGTGCATGCAAAATATAAACAACGGGGTTATTTTTTATCTGGAGGCTATTTTAAGTTGACTATGGGGATTTCAAAAAAAATTAAAGAAAAACATATAATCACGGGGTCTTGTTTTAAAATAAAATGGCTTAAAAAACAAGGTTTAAAATCTTCTTTTAAAAATAATAAATTGAATGCGAAAGGGTTTAAATCTGAACTCTTAAATACTGTAACACCAACAAAAACAAGTTGGAACGGACATAATTCTTCGGGGTGGAAAGACGATATTATAGCTGTTAATGGTTTTGATGAACGTATGCAATACGGAGGCCAAGATAGAGAATTAGGCGAGCGTTTATTTAACTACGGAATTAAGTCTAAACAAATACGGTATAGTGCCGTTTGTTTACATTTAGACCATAAAAGAGGTTATAAAACTGAAGAATCTATCGCTAAAAATAAAGCCATTAGAAAATATACAAGAGATTCTAAATCAATATGGACTTCTAATGGAATTAAAAAAGAAATTATGATACTTATTGCTTAAAATTTTAAGGTCTAAAAAGTATTTTACAAGTTAGGTTACACTCTTATATATTATCCAATTCTATTTTCTAACCATTCTATAATGTAATCGAGCTTATTTTGAGGGCATCTATCTAAACTTTGTAAGCCTAAAAATAATTTTTTAGGGTGTTCTAGATTTAATTTGAATTTATACCAAAGTAAAGGTTTCTTGTAAGATCTGAAGTACTTTAATTGTAAGTTCTTTTTTAATATACAAGTCTTGTTTTTTATTTCTAAATGATTAATTAAACTTTGAAGTAAAAATTGATCATTGCTTCTAAATTTATAATCAATATTTTTTACAAAAACACGTTCATTGTTTTTTAAATAGGTTTCGAATGTCGATTTTCTAAAAGGGTGAGGTGTATGTTTAAAGTTGTAATATTTATTGAAACCAACCATTTGTGCAGCTCTTTGTTGAGCCGCTTTGTGTCCATTTCTAGGTTTTATAAATTTTTTATAAAAAATATTTTTATCAAGGTTTATCCATTTTCCTCTTAATACGGGAAAGCCTTCCTTGAAAAAATCTGTAGGCTCTGTTTTATTTATTAGAAAAAAATCATCGTTAAGGTAGATAAAGTGTTCTGCTAATTTAGGAATTCTAAACATTAAGGTTTCTATCGAAATACTATTAAAAGTAGGTAAAAACTCTTCATAACCATTAAAAATTGTTTTATGGTCTATAATAGTTACTGATTTGTAAAGGTTAGTTGTGTTTAATTTTAAAAAATCAGGAGTTTGGTTATCTGTAATGATATAAATATTCCTAATGTACGATGCGTATTTTAAAATAGAATCTACAGTAAATTTAATTTCATTTACCTGATCGTATCTTGTTCTTATTTTAGTAGAATTAATGTTAACTGTCTTCTCTAAGTATTGAGACATTTTTTCTTGATGGTTTTTGTCGTTTCCATCTACCCATAAAATTACTGCATCTATAGGGTGTTGTATATTATTTATTGCCAAAGTTTTATTATTTATACGTGAAATAAGATCTCTTTTTTTAGATACATAAAAAAAATCAGTGCTTCGTGTATCTGTTAAATAATTGTTTTACAACGTAAACTTAGGAGTAATTAATTATTTATGAAGAAGTTATAATTATTCTTTTTGTAAAAGAAATATGACTTAAAAAGGATTTTATTTCAAGGGTGCAAAGATATCAAAAAAAAAATCTCAAATCTTTTTTGATTTGAGATTTTAATAATCTGGTTCTTTATAAAATACAATTTTTATAATTACATTAAACAGCTACATTGTTATCGCGAAGTGCATCGTTTAAAGAGGTTTTCTTATTTGTACTTTCTTTACGTTTACCTATAATTAAAGCACAAGGTACTTGAAATTCTCCAGCAGGGAATTTTTTAGTATAACTTCCAGGAATAACTACAGAACGTGCAGGAACACGACCTTTAGTTTCTACTGGCGTATCTCCGGTAACATCTATAATTTTAGTACTCATTGTAAGTACAACATTAGCACCTAAAACAGCTTCGGTTTCTACATGAACACCTTCTACCACTATACAGCGAGAGCCAACAAAAACATTATCTTCAATAATAACAGGAGAAGCTTGTAAAGGTTCTAAAACACCACCAATACCAACACCACCAGAAAGGTGAACATTTTTACCAATTTGTGCACAACTACCAACGGTAGCCCAAGTATCTACCATTGTACCAGCATCTACGTATGCACCAATATTTACATAACTAGGCATTAATATAGCACCCGAAGCAATGTAAGCACCATGTCTAGCAACTGCATGAGGTACAACGCGAACTCCTTTTTCTGCGTAACCTGTTTTTAATGGAATTTTATCGTGAAATTCTAAAGGTCCACATTCTATGGTTTCCATTTTTTGAATAGGGAAATAAAGTACAACACCTTTCTTTACCCATTCGTTTACTTGCCATCCATTTTCGGTTGGTTCTGCAACACGTAATTCTCCGGCATCTAAGAGAGCAACTACTTTTCTAATCGCTTTTGTTGTCTTTTCTTCTGATAATAAAGCTCTGTTTTCCCAAGCTTGTTCTATGATAGATTGTAATTCTTCCATTGTTAATCTTTAAAATTTATCAAATATACTTTTATAATTTATCTCATTGAAACTGAAAACATAAAAAAAACCTAAATCTTTATAGATAGAATCTATTATACTTTTAATTCTTAACACTAACTTTGCTTAAAAAAATAAAGAATGGCACGTGTTTTAGCGATAGATTTTGGAAAGGTAAGGACAGGAATTGCAATAACCGATGAATTTCAAATGATAGCTTCTGGATTAACTACAGTTAGTACAAAAGAGCTAATTCCGTTTTTAAAAGACTATATTTCTAAGGAAAATGTTGAGCTTTTTGTTGTAGGAGAACCTAAGCAAATGGATGCTACAGCTTCAGAGAGTGAAGCTTTAATTATACCTTTTCTACAAAAATTACTTAAAGCCATCCCGCAAATACCTGTTGCACGTGTAGACGAACGTTTTACTTCTAAAATGGCCTTTCAATCTATGATTGATAGTGGATTGAAAAAAAAGCAACGTAAAAATAAAGCACTAGTAGACGAAATTAGTGCGACATTAATATTACAAAGTTATTTGGCGTCAAAATAAGTCTACATTTTAGCCTGTTTTCGTTAATTTTTAGCGACTTAACGGTATTTAAATGGCCTTCAACTAAATTTTTCACAATAACAGACCTTTAGACTCTATATTTGTTTCAAATTAGTTAATGCTATGAACTATAATAAGTTATTTTTTTTTATAATCGTCTTAGGCTTTTCGGCTTTACCGCTAAGTGCTAAGAATATCGATTTTAAAAAAAAGAATAAAATTCCAACAGAAATAGAAGATGTACAACTTTTATTTTCTAATTCCTTTCTTGTAAAAGAAAACAAATCCCTAAAAACAGTAAACAGACACCGAGATTTAATCAATAGTATTGTAAATTCTAAGATTAAATGTTCTCTAAATTTTTTCACTGTAATAAGAGATATAGCGGCTTGCTAACACTAAAATGCTCTTAAAATTTAAAACACTATCTTAAAGGATATTTAATATTATAGGCTATTAACGGTAAGAGTTGTATTTTTGTATTTCAAATTTTACAACGCACAAAAATGATTTTACCAATTGTCGCTTATGGCGATCCCGTATTAAAAAAAGTAGGAGAAGATATTGATGCAGAATATCCGAAGTTAAACGAGCTTTTGGATAATATGTTCGAAACTATGTATAATGCATTTGGGGTAGGACTTGCTGCGCCACAAGTTGGCTTACAGATTCGTTTATTTGTTCTAGATACTACACCTTTTGCAGAAGATGACGATTTATCTGAAGCTGAGAAAAAAGCTTTAGATGGGTTTAAGAAAGTATTTATTAATGCACAAATTATAGAAGAAGAAGGAGATGAATGGGCCTTTAACGAGGGATGTTTAAGTATTCCAGACGTTCGTGAAGATGTATTTAGAAAACCTTCTATTAAAATTGAATACCTAGACGAGAATTTTGTAAAGCATGTTGAAACATACGACGGACTTATGGCGCGTGTTATTCAGCATGAATATGACCATATAGATGGTATTTTGTTTACAGAAAAATTGTCTACATTAAAAAAACGTTTAATAAAAGGACGTTTAGATAATATTTCGAAAGGAAAAATTAGAGTAGATTACAAAATGCGTTTCCCAAAGCAAAAAAAGAGACGATAATATTTGTATAACACATACAAACACAAGATATTTGCCATCTTTTAAAAAATAAATTATGAGCTTAGATAAAGTATTAGCTATTTCAGGAAAACCAGGATTATATAAATTAATCATGCAAACACGAAACGGATTTATTGCAGAATCTTTATTAGATAATAAAAGACTTTCTGTAACAATGAATCATAACGTAAGTGTATTAAGCGAAATTGCTATTTATACATTAACAGAAGAAGTGCCTTTAAAAACAATACTTGAAACTATTGCTAATAAAGAGAGTAACGGCCCTTCAAGTATTAGTCATAAAGACAGTAAAGATAAATTAGAAGAGTACTTTTTCGAAATCTTACCAGAATATGATGAAGATCGTGTTTACCCAAGCGACATTAAAAAAGTAATACAATGGTATAATTTACTTCAAAAAAATGATCTTTTAGATTTTACAGCAGAATCTGAAGAGCAAAGTGAAGAAGTAAATGAAGAAGCTGTTTCTGAAAAAGAATAAATTATAACTTCATATAATATATTAAAGTCCGACCTAGAGTCGGACTTTTGTTTTTATTACCTTTAACTAATCTAAATAATTTTATTTAAAAATATTATGAATACACGTGCTCAACAACTTCAGGCTTTCGATAGATTATTAACAATAATGGACGAATTACGAGAACAATGTCCGTGGGATAAGAAACAAACCATGGAAACGTTACGTCCTTTAACTATTGAGGAGACGTATGAGCTTGGCGATGCTATTTTAGATAACGATTTACAAGAAGTTAGAAAGGAATTAGGAGACGTACTATTACACATTGTTTTTTATTCTAAAATAGGAAGTGAAAAAGAAGCTTTTGATGTTGCTGATGTTTGTAATGGAATTTGCGAAAAATTAATACACAGACATCCTCATATTTATGGCGATGTTAAAGTAGAAAATGAAGAAGATGTAAAACGGAATTGGGAAAACTTAAAACTAAAAGAAGGAAATAAAAGTGTGCTAGAAGGTGTACCAAATAGTTTACCTGCTTTAGTAAAAGCTAGCCGAATTCAAGAAAAAGTATCTGGAGTTGGTTTTGATTGGGAAGAACCACATCAAGTTTGGGATAAAGTAGAAGAAGAACTGGCAGAATTAAAAGTAGAAATAGATAAAGGCGACCAAAAAGAAATGGAAAATGAATTTGGAGATGTCTTGTTCTCTCTTGTTAATTATGCACGTTTCTTGAAGATTAATCCTGAAAATGCTTTAGAGCGTACCAATAAAAAGTTTAAAAAAAGATTTGAATATTTAGAAGTTCAAGCAGCTTTAATTAACAAATCATTAAAGGATATGACACTTGCAGAAATGGATGTGTTTTGGGAAGAAGCGAAAAAAATATAATTATTTTTTATAAGTCGTAATCCAAGACAGTTATTTGTGCGTATATAATAATAAGAGTGACATAAATCTTTATAGATTGAGATTAATAGCAGAATCTTCACATTAGAACTATGTCATTAAGAGCACTTTTATTTCTATATAGGTTAAGAAATAATGGTTTAGTTAAGTTAATAATTTAATCCTACTTGATACGTTATCAAGTAGGATTTGGTTTTTATAAGCCTTTTGTAAGTCTTGTTATTAATTTTTGTTTTTCTCTTTTGGTCTAATAATCATTCTAAAAGATTGATCTTTATTAATGTAATATCCCATCCAATCATAAAATGCACGCATTCTGTTTCTAAAATTAACTAGAGACATAATATGTACAAAAATCCATACACACCAAGCTATAAATCCTTTTAAAAAGAATTTATGATCTGGTCCGTCTGTTACGGCTTTGTTACTACCTATAATAGCCATAGAACCTTTATCTGTATATTTAAAGGGCTCTGAAGTGTTATTCTTTAAGTTTTTACCTAAAGATTTAGCTTGCTGAATTGCTACTTGTGCTAATTGTGGGTGACCTCCAGGATAGTCTTTATCTCCCATAACAATAGATGTATCTCCAATAGCATAAATATTTTTATATCCTTCTACTAAATTATTTACATCTGTTTTTAATCGTTTTCCGCGACCGTAATTTTCTTCTTTAAAACCTTCAAATGTTCTAGCAGAAATTCCTGCAGCCCAAATTAAGTTTCTAGAATGTATTTCTGTATTGTCTGAAAGCGTAACCACATCATCTTTAAAATCCTTAACAAAGGTGTTTAGTTTTATAACTACACCATATTTTTTTAAGTTTTCGTATGTGTAACCTTGCGTTTTTTTAGACATTGCGGCCAGTACAGCATCTTGTCCGTCTATAAGGTAAATGTTACCTAAATCGCAAGTGTTTAACTCAGGATAATCTTTTTCTAAGATATGCGAACGCATTTCAGAAAATAATCCAGAAAGCTCAACTCCTGTTGGGCCAGCTCCTGCAATAACAAACGATAGTAACGTTTTTCTCCTTTCAGGGTCTTGTATCCTTGTAGCGCGCTCTAGACGTGTAAATATTACATTACGTAAGGCTAAAGCATCAGAAATAGTTTTCATTGGCAAACTATTTTTTTCAATATTCTTGTTGCCAAAGAAATTACTTTCTGGCACCAGAAGCCATAACTAAAATGTCGTAACTTAATTCTCCGTTACTTAAAATAATTTTGTTTTCCTCCGGAACTACCTTTTGTAATTCACCCATGTAGAATTTTACATTGTCATGCTTTCTTAAAATTTTTCTAAACGGATAACTAATAGCAGAAGGTTCCATAAAACCTGCGGCAACTTGATAGAGTAGAGGAGGGAAAAAATTATAATTGTTTAAGTCTACTAAAATAATTTTGTATTGATGTGCTTGTTTTAATTGATTAATGAATTCTAAACCGGCAAAACCACCACCAACAACTATAATTGTTTTCTTATTTTCCATAATAATAAGGTTAATTTAGTTGAATTAGCCGCAAAGATAATGTGGTTTTTTCTAAAAAAAGTATACTTGGTTATAAGATTATTATAAAATATTTATAAAGTTTTTAAACCATAAAAAAACGTCCATTAAAATTGTATTTAATGGACGTTTTAATAGTATAAATATGCGATTTAGTATAGCGCTTTAATCTTAGTAAGTTTTGTTTTCCAAAGGGTTAAAGAATCTTTGTGTCTAGCAATGTTTGCATGTACTTCTTTAACTAAAGGATTATCATCTTTTACATTTGTAAAAAACTGTAAATTATTTTCTAACTGATTAATTTCACTTTTAACTTCATCTATTTTTTTACGAATAAATAAACGTTCGTTATCTAAATATCTTGAATCTTCTGCGTTACTAAGCTCGTCTAATTTGTTTTCAAATTTAATGAGCTCGGCTTCGTTACTATCAACCTTAACTTGTTTAAAAAGTTCGTCTAAAGCTTTATTAAATTTACCTTCTATAAAGCGTTTGTTACTTGGTACGCGTCCAATTGTTTTCCAAGCAGAAATTTGCGCTTTAATAGTTTCTAAGTCTGCTTCCTTGTCGTTTGTAAATTCTATAGTTTTTATAGTGTCTAGAAGCTCACTTTTTGCTTTAAATGCTGTGTTTTCAACTTCATTTTCTGCATTCTTTTTAGAATGTAATTTGTCAAAATAACCGTTACAAGCAGCTTTAAACTGTTTCCAGATTTTGTCGCTGTCTTTACGAGGGACATGACCAATTTTTTTCCAATCGTTCTGAATGCGCTTCATTAACGGAGTAGTCGCTTCTATATCTTCGCTGTTTTGATTCTCTTCTGCGATTTTTATTAAATCTAATTTCTTTTGAAGATTATCAAATTGTTCTTTCTTTAAGTCCTTATAGAATACATTTTTCTTACGATTAAATGCTCTAACTGTTTCTTTAAATCTTGCCCAAGTAGCTTCGTTTACTTTTAAAGGTACTTTTCCTGCACTAAAAAACGTTTCTCTTAGTTGCTCTATTTCTTTAATTTTAGCTTGCCAACCGTTATGAGATTTTGCTCCAGCAGCGGTTAAAGCTTCAATTTTTTCAATAATTTCTGTTTTCTTCTCTAGGTTCTTTTCGTAAACCTTATCTAATTCATTATAATATGCTTGGCGCTTATTATGTATGATTTTTGTAGCGGCTTTAAAGCGATTCCAGATTTCTTCACGATATTCTTTAGAGACAGGACCTAACTCTTCTTTCCACATTTTATGAAGTACTTGTAATTCTCTAAAAGAACGATTAGTATCGTCGTCTTGAGCTAATTCTTCAGCACGTTCAATTATTTTTAGTTTTAAATCTAAATTATGTTTGAAATCTAAATCTCTTAGATCACGATTTAAATGAAGAAAATCGTAAAAAATCTCTACATGGTGGTGGTAGCTATTCCATGCATTATTGTATTTATCTCTAGGAATAGGACCAGCATTACGCCATTGGTCTTGTAAATCTTTAAAATGTTTATAGGTTGTATTAATGTTTTCTTCTACATTAATTAATCCTTTAATTTCTTCAATAATTTGTAATCTATTATCTAAATTAGATTTTAAATTATTTTCTATGTTTTTATAATGAGAATGAAGATTACCACGGTATTCTTTATACGCATCTTTAAAACGTTTTTGAACAGGACTAGAGTAGTAGAAGTCTATTTCGTTACCACCTTCGTTTAAAAATTCTTCTTTCTTTTCCTCTACTAACGTATTAAATTTAGAATTGAATTCATTTTTAATGCCATCAACATGTTCTTTAATTGCCTGAACTTTTTCATTTGAAACTAATTTTTCAAGTTCTATAACCAAGGCTTCTAAAGACATTTCACCGTATTCCAAAAAAGGAATTGTGTGTCTATCATTATTGCCTTCATCTTCTGCATCTTCTGCATTTGAAGCTTCTATCTCTTCAAAAACTACGTCTTCATTTTTTACATCTGCTTCTGGAGATGTAGTAGTTTCTGTTTGTGATATTTCTTCCGAAGTTATTGCTGTTATTTCTTGCTCTTCGTTTCCGTCTACGTGTTGTAGGTTATCTTGCTCTGACATTTTAAAAAATGTTTGGTTCATTATTATTAGTCTCTAAAGATACTAACAACTCTTATAATTACAAAGTGTTGTTATATTTTAAATGAAACTGTTTATTGTTTTATAAATCCCAGATTTCCCAGGATTTTTCTGCTTGATTAACAAGCATATTATACCCGTTTAAAATGGTTGCTTTTTGTGCTTTTCCTTTTCTTAAGAACGTTGTTTCTTCTGGGTTATAAATAAGATCAAATAATAAATGATCTTCTGTAATATCGCTATAAGGAATATTAGGACAATCGTCTACATTAGGAAATGTTCCGACAGGAGAACAGTTAATTATTAATTTGTTTTCTCCTAAACCTTCAGACATTAATGTATTGTAACTTATTGTTTTATCATTTTTTGGAGATCGAGAGACATATTTAAATTTAATATTTAAATGTTTTAAAGCAAATGCAATGGCCTTACTTGCGCCTCCTGTTCCTAGAATTAATGCGTGGTCGTGATGGGGTTTTAAATACGGTTCTATAGATTTTTTAAACCCATAATAATCGGTATTACTCCCAATTAACTTGCCATCTTTAGTTAATTTAATGGTGTTTACAGCACCTATTTCTTTTGCTTGTTCGTCTAATTCATCAAGAAAAGGAATCACTTGTTCTTTATAAGGTATGGTAACATTTAATCCTTTTACCTCTGGATTGTTCTTAAATATTAGAGGAAATTCAGAAATATTGTCTAAATCAAAATTTTGATACGTCGTATTTGTAATATTTAAATCTTCAAATTTCTTTTTAAAATATGTATTTGAAAATGAATATGAAATTTGCTTTCCTAAAAGTCCTAGTTTATTCATGAATTGATCGTGTCTTTTCGCCATACATTTCTAAAGCCAATACAATACCAATTCCAAATATAATTAAAGAAATGGCAATAAAAGTTTCAGAGTTTAATTCCGGAATATAGCGTGTGTAATTAGTAATAACTTTAGATCCTGTAGAGTCTAAAGCTAGCGCTCCTGATGGTAATGTTTTAAAAATAGTTTCTTTCCATGGCCAAACCACACCTAAAGATCCTACAATAAATCCTATAATAGATGCCATTGTAATACTCTTATAGTGTTTTAAAATATAGCTTAACAAATGAGAAAATGTAACCAGTCCTGTTAAAGACCCAAAGGTGAAAACGGTTAAAACTTTTAATAGTCTAATGCGTATTGGGTTGTGTATAAATTCGAAATTCCATTGAATAATATTTGCAACAGTATCGTATAATGCATTCACAGAATCTACGAGTAAAAGCACATAATTTCCGAATAGTATTAAAATAAACGATCCAGAAAATCCTGGAAGTGTCATTCCAGAAACACTAATAATACCACAGAAAAACACAAACCAAAGGTTGTCGTTTTCTTTTGCAGGATCTAAAAAACTAATACTAACTCCTAGAATAGTACCAATAACTAAAGCAATTATTGTTTTATAATTCCAATCTTTAAAATCTTTACTAATGTAGTATATAGAGCCTATAATCATTCCGAAGAAGACACTCCAAACATATAATTCGTAATGCTTAATTAAGTAGTCTAAAATTTTAGAAATACTAAAATAACTAATAATCATTCCTGAAAATAGCAGTGTTAAAAACCGACCATTTATATATTGATATAAACTTCTAAACCTTCCGCTTACTAGAAGTTTTAATGCTTTACCATTAAATTTTTGAAGCGAATAAATAAATTCTTCATAAAAACCAGACACAAAAGCAACGACACCTCCAGAAATTCCAGGAACTTTATTTGCGGCTCCCATTCCTAAGCCTTTTAAAACTAAGAAAATTTTATCTGATAATGTTCTCGTACTTTCCATTAACTTCTTTTAGTTCCTACTTTTTCTAAAATAAAGATAGTTAAAAAACCAGCAATCATAAGAGCAATTGCGGGAATTAGATGAGCATTAATCTGGTTCATATCTGCATATACAGAAGGTAATGTACTACGTTCTACAATTGTTTTATAAACATCGCTAATTTGCGTTTGTTGTTCGAAGATAGAAAGTGTTCCTAATTTAGATACTTTAGAAAAAGGTAAAATATGTCCTGTGCTTTTCTCTAAAACAGTTGTTGTAAGTTTCCAAGGCCATACTTTGTTTAAGGATCCAAATATGAATCCTGTTAAAATGGCTAATGTTGTATTGTGGTAATGTTTAAATAACCATTTTAATAAATGACTAAAACTTAATAAACCAACTAATGCTCCGGCAGCAAATAAGATAATTTTCTTGATGTCGAAATCATGTAAAGCGTCGCTTAGTGTTTTATAAGCGCCTAAAATAAGAAGTATAAAAGATCCTGAAATTCCAGGTAAGATCATGGCGCAAATAGCAATGGCTCCCGCAATAAATAAAAACCAAGGATTTTCTGTACTATTTAAAGAAGGTAAAGTTGTAATGTAATATGCTAAAACGGTACCTATAATAAGGCTAATTACAGTAGCTATATTCCATTTTTTAATTTGTTTTCCAACAAAGAATATACTTGCTATAATTAATCCAAAAAAGAAAGACCAAATAAGAATAGGGTGGTGTTCTAATAAATATTTAGCAACTCGCATAAACGATACAAAACTAACAACAATTCCAGAGAGTAAAGCGACTAAGAAGTTTCCGTTTAGTTTTGTCCAGAAAGCACTTAAACCTTCAGCTTTTAAGGTTTTAAAAAGTGAAATATTTACACCGCTAATAGTAGCGATAAGTTCTTCGTAAATTCCAGAAATAAATGCGATTGTTCCTCCAGAAACTCCAGGAACAGCATCTGCAGCGCCCATTGCTAATCCTTTTAAAGAAATGATTAGATAGTCTTTTAATTGTCGTTGCATTTTTAGGTTTTAAATTCGAAATTCAAAGGTATGAATTTTACCCATATTGCATAAACTAATCTTTAGCTTTAAGTGCTTTTTTTACGAGCTTAGATTTATAGGTTTCAGGAAAAAGTTCTTCTATAATAAAAACATATTCAGGGTCGTAATGCAATCCGTTTTTTAAATGAAAAGATGCTTTTTCTATCTCGTTACTTTTAAAGTATAAACCTGCTAGTCTGTATTCTATTTCTGCATTTTCAGGATAAAATTCTGCAGCTTGTAAAAGATTGTAAATAGCAGCTTCAGGTTCTCCTATTTTTATTAAAATATCACAACGAGATAACCAGGTGTTTAATTCGTAGTTACCTAATTCTATTGCTTTTTTATAACCACTCTCAGCTTCTTCTAAAAAGTTTAAACGGTGATTAATTTGAGCATATAGTTTCCAATATTTTACATTGTCACCATCAATACTAATAGCTTTATTAATAAAGTATAGTGCTTTTTGAAAGTTTTTTTGTTTGCTGTAAAATTTTGTAATGGCAACCCAGCCTTTATCTAATAAAGGGTCTTCGTGCACTGTTTTCTTAAAGTATTTTATAGCTTGAACGTTCTTGCCTAATTTTTCGTAACAATGGCCAATACGTAATAATGCAAAGGATGTAGGATCGTCTAAAGTTAAGGACGTAGAATAGCTTTCAATAGCATCTTCAAAACGTTTTAATTTTTCAAGAACTTTCCCTTTTTCAATATAAGCACCTACAAAAGTGTCGTCTGAAATAATAGCATAATCATAAGCAGATATCGCCTTCTTGTAACGTTTTAGTGCAAAATATTGTTTACCAAGTTGGTGCCAACCTACTTCGCTATACGGATTCTGATCTAAATAAGTGTTAAGGTATTTTATAGCTTCTTCAAATTGCTCCATAAATTCGAAACAATAAATCATATTATAAAGCGCAGAGTAATCGTCAAGATCTTCCTCTAAACATTTAATAAAGCTATCTTTTGCTTCTTCAAATTTATCAAGGAATAAATATTCCATTCCGATTAATGAATATAAATCTGCTGTTTCTTCAGATAAATGAAGTGCTTTTTTTAAGACATTAATGGCTTGTTCGTGTTGGTCTCTTTTAGATAATATATTCGCTTTCTGAATATAAATTTCTTCGTTAAGAGGCTCTAACGTATACAAATCGTTTAACATCGTGTCTGCCTGTTCTAATTTGTTTTCGAAGACAAAAACTTCAATCTTAAAAAGTTTTAAATTAGTACATGTAGGATGTTGGTCTAGACCTAATTTTATGGCTTTTTTAGCCAATGCAATTTTCCCTAAATCTAAATAATAATGGATGATATTTTCAAACTCTTCAGAATCAAAAAACAAGACATGATTTGTCTTAAGCATTGATTCAAATTTAGTTAAAGGTAATTCGTTGTTATTAGGACTGAACTCCATAGGCAGCTGTATATGGTTTCTTATACCATTAAATGTAATGCTCAAATTTAAGCATAATTAAAAAAAAGGGTAAATGTTTTCAACAAAGTAATGAACAGTGTTGCTGTTTTATAGATGTTATTTTGTTTATGTTATTGTGGTTTAGTGTTTTATGGTGTTTAAAATGTCGATAAGTATCTTGCAACCCGCTTCTATTTCTGCTTTAGAAATGGTTAAAGGTGGTGTAATGCGTATTGCTCTAGGTTCAAAAAGCAACCAAAAAGCGATTAATCCTTGGTTTTGTGCCTCAAGGATAACTTGATTTGTAATGTCTTCGCTTGTTGTTAAGGCAGCAAGCATTAAACCTCTTCCTCTTATTTCTGTAATTAATGGATGCTGTAATAGTTGTCTAATCAGTTGCTCTTTTTCTAAAGCTTCTGCCATTAAATTAGTTTCTGTAATTTCTTTTAATGTTGCTAAAGCTGCTGCTGCAATTACTGGATGTCCGCCAAAGGTTGTAATATGCCCCATTTTTGGATCTTCTTTAAGTAGACTCATAAGTTTTGTAGATGCAGTGAATGCGCCAATTGGCATACCGCCACCTAAGCCTTTTCCGGTAACTAATATATCTGGTGTGCAATTGTAGTTTTCAAACCCAAAGAGGGTTCCTGTTCTTCCAATTCCGGGTTGTATTTCATCTAAAATTAAAAGAGCACCTACAGCTTGACATCTTGCTTTTACTTTAGTTAAATATCCGTTTTTAGGTTCAATAAATCCAGCTCCTCCTTGTATGGTTTCTAAAATAACAGCCGCTGTTTTAGTTGTAATTTCTTTTAAATGATCTTCATTATTAAAAGTAATTAATTTTGTTCCAGGAACTAAAGGTCTGTATGCTTGTTTACGATCTTCGTATCCCATTACACTCATAGACCCCATTGTGTTTCCATGATATGCATGTTTTGCGGCTATAATTTCGCTGCGGCCTGTTGCGCGTTTAGCTAATTTTAGAGCGCCTTCTATGGCTTCTGTTCCGGAATTTACAAGATAAGTTTGTTCTAAAGGTTCTGGAGTGTGAGTGGCAAAAAATTCAGCTACATCTACAGCTGGTTTTTGTATGTATTCTCCATAGACCATAACATGCAAGTACTTTTCTAATTGGTCTTTTATGGCGTTTATAACCTTAGGGTGGCAATGCCCTAAACTACATGCAGATACGCCAGCTACAAAATCTAAATAAGCTTTATTTTTCGTGTCGTAAATGTAAGACCCTTTTGCGTGAGATATTTCCATAGCCAAGGGAAACGGTGATGTTTGTGCTTGATATTTGAAAAATTCGTCTTTCATTATATTAAGGTGCTTTTTCTAATGTTGCAGGTTCCTTTATAGGTTTTGTTATGTTTTGAATAGAATCTTTACTAGGTATGTGTCTTGATGCTTTAGAAGGGTTTTTAAGGTTTTTGGATTTATTGTTCTCTTCTGCCTCTTCTGCACGGTTTATTAATTCGTCATCAAAAAACTCTTCTTGAGGAATATAATCTTCTAACCCTTTTATAACAGGAAGGTTTAGCGGCGGATCGTCTTTAAATAAATCTTCTACACTTTTTGGACGTTCTTCTTCTCGCCAATCAAAACCTTTTAATTTTGTTGAGTTTTCTGGGTATTTAGATTTAGGATATAGGCTACCATCTACTTGATTAATCTTTTTTATTTCATTAATTTCATTACCAACGAAGTACATGGAAATGTTCGCCGATTTAGATTTTTCAATTCCAATTAATTCCTGTTCGTCATTTCTAGCGTAGTAAATAGATTCTGCATTCCTTATAATATCCACTTGATATAATTGATTCTTCTCGTTGAACAATCCATACAATCTCTGTCCTTTTATTTGATTAAATCCATCGCCAACAGTATCCTTATTTATTATAAAAGCATTTTCGAATACAATTAAAGAATCTAATTTTTCCTCTTTAGGACTCGATCTAATATGAATTGTATCTCCTGTCATTTGATTATCAAAATTCCATAAAATAGGACGGCGTTTTACCGCAAAATTATCTTTAGGAGATAATCTTGATAAGTTTATAAGCTGAGTTAAACCGGTTTGTTGGTCTATATGAATAGAATCTGCTTTTCCGCTCATATCCGATTTATACATTCTAACATTTCTAAACGCTCGTGTAATTCTATGTTCAGGTTTTCCTGTAACCATAAGCGTATCACTATGTATGTATAAAGAATCTTTCTCTTGAACAGAAATTGCTAAAGCTCTTTTTGTAATAAAAAGGGAATCTTTTGCTTTGTAAACCTCTGCATAATGTCCTTTAATAACACTTTTATTTAAAGTATCTGTTACGATTATGTTATTGGTTGCCGAAGCAAAATTTTTATTTCTATCGAAGTATAAACTATCACCTTCAATAGTTCTGTTATCGTAATCTATGCGAGAATTTTTTATAAAATAACCAATATCTTTTGTGGTGTCGTAGAAGCCGCGTTCACAATATATTTTAGAAGAAGACCCTGTAATTGTGCTTGGACCATACATGTAGGCCAAAGCACTTTCGGTGTAATAATCTAATTGTTCTGTTTCTAGAACATATTGTGGGTTTACCAGTTTAACATCGTTTACAAATTGATACTTTTTTGTATTCATGTAATAGCGTCCAATTCTACTCGTTATAGTTCCAGAAGAATCACGAACTACAGTTCCTCCTGTTTTATAAAAAGATTCTTGTTTTGCACGATCAAAATATAGTGTGTCTGTTGTTAATACAGAGCTAGGTTCTGTTAAAACAACGTCTCCACTAGCAAAAGCTAATTTGGTTTTTCCACTATATTCTACATATTTGGCGTCCATATTAATGGTGTCACCTTGTTTCATTTTTACATGGCCATAAGCTTCAATAAAATCTTCATTACTGTAAAAAATGGCCTGGTCGCACCACATATTTACACCTTCGTGTATAATATGAATCTGGCCAGAATCATCTCGAGTTAAAATTTTAGCATCAGGATATTTTTCCTCACTAAAAGATAAGAACCCAGAATATTCAATTTTAATTCGTTTTTGTTCCTGAGCATTCAGTTTTATAAACGAGATAAAAAAGAGTATAAAATATATATAGCGTATTTGAACTGTCTTCAATTTAAAATATTTGTCGCAAAAATAAGGATATAAATGATTTTCGATAGCGATTTGTAAAACATTTAAGATAAAAAAGACCTGCTTAAAGTAAATTTAAACAGGTCTTTATAATGATTGTAAAACTAAATTTTATCTAAAAATAGTTTCTTTTCTATCTGGACCTACAGAAACAATAGTAATAGGTGTTTCTAAGGCTTTTTCTAAAAAGTCTATATAAGTGTTTAATGCTTTTGGAAGATGAGAGTATTCAGACATTTTTGTTAAATCTTCACTCCATCCTTCAAATTCTGTGTAAACAGGCTCTACATTTTCTGGCTCAATATTATAAGGAAAATGTTCTATTACTTCTCCTTTATATTTATAAGCTGTACATACTTTTAATGTTTTAAAACCAGATAATACATCTGCTTTCATCATCATAAGTTGTGTTACACCATTTACTTGACAAGCATATTTTAAACCCACAAGATCTAACCAACCACAACGACGTGCACGTCCTGTAGTTGCTCCAAATTCTTGTCCTACTTGAGCCATAGTTTCTCCATCTTGGTCGAATAATTCGGTTGGGAATGGTCCTGAACCTACACGAGTAGTATACGCTTTAAAAATACCGAATACATCTCCAATTTGATTTGGTGCGACACCTAAACCAGTACAAGCTCCAGCTGCAGTTGTGTTACTAGATGTTACGAAAGGATATGTTCCGAAATCAATATCTAGAAGAGAACCTTGTGCGCCTTCTGCAAGAATAGTTTTTCCTTCTTTTTGTGATTGGTACACGTATTCTTCAGAATCTATGAAAGTTAAAGATTTTAAAAGTTTTAC
Organism: Formosa sp. L2A11; assembly: GCF_009796865.1. Taxonomy (GTDB): domain Bacteria; phylum Bacteroidota; class Bacteroidia; order Flavobacteriales; family Flavobacteriaceae; genus Formosa. The sequence continues at coordinate 113,158 of NZ_CP047028.1, read as the reverse complement.
AGCTTCAAAAAATTCAGTTTCAAGTTCTGCTAAATCATACTGAATTTCAGCATTGTAAAAATCGATCATTGCTTCGTGCTTATCTGCTAAAGCTCTGTAACGTTCTTTCCAATCGCTTAATTCTAAATCTCCAACACGTAGACCATTACGTCCAGTTTTGTCCATATAAGTTGGGCCAATCCCTTTTAAAGTAGAACCAATTTTGGCTTTTCCTTTAGAAGCTTCACTAGCTGCATCTAATAAACGGTGTGTTGGTAGAATAATATGAGCTTTACGAGAAATAAGAAGTGTTTTTCTGTAATCTACTTTTTGCTCTTCAAGTTTGTCCAATTCTTTTTTGAAAATTACTGGATCAATAACGACACCGTTACCCACTAAATTTTTAGCATCTTCATGAAAAATTCCAGAAGGAATAGTGTGTAAAACGTGTCTTTTACCATTGAAAACTAAAGTGTGTCCTGCATTTGGACCACCTTGAAAACGTGCGATAATGTTGTATTTAGAGGTAAGCACATCAACAATTTTTCCTTTGCCTTCGTCACCCCATTGTAACCCTAGTAGTAAATCTACTGCCATTTTAAAGATATATTATTTGGTTGTTGTTTTTCTGTTGCCATAAAAATATAGCGAGTGATTTTTAATTTCAATATCAAAAACCTCTTCAATAGTTTTTTTTATGGATTGAATTCTCGGATCGCAAAACTCGATAACTTCACCGGTGTCTGTAAGGATAACGTGATCGTGTTGTTTGTCGAAATACGATTTTTCGTAATGTGCTTGATTTTGACCAAACTGATGTTTTCTAACTAAGCCACAATCTAAAAGAAGCTCAATAGTATTGTAAAGAGTAGCACGACTAACACGATATTTTTTGTTTTTCATGTTAAGATATAGAGATTCTATATCGAAGTGCACTTCACTATCATATATTTCTTGAAGTATAGCGTAGCGTTCCGGTGTTTTTCGGTGCCCGTTTTCTTCTAAGAATTTGATGAAGACATTCTTTACAATGTCCTGATTTTTTGTATCTGATTTTAAACTCATAATTTCGTCCGTAAATTTACGTATATTTTTAGACTCTAGACACTTTATCTATACCATTAATTTTTTTAAGATTCGTAACTAATTTATTTAGCATTGAATTATTCTTAACAATTACATTCAGTTTACCTGAGAATAAGCCGTCGTTTGTTTTAAAACTTAGACTTTTAATATTCACATGCATGTTTGAAGAAATGATTTTAGTGATATCGTTAACGATACCAATATTGTCTATTCCCGATAAAATTAATTGCGCAGAATATGCTTGCTGTGACGAATCTATCCATTTGGCTTGAATTATTCTATATGCGTAATTAGATTGCAAAGATAAGGCATTTGGACAGTTTTTCTTGTGTACTTTAATACCTTCATTCACAGAAATAAAACCAAATACTTGATCTCCCGGAATAGGATTACAACAGTTAGATAGTTTATAATCTAGTTTTTCTTCTTCGTCTCCAAAAACAAGTAAATCGTATTTTGCAATAACTTCATCTTTCTCAAGATCTTCCTTAGATACATTTGCACGTCTAGTTATTTTATTTTTAAAGAAACTTACAAGTGCATTACTTCTAGAAGATGCATAAGATTTTAACATGGTGTTGTCTATCGCACCTAAACCTATGCGATAAAATAAATCTAAACTGGTTTTAAGTTTAAAGAAATGAACCAACTCGTTAACAGATTTCTCGTTGAGTTCAATTTTAAGTTGTTTTAATTTACGTCTTAAAATTTCTTTACCATCTTCTCCAATAAGTTTTTTATCTTCTTTTAAAGCCGATTTTATTTTACCTCTAGCTTTTGCTGTTGTGGCATAATCTAACCAGTTTGCATTTGGTTTAGAGTTTTCTGAAGTTAAAATATCTACTTGGTCACCGCTATTTAGTTTGTAACTAAGTGGGACTAATTTTCCGTTTACTTTTGCACCTCGTGTGTGCATACCTACTTCGGTATGTATATTGAATGCAAAATCTAAAGGTGTTGCATCTTTTGGCAACGATTTTAAATCGCCTTTAGGTGTAAAAACGAATATTTCTTTAGAATATAAGTTCAGTTTAAATTGTTCTACAAAATCTACGGCATTAGTTTCGTTACTTTCTAAAGCTTCTTGCAGTTTTGCAATCCAAGTATCTAAACTATCTTCTTTATTGGTACCTTGTTTGTATTTGTAATGAGCTGCATAACCTTTCTCTGCGATTTCGTTCATGCGTTCACTTCTAATTTGAACTTCTACCCAACGTCCTTTTGGTCCCATTACGGTAATATGAAGCGCTTCATAACCTGTAGATTTAGGTGAAGAAATCCAGTCGCGTAATCGGATTGGGTTTGGACGGAAATGATCTGTAACGATCGAATATATTTTCCAGGCTAGAAATTTCTCGTTAACCTTATCGCTTTTGTAAATAATTCTAACGGCAAATTTATCGTAAACCTCATCGAAGGATACGCCTTGTTTCATCATTTTTCTACGAATAGAAAAAATAGATTTCGGACGTCCTTTAATGGTGTAGTGTAACCCTTCTTTATCTAAAGAGTGTTCGATTAGCTCGTTAAATTCTCTAATGTATTCGTCTTGTTCTTCTTTACTTTCTTTTATTTTATTTAGAATATCGAAGTAAACTTCAGGTTCGGTGTATTTTAAACCTAAGTCTTCTAATTCTGTTTTAATATTATAAAGTCCAATACGGTGTGCTAAAGGCGCATAAATATAAAGTGTCTCGCTCGCAATTTTAACTTGCTTGTCCGGACGCATAGAATCCATGGTTTGCATATTGTGCAAACGGTCTGCAATTTTTATAATTATAACACGGACGTCATCATTTAAAGTAAGCAGCATTTTTCTAAAATTCTCTGCTTGTAAGGATACGTCTTCCATATCCTTTTGCATGGAAGATATTTTTGTTAAACCATCTACAATACGTGCAACGGTTTTTCCAAAAAGATTTTCTATGTCTTTTATGGTGTAATTCGGATTATCTTCTACAACATCGTGTAAAAGTGCCGCAGCAATACAGGTTGCGTCTAATCCAATTTCTTTAGCTACAAGTCTAGCAACAGCAATGGGATGAAAAATATAAGCTTCACCAGATTTTCTACGTTGGTCACTATGGGCCTCAACAGCGACGTCAAACGCTTTCCGAATCAGTTTCTTATCATCATCACTCAGGGTGCGGTAACTAACTTTTAAAAGGTCTTTATAAGCTCTTGCTATAGCTGTGTTTTCTTGTTCTATTTCGTCATCTGTCATATATTAAAAGTAGTCTAAAGAATATTAATTTACAACAGTTTTAAGCTTTTTTGAAAGAAGCGCTTTGTGTTGTATTTATCAAGAAGTTAAATCTTTTATTACCGTTTTCATACCTGAAGACGCCTTTTCTTTTATGGTTTTAACATGTTTATCGTGAATGTCTGCAGGATTAGGATCTATATAAAATATAGGTGTTCCTTTTTTAACATAATCTTTTAATCCAGCAGCTGGATAAACTTGCATAGATGTTCCTATAATAATTAAAATATCTGCAGTTTTACAAACGTCTACAGCTAAATCTATCATAGGTACAGCTTCTCCAAACCATACAATATGAGGCCTAATTTGACGTCCTTTTTCATCTACATCTCCAAGTTTCATATCTGTATTCCAAAGTATAATGTTATTACTATTTACAGGTCTTGCTTTTAGTAATTCTCCATGTAAGTGAATTACGTTTGTGCTTCCGGCACGTTCATGTAAATCGTCTACATTTTGAGTAATAATGGTTACTTTGTAATCTTTCTCTAAAGCGGCCAAGTCGTAATGCGCACTATTAGGTTTTACTTCAAGCAGTTGTTTCCTGCGTTCATTGTAAAAATTTAATACTAATTCGGGATTTTTTGCAAAGCCTTCTGGTGTTGCAACTTCCATAACGTCATGGCCTTCCCATAAACCATCTGCATCTCTAAAGGTTTTTAAACCACTCTCGGCACTAACTCCGGCGCCGCTAAGTACAACTATATGTTTCATAACTTAAAAATAAGAAATCATTTTTATAAATTCGACGATTCATAAACCTGAATTTATATTAATGATCGATTTACAACTTCTAGAGCATTTAGAGTCTATTATTACACCAGAACGCAAAGCCCGTTTCGATACTGTGTTACCAGAACGCACCAAATATTTTACTGTAGCCACAGAAGATGTCTACCAACTACACAACACCAGTGCTGTGATTAGAAGTTGCGATGTGTTTGGTATTCAGGAAGTAAATATTGTTGAAGAGAAGAACTCGAAACGAATAGATCGGGAAATTGCAATGGGCGCACAAAAATGGGTAGATTTAAATCGCTACAATCACGTGAAAGATTGTATTAAAGATTTAAAACAAAAAGGATACCAAATTGTAGCAACTACGCCACATCAAAACGATTGTGAGTTACATGATTTTGACGTGAGTAAACCGTCCTGTTTTTTCTTTGGAAGAGAAACAGAAGGTTTGTCGCAAATTGTTATAGATGAAGCAGATTCTTTTTTAAAAATTCCTATGGTTGGTTTTACCGAGAGTTTAAATATTTCGGTTTCTGCAGCTATTATTTTACAGCATGTAACCACCAAACTAAAACAGACCAATATTGAGTGGCGATTGTCTGAGCAAGAACAACTGGAAAAACGTATGGATTGGATAAAAAAAACAATTAAAAGTTACGACGAGATTGTTGAACACTATTATAAGTCTAAGACTAAATAGTACTTTGTTATTATGGTTCGATTTTTGATCTACCTTCGGGATGAACTTTAACCTCTATTAAAGTCTCAAAATGACTACTTTATATTTATAAACTAACTATTATGATTATAACTAAACTATCGAATATTTTAACTGCCATTGGACTTATGTTTACCGTTTTTACCTACGGTCAGGTCGTGAGTACAACGGCTCAATTAGAGACTGCAATTTCCAATGCAACTGCAGGAACTACAATTACATTAGCAAATAAAATATGGACAGATGTCGAGTTAAGTATTAACAAAACAGGAACCGAAGATAAGCCTATAATTATTCAAGGAGAAACGTCTGGAAGCGTGTTTTTTGAAGGAAATTCGCATGTAGGACTTGGAGGCGCTTATGTTATTTTTAAAGGTGTTGTGTTTCAGAATGCATCAAATATTGATACAGAAACTCCGGTTATCGAGTTTAAGTCGTCTCAAGATTGTAATAATTGTACGGTTACAGATATTAAAATAGATTCGTACAACGGCACAACGTCTCAAGAAAAAGACACTTTTAAATGGATTCTCTTAAGAGGAACACATAACGAAGTGAGTTATTCATCTTTTATAGGTAAACATGGCGTTGGTAGTATTATTAACGATAACAGAAGTTCTACAGCTGCTAATTATCATAAAATTCATCATAATTATTTTGCCGACAGAACACCCGTAGGAGAGATCAATGATTTAAACGATCAGGATGCTATTAGATTAGGAAGTAGCTCGACGTCTTTATCAGATTCTTATACCGAAGTTTACAATAACTATTTCTATAATTTTAGTGGTGAAATTGAAGTGATTTCAAACAAAAGCGGAAAGAATAAATACTATAATAACACCTTCGAAGACTATCAGGGTGCTTTAACCTTACGTCACGGAAATGGTTGTGAGGTGTATAATAATTTCTTTTTTGCGAATAAAAATGTGTTTAGCGGAGGAATTCGTGTTATGGGAGAAGATCATAATATCTATAATAATTATATTCAAGGTGTTAATTCTAAAAAACTAGACGGATCTACATCTGGAGGAACTGGCGGAATAAATGTGTCTAATGGAGTACCTAATAGTGCTCTAAATGAATATTATCAGGTTAAAAATGTAAATATTGTAAACAACACATTTGTAGATTGTGATTACGGATTAAGAATTGGGACTAAAATTAAGAGTACAAATACACTGGCTCCAGAGAATTTAATTGTAGCTAATAACGTGATTTACGAAAACACAACAAAAGCCATTCAAGTCACTACAGATCCTATCGGAACCTCGTCTAAGTTTGAAGGGAATATTAAACAAAATGGATCTTGGGATATAGACGCAGGAGACGATGGAAACAGTTCTGTGTCATCAGGATTGTTAGCTTCTAATTCTAGTTTTTATCGTATTACTTCTACGAGTTCAGCTGTAGATTCTGGAATGGGATCGTATTCTTTTTTAACTGAAGATATTCTTGGTGGTACAAGACCTACCAATTTTGATGCTGGTGCAGAAGAATTAAATGCAGGCGGAACATCATTTCCATATAGCCAGTCAGATGTTGGTGTAGCTGTTGGTTTTGGAGGATCTAGTACTTTAGGTATTGGTGAAGCTACTAAAACGAACAACGAATTACTTATTTATCCAATACCATCACATGGTGATTTTATAAACTTGTCTTTAGGGAATCAGGTTTTAGGAAATGTAGAAATATCTGATATGTCTGGACGATTAATTCTAAAAACATATTTTAATTCAACTAAAGCAGAACTAAATATTGATGCACTTAAAAGGGGAACTTATATAGTGAAAGTTCAAGACGTTTCTAAAAAGATAGTAATTAAGTAGGTCTTTTTTTTGCTGTAATAAAATAATTAATCAATGTTAAAGGGGAGGGAATAAAAACACCTTTTTTATGTCAAAATATATCGATTTATACGTTTAAAATTTTTGATTGTTACATTTAGGTTCTTAGATCTTAAAACTAGAATATATAAAAAAATCAGATTACGAACAAAATTGTTCAAATCTGATTTTTATAGATTAATAGCACTTTTGTATTATTTGATAGTGCTAAAGTATAAATATTATATAGGTGATACAATGCGTAGGTTTACGTATTAAAAATATTTGGATGATTTTTTAACCAAATAAAGAGTGCATTTTGGCTAGAGGTATCGATATCTAATTTTTTAATAATATTACTTCTATGTTTTTCTACGGTGCGTTTTGAAATAAACAATTCTTCTGCGATTTGAGGACTGCTGAAATTCTTATCTAAATACTTTAAAATTTTTAGTTCGGTAGGTGTCATTTTTTCAAGAATAGGATCTGAATCACCAGTTACTGAGATACTACTTTGTAGTTTTTTACCAATATAATTAGTGTTGTTTTTTAGACTTTCCAAGCAAGATTCTAGTTCTTCTAAAGCACTATCTTTTGTCACATAGCCATGAATGGATTTTCCAACTTCTTTTAAAATTGATTCTTGTTTATGTAACGTTAATATAACAACTTTGGTGTTTAGTCCTTTACATTTAATTTGTTGTGCAATTTCTAAACCGTTTAATTTAGGCATATCAAAATCCAGTATGGCTATATCTGGTTTTAATTCTATAATTTTATTGTAAGCTGAATTACCATCTGTTGCGGTGGCGATAACTTTAAACCATTTTTTTTCTAAAAACTCTTTGGTGCCATTTAATAATAAAGGATGATCGTCTGCAAGAAGAATAGTGGTAGGCATAACTTATTTTTTTTGAATTTTTATTTGAATGGTTGTTCCTTTTCCCTTAACTGAATCGATACTTAATTGTGCATTAACAAGTATTGCGCGTTCTTTTAAGGTTTTCATGCCTAAACTATTAAGTAGTTTCGTGTTTTCTGTAACATCAAAACCAATACCATTATCTTTTATTTGAAAAATAACAGCATTGTTTAAATTATAAATACTTATAATACAAGCTTTTGCTTTAGAGTGTTTTTCAACATTATTTAAGCATTCTTGAATCATTCTGTAAATAAAAATCTCTTTATCTTTTTCAATATCTAAAGATTCTAGGTCTATGTCTTCCGAATAGAATATTGTCGAATTTTTCTGAAAGCTTTCTATCGTATTCTTTATTGAGTTTATTAATCCTAGTTTTTCAAACTGGAAGGGATGTAATTGTTGCGATATCGTTCTTACCTCATCAATAGCACTATCAACTAAACTCGTATCGGTTTTATTTTCACTTTCTAGAAAAATTTTATTTTTAATGAGTAGTAAGCTTTGTCCAACACTATCATGAAGTTCACTAGAAATACGTTTACGTTCATTTTCAACACTATGTATTAAATCCTGAGCAAAAGTTTTTTGTAGTTGAATTGTTTTTCGTGAATATTTACGAGAACGCCATAAATAAATAATTGAAAATAAAGCAATAAGAATAATGATGCTTAGCCACATTAGTTGTGCTTCACGACTGTTTTGTTCGTCTAATAATTTTATTTCACTGTTTTGGTCCTTTATTTTCTGATCGCGCTTATTGGTTTCGTAAAGTGTTTGGTAATAGCTTAACGCATTGTTTTTTTGAACAGATTTTAAGGAATCTTCAATCTTTTTAGATGCTTTTAAATGTGTATACGCTTCGTTATATTGATTGAGTTTTTCGTAAACATCAGCTAAAAAAGATTCGCCATCTTCTATGTAGTCAATGTTGTTTGTCGCTTTAACAAGATCGAGATATTTCTCACCCCATTCTACAGCAGAAGGATAGTCCTTTTCAGCAAAAGCTAAACGGCTAGAAGCTCTATAGTAATTACTTTCATAGATGCCTTCAGTGTTTCTTTTATCAGCTTTTAATGTTTTATAATACGATCTAGCTTTGTCTAGACTGTCATTTTCCGCATACGCAATAACTAAGGCATGTAGAAGTATTGGTCTAAAATAATCATGGTGATCTGATTTTTCACTAGCCACAACCGCTTTATGTATATTAATTAAGCGTTCTTTTTGTAAACCTTGTTTCTTATTATCGATGGCATAATTGAGATAAATTGGAATTAATACCTTGTAATTTTTAGAAAGCTTTGCCAACTCAATAGCTTCTTTACGTTCTAGCTCTGCTTCCTTTAAAAATCCGTTGGCACTATATAATGTAGATAAGGCATTTCTTGAGGTAATAATATTGAAGGTGTCCTTAACTTTTTGAAAAATTTTTGATGCTTCCTGTATGTGTTGAGATGCCTTAGCAAAATCACCTTCGTCGGTGTAGGTGTATCCTTGGTATAAAATAGCAAAGGCCTTTACGTGATCGTTACCTGCTTTTGTCGCGTAGTCTTTGGCTTTGCTATAATAAGACATAGCGGTGTCGACTTCTTTTACGAAATAATAACTATCTCCAGCATCGATGTAGATTCCTGCAAGGTTTCTGTCGGTTAAATGATTTTTAAAAGTGTTGAAATAGGTTTTGAAAAGTATAACACCTTCTTCGGGTTGTCCTAAAACATTATTGTAATAATTTATAAGTCTTTGAGTGTTGCGAGAGGCAATATTAAAGGAATCTAATTGGATCGCATAATCTATAGTGAATCTAGAGATAGAGTCGAAACCCAATTCTGTTTTCTGATAAATAATGTCTGTTAAACTATCAAGTAATTTTAGTTTCTGACCTTTATTAGTTTCAGATTTTATTTGCACTTTCAACGCATCAACCTCAAGCTGATGCGTTGTGTCTTGTGCATAAGTAATAGAATATATTAATAGTAAAAATACTATGTAAATAGTTTTCATTTAGGGGATTTGAGAAAACTAAAGTAGTGAAAATTTAGTCTTTAGAACCATCAATCCATTTTTTAGCATTTTCAAAAGCTTCTAACCAAGGAGAAACTTCATCTTTTCTACCTTCTGGATAGTTTGCCCAGTTCCATTGGAATGTAGAACGCTCAATATGTGGCATTGTTACTAAGTGTCTTCCTGAAGCATCACACATCATGGCTGTATTAAAGTCAGAACCATTAGGATTCGCAGGATACCCTTCGTAACCGTATTTTGCTACAATATTGTATTCGCTTTCTTCTTTAGGAAGGTTGAATTTTCCTTCTCCGTGAGAAATCCAAACTCCTAGTGTGCTACCTTCTAAACTCGATAACATCACAGAATTGTTTTTCTGAATTTCTACTGAAGTAAATGAACTCTCGTGTTTATGAGAATCGTTATGTAACATTTTTCCGTGAACGTCGTGTTCAGGGTTAATCAATTCTAATTCCATCCATAACTGACAACCGTTACAAATTCCAACAGAAAGTGTGTCTTCTCTTTTAAAGAAGTTTTGTAATGCTGTGTTTGCTTTTTCGTTATACATAAATGCTCCAGCCCAACCTTTAGCCGAACCTAAAACATCCGAGTTAGAGAATCCACCAACAGCACCAATAAACTGAATATCTTCAAGTGTTTCGCGACCAGAAATTAAATCGGTCATGTGTACATCTTTCACATCAAAACCAGCTAAATACATCGCGTTTGCCATTTCGCGTTCAGAATTACTTCCTTTTTCACGAAGAATAGCAGCCTTAGGGCGAGATTGCTTCGTTCCTCTCGCAATGACAGGAAGCTTCCCTGTAAAGTTTTTAGGGAATGTATATTGAAGTGGTTGATTTTTATAATTTTTGTAACGTGCATCTGCAACGTTATTTGCTGTTTGCTTTTTATCTAATAAGTAAGATGTTTTGTACCAAACGTCTCGCATTTCAGAAACATTAAAAGAGAAAGTGTCTTCGTTGTTTTTAATATTTATTTGACCTGAATTGTTTGCTGTTCCAATTTTGAAAACCTCAACACCGTTTGCAGCAAAGCTTTCTTCTACTGAAGCATCTGCTTGGAATACCAATCCTGCGTTTTCAGAGAATAATATTTTAAGTGAATCTTCTTCATTTAAAGATGTGAAATCATAATCTGCTCCTAAATTCACATCAGCAAAACACAATTCTAATAAAGTTGTGATTAATCCACCTGAAGCAATATCGTGACCCGCTTCAATTTTATCCGCTTTAATTAAATCTTGAATCGTATTAAATGCGTTCTTAACGAAATCTGTACTCTTAACGTCAGGTGTATCGTTTCCAATGGCATTTAATGCTTGGAAGAACGAACTACCACCCAATTTAAAGTCGTCTTGTGAGATGTTGATGTAGTAAATATTTCCACCGTCAGCTTTTAAAAGAGGTTCTACAACTTTAGAAATTTCATTACAGTTTCCTGCAGCAGAAATAATTACAGTTCCAGGAGCAATAACATCCTCGTTAGGATATTTTTGCTTCATAGACAATGAATCTTTTCCTGTAGGTACATTAATACCCAAGTCGATTGCAAATTCTGAAACGGCTTGCACCGCTTTGTATAAACGTGCATCTTCACCTTCATTTTTACAAGGCCACATCCAGTTTGCCGATAATGACACACTTTTTAAATTATCTTTTAAAGGTGCCCAAACAATGTTTGTAAGCGATTCTGTAATGGCATTTCTACTTCCTGCATCTGGCTGAATTAAAGCCGAAATAGGAGCGTGCCCAATAGAGGTTGCAATACCTTCTTTTCCGTTATAATCTAGTGCCATAACACCAACATTATTCAACGGAATTTGTAATGGTCCAACACATTGTTGTTTCGCCACTTTACCACCAACACATCTATCGACTTTGTTTGTTAACCAATCCTTACAAGCCACAGCTTCTAACTGCAACACTTGCTCTAAATAGATTTTTAAGTTTTTAGATTTATAACGTGGATTTTTATATTTTCTGACAATCGTACTGTCAGTTAGTATTGTTTTTGGTGAACTCCCAAACATATCTTCTAAAGCTAAATCCATTGGTTTTTCACCAGTCGTTTTGGACTCAAAAGTAAAGCGGTCGTTTCCTGTAACTTCTCCAACATCGTAAATTGGAGAACGTTCTCTGTCTGCAATTTTATGAAGTGTTTCTAAATGCTTTTCGGCAATCACTAATCCCATACGTTCTTGAGATTCGTTTCCGATAATTTCTTTAGCAGATAGGGTAGGGTCTCCAACAGGTAAACTGTCTAAATTGATTTTTCCTCCTGTATCTTCTACTAATTCAGATAAACAGTTTAAGTGTCCACCAGCACCATGATCGTGAATAGAAACGATGAAATTTTCTTCGCTTTCTACCATCCCACGAACGGCATTTGCAGCACGCTTTTGCATTTCTGGGTTAGAACGTTGCACGGCATTTAATTCAATACCTGAAGCAAATGCTCCTGTATCTGCAGAAGACACTGCAGCACCACCCATTCCGATGCGGTAGTTTTCACCACCAAGAATTACAATTTTATCACCTTCTTTAGGCGTGTCTTTTAAAGCTTGGTCTGCTTTACCATAACCAATACCTCCAGCTTGCATAATTACTTTATCGTAACCTAGTTTTCTAGGGCTTGCTGTGCTTGATGATGCATTTTCATTATGTTCGAAAGTTAATACAGAACCAGTAATTAATGGTTGTCCGAATTTGTTTCCGAAGTCAGAAGCACCATTACTTGCTTTTATTAAGATGTCCATTGGTGTTTGGTATAACCATGGACGAGCATCTAATTTTTGTTCCCAAGGACGGTTTTCTTCTAAACGAGAATAAGACGTCATATAAACTGCGGTTCCAGCTAAAGGTAAAGATCCTTTTCCTCCTGCAAGTCTATCGCGAATTTCTCCTCCAGAACCTGTTGCAGCCCCGTTAAAAGGCTCTACTGTTGTTGGGAAATTATGTGTTTCTGCTTTTAATGAAATTACAGATTCATAATTTTTAGTTTCGTAAAAATCTGGCTTGTCTGCTGTTTTAGGTGCAAATTGTTCTACAACTGGACCTTTTACAAATGCCACATTATCTTTATAAGCCGAAACAATATCGTTAGGGTTTTTGTTTGATGTTTCACGAATCATTTTGAATAATGAAACGTCTTTTTCCTCACCATCGATAACAAATGTTCCGTTGAAAATTTTATGGCGACAGTGCTCAGAATTCACTTGGGAAAATCCGAAGACTTCAGAATCTGTTAACGGACGTCCAATTTTCTTAGCAACACCATCTAAATAGGCTACTTCTTCATCACTTAAAGACAATCCTTCTTGTGTGTTGTAAGCGGCAATATCTTCAATATTTAAAACCGGTTCTGGTTTAATATTAATAGAAAAAGACTCCTGATTTAATGCGTTGTATTTATGAGAAATCATAGGATCGAAATCTGAGAAATCTTCAGCAACAGCTTCAAATTCTTCAATTCGAATAATATCTTGAATACCCATATTTTGAGTAATCTCTACTGCATTTGTACTCCAAGGTGTAATCATAGCCGCACGAGGACCAACAAAAAAAGCATCGATAGATGCTTGCTCAAGCTTAGGCTGGTTGCCAAAAAGCCATGTTAATTTTGAAATGGTTTCGGGAGATAATTCATTAACTGTTTGTACAGCAAATAATTTACCTTTTACGTTTCCAAAGAAATGAATCATATAATGAGGTTTGTGTTGTGTTTTTAGAAAGAACAAAATTAGTGTTTTTTAGCGATATTTTTTTAAAAAAATATACAGTCTTTTTTAAAGTGGAAACGCGGTTTTATTTCATAAAAAAAGCGACCCGTTAAGGTCGCTTTTATATGAATTAGAGTAGGTGTTAGTTTTTAATTAACTTCTTACTTATTGTTGCATTGTTTTGTGTCATTCTTAAAATATAAACACCAGATTGCAAGTTTCTAGTATCGATACTTGTATTGGCTTGTATGGTTTTAGAAATAACAAGTTTTCCTAATATATTGTAAATGTTAACTTGTGTTGCTTCACCGTTTGGTAATGCAATATTTAAAGTTGAATTTACGGGGTTAGGATATACTTTAATGCTTGATAAAATATCTTCTTCTACACTTAAAGAAGCATCGTAACAGGTCCATTTTAAATCATCAATCATTACACGATCAGAATCTGAAGATATATTGTTTAAAACGACAGTTACTATTCCTGAAACATTAATGTCTTTAATAGTTGTAATTTGCTCTTCATCACTGTAAGGAATTTGTCCAACTACAGTACCGTTAACAACTAAGTCGAATGTTCCAGAACCACCACCAAAAGTACGCAGTGTTGTTACTGTTAATGATCCAACACCTCCAGAAGTTTCAGGTGCAGTTAAAATACCATTTTTAATAGTGATTACTTTACTAGAATTATTACTTAAATCTATTCTTGCGCCAGTAGCATTCCATTCTAATCCGTTATCTCCTGTCCAAGTTCTAGCTCCGTATTGGCTATCGTTTACATCTTGAGTAGACGTTAAGTTTGTAAATGTTTCTTCTGTACAGAAATCTGAATTTGAATTTTCATAACACGTCCAAGCTAAATCATCAATTGCAATACGGTCTGAAGATGTTGTTTTATTATTCAATACTATTGAAACATCACCTGCAATATTAATATCGTCGATAGTAGTCGTTTCAGCAAATTCAGTATAAGGAATTTGTCCAACTACAGTTCCGTTTACAACTAAATCGAACGTTCCAGAACCACCACCAAACACACGTAGAGTTGTTACTGTTAATGAACCAATACCACCAGAAGTTTCTGCAGCAGTTAAAATACCATCTCTAATACAAATTGTTTTAGTACCGTCTATTGTTTGATCAATCCTAGCGTCTGTAGCAGCCCACTCTAAACCATTGTCTCCAGTCCATGTTACCTCATCGTAGTAAGTGTTAATGTCTCCAGAAACATTCTCAAAACTTTCAGAAGTACAGTAATCAAAAACTACCGCTTCAGATGTTGTTACAGATACAGATGCTGTTGTTGCAGATACGTTTGCTGCTGCATCTTCTGCAGAGATAGAAAATTCATACGTTGTGTTAGCAGATAAATCTGAAATTGTAATAGTATTCGTATATGCTTTTGTTAAATATGTTCCATCTACATAAACATTGTAAGACGCTACAGCTACATTATCTGTAGAAGCTGTCCATGTTAAAGTTGCGCTTGTTTCTGTAACATCGCTATATGCCAAATCAGTAGGCATTGTTGGTGCTTCTGTGTCAGCAACAGCAGTGTTTCCATCCCATAAGTTTTGTGCATCATCTCCTCCCCAAATAGCAGTAGCTAAGTATGGGTTGTCTATAAAAGGATTTCTGTTTCCTTGTGCGTAAGTGTTGTCTGTGTTTCCGTGGTATGTGTTTCTTTGCTTTTCGAATTCTGAAACAGGATCTTCAACATTCCATTCTAAGAATAAATCAATCATTTCGTCTGGAGTGCTAGCAGAACTACCAAAACCTACGTTTGAAGGTAAACATTGTTCACCATATCTAATATACATGTACATTACAATACGTGCACAATCTCCTTTCCATTCGTCTCCAGGGTACCAGCCATCTGTAGTTGCAAAAGATGTTCCTGTACCATCTGCAAATTTTAAGCTTCCGCGGTCAGAATTTCTTACAATATCACTAGCTCGTAACATTTGTGCATCAGATCCCGGACCACTAGTTCCTAAATTAGGAGTTCCTAGGGATTTGGCGTAAATGTGCTCACGATTCCATTGTCCTGTACTTCCTCCGTTATTCGTTTTAGAACGACTTCTATCTGTAGATGTACTTCCATCAGTGTCATCATATCCATAAACTAAAAGTACATTGTCACTATTGTCTGGATCAAGGTCTGTAACTTTTAAAGCTTCCCAAACACCAGGTGTGTATGATAATTCATTAACGTGTTTTGCTATTGTTACAGCACTTAAGTCTGCTTTAAGGTCTACTCCTGTGTTAGAGAAATTAACCGTATTGTAATACGATTGTAGGTCATCCGGCGGAGTTAATTGAGCAAAGCCCAAATAGGTTGTAAAAAGTAGTAAAAAAGAAAAGTAAAAGTGTTTCATAGAGAGATGTTTAAAGTTAGATTAATTTAAATTTTTGATCAATTTACAAAATAAAAAAGCTAGTAAAGAAAAATCTTTACTAGCTCGTGATAATTGTTGAATATTTTTAGAGTTACTGTCTCTTAAGTAACGCCATATAAAATCCGTCAAATCCTGTTTTGTGAGCATAGACATTTTCGTCGCGCACTAAGGTAAAATCTTTTCCAAATTCAGATGTTAAGAAAACATCAACTTGTTGTCTGTTTTCAGAAGGTAATACAGAACATGTGGCATAAACCATTTGTCCGCCAGATTTAACCATTCTAGAATATTTTTGAATGATTTCTTGTTGTGTTGCACGAATTTTATCTAAAAATTCGGGTTGTAATTTCCATTTTGCATCAGGGTTTCTTCTTAAAACGCCTAAACCAGAACAAGGTGCATCTATTAAAACACGGTCTCCTTTGTCGTAAAGTTTTTTAATAACCTTAGAAGAATCTATATGGCGAGGTTCAATATTATGTGCACCATCGCGTTTTGCACGACGTTTTAATTCATGCAATTTATTTGCGTAAATGTCTAAAGCAATAATCTGACCTTTGTTTTCCATTAAAGATGCTAAGTGTAGTGTTTTTCCACCAGCACCAGCACAAGTGTCTATAACACGCATACCAGGTTTAACTTCTAAATAAGCAGCTACTAATTGAGAAGATGCATCTTGCACTTCAAAATGTCCGTTTTTAAAAGATTCTGTAGTAAATACGTTTGCACGTTCTTTTAATTTAAGAGCAGCAGGATAACCTTTAATAAATTCTGTCTCAATATCGTTATCAAAAAGATCTGCTTGTAACTTGTCTTTTGTAACTTTTAAGGTGTTTGTTCTTAAAACAACATCTGCTTGCAAGTTTAAAGCAGCAATTTCTTTTGTCCAAAGTGCTTCTCCTAATTCTTTAGCCCCAATTTCATCCATCCAATCTGGAATAGATTCTTTGAATTTTCTAATTTTAGAAAGTTCATCAAAACGGCCTTTAATTTTACGTGTAGGTGTGTTTTCAAAATAGGTCCAATCCGGTAATTTTATACCTTTTAATGTAGCCCATACTGCAAACATTCTCCAAATATTATCTCTATCGTATGGTTCTTTTACATCTGCTATTTCAGCATATAGGCGTTTCCAGCGAACGATTTCGTAAGTCGTTTCGGCTACAAAGCCACGGTCGCGACTTCCCCAGCGTTTATCGCGTTTTAATAATTGTTGTACTACTTTGTCGGCATAAATTCCTTCGTTAAAAATTAGCATTAATCCGTCTACTACCGCAAAGCATAAATTTCTATGTAATCGCATTTTATGTATTTAAGGACACAAAGGTAAGTTTAATTAATTATTTTTAGCGAAAATTTTAATAAATGCGACTAATAGCTAGCCTTTTACTTATTCTTTTGATAAGTTCTTGTAAACAAGATGTTCAAAAACCTGTTAAAACTTATAATTCTATCAAAATTCAGGATATATATAATGACTCTATAAGTGTACGTGCTATAGAGCTTATGGGCGACGGAACCTTAGCATTCGCAGCAGATAAGGGAATGTATGGATTGTATTTTTCAAAAAAGGAACAGTGGGTAACTTCTAAACAACTTCACGATTCTGTGCCATTACATTTTAGAGCGGTTGCACATACAACTAACGATTTTTTTATGCTGAGTATTGAAAGTCCTGCGTTGTTATATAAAACGGGAGACGATGGCCGAATGAAATTGGTCTATAAAGAAGACGGGGAAGGCGTGTTTTATGATGCCATGACGTTCTGGAACGATAAAGAAGGAATTGCTGTTGGAGATAGTATTAATGGTTGTTTGTCTATTATTATAACACGAGATGGTGGCGAAACTTGGACAAAATTAGCTTGCGATGTGTTACCAGAATCTATTGAAGGAGAAGGCGCCTTTGCGGCAAGTAATACAAATATTAAAGTTTTAGGAGATGAAGCATGGGTTGCTACAAATAGCGGATCGATTTACTATACTGCAGATAAAGGAAAGTCTTGGGTTGTAATTGATACACCCATGTTGAATACAGAACCTAACCAAGGTATATTTTCTATAGATTTTTACGATAATAAAAAGGGGTTTGCTATTGGAGGAGATTACACTAAACCTGAAGGGAATACAAATAATAAGATGAAGACTGTAGATGGCGGACAAACATGGCAAATAGTTGCAAATGGTGAAGCTCCTGCTTATAAAAGTTGCGTACAATATGTGCCAAATAGTGATGCACAAAATTTAGTCGCTGTAAGTTTTAACGGTATGGATGTGTCTGTTAATGGCGGAACATCTTGGAAACATATTAGTGACGAATCGTTTTATACCATCCGATTTGTAAACGATTCTTTAGCGTATGCAGCAGGAAAAGGACGCATTTCTAAAATAGATTTTATAGATTAAATATTGTTATAACTTTCTATACAGATAATATATTATTAAGTAAATAGAGTTGTTTGGTTATGATGAGGCTTTGGTTGTAGCAAGCTTAAAAATCAATACTAAAAGCATATAAAACAGGCTTCAAGAGTTTTACTTCTGAAGCCTGTTTTGTTTTGTATATGTAGCAGTCATTCTTTAATGTGTTGCTAATGTTTTTTTATCCGGATTAACATAAATTAAATACGTTATAAAAAAGGGCATACAAAAGATAAAGTAAGAAATATCCATTTTACTATTAATATACGAGGTTACAAATCCATAATTAACTAAATAATAAATTCCGTAAATTAATATTGCAATAAAAAGACTTAAACCGCTAAAGAAAAATTTATCTGTTTTTGTTTTTACTAAAAAAGTTAAGAATATCGCTATTATAATAAATACAATTGTATATGCTGTGGGAATTAAGAATGATGACTGAATAATAAAAGGATTCATTTTAAAAAAATCGTCAGGATAAAAATAAATAAAAGGAATAAAAGTAGCTGTAAATGCTATAAAGGCAATTGAAAGAAAAAGAAATATGTTTTTAAAAGTAATGTCCTGATTTACTAAGCTTGATAAAAAAAAGATAACGTAGGGTAGGATATAAACACTTCTTGTAGATAGTAATAAACCGGTTAATAAAGCTAATCCGTAAAATTTTAACGTCGTCTTATTGTCTAAATTTATAAAAGCATTTAGTACTAGTAAAACAAGCATTGTAAAGGTGAATAAATTACTTCTAGTTGTAATTTCCCAGATCATATAAGCAGAAGTGAACATGTAAAAAATTAAGAAATTTAGATGTTTAGTCGCTGTCGTCTTTTTTATTAGTATTACGGTTACTATGCAATAGCCTAAACTACTTAATAAACTTAATTCTCCTATATAATGAAAAGGTGCTGCAATTAAATAATAAATAGGCATTGGGCCCGGATAATTACCTCTATGCGATTTTGCAAAGTAAGGATAATTTCCGTTGTAGAGTTCTGTTAAGAATGACGAAATAACGCTCCATCTATCTACCATTAAAGTCTCTAAAGGGATTTTAAAATAACTTATAATTGCTACTCCTATTATAAGTCCCAGCAAACCGTAGCAAAAAATGTTCTTTAGCTTATGTGGTAAGGTTATCTTATTGCTAAACTTAAAAGCAAAACATTGAAAAATTAATAAAATTATTGAAATTAATAATCCGTACTCCGAATATCTTGAAATGTATTTGTACAGAAAAATAAAATTAATAAATATTAAAATAAAAAAAGAGATATTAATTTTTAAGCTTTTCATTTTACAAATATTTTAGAAGTAATATTTAATTTCTTGGCTAAGAAATATTGAATAGAAGTTTTAACAACTCCTAAACCATAAATACAACTTCTTTTTAAATTGATTGAAGAGGCGTCTTTAAAGTATTTTGTAGGACAAGTAATTTCTGCAATATGATGGCCTTTAAAACATATTTGTGCAAGTAACTGATTGTCAAAAATAAAATCGTTAGAATTAGCATTAAAATTAATCTCTTTTAAAACTTCTGAAGAAAACGCTCTATAACCGGTATGGTATTCAGACAGTTTTTGACGCATTAAAATGTTCTGGAATAGGGTAAGAAATCTATTAGAAATATATTTATACATTGGCATTCCGCCATCAAGTGCGCCTCTGCCTAGAATACGAGAACCTAAAACAACAGGGTAAACCTCGTTTGCAATTAAGTAACACATAGAATGAATTAATTTTGGAGTGTATTGGTAATCGGGGTGTAGCATTACTATAATGTCTGCATTTAAATCTAATGCTTTGTTGTAACACGTTTTTTGATTTCCGCCATATCCTAAATTGTTTTGATGTTGTATAACATGGTTTATACCAATTTTGTTTGCAATGTCTAATGTTTTATCACTGCTAAAATCATCTACCAAAATAACATCGTCTATGATTTCAAAAGGAATTTCTTTGAAGGTTTTTTCAAGTGTTTTTTCTGCATTAAATGCAGGAAGTACAATAACAATTTTTTTATTGTATATCATTATGGTTTTGTAATTGCTAACTAAAATTTGTTAAAAGTAAACAACATTTATAATGTTACTAAAATACATTATTTGTAATAAAAGCTGCTTATAAATTACATCACTTTTTGAGCAAGATATTTTTGTACCTCGTATACATTAATACTTTTATTAAATTTTTTGCTTACCGAAGGTAAATTTTCACTCGAAATCCAAATTTTTAATTCAGCATCCAAATCAAAGGTTCCTGCTGTTTCTAAAGAAAATCTAGAAATGCTTTTATAGGGCATAGATCTGTATTCTTGTTTGCTTCCAGTAAGACCTTGTACATCTATTAATATTAGGCGCTTATTTGTAAACATAAACGTATCTCTTAGTAATTTAAAGCCTAATTCGACTGCTTCACCGTCAACAAGTAATCGCCTGTATTTTTCGTTTAATTGCTCGGGAGAAACTTCAGAAGCATTTCCTAATATTTTATTGAATAATCCCATAATGTATTGGTTTCTGTTTAAAAGATTTGATTACACTTAGTTGTAATCTTAATCTTTCTTACAAATATATTTTTTTTATAATAAATAAACGCTGATTTTTTAACAGGATTCAAGTCGTATTGATGAGTAAATTCAGAAAAAAATAAAATTAAAAGTCATAAAAAATGAATATGATTAAAAATCAATTTATTTTGATGCAAGAGTTATAAAACGGGCTAAAACAATTGATTTAAAGCCCTTTTTTAGTATATAAATCGGTATTTTTGATTTGTAAAATAATCACATCTCATGTGACTGTTTTACTTCGAAATATATTTTTGTTTATGAAGTATGAAGCAGTAATTTTCGATTTAGATGGCACGCTTGTAGATTCTATACAAGACCTAGCCGACGCTATGAACATCGTTTTAAAAAACAACAATTTTCCAATCCATTTACTTAATTCTTATCCTTCATTTATAGGACATGGAATACGCACTTTAGTAGAAAGGGCATTGCCAGAATCTGAAAGGAATGAAGCTGCAATTAACACTTATTACAGCCAAATGATTGCCGTTTATGCAGAAAATTGTACAAATAAAACACATGCATATAATGGTATTTCAGACTTATTAGATGCGCTATCTGAAAAAGGATTAAAATTAGGTGTGTTTTCTAATAAAGCTGAAGATTTTACAAAGCGCGTTGTTGAGGTTGTATTGTCTAAATGGACATTTGATGCTGTTATCGGATTAACCACAGAAGTTCTTAAAAAGCCAAATCCATTAAAAGCCATTCAATTTAGTGAAGCTATTGGTGTGACTCCCGAATCTTTTTTATTTGTAGGCGATTCTGGTGTAGATATGCAAACAGGTACAAAAGCAGGTATGCACGCTGTTGGCGTATTATGGGGTTTTAGAGACGAAAAAGAATTACGTGCTAATGGTGCCAAAACAATAGTAAAGCACCCTTTAGATATATTAAAAATTTTAGAATAAATAATTATAAGTTATATGAGACAAGTTGTAATAATTACGGGATGTTTACTTTTTGGTGAATTTTTCGTGTATCTCACAGGCGTTAAAATGCCATCTAGTATAATAGGTATGTTGCTTTTAACCGTGTCTTTAGAAATGGGATGGGTAAAATTAGAATGGGTTCGCGGTTTAAGCGATTTTTTAACCAAGAATATGGCTTTCTTTTTTGTCCCACCAGGTGTTGCTATTATGCTGTATTTAGATTTGATTCAGGCTTCTTTTTGGCCAATAATTGTATCATCTACCTTAGGAACAATAATAGTTTTTGCGTGTACAGGTTGGACACATCAATTGTTTCTTAAGCACAAAATAACATTTAAAAAAAGTAAAAAATCTTAGTTTCAAATTATGAATGCTATATTAAATTCAGAAATTTTTATTCTCACCTTAACTTTTGTAGCCTATTTTTTGGCTCAAGGGATACAGAGAAAAACGAAATTAATTTTCTTAAACCCGGTTTTAGTTGCAATTATATTTATAATTGGTTTTTTAACTGTTTTTAAAATTGATTTCGAGTCGTATCATCAAGGAAGTAGAATGATAGAATTCTTGCTAAAACCTGCAATTGTAGCGCTAGGCGTTCCTTTGTATCAGCAACTAGGAAAAATCAAGAAACAAGCTATTCCTATTATTGTATCGCAATTAGTAGGTTGTATAGCCGGAGTTGTATCTGTAGTCTTAATTGCTAAAGCTATGGGAGCTCCAAAAGAAATTATATTTTCTATTGCTCCAAAATCGGTAACAACACCCATCGCCATCGAGGTGTCTAAAACTTTAGGAGGTATTCCGCCGCTTACAGCATCTGTTGTTATTTTATTTGGAATATTAGGTTCTATTTTTGGATATGAAATCATGAAAATATCTCGTATAAAAAGTTCTATCGCTCAAGGAATTTCTATGGGAACGGCTGCCCACGTTTTAGGAGCTTCAAAATCTATGGAAATTAGCGGAAACTTTGGTGCATTATCTAGTATTGGCCTTATTGTAAATGGAATTTTTACAGCCTTTTTAGCGCCTTATATTATTGCCTTCTTAGGAATTTGGATCGATTTCTAGATTGAAAAAACGAACTGTTCTAAACGAACATATTAGGTATAAAAAAAGGCTTCACAAAATGTGAAGCCTTTTTTATAATTTTAAAAGAAACTTATGCCTACTTAATACTTTCAATATATGTTTCTAATTGTTTACCGTATTTAGAAGCTTTAACTTCTGGAGTAAGCGATACATTTATCGTGTCTAACCATTTTATGTTAGCATCATAAATTTCAGAAAGAGCTAAATAAGGTGCGATTTCAGAGTCTTTATGGTTTATAGCATAGTTAACAGTAAATAAGTATTTACGTTTAATTAGACTTGCATCGGATTTATTAATTTCGTCTATTTTAACAGAGTCTTTTGCTTTAGCAGCTTCAAACTTATCTTTAATTAAATCTAAACGGGCATTTTTAATTTTTGTATTAAAGGCATTGTAATCGTCTAAAAGCGCTTGATTTTTAGAACCAGATATTTTAGCATCTACAATAAAATGTTTCAATGTTGTTTTTATATCTATTAATCCAGCTTCAGCAAAAAAGGGTACACGTTCGTAAGATTTATCGTGCTTGTTTAATACTAAATAATAAATTTCAGGAGAATCTACTTGTCCGTGTAATTCAAAATTTTCATTACCATTAATTTTTATAGAGTCGATAGCAATTAAAGTTGAATCTTCTATTTTTTGAAGGTAAACAGTTCCTTTTTTTAAACCTTTAACATGTGCGTTTACCGTTAAGTTTCCCTGATCTTTTCCGCATGAAACTACGATGAGTAAAAGGAGTAAAATAGATAAGTTTTTCATTTGTTTTATTGAATTTTGGAAAGCAAATATCTTATAATTATTTGTTAAAAACTAGTTCACTGCTACGATTTTCATTAACTCAGTACAAAGAATAGCTCCATAAGTACCCACAACATAACCAAACACGGCTAAAAGTGCTCCTACAGAAGCTAAAGAGGGATGAAATGCAGCCGCAACAACAGGAGCAGAGGCGGCACCACCAACATTGGCTTGACTTCCTACTGCTAAGAAAAAGTATGGTGCTTTTATAAGTTTGGCAACTATTATAAGTAAAACGGCATGAATAGTCATCCAAACCAAACCAATTAAGATTAATCCTGGGTTCTCGAATAATTTAGTTAAATCCATTTTCATTCCAATGGTTGCTACTAATATGTAAATAAAAACGCTTCCAATTTTACTTGCTCCGGCGCCTTCATAAGTTTTTGCTTTTGTAAAGGATAATACTATTCCTATAATTGTTGCTAGTGTAATTAGCCAGAAGAAACTACTACCAAACGATGATAACGGACTTTTGATATCGCTTACTGCTTTGAAATGTTCTGTTAAAAAGGATGAAATAAATTCTGAACCAAGATGAGATATTCCTACTGCTACAAAGGCAAATACAATAATCATCATGTAATCATTTAGCGTTGGTATTTTAGTTGTCTTATCTCTAAATTTTTGAACCTTCTTTTGTAATTCTTCTATTGCTGTATTATCTGCTTTTAACCATTTGTCTATACTTTCACGTCTACCAATTCCTAATAGAATTAAAGCCATCCAAAAATTAGCAATTACAATATCTACTAATACCATACCACCATATAATTCTTGATTATACTGGTAAATTTCTAACATTGCAGCTTGATTTGGTCCGCCACCAATCCAGCTTCCCGCAAGTGTAGAGAGTCCGCGCCATACTGCATCGAAACCTGCGCCTCCTACGGTTGTTGGAGAAACAGCCGAAATAAGTAAAATAGCAATAGGTCCGCCTATTACAATACCAATAGTACCCGTGAAAAACATAATTAGAGCTTTCCAACCTAAATTAAAAATAGCTTTTAAATCAATACTAATAGTCATTAACACCAAAGCTGCAGGTAAAAAATAACGACTAGCAATAAAATAGGTTTGCGAACTGTCTGCAGAAATAATCCCTAAAGAGTTAAAAATGGCGGGTATTAAATAACACATTAATAAGCCAGGAATGTACTTGTAAAATGTTTTCCAAAACCTGGTTTTTTTAGCTTCTGTATAAAATACGAATCCAAGTGAAAGCATTAAAATACCAAACACAATGGCATCATTAGTAAATAGGGGTGTGTTTTCCATAAAAAATTGTTAAAGTTGCAAAATAGCAAATTTGAGCATTAAAAAAAAGGAGTTGGTTTTAAAGTTTGGCACGAAGATTGCTTTTTAAATATCAATTATTATGATAACAAATATTAGAGTGTGGTTACTTTAATATTTTAGTAATAATTTTTCATATTGGTTGGTTAGTTAGTGAAAAAGCATCCCTAGAGGATGCTTTTTTTTTACTTATTATTTTGAATAAACTGAACAATACTAGTAACCAATTCAGGAGCTATTTCGCGTTCTGGTTCGTTATAAGATTTAGAGTTTTCTGTACTTTCTCCTTCAATTGTAGCAAATATATGATTCATGTTTTTTATCAGTTTTATAGATGCTTGAGGTGCAGCCGCTTTTAGTTTATTTGCATCTTCTTCTTTTACCTGTAAGTCTTTAGTTCCGTTTATAATTAATATGGGAATTTTTAATTTTTTTATTTCCTCTTGAGGATTATAGCTCATCCAGTTTGAAATAAAAGGTTGTACATCTATATTAAAGATAGAAGCCAAAGCAGCAGGAAAATCTGTAGTAGTCTGTCCGGTTTTTAAAATAGCAAATACTTTTTTAGAGTCTTCAAGATACATTGGTGCATTAGTGGTAAGTTGTTGTATAATAACCTGATCTATGGGTTCGCCTGGACCTGAAATAGAAATGTAACCGTCGGCTTTATCTTTAGAGATTATCATACCTATTAAACTACCCTGACTGTGACCAATAACATAGATTTTATTAAACGTGTTTTTAGATTTAAAATAGTCTAATACATCTTTTGCATCGCTTATAAAATCATCGAATGTAATAGATTTATCAATGTTGTTATGCTTTAATTGCTTTACAATACGCTTATCGTATCTAAATGAGGCAATATTATTTAGAGTAAGTTGTTGTGCTAATTTTTTAAGCGAATTATTTTTTAGGAAACTTTGGTTTCCATCTCTGTCTGTAGGTCCTGAACCTCCAATAATAATGGCAAGATTTGGTTTTGGTGTATTTAATGGTGTTAATAATGTACCATCAATTAGGTTTGTTATACTAAGATCTTCTGTATTGAATTGTTTTTCTTGGGCATGTACAATAAGCGTACAGACTAAGAGTATGAATAGAATTTGATATTTCATAGTATTGAAAAGGGCTTTAAATAGATTGCAAATCAGTGTTTTATCAAATTTAAACTAATAGGTTATAATCAAATTAAAAATCTTAAAATTATTTCTATTCAATATAATCTGTATTGTAAGTTTTTACTTCTATTAAAGGCTATTTTTGTTAAAATAAAATGTATTTCATCGAAATAAGGCGTCGTTTGTCTGTGTTTTTGAATTTAAGTTTTATTTTTACAGTGTACTAAAATTATTTTAGTAACGGATTAATTAATTAATGTTTGCATTGAATAGTTAATGAGGATTCCCAAATCTAACTACATTATATAGCATGCAGATAATAGAAAACCGTGGTTGAGGGACCTCGGTTTTTTTATTTAATAAATTGTTCTAAAAGTTAAATTAATTCGTTTTCCAATCTTCTTTTTAGTTTTAGGAATTTGGTGCAGCCAATGCTGTTGGGTTTCGCCTTTCATGAGTAATAAACTGCCATGGTTTAAAGTTAACTTTTGCTTTAGGCTATTATCTTCTTTATGTTTAAGATGAAAGATTCGCTCTGCTCCAAAAGATATAGAAGCAATTACAGGATGCGTTCCTAGTTCTTTTTCATTATCTGCATGCCAACCATTACTGTCTTGTCCGTCTCTGTATAAATTGCATAAACAGCTTGTAAATTTGTGATGTGTTTCTGTTTCAATTTTAATCTTAATATCTAATAATGTTTCAGAAAACGTATTGGGTTTCATCTGTATTCCTGAATATGTATATGGTTTCTCATTATTGCCATATAAAGCGGTAAGTCGTGGCTGAGGATGTGTTTTTCCAAATAAAGAGATGTTATCTTGTTGCCAAGCAATAGAATTTAAAAGTGAATTATATAATTGATCTGCTTCGGTAGGAGAGAAGAATTCGGGAAAATAGATTACTTCTGCATCTTTCATGTTTAAAATGATGGGGTCATTTCCAAACAACATCATTATATGTTTAAATAAGAATATGCCCAATACATTAATACAAACTGAAGTGGAATACGAGTAATTAAAATCCATTTCGGAATTCCTGCTCCGTTTTGTTCATTTTTCAGCATATAAAAATGAACAAGTAAAAACACCAATAACATAGCGATAATACCATAAATAGCAATGGTTTTTAAACTAGGAATGCACATAGAAATACCTAAAATAATTTCGAAGACACCACTTAAAGCAACCAATACTTTTGGATTTGGTAAATAATTTGGCATGATTCTTAAATAGGTTTTAGGCTTTACAAAATGTAAAATTCCGGCCACAACATATAAAAAAGACATGAGATATAAATGCCAAGGATACAACATAGAAGAAAATAATTTTATCTAATTTAGCGCTAAATCTCGATGTCATGAAATTTAAAGTTGCCTTTTTATGTTTACTAATAAGTGGTTCTGTTTTTGCACAATTGCCTAAAGGGTTTGTGTATGTAAATGATGTAGTGCCAAGCATACAGTTGGAATTGCGCTATTGTACTGATTATAATTTTGTTGGAGAACCTATTTATGGCTATTATAATGCTGTAGGTATTGTTACTGCAGAAACCGCTGAAGCTTTAAAAGCTGTTCAGGAAGAACTAGAAACTAAAAATTTATCTCTTAAAATTTACGATGCTTATAGACCACAAGAAGCGGTAAATCATTTTATAAAGTGGGCAAAAAATGTAAATGATACATTAATGAAACCTTATTTTTATCCAGATGTAGATAAACACTATTTGTTTAGAGATGGTTATATTGCCTCTAAATCTAGACACAGTAGCGGGAGTACAGTAGACTTAACTATTGTAAATGCAGAAACTGGTGAAAACCTGGATATGGGATCGCCTTTCGATTTCTTTGGAGAACCTTCTTGGGTGGTTTATGCTAATTTAACAGCAGATCAAAAACAAAACAGAATACTATTACAACGTGTTATGCAAAAGCACGGATTTAGAAGTTATAGTAAAGAATGGTGGCATTTTACATTAAGAAATGAGCCTTTTAAAAATCAGTATTTTAATTTTCCTGTAGAGTAAAAGATTATTGCTTAGTTATGCAATATTAAAAAATTACAACTGTTAATCTCTATAATATTAAATCCTTATTTAATGAGTAAAAAAAGATGGATTAAACCTACAATTATCACAGTTATAGTTGTTTTAATTGCTATTAGTTTGTTCTCGATTTACGTAATAAGTACAGTTGCAGGTTTATGTTAACTAAAAAAATCTAGAATTAAGTTTAAAAGATGTTACTTCTACTTTGTTAGAAATGGCAAAAAAATATCGTTAGAATAACGTTTCGAATAATAAAATTTATTCAACGGTTTAAAAGGAAGAATAATAACTAAAAAACGAGTAATCTTTTTCATGAAAAAGATTACTCGTTTTTTAATTTTTTATTGTTTTCCCTTCAAAATGAAAGGAATTAATACCAACGTTTCTTTTTCTTCTTAGAAGCTTCAGATTTACGTCCTTTTTTATATTTGCTTCCGCCTTGTTTTTTGTGAACTTCTGGTTTTGCTTTAGGATCAAGAAGGTAGGGATGATCTTGTTCTACAGCTATTTCTTTTTGAATAAGTTGCTGAATAGATTTAATATACATTTTCTCGTCTGCAGAGCAAAAAGAATAAGACATTCCTGAATTTCCTGCACGACCTGTACGTCCAATACGGTGTACATAGGTTTCTGGAATGTTAGGAATATCGAAATTAATAACAGTGTCTAGACTATCAATATCTATACCACGAGCAGCTACATCGGTTGCAATTAATATATTTGAATCACCATTTTTAAAATTAGTTAAAGCGGCTTGTCTGTCTTCTTGTGATTTGTCACCATGAAAACTTTCAACCTTATAACCATTTCTAGTTAAGGTTTGTTCTAATTTATCGACACCAAATTTTGTACGTCTAAAAATTAGCATGTTTCCTTTTATTGTGTTTCTTAGTAAGTGTAAACACAATTCTATTTTTTTAGGTTTTGGTACGTAAAACAATAATTGTGAAACGCTTTTTGCAGCAGAAGACGTTGGAGAGACTTCTATACGTTCTGGATTTTTTAAAATTGTATTTGCTAACTGCTCAACTTTAAAAGGCATGGTTGCCGAGAATAATAAAACTTGTTTTTCGTCAGGACAAAGGCGTTCTATTTTTTTAACATCGTCTATAAAGCCCATGTCTAACATTAAATCGGCTTCATCTAACACTAAAGTCTGAACAAAATCTAAATTAACAATATCTTGTTTATGTAAATCTAGCAAACGACCTGGTGTAGCAATTAAAATATCAACCCCTTTTTTTAAGTCCGCAATTTGTGGTTCTATAGCAGTTCCTCCAAATACAACTGTACTTGTTAGATTGGTGTATTTACTATATTTTTTGAAATTCTCTTCAATCTGAATTGCTAATTCTCGTGTTGGACTTATAATAAGTGCCTTAATTTTTTTTCCACGTTTAGGCGCGTCTTGATTATCGAAAAATAATTGAAGAATCGGTAATGCAAAAGCAGCCGTTTTTCCCGTTCCGGTTTGTGCAGATGTAATTACATCTCGCCCTTCTAATACAAAAGGAATAGTTTTTTCTTGAACCAATGTTGGTTCGTTATAACCAGATTCGGCAATAGCGCGTAAAAGCGGTCTGTTAAGGTGTAAGTCTTTAAACGACATAGATTTAATAAATAAGATTGCGGCAAAGATAGTGTAAAAGCCAAGAGAAATAGTGACTTTGTATTAATTAGGTAAAATGAGATTATATTTGGTTAAAAACCTTCACGTATTTTTCGGTCGATTTTTTTAAATTTTCCGAAAGACCTTTTAGCCAAATAAGTTGATTATAAATTAAATAGGCTTCTTGTAAATCGTTTAGTAATGCTTTGTCGATTTTCGTTTTACCTTTTTCAATTTCTTTATTTCGTTTTTTTGATAGCTTCTGAAAGTTATACAACAGTTTGTCTTCAGCTTCAGTAATATCAATGTCTTCATCTAGTGACTTTGGCTCTTGCTTGTTTAATAAAGCGAATGTATAATCTAAATTCCTTTTAATATGATTGATAAAAGTATCAAACTGTTTTGAAGCATCTCGCGTATCATGATTCTGAATAAAACTTCCTAAAGATGCTACAGCAGCCAAAAACGTATGATTTAAAGTTACAATACTATAAAAGAGATCTAATTCGATTTGCTTCGATTTAGGATCTTGTGTCATTCTTTGGAATGCCGCATTTAAGTTGGCTACAGCCAAAAAGGCTTCCTTTCTTGGTACTTTATAGTTTATATTATCGGTTTTTTTACTGTGATATAAATTTTTAGTTGCAATTAAGTAAATGGTATTATTCTTAATCACAGATTCAATCACATCATTTAAGTTTTTATATTCCCAATTTGGCCATAAAAAGTAAGTTGCACAAAGCGAAATTAAAGCACCTATTAATGTATCTATAACCCTGAATTTTACAACATTCATGGCATTAGGATCTAGTAAGGCATATACAAATATAATGTACATGGTAATAAAGGTAGCACCAACTCTGTAATTTTGCTGAATTAATGAAAAACCAAACATAAGCGATACAGCAGCTAAAACGGCATATACAGCTGGGTTGGAAGTGAGCATAATAATTACTATCGCAAAAATGGCTCCACTAAGTGTACCTATTATTCTGTTTTTTGTACGCTCTTTTGTCAATCCATAATTTGGACGCATAATCACGATTATGGTTAAAATAATCCAATATGCATTTCTAATTTCAAAAAATTGCCCCAGTAAAAAAGCAACTAAAATAGAAATGGTTAAACGTAATGTATGTCTAAAAATAGGTGATTTTAAACTGATGTTTTCAAAGTAAATAGTGGGAGAATACTCCTGAGATGTAATAAACTGAACCGCTTCTGTGCTTTTTAATTTTAAATTTGAGGCATTATTTACATTAGCCATAACACGTCTTATAGCTCGTATTTCGTAAAGTAATTTTTGCTGATAATCGTATAAATTATGTAACATCATGGCGCCTTCTCTGGCTTTAGGAAGTTGCACATCGTCTACGTAATGTTTAATCCCTTTAGATGCTTTATTTAGCGCTTTTAGTAATTTGTTTTTTGTTGGAATTTTGCCTCCTTTTATAACAGATTCAGAAAGCATTATTAAATGATTTCCCATTACAAAATTAAAATTCTTAAAGGGTTTTAAATGTTGTTTGCGTTCGCTAAAATGGGTGTTTATTTTAGCGTAATCTAGATTGTTTGCGAGTGCTAATTCAAAAATATCTACAAGAGAAATAAAAATTAATAATCGTTTTTCATCAAAATGAGAACGTCCAGAGCGCTTACGTTCTGTAAGTAACATTTCTCTTAGAGTTTCATGCTTTTCACTAATTTGGGTTTGAAGTGAAAATAATTGGTTTTGAAGTTCTGTTTTCTTTGCTTTCTTTGTGAGCAGCTTAGCTCTAATTTTAAGATACTTTCCTGTTAATAGTAGTGTTTGCGAGATAACCTGATCTTCATCTTTTTTAGGATTTATCCAATGCGAAAACAAAGAAAAAAGTAAATACCAAAGTCCACCACAAGCCGTTAAAGCCGTATGAATTAAAATTTCTGAAGGTGTTTCTTTTTTTACACCCAAAGCAATAACTATAGCTAATAATCCGGAAAATGCAATTAAGGAACCTCTAAAACCATAAGCAGAAATTAACGAAATAAATAAGGTTAATATGGTAAGTAGTACAATTAAAGTGGGTAAAAAAGGTTTAGCAAAAAGGATGGCGCCAGTGGTAAATGTTGTAATAATTACACTAAGTAATATCCCCTTTATTTTACGCTTTAAACTGCCAGGAATATCACTAGGTGCGTTTAAAAATACACCTATGGCAACAGATGGGGCATAGGCAAATATGCCGATGCTGTAAAACAATAATAAGGGAATGAGGATAGAGAATGTAATAAGCAGACCTCTGTAAAAATTGGATCCCTTAAAGAATAATTCGATTGATTTTAAATAGTCCTCTACCATGTGTGTAATTCATGAGTAAAGATAACTTACAAAAGTTTTATTTCAATATAATAATTCTAGTTTTTTACAGATTGAATCTTTCTAAATCTAAGAGCATTCCAATGTTCAGAAAGTTCGATTTTACGAATAGGTTGTAAACTATAATCTTTAATTTCGTCCCAGGCGTCGTGGTTATACAGTTCTAAAATGTAAGATTTAGAAGTTTGCTTCGGGTAGGCAATCCAGAAAATAGAATCGTCTGTAAGTTTAGGGAATAGTGTTATCATTTGGTCGAACAATTCTTTTTTATTCGTCACAAATAATACAGCGCAAGACACGCTAGATGTTTTTATAAGAGAACCTATTACAGGACAATCTAAACAATTTGTGATTTTAGAAAATTCTTCTGGTTCGTTTAATACCAAAACTTCATCTTGTTTATATAGTTTTAATCTTTGAATAATTGTTTCCATAACTTTAAATTGCTGATTGTTTTAAAGTTATGAAAAATATAAAAGAAAGTCTAATAAAATTTAATTCAGTTTTTATATTCGAATCAGATTAACGATCACCTATATGAGGTGATTTTTCAGGAACAACTTCTGTTACAAAATGATTACTATCTCCCCATATAAAAAAGGTTCTGTAACGTTCTGTGTATTTAATTTTAACGTATTGTCCTTGTAATTCGTTTAATTTTTCAATGACTTTTTTGTCATCATCTAGTATAGAAAAAGAAAAAATTTGAGCCCCGCTAATTCCTTGGCTTATTTCGCCTTCCCAAGTTTTAAAAAACACTCCTTTTTGACTTATTTTTATAAGTTCGCCAGCTCGAGTACCAGTACTGTAAGGGACATAATAAATAAAAGCCATGTATGCAGAGGCTATAACTGCTAAGCCTAAAACGACTAAAAATAATGTTTTCTTCATTAAAAAAATATAAGGTATATAGAGTAAAACTAATGTATTTTTTTCATTCAGCACAGATAATTTTTTATTTGTGTTTAATTAATCTTTTTAATAACATAACAAGGTTTTTTGTTAATTATAAATTAAGGTAAAAATCAATCAATCATTATTTTATATAAAATGGCAAGTCTGTAATTTGTAGCATAATATTATTCTGTAATCAGTAATAATGTTCTGTTTTTAAATGTAATAGACACGATTTATATAGATTAAACGAACATATTGGTTCAAATAGGTGTTTCATTGAATATTTATGAAAAAATAGCTTAAAATTTTAATGATCTTAACTTATTTAAGCTGTCTAAATTTGTATTTTTGTTAACCATATAAAAAAAGAATCAAAAATAACTTTATGAATTCATACGATGTAGCCATTATCGGGGCAGGACCTGGAGGATATGTAGCAGCGATTCGTTGCGCACAATTAGGCATGAAAACTGCAATTATAGAAAAATATTCAACACTTGGAGGAACCTGTTTAAACGTAGGATGTATTCCTAGTAAAGCGCTACTAGATTCGTCTCATCATTACGAAGATGCTATTAAGCATTTTGAAGCACACGGTATTGAAATACCTGGTGACGTGAAAGTGAATCTAGAAAAAATGATAGAACGTAAGCAATCTGTTGTAGATCAAACTACAGGTGGGATTGACTTCTTGATGAAAAAAAATAAAATTGATGTTTATCAAGGTATTGGTGCATTTAAAGATGCGACTCATATTACAATATCTGGAGAAGAAACTACAGAAATTGAAGCAAAAAACACAATTATTGCAACAGGAAGTAAGCCTTCTAATTTACCATTTATCAATTTAGATAAAGAACGTATCATTACGTCTACTGAAGCTTTAAAACTTAAAGAAATTCCGAAACATTTAATCGTAATTGGTGGTGGTGTTATTGGTTTAGAATTAGGTCAAGTATATAAACGTCTTGGTGCTGAAGTTTCTGTTGTAGAATTTATGGATCGTATTATTCCTACCATGGATGCGGGTTTATCTAAAGAGCTTAATAAAGTATTGAAGAAACAAAAATTCAAAATTAATATCTCTCACAAAGTAAAATCTGTAGAGCGTGTTGGCGATGAAGTTATTGTTAAAGCAGATAATAAAAAAGGAGAAGAAGTAGAATTTAGAGGTGACTATTGTTTAGTATCTGTTGGACGTCGTCCATATACAGATGGTTTAAACGCAGAAGCTGCAGGAGTAAAACTTACAGACCGAGGACAAATTGAAGTTAACGATCATTTACAAACTAGTGAATCTAACATTTATGCCATTGGAGATGTTGTAAAAGGTGCTATGTTGGCTCATAAAGCAGAAGAAGAAGGTACATTTGTAGCTGAAACTATTGCGGGCCAAAAACCACATATAGATTATAACTTAATTCCTGGAGTTGTTTACACATGGCCAGAAGTGGCGACTGTTGGTAAAACAGAAGAGCAGTTAAAAGAAGCAGGAGTTGAATACAAAGTTGGATCTTTCCCAATGCGAGCTTTAGGTAGAAGTAGAGCAAGTATGGATTTAGATGGATTTGTAAAAATTCTTGCAGATAAAACGACTGATGAAATTTTAGGAGTACATATGGTTGGTGCTCGTGCTGCAGATATGATTGCTGAAGCAGTTGTAGCTATGGAGTATAGAGCTAGTGCAGAAGATGTATCTAGAATGTCTCATGCACATCCTACATTTACAGAAGCGATTAAAGAAGCGGCTTTAGCTGCAACAGGAGATCGTGCTTTACATATTTAAGACTATTTCTTATAAATATACAAGCGACCCATTTGGGTCGCTTTTTTTATGTTTTTATAATAAAAATGTACGTCTTAACATTTAAATATGGATTTGTATTATAATCTATAAAGTAGCGTTAAGAGTTTTTATTTTTCAATTTTTTTAACAGTGTTTTTTCTTAATATAAGTAGAGGTAGTGATATGCCTATTGCAATAGAGATTAATATAAAAACCATGGTAAAACCGTTAGAAACCATATCTGTAATTAATGCCGCTTTTTTAGTTTCATCTTGTTCAATAATTAAAAAGTTCATAATGGCTAAAATCGTTTCGTAAGCAAAGTATCCTGGAATCATGGGGATACATGGAGGAATACAAAACACAACTGGCGGATGATGAATTTTATGAGCAATTGGCATGCCAATACAGCCTATAAAAAGAACACCCACAAAAGTTGCTAGAATAATACTCACTCCAAAATGTATTAAAGTAAATTTTATTATCCCTGCAAGAAAGCCTAATGCGAAAACACTAAGTATAGTTGATTTTGGAATATTAAATAATATACCAAATCCAACAGCTGCAATTCCAGACCAAATAGAAACTTCAACAAGTTTTAAAAGTAGTTCTGTCATGCTAGTTTAAATTAAAAATTATCATTGAAACAAATAAACCTAAAGCAATTGCTAAAACCATCATAGAGCCTGTTGTAAACCGAACTAATCCATTTATAATATTATTATCCATAAGATCTGTAAATGAATTTATTAAAGGTACGCCGGGTACAAGGTATAAAACAGAAGTTGCTAATGCTGTAGACGGTTTTGCTCCGATATTTAATTTAACTCCAATAGAAGCTATAGATGATGCTACAAGAGAGCCTATAAAAATTCTGAGATAGACATTAAAGTTTTTTCTATGTGTCCATTGTAAAACGAGCAAACCAATAAAGGTACTCACAAAAGATACAAGCATATTTAAATAATCTCCTTTAAAAATATTACAAAAACCAGCACCAGCAAAACTAACCGCTATGGTAACTATAATTTGAGGATATCTTTTAAGTTGTTTTATTTTTTTAATTTCCTCTGTAATTTTATTCGGCTTCCAATTATTTTTTAAGGCTTCCCAGCTTATTTTACTAATAGCAGAAATTGCGGCAAAATTAATTGCTAGTCCTGGAATGTTTTTTACACGCGTACAACTTTCTAAAGAATCTTCTTTGTACAACGTCATGATTAAACTTTTCTGACTGATAAAAAATGAGGCGCTATAGCCTAAGCTATCTGCAAAACGTTTAATGTTTAAATTAACACGAATGGTATTAGCTCCAGAAACCATTAATAATGATGCGATTTCTAAAAGTAGGGTAGTAGATTTTATTATTTCTTTTGAAGGATCCATATCACGCAACAATTCAGTTTACTCGCGAATTTAACCTTTTGTTTAGAATAAATTAAATGATTTAATATTTTTTAAAATAAGTTAGAATTGGTCTAATTATAGTACAATTAAGCAGATATTTGTTTGTGCTTCATTAAATTTTTCTTGGATTGCTTAACTATAGAATTAGCCCAGACTTTTGCTTCATAAATAATTTGAAAAGTAGTGAATATTTTTTTTGAAAACATACACTCTATTTTAGTATTATTTAAAGCTGTAGGGATATGTGTTACAATAGCAAAACCAACTAAATTTTCAATTTTTGAAGCCTCTAAATATACTACAGGATCTACAGAGTAAGAAGAGTCTCTAATAGAAACGTAAGCAAATGGTAAACCTTTATAATGTTCTTTAGCTATTTTTGCTAGAATCTCACAGTCTTTGATAGTAATCATTGCGCCCTCATTAATTTGTGATAACACATAATTATCATAAAGCTTTACTGATCCAAAATCATATGTAAGTAAACGTTTCATTTTTAAGGTTTAAAAAATTGATTTAATAGCTAAAGTGTATGATACAAAGGTATTAAGATTAAAAATAAAAAAATAGGTTAATATATTTTAATTGTTTATCTTACGTTTTTAGTCGGTAAATGGTATTTTTTGTTAAGAAAATATTGTTTTTCGCAACATGTCAGGCGATTAAGTTTTTTAACTTGGTTAAAAAATATGTTTTATAAAAACTAAAAGACAACAAAAAAGCCAATGTAAATATTTTACATTGGCTTTTTTGTATTGTATAATTAATCTGTTTTACTAGAAAATATCGTTAAGCAATTTTGCTAAGCGAATACCTCCTTTTTGAAGTTGAGAGCGTGCTATTGTTAGATTGTCGTAAGCATATTTATAGCTTAAGTTATCTCCCCTTTTTACATTCTTATAAACTGTGTTTGCTAAAGCATGAGATTCGTTTACCCAGTCGGTAATTGTTCCTGCTTCTATAACTTTAATTTGTTCTTTAGATAAAGCATCTGCATTAGATGCTAATTCTGTATAACTCATATTATAGCCTTCAAGCATATCGCTATCCCAAACGCGGTGTAAATTGGTGTCTTTCCCCATCCATTTTACTTTAACATCGTTTCCGCCTTTATCTTCAGCTAATCCTGCATGCATAGGCTGGTGAATATCTCCAATAATATGAATTAATAATTTTAGATAAAATGCCTTATCATCATCACTTGCATTTTTATCTTTTAAAATTTTAATGCAATATTCTGCGCCTGTAACGGCATCTCCTTTCGGATTTTTTTCAGAGTCTTCGTAAGATTCATTGGCTTTCATATTAACATAATGCCAAGTATAGAATTCTCTATAACGATCGTCAGATTTTATTTCATCTCCAAAAGTAGACACAAAAGATAATGAATGTCTTTTTAATAGCTTTTCAATAGCACGTTTGGTGCTTCCTTTTAAATAAGTGTCTGCAATTTTACCAACTACACGGTGACCTGTTGGTCCCCATTCTGGAGCTGGTTTTACATTGGCTTGTATTGGTGCAATTATTAAAAGGGCAAAACTAAGTAATGCAATATATTTTAATTTCATAATTGTGAAATCTAACTTATTTTTTGAATTTGTTATTTTTATTGTAATTTTTATCTCCTCGTGTTTTAGGCTTCTTGTATTTTTTAGCTATTTCACGACGGTAAGAACCTCCTAAGTTTTCTTTACTGTTTTTTTCTGTCTTTTCGTGAAAGGCAGGACCAGGAGCATCTTGGTCTTTACGTTTTGTTGGGTTATTACGTTCTTTAATTTTAACGCGTTCCTCTTCAATTAATTCTGTAGATATTTCTACGTCTTCAGGAATTTCTGTGAAAGGAATTTTCATTTTCATTAATTCTTCAAGGCGCTCTAAGGCATCTTGTTCTTTAACTGTAGAAAATAAAATAGAATGTCCTTCGCGTTCTGCACGACCTGTTCTACCAATTCTATGAATATAGTTTTCAGGATAATCTGGTGTGTCAAAATTAATAACATGTGTAATATTATCAATATCTAAACCACGCGCCATAACATCTGTAGCAACCAAAATACGATTTTCTCCATTTCTGAATTGTTCGATACTTCTTAAACGGTAATTTTGTGTCTTATTAGAATGTATCACACAACTTTCTTCGCTAAAGGTCTCGTCTAAAGCTTCAAAAAGGCGATCTGCCATGCGTTTAAATCCAACAAAAATTAATACTTTATTAAACGTCTCTTTATCTTGAAGAATAGCGTTTAGCAAGTTAACTTTAGTATAAAAGTTAGGGACGTTGTAGCGTTCTTGCTCAATATTATCTAAAGGTGTTCCCGAAATGGCTATAGATACACGTTGTGGAGATATAAAGAAATCGTCAATTAAATCGTCTACATCTTGCGTCATCGTTGCCGAAAACATAATGTTCTGGCGACGTTCTGGAAGAATATCAAAAATATTAATTAACTGATGTCTAAATCCTAAATCTAGCATCACATCAACCTCATCAATCACTAATTTCTGAATCGATTTTAATTGTAATACTCGGCTCACTGCTAAGTCGTAAAGACGTCCAGGAGTAGCAACTAATATATCTACACCTTGAGCAATTTGCTGTTTTTGTGTATTAATATTTGTTCCTCCATATACGCCTAAAACACGCGTGTTAATGTATTTTGAAAGTTTTTCAATTTCATCAACCACTTGAACAACTAATTCTCGAGTAGGAACTAGAACTAAAACTCTAGGCGTATCTTGCTTAGAAAATTTTAGGTTTTTAAGAATAGGGAGCATGTAGGCAAAGGTTTTTCCTGTACCAGTTTGAGCAATACCAACTACATCTTTTCCAGAACTTACCACTCCAAAAGCTTCTGCTTGTATAGGAGTTGGTGTTGTAAAGCCTAGATCGTCTAGTGCGTTGTATAATGGGGTATTTAAATTTAAATCTTGAAAATTCACGTATTGTAATTTAGTCTGCGAAGTTAGGACTATTATTCCTTTTAAACTAGATGCTTTTTGTCTATTTCAATGGTGTAAGCGGCTTTAAATGTTTGTTTTGCCGCTAAAGTTTGAATTCCTTCTTTGCTTTTAAAGTCCTGATTATGGTTTTCGTTGTCGGCAATTCCTAACCAAGGTTCTATACAAACATAATTAGCGTGTGGTTTTGCCCAAATGCCTAAATATGGAAAACCAGGATAATCTACGGTTAGTATGGTGCCGTTAATTTTACTTTTTAAGGCTACTTTTCTAGATTTTAAATCTTTAAAAATTAAAGCATCTTCATTAAATAAATCGTAGTGCAATGGTATGGTACTACTTTTTGTTATAACCGGAAAAGTGTTGTCTGTAACAAGTCCTAAATCCATATTTAAGGCATAAGATTCAGCGGTTTCTTTCTGTTCAAATTCTAAATAATAATCGGTGTAAGCTTCATCTTTGTACACAGGACATTTAAAAGCAGGGTGTCCGCCAACAGAAAAGTATAATGTTTTATCGTCTAAATTTTCAACAATATGAGAGACTTTTATAGTATTATCTGTCAATTGGAACGTGATTGTAAACTTAAATTTAAACGGATATTTTTTTAAAGACGCTTCACTATATAGTAAAGAGAATGCAAGTCTTGTTGGTGTTTGTTCTTCTAGCTTAATATCTGGATTGTGTCTTATAATACCATGTTTAGTCATATTATAAGATTGGCCTTCAAAAATCATGGTGTCGTCTTTTAACGATCCAATTATAGGAAATAGATTAGGTGCAAAGTTTTCCCAAATATCCGGATTTGCATCCCACATAAAGGTATTAGTATTGTTTACGGCACTAATTTCGCAAAGTTCTGCACCTGTTTGTTTTACTGCAATTTTTAATAATTTATTTTCTAAAGTATACATTTAAAAAGGGTATTGATTAACTGTTGTCTTGCTAAATTTATTTCTGCATCTTATTCGTGGAATAACTAAAATCTGTTAAAGTGAGATCCGGAAACAAGTTTAGGTAACAATATATAAAGCCAATTATATTTATTAGTTAAAAGGTTTAAACAAAAATACAAATCTGATTCTATTTTAAAGAAACTAACTAACTTTACATCTAAAATTTTTTACAATTTGCGCCACATAACAACCAGACATATTCCGGATATAACAGACTTTAAGCAAAAACTTTTGCATTGGAGCCAACAGTTCGACGAGGTTGTTTGGATGGATTCTAACCAATATAATACGTTGTATTCTAGTTTTGATGCTATTTTGGCAGTAGATGGATTTACAAGTATACAAACAGATTATTTAGACGCTTTTAATAAATTACAAGAGTATCAGGAATCTACTAAAGATTGGATTTTTGGGTATTTAACTTACGATGTTAAGAATGGCATGGAACGGTTAAAATCTGATAATTTTGATGGTTTAGACTTTTCTGATGTGTTCTTTTTTCAGCCAAAAAAAATATTTATTATAAAAGGGAATCAGCTTGAAATTCAATATTTAAATATGGTTGATGATGAAGTTGAATCTGATTTTAAAGCGATTTGTGAATTTAAGAAGCAAGAAACGGTTTCAGAATCTAGTCCTATAAAAATAAAATTACGCATTCATAAAGAAGCTTATTTTGAAAAGGTAAATAACATGTTGGCACATATACATCGTGGCGATATTTATGAAGCTAATTTTTGTCAGGAGTTTTATGCCGAAAATGCCAAAATTAATCCGTTAGAGACCTATTTAAAATTAAATTCTGTCTCTAAACCACCATTTGCAACCTTTTTAAAACAATACGATAAATTTTTAATGTCTGCTTCTCCAGAACGTTACATTAAAAAAGAAAACAAGACTATTATTTCGCAACCTATAAAAGGTACTGCCAAACGTTCTGAGCATGTTTTAGAAGACGAACAATTAAAACAGAATTTAGAACATAATGAAAAAGAACGTGCCGAAAATATAATGATTGTAGATTTGGTACGTAACGATTTATCTAAAACCGCCATTAAAGGATCTGTTACTGTAGAAGAGCTATGTAAAGTGTATACGTTTCCGCAGGTCCATCAAATGATTTCTACGGTGACTTCTAAAATTTCTGAAGACACAAAACCCGTCGATGTTTTAAAAACAACATTCCCGATGGGAAGCATGACTGGAGCTCCTAAACTGTCTGCTATAAAAATTATTGAAGATTTAGAAGCAACCAAACGCGGCTTATATTCAGGAACTGTTGGCTATTTTACACCAGAAGGCGATTTCGATTTTAATGTCGTTATCCGGAGTATTTTGTATAATCAGTCTAAAAAATATGTGTCCTATTCTGTTGGTGGTGCCATTACGTCTAAAAGCAATCCCGCAAGCGAGTATGAAGAATGTTTGGTAAAAGCTAAAGCGATGCGAGACGTTTTGGAACGTTAGATGTGTTCTTTATTAATTTTTTAATCCTCAAAAAAAAGATCTAAAAGTATATTAATTTTAGATGTAAAATTGATTGATATTTAAATCCTCGTTTTCTTAAAAGTGTATCTTTGTGTTATGATAAGTACATTTAAAAAGCATATAGATGAAAGTCTTTCATTTTTGAAAAACAAGAAATTAATTCTTACAATTTCTGGCGGAATCGATAGTGTTGTTTTGGCTCATTTATGTCACGATTTAGGATTAAATATAGCATTAGCACATTGTAATTTTAATTTAAGAGGTGCAGAAAGCGATGGCGATCAGGCTTTTCTTGTTCAGTTAGCTAAAGATTTAGATTTAGAACTTTTTATTGAAAGTTTCAATACAAAACAGTACGCAGAAGATGCTAAATTATCTATACAAATGGCTGCTCGCGAACTAAGATATCGTTGGTTTGAAGAATTTGTAAACGTAAAGCATTACGATTATGTACTAACGGCTCATCATGCAGACGATAATCTTGAAACCTTTTTAATTAATTTATCACGAGGCACAGGCATAGAAGGTTTAACCGGAATTCCTGAAGTTAACGATTATATTGTACGTCCATTATTGCCGTTTTCTAGAGCAGAAATCATTGATTTTGTTAAAGAAAATAATATAAAGTGGAGAGAAGATAGCAGTAATAGTTCGACTAAATATTTACGAAATAAACTTCGTCATGATGTTATTCCTGTATTAAAAGGGATTAATTTAAAATGGCTTCAGAATTTTAAAAACACTCAAGATCATTTACACGATTCTAAAACGTTAATAGATGATTATATGACGCAAGTCTATAAAGATATAGCTGTTTTAGATGGAGATAATATAAAATTTAATATCTCTAAATTATTGAAATTTCCGAATCCAAAACCTTATTTGTACGAACTTCTTAAATCGTATAAATTCACCGCTTGGGACGATATTTATAATCTATTAGAAGCACAATCCGGAAAACAAGTCTTTTCGGAAACGCACAGATTGCTTAAAGATCGCGGTTTTTTAATTTTAAGTCTAAAAGGAAGTCAAAACAACATTTTAGAATTAGATTATAAAATTTCAGAAGATTTAAACTCTATAGAAACATCTTTCGGAACATTTCATTTTGAAACAGTTTCAGAATTACAAGCTGCACCAAATACTACTATTTTTGTAGATAAAGAGTTTCTGAAATTTCCTTTAACCATTCGTAAATGGGAGCAAGGCGATTATTTTTTTCCGTTAGGAATGCGAGGAAAAAAGAAGTTGAGTAAATATTTTAAGGATGAAAAATTATCGCTTTTAGAAAAAGAACACGTTTGGGTATTAACTTCTGGCAAAGATATTGTTTGGGTTATAAAAAGACGAAGCGATAATAGATTTAAAGTTAGTGCAGACACAAAACAGATTTTGAAAGTGACTTTTGAATAATCCTATTAAATAGGTTTACTTGAAAAATTATTTAATCAGTTATTTATATTATATTCAACTTGATACAGAATGTTTTTCTTTAAATATTTTTTTGTTAAAAGAAAAATGATACTTGTATATAACACACATCTATCATATATTTGTGATACTATAAAATAAAAAGCCTGTTGCTCTAACAACAGACTTCTCTAAATTTAATAGTTTAACAATTAAATTCTGCCATTTTGGTCAGAATTGACTAGTTATAGAAAAATAGTCTTGATAATGCTGATAGTTATTCTCAATATCAGCTTTATCTCTTTTCTGAAAATGTACCACCATGGGTGGTCTTTTCTTTTAAATGAATCCATTTTGGATAGTATTTAAATTAATAATCCCTTATTAAGGTTGAGATTTTGACTTCTTTTTTTTCTCCATGTTTATTAGCTAAATGTTTATAATACAAATATAATTTGAATCTATAAGTGAGTTTAAATATTTAGATATTATTTATCACCAATATTTTAATTAAAAATGTTTATAAATAGTTATTAATATGTTTTTATAAAAACTATTTTTTATCTGATTTTTGTTTTTTAATTTATTTTAATTCAGATAGTTAGTTTGTTTTTCACTATTTTTAGATAAACGAACTATTTTATGCTCAAAAAAGTATTTGGAAGCGCAGTCTTTGGTGTAGATGCTACAACCATTATGGTAGAAGTAAATGTAGATTCTGGTATTGGTTACCATTTGGTAGGTTTGCCAGACAATGCCATTAAGGAAAGTAACTTCAGAATTGCCGCCGCGCTACAAAACAATGGTTATAAAATTCCAGGTAAGAAAATCATTATAAACATGTCTCCTGCAGATTTACGTAAGGAAGGTTCTGCATACGATTTAACACTTGCTTTAGGAATTCTAGCCGCCACAAAACAAATTCCTG
Organism: Formosa sp. L2A11; assembly: GCF_009796865.1. Taxonomy (GTDB): domain Bacteria; phylum Bacteroidota; class Bacteroidia; order Flavobacteriales; family Flavobacteriaceae; genus Formosa. Next base: position 69,390 of record NZ_CP047028.1, on the reverse strand, counting down.
CTGAAGGTTTAGAAGACTATATTATTATGGGAGAACTGTCTTTAGACGGGACATTACAACCCATAAAAGGAGCTTTGCCTATTGCTTTACAGGCAAGAAAAGAAGGATTTAAGGGGTTTATCTTACCCATTCAAAATGCTAAAGAAGCAGCAATAGTAAACGATTTAAAAGTGTTTGGTGTCGCGTCTATTAAAGACGTTATCGATTTCTTTAAAGAGGGAAAACCTTTGGAACAAACCGTAATTAATACGCGAGAAGAATTTTATAAGAACTTAGATTTTCCAGAATTCGACTTTGCAGATGTTAAAGGTCAGGAAAGTATAAAACGCTGTATGGAAATTGCCGCAGCCGGTGGCCATAATATTATATTAATAGGTCCGCCAGGATCTGGAAAAACCATGTTAGCAAAGCGTTTACCTTCTATTTTACCACCAATGACGTTGCATGAAGCTTTAGAAACGACTAAAATTCATTCTGTAGTTGGTCGTGTAAAAGCCCATTTGGGATTAATGTCTCAGCGCCCGTTTAGAAGTCCACATCACACAATTTCTAATGTTGCACTTGTAGGCGGCGGAAGTTATCCGCAACCCGGAGAAATATCTCTATCGCATAATGGCGTCTTATTTTTAGATGAATTACCAGAATTTAAACGCGATGTTTTAGAAGTGATGCGTCAACCACTAGAAGATCGGGAAGTGACTATTTCTAGAGCAAAATTTACTGTAACGTATCCTAGCAGTTTTATGTTGGTTGCGAGTATGAACCCGAGTCCGAGTGGTTATTTTAACGATCCAAGTGCGCCAGTGACTTCTTCTGCATCAGAAATGCAACGGTATTTAGGCAAGATTTCTGGGCCTTTATTAGATCGTATAGATATTCATATAGAAGTAACTCCTGTGCCTTTTGAAAAGCTTTCTGAAGACCGAAAAGGAGAATCTTCGGTTATTATTCGAGAACGCGTAACCAAAGCAAGAGAACGCCAAACAGAACGGTTTAAAGATATCGAGAACGTACATTATAATGCACAAATGAATACAAAACATATTCGTATTTATTGTAAAATGGACGAGACTTCCAAATTGTTATTAAAAACTGCTATGGAGCGTTTAAACTTGTCTGCTCGGGCCTACGACCGTATTTTAAATAATAAACTTTTCTATATATAGTTGATAAAATACGAGATTTTTTGTTGAAAACTTGTTGAGTAAATCAATGATTTTAAACATGATGTTTAGCTTAAAGTAGTTTACTTTGAAATATATAATAAAAATTAGCATGACAGAGATTCTAAATTCATTTAAAGATGTTACAAAAGAGAGATTAAAAAACCCGTTTATAGGTTCATTTATATTTGCTTGGATTGTCTTTAATTGGAAACCTATTATTTATATCATCCTATCTAAAGATACTATTGAGTCAAGAATTCAAGTAATTTCCCAATACTTCTCGCCAATTACAAATACGTTAATATATCCTTTGCTTTTTGCATTAATCTATATAATAGTATTACCTTATTTAATGTGGTTATTTGAGGAACTGTATATAAAAGCAATTAGAGAAAGGTTAAATAATAAGAAGCAATCTGATTTAGAAAGAATTGAACGAAGTATTGAAATAACAAGAAGAAGTTTAATATTAGAAAATGTTAAGGCTGATTATAAAGAAACTCAAGAATTAAATGATAAAATCGAAAATCTAAATATTGAATTAGGAAAAAGGGAGAACGAGGTTAAGCAATTAAAAAGTAACCTTGATAGGAAAAATAATGACATTTATGCAATTCAAACAAAAGTAGAAGAACGCTTGGTTTCCAATGAAGAAAAAAGGGAATTTGATAATGAATATGAATTGTTTAAAAAGTCTATTTTATTTCCGAAATTTAAATTAGTAGGCTATAGTTCACTCTTTGAAGAGAGAATAAAACGAGAACTTATGGATTCCAATATGGCTGAGAAATTTGAATATGAAAAATTAGCAAAATCAAAATTATCAGGTGGTTATTATAATTTCAGTCTAACAAAAAAAGGAAAATATTTCTGGGATAAGTATGCTTCACATTTTTTAGTTAATAATTCTTCAAGCTGGGATTTTAAATAATTTTTAATTAGAACCTAAAGAGCTAACACCCTTTATTTTACTTTTATAATCTTCTGATTGAAAATATTCATCAAGCTCATTTTCGTAATTAGGGTTTATTTCTTGATGAACGAGCATGTCTAAATTTTCATCGCCAGTATCATATCTACATAGAGGTAAACTATATATATCAAATTTGTTTTCCTCTCGTTTATTCCAAGCTAAATGAGTGTTGTTAGGTTTTGGGATATCGTATATTCTCCAACCATGTATATTAATAATAGCTTCATCTTTATTTATCTGAACTGAATGTAAGATATCCTTAATTTCTAATTTAAACTTATCTAATGATTTACTAAAGTTTTTTCTCCGAGAATTAAAACCATCTTTAATCGATTGTAATTGTTCTGCTAGTTTTGAATGTTTACTTTTTAATTTAGTTAAATCATTTTCTTTTTCCTTTAAAGCTTGATCATAAGCAGACCTATCAATAGAACTAATTATTTCAGCTTTATCAATATATAAGCGTAATTTAACGGCTTTCTTCTTTTCAATATTATTTGAACTTTCTTCTAATTCTTTCTGTATTCTTAAAATTTCATTTTCATATATCTTATTATCGATATACCCTTTATTTACATGTTGTTCAATAGCTAGTCGAATCATTTTAAATAACCACGAACGGTTAACAGTATTTTTACAATCTTTATTTTTACAAATAAAAAGGTCAATTCTAGCTTTTTGATTTACTTTTTGGTGCATTATTTCATTGCATTCTGCACATGATATTTTACCCTGAACGATATTAGTATTTACTCTTGTTGAACTTACCCGTGATTTCATAAAGTATGTTATTTAGGTCAAATATAGTTTATTTTATGCTATATATAAAATATGATAATTTTTATATTTTTTAATATATAGCATATTGAATCCCTTGTTATAATTGACTTTATGAAATTTTACTTATTTTATATTTTTTAGGGCACTTATATTTTATCGATTCTTTTCATGTTGCTGATACCTTTGTCCTCGGTAAGCGCAACGAAGTGTTTATTTTAAATTTAAAATTTATTTTTTTATGAAAAATTTAGAATTAAAAGAAGGGAAAGAAGTAAAAGAAATGGGTGTAAAGGTTTCAGCTTTTCAATGTCCTCACTGTAGTAAATTAATGAAAACTAAAAGAGGTATCGAAAATCATATCTCGAGTTGTAAGAAAAATCCGAAATATTTCAGTGAACCTATAGAAATGGGTGTTGATGGTAAGGGAAGAGTTTTTGATAAAAGAATTAGTTTAAGATATAGTAACGGGAGTAATAAATCTGTAGCTTTATTTATCGAAAATAGATTTTCTCATATAATGGAAATTAATGGTGAGACTCCGAGTTTTATTAGATATCCGAGAAAATTTGATTTTGAGTTTGTTAAATTATAAAATTTATAAAATTTTAGTAACCAAAAATCACTCGTCATTATTTTGTAATGATGGGTGATGTATTTTCTTACAAAATCGTTTTTTAAACTATCTGTTATATGTATATTTAGGGTATAAGAATCTAAAGATTAACACCTTAATAAATTATATATGGAAAATCAAGTTTTAAACGCCGTTAAAAAAGCAAAATACATTAGAGTGTCAACTGTGGAACAAAATGTAGGGAGACAGCTAAAAACAGATGATAACGTAAAGCTATATGAGGATAAGATATCTGGTTTAATTCCATTCAACGAAAGACCAGCGGGAAAGAGATTAATTAAAGATATTCAAGACGGAAAAATCAATTACGTCATTATTCATTCAGTCGACAGATTAGGGAGAAATGTTGTTGAAATGCAGAAACAACTTAATTGGTTCATCGAAAATGGTGTGCAAATATTTGCGGAGAACATCAGAATGGAATTATTGAATGATGATGGCTCTATGAATAGTATCGCAAAAATGATTATCGATTTACTTGGTTCGGTAGCTGGATTAGAAATTGAAGCTATTAAGGAACGTCAAAAACAAGGTATTAATATAGCTAAAGCAAAAGGCGTTTATAAAGGTCGTAAGGTAGGTGCTACAATATCAGATGATAAGTATTTCAATCGTCATAAAGATGTCGTAGAACTTCTAAAAGATGGCTTATCTATTAATAAAATTTCTAAGTATACGGGGAAATCATTTGTAACAATCAAGAAAGTAAAAACAAGGTTAGAAAATGCTGTTTGATTATTTATTTAAAGTCACGTAATCACTTAATTTAATACTTGCATTAATTATTGAATTATAACCTTTGGGAAGATTTGCTTGTTTTAAAATGTCTAATATTGAATATTCGCTACCTCTAATTTCTTTTGCATATTGTATTCCAAATAGGTAAATAGCTAATGCTTTATTTCCTTTTTGTGCTTTATCGTAGTTCTCCCTAAGTTTTGAACCAAGTTCTAGTAGTGTCATAGTTTTACTTTTTTAGTAGAATGTATTAGTAAGATTTTTCTTTATTAGAATTAATTATTGAATATAAAAAAATGCTCTTCAAAAATTTTTATATACCGTTTCTAGCTATAAAATCCATTACCCCATTAAGCATAATTTTAACTTGGTCTTTCGTATAGTTTGAATAGTTACCATGAGCGGCATGATTTCTTAAATCTAACCAAGCAATAATGTTTTTTTGGTCAAGTTTATTATATATAAATGATTTTGATAGTTCAGCGTTTAGTAAATCGGCTCTTTTAGGAATTTGTTTCCCGTGTTTCTCAACAGTTGTATCTATTCCATTTTTATAGCAAAGTTGTCTCAAGTGCTCTTCAAGAACACTACCAATCATAACAGCAGCTGGGTCTTTATAATCTTGTTCTAATAAATGTTCAGCTGCCTCAATGAAATCTGTAAAGATTTCTGCAGAGACGATTCCCTTAATAGTATTCAACCAACCATTTTCAATCTCGTCCTTTATAGCTTCCAATATTCCAACACCACATTCCACAGAGTGGGGTGTTGGTCTAATACAAAGCCTAGAAAACTCAGTAAAGAAGGGATGTTTATTAGGATAAAGGTTGATTATAAATGATTGAGATGCGGTTTTAAATTTTATAAACCCTCCCGAATCTACATAGCCGTCGTTAAACTGGCTTTTTGTTACTGTTATATTAGACAATAAATTATGAGATAAATTAAGTAAATCCTCGAGTTTTTTAATCAATTTCTCTTGTGTATTCATTTTTTTTATTCGGTATAATTGGTTTAAGAGGAAAAGTAAATCTCACTCCTGCATTTTTAATATTTTTGTAAGTAATAATAAACATCTATATAAAGTTAGAACTATTACTATAAGGGCAAGAATATTAAAATAAAATATATAAGTGAGATAACTTTTGGGTAATCCAAGTTTTAGGGAGTAACCTATAAAAGAAATAAAAATTAAGGACTTAATACAGTTCTTTAAAATTTTTACTGTCTGAAAATATAGACTCGAAACGAAAAACAAATTGAACAAAGATTCATCTTCTTTATAATTATTTTTTGAAATTGTTGAACTACTTTTAAAAGTAATCAATACTGTTAAAAGTGTTAGAATAAACCCCGCAGCAGTAAAACTTATATTTGATAAATCGGAAGAAATTGTTAATATACGTTCATACTTTGGCAAAGTAAAACAAGTTTTTACTTCAATTATATATATAAAAGAAATTGTTATAATAGCTATTATATAATCGTAAAATATCGGCCTTTTAAAGTAGAGGTCTAAAATCATTAATTGAATGTTATCATAAATTCATCAAAATCTTTTTCGACCAATTCGTACAATTGGCGTTTTTTGCTTATTGCCTTCATATCAACGTCGTATTCTAACTCTTTTTTACCTTTTAAAAGGTTAAATATTTCCTCATTACCTTCCTTATCCTCATACTTTACGACAAAATCGTCAAAACAATCAATGTTAAAAGGGCGGGTTTTAAATTTATTGAGTAAAGTTTCTACCATAGAATTAGCTTCTTTATTTAATCCCTTACTTTCTACATTACTACCTGGTGTTTGGAAGTAGGTTTCCACTTTTATAAAATTTGGTTTTAACCTATTGCCAATTGTATTAATTCCTGTAAAAAATTGACCTTTAATGTCATTATCCATTTGAGGTATTTTATTGGGTTGAATTTTAATTTGCATATTCAATACATTTCTGAGGTTTTCTAAAGTCTTATCAATTGTATTTGTCATATATAAATTGACTTCAAGTGCTTTAGAAAGTTTTAACTTATCTTTTGCAACATTTCTTAAATAATACTCAACATCAGACATTCTCGGTCCATAATGATTGTATTCAATGCACACGACTGCATAGTTGCGACTGTAATCAATATAAAAATGAGTTTCCTCTGCGATAGAACCTAGAGTTTCAATTGGTACTAATTCAAATTTATCGGCTGGCTTTATTTTAGGGATTCTTCCAGAACGCAAAAGAGCAAAAGAACATCTAATTCTTTTTTCTTTGTGCATGAAAACAGCACTTGTCATAAATAATTCTCTCGGGCCATCTTTCTGTCTATTTCGATTCTTGTCAATTAGATAACCTTTTCCGTCTTTTAATTCGTTTGTAAGGAACATAATAACATCTTTTAGTATTGAAGAGCTAGTGTGTTCAGGTGTTAAATCAGAGTATGGGGTAAACCTTAATGAGTAGAAATGAAATCTTATTACTTCGTTTGACATTTATTAATATTAAAATAGTAGTTATAATTTTGCCTAATTATTCTCTTTTGTTAAATGTACTGATTATTATTAATAATCAAATTGACAATGATAACCTTTAGTTAAAGTATTTTGTTTTTATGATTAAAGACAATCCATTGAATATCACCAAATACATGTAATCGGTTGATTTCAACGAAATTTTTTAGTGCTTTTATACTGATTTTTTATTCTGAAAAACCTTGTCAAATATCTGTTATAAAGCGTTTTACTGAATTGTATTTTCAAAATGATATACTTATCCAAGTTTGATAAATACCTTTGTAAAAACATTTAAAAACAATCAATTATTTAAAGTATTAGGCTTTATGAAGAGAGATAAATCATTTCATTAAGTTAATTTATCAAAATGTATTATTCTCAATCATACAGGTAAAAAAAAGGAATCAACACATGATATGTCAATTCCTAATTTTACCACAATTATTTTGCAATCACGTCTTTGAATCCCCTTGATGGGTAATCCACGTTAAAGGCAAAGTGTCTGCTATTTAATAATCTATTGGTCTTTCCATCCTTTAGCATATTTCGCTTTTGGTAATTACCCATTACCTCAGGATTGGACTTAATCTTTGTTTCTAGCTGTTCTCTTTCATCCTCTTGCAAGTCCTTTCCAACTATATCAAGGAAACGTTTTTGACGCTCGTCTAACGAATTATCTTCCTTAGGTGCGCTGTTAATAGGTTTGGTCTTATTGATAAGACCTACGGCTAGGTTAACTAACCTTGATTGTTCTGGTGTCATATTTGTATTTATTAATTAAGCCAACCCAATTTTGGAGTAGTGCGGTTACCAAAATCAGATTGGTTAATATTGTTATTAACGTTTAGGGTGTGTAAACGTTTAGGATATTATCTACGGTTTTAGTCGCCTAATCAATGCATAATTGATATAAGTGATATTAACTTTTAACGTACACTCTAAACGTTTACTGTTTTGTAAATCGTAGGACGGTTGGTTGGTGTTCCTCGATTTGCTCAATGGGGATTTCAATCACGCCTTGGATGTCGCTGTAGTACTTATCTCCACGTTGATAAACTATTTTTGGTCCATCGTTTTCGATAATCTCGGAATCCTCCAACTTTTTTCTGATAGCTTTTAAACTCATTATTTTATTTCTGCTTTAATTCGTTTAACTAGGTCGTCGGTCTCTTTTTCATCCAGTCCTTGGACTAATGATTTTATACTCTCTTTCTTTGATAGGACATAGGGAAGTAAGTCTAAATGAATTTTCATTCTTTTATCTCCAGCCTTACCTAGTTCCATATCTTCGACAAATTGTCCTGACGTAAAATAGTTAGATAGGACACCTGTCATTTTTCTACGTATTAGAACATCATCTGGAGCTCTATCGTATTTTCTTGGTCTTCCGACTGATTTTTTTTCTTCACTCATATTTTTGGTGTTTTTGGATTGATATTATTTCTCTCTGTGATTTTGTAAAGTGATAGAGAAATAGAATGGGGGAGTATGATAGAATTTTCTACTCGTGGTGTTATTCATGATAAAAAATTAATATCGTATTTGTGATAGAATTTTTTTCTCATGACTGGTGTCACGATAGAGAAAAAGAATCCCAATTGTGATATTAATTTTTTATACGTGGGGTGTGGTTTGAGAGAAAAATAATATCACAAAATGATTTTGGAAAATAAAAAAAAATTTTGCGCCCCCACTGGCAAAATCAGGATTTCATATAATGTTTTGTAACACAGTGATTTTAAATAATTTATCCTTTATCTAGTGTAGCTTACACAGGACTTGAAATTAAGCGTTTTATACCATTTTAATTCAAATCTCGTATAAATATTCATGTTTGATAAAACCATTGGGAAAAACCTATTAAAACAAAGAAAAACGCTTTATACTTCCTCTATGTTATCCTATATGATTTGTCTATATGATTGGTGTATTCTTTCTCTTGATTTTTTTTATTGTAACCTTATTTAATTTAGGTACTCTCCTATATTAATTTTCTCCGTTCCAATCCTTTTTCTTCTAGGTCTATATATTGGAACCCTTTCCTTTTTCCCTTTGTGGATATACATAATCACTTTATTCATTACACTTGCTCTGAATTTTTTGTAATCAACTTGTTTATTACGTGGTAGTTTATCCTTTTCGATTTGGGCAAATATTAGCAGTACCTCATTATACGGCTCATAGGGGAATTTATTTAAACTTACATAATCACCGTTCGACTCTATGAAGATTCTTACATCCTTCTTAGCTATGAAATCAAAGTTTTTTAATACCTGTTGTAATTTATTGGTGATTATATAATAATCCTCTCTAGCTTCTTTCGACAACCTCTTTCTATAATCGTTTCTTTTCATAACTCTCATTTTGTTTTAATTAAAAAAAGAGACTCTAATAAGTAGCATATTCCTTATTAGAGTTCCTTATTTCTTAGAGGACGTTAAACTGCTGTATTAACACCAACGGCTAACTCTCCAATCGTAGATTCACGAATAACCGCTACATCAGGTGTTGCGATAGTAATCGTATAAAAGTTTGAATTTTGTGCACCCGTATAGGCTCTTTCTAATCCACTTAACTTTAATCCCTGGTCAGCTCCGAATAATTCGTATAACCCTGTAGACCTATCTACTGCGATTGCTATCACTCTTGATTCTGCTAAACTCTCTAATGTTTTTCTATCGTCAGCTTTTTTGCTGTAAACAGTAAATGCTAATGAATGTAAAAACCATGAATCTCCATCATCTTTTACCTCCGATGTGATATTAGGAATTACGCTGTAATCTGTACCCTCGAAAATGTATTGTACAGCACCTTGTTTTAATTCGATTGCTGTTAAACCACCTAAGTTTTTGTTACTGTCTGTGATCTCTCTAGTATTAAACGTAAGTTCTCTATCGAAATCTTCATAATTTACTAGGATTAAATCCTTATCAACGCCTACAGCAGCGTTAACCGTATCGCAATCTCTTCCGATACCTTTTGTTAATAAGCCATTACAATTTGACATATTTATTTATTAATAATTAGTTCCCATATAGCTATATGAGATATCCCTCGATTATCTATTTGTTAAGGGAATATTTTGATTTGGCTATTCAATCGAGCCAATTACATTGTATCTGATTTCACCAGTATCGATATCCACGAGATTACTACCATTTACTCCTAATCGGTCATTAGCTAGCAATCCTATCTTTTGAGCGTGTAAAATTATTTCGCTAATTTTTTCAGCCACACCTAGTAAATCTACTTGCTTTTGTGATTTGCAATAGGTGGTGGTCGCTTTTCGAATCTTGGTATCAATCTTCGTATTCCAGATAAATTCATTTCCTAGAATGAAAGTGTCTAAATCAAGTCCATCTATTCTTAGTTGTTTAATGTTATGATTTATTGAAGCATATAGGTTTATAATGCTTTTAGCTTTTTCTCTATCCTCATCGGTGCTGAACATTTCTAATGCTTTCGATTTGATAACACTTGGATAATCGTTTTGAAAGTTTGATAATTCCTTTTCAAATTTCATGAAGAGTAATTCATTTTGAAATTCTATATTTTCGCTATCCTCTGACTTACTATATTTTTTTATGAATCCTTTTGTGTAATTAGTATTGCTTAAATCGATTCCTAAGTCCGTTTTACTGCGTTTTACTGCTGTATCAATCTTTTCTAATATAATATTACAGGTTGATTCTAATTTCGCCTTTAAACTGTCATTGGTCATTAAAGGGATTTGCTTTTTTAATTGTATTTCGTTACTCATAATTTTGATTTTATTTATTCAACACGATAGCATCCATTTTCTTTTTGGATGAATCCATTTAAAACGAGTTTCTTTATAATCGGGATTAGTCCATCTGGTTCAATTCCACTTTCCTCTATTATTTTTTCATCAGAAATTTGTTGAAACCTGTTAGGCCTTTCTAGCTGATTTGATATCGCTAGATAAACCGATGTTTCGTTTTCGTTTAAAATTATATTTTGCATTATCTTAGTTTTTTATAAAAGAAAAAGAGCGACCCAAATTAATGGAATCGCCCTTTAATACTACCCCATGACATAAGGTAATAGGTGTGTTTTGTGTGTGTTATTTTAACTTATAAATATTTTCTCTCTCTCCATATTTCAATCTATTATCTTCAGCTTTTAATGCTCTCTTTATATCTCTTCCGTACATAGTTTTCATCTGATTACTATTTGAACTATTAGAGATTATCTTGACATTGTAAGTCTTCTCATCATCGAAATCCTTGGTGTTTTCCAACGTTAATTCATCACCATTTTTTAAACTTGGTTCCGAATCTTTCTTTTTGAAGACAGGAGAGAATTCACTTTTCGTATGTGTCTTGATGAAATTTAGTCTTTCGAGTTTACTCCAATTGGGTTTATATATCAATACAAACGATTTACCAACACGCTTTTTTTCTATTGTGAAAAATTTCTTTTGCTCTAGTGATTTTCTATATTTAAGCATAGAATTTTCACTTATTTTAGAGAATTTGCATAGGTCATCATTCAAGATATTTTCATATTCTCTCTTACAATTTGCTTTATGGCAGTTGAGAATTGTTTTTAAAATTGATTGTTCTATTCTGGTTAAATTACTATCGTCAATTTTAAAAAATTCAATATCAAAATTCTGCTTAGGCGGTCTTTTTTTGTTTTTTATATTCATTTGTTTCTCTTCTTTGGGATTTTGATTCGGCGTCTATGTGGACGTCCTTTTGTACTTTCTGTACTACTCCATTAATTACTAAATGTCTGAAAAATTTAGAGCTTACTCCATCTCCGATTGCCTCTCGACAATCTTTCATATTTTCATAACGCTTTCCTGCGAAAAGGTAATAGTGTGTTTGTTTTTTTGTGTTCTCACCATTCATTGTTAAATTGATTTTTGCTCCATGAAGAGCCGTTTATAATTGATAATTTATTTATAGAAATTGCATATTTTTTGATACAGCGGTTAATCTCACTGATACTATGCGTTTCAAAAGTTCACACCATTAAAATTAATGTTGTGAATAATTTTTAATACGGTAGTTTATCTCACATTATTGTTGACTTCATGAGAGTTCACACCATTAAAGTTAATGTATATATTATTTCATAATAATAATATCTTTCATAAAAATTCAGATATCATTACAATAAAACAATTAGAGGAAGTGAACCTTTTTGACTTCGTCAGGTTCACACTCTTTTAAATTCATTTCATAAAGTCAAATATTTAAATACAGAATTTAAAACATATTATTTCTAATCCTTTCATAAAGCCATTATAAAAATTTAGTGTGCAAATTGTTTTAAAGCGTTTTTAAACGTTTTAAATTTTTTGCTACATTATTATGTCATAATTACCTAAAAACTTAGTAGAACTCATCTATCATATCAAAAAACATTATTTAATAATGTTTTGAATACTCGAGATTTAAAAATCTGATATAAAAAGAAACCATCGCCAAACATCTATGTCAAAATGCTTGGCGTACGTAGGTTTCTAGCTTCCAGCTAAACCATAAACTGGAAACAGTTTAATTAAAACTAAATTAAAAACAGAAATTTAAAGTACTATGGAAATCGATATTTTTGTATCAGGGCATTTTTTATATCCCTCATAAATTTCTTTTAGTATGGTCGTGGTCTCCCTAATCAATGTTCTATTAGACATGGATGGAGAAGCTATTTTAAAATAGTCGCTCACAAATATGTCTATGCTCGGGATGACTCTTCTATGATTTGAATATAATCCTAAGAGTGCTAATCCACGTTCGGTGGTCTTACTTTCATTCACGTAATTTGCCATGATGTTGTAGATTTTTAAGTTTTACTTTTTTCAGATTGTCTTTGCACTACTTTCTTCTATTACATTGAGTCAACATTATATCGTTAAAAATCAATGTGTTAACAAATGATTTTATTTGGCAATTTTACAAGTGATTTTTAAAGAGAATTTCTTAAAATTTAACTTTTGTAAATCTGTACTCAATGTAATAGAAGAAAACAAAAAAGAAGAAAAAAAGAAAAGGATTTAAATAATATATAATATAAGAATATTCTTACCCATCATTAAGCAAGGAGAATAGGCATTTAACATAAGAAAGCCATGTTTTAACAAAGGATATAGTAAAACATGGCTAAGTATATTTAATCAAAAAGAAACGCTTTTAAAACACGTTATTTTAAGTTACGGATATAATCATCTTTCATTAATTCGACTTGTTCATCCGATATTGGTTTTCTTAATGGAAGCTCTAATTTTATTTCAATACCCTCTTTTATCTTCCTACTCATCCAGCCAAGTTTAGAACTATTAGGTTTTTGTAAATCATAAATTCGGTGACCAAATAAATTGATTGTAACTCTATCTTTATATATTTCAACTTTATGGACGATATCTTTAATTTCATCTTTTAATACTGTGTAATCATTACTAAAATGTTCAATCGGATTTGTTAAAGCATTTTTATACGCTGTAATCTCATCATTAAGCGTGTTTATCCTTGTTGTAAGAGATTTAATTTCATCTTTAACATCTTTGGTTAATTCTTGATATTCCTCTTTTGTAAACTCATCATCTACATACATTAAACGAATTTTAGATAATTTCTTTTCACGCTTTTTTATCTCCAATTTATTAAGATTGATTATATCTTTATTTGATGAAATTTTGTTTTTATAATTTTCAATAGCGTGTTTATCTCTTGTCTGTTTTCCATGTTCTTCAACAGCTAATTTTACCATGGTGAATAACCAAGGGCGATTTATTGAATTTTTACAATCATCATTACTACATATAAATTGATTTAATCTAGCATCAGGAATAACTTTTTGATGTAATATATTACCGCATTCTCCACATGAAATTTTACCTTGTACTATATTTGGATTAACAATCGTTCTTCTAGCATACTTGCTTCTCGATTGTATTAATTTATTTGCTTTATCCCATATCTCTGGAGAAACAATAGCAGGTACTTCTAATATCAAATCATTATATTTTCTCTCTCCTTTGTGAAACGTGTTTTTTATAATTCCACCTAAAGTTCCCATTGCAAATTTTTGACCAAATTCAGATTGAATAACGCTTGATATACTTCTCATACCCATATCTTGACAAGCTAATTCAAAAATTCTTCTAATTAATGGTGCTTGTTCTTCGTCAATTATTGGAGTTTCGTCTTCCCCTTTTTTATATCCAATTATCTTGCTATTAAATCCTTTGTTTTGTCTTGCTCTTGACATCTTACCCGATTTAATTCTATCCGAAAGTAAACGAGATTCATTACCCGCCATGATACCCAACATAGATATAATTAATTCGCTTGCAAGATTCCTATTTCCTTTTTCATCAAGTGTAGATTGTCCTAAATCTTTTATGTGGATGTTTACACCGAGTTCAATATATTTCTCAATTACCGTTTGAATATCATAATTCTTTCTTCCTAGTCGAGAAATTTCTAAAACTAAAATATGTTTTATATCTGCGTTTTTATTAAGGTGTTTCTCCATGAGGTTGAAACCTTTTCTGTCTGACGCTTTAGTTTTTGACCCACTAATTTTATCCTCAAAGATTTTAACTAGCTTTAGATTTTTTGATTCAGCAAAGACCTTTACTTCTTCATATTGTCTGTCAAGTGATTGCTCTTCTGTACTAACTCTTAGATATGCTACAGCGTGCTCCATTTTTATAACTGATTTAATTTTAAAGTTTTACCTTTAATTCATCATAAAGATAAAAACTTTTTATCGGCTATATGTAGAAAATAATGATTAAAGTATCCAGAACGATAGCGGATTTAGAAAATTCTGAAGATGTAAAAGGAGCACACATAAGCGAAGCCATCCAGTATAGAAGTTTAGATCGCGATGGTTGGTTGGGGTAATGGGGATTTCAAAACAACATGTGTTATGCTTAAAGTGAAATTATATCTACTTATTGGCTTATGTTTTTCAATACTATTATCTCTATATAGCGCGATTTACAAGGAGTTAATGGTTATGCGGCCTCTTAACATCTTCTTTTTTATTCAATTTAAAATCATATATTTATACAGTTATCTTTCAGGGAATCTCTTGGAAAATATTTAATCATTTTTATACAGATTAATTAATAGCATTTCAAAAAGATTGTAGGTTATATAATTTATAAACAAGATAGGTCATAATCAGATTTGTAAAAGTTTAGTTTGTGATTGTTTTTTATAAATGTTGAGCCAACAATGGATAATTAATAAAACCAACAGAAATGAAAAAATTAGTATTTGTGTTATTTGGTGTTCTTATTGGCGTACTGGGATCTCATTTAATAGAACAAAGTCGTCCTGATTCAGAAATGAAGGATAAAGTAGAACATGTAGCAAAAAAGCCTAACGGAATTATTACAAAAGATCGGGCAAAAGAATTATCTGCGGGCTATGACTCTAGATATAAATTAATAAGTAATAGTATAGACAGAGACGATAATCGTTCGGTTTGGTTTTCTATAGCAGAGATGGAGGGGTTTTTAGGATATACACAATATGAAGCTCAAAATTTATTAGATAAAAAATATACTGTAAATGGAATTCGCGTGTACTTGGCAGCCTATCCCGATAAAAATACAGATCAAGCCAAAGCAGGATATACTACTGTATTTATGGTACCTACTTACGATGCTACCATTTCTAAAAGCAGTACTTTACCTTTAAATACAGCATTAAAAATAGCCGATGTTCCTGAAGGTTCACCTTTAAATGAAGGCGAAATTGGAGATCCTCCAAGTAGTGCTTATCCAAATTAGAATAAAATAATGGACGATTTTCTTATTAAAAACTATTCAGTATTAACTAAAGCTTTTGAGTATGCTGCACTTATTACAGGGCTCTTAACATACAGGAAGTTTAAAAACACACCTATAAAATATTTTATATTATTTATACTTTACACTGTATTGGTAGAGATGGGAGGTAGTGTGCCTAGACAGTTATATCCTGGAGGTCTTTTAGAAAATTATGAATACTTGTTAGCTTATAAGTTTTTTTTCTCTAACTATTGGTGGTATGGATTATTCTGGACTATTGGTAGTGTCTTATTTTGGTCGTTTTTTTATCAACAAATTATACATATTAAAAGCTATAGAACAATTTTAAATATTAGCACTTATATATTTGTGGTTTGTATTAGTATTTATACCATAATGCATATCGACCAATTTTTTAAAACCGTTCTCACATTCAATAAAATATTTGGTTCTATTATTATTTTAATGGCTATTGTACTCTATTTTTTGAATGTGCTGCAGAGTGACATTATCTTATCGTTTTATAAATCTATTTATTTTTATATAAGTATGATTTTATTTTTTTGGTGGATAATTACAATGCCTCTTTATTTTTATCAAAAATTTGTTTTTGTAGATACTACAGCGCTTATTAACTTATTAAAATTAACGCGGTTATTTGCTAATGTGTTAATGTATGGCACGTTTGTTTTAGCGTTAGCTTTTTGTAAACCAGAAAAATCATTACGTGTATGATACTATCTATATTAAATAATTCTAATGTGAAGATAGATATGATTACCGATGCGCAACGCCATTTTTTTATATATATGATTTGTGTTTTAATTATCTTAGTTGGTGTGTTGATTTTGTTTTTTTTGGTATTTCAAAAACGAAAAAATAAATTATTACAAGAAAAATTAAAACAGCAGCAGCTTTTTGAAGAAGAAATAGTTAAGACGCAAATTGAAATTCAGGAAGAAATTTTAAAGAATATCGGACAAGATTTACACGATAACGTAGGTCAATTACTCTCTGTCGCAAATATGCAACTTAGTATGTTAGCCCAACAAGTTGCTCCAGAATTACAGCCTTCTTTTACAGAAAGTAAAAACTTGGTAAAAGAAAGTTTACAAGAATTACGATCACTCTCTAAATCCTTAAATAGTGATGTTATTGTATATCGTGGACTCGAAGAATCTGTAAAGACAGAAATCCATAGGTTTAATAAATTGGCTCTAATAAATGCCGAATTAACTGTTGATGGAGATTCTAGTCATTTAAAAAAAGGAAAAGATAGTATTATTCTATTTAGAATATTGCAAGAATTTTTCTCGAATACCATTAAATATTCTGAAGCAGCTTTACTAGATGTAAATATTAACTTTAAACCAGAATATGTACTAATTACCGTAAATGATGATGGAGTAGGGTTTAATGTAAATACTATAGAAAAAGGCTCGGGTTTAATAAATATGCAAAGCAGGGCAGTACTTATTGATGCTAAATTTAGTTTAACATCTAAACTAAAAGAAGGTACGCATTTAGAAATAAAATACAAGTACCGTTCTAATTAAATTATAAGCAAGCATCCCAAACAGGATCTTTAGGAAGCGGAGCAGTAATATAAATATCTTCTTTAGTTACCGGATGCACAAATTGAATGTGTCTAGCGTGTAAATGTATACTTGCATCTTTATTACTTCTGTCTGCACCATATTTTAAATCGCCTTTAATAATACAACCCATATTAGAAAGCTGACATCTAATTTGATGATGACGACCGGTTTCTAATTCAATTTCAAGGAGTATATAACGATCTAATTTTTTTAGAAGCGTATAATGTAAAATAGCCTTTTTACTATCTTTAATTTCTTTAATATACGCTGTAGATTTGTTGTTCTTCGGATTTTTTTTCAACCAATTAACTAGCGTGTCTTTTTCTTTTGGAGGTGCATTATGTACCAAAGCCCAATACGTTTTGTTTACCTCTTTTTTTACAAACATGGCATTTAGCCGTGTTAAGGCTTTACTTGTTTTTGCAAAGATAACTAAACCCGTTGTTGGGCGATCTAGACGGTGTACAACACCTAAATAAACATTTCCAGGTTTGTCGTACTTAACTTTTATATATTCTTTTACAACATCGCTTAGTGGTTTGTCTCCAGTTTTATCGCCTTGTACAAGATCTCCAGCACGTTTATTAATTACAATAATATGATTGTCTTCAAATAAGATTTGGAGATTGGATTTGTTGGATAGAATTTTATCAGCCACTAATTTGCGAATGTTTAATTTGTGAGATTAATTAATCTAGTATTGTTCGTCTTCGCTAGGGAAATCTACAGACTTAACATCGGTAACATATTGAGATAAGGCGTTAGTCATATCTTCATATAAATTTAAATAGCGACGTAAAAATCTGGGATGAAATTCTTTAGTCATTCCAATCATATCATGAAGTACTAAAACTTGTCCATCTACACCATTACCAGCTCCAATTCCTATTACAGGAATGGTTAAACTTTCGGCAACTTCTTTAGCTAATTTAGCTGGGATTTTTTCAAGAACAATAGCAAAACAACCTGCTTTTTGTAACATTAAAGCATCTTGTTTTAATTTTTTAGCTTCTTCTTCTTCTTTAGCACGAACAGTAAACGTACCAAATTTATATATAGATTGTGGTGTTAAACCAAGATGTCCCATAACAGGAATACCTGCGTTTAAAATGCGTTTAATAGATTCTTTAATTTCTTTACCACCTTCTACTTTTATAGAATGTGCGCCACTTTCTTTCATAATTCTAATGGCAGAACGTAAAGCTTCTTTAGGGTCACTTTGGTAGCTTCCAAAAGGTAAATCTACTACAATTAAAGCACGATTTACACCGCGAACCACAGAAGAGGCATGATAAATCATTTGGTCTAAAGTAATAGGTAATGTAGTTTGATAACCAGCCATGACGTTACTTGCAGAATCACCAACAAGAATCACATCTAATCCTGCACCATCTACAATTGTAGCCATTGTATAATCGTAAGCCGTTAGCATGGAAATTTTCTCTCCATTTGCTTTCATATCACTTAATGTTTTTACAGTGACCTTTTTGTAATCTTTTTGTGCTGCAGACATGTTTTTAATTTTTAGAATGTAAAAATACTGAGTTTTTGAGAATTAATAAAGAATATCTCTATTAATTCCTTAAAAATCGTGTAAAAAAATAGGTGTGAAATAATGAATAATTAAATAGGGTGTTTTTTAGAATTGAAAATAGATAAAAGGCTGAAAGTCGCTTGAATATGCTTGATAACACATAATACCCACACATGCACCAAGTATAATCTTTACAAAAACGGGGCTTTTACCGTAAAATGCTTCTATATCGTTTTTTACGTTTTGTGGTAACCAATGCGAAATATAGCCTAGTGCCATAACCCAAAATACAGCTTGGTAATGTACCAATAAATCTATGGCATGTGCCCAATCCATGTTATGTGCAACTTGAGAAAACCATCTGGAAATGTGTCCCATACTTTCTCCTCTAAAATAAATACGTGTAAACGTGATAAAAATAAAGGTGATTAATATTTTCCAGGCTCTAACGTACCATTGATTTTTAAATTCGTAAGGACTTATTTTTCTCCAGAATTTATAAACTACAATACCCAATCCGTTTAATCCTCCCCAGATTACAAATTTCCAAGCTGCGCCATGCCATAATCCACCAATTAACATGGTTAGCATTAAGTTTATATTGGTATTTATATGATTTCTAACTTTGTAATTATAGAGTGATATAATGAATAAAGTAAATGATATGGTTAGAATACTAAATACAACAATCATGTTTCTAAAAGCAATCATACAACCCAATAAAATAATGCTTAATATAATGAAAGATGCATAACTTCCTTTTCTGTTTCCGCCAAGCGGAATATATAAATAATCGCGTAACCATGTAGATAAAGAGATGTGCCAACGTTTCCAAAAATCGCCAGCATTAATAGCTTTATATGGCGAATTAAAGTTTACAGGTAACTCAAACCCCATAAGTAAAGCCAACCCAATAGCAATGTCTGTATATCCTGAAAAATCACCATAAATTTGAAGCGAATATCCAATCATGGCCATAATATTAGCGAAGCCAGAAAACATTTCGGGAGTATCGAAAACACGATCTAGAAAATGCATGGCAATAAAATCAGCAAAGAGCATTTTTTTAATAAGTCCTTTTAGTATTAAATAAGTTCCTGTATTAAAATGATGTTTGGTTATTACTGTTGGTTTGGTTATTTGAGGCACAAAACTTTCTGCTCTAACAATTGGGCCGGCAACTAACTGCGGAAAAAAACTAACAAAAAAACCAAAGTCTAAAATAGAATGTAATGGTTTTAATTTTTTTCTGTAGATATCTACACTGTAACTAATGGTTTGAAAGGTGTAAAATGAAATCCCAACGGGTAGAATAATTTTATCGACTGTAAAATAATTCTGATCGTTAAAGCTATTTCCCCATTGTGCTAAAAGATTAAAGACTTCATAATTTGTACTAAACAGACTGTTAAATGCATCTGTAAAAAAGTATGCATATTTAAAATAACAAAGTACAAACAGATTAATAAAAACACTTAGTGTAACGAGGGCTAAACGTTTATTTTTGCCTTCACTTTTATAAATAGTTTTTCCAATAAAAAAATCGACTAGCGTACTAAAAATTAAAATTCCAATATATAAACCACTGGTTTTGTAATAGAAAAATAGTGATATTAAAAATAAATACGAATTACGGAGCTGTATTTTTTTATTAACTAATGCGAATATAAAATAAGACACAGCAAAGAAAATCCAAAAATTTACTTGCGTAAAAATTAAAGGATAATCTTCCGAAAAGGTAAAAATATCGTATAACCTATTCATCTAAATTTTTAAAATGTTTTAGTAAAAGTGTTTTGTCTTTTCCTGTAGATTCTGCCCAAGCATCTACTAATGCTTTTATAAATAAATCGGCTTTTATACTATAACCTAAATTTGTAAAGTGAATACGGTCGCTAGGCATTAATTTGGCTTTATACCAATTGTTAGAAGATCCTAAACCTCCCATAATACTGTATAAATCCCAAACCGCCATTTTATATTTTCGTGTTAACTCTAATATAATGCTTTGCTGAGTTGCTGTATTTGGGTTTGCATAACTTCTCTTATAATAATCGTCGTTAGGAACAGTGAGTAAAATGGCACATTCCGGATTGGCACGTTGAATCATTTGTATAAAACTTTCGTAATAGGCTCTAAATTCTTCAGCATTAAAATCTTTTTTAGGCATATAGGCGTCATTCGTTCCTATTGAAATAATAAATAAATCTGGTTTATATAACTGAAGCTGTTTTTCAAAATAGGCAGCACGTTCATACCAGTAAAAACTAGCACCATTTACGCCTATAGTTGTGTATTCAATTCCCGGATCGTCATTCATAAACTCCATCCCCATTAATAAAAATTCTGGAGAAACAGAGGTTGAGTCTTTAATTTTAAGGTCTAGAGTAACGGAATCTACCGTTCTGTTAAAACGATATTCTTTATACATACCATCATAATTTATAGTGTCTGAACTCACTAAAGTAGAATCTGATATGTTTAAATTGTAGTCTTCTTTCCAGGTATTATAAAACACGCGTAACTTATTAAACGTGTAGGGTTTTTTAGTATAGTTTCTATAATTAGCTTTTACATAAATTTTATCTTCAGTTCCTCTAAAAGCAGCACTTACACCAGATAATCCCCAAGCAACACTGTCTTTTCTAACCGAACAGCGATACCCTTGCCATTGGCTTTTATCGGCTTCAATTCTGTAATTTGTAGGATTGTTGGTATGTGCTAAATGATAAGGATAAACAAAACCACGTTGTCCCAACGAGACATCATTCATGTTTTGTAGATAGGTTCTTATTTTATTTGAATAAATATCTGCTTGTATATGAGAACCTCCAATATGAAAAACATGAATATTCTTCTTTTTACCTGCGTAAACACTATCTAAATCATTAAATAATTTTTTAAAATAAGGTGATTCTGACGCGTATTGAAAGGTGTTTGCTTCAAAATTTATTAAATGTCCGTACTTAGGTGTAATACTGTCTAAAATATAGTCTTGCGCAAAAAGGGGCATAGACATTAAAAGAGAAAGTACTAAGATTTTAAATTTCATTATTTATTTGTTAAGTCCATATATAGTGAGAGGTAGAATAATTCTGAAATTATTCTCGTTCCCGAGAGTGAAAAATGTGTGTAATCGCTGGCTGCTAATTTTTGGTCTACCCAATATTGCATAGAATTTTCGCCGCCCATAGCATTATAAGTATTCCAATACGCTACATTGTTGTTTTTACACATGTCTTGTAATCTGTTTATTAAATAGGGTAGAAGCGCATACGTTTTCATTTGCCCATTTTCTGTGGTAGTCATATCTGCAGGGCCAATATAAATTACGCTGGCATCATTGGTTTTTCGTCTTAACCAATTGATGTGGTTTTTTAAATAACCAACATATTGTTCTACTTCTAAAGAATCCTTTACATAAGGCACCGAGTTTCCTCCGTATTGAAAAATTAGAACTTTAGGATCTAATTCGTTATACATCTGAGAGAAGTTTATACTGTTTAATCCTGCAAATACAGTTCCTGCAGAACCTCGCATTGCTACGTTATCTAGTAAAATACCATTGTCTCCGTCTAAGGTTAATCCATAAAAATCGGCACTCATTTTTCCTTCCAATTCAAAAGTTAGTGCGTTAGGTGTTTTTGCTAATTTTATTTTAAAATCGTGATATTCTCCATCTGCAATCAAGACGCCTTCTTTAATAAGTGTACCATCTGCAAATACTTTTACAGTTATAGGAAGTTGGGCATTTCCGTAATGAAAACCAATATTGGTAAATTTACGCATACGGCGATACGTTTTTACAGAAGGTTTAACCGTTATCTTAGCTTTTGTAAGTTGTAATGTATCTGTATTAATACTATCTGCTATAATATTATAATAAGGTGTAAACCGTGAAAATGTTGTGTAAGCACCATACTTTTTATGAGCAAATTTTTCAGCTCTACGATCAAAAATTGCATGACGCGTCCAATTGTTTGAAGCTATAACAACAGCACTTATATTATCGTAAACCTGAGCAATGGGAGTAAAACCAGGACCATTTCCGCCGTATAAATTTTGAAGTTTATTTCTAATGTAGCCAGACATACGATCGCCTTCTATTTGAGAATCGCCATAATGTATAATACGACATGTAGATGCTGTAAGTTGTGATTTTAAATGTGATAAAAAGGCATCCTTATTTTTTGGATAAGAAATACGCTCGATTTTAGAGGTATCAATTTTTGAAAGATTAGGGATTTTAGGAACAGTGTCTTTTTTTTCTGTTTCAACAAAAACATCTTCTTCCTCTTCTTCAATTATAACTTCAATATTATTTACAATACTATCTACCGTTTTTATTTTACTTTTAGTAGTTTCTGCCTTTGGAGTTAGTAAAAATGAAGCTGTTGTAGGGTATTTTATAGTTTGTCCAAGAAGTGTAATTCCTTCTTCAGATTTTCCGTTGGGTAATGTTTTTGAAGTGCTAAAATATGTGGCCCCAAACATGATTAATAACGTGATACTAATGTATAAGCATATTTTAAAGGGACTGTAATTCATATAAAGATTAGGCAGTGAATGTTATATAACTATATATTATAAATATATAATGTATGCGAGATATAAACAAATTAAAATATAGTTTAACAATCGGATAAATTCACGCCTATGGCTAAACCACCTTCAGAAGTTTCTTTGTATTTGGAATTCATGTCTTTAGCAGTCTCCCACATGGTAGAAATAACTTTGTCGAACGGAACTTTTACATTGTTAGGGTCTGTTTCTAGAGCCAATTCTGCAGCGTTAATGGCTTTTATAGCTCCCATAGAGTTACGTTCTATACAAGGAATTTGAACTAAACCACCAATAGGATCGCAGGTTAAACCTAAATGATGTTCCATTGCAATTTCTGCAGCGACTAAAACTTGTTCTGGTGTGCCTCCTAAAAGTTCGGTTAAAGCACCTGCCGCCATAGCCGATGATACGCCAATTTCTGCCTGACAACCACCCATAGCAGCAGAAATGGTTGCTCCTTTTTTAAAGAGACTTCCAATTTCTCCGGCAACAAGTAGGAATTTTTTAATGTGTTCGAAATTTGCCTCGTGATTTTCAATAACTAAATAATACATTAAAACAGACGGAATTACACCAGCGCTTCCGTTTGTTGGTGCCGTTACCACACGACCAAGTGAAGCATTAACTTCGTTTACCGCTAGGGCAAAACAACTTACCCATTTAAGAATTTGTCTAAATTTTACTTCTGTTGTTCTAATGGTTTGTAACCATTCTTCTGGATCGCTATATGGTAAATCGCCATTTAATTTTTTGTGCATATCATAGGCACGTCTGCGTACATTAAGTCCGCCAGGTAAATTTCCTTCGGTATGGCAACCTGTGTACATGCACTCTAACATGGTATTCCAAATTCGTCTTAGCTCAAAATCGATAACCTCGGGGTCTCGTAACGATTTTTCGTTTTCAAGCACAACACCAGAAATAGGTAAATTTAATTGGTTACAAAAGTCTAATAATTTTACACCACTATCTACAGGATAAGGGAGTGTACAGTAAAAAATAATTTTATTTGCTTTGGCAGATTTTCGTTCTTCTTTGACCACAAAACCACCACCAATAGAATAAAACGTAGATTTAGATTTTCGTCCGTTTATAGTTGCAGAAAAAGACAATCCGTTTGAATGAAAGGGTAAAAATTTCTTATTGTAAACAATATCTGTTTCAGGATTAAAAGCAATCTCTTTTTCATTATTAAAATGAAGGATATGATCTGTTTTAATTGAAGTAATAATACTGTTAATAGAATCTGTAGGAATATATTCAGGATCTGCTCCTGTAAGACCAAGCATAATGGCTAAATCTGTAGCATGACCTTTCCCTGTTAATGATAATGAACCATAAAGATCGATCGTGATTTTTTCAACTTTTTGAAATTTGTTAGCTGATTTTAACTCTAGAATCCAACGTTCGGCAGCTCGCCAAGGACCTAAAGTATGAGAACTAGATGGGCCAACGCCTATCTTTAACATATCAAAAACTGAAATAATTTCCATTTACAAAATCTGTTTGTTGCTTCCAAATATACAAGAACTTTTTCTTGAATTATATGTTATTTGAGGTGTAAATATGAAATAAAAAAGCCTGACCTTATAAGCGAATCAATACTTATCTGGTCAGGCCTTTTAATATAATTTGATTATTTGTTTTCTTCTAAATCCATGATTAAATTAGCAATTAAAGCTGTCCAGCCGGTTTGGTGAGATGCTCCAAGGCCTTTTCCACTATCGCCATCAAAAAACTCATAAAAAAGATGCTGTTTTTTAAATTCGTCATCTTTAGTAAATAAATGATTCGGATCGTCTGAATGATATTGATATTTACCGTTTTCATTCACTTCAAAAAGTTTAATTAATCTTTCTGAAAGTTCGTTCGCTATTTCATTTAAATTCATTTTATTACCAGAACCAGTAGGGAAATCGTATAAATATTTATTGCCATAAAAAGAATAGTATTTACGTAACGACTGGATAATCATATAATTTAGAGGCATCCAAATTGGTCCGCGCCAATTAGAGTTTCCTCCAAACATATTAGATCTGCTTTCTCCTGGTTCGTATTGAATTTGGTGATGTCCGTGATATTCAAAAACAAAAGGATGTTTTTCGTGATATTTAGATAATGAACGAATTCCGTACTCAGATAAAAACTCATCTTCATCTAACATGCGTTTTAAAACATGTTCAAGTCTAAAGCCACGCATGATTGAAAATAGGTAGTTTTCATCAGGATTAGCTTCTTCAATACGAGATATTAATGATGCTAAATCTGGACGTGTTCTAACTATTTCGGCAACCTTTCCTTTAAATACTTTTAGAGAATCAAAAAGTTCTTTATTAATTACTTCTACAGCAAAAAGCGGAATAATTCCAACTAACGATCTTACTTTCATACGGTCTGTTAAGCCTGAAGACATCTCTACCACATCGTAATAAAAGTTGTCTTCATTATCCCATAACGATATATTGTTTTTACCAATATGGTGCATTGCCCAAGCAATATTTAAGAAATGTCTGAAGAATTTGGCAGCAAAGTCTTCGTAAGATTTATTTGTTTTTGCTAATTCTAACGACATGCGTAGTAGGTTTAGTGTAAACATGGCCATCCAACTTGTCGCATCTGCTTGTTGCATTCTTGTAATACCTTCAGGCATCTGGTTTCTGTCGAAGACGCCAATATTATCTAGGCCTAAAAATCCTCCTTCAAAAAGATCTGTACCGTTGGTATCTTTTTGGTTAACCCACCACGTAAAGTTTACAAGTAGTTTTTGGAATGCTTTTTCTAAAAACACAGTATCTCCTGTACCAGTACGTTCTTTATCTTTTTCGTAAACATTCCATACAGCCCAAGAGTGCACAGGCGGATTTACATCGCTAAAGTTCCACTCGTAAGCAGGAATTTGTCCGTTGGGATGCATGTAGTTTTCTTGTAATACCAAGATTAATTGTTCTTTGGCAAAATACGGATCTATTTCTGCAAAAGAAGCCATGTGAAATGCTAAATCCCAGGCAGCATACCAAGGATATTCCCATTTATCTGGCATAGAAATTACATGTCTATTTGTAAGGTGTTGCCAATTAAAATTTCTTGCACTAGCGCGATGTGGAGGTGTTTCTGTAGGCCCTCCAAAAAGCCATTTAAAGACATCGTAATAGTAAAATTGTTTGGTCCATAATAATCCAGAGAATGCTTTTTTAGCAATGTTTTGTTGTGCTTCTGGAATATCTTTTTTTATAATGCTACTGTAAAAATCTTCACATTCTTCGATTCTTTGTGTAAAGATATTATCGAAGGTAGACCAAGGATCTTGTACAGGTTTTTTACTAAGTCTAATTCTTACACTTTTTTCTTCACCTGCTTTTAAACTAAATTTATGCCAAACCGCCATTCTAGATCCCTTTTTCTCAGGATTAACGGTTGGTTTATTATTTACTACGTAATCGTTTATTCCATCTTTAACATAGTCTACAATATTAGGAACATCATAAATACGCTCGTTATTTGTTTCATTCTCACAAAAAAGTTGTTCTCCATTTTCGTGATATAAAAAATAGCGTCCGCTTCTTCCACTTTTAGTTTCTACACAATCTTTAGCAATAGAGTCTATGCTTGGACGCGTAAAACGTTTGTTGTGTTTCCAAAAATTTCTATACCAAAGATGAGGTAATACATGAATTTCGGCAGCTTCTTTACCACGATTAACAATGGTAACTTTCATTAAAAGATCGTCTACATCTGCTTTTGCATATTCAATAAAACAATCGAAATAGGCATTATCTTTAAAGGCATCTGTGTCTAATAATTCGTATTCTGATTCTTCTCGATTACGTTTTGTATTGACTAAATCGTCGTAAGGATATTCGTTATGTGGATATTTATAAAGGTATTTACAGTAAGAATGGGTAGGCGTAGAGACTTGATGAAAGTATAGTTCTTTTACATCTTCTCCATGATTTCCTTGGTTATTGGTTAGTCCAAATAAGCGCTCTTTTAAAATGGGATCTTTTCCGTTCCAAAATGCAGGAGCTAGACATAATATTTCTCTAGAATCGCAAAATCCTCCAATACCTTCTTCTCCCCATCTGTAGGCATTACTACGGGCTTTTTCATGGTTTACGAAATCCCAAGCATGGCCATGTTCACTATAGTCTTCACGTACGGTTCCCCATTGTCTTTCTGCAAGATATGGTCCCCATTTTTTCCAATTTTTATAAGTGTCAGAAACGGCTAATCGTTCTGATTCCTGAGTTACTTTACTCATATATACTTTAATTTTTTTGGAATTAATAATTAGATACCTACTTCATTTAAAACGTATTTTAGTTTATGAATTGGTAATAGGTAAAAGTAAGATTTATTTAAACATGAGATAAGATGCAACCTCAGTATTGTTTATTTACTATTGTTAGTATAAAATAGTTTTCATTTTCTTAAAAAAGTCATATTATAATTTCTAAAACTAATAGTAATTATAAAAAAAGGCTCAGAAGTATAAGTGATACAATTTAAAAATAGTGTGTCTTTATACATTATATAGACAAAAGGGAGACAAAATTTTACTTTTTTAGATTTTTATAGTTTAAAATGATTCTCCAATTCTAAAGTAAATTCCCCAATCTCCTTTACCAATTGCAGCATCTAAACCAATATTAAATTTTACAGCTTCAAAAGCTCTATATCTATAACCCATACCTATGCTAGGATAGGCTTTCCAATGTATATGTAACACCTCCGTATAAATTGTCTATAATTTTTATTTGTACGCCAATACTGACTAAAGTGACTTCTATTCCGTAATCGTAAAAACCGTGGAGCTTATTATCAGTCATGTAAAATTGGGAATTCTTATCTCCTGTCATTACAAAAAACTTACCTTTCCAAGTGTCTTCTTTATAATACCATTTATTGAAAAAAGAAATAAAATAAGAGCTGTTTGTAGTATAAACGGCAGACATTCCTGATAATGATTTTGGAGAAATAGTGTCTGTACGATCTAATTTGTACATAGCCATAGGAATTGCTCCAAACATAAAATTTAAATTTCTGTTTGTCTAGTCCTGAATAAACGATACAGATTATTAAAGGATTAAAAATATTAATTAAAGCTGAACAATCTTAAGATTGTTCAGCTTTTTTGATTTATACTGTTTTCTTTTTAATTTTTGTTGTTTATGCATCATATCAGGTGTTCGCATATGATTAGAAAAATGTGGTCTTAAACTATTGTAAATATTGACTGCATCTTTGATTATTAATTTCTTTGTTTCTATATCGGTATCGTAAGTTGCTATTGCAAATTCTTGTTTCAAAATACCATTTACACGCTCTGCGATAGCATTTTCATAAGGATCATATTTCTCTGTCATACTTGTAATAATATTTTTGTCTTTTAGCAAGTTCTGATAATCATTAGAACAATACTGCAAACCTCTGTCTGAGTGATGTATTAAAGATTGGTCTTTATAACTTCTTTTTCTTAGAGCCATTTCAAGAGCTCTAAGAGAACCTCCAACTTCAAGACTATTTGATATGTCATAGCCCATTATTTTTTTTGAATATGCATCTGTAACTAAAGCAAGGTAAGACGGATTTTTTCTATTCCCAGTGTAGGTGATATCGCTTACCCAAACCTGTTCTGGACGATTAAATTCTATCTCATTAATTTTATTCTTATGCTTTCTAAATCTATGATGAGAGTCAGTTGTTATATGATAACTCTTTTTAGGTTTTATAACCATGTGGTTTGCTTTGAGTATTCTAAACAACTTATCTCTACCTACATGTACTTTGCTTAATTCATTTTTAAGTATATAATATAATTTTCTTGTGCCTAGCCTTGGCATTAAATTCCTAACAGAACGTACCATAGCTATAACTTGTTTTGCTAAGCTTTGCTTATGCTTTTTGGATTTTATAGCTCTGTAATAAACCTGTCTATTTACCCCGAGTAATTCACAGGAAGAGATTATGGTCTCTTTTTGGTCTTCTTTGAAGTTTTTGATAACTCGGGTTTGTAATTTTTTCTGATTTCGATATCATATTCCTTTTCAGCCATATCTACGAGCATATCAAAAATTATAACCTTCTTATCTGCACGTTCAGCAAGGTGTTCTGCTCTTGCCTTTTGCTTTTCTAGAAGTTTAACCTTAGCTTCTAATTCGAGTATTTTTTGTTCTGGAGTTTTTGACATCGTTTTTGGAGATTGGTGTTCCCAATCAAAGTTACCATATTTTTGCAACCATTTGGTTACTGTAGAATCTCCTTGGATGCCATATTTAAGCTTAGCTTGTGATTTTGTAAGAAGTCCAAGCTCTAATTCTTCAACTAATTTAAGTTTAAAAGAAAGAGAGTAGTCTTTTTGGGTACGCTTGGTGTGCCCTAAATGGTCTGATGTTTTCATTACACTAAATTTTAGTGTATCGCTATTTCAGGACGGGACAGTTGTAGCTTATAAAAGGCATTACAGTTAAGTTAATAGGCTTTTCTTTTAAGGGTCTGCTTTATTTGTGTGGTCTGTATGTTTTTGTTGGGCATAACATAACTAGTACTAAGACTCGCTAACAAGAGTATGGTAATGAGTAACGTTTTTTTTATAAAGTTGAGGTCTTATTTAGAGCGCGATATAATATGAATATAATGATTTTATATTGGTAAGCTTTATGACGTTAGGGCTATATAAAAAACACCTTCAGATCTGAAGGTGTTTTTTGAATTAATTATGAGTTCCAATTCTAAAAGAATATTGGAGTAATGTAATTTGTTTTTTTAGAATTTATAACTAATATTAAGTCGTGCATTTCTAGTGGGAGAAGGCATTATTCCTCCAAAGAATGAGCTACGTTGTGTAAAATATTTTTCATCTAATAAATTATATATTGAAAAGTTAACGCCCCAATTTTTTCGAGAATATCCTATGGTTGCATTTACTACCTTGTAAGAAGGAATTGCACCTTCTATACCATCTGCACTTTCTGCTTCTGTGTTTTCATCATCGTTATATTGTTTACCTACATAGTTTCCGAATATATTGGTAACTAGTTCTCCCTTTTTTAAATTTATTTTAGAACGAATACCTGCGGCATACATTTGTTGTGGTGCATATGGTAATATATTTCCTCCTAATTCTTCATTATTTGCAAATGTAGCTTTCTGAATTGTAGCATTGGTAAAAACACTTAATCCATGCCAAGAACCTAATTCTAATTCTGCTTCAATACCTCTGTGTAAACTTTCTCCTGAATTTGTGTTTACACCACCTTCGCTAATAATTTTGTTTTTAAATTGAATGTAGTAGGCTGTTGCACTTGCAGAAATCCAATTTGCTGGATTCGTTTTTATTCCTGCTTCATAATTAACAGAGGTTTCAGAATCTAAATCTTCTCCTGCAGCAACAGTTCCTGGAGCTAAAGCACTACTAAGTTGTGGCGGTTGAAATCCTGAAGATATATTTGCATAAATGCTAGTGTGATTCTTTAATTTATAAACTAAACCTGCAGTATACACAAAAGCATCTACATGTGTTTCGTCTTCTGTAGCTGTAAATAAATTGTTGTTATTATATTTAATTGAAGTATATCTTAATCCTGGAGAAAAAATTATCTTGTCTGTAACGTTAAATTCGTCATAAGCATAAAATTCATTTATAAAACTTGTACTTACTGTAGCTGCAGTTAATGTTCCTGTTCTAGAAGAAAAGTCTCCTGTTTCTTGTAGAAGCGTGTTACTATTTACTCTATCTGTATGAATTCTTGTTCCTACGATTAATGAGTTTTGTGCCCCGAATAGATCTTTTGTTAATTTATAATCTGCTACAGTTCCTAAATTATGAATATCACGAACATAACCACTTCTTGTGTCTTTTTGTAAGGCAATAAACCAATCTCTTTCAAAATAGTTTCCATAAACAGAGACATTAAAACTATTAAATTCATTAAAGTTTTTAGAGTAATCTATAGCTGTGCTATATCTTTTACTGTAAAAGTTATCGTTGGGATTGTTACTTTGGGTAATATCATCTTCAAATTGTTCTTGAGTAAGTCCGCCTGGTGTTTCAGAATCTTCAGAAAACCCGTTTAGGTATACAGATAGTTTAGAACTATCATCTGGTTTTACAGCATATTTTAAAGATACATCGTTTACAGCAAAATCGCCATTATCGCGAAAACTATCTCCTTGTCTTCGTATTCCGTTTACAAAGTAACTAGATTTACCATTGTCTTGTCCCGATGTTATTTGTGCAGTTAAACCATTCCAACTTCCAAAAGTAAGGTCTGCTTTTGTTTCTTGATTGTAACTCGCTTTTTTTGATATTAAATTTATAACTCCACCAACAGAATATCCACCATATAAAACAGATGCAGCACCACCTTTTATTATTTCAACTCTATCAATTTGTTGTAAAGGTGTAAAGTAATACGCTCCCACATCTCCATATAATGTGGTTCCTACAGGGAATTTTCCATCATTTAAAATCAAGGCACTTCTGTCTCTGTTGGGGTTTAATCCTCTTAAACCAATATTAGGTTTTAAACCTCTACCGTCTTCATCTAGAAAATTTACACCTGGTGCTCTAGATATTATTTCTCCAATGTTTTGTGCTCCAGATTCCTTAATTATTTTTGCATCTATAACAGAAACGGCACCTGGTATATTTTGTGTAGATTTTGTTACACCTGTTGCTGTTATTGTGACTTCTTCTAAATTATAGGTATTATCTTTTAAAGAGAAATTTAAAGTTGTTGTTTTACCATGTGTTACTGTAAATTCTTTTTTTTGAGTTTGATAGTTTATTGCAGATATTTCTAGTGTATAAGTGCCTTCATGAATATTTTTAATTGTAAAGTATCCTTGCTCATTAGTTGCAGTTCCGTATGATGTTTTTTTTATTTTTACATCTATACCTTGTAGCGGCTGGTTTTGTTGGTCTGTTATTTTACCTGTTATTACACTCGAGTTTTGTGCGAATAATCCATTTACACAAATCATAATTAAAAGTGTAGTAATACAAATTCTAATTCTATTCATTATTGTTTATTATTAGTTTTAAAGATGAGACAAAGCTCTTATTTAGAATTAATTTAAACAATACCATTAATGTGGTATATTTATAACTAAGCAAATAGTATAAATTTAATTAATATGTTAGTTATGTATTTACAATGCCTTGATTAATAGCGTAGAGTATGAGTTCTGAAGAACTGTGGACGTTTAATTTTTTAAAAATATTTTTTCTGTGTGTGTTAACGGTATGAAAACTAAGAAACAATTTTAATGCAATACATTTAGTGGTATAACCGTCTGCAATGTGTTTTATAATTTCGAGTTCTCTATCGCTTAATGAAATGGGAAGACAATTGTTTTCTGTATTATTAGGTTGGATTTCTTTTTTTAATACAGCATTAATAACGCGTTTACAAAAGAATTTTTCTTTTTTAGCCGATGCATAAATGGCCTGTATTACTTCTTCTTCCTCACAATCTTTTAAAATATATGCATATATTCCGTGGTTAAGTACATTAACAATATCCGTTTTATAAGTGTTAGTAGTTATTACTAGTATACTTATTTGTGGATATTTTTCTCTAACAGATGCTATATCATTAATACTAAAATGTTCAGGAATATTAAAATCTATTATAAGTATATCTGGATTTGTTTTAGGAATTAAAACGAATAACTCTTCACTATCCATGGCTTCTCCCACGATATTAAAATCCTTCTTACTGGTTAGGAGAGATTTAGTGCCTTCTCGGGTTAATGTATGTGAATCTGCTATTAATATTTTGAATGAAAGCATTATTTAGAATGATTGTAAATTGCAAAGTACAGTTTTTTTATACAATTAATCTAAATTTTGAAGCTCTTTTTGTTCTAAATTTTAGTGTTGTATCTAGCTTATAAGCATAGATGTGTTTATACTACTTACTTAACTAAAAATAGTATTAGCCTTTCCTGAATATGGTCTGCTAATATTTTGCGCTTTTGTAGTGTTGTCTAAAATTATAGAAATGTTGAAATGAGATTTCTGTTTTTAACTGAAGTGTTATAATTTAATTAATCAGATTTTTTAAAGTCCAATTAGTGTATTTAAATCTAGAACAGCCATATTAAAATTTAAGCGAGAAGAAAAAGCATCTTGTTTTGCTTTATCTAAAGTGTATTTAGTTTCTAAAAGTTCTTTTTTAGTAAGCAATCCAGAATCTAATCCGTCTTTTTTAATTCTGTATTCTTCTAAGCGAAAGTTATAGGCTTCATCTGCAACATCCATTAATTTCTGAGCCTGAATGGCATTACGGTATCCTTTTTCAATAGCTCCATTTATTTTAGAAATGGTATGCTCGGCATAGGCTTTAGCTTGATTTTGTTTAGATATACTTTCTCCTAACTGTGCTCTGTGTTTTACAAAACCTAAAACATTCCAAGTAAAATTAACTCCCAAGTAGTAGCTTGTACTAGGAAGTTCTGATATTACATTTTGATAAGTAACACCTCCTATAACACCTAAATCTGGTAAATATGCGTTTTTAGCGGCTTTGGTCCCGTAGTTTGCAGCTTCTATTTGTTTTTTAGCACCTAAGAGTTCATTATTATTGTTTGCTTGACTTAAATAATATGCTTTAGAGTTTAAATTATAGATTTTTATGGGCTGATCTTCAAGTTTAACATCTACACTGTCGGGAAGCATTAGTGTTGTTTTTAAATCTACTAAATAATTATCTAATGCAATTTCTTCAACTAAATAATCATGTTTTTTATCTGCTAGGTCTGCTTTAAGTCCAATTACGTTAACATTTTGAATTTGTTTGGCAAGCAAAGCACTTTCAGCATCGTAAAGTTTAGCTTTTGCCCAGTCTATATTAGTTTGGGCCGTTTCTAATTTTTTTTCTTGAATCCTAACAGCATAGTAAAGTTTTTCAATACTATTTTCTATTTTAGATTGTGCAGCCTTCAGTTTAAATTGTTCAACTTTTGCTTGAGCTTCAATAGCTTTTACTCCATTATTAACGCGTAATAATTGTGTTAAAGGTTGGTAGGCGAGTAGGCCTCCTGTAAGCATATTTTGCTTGCCTTCGTAAACGGTTAAATTCTGTCCTGGAATAGAAAAATCGCCAATACTTCCTAAAGCACCTTGAGGGATTACTATACTATTGTCATCATTAAATGTGTGTGCATAATTTCCTGTTAGGTATAGCATGGGCAAACTATTTGCTCCTGTTTCATCTTTTTTAAAATTTAGCTCGTTTACTTTTTCTTGCTGAATTTCAAGTAATTTGTTTTGAGATATAGCTAATTGTTTTGCTTTTTCTAAAGATAAAACCTCTTGTGTTTGTGCCTTTACTACAAATGAAAATAGGAGTGTAACACAAAGTAAACAAAAATGGTATATTGATTTCTTAATCATAATATTAAGATTCTTTGATGGTAAGGTGAGACAGATCTTTAGGTTTTATAAACCAAATATAAAGTACAGGTATGCTAAGTAATGCTGTTACCATAGACCAAATAACGCCTACAGCTAAAACACTAGCAAGTGGGCTCCACATTGGCGATCCAGATATAATCATTGGTAATACTCCAATTGCTGCAGCCATGGCTGTTAAGAATATTGGACGTAGTCTTCGTTTTCCTGCTTCTACAGCTGCCTGAGGGATTGTTTCTCCTTTTTTTAATAATTCGTTTGTATAGTCAATTAATATAATGGCATTTCTAACGACAACTCCCGAGAGACTTATTAACCCTACAAAAGCTGTAAATCCAAAATCGTTTCCAGTAATTACTAATCCAAGGAATGCTCCAAAGAGACTTAGCGGAATAGTAAGCATGACTAAAAAGGTTTCTTTTATATTTTTAAATTGAAATAATAAAATGAGAAAAATAAGAACAATACTAATACCTAAAGCAACAATCATTTGGTTAAAGGTTTCTTTTTTATTTTCATATTCTCCACCATATTTAATATGATATCCTTTTGGGAGCTTAATTTTTTCAATGTCTTTCTTAGCTACTTTACGAATTCTGTCTGGTAAATACCCATTTTGTACATCGCTTAAAATAGACATAGTTCTAATTCCATTTCTGCGAACAATACGACCGGTATGCCAATTTGGTGTTAATGTTGCTATTTGTCTTAATGGAACCGAAGCACCTGTAACAGGAGATGGTAAATAGGTGTTTGCTAAGTTATCGAAGTTTTTACGATCGTTTTCACTTAATCTGAATACCAAGCTAACAGGAGTGCTTCCTTCGTATATTGTACTTATAGGTGCCCCAGAAAATCCTACATATAATGTTTTTGCTATACTTTCTGTTGTAAATCCTAATCGGCTAGCTTCTGGTTTTAACTTAATATCTATACCATAATAATTCTCATGAAAATTATTACGCACATTTAAATGACCCTCGGTATGTTTTAATATTTCTGTAACTTGAGTACTTATTTTTTCTATAGTATTAATATCTTCTCCAGAGACACGTATTTCAACAGGAGCTAAATATGGTGTTCCTTGTTGCATTAACTGAACTATTGGTTGTCCGTTTGGTACTAAATGTTTCGTTCTTTCTGTTAAATCTTCTGCTAAAGTTTCTGCAGTATGATCGTCTGTGGTATTAATCAGGATCTGAGCAAAGTTAGTTGTTGGTACTTCAGGTGAAAAATTATAATAGAATCGCGGTGCACTTTTTCCTGTAAACGTTGCGTAAGACGTTACTCTATCGTCTCCCTTAATGGTTTCTTCTATTTTTTTTATGGCTTCGTGCGTTTTTTCAATTTTAGTTCCTGTAGGCATCCAAAGGTTTACAACAAATTGATTACGCTCTGCAGCAGGGAAGAATTTTTGAGGTATAACAAAGTACATACCAACACCAACAGCAATAACAATTAAACTTCCTATTATTACAGATTTAGGAATAGTAACACATTTATCAATAATAATGTTATACATGTTTTGCATACGATCTAAAATCGAAGGCTTTTTATCTTCTTCATTTGCATCTTCCTGATGTAATCCTTTTTTTATAAATTGATAACATAATATAGGTGTGAATAGCATGGCTACAATAAAGGAAGATCCTAAAGCTATAGTTACGGTAATAGGAAGTGCAAATATAAATTCTCCTACAGATCCGCTTAAAATAACCATAGGTAAGAATGCAGCAATAATAGTAATAGTTGCTGTAAGTACAGGAATAATTAATTCGGTAGCACTTTTCCAAGCAGCTGTTGCCGGAGGCATACCTTCATCTAAAAGTTCTACATAATTATCGGCTATAACAATAGCATCGTCTACTACCATTCCTAAAACAACAATAAGAGCAGCTAGAGATACTTGGTGTAATTCAATACCAAATACATGAAGCGATGCAAAGGTCATGGCCACCGTCATTGGTATTGCCATGGCAGCTACTAATGCTATTCTAAAAGGAAGAAGCAATAGTATTACAATAATTACGGCTACAATAGCTATAAAAAATTCTCTAATAAAATGGCCTACATTATTATTTACAATAGTAGGCTGATCAATAATTTTTTCAATTTTAATATCTGAAGGCATTTGAGATAATGCATCATCAATTTTAGACTGGACAGCTTCGCCAAAATCTACAATATTATTGCCTTCTTGCATCTGTATAGATAAAATAATGGCAGGACTTCCGTTTACTCCAGTGTAGGAGGTAGGCTCTTCATATTGTCTTTTTATATTGGCAACATCACTAACTCGTATTACATCTCCATTTTCTGCAGTACCAATAACTTGTTCTGCTATTTCGTCTTCTGTAGCATAATAACTTGTGGTGTAAAACGGAACTTCGTTTTGGTCTGTAGATAGGCTTCCTGAAGGATATAAATTGTTTTGAGACTGTAATATTCTAATTACATCGTTAAATTTAACACCATATTGCGCCAGTTTTTCCGAACTAGAAGTGATTACAATTTCTTGTTTTTGTTCTCCAATACGTTTAATTTTAGAGACAGCTCTTATCGTTCTAAGTTGGTCTTCAATCTTTTTAGCATAATTTTCTAACTCAAGATAGTCACCATTTTTAGCTGTAATACCTAAAACAATAGCTTCTGTATCTCCGAAATCTGAATTTATAACGGGACCAATAACGCCTTTTGGAAGTTCTAATTTTTTTGTTAATTGAAGTGCAACGGTTAATTTATTCCAAAATACATCTGGATCTTTTACCCATTCTTCTAATTCTACTTGAACAACCATAAGCCCGTCTCTAGAGGTAGAAAATGTTTTACGTTTTCTAACTTCTGAAAATTGGAACAATGTTTTTTCTATGGTTTTAGTAACCTGATCTTCTACTTGAGTAGAATTTGCACCAGGAAAATAAGCAAGTACCAAACCTTGTCTTACCGTTATTTTAGGATCTTCTCTTCTTGGCATAGTCAATAAAGAAAAAATACCTACTACAAATATGATGGCTAAAACTGCAATCGTTACTTGTTTATACTTTAATGAGGATTTTATTAAATTCATTGAAACTTAATTATAGTTTACAAGCGTTCCGTCTGTTAGTTTTTGTACTCCGGAAGTGACAATAGTTTCTCCTTCTTTTAATCCAGAAGTGATTTCTATATTATTCTTATGGAGTTTTCCTATAGAAATGTCACGCTTAAAAACTTTATTAGTGGCTTGGTCTACTACAAAAACATAGGCTTTATTATCTGTGTCTTTTAATATGGCTTGTCCAGGAACCAAAAGTTTTTGTTGTTCTAAATCTGAATTAATTTCAATTTGAGCAATCATTCCCGGTAAAATTTGATGATTCGGATTATCAATTTCTATTTTGGCATTGTAGGTTCTTGTTTTTGCTTCGGCAGCTAAACCTACTTCAATTACTTTTCCTTTAAATATAGAATCTAAAGCATAAATAGTAACTTCTGCATCTTGTTTTAGTTTAATTAAATTAATCTCATCTCCAGGAACAGCAGCATTGATTTTTACGCGATCTATATCTCCTAAACCAAAAACAGGCATGCCTTTATCTATTACTTCTCCCTTAGAAACGCCTTTCTTTAAAAGAACACCAGAAATTGGAGCGTAAATTTTAGAGTGATAAATGTTTTTAGTATTTATTTCCTGGTTTGCTTCAGCTTGTTGTAATCCTGCTTTTACTTGTACAAAATCTGCATCGCTTAAACTATTGCGTTCATGCATTATTTTTAAACGATTGTATTTGTCCTGGACTTCTAACAGCTTTCCGTTGGCAGCCTTTAAGCCGATTTGGTAATCAGAATCGTCTAAACTCGCTAATAAAGCTCCTTTTTTTATAGACTCTCCTTCGTTAATGGCAATGTAATTTATTTTACCGGCAACCATAAAGCCAAGCCTTATTGTGGTATTAGCTTCTACATTTCCGCTTAAAGATATCGTGTTTAAAACAGAATCGTTTTTAACTTTTAGTACCTCCACATAAATAGGATCGTCTTCTGTTTGTTCTTCTTGTTTAGATTTACAGCCAGAACATAGCAAGAGTATTGTTATGAAGGAGAATGTAAATATTGGTGTAAATTTGTTTAATCGCATCTTTTATATTGCATTAAATAGGACACATAAAAGTACGATTTTCTATATAAATAGCATAAATACTTTTTTGTTGAATTTTAAAAACAGGTAGAATTAGAAAACCTCTTTATCGGAAAGCTGTTTTATTGTTATTTGTTCAAAATTGAAGAGATAATCACACTTTATCATCAGTTTTATCACCTCTACTTTGTCAGTTTTTATCATATCAATTGTGCAGGAACTATTAATAATGCTAGGCATTTGCCTGGTTTTTATAAAAAGGAAGAATCTTGCACGTAAAATGTATGCTTAATACCTACGTGTTTGTTTTATTATAAGGTATGTTTTTTGTTTTGTTAACTATATTTAATAAAACAAAAAGGGTATTGTCATTTATCCTGACAAAAGGCATGTTACTTTTAATATGTGTTTACTACTAGAGCATGCGTGTACTTTTAGTATAAATTAAGGTATATTATATTTTAAAGATTAATGTAGCTCTGTTAGGACAATGTTGTCTTGTATGTCTAATACGACAAAATAGATTTGTGACAGCTTGTCAGTATAAAAAGAGTTGGCACAATGATTGAAATAAGCAAAGGGAAATAAAAATAAATTCAACAACATTAAAATATA
This sequence comes from Formosa sp. L2A11, assembly GCF_009796865.1. Classification (GTDB taxonomy): domain Bacteria; phylum Bacteroidota; class Bacteroidia; order Flavobacteriales; family Flavobacteriaceae; genus Formosa. The sequence goes on along the minus strand of NZ_CP047028.1, from coordinate 29,978 downwards.
TAGTAATTATGAGTAAAATTATTGGAATCGATTTAGGAACTACAAACTCTTGTGTGTCTGTAATGGAAGGTAACGAGCCTGTAGTAATTCCTAACGCAGAAGGTAAACGTACAACTCCATCTGTAATTGCTTTTGTAGAAGGCGGTGAGATTAAAGTTGGTGACCCTGCAAAAAGACAAGCGGTAACTAACCCAACAAAAACTGTTTATTCTATTAAACGTTTTATGGGGGGATAAATATTCTGAATCTTTAAAAGAAGCAGAACGTGTACCTTATAAAGTAGTAAAAGGTGATAACGATACTCCAAGAGTAGATATTGATGGTCGTTTATATACGCCTCAAGAATTATCAGCAATGATTCTTCAAAAAATGAAAAAAACTGCTGAAGACTATTTAGGAACTACAGTTACTGAAGCAGTTATTACTGTCCCAGCTTACTTTAACGATAGCCAACGTCAAGCTACAAAAGAAGCAGGAGAGATTGCAGGATTAAAAGTTCGTCGTATTATAAACGAACCAACAGCTGCAGCTTTAGCTTACGGTATGGACAAAAAAGGTACAGACCAAAAAATAGTTGTATTTGACTTTGGTGGTGGTACGCATGATGTATCTATCCTAGAATTAGGAGATGGTGTATTTGAAGTATTATCTACAGATGGTGATACTCACTTAGGTGGTGATGATGTAGATGAAAAAATTATTAGCTGGTTAGCTGAAGAGTTTAAATCTGAAGAACAAATAGATTTACGTAAAGACCCAATGGCTTTACAACGTTTAAAAGAAGCTGCAGAAAAAGCTAAAATTGAATTATCATCTTCTGCTCAAACAGAAATCAATTTACCTTACGTAACAGCTACTGCTAGCGGACCAAAACACTTAGTACGTACATTAACAAGAGCTAAATTCGAACAATTAATCTCTGACTTAGTAAAACGTACTATCGATCCTTGTAAAACTGCATTAAAAGCAGCAGGATTATCTATAGGAGATATCGATGAAATTATTTTAGTAGGTGGTTCTACACGTATTCCAGCTGTACAATCTGCAGTAGAGAAATTCTTCGGAAAATCTCCAAGTAAAGGTGTTAACCCAGATGAGGTTGTATCTTTAGGAGCAGGTATCCAAGGTGGTGTATTAACTGGAGATGTAAAAGATGTATTGTTATTAGACGTTACGCCGTTATCTTTAGGTATTGAAACTATGGGTAATGTAATGACTAAGCTTATTGAAGCGAATACAACGATTCCTACTAAGAAATCACAAGTATTCTCTACAGCAGCAGATAACCAACCATCAGTAGAAATTCACGTATTACAAGGTGAACGTGCTATGGCAGGAGATAACAAAACAATTGGACGTTTTCATTTAGATGGTCTTCCTCCAGCAAAAAGAGGAACTCCACAAATTGAAGTAACTTTCGATATTGATGCAAATGGTATTATCCATGTAACTGCAGGAGATAAAGCTACTGGTAAAACTCAAGATATTCGTATTGAAGCATCTTCAGGATTAACAGAAGAAGAAATCCAAAAAATGAAAGCAGATGCTGAAGCTAACGCTGAATCTGATAAATTAGCAAAAGAAACTGCAGATAAATTAAATGCAGCAGATGCTATGATTTTCCAAACAGAAAGTCAACTTGAAGAATTTGGTGATAAATTATCAGCAGATAAAAAACAACCTATCGAAGATGCTTTAGCTGAATTAAAAACAGCTTTTGAAACTAAAGATATCACTGTAATCGATCCAGCTTTAGAAAAAATTAATGAAGCATGGAAAGTAGCAAGTGAAGAAATGTACAAAGCACAAGCAGATGGACAAGGTGGAGCACAACCAGGACCAGACGCTAGTACTGAAGGACAAGGTAATGAAGGTAACGATGTTGAAGATGTAGACTTCGAAGAAGTTAAGTAATCTAAAACACCTTTATATAATATTAAAAGCAACCCATTTGGGTTGCTTTTTTTGTTTAAGGAGTTTCTAAAGTTATAGGTGCTAATTGGCTATTGAATTTTAGATAATCGTAGTTCATTCTCGAGTCTCTTAGAATACCATTGGAACGATGATTAAGTTTTCATTGTTTAATCTTTAACTTTTTGTTTTGTATTATATATAAATTGTTATCTCTTGTAATTGTATGGTGTTCGAGCGGAGTCGAGAACATTAAAACAAAGTATAACCCTTCTAATTTAATGCTGAATATGTAGCATTATATTTAAAATAGAAAGTTATTTGTTTAATTGTAGATTGTAGGGATTATTTCTCGACTCCGCTCGAATACCATTGGAACGATGATTAAGTTTTCAATGTTTAATCTTTAACTTTCTGTTTTGTATTATATATAAATTGTTATCTCTTGTAATTGTAGGGTGTTCGAGCGGAGTCGAGAACATTAAAACAAAGTATAACCCTTCTAATTTAATGCTGAATATGTAGCATTATATTTAAAATAGAAAGTTATTTGTTTAATTTAGATTGTCGAGATTATTTTTCGACTCCGCTTGAATACCATTGGAACAATGATTAAGTTTTCAATGTTTAATCTTTTACTTTCTGTTTTGTATTATATATAAATTGTTATCTCTTGTAATTGTAGTGTGTTCGAGCGGAGTCGAGAACATTAAAACAAAGTATAACCTTTCTAATTTAATGCTGAGTATGTAGCGTTATATTTAAAATATAAAGTTATTTGTTTAATTTTAGATTGTCGAGATTATTTTTCGACTCCGCTCGAATACCCTTGGAACACTGTTTAACCTTCCATTTTAAATCAAATTTGAGATTATGAAGTTCAGATGTTGTTACATGGCGTTCGAGCGGAGTCGAGAACATTAAAACAAAGTATAACCCTTCTAATTTAATGCTGAGTATGTAGCGTTATATTTAAATAGAAAGTTATTTGTTTAATTTTAGATTGTCGGGATTATTTCTCGACTCCGCTCGAATACCATTGGAACGATGATTAAGTTTTCAATGTGAAGCTCTACTTAAATTAAAGACAAAAAAAACCGACTCTTTTCAGAATCGGTTTAATCTTATAAGCGAAATGTTATACAATTAGGCTAACGCCTTATTTTACTTTATCTACTATTGCTTTAAAAGCTTCAGGATTGTTCATCGCTAAATCTGCTAAAACCTTACGGTTTAATTCGATTTGATTAGCTTTTACTTTACCCATGAATTGAGAGTAAGATAATCCGTATTGTCTAGCTCCTGCGTTAATACGCGTGATCCATAGTGCACGGAATGTTCTCTTTTTATTTCTACGGTCTCTGTATGAATAAAGCATTGCTTTATCAACCGCATTTTTTGCTACTGTCCAAACGTTTTTACGACGTCCGAAGTAACCTTTTGCTTGCTTAAGAACCTTTTTTCTTCTGGCTCTTTTTGCTACTGAGTTTACTGATCTTGGCATTTCTTAAATGTGTTTTGTAGTAGGCGGTTAATTGTAATTAACTCTTTTATAAATTTTGCCTAACTCCAGGGTTATTAAATTGTTTTAACCGATTAAAATACTATTACTTTAAACGTAACATTACTTTAATACTGCTCTCATCTGCTTTAGCAACTAAACCATCATGAGTTAATTTAAGCTTACGTTTTTTAGATTTTTTTGTCAATATGTGACTCTTAAAAGCGTGCTTTCTTTTAATTTTTCCAGTACCTGTTAACTTGAAACGTTTTTTGGCACTAGATTTTGTTTTCATTTTAGGCATCTTGTTCTCCTAGTTTTAAATTATTTCGCTTACTATTTTTAACCTGATATTATTCAGGATTTACTTCGATTTCTTTGGAGCAATAAACATAGTCATACGTTTACCTTCCAATCTTGGCATTTGTTCTACTTTACCATATTCTTCAAGATCTTGCGCTAAACGCAATAATAAAATCTGACCTTGTTCTTTAAATACAATAGAACGTCCTTTAAAGAATACAAAAGCTTTAAGCTTCGCACCTTCTTTTAAGAATTTTTCTGCATGCTTCTTTTTAAATTCATAATCGTGGTCATCGGTTTGAGGACCAAAACGAATTTCTTTAACTATAACTTTAGTCGCCTTGGATTTTAAAGCTTTATCTCGTTTCTTTTGTTCGTAAAGAAACTTCTTATAATCCATAACCTTACAAACAGGCGGCACCGCTTAAGGTGAAATTTCAACAAGGTCAAGCTCCTGCTCTTCAGCAATGGCCAAGGCCTTTCGAGTTGGATATACTCCAACTTCTATATTGTCACCTACTAATCTAACTTCTTCAACTCTAATCTTAGAATTGATTCTATGCTGATCTTCTTTTTCAACCCTTCTCGGGGCTTGTTTTTTTCTACGTATTGCTATGGCTGTAAAATTTTAGTTAAACTTATTTAAAATTGTTTTAATGTTTTATTCGTTTCTGTTTCGACAATTTTGGCGAATTCTTCAATAGAAATACTTCCTAAATCTTCCCCACCGTGTTGACGTACAGATATTTTATTCTCTTGCTCTTCACTCTCACCGATAATGATCATATAAGGGATTTTTTTCATCTCCGCTTCTCTAATCTTCTTACCAATAGTCTCATTTCTATGATCTACGAGGGCGCGAATTTCGTGATTTTCTAGCACATTTAAAACTTTTTCGGCGTATTTTTCATATTTCTCGCTAATAGATAATATTATAGCTTGATCTGGCATTAGCCAAAGCGGGAAATTACCACCTGTATGTTCTAGTAATATAGCGATAAAACGTTCCAAACTTCCAAAAGGAGCACGGTGTATCATTACTGGTCTGTGCATTTCATTATCACTTCCTTTATATGTTAACTCGAAACGTTCAGGTAAGTTATAATCTACTTGTATTGTTCCCAATTGCCATTGTCTACCTAGTGCATCTTTAACCATAAAGTCTAATTTAGGTCCGTAGAAGGCTGCTTCACCAGATTCTATAACGTAATTAAGTCCTTTGTCTTTTGCTGCGCTAATAATGGCTTGTTCTGCTTTTTCCCAGTTTTCAACACTACCTATATATTTGTCAGGATTATCTAAATCTCTAACAGATACTTGAGCTGTGAAATTTTCGAAACCTAAAGATCCAAAAACGTAAAGTACTAAATCTATTACACTTTTAAATTCTTCATCTAATTGGTCTGGTGTACAGAAAATGTGAGCATCATCTTGAGTAAAACCTCTTACACGAGTTAAACCATGTAATTCTCCACTTTGTTCGTAACGGTAAACGGTTCCAAATTCAGCAAAACGTTTAGGTAAATCTTTATAAGACCATTGTGAGCTGTTATAAATTTCACAGTGATGTGGGCAGTTCATAGGTTTTAATAAAAACTCTTCTCCTTCTTTAGGTGTTTTAATAGGTTGGAAACTGTCTTCTCCGTATTTAGCATAATGTCCAGAAGTTACATAGAGTTCTTTCTGTCCAATATGTGGAGTTATAACCATTTCGTAACCAGCTTTCTTTTGGGCTTTCTTTAAAAAGTTTTCTAAACGTTCTCTTAACTCAGCTCCTTTAGGTAACCATAAAGGTAAACCTTGTCCTACTTTAGCAGAAAAGGTAAATAACTCTAATTCTTTACCTAATTTTCTGTGGTCACGTTTTTTTGCTTCTTCTAATAAGTGAAGGTATTCTGTTAACTCTTTTTGTTTAGGGAAAGAAATTCCGTAAACACGAGTAAGTTGTGGTTTGTTTTCGTCTCCTCTCCAGTAAGCACCGGCAACAGATAATACTTTTACGGCTTTTATTATTCCTGTATTAGGAATATGTCCACCACGGCATAAATCTGTAAATGTAGAATGGTCGCAGAATGTAATTGTACCGTCTTCTAGGTTTTCAATTAATTCTGTTTTGTATTCATTATTTTTATAAGTTTCTAGAGCTTCTGCTTTAGAGATAGGTCTCATGTTAAAGGTATGTTTACCACGAGCAATTTCTAGCATTTTAGTTTCAATGGCTTTAAAGTCTTTATCAGACACCACGTGTTCTCCAAAATCTACATCGTAATAAAATCCATTGTCAATTGCTGGTCCAATAGTAAGTTTAGCTCCAGGGTATAATTCTTCTATAGCTTGCGCAAGAACGTGTGCAGAAGAATGCCAAAAAGCTTTTTTACCTTCGTCGTTATTCCAGGTATATAAAATCAAAGAACCATCGGTGGTTAAAGGCGTCACGGTTTCAATGGTTGTACCATTAAAATTTGCAGAAATAACATTTCTAGCGAACCCTTCGCTTATGCTTTTAGCGACATCCATTGGAGTTGCGTTTTGCTCAAACGATTTTACGCTTCCATCAGGTAAAGTGATTTGTATCATACTAATTATTTTATTTGAATTAACAAAGATAATGCTATGATCAAACTCATGCAAAAATATCTAATGTTATATTCAATTTAAATGGAGGTTTTATTTAATAGGGGTTTAAATGTTGTTTCAGGAGTAACTATAACAAGTAATCGTAATGTAATGTGATAGATACGTTTTTATAAAAGAGACAATCAAGTGTTTTTTGTAGATTTTAATGTGTTTCTATTTCTATAAAATTGAATTTAAGCTGATTTAATATTTTTAATTTTCATTATTATTAAAGAAAAGCTAGATTAATTATCAGTATAACTTCTTTTTAAATTACAGAGTTATAATTTCTACTTGAAGGTGATTTTTTGTTTTCTAAACTTTTGAATTAAGTGACCCGATTTAATTAGGATAAATAATTTAGAGTTAAATGTTTTTGTTTTAAGCGTTATATGGACATTTTTTTTGGAGTGTATTTGTATTGTGAATTTCTGTTTTTATAAATCATTAACTTGCTTTAATCATTGTAAAACATCTGTTTATTAGGTGTTAATTAGGTTTTTAGTGATTAGTTTTAATATATTTGAAAAACAAACGTGTTATTGACGTTTGTAAAACAAACATTTAAAAACTAACTACCATGAGAACTAAAAAAGAGCACGTAAGAGGTTGTTTCATTTACAAATTGTATAATGTCGAGTATTTAAAGCGGACATCTCTTTGGAGTGTGTATGTGTTAATTGTATTCAGTTTTAATTTTGTTTCTGCTCAAATAGAAACAACTCCAGAGAATTATCAGCCTTTTAGTATAGGCGGACATTTAAAAAACATGCATACTTGGCATGGATCTGTGGTGCATCCCGGTGCTGTAATTGCAACTAATATTGAATATAATTCGCGTAACGAAAAATTCACTTTCGGTTTTTGGGGTGGTGCTAGTTTTTCTACTGTCGATGTTTATAATGAGAGTTTGTCCGAAAATGTTTCTGCTTACTATAAAGAGTTTTCTATATATGCAAAATACAAGGTAACATCTAATTTCTTTGTAGAAGCGGTGTCTCATAACAATTATACAGGAGTAGAAGAGCGCGGAGATGAATTACATTATTGGAGTTACGATAAAACACAAGGGTATAATTTTGTCGATGTTAATTTTGGATATAATATAAATCCAAATACTTTATTTTATCTAGCAACTATAATTGGAGGAGGAGCCGGTGATTATGAAATACAAGATAACGGAGAGTTGAAAAATTCTTGGACTCAATATTTAGAAGTTAGCAGTGTGGTTTGGGAAAATGAAAATTCTAATTTATCTCTTTTTGTTGGAGGTGCTTGGTCTTTCTTTACAGATAAGACATTTTATACAGAAGGTGTAGGTAACATTGTTAATGTTGGAGCTACGTTTACTAAAGATTGTAATGTACTAAAATATAAATTACCTGTTGCTGTAACAGGTATGTGGAATCCAGAGCAAGAGAAAACAGTTTTACAACTTGATATTGCATTGTTTTAATAATGTCCTTTTATATAAGAGCGAAAGAGTTTTTTTGCTACCTATATATAGGTGTGATTAATATTATGTATAACTGAATACTTTTTTTATTTTAAGTTGAAGTAGAGATAGTCTATCTATAGATACAGTTGTTGTAGGTTAGTTCATAGACTCACTTATTAAAGTAACTTAATTAATGTGTGTTTGTCGTTATGCCTTGGTTTTGTAAATGTAGAATAAGATTATCTTAAGTAAGATACATAAGGAGTATTGTGTGTAGGTTTGTTACCTGCTTATATAATGTAGTAACCGTATAGTAGGTGTGTTTTGTATGAGGAATACCTTTATTTATTATTTAAAATCAATAGCGATACACTATTTAAAAATAAAAAGCAGGCGTAACAAACTCTTAACGTATGGTTTACAAAATAAATCAAAAAAAGCTATAAATTAATTAGTTTGGTAAAGAAAAAAGGTGGTATATTTGCACCCGCTTAGCGACGCAACTACGGTAGTAAGTTAAGCAAAAAAAGTTCTTTAATTAGTGTTTGTTTGGAGTTGGAAAGGTTGCGAAACTGGACTAAAAAAAAACTTCAAAAAAACATTGTGAGGAATAAAAAAGGGTTTTATATTTGCACCCGCTTAACGAGGCAACGAGTTAAGACACACAGAGAAATAAGTTCATTAACATATTGAATTGACAGCGTAGATATTAACTGGAAACGGTTAATGTCAACAAAAAAGAATAGACCATTTTGAGTACCAAATTAATTCCATTAGTTGTTAAAAGTAATAGTGGAAACACTTAAAAATTTAACGATGAAGAGTTTGATCCTGGCTCAGGATGAACGCTAGCGGCAGGCCTAACACATGCAAGTCGAGGGGTAACATTGTGCTTGCACAGATGACGACCGGCGCACGGGTGCGTAACGCGTATGCAATCTACCTTTTACAGAGGAATAGCCCAGAGAAATTTGGATTAATGCCTTATAGTATATTTGAATGGCATCATTTAAATATTAAAGATTTATCGGTAAAAGATGAGCATGCGTTCTATTAGTTAGTTGGTGAGGTAACGGCTTACCAAGACAGCGATAGATAGGGGCCCTGAGAGGGGGATCCCCCACACTGGTACTGAGACACGGACCAGACTCCTACGGGAGGCAGCAGTGAGGAATATTGGACAATGGGCGAGAGCCTGATCCAGCCATGCCGCGTGCAGGAAGACTGCCCTATGGGTTGTAAACTGCTTTTATACAGGAAGAAACACTGCTACGTGTAGCAGCTTGACGGTACTGTAAGAATAAGGATCGGCTAACTCCGTGCCAGCAGCCGCGGTAATACGGAGGATCCAAGCGTTATCCGGAATCATTGGGTTTAAAGGGTCCGTAGGTGGATAATTAAGTCAGGGGTGAAATCTTGCAGCTCAACTGTAAAATTGCCTTTGATACTGGTTATCTTGAGTTATTATGAAGTAGTTAGAATATGTAGTGTAGCGGTGAAATGCATAGATATTACATAGAATACCAATTGCGAAGGCAGATTACTAATAATCAACTGACACTGATGGACGAAAGCGTGGGTAGCGAACAGGATTAGATACCCTGGTAGTCCACGCCGTAAACGATGGTTACTAGCTGTTCGGACTTCGGTCTGAGTGGCTAAGCGAAAGTGATAAGTAACCCACCTGGGGAGTACGTTCGCAAGAATGAAACTCAAAGGAATTGACGGGGGCCCGCACAAGCGGTGGAGCATGTGGTTTAATTCGATGATACGCGAGGAACCTTACCAGGGCTTAAATGTAGATTGACAGGACTAGAGATAGTTTTTTCTTCGGACAATTTACAAGGTGCTGCATGGTTGTCGTCAGCTCGTGCCGTGAGGTGTCAGGTTAAGTCCTATAACGAGCGCAACCCCTGTTGTTAGTTGCCAGCGAGTCATGTCGGGAACTCTAACAAGACTGCCAGTGCAAACTGTGAGGAAGGTGGGGATGACGTCAAATCATCACGGCCCTTACGTCCTGGGCTACACACGTGCTACAATGGTAGGGACAGAGAGCAGCCACTGGGCGACCAGGAGCGAATCTATAAACCCTATCACAGTTCGGATCGGAGTCTGCAACTCGACTCCGTGAAGCTGGAATCGCTAGTAATCGCATATCAGCCATGATGCGGTGAATACGTTCCCGGGCCTTGTACACACCGCCCGTCAAGCCATGGAAGCTGGAAGTGCCTGAAGTCCGTCACCGCAAGGAGCGGCCTAGGGTAAAGTCGGTAACTAGGGCTAAGTCGTAACAAGGTAGCCGTACCGGAAGGTGCGGCTGGAACACCTCCTTTCTAGAGAAAGACGACTATTGGATTTGAAAAAAAAGGAAAAGAGATTGTTTATTCTTAGCTGTTAATTTAAAATATAATTTATTATAGTTAGAGTCTCATAGCTCAGCTGGTTAGAGCGCTACACTGATAATGTAGAGGTCGGCAGTTCGAGTCTGCCTGAGACTACTAAATATAATAAAGAGGAAATTCTAGAACTGAGAATTCTAAATTCACATGAAGAATACTAATTGATAGGATTTTACATGGGGGATTAGCTCAGCTGGCTAGAGCGCCTGCCTTGCACGCAGGAGGTCATCGGTTCGACTCCGATATTCTCCACGATTCTATATTCTAAATATAGAAAAAAGTTCATTGACATATTGAAAAAGATACATAAAAATACATTTAAATAACGAATGTTTAGTATGCACGTATTAAACAGGAATTATTTAAAATAATAATAATTCGTTGTTAGTTAAAGTTTACGAGCTTTTAACTAATAACAAACTCATTAAAAAAGCAAAAAGTACAATAAGCTAAATAAGGGCGTATGGGGAATGCCTAGGCTCTCAGAGGCGATGAAGGACGTGATAAGCTGCGAAAAGCTGCGGGGATTGGCACATACAATTTGATCCGCAGATATCCGAATGGGGCAACCCACTATATTGAAGATATAGTATCCTTAGGGAAGCAAACCCGGAGAACTGAAACATCTAAGTACCCGGAGGAGAAGAAAACAAAAGTGATTCCGTAAGTAGCGGCGAGCGAACGCGGATTAGTCCAAACCAATGATGTTACGGCATTATTGGGGTTGTAGGACCACGACATTTGAACCATGATGAATTAGAACTGTTTGGAAAGACAGACCAAAGAGGGTGATAGTCCCGTATAGGTAAAGATTGGCAAGATAGTGGTATCCTGAGTAGTGCGGGGCACGTGAAACCCTGTGTGAATTTGGCGGGACCATCCGTTAAGACTAAATACTCCTGAGAGACCGATAGTGAACTAGTACCGTGAGGGAAAGGTGAAAAGAACCCTGAATAAGGGAGTGAAATAGATCCTGAAACCATACGCTTACAAGCGGTCGGAGCAACTTCGTGTTGTGACGGCGTGCCTTTTGCATAATGAGCCTACGAGTTACCGTTGCTAGCAAGGTTAAGTGATTAAGTCACGGATCCGTAGCGAAAGCGAGTCTGAATAGGGCGCTTTAGTTAGTAGTGGTAGACGCGAAACCGTGTGATCTACCCATGGGCAGGTTGAAGCTGTAGTAACATACAGTGGAGGACCGAACCGGTTGACGTTGAAAAGTCTTCGGATGACCTGTGGGTAGGGGTGAAAGGCCAATCAAACTCGGAAATAGCTCGTACTCCCCGAAATGCATTTAGGTGCAGCGTTGATTTATAGTTTTATAGAGGTAGAGCTACTGATTGGATGCGGGGGCTTCACCGCCTACCAATTCCTGACAAACTCCGAATGCTATAAAATGTTGATCAGCAGTGAGGGCATGGGTGCTAAGGTCCATGTCCGAGAGGGAAAGAACCCAGACCATCAGCTAAGGTCCCCAAATATATGTTAAGTTGAAAAAACGCGGTTGAATTGCTTTGACAGCTAGGATGTTGGCTTGGAAGCAGCCATTCATTTAAAGAGTGCGTAACAGCTCACTAGTCGAGCGATTCGGCATGGATAATAATCGGGCATAAACATATTACCGAAGCTATGGATTTATAATTTATTATAACTGGTAGGGGAGCATTCTATTTGTGTAGAAGGTGTACTGTGAGGTATGCTGGAACGGATAGAAAAGAAAATGTAGGCATAAGTAACGATAATGCGGGCGAGAAACCCGCACTCCGAAAGACTAAGGTTTCCTCAGCTATGCTAATCAGCTGAGGGTTAGTCGGGACCTAACGCGAACCCGAAAGGGGTAGTGGATGGACAACAGGTTAATATTCCTGTACCTGCTCTTACTAAAAGTGACGGAGGCGTAAATTTGGTGCGAACTGACGGAATAGTTCGTTGAAGGATGTGGTAACACTCCGATAGTACACTGAGACTACGGTCAAGGTGATAATCCAGAAAAGCGACTTCCAAGAAAAGCGAAAGAAGCAGCCCGTACCCTAAACCGACACAGGTAGTTGGGATGAGAATTCTAAGGAGCTCGAGAGATTCATGGTTAAGGAACTAGGCAAAATAGACCCGTAACTTCGGGAGAAGGGTCGCCCCACTTCGGTGGGGCCGCAGTGAAAAGGTCCAGGCGACTGTTTATCAAAAACACAGGGCTATGCTAAATTGAAAGATGACGTATATGGCCTGACACCTGCCCGGTGCTGGAAGGTTAAATGGTGGGCTTAGAGGTTTACCTCGACGGTCTAAAATGAAGCCCCAGTAAACGGCGGCCGTAACTATAACGGTCCTAAGGTAGCGAAATTCCTTGTCGGGTAAGTTCCGACCTGCACGAATGGTGCAACGATCTGGACACTGTCTCAACCATGAGCTCGGTGAAATTGTAGTATCGGTGAAGATGCCGATTACCCGCAGTGGGACGAAAAGACCCCGTGCACCTTTACTATAGCTTAGTATTGGTTTTGGATAAGTAATGTGTAGGATAGGTGGGAGACTTTGAAGCGGCATCGCTAGGTGTTGTGGAGTCATTGTTGAAATACCACCCTTTGCTTATCTAGAGCCTAACCTTCAACGAAGGGACAGTGCTTGGTGGGTAGTTTGACTGGGGTGGTCGCCTCCAAAAGAGTAACGGAGGCTTCTAAAGGTTCCCTCAGCACGGTTGGTAATCGTGCGTAGAGTGCAATGGCATAAGGGAGCTTGACTGAGAGACCTACAAGTCGATCAGGTACGAAAGTAGAGCATAGTGATCCGGTGGTTCCGTATGGAAGGGCCATCGCTCAAAGGATAAAAGGTACGCCGGGGATAACAGGCTGATCTCCCCCAAGAGCTCATATCGACGGGGGGGTTTGGCACCTCGATGTCGGCTCGTCACATCCTGGGGCTGGAGAAGGTCCCAAGGGTTGGGCTGTTCGCCCATTAAAGTGGCACGCGAGCTGGGTTCAGAACGTCGTGAGACAGTTCGGTCTCTATCTACTGTGGGCGTTAGAAATTTGAGTGGATCTGTTCCTAGTACGAGAGGACCGGAATGGACAAACCTCTGGTGTATCTGTTGTTCCGCCAGGAGCATTGCAGAGTAGCTACGTTTGGAAGGGATAAGCGCTGAAAGCATATAAGCGCGAAACCCACCACAAGATGAGATTTCTTTAAAGGGTCGTGGGAGATGACCACGTTGATAGGCTATAGGTGTAAAGACAGTAATGTCATAGCCGAGTAGTACTAATAACCCATAGGCTTATTGTATAAAAGCCCCCTCTGACTTTATAGTAATATAGAGGACAGGTATTTGAAAAGATACTGAGGGGCGCATTGTTTTTTTACAGAGTATAACAGAATTATTATAAGTAGTATTTTTAAAATAAAGACGATTATCGTCCTTTTTCAATATGTTAAGATATTTGCGCAAGAGCGCGGTTGATTAGATTGTATATGATACAACTAACGATCAACAATTTAAGGTGATTATTGCGATGGGGCTCACCTCTTACCATTCCGAACAGAGAAGTTAAGCCCATTAGCGCCGATGGTACTGCATTGTGGGAGAGTAGGACGTTGCCTTTTTTAATTAAATCCTGAACATGAATTTGTTCAGGATTTTTTTTGTTTATACCCCAAATAATTTAACTCCTGGATTATTACCTTCCTTTATTATCCAAAGATCTATTACTCTTTCTTATTAGAATTAATTACTAATACTTTAAATCACATCATTCTCTAGTGTGTTGAGTTGTTACACAGATTTTTTACTATCATTATTAGTTATAGTATCACCTTATTGTAAACCTTTTCTGCTTAATTAATTTTAGAGCTTTTAATCATGCTTCATTTAATTTTAATAAGAATAGACATCATTTATTTAAGACAGCTTTAACTGCTATCTATATTGCTATATATTAAATTATGATTGGTTATTATAAACTTGTTTTAATATACTAATCCTATTCTGTATTTTTTTATTCTACACCCTTTAAATAATGTAATGATGCTGAACAATATTAATGGATGAGATTCCTTTCTGTTTACTTTTAATAACAATACACATCATTTATATGAGACTGATTTAATGATTGTTTTTATGGCTATATATTAGATTATGATAGGTGGTTATAAAACTATTATAATCTAATATATAGCTGTTAGTTTAGTTTCTGACAGTAATTTTATGTTTAAACTTCTTTTTTATTATATACTATACTCATTTGTCTTTCTGGATAACAAAAAAGGGATCAAGACATATTTCTGGGGAGTAGTGAAAATTAAGCATATAATTTAGTTAGTCTATACAGGAAGAATTTGACATCTCTGACTCCTCTAAATTGCGCTCTAAATTCTTTAATTTTCGCATTAAAAGATTCGGCAGAAGCATTAGTGCTTCTGTTATTAAAATAGTTTAAAATAGTTTAAAATAGGTTTGTAATGCATTTGTATAGATCTTGCAATGGTATTGAATGACTTAAAACTTGAGTTTTCTACTTTGTTGTACCAATGTGCCATTTTTAGTCTAGCTACATCTTTATTGGTGTTGTTTTCATAGATATAGCTTAGTGCTTGAGCTAACTTATAAGCTTTTTCAATAGTTGGATATAGTTGAAACAAAATTTCAGCTCTTTCTATTTGTGTTTTAGTCCATTTGTTTCTTGGTTTAAATAACAAATATCGACTTCTAGCAAGCAACTGTCTGTGTGTGTCCCCGTTTTGAAGAAGTTCAGGTTGATATACTTTTCCTCTATTTCGGTCTTTTTCAATGACTTTATTTTCAGTCTCTATAACTTCCCATCTTAATCGAATACGTTCTTCTTGAACAGCTTCTGAGGCTAGTTTTTGAACATGAAATCTATCGGTAACGATATCTGTTTTTGGAAAACATTTTTTAGCGATTAAGTTCATGTTTCCCGCCATATCCACAGTCATTTCCCTAACCATGTTTCGTCTTTCTATAGGGATTTGGTTAATTACATCGATGACATCCTGTGCTTTGGTACCCTTTACAATAGCTACAATACTTCCTTTTTTACCATGAGCATCCTTATTGGTTACAATGGTGTAAAGTTCTCCATTAGAAAGCGAAGTCTCATCTAAGCTCAGATATTTACCTAGATTTTTACCATAGAGTAGCCAATCACTAGCGTGATCCTTTTGAGCCCAATCCTTAAAGTCGCTGAGATGATTTTTATAGTGAAACTGAAGTGTTTTTCTTTTTATCTTGTAATAATCACCAAAGCGTTTAGCGCTTATGGCATGATTATCAAGAGAGTTCTTTAAAAAAAGAGGCAAACTCGTTAGTAATTCGAGTGCCTTTAGCGACTAAATTCCAATCTCTTTTTATGATTTTTCCAGTATCAACGAGTGTCCAACGCCTTCTTTTTATATGCAGAAGTACAGGTTTTCCTCGAAGCGGAAAATCTTCAATAGTGATTTCTGACAAGAATCCTTTTGATTGCGCTATTTCTGACTGATATTCTTGAGGAAGTATATTTTTCTCTTCTAGGTAGAAGTGCGTTTCCTGTGATGTGCTCTTATCAGAAACAATATCAAAATATTCTAACAGGCCTTCTGGCAATAAATAACGGGCTAATTCTATATTCAAAATCGAAATACTTTTTGTTTAAAGATAACATTCTCCCCAACTTTTATACTTGATCCCAAAAAAGCCTAACACATTATTGTATTAGGCTTTTAGTTTTAATATGTAAGTCGTATTATTTCTTTGGCTTAAAAATGCTATCCATAATTGTCATTAGTCCTTTGAAAGCAAAAAACATTGCTAAGAAGCAAATAATAATTCCAAATATTAATATAGGTATAAATAAAGGTTTTTCCCTGTTTGTAAGTGCTATATGTAGAAATGTTGGGCCTAATAGCATACAGGCTAAAGAAATCCCCATCTTTTTTAATCCTTTTACAAGAATTTCTTTATTTGTTTTATCTGTTTCCATTGTTATAATAATTTATGGATGCTCTTACATTTTTGTGTTCGTGTAATAGCTGTTCTGCTTCAGTGTAAGATATATGTAACTCAGACATGATCATTTTTATACCACGGTCTACCAATTTATCATTACTTAATTGCATGTCTACCATTTTATTTCCTTTCACTTTGCCTAATTGAATCATAGAGGCTGTAGAAATCATGTTTAAGACTAATTTCTGTGCTGTTCCTGCTTTCATTCTAGAACTTCCTGTAATGAATTCAGGACCTACTATAATTTCAATGGGATACTGAGCTGTTAAAGATAATGGGCTGTTTTTATTACATGTAATACATGCTGTAATAATTTTATTAGTATTACACTCCTCTAATGCAGAGATAACGTAAGGAGTTGTCCCTGATGCTGCAATACCTATAACAATATCTTTAGTTGAAATATTATGTTGTTGTAAATCTTGCCAGCCTTGAGTTTTAGAATCTTCTGCAAATTCTACAGCATCTCTTATTGCTTTATCTCCTCCTGCAATTAAACCAATTATTACATTTGAGTCGACTCCGAAAGTTGGGGGACATTCCGAAGCATCTACAACTCCTAAACGACCACTTGTACCTGCTCCAATATAGAAAATACGACCACCTTTTTTTAATTTAGTAACTGCTTGTTGAATTACTATTTCTATTTGAGGTAGTGCTTTTTCTATCGCTAGCGGCACCGTTTTATCTTCATTATTAATATTTATCAATAAATCTGAAACAGTCATGTTTTCTAAATTATTATATTTAGAATTGGCTTCGGTTGTTTTAATAAATTTCATGGAGCAAAGATAAAATTTTTAAAAAAATGAATGCTAATTAATTATTAATTAGCAAAAAAAAGACCCCTATGAAGGAGTCTTTTTTTAATAGTATATTTAAGTTGTTACGTCCTATATTGTTTCTAATATAGAATTAAAAGTTGCACTAGGGCGCATTGCTTCTGTAATTAATTTAATATTTGGTAAATAATATCCTTTAAGATCTACAGGTTGACCTTGAATACTATTAAGTTCTTCAACAATTTTATCTTCATTTTCAGATAAAGCTTTTGCTACATTTGTAAAAGTAGCTTTTAGAGTTGCATCTTTAGTTTGATTAACTAAAGCTTCTGCCCAGTATAATGCTAAATAAAAATGGCTACCACGGTTATCTAATTCTTTAACTTTACGAGAAGGTGATTTTCCGTTATCTAATAGTTTTCCTGTAGCTTCATCTAAAGCATCTGCTAAAATTAATGCTTTATCATTTTTAGTTTTTTCAGACATATGTTCTAAAGACACAGCCAATGCTAAAAATTCACCTAAAGAATCCCAACGTAAATGATCTTCTTCTAAGAATTGTTGTACATGTTTAGGAGCAGATCCACCAGCACCAGTTTCAAATAATCCACCACCATTCATTAATGGTACAATAGATAACATTTTAGCACTTGTTCCTAATTCCAAAATAGGAAATAAGTCTGTTAAATAATCACGTAAAACATTTCCTGTAACAGAAATAGCATCTTCTCCTTTTTTAATACGAGCTAATGTAAAGTAAGTCGCTTCTTCTGGAGATAAAATTTGAATGTCTAATCCAGATGTATCATGATTTGGTAAATATTTTTCTACTTTTTTAATTAATTCAGCATCATGAGCTCTGTTTTTGTCTAACCAAAATACAGTTGGTATGTTTGTAGCTCTTGCTCTATTTACTGCTAATTTAATCCAGTCCTGGATAGGAGCATCTTTTGCTTGACACATTCTCCAAATATCACCAGCTTCAACAGTATGTTCAATTAATACGTTATTGGTTGCATCAATTACACGAACAACACCATCTGTTGCTATTTCAAAAGTTTTATCATGAGAACCATATTCTTCAGCTTTTTGAGCCATTAGACCAACGTTAGGAACAGTTCCCATTGTTGTCGGATCGAAAGCACCATGTTCTTTACAGAAATTAATAGTTGCTTCGTAAATACTAGCATAACTACTATCTGGAATTACAGCTTTCGTGTCTTCTTGTTTGCCTGCTGCATTCCACATTTGTCCTGAAGTACGTATCATCGCTGGCATAGATGCATCGATAATAACATCGCTAGGAACATGTAAATTAGTGATTCCTTTGTCTGAATCTACCATTGCTACTGAAGGTCCGTTTTTAAAGGCTTCGTCTATATCTGCAAGAATTTCATTACGTTTATCTTCTTGTAAAACTTCAATAGAGCTTAATAAGTTTCCAAAACCATTATTAACGTCTACACCAATACTTTCTAAAGTTTCAGCGTGTTTATCAAAAACATTTTTAAAGAATACACGTACAGCATGACCAAAAATGATAGGGTCTGAAACCTTCATCATAGTTGCTTTCATGTGTAGAGAGAATAATACGTTTTTATCCTTAGCATCTTTAATTTGATCTTCTAAAAATTTTAAAAGAGCTTTTTTACTCATTATAGTACCATCGATAATTTCACCTTCTAATAGATCTAATTTATCTTTTAATACTGTTGTTTTTCCATTTTTATCTTCTAACTGGATACTTATAGATGTAGCGTGGTCTAGAGTTACAGATTTTTCATTATTGTAAAAATCTCCTTCACTCATTGTTGAAACATGTGTTTTAGAGTCTGGACTCCAGGCTCCCATTGAGTGTGGATATTTTTTAGCGTAATTTTTTACAGCTTTAGGCGCTCTACGGTCAGAGTTTCCTTCACGTAATACGGGGTTTACAGCACTACCTTTTATCTTGTCGTATCTTAATTTGATTTTTTTTTCTGCATCAGTTTTAGGTTCGTCTGGATAATTAGGTAATTTATATCCATCACTTTGTAATTCTTTAATAGCTGATTTAAGTTGAGGAAGAGAAGCACTAATATTTGGTAATTTTATAATGTTAGCTTCTGGGTTTTTAACTAATTCTCCTAGTTCTTTTAAAGCATCTGGTAATTGTTGATCTTCAGTTAAGAAATCTGAAAAGGTAGTAATAATTCGCCCCGCTAAAGAAATGTCTCTAGTTTCAACATTGATACCTGAAGGACTTAAGAAAGCTTGAACGATTGGTAAAAAAGAATAAGTAGCTAAAGCCGGAGCTTCGTCTGTTTTTGTGTAAATAATTCGAGAGCTGTATGCCATTTTAATTTGTTTTATAGAATTTTTTTGAACGAAAAATGTAACACAATTTTCGTGGAATGCAAATATACAAAAAAGCTAATGTTTAACTATAACGATTTAAAATTAGAAATAGCTTTTATGTAATTTTTATTTATTTAGTTAATGTTTTTGTTATTGATAAATTATAATTTTGGGTAATTAGTTTATTTATCAATAATTACATGATTGCTTTTTTCGTTTTAATTTTATAAATTATATATCATTTTTACAAAACAAAAGCCATATCACAATAGCATAAACTATATTGATATGGCTTTCTCTGAAATAGTATTTTAATTTATCAGATCTTTATACTCTGATAACGTTCAGATTAACATCTTACTTGTTTAATTTAAAATAAACTATTTCAAAAATGAAACATTTATTACTGTAACGTTCAAAATGTATTTACTAATTACTAAATGTTTCTCTTTTAATTGTTTTTCTTGATGTTTCCCTTTTTTTATACAAACGAGGTCAAACATTGTTTTCTTATTTGTAAATCAACTTTTGTTTTGATATTTCGAAAACTTTCAGTTTTAATAGTTTTTATTGTCTAGCAATTTTACTTTTTAAAACTTCATGATTTTTAACAACACTACATGTTATTAAAAATCTCAAAAAACAATTTCAAAGAACATTTTAATACTTAAACATCATATTCGAGTATTAATCTGTTTTATAAAGATAAAGAATATTCTTAGTTTTTCAATGTTTTTTAACGTTTTATATATCAACATGTTATAAACCATACTTGTTAACTTTTGTTCATAAAAAAAGTCCTAACATTTTTGTTAGGACTTTTTAATATATTAAGTAGGTTACTACTTGTTTCTTCTTTCTTTAATTCTTGCTTTTTTACCAGTAAGACCTCTAAAGTAGAAAATACGAGCTCTACGCACTTTACCTTTTTTGTTAATTTCTACTTTTTGTAAAGCAGGCATGTTAACAGGGAAGATACGTTCTACACCTACAGTACCAGACATTTTTCTGATAGTAAAAGTTTCAGAACTACCTGAACCTCTTTTTTGAATTACTACACCTCTGAAAAACTGAGTACGTACTTTTTCTCCTTCTCTAATTTCGTAAAATACAGTAATTGTGTCTCCTGCTCCGAATTCAGGGAATTCTTTTTTTGTTACAAATTCGTCTTGTACAAATTTTATTAAAGATTCCATATCTTTATTGTTTAATTATAGTTAATCCAAAGCAACATTCACGATTTTCGCCAGAGGTTGGTTCGAAATTGGCTGCAAAAATAGTGATTTATTTCTTATTTACAACACTTTAGCATTAAAATTAATTAGTCTTCTAATAGGTCTGGACGGCGTTCTTTTGTGTGCTCAAAAGCTTGATTCTCACGCCATTTCTCTATTTCGGGAAAATTACCACTAAATAATATTTCAGGTACTTTTAGTCCTTTATACTCTCTTGGTCGCGTATAAATAGGCGGAGCCAATAAATTATCTTGAAAAGAATCGGTCAGGGCAGAGGTTTCATTACCTAAAACACCTGGTATTAATCTTATTATAGAATCGCATAAAACGGCCGCTCCTAATTCGCCTCCAGATAAGACATAATCGCCTATAGAAATTTCTTTGGTTATAAATAAATCTCGCACACGCTGATCTACACCTTTATAATGCCCACAAAGAATAATAATATTTTCAGATAAAGATAATGTGTTAGCAAGACCTTGTTTTAAGGTTTCACCATCTGGCGTCATATATATAATGTCGTCGTATTCGCGTTCTGCTTTTAATTTGGTAATACACTTATCTATAGGTTCTACAAGCATTACCATTCCTGCTCCTCCTCCAAATTGATAGTCGTCTATCGTTTTGTAGTTATCTGTAGTATAGTCTCTTAAATTATGAAAATGAACTTCAACTAAATTGGCTTCAATAGCTCGTTTTAGAATTGATGCTTCAAACGGACTCTTAAGCAGTTCCGGTAAAACAGTAATAATATCTATACGCATGGCTTCATTTTAAATCAATTGCAAAGATGCGAAGAATGGATTTAATATCCGAAGATATTTAAGCTCCAAATTCAATTTACAAAAAAAGCCCATACATTTTGTATGGACTTTAATTTATAAACGATTGTATTTTTATTTAAAGGACTAAGAGTTCCCTTTTTGTTTGTTTAATTCGTCTTGTAATTGTCTGCGTACTTTTTGTTCTCTTTCTAAAGCTGTTTTTCTATGTTCGTCGAATTCTTCTTCAATTTCTGAAAGCATACGTTTCGCTTCTTTAGTAATAGAGTTACTATTTTTAAATTTATAGATAAAGAAGAGTAGGCATATTAGAAGTCCGCCAATAATAGACCAAATAAACGTGTTATAAGTTGTCTTGCTTAATTGCATACCCAAAAATTCCATACTATCTTTTTCTTGGTTAGTAAGGTCTAAGGTGTTTTGAGTTTCGTTTAATTTAGTTTTTAAGGTTGCAATTTCGTTTGCTTGTTGGTCTACATTAATTTGTGTTTCAACTAAATCTTTTCTAATTGCTTGTAAAGAATCTAGAGTATGAGATTTTAATGTTTGTAACCATGCTTTTTTAACCACCTTATAATTCTGATAGTTATTAGACTTTTGAATAAGAAATTCGAATTGGGTGTCTAAAGTTCCTTCGTTTAAAGATAAATTAGAACTAGAATCTTTTTCTTTATTTGTTTGAGCAGATAAAGTAATGGTAAGAAGACACGCAATTAGCGTGGTTGTAATGGTTTTTACTACATTCATTATTGAAATCTTATTTGGTTTTTAAGGATGTCACGAATTTAAAAAATAATGTTTAAGTTCTGCATTATAATTTATAAAAACCTCATAAATGTGAGGTTTTATATATACGTTAGAAATTAATGCTTGGATGATTGCTTTTAATAATAAGTATAACGTCTAATTATATACATATATTTTGTGAGTCTAACTATTTAATGATTATGACTGTATTTGGTATTGTATCAGGTATATAAAAATGTTTTTTTTATTTTTTAGACTCAGAATTGTTGTTTTACTATTAGATAAAAGAGTAGCAGAACAACAAAAATATCTGTAACTATTAATTAGTGTCTTATAAAAAGAAAACCCTGTAGCTTTTCTACAGGGTTTTCTTAAAATAGATAAACGATGTATTTTTTATCTAAAATTATAACGCTCTTTTTCTCCTTTAGCATTAATTAATTCAATTTGTAAAGGTTCGTTAGGCGATTTTTCTTTAAGTATATTTTGTACATCATCAATAGTGTTTACTTTTTGGGCGTTTATGGCAGTTATAATAGTACCTTCTATGATTCCGTTTTGTTTCCAATATTGAGCATATTCATCATTTAATCTGATAATTTTCACACCATTATCTAGATGGAATTTTTTCAAGTCTTTTTTATCTGTGTTTTTAATCACACCAACTAAAGGCATGGTAAATGTTTGATTTTTAATAAGTGTAACAGGGATTTCTTTTAAATCGCCATCTCTTAAAACGGTTACTTTAACAACATCTTCAGGACGTTTTGTATTTAAATGACCTCTTAAATCTGCAAATTTTGTAATTTTTACTTGATCTAATTTTTTTATTATATCGCCTTTTTTAATACCTGCAATTTGTGCTCCAGAGCCTTCTTCAACAGCATCTACATAGAAGCCTTCTGTATCGTCAATATTTAATTTTTCAGCGAAAGCATTATTTAAAGCGCCACCTGTAACTCCTAAAATACCATTTTGTACGTTACCGTATTCCATAATATCTTCAATTACTTTTCTTGCAATATTACTAGGTACAGCAAAAGAATACCCGATATAAGAACCCGTTTGCGAAGATATGGCAGTATTAATTCCAATTAAATCTCCGTTAGCATTTACTAAAGCACCACCAGAGTTTCCTGGATTAACTGCAGCATCTGTTTGTATAAAAGATTGGTAACTATCTCCTGATAAATCTCTAGATTTTGCACTAATAATACCTGCAGTAACTGTAGATGTTAAATTAAACGGATTTCCAACGGCAAGTACCCATTCACCAAGTTTTGCTTGATCACTGTCTCCAAAAGCGGTGTATGGTAAATCTTCACCTGCTTCAATTTTTAGTAATGCGATATCTGTTTTTTCGTCGCTACCAATAATTTTAGCTTTAAACTCCCTGTTGTCGTTTAAAGTAACCGTTAATTCTTGCGAATTATTAATTACGTGATTGTTTGTAATAATATATCCGTCAGGAGAAATAATAACTCCAGAACCCGTACCTACTTGTGGTCTTGCAGAGCTTCTTCCTAAGAATAAATCTTTATATGTCATTTGTCCAGAGACAATAGATGTATTTTTTACGTGAACTACGCTGTGAACAGTATTTTCTGCAGCAGTTGTAAAATTGGGGGCGTTATTAATAGCATTTGTATTAGCAACGTTAGATGTTGGTATAAATTGAGATGAATTTTCTGTTTTCGTGATTACGAGAGCATCGTTACCTTCTAAAAACATTTTATATGCGCCAAGAGTAAGTATACCTCCTAAGGCAGACACAAGGACTAAGGTTAATATTTTTTTCATATTAAAAGTAATTTAGGTTATTATGTAATAATGAATAAAATTAATTCTTTAATGTAATTGATGGAATAGTTTAACGCTATTTAACTTACTATTAAAGAGTTTTTAACACTCGAAATAATATCTAATATTCCTATATTTGCGCCTAATTATGACACATACATTTTATAAATATCAAGGAACAGGTAATGATTTTGTGATGATAGATAATCGTCAGAATACATTCAATAAACAAGATACAGCACTTATTAATCGCTTATGTGATAGACGATTTGGAATTGGAGCAGATGGATTAATTTTATTAGAAAATCATCCAGAGGTAGATTTCAAGATGGTGTATTACAATGCAGATGGAAATGAAAGTACCATGTGCGGAAATGGAGGACGATGCTTATCTCAGTTTGCTAAAGATTTAAAGGTAATAGATAATAAAGCCTCTTTTGAAGCGATAGATGGCATGCATCATGTTGTTTTTGATGGTGATTTAGTACAATTACAAATGCAAGATGTGCCAGCGGTAGAAGACCACAAATTATATGTGTTTTTAAATACAGGATCTCCTCACCATGTTCAATTTGAAGACAATATTGATACTTTTGATATTAAAACCTTAGGCCGGACTATTAGAAATGGTGCACCTTATTATAAGGAAGGAACTAACGTAAATTTTGTAAAGAAAATATCTAATGATTCTTTTGAAGTTAGAACCTACGAAAGAGGTGTAGAAGATGAAACCTTATCTTGTGGTACAGGAGTAACAGCTGTCGCTATTGCTATGCATTTCTTAGGAGAAACACCAGAAAACACAGTGAATTTAAAGGTACAGGGTGGTGCGTTAAAAGTAAAATTTACTAAAACAGAAGCGGGTTATAATAATGTGTGGCTTATTGGTCCTGCAAAACAAGTTTTTAAAGGCGAAATAGAATGGTAACCTTAAAAGGAGAGCATATTTATTTGCGCGGTTTAGAGCCTGAAGATTTAGATTATATTCATAAAGTTGAAAATGACGAATCTATTTGGGAGCTAAGTAATACCCAAACACCATATTCTCGATATTTAATTAAACAGTATTTAGAACAAGCACATCTAGATATTTACGAGGTTAAACAATTGCGTTTAGTGATTTCAGACTACGAAGATAATACAATTGGTTTGATAGATATTTTCGATTTCGACTTTAGAAATAGAAAAGCAGGCGTAGGTATTTTAATTAACGATGTAGAGAAACGCGAGAAAGGTTATGGTAGCCAAGCATTGTCTTTATTGGTAAATTATTGCTTTGTTCAGCTTCAATTACACCAAGTGTATTGTAATATTTCTGAAGAAAATAAGGCTAGTCTTAAATTATTTACAAATCAAGGTTTCCAAAATGTCGGATTAAAAAAAGACTGGAACTTTGTAAACGGAACATATAAAAACGAATTTCTTTTTCAACTAATTAATAGCTAATGTATATTAAAAAAATTATTGTAGCCATAGTGCTTCTTGGACTTGTAGTTGCTGCTTTTTTTGCAAATTTTGTGTATTCTGCAATGTTTAGGCCCAATACGGCTTTTAATAACGAGACTGCATATATTTATATTCCAACAGGAGCATCTTATCTAGATGTTCGCGAACAGTTAAATCCCCTTTTAAAAGATATTGATAAGTTTGATGCTTTGGCAGAACGTAAACAATATATAACACATATTAAAGCTGGGAAGTTTCGTATTACTAAAGGAATGAATAATAACGATATTATAAACTCTATACGTATTAATAATATTCCTATTCAAGTGGCTTTTAATAATCAGGAAAGTATAGAGAAATTAGCAGGTCGTATTTCAACTCAAATTGAGGCAGATAGTTTATCTCTTGTTGCAGCCATGAAAGACACTTTGTTTTTAAAGCAAAACCAATTTAATAAAGCAACGATGTTAGGCATGTATATTCCTAATAGTTATGAGTTTTTCTGGAATACCTCTGGAGAAGAATTTAGAGATCGTATGTTAACAGAATATAAACGATTCTGGACAGAAACTAGAGTTGCAAAAGCAAAAGCGATTGGTTTGTCTAAAAACGAAGTTATTACTTTGGCATCTATAGTACATGAAGAATCTAAAGCAGCAGACGAGCAACCCAGAATTGCAGGTGTATATTTAAATAGGTTAAAAGTTGGTATGCCTTTACAAGCAGATCCTACTTTAAAATTTGCAGCCTACCAATTACCAGAATATAAAAATACTGTTATAAAACGTGTTTTAAATAAACATAAAACTATAGAGTCTCCTTATAATACATATTTAAATAAAGGGTTGCCTCCAGGACCAATAGCTATGGCAGATCTTACAGCTATTAAAGCCGTTTTAAATGCCGAAAAACACGATTATTATTATTTTGCTGCAGATGCAGAACACATGGGATACCATAGATTCGCTAAAAATTTAAGTCAGCATAATGCTAATGCAAGAGCATATCAAAGTTACCTAAATCGTCAAGGAATTACACATTAAGTTGTTAAATTAGAATTTTAACAAAAAATTATGTAATATTTTTCTTTCGTAAAATAATCTAAAAACACTACCTAAACTCGGTTAAAACGTAGGTTTTAAGCATGATATAGGTGGTGTTTTGTGCTTAATCGATTAGTTTTCAGATTAATAAAATATGTTGTACATTTGCACACTGAAATTTTCAGGTAAACATATATTACCTACCTGAAGAAATTAAATGGTATGATAAAAAATATTGGAAGTTACTTATTCGTAATCCTTGCAATATGTTCTCTAGCTTTTTTTTCGTTTTCAACAGATGAAACGTTTAAAGTAGGGGACAGTTATTTGACAGCAGGCTTGGCCTTAAACTATAACATGGTTAATGATAGTATTAGCTATAACAATGCAGAAGCATTAAAAACAGATATTGCAAGTTCGTTTTCTCCTTCTTTAGGGAAAACGTATGTAGGTTTTAAAGAAGCTTTAGGTTTTAAAGAATCTAGAGGAAATTATTTTACAGTGAATACACTGGGGTATTTAGGAAAATACCAATTTGGAAAAGAAACTTTAAAAATTATCGGTATTCATAATCCGGTACAGTTTCTAAAAAATCCAGAATTACAAGAAAAGGCATTTCTAGCAAATGCAGAACGTAATAAATGGATTTTAAGACGTGACATTAAAAGGTTTGTAGGTAAAAGAATAAATGGCGTTGTAATTACCGAATCTGGTATATTAGCAGCAGCACATTTAGCAGGACCAGGAAGTGTTAAGAAATACTTGAGAAGTTATGGTTCTGTAAGTTTTTCTGATGCCTACGGAACATCAATAGAGCATTATATGAAGAAATTTTCTGGATATGATACCTCTTTTGTAAAACCAAACAAAAAAGCTAAAGTAAATAAAGCTTAAGTTTTTAACTTTTATGAATTATAAATATTGAAGGCCTTTTATGAAGGTCTTCAGTGTTTTTAGACCATTCTGAAGCTGGCTTGGTTTTAATAAACTCTGTTGGTAACGTAATGTCGCAAGCTACGCAAACCATAGTACCGCTACTTAAGGTATTAGAAATATCTTCAAGCATTTTATTATTTCTATATGGTGTTTCAATAAAAATTTGAGATAGATTGTGTTCTAAAGATAAACGCTCTAAACGTTTTAGTTCGTGTTTTCTTTCACTTTTATCTATAGGTAAATACCCATTAAAAGAAAATCCTTGTCCGTTCATTCCAGAGCTCATTAGAGCAAGTAAGATAGAAGAAGGGCCAACTAAAGGCACCACCTGAATACCTTGTTGGTGTGCAATTTTTACGACATCAGATCCTGGATCTGCCACACTCGGGCAACCGGCCTCCGATAGTAAACCAACATTTGTACCGTTTAAACAAGGTTCTAAAAAACTAGGTAAATCGCTTTCTTGTGTAAACTTATTTAAAGAAAACATTTCTAAAGAAGATTGTACTTTCTCTGGAGAAATCTTTTTTATAAACCGTCTAGCTGTTTTTTCATTTTCAACAATAAAAGTAGTTGTATTGTCAATAATGTTTTTAACAGTGATAGGCAATACTTCTAAAGGTTCGTTATCGCCTAAAGTGGTTGGAATAAGATAAAGTTTTCCTAAAGAAGGTTTCATAATTGTATAGATTAATTCAGCTTATAAGGTTAAACTGAAATGTGTTATTTTAATTTTTCAGCAATATTATCGCAAGCTTCATCTAGCATTTTATAGACGTTTTCAAAACCATGATCTCCGCCATGATAAGGGTCTGGAACATCGTAATTTTGATCTGGATAAACTTCGTTTAAAATCATTTTTACCTTATCCTTATCGGCTTGGTTACGTGCTAAACGTATAATGTTGTCAAAATTAGAACGATCCATTGCGTAAATAATATCAAAATCGTCAAAATCGCGAACAGAAAATTGCCTTCCCATTAATTTTGAAATATTGATACCGTATTTATTTCCAACAGTTATAGAGCGATTATCTGGATTAGATCCTGTGTGATAATTTGCCGTTCCTGCAGAGTCTATAATAAAATCTTCGTAAGGTAATTTAGATCTTAAAATACCTTCTGCCAATGGAGATCGGCAGATGTTGCCTAGGCAAACCATAAGTATTTTAGTCATTGTAAATGTGTTTTAAACCGAAAGCTTTTTAGTAATATCTTCAACGTACTTTTTAAATTGCTTGTCTGTGGTAGATAAGTTATCTACTGTTTTACAGGCATGAAGTACTGTAGCGTGATCACGTTTTCCTATTTGCGATCCAATACTCGCTAGAGATGCTTTGGTGTATTTCTTAGCAAAAAACATAGCCAATTGTCTTGCTTGTACAATATGACGTTTTCTTGTTTTAGATTGCAGTGTGTCTACATTCATTTGGAAATAATCAGACACTACTTTTTGTATATAATCTATAGAGACTTCGCGTTTTGTGTTTTTTACAAATTTTTCAACAATTTGTTTTGCAAGGTCTAAAGTGATTTCTTTTTTATTGAAAGACGATTGTGCAATTAAAGAAATAATAGCACCTTCTAATTCCCTAACATTTGTTTTAATGTTTTTTGCAACATATTCAACAATTTCTTCAGGCATGTCTACACCGTCACGATATAATTTATTGTTAACAATAGATACACGAGTTTCAAAATCTGGACTTTGCATTTCTGCAGATAATCCCCATTTAAAACGTGATAATAAACGTTGTTCAATATCCTGCATATCTACAGGAGCTTTATCACTTGTTAAAATAACTTGTTTACCGTTTTGGTGTAAGTGGTTAAAGATGTGAAAAAACACATCTTGTGTTCCTGTTTTACCAGATAAGAATTGTACATCGTCAATAATTAAAACATCTATTATTTGATAGAAATGAATAAAGTCGTTTCTATTATTTTTCTTAACAGAGTCTATGTATTGTTGCGTAAACTTTTCTGCAGAGATATATAAAACCGTTTTTTCAGGATATTTGTCTTTTATTTCGACACCAATAGCGTGTGCTAAGTGTGTTTTTCCAAGACCAACACCTCCAAAAATTAATAACGGATTAAAAGATGTTCCTCCCGGTTTTGCAGAAACAGCTAAACCAGCGCTTCTTGCTAAACGGTTAGAATCTCCTTCTAAAAAGTTTTCGAAACTGTAATTTGGATTAAGTTGAGATTCGATCTTAACATTTCTAATACCAGGAATAATAAACGGGTTACGTAATTCCGGATTTTTGTTATTAAGTGGGATGTCTACATTTTGTGATTTTACAGCAGATCTGTTAGAACTAGGAATACGTTCTGTAAAAGGTTGCTTATTACCATAAGTGTTTTCCATTTTAATAATGTAAACCAATTTGGCTTTTTCACCTAATTCCTTAGTTAAAGCTACTTTTAAAATTTTAACATAGTGTTCTTCCAACCATTCGTAGAAAAATTTACTCGGTACTTGTATGCTTAAAGCATTGTCCGTTAATTTAACTGCGGCAATAGGTTCAAACCATGTTTTATATGCTTGCGGTTGGATATTATCTTTTATAAATTCAAGACAGTTGCTCCATACCGATTGCGCAGTTACACTCATTATATTTTAAAAGATTTAGTTAAAGTTAGTGAGGAATATTGAAAATTTTCCCTCGTTTTTTAGTTTGACAAATATGTGAACAAAAATCTTA